>NZ_JARJHT010000001.1 GCF_029269745.1 Polluticoccus soli | reverse complement strand
CCGAATTTCTTCGGGCTATGCCCCAGATAAAGGTAGATTGCGTACGTGTTCCGCACCCGTTTGCCGGTCGCCAACAGGTATTGCTACCCTTGCTGCCCCTCGACTTGCATGTGTTAAGCCTGCCGCTAGCGTTCATCCTGAGCCAGGATCAAACTCTCCATTGTAAAGATTGTTTGTTCACTGACTAATTTTGTACTCTAACGTTCATTAAAAATTTGCGTTATTTGGAAATTAGACGTGTAACTTAATTTGTTACGCTTAATTTGCCTACTACTTAAAGTAGGTCTTACCTGTAATGAGAACTTCATCTCATTTGCTGTTGCTTCCCAATCTTTCAAAGATCTTGTCAACACTACTGTTGACGCTTGTTATACTATAAGGACTTGAACCTTAATCCCGGCCTTGAACCGTGTATCTTTTTTGTTACTTTTTGAAGAACTTTTTGTTTCCCTTTTTCGTTGGGGTTGCAAAGGTAGAAAACCTTTTTGAAACCGCAAAATCTTTTTTCAGATTTTTTTCTTCAGAACCTTCATTCCGAACCGTTTCACTTCACCGTCAATCGCTTTAAGAACTGTCCCTTTTTCGTTGGGGTTGCAAAGGTAGAAAACCTTTTTGAAACTCCAAAAAATCTTTTCAGATTTTTTTCTTCAGAACCTTCATCCTGATCGTTTCACTTCACCGTCAATCGCTTTAAGAACTACCCCTTTTCCGTTGGGGTGGCAAAGATAGGTAGCTTTTCGTTTCTACCAAATCTGTTTTGAATATTTCTATTCGCCATCCGAGTCGCAACCGTCACTTAAAGAGCTTTCCGCCGTAGCGGGCGGCAAAGATAGAACGTGTATTTCTTTCTGCCAAGGCTTTTCCTTCTGAGTTATCCACATTATAGCGATCTCAGTATGTTATAGTTATCATAACAACTCACAAAGCGCTTTAACAATTGTGCATTACGCATAGCTAAAACAGGCTGCCACAGCGGCTTTCAGCTACTTGTCGAGTTGCTGCTGCATACGGCGTATACGGTCTGCGAGCTTCTCACTGGTTAGCTCTTCGCGCAGGCTGTCTACCTTAATAGGGAAGCAGAATGGTGTAAGATCTGCAGGGCGCGAGATGACTATATTACCTGTATAGATGCGTTCGAGCGAGTTATATAAACGCTCTGCTTCCATCTCCTGCGCCAGCGCTTCATTATATGCCTGCTGCAATAGTAAGTGCGTAGGCTCGTGCTCTATCAGTACATTATATATAAGCGAGGTAGAGTTCTGCAAATGCCTTTGTTTCTTCTGCGCGCCGGGATAGCCCTGGAAGATCAACCCTGCTATCACAGCTATATCTCTAAACTTGCGCTTGCCCAGTTCTGCTGCATTTACACTGCGCTGCAGGTCTGTATACCAGTTAGCAGGATCGAATAGCGTTTTGATATTGTCTTCATTAACAGGCAGTGGTTGATCACTCAACAACTCAAAACCGTAATCATTCATGGCTATAGAGAAGGTAATAGGCGTGAGCTGCGCTATTCTATAAGCCAGCATAGATGCCATGGACTGATGCACGAGCCTACCTTCAAACGGATATACGAATAAATGATAGCCATCGCGTGTATCTATCAGCTCTACCAGCAACTCATTCTCCTTAGGTATATAAGACACCGCCTTCTGCTTATCGAACAACGGTGCAAGGAACTGTAATAAAGGATGTGTCTCCGGTTGCAAGGCTGCACGCTGAAACGTTGCACGCAATACTTCACCGAGATTAGCCGACAGTGGTAGCCGCCCACCCTGCCACGAGGGCACCAGGGCATTCTTAGCGTTGGAGCGCTTCACAATCGCATTCATGTCCTTTACCATTATAAGCTCCAGCTTTCTGCCGGCCAACACAAACACGTCACCGGGATTCAGGCGGGAGATAAATGACTCTTCTATAGTACCTACAAAACCTCCGCCCAGAAACTTCACCCGCATTAGTGCATCGCCTACTATAGTACCTATATGCATGCGGTGGCGCATAGCCACCCTTCTATTAATGACGCGATACACACCGTCTATATTGACCACTTTATGATACTCGTCGTAATTATTAAGCGTGCTACCACCCGTAGTAATGAACGCCAGCATCCATTCCCATTCTTCGCGATTGAGATCAGCGAAGCAATGTGTGGTGATCACTTCATTATATAACTCTTCGCTGGTAAAACCTTCACCTACCGCTCGCGATACCATGTATTGTATCAGCACATCAAACGCCATCACCACCGGAACGCGGCTCTCGATGCGCTGTTCTATATATGCCTGCTGCAGCGCTGCACCTTCTACTATCTCCAATGAGTGCGTCGGCACGAAGTATATATTACTCACCGCCCCCGGCTCGTGACCGCTGCGGCCTGCTCGCTGCATAAAGCGCGCTATGCCCTTGGGACTGCCTATTTGTATAACCGTATCTACCGGGCGAAAATCCACACCTAAGTCAAGGCTTGCTGTGCACACTACTACTTTCAATGTACCGAGATGCAGCTGCTCCTCCACCCACATGCGCAGTTCCGATTCTATAGCGCTATGGTGCAGGGCCATAGCTCCCGCAAGATCCGGCGCAGCATCCAGTAGCGCCTGGTACCATATCTCAGCCTGCGAGCGCACATTAGTAAACAACAATGTCGACCGGCTTTGATGGATAATAGGCAGCACCTTGTCTATCATCTTCAACCCCAAATGCCCCGCCCAGGGAAAACGCTCTACCGTTTCCGGCAGCAGTGTATTGATGGCAATATTTTTCTGCATGTTTGAGCGGACGATAATACCATTGTGATCTGCACCTAGTAAAACCGTCATAGCTTCATCCAAATTGCCGATGGTAGCAGAGATACCCCAGATACGCAGCAGATGCTCGCCTTCACCGTAGAGTGTCTTTATATGAGATAGCGCCAGCTCTACCTGCACACCACGTTTTGAACCAAGCAGCTCATGCCATTCATCAACAGCTATACAGTGCAATCCCTTAAATAGTTGCTTATAGTTTTTAGATGCTAATAATAGATGCAGGCTCTCCGGGGTGATGATCAGTATCTCCGGCATGCTGGTCTTCTGCTGCTGGCGCACGCTGACGGGTGTATCACCATTGCGCACACCTACTTTCCACGGTATCTGCAATTCGCCCAGCGCTATCTCCATCGCGCGACCAATGTCTTTTGCCAGCGCACGTAACGGAGTGATCCAGAGTAGCTGTAAGCCATTCTTTGTTTTGGTGTGATAATCAGGATTGCGATTGATCCAATCTATAAGTACTCCGAGAAATATGGAAAAAGTCTTACCGAATCCCGTAGGCGCATTCACGATTCCACTCAGTCCCTCCACATACATCTGCCACGCCTCTTCCTGGAAAGCGAAAGGTTTTAACCCCTTGCTGCCCAGCCATTGGCGTATCACCTCGAAGCCATCTAATTGTTCCTGTTGTTTCTTTTTCGCCATTAGGTCTTCCCGTATTGCGCCAATAGTTGTTTTAGTTCTTCTAAAGTATTGATCTCATCCGGCGCCTTATCGCTCCGCCACCGCGCTATCCGCGGAAAGCGCACCGCCACGCCCGACTTATGCCTGTTTGATGCCGCTATTCCTTCAAATGCTATCTCAAACACTAGTTCAGGTTTTACCGTACGCACGGGACCAAATTGCTCCAGGCTGTTAGCACGTATAAATTTATCTATTTGCGCTATCTCTTTATCTGTTAGTCCTGAATATGCTTTAGCAAAAGCTACCAGCTCATTACCATTACGCACAGCAAAGGTATAGTCTGTATACAGGTTGCCGCGTTTGCCGCTTCCTTTTTGTGCATATACTAATACAGCATCCACCGTCAACGGTTGCACTTTCCATTTCCACCAGTCGCCACGGCGGCGACCGGCCTGGTAAACGGATGATTTACGCTTCAGCATAAAGCCCTCGCAATTCCTTTCTCTCGCTGTCAGCATTTCAGCCCGCACAGCATCCCAGCTATCAAGCTGCACCAGCGGTGATAATATTAAATGCGTACTATCGATTCCGCTTACTAATTCTTCCAGCATCACTCTCCGTTCCTGCATAGGTTTATTACGCAGGTCTTCGCCATTATACTCCAAGAGGTCGTAGCCCATAAATACTACCGGTGCTTCGGTAAGCTGTTTTTTACTCACCGTCTTTCTTGTGATACGTGTCTGCAAATATTGAAACGCTATGGGCAATCCATCTCGATAAGAAAGCACTTCTCCATCCAGCACCACCCCATCCGGCAGTTTATCAAACAGGCTTTCTATCTCTGGAAATTTATCGGTTATTAACTCTTCGCCTCTCGACCATAAATACAAACTCCCACTTCTTCTTATCAATTGCCCGCGTATGCCATCCCATTTCCATTCTATCTGCCATTCGGCTACTTTACCCAGCTCTTCCGCTTCGCCTTCCAGCGCATACGCGAGATAAAATGGATACGGTTTCGATGTATCCACTGCTACAACACTCTCATGTATCAGGTCGCTGAAGGATGTACTATACGGATCCCAGTTGCCACTGATCATGTGCGCCACCGCCTGTACTTCCTTCTCCGCATAAATAGCCAGCGCCTGTATCACCAGGTTTTGTGACACACCCACCCTGAACCCGCCTGTTATTAATTTATTAAATACCAAACAGGCATCTTTCGACAGCCGCTTCCACTGGTCCAGCACAAAAGCTTTCTTCGCTGCATCATCCGCCGACTGCAGTTTGCGGAATTCCTCCATCATATCTGCCAGCGATAAGCTTTTCTCTTTATGCGTGGGTTCCGGTAGCATCAGGGCAATGGTCTCAGCTAGATCACCCACCACACCATAACTTTCCCCAAACAACCATCCTGGCAGGTTTACCAGCTCCAGGCACCATTCACTTAATAATGATGAACTAATGATCCGCCTCGGTCTGCGACCGGTAAACAGCGCCACCAGCCACAACTTGTCCGCATCTGGTGCCTCACGCAGGTATTGCACCAGCGCATCGCGTTTATCGTTGGTCCGGGTGGTATTGGTCACCTGCTGTATGAGTTGCGCAAAGCGCTGCATAGTTAGTAAACAGAGATACGAAAATATTGCCAAACGCTGCCGGCGCCCGCCCGCCGCTGCCCTATGGCTATGACAACCAACATAATTTCACTACCTTAAAACTCGCCAAATCCCTTTCAGGGTAGGCAGAGAGAGGTCTCATGGTAAAACTTTCTATTAGATAAAGCTCAGCCAAGACGTAACTTTGAATTTCTATTGCACGTATGCCCGCTACAACGACGAAGAAGAACACAAAAAAGAAAGCCGCAGCGCCGCCACCGCCTGTGGACACAACCGAAACGATGATCAACCGCAAACGCCAGTTAAGACTGGGGTTCGGTATATTTTTCCTTTTAGCAGGCGTATTTACCTGCTTTTCCATCGTTAGCTATTTTTTTACCTGGAAAGCCGACCAGGATATGCTCCTCTCATCGGGACGCATGTGGCATTTTATTACGACTGAAGAATATACGGTAGAGAACTGGGGCGGCCGCCTTGGCGCAGCCCTCTCCCACTCCTTAGTATATAATGGTGCAGGTGTTGCCGCTTTGGCCATCGGCATCTGGATAGCACTGATAGGCATGGTGCTGATCTATGGCAAACGCATGGAAGCAGCTATGCGCTACCTGCGCTGGTTATCTATTGTATTATTAGTACTGGCGCCTATCATGGCGTACCTGATGCCTAAAGCCGATTTCCCTTACGGGGGCGCATGGGGCGACCAGGCCATTCATTATCTGAATGGTTTCCTTGGCAAGGCCGGTACGGGACTTACTCTATTTGCCGTCACTTGCTTCGTTGTATTCGTGGTATTCGCACTGGATATCCGCCCGATGCTGCGCCGTGCCAAACGCACTGCTAAGTCTATGGCTGCTGCTATTGTGCCTACGCGCGTTGAGGCCGCTGAAACTGACGAAACACCATCTATAGAAGACACTGCGCCTGACGGATATAATGGGATGGCTACCGATTCTGCCACTCCACCGTTTGATGTAGACGAAGAAACCGGCGAAATAACTGACTGGCATATGAGCATGCACGAAGTTGCCCCCGGCGACGTACCGCACACAGCTACTGGCGGCTCAATGAACGAGCTGCACGCAAACGAAGTGCTGACGGAAGAAGAGGAAGAGTACGACGAAGAAGAACTGGATGAAGAACCTGAGTTGACGGAAGAAGAGGAGGAAGCCCTGGCCGATATGGAACTGGTAGTTCCTGGAAAAGGAAAGAAACCTGCAGGCGATGATCCCGAATTCTCTTTCGAAGTGATCAAGCAGGAAGACGAGCCTGTAATAAAACACGGCGCACACATCAGCATCGAAAGCCAGGAAGCATACGCACCAGAGCTCGACCTACCCGATTATAAATTCCCTACGCTCGACCTGCTGGAAGACCGCAGCCAGGAAACCATTACGCTGGATAAGGAAGAACTGGAAAAGAACAAGAACCAGATCATCCAGACCCTGCGCAGCTTCGGTATCGAAATACAACGCATCAGCGCAACAGTTGGTCCAACAGTAACACTGTATGAAATTGTACCTGCTGAAGGCGTGCGTATCTCTAAGATCCGCAACCTGGAAGACGATATCGCCCTGAACCTTGCGGCTCTTGGTATCCGTATCATTGCGCCGATACCGGGACGTGGTACCATTGGTATCGAGGTACCGAATACCAATAAGCAGATCGTATCTATGCGCTCGCTGCTGGCCAGCGAGAAATTCGCCAACTCGAAAATGAGCCTGCCGATTGCGCTGGGTAAAAAGATCGACAACGAGAACTATATAGTAGACCTGGCTACCATGCCCCACCTGCTGATGGCGGGCGCTACCGGACAGGGTAAGTCGGTTGGTATCAACGCCATCCTCGTATCTCTATTATATAAGAAACACCCGTCGCAGCTCAAGTTCGTGATGATAGACCCGAAGAAAGTGGAGCTGTCTATCTACCGCACTATCGAAAAACACTTCCTGGCCAAGCTGCCTAACGAAGAAGAGGCCATCATCACCGATACCAAGAAAGTGATCTATACGCTGAACGCCCTGTGTATAGAAATGGACAACCGTTACGAGCTGCTGAAAGAAGCCGGCGCGCGTAACATCAAAGAGTACAACGAGAAATTCATCAACCGCCGCCTCAACCCCGAGCGCGGTCATAAATACCTGCCGTTCATCGTGCTGGTGATAGACGAGTTTGCCGACCTGATCATGACGGCCGGTAAAGAAGTGGAAATGCCGATAGCCCGTCTTGCACAGCTGGCGCGCGCCATTGGTATTCACCTCATCATCGCCACACAGCGTCCATCGGTAAACGTTATCACAGGTACCATCAAAGCCAACTTCCCGGGCCGTATCGCCTTCAAGGTTTCGGCCAAGGTCGATTCGCGCACCATCCTCGATGCAGGCGGCGCCGAGCAGCTGATAGGCCGCGGCGACATGCTGGTATCGCACGGCAGCGAGCTGCTGCGTTTGCAGTGTGCCTTTGTTGATACGCCTGAAGTGGAAAGCATTGTAGACTTCATCGGCCGCCAGCGTGGTTATCCTTCTGCATTTGAACTGCCTGAATATGAGGGTGAAGAAGGCGAGAACGACAAGATCGTTGACCTGACCAACCGCGACAAACTGTTTGAAGACTGCGCCCGCACCGTGGTGAGCACCCAATCGGGCTCTACATCTATGCTGCAGCGCCGCTACAATCTTGGTTATAACCGTGCTGGCCGTATTATGGACCAGCTGGAAGCGGCAGGTATCGTAGGCCCATCTATGGGTAGCAAGCCGAGGGACGTATTATTTAAAACAGAGGTGGAACTGGAACAGTTTTTAAGTGCTCTGGGTTAAACCTTAACAACTTTATATAGTCACAAGTACCTAATATTGCACAAATTTTAGAATAAGAGAACAATGAAAAAGCTCCTGACGGTATGTGTTCTGGCACTGGGAATGATAGCTGAACCAGCACTCGCTCAAAACGATGCAAAAGCTAAAACGATCCTCGAGAACGTAAGCAAGAAAGTAAACGCAATGAAATCGCTGAAAGCCAATTTCGCATTGCACCTGGCCGGCGCCAATGGCAAAGTGCGCGAAACAAAGAAAGGCAGCTTCGTGATGAAAGGACCTAAGTATAAGGTACAGCTGGCGGGACAGGAGATCATTTGCGACAACAAGACCGTGTGGACCTATATGAAGGAGACCAACGAGGTGCAGGTGAGTAACTACAACCCCAATGAGCAAACTATTTCTCCTGCTAAACTGTTCACCAACTTCTACGATAAAGAATACTCTTATAAATACCTGGGCACACGCAAGGTGAACGGTAAAGACTGCGACGTAGTGCAGCTGATACCTACCAGCAAAGCCAAGCAATTCAGCAAGGTAGAGCTGGCTGTAGACAAGAACAGCACAATTGTAGGCGGCAACATCTGGGAAAAGAACGGCAACCAGTTCAAATACGATGTAAGCGGCTTTACACCCAACCCTGCTGTAGCTGACGCTACCTTCTCTTTCGATAAAAAGCAGTATCCCGGTGTTGAGGTAGTTGACCTCCGATAATCACGATTATATTAAATAATTTTTAAATGGCGGGAAATTTCCCGCCATTTTTGTTTGCCATACGGCTGGTTTAGACTATTTTAATCCTCTCAAATTGAAACCTATATGTGCAAAAGATTTTTACCATTAACATTTCTTTTAGTATTGACATCGGTTGCGTCGTCGTATGCCCAGTTTGGTGGCGGTGCGGCAGGCATGGTTGCCGGCTATATGAGGATGGAAGACCGCAACTCTATCAGGGGAAAGTTGTATAAAAGAATGTCTATCGGCTACGGTACCAATTTCATGCAGTCCTCACTGTCGATGACCGTGGCACCTCCCGGTGAAGGCAAAATAACGAAAAATGTCACCCTTGAAACGAGCAGACCTATTGCTGCGTTTTCAAACACCTTCTTCGTGATCTCGCAGATGGGCGAACAAAGCGGCGTAGTATTGGACGTGGGCATCAACTATGCTGCGTGGAATTTCAGCTATGACTCTGTTATTTTCAGAGGTGCCAACTATACGGGGATATATTCTTCAGACATACCGATGCTGTATGCTGCAGTTCCACTGAGTATCGACTTTAAAACCGGTGGTGAAATGAGCCTGCGCAAAGAACACAAACACCTGTTCACTGCCGGTGTAGGTATCGCACCTGTTATGATAGGCAACGATCTGACGATCCGCGCTGCACTAAAGCCTTTCGTGAAACTGGAAGCTGGTTTCCATGCTGGTATCGCCTTTAAAGTACGCGGCTTGTTCTACATTGGCGAAGGCGGCTTCATCAAAGATGAAGGTGAAATGGGCAGCAATGTCATTGCGCGGAAAACTACCGGCAACTTCGGTTCCAGCATTGGCCTGGTGTTAATGCCGTTCTCATGGGATTGGGAAAAAGGAGGATGGTAATCTTACTTCTATAATATTGAAAGGCGGGACTTGTTCCCGCCTTTTGTTTTTTTCAACCTGCTTCTTTACCAAACCGTTGTACTGAAAATAGCGTCTACTCTTTATAGGTAACACTGACACTATGACTTGATCATCGCAGGATGTCCATGTCAATTTTAATGACATTTTTAATTTCGACAATGTAAACCTGACCTATTTTAGAATTACTTATGAAACCCTTTTTCCTATTTACACTGACCTTACTGGTCTTTCGCACCGCGTGCGCGCAAAATCTTATTTCGAATCCCAGTTTCGAGCAGTATATAAGTTGTCCAACATCGAATATTCCCCCATTCAATAATCATTGTGTTGGCTGGAAACAATATACGTTTGCAACTCCCGACTACTTTAACAGCTGCGTCAATTTCTCCTCGAATGGTGTACCGCAAAACTTTTTTGGCACCCAGACGCCTGCACACGGCAATGCCTACGCCGGAGTTTACGAATATTTTTTTGACCCCTTCAATCTCGGCTACGAATACAGGGAATATATAACTACCGCCATACCCCCCCTGCAGATCGGGAAAATGTACGAAGTATCATATTCGGTATCATTGGCAGACCAGATGGGATACGCTTCAAACGGTTTAGGCGCTTATTTCTTTGATAATGGTCCGGCAACTGTATCAACTGTCAACGTGCTTCCTGTCACCCCGCAGGTATCTTTTTCCGGCCTGGGACCTATCACGGATAAGTGGGGCTGGACGAGGCTTACCGGCTATTTTATTGCAGACTCGGCTTACGATAATATTGTCATTGGCGGCTTCCTGGATAATATGCATATCGCTTGGCAGTTTGTCGGCTCAAATACTGCGACCCGGTCTTATTACTACATTGACTCCGTGGTTTTGCAGCAGGTGGATTCAAACTTTTTATTCTTTAAGGATAGTTTGCTTTGCGTGGGAGATACAATATCGGTACCGTATACTGTTTGGCCAGGCTTTTTTTCTGCCGGCAACGTTTTTACCCTGCAACTTTCAAATGCAACGGGCAGTTTTGCTTCACCACTCAACCTTGCAACGAAAACATCAACAACGTCCGATTTTATCACCTGCGTTGTTCCTGCAGGTATAACACCGGGTAGCGGGTACAGACTACGGATAATTGCCAGCAACCCTGGGTACGTTTTTCCTGACAATGGCCGGAATATATCTATCGGTAGTTCCATTCCCGCGAAACCTGTCGCAACAAATAATGGACCGTTGTGTGCGCCGGGCGCTACGCTGAATCTTTCTGCTTCAACGGCTACCACCGGCGTCACCTGGCAATGGTCGGGACCCAACGGCTTTGCTGCAACAACCGCTAATACTTCGACGTCTAATCTGTTAGTCAATGCCGCGGGCGACTATATCGTTACCGCCATCCTCTTGGGCTGCACCTCCTCAGACACAACAACCGTCGTGGTGAATTCAAAACCCGCGAAACCCGGAACCACCAGCAACGCTCCACTATGCAGTGGCAATACGCTTAACCTCACAGCAAACAGTGTTACGCCGGGAGTATCATATACTTGGACGGGACCATCATTTACGTCTGCCTTGCAAAACCCTTCGCGTGCAAACAGCCAGCCAGCAATGTCGGGCATGTATATCGTAACAGCATCGCTTAACGGGTGTAGTTCAGCGCCTGATACCGTAAATGTGACAATACATCAGGTACCACAACCCGCAGCAGCTGCCAACGGGCCTGTTTGTACAGGCGACACGGTTAAGCTGTCGTCGAGTGGTGGCTTTCCTGGAATCAGCTATCTCTGGCAAGGCCCTGCCTCCTTCAGCGCCAACACTCAAAATGCAACGATATTAAACGCCGCGGGTATCCAGTCGGGTTATTATGTAATCACCTTCAACAATAATGGCTGCACGGGTAAAGACTCTGTACTGGTTGCAGTAAAGACATCGCCCGCCGCTGCGACCATTGTCAGCAATAGCCCGGTATGTGCAGGCGATATCCTGAATATCTCTGCGTCCAGCATCACAGCAGGCGTATCGTATCTGTGGTCAGGGCCAAATGGTTTTACGTCTTCGTCGCAATCGTCATTGTTCCCGAATGTAACGCCAGCTGCTGCCGGAAACTATAAGGTCACCGTATCGCTCAACGGATGTTCTGTAAGCACTAATGCTGTGGTAGTAGTAAACCCTCTTCCTGCTATCCCGGCAGCAGCAAACAATGGGCCGTTGTGCAGCGGAGACATTTTGTTGCTGACATCATCCAGCACTACGCCGGGTGTTAGTTACTCCTGGTCAGGGCCCGGCGCATTTTTCTCGCCGGTGCAAAATCCGGTTGTGTCCGGCACCTCGACTGCTATGTCGGGCTATTATACAGTAAGTGCCTCGTTGAATGGGTGCTCGTCTATGGCCAACACTTATGTTGTGATAAAACCCTTGTCCGTCCCCATGGCCGGAAGCAACAGCCCCATTTGCGAAGGCGATACCATAAAACTTACTTCAGGCGGAGTTTGGGGTGCAACATATTCCTGGGCGGGCCCGGGTGGCTTTAGCAGCGGTAGCAATGCCACGGTGATATCGCCAGCAACTAAAGCGAACGCAGGCGACTATGTTATTAAGCATACGCTCAATGGATGTGAAGCAAGCGATACCATAACGATTGCCGTCAACCCATTGCCCAGCCCGGTTGATGCTACGAGCAATACCCCTGTTTGTGAGGGAGAACATCTGAAACTGATCGCCACAGGATCAAATGCAACCGACTATACATGGACAGGGCCTAATGGATTCTCTTCGTCATCAGCAACAGCGGAGATCGATCCTGTGCTCGCGACACACGCAGGGTATTACAGGATAAAAGCAGGGCTTGATGGTTGTTTTACAAACGACAGCGTATATGTAAGAGTAAAACCGGTTCCGTTAATTTCCACACTAAGCAACAGTCCTTTGTGCGCAGGCGATACACTGAAACTTTTTGCATTCAGTGATCTTGATTCAGTGTTTTATCACTGGTCGGGGCCAGACTATACGTCAGACATGCAGTCAGCTGTTATTGCTGCCGTAAATAACCAGCAGGCCGGCCGCTACCAAATAAAGGTGATAAAAGACGGTTGTGCAGCGACTGCAGAAACAATTGTCAATGTGTTGCATCTTCCCGCCACCAACCTTGGATCGGATATAGAATTGTGCGCAGGCAAAACTGTAACGATCGGCAAGGAAGAAGATTCTGTCAGCTATTCGTGGAGCAATGGTGATACTGCCTGTTGTCTTTCAGTAGCACAAAAGGGCGCTTATATTCTTACGAAAACAAATTTCTGCGGAAGCGTATCAGATACGGTCGCGATCACCACTGTTCCCTGCGACAACTGCATTTTGATCCCGTCTGCATTCTCACCAAATAATGATGGAAAGAATGACGGGTTTAGCCCCATTGTTCGTTGCAACATGAAGAAGTTTAGCTTCGGCGTATACAACAGGTGGGGAGCAATGGTATTTCACAGTACCGATGAAAACATCAAGTGGGATGGTACATACAACGGTGAGTTATGCGATATAGGCACTTACCAATTCCTCGTGCAATACCAGCCCGATCTGCCCGCAGGAGCCAACACCGATGAAGTAGTGCTCAAAGGGGATGTGACACTGATACGCTAGCGTGAGAAAATACTTTCGGCGGGACTTGTTCCCGCCTTTTTTATTTTTACGCTATGACCATGAAGACCACCGTTTTATTTGCCTGTCTCCTCGCTGCTACTGCGTGCAAAACAACGTCGATCGAAAAGAAAATATATAACGACCCGAGGTTTACATCAGGCAAAGAATATGGTGCCCACCAATTCCTGGAGCCCAAAATATTCCGGTTTGGCGACTACAGTTTTGCTGCCGGTTTCTCCGACAGCGCTGCCAACCTCGCCATGTATTACGGTGAAACCGAAATACTGTCGAAAACATCTTTGGACGGCTATTTTGATTCTGTTGCCGAAGTGACACTCAACGACGATGGCATCAGCGATTTCCTTATCTATAACAAGTTTGAAGACGGCACTGATATCTATTCGCTGGAGTCAACCAGCAAAACGGCCTTTACTTACCAATTGCAAGGTTCTGAAAATGACTAACGCTATTTATTCTGAGCAAACGCCGTTATCACAAACTGCGACGCCTCTACTTTATACAATACGTTAGAGCGTTCAGTGGCTTCCCCTTTTTCCTTGCCTTTAAATGGCTCGAGTGGAGCAACAGTATATTTCTTTTTCGCAAGCATATTTTTTAGTTCTGTCGCCAGGTTCTTTGTCTCCGGGTCGTCGTGATACTGGATCACCACTTTCTTCTTGTCCTGGTTCATGTTGTCGATCTTGAGGATCATATCAGAACTGACATGGCGTTGGTTTACATCCTTGCCCGATTGTGCGAAACATAATGGGCCGATTACCATCAAGCCGATGATACCGGCAAGCTTCAGTTTTGTAGGAAATGAGAACATAGTGTATACAGTTTTAGCTTAGTAGTAACTACTAAGCTAACTATTTTTCGGCAGGATGTAAGCAGGTATAACCCTAGCGTGCACCACTCCTGTTCACGTTCGTGGTAGCCGTATCTGTGGCGGACGGTGGTACCGGCGGCATCCCTGTATCAGTGCCCGGTACCGGTACAACCGAGACAGTATCCGTAAGCCCAGCATTGGGGTTTGGGTTCAGGTCGCTTTTTTTAGTGCTGTTATAGCTCTCACCCGTGTCACCGCCGCCGGCACACGACGCCAGCGCCATATACAATGCAAGACCTATACCGTAAGTTATCTTCTTCATTACTACCATTTTTACCGCTCGCACTGTTATCGTGCCAGCACGTCTACAAAATAGTGCTTTATGCTACCACTATTTATACAATTTATTAGCCGGTCTATATGAATGTATCACACCTTTGCGGAACAGTTTTTGAAGAACTGTACACAGAAACGCCGCTTATGTCACAGGCATTTGTAAAAGAAGACGACGCCCAATGGCTGCACGATATAGACCCAACTATGAATGCGCTCATCAATTACCTGACGAGGGAAAACAACGGTGTGCGTGTGTACGAGAAGCGGGTGTACCTGCATCCCAAAGCCAATAAAGAAGTGCATGAGATGAGCAATGGGCTAGCTTATTTTATAGATGATAATGGGAAGTGGGATATTGTGTGGTAAAAAAAAGGGCGGGAAGAATCCCGCCCTGTAGCACTTTTTTTACCTAGAAAAAAGAACCATTTCGAGTCGATTAAGCCATCGTACACTGAAACAAAGATGCGCGGAGCTATCCATTCAATCTATGACTTTTGTCAGTTTCCTGAAGAAATCTTGCAAACAAAAGGGCGGGAAGAATCCCGCCCTTGGAGCATTTAGCCAGGGAACGGCTAATTATTGAAGACGCTTTCCATTACACAGGAATAAAGATGTAGCATAATAGAAGAAGAAACTATGACTTTTATCAGTTTTGAAGAAATCACAAAACAAATGGGCAGGAAGAATCCTGCCCTTGGTAATACTCAGCCAGAAGAAATGGCCCAGTAGTGATGAATCAAAACTATGTTCAGTGCGTAAAGGTGAATAACCGGTCCGGGATAAAACATGACTTTTGTCAGGTTTTAGATATTCTCTGACAAAGGCACATTAAACAATAATTTTACGTATATTTGCTATAGAAAGGAAACTAGAGGAAATTGAAGCTCTTTGACACAAAAACCAATCAAGGCCGTCATTTCGAACGGAGTGCAGCGTAGCGCAACGAAGAGAGAAACTACCTCACTGAGGCAATTGAAATCATAATGGACGAAGTAATCTCCCGAGAGTATGCAATCAGCAACATCGCAGCACTTCAGGAGATTTCTCCCTGCGGTCGAAATGACGCCTCATTTTCGCAACAAAACACAACAAAAAGCAACACCGGTAATTTCATGTTGCGTTTCTGCATTGCACTACAAAAAGCAACAAAACACAACAATCACTAACAACAGAAAATTTATGTTGCGTTCCAGATTTCACTACAAAACACAACAAATCACAACAATGCAGAGAGGACACAAACAAAAATCCCCTCCGCCTTTTGTAACAAAAACGGAAGGGACAAATATGTAAGCCTCCCTTTTGAAGGAAGGTTTGGAGGGGAGTCTTAGTTAATACCCTTAGTCTCAGATTCTTTCGAGATCTTCTTTACCAGGCCTTGCAGTACAGCACCCGGACCGATCTCGGTAAAGTGAGTAGCACCATTAGCAACCATGTGCTGTACAGTCTGTGTCCAACGCACAGGAGCAGTGAGCTGGTTGATGAGGTTTTGTTTGATGATGTTCGGATCGATATACGGTTGTGCGTCTACGTTCTGGTAAACAGGGCAAGTAGGATTGTAGAAATGAGTAGCGGCAATAGCGTCCTGCAGTTCTTCTTTAGCAGGCTCCATCAGCGGCGAGTGGAAAGCGCCACCTACAGGCAGTACCAGTGCACGTTTAGCGCCGGCTTCTTTCATGCGGATGCAAGCCTGGTTGATACCCTCGATACTACCGCTGATCACCAGCTGGCCGGGGCAGTTGTAGTTGGCAGGCACTACTACTTCGGTAGTAAACTCCTTGCAGATCTCTTCTACCTTGGCATCATCCAGTCCGAGAACGGCAGCCATGGTTGAAGGGTTGATCTCGCAGGCGCGTTGCATAGCAGCAGCACGTTTGGCCACCAGCTTCAGGCCGTCCTGGAAAGACAGTACGCGGTTGGCAACCAGTGACGAGAACTCACCCAGCGAGTGGCCCGCAACCATGTCAGGCTTCAGATCGGGGGTGGTTTCAAACAGGATCACAGAATGCAGGAAAACCGCAGGTTGCGTCACCTTGGTTTGTTTCAGGTCTGCCTCTGTACCGTTGAACATGATATCGGTAATGCGGAAACCGAGGATCTCGTTGGCCTGCTCAAAGTACTCGCGAGCCAGCGTGTTGTTCTCGTACAGCTCTTTACCCATGCCCGGAAACTGGGAACCCTGTCCGGGGAATATATATGCGTGCTTCATATGTCTTGTTTGCGAGGGCGAAAATAAAGGCAAAACAGTCAACGACCAACAAAACGTTAAGTTCCGTCTATGTTCCCATAGGCAGTTTTCACAATCTGTTAGCCTCAGCAGTAGTACCTTTGCACCTATGAAATGGGCACAGCTTACAACCGAAGAACAATTGGACGCTATTAAAAACGAAAGCGCGGAAAAGCCGGTAGTCATCTTTAAACACAGCACCCGCTGTTCTATCAGCACCATGGCCAAATCGAGGCTGGAACGCGCTGAAGCGCCTGAGGATGTGACCTTTTATTACCTCGACCTGATCCAGTTCCGCCCGGTATCTAACAAGATCGCTGAGGTGTTTGACGTGCACCACGAATCTCCACAGGTGCTGGTGATCAAAAATGGCGAATGCGTATATGATGAGAGCCACAACGGCATCAGCATGGACGAGATCGTAGAGCAGGTTAAAGCTGCCTAGCTATATCTTCTTGCCTTTCCACCTACCTGAGCGCAGGTAGATCAGGCAGGTCACCAGCAACGAGGTCCAGTACACGAACTCTGAGCCCCATGCCCAGTGCAGTGGCATGCGCAACTGTTCTATTACAATAGAGCAGTATACCAGGTAGCTGCCTACGCAGATGATCTCAATAAGGAGATTGACCACCGTATTGCCCGTGCCCACCACTCCATTGAACACCACTGTGGATATGGCCATAATGAGCGTAGCGGTAACGATCACCCTCAGGCTAGGCTTGGCAAAAGCCACCAGTGCCGGGTCGTCGCGGTACAGCGATAGGAAGGCATCGGAGAACACCAGCAGCAGGATGGATATGATGACCACGTAAATGAAGCTGAGCTTCACCACTTTCTTTATCAGCGGTATCACCCGGCTCTGCTTGCCCTGACCTATCAGGTTGCTCACCATACTGTTACAGGTAGCGGCAAAGGCCCATGTACCAATGCTCACGATACCGAAGACGCTCCTCAATATCTGCGACGCCGCCAGCTCCCGCTCGCCCAGGTGCTCTATGAAGATGAAGAACACCTGCCATCCGCCAATACTGAACAGGAACTGGACGATAAGCGGCGATGACACCTTCAGCGTGCGCTGCGACAGCTGGCTATCGAAATTAAGGTAATTCATGACCGGGAACTCTCGCCCCAGCCTGTTGAAATAGAACAGTCCAAACATCACCATGCAGCCAAACATCTCAGCTATGACCGATGCCACCGCAGCACCCTGCAGCCCCATTTCCGGGAAACCGCCTTTACCAAAGATCAGCAGGTAGTCGAGCACCACGTTCATGATAGTGCTGGCTATGGAGTCGTATATCAGGTACTTGGACTTGTGGATGGATATATAAAAGGCGTTGAACAGTTGCGTGATCATGAGGAAGGGCAAGCCCCAGACGCGTATATATATAAAGTTGACGCTAAGGAACACATTCTCATTACTACGCAGGCTCAGCCCGAATATCAGCGGCGCCAGCCACATCGACATGACCATCAGCACCAGCGACAGCAAGGCAGCCAGCATCACGCCATTGGTCATTGTTTTGGCCAATCCTTCGTTGTCGCCCTCGCCCGCCCTGCGCGCCATCTGCACCTGCATACCGTTACTCAGCCCATACCCGATCATCGCCAGGGTGAGGTAGAAGATGCCGGCAATACCGTTCACCCCCAGCTCAGTTTCTCCCAAACGGCCCAGGAAGGCTGTATTAGTAAGAAAGTTGATCTGTGGTATGAGCAGCGCCAGCGAAATGGGCAATGCCAGCCGGATGATGTCTTTATTGGAAACCGATACTTTCACAGGAACAAATCAAATGAAGGATGCGCCTTGGCGACACCCCTGAAATCAAAGTGTCGCAAATTTATTCTATAATTGCGTGTTTCTATGCCGGATATTATTAATAGCAATATAGAGAAGCAGGTATATGCTGCCGATAAGAAGGGCAACCTGTTACAGCAGGTAGATAAAGTGTTCGTGGTTTTGTCGGGCAACAGCATGCACGTAGCTGGTTTCAGCAGCTCGGGCGAGGTGCTCACCATCCGCTGCCATCCATATGATGGAAGGCCGGATTTCCTTGAACGCAACTTCACCAACGAGCCCCTGCTGACGCATACCGGCAAAGTGAGCCACATATTTGTGACCGCTCCTAAACAACTGCTGGTACCCAAGGCTATCTATAAAGAAGACACTGCCGCCGAGTGGCTGAACGACCTGCACTTTGTAGGCAAAGACGAAGCGGTGCATGAATATTCGCTGAGAGACGATAAGGCGCAATACCTGTTCGCCTTTCCACTGGCGACAAGGGACCTGATGATCCGCTACTTTCCTAAGGCGCGCATCATGCCGTTTGCAGCGCACCAGTTCAATAAGCACTATAAAACGTCGCAGGTACTACAGTGCACATTCACTGAGGGTGAAGTGTACCTCACTTTATATAAAGACAGGAAATTGCAATGGCACCAGGTGGCTAACTACAACTCGGTAGAGGATGTAGCTTACCAGGTTAAACTCCTTTGCCAGCAGCAAAACCTGGACGAAGAGCACCTGGCCATCATCGCTGCAGCCGAGACCAATATACTCACACGCCGCATACACGAGCTGTTCGGCTACTTCCCGAACCTGAAGATAGGCACCGGCAAGATGGATGTGCAGGAAGGTCCATGGCAAGCAGCGGTTTATTTATTTCAACAGTTGTACTCATGCGTATAGTAGGCGGAGAGTTTAGCGGCAGAAGGTTTAGCCCGCCCACCAACACGCCGGCGCGGCCCACTACCGATGTGGCCAAGGAAGGTCTGTTCAACATACTGGAGAACATGATTGACCTGGAAGACATCAAGACCTGCGACCTGTTTGGCGGCACCGGCAGCATTAGCTACGAACTGGCGTCACGTGGTGCAGGAGAACTGGTTCTGATAGAACGCGACCTGGGCAACATTGATTTCATTAAAAAGACATCCAAGGCCCTGGGCATTGACAATAAGCTGCAGATCATCCGCGGCGATGTATTCAAGTTCATGAAGCAGAGTACCGAGCAGTATGACTTCATATTTGCCGGTCCGCCATATGCGCTGCAAAACATAGACGACCTGCCTTTGCTGGTGTTTGAAAAGAATATGCTGGCACCGGGCGGCATCTTTGTATTAGAGCACACGCCCCGTAACGACTACCAACAGCACCCGCGTTTTACCCGAATGAAAAATTACGGCACCACCATATTCAGTTTCTTTACGCAACCTTCCGAATAAGCTATGCAACGTATCTGTCTATTTCCCGGCACATTCGATCCCATCACAAAAGGGCATGTGGATGTTATACAGCGTTCAGTAGGCCTATTCGACAAGTTGGTTATCGGTATCGGTACCAATTCATCCAAGCAGCCAATGTTCAGCGTAGAGCAACGTTGCAACTGGATCAGGGAAATATTCAAGAACGAACCACGAATAGAAGTATCGGGTTACCAAGGGCTGACCATTGATTATTGCAGGAAGGTAAATGCCAATTACATTCTTCGCGGCATCCGTTATATAAGCGATTTCGAGTACGAGAAGGCAATAGCCGATATGAACCGTATGCTGGCGCCGGATATTGAAACGATATTCCTTACTTGCTCACCGGAGTATTCTACGATCTCGTCAACGCTGGTGCGCGATGTTATCCGTAACAAAGGAAACGTAAGCCTGTTTGTGCCAGGCGAGGTGAAGTTCTAGAAACCTCTCCTACCCATCGCCTTCGACCGGTTGAAGCGCTGCGTTTCTTTCTGCAGCCTTTTCACCACCAGGAAGATCACAAAGCCATCATCGGCCCAGCCAAGAACTGGGATAAGATCGGTTATTACATCAAACGGGAATAGAACGTACAACACGCCTAGCAATACGGCCATGTTGGAAAGAAATGACATGCGGTAACTACCGTTAAATACTTCTTTCAGCATTTGCATCAGCGTCTTCCTGTTGTTAAACAGATCCACTGCATGACGCATATTCTTAACCTGACGCACGGGGGTAAATTTGCCCATCTCCTTCTAGTATTTGAGGACAAAATTATAGTGGATATTGTTGAGGCTTTGTTAACTTCTTAAATATAAAAAGTTAATTAATCGACCAGCGAAAGTACCGCCCAGAGCGCCGTTGATGAGATTACCACCCAGAGAATGATGCCCTGAATGAACGGCCTTACCCCTACAGAACGGATGGTTTTCTTTGACAATCCAGCGCCAATCAAGAACAAGGTCAGGGTCAATCCTGCCTTAGCAGCCTGCACTATAAAAGGCGAAACAGGATGAATAGCAGGCACATAGGTATTGATGGCCATGGCTATTATGAAGTACCCAATGAAGTATGGGATCTTGATCTTTTTAGTATTGTCCTTATAAACCAAGGCTGTACCCAGCGCTAAGGGTATGATCCAAAGAGCTCTTGTAAGCTTAACAGTTGTGGCTACTTCTAGTGCTTCCTGTCCGTAAACCTTGGCGGCCCCCACAACCGAACTAGTGTCATGTATGGCAATAGCAGCCCACATGCCAAACTCTTTCTGTGTCAGGCCCAACGCATGCCCGATTGGTGGGAAAATAAGAAGAGCGATCGAGTTGAGAATGAACACGATACCAAGAGCCACAGATATCTGTTCTTCCTCGGCATGTATTACGGGAGAAACCGCAGCAATGGCGCTACCACCGCAGATAGCTGTGCCTGACGAAATAAGATGAGATGTCTTTTTATCGATCTTCAGCCAATAACCCAATAATGCACCCAGTAGTAAGGTGCCTATTATAGATGCGATAGTAAAGCTGATACCCTGTTTGCCTGCTTCCATAGCACTGTGCAGGTTCATGCCAAAGCCCAGTCCCACCACAGATATCTGTAACAGCATCGTGGTGTATTTCTTGTTCTGCTTCAGGTAGGGGTGACCTACAAACTGCGCTACAAGCAAACCCAGCAGCAATGCTACCGGGGGTGTGATGAGCGGTGTAAGGCATAATACTGCAAGTGTTATGAAAATTACCTTACGTGTGGTTTCATTTTGGATCATCGCCGCCAAAATACATTATGTAATGCTGATTTTATATCCCTACCATCTAAAACCGCTTTGCTGCAGCGTTTCACGAATGGCATCATACGACTTGTCAATTACCTGGTGGAGTTCTCCTTCGGGTATCCATTTTACTTCCAGGATATTCTCCTCCTCTTGTGGTTCCAGTTTATCTTTCGATGTTCCCAGCATTTTGAACCAGGTAGTGTGCTTTAACAGGTTCTGCCCGTATTGGGAGTATATGTGATACGTGTCACACACTTTTTCTTTCAATTCCAGGTGCTTCAGCCCCGTTTCTTCGCTCACCTCCCTGAGGGCACAGTCGGCAATGTCCTCGCCGTCATCCAGCTTTCCTTTTGGCAAGTCCCATTTCCCGCGACGAAAGATCATCAAAACATGGCCGTCTTCATTCAGCACTACCCCGCCCCCGGCATCTATCGGCTCGTAAAGCTTATACAGCTCTTCCCACAGCTTTTCGGTTTGCCTGTCTTCTACTATTGCTCCCTGCGTTCCGGCTTCATCAAGGTGGTGTATTGCCATGCGGAAATTGCCGGTAAATGCGCCGTCATACAACTTATAACTGGTCGCCTCAGGCTCACTTTCCACGTATGCTGCCGCGTCGTTCGTCAGCACCAATGGCTTGTTATTATAGTATATTTTTTGTGTAGTGTCCATTGGCTGCGTTTGATAAACTTGCTTAATTGGTGTAGGTTTGGGCGGTTATGAGTACCCAAAAACATTTTGCTGAAAAGCTGTTGCAAATTAAAGCTTTGCAGGTCAACCTGCAACAACCATATACCTGGGCGTCGGGCTGGCGCTCGCCTGTTTACTGCGACAATCGTAAAGTATTGTCATTCCCCCATGTACGCGATTTCGTGAAGAGCGAATTGGCCAACATGGTGTTGGAACATTTCCCCGACGCTGAAGTAATTGCCGGCGTAGCTACTGCTGGTATCGCACATGGCGTAATGGCTGCCGACCTGCTGAAGCTGCCATTCATCTATGTACGTAGCAAACCGAAAGAGCACGGCATGGGTAACCAGATCGAGGGTTTCATGGAGCCTGGCAAAAAGGTTGTAGTTATCGAAGACCTGGTATCTACAGGCAAAAGCAGCCTGCAAGTGGTGGATGCACTGCGTGAAGCTGGCGCGGAGGTGATCGGCATGTGCGCCTTGTTCACTTATGGATTCCCAGTTGCGACAGAAGCATTTGAAAAAGCTATGGTGCCGCTGAGGACGATCAGCAACTACGGTGCACTGATGGAAGTGGCCGAAGACCAAAAGCTCGTACAATCGGCACAAAAAGAAACGCTGGAGCAATGGCGTATAGACCCCGGCACCTGGGGCAAATAGATTCTACTCAGGTCAATTGGGTTAATTCAAGATTAACCCGATTGACCTGATCCTTAATAAATCCGACCACTCATCAAACAAAACAATGGCCTGGCTAAAACTGGTACGGTGGTATAATCTGGTCATCATTTTCCTGACGCAGCTTTTTGCCTGGGGATTGGTGATATTACCCATGCAGCAGCACGCTAATAGCAACCTACTATTAAGCGCAGGTAATTTCTTCATGCTGGCTGTCTCTACCGTACTTATCGCAGCAGCCGGCTACATCATCAACGACTATTTCGACATCAAGATCGACGCCATCAATCGGCCCGATAAAGTGGTGCTTGAAAAGCGCATACCGCTCAAGTCAGCCATCGTAATGCACACCGTATTGAATGTAGCGGGTATTATCCTGGCACTGGTGGTAGCACGCAGGGGCGGCCATTATTCGTGGGTATTGCTGCAGCTGGTTTGTACCGGGATGCTCTGGTTCTACTCCACGCACCTGAAAAGGCAATTCATGTCGGGTAATATTACCGTTGCCTTGCTATCAGCGTTTACCATAACTGCGTTGATGTTGTACGAACCAGCATTGCACGGTTATATCAGCCAGCCTGCCATCATTCGCACAGCTACTTCTGCAATGCCCAACCCGGTTTGGGTTTTGGGCGTTTACATCTTCTTTGCCTTCATGCTCACCTGGATGCGCGAGATAGTGAAGGACATGGAAGACTTTAAAGGCGATGCAGAACAGGGCTGCGTGACCATGCCTATCAAATGGGGATTACAAAAGTCAGAATGGTTCACACAGGCAATTGGAGTTGTTGCGACCCTACCATTGCTACAGGCGGGCATCAAACTTATCATGTCTGGCTGGACGATACTAGGATGTTACACACTCGTTGCGCTGGTCATTCCGTTGATCATATGGATGATCGTGCTTGGCAAGAAAACCACGCAACAACACTACCACTCTGCCGCTACACAGCTGAAAGGCATCATGGTAGCCGGCATACTTTCACTCATTATCTACTACATCGAAGCACATGCATAAGATCGTACTCGCCTCTCAATCTCCCCGCAGGAAACAATTGATGGAAGCAGCGGAACTCGATTTCGATATCATCATTGCAGATGTCGATGAGACCAATCCGCCGGGCATGCCCGGCCATCTTGTGCCGGAACACCTGGCTAAAAAGAAAGCGGCGGCTATTGAAGAGCGCGTACACGATGCTATCATTATTGCTGCCGATACAGTGGTATTACTAGACGACCATATTCTTGGCAAACCAACCAGCGAAGAGAATGCAGTAGAAATACTAACGAGGCTATCAGGCCGAATGCATGAAGTGGTAACGGGTGTGTGTATGCAAAAAGGCGATAAACAAGTGAGCTTTTCGGTGACGACAGAAGTATACTTCAGGAAGCTGACTGAAGAACAGATCCGCCACTTTGTAACCAACTACAAACCTTTTGATAAAGCCGGCGCTTATGCAATACAGGAATGGATAGGCATGGTGGGCATCGAAAAAATAAATGGCGATTACTACAACGTGATGGGCCTGCCCATCGGTGAAGTAGTAATCGCCTTAAAACAGTTTGACTAATTGAATATAGCCAGCGTATAGTTAGACTTACCTTTCTGAATGAGCATGTATTTCTCATTCAGCAGATGTTCCTCTTTCAAGATAAATTCAGCGCCTGCTATCTTTTCTTTGTTCAGGCTCAGCCCGCCGTTCTGTATCATCTTACGTGCTTCACCTTTTGATGAGAACACGCCACGATCGGCCAGGAAGCTGATCAGGTCAAGACCTTCGCGCAGGGCTTCTTTTGTACCTGACACTTGGGGTACACCATCCATTACTTCAAGCAGTTGCTTTTCGTTTAGTGCGCGCAGTGCATCTACTGTCGACTGACCAAACAATATATCAGAAGCTTTTTGTGCGAACTCAAGATCTTCTTTGCTGTGAACCATTATGGTCAACTCCTCGGCCAGTGCTTTTTGCAGCTTGCGTTGGTGTGGTGCAGTTTTGTGTTCTTCTATTAACGCTTTAATATCTTCAACCGGACGGAAAGAGAAGATCATCGAGAACTTCGCTGCATCATCATCCGCCTGCTTCAGCCAGAACTGGTAGAACTGGTATGGCGAAGTACGTTCTGCATCCAGCCAGACATTGCCTTGTTCGCTTTTACCAAACTTGCTACCGTCACTCTTAGTTACCAGCGGACAAGTAAACGCAAATGCATCACTGCCACCTTTGCGACGAATGAGTTCAGTACCTGTAACAATGTTACCCCACTGATCGGCACCGCCCATTTGCAGCTTTACGTTGTTCTCTTTATTCAGGTGGTAGTAATCGTAACCTTGTATCAGCTGGTAAGTAAATTCGGTAAAGGATAAACCCGTTTCCAGGCGTTTCTGTACCGAATCTTTGGCCATCATATAGTTCACCGAGATGTGCTTACCTGCATCGCGGATAAAATCAAGGAAGCTGAAGTTTTTGAACCAGTCATAGTTGTTGACCATCACCGCGCCATTAGGTATATCCTCACCGAAGCTGATGAACCTTGCCAGCTGCCTTTTGATCCCTTCACAGTTTTTGGTGATGGTATCCATGTCCAGCAGGTTGCGCTCGGCCGATTTACCGGACGGATCGCCGATCATGCCGGTAGCACCGCCAACCAACGCAAATGGCTTATGGCCAGCACGTTGCAAACGCATCAGCAGGGTAATAGGCACCAGGTTGCCCACATGCAGGCTATCAGCAGTAGGATCGAAGCCCACATAGCCGGACGTCATCTCTTTTTCCAGCTGCTCTTCGGTGCCCGGCATGATGTCCTGTATCAGGCCTCTTTCTTGTAATTCTTTAATGAGGTTCATGAGTCTTTCTTAAATATCGAACGGGGCAAAAATAAGCTTTAGAGTCGTTCGGCGGGTAGCCATATTCCGAAACCTCACGGCCCTACATATATACATCCAAAATAACATATATAGCTTTTAATTAAAGGCTTGTTTTGTTTTTCGAAAATTGTTTCTATCTTTCGGATACACTCTTAACAAAAATTTAGGCCTTGAAACGGATTATACTCTGCTTTGCGCTGTTGATGCCCCTACTGTCTTATGCCCAGCCTCACCACGAGATCGGGTTAAGTGCAGGGGTTGCCAACTACTACGGAGACCTACAGGACAGGATTTTCGACAGTTATACCAACAGGCCAATGGGTGGCCTCTCTTATAAATTCTTTATGAATCCCCACGTGGGGCTTCGTTTCGGAGCTAACTATGGCAACATCACTGGTGCTGACAGCCTGTCTACTGCGAAGGTGAAGCAAGAGCGCAACCTCCGTTTCGGTTCTAACATCTTCGAAGTGAACGGTGGTATTGAGATCAACCTTTTCCCGGTTGAAACAGACCGCATGAAGTTCTCTCCTTACATCTTCGGTGGTATCGGCATCTTCTCGTTCAACCCGTATACAGACGGCCTGTCGGGCGAAAAGGTTTTCCTGCGTCCGCTGAGCACTGAAGGACAAAACATTCCGGTATATCCTGACAGGAAAGAATACGGCATTGTGAACGTGTCATTCCCATTTGGTGGTGGTGTTAAGTTCTTCGTTGGTAAGACCCTGATGATGGCAGGTGAAGTTGGCTTCCGCTGGACAAACACAGACTACCTGGATGATGTGAGCAAATCATACGTTAACCTGGATACACTGCGCGCCTATCGTGGCCAGCAGGCAGTAGACCTTGCCTTCCGTGGCGACGAAAGCCGCAACTTCGATGGCAACTATCCTAACTATAAATTTCAGCGTGGCGAAAGCCAGTCTAACGACTGGTATATGTTCGCAAATATCACCGTTGGTATCTACCTGAAAGCATTCGGCAACCTGAACGATTACTGGCAGGCACACTGCCCGGCCTTCTTCCGCAGGTAAGCACCTCATACGACCTCTCCTTCACATGAAAGGGATAAGAAAAAAAGCGACCAGAGTGGTCGCTTTTTTATTTACCCCCTCCGCCCCCTAAAGGGGGAACTTAAGAGGACAATAAATTAAGAACTTCTGGTAAGGTCATCATCTTTTGCTCACCGGTAGTAAAATTCTTGAGGCTGAGCATTTGTTTCTCGCGCTCTTCATCGCCTGGCAATATCACGAACGGAATGCCGCGCTTATTGGCGTATTTCATTTGTTTATCAAACTTAGCAGCATCAGGATATACCTCAGCAGCGATACCTGCATTGCGTAGTTGCTGTACTGTTTTTAGAGCATACTGTTCGTTAGCTCCGCCGAAGTTTACCAGCATCACTTTAGTACCTGCTACTAATTCCTGTGGGAACAGGTTCAGCTCCTCTATCACATCGTATATCCTGTCGATACCGAAGGATACACCAACACCCGACAGTCCCTTCAAACCAAACAAACCTGTAAGATCATCATAACGGCCACCGCCTCCGATGCTGCCCATCTTAACCGCACTGGTTACTACTTCTACGATCACGCCTGTGTAATAGTTAAGACCACGTGCAAGGCTAATATCAACAACTACGTCGGCCTGCCATTCTGCATTAGCCAGGTCTTTATGATAAGCAAGTGTTTGCCTCAGTTCTGCAACACCTTGCTTGCCGCTTTCAGACGACTGCATGATATTTTCCAGGGCCGAGAGCTTCGTTTCGTTATCTCCCGTTAGATAGACAAAGTCCTTTATTTGGTTGATACCGTTAGCGCTGATACCACGCTCACCAAGCTCTTTGCTTACACCCTCCCAACCAATCTTATCCAGCTTGTCCATGGCTATGGTAATGTCCATCATCAGCTCAGGCATGCCGCATACTTCGGCAATACCGGCCAGCAACTTGCGGCTGTTTACTTTGATAGTTACCTGTGGTACGCCAAGCTTATGGAAAGCGCTTTGGTAGATGCACAACAGCTCCGCCTCGTTGATCAGCGAAGTGCTACCAACCACATCCGCATCACACTGCCAGAACTCCCGGTAACGTCCTCTTTGTGGCTTATCGGCGCGCCATACCGGTTGCATCTGGTAGCGGCGGAACGGGAATGCCAGGTCGTTCTGGTGCATCACTACATAGCGTGCAAACGGGATAGTCAGATCATAACGCAGAGCACGCTCTGTAACTACAGGCGTAGAGTACGACTTCTCCAGAACTTTACTCCACTCAGCATTCAGTTTTTCTCTTTTTTCACCTTCGATTTTGTTCAGACCGTTGTTGAGGATCTTAAATATCAGCCTGTCGCCCTCTTCACCATACTTACCCATCAGGGTTGTAAGGTTCTCCATAGAAGGAGTTTCGAGCGGCTGGAAACCGTAGTTCTCGAAAATATCGCGGAGGGTATTGAATATATATTGACGCCTGCGGACTTCCGCAGGTGAAAAATCGCGTGTGCCTTGAGGTATCGATGGTTTGTTAGACATTCCGGTTGTTGTATTTTTCTATTATTGCGTCGCAGGTGCGGTTTATCATATCATATACTGGCAGGTAGCCATCTTCGTTACCATACCAGGGGTCGGGCACGCAGCCATCGCAGCCCGGTTCCAGCTCATTCAGGAACAAGTCTACTTTCGTCATGTCTGCCGTGTGGCCGCCAATGCGCCTGATCTCGTCATACACATCATCGGCCATGGCATATATCCTGTCGTACTGCTCAAAATGCTTTGCCGTAAACTTCTGCGCCCGCTGCGAAGATATATCAACGCCGTTGGCCTTACATACTTTCTGCGAGTACTTATGCGGCGCTTCGCCAATATGATACGGCAGTGTACCTGCAGAAGCCACTTCCCAATCCAACCCGTGCCGGCGTATCTTATGCCTCATCACCCCCTCCGCTATTGGCGAGCGGCAGATATTACCGAGGCAGACCATTAATATTCTCATCTGGGTACAAAGATAAGCGGGATTAAAATGATAACCTTTGTTGCCGTTTTTACCGTTTTAAAAAGTCCCCATTTGGGCAACAAATCCGCTATACCCCTTTCCTGTACAGTGTTTGACGGGGAACATGTTGCAGATAAATTGATAACCTTTGTTGTCTGGGCAAAAGCATGTCGCGGACCTCGTTTTTAGTACTTTCCTTTATGGGTGTGATATCTTCTGGCTGCAGTTGTGCTGTTTCGTCCCCTTCTTCCAGCCACGATGCATATTGCGGGTATTCACGCAAAAAGCGCCGTTCGTTGCCCAGGGCTGTGAATATAGCAGAAAGACGTTCGCCTACCGATGGATACCTCATTACCTTCAGTCCGGTTGCAGTAGTCTTCGGTATGGGGTAGCCACTCGCTACATCCCATAATACCTCCTGGCTATCCATAAAATCTGTAAATCGCTTTTTCACCTGCTCTATGTGTTCGCGATCTCTCCTGGCCTCTTCCATCTCATGATAATGATCGATGTATTGACGGATAAGCGGGTTCTTCATCAGGCGACAGGCATTAGCTTTTGCAGCTGAGGCCGAAGAACGCGGGTAAGCTTCTATATATGCCCGGACACGGTTGCGGTGGGTGACCATGCCGTTGATGAACACAACATGGGCTGGCTTGAGGGTTTTCATGGTGTTTTTTTTATTACAAATATACGACAAATAACATAATCAATCAACTCTTGTTCTAGACTCAGCCTGGCCCATTAATGCCGGCGGGTCCCTGTTGGGAGACCCGCCGGGAAAGAAATCATCCTGCCTCCTTCTCAATCGTTCTGTCATTTTTTTGTTAACCGGGACTGATACCGTGTTTTAACGGTATAAATAATAATGTGTTGTTGCTATTTTTATAAACGTACGTTCCTAAAACCAGCAATGAAAAGAACTTTTGCATTCTACGCCATTTGTACGTTTTGCATTTTACATTTCTCATTGTGCAGCTCAGCGCAGAACTTTCTCTGGGGTAGAAGTGGTGGCAGCGTGGAGCCTGGTAATGGCCCGAAGCTGGAAACGATCAGGGATATGGCTACCGACAGGAACGGCAATGTCTATATCTTAACACACGTTATGAAACAAGGGATGAACATAGCCGGACTGCCGATTAAAGGTTATGGAGGCAGAGATGTATTGCTGGCTAGTTTTAAGCCGGATGGAACTTTGCGTTGGAAGAAATTAATAGGCAATGGAGATGACGAGCGCTCATACTGGCTTGGAACTGATAACAAGGATGGAGTATATTTTTCCTGCGAGGTGTCTATTGACGATTGGCCTGCTAATATCGATACCGATGCAACGACACTAACAAGTTATCTGCGTTTTATTCTTGTAAAATACGACACTGCTGGAAATTTCCAATGGTATCGACATCCAGAAGCAGATACTTTAAGTACAACCACAACCTGGAGTTATAACCGATCCTTAGTGATGGACGTAGATGATGCAGGCAATACTTATTGGCTAATGCAATTATACCCTGGTGTATATGGAAATGGCGCGCTGGTAGTGCCTGCGCTTAGTATGTATCTTATTAAATATAGCGCGTCCGGAAGCTTTTCTTATATAAAGCCTTCTAGTTTTTTTGTAAATCCAATGGGTGCACAAGGTATGTATATGACTTTAGACGATGCCAACGGCCGCTTTTATTTATCAGGAGGAGTCTATCCAGATGGTGTTTTAACTATGGCCGGAGACACGATAAAAACGGGTTATATCGGCTGCTTTAAACTGGACGGAAGTTTCCTTTGGAAGAGGACTTTCACTTCCGGGGGAGGTGGGTTTGGCTCTAGAGCCGCTATTGATGGTGCAGGTAATGTTTATTTAGCCGGGAGTGCAAGTGGAAAGAGTAGTACGAAGCCCCCAGCAGTCTTCAATGGTTATACTGCTACGCATCAGAGTATACACGGTGCTCCATTCGTGACTAAAATGGACAAAAATGGCAATCATATATGGTCGAAGGACGCAGATGCAAAGGGAGCGTCATGTTCGGCAAGTGCCATTGCCTTAAGAGGAAAAGAAGTAGTCATTGCAGGAAGCTATGCTGGTCCAGTAGATTGGCCAGGCTTTGTCGGGCCGGGTTTAACAACCAGTGATGTCTATGATGTATTTATTACCCGTTTTGATACAAGCAACGGGTGGGTTTGGAATGTGGATAGGATGGCAAGTACCACCGGCTCTTACGAATACCCAGCGCGTATGGTGTCCGACGGCAAAGGCAATGTATATATTGGAGGGGATTTTGGCGGTGATATGGTTATTAATGCTGCCGGCAAGATAACAAGTACCGGTGGCGATACAGACTGGTTTTTGGTAAAGTATGGCGATATGTGGCCTGCGTCGGTAAATACCACCGTTGTGGGCGGAGTGAAAATATACCCTAACCCTGCGACTGATCTGCTTACGGTAGAGGGTGCGAAAGCCGGGATGCAAGTAACCGTATTGAATCTGTTAGGGCAACAGGTGTATCATGGTGTTCTGAACAACAATACAGAAGTGATCAGCATATCGCAGCTGCCACCGGGCAACTATGCGCTTTATCTAACGGGCAGTGATGGCAGCAGGAGTGTAGTGAAGGTGGAGAAATTGTAATAAAAAATCAGAACTCCTCTCCTTAGCTAAGGAGAGGAGTTTGCAGAGAGCCTGAAGGGTTCGTTGCAAACCGGGGTGATTGGACGGCTGAAGAGCGTTCCTTCAGCTAATGAATAGCCACTCAGCTTTTCAACCACCCCGACCGGCAACGGGCTGTTCGCCCTCTGCCGGTGTTCCCTCCTCATCTGAGGAGGGGCGTTTTGAATAAAAAAAGGGGCCGGCTATTAGCCGGTCCCTTTTTTAAGTGTATTAACTTAGTTCAACTCTGTATGCTTCTTAAAATTATCCAGGATAGCCTGCCAGCCTGCGCGCTGCATGTCAACAGGATTCTGCGTTTCTGCATCGAAGGTCTCTGAAACAATTGTTTCGTTTCCGTTGTCGGTAAAATCAACAACCACTTTACGGCCGTCACCCATGGTGTACGCGATGCGCTTGTTGTCGATCACTTCATCATAAGTCCCTCCGAAGTCGAAACCAAAACTGCCGTCTTTAGCTTCCATGCGGGAAGTGAAGCTGCCGCCAGTGCGCAGGTCGTTGGTAGCAGAAGGTGTATGCCAGTCGGGCGATGCACTGTTCCATTGCATGATATGCTCAGGCGCGGTCCAGTATTGCCATACTTTTTCAACAGGTGCTTTTACGGTTGTTTCTACGGTAACCGAAGTGGTGGTGTTGTTCATGTTCTATCGTTTTGTGGTGTTTCAAATGTACAGGTTTCAGCTGCTTCAGCCAATTAATTCACTTTGCAATGATTCTCAATCTATTTACGTTTCGCAGCAGCTATGGGTGGGTTCCTTTTCTTATAGATCAGGAAAGTAGAAATGAGGCTCAGCTCCTCAGCGGTCACCAGTTCATCGGGCATACTCGCCTCATGCTGTTGGTTCATCACACGCATCTCATATCCTTTGAGTTGTTCCTGCGTAAAATCAGGAATGATCTCTTTCCTCCTTGCATACGTGCTGTGGCACTTAGCACAGGTTATGGCATACAACGCGCGCCCTTTGTCGCAAAACTTAACATACTCCACTTTAACAGGGGCCGCCATTTCTTTCGGGAAATCATATTCCATCTTTTGCTGCGCCCTGCTTTCGGCAGCAGCGAATAACAATGCAATAAGTAATACTCTCTTCATAATTGATGTTTAATAAACGCCTCCAACTTTTCTTGAATTCAATGCTTTCATGTTTGATGAGGGTAGTGTTGCAGGCGGCAATTCAAATTGCACCTCTTCATTCAGCGACCGAATGAAGCTGATCAATTGTGATTTTTCATCGCGTGTCAGTTTCAGCGAATCTGCCGCCAGTGTCTGGTTAGGCACGTTCAGTCCATGACCTGCACCACCGCCATCGTTATAAAAATCTACGACCTGCTCCAGCGTATTGAATACACCATTGTGCATGTACGGCTTAGTGTACGCGCTATTACGCACAGTACCGGTCCTGAAGGCGTTCATTGTTTCCTGCGCGGGATTGACAGCATGACGGCCTCTATCAACGCTCAGCTTATGATAACCGGTATCAGTAGGCGTACCCAGCACTTCAAACTCTGAACCTATATACGGAGGCTTCACACCGTTGAACTGCGGCACAAAGTGACAGGTAGCGCATTGCGCCTTACCCATGAACAGGTTAAAACCTTTCTTCGCAGATTCTGTCAGTTCACCCCTGTGTTCCATCGCTTCATCGAACGGTGAATAGTACTTGCTGAACTTTGCGTAGTAATAAGTAATAGCCGATGACACGTGCTCAAAGGTCACCTCTTTTTCCTGTGGGGTGTATTTCAGCAATTTTGCAAACCCCTGTTTGTACTCTTTGCAGCTCAGGATCTTGCTGAGCGCGTCTTTATCAGAGCAGTTCATTTCTACAGCATTGTGCACCACATCCTTTACCTGGTTTTGCAGGGTGGTATGTTTGCCATCCATCATCAGCAGGTGATTGTATTCGGCATTGAGCAGCGTCGGCGTATTGCGTGCCAGCGCGCCTGCCGCACGATCGAACTGCACCGAAGCAGTAACCATTGTGTCAGTAAAGTGCTCGGTTGGTTTGTGGCACGATGCGCAGCTCCGCATATTGTTGCCCGACAGAACAGGATCATAAAACAACTCCTTCCCTACTCTGTCTATCTCTGCCAGCGTTGCACTATCCTGCACGCGCAGGAAAATGCCTTTGGGATTTTGTCCGCGATACAGCGCTTTATCAAAGATGGACCTGGCTGTTTTGCTTAGAGAATAATCGACCAGGCTTTTTGTCACTACTTTATACTTGCCTACCAGTTCCTGGTTCATGGTGAATAACGGGTTCACATACTCGCGCAGGAAGGTATAATGATCGAATGCGGTATTATCATCGGGCTGCGCCTGTACAAATGCCAATGCAGACTTATACCGCAACATGTACTCATCAGTCAGCGCTGTAGCGGGATAGCTTTTGTTAAATGCCTGATAGATGCCATCTACCTTGTTCATCATCCTGCGCAGCTCAGGCACCACTGCTGCACCATCAGGACATTCAAAACCTGTGGTGTAGATAGCCGCAAGATTGAGGAGGTACAGGCGATTGCAGAGATAAAAATGATGGTAGTCTGTGAGCTGGCTGGTAATGCTATCTGCAGCATATACTTTAGAGGCTTCTACAGACTGTCGCACCAGCGAAGCCAGCGAGTCTTTTGTTGCGCCTTCTTCATCAAGATATAGATAAGCAAGCATCAGGCCCGCGCCTTCACGTTTGTAAGGCGCTTCAAACTTTTCAAACACTTCTGTCTCCCACTCTACCGGCAAGGGACTGTTGATCTTTTTATAAGCCAGCGGTTCCAGGTAACGGAACCAGAAGTCCATGCCCTTCATTTCCATCCGGGCCTGCAGTATCAGCTTCCTGATATTACTTATATCAGCCTCATTTTGCAGGTCGGCACGGTTTATTGCAGTCAGCAGCGTCAACTGGCTGTTATCAAACTGTTCCAGCTGGTTGTTGTACACCGATAGGTACAACTCAGGCTCACTACTGTTTTTAAATGCCGCCAGCACTGTGGCCAGGGCAGTTATGATCAGCGTAAACACACTCACCTTTCTCATTGTTATTTTCTTTTATCCGATCTCCGTTTAAAATATCAATAGGGCGCGCTGGAAAGCGCACCCCCTGATTTATTTATTTGCCAAATCGTTTCTTAGTGCGCTACAACCAGTTTGGTTTTTGTAGTCACGTTGCCCACAGCTATCTGTACGAAGTAAGTACCATTAGCCAGGTTGGATGTATTGATCATCACCTTCTGAGCACCGGTAGAGAATTTGTTAGCAATTGGCTGCAGTGTTACACGGCCTTGCATATCCAATACAGTAACAACAACTTGCTCAGGATTTTTCAGTGATATTTCAACTGTTGCAGCATCACCCGTTGGGTTAGGATACAACTTCATGGTAGAAGCACCATCCAGGTTAGCTATATCGGTTGTGTTCAAACCAACACCTTGTAGGCTTGCTACGTAAGCACTTTCGTCGAAGTCGTTGCTGGCAACGTTCAGTACGGCTTTGCGCAGACCCAATGCAGTTGGTTTGAATTCAACTGTGATCGTTTGCGATGCGCCAGCTGCGATGGTCATTGGGAAAGTACCACCCATAATGGTGAACTCGTTTGCGTTTTCACCAGAGATCGCAGCACCTGTAACAGTCAGGCTGGCAGGACCAGCATTCTTGATGGTGAAAGTTTTCGTAATGGTACTACCTACGGCGATGTTGCCCAGATCTGTATTGTCAGAAGTGCTTGGTGTATTGTCGCCAGTTATGATCACATTGCCGTTACCTTCCAGGCTTATTTCAGGATTAGAGTTGAAGGAAGCCGGGTTGAACAGTGCAAACAGTTGTCCGCCTTCTACTGTAGGAGAAGGAAGCGAATAGTGCGCCTGGTCAACGCCTATCCACATACCTGAACCCAGTATTTCCTGTGCGTCGAAGATACCAGAAGCCTCTTCGTCTTGTGTCAGGAAGTTAGCGCCACCTGTCAGGAAGCGTGAGTTGTCGTGCTCAGCGATCACTTTGAAAGAGTCATTTGTAATAGTGTACTGCCAGATCTTACCGATGTGTGCGTTACCGCCTACGTCCTCTTGTAGCAGGATGTGACCGTAGTGGTCGATACCCATGTTATCCAACATTTGCTGACCTTCAGTACCATCCAATACCGCGGTGATAGTACCACCTTGTGTCAGGTCGGCACCGTTAGTGAAATGTAATTTCCACAGGCGGCTTGGGCTGTTGAAAGCGTTAGTGGTCACGAAATAGAAATCCTGGTTGTTTGATGGGTCCCATGCGCCATCTTCAGGACGCAGGAATTGTGTAACACCTGCGTTGTTGCTATTTGTTTGCAGTGTAGCACCAGTGATAGTGCTCACGTTGCCGAGGTCAACCATAGTAAACGGTGTGGCAGGCGCAGGGAAGCTGGCGCTGGTTTCGATCAGCATACCCTGAACAGCTACGCTGTACAGTTTACCGTTAGCAAGACCTGCCTTATGAATATCAGTACCAACGTTGGTCTTAGTACCAATGTAGATATAAACCTGGCCCGGAGTAGCATCATCCATACCGATAACAACTGTTTTATCATCGCTGTTAGGACGGGCAACAGAGTTCTCAAAAGAGAATTTACCAAGGTGAGGCAGTTCGTAAGAAGTACCGGCATCAGGACCGCTGGCAATGTGGCCGAAAGCACGACCTTCAGTACCATTCTCTTCACCGTTCATGTAGATACGGTTTTGTGTACCGGCACCTGTAAGCGGGTTGTAAAATGCAGAAACTGCAGGAAGATCACCAGAACAAAAGCGGTTAAGCGCAGCGCTGGTAGAAGGATTTGAAGCGTAGTAAGTAGCATAGCTCAGCGTGCTCGGGTTCCAAAGATTTATTTTGGTTATCAGGTCGCTGCCATTCAATACGGTCAGATCTGATTTTTTGATGATCCACCTGGAAACATACGCACCGATAGAACCGTGGGCGCGTATAGCACCTGACGTGCTGCCTATTTCATGGTTTACTAACAGCGTAAAAGTACCGTCGCCGTTATCCCATGCGCCGGAGCCATCAGGCAAACCAGACATTTTGTAGCCGTTCACTGTTTCGCCGGCGGACAAGATAGAAGTAGTTTTAACATCAGCAGCGACAGGAACTACATAAGGTGACTGTGCGGTGCTTGGGCCTGTTGTAACCTGGGCCATAACATCAGTCTGGGCCAATGCCAGTAAAGACGTCGCAACGAGTAATGATTGCTTCATAAGATTTTGTGATTTTCTGTCACAAAAGTCTCAGTGTAGTGTTACCAAAACGTTTTGGCAATGTTAGCAATGGTTTACTGTTGCGTGAAAGAACCATTACCAAATTGTTACCCTCTTGACAAACGGGTTTCGCCTCTATACTTTATTGCCGGATAAAGGCAATGGCATATTCCAGTATGGTATCTATTCCCAGAGCTTCGTCGGCGGGCAGCAGTGCTACGTATTTATGCGGTGGCACACCGTGCTCGATGATAAAGCCATCCGGCATATAGGTTATCGACCCTGAAAAATTGACTGCCCAGCCATTAGGGAACTCATGACCAACGGGTTGGCCACCACCGCCACCAGTAGTATCTCCGATAACTGTCACCTGGCTAAAAGCCTTAACCGATGCAGCAAAGAAATTGCAAGCGCTGTAACACGTGCGGTTGGTCAGCACAACAACCTTTCCAGGAAAAGCCACCTTGTCGTTGGGATCGATGTAGCTTTCCTCCAGTTCGGTAAACTCATTGTGCGCAGGACCGTCTTTGTATTGAGTTCTGTATATAAGTGTGCGTTCTGTTGCTACTCGCCTTAGAAAGCGATATGCGTTCTCAGGATTACCACCTTCATTATTACGCACATCGATCACTACACCCTGGATACCGGGATAGTCATTGAAGCGTTGCAGCACCACATCGAGCTGCTCATCAGAAAAATTGCTGGCAAAGCTGCGGTAGTAGATATATCCGACCGAATCAATAATGGTGTGTATCAGCGGGCCGGTTATCTCGAAACCACGCCAGTAGTTACGCTCCAATATCTCGCGGTTGAAATTGGGTGGATAATCTGCATAGTAGTTATAGTAAGAGCGTGCAAACCCAGTGCGCAGGTTAATGTGTCCATCCCTGAGTGTGTTCAACATTGCAACGCTTACCTCATAAAGCTCACGGTCGGTCATACCTACATGCACCTGGGGGCGATACACAGTATATACTGAATCCCAGTTCACGCCTTTATAATCAAAGAACGAATAACCTTCATTCAGTGTCTTCCAGAGCTCATCGAATATCGCCACGGGATCATCGGGCTTTGTAGACGGTGAAACGATCTTTTCGCACGACAGCATAAACAGCACCGGCAAGAGCCATAATAACTTCTTCATCTTTCGTTGTTGAAGTGATTTAATATCTGAACATGAACATAAATGATACAAGGTGCTCAGTCGCAAAGACGCGGTTGATATCCTTCAACCTATAAAAATCCCAGTGATAGGCCAGGCGAAGGTCATTACCGCTGTTGAGATGATACCGCAACGCCAGCTGACTGTTTACTCGCAAGTACTTATTCAACGTCACGATATGGGCATTAGAAAAAACATCGCCTAGCAAATCATTTTCTGGATCCAAAAACTCTATCCTGTTCAGGTATTGGGGACGGGCCGCATGCGCTATTAACGGCATACTTAGTTGCAGCGATAGTTCGGCGTCATGTTTCAATACGCGCACCTGCCTTGCAGCGCGACCACTTACACCCAAGCTCAAAGCATAATCGTACACAATGGCCGAATTATCTAGCTGAGGCGCTTCCTTATATTCAGCTACCAGCGAGGCTAGTCCGCCCAGCTTCACGTCATACCGCTTGCTCCATTTGTCTATGTCGTATAGCAGCTGGTAGTCGGTCACCACTCTCACGGTACTTACCTTCATCGGCGTCAGCTTTCCGCTTCTCTTTGTTCGCAACGACAGGAATGATGGCTCTATCAGCAGCTGCGAGAGGTGGCCGTTCTTTATCTTGAAATGCCCAAGCAACGGTGCCATGCCAGTATTGCTGTACCAGATATTAGATATGGCCTCGTCGTAAAAAGACTGACCGGTGATACCGGCGCCGAAAGTAAAATACCGTTGCCGGCAAGTTGTACTCGTGTCCTGCGCGAACGAATGCGTTTCGAGTCCAAAAAAGAGAATGGCCAGCAGGTAGACGGTCCGTTTTGTCATAAGTGCATTATTTAGGGTCAAAGCGGTAGCACCGCAATTAATAACCGGATAGTTTTCAGTCTTGCACTCTCGTCTTTACAAAATAAACGAAAACTCCAATGCGGACCTTACCCCTGTTTCTCACCTACTATTTCACACCGAAGATCTTTTCAATGATCATGTTAATCACTTCAACCAGTATCAAAATGATAATGATCCACTCCAGCACAGTGCTATGCCGGTATTGCAACAGATCTTTAAACAGGTCAAGATTATCGCGGATAATCGTAAGACCTTCATGAATATTACGGGAGCGTTCCTGCAGGTCAAAAGTTCGTTTAAGTCCAATGTCTATTTTATCCAGGCTTTCATCTTCCCATGTCTCGGGTGGAGAGTCGAAGATGTACAGATTCTCGGCAATGCGGTTCTTTAACAACAGGGTGCGACCTATGTATTTTTTCAGCTTAATGCCTTTGATAGCCAGGCTGCCCTTCCGCTCCAGGCGCTGGGTATGGAGGTTCGTCTCTTCCAGCAGCCTGTCCATCAGCTCGGTATAATAGTCGAGCGCTACTGACTGCGATACATTCATCATCACCAGCCGTATCACGTCAGCGTCAGCACGCATTACTTCGATCTTATTGTTACCGATCTTATACTCAGCAGCATCTGTTTCGATCAGGTACTCTTCGTTCAGGTGTTCGCCCAGCGGATACTTACAAAACGGTGTGATCATCTGTATGAACTCCGTGACTTTGACAGGATCGTAATTCAGGAAGCAAACAACACCATATTTGAAAACACAGACAAACCTGCTGCTATCTGTCCGGTAGAACAGCTCATCTGCATCGCTAAAATGAATGTCGGCCTTGAAACTGGCTTTAAAGCCCTTTATATCAATGCTATCTGCTATCTGATATGAGAGAACCTGGTGAGTCATGGTTTCAACTTACTATGCATGGTAAGTAAGCTCCTACTCTAATCACAACATAATCATGCCTGTAGCAGAGCTCATAAAAAAGAACGGCTGCATTGCAACCGTTCAGACTTCTTACCGCTTATATGCTATTCTTTCATGGCTTTCATCCGCCGTTGTTGTGCTATAGCCACATCGCGGTGTTGACGCAATACAGGCAGCGTATTTTTTATAATGGTCTGCAATTCCTCATCGCGTATATAACCCTGAGCTTTTTCAAAACGGGTGATCATTTTACGTTGCATATTGCCCAGTTCATCGGCCCACTCTTCATCCCAGGCGCGGGTAGTTTTTGTCTCAATATGCTTTTCATCAGGCTCATCTATTTCTCCCATGATCTGTACCTTCCTGCGAGTCACGTATGAGTTCAAAACGCTGTCGATCGTCAGGTGATCGCTCAGCATATGCTCGGCTTGCTCCTTTATTTCCGGGTCCGTAGCTTTATCCATACCCATTTCCAGCATGGCTATTTCTTTTGCGTTGTCTTCTAAAGCGTCCTCACAAAACTCCGCCTCCCTGGTCGTGGCTACTGATTTGGCACGTTCGGATTGGGCGAGCGACTGAAACGGCATCGCCGCCACAATGGCAAATGAAAGAATGAGTTGTAACGGTTTCATAATGGCTTTTTATTGGTTGAAGATGGTACTGGTCTTGTTTTGATCGTCCGGCCTATGCAAACGTTGCTTGAACAGCCGGGCAAAGTCTAAACAATTTGCAAAAACACTATGCCATAACGGGAGCGTTGTACTGATATCACATAACCCTCGGCTAACTTTTTTATATTTACCACCTCATGAACCTCAGCATTCTTTCTCTTGCGCCATATAAAGTTTTACCCCCGAAAACGGGGGGACATCTGGGCATAGTACTCATTCATGAATACCTGGGGCGTCTTTGTACCGATCACCTGGCTTGCACAGTTGACAATGAACCAAGGCAACAATATAGCTTTCGGCTACACCCTGTTTTTCCTGCTGACCCTAAGCGATATATACCCTACAACAACTATCATACTTTACTGGAAATAGGCCGGAAATACAACGTTTCCGCTATTTACTGCGACCATCCGTATATGTCGCTAACAGCAATGAGGTTAGCTCATACACTGGGAATCAATTGGATAATGCGCAGTCATAACATTGAGTCTGAACGTTTTCGCACATTGGGAAAGCCATGGTGGCCGATCATGCGCTCTTTTGAGAGGTTTGCGATGAAAAAAGCGGCAGGCTTGTTGTTTGTTACGGAGGAGGATGCCTCATGGGCAGTACAACATTACGGCATCAGCCGGGAGAAATGCCACTTTATTCCATATGGTACCACCTTAAATGAAAAACCAACTGTAACAGGCAAAGAAAAGCAACAAGTAGCTGCAGAGCTAGCGTTGGACGCAGCTAAACCGTGGCTATACTTCCTGGGGGCACTCGACTATGCACCGAACAGAGATGCGATAGTGTATATACTGGACGAGATCATGCCGAGGCTAAACGATCGCGGACTGACATACGAAATACTACTTGCAGGAAAGGGCCTGGATGAACAATTGCAGCAGCGCATTTCTGCAACGCCCAACATCACCTATTCCGGCTTCGTCAACGATCTTGACATATTTCTCAAAGCTTGCGACGTCATGCTGAACCCGGTACTGACCGGCGGCGGCATAAAAACAAAAGCGGTAGAAGCGTTAGGATATAATAAACGCGTAGTAAGCTGTGTAAGCGGAGCCACAGGCTTAAAGCCTGAAGTGTGCGGCGAAAATCTTCGCATCAGCGCAGATCATAATTGGGATGCGTTTACTAACGATGTCGTAACGGCAATAAATACCCCAACCAATGTGCCGGCTAGTTTTTACGAAATTTACTATTTCGGAAATATTGCTAAAAAGATCCTCTCAGTAATTGAATCTACTTCGCCGAAGCGCCATTAAAAGCGTACTGCACCAGGTTGGCACCCATCTGCAAAGCGAGCGTATGTTTTTCAGGAGTGTCTTTATGCACTTCAGGATCTTCCCAACCATCACCAAGATCGGTCTCGAAACTGTAGAAACATACTAACCTGCCTTTATAGATCAGACCATAACCTTTCGGTGGCTTTTTATCGTGCTCGTGCACCTTGGGCAGGCCGTTTGAGAACGTAAATTTCTGATGGTAGATCGGGTGAGTAAAAGGCAACTCCACCAACGCCAGCTCTGGGAATATTTTTTTCAATACAGGACGAACGTATTGGTCGAGGCCGTAGTTATCGTCTATGTGCAGAAAACCGCCTGCTTCCATATACTTACGCAGGTTTTGCGCTTCTGCTTCTGTTACTTCCCAGCGACCGTGACCTGTCATGTGCACAAAAGGATAATTAAATATTTCCGGGCTACCTGCATCCACTTGTGCCTCTTGTGCATCAAAACGCGTACGCAATTGCTGATTGCAAAATGCTGCCAGGTTCTTGAGCGATGTTGGGTTTGCATACCAGTCGCCGCCACCACCATATTTTAGCAGCGCCAGTTTCATGCTTTGTGCATTCGCACCGAACGATACAACAAGAAGAAATGCAAATGCTATAAACCTATTCAGCATGGTTGATCATATTAAAGTAGGCACAGGCTGCCATGGCAGCAGTTTCGGTACGCAGGCGATTCGTGCCCATCGACATAGCAGTGAAACCCGCAGCCTCACACAAAGCTACCTCTTCACCGGTAAAGTCACCTTCAGGCCCTATCAATATTAAGGTTTCTTTGTGAGGAATGATCGCATCAGCTATACGTTTGCGCGAACGTTCTTCAATGCAGTGTGCGAGAATCTTTTGCGGCACACTACTATATTGTTCAGCCACTTGTTTGAACGGAGTAGCTTCCTTTAGTAATGGGAGATGGAACTGTTTCGATTGCATCATGGCAGACACCAGTATGTTTGTCCACCTGTCGTAGCGGATCTTTTCACGCTCTGTGCGATGAGCCATCAGGGGAATGATCGTTGTGATGCCCATCTCCGTACACTTCTCCAGCAACCACTCGTTACGGCTGGCATTTTTGGTAAAGGCTATAGCCATGTGCAGTTGTGGCTGCGCAGGCTCAAAATATTGCACCGCTTCTATCAGCACGCTGCATTTTTTCTTTTCAGCTCGTGCGATGGAAGCGGTGGCGAGATGGCCTTTGCCATCGGTAAGTTCCAGTTTATGGCCGGGCTGCATGCGCAGCACCTGTACTATATGGCGGGCGCTATCTTCGGCCAGCTGTATCTCGCTGCCCTGCTGCAATACCCCATCATGAAAAAACAACGACAATGAAGCCATGCAGCTAATGTAGCCCAATTCAGCCGTTAGCGCAAAACCATTTGATTTTCGGTGATCATCTTGCGCAAGTTTAGCAAACCATAACGCATACGGCCCAACGCTGTGTTGATGCTCACAGAAGTAAGGTCGGCTATTTCTTTAAAGCTAAGGTCGCCGTACATACGCAACACTATTACTTCGCGTTGCTCTTCTGGTAATTGCTCGATGAGTTTGCGTACGCTGGCATTAACCTGGCGCTGCTCCATTTTGTCCGATGCTGTTTCAGCAGGTCCGCCGATCAGCTGGGTGATATCCATCCCATCGGGCAGGGTGACCGGCACGTTGTGGCGCACCTTACGGAAATGGTCCATGCACAGGTTGTGCGCTACGCGCATAGCCCAGGGCAGGAATTTACCTTGCTCGGCATACCGGCCTTCACGCATGGTTTTGATCATCTTTAAAAAAGCGTCCTGGAATATATCTTCAGCGATATACTTATCCTTTACCAGCATGTAGATAGATGTGTATATCTTATCCTTGTAGCGGAATATAAGGGTTTCCAATGCACTGTCTTTTCCCTGGAGAAAGTCGTGGATCAATTCGGCATCGGAGAGTTGATGGATCATTTGCATATACTTCTACCTTTTGAATAACGTACAGGTTACGCCATGCACAGTAAATTTTTTTAAGTAGAGGTATTGCTTATAAGTTTCTCCGTTTTTGGTTTTAGAAAGATATTAACGTTAGAGCCGAATTCTTAGTATCAAAAGTTGCGAAAAAGTTAAAACAAATTTTGCGCCAATTTCCTAAACAATTTAGAACCAGCCTGTTCCGTTAACCTTGGATTTTGCCTAAAGGTCTAAAATAAGACTGAAAAACAATAGGTTATAGTTGGGTAGCCTGAGAGATTTTTTAATTAATGATATTAATATGACAAAAAAGCCCGCCAAAAATGGCGGGCTTGGTCCTTCTAAACCTTACCTATATATAAAACACACCCTATTTATTTCAACTCCCAGGAACCCTTCCGGCTGTCATTGTTCAACTGCCAGGTCGTTTTGCCTTCGGCCTTGTCGTCCTTCAGGCGTTCAGTTCCACCTTTCTTATTATCCTGTCCTCCCTTGCGGTAGTCGCCACGGAATCCATCCCGTCCGCGATAGCCCTGACTTTTGAAATTGTTGCCGCCGTCTCCTTTACGGAACTGGCCGCCATCATTGCCCCGGAATCCTTGCCCTTTGAAAGCCATCTGACCGCCTCTTCTATGAAAATCGCCGTGACCGCCACGGAATCCTTCTCTCCCATTGAATCCCTGTCCACCCTTTTGGGCATAACCACCACCTTTGCGGAACTGACCGTTGTGCTTTGCGTGGTAGATGTTCCTATTGGCACGTTGCATTTCGTTGCGCATCAGGCCGCGTTCTTTACGGTTCACCCTTCCATCAGCTTTGGCCATTTGCCTGTAGCCGCGCAGCTTGGCTTGCTGCATCTGAAGGCGCATTGCCTCGTTGTGGGTGATGCTTCCGTTACGAACGCCGTCCTGTATACGCTCTTGCTGGCTCTTTTTGCGGTTGTCTTGTTTACCGCGCGGCTGGGCATTGGCGAAATTGCCCAGGAGCAGAGCCCCTGCCAGTGTAGCCGCAAAAATCATCTGTCTCATATCTTCTCTTCGTGTTTATACAAGAATAGACCTGAGCTGCACAAAAGAGTTTAATATGGTCCGTGTTAAATAAAATGAAAAGCCCCCGTTAGACAACAGGGGCTTTGTGCAATATGAAAATATAACAAAAGAGACTAGTTAGTCCGGCTTCTTGCCATCAAGGAAAGTATTGATGGTTTGGATAGAAGCCTGGTTGTTGTTTTGCTGGCCATTTACGCCAACACTGTATCCGCTGTAGAAGGTTTGTGAAGATGCAACGCCATTGCTGTCTATGTCCACATTTCGACGAACGTAAGCAGGCACGTTCTCTACATCATCTGTAGTTTCGTTACCCTTTACGTTGAAGCTCATGCGGCGCAGGCGTTCAGCACGCTCTTCCAGCGCACGCTTTTGCTCTTCAAAGCGCCTTTTCTCTTCCAGTTCAAACTCGGTCATTACATGGCTACCATATCTTACTGGTTCAGGTTGCGCAGGCTGTACCGGCTCTTCATTCTTAATAACAAGTTGCAGTGCTGGCTCTTCAACAGTTTTCGTTTCTTCTACTTTAGCCACCGGAGCTTCCATTGCTGGAATAACATCCAGCGTGAACATTTCGCGCTGTGTTTCCTGTACAGGGAAAGCCGGCTTTGGATCGATAGAGTATGCATTCTTAGGCGCTTCCATTTCTACCAGCGTAGGCGCTAAAGCGTTTGTCACATCCTGGGCAGGAGCAGCTGGTGCCGCAGGCGCAGGAGTAACGCTAGCCACATCACCCAGTTTCACTACGATCTTTTCAGGCTCATTGCTGCGGCGCGCAGGCATATTAGCAAGTACTTCTTTGTGATTGAAGCCAGTTGCAATTACCGTTACAGCTATCTTATCGCCCAGGGCAGGGTCGTGACCCATACCTAGGATAACATCGCAATCATCGCCAGCCATTTGCTGTACGTATGCTTGTATTGCTTCTGCTTCGTCCATGGTGTGTTCAAATTCACCTGCAGCAGAAGTAATGTTCAGCAGTATCCATTTAGCACCACGGATGTCGTTATCATTCAGCAGCGGAGAGTTCAACGCTTGTTCTACTGCATGCAGTGAACGGTTGTCGCCAGCTACTGATGCGCTACCGAGGATAGCCACACCGCCGTTCTTCATTACCGTGCAAACGTCAGCAAAGTCAACGTTTATCTGACCGGTAGTGTTAATAACGTCTGTGATACATTTTGCAGCTGTAGCCAGGATATCATCAGCCTTAGCGAACGCCTGTGTGAACGGCAGGTTGCCGAACTGCTGGCGCAGCTTATCGTTTGAGATGATCAGGATCGTATCAACATGCTCACGCATACGGTCGATACCTTCCTGTGCCTGCTTCATACGCTTACGTCCTTCGTAAGTGAATGGCGTAGTAACGATACCCACCGTCAGGATACCGAGATCGCGGCATATTTTAGCTACTACTGGCGCGCCACCGGTACCGGTGCCACCACCCATACCTGCAGTGATGAATGCCATGCGCGTATTTACTTTCAGAATTTTAGAGATGTCCTCCATGCTCTCTTCACCAGCCTGCTTACCGATCTCAGGATTCGCACCGGCTCCCAACCCTTGTGTAAGGTGCGGTCCTAACTGGATCTTGTTCGGCACCGGGCTCAGCGCCAGCGCCTGCGAGTCTGTATTGCACACGATAAAATCAACACCTTCAATGTCGAGATTGTGCATGTAGTTAACAGCGTTTCCGCCGCCACCACCAACGCCTATCACCTTGATGATGGACGATTGATTTTTTGGAATTTCGAAGTGTATCATACCGGTTTATTTTGTTGGGTTAGTAATTTTTAAATGGTTTTATTGTCGATTTAATGGGATTCGTTATTCTATTTCCTGGTCTTCTACTTCCTCAAAGAAGCTCATGAACTTTCCTTTGAGTCCGTCGAACAGGCTCTTCATCTTCTCGTTGCGCCTTTGTTGTTTTTGCTGTGCAGCTTCCGATGCTTCTGTGTCTTCTTCCTCTTCTACCTCTGCAGCCTGCTGTTTCATTTCAGTTACCACAGGTTTCATTTGCTCTTCGCTGATGTGCATGTAGTTGCCACCTTCGCCAATGAAACGCATACGTCCGTTCTCGAAGTCATGATAACCGCGCAGTATCAGACCGATACAGGTTGAGTACATCGGGTTCATCATGGCGTCATTGTGTCCACCAGCCAGGTGTTCGTTCGGCAGACCGATACGTGCACCAAGACCGGTTACATATTCCGTCAACTGAATGATGTGTTTCAACTGAGCACCACCACCTGTAAGGATGATACCGCCATAGAGACGTTTATCCAGGTCTATTTGTTTCAGGTGATACACCACGTAGTCCAGTATCTCCTGCATACGCGCTTGTATGATGTGCGCCAGGTTCTTCACCGATATTTCTTTCGGTGGCAAACCACGCAGGCCAGGGATGGTGATGTATGCATTCGCATTGGCTTCTTCAGCCAGCGCCGTACCAAACTGCACTTTCATTTGCTCCGCCTGTGCGCGTAATACACCAAGACCGTTACGGATATCGTTGGTGATGTTCACACCTGCATAAGGTATCACGGCTGTGTGTTTCAGGATACCGTCATAGAATACGGCCATATCGGTAGTACCACCACCAATGTCAACTATAGCAACACCTGCTTCCAGGTCTTCGTCGTTCATTACTGCGGCTGCAGACGCCAGTGGTTGCAGCACCAGGTCACGGGTAATGAGCTGCGACTTGTCAACACAACGCTTGATATTGCGTATCGCGTTGCGGTCTCCGGTGATGATATGGAAGTTGGCGCCGATCTTCACGCCACTCATACCTATCGGATCCAATACGCTTGGCGTATTGTCTACCGTAAACTCCTGCGGCACGATATCGATGATCTGGTCGCCGGCAGGGATATAAGTTTTATACTGGTCGCGCACCAGCAGGTCAATGTCTTCTTTGTTGATCTCTTCGTCGGTGCGAGAACGAACCCTGTCGCCGCGTGTCTGCAGGCTCTTGATGTGCTGTCCGGCTATACCCACATACACCTCTTTGATCTGGAGGTTGGGGTTCGACTGGATGCACTTATCTATCGCCTGTTCGATAGAACGGATACATTGTTCGATGTTCATTACCACACCGTGGCTCACACCCGTTGACTCCGCCCGTCCGAAGCCAAGGATCTCCAGTTTTCCAAATTCATTCTTGCGCCCGGCAATGGCTACCACTTTGGTAGTTCCGATGTCGAGGCCGACAATGATGGGTTGCTCTTTTGTGTTCATATTGCGCGTTTTACTGAGTCATTTTAGTTGCCCTGGTATATATACTTAGGCGACTTCTCTGTTGTTTGTTTCTCTTTTGTGTTTTTCTCTTTCTTATCAACCTTCGGTGCTTCTACAGCGCGTGTTTTCACGGTGGTTTGCGCAGTAGGTTTCTCTGCCGGTTTCTTAGGTTCTATTTTCTGAGCTACCTGCTTAACAGGTGCCTTTGTTGTCTTGATGTTTTTTGCAGCGGTGGTTGCTTTTGCAGCCAGCGGCGTTTTCGTTTTTTGTACAGGTTTTGCCGGAGTTTTTGCTACAACCTTTGCCGGTTGTGTTACTGGCTTCTTAGCTACCGTAGCTTTTGCAGGTTGTGCTGCTGGTTTTGCAGGTACTTTAGCTACAACTTTTGCTTGCTGCGGCACTGGCTTCTTAGCAACGACAGCTTTTGCAGGTTGCGCTGCAGGCTTCACTGTGGGTTTAGCTATTGGCTGAACCGCTGGTTTTACCGGCGCTTTAGCGACTGCCTTTACAGGCTGTGGTATTGGCGCAGCTTTTGCCATAGGCAGTACCTTCACTTGTTGTGGCACTGGTTTAGCTGGCGCTGTAACAACTTTCGCAGCTGCAACTACTGGCACAGGCTTAGTGATCACAGCAGCCTGTACAGGTTGTGCTGCCGGCTTAGCTGGCACTGGTGTCTGCGCTGTCACATTCACTATCGTATTGGTGATGACAATATTTGGCGTATCCGAGTAAGAAGGCGCTGCTTCGTTGCCGATGATGCTCTTCACCCAATCCATATTGCTCATCATCTTGTCGGCAGGCTTTTTCCACTCGAGGGCGGGAGAAGCCACCAGCTGACCTGCATACCGGACATCCAGTGTTTCGTATTTATCCCAGCCTATCCTGTTGAGCACTCTTTTGTAGAAGGCGAACAGATTACTGAACTTATCTTCCATCAGCGTCGTATCGCCGAAGAGGATGCGGTGGTTGCCAAGTACTGGCACCAGCTCAAATTTTCTGTCGTCGGTCATGATCACCTGCGACACCTGGGCATTCCAGAAACTGTCTTTGTCTATGAATTTTACGAGAGACACCACCTGGGCCTTCAGCGCGTTGCCAAGGCTATCATCTTTCAACACCGGAACATTGGTCACCACTGTAGTATAGTGGCTGTATTTGCTGGATAAAGGCATCGCCTTTAGAGTTTCGTCAAGATAATAACTATTGCCATCCTGTTCAAACAAACGGGCTACCGGAACGCGCTGAGTTATCCACACATGTAGATATTGTTTTGCATCCACGTAAACCTGTGCATCCGCCACCCAAGGATTGGCGTCCAGCACGCTTTCCAGCTGGTGTACGTTGATCTTGTTCAGCCTGATATTCGACAGGTCCATATTCCGCTCCTGCTGCAGCATTTCCATCACCTGCTCGCGGTCTATGAAATGGTACTGGCTGTTCTTGATGCGGATATCGATGCCGGCTACTTTCTTCTGCTTTTGTACAGAAGAAGCGCTGAGTATTGCCATGACGCTGCCTGTTGTCACCGTTATGGTAACGAACAGCTGCAATATTTTGCGGATCGATATTTTACGCTTTACGCTCATTTACTTTCCAGTATCTGTTTGATGGGGTCTACCAGTTTATCTATATCACCGGCGCCTGCTGTAATGAACAGGCTCAGCGGCGCGGCTTCAACGTATTTCAGCAATCCTTCTTTCGATAGTATCGTATGGCTCGGGTTACCCATCCTGCCAGCGATCATCTGCGAGGTTACGCCTTCCATAGGCAGCTCGCGCGCAGGGTAGATGTCCAGCAGTATCACCTCGTCGGCCATGTCCAGGCTGTGCGCAAAGCCATCTGCCAGGTCGCGGGTACGACTGAACAGATGCGGCTGGAATGCAACCACGCATTTACGGCCGGGAAACAGGCGCTTAGCACTGGCAATAAGTGCCGCTAACTCTTCGGGATGGTGTGCATAGTCGTCTATATACACCATCTTTTCGGTCTTCACGATATACTCAAACCTGCGCTTAATGCCTTTGAATCCGGCAAGCGCGGCTTTTACTTTTTCTCCATCTATTTCTAAAAGCTGGGTAACGGCGATAGCCGCAACTGAATTCTCAACATTATGCATTCCGCCTATCGGCAGGCGTACACCTTCTATCTTCCAATCAGAGCCAATAACATCATAGATATAGCCGCCTTCTTTCTGAACTATGTTGGCTGCATATACTCCCGCTGCATCGTTTTGCAGGCTGTAGGTGATAGTATTAGGTGCTTTCAAAGCATGCGCCTTTTCTAACCCATGTTTCACCAACAATGTGCCACCGCTCTTAATGTTTTGTGTATATTGAATGAACGCTTTCTCCAACTCCTCTACCGTACCGTAGATATCCAGGTGGTCGGCATCCATTGCTGTTAACACAGCTATATCAGGACGGAGCTTTAAAAAACTACGATCATACTCGTCCGCTTCGATCACGGCAGTTTGGTTATCGCTGCTCCAGTAGTTTTTGCCATAATTCACCGAAACCCCACCCAGGAAAGCATTACAGCCATATCCTGTTTCACGCAGCAGGTAGGCGGTCATAGTTGAGATGGTCGTCTTACCATGAGTTCCACCAACGGTCACCGCAAACATCTTTTCAGATATCCACTGCAACACGTCGCTGCGTTTGTATACCGGATAACCGTTGTCTTTATACCAATTGAATTCTGTATGCTCTTTAGGAATAGCAGGGGTATACACCACCAGTTCGGCTTCTTTGTCCAGCAGGGCTACATCATCGGTATAGTGTATTTCCATACCCTCTTCGGCCAGCTTTTTCGTCAGCTCAGTTTCAGTGCGGTCATAACCCTTCACTACGGCACCGCGCTCGTTAAAGAAGCGCGCAAGCGCACTCATACCGATGCCACCGATACCCACAAAATAAACCCGTTTCAATTCCTGCACGTTCATATTACGCTGCTATTTCAATGATTTTTGCCGCTATCCTTTCATCTGCATCTTTGATCGCCATCTTCTTCAAACTCTGCTGCATGATCTCCTGCATCGATGCATTGTGCAGGAGTGCTTTTATTTTCTTTACCAGTTCAGTTTTTGTTTCGTTGTCTTTCACCATCTGTGCTGCATTGTGCTCGACCAAAGCCATCGCATTGCTCGTCTGGTGGTCTTCAGCCGCGTACGGATACGGAACGAAGATCACCGGCTTTGCTGCGATGCACATCTCAGCTATGGCCAGAGCACCCGCGCGTGACACGATCATATCGGCCGCCGCATAAGCTTTATCCATGTCGCGGATGAACTCGAACACTCTCACTTTATCACCATAAGGCTCAGCTGCTTTCTTCGCTTGTTCGAAATATGGCTTACCTGTCTGCCACACCAACTGCACGTCTCCCTTGGTCAAGTCTGCCAGCCCTGCGTCTATCGCTTCGTTGATAGACTTGGCACCAAGGCTACCACCTACTATCAATATTGTTTTACGGTTTGGATCCAGTTTGAAAAAAGCCTGCCCTTCGCTTCTACTCACGGTCGAGCCCGAGATCACTTTTCTCACCGGGTTACCTGCCAGTATCAGCTTATCGGCAGGGAAGAATTTCTCCATGTGCTCATAAGCCACACAAACCGCTTTAGCCTTTTTGCCGAGTATCTTGTTGCTTTTACCGGCATAAGAGTTCTGCTCCTGCACCAGCGTAGGTACGCCCATCGACTGTGCAGCATTCAGCATTGGGAAGCTGGCAAAACCACCAACACCCACCACAGCATTCGGCTGAAACTCTTTAATAATGCTCTTAGCTTTCAAATGACTCTTGAATATCTTGAACGGAAGCATCAGGTTCTTCAGCATATTGCTTCGGTTAAACCCTGCTATGTCTAGCCCTACTATCTTAAAACCTTCCTGCGGCACTTTCTCCATTTCCATCTTACCCAGCGCACCTACAAACAATAGCTCTGTATCAGGCTGCAGGCGCTGCAAAGCATGCGCTATAGCCACAGCGGGAAATATATGCCCCCCTGTGCCACCACCTGCTATTATAACGCGCATCTTTTTCATATTACGATACAGCTACTTTCGGTTTTCTTGTTCTTGGTTTTGCTGCTGCTTCTTTTTCCTCTTCGTTTTCTGCAGGTTCTTCTGCTATTGCCTTTTCTGCTTTTATTTTTCCTTCATTCTCGTCTACATAGCGACTCACGCTCAACACAACACCTATCGCGATACTGGTGAACCATATAGAAGAACCACCCATGCTCACCAGTGGCAGCGTCAGACCCGTAACCGGTACGAGGTGTACGTTCACCGCCATATTCAGCATGGCCTGGAACACCAGGGTGATACTCAAACCAACTGCCAGGAAGGCCCCGAACGCATAAGGACATCTTCTGAATATCAAAATGCTTCGCCACAGGAACAGCAGGTATAAACATATCAGCACCGCCGCACCTATCAGTCCATACTCTTCGATGATGCTCGAAAAGATAAAGTCTGAATACGCCTCAGGCAGGTAGTTACGCTGCATGCTATTGCCAGGCCCCATACCTGTAACTCCTCCGTTTGCAATGGCGATCTTCGCCTGCAACACCTGGTATACATCTTCTTTTTCTACGCCATCCTTATCACTACCAACGAAATCTTCAATACGTTTTTCCCAGGTTGCCGCACGGCCAAAACCGGTTGCTTTAGATATTGTAAAGAGCAGTATCACACCGATCAATCCTCCAAAGGCCAGCAAAGCAATGTGCTTTACATCTACCCTGCCAATGAAAAACAGGATACAGCAGGTAAGACCCAACATCAAGGCTGTAGACAGGTTGGCCGGGGCAATGAGTATGCAGGTAAGGCCTACAGGCACCAGCACCGGGATAAACCCTTTCTTGAAATCTTTGATCACACCTTGCTTCATGCTCAGCAACCTCGCCAGGAACATGAACAGCGCCAGCTTGGCAAGATCCGAGCTCTGGAACGTAAGGTTAATAACCGGCAGCTTGATCCAACGTGAACCTTCATTGATCTTGGCGCCGAAGAACAGCGTGTACACAAGCAACGGCAGGCTGATCATATATAACAGCACCGCTATTTTAGCAAACTTGGTATAGTTCACTTTGTGCACCCAGTAAATGATCATCAGGCCAAGGCCGAGTACCAATAATTGTTTCACTAAATAGTAACTCGCATTTTTATCCATGCGATAAGCAAGCGTACCAGTGGAGCTGTACACAGCGAGCAGGCTGATGAACGATAGTATCAGTACTACCGCCCAGATCACCTGGTCTCCTTTCGTCTTTTGAAATATCTTCTTCATCACTGGCGCTTATTGTTACCTTTTATTATAGTTCGTGCACAGCAGCTTTGAACTGCGTGCCCCTGTCTTCGTAATTCTTGAACAGATCGAAGCTGGCACATGCCGGCGACAGCAACACTGCATCACCTTTGTCAGCCAGCGAATAAGCAGCTTGCACTGCTTCTACTGCACTCTTTGTATCTACTATTGAACCCACTTTACCTTCAAACGCAGCATGTATAGGTGCATTGTCGATCCCCATGCATACGATGGCCTTTACTTTCTCCTCGACCAGTTCCATGATCTCGTTATAATCATTTCCTTTATCCTGGCCACCCAGTATCAAAATGGTTGGCTTGGTCATACTTTCCAGCGCAAACCATACTGAGTTTACGTTGGTTGCTTTACTATCATTGATGAAATCCACCCCGCGTACAGTTGCCACAAACTCCAACCTGTGCTCCAGGCCTTCAAACGAACTAAAGCTCTCCCTGATCTTCTCTTTACGGATACCTGCGATACGTGCCGAAATACCTGCTGCCATGCTGTTAGATTGATTGTGCTTTCCTTTTAATGCCAGGTCGTGAATTGACATATTCAGATCTTCGCCGCCGAATTGAATATGCATATCATTACCGCTGATGTATCCACCTTCTTTCGTTTGTAGTTGTTCGCTCATCGTAAATTTGATTGGGTGTGATTTAATAGAATGGGTTGTGAGATAGTTAGTAATTACCTGGTCGTCTTTATTAATGATAAAATAGTCTTGTGGTCGTTGGTTTTCGGCGATACGGAATTTTGATGCTATGTAGTTTTCAAACTTGTAATCATACCTATCCAGGTGATCGGGTGTGATATTCAGCAGCACTGCCACGTCGGGCCTGAATTGGTGAATATCATCCAGCTGAAAGCTGCTTATCTCCATCACATACCATTCTGCCGGTCTTTCTGCTATCTGCCGGGCAAAGCTGTAACCTATGTTGCCTACCAGCGCCGCATCGTACCCTGCATCTGTCAGCAAGTGATGCGTCAGCTTCGTCGTTGTGCTCTTGCCATTACTACCCGTAATGGCTATTATCTTGCTATCGCCTTTATACCTGTATCCAAATTCTATCTCGCTGCACACTTCAATACCTGCCGCACGCACCTTCTTCATGATCTCCACCTTCTCAGGAATACCGGGACTCTTCACGAGCACCTCAGCATTCAATATCTTATCCAGCGTGTGGCCGCCTTCTTCAAATGCTATCTGCGCATCCTGCAGTGTTTTTTTATACTGTTCCTTGATGTTGCCACCGTCGCTCACAAACACATCCCAACCCTGCTGTTTACCCAGCAGCGCAGCACCGATACCACTCTCAGCAGCACCAAGAACAACCAGTCGTTTATTTGTGTGTGTGTCCAACTTTTTATCGCAGCTTTAATGTTACAATGCTTAGTATCGCCAGTATGATACAGATGATCCAGAATCGTGTTACTATTTTACTTTCGTGATAACCTAATTTTTGATAGTGGTGATGCAGCGGCGACATCAGGAAGATCCTCCGGCCTTCGCCATATTTCTTCTTGGTATGCTTGAAATAAGCTACCTGCAACAGCACCGACAGATTCTCCACCAGGAAGATGCCGCATATAATAGGTATCAGCAGCTCTTTTCTTACGATGATGGCGAGCGAAGCGATGATACCACCCAATGCAAGACTACCGGTATCCCCCATGAATACTTGCGCCGGGTAGGCATTGTACCATAAGAATCCTACACACGCACCAACAAATGCACCAATAAAAATCGACAGCTCGCCGAGGTTAGGGATGTGCATGATGCCGAGGTACTGGGCAAAAATGTAGTTACCCGACACATAAGCAAACACGCCTAGGCACAAACCAATTATAGCCGACGTTCCTGTTGCCAGGCCGTCAATACCATCTGTGATATTCGCACCGTTCGATACAGCCACAATAATGAAGATGACGAACAGTACGTAAATGATCGGAGCCAGTGTTTTCACAGCACCTTCACTTATCCACGATGCCACTTCCGCATAACTCAGTTCGTGCGAGCGAACGAATGGAATAGTGGTGGTCTCGCTTTTAATTGTTACGTATTTGATATTAGTACCAGTCTCATCTTTACGCGTGTAAGGCTTAGAGATGATCTCCTCCGTCTCATTTTGAATAATTGGCTGCCCTTCTATCACCTGGCGGGTTACTACTACGTTGTCGTTGTAATACATGGTCAGACCAATGATCAGGCCCAGGCCTATTTGACCCAATATCTTGAAACGACCAGCAAGACCTTCCTTATTCTTCCTAAACACCTTTATGTAATCATCCAGGAACCCAACCACGCCCAGCCACACTGTCGACACGATCATCAGGATCACGTACACATTGATAAAACGCGAGAACAATAGTGTCGGTATCAGGATACCGGAGAGAATAATGAGTCCGCCCATAGTTGGCGTACCGCGTTTGGTCTTTTCACCTTCAAGGCCCAGGTCGCGCACAGTTTCGCCTATTTGCTTACGCTGCAGATAGTTGATCATCTGCTTGCCCCACACCGTAGTGATGAACAACGAGAGCATGATAGCCATCGCCGTGCGGAAGGTGATGTAGTAAAACACCCCCGCTCCGAACATGCCGAAGTGCTCACGCAGGTATGTAAACAAATAGTATAACATCTTCTCTTACTTATTAAGTGTTTTAAAAGCCTCTGTCAACACTTCTCTATCATCAAAATGTGTTTTCACTCCTTTTATTTCCTGGTATGTCTCATGCCCTTTTCCTGCTATCAACAGTATATCGTCGGGCTGAGCCAGAGCACATGCCGTTTTTATCGCTTCGCGCCTGTCGGTGATGCGCAGCATTTTTCTTCTGTGCGCGGCAGTCAGACCGGCCTCCATTTCATTCAGTATCGCTTCGGGATCTTCGCTACGCGGATTATCCGCTGTCAATATCACCCTGTCACTGTGTTCGCAGGCCACTTCCGCCATAATGGGACGCTTTGCTTTGTCCCTGTCACCGCCGCAGCCTACAACTGTTATCACCTGCTGACCTTTTGTGCGCAGCTGGTTGATAGTAGCCAGAACATTGATCAAGGCATCGGGCGTGTGGGCATAGTCCACTATACCCAGCACCTTGTCATTCGGTGACATATAGGTCTCAAATCTTCCCGGCGCACCATGCAGATCGCTCAGCACAGAAAGCACTTTCATTTTATCCTCACCCAGCAATACCGCAGCACCATAAACAGCCAGGAGATTGTAGGCATTGAATGTGCCGATCATCCTGAAGTGTGCTTCATGATTGTCGACCGTCATCACCAAGCCAGTCAGGTTATTCTCCAGTATCTTTCCTTTGAAAGTGGCCGGAGCCTTCAGGCTGTAGGCGTTTTTCTCTGCTTTGGTGTTTTGCAACATCACGCTGCCTCGTTTGTCATCAGCATTGGTGAGCGCAAAAGCGTCCTCGCCCAGATCGTCAAAGAACCTTTTCTTAACTCTTATATATTCGTCAAATGTCTTGTGGTAATCAAGATGGTCGTGCGTGATATTGGTGAACAACGCGCCAGCAAATTTTAACCCCGCTATCCTGCGCTGGTGCACGGCATGTGAGCTCACTTCCATGAACACATACTGGCATTTTGCTTCTGCCATTCTCGCGAGCAGCGATTGCACTGATATTGCATCAGGAGTCGTGTGGGTTGACACCTCTACTTCATCACCGATATGATTCTGCACAGTAGAGATCAGTCCACATTTATAACCCAACCCTGAAAACAGCCTATATAATAAGGTAGCAACTGTAGTCTTACCGTTAGTTCCGGTAACACCTACTACCTTCACTTGCATAGACGGATTGCCATAGAACGCGTCAGCCATCAGACCTGCAGTTTCAGCGGTATCTTTTACCTGCACATAAGCCACGCCTTCTTTCTGCGACGATGGCATTGTTTCACAAACAACCGCAACAGCACCCAGCTCGATCGCTTTCTCAATGAACTGGTGACCATCAACAGCGGTACCTTTCACGGCAACAAACACAGTTCCCTGCTGCACCTTGCGCGAGTCAATGGCAATGCTTTTTACTTCCACAGAAGTATCACCAACCGTTTTTACCGGTTGCAGGGGAAGCAATATGTCTTTTAGCGTTACCATTAGCTTAGTTGCAGTACTATAGTTTGTCCTTTTGCCGCAGGACTACCCGGTGCTATCGATTGCATCGTCACCCTTCCGCGACCTTTTATGTGTACGTTCAGTCCTTCTTTTTCTAATAAATACACAGCGTCCTTCAAACCCAGTCCGCTCACATCCGGCACGAGACCTTTCACTACACTACCCGGTTGCAGCTGCATTTGCTTTTTCACCGTGTCAGATACCAACTGGGCTATCTGGTTACCCGGCTCGATCTCCACCTTCTGACCCAGGCTACCGAGCAGCGTGTAGTAAGCACGCGCTGTAGCCTGTTGCGCCAGCATCTTGTTCTTGCTAATACCGGCCAGGCTGTCCAGTGGACCACCCCACGCACCGTTCGACGAAGCAAATATTTTGTCGGCCACCATACGGAACACAGGCGCAGCAATGGTACCACCATAATAAGCACCCGAGTGCGGCTTGGTACGAACAACAACTGCAACTGTATACTTAGGCTTTTCAGCCGGGAAGTAACCCACGAACGAACCTTGATAAACACGGTCGCTGTACTTGATACCTTTATCTGCTACCTGCGCAGTACCTGTTTTACCTGCTATATTGTAGAACGGACCTTGAATATGTTTCGCCGTACCCGAGATGGCTACTTCGCGCATACACGCCTGCAGCTGCCTGATAGAGCTTGAATCAGCAATTGCGTCTTCTATCACCTGCGGACGGAATGTTTTCACATTCTTACCATATTCACGCACGGCGCTGATCAGGTAAGGACGCATCAGCCTGCCGTTGTTGGCAACTGCATTATAGATCATGCAGGTGTGCAGCGGACTGATCAACACTTCATAACCGTGCGCCATCCAGGGCAGCGTCGTTGCGCTCCAGCTTTTGCTTGCCGGCGATTTTACCAGTGGCCTGCGTTCACCAGCTATATCGATACCAGTACGTTCGTGCAGGTGCAGTTTCTTCAGGTTATCTACGTAGTGCTGCGGATTCTTATAATAATATTGATACGCCAGCTTGGCCATGGCTACGTTCGATGAATGCGCGAAGGCGTCACGAATAGTCAGCGAGCCTAGACCGAGGTGCGAGTCACGCATTGTACGGTTACCAAACCTCATTTGTCCGCCCTGGCAGTCCACTTTATTCTCCACGTTTACATAACCATCGTTCAACAGCGATATCAGGGTCATCAGCTTGAATGTTGAGCCTGGCTCAGTTGGGATCATTGCGTAGTTGAAATCTTCCCAGTAGCTACCATTCCTTTGCCTGCCCAGGTTTACCAGTGCCTTGATCTTTCCTGTTTCTACTTCCATCACGATGCAGGTACCATACAAACATTCGTATTGTTGCAGCACGCTCATCATAGCATGCTCAGCTACATCTTGTATGCCTATATCTAATGTTGTAACCAGGTCCTTGCCATCCTGCGGCTCTACCTCAGCACCTTCAACCGGCACCCAAACGTTACCGGTCATCTTCTGCTCTATACGGGTGCCGTCTTCACCATTCAGCACGCTGTCATAAGTGGCCTCCATACCGATGGCCTGGCTGTTAGCACGCCACAGGCCGATTGTACGATAAGCCAGCATGCCATACGGGTTGATGCGTTTGCTCTTCGGCTCTTCAATAAAGCCACCCCTGCGTTTGCCTTTATTAAAAATCGGGAACGACCTTACCGTCTGGTATTGGTAGTAAGGCAGATTTTTTTTCAGCAGGAAGTAACGCTTCTTCTGGTTGTGCGCCAGTGTAAGTTGTTGCTTATATGCTTCGGGCGAACCATCGCGAAACAGCTGCGACAGGCACAGGGCCAGGCTATCCACTTTTGCATTGAATGTATCCTTATCAATAACACTAAAGTCTATACGCACATCGAACTGGGGTATAGTGGAACACAACAACTGGCCGTCCTCGGTATATATATTACCACGTTCAGCAGGCAGATTAGTGGTGCGGGTGTGCATTTCCTGCGACATCTTCTTCAGCCTCGGCCCTTCCACCGCCTGTATGTGTGCAGCTTTTATAAGCACCGCAACACCCAGCAGGCAAATGCAGGTGAAGGCAACATAAACACGGAACCGTATGTCTTTTTTAACTTTCAATTTTTAGTCAACAGGTTTTGTGGCCGCTGAATCTTTTTCTATCGTGTACGCCGGCAATATCAATGGTTTCAGCCCAATAGCCGATGCATTTCTGATCACTTGTGTCTCCATCCTCGTATACATCAGCTGGGTCTTTATGTCCATATACTTCCAGCGCAATTCCTTCAGTATCTTGTTCTGCTTGTTCAGCTCGCGTTGCATTTCTACTGCGCGTTGTGTGTTGTTGATGTACAGCACGCACAGTACCGCCACAAAAGCCAGGTAGGGCACATTGCTCACTATCGCATTGTAGGATATTTTCTCCACCAGCGTCTTCCAGTCGTTCCGGACACGCTGTACAGGCGTCTGCCCCTGCTCCTGTACATTTACTTGCTCGCTCATTCTGCTTTCTCTGCTATTCTCAAACGTGCACTGCGCGCACGTGGATTGTTTTTTATTTCTTCTTCTGTAGGTTCTATAGGTTTTGCCGTCACCAGCTTCAGCACCGGCTTTTCTGTTACCCGGCCAAACACATCTGTCTCCACTTCGTCCCAGGTCCCTTTTTTCATATACTGCTTCACCAGTCGATCCTCAAGCGAGTGGAAGGTGATCACACTTAATCTTCCTCCAGGTTTCAGGCTCTGTGCCGCTTGCTGCAGAAAGTCTTTCAGCGCCCCCATTTCATCATTCACTTCAATGCGCAAAGCCTGAAAAACCTGTGCCAGATAACGGTTTGGATTACCCTTCATTATTGGCGCGAGCATAGCCTTCAAAGAATCAATGGTATTCAGTTTCACCTTATCCCTATTCGTCACTATATGCTTTGCCAGCTGCTTCGAATTCCTCACTTCACCGTACTGCTCAAACATTTTATGTAGCTCCTGCTCACTGTAGGTTTTCAATACCTGCTCGGCCGTCAGTTCTATGCGTTTGTCCATCCTCATATCCAGCGGACCGTCGAAGCGGATGGAAAAACCGCGCTCTGCCGTATCGAACTGGAAAGAGCTTACCCCGAGATCGGCCAGTATGCCGTCAACTTCAGGTTGACCATGCAGCCTCAGAAACTTCCTGATATACCTGAAGTTTTCTGTCACCGGCAGCAACCTGCTGTCTTCTGGTTTATTCCTCCAGGCATCGGCATCATGATCAAAAGCTATCAGCTTGCCTTGCTCACCTAAATTTTTTAAGATCTCCCGGCTGTGTCCGCCACCGCCAAACGTTGCATCTACATACACACCGTCCTTTTTTATAGCCAAACCGTCCACAGCCTCCTTCAAAAGAACCGTTGTGTGGTAAAAAGTGGGATCGCTCATATTATAAACCTTCAAAAGGGTTAATAAAATCGCCACCGGCCACTTCTGCCGCCAGGTTGCTAAACCCTGCAGCATGCTGATTTATGTAGTTGTAATAAGTATCTTTATCCCACAATTCCACTTTATTGCCCTGCGCAGACATTATGACATCTTTCTTCATGCCCGCATATTCCTGCAACGGCTTTGGCAACAACACCCTACCAGCGCTATCTACCTCAATAATTGTCGCCCCGTTCAGGAAGAGCCTTTTGAATTCCCTAACCTTAGGATTGAAATCGTTCAGACGATTGATCTTTTCTGATAATACATTCCAACTATCCATGGTGTACATGGTCAGGCAGTGTTCGAAGCCACGGTTAATAACGAAGCGCTCGCCGCTACCTTCCGGTAGTTGCTTGCGGAAACCTGCAGGGAGCAAAAAGCGCCCCTTGGAGTCCATCGCTACTTCATATTCGCCTAAAAAGCTTGTCATTACTGGAATTACCTGATTTACCCACAAAATAACACAAATTCCCACGAACTACCACAAATATTACACTTCCTATTTTTCCACAAACTGATTGTGGCGAAAACCCTTTACAGTCAATGCTTTGAGCCAAATAAGCACACCATGTGCGCAACTCAGTGTGAAAAACCTGTGGATTAATGTGGAAAACCGGTGAATTACGTGATTGGCAACGTTTTAACAGACCTTTATATAGGCCATTAGGACACAACATCTATTTTAGCTATTTTTGCAGCCCTCTATGCTCCTACGCGTTAGAAATTTATTCATCCTTCTGGCCATTGCCGTTTCGTTCGCAGCTTGTAACAGCTACGAGAAGGTCCTGAAAAGCAATGATGTCAACTTCAAGCTGACAAAGGCCAACCAGTATTACGATAAGAAGCAATATGCCCAGGCAATTGCGGTGTACGAGAACCTGATTCCCGTAATGAAGAACACCAAGAACTATGAGCCTATGTACTATAGGTACGCATGGTCTTATTACAACCTGAAAGACTACTTGTCGGCATCTTACCACTTCAGGAACTTCGTCGACTTCTTCCCCAACAGCAAGGATGCGGAAGATATGGAATATATGCACTCTTACGCCCTGTATAAGCTGTCTCCTAAGCCATCGCTGGAGCAGACCAATACGATAAAAGCACTGGAGGCTATGCAGTCGTTCATCAATACTCACCCGGAATCCAAGCGCGTGGCAGAGGCCAACAAGATCATCTTTGAAGGCCGCCAGAAGCTGGAAACCAAGGATGCGGATGCAGCTAAGTTATATTACAACATTGGCCACTATAAAGCTGCCGGTGTTGCCTACAAAAACCTGTTGCGCAACTACCCTGAATCAGCCTACGCTGACTTCTACCACTACATGATCGTACGTGCATGGTACCGCTATGCAAAAGCCAGCATCACCACCAAGCAGGAAGAGCGCTATGCCAGCGCTGTGGAGGCTTATAAAGAATTAGTTGACACCTATCCGAAGTCTACGTATCTTCGCGATGCTGAAAAAGTATTTACATTAGCAGACTATCAAATAAAAAAAATACGCAATGAGCACAAGTAAAAAAGCATTAGCGTCAGTTAATCCCCTGATCGAGACACGTGACGTGGTTGCCATGAAAGAAAAAACAGGCAACTTGTACGAGTCTATCGTGGTAATATCGCGCCGCGCCAGCCAGCTTGCCGTTACCATGAAGGAAGAACTGCACCGCAAGCTCGATGAGTTTACCGTTCATGCGGACAACCTGGAAGAAATTCACGAGAATAAAGAGCAGATCGAGATATCTCGTATCTATGAGCGTATGGCTAATCCTTCGCTCCAATCTATTACAGAATTCAACGAAGACAAGATCTACCACCGTAAAAAGTAGTAGCACACCGAGGATTTTACATCCTGATCATATTTTTCAATAAGCCGCGTCCGCGCGGCTTATTAGTTTCCGGTAACTTTGCAGAAGAATGACACAGCAGTATAAGCACCTCTTTTTTGACCTTGATCACACGCTTTGGGATTTTGACAAAAACTCAGAAGTGACACTGCTGCATTTGTATAACGAGTACAAGCTGGAAGAACGCAACATTGCGCCCTTCACAGAGTTCCTCGATATCTTCAATTACCACAACGATAGACTCTGGACGCGTTTCCGCTCGGGATACATCAAGCGCGATGAACTGCGCTGGAAGCGTTTCTGGCTGACACTACTCGATTTCAAAATAGGTGACACTGCACTGGCGCATGAGCTGAGCAGCGCTTACCTCGAGATGCTGCCCACGCAAACCTTACTGGTTCCCCATGCCAAAGAAGTGCTGGAGCACTGCAGTAAGAAATATGAGTTGCACCTCATCACTAACGGGTTTGAAAACACCCAGTGGATGAAGCTGCAATATTCAGGCATTGCATCTTATTTCAAAGAGATCATCACGTCTGAGAAAAGCAATTGCCTCAAGCCTCATACTGACATCTTTGATTACGCGCTGAAAGCTACCGGCGGCACTATTAACGATAGCATCATGATAGGTGATGCACTGGAAATAGACATCAAGGGTGCCTACAACGCCGGTTGGGACCAGGTGTACTACAACCCGGCCCGCATAGAGCACGATCACAATCCCACACACGAGGTAGAAAGCCTGCAGGAGTTGCTGGAGATATTCTAGAGTTACTCAGGCGCCTCACTATCCTTTTCCTGCTCATTCGAATCCGACTCAGGTGAATGCCTGGTTCTTTCGTCTTTATGTTCCAGGCGTTTTTCATCATCCTCAGACTCATCAGAGCGTGAGGTCTTTGTCGTTCGCGGTTGGTTCTGCCAGTCATCATCGAGCGGGCGATACCGCTCTTCGTTATAGCCCCTGTTCATGGTGAAATATTTTACACAATAAAAGGCTCAAATTCTGTGCCTCCACCAAAACTCAGCAGGTGAAAATTTGGTTAAAATAATTTTTCTTTGTATATTTGTTATAGATAAAACGAAGAGCAAACAGACATTGATTGTTAGCATTTTCAATAATTAAAAAAAGCGCTAACAACGTCAACAAATGTTAACAATCCGATGAGAACCTTAGAATAGTCGAGATTGAGCTGAACTCTCTGATTTAACTGAAGCGATGGAACAACAAAACAAAGAAGCCCTGATACTGGAAAAAGTTTTTGCCGAGGTTAATAATCCTACATGGGCAATGCTCGAACAATTTCTCACTGCTCATCAGATAGACTACGAGAATGGCAAACCGAAGGTAGTGCATATAGACATGACCAATCCAGAAAGGGCGTTAGTCTATCTTGCCGTACGCGGACAAGACTTTTACTACGGTGCGTGGGTAGATACGAAAGATGAGATACAGTTGAACTGGATGGATGCGCTTCCGAAGATCGATATATTCCTCCTTGCCGAATCCGAAACATTGACAGCTGAAGAAATGGCAGCGCTTACCAGACTCGACACGCAGGTCGCACGTCGAATAGGAGAGCTCAAATCGCCTAAGGCAAAGGTTGAACACAAGGACAGTGCTATTTTTATTGAACCTAATCCTAACCCAGGATTTTTTGATGATAAACTACTTCAGCTGGTTGACCTTCTTGATGATGACAAAGAAGGCATACGCGCGCTGGCTCAAAAAGCCGAAACGTATATCGTCGCAACCTGCCTTTACTATAGCGGCTACTGGAATCTCGGCCAACTTAAAGTCGACCCTAAAATAACCAAAAGAATCGTAGACCTTAACCTGGGAATAGCCATCAATCTCCAAGCCTGGGGCGACCCAATTTTAGAAGAACCGGATGTAGAAGAACTATTGCAAAAGCTGAAGGAAAAGGACTTAAGAGAACTAGAAGAGAGGAAGAAGCCAACTCGCATTCCGTAGGCCGGATAGTATTTTGCAATTTCGTTATTTTGTAAAATATTTGCTATTTATATAATATTGATTATTGCTAAAATCATCAATCGGGAAAAGCGCTAACAACATCAACAAATGTCAACAATCCAGTCTAAACCTCAAATCAGTTGTAATCTAACCCCATCCTTAACCGGCATAGGCAAATAAGGCGTTAAGAAAATTCATTGAACGCAGTGGCCGTAGCGAAAATGACGAATAGACAACCGATGCTGAACGATAGAAATGCCGAATAAAGCGATAACGTTGACAGTAAGCTTTTTTCGCTACAACGGAGTGAAATGAATTTTTAGCCGTTTTGCCAAGCCTTGAATTTTTCTTTTGCTTCTATTCTTTTGTTTCAAGACAAAAGAATAGAAGAAGGTAACACGGAATAGGAATAACAGCAATCAGAAAATACACAATCATACACAACCCAAAACCGACAACAAAAGACAACAAACCACATATTATATATTTTTTAACACTGGCAAACCTCAACCCTATCCAAATCACCAATAACTTGGATGTGTGCAATTGGCCCGTGCGCTGACAACCATCCAAACACTGCCTTATGAACCGCATCTTTACAAGCCTCCTCATGCTATGCAGCTATAGCATGTCTGCACAGGAGTGGCGCCTTGCCGGAACCGTCAAAGACAACACCGGCACTCCTGTAGTTTCTGCAACAGTCAGTTTGCTACAAGCCTCCGATTCATCCTGGGTACAATCCTCGCTAACCACAGAGAACGGCGAATACAGCTTTGACAAGGTCGTAAACGGCAAATACCTACTGGATATACAGGCACTGGGATTTGTCAGCAAGAAGCTGGCGGTGCCGGAGAGCCAATCGGCCCGGCTGGATGTGGTGCTGGATAAACGAGCCGGTACACTCGACCAGGTGACTGTAACAGCCAGTAAGCCATTCATAGAGAATGGTCCGGGCAAAATGGTAGTGAATGTCGGCTCGATGGTGCAGGCTATAGGTAGCACAGCTTATGATGTTTTAGTAAAATCACCAGGGGTAACAATAGACGCGCAAGGCAACATTTCCATACAAGGCAAGCAAGGCATTACAGTGCTTATTAACGAACGCCCGACATATTTATCGGGAAGAGAGCTGGTAGATTACCTGAAGTCGCTGCCGTCGGATGATGTGGCACAACTCGAGCTGATCACTCAACCTTCGTCGCGCTATGATGCCGAAGGCAGCAGTGGTATCATCAACATTGTACAAAAAAAGAACAGGAAAGAAGGTTTCAATGGCAGCATCAATATTACACCGGGATACGGTATCTACCCAACATTTCACAACAATGGCCGCCTAACGTGGAAGAAAGGAAAGCTGAATAGCTATATCAATGCCAGCTACATGGAAGCCACAGGCTTTTTACGGGCCGACTATAAACGTGACCTGGTAGATGATGAAAAGAATATCCTGACACATATGGAAGGTGATGCGTTTATGAAAGAACACTTTTCGGATGCGATGGTTCGTGCAGGCGCCGACTATGATGTAAACGACAAAACCATCGGCGGTGTGCTGATAAACTATAATTACCATCCCAATACCCAGCTCGACGAATCGAAGGATTATATCACAGACGTAGCGTCGTCAGCTACCTTCTTTAGCCATGCCCTGCATGAGCGTGGCTTCTTACGTAAAAGGATCGCTGCGAATGCTTACCTGAAAAACAAGATCAACAACAAGCATAACATCATCACCAATGCTGACTATACCCGCAACTTCACCAAAAGCCGCCAGCTATTAGACAATAAAAATCAAAAGTTGTCGGGCGAAGACCTGGGTAACGGCCTGCTGGTGAGGAGCTGGACACCCACAACCATAGACGCTAAAAGTCTGAAGTCTGACTATACTGGCGAACTATCTAAAACAACGAAAATAGAAGCCGGCGTTAAATGCAGTTACACAACAACTGACAACAATGCCATGTTCGATATTTACACTCCCGAGGGGTGGGTATACGACAGTGCACGCACTAACCGATTCGTGTATAAAGAGAATATCAACGCTGCTTATTTTTCGGTGAACCACCAGTTTGGCGAGCGCTGGAAAACACAGGCTGGCCTGCGCATGGAGAATACCAACACCAGCGGATTGCAGGATATAGGCAACCAGTATTTCGAAAGACATTTCACCAACGTCTTCCCGACAGCTTATATCTCGTACACCGTCAACAAAAAGAACGAGGTCCAACTCAACTGCGGTCGCCGCATAAACAGGCCGCAGTATAACAGGCTAAATCCTTTTGCAGAATACATCTCGCAGTACTATTACGAAATAGGTAACCCCGAGCTAAACCCTGAAATAACGACCGATGTTGAGCTGACGCACGTATACAATAGTATGCTCACGACACGCGCATGGTACTCAAAAACTACAAGCGGCATGAACGCCGTAACCTTTAAAGACAGCAAACCCAACACCGCTTATCGTCAGTTTATCAATATAGCCGAGGGATCTAATACAGGTTTATCTGCCAGCATGTATAAAAAACTACTCGACTGGTGGGAGATCAGTATCAACGGCTGGGCCAGCTATACCAGTTTCTATAATGCCAATACAAAAGAACATCGATCTGGCAGCGGCTGGGGCGTAGACCTTGATAGCCAGTTTGCATTTAAAGACGGCTGGAAGGCAGAGACACATATTGGCTTTACCGGTCCTTACCAGGATGGTTTGTACACCCGTGTTAAACCAGCGATATGGACATCAGCAGGGGTATCAAAAAAAGTGTTGAAAGACTCGGGTACCATTGCACTCAACATCGAAGATCCATTCCTGGCGTACAGGCATATATGGGCTTCTAATACGGGTGAAGTCATTGCCAACGGTCAATTCAAATACCATACTATCCACTATGGCCTCAGCTTTGTCTACAACTTCGGTCGCGAAACCAACGGCAAGCAGCGCGAAAATGTTACAGACGAAGCAAAAAGGATGTAAGAATTTGTAACAAAAAAAATAAGGCGTACCCGACGGTACGCCTTAAAGCTCTTTTCTTTCTCTCTGTATTTCAGTTATGCTCTGTTGTTCTTCTTTACCGGAACTAGCACAGGCTGCATAAAATGGTAAGGCGTTATCGGCCTGCCCAGGTTGCGCCAGCGAGGTACCATGCGTTTTTGACTTACCGCAGGTACTGCTTTGTGCAGGAACTCTTCCATCAACTGCAAAGACTTGTTTATAAACTGATTCAGATCTCGGCTTGTAAACGTCATAGACATACTGCCACTATCCTGGCCGGGGGTGTTTAAAATGTTATCAATAATGGGAACTATACAAAGATGGTATTTTTTTTGAAAAAAAAGAGTTAACAACCCATTGTAGCACAGGAAAATAGAGGTGATTTAGGTCACCTATTTGTAAAACGGCTATACTTATGTTAAAATCCTTATTTCAAGGCCCTTTCCAGCGTTTCTACTACGCCGTCATATGGCTCAAAACCGCGGCCTATAAGGAAGTATTCCTCACCTTTTTGCAGCACCAGGCAAGGGGAAACCTGTAATGCCTGCAGACTGCACCCATTGAAAATCACCTCGGGTACCGTAGCGTGCTTCTTCAGTCTCCATCTGGTTTACAAGGTGGTCAGCATCGGTTGAGAACTGGGTAGCCAGTTCACGGTAGGTATTGAGGTCATTAAAACTCTTGCCCTCCTGGAATTGTTTGAGCTGCAGCTCGTGGGCGAAATCGAGCGCCTGGTAAGGATGAGCTTGTTGGAAAGTATGAATAGCCCGGCAAGGCGGCTCAGAATCCAGCATCTCAGTACCGTCGCGTAGCATGTCAAGGTAAGGTTCACCAAACTTAACGCCAGCCATATCCTCTACCCTTTGATAGGCAGTCAGGATGTAGCTAGCCATATTAGACGCAGGTCCAACTCGTGTACCGATCATCATACCGCCGGGGATGACGTTCACATCGAAAACGTCTTTATACTCGTCGCGCAGTTTGAGTACTACCGGGCTGAAACCAAAACACCACCCGCACAGCGGATCCATTATGTACAGTAACTTATGCTTCACTGAAACGCTCTTTGATCTTGAACAATATGATGCCTATAACAATAATGCCTATGGCAAATAAGATGTACTGCCACTCGCTGGTGAATAGTATGAACAGCCAAATGATGATGCTGATGATAGCCGGGATCGGAAACAATAGCATTCTGAACGGGCGCTCATCTTTAGGACGACTATAATGCCATGCGATCACACCAACAGCTTGCGACACAAACTGGATGAGTATCCGCATGGAGATGATTGCTGTAATGACCTCCTTCATTTTGAACAGCAGGCTGAATACAAAGGCTAACCCACCCAATGCCAGCAATGAAATATGTGGGAAGTGCAGCCTCGGGTGTACCCTTGCAAACACTTTGAAGAAGTCGCCATTCTTGGCAGCTGCATACGGTATGCGCGAATACCCGAGTATCACCGAGAACAGCGAAGCCAGCGCAATGCACAATATCAGTACAGTGGCTACCTGCCCGGCGGTGTGATTATAGATGCGTTCGAAATAGGTGCTCACTACAAACTCCGAAGCCGCTATCTCTTGCCACGGCAATACACCAAGTACGGCAATCTGCATACTGATGTAGAGAATGGCTATACCGGTTATCGAGATGAAGATGGCTCTTGGAATATTACGCTCCGGCTGTTTGATCTCTGCCCCAAGGTGACATACGTTATAGTAGCCGAGGTAAGAGTATACGGATTTCAAAGATGCCTGACCCAGCGCTACAAAGAAAGCCGCAGACAGCATGTTGCTATCGAGGTGCCAGTCAAATGCCTGTGCAGCATTGAACTGTCCGTATGCCGAGAAAATAAGCCAGAGTATAGTGCCGCCCGTGATGATCCAAAGCAGCACAGATATCTTACCAATGCTCTTGATATCCCGGTACAGCAGTGCAACTAACAAGATCACCAATGCACCGCTCACGATCTTCTTACCATAGAAACCCAACGGTATCAGGTATTCCAGGTATCCAGAAAAACCGATAGCACCACTTGCTACCACCAGCGGAGCTTGTATGGTCGTTTGCCAGATGAACAGGAATGCCATCAATTTGCCCAACCGTCCTCCAAACAACCGCTGCAAGAACACATAACTACCGCCCGCCTCAGGCCATTTAGCACCCATCTCCGCCCACACCAAGCCATCCATATATGCCAGCAGTGCACCAAGTACCCAGGCCAGTATGCAAACAGGCCCCTGCATCAATCCCACCACGAAGGAGATGGTAATAAATGGCCCTATCCCCACCATGTCTATCATATTGATAGCCGTAGCCTGGGTTAGTGTCAAGGCCCGGTCTAGCCGGGGTTGCCCGTTATTGGTATCCTGCAATTGGTGAATTTGAGCTGCAAAAATAGCTCAGCAATTATGACCAAGAGATGGAAATGCCTGATACGGTTATAAGCAGCCGTAATTTTCCTTCACTAGATGAACTTGTTGTCTTTAGCTGTTTTGATAGCGTCGGCCTTCGAGTGGACGTTTAGTTTGTGGTAGATGTTCTTGATGTGCGACTTCACTGTCTCCAGATCGATAAACAACTCCTGAGCAATGCGTTTACGGCTTTTGCCAGTAGCTATCTGTTCCAATATCTCAGTTTCCCGACGTGTTAGGGGCGATTGCTCATTGCGCTGGAACGAGTGGATAACCATACGTGCGATGTGCGCGCTCATAGGCCCACCACCTTCCATCACCTCCTGTATAGCACTGATGATCTTTTCGTGCGGTGTGTTCTTGGTGAGGTAGCCCGAGGCACCATTGCCCAGTGCGCGGAAGATGAGCATATCCTGCTCGTATACGGTAAGAATGAGGATATAAACATCAGGCACCAGCTTCTTGAGCTTTGGGATCGCATCTACACCTGATATACCTGGCAGCTCCACATCCAGCAGTATCACATCCGGGTCGTCGTGTGTTATCCTCTTTGCTGCATCTTCGTACGATGGATAAGCTCCGACAACTTTATAACCTGCTGTATTGCCTATCAGGTAAGAATATCCTTCACGGATGGTCTCGTCATCTTCTATGATGCATACTCGAATGTCCAGGTCTCTGCTCATACATTAAAGTTCCAGCTAGTTGGGCATATTTAGCTCACCCTATTGAAGTTATTTTTACCATATGGGCAAAACCGCTATTTATCCTTCGGTGGCAGCCTGAAGTTGAGGTTGATTATGGTTCCCTTCTCCGGCCTCGAATCCATATACAGGATACCATGAACACGCTTGGCCCGCACTTTCATGTTGTCGATACCGTGACCCTTTTTGAAATTATGGATATCGAAACCTTTGCCGTTGTCGGTCAGCACCATCTGCAATACGTTGTCATCTTTGAGGAAGGCCTCTAGCTTCACCTGCTTAGCGTCCGAATATTTAAGGGCATTATTCAACGCCTCTTTAAATATCATGATCAGGTTGCGGCTCATGTCCAGTGGCAACTTGTAGCGCTTCCAACGCTCGTCAGTGCCAATGAAGATGAAATCAATATCTGTGTCCTGGAATAGTTCAACACCAAAGTCACGGACGCGGTGCAGTATTTCGTACAGGTTATCGTTCGTTGGTTTCAGCGACCATAAAATATCACGTGTACCACTATACAGCTGACCGGTATTTTCCTGTATCTGTTCCAGGATCCGCTTAGTATCAGAAGTTGGATTCGGGATCTTCTCGCGCAGCACATTGGTCAGTACATTGATTCTGGTAAGCTTATTCCCTATCTCATCGTGAAAATCTTCAGCAGTACGCTGGCGGACCTTTGCCTGTTCTTCTCTACGCAGTCTTTCCATCAATGCCAGCCTGTTTTGTTTACGTCTGTTCACTATATATTGTATCAGCACACCCAGCAGTATGCAGGCCACTAATACCGCCAACTTGAACCACCCTGTTTTATGGAATGGCGTGATGATCTCGAAGGAATACTTCAACTCTTTGATCTCACTATCACCGGCTACTGCAGCCACGTGCAGGGTATAGTTGCCGGGAGGCAACGCCGAGAAGGTAACCGTATTCTCCGCCGACCATTCAGACCACGGGGCATCCAGTCCGTCCATTTTATAACGATAACGCACCTGTTCGAGACCACTCATAGATATGGCCTGGAAAGTAAAGGTGACATTGTTCTTATTTGGTGGAAGTCTTAAACGCTGTGGCACTCCATACCAATGATCCTTGCTCGTGTAGTAGGTGCTGTCAATGATGTTCTCACCAAACACCTTAACCGATTGTAGCACTACGCTCAGAGGTCTTGGCGTGATTATCCTTGATTGTGGTTTGTAATGGAGTGCGCCGTTGGTAGTACCGAACCAGATACTGCCGTCAGGCATCTTTTGCACGGCATTGTGGTTACTTTCCATACCAGCTACCCCCTGGTTCTTACCATAGAAGGATATCACGGGTTTACCCTGTTTTATCGATATCTTATGGATACCATAACCGGTACCTACCCACACGTTGTTGTCGTTGTCGGTAACAATGTTGTAGATAAAATCAGATTGAAGTCCATCGTTCTTATTGATGACGAAAGCTTTCTTTGTCTTCAGGTTGTATACAGCTATGCCGTTATCGCTCGATCCTATCCACAACTCATCACCGCGCAAAGCGAAGCATTGTGCAGCTACATTATCAGCAATCGTTTTAGTAACAAAATCTGTAACCGTGCTGTCGTGCCAGAGTTTTATACCATCGGTGGTTGCCAGCAACAGGCTGTCTTCACCTATCAGTTTAAAATCCATAACCGACGTATTCCGGAGCCCAAGGCTGTAGAAGTTCACCCCATTGAAGAACATGGCCCCGTTGACAAAACCTATATACAATCTGTTGCCGGTATCAGTGTATAATGCAGTAACGGAATTGGACGGTAATGTAGGCACGCCAAACGAACTGAAAGTTGCTCCATTGTATTTCCATAACCCTGCCCCTCGTGTACCAAACCACAGTTCGCTTCCTTTCTTTCCCTGGCGTGTTTTGATGGCAGTAATGGCGGGTGCTGGTTTCAATGGCAGCTCAATAGCGTAAACCGTGCCGTTTTGATAAAGGAACAAGCCCGCATCATACGTGCCAATATAAAGGCGCTCGTTGCTGGTAGCTGCTATGCTCATTACCTGTGCACTCGGCAATCCCATACCCTCGTCCAGGACAGTAAAGAAACTACCGGAAAAGCGAAACACGCCCTGTCCGTCCGATGCCAGCCAAACATTGCCTTCCGCATCGGTCATAATAGCAGAAATAGAATTGTCGCTTAAACCGTTACGTTTATTATAGAACTGCACTGCACTATCTCTAATGCGTATGGCGCCCGAATTCGTTCCAAGCCACAGATCGCCGGTGCGTGATTCAGCTATCGAGCCTACTGGCGGCAAAAAATATGTGGGTGTTCCATGATAGGAAACTACTACTGGACGTCCGCCCTTTAATTGATACAACCCTGCGTTGGTGGTGAACCATATTTGCTTATGGCTATCTCTGAATATCTCGTATGCAGTAGGCTGGACGGTCATACCGGGTTCAGCGAAGGCAGTACTGTCCCATTTGTTATTGAGCAACCTGTAAATAACACCCGGTGATTTTGCAACCCATAGCGTTTTGCCATCAGGCTGTATGGCTGTAGTAGCAGCGTTTCTGTCGGGCAGCTGAAAGTACTTTACTTTCCCTTTAATAATTCCGTATAACCTCCCGGCAGCCCGAAACCAAACTGTATTATCGTCGGATATCTTGATCTCGCTGACTGTTGACGAGGCCACATTATCAGGAGACTCGAAAATATAATGCTTGAATCGCTTACCATTGAATTCGCTCAATCCCTTTGGCCCGCCTATCCACAGATTTCCGTCTTTGTCCGTCGCCAGGGTATTCACGGTATTATTCAGCATCCCGTCGCGCACAGAGTAATTCACGAAGCCTTTGCCATCGTAACGCGAGAGTCCACCCAGCGTACCTATCCACAGGTGACCATATCTGTCCTGCACCATGCTGGTGGCCTGCGATTGTATCAGGCCGTTCTCCACGTTCAGATTAAAAAAGGGGAAACGTTGCGCGTGCGCAACAGCCGGCAATACCAGCACGGCCATAACTACAAGCACACGATATATAGATTGCTTCAAATAATTGCCACTCATTACAGTAGTGAAATTAGTTCTTTTAAAATTTTGATGCCAAGGCAATTCCTGCTCATCAAAATGCAGATTCTTTGTGGATTTGTACAGCTCAATATATAAATCACCCTTTTCGGGGGGTGCCAAAAAATGCAAATCACCCGCGTTGGGTGAAGGCTTCAATGATTGGCGGAAATACATTTGAGCATAAATCGGTCGCTATGAAAAGTCTTCTACTAGCCATACTATCAATGATCATTCTCGAGTTTCCTGCATTGGCAAAATCTGGCAACATTACCGGCAAAGTAACTGACAGCGATGGCAAACCTCTGGCTGCGGCCAATGTGGTGATACTCAAAGCAGAAGGCAACACGCTGGTTAAAGCCGACCTGACCAACGACAATGGACTATACACAATTGAATCGCTGGAAGACGGCAGCTACATCGTAAAGATCACATTTCACGGATATGAAACATTCAGCTCAGAAAAGATCACCATAGCAGGCAATAATCTAAACATACCCGAGGTTGTTTTACAACCTAAATCCGGCACACTCAAGGAAGTAGCTATAAGAGGACAAAAGCCGCTGATAGAAATAGAAGCCAATAAGATAGTGGTGAATGTAGAAAGCAGCATTGTAAACGCAGGCTCATCCGCACTGGAAGTACTCGCCCGTTCGCCCGGCGTACGTGTCGACCAGAACGACAACATTAGTCTGAAAGGTAAGCCCGGCGTTACTATCATGATAGATGGAAAGATCACCCACATGAACGGAACAGACCTGGCCAATATGCTGAAAAGTATGCCCAGCAATTCCATTGACAGGATAGAGCTTATAAGTAACCCCGGTGCGCGTTATGATGCTGCGGGAACGGGTGGCATCATCAACATACGCACCAAAAGGAACCAGCGCATTGGCTGGAGCGGCTCTATCAATGCCTCTTATGCACAAGGAATCTATCCTAAAACAAATAGCGGTATCAACCTCAACTACCGCAACAAAAAAGTGAGCCTGTATGTCAACTATAGTTATGCATATCGTTATTGGTACAACCACCTGATGCTGAACAGGCGTTTTTACGATACTGCCGGAGCTGAGCTGAGCAAAAAGCTATTTACCTACCTGCAGGATAACTACACAGTCTTCGACTTCAAGAATCATGTTGGGTCGTTCGGTATGGACTATAGTCTTTCGAAAAACACAACAGTTGGTTTCAGCGGCAGTGGCATCACCAACCATTTTAACCCGAAAGCTGACAACCGCTCAAAGGCGCTGGATCAGAACGATGCCATCATGTACTATTTCAATACCACTGGCCGTCATACTAATATGTTCTTCAATTACGCCGGCAATGCAAATCTGCGTCATACGTTCGATACCTCCGGAAAGGAACTGAGCGTGGATGTCGACTATGGAGCCTTCGGCAATCAGAGCAATCAAAATTTCGTAACGGAATACTTGTCACCCGATGGCAACATGTATATGCCTTCATACCTGATGAAGAGCAACCTGTCAGGGGTAACACAGATACGGTCGTTAAAGGCAGATTACTCAAATCCGTTGAGAAACAGCGCCAGCTTCGACGCAGGCGTAAAAGCAAGTTATGTGACGGCAGACAACGAACCATTGTTTTATGAGCAGATCAATGGCCTATATGTATTGGACACCAAACGCAGCAATCACTTCATTTACAACGAGAACATCAATGCAGCATATACCAACTTCAAAAAAGACTGGACAAAATGGAGCACACAATTGGGTCTGCGCTTGGAAAATACGAATGCCGAATGGGAACAGAAAGTAACTGACCAGAAATACGACACCAATTATACGCAACTATTCCCAAGCCTGGCCGTACAGCGACATGTAACTGAGAAACACGATGTCGGCATCACCGTTAGCCGCCGTATACAGCGCCCTGATTACCAACAGCTCAACCCATTCAAGCGTTTCATTGATCGCACCACCTACCATGGAGGTTACCCATATTTGCAACCTGCGTCATCGTACAACTTTGAACTATCGCATACGTACAACCAGAAATTCATCACCACTTTCACACACAGCATCACCACCAATGTGATCACCGAAGTGATACAACCCAGTGATGATGAAGATTCTGTCACCGTGCAAACCAACAAGAACCTCGACCGCATGGTCTTCTACGGCGTGTCGGGTTCTTATTCTCCCGAGATCACTAAATGGTGGACCAATGTCACCAACGTGAATGTGTACTATGCCCGCTATGAAGGCAACATCGCTAACACCAGCCTGAATGCCGGACGCCCCACTTTTGACATCTATACCAACAACACCTTCATCCTGCCATGGGACTTATCTGCAGAATTGGGCCTGTTTTACCAGGCACAACAATTGTATGCGTATATGGATGTGAACCCAAACTGGATGCTGAATGCCGGCCTGCAAAAGAACTTCCGGGATAAGGCGTTCACTGCCAGGCTAAATGTGCAGGATATCTTCTGGAAAGGCTACCCGAGTGCTACCTCCACATATAGCGGCTACCAGGAAGATTTTGTAGCAGAACGGGACACGAGACAAGTAACTGTAGCACTGACGTATCGCTTTGGCAAGAAATCGGTAGCTCCTGTACGTCGCAGAAACGGTGGTGCTGAAGATGAGAAGCGGAGAGCTGGCAATGGCTAAGTACATAATTAAAACCGGCGATACCCGGTTATCCAAATAAAGAAACTGTATTCCTACAGATAGACAAAACCCCTCCGGTGTTATATCCTGCAACCAAATGACCGGAGGGCTTTTTTATTTATTGCACATCGGGACAACCGACTGCCCAATAATACGTGCGGGTGTGTTCGTACTTGCTGGCGAATGAACGATAATAAGGCGATTTATAATCGTCGTCATTGCCATAGTATTCTATCCCCTTCATTTCCTTTCTTCTGCTACCTCCATATTTATCGCAGTAGCCGAGCATTAGGAGACATTGCGCTTCAAGCTCATTATCTTTTGTCGTACTGAGTGCACGACGGTACATCTCCATTGCATCCGCGTAGTTATAGAAAGCTCTCATTTTTTGCTTGTCGTTTGAAATGAAGTTGTAGCTCACCCAATCATAATTTACCCCCCACGCACCGCGACTGGATTTTCCGTAGCTATACATCATCCATCCTTTGCCACCCCAGGTCAGGTTAAAATATACATTGGCCAATAAAAAGGTTTGTCTCGCCTTATTTTCGGTGGTTACAGCAGAAGCTAGTGCGTCTTCTATTGCAACAACATCCTTGATGATAAGTTTCTTGCTGGTATAGGCATACTGCTTGCGCGGTCCCAATACACCGGAAATGTATGTACCTACGCTGCCTATATACATTTTAGGTAGGTAGCTTTCGTATTCATAGTTCTGTGCCCAAAAACTATCGTTGATCTGGTTAAACACCGTCAGCGCCTCACGAAATTTCTTTTCGCGGATAAGCATCGTTCCTTTCAGATCGAGATAAAAGTCTACCGGCGCTGCTATTTCTTCAGCTATGTATTGTTCAAAAGCAGTCTTGTTGCTTTTGTTTCTAAATGCCAGCAAACTGTCAATGTCATTTGTAGTGCCGTACCGGTCGAAGTATGCAAGGCGGACATAGGTAATGCTGTCACTGCCAAGATAGCCGGTGTACTCATTAACATTGATCCGTGCCTTTTGCATCAGCAATGCAGCCGTAACTATATCCCCATGCGCGCGGTAACGCTTACTGAGCATTACCAGCAATTCATTCAGATCGTCATCGGGCTCTTTTGCCCAGTAATATCCGTCTTCATAAGGTTTCATTCCGACGCCGGCATTCTTCAGGTATTGCAACAGGTCAAATACTTTTTGTTTGCCGGCAGGATGCGTGATATCTGCTGTGTGCATCAGGCTGATCAAACGATCAATAGCTACCTGCTTGTCATAAACTGCCCTACCCGTTTTACTAACCTGCGACAAATAACTGTTGGCAGCCGCGTAATCACCGTTCATGTTGGAAAGATGCGCAATGCTCATCCGCAGAAAGTTTCGATCTGCACCACCATGTGCAAGCATGTATTTCAAATACTCTTGCACTTCGGTTAGATAAGCGCGGTCTTTACGAAGATTTTTGTCGAGATAATAGGCATAGTTGGTGTCTGCTTCCCAGTCACCATTCCTGGATTTACGTATATGCGATTGTTTTTCAAATGCATTGACTTTGGGTTCCGGGCTAAATCCGAGCACTTCTGGCGACCATATCCAGTCTTCCAGCTTATTTATCTCACGGGTAATCAGCAAAGGCAAATATTTGTTACCAGGATCGGCTGTATAGATCTTGCCAATTTTTTCAAGAGCTCTATCGGGTGTTCTGATGGTCTTTATCACGTCTACCATTAGCCTATCTTCTTTTGTCGTCACATAGGTCGCCAGACTATCAACACCCTCCGAATCCAACCATTGATACGCATAATGTTTTTTCTCATCACTTCTATCGAAAGTGCGTAACAAATAAAGATTTTGCAATGTTCCGGTAGGTTGTGCAAAAGCATAATACAGCATCCCCCAATCTGACACAATAGTCTTTTTGCCTTTCAAATATTTATCATAGATCGATATCAGCGTGCTGTCATGATTAAAAGGTGTTACACTATGATTCAAGTAATAAACAACCTTTACCGCCTGAAAAGCATAACGCTGCCTCAAAAATTCCGGCAATGGCTTCTCAAGCTTCTCCGTCAGCTCCATGTAACCTACCATATCCGCATGTCCACTTTTACCCCCATCATCCCATGGGTCATCATTACGGTCCATCTGATCAAACTCTATGCGCTTGGCAATCGCCATATACTCTAAAGCTTCTTTGTTTTGCTTTCGCGTGAGCCATCGTGCAAATGTATTGTCTGTAAAGTCTGACCAGTCGCCGGTATTGTATGCGTATAGAAACACGTCGGGTTTTGTTTCGTACTGTACCTGGTAGATATCCCCGACGCTGGCCTCCCCTCGGGTAAATGTGCGCCATTCTTCACAATTCAGCTTATAATCGTTCCCGACTGATGGACCACCATTAAGGTAATCATGTGTATACCCGAAGCCCGTCAATGCATCATCCCCGATCATCTCAGGCCTGAAGAGGGCAAGCCGCACTTCATCTGTCTCCAGGCTCGGCCCGCAACTATGCGTGCGCTCCGGCATAGTAGTCAGCAGCACAACGCTAATAAGCGCGATAAATATTTTGAATAGCGTTTTCATATCGCTTTACTGATGGCAGGTGCCAATGATAAAATACGATGCCCCTATAATTAGGGATCTTCCGTGTTATTAAAGCAGCAGCTTGCTCCACTTCATTTGCATTTGGATACTCCATGCGTAAAATGTCGCCTTCGCGTAGGTATCTGTTCTGAACAACGGTATCTCTTATTACAAGACTATTGTTTTGCTCCCGTTTGGAGAACGCTCCTGCAGCAACCAGCTCCGGTGTTTCATAGATGACACCTTTGAATTGCGGTCCGCGAAACCAGGCATACCAGCCAAATACGGGTAATGCGATCTCCATGGGCAAAGGATAATCTTTCACCTCGAGGTACTTTTCCAATTCTTTCAGATCGAAAACCGAGTTGACTGTTTGAGGGGTCGTAATACCGCCAAGGTTATAACACATTAGCACCACGCGGTCAACGGGCGGCACACCCATTTTTTTACGGTACTTATAAGGATACAACCTTACCGTCGCCGACAGTTCCATACCGGGTAGTTGCTTACGCAACTCCCTTAGAAAACGAAAGTATTTATCCTTTGTCTTGGCTGTCCAGTCGCAGTCTACCTGTATACCTTTCAAACGGCGCTCCAACATTTCATTCTTATACGCTTTACTTACCGAATCGTATTTGCGTTGATATGTCGAATCGTACCATTCAACTTTCATGCGTTTCATTCGCTGGCTAATACTGTCATACATGCTATTGGAGCCAATGTTGGCTGTTTCCAGTGCCAGCTTGAATTTTATTTTTCGCGCCAGCGTATCACACCAGTTGTCAGGCATCTGCTCAAATACCCTATTGGTGATAAATACAACAGGCGTATACGTCCTAGTTGCATACGCGTCAACATTACCTGTAGTATTGATAGGCACGGGCATCTTGCGAACCTCGCTCCAATCCACATCCATCATGTGAATGTAGAAGTGTTCTACACCCATACTGTCTATTTTACGGACCTCAGCACTATCTATTCGACCGTAGTTATCCAGTTTCCAGTAATAAAATGAGTGTCGCTTTTGTTGCCTGCTGCTACAGGAAACAAAGAGAATAAGGAAAAGCGCAAGGGCTACCCGGTGGTACATATCAGAAATGAACGCACTACTAAGTTAAGCCGTTTTTAGCATCACAATGCGGTTAATTATTATTATTCCTAAAAACAACAAGCCCCCATTTCCGGAGGCTTGTTCAAGTTATATCAAGTCGACTAAACGATCTTCTTTCCTTTCATCGCATCTTTCAGCGCTGCATCCATCACGCGCTCGGCGAACGGACGGGATATGTCATTCAACAACTCGGTCTCTTTCTGCACCAGGTCTTTATCCTTTGCCGCTATCGCGGCTTTCAGACGCTTCATCTGCAGCTCAGTAGCTTCCATTTCTTCGCCACTCAGCAGCTCACGGTGCTTATTGATAAACTTCATCGTTGTCTCCAGCATTTGTTCAGCTTCGGTGCTGGCTTCAACCAGGGCGCGCGTTTGCATATCGCTCTTTGCGTGCGTCAATGAATCCATCAGCATGCGTTCAACCTCTTCATCCGTTAGGCCGTATTGTGGTTTCACATCTATGGTTTGCGCTACACCGCTGCGCAGTTCTGTAGCACTTACTTTCAGGATACCGTCGGCGTCTATCAAGAAGGTCACCTCTACTTTAGGCAGTCCGGCTGGCATAGCAGGTATTCCGGTAAGATTGAACTCAGCCAGTTTACGGTTATCCTGCACCAGGTCGCGTTCGCCCTGGTAAACAGAGATGCGCATACCGCTTTGCCCATCTTTATGTGTAGTATATTGACGACCCGCCTTTGTGGGTATCTTACTGTTACGTGGTATCAGCACATCCATCAGTCCGCCCATGGTTTCAATACCCAGGCTGAGTGGTGTAACATCCAGCAGGAGCATGTCTGTGTTTTTACCAGCCAATATATCGGCCTGCACGGCTGCTCCCAATGCTACCACTTCGTCAGGGTTTAATTGGTCAAACACTTCTTTACCGAAGAAATCGCGTACGCTTTCTTTTACCAACGGCACGCGGGTTGAACCGCCTACCATTACTACCGCATCTATATCTTTTGTTTCCAGTTTAGCATCACGCAGGGCATTCTTACAGGCTGTAAGCGTGCGATCTACCAGCGGTTGTACCAGTTCGTTGAATTTCGCTTTTGTGATTCTTACTTTGCGGCCGTCAATTTCTCCTTCGAAACTGTCGTTGCTGCTCAAATGCTTTTTAGCTTCCTCAGCTGTCAGCCTTAGCGCCTGTGCCAGCGATTTATTGCCGTCAAATTCTGCATTACTGATGCCGAGCTCTGCCACCCAATGTTTTACTACAGCCTTGTCCATATCGTCACCACCCAGGTAAGTATCACCGTTGGTAGACAGTACTTCGAAGATGCCATTAGTGATCTTCAGAACGGAAATATCGAATGTGCCACCGCCCAGATCGTACACAGCTATAGTCTTTTCCTCCTCAGGTTTTACACCAAGGCCATACGCCAGGCTGGCTGCCGTTGGCTCATTCACTATGCGGAGGACATCCAGACCGGCCAGGCGTCCGGCATCACGGGTCGCCTGTCTTTGTGCATCGTTAAAGTAAGCAGGAACGGTGATCACCGCTTTGTTTACCGGCGTCTTCAATATATGTTCTGCCCTATGCTTCAATTCTTTCAATATGTAAGATGACAGCTCAATTGGCGAATAGAACTTGTCGCCCACCTGGATCTTCACAAGTGAATCTGTATCGTCGTCTATAATATTATAGGCAAAGAAGCTTGAGTCGTGGCCTACATCTTTGTAAGACTTACCCATCAGGCGTTTTACAGAATAGATAGTACGCTCCGGTTCATCTATCAGCAACTCTTTGGCCTCGTTCCCTACCATAGCACTGCTATTGCGGTCAAAGTGAACAATAGATGGCACCAGCGTCAACCCGTCTATTTCGCGGAGAGCTATCGGCTGCCTGGTGTCTTCGCGCACAATAGCGATCAGGCTATTGGTTGTACCGAGGTCTATTCCTACTATCGTCTCAGCCTGCTGCAGGCTGCCTGTGGCTATATTGATGGCTATTTTACCCATTAAATTCGTCTTGAGGGCACAAAGGTACGGGAAAGGCCATAAAGAGAATTCTATGCTAATGTTTCGTTTATCAGTGCATTAGAGGTCAAATAACAGAATATTTTAAGAAGTAACACAGCTGGCGAGGCGAAGTATATGCCAGGGCGGCATCATACTACTCGTCAATTCGTTATTTCAGCTATATTTGGAGAATCAAAGGTTCAATGTTTTATCGACTAGCTGCAATTGCGCTCGCTGTTGTTTTACTTGCCTCCTGCGCCGATAAGCAGCAGGATATTATTGGCCTGAACAACGAGCTGACCACCATAAATGACTCGCTGTTTTACAAAGGGCAGGCTTGGGGAGAGGAATTTAAAATAGCCTTCAACTCCGGTGACTACAGCCAGCTTCCTGCCGCGCGACAGGAAGTACAGGACTATATAGAACAAAGCATAGATGATGTAGCTGACATGAAAGACATTGGCGGGTCTGAGCAGCTGCGCACCGCCGAGCTGGACTACCTCCAGTTTGAACGCGATGTCATCATCCAGAAAATGAAGGCCTTTGAAGAGTTCTCTGATACCACCAACAAGCAGCGCGTCAGCGCGGCCTATACCGATCTTGTCAACAGCTCGAAAGAAGAGCAGGTAAAACTCAATGCCCTGCACGACGCCCAGAAGTCGTATGCCGACAATAATGGCATAGAGCTAAAACAGAGTGACCTGTCGCATATACAGTAGAGAGAAAATTTCCCACAGCAATTTATGAATATTGAGTTCGAAATAATTGAGCTACCTACCGAACAACACCTGAAATATGCCGCTGCTTTTGTGGAAGGAGAGCTACGGATATACATAGGAAACAATTTATTCTTTTCTGAAAACGAGATTCTTTTATTAGAGCTCGCCAACACAATTGATGCTTGGCTGCAGAATTTAAACTCAGACCCCACGGTTCCCCTGATCTATGAGACCATGGACTATGATGTCCCTATACTAACATTTGAATACGTCGAGGGAAATTACCTCGTTGACTCTCCATGGAAGCAGACCGCAGAAACGATGTTAGTAACGCACGCAGATGCCGTGAACGCCCTTAAAAGCTTTTCAACAAGCCTCCGCCGACAAATGCGGTCATTATAATTTACATTAATCATACTTTTCTTCGTAAATTTGCTATAGATAGCAGCTTTGCCTAAAGCTGCCTACATACCTGACGAGAAAACGCGGGAAAATGCTGTTAGGTGATAAGGCTTCAAAAAATCGAAAGTTGCTAATAGAAACATCAACCCAGAGTCAAAAAGTAAATATGTCATCTTGGTGCGAACGTCAAAATCGACAACAAAAGACAACATAATACACAAAATGACAATTCGTACAAGGGAAATGATGTTAATTAATACCCCAATTTCCCACAACTGATGGGCAAACCAGCCCTTTTCTTGGCCAACCCGGCAATTTGTATATTTTTGTTTTCCCCCAAAAAATCTCCGTGTTTTGAAGCTAAAGTCGTTGGAAATTAAAGGGTTTAAGTCTTTTGCAGACAAAACCCATGTGTTACTGGATCACCCCATTACCGGCATTGTAGGCCCTAATGGTTGTGGTAAATCTAATATCGTGGATGCTATCCGCTGGGTAATCGGTGAGCACAAGATCAAGTCGCTCCGTTCTGATAACCTGGAGGACCTCATTTTCAACGGTTCCCGTACCCGTTCCGGTTCGGGCATGGCCGAGGTATCGCTCACCTTTGAGAATACCCGTAACCTGCTCCCTACCGAGTTCACTACGGTGACCATCACCCGTAAGTTCTATAAGAACGGCGAGAGCGAGTACCGTCTGAACGATGTTACCTGCCGTCTGAAAGATATTCATAACCTCTTCCTCGATACCGGTGTGAGCAATGACTCATACGCGATCATCGAGCTGGGCATGGTGGATGATATCATTAAAGATAAGGACAACAGCCGCCGCCGTATGTTGGAGCAGGCTGCTGGTATCTCTATATATAAGACACGTAAAAAGGAAGCTAAGCAAAAGCTGGATGCTACCGAGCAGGACCTGGCGCGTATCGAAGATCTGCTGTTCGAGATCAGCAATAACCTGCGTACGCTGGAAAGCCAGGCCAAGAAAGCTGAACGCTACTTCCAGATAAAAGGGGAATATAAAGAAGTAAGCATTGAGCTGGCCAAAGCTTCTTTGGAGCATTTCAATGACCAGTATAAAGAACTGCACGAGCAGAACGACCGCGAGACCGACCGTAGGACACAGCTGGAAGCAGTCGTGGCTACCGAAGAAGCATCGGTAGAGCAGCAGAAAGTGAAGCTCATTGAGAAAGAGCAGGAGCTGAACGGCTTGCAAAAGCAGTTCAACGAACTGATAAACCGCGTACGCCAGTTGGAAAGCGATAAGAAGCTTGCCGCACAACGCCTGGAACACCTGAAAGACCGTGAAAGAAGCCTGGGCGAGTTCCTGTCGGGCGCTGGCATGCAGCTGCAAAGCCTGGAAGAATCTATCCAGTTTGCCGAAACGCAGATAGAAGAAGAAACCGGCAGCATGGAAGCGCTTCGCGACCAGTTGGAGACATTGCGTACGATGGTTGATGAAAAGCGTGAAGGCTTCGATGAGAAGAAAAAAGTATTGGAACAACTCCGCTCCCAATACCAACAAAAACAACGCGGCCAATTCGACGCAGAGAAGAAAGTGGCTATTGCTGACACCTCTGTAATGAACGTGCAACGCAGCATGCAGCAGGTGCAGGAAGAAAGTGCGCAACGTAGCAGCCAGATCACACAACTGACCAACGAACGTACAGATACAGAAGGACAGCTGCAGGACAAACAAGACGAACTGCAAGACCTCGTTACCCGCCACGAAGAAGTGAAAGGCAAGATCCTGCAAAGCCAGGAACAAGTAGAAAGCCTGCGTGCGCAGCTGGTAGACGAGAACCGTAAACTGGATTCTCGCCGCAACGAGCACGACCTGTTGAAATCGCTGGTAGAAAGCCTGGAAGGTTATCCGGATTCTATCAAGTTCCTGAAGAAGAACAAAGAATGGAACAGTGAAGCGCCGCTACTGTCAGACGTATTTGTTGTGCAAAATGAATACCGCACAGCGCTGGAAAACCTGCTAGATAGCTACCTGAACTACTACTTAGTAAATAATATAGACGAAGCTGCAAAAGCAGTACACCTGCTGGAGTCAAACAAAAAAGGTAAAGCCAACTTCTTTATCCTCGATAAATTTCAACAATACACCGCTGCAGAACATAACACACCTGAAGGCTTAATACCCGCCCTGAGCGTGGTGAACGTAGACGAGCAGTACAAACCGTTGGCCCAACATCTGCTGGGCCATGTATACATTGCCGAAAGTGAAGGCAACCTGGTTGGCCAGGAAATGCTGAACGGCAATGTAATAGTGGAGAAGAGCGGTAAGATGGTCCGCGGCAAATACACGCTGGGTGGTGGTTCTATCGGCCTGTTTGAAGGCAATAAGATAGGTCGTGCCAAAAACCTGGAGCGCCTCGCTAAAGAGATTGAAGACCTCACAGCCATCACTGCCGAACTGAAGCAGAAAATATCTGATACACAGGTATTGATAACTGGCTTCAACCAGGAGCTGAATGATAAAGCCATCGAGCAAACACGCCAGGACATCAACCGCCTGCAAAACCACGTAGCCAACCTGGGCAACCGTATCGAGAACTTCGAACACCTGAACCAGACCGGCGAACAACGCCTTGCCGATTTGCAGGATCAACTTGAGCATACGCAGGAAAGCATTGCAGATACGCGTGCCGAACTCGAGAACATAAACGACGAACTGCAATCGCTGCAACAAAACATACAACAAGCCGAAGGCGAATTCCAGGCTGTAGAGCAGGAATTCAACATGGCTACGCAGCAATACAACAACCAGAACATCCAGTACACCCGCCAGCAAAGCAAGCTGGAAGGATTAAAGCAGGAACTAAGTTTCCGCAGCAACCAGCTGAATGATCTGAAACGCCAGATAGCTACCAACAGCGAGCAACTGCAACAAATAGCCGGACAGCTGTCTGAAACAGAAACGCAGCTGCATGCAGGCGATAACGAGTTGTATGAATTGCTGACGCGTAAAGAGACCGAAGAGAAAGAACTGAACGAAAAAGACCGCCTGTACTATGAAATGCGTAACACCATTTCGACACAGGAAAGTGCACTGAACCAGAAACGTCGCGAAAAAGAACAGGCTGAAACACTGCTGAACGGCATCAAAGACAAGCTGAGCGAAATGAAGCTGCAGCTGGCGGGGATGAAAGAGCGCCTGAGCGTTGAATTCAAAGTAAACCTCGACGAAATACTCGACCAGGCACGTACTGGCACCCTAGGTGTGGACGAACTGAACGCCGAAGCCGAGCGCATGAAGAAGCGCCTCGAGAATATGGGTGAGGTAAACCCAACCGCCATCGAAGCCTATACGGAGATGAAGGCGCGTCACGACTTCATTGTAGAACAGAAGAATGACCTGGTTGAAGCTAAAACATCTCTGCTAGCTACCATTGAAGAAGTAGAGCTGACAGCGAATTCCAAGTTCAAAGAGACATTCGACAAGGTTCGCGAGAACTTCGTAGAGGTATTTAAGGCGCTGTTCACAGCAGAAGACAATTGCGACCTGCGCCTGACAGATCCGGAGAATGTGGCAGAAAGCGGCATCGAGATCTATGCTCAGCCAAAAGGTAAAAAACCGAGCACACTGACACAGCTGTCGGGTGGTGAAAAAACGCTGACATCAACGGCGTTCCTGTTCGCCATCTACCTGATCAAGCCGGCTCCGTTCTGTATCCTAGATGAGGTGGATGCCCCACTCGATGATGCGAACGTTGGTAAATTTACACAGATGATTCGCCAGTTCTCTAACAACTCGCAGTTCATCATCGTAACCCACAACAAGCAGACAATGGCTGCTGTGGACGTGATATACGGTGTGACCATGCAGGAGGCCGGTGTAAGTAAACTGGTACCGGTGGACTTCCGCAGCCTGAGCAACTAGGTTGGCTTATAAATTGCTTTAATAATGCAGCTATGAACAGATTGATCTCGACATTAGCTGCATTATTTTTTTGTGCCTATTGCAGCGGCCAGGAATACTACGGCACGTGGGATATTAGGGACTCTACTGAACATTACGTATTCGCAGAGACAGCTTATATACGTGCCGATACATCACTCAACTCTGCTATTCTCGACAGTTTGCAGGTGGGGGACAACGTACTCGTGCTGCATACAACATCAGCAGTAGCTACCGTAAGAGGCATTACTGCTCCCTGGGTAAAACTGAGCTACAATAGAAATGGATCTGAAAAGACGGGATACATGTGGAGGACTCTCCTGTCTTTCGGCCGGCTACGACGTGGCGATACTAAGTTTATCTATGGCTTAGAAAGAAAGTTATCAAAAGACACTGCGTCTGAGTATGGCAACTACACCATGCGTTGGTACGATGCCAAATTGAAAGTCGTAATAAATTCGAGCAAGGTTGCGGAGTCTGCGTTCCGAGTTGACGCCGGCGAAGGAGGGGACTATGTGTCTACAGCAATATCGGATGGCAAGAGACTTGAAAATGTAAAGCAGATACCAGCTATCAGTATCGGCGGGGGAGCCTGTGGCGTAGGCACTCATACATTCATGCACACGTGGAATGGGAAGGAACTCTACGCACTTCCAAAGCTGTACGAAGTAGGTGACGCGGGCGTATACTATTACACAGAACAATTCACATTTCCCGCAGACAAAGGCGGCAAACCCGGCATTGTTACCTGGACGTCCGAAGAAGCCGAAGCCACCGAAAAACTCAAGAAAAACGGTGAGCCTGTCTTTAAAACAACAAAGAAGAAGAAAAGCTATGCCTGGGACGGCAAAAAACTTAGTCCCCGGTAGGCATTATGTTGCTGGTCTCTACCATCAGCATCACTGTCTTATGAGGCGCACGCGGACGGTGCATCACACCCTTACTGATCGTAGTTCCCTGATTAGGTCCCAGCTCTATCGTCCGGTCTTCCAGATCGATAAATAACCTGCCACTTAACACAAAGAAGAACTCGTCGTCGTTATCGTGCTTATGCCAGTGGAATTCACCCTCCACCATACCGAGACGCACTACACTATCGTTTACCTGTGTCAGCGTACGGTTGGCCCATGTCTCTTTTACAGAGTCTACCACAGATGGCACATCAATAAGTTCCTGGTGTTTGAAAAGGACCCCCAGGTCTATGTTGTAGTCTTCCAGCGTTTTCATATGTAGTTATTTTACGATAATATCTCTAATAGCAGTTTCGCCCAGGTATTCGTTGATGCGTTGAACTAGCTGCTGCTTGCCATAAAACAGTTCCTGTTTCAGGCCGGCGATATCGGTGTAGACCGTCAGCACCCCGTCATTCAGGTACATATTGCGGGTATAGCGGCTTATGGTTTTGCCCACTATTTGCTCCCACTCCTGGCGCAGGCGCAATTCTGTCACCTTACCTTTCCAATTCGAACGCTCCAGCAGTAGGTTGACAGCTTCGCCGATACTATACGATCCCATGCCTGCAAGATACTTAAAGAAGCGGCCCCCGCTGAGCTTTTTTACCGACAATCCATATCAAAGCCGGAGCAACTGTCCGGAATATGTCATAATTGCCAAAGCTTTTGTAAAGGTGGGTCAAACTTTGACCTAAAAACTTATCTTTGTTTGCCTTTTCCGATTATATATAACATGAAAAGATTCTTTCTATTAGGGCTGACAGCCCTTATTGCCCTTAGCGGGTGTGAAAAAGATTTTGAAGTAGCTGCTCCGTATAAGGATATTATGTTGGTGTATGGTATCATAGACCCATTAGACACCGCGCACTACGTACGCATTCAGAAAGCATTTCTGGATGAGAATAAAAGTGCCATTGAAATGTCCAAGGTCCCGGATTCCAGTTATTTTCCAAATATTGCTGTAAAGGTTCAGGAATATACTACCGCAGATAAGTTGATCCGTGAGTTTGCCCTTAACAAGGTTGACATGAACCTGGAAGGTAATCAGAAAGACCCCGCAGCAAACAGCCAGGGCTTTTTCACGTCTCCCAACTATGGTTATAAGTTCAAAGAGACGTTAACCCCATTTGCAAAATATCGTCTCATCGTCACCAACCTTAACAGTGGCAAGATCGATACTTCGCAATTCTTCCGCACAATTAATACAGATACCAGCAAGGGTACCGACAAATTTTATATCTCCGCGTTCTCAGCCAGCAAATACGAGATTGATTTTTCAAGAACAACAGCGAGCCACGTATGGAATCTCAGCGGTACAAAACCATTGAACGGCGTAAAATTCCAGGGCAAGATGCGTTTTAATTACATCGACAAAAATGCCCTTGACGGCTCAGAGACAAACAGGTACGTAGAAATGTTCATCCCGGCAAAGATCACCAACGGTAGTTTCCAAACTACGACTTTCGTTTTGGAGACCGCCAATAAAAGCTTTTATTCATTCCTCCGTGACGCTATCGGACTGCCACCCGCAAATGTTGAGCGTTATCTTGGCTTAGTGGAGGTTTCTGTATATGCTGGTAGTTTAGAGTTGGCAAATTACGAGGCCATCAACAGCGCGCAAAGCGGCGGCCTCACCGGCGACCAGATCAAGCCTAACTACACCAATATGGCCAGCCAGGATGCTCTCGGCCTGATCGGATCGCGCTCATTCAGGATATATGAGAATGCAAGGCTAACCGATCCTACCATAGACTCGCTGATCAAAAATGACATAACTGCACCATTGAAGATCAAGGGCAGAGCACAGTAAGCAAATAATTCTCAAATACGTACAGCCTTTAATGTCAGCATTAAAGGCTGTTTTGTTTTACCCCTGTCAGTTTTCCTGCCAATATTTCAGAAAAACCCCCACTGGCACATGTATTGACATAAAAAAAGAGCAATCTTAAAACATTTTGAAATAACTGATACTATGGGAAAAATAATTGGAATTGACTTAGGAACTACCAACTCGTGCGTTGCCGTAATGGAAGGTAACGAGCCGGTAGTTATCGCTAACGACGAAGGAAGGCGTACCACCCCTTCGGTAGTAGCATTTTTGAAGAATGGTGAGCGTAAAGTAGGTGACCCGGCAAAACGCCAGGCTATCACCAACCCTATGAATACCATCATGTCTATCAAGCGTTATATGGGTCGCCGCTTCGACGAAGTTGGCAGTGAGATGACGCACCACTCGTACAAGATCATAAAAGGCGATAACAATACCCCGCGCGTGGATATTGAAGGTCGTATGTATACGCCACAGGAGATCTCAGCCATGGTTCTTCAAAAAATGAAGAAAACAGCCGAAGAGTTCCTGGGCCAGGAAGTAAACGAAGCGGTGATCACCGTTCCGGCTTACTTCAACGATGCCCAACGCCAGGCGACTAAAGAAGCTGGTGAGATCGCGGGCCTGAATGTTCGTCGTATCATCAACGAACCAACGGCTGCAGCCCTGGCTTATGGCCTGGACAAGCAACACAAAGACAGTAAGATCGCTGTATTCGACCTTGGTGGTGGTACTTTTGATATCTCTGTACTGGAACTGGGTGATGGCGTATTCGAAGTAAAATCTACCAACGGTGATACTCACCTCGGTGGCGATGACTTCGATAAAGTGATCATGGACTGGCTGTCTGAAGAGTTCAAGAAAGACGAAGCAGTAGATCTGCACAAAGACCCAATGGCATGGCAGCGTTTGAAAGAAGCTGCTGAAAAAGCTAAGATCGAACTGTCTTCTTCCCAGGAAACAGAGATCAACCTGCCTTACATCACTGCTGTTGATGGTGTGCCTAAACACCTGGTGCGTAAACTGAGCCGTGCTAAGTTTGAACAACTGGCAGACAGCCTGGTAGAGCGTACCCTGGAACCATGCCGCAAAGCGCTGAAAGACGCAGGCATGAACACCAGCGAAATAGACGAAGTGATCCTGGTGGGTGGTTCTACTCGTATCCCTAAGGTTCAGGAAGTAGTAGAAAAATTCTTCGGTAAGAAACCACACAAAGGTGTGAACCCTGACGAAGTAGTAGCAATTGGTGCTGCTATCCAGGGTGGTGTATTGACCGGCGACGTGAAAGACGTACTGCTGCTCGACGTTACTCCGCTGTCACTCGGTATCGAAACTATGGGTGGTGTGATGACCAAACTGATCGAGTCAAACACTACGATCCCTACTAAGAAGAGTGAAGTGTTCTCTACTGCCAGCGACAACCAGCCAAGCGTTGAGATCAACGTGATACAAGGTGAACGCCCGATGGCTAAAGACAACAAATCTCTGGGACGTTTCATCCTCGATGGCATCCCACCAGCTCCTCGTGGTGTTCCGCAAGTAGAAGTGATCTTCGACATCGATGCGAATGGTATCCTGCACGTGACTGCTAAAGACAAAGGCACTGGCAAACAACAAAACATCCGTATCGAAGCAGGTAGCGGTCTGAGCAAAGAAGAGATCGAAAAGATGAAGAACGAGGCTAAAGCCAACGAGGAGTCAGATAAACAAGTGCGTGAGCGCGTTGAAAAGTTGAATATGGCGGATGGTCTTGTCTTCAACTCAGAAAAACAATTGAAAGACTACGGCGACAAGATACCTGCTGACCAAAAATCAGTAATTGAAAGCGCAGTGGCTAAACTGAAAGAAGCGCACAAAGCAGAAGACATCGCTGGTATCGACAAAGCCATGGAAGAACTGAACGCTGCATGGCAAGCTGCCAGCCAGCACATCTACAATGCACAACAGCAAGGTGGCGGCGCCGAAGGCGGAGGCCAGCAAACTGCCGGCAACAACAACGACGGCGGCGTAGCTGATGCTGAGTATGAAGAAGTAAAATAAGGACGATATCCTATATGTTAAAATAGCCGGCGTGAGCCGGCTATTTGCATTTCGAGGCATCGTTTTTTACCCTCTATTACTGAGAAAAAGAGAATGTTATGAAGAACGCAAGGAATGCCGGGAATAAGCAAAGTAAGCAGGGCAAGGTAAACATACCTAAGCCCGAGATACGTGACAACCTGGATAGCCGCGAGCGCAAGGATGCAGGCTATAAGGACCACAACAACAAAAAGGGCAGGAAACCTAACTCGAGGGATAAAGATGATGCCGGACAATAGAGAATGCCGGGACAATGACGCAAAAAAGAGTTCGTAATTGAACTCTTTTTTTATTTACCCCACGTATTGAACCAGATCGAGAGAAGGCATCTTGGTTACACCTAGCTGCCGAAGCATAGTCACCAATTGTCCTCTATGGTAGCTCGAATGGTTGAGCGCATGGGTGAGCACAGTAAACACAGACAGCTTCATGGGCCGTTTCTGAAGATTGTAATACTGTAATACGTGCTCAAATCCTCGGTCGTCGAATTGCTTTTCTACAAATGCGACCAACCCCTCAGATGTTTTTATCCATTCGATAAGAGCTTCCTCAAAGCTTCCCGTAAATACATTCTCCATCCATACCGGCTGTTCCACCAGGTTTAATCGCTGAAGCCAGATCGCCTCTGCGCACCATATATGCATTGCGGTAGCATTAACAGACGGGAAACTGCTAACGATCTCCTTTTCGCTATGCTCTGCCTCCAGCTTGGTTATTACCTCTATGAGCCGCTTATTGGCCCACACATTATATTTAGCATATTGCAACAATAGTTCCTTCATCTAATCTCTTAACTTTGCATCCACTAAAATAAGAAGTCTGTTTATGACTGATGAGAAAAACTGTGGCTTTGACACGCTCTGCATTCATGGTGGACACAAGACCGAAAGTAACCGCGCGCACCTGACGCCGATCTACGCCTCCAGTACTTATACTTTCGAAAGCGCTGAACAAGGTGTGGCTGTTTTCAGGAACGAAGAACCTGGTTATATCTACGGTCGCTTTGGCAACCCCACTATCAACGAGGCTGAAGACAAGATCGCGTTGCTCGAAGCTTTCGGTTTGAAAGATGCAACTGGCGAACCACTGAAGCTCAAAGCAATTCTTCACTCATCGGGCATGGCAACCATCACCACCATGCTGCTCAGCAACCTGAAAGTGGGTGATACCATCATCACTCACCAGTCATTGTATGGTGGCACCCAGGAAATGCTCGACAAGATCCTGCCATCACTGGGCATCAACAGTACAATCCTTGATTTCCATAACCTGAGTGCAGTTGAAGAAGCTATAAAGGCTGACAACACGATAAAGCTGATGTACCTCGAAACACCAGCCAACCCTACCCTGCAATGCATCGATCTTGAAGCATCCGCAGCATTAGGCAAAAAGCATAACCTGATTGTTTGTGCAGACAACACTTTCGCAACACCGTACCTGCAACAGCCATTTAAGTACGCGGTAGATTATGTGATGCACTCGACAACTAAGTTCCTGAATGGTCATGGTACGGCAGTGGGCGGTATCGTGGTCGGTCGCGATCTGGAGAAGATGAATGGCGTGGTAACCAAAACACACAGGCTGCTCGGCGGTAATAGCAATGCATTCGAAGCCTATTTACTTACAAATGGATTGAGAACATTCAGCCTGCGTATGCAGCGCCATTGTAGCAATGCAGAACAAGTGGCCAACTTCCTGGAACAGCACGAAGCAGTTGCGCGCGTCAACTACCTTGGTCTGGCTTCACACCCCGACCATGCAACCAGCAAAAAGCAAATGAAACATGCGGGCGCTATGCTCAGCTTTGAGTTGAAAGGCGGGTACGATGCAGGATTGAAATTTATCAACAGCCTGAAAGTATGTACCAATGCTGTTTCACTCGGCACGTGCGACACACTCGTTTCACACCCTGCCTCAACAACGCACGTTGGCGTAAAACCGGAAGACCGGGTACGCTTTGGTATTACTGACGGACTTATCCGCATGAGTGTAGGCCTGGAAAATATTGAAGATATATTAAACGATCTCAAACAAGCTTTACAATAACACATACAATAATGAAAACGGTTTATATAGTAGATGCAGTAAGAACCCCGGTTGGTAAATATGGAGGCAGCTTGTCAACAGTACGTCCGGATGATCTGTTAGCTCACGTAATCAAATCACTCGTAGAACGCAATCCTTCAATCGATGTGAACGAGATCGAGGATGTAATAGCTGGCGCTGCTAACCAGGCTGGCGAAGACAACCGCAACGTAGCACGTATGGCAGCATTGCTGGCTGGCCTTCCAACTACTGTTGGCGGTAATACTGTGAACAGGTTGTGTGCTTCTGGCCTGCAAGCCATTATGGATGCATCGCGTGCTATCATGTGCGGTGATGGTGAAATGTACATTGCCGGTGGTGTAGAAAGCATGACGCGTGCCCCGTTTGTAATGGCCAAAGCAGAAGGGCCGTTTGCGCGTAACCCGGAAGTATTCGATACTACTATGGGTTGGCGCTTCATCAACAAGAAATTCAATAAGGACAACTACTATCCGTTCACCATGGGTGAAACTGCGGAGAACGTTGCGGAACGCTATAAAGTGAGTCGCGAAGCTCAGGATGCTTTCGGCTTGAAAAGCCAGCAAAAGTATTTCGCGGCACAAGCCTCTGGTAAATTCAAAGACGAGATCTCGCCCGTGGCTGTTGACCTGGGCAAGGGTAAAACTATGGTGTTCGACACCGATGAACATCCACGCGAAACAACGTTGGAGAAACTGGCCACGTTGAAACCCGCCTTCAAAAAAGACGGCACCGTTACAGCGGGTAACTCTAGCGGCATCAACGATGGCGCTGCTGCACTACTGCTGGCATCGGAAGAAGCTGTAAAGAAATACAATCTAAAACCGATCGCTAAGATCAAGAGCATGGCAATAGCTGGTGTTGATCCTGCTATAATGGGCATTGGTCCGGTACCTGCTACTCAAAAAGCACTGAAACGTGCAGGTCTGCAAGCCAGCGATCTGGATCTAATTGAACTGAACGAAGCATTTGCAGCGCAAGGCATCCCTTGTATGCAGGAGCTCGGCCTTGACGAAGAGAAAGTAAATGTGAACGGCGGCGCAATTGCGATCGGTCACCCGCTGGGCTGTAGTGGTGCACGCATTACCGCTACTCTACTGCACGAACTGAAGCGCCGTGGTGGTAAATATGGTTTAGCTACGATGTGCATTGGCGTAGGCCAGGGCGCAGCTATTATTTACGAAGCAGTATAACTACGTTATGCCGTACCGTTTTGCTTTGTTATTTTTTATACTGTTCTCAGGATATGTCCGCGGGCAACAGAACTGCATTTGTCCTTCGGGCACCATCATTGGAAATGTAACGAAGCCCGCTAAAACCTTTAGCTTTAATGGAGGCACAATTGTCATGTGTGGGGGGTATACTGAAAATGGTAATGTTTTTTCTGAGTTCCTTTTGTATGACTGTCGAACTGAAAAAATAATTGGAGAATGGGACGCTACACAAAGTTGTACCCTGGTAAAGTCTAACGACACGCTTATCGTATCCACGCTTCGCAACTGGCCTATAGGAAAGAACTATGAATTCAACACTGTGCCCTTCTATATCTCTAAGCTCTACTATGAGGGTAATACAATAAAAGAGCTCGATTATTACCTTAGTAATCACAGGAGATATTCCGATAAAGAAATACAGCGGGTCATCACGAATTATCAAAACTATAAGCCAGGAAACAATTCTGACACCACCATCAACTTTGCCTATTTACTCTTCTGGTCCTATGTTTCAGGCAGTAAAAAGGCGGAACAATATTTGAATACACTGGAATCCAGATGTGGCCCCTTCGACGGCGCTATTTCTGAAGAGTGGAATGAGATCATAATGACATATGCCCACTATAAGGAACTCGCAGGGAAGGGTTTAGTTCAAACAAATTAATCTTGACAATGAAGATCGACATACATACGCACATAATGCCGGAGCACATACCAGACTGGTTCAAGAAGTTTGGCTACGGCGATTTCATACACCTGGAACACCACAAACCTTGCTGCGCCCGCATGATCAAAGGCGACAAGTTTTTCCGCGAGGTGGAACACAACTGCTGGGATCCTGCTGTGCGTACGAAGGAAATGGATATGACCGAGGTGAGCGTGCAGGTATTGTCGACCATCCCTGTACTGTTCAACTACTGGGCAAAGCCCGAACACGGGCTGGAAACATCCCGTTTCTTCAACGATCATATTGCTCAATGCTGCGCACACCACCCGGAACGGTTTGTTGGCCTCGGCACTGTGCCTCTGCAAGATGTGGACCTCGCCATCAAAGAAATGGAACGCTGCGTTAAAGAGTTGAAAATGCCGGGATTGGAAATTGGCTCTAACATAAACAACCTGAACCTGAGCGAACCAAAGTTCCATCCCTTCTGGCAGGCTGCCGAAGAATTGGGATGCTGCATATTTGTCCATCCATGGGAGATGATGGGCGAAAACGATATGGGAAGGTATTGGCTGCCATGGCTTGTGGGTATGCCTGCTGAAACTGCCCGTGCTATCGCATCAATGATCTTTGGTGGCATCTTCGAGAAATATCCCAAACTACGTGTGGCATTTGCACACGGTGGTGGCAGCTTCCCCTTTACAATAGGCCGTATCGAGCATGGATTCAATGTGCGCCCAGACCTCGTTGCGATCGATAATAACGTAAACCCTCGTGAATACCTGGGCAAGTTCTGGATCGACTCGCTGGTGCATTACCCCAAAGCAATGGACTACATCATAGATGTGATGGGTGAGAATAAGGTATGCCTTGGCAGTGACTATCCGTTCCCGCTTGGCGAACACCATCCGGGCCACCTGATAGACAGCATGGCGAACCTTTCACCTGCAACTAAAGATAAGCTGCTTTTCCAAAACGCGCTTGACTGGATGGGAATCGACAAGGATCTAAAAGTGATCGCTTCACACTAGTCAGGATGGTATTCCGATTGCAGGCCTAATAAGGTAAGTTTTATTGCGGTCATTGCTTTTCGGTCGAAAATGATCACGCCCATTTTCTTTAAATGCACCAGTAGCGGACCGAGTGCATCGGCACTGATCCGCAGCTCAGAACGTAACTCCTCGAAGTGAATGAATGGTCGTGGATCAATTCCACGTGCACTTATCTCGCGGATCTTGTCGAACACTAACTGGACTGGCGATGACATGACTTAGCGCTTTGCCTCTTTAACCCCTATCACATTGCCATCCACCTCTGTCTTGTTCAACTTAGCTATGATCTGCTCGCCAGTAGTACGATCATCTGTCTGCACGTGGGCTGAGGTTTGCAATTTTCCGGAGGCGTGTACAACTGACCTGATCTGTCGCACTGTTATCTCACCAAATTCTTTTAATAATACCTGTACATCTGCAGCAGTCGTATGGCTATCCATATTGCTTATCACTATATTCATTTTTGAGCCTGAAAGTTTTATATGAAATGGAAGCAGAACCAGGAGGGGAAACTTGCAGATCAGGAAATCAGAACGGTGAAGTTACGCCTTTAGAAGCGCGCGCTCTCGTATTTTTTCATATACCATAGCTCAGTGGCACGCTTTTAACATTCTATATCATGTCGTAACATATATAGAACCGACTTCTGAACACAAAAAATGGCCATAATGCATCCCACAGCGCATTTCAATTCGATAGGAACAGATAAACCGGAGCATACCGGAAATTAGTTAGTAGATAGCATATTAGACAAACAGGGGAATAACTTTCCCCAACACCGCATTTTAGACAAGGCAATACCAGTACGGCTTAAACATAATTACAATGGCAACATTTGTGAGCTCACAGCAAGATCCCAAGTACCGAATACACAACATGGCAGTAAACATCGAACATGTAAAGTCGATCAGCAAGGAAACAAGTGGTTTTAACTACACCATTATTTTCCAGTTCAATGAAAAGCAATCATTTGAATGGAATTATCGCTTTTCGTCGGACAGGGATGCTGACTTCGGCCGACTGGAAGAAATGCTCCAGTTCAAGCACATGACCTAGGTCTCTTCTTCAAAGTAGATCTTGTAGTAGTGTTTTCCTACGGCAGCATCATACCCTTTTTCGATCATGTCGCGATCGCCATGTATGTAGATATGGAAGTTCTTATCTAGCTTAAGCACGCTCTTAAAAACTCGCGCCTGCTTCTTAACCGCCTGCGTTGAAATATCAAATCGCTCTGGCAATTCGAAATCATTGGCTTCAGAAAAGCTCTCGCCAAACTGCTGGAAAGATCGGATCAGCCCACTTTCCTGGAACACGGTCTTCTCAAAATCTTCTTTATTGAAGGATTCATTAGCGCGGAAGTATTCAACCGATTTGTTCAATAGATCGATCTGGTCTGTCCGTTCCATTTCAAACTCCTGCGGTATCTGCTTGGCAATAAACTGCTTGGTGAGATTCATGAACTGGTTGGTCTGGAAATATTCATTGGCCTGCGGCATTACGCTCAGGAATGTCTCACGCCAGAACACTGCCTCTTCTCCCCTATTACTATCGTGTATCAACACGTCAAAACCCTGTTCTGCGTTAGTAGGGAATACTAAGCATGCTTTATCGAACTTACCAAGGTCAATACCTTCTTTCAGTTCACCCTGTATCTCGCTGCCTTCGATGTTCAGATCAAAGAAATTAGTTCTTGTTTCTGTCTTGAATATCCCGATTGCTTCCACCATAGCACCATTCACTCCACAACCCTCGAAATAACACACATACAACTCCCCCGGTTTTACTTTCGGGTGCACAGTGGCTTCATGAAGATGCTTTGCGATGTCGGCTGATTTTTTATGAAAGTCAGTGATCTCCGCCAACGCACCAAGGCAGTAGTTATATACCTCATTATAATCGAGCGATGTGAGGTGGTGGAATGAGTACAGCTCTGGCTTCTCCTGGAACTTACTCAGAAATGCATCTTTGATAATAGCCCTGTCCCTATCGCGCAGGTCTTGTGGCTTTTTCGATACCACGATCTCCTGCCCCAAACCCTTATTACCAACATAGTGTACCGACAGCATAGTGAGCACTGCTCCGCTTAGATCAATCATGGCGCAAAACTATTGAATAGAAGGCTGCAGGCAAAGCCTGTGGCTAAAAACACTCTGTTCGGTCAAAAGTAAATTTGGCGGTAGCGTCATTGAAGAAAAATACAGACTTGAAGCCGCCGCTATTGTCGAATACTGTCTTGTATTTATTAAAAGTCTTACGTGTCACATTCATAGGCATTACCCAAACGGTCCAATAAGAGAGTTTGGCCAATCCATCGCTCAGGTACAGGATCACAGCATTACTATCCTGCTGCTGATGGTACAGCATTTTAGCGTCTTGCTCTACATCCACTACCCTTATATCATAGTTTCCTACATGCTCGGGCACGTTTTTCAAGTAGTCGGTCTTCATAATATAGATAGTCTTAGTGCCTGGTTTCATGATCTTCGTCGGCAACGTACACACCACCGAATCATTGCCTTTGGCAAACTGACTTATCACAAAATTGATGCAATCGTGGTTGCGAAATCCCTCAAACCCGAATTTCTGTAATTGTGCAAACGCACCCAAAGGCAATACCAGCAACAGGCTTAGCAGATATCTCATGCGTACAAATTACAATAACTCTGGCTGTTTTTAGCTTTTTCACTTTAATTTCTTCACTTTTGAATAGCTAATAAGACAACATGCTCAGTTACTGGGAACAGCAAAGCTTTCTGCAATACGACCATATAATAGTAGGATCAGGCATAGTGGGCCTCAGCACTGCTATCGAACTGAAAGACCGCTTCCCTGGCGCGCGTATATTGGTGTTAGAACGCGGATTGCTTCCAACTGGCGCAAGCAGCCGCAACGCTGGTTTTGCCTGCATGGGCAGTCTTACCGAATTATTGGACGATAGTCAATACTCGAGTGAAGCACAGATAGTAGAACTGTTTGACCAGCGCAAAAAAGGCCTGGAGCGTCTACGCAATCGTCTGGGAGATGCCACGATAGGTTATGCCCAAAATGGCAGCTATGAACTGATAAGTAATGCAGAACTAGGCGCATTAGATCATATAGACCGACTAAATGAATTGCTACTGCCGATAACACAAAAGCCGGCTTTTAGGTTGGCCAGTCAAAAGATCAAACCTTTTGGCTTTTCAGAGAACTACACAAAAGCGCTGATCGAGAATACCTGCGAGGGTGAACTGCACACAGGCAAAATGCTCCGGGCCCTGTCTGATCTGGCAACAAGCAGAGGAATAGAGATCAAGACCGGAGCGGAGGTCACACGATTCGACGAATACGAAACACACGTTGCTGTATCAGTCAGCGACCCTTTACGTGGCAATGACCTCGTGCTTCATACTAACAGTCTCAGCCTTTGTACTAATGCATTTACCACACAGCTGCTACCAGGCGAGGATGTAACACCGGGACGCGGGCAGGTATTGGTAACGCAACCAATACCCGGGCTGAAGTTCAAAGGCGTTTATCACTTCGACAAAGGCTACTATTATTTCCGTGAAATAGACGGACGCGTGTTGTTAGGCGGAGGTCGCAATCTAGACTTTGAAGGCGAAACAACTACCGATATAGCACTGAACTCACTCATACAAATAGACCTTGAGCAGAAACTGCATGATATCATTATCCCCGGGGTCCACTACCATATTGAAATGCGCTGGGCAGGCATAATGGCCTTTGGCGCTACCAAGCAGCCAATAGTGAAGGCACATTCGAAACGCATATTTGGTGCTTACAGGATGGGCGGCATGGGTGTGGCCCTGGGTAGCTTGTCGGCCATGCAGCTGGCAGACATCATACAATCGCATATGTAATGAATGCAGGATAAGTGCCTGCTTTTCTCTTATTTTGTGAAGGCTTCTGCCCTGCTTATGCGGACACAAATCATCAGAACTGTTTTACTCGTTGGCGCTATCCTTGCAATAGTTCTGCCTTCATTTTTCTGCAATACACCGGAAGGCAAACAGGCCGATGGAGAACATTCATCTCCCTGGAATAGCGTATACGACACAACGATCGGGTATGTGGGCATGCAGGAATGCCGTACTTGCCACGAGAACATTTACCAGACCTTCATCCAAACAGGGATGGGGCAATCGTTCGGCGATGCAACCCATGAAAAGTCCGCCGCAGATTTTTCTGCACATGCTATTGTGTACGATAAAGACCTGGACTTCTATTACAAACCTTTCTGGCAAAATGATTCTTTGTATTTCCTGGAGTTCCGCACCGAAGGCAATGACACGGTACATAAGCGTGTGCAAAAGATCGATTACATCATCGGCTCAGGGCAACATACGAACTCGCACATCTTCAGCTCCAATGGCTATTTGTACCAGGCACCCATTACCTTTTATACCCAGAAACGCAAATGGGACCTTGCCCCGGGTTTTGAGAACGGCACTAACACACGTTTCAGCAGGTTGATAGAAAGCGAATGCATGACCTGTCACAATGGTCTGCCCGAGTTCATCCCTAATAGCCAGAATAAATACGTTTCACTGAAACGCGGCATCGATTGCGAACGTTGCCACGGGCCCGGTGAACTGCACGTGAAAGAAAAGCGTGCAGGTAATATCGTAGACACATCCAAAGGACCTGACTATACTATCGTTAATCCGCGCAGGCTGTCAACTGAAATGCAGAACAACATCTGCCAGCGTTGTCACCTCCAAGGCATTGCCGTGTTGAACGATGGCAAAAACTTCTTTGACTTCCGTCCGGGTATGCATTTGTCTGAAGTGATGAATGTATTCATGCCACAGTATGAAGGAGCCCAGGACAAAATGATCATGGCATCACATGTGGAACGAATGAAGAAGAGCGCCTGTTATGTAAACTCAGGCAAGATGAGCTGCATCACCTGTCACAATCCGCACGTAAGTGTGAAAGTGACTCCGCGCACACAATACCTCAACGCCTGCAATAGCTGCCACGCCGGACCGAAACAACCGCACTGCACAGAAAATATGGCGGTGCGAGCTGCGAAGAATGACGACTGCGTTACCTGCCACATGCCAAGAAATGGCAGTATCGATATACCGCACGTTGCGGTTACAGACCACTACATACGCAAGCGCCCGCTGCAGGACACTCTGGAGAAGAAGATCACAGCCTTCCTTGGCTTGAAGTGCTTTAATAATGATAACGTAGACGCCATCACAACTGCACGTGCTTTCATGGAGTTCTACGAACGCTATAACGGCAATACAGGTCTCATCGACTCAGCATTGCGCTACCTGAACACGCAGCAGGAAGACGAAGCCACCAAGAAGCAGAACCGCGATTTCATCCGCGCCTATTTCCTGCTGAACAACTATAATAAGGTGGTTGAGTACGGTGCGCCCCTCAAACCTGAGGACATCAATGATGCATGGGCAGCATACCGCATTGGCGAGAGCTATTATAACCTGCAACAGGCGGACAAGGCCCTACCCTGGTATAAGCGCGCAACTGATATCTGGCCTTATTCACTCGATTTTCAGAACAAGTATGGCACCTGCCTGTTGGCGCTGGGCAAACCGGCTGAAGCTCAAAAGGTATTCAGCTTTATTTATTCAGAGAACCCGGACTACCAGTCGGCCAATACAAACCTTGGCTATCTATATCTACAGCAAGGCAATATGACCATGGCCTACAGTCATTTGCTACGCGCGGTGATGCTCAATCCCGACCATGAGCAGACACTCATCAACCTTGCCGTGGTGTATCATGCCAATTCCGAAGATGGCAAGGCAAAGAAAGCATTGCTGCACCTGCTGAAGAAGCATCCGCAAAACCAACAGGCGCGTGCTATGTTGATGGACTTACAATAGAGTTAGAACCGGTAGCTCACAGAAAGCCGCGACAGGTACATGCCCGCATCGAAATTGAACAGACTCGATGACGGAGCTTTTTCGTAGTTCAGGCTCTTGAATACCATTTGCACCGGCATCAGCTCGAGGTTAAATGCTACACGATTGGTAAGTATCTTGGCACCCACAGATGGGGCTATCCCAACCATCGACATGCTTACATCCTGAGGAATAAACGATGCTCCATAAGTATTGGTTGGCGGACCGGCAGCAGTGCGATGTCGTGTGGAGGAGAAAGTATCAACGTTGCCACTGCCATACCCGCCCCATACATCCACTGCCGCAGAGAAATATACACTCCTCCAGAAGTGGCGCTGCATCTCGAAGCCCATTCCTATTACCGGCATATTCACCTTCGTTACCGAATGAACTTCTGTAAGGCTGTCCGACCCTAGCGAAACGATTGAGCTCGCGAACGAATTATGATTGCCGTAGGCCGCAATGAATCGCAGGCCATGATGTTCATCGCGCCATGTTTTATATTGGGCACCTACAAGATTAACGCCCAGATCATTCCCGCCAGATTGCTGCATGATGCCTAATTCATGCTTCCTGAATTCCGGCAACTTCCTGGTGGCAGGTGTTTCTTCCTTTGCCTCTTGCGCAAACACAGTAACGCCCAGGCTGAGCAATAGGGCAGATAGAATCGCTTTCTTCATAACAGTAGTTTGAGCTTAGAACGGAAGGTCGCGAATATTATTGTAAAACAGAAGGGTTGCGCTTGCACACAACCCTTCTATATAAACTAGTAGTTAAAGCTTATTTCTTAGCAGCGCTATAGCGTTTGCCAACTTCTTCCCAGTTGATCACGTTCCAGATCGCGTTGAGGTAATCAGGACGACGGTTCTGGTAGTTGAGGTAGTAAGCGTGCTCCCAAACGTCAATGCCGAGGATGGGTGTACCTTTTACTTCAGCAACATCCATCAGGGGATTGTCCTGGTTAGGAGTAGAAGTTACTTCTAGCTTACCGTCTTTAACGATCAGCCATGCCCAGCCACTACCGAAACGTGTAGTACCTGCAGCGTTCATTTTTTCTTTCAGACCGTCCAGCGAGCCGAATGCGTCATTGATAGCAGTCGCGAGATCGCCTGAAGGTGAACCACCGTTAGGTCCAAGGATAGTCCAGAACAGTGAGTGGTTATAATGACCACCGCCATTGTTGCGCACCGCAGCAGGGAAAGCAGAGATATTTGCCATCAGTTCTTCCAGCGATTTGTTCTCGCCGTCAGAGCCAGCCAGTGCTTTGTTCAGGTTGTCAACATAAGCCTGGTGGTGTTTGCCATGGTGTATCTCCATAGTCTTTGCATCGATGTGTGGTTCGAGCGCGTTGAAAGCATATGGAAGTTGGGGAAGTGAATGTGCCATATTCTAGAATGTTTGTTTGGTTAGAATGATGCGCCAAAGTTAAACGGCCCCGGCGAAAGCCCAAATATTTAGGCGCCGTTTCATAGTTAATTAAAATACGGCTATAGAACTCATGTGTTCTTTGCAGTTGATGATTTTTGCTATTATCCTTTGTTTATCAACCTTTTCAGGCATTTTCCATGCTCATCAATAAAACAATTATTTTAATACCACAGCCGGTTTTAACATTATGCTCAGAATCTCAAGCGTTTGGGGGGACTCGTGCTAAGTTCGTAAGTCCGTATCTTGTGCTGGTTTTCCAGAACAGTAATTCATGAGTCTTCCTTCATTATCGCTGCGCCGCCCTGTCCTGGCTATCGTGCTCAATATCATTATCATCGTCTTCGGTGTTATCGGATTTATGTTCCTCGGGGTGAGGGACTACCCCTCCATCGATCCGCCCATCATCAACGTACGTACCTCGTATGCGGGCGCCAACCCCGACATCGTCGAGACGCAGATCACCGAACCACTGGAGAAATCCATCAACGGTATCGCCGGTATCAAGACCATGTCGTCCACAAGCGCACAGGGTGCCAGCAACATCACGGTGGAGTTTGACCTTGGCATAGACCTCGAAGCGGCTGCTAACGACGTACGCGATAAAGTATCGCAAGCCATACGCAGTCTGCCGCAAGATATCGACGCACCGCCTGTAGTATCGAAGGCCGATGCCAACGCCTCGCCTATCATCTCCATGACCGTTCAAAGCGACACCCGCAACCAACTGCAGCTGACTGAGTATGCCGAGAACGTGCTGGTGGAAAGGTTTCAAACCATCCCTGGCGTCAGCAGCATCCAGATATGGGGCCAAAAGCGTTATGCCATGCGCATTTGGCTAGACCCGCTGAAGATGGCCGGCTACAGCATCACTTTCCAGGATATACAGGCTGCACTGAGCAAGCAGAACGTGGAGTTGCCTTCGGGCAAGCTGTCTGGCGCCAATACCGAGCTGTCTGTTCGCACCTTTGGCCGACTCAATACCGAAGAAGACTTCAATAACCTTATTGTAAAGAACGTGAACGGCGTCGACGTACAGCTGCGCAGCATTGGCGAAGCGGTACTCGGCCCGGAGAACGAGGAGTCAGTATTGAAGGAAAGCGCTATCCCGATGATCGCACTGGCGCTGACGCCACAACCCGGTTCCAATTACGTGGCCATAGCCGACGAATTCTATAAACGATATGGCGCTTTAAAGAAAGACATACCAGCCGATCTCAAGGTGGACATTGCATTGGACACCACTACCTATATCAAGAAGTCGATCTCGGAAGTGGAAGAAACGCTCCTGATCTCCTTCGTGTTAGTGATCATCATTATCTACCTTTTCTTCCGCGACTGGCTGATCGCCCTTCGTCCTTTGATAGATATACCGGTGAGCCTTATCGGCGCTTTCTTCATCATGTACCTGATGGGTTTCACCATCAACATCCTCACCCTGCTGGCCATCGTGCTCGCTACGGGTCTTGTGGTGGACGATGGTATCGTGGTAACCGAGAACATCTACAAACGTATTGAGAAGGGTATGGACAAACACCGCGCTGCCAAAGAAGGTAGCGAGGAGATATACTTCGCTGTTATCTCTACTTCCATCACGCTGGCTGTTGTATTCTTACCCATTCTCTTCCTGCAAGGTTTTACCGGGCGACTCTTCCAGGAGTTTGGCGTGGTAGTAGCAGGCGCTGTATTGATCTCAGCTTTCGTATCGCTAACACTGACACCGGTACTGAACGTACTCATGACCCGCAAGGTGCACAAGCATTCCCGTTTCTATGTAAAGACCGAACCATTCTTCGCCGGCATGGAGCACAACTACCGCCGCGGCGTGGAATGGGTCATGAAACGGAAGTGGATAGCCATTGCAGGTATCGCAGCCTGCTTTGCTGTGATCTTTATGATCGGCAGCCAACTGCAATCGGAACTGGCACCTCTCGAAGACCGCAGCCGTTTCCGTGCGCAGATATCAGCACCAGAAGGCACCTCGTACGACGCGATGGATAAGTACATGGACGACCTCGTTGGCGTAGTGCTCGACTCTGTGCCAGAGAAAGAAGTAGTTCTTTCAGTTACGGCTCCCAGCTTCTCGGGCTCGGGCGCTGTGAACACCGGCTTCATCAACGTGCGCCTGAAAGAACCTAACGAACGTACCCGCTCACAGGAAGAGATCGTACAGGCGGTGAACCGCAATTTTGGCAAGTTCACTTTTGGTAAGGCCTTCGCCATACAGGAGCAGACCATCTCTGTGCAGCGTGGTGGTAGCGCTTACCCCGTGGTATTCGTGCTGCAGAACATCAACTTTGACAAGTTGACCAAAGCGCTTCCGGTGTTTCTTGATGAAGTGGCTAAGAACCCGACCTTCCAGGGTACTGATGCTGACCTGAAATTCAACAAACCAGAGCTGACCATTTCTATCGACCGCGCCAAAGCATCGCAACTTGGCGTGTCGGTTGCAGACGTATCACAGACACTGCAGCTGGCTTTGAGTAACGGCCGCCTCGGATACTTCACCATGAACGGCAAGCAGTACCAGATACTGGGGCAGGTAGCCCGCCAGGACCGCGAAGCACCGGTTGACCTGAAAACCATTTATGTAAAGAACAACATCGGCGAGTTCATCTCGCTCGATAACCTGATATCGATGGCGGAGACCACCAGCCCTTCGCAGATCTACCACTACAACCGTTACAAGTCGGCTACCATATCTGCAGGCCTTGCACCCGGCAAAACTATTGGCGACGGCATCGCAGAGATGAACAAGATATACGAAAGCCTGAAGAAGCGTGGCGTGGTGGATGAGAGCTTCAGCACCTCGCTGGGCGGCGCTTCAAAAGACTATGTAGAATCTTCTTCGAACACTTTGTTTGCCTTCGTGCTGGCACTGGTGCTGATATACCTTATCCTCGCTGCACAGTTCGAAAGCTTTATCGATCCGCTCATCATCATGCTGACCGTGCCGCTGGCGATAGCCGGCGCCGTGCTGTCGCTGTGGCTGTTTGGGCATACGCTCAATATCTTCTCACAGATCGGCATGATCATGCTCATTGGCCTTGTGACCAAGAACGGTATCCTGATAGTGGAATATGCCAACCACATACGCGACCAGGGCAAATCGAAAGTGGAAGCTGCGGTTACCGCTGCGACCATGCGTTTGCGCCCTATCCTCATGACCAGCCTTGCGATGATATTCGGTGCTTTGCCGCTGGCACTTTCGCTGGGTGCGGCATCTACCAGCCGCATACCGCTGGGCGTGGTGATCGTGTATGGCGTGGCATTCTCCCTGATCTTATCTTTATTCATCCTACCGGTAATGTACACCTTCCTCTCGCGCAGGAAGGTGCAGGCAGTTACCGCTATCGACAAAATATCTGAATAGTACATGCGCAGGCTTAGTTTCATATTGTTACTTATAGGTTTTGGTGCACAGGCGCAGGAACGACTCACGTTGGAGGATGCCATAGCCCGCGCGCTGGAACATAACTACGACATACGCATAGCTGATGTGGCCGCCGACCAGGCTACCGTCAATAATACCTGGGGTAATGCCGGTGCTCTTCCCAATATCAACGGCAACGCCGGACTCAACGTAGCCAGCACCAACTCCGAAACACAGTTCGCCAACGGTACCGAGCAAATACGCAAAGGCGCGAGATCAACTGCCTACAACGGTTCAATAGACCTTGACTGGAGACTTTTTGACGGTGGCCGCATGTTCCTTACAAAGAGGCAGCTGAACATGCAGGAAGACCTGGCGCATATGCAACTTAAAGAGCAGGTGCAGCGTACGGTATCGCAAGTGATACAGGCTTATGCGGAGGTGGTGTGGCAAAAGCAGCAAGCCATTACTATTGATACCGCTCTTGCACTGGCCACAACGCGTATGGTGCTCTCGCAGGTGAAGTATGAGACCGGTACGTCTGCCAAGGTAGACTACCTGCAGGCTCGTGTAGACTACAACGCCCGCCAGTTCGACTCACTGTATCGCGAAGCTGCATTCAACAACTCATTTGCCAGCTTGAACGCACTGATGGGTACCGACCCTTACGCTACGTTCGATGTAGATGACAGCTTGCAAATTGACACCACGCTGCAACCAACCGACCATACACGCCTACAGGGCGAGAACCTGACGCTGGATGTATTTCGCCGCAGTGCGCAAATATCAAAACTGAACTCCCGTATTGCTAAGACCTACTACCTGCCCACGCTCGACCTGAGCAGCGCTTATAACTACAACTATAGCAAGAGCGAAGCAGGCTTCTCGCTATTCAACAAAAGCAGTGGCCCATCTGCCGGCCTCGACCTTTCTGTGCCCATCTTCCAGGGTGGCAATATCAGGAGGCAGGCGCGTGTAGCATCATTGCAATCAATGCGCGACCAGTTGCTGTACGAAAGGCAAAACACTGAGTTGGGCCGTCAGTACCGCACTGCATGGCGTAACTACGAAGTGAGCGTAGACGCTTACCGCCTCGAACGCCAAAGCATCCTCTATGCCCGCGAGAACATGGACATCCAACGTGCCCGCTTCAGGGTAGGAATTGCAACTACGCTGGAAACCCGCGAAGCTGAGAATGGTTACGTCCAGGCATTAACCCGCCTTAACACGGCCGCTTATACATTGAAAGTAAACGAGACTGTTGTTCGTGAGCTGGAGAACCAGCTGGTGCATTAATTGGTCTTTGACAGCACTTCTTTGAAGGCATCATATACTGCATGGTGCAGTATGGTTGCATGATCTTCATCGGGCATGTAGTGAAATGTTGTGTTGAAGCTCTTATTTGACTTGACGATCTTAGACAATTCTTTCGCGTCGCGCTCCATTACTTCACCCTCTTTGCCTACGGCCAGGTAGATATTGGTATTCTGTGCTGCTTTGGCAAATTCAGGTTTTAGCTTCAGCAGCGATTGTGCATCCCACCATAGGCTGGGACTAACGATAATGTAGTTATTGAACAACGCGGGCTTTTTATACAATACCTCTGTAGCCAGCAATCCGCCCAACGACTGACCAATAATGGTCTTTGACGAATTGGTGCGGTAATTCTTTTCGATGAACGGCTGTAGTTCCTGCTCAATAAATGATATGAATTTTTCAGAACCACCTGTAGTTGGGAATGCAGTTTTATCTTTTTCAATCGTTGTAGGAAAAGTAAAATCACGCTTGCGATCGATGTTCGCGATACCCACCACAATTGCAGGCGGCATCAGCTGCATCATATTGAAGAACTGCACCAGTCCGGCGATATGCACAAAGTCTTCGTTAGCCGACCCATCGAGCAGGTAGATCACAGGGTAATATACCGTGTCATTTGTTTTATACCCGTCGGGGAGGTAGATATTTATCGTTCGTGTTTCCGTCAACTGGCGCGAAGCTATTTTATGAACAGCGCCCATTACAAATGGCGCATTACCAGGTGCATCTTCGGTTGGCGATTGGGCGAAGGCAGTGCAGGTCAAGGTGCTGAGTGCTAAAGCCAGGAGTAGGTGTCTCATAATCTTCTTTCAATATCAAATTTAGCGATGCTATGGCAAAGCGGTGTTAATGCTTTGCCAATAACAAGCAGTATCCCCCCATTGACGTGAGCTGTTATACCCTGACGGGTTGCAACCACGGTGGCTGCTGCAACAACACTGTTGTGCTTGTTACCGGTCTATTGAGTTGAGGATCGTGAGTATCAACGACGGGAATAATAAAGGGCATTCTAATGTGTGGCAGTGGCTGCGGCGTTTGCTGTACAGATTCTGTTGCGGGAACTAGAGTAACAGCCTCATCATTGTTGGCGGTATCAGGCGGCTCTTGTTGCGTATTGTTGTGTTTTGTTGTCTCTTCCTTCTCATATGCACCAGTCATCCTGTTATCCATGTCGAGGGCTTTCAGCCGTTCTTTTAGGGTCGGGATCAAAACAGCTGTACGTTGTTCTGACATATCAGCGGGTGGTGGCTGTAGCATCCACTCGCCTTCGGCTATCTGCGCCAGCAGCTCGCGCTTGCGCTGAACAGTGAGCACCTCGCGTGTAATGCGCGCTTTCAATTCTTCCTGCACTTCGGCGTAAATGCGCTCGTGCACGGAACGGATTGCTCCTGAAACTTCCGGATTTTTCATCAGCCTGTTGGCAGCTGATTGGAGCGAATGCTGGTTGTTTGATGTTGAATGGTAAGCGGCCTTGTACGCTTCTGCCCTGTTGCCGTGACGTAACATCTCGCAGACAAAGGCCTGTTGTTTAGGGTTCATGGTATCGTTTTTGTGGCAATTGCTTTGCCGGGTTTATAATAATAGCAAATATACTACAATTAATAAATTAAAACAAATTAAAGATACACATCTAAAAATCGGCTTAACTTTAATACATGGCTAAACTGAGCGTTATAAAAGGTGACATTACCTTACAGGAGGTAGATGCAATTGTGAATGCAGCCAATACTTCCCTGCTTGGGGGCGGAGGTGTGGACGGGGCGATACACCTTGCGGCAGGTCCCGGCCTGCTGGACGCCTGCAGAAAACTAAATGGCTGCGCTACCGGCGAAGCCAAAATAACGGAAGGTTTCCGGCTGCCGGCGGAATATGTGATACACACCGTGGGTCCGATCTGGCATGGAGGCAACAACCAGGAAGGTCAATTCCTGTCTAACGCGTATTACAATAGCCTGGTGCTGGCGGTGAGATATAATGTGCACACTATAGCCTTCCCAAACATCAGTACGGGCGTATACGGATTCCCGAAAGACAAGGCAGCAAAGATCGCAGTGGAAACAGTACAACGTTTTAACGGAGAACACCCAGGCAAACTGGAAGAAGTGCGGTTTGTTTGCTTTGATGAGGAGAACTATAATTTGTACGATGCGTTGCTGAAGTAGCCTGCATATATTGCATGGACACATACAGCTCATAAAACGACAGTACTTATAGCATCAGGTATTTTACGATAAAATAACCAGCAAATCCAAGAAGGGTCCAAAGGATGCCTTTTTGTGTTTTAGATAGTCTGTAAGTCATTGTGCCTGGAAATTAATCTTTTTATGTGATTGTTAGTGCGGGCAGGAACTCTTTCTGCCTGATATGTTGTACAGGACACACCCCGCTTGCGCACATTGCTCTCACACGCCCCTCTCAAGAGGGGAAGAAGAAACCCCTAAGTCCCACCAACTCCCCGTTTGAATAAAAACAAAAAAGGCCGCCCAGAAATGGGCGGCCGTAAATTGCCTATCTATATGCGATTAATAGTCGGCATTATTTGGATCCCAGTTAGCCCAACCTGTTGTCCAGTCTGTGCCGGTGATAGCACCAACACCTTTAACTTGAGCATCAGAGCCAGCTTTGGGAGCGAAGTTCGGAGCACCTACTTTGAAAGGATCTGTCAGACCAGCATCTTCAGCTTTAGCCAGTTTCACGTTGCCATCAGCAAGAGCCTTAGCAGTGATCTGTGCAGTAGCAGTTGAATCAGCACCTTTGAAAGCAGAAGAAACAGCGTATACCAGGTTGTTCTTGAAAACTGAAGTACCAGTCAGGTAAGAAGTCAGCGTGCCTTCAGACTCGATAGAGAAACCACCTTTCTGGTGACCGATCATGATCGAATTCTCGATAGTGAAGTGACATGCACGACGCCAGCGGTTAGCGAAGTTGTGGTTAGCTTGTGTATTAGCTGCGTTGTTAGGTCCAACAAAAGTGAAGTTAGACAGTTTAGGATGTGTGAACGGAGTAGCGCTTGTACCTGTACCATCGTTATCGCACTCAACACCATTAGAAGCATCAGCAGGGTCAGCAACCTGTGGGTGTTTGAAAGAGATAGCGTTAGTGATAGTACCTGTATAACCGAAATCGAAATCGTAGTCGTCATCAGAGCAAGCGTAAGCGATCAGGTTTTTAGCATTTACAGTACCACCGAAGAATTCGAAAGCGTCGTCGTTGCCATAAGCAACCATTACGTTCTCGATAACAGTACCGCTACCTACACCACCGCAGGTAAGACCGTTGATCTCTGAGTTTGGAGCTGCAGCGATACCAGCGAACTCGATACGAACGAATTTCAGTACGCCTGAATTATCAGCAGCGTTAGAACCGCCATAAGTGCGGTTAACACCACCTTCGATTGTTGGAGGAGTAGAACGGTTTGTAGGAGCATTACCCAGCAGGATGATACCACCCCAGTCGCCTGCACGGCGCTGGCCTTTAGAAACACCAGAAGTGAAAACGATAGGTTTTGCAGCTGTACCTTCAGCTACCAGCTTACCACCTGGCTCAACGATCAAAGCACCTTTTTCTACCACATCGCTCTTAATGACAGTACCAGCAGGTATTGTCAGTGTAGCACCTGATTTTACATACACATAACCTTTCAGTGTCCAGGTTTTGTCAGCAGTCAGGCTTTTGTTGGTTGTAACGTCGCCAGTAAGAACATTGGTCTCAGGAGTTGTGTCGTCGTCAGTTGTTTTCTTTTTGCAAGAAACTGCAGATACAGCCAGTGCGCCGATCAGCATGAAATGTAACAGTTTAGGAAACTTCATCGTAGTATTGATTTTGATGCAAAAGTATCCTGCCCGTGTTACGGCTATTTTACGCGAAGGTTACGCCTATGTTAAGTATTGCGAGCCATACGAAAACGTGGTGTAGCGAACCGTAATACCTGTTATTACCCCCTATCCCCCTAAAGGGGGAATATGTCATTCTACGTTCCCCCTTTAGGGGGATAGGGGTTGGAATTTACTGTAATAAAAAAAGGGCGAAGATGAACTTCGCCCTTTACGTGATATGGTGTTAGGAAACCTACTTTATCTGTTCAAACTTATTTACCGAGCCTGTAGTTGAAGCCAAGGGTGAATGTTGTACCCATGCGGTATTGCTGGAAGATCTGGTCGTTGCCGTTGCCGATCTTGCTTGAGCCCGGAGAATAGCTATTCTTACCATCAGTGTTCCAGTAGAACGTTGTTGGTTGGTTCAGGATATCTGCAACAGTCAACTTTATTTCAGCCCTGTTCTTCAGCAGCGATTTGCTCAGTTGCAGATCAATTACGTCACGACCATTTTCCCATGTAGTAGGAATAGTGCTGTTACCCACAACTGCGATACGCTGACCGATGCGGTTATACATCGCGCTGATACCAAGGCCTGATTTCGGATCGCTGTATAGCGCTGAGAAGTTAACCAGGTAAGGAGATTGACCTTGTAACGGCCTGTCGCTGCTCACGCCAGTGATGTTAGACACATCCACTTTAGAATGTACATAAGTGAAGTTTGCACCTAGTGTAGTATTTGCCAGCCAGTTAGCTTCGCCGAGGAAGGCCAGTGTTTTGCGGACGTCGAACTCCGCACCAATAGAACTTGCTGCTTTTGCATTCTGGTAGCTGAAGATCAGCAGGTCAAGGTTCGACTGGTCGTCCATCTTAGCTTCTATCGGGTTTTCGAAACCTTTGTAGAATGCGCCGATAGTGATCGCTTCGCCCGGGTTTGGATAGTATTCGTAACGGAGGTCAACGTTGTTGATGTTACCACGTTTCAGATCAGGATTACCGGTAATTGTCCACAGGTTCTCGAAGTCGATGAACTGGAATGGAGCGATCTCCCTGAACTCTGGACGGTTTACTGTGCGTGAAGCACCGAAGCGGAATTTAGATTTCTCGCTCATGTTGTGCGACAGGTTGAATGAAGGCAAGATGTCGTTGAAGATATCCTGGTCGTTGATCTTACCACCAGACTGGTCGATCGCCTGCAGTGTTTGTGTGTACGACTCGAAACGCACACCCCATGTCAGGCGCCATTTGTCACCCAGGTTATTATCCATCATCGCATAACCTGCGTTCAGCATACCACTTGCATCATACTTATCAGTAGGGTTAGTGATCTCGCTCAACCTGAAACCACCCGGAACACCGATGTTCTCTTCAGAGAATATCTGTCCAACAGGTTGCATGGCAATGTTGTCATCCAGTGTGCTCTGTGGCTCGTACTGGAATACGCGGGCTGCAAATGTTCTTGTTTTGTACAAGCCCATGTACCCAACTTTCACGGTTTGTTTCTGGCCAAACGCCTGGAATGGCATTGAGTAGTTAGCGCCTGCACCAATGTTGTGGTCAACCTGGTTGCCAAAGTAACGGCGGCTGTTACGATCTACGATCTTATAGGGGCTGCTTGTTTCTGATATTGGTTCATCGTTCGCGTCAAAACTAACGTTGCGGCTGTAGAAGGCAGTGCGCAGGTCGTTTTGATTGGCCATGAGGTTAGCATAGTTCAGGTTCCACGTCAGCTTGCTGTTCTTAGTGCCGATAGCGTGCTCGCCTTCCAGCTGTGTGTTGAACACCTGGCGCTCTGATGGTACGAAAGAGAACAACTTAACTTCCTGGTTGTTGCTGGTAGTGTAACCATTCCTTTCATAATAAGTGTTGTCGTACATCTTATTATACAGGTTCTTGAACGATATCTTCGATTTGCCTTTTACATAAGAGAAGTTAGCCAGCGCAGCCAGGTTCGATGAATTGCGGAACATATCATCAGTGCTGTAGCTGCTCACACGCTCAGTTTCGTATTTACCGCGGATGAAATTTGGAATAGCATTGTGGTTGTTACGGTATGACAAACCGATAACAGTACCCAGTTTGCCGTCGTTCTTCAGGTTGCTGGCTTTGCCATAAGAAGCTTGTACCGCAACGTTAGGCATAGCTGCAGCTACAGTTTCCTTATAATCGTTAGGAAGTTGCTTTGCTGCATCCAGTTGTTTGTCTTCAGGCAGTTTTTTATAGTCTTTATAGCTATCACCAAATTCAGAAGGCAGTTCTGAACTGCTACCCGGGAAACGAACCAGGCCAGCAGCTTGCTTATCGCTCGAGCGGAAATCTTTGAAAGTAGTTTGTGTATTATAACCCAAACCAACACCTACGTTGAAAAAATCTTTTTCAGGAACGTCTTTAGTCATCACCTGCACGATACCACCAGCAAAATCGCCAGGAAGATCAGGAGAAGCCGTTTTATTGATGATGATGTTGTCGATCAGGTTAGAGGGGATCACATCGAAAGAGAACGCTTTTTTATCAGGCTCCGTGCTGGGCATCAGGGCGCTGTTCACCATTGCCAGGTTATAACGATCGCTCAGGCCGCGGATAACGACATACTTATTATCCTTTACGCTGGCGCCGCTCACGCGCTTCAGCACTTCGCCTGTGTTGCGGTCAGGTGTACGCTGTATCACGTCTGCAGAGATACCGCTCGACAGCGATACGCTGTTCTTCTGCATGATGTACAGTGCATTCACCGATTCTTTTTTCAGCGAAGCGGTAACTACTACGTCTTTAAGAGTTGTTTTGCTGTCTTCAGAGATAATGGCATCGAGGTTGGTTACTTCACCTTCTTTCACCACTACATCGCTGATGTCTTTGGGCTGGTAGCCGATGTACCTTATTTCTACAGTGTAAGTTCCAGCAGGTACTTCCAACTGGAAATGGCCGTCTACGTCGGTAGCCGTGCCTTTGCCTGTGCCTTGCACCATTACGGTGGCACCAATAATAACATCGCCGGTCTTTTCGTCTGCTACTTTACCGGCAATTTTGCCATTGGCAAACGCCTGGAAAGAAGCCAGGGTCATCAAAAAGATAATGATTAATCGCATATAGTTTATTTGTTGCCGCAAAATTCACAAGTGAATGTTACCGCCACTTTACGCGAATGTTACGCGAACATCATTTGAATGTTAAGCGAATATTAAGTCTGGTAAAATCAAGTGGGATTTGTTGCTTTTTGATTACCAAATGGTTATCAGGAAGCTGTTTTCATATAGATGGTAATGAGCTAATTTTGAACCCTCATATGAACATTCGCCAGCTTTTTCAGCAGCACATGGCCCAAACCTCCCCCGAACCACTGGGCCTGAACATCGTTTATGCCAATGGCAACTACCTGCAGGATGCCGACGGTACTAAGTACCTGGACCTGATAGGCGGCATCAGCGTGTGCAACGTAGGTCACCGGCACCCGGAGGTGGTAGCCGCCATCAAAAACCAGGCAGACAAATACCTGCATGTAATGGTGTATGGCGAGCTGATACAGACCCCACAGGTGGCCTATGCCGAACTACTGACCAGACACCTGCCCCAAAACCTGGATTGCGTGTATTTCACCAACTCCGGCGCAGAGGCGGTGGAAGGCGCTTTAAAACTGGCAAGAAGAGTGACAGGGCGCACAGATGTGATCGCCTGTAATAAAAGCTACCATGGTTCTACGCTGGGCGCACTCAGCATTATGGGTGACGAATACTGGCGCAATGCCTACCGGCCGTTGCTACCGGGCGTATGGCACTATGACTATAACAGTGATGAACTAATAGATGCCATTAATGAGCAGACTGCCTGTGTGATTATAGAGACCATACAGGCCGAGGCAGGTGTCATCACCCCCAAACAGGAATGGCTGGACAAGCTGCGACAAAAATGTACGGAAACCGGCGCCCTCCTTATTTTCGACGAGATACAGTGTGGTTTTGGACGCACTGGCAAGCTGTGGGGATTTGAGCATTATAATGTGATCCCTGATATCTTATTATTAGGAAAGGCACTGGGTGGCGGCATGCCGCTGGGTGCGTTCATCTCTTCGCATGAAAACATGCAGACACTGACCAATAACCCCGTGCTGGGACATATTACCACCTTCGGTGGGCACCCGGTATCATGTGCGGCGGGTATGGCAGCTATGCAGGTGTTGCTGCGCGAGGGAATGGTTAACGGAGTGGAAGAAAAAGGCAACTTGTTCCGCCAGCAAATAGTGCACTCCTCTATCAAATCGGTGCGCAGCAAGGGATTGCTGATGGCCATTGAACTGGAGAGCAGCGAAAAAGTGCTGGAGGTGATCAAGACCTGCATCGAACATAAGGTATTCTCCGACTGGTTCCTGTTTGCACCCGAGTGTATCCGCATCGCGCCACCACTTACCATTACCGAAGAAGAAATAAAAAAAGCAGCAAATGTGCTGCTTCAATGCTTATAAAAAACAGCGGCGGCATAGTTCTATGCCGCCGTTAGTTTCTTACTTCAGGATTATCGTCTTAGACTTATTATTTACCGTGATGGTTGCAGAATCGTCGCAGTTACCATTGCCATAATCTAACACGCGCGGGAAGGTTGCGCCCTGTGGCAGGATAGAAATAGAACCCGATTTTATCCAGTTGCAATTAAGCGCAACATGCAGCGGGCTGGTAATGTTCATTGCGTATGTTTTACCTGTGGCTTTGGTATGGCTGCCACTACCTGTGATGTCATATTCATCGTCCGACAGCTGGGGGGTATTCTCACCTGCCGTGAATGTGCGCGTACGGTTGGCAATATGACTGATGGTATCATTAGTGCTGTTCAAGACCACGTGGCCATCCACTACTATGCTATAGAACATGTGACCTGCTGAATTATGCCCCATATTGGTTACCGACTTGCTGCCGTATACCTGGTTATTGTTCACGTAATAATTGCTGAACCCAAAAGTGCGGTTGAAAGCGCTGTCTTTATAATGGCCGGTTTGAGTAATAATGATCTTCCCCCGACGGTAGCGGCCGTCTTTGCACAGGCAGTTGGTACTGCCAAAGTCGATAGTCAGACTATCAGGGGTACCCACAGTGTCTTTGGTAACCGTAGCGCAACCACCGAGCGGATTGGAGCCGCCTTTCAGCGCCACGTTACCGAGGGCATCAGCCTGGTCGGCGATCCCGTCCAGTTCGTCAAACGCCTGGTCGGCTTTGGCCATGTCGTCTGCATACTGTGTATCTTCCTCTTGTGTGGTTGGTGTGTTGTCACTGGTCCTGTCTTTTTTGCAGGCGCTGAGACTGAGCAAGGCCACAAAAACTGCGGCGGTGTAAAGGGGAAAATTCAGTTTCATAAGATAAAATATTTGATACTTGAGACGTGGTGAAATCGAATAGGTTTAAAGGTAATCAATAATAATTTTCTTCCATGCTTTTAAAGCCGTATGGGATAAGGCATTAGCAGAAAAAATAAACTACATTTGCCGCAAATATTTTCGAAACCTTATGCAAGTAGCGATCATTGGTACCGGGTATGTGGGATTAGTAACAGGTACCTGCTTTGCCGAGACCGGCAACAACGTGGTTTGTATCGATATAAATGAAGACAAAGTAAACCAGCTAAAAAGCGGAAAATCACCAATTTATGAGCCAGGCCTGGACGTGCTGCTGGAGCGCAATATCCGCGACAACCGCATAGAATTCACTACCAACCTGGCAGAAGGTATCAAAGATGCACAGGTTATTTTCCTGGCGCTGCCTACCCCTCCGGGTAAAGATGGCTCTGCCGACCTGCAATATGTATTGGACGTTGCAGCCCAACTGAGCACGCTTATTACCAGCTATAAAGTAATTGTAAATAAAAGCACCGTACCTGTAGGCACTGCCGAAAAGGTAACTGCTGTACTGGAGCAGAAACTGGACAGGAACCTGTTCGACGTGGTTTCTAACCCAGAGTTCCTGCGCGAAGGTGTGGCAGTTGATGACTTCCTGAAGCCTGACCGCGTAGTGATCGGCACTTCGTCTGACAGGGCGAAGAAGATCATGGAAGAACTGTACCAGCCTTACGTTCGCCAGGGCAACCCAATATTCTTCATGGACGAGCGTTCGTCTGAAATGACCAAGTATGCAGCCAATGCTTACCTGGCCATGCGTATCTCTTTCATGAACGAAATGGCTAACCTGTGCGAAAAAGCAGGCGCCAATGTTGACATGGTGCGCGTAGGCATCGGTAGCGACAGCCGTATCGGCAAGCGCTTCCTGTTCCCGGGTGTGGGTTATGGTGGCAGCTGCTTCCCTAAAGACGTGAAAGCACTGGTGCAAACTGCACGTGAAATGGACTATGACTTCCAGATCATCAGCACCGTGATGGAAGTGAACGAAAAGCAGAAAACCATCCTTGGCAAAAAAGTGCGCGATGCGTTCGGCAATGACCTTAGCGGCCGTCACTTTGCTATCTGGGGCCTGGCGTTCAAACCTGAAACTGACGATATCCGCGAAGCCCCGGCTTTGGAACTGATACAAGACCTGCTGGATGCAGGCGCTGAGGTAACAGCGTTCGATCCCGAAGCGATGGAAAACGTGAAACGCATCTTTGGTGAGAAAATAACTTTTGCAAAAGACCAGTACGATGGCCTGGAAGGTACTGACGCACTGATCATCGTAACCGAATGGAGCGAGTTCCGCAACCCGAACTTCGAACGCATCATCCAGTCGCTGAAATACCCAATGGTATTCGATGGCCGTAACGTGTATACGCTTGAAAAAATGCAGGAACTGGGCTTCTACTACGAAAGCATTGGCCGCAAAACAGTTCACGAGAACATCAGGTATACCATTGACGTTCCGGAAGGTACTGTAGTAAGGGAAAGAGGTAACCTGGATTAATCATACATCACACTATACAGTTTAACCAGTACATGGCTAAAAAACGCATACTCATTACCGGCGCAGCAGGCTTCCTTGGCTCTCACCTGTGCGACCGTTTCATCAAAGAAGGTTATGAAGTGATCGGGATGGACAACCTGCTGACAGGTAACATCCAGAACATTGCGCACCTCTTTCCGTTGCAGGATTTCCAGTTCTACCACCACGATGTATCTAAGTACGTGCACGTACCGGGTAACATTGATTACATCCTGCACTTCGCATCTCCGGCCAGCCCGATAGACTACCTGAAGATGCCGATACAGACGCTGAAGGTTAGCTCCCTGGGTACACACAACCTGCTGGGTCTTGCCAAGTCGAAGAATGCAAGGATACTGGTAGCTTCTACATCAGAAGTATATGGTGACCCACTGGTACACCCGCAAACCGAAGAATACTGGGGTAATGTGAACCCGATAGGTCCGCGCGGTGTGTATGATGAAGCCAAGCGCTTCATGGAAAGCATCACGATGGCTTACCACAACTTCCACGGTGTTGAAACAAGGATCATCCGCATATTCAATACTTATGGCCCGCGCATGCGACTCGATGATGGCCGTGCACTGCCTACGTTCATGAGCCAGGCGCTGCGTGGCGAAGACATCACCGTATTCGGCGATGGTTCGCAGACACGTTCGTTCTGCTATGTTGACGACCTGGTGGAAGGTATCTACCGCCTGCTGTTGTCAGATTATCACATGCCGGTAAACATCGGCAACCCTTCAGAGATCACCCTGCAGCAGTTTGCTGAAGAAGTGTTGAAACTGACAGATTCAAAATCAAAGATCGTTTACGAGCCACTGCCGCAAGACGACCCTAAGCAACGCCAGCCGGACATCACCAAAGCCAAAGAGATACTCGACTGGGAACCTAAGGTTGACAGGCACGAAGGTTTGAAGAGGACGCTGGAGTATTTTAAGCAACACGTATAAGATCACTCTTGATAATATTAAAGCCCGCACGATGTGCGGGCTTTTTTTATTGGATAATCGATGTTATTTTGGTTGTTACACGCATGAATCAAATTATCACACGAAGACCCCCCTTTACTTTCTATTTTTCAGTCGTAGTGGGATTTTGTGCTTTTCTCGCAATAGGCGCCGCTTGCCTATTTATATTCCTCAATGAGATTGAAAATAACAACCAAGAGACTAAGAAGTATTTGCTATTAGTTGGCCCAATATTGATGATTGCTGCTGCTATTTATACACCATTCAGGTACTTTAAAAATGTACCAATTATTAAGATGGATGATCAATCGCTTACAATTGGACGCGAAATATATCCACTCAATGAAATTGAAACGGTATCCCTGACTGGGAAGGTTAACTTCCCATATGTTATCAACTTCCGGATGGAGGGTATCACGATTCAGATGAGAGATGGGACTAAAAGATTGGTTTACGATGATATGTACACCAATCTGTGGGAGGTCAAACTGCTTTTAAATGAGTTAGTAATTGGAAATAAAAATCATTATTCTGTAGATTCAAATGCTAGAGAAAGAACAGTTACCACCGATGCCATAAGCACTTTCAAGGGTAATGCGCTTTTTAGCCTTCGCGGTATTATGCTATGGAGTATGTTGGCGATGTTTGTCAGCATTTTCGTTAAAGAAATTGCAAGTGAAACTGCATCTGTCATTTCTCTAGTTTTCATTGGAATATTCTGTATTTTCTGGTCTACGTTTAGTTGCTGGCTTCTACATTATTTCCAAATCACGAATAATCATCTCATCGTACGCAACCATTACTGGTTCTGGGAAAAGAAATTGTATGCTTTAAAGGATATTGCAGAAGTCACATTTGAAACAGAACCGAAACAACCTAATTCCATGCGAATAATTTTAAAGGATTTCAGAACCGCGCGCTACCGGGCGGGGAGCTTGCGCGACAAAACCTGGCTATCGTTACAAAAGGCCCTGGAAGATCACAACATCAAAGTGAGAAATGAATGTATCTCTGATCCGCGTACAGCACTTTAATGGCATTTACGCATTCTCCTTCCTGATCCCCAACTCCTCTGCCTTCTGCATCAAATACGCATAAGCCGCATCATAATCATTCGGAATGATACCGTCAAGAATAGCTTCACGCACCGCGGTTTTCAACGTGCCCACATTGCGCGAAGGTGGCAGGTTGAATATCTGCATGATCTCCTCGCCGCTGATGGGTGGCTGCCAGTTGCGGATGCGGTCTTTCTCCTCTACTATTTTCAGGCGCTCTTTTACCAGCTCAAAGTTTTCGAGGTAGCGTTTCACTTTCTGTCGGTTCTTCGAAGTGATATCGCTTTCGCACAGCACCATCAGGTCTTCCAGGTCTTCGCCTGCATCAAACAACAGGCGCCTCATGGCCGAGTCGGTAATGTCTTCTTTGCTCAGGCTAATGGGACGCAGGTGCAGTCCTACCAACTTGGCAACGTACTTCATCTTTTCGTTCAGCGGCAAGCGCAGCTGCTTGAAGATACGCGGCACCATCTTCTCCCCCACAGCATCGTGTCCGTGAAATGTCCAGCCATGACCGACCTCAAAACGTTTGGTAGGCGGTTTGGCAATATCGTGTAATATGGCAGCCCAACGCAGCCAGAGGTCAGTGCTTCGTGCAGCAACATTGTCCAGCACCTGCAGGGTGTGGTAGAAATTGTCTTTATGTCCCTTGCCTTCTACTATTTCCACCCCGGCCAGGTCAACCATTTGCGGAAAGAAATGATTCAGTAAACCAGCACGGTAAAGCAAGTCGAAACCAACCGATGGTTTAGGCGTCAGTATGATCTTATTCAGTTCGTCGGCTATACGCTCGGCCGAAATGATCTTGATACGCTCCGCATTGCGACGAATGGCATCGAACGTTTCGGTATGAATGTTGAAATCAAGCTGCGTTGCAAAACGAATACCGCGCATCATACGCAGGGGGTCATCGCTGAAAGTAATATCGGGATCGAGTGGCGTGCGGATGATCTTATTTTCCAGGTCGGTCAGGCCATTGAACGGATCTATCAGTTTGCCATAGTCTTCTTCGTTCAGGCTGATCGCAAAAGCGTTGATCGTAAAATCGCGACGTTTCTGGTCATCTTCCAGTGTGCCTTTCTCTACTTCCGGCTTACGTGAATGGTGCTTATAAGATTCTTTGCGCGCGCCTACAAATTCAATATCAAAACCTCCCGCCCTGAAATGAGCAGTACCAAAATTTTTAAAGAAGCTGACGGTGGGCTTGTTTGGGAACTGCGCCGCAGCAGCGTGGGCCAGTTCGATACCGTCACTATCGCATACCACGTCTATATCCTTACAGCCCCTGCCTAATATCTTGTCACGCACAAAGCCCCCAATCAGGTAGCTGCGTACGCCTAGTTTTTTAGAAGCGACGGCTATCCGTTCAAATATTATTTTTTCCTCCTGCGTGGCCGAAATATCCATTGCGCGCAAATCTACAAACACCGGGCGGGATTTACGGGCGCAATATGTCCAAACTCCCGTCCTCGTTGATACGGACGAGGCGCGAGGAGCTTTTGGGCTCGTTATCGTCCTGCCTATGTTTTACCACATAATCTGCCCCGTTTTTTACCTGGTCACTCACCTTGCCAAACACATCAGGCGTGGGTTCACCACTCAGGTTGGCAGAGGTGGAAACTATAGGTTTCTGGTAACGTTTTATCAGCGACTTGCAAAACGGGTCGTCGGTAACGCGTATGGCTATGCTGCCGTCTTCGTGCACCGCGTTTTCCGGGAACCCCAAAGCCCCCTCGTACACCACCGTGGTAGGCGCCTCAAAGCCTTCTACGATTTCGATAATATCGGGGTGCGGGGCTGCCACATATTTCAATATATCCCGGGCGTCGGCCAGCAGCACGATCAGGCTTTTTTGGCGAGGCCTTTGTTTCAGGTCAAATACCCTATCCACGGCATTTTCGTCAAGCGCATTGCAGCCGATGCCCCACACGGTATCAGTAGGATAGAGTATGGTTCCCCCCTCTTCCAGCACTTTTATGCAGTTTTTAATATCATCTTCAAAATTGGTCGTCATATAGCGTCAACGCAGGTTTATTTGGATTTAAAATATATATTTTTGGCAACTGATTAACAAACCGTGATGCACTTTGTTATTGTCTTATGTGTTAAATTTGTAGTCACTCATTTAGTAATCAACATTTTCAAAACGCCAGATAATATGAAAAAACTGATCCTCTCATTAGGTGTTGTTTTAATGGCTGCCTCTGTCAGCTTCGCTCAAAACAAGAACAAAACTAAAGCACCAAAGGCACAAGCTGTACAACTTGCTGTTGCTCCTGAAACTCCAGAGCAAAAAGCTGCTGCTGCTAACGCTGCCAGCCACGACGGACACGATCATGGTCCTGCTGCTACTACAACTGCACCTGCGAGCAACCTGAAACCTGAAGACGTAGTATTTGCAACAGAAACTCACGATTTCGGTACGATACCTGAAGGTCCTGCTGCTGAATACGAATTCTCTTTCACGAACAAAGGTAAAGAGCCGCTGATCATCCAGCAGGTACACGCTTCTTGCGGTTGCACTACACCTTCTTACTCTAAAGAACCTGTACTGCCTGGCCAAACAGGAAAAGTAAAAGCGTCTTACTCTACAGTAGGCCGTCCTAATGCTTTCACAAAAACTATCACTGTAGTTTCGAATGCTGGCACGAAAATGCTGACCATCAAGGGTGAAGTTGAAAAAGCACCTGAGTCATCAGTACCTACGAACACATCAATGATCAAAACCAACTAAGTAAACCGATAAGAAGAAGAGATATGAAACAGTTGTTTGTTACTTTGATGCTCCTTGCTGTGACCACTTTCGGTCTGCAGGCGCAAGACAAAAAGAATGGTCCGATGTTCAAATTCAAAGGTGGCGACACCCATGACTTCGGCACCCTGAAAGAAGGCCCGGCGGCTGAGTACCTTTTTGAATTCACGAACACGGGTAATGCCCCGCTGATCATTCAAAATGCGTCTGCGTCGTGCGGTTGCACCGTTCCCCAGTGGCCTAAAGAGCCGATCCTGCCTGGTAAAAAAGGCTCGATAAAGGTTACTTACACCACACAAGGTCACGTTAGCCCATTTGCTAAAGAAGTGTACATCCAGTCTAACGCTGTAAACAACCCTAACGGTTCTGAGCGCTATACGCTCAACATCAAAGGAACGGTTGTAGCAGCACAAGACCCGGCTACTAAAAACGCTTCTAAAGCCAAGAACTAAGCGAATTTCTAACTTTGAATAAATGGTCCCGCAGATAATGCGGGACTATTTTTTTATGCGTAAATGCCGCTGAATAAGCGCAGGTTTGTCTAATTTTGCGCCCATGCCAGTAATTTCTCATCGTGGCGCGCAAATGCCGCCATCCCCGATACGTAAGTTGGTACCCTACGCAGAAGCTGCCAAAAAAAGAGGCACTAAGGTGTACCACCTGAACATAGGCCAGCCTGATATTGAAACGCCTACTGCCATTCTTGACGCAGTGCGCCACGTAGATATGAAGGTGCTGGAATACAGTCACAGCGCCGGCTTTGAAAGCTACCGCAAAAAGCTGGTAGAATATTACAGCCGCAATAACATCAACGTTAACCACAACCAGATAATCGTAACTACAGGCGGATCGGAAGCTATCCTGTTTGCCATTATGAGCTGCCTGGACCCGGGCGATGAGATCATCATACCAGAGCCGTTCTATGCTAACTACAATGGCTTCTCTACCAGCGCAGGCGTAAAGATCGTTCCGATACCTTCAGGTATTGAAGACGGATTCTCACTGCCGCCGATAGATGCGTTTGAGCAGGCTGTAACGCCTCGCACCAAAGCGATCATGATCTGCAACCCTAACAACCCAACCGGCTACCTGTATAGCCGCGAAGAGCTGGATGTACTGAAGGAAATATGTCTGAAGCACGACCTGTTCCTGTTCAGCGACGAAGCTTATCGCGAGTTTTGCTACGATGGCCGCAGGCACATCTCAGCCCTTTCACTCGAAGGACTGGAAGACCATGCAATACTCCTGGACACAATATCTAAACGATACAGTGCATGTGGCGGCCGTATCGGCGCCTTCGTTACCCGCAACCAGCAAGTGCTGGATGCTGCTATGAAATTTGCACAGGCAAGGCTGAGCCCGCCATCATTTGCTCAAATACTGGGCGAAGCTGCGGTTGACCTGCCTTCTGATTACTTCGACGGTGTACATGCCGAATACACTTCTCGCCGCGACCTGCTGGTAAAACGCCTGCAGGCTATGCCGGGCGTTCAGTGCCCGGTGCCGGGCGGCGCCTTCTACGCTATGGCGCAACTGCCTGTAGAGGACAGCGAAAAATTCTGCCAGTGGCTGCTGGAAGAATTCTCGCACAACGGCGCTACGGTGATGATGGCCCCTGCTGCAGGTTTCTACGCCACTCCGGGTAAAGGAAGAAACGAGGTACGCCTTGCTTATGTGTTGAACAACGAAGACATTAACGGAGCAATGGATTGCCTGGAAGCAGCGCTTAAGACCTACAAGAATTAATGCGTCAGGTGGAAACACCTAACACCACATAAAAGACCAGTTGGAAACAACTGGCACCACCGAAAAAAGCCCTCCCTACCGGAGGGCTTTTTCTATGCTTCTACATTTGTAAAACTAAACTTCGCTCCGTCAAACAAGCCCTTATCGCTCAGCTTTAGTGCAGGAATGACAAGCAGCGCCATAAACGAAAGCGTCATGAACGGCGCCTTTAACGGAGTACCCAGCTGTTTTGCTTTGGCATCTATCTTCGAATATTCAGCAGCTACCTTATAGCCATCGTCGGTTGCCATCAATCCACCAACAGGCAGCGGCATGCAATGTATCGTTTTAGCATTCTCTGCTACAGAGATACCACCTTTTGCTTTGATGAGGGCATTCACTGCAGCACAGAGTGAATCATCATCAACACCTATGGCAATAATATTGTGGCAATCGTGTGCAACTGTAGATGCAAGCGCACCGCGTTTCAGTCCAAAGTTTTTGATGAAAGCTTTTGCAATAGGCTGACCGGGTGCATACCTGTTCACCACGGCTATCTTGAGCACATCGTTAGTCACATCGCTGACAAGATTATTATCGACTACTTTGCCGGAAACTATCAGTTCATTCGTCACAAGCTGCCCTTCTATGGCTTCAATAACACGGATGCTTGTTTCAGGCTCAGAAGCAGGCACGACGAAATCAGCCGGCTTCTTCATGTCGGTATTGAAGTTATTGATGTTCGCCGCATTCACATGCGGCAATAGGGTCTTGCCTTTTTCTGCCACTACCTCGCCACCTATATAAGTTTGCAGCACGTTGAAGTCAGTAGTATTATCTACAATGATAAAATCCGCCGCGTCACCGGGGCGCAACATACCAACAGGAAGATTGTAATGCAGTACTGGGTTAACAGACGCAGCTTTCAGAATATCGAACAGGTCGTGGCCTTTTGCAAGTGCGCGTTTTACAAGCGCATTTATGTGACTAACCACCAGCTCATCCGGGTGTTTATCATCGCTGCAAAACATAACGCGATCAGGGTACTTGCTGATCAGTTCGTGCAGTGCTTCAAAATTGCGCGCAGCACTACCCTCGCGAATAATGATGTTCATTCCGGCTGCTATCTTATCTAGTGCTTCATCAAGAGTAAAGCATTCGTGGTCAGTACTGATGCCGGCGGAAGCATATGCCGTGGCCTGCGCGCCGTGCAAACCCGGAGCATGACCGTCTACAGGTTTGTTCAGCTTTTTTGCAGCGGCTATCTTGGCCATTACTTCCCTATCCTTGTTCAGCACACCGGGGTAGTTCATCATCTCCGACAGGTACCAGATATCCTCACTCGCCAGCAAATCCTCAACAGCATAGGCATCTAATGTTGCGCCTGCTGTTTCAAATGTAGTGGCCGGCACACACGAAGGCGCACCGAAAAAGAATTTAAATGGAGTTCGTTTGCTGTTGTCGATCATGTACTGCACACCCTGTGTACCGCAAACGTTTGCTATTTCGTGCGGATCGGAAACTGTGGCCACGGTGCCGTGTATCACTGCCAGTCGCGCAAAGGCTGTTGGCACCAGCATCGAGCTTTCGATGTGTACGTGTGCGTCAACAAAACCGGGAAGTATATAGCGGTCAGAAGTTCCGGGCAGTTCATCTACAGAAACGATCTTGCCGTTGCTGATGTAGATAGTGGCCGGGTAGATACGTTTCTCAAAAATATCTACCAGGTTGCCGGTAATGGAGTAGGAATGCATCCATCCAAGATACTACAATATTGATTTACCCTGCCGGGCCCAGTCTACCTTCATGCTGATCATCTGCATCATCATCACTGCACGCTGTTTTATTTCTTCAGCCCTTGGACCTGCAAACAGGTCATCAACCGTTTTGCGCCACAACTCGAGCCATCTTTCATAATGCTCCTTTTTTAGCTCAATGCGTTTGTCCACCTCCACATGCGCCCGCACAGGATTACCTGAGTAACCGGGCTTCGCAAACATGACCGTTTCCCAAAACTGGTACATGGTTGGCAAATGGTGCGACCAGTCCTCGCCTATGATCTTATGAAAGATATGACCTATCACCTCGTCGGCCTTCACCCTGTCGTAAAAAGTATTTATCAAGTTCTCGATATCTGCCCTGCACTCAATATCATTCAGCTGTGTCATGCAGCAAAGTTAGGCCACCATTCCTTCCATATATCGTATATTTCGGCTTCAGGCCACTGATTATCGTCATGTCCCGGCTATTATCGTACATATTATTACTGCTGCTCTATAGCATCCCCGCCTGCCTGGGGCAGGATTCCAGCCGCATGATCCGCCTGACCATGGCCGAGGGGTTGCCTTCAAATAACGTGTATAGCCTGCTTCAGGACCGTAATGGTTATCTCTGGGTGACAACAGATAACGGTATAGCAAAATATAACGGCTATACCTTCCGGACATTCAACGCAGCCGACGGGCTGCCGCTGGAAATGTTCGGCATATTTGAAGATGCACAGCGCCGGCTGTGGGTAGACTATTATGGATATACCCTTGGATATATAAAAGACAACAAGGTCAAATTCATTGACTACGAATTTGCTAAGGACGCGATAAAAGGCTTCCGGACAATGGTCAGGAATGGCCGCGTGTTCTTCCTGGCCGATGACGACCTGGTTGAAATTGATTCGAACGACAAGCCAATTGCCTACCCTGTTCCGTCACCACGCCCAAGAATATTCATTCACCCCGAACCTGACAAGTTTCTGAACATATACGGCAACCGGCTGTTTGAATGTCGCATTGCCGATGGCCAGCTGGCATGCAAATTCCTGTGTACGCTGCCCGAGGTTATGGTAAATGCGCAGATCATACAGCGAAACGTAACCGACAGTGGATTTCTCGGGTACGCACCTGGCGCCAGCTTTCTTCATTTCTACAATATTTACACCTGCACTTACGAGCATATAGACCTGACACGTTATGGAGCTAAAGAGTCAGAAGGCATATTGTTGTTCTATCGTTTAGACGACCGGGTGTGCGTGATCACAAATGAAGCCCTGTATCTACTTGACCTCAACCTGCGGCTTATAGAAAGAAAGATCGACCACAACACTATTCAGAATTTATCACAGGTTAGCTTTTTCATCACAGACGGTTCAGCTAACGAATGGTACGCTACTACAGCAGACGGCGTCTTGATGCGGCCAAGTACGCCCATATTATTTAGAGGAAACAAACATATCGCTGCATTGACCAAAAGTGTAAATGTGGGCAATACCACATCAGGCAATAGCTATTGGTGGAGCAGTAAACAAAAAACGCTATACGCCGTAAGCCCCGACCTGTCTATCCGGTTCTTTACCTCTTTTCCCAATGCCGATGTACAGGCAGTTCGCGAACATGGCGATGAACTATACATTGCTTTTACCCAAAGCGTTTTTAATGGCGTTTACACGTACAATGTCCCCCAACGTAAACTTGACTTTTTCACAGCTGGACGGTATATCAGTTATACGTCGCACGAAGAAGAAAAAAAACAAGTCGGTTATGATGACCATTTCCTGACCAGCATATTTAACCTGAACGAATACCGGCCGGGGATATTTTTTTCATCGTCACGTGGCGGCGGCATATTCAAGATCACCCGAAGCAATGACTCTGCACACATTCAAAGATTCTTTTCAGACAGGTACCCCAATATGGTATTTGATAGTTTCAATAACAAATACTGGCTGTACAATAAAGAACGCCTTGCATTGTTCGATCCTGAAACCGGGAAGCAGGCGATCATGCCTATCGAACAGTTAAAAAGACTGAACATCAGCAGCATTTCGCAACTGCAGGTCGACAAGCATAATAACATCTACATTCTCACCGATAAGCTGATCTTCCAGTTCAATTTAAGATCGTTCAAACTACGTTACCTACATCCCAATGTAGATCTCACGAACGTATTAATGCGGATACAAGGCAACATGGTGTTCCTTGCCGGTAATTTTGGCCTGGGTTATGCTACCATTTCTGATGACGGCATGCTATCGCCTTTCACGATATTCCGCAACATCCGGCGCCACTACTACAACCGTATTTACGATCTGATGGTGAACAGCCAGAATAATATCATCATTACCACCGACCAGGCTGCCTATTCGCTCAGCGTAAGTGAGCTATTGGCGGCAAAAGCGCAGCTAAACGCAAAACAGGATTCAAGATTGGTCGTTAGTTCTCCCGAACAAAAATCTATTCAATCAGGAGACACTATCCACCTGCAACAGGAAACCGAAATGCTCAACTTCGACCTGATCAATTTTTATGGCAGTGGCAGACGACAATTTATCTATAAGATCGGCGACAAGAACGAATGGCAAACAACGGAGGCGGGTGAGGTATATATCGGCGAGGTACCCGCAGGCCGCATGTACAAGATACAATGCTATGTTCACGACGATATCCTGAAGAGCAAAACGTACACCTTTTACATTTATCGCAGCCCCTACTGGTACCAAACATCTACCTGGCGAATTGTATTCTGGATAGCAGGCGCGTTACTATTTGCTACACTCGTCCTTGGCATCGTACTGCTTACAAGAAATATCGTGGCCCGCTCTAATGAAAAACGACGACTGTTGACCGACCTGGAATTGAGGGCCATACACGCGCAGATCAATCCGCACTTCATTTTCAATACGCTGGGCAGCGCCATGTACTTCATTAGCAAGAAAAAGATGGACGATGCTTACCTGCACGTAAATAAATTCTCGCGGCTGCTGCGGTCATACTTACAGGCCTCGCGCAACAGGTACGTAACCCTGTCTGAAGAGCTGGAAATGCTGAAGAACTATATTGAGCTGCAGCAGATCAGGTTTGAGAATAAATTTGGGTACGAAATAAATGTGGAGAACAAGGTAGCCGCGGACGCTATTCAGATACCTTCGTTGCTGTTGCAACCGTTAGTTGAAAATGCCATCAACCACGGATTGTTCCACCTACCGGAAGGAAAAAAAGGATCGCTGCAAATACGCTTCTACCAGGGTTCTTCGAGCGACGAACTCATCTGCACCATTGAAGACAATGGCGTAGGCAGGAGAAAATCGCGCGAAATAAGGAGAAGCAGCGATGCGCAATATGAATCGTATGGAACGAAACTGACGCAGGAACTCATCAATATTTTCAAGAAATATGAGAAGATGAATATCTATCTTGAGTATATTGATAAACCCGAACCTGAATCCGGAACCATTGTGAAACTAACCATAAGAAATTTGAAGTATGTCGCCTGAGATCCGTTGTATCATCATCGACGATGAGCCGAAAGCCATTGAACTGCTGCAGGAGCGGTTGAACATCTTGTTCCCCAATATCCAGATCAAGGGAACATTTACCGACTGGCGGAAAGGGCTTGAAGTGCTGCGCAGCGAAGCCATCGACCTGCTTTTTCTCGATGTTTCGATGCCGGAGAAGTCGGGAATAGATTTCTTGAAGCTGTTTCCCTCTATTCCTTTCCAGGTGATCTTCGTAACCGCTCATACCGAATTCGCACTGCAGGCCATCAAATTTTCTGCTGCGGGCTATGTGCTGAAACCGGTCGACGACTACGAACTGTCGTTTGCGGTCAACAAGGCCCTGGAGAACATTAAAGGCACTTCGAACAATTCAAAAACCCAGCACCAACTTCCCAACAACGCCATCAAGATCGGCATACCTAACGTAAAGGGTATCGACTACCTGAACGCCGAGGACATATTGTATTTCGAGAGCGTGAACAAATACACCAAGGTGGTGACCAAAAACACCAGTATCATGAGCTCGTACAACCTGGGCGAGTTCAAAAAGGTGATCGACGAAAACGACTTTTACCAGGTGCACCGGTCATACATTGTGAATATCCACCACATAAAACGCTATGAAATAGCAGGTGTCCTGATCATGGAAGACAACATGCAAATACCTGTGTCAAAGAACGTTAGAACAGATTTTGTGAATATGTTCAATACCATCAACCGCACAGCCGGTTTCAAACAAAAAGATTCGGAATAAGCCTGCCGTTCGTCGGACGGGAACAACATTTCGGTGGATGAAACCCTATTTTGGGCAAATGGGTCAATAGTGTACCAACATAAGTGCGTTGCTTTGTACTCAGAGGTTTACCTAACCTCCTATCAATTAACGCGCCCCAGCCCTTATGTGCCCTTAATTGGTATACCCACTACACTGTCTATAAAACCTATAGTTTAAATGCTGAAACATTAATTATCTCGCGTGGTAATTATGTTTCAGCATTAGTTTTTTAGGCGTTTACAAGGAAGCAGAACACCTCGCCGGGACCGTGCACACCCACCACCAGTGTCTTTTCAATATCTGCCGTACGGCTGGGACCGGTATTCAGGTTGATCATAGATGGCAGGTTATTGCCATATTTTTTCGTCAGCAGGTCAAGGCCATGCTGGATATCGGGCACCACCTGCCCCGCGTAGGCCACAATGATATGAACCGGGTAGAAAACAGTGGCGGTACGCCCCAGGTGCTGCTTACTGCTCAGGAATACTGAGCCGGTACGGGCTACCAGGTATTCGCAGCCGGTAATGCAGGCGTCGGCGGTTCCGTCGCTTACATCGGCGCGGTGCACCACGTCTATCTTATTGTTCTGGAACAGCTGCAACAGGCGCTCTTCCGCGCAATACAGCTGCTGCCAGCCGCGGCTTTCATGCAGCTCGGCTATGGATTCCAGCAGCTCCTGCTCATTGTTGCAAAACACGAACTTGCCTCCCAGCTTAATGAAGCTTTCCGCAAAGGTCTCTTCTACGGTAAGGCCTGATTCGGCGAAAACATCCACATTGGCCGATTTCTCAGCTTCCGGGAACGGCATCGGCAGTTTATCAGCGCTCAGCGCCTTGCGGATCTTACCAAGGATATTCTCGCGTGCCTTCGATGTTTTCAGTGTTTGCATGCGGCAAAAGTAAAAAGCATTGATAAAACCGCCAATACAGTACGAAATGGCAGTATACTATAACAATACCCACTATTGGGTATTTTATCCTGCAACCGGCAGCAGTAGTTTTGCGAAAACAATCCATTAATGAGAAATTTTGTCCGTTTATTGACCCTACTTGTAGCTACAACCCTATTAATGACCGCCTGCTCTAAAAACGACGATCCGGCTCCTACTCCCCAGCCTACCGTTGTTAAAGACACTGCCAAATACTGGAACAGGCCATGTATCATTACCGATTTCAAGGTAGACGGCATACCTGCTCCATTGACCAAAAAGTCCGGGTACTTTTCTTACTGGGCAAGCCACGCCGACATGCCAACAGAAACCCAGAAATGGGAATTCCTGTTATACGTACCCAACAACAGCAAGGCATATTCTGTCAAGCTGGAAAACCTTACCGCCGGCTTTGAGCACACTGCCGGTAGTTCAAGAACGCCAATAAAAGACGTAACCTCCAGCTATAATAAACAAGCAACTATGGATGGACAGGAGTATAATGTATTCACCATCAGGATGAATCTTGATACGAAGTGGCCAACACAGGTGCTCTTAGATGTGCTGTTGGGCGGACAATCAACTTATACAGACATCAATACAAACAGTTTCACCGCCGCAGGAATTCTTGCCATTGGTATTGACCTGAATCATTAGAGACATACATACTGCCATAACAGAATAAAGCGCGCCCTCACCGGCGCGCTTTTCTTATAACCCGCCGCTTTCGTACTTTTGGCATTCGATTTTTATATATAATGCTATGGAATACGGTTTTCGGGAATTAGAACAGAAGTGGAAACAATACTGGAAAGAGAATAAAGTATATCAGGTCAGCAACAAGTCTGACAAGCCCAAATGTTATGTGCTCGATATGTTCCCTTACCCAAGCGGTGCGGGGCTGCACGTAGGGCACCCGCTCGGTTATATCGCTTCAGATATCTATGCCCGCTACAAAAGGCTGAAAGGTTTTAACGTGCTGCACCCAATGGGCTACGATGCCTTCGGTCTGCCGGCAGAACAATATGCACTGGAAACAGGCCAGCACCCTGCAGTGACAACGGAAAAGAACATTGCCCGCTACAGGGAGCAGCTGGATAATATAGGCTTCTGCTACGACTGGGACCGCGAAGTGCGCACCAGCGATCCGTCGTACTACAAATGGACGCAGTGGATATTCCTGCAGTTGTTCCATAGCTGGTACGACCGCAAGCTCAACAAAGCAAGGCCCATCTCTGAGCTGATCAAAATATTTGAGAAAGAAGGCAACAGCAAGAACACTTGTCCGGCCGATGCAAAACTATGCTTCGACTCAAAGACATGGAAAGGCTATACGGAAACCGAGAAGCGCGACATACTGATGCACTACCGCATAGCCTACCTGAGCTATGCAGAAGTATGGTGGTGCGAAGCCCTGGGTACTGTACTGGCCAACGACGAAGTAGTGAACGGCGTATCAGAACGCGGTGGCTACCCTGTTGTGAAGAAACAAATGCGCCAGTGGTTCTTGCGTATTACCGAATATGCCGACCGCCTGCTGAGCAGCCTCGATACGCTCGACTGGACCGAGGCTATGAAGGAAATGCAGCGCAACTGGATAGGCAAAAGCAACGGCGCTGAAGTACACTTCGATGTATTCGGCTTTTCTGATAAAAAGATCACTGTCTTCACCACAAGGCCTGATACGATATTCGGTGTAGACTTTATGGTGCTGGCGCCTGAACACCCGCTGGTAGATGAGATAGCAACGGATGAACAGAAGGAAGCCATTGCAGAATACAAGACCTACGTAATGAGCCGCTCCGAACGCGAGCGCATGTCGGAAGTAAAACAGGTGACAGGTTGCTTTACCGGCGCTTATGCCACACACCCGTTCACGCACAAACAGATCCCCGTTTGGATATCTGAATATGTGCTGGCTGGTTACGGCACCGGCGCTATCATGGCTGTGCCCAGCGGCGATGAACGCGACCATGCCTTTGCGAAATATTTTGAGATACCCATCACCAATATCTTCGGGCTGAACTATAGCGGCAACGATGCATATACGTCAAAAGCGGGCAAGCTGGATAACAGTGGTTTCCTGGAGGGCATTGACATTGCGCAGGCTGCCCCTATAGCCATCAGGGCTATCGAAGACGCAGGCGTGGGCCACTCAAAGGTCAACTACAGGCTTCGAGATGCGGGCTTCAGCCGTCAGCGCTATTGGGGTGAGCCATTTCCGATCATCTATATTCACGATACGCCTTATGGCATTGATGAAAAAGAACTGGACATAGACGACCAACTGCGCAAGGTGCCGGTAGAACTGCCAATGGTAGAACACTACAAGCCCGGTCCTGAAGGACAGGGCCCGCTGGCCAACGTGCGCAACTGGGTAGAAACCCCCGGCGGCATGCGCGAGACCAACACGATGCCGGGTTATGCAGGCAGCAGCTGGTATTTCCTGCGCTATGCCGACCCGCACAACGATAAAGAATTTGCAGGCAAAGAAGCCACCAGCTACTGGCGCGAGGTGGATATATACGTAGGCGGTACCGAGCACGCGGTAGGCCACCTGCTGTATAGCCGCATGTGGACCAAAGTGCTGTACGATCTTGGCCATATTGACTTTGGAGAGCCGTTCAAGAAACTGGTGAACCAGGGTATGATACAGGGGATTTCAAAGTTTGCTTACAAGCTGATAAAGACCGGCACTTTTGTTTCGAAAGGCGTGCTGGAAAAAATAAAAGACAAGAACAACAACGACGAAGCCATTGAGTTCCTGCGTGAGCAGAACAGGTACAAGGCGGGTGAGTCTGCATTGTTTACCGGTGAAGTGCCGAGCCAGGCGTTGCATGCCGATATCTCTTTCGTGAACGATAAGGACGAACTGGATATCGACCGCTTCAGAGCATGGCGTCCTGACTATGCTAATGCAACCTTTATTGGCGAAGATGGTAACGTTATTACCGGCAAAGGCAGCTTTGTATGCGTGAGCGAGGTAGAGAAGATGAGTAAGAGCAAGTACAACGTGGTGAACCCTGACGATATCGTTGCTCAATACGGTGCCGATACCTTCCGCATGTACGAGATGTTCCTTGGGCCGATAGACGTGAGCAAGCCATGGGATACCAAAGGCATTGAAGGCGTGCACCGCTTCCTGAAAAAATTCTGGCGCTTGTACTTCGACGAGCAGAAAGGCTGGATCGTAACGGACGAAAAAGCGACAGAAGCAGAACTGCGCGCCACACACAAAACCATCAAGAAAGTAGGCGAAGACATAGAACGCTTCTCGTTCAATACAGCAGTAAGCCAGTTCATGATATGCGTGAACGAGCTGACCGGGTTGAACTGCCACAAAAAAGAAGTGCTGGAGCCGCTGGCTGTTGCCATCGCGCCATTTGCGCCGCACCTGGCCGAAGAGCTGTGGAGTCACCTTGGCCACAAGACCACGGTGCTGGATGCAGCCTTCCCTGTAGCAGATGAAAAGCACATTGCTGAAAGCAGTAAGAAATATCCTGTTGCTGTAAACGGTAAGACGAGGGTGGAAATGGAATTCCCGCTGGATATAGCCAGCGAAGTACTGGAAGCCGAAGTGCTGGCCGATGCCACTGTTCAAAAATGGCTGGAAGGCAAAACGCCGAAGAAGATCATATATGTGAAAGGGAAGATGATCAATGTGGTAGTGTAAGCTTCTTGGAAATTACAAAACAGAAAAGCCGCCGGATGGCGGCTTTCTTATTTTACCCTGCTGAACTGGCAGTATCAACCTGCCTAATAGCCTTGTCATTCTGAGCCGTGCGAAGAATCTCCTGAGACTCAGCGGTGCAGCCCAATAATAAAGCGAAATGTAAAGCAGCCTTATGTACCAGGGGACTGTATGCCTATAAATCTGCAGTGGCGTTGGCACCGTTGAAAGGAAGGATGGCCATTAGGCAACGTTTATTTAAATGTAACCGTGACAGCGCATATCCTTCAATGCAAAATATCTGTAAATTTGTCAAGCCATGTCAAAAGATCTAACTATAACCGTCGAACAAGATCATATCGAGTCTCTTACTCGAGCTAATGGAATTACCGCATTATCTGAATTAATCTGGAATGCCCTTGATGCTGATGCTACAGAAGTGCGAGTCAACTATCATAAAAATGCACTCGGTAAATATGAAAAGATTGTGGTTCAGGACAACGGACACGGTCTCGAATACACGAAAGCTGAAGAAGTTTTTAAAAGATTAGGAGGATCACAGAAAAAATCACAGCCCACGAGTCCAAATGGAAGACCTTATCATGGTAAAGAAGGGAAAGGCCGCTACAAATCATTTGCGCTCGGCGATCTTGTGCAGTTCGAAAGCATCTATTCGGAAAATGGGAGTTCCAAAACATTTAACCTTACGATCGACCGCAATACTTTGCGAAAGCCGATATTGGGAGACTTAAAAAGCCTACCATCGAAGGCATCATCATCCTTCGTTGTGACGATTCATAACATTGATGATAAGGTTGCTGATGAAGCATTTAGGAAAGAAAGTCGTTCAGACCTACAGGAAAAGTTTGCATCATATCACATTAGTTATCCCGATTTTCAAATTGTCATTAATGGTCAAAACCTGGAATTTGACAATTTAAAGCGTAATACCTTTGAAAAAGACATCGATGAAGTACTAATAGAGGATAAACGGTACACTTTCAAAATCAAAGTCATCGAATGGAATTTCGACAATAAGAAAAAAACATACTTGTGTGGTGACAAAGGGATTCCATTCAAGGAAATCGCTTTAGGAATACGATCAAGCTTACCAATTTCAATCTTCATCCAATCAGACTACATTGAAAAGCTTCATAGAGAAAACAAGCTGGTACTGTCGGAAATGGATGAAAATGTAGAGGCGATTTACAACGAGGCGAAAAAAATCGCAAGAAATTACGTCCGCGAAAGACTACACTTCTATTCTAAAGAGTTTATCAATGATTTAAAAAGGGAAAAAGTCTACCCATACACCGATGAAGCGGTCAACGATGTAGAAATAGCAAAAAGACAAGTATTTGATATAGTAGCTCTTCAGGTAAATGAATATCTACCTTCATTTAATGAACAAGATATTGCAAGCAAAAAACTTACTTTAATGCTTCTTAAAGAGGCATTGGAAAGCAATACCTCTAGCCTGCAAAAAATATTAGCTGAAGTTGTTGGATTACCTGATGATAAGAGAGATGAATTAGCAGATCTTCTTGAAAAGACGTCTTTGGAAAATATTATTGATACGATGAAGGAGCTGACAGACCGGTTGACCTTCTTGCGCGCGCTTGAACTTTTAATTTACGATCCGGAGCATTCTAAAAGTGTTTTAGAGAGACGTCATTTACACAAAATCATTGTTAAAGAAACATGGGTGTTCGGCGATGAATATACATATGGCGCAGATGACATAACGCTACAAAACGTTTTAAGGCAATATTTAAAAGAATTAGGCAGAGAGGATTTTGAAGAGGTTGTAAAAAGTGAAGACAATTCCCAATTACAAACAATACCGGATGTTTGTCTTTGGAAGCAATTTTCAACTGGTGCCGGGAAAAGCTATATCAATTTAGTAGTTGAATTAAAAAAACCGGATGTGGATGCTGGTTTCGACCAGCTAAGACAAATTCAATCCTATGCTCAAAAAGTCATTAAAGATAGCAGGTTCCCTAAAGAAAATACCAAGTGGGTCTTCATACTCCTCACTAGAAATATTAAGGACGAAATTGAGCCGCAGGTAGGGCAGCAACACCGAGAATATGGACATGTAACCGAACATTCTAACGCCGATGTTTGGGTATTGCCTTGGGGGAACATAATACAAAAGGCGAAAATACGCTACCAATATGTCAAGGATAAAGTAAATATCAATTTTTCAGACAATGAAAATGCATTAGCTCTGCTAAAGGAAAAGTATTCCGAATATTTACCTGAAAACTTTGACGCCCCCAAAGAAAATAAAACAACGGAAGTCAAGGAAACATCAGACGTGTTATAACTGAGCATAATGGACATAGTTAAAACAATTCAGGAGCAGATGGCGGCTATCAAAAAATATGATAGCTCTATTTTCCTTGACACGGTCTTTACTCATTTACAACGTGCTGAGTATTTCTTTCGCCAAGGAAAGGAAACTAGTGACGATCAATTTTATACGGATGTAATATACAGGTGTAATCAGGCCTTTGAAGGTGGGCTGAAGGAGGCGTATAAAATACTAGCTCAAAAGGACGAACATTCTGTTTCTCAGGAAACTCCGAATAATATTGAAAAATATTTTGCATCAAATAAGCTGTTCAAAGACAGAGTATTAAAACAGTTCGAAAATTATCGGAAAGAATGGAGAAACAAGTCAACACACGACCATAAGCTGTTCTTTGACCAAAGCGAAGCTTTTTTAGCACTAGTCAGTGTGTCCGCTTTTATATACCTATTATTCAACCAGATACTTGAACAGCTGGGCTTTGCCAACAGTGTCGCACAAAGCAACAATCTGCCACGGAATAGTGAATCGCTTGCCAATCTTGCTATTACGGAAGCAATTGAATTAATTATCGACTCTTTCTTACAACAATTTGAAAAAAGTAGTGTAGACACCAGTATGAAAGAGCAGGTATTTTCAGGGATGCTTCATGGCTTTTTAGCACAAACGTTCCCTCAAATAAAAATACGCCGAGAACCCCTTATTGTTAGTAACAACTATCTTTTAAGGCCGGATTTTGTGTTTGAGATTAACAATAGCCCATGTATTCTTGAAGTAAAGCGGCGAATAGACATTGGCGTGAGAGATGCTGATATACACCAGGTGATAACCTACATGAATGCGACGGGCGCTCGGCATGCAGTCTTATTTTATTACGCCCGCTCAGATCGAAAGATGCTGAAACAAACTGCAACCCATACAATAAACGCTAAAACATATCATATAGTTGTTTATGCTCCAGCACCTGCGGCAAACCTCTTCACTTCACTAGCACACAAAGATTCATCACCAACCATTGATAATTGAAGCATTGCAAGCTACCTGTTTTACAGCAACTAGGCTGGTCTTCTCAAAAAGGCGGTAGCGTTACAAATAAAACAGTCTCGCGTAATTTCTAACTACGTGCTACAAGCTAATTAAGATTGTACTTTATCAATTTTTCATTGACAACGTCATCAATGATTGGTTGTGACACTTCCCGGTCATCCTCTGCGTTAAATTCTGACCGGCATTTGAAATACAGCAGCTCAAAGCGAGAAACGCAGTATCCAGTTGTTCGTGTATTCTTCATCTATCAGCCAACTGAACATCTCATCTTACGACCGTTCCTTGAATGCCGGTCAGAGACCGGCTGGACTGGATTGACACGAGTGGTCCTGCGGAACACCCGCGCCAGTAATAGGTCTGCACTTATCATTTCTTTACCTTCATGCTCCATGCGTAGCACCACAAAACTGAAACATATATTGCAACTATACACCGTAACCCTCGATATGAATGAAGATGGAGAAATGCAACTTATGATCTTTGATAAGAGGGATAATTCTTCAGAAGAGTTTATTAATAAATCTTATTCTATTGTGGTAGACAAGGCATTCAGGTATATGATGAAAAAATTACCCTCCAAAAGACGGTAGGCAAAGCCACTGATAGTCAGCGGCTTTTTCAGTGGCCCGCATTATTGATGAGCATGCTAATTCGTTCCTGGGTAAATTTGATCATTAAATCATAACCCGGATATCATGGAAATCGGAGTTGATAGTTTCGCAGCCATGTTTAGTGGCGACAGCAGTAAAATGATAAGCGATGCAGACGCCATGGCGCAGCTGCTGGATCGGATAGTACATGCGGATCGCATGGGCCTCGACGTGTTCGGCATTGGAGAACACCACAGGAAGGGATTTCTTGACTCAGCTCCCACCCTTATCCTTGCCGCTGCTGCCGCCCGTACAGAGAAGATACGGCTTACAAGTGCAGTTACAGTGCTAAGTGCGGCAGACCCTGTAAGGGTTTTTCAAAGTTTTGCTACGCTTGACCTGATCTCGAAAGGGCGGGCGGAAATGGTAGTGGGGCGCGGTTCATTTATAGAAGCTTACCCGCTTTTTGGATATGACCTTAACGATTATGATGAGCTGTTTGCTGAGAAGCTCGATCTCTTGCTTAAAATTCGCGACAATGAGTTTGTAACATGGTCAGGCAAATTCCGTCCTGCAATTAACAATCAGCCGGTATATCCAAGACCTATCCAAACCTCCATACCCATTTGGTTGGGGGTAGGCGGCACACCACAATCGTTTGTTCGTGCTGGTATTCTTGGGTTGCCGCTGATGGTTGCTATCATAGGCGGACAGACACACTATTTTCGTCCGTCGGTTGATCTTTACCGCGAGGCTGGACAAAAAGCGGGTCATGCACCCGATAAATTAAAGGTAGGCATGCACTCGCTAGGCTATGTAGCAAGTACAACACAGCAGGCAATAGACGATTTTTATCCCGGCTATGCAGCCTCTATGACAAAAATTGGTAAGGAACGAGGCTGGCCACCAATGACCAGGAGAAGCTTTGACGACCAGGTGGGCCCCGGTGGCGCTTTGCTGGTTGGCAGCCCGGAAGATGTCGCAGCAAAAATTCTTCGCCATTCCAAGGCGCTTGGCGGTATTTCAAGGCTTACTTTTCAGCTAGACAGTGCAGAGCTACCGCATGAGAAATTGATGCAGTCTATAGAATTGATCGGCACCCAGTTAAAACCTTTAGTTCTTAAATCGTTGGCTGGGAATTGAGGCCAGCTGGAGCTTCCACCCCACCAAACGTCATTGCGAGGGAATATTTGCGAATGCAAATATGTACGAAGCAATCCAGCCACGTGTTGGGCATAGTACTACCATTGCTCAGGCCACCAATCTGTCAGGGTTAACGAAAGATCTGACCAATTCGGGTTAATGCCCGCTATCAGGCTTTCCTTCTGCTTCCTTTTACCACCTTTGATACGCTTTTCTTCGGCTATAGCTTCTTCAATGCTGCCGAAGTGCTTGTAGTAAACAAGCTGACAACAATTATTCTGCGCACTAAAACTACCAGGAAAAGCTTTGGACTTGTGTTCGATCATACGGCGTTCAAGATCGGACGTGACACCAGTATACAGCACCCGCTTGCTGACAGACGATAGTATATAAACAGTGCCACCTTTGTACATGAATTAAAGATAGTGGATACATGTTGTTTGTCCAGCGATTGAGTCTACCGTATTGCCTGTCCTACGCGTGGCTGGATTGCTTCGTACGTATCTGTGTTCACAGATACTCCCTCGCAATGACGTTTGGTGGTGATGGGAGGGGAAGGAAGGAGATGGAGACGGGCGGAGGGGTTACAGAGGACCATCAAATCACAATAAATTTCCGTATATTTGCTATAATAAAACCGCAGCCCAAAGCTGCGGATAAAACCACAACCCTATGCCCACCACCAACCTCGCCCACGAGCGGTTTGTTGCTGCTATGAAAGCAGGCAGCGATCGAATCACGGCTTATAAAGTAGCCTACCCTAATTCAACAGACGCCGCAGCAAGAGCCAATGTCTGCCGGTTGCTCAAAAACCAATATGTACACCAAATGTTGTCGGAAAATGATGCAGCGCTGGATGAACAGGCAACAAAAGCAACAATTCTGGCCCGGATCCAACGGCTGGAAGCGTACTACGACCAGCAGGCTGGGTTCTTAAAAATCATAGAGGGCGGCCTGGTAGAAAAGGTACGCAACGGCGAAAAACGGCTTGAAAAGCCTACCGTTACTGATAAACTGAAGGCTGCGCGCTTCGTGCTGAACCTGAAAGACAGCTTTACAAAACGCTATCCGCAGTATAGATCGGTTGAGGAAACCTGGGAAAACGGCTGACCAAAATGTTGTTTTTCCTTAATTCGTGACAAAAACGGCAACATTTGCTATCAACACATAGAAAAATCGCAAATTTCACCATCCAATATCAACTATCTAATATCCAATATCCAGTATCCAACACGCATTTCCCGTACCTTTGCACACGCACAATCAAGTCGTTATGAGTCGTAAAAAAGTAACCATCGCTCTCGTTTCTTTCTTTATCATCCTGGCAGCAGTGTTCATGACCTATTTCTACAAGGTGACACGCACTGATGCTAAAGTGTTGCCGGTCATAGGCCACGAAGGACACCGTGTAACTGATTTCGCCTTCACCGACCAGGATGGCAAAACCAGGACGATCACCGACGTGAAAGGAAAGATCTATGTAGTGGAGTACTTCTTTACTACCTGCAAAGGCATCTGCCCGAAGATGAACGAGAACATGACCAAGGTGTACGACGCGTTCAAAGGCAACGAAAGCGTGAAGATCCTATCGCATACAGTGGACCCTAAGAAAGATACTGTTGGTGCGATGAAACAATACAGCCTTCGCTTTGAAGCCGACCCGCAGCAATGGATGTTCCTGACCGGCGACAAAAAAGAACTGTACGACATGGCGCGCTACAGCTACCTGGTAACCGCATCGGACGATACAGCTGCAGTTGATATAGCCAACGACTTTATACACACAGACCGTTTTGTACTGGTAGACCGCGAAGGACAGATACGCGGCCAATACAAAGGCACCAACGTTGGCGAAGTGAACCAACTGATAGGCGACATTAAAGAGTTGCTGAAAGACTAGTCTTACATATTCATCGTCCACCCCAGCAGCAACCAGCCCAGCACAATAAGCGGCGCCGGTATGCGGGTGAACGACAGCAGGCAGAAAGTGATGACTGCCACAACGATGTTCATATACTCGAAAGGCATAGCCTGGAACAGCACGATACCCGATGCCCAGATGATACCTACGATGGCGGCATTGATCCCCTCCAGCGCGCGATAGATGATAACATGTTGCCGCAGGTTTTGGTAGATAGGAAACAAAAAGAACAATAGTAAGGTGCTGGGCAGAAACACCGCGATGGTGGCTACCGCGCTACCCGCAGCCTGCCACATCGGTCCCTGGTCGCTCATGACCATACCGCCCACATACGAGCATATGGAGAACACCGGTCCCGGCACAGCCTGTACAAGACCATAACCCGTCAGCAGGTCTTCGCCGGTAATGAGTGGCGGATGGCCCAGGAATATAGGCCTGTTCACGAACTGGAAGAGCATCATTGGCATCAGCGCCTGTCCGCCGCCAAACACGATGGCCCCAAAGCGGTAGAAGTTCTCGAAGAGGTTGAAGATGCGCCTGTTGGGCCAGTCGTGCACCCTGGCCATCTCGGACACGATACCCGCGGCTATGAACAGCACCGCAAACAGCCAGAGGTTGATCCAGCGTATGGGCTTGGGCTTTTCGGTAGCATCGGGGATACGCTTGTTACTGAAGTTGCTAATGGTGCCCGCAGCAAACAGTACTATAGGAAAGATCCACGGGAACTTGAATAGTAAGGTGACCACGATACTACCAAGCATGATACCGAACGTGGCCACGTGCTGTACACTGCTCCGCATCATACGCACAGCCGCAAAGCAGATGAAGCCAAACGACATCGGCTGTACATAGGTGAACAGGTTGGTTTGTACGTCCTTTACATTAAAGTAGTACACGATGAAGGCGAAGGCACTCATCATGACCGTTGCCGGCAGCAACCATAAAAGCAGGGTCAGTAAACCAAGGGGGATGCCGCCGCGCTTCATGGCTATCAGCATCACCGTTTGGGTAGACGATGGGCCCGGCAGCATTTGGCAAAAGGCGTTGTACTCCTGTAGTTCCTCCTCAGTAATGTAATGTCTGCGCTGGGCAAAGGTCTTCACCATCATGCCCAAATGCCCCTGGGGTCCGCCAAAAGCGGTAAATGAGTACATCAGTACTGATTTCAGGAACGGGACATGCCGCAAAAACATGAGGAGTAAAGCGGATTTGAGGCGAAAATTAGTTACAAAATAGGGAAATACATAAAAGCTGGCATTTCCGCCCCGTGTTTTGTATCTTGCAGCCCAAAATCGGAAAATCATATGCAGTCTTTAATACTTAGCGCGTTTTTTGATGCTGGTGAATCTATCGGACCAGTCCTGACTTATTTGGCTATCTTCTTGATGACCGTTGCACTGGTATACGTAATGGCTAAGTACCTGGGCTCAAAAAAATAACCCCATATTTTGTCCAACAGAAATATAGCGGACATACGAAAGGATTATCAGATGGCGGAGCTGGATGAAGCGACTGCCGGTGGTGATCCTTTCGCCTTTTTTGGCAAGTGGTTTGCCGAAGCCGAAGCCGCACAAGCCGAGGAGGTAAACGCGATGGTGCTTGCTACCGTAGACCTGCACAACAAACCACATGCCCGCATAGTGTTGCTGAAAGGTTTGGATGAAAAAGGGTTCGTCTTCTTTACCAACTACAGCAGCGCCAAGGGTCTGGAAATAGAAAGCAATCCATTCGTAGCACTGGTATTCTTCTGGACCGAGCTGGAAAGGCAGGTACGTATAGAAGGAAGGATAGAAAAGATAAGTGAGGAGGAAAGCGACCACTACTTCTCTACCCGCCCCGACGGTAGTAAGATTGGTGCCTGGTCATCGCCCCAAAGCCAGTCGATACCCGACAGGAGCATCCTGGAAAATAACTACAAACAATACGCCGATCAATTCGGAAACGACATTCCCCGTCCGCCACACTGGGGTGGCTATAGGGTGATCCCACACTATATAGAGTTCTGGCAAGGGCGCAGCAGCCGCATGCACGATCGTATCGTCTTCAGCGAAGACGCAATGGGTGAGTGGGTAAAAACAAGGCTTGCGCCTTAGATCATTTCATTATTTGCTGGAAGTACTCAACCGTTTTCTTTAGCCCGTCCTGGAAGCGATATGCGGGTGTATAACCCAACAGCTCTTGTGCCTTTGAGATGTCTGCAAGAGAATCACGAATATCACCGGAGCGAGGCTCACGGTAAGTTGGTGCATGTTTCGATCCAAGTATCTCACGGATGCTGTTGTACAGGGAGTTTACTGAGAAGTTCTCACCTACCGCAATGTTGTATACATGGCCGTATGCGTTATCATTATCGGCCAGTAACGCGCGGATGTTAGCTTGTACGGCGTTGTCTACATAAGTGAAGTCGCGGGTTTGTTCGCCGTCGCCATTTATGTGTACGGCTGAGCCATTCATGATGCCACTTACAAATAAGGGAATAACCGCAGCATAAGGGCCGTTAGGATCCTGGCGCGGGCCGAATACATTGAAGTAACGCAACCCTGCTACTTTCAGGTTGTACTGCATGGCAAACACAGCAGCATACAGTTCATCGGCCATTTTAGACACGGCATAGGGCGATAACAGGTTTCCAGTTCTCGCTTCGGTTTTAGGCAGGTTCGGCTCATCGCCATACACCGAAGAAGATGATGCATACACAAATGCCTTTGCCCCTGCATCCTTAGCTGCAGTGATCATATTCACAAAGCCGCCCACGTTCACGTCGTTAGTGGCAGCCGGATCGATAATGGAACGCGGTACGGAACCCAGCGCCGCCTGGTGGTTCACATAATCCATGCTCTCGCAGGCTTGCCTGCAAATAGCCGCATTGCGAATATCACCCTCTATAAATTCAAAATTGGGATAGCCGACGAAAAGCTCAATGTTGTATTGAAGGCCGGTAGACAAGTTGTCGAGCACACGCACTTTACCAGCTCCATTCTTCAGCAGGTATTCAGTTATGTGCGAACCAATAAAGCCAGCGCCCCCCGTTACCAGGAAACTGCTTTTGCTGATGTCTTTATTATGGAAAACCATTAGCGATCGAACTATAAGTGCGTAAAAAGCCACTCTTGCGAGTGGCTTTTAAAATTCAGTTGCAGATTAAGCTTTCTTGTCTGCTTTTGCTGTTGTCTTTTTTGTGCGAGCCAGCCTTGTTCTGCCAAAGCTTCCTTTAGCTATCTTGCCGCGCTTAGTGCGTTTATCACCTCTGCCCATAATAAATATTTTAGGATGCAAAAATAGTCAAAAAAAAGCAAGAAACACTTGCATGCCCCTTGCTTTCAACTCTCTCAGGTAGGTAAATTATTTCTTACCTGTACCGATTTTGGTAGAGAATTCTTTACCAGCTTTGAACTTTGGAACTTTGCGTGCTTTGATCTTGATCACTTCGCCTGTTTGTGGGTTGCGGCCGTTGCGGGCAGAACGCTCAGAAACAGAGAAAGTTCCAAAACCAACCAGCGTTACGCGGTCGCCTTTTTTCAAAGAAGAAACTACTGCATTAGTGAATGAATCCAATGCTTCGTTTGCTTGTGTTTTGGTAATGCCTGAATCTTTGGCAATTTTGTCGATCAGTTCAGCTTTGTTCATAGCTTGTGTGTTTGGTTGTGAAACAATACTTTTTTAAGAGGAATAAGCAAATATACTTAGCTTTCTATCAGTTCCAAATATTCTCAATTTTTTTTTGCAGGCCAAAACCCTTGCCAGTCGCTGCTTCCACAGTTTATCAACATGCATGCTCTAAATCAACATTGTCTAAAACCTTACTGATTAAGCTTTTCAGCATATTGGCAGGGAATTTGCTATTAACGAAATCGCTGCAAATGGCGTTTACGCAAGCTTTTCCATTACAGTACGAAAAGCAATGAATTTATTACCGAAACGGGCAAAACCTTTATCGCGCATCTTTTGCGCATGCTCTGCAATATAGGTATTGTACTGCTCCATGGTTTCGCAATAGTATTGCGCCACGTAGGTTTTCCCTTCTGTTTCATCCTGATCAAGCAGCTGGTACAAACGTGAATCGAAAAACATTCCAGTACCTACTACATCAGCCAGATGTTCTTGTTTCATCCAACTAACCCATTCGTCGGCAATGCTAGTGTCTACTTTTACAGTAACGTTATAAATGATCATAAAAAACTTACCACTTGGTTTCTATACTATCGAGGATTGTAACATAGCTAATGTAGCGATCCTCGCTTATTTTCTTATCCGCTACTGCCTGCTTCACTGCACATCCAGGTTCATTTATGTGCAGGCAATTATTGAAACGACAATCAGACATCACTGCACGCATTTCCGGAAAGTACTGCGAAAGCTCTTCTTTCTCAAAATCAATAAGCCCAAATTCTTTTACACCGGGCGTGTCGATGATGCAGCCGCCATCCGGCAGATCAAACATTTCGGCAAAGGTTGTTGTATGCTGTCCTTTGCCACTCCAGTCAGACACCTCTTGTGTTTTTAAGTTGATACCGGGCATGAGCTGATTGATCAAAGTGCTTTTACCTACGCCCGAGTGGCCACTGAATAATGTTGTCTTATCTTTTAGCCGCTCTTGCAATGGACGAATAGTATCAGGCTCTTTTGCAACAATAGCATACATTTCGTAGCCTGCGCCTTCATATATCTGCCGCCACTTTTCCAATATCAGCCTGTGTTTTTCCTTTAGCAGGTCAATTTTATTAATAACAATGATGGCTGGTATATGATAGGCTTCCGCCGTGATCAGGAAGCGATCTACAAAACCCAAAGATGTTCGCGGTTCGGCTATTGTAGCCATCACCAACGCAGCATCAAGGTTGGCTGCTACAATGTGTTTTTGATTTTTATTATGGGGCGAAACACGAACAATGTAGTTATTACGCCGCTCGATGGTTTTAATGGTACCGACTTTGTTCTCTGCATCTTCTTCTTCAAACACCACCTTGTCGCCAACTGCTATCGGGTTGGTGGAAGATATTTCTTCGTCGATCTTCAGCTTGCCTTTGATACGCGCTTTCCAAAACACTCCGTCGTCTGTTTTTACAGAATACCAGCTGCCGGTCGATTTATATATAAGTCCTTTGAGTTCGTTCATTTAACCAACGTATCCGTGTTAGAGATCCTATTCATATCGCAAAGCTACAATAGGATCGAGTTTTGAAGCCTTAATAGCCGGATAGATGCCAGATAGTATTCCCACAAGAGCACACAGGCTTACGCCAAGCAATATCCACATCCACGGAATAATAAAACCTGTTTTCAAAGCCAGGCCTATCAGGTTACCAATTAGTATTCCCAATACAATACCAACCAAGCCACCAAACAAACTGATCAAAACAGATTCTGTAAGAAACTGTTGTTTGATTACCGATGATTTTGCCCCCAGCGCCTTATTAACACCAATTTCCCTGGTACGTTCCGCTACCGAAACAAGCATAATATTCATTAGTCCAATAACCGAGCCTAACAGGGTGATCATTCCTATGATAACAGCAGCCCAACTAATAACCGATATACTATCGTAAAGCATTTCAGCAAGACTATCATTCTGACTAACCGTAAAATCGTTTGTCTTACCGATCGGTATCTTTCGTATCACCCGAAAAAGTCCTTCTGCTTCCTCGGCAGCAATGGCTCGCTGGCTTACATCGTCAACCATAACGTTGATCACAAACTTCTGGTCACCACCATACACTGCGCGACCGTTACTAAGCGGCACCAGTACTGTATTATCCGCGTTCATGATCATACTGCCGCCCTTAGCTTCGGTTACACCCACAACACGATATTTCACATCACCCACGGAAACAACTTCTCCCAATGCGTTTGCAGCCTTGCCCTTAAATAGTTTTGCTGCAATACCATTGCCGAGTATGCAAGTATAGCTTCCATTCTGCAATTCATAAGGCGAAAATGTGCGGCCCGCATCCAGCTTTGTATCCGCTATACGAAGGTAGCTCTCATCTATACCCATGATCGCGATATTCGGATTTGTCTTGGCAGAACCAAACCGCACGATCGAAGTTCCTCCGGCCGACATAGATATCCCGATGACAGAAGGAAACTTAAACCGTTCTTTGAATGCTACAGCTTCTTCGTACCTGATGTTTTTACCTTCGGTGATACTAATGTTCAAATGCCCCCTACCTCGCTTTTGCTTAATAATGTCGCTTGTGATCTGGAACGAGTTAGCGCCCATGCTGCTGAAGCTGCTGTATACGCTGGCTTTCATTACCTCAATTGCCGTAAGTATGCCTACCAAAGCGGTAATGCCAATACCAATGATGGCAATAGTAAGTATCGATCGCAGCTTGTTGTTGCGAATGGCCCTGAAGGCTAAACTCAAATTGAACAAAAAGCGCATCATGAACTCATAGTATAACTGAACCCGAATCTACTGCTTGACAAAACGTTGAAGTGTAAATTGAATTCCCGACTGATTGGTCGCTTTCAAAAAATATACGCCTGCTGGTAATGAAGCAATATCAAAACGAATAAGATTTTTCCCTGCATGGCATTTTGCTTTCAGAATGCTCGCCACTTCTTGTCCGCTTGCGTTGAATACAATGAAATTCAGCAATTCATCGGCACCATGCGAAAATTCGACATTCAACATCTGCATGGCGGGGTTGGGGTAGAGCACTGGTTGTGTAGGAACAGTAAACGGAAACGGACGGTTTTCTTTACGCTTGAGCGGAGATGCAAGCTTTGCCATCCAACTGCCGTACTGGCCATTTTTTCTACCATAAATTCCTTCAACCCATATAGCCCCGGCCTCATTCCAATCTACCTGGCTACCCATATAGTCGCCCCACCGTTGTTGTTTGCCCGTAAGTATCTTAATACTATTATCACCCGTCTTGACTTGCATCAGGTCAGACAATTGTTTACCATCGTACAATACAGCACCTACTCCAGGATGAATTGCCGGACCCGTATAGTTAAAGGAAATAATCGAGTGGATCGTATCGAACAGCTGACCCGCATATGAGATGTTGGGATAGCCGAAGTCGTAGCCACCTGTTGTAAATATTTGGGCAGAGATCGATGGCGATTTTTTTACTGAAGATATTTTGCCGTGATAGACAGCAGCCGCACCAGACTCAGGATGAACCGTCGTGCTCACAAACTGTATCTCCGACCCTTCAATAAATGCGCCAAGAATACGCCCATCGTTTGTAGCCAGCGTAGCCGAGGTGTCTGGCTGCCTGCCGTCTGGTGGCACACCATAGGAAACCGGCGACTTCAGCGCCTGTATGTCGAACCCTTTTTTCAGACTGCCAATAGTACCGGGTACACGGGCGAGAAAAATGGTGTCATTCTGTACATCAAAATTCCTATTGGAAAGAAAATACTGATCCGGACCTTTAATGTTTCTACCACCTTTTACGGGATAAAGATTTCTAACAGAACGACCAGCATAAGTGATGCTATCCCACACCTGGTAAGTTACGGTTGAAAGACTATCATAACCATCCTGTTTGCGTATCTGGTAGATAACCGACTCTGAAAATCCAGCCTGCCAGCTTGTATTGAATTTGATCTTATTACCTGTCAGGAAAAATTCATCTTTGGTAATAGCTATCGAAGGATAATCAAACCATGTGGTATCGCCTTTGTAATCGCCATAAAATTTATAAAACGCCCAGGCCCCTGCCGGATCGTTGCTCTGCGAAAAACCAACAACGATCCAGTTGAATTCATTAGTGGAATTAAGCATCACACAAATAAACCGATCTTTTTCCGGGTCATAGATAACCTTAGGATCGTACCGGTAATCATTAGAACTGTTCAATCCAACTTTGCTGGAAAATTGGTTAAGCGTTCTTCTCTGTGTTATCTTCTTGCTGTCGCCGTCGGACACTGCAATAGATGAATTGATAACAGACACCGCCCGGTTTGCTTTTGAAATGGCCATGTCATTATCTGGCGGGATGCCTGTAGAAGAATCAGCAACAAATCCACTAACAACAGTTGGCAACGGCACAGCCGATTCAGTGTGTTTGGAAGAATTCTCTGTGTGAGGATACAAGCGTCCAACTTCTTTCTTCGCCTCGTAGAGCCTGCGCTTTTCTATGCTGGCATCTGGCGAGGGACTTTCCAAACTATAAAGCTGCGCATTGAACCTATCTTCCACCTCCCTCAATATCACCCCTCCGGCAATAGGCGCCTGGTAAAGCCGTACCCGGGCATTTTGTGCCCATACATTGCAAACTAAAATTGACAACAAAACTGTGATCGCCGAACGGCCCATACTGTTAGTTAATTTGGCTAAAAATAAGAAAACCGCTGCAATCGCAGCGGTTTTCCAAAAACGGTAAGCCTATGATTAACCTTGCAGGGCAGCAGCACCGCTCACGATCTCGGTAAGCTCGGTGGTGATGGCGGCCTGGCGGGCACGGTTATAAGATATTTTCAGGTTGCGCAGCAGTTCGTTAGCGTTCTCGCTTGCTTTATCCATTGCTGTCATACGGGCGCCATGCTCAGAAGCATTCGCATCCAGTACTGCTTTAAATACCTGTGTATTCAGGATCTTCGGCATCAGTTCCTGCACCAGTATCTCTTGCGAAGGTTCGTAGATGAAATCAACGCTCTTTTCGCCTTCTTTTTGCTCCACCTTAGGAATTGGCAGGTAAGTTTCGCTCACGAAAGCCTGGGTAGCCGCATTTTTAAACTGGCTGTATACGATCTCTACTTTGTCGAACTCTTTATTAAGGAACGCTTCCTGCGCATAGATTGCGGCCTTGCGCACATTGTCGAAGCTCAGATCAGCAAACACTTCCCAATAGGTATCGATTACTTTGTAACCGTATTTCGAGAAGAATTCGTAACCTTTTTTACCCAGTGGCATTATGGTAACGTTACCCTTGCTGAACTGAGTTGAATATTGTTGATTGATCAATGAACGGGTAGCTTTGATCACGTTTGCATTGTAAGCGCCGCAAAGACCCCTGTCGCTGGTGATGGGGATCAAAAGTACTTTTTCTACCGTACGCTCACTAGCCAGTGCCAGGTCGATATCAGAAGATGAACTGCTTACGATATTGCTAAGCATCTCCTGCAGCTTCTGTGCATAAGGGCGCATTTGCAATATAGCATCCTGTGCACGACGCAGTTTTGCAGCGCTCACCATTTTCATCGCTTTGGTGATCTGCTGTGTGCTGGAAACTGATTTTATCCGGTTGCGAACTTCTTTAAGCTGTCCCGACATATAATATGTTCAATGATAATTTGGCCGCAAAGGTACTATAAGCTGTTCAAATGGCAAAAGGTAGAACCCATCCGTTTAACTATATCATTAATCTCTATATTCCCTCCCATTAAAAGAATAGAGTATATTAATAATTCTTTCTAAATTGAGCTCGCATTTACCGTATAAATCACTAATATGAGAAACCACTACAACCCTTTCTTAAGAGGTCTTAAGAAGCTCTTACCCCTAGCTGTTACAGCTCTGATCGGTTCAGGAACCGCCAACGCCCAGGTCCCACCCAATGCCACCCAGTACCTTTTTAGTGCCTATCAGGAACCTTACGCCCCTATTACAGGCACCCAGGTTACCAACGTGGAAGGTGATGACGCCAATCAGCCAAACATTCCTATCGGCTTTGCTTTTCCGTTTTGCACAGGAACGTATTCCATGCTCAACGCATGTTCCAATGGTTTTTTGGCGCTGTCGAATATCAGCACAAATACGTTGTCCAACACTGCGAGTGAAGCAGGCAACTATGGTCCGATGATGATGCCGCTATGGGATGACCTTAACGGCAGCCCTAATGGCGACGCTTTCTATCAAACAACTGGCACAGCACCCAATAGGGTATTTACGTTTGAATGGAGATCTTGGAGATGGACCTGGAGTGCAGCAGGTAACAATATTGTTTCCTTCCAGGTAAAACTGTTCGAATCTGGACGGATCGAATACCACTACAATGAGGGCCCCGACCCCGTTGGGGGATCACCAAGTGCCACTATCGGCATAGCCCGTAATAGTACAGACTATCAAACGCTGACAAATACAACCACATCTCCTGGTATCTCTACAGCTACCTTTATTGATAACCTTACAATAAGGCCCATAAGTGGCCAGGTATATTGCTGGGATAAACCCCTGCCTAACAATGCGGGTATATTCGCCATCAGTGAGCCTACCAGTGCTATCTGCCTCGGTACTCATACCGTTAAAGCACAAATGAAAAACTTTGGTGGTAATACGATCAGCAATGTTACTATCAACTGGTCTATAAATGGCATCATGCAACCCGCCATACCGTTTTCAACACCGATACCAGTTGGCGGTAGTTCCGGTCTCATTACCCTTGGTAACGTAAACTTCCCGACCTCATCAACTACCTTAAAAATCCAGGCATGGACATCTTCACCAAACGGAGGCACAGATCCGGAACCAGGCAATGACTCATTCGCCGTATCACGCAAGGCGCTGGACCCTCCGGGAGCAATAGTATACTATGAAACTTCAAGAGTTTGTCCGGGAGATAGCGTGATGTTGTATGCACCAACTGGCCCCAACTTTACTTACCAGTGGGAGTTGGATGCTACCCCCATTCCCGGAGGAACGGCAAGCTCATATTACGCTAAACAAGATGGTTTTTATTCTGTGACGATTAACAATCCCGGCTGTAAAGCACAATCGGTGTTCCATAAGATCACAGTGAAACCGTTGTCGGTTGAACTTGGACCGAACCTGATAACATGCGAAACCATACCTCCTATAGAGATAGATGCAGGTGAACCTGGAGCGCGCTACGTGTGGAGCACGGGCGATACTACGCAAACAATACCAGTGGGAGAAGGGTATAATAAATACTGGGTTGAGGTAACATTAGGCCAAATGTGCAAAGCCTCAGATACTATTGAATCTACAATAGAACCACTTCCAGACATCAATGGTATATCATTCGTGAACGTAGGTAACACCTATTTCTTTGCGCCTGGCGGCCCAACCAACGTGGCAAGTTACCTGTGGAGCTTTGGAGATGGCGCAACTGATACCGTTGCTAATCCAATACACACCTATGCTATACCTGGTCCGTACAACGTAAGTCTTACCGTGTACAACAGTTGCGGCGAAGACACAGCCAAGATCAGCGATTTGCCTGTAAAAGTGGATGATATTACCGGCGCACAAATGGCCATATATCCAAATCCGGCAAACGATGTGGTGTATATACAAACAACAGACGCTTATCGCATAAATAGTATTAAGGTATTCAATACGCTTGGCGCTGTTGTTAAGGAACTCAAAATAGAACGCGAAAAACTGGTAACAGTCGATATTCATAATCTACCTCCAGGTAGTTATAACTTACTGATCAACACCGATTCGGGAGTAGCGAGCAAGCTATTCCAGGTAGTCAGGTAATATTTGAACCGATAGTTAAAAAAGGGCTGCAAATGCAGCCCTTTTTTAATTGCCTTTTAATTAAAAACAGAATAGGCATCCGACATATAGTCATAATTTTATTACGCCAATATATTCTTTCGAAATCCCTTTAAATGAAGCAATATGAAATATTTTTTCTACACGCTTAAAACGCTTTGTGTCACGGCTGTATTATTGTCTTTAGCCCTCATTTCACTGGCACAAACACCACAATATTTTATAACGGGCGGCACGAGTGCCAACTCTTTTCCTTTCAACAGCACTACCAGCAATAAAGTCCAGTGGATATATGTTGCAGGCAGTTTTGCCGGTTCTCCCACGGGAGTTATTACCAAGGTCTATTTCAGGTCGGGCACTACAGGTACCAATAAGACCTTTACGAACCTTACCATCAAAATGGGCTATACAACCCAGATCAACACTACCACTACCTTCATTCCCGGTCTGACAACCGTGTTTTTTGCCCCATCGATCGTTGTACCTACTGTTACAAACGGACAGTGGGTAGAACTTACGCTCACCACTCCATTCTTTTACAACAACACGCAAAATCTCGTTGTGGAAGCTTCTCAGACAGCTTTTACTCCCAGCGGCTTTACTGTATTACAAAACAGTGCAGGCGGCAACAAACGTACATGGGGTGCCGTAACAGCTACAACTGGAAGTGCCGGTACCGGTCTTGCGGACTTTGGCTACCAGCTTTTAGCTTACCAGAACAATGCAAGCATATCTGCCATACCTGAACCGGGTGTTGATATCTGCGTGGGAGCTTATGCGGTTAAGGCACAAGTAAAGAATATGGGCTCGAATACGATCAATAATGTGCAGCTCAACTGGTCGGTTAATGGTGCAATACAACCGCCGGTTATGTACAATTCGCCCATACCTATCACTACTACCAGTGCACCCATAATGCTGGGCAACGTTTCGCTGATGAACCCGGTTGCTAATAACACTATTCGCGTATGGACCTCGCTTCCAAACGGTGTTGTTGACCCTATGCCGACCGACGATTCTATGGAAATAATTCGTAAGCCGCTGGATCTACCCAATGCTGTGATCTATTACCCCACAACGCGCCTCTGTCCCGGAGACAGCGTTTTGCTTCAGGCGGGAACAGGTACAAACTACTTCTACCAATGGCAATTCAATGCCGACCCCACAGGACCTATTACCAGCCAAGGCGCTATATACGCTAAAAAAGACGGCTACTATTCTGTAAAAGTTTTCAACCCGGGTTGTAGCCAGCAAGCTGCACCTGTCAAGATAACTGTAAAACCGTTGGCGATCGATCTTGGTCCGGACCTGATCACATGCGAAAAGCAACCCGCTTTAGCGTTGGATGCGGGCGAGCCTGGTTCCAGATATAAATGGAACACTGGTGACACCACGCAGGTGATCCATACTAAGGAGGGCAACAATATTTACTGGGTCGAAGCAACGTTAGGCACTATGTGTAAAGCATCTGACACTGTAAATCTGACTATCGATCCTCTACCAAGAGTGAATGGCATTTCGTTCATCAATAAAGGCACGTCCACCTACACATTCTCACCGGCTGGCAACACGTATGTAAACAGCTACCTCTGGGATTTTGGCGATGGCAGCACCGACACGGCGCAAATCGCTACACACACCTACTCAATTGCCCCCCCCTACAACGTAACACTGAAAGTGTTCAACAGCTGCGGAATGATCGAAAGCAAGTTGCCGGTAGCCGTTGGAATTAATGACGTAAACGGCGTCGAAGGATTGACATTGTATCCTAATCCAGCACAAAACAGTCTGAATGTCGGCACAAACGGATCAGCTTTGATAAAAGACATCAGGGTATACAACACATTGGGCGCCCTGGTTGTAAGCAGGTCGTACAATAATGAGAAAAATGTAGTATTGGATGTTGCGCACCTACCCAATGGAATGTATAGCATCAGGATAACTACGTCAATGGGTACGGCAGCTAAACAATTCCAGGTGACTAAGTAACAAACTGTAAGTTATTTGTTTATTAAGGCCGGACTATCCGGCCTTAATAATTTTATACCACCTTTAGCATACTTTTGCTTTGATGAGGATTTGATGATATTTTGCTGACTGGAAAAAGATTACTGTATGCTGCACAAAACGAAGATCATTGCTACTGTAGGCCCTGCTTGCAACACTTATGAAAAACTACTTACGCTCGTTCAGGAAGGCGTGAATGTATTTCGACTCAACTTCTCGCATGGCACACACGATGAGCACGCAGAGGTGATCACTCACATCAATCGCATCAACCATGATTTCCCTTTTAACATCGCGATCCTGGCCGATCTGCAAGGTCCAAAGCTGCGTGTAGGTGATATTGAAGGTGGCGCATTGAAGCTTGAGAAGGACGACGAGTTCATCTTCACCCATGAAAAATGCATGGGCACCAAAGAAGGCGTCTATATCTCTTACCCCAATTTTTACAAAGACGTTCGCATAGGCGAAAAAATATTGCTGGATGACGGCAAAATAGAGGTACTTGTCATTGAGATCACTAAGGACAACTGTGTGCGTGTAAAAGTGCTGACTTCCGGAGTCCTGCTGCCCAAAAAAGGAGTTAATCTCCCCGATACCAAGATCTCTCTGCCATCTCTTTCTGAAAAAGACCTCATCGATCTTGATTTTATCATCGCGCAAAAGATCGACTGGGTAGCGCTATCATTTGTTCGCAGGCCAGATGATGTTACAGGACTGCGAAAGCTGATACAGGAAAAGAACAGCCAGGCCAAGATCATCGCAAAGATCGAAAAGCCGGAAGCGCTGGAACATCTCAGGGAGATCATCCTCGCCTCGGACGCTGTAATGGTTGCCCGCGGTGACCTGGGCGTGGAACTGCCACTGCAGCAGATCCCGATGATCCAGAAAAATATCATTCGCAAGTGTATTCACAGGGCCAAACCGGTGATCATAGCTACCCAGATGATGGAGAGTATGATTGACCGTACCAGACCAAACCGTAGCGAGATAACTGACGTAGCCAACGCAGTGCTGGAAGGGGCCGATGCCGTAATGCTCAGCGGCGAAACCGCGATGGGCCAATATCCCGACCTGGTCATTCGTACAATGGTAAGCATCATTGAAGAAGTGGAGAAGGAAGAGATAGTGTACAACCGCAACCTGGTGCCGCAGCCGCACTCACCATCGTTCCTCAGCGACGCGCTTTGCTATAACGCCTGCGAAATTGCCAAAGACATAAGTGCAAATGCCCTTATCGGCATGACCCAATCTGGATATACCGGCTTTATGCTTTCCAGCTTCCGCCCAAGATCGCCGTTGTATGTGTTCACTAAAACTGTGACCTTAGTAAACCAACTGAGCCTCAGCTGGGGAGTTCAGGCATTCTTTTATGAAAAAGAAGAAAGCCTTGACCAGATCGTAGCTGACCAGATTGAGCTGCTGAAGGACAAAGGCTTGCTTCAATCCGGAGACATTGTTGTGAATACTGGTAGCACGCCGGTGCACGAACACTTGCCTACCAACATGCTGAAGATCACTAAGGTGGCATAATTGCAAGCAACCGACAATTAGATTTTTAACAAATCACAAGTGCATCCGCTCTGCGGTATTGTTGCGCCTGCGCGTAACTTTGATACATGAAGCGAATGGCGTGTTTTGCGATAATGATCTTGGGTTGCGTAAAGTTGTTTGCGCAGGAATATCGCTTGGTGTACGATGAACAATCGTTGCCGGAACTATACAACAACATTTACATTTTTGCTGAGGTAAAACAAGATGGTGGCTATCGTAAACTAAATGCAAACAAGTATCGTTTGCAGACGACCGAGGGCCAGCTTGACGGCAACAGTTTTACATTCAACAGGCAAAGGTTGTACGACAACAATGGCGTTGTTCATTTTGACCTTGTAGCCGGCAGTAAAGCAGTGCCACTGACGCTCGCACTGCCCGTGCTCCAGGAAATAAACACAAATTTGTATACCGACAGCATTAAACCAGTGCTGAACTATTACCTCAATGTTGAGGGTAAGTTCTCGAGTGGGCGCGTCTTCCCTCTTGATTCAAATTTTGTAGCTGTGACCAGCGATGTTGGCAGCATGCGCGGACTGGAGTGGATATTGCCAAAGCAACGCGACTTTGAGAAGGTAAATTTCACGATCGTCAATAAGTTCAATCCCGATGATCGGAAAAACGTCACCGTTTATCTTAAAAAATATAAAGATCCACGCGATGCCCCCGATTACCAGGACCGAACAGAAGACGAGGTCATACCAAACCGAAGAAGACGTTAGCCTTACGTGGTTAATCACAAGTTAATCAACGCGCAACATGGTACTGATCCTCATAAAATAGCTAATTTGCCGCCATTCCATGCGTACAGGTTTAGCACTACTGGTTTTGATGATAGTTTGTGGCACCGCAAAAGGCCAGCAAACCGCCGCCGCCTCGACGACAGCTGGCGCTACCATTACTACCCCAACTGCTATCTTTAAGACGTCAGACATAGAATTTGAAGAGATCAAAGTTTCCTCCAAAAACAGTGGGTCGGTGGTAATACAGCCTAACGGCACCAAGACAACAAAAGGTGGCGTCTCAGCCAACGGCCCCGGAGCACCGGCCAGTTTCACGGTTTCAGCACCACCGGGTTATACCTACAATATCAATCTCCCTCAACAACCTGTGTCGGAAAACGACTCTATCCCCGATATGCTGAAGATCAGCAATTTCACCAGCTATCCTGCGCCTAATGAACTAACAACAGGTACTCAATCATTCTCAGTTGGGGCAACAGTTGATATTGACGCAGCAAAAGAACAAGGCGAATATGACGCTGAAGTACCTTTTGATGTAACTATAGGATACAACTAGCAACAAAACTACCCGACCAGGCGTTGATTAGTTAATTATCGCTAATTTCATGTCATTATGAGGGTTATCCTGTTTCTTCTGCTTTCAGTAGGTTTCCTATCCAATTCTTATAGCCAGTCAATACAAAAATGCGGTCATAGCTTTGTTTACAACGTGGTTGCTGCCAAATATCCCGCAGTACTCGCTTTACCGGAAACAGTTGCTATGAAAACCACTCAATCGGACAGCGTTGTTACGATACCCATAGTATTCCATATAGTATTAACCAAACTACAATTGGCACAACTAGGCGGGGAAACTGTGATCCCAGATTTCATCAACACTCAGGTGACGAAGATCACTAACGACTTTATGGGACAGAATGCCGATAGCACTAAAATACCCCCAGCCTTCAAAGAGTTTTATGGCAAGGCGCGTATGCAATTTGCACTTGCGCATACTGCGCCTGACGGCTCCGCAACCCCAGGTTATGAAATAAAGGTGACCACCAAAACGGGATTTAATCTTCAGCAAAATACTTACGGATCAGAAACAGCCTTCAGTGATGCGAAATATGCAACATCAGGAGGTCTTGATAGTTGGGATCCTGCTACTTATGTGAATGTATGGGTGCTGAATGTGGCTGACAACGCGCAACTCCTGGGCTTATGCATCCCTCCCTCGTTTGTGAGTTCGCACAATTTCCCTTCGGTTGAAACAGGCGTTGTGCTTAGTTACCGCAACTGGCGTCCCTCGCTCAATAGCTTCCAGGCACGCACGTTGACCCATGAGCTGGGACATTTTTTTGAGCTTTTCCATATATGGGGTGATGACGAAGGCAAGTGCCCTTCAACAGGGGGCCAGGACGATGGTATTGAGGATACGCCGCCGCAGGCTTATGAAAACTATGGATGTCCGGTCTTCCCGAAATACGATGGATGCACAAGAGCTGGAGCCGGACTGATGTTCATGAACTTTATGGACTATACTGATGACCAATGCCAGCAAATGTTCACTCACCAGCAAGTAGCCAAAATGCGTGCACAAATACAGCCATTCGGAACATCTTATGCATTAACGCAACATCCGGATGTGTTGAAATTCCCTACCGAAACAAGCAGTGATAACAGTTATGTCATCTACCCCAATCCCGGCGATGGTCGAATCAACATTCGTTTCAACCGTGTATCGAACAACGTGAAAGGCATTCGCATCATCAACATGATGGGGCAAACCGTTGCAAGCCAGATTGTTTCTGCGCAGAAAGGATTTTACTATTTCGACCTGTCGGGCGCAGGTACAGGTATCTATTTTGCTCAAATAGAATTTACCGATAAAACCGTAGTAAAGAAGGTGCTGATACGTTAGTTGATCACCAGGTTGTCGATAAGGCGTACATCGCCCAGTTTGGCAGCTACCAGCGCTACCATTTTCTTGCTCTTGTCATATTCTTCCAACAGGGAAAGATCTCCGGCGTCTGCCAGCGACACATACTCTGGTGTGAAGCCTTTTTCTGCCAACAGATCAAGGCATTCCTTCTGTACGATCTTGAACGACGAATCTATTTGCTTGGCCTGGATAGACACAAGGCACTGATAAAGCAAACCTGCGATAGCACGTTGTGGCTCAGTAAGCCTCCTGTTGCGCGAACTCATTGCAAGGCCATCGGCTTCACGCACCGTAGGGCATACCATCAGCGTGATCTCATTTTCCTTTCTCAACAGTCCGATCAAATTCTTAATAACGATGCATTGCTGGTAATCTTTTTGACCCACATATACGAAATCAGGGTTAACTATGTCCAGCAGCCTGGCTACTACCTGGCCTACTCCTTTGAAATGACCGGGCCTTTGCGCTCCCTCCAATATGTTATCCAGGTAGCCGAAGCCGTAACTCTGCATCTTTTGGTCGCCTTCCGGGTACACCTCCTGTTCGCTGGGCAGCAGCAGAACGTCGCAACCCGCTTCCACCAGCATGGTAATGTCCATATCCACCGAAGAAGGATATTTATCAAAATCGCTGCGGTCGTTGAACTGGGTTGGATTAACGAAAATGCTGGCGACCGCTATGTCGTTATTGGCTTTGGACCGGCCGATCAGCGAGATATGTCCTGCGTGAAGCGCTCCCATCGTTGGAACAAATCCTACCCTGCGACTATCAGTTGCACGAAGCTTTAAGAGGTAATCCTGCAGGTCGCTGATCTTCTTAAATATGACCATAAAACGGCTTAAGATAAAGGAAACACAAAGTAAAAGCTTGGAATTTAATATTTTCGTAATTTTGCAGACAATTTTTAGAAAGTACTCTTCATTTAATTTTCTTTAATCTAAGCACATCCTCATGTCTGCCGACAAAAAACGTGTTCTTATAGTTGCTAGTGAACTATCGCCTTATGTTGAACTTACAGATTTCGCCCATATACTGAACAAGCTCGCAGTTAAGTCTTTTGATGCTGGGTTGGAAGTACGTGTGATCATGCCGAGATACGGCACCATCAACGAGCGTCGCCATCGTCTTCACGAAGTGGTTCGTCTTTCTGGTATCAACGTGATCATCGATAAGGATGACTATCCATTGATAATCAAAGTGGCGTCGCTGCCTAATGCAAGGCTCCAGGTTTACTTCATGGATAATGATGACTACTTCAAACGTAAAGGCGTGTACCGCGATGAGCACGATAACTTTTACGACGACAATGCAGAACGCATGATCTTCTTCTGTAAGAGCGCGCTGGAAACCGTTAAGAAGTTTGGCTGGCCTCCGCATGTCATACATTGCCATGGCTGGATGACATCGTTAGTGCCTTTGTACCTGAAAACAGCTTATAAGAAAGAACCTGTATTCAGCTATTCAAAGGTAATTTACACTGCACAGCCTACAATATTCACAGAAAAGCTCAGCCCTAACTTTGTAAAGAAGGCCATCGTAAGCAACGAGATCAAAGAGAAAGACCTCGACGCTTTCAAAGAAGGCACCAATACAGCACTGACATTGGGCGCAGCAAAATGTGCCGATGTTGTGATACAGGGTGCACCTGATCTCGACAAAGAGGTTATGGAAGAAATAAAACCAAGCAGGTATAAGAAAGTAGTAAAATATGAAGAGTCGTGGAAAGAAGATGTAACGCCGCTGCTCGACTTGTACAAAAGCTTAACAGAGTCTTAGAATATCATTTATCACATTAGCGGAAAAATTTAAGTTGAAAAAACAGCTCCGGAACTTCGCCTTTTTGTCTTTGCTCGCCGCCACGATGTTCGAGGTGGGTTGTAAAGAGGATACAATTATAAATGCTAATGTTTCTCCCACATTAGGTCCTATCGCAGTCGATTCGATACCCGATACATTCACGGTCTATACCAAGACCGTGCTCATTGATACTGTAGTAACCAGCCTTACACCTTCCAACCAGGTTGTGGTACATGGACTTGGTACTGTCAACGACCCCTATTTTGGTCGCACCAACGCCGGGGTCTATGTGCAGGTGCTTCCGGAAAGAGGCAACTTCACATTTTCGGCCAACAATCCAACAGTCACAGAAGCTTACGTTGTACTGCCGTTTTCAGGTTTTGCATGGGGAGATACAACGGACATCCAGGACTACAATGTGTACCGGATTACCGACAATCTGACAACCGACGAGACCTACTATAGTAATACTAATAAGAATTACGACCCGACCCCTGTTGGTTCAATTACCGGCGTGAATGTTGATAAGTTGACAGATTCAGTATCGGTACTGGGCGGCAACAAAGCCCCCCATTTGCGTATAAAGCTTACAGATGCGTTCAAGAATGAGTTGGTATCACTGGCAGCTTCCAGCAACGATGCAGCAGCTTTTCTTTCAGCGATGAAGGGGCTTTATATAGCATCGGCAGATACAACCAAAGGCCGGGCTATTCCGTATTTCATGTTGAACAATAGCACCGACTACCGTCGTGCTGCTATCCAGTTCTTTTATTACGAAAACGGCAATACAGCGGATACCAAAACAGCTTTTTTCAACTTCACGACTGGCTGCGCGCACTACAACCGCGTTACCCGCAATTATTCAAATACTCTGAAAAGTGCTTTTGCATCGACTGCACAATCAGACGAAGTAGTATACCTGCAAAACCTGCCCGGAGCCACGCTTGATATTCGATTCCCGACATTAAAAAACCTGCCGCAGATCGTTGTGAACCGTGCTGAGCTTGTTATTACACAAATCAGCGCCCCCGGCGACCCCGAAGCTGATAAATTCTGGGCACCGCTGCTGCTCGATGCAACCGGCGTAGATGCCAGCGGCAATAAATATGTACCGCTTGACAAACAACCCCTGACAGATGCAGGAGCTCTTGCGTTCATCGACGGCGGCAAGAAAACCGTGACCCTGCCGGGCGGAATAACCGTTAACCAGTATTCTCTTAATATTCCCAGGGAGGTTCAGCGAGCTATTGTAAACAAGTCTGATGCGTTACATTTGCAATTGAACGGTGTACAACGGTTCTTTGGAGCTTACAGGCTGATCGCCGGCGGCAATCCGTCCCAATTCAAAGTGTCGTTGCACATCACTTATTCTAAACTTTAAGCACCCCCTCAAACTTATGTGCGGCATTGTAGGATACATAGGCAATAAAGAAGCCTTTCCAATTCTGATCAAGGGCCTCAAAAGGCTGGAATACCGTGGCTATGACAGTGCCGGTATCGCACTGCTGAATGGCGACCTGAATGTTTTTAAGAAGGCAGGAAAGGTAAGTGAACTTGAAAAGATAACTAACGGAAAATCGGTAGGCGCCAATATTGGTATAGGCCACACGCGCTGGGCTACGCACGGTGAACCCAACGATGTCAATGCCCACCCTCACCTGTCTCAGTCCAACGAGCTGGCCATCATTCACAATGGTATCATTGAGAACTATGCAGCGATCAAGGCAGAGCTGGAGAAACGTGGTTATAACTTTCAATCAGATACTGATACTGAAGTACTGATCAACCTGATAGAAGAAGTACGCAAAACAGAGAAATCTTCATTGGAAGATGCTGTTCGCGTGGCACTGAACGAGGTAGTAGGCGCTTATGCCATCGTCATCCTCGACAAAAAGGACCCTAACCATCTTATAGCTGCTCGTAAAGGCAGTCCGCTGGTTATCGGCATTGGCGAAGACGAATTCTACATCGCGTCAGACGCATCACCTATCATCGAGTACACGCAAAACGTGATCTACCTCGACGACCAGGAATATGCCTCAGTCCACCGTGATGGTACCTATGTCATCAAAACACTGGGCAACGTAGAAAAATCTCATGCTATCCAAAAGCTGGAACTAAGCCTGGAAGCCATTGAAAAAGGCGGCTATGAACACTTCATGCTGAAGGAGATACATGAGCAACCCAAAGCTCTTGAAGATGCTATGCGCGGCCGTATGAACGCCCTGCAAGGCTGGATCAAACTCGGTGGCCTTAGCGAATACCTGAGCCGCATCGAAAATGCAGAGCGCTTCGTGATAACAGCATGTGGTACTTCCTGGCACTCCGGTCTTATTGGCGAATACCTGATAGAAGACCTGGCACGTGTACCGGTAGAAGTAGAATACGCTTCAGAGTTCCGTTACAGGAATCCGATCATAAAAGAAAGCGATGTTGTATTTGCAATATCTCAATCGGGAGAGACCGCAGATACCCTTGCTGCTATAGAACTGGCTAAAGAACGCCAGGCGCTGATCTACGGTATATGCAACGTTATTGGCTCGTCGATAGCACGCGTGTCCCACGCCGGTTCGTATACACACGCCGGTCCGGAAATAGGCGTAGCATCTACAAAAGCATTCTCTACACAGATCACTCTTCTGACGCTCATCGCCCTGCAGATCGCACAATCGAAGGGTACTATATCTACTTCGAGGCTGCGCACCATTTTGTACGAAATGGAGAACATACCGAAGAAGATAAAAGAGACGCTGGAGCTGGACAGCCAGATAAAAGAATTAGCTGCTATTTATAAAGACGCACGCAACTTCTTATACCTTGGCCGTGGCTACAACTTCCCTGTAGCACTGGAAGGTGCCCTGAAACTGAAAGAGATCTCTTACATACATGCTGAAGGATATCCTGCAGCTGAAATGAAACACGGCCCTATCGCGCTGATAGATGAGGAAATGCCTGTGGTATTCCTGGCTACTAACCAAAGCGCCTACGAAAAGATCGTTTCGAACGTGCAGGAAGTGAAGGCACGCAAAGGAAAGATCATTGCCGTAGTAAACAAAGGCGATACACAGATACGCGCCCTGGCCGATCACGTTATCGAGGTACCAGAAACGGAAGAAGTGCTGTCTCCTCTGGTCACTATCGTTCCATTGCAACTGTTGGCTTACCATATAGCCATTATGCGCGGCTGTAATGTTGACCAACCGAGGAACCTTGCCAAATCTGTAACAGTAGAATAAATTATTATCTTCGCACCCAACAATTTTAGAAAACTATAATTACACATGCCTTATTTATTCACTTCAGAGTCCGTGTCAGAAGGTCATCCTGACAAAGTAGCGGACCAGATATCTGATGCCCTTGTTGATAATTTCCTGGCCTGGGACCCAACTGCAAAGATCGCTTGTGAAACGCTTGTAACTACGGGACAAGTAGTACTGGCCGGTGAAGTAAAATGTAATACTTATATAGATGTTCAAACTATCGCTCGCGAGGTAATTACTAAGATCGGTTATACCAAGAGCGAATACATGTTCGAAGCTAACTCGTGCGGCGTGCTTTCTGCTATACACGAGCAATCTCCTGATATCAACCAGGGTGTTGATAAGAAGAAGAAAGAAGAACAAGGCGCTGGCGACCAGGGTATGATGTTTGGCTATGCTACAAACGAAACTGCCAACTACATGCCGTTGGCCCTGGATATGGCACACCTGCTGCTCCGCGAGCTTTCTTTGATCCGTCGCGAAGGCAAGCAAATGAAGTACCTGCGTCCTGATGCTAAGAGTCAGGTAACGCTTGAGTATAACGATGATAACAAACCTGTACGTATCGATACAGTCGTTATCTCTACACAGCACGATGATTTCGATACTGAGAAAAAAATGCAGGAGCGCATCTCTAAAGATGTACAGTCGATCCTGATCCCTCGGGTTATCAAGGTTTATCCTCAGTACAAGCACCTGTTCAACAAACAGATAAAATACCACATCAACCCAACTGGTAAGTTCGTTATCGGTGGTCCACACGGCGATACTGGCCTTACAGGCCGCAAGATCATCGTTGATACTTACGGTGGTAAAGGTGCACACGGTGGTGGTGCCTTCTCTGGTAAAGATCCCAGCAAGGTTGACCGCTCGGCTGCTTACGCAACCCGCCACATTGCTAAAAACCTGGTAGCTGCCGGTGTATGCGACGAGGCACTGGTACAAGTATCATACGCTATTGGTGTTGCCAAGCCAATGGGTGTATATGTAAACACATACGGTACTGCTAAAGTAAAAATGACCGATGGCCAGATCGCTAAGATCGTTGAGCAGGTATTTGACATGCGCCCTTACTTCATAGAGCAGCGCCTGAAACTGCGCCAGCCTATGTATAGCGAGTGTGCTGCTTATGGCCACATGGGCCGCGAACCACAGACGGTTACAAAAACCTTCAAATCGGCTGATGGCAAAACCAAGAACGTGAAAGTTGAGCTGTTTACATGGGAAAAACTCGACCACGTAGACAAGGTGAAAAAAGCCTTCAAACTGAAATAGGAATTAGACTATAGTTCAAAAAGCCCCGGATTTACCGGGGCTTTTTTATTGGAGTATCTACACAAAAAAACATCCCGCACTTTTGGTGCGGGATGTAGTTATGAAAAGTGCTTCTGGACTTATTGTTTGGTCAGCTTGATAACCTCGCTGCGTGTTTCGTCTGTGTAGCGAACGAAGTACAGACCAGGAGTCAGGCCTTCCAGGCTTACCACTGTGCGGTCTTCAGTTACGCTAGTTGTTTTCACCAGCTTACCAGTCATATCCACTATAGTAACCTTCGCATTGTTGCTGCGGCCTACAGTAAGGATAGTTACCGTATTGCCAGCAGGATTGGGATACGCGTCGATCGCGAAATCGCCAGAGTTCAGATCATCCACCCCGGTAGTCATGGCTGTATGGAACTGAACCTCGCCCCACGGAGATACTGGCTCGCCCAGGGAGCAGTAAGCGCGCAGGTAGAAGAAATATGGCAGGTTGCTGTGCAGACCTTTCAGTACAACCTGTGTATAGGTTGTGAATGTACCTTTTTGAGGAGGCGACTGGGGATCGATGCTGACTGCATACTCATACTTTGTTACGTTAGGTACGGCTGTCCATGATACAAGCGCCGTTGTCGAAGTGATCTTGTTCACGTCGATAGTTACCGGCGGGATCTCACACACTGGCATGGTACAGAATGAATCCAGCAACCAGGTTTGTGCAAAAGAATCAGGGATGGCGCCAAAGGTGCAATTAGTCCTCAGGTGAACATAATAACATGTATTAGGCACCAACGTATCTATGTGCAGAGGAGGATTAACTGTCTGGTAACCAGTGTTGGGAGGATCCAGCGGAGACTGATCGATCACAATTTCATATTCTTTTACATTGGGGTATTGGTTTGACCAACTCAAATCAGCAGTCGTAGGAGTAATATTAGAAGCGCTAAAATTTGAAGGAGGAGCGCATGGGAACTTGACCGTAAGACCACCAACTGGTATCCTAAGTGCGGTTGCCGTACCAGTAGAAGAACCTGTGGTTGCAAATATACCCCTAGACGTGGTCACGTTTGCGAAGCTCGTCAGGAAGCCATTGGTTACCGCTGTCTGAGAAATTTCGACGATGAGTGACTTAGTATTATCATAAGTAAAGCCAGCTGCATCCAACGGTATTTCTACCCAAGTATTGGATGAGACAGTCGGAATACTCAAGTCCGCTGCGGCACGCACTATTTGCATAGGCGGTGTCGTTACGAAGGTAGTGGTAGGACTGAAAGCGTTGCCTGTCATTTGCCCCATTCTGATCTCCAGATCCTCTATTAACGTGTTCGTGGCATTGCCTGATGCCCTAACCCAGAACGAAGTAATAAGACCGTTCGGCGCAGGAGTTGCAAGGGTGAATTGGCCCGGCAGGTACAATATCTGCACTTTCTGGTTATTGGCATTGAATGGCCAGGTTTCCGTAGGAGTTACGTACGTTGCATTCCAGTAATGTGGCGGCTGCGCAAAAGCGGCCGTGCAAACCAGCATTAAAAGGGATAAGAGTAGCGATCTTTTCATTGGATCTGTATTAATAAAATAAAGGTGTTATCTCTGTTATAGACAGTAGTCGAGGTTTTAAAGTTAGTAAAATACTATAAAAAGTTAAAGTTCCAAAGGGTTGAATTTCACTTATTATACTTCCTGGCCATCATACATTATCTTTTAGATAGATATTTCTGGACTTTTGTTGTCATTTGTTGTCGATTTTATGGTCCGAACAAAAACACAGTCTTTTGACCTGATTTTAGACAAACGCAGTACAAGTGCGCCTTTACGTCCGAATTTGTTACAGAATGTTACCATTTTCATAGTGATCAACACTGCTTGCCTTATCCCCATGTCAAAAAATTTAGTTTGCTGCAAACTCAAAACGCGCGGTCAAATACAGCGACCGTTTTTCAATAACAAATATTCAAATATTTTAAAACATCTCCAAAACAAAAAAGGGCGCCACAAGGCGCCCTTTTACTTGAATATTAATGGTTTACTGCTTGGTAACCCGTATAACTTCTGAGTTTTGCTGGTCGGTATATTTTACCAGGTAGATACCACCCGGAAGAGTGCTCATGTCAATATCAGTTTTCTCTGAACTTACATTGGCAGTACGGACTGTTTTGCCGGCCATATCGGTAACCAGGATGCTAGCCGTTCCCGACCTGTTGCCTTTCACCTGTATGGTAACAATACCTTTTACAGGGTTAGGGAAAGCATGAACGTTTACAGCAGCCGAATTCAAATTGTTCACATTTACAGGCCATGTTTTGAAGCTGGCAGTAGCCCAATCTGAAACACCGTCTACACCCACGCTGGTGCAATAGCTGCGAACGTGGATATAATAGTCTTTGCCATCGTTAAGCGAAGACGCCTGGATGCTGGTATATGGATATTTAGTACCCAATGCCGGCGGAGTTGGAGAACTGGTCAGCGCGTACTCATACTGTGTTGCTGTAGGCACAGCATCCCAATAGGCAACCGCGTGGTCTACATCTATATTCTGAATATTGAGCGTTGGCGGACGGCAAGGAATCGGCGTCAGGAACGAATCAAGCGACCAGTTAGACATTTCGCCTGCAGCACATTTAGAACGGATGTGCACATAGTACCATTTATTCTCCTGTAAGCCTGCAATATTATCGCTCGTAGTAGCAATATTCTGAAGACCGGTAGTTGAGGTCGGATCGTTGCGGTTCTGGTCTACGAGGTAGTCATAAGTGATCGCTGAAGGCCACACATTCCAGTTGATAGTACCCGTTGTAGGAGTAAGATTGGTGGTGTTGAAACCGACAGGCGGTAAGCATGGCGGCAGCGTTGTAAACGAAAAATTTTGCCAGGGCGAAAAGTTAATAGCGCTGCACTTATTAAACACGTGCAAATAATAATTCGTTCCTGCTTGTAAGCCGGTCACATTGGCCGTGGTATTTGTTGTAGGCGTAGTAGTATAAGGCCACACAGGTGAGGGATTCTGGTCTACAAAATATTCGTAGCCAAATGACCCTGATACGCCGGTCCAGCTTACTGTAGCAGATGTACTGAGTATGTTGGTTACAGACAGATTGGTTGGACCAGGACATGGCGGGCCTGCAAATACCTCTATCTCCCTGTGGTTAGGGTTCGAAGAGCCGTTCACCAGGTCAAACCTTAACCTTGTGGTAGTAATGGGCACAGCGAATACAACAGAATCGACAAAATTGGTAAGCGGCGTCGAATAAGTTTGTACGGTTATATACGATGTGCCATCCCAATATTGAATTGTACAAGATCCCATGGGCCTGTCGGCTTTCCAGAATTTCACTTTGGTAATACCGCTTTGTACGGTTGGCCAGGTATACTCTATCCAGCCGCCGGTGTTAAGCCAGCCCCAGGGCGTGGTAGCAGGCGCTGCTGTGATGATACCATCGTTGTAATTCTGAGGGCCGTACGTAGTAACGCCGCCGCCGTTATGCGCAGCGGTGGCAGTAAGTGCGATATTTGTTTGCGACATGCCTGCAAACGAACACGCCAATAGAAAAGAGAACAATAAAATTCTTTTCATCTTGAGTATTGTTAGTGTTTATTGAATATATAAGCAGCGTTAACGCTTGATGCGAATACATTAAAAATAAATTAAAAAACTGACAAAATATAATCCACTGATAAAAAAACAGGCATTTTTTTCAAACCGTAGTTAAAAAGAAAACGCCAGCCCGGAGAGGGCTGGCGTTTTCTTTTACCTGAATTTGAATTAGTTCTTATTGATCCTTAAGGTTTCTGCATGTGCCGCATCGGTATACCTCAAAATGTACACTCCCGAAGGCAAACCAGTCATATCGATATCCGTTTTGTTGGCGAGGACATTGACAGTGCGTACTATTTTGCCGGCTACATCAGTCACCAGCAGTGAGGCATCGCCACTCCTGTTGCCGCCTACCTGCAGGGTCAATACGTTCTTTACCGGGTTAGGGAACGCCGTTACAGAGAACCTTTCGCCAGTCAGGTTATTTATATCTGTAGGCCAGGTTTTAAACGATGCTGTTTCCCAATCGGAGATACCGCTAACACCTACGCTGATGCAATGGCTGCGTACATGAATGTAATAGTCTTTACCATCCTCAAGCGACGAGGTCTGCATGCTGGTATAAGGATATTTTGTACCTAATGCCGGTGGCGTTGGCGAACTGGTCAGCGCATATTCGTACTCTGTAGCCGTCGGCACCGGATCCCAGTATGCCACAGCATGATCAGTATTCAGGTGGCTTATTTTGATCTTTGGCGCACGACAAGGTATAGGTGTCAGGAATGAATCCAGCAACCAGTTAGATATCTCGCCACCAATACATTTAGACCTGATGTGCACATAATACCAGGTGTTCTCCTGCAGGTTACTTAGGTTATCGGCTGTAGTAGTAATATTCTTAAGACCAGTGGTGCTGGTAGGATCGTTTCGACTCAGGTCAACCAGGTAGTCGTAATCAAGTGCTGAAGCCCATGGATTCCAGTTGATGGTGCCGGATGTGGGCAGAAGATTAGTCATTTTAAAACCTACAGGCGGTTTACACGGAGGCAGCGTAGTAAAAGCATAGTCTACCCATGGAGATGGATTAGTTGGGCTGCAAAGATTGCGTACGTGCAGGTAGTAGTTTGTTGATGGAGTAAGACCGGTAGCATTTACACTGGTAGTTGTAACAGTGGTAGGCGTGTTTGGATATGGTACGGTAGCATTCTGATCGATGATATAATCATAGCCCACTGAACCAGATACAGCACCCCAGCTTAACAGAGCAGTGGTAGATGTAATGTTAGTTGCATTCAGACTACCTGGGCCGGGACAAGGAGGACCTGTCTGGATATCAAGACCGAGGTCGCCGAAAGAAGATGTGGCATTACCGGTACCTGTTGTTGCACCATAGTTACCCCATATACGACGGGTGGTAGACATAGTTCCCTGGCAGTTGGCAGTGATCGTTCCACTCATACCATTGTGCTCAATTTCTACTATGAAATTGGTACCAGTAGTATACGGAATCGGGTTCTGCAGCGTAACGCTAAACCAGGTGTACGCTGCAGTAGTAGGCACTACATGCGATGTTACCTGGTAAGCAGTAGCAAGTCCAGTTACAAAAACATTGGTTGTGGGCAGACCCGTAAGGCTGGTCATACCAATACGGATAGTAAAGTTGCTATACGTGGCCGAGTACGACCCACTCCAGGTTTTAAAATATATTTTGGTGATCTGACCCGTTGGCGGCTGTATAGTAAAGTCGCTCGGCTGATACAACCACTGCACCTTGTTATTACTGGTCGTCGACCCGAAAGGGTAAATGTTGTTAGAAGACCCTTGAGGGGTTGAATATTGAGGCGGTTGGGCGGTGGCTACACCTGCTAATAGGAAGAGCAGGTGGAAACAAATGAGTAGAATTTTTTTCTCCATCTTGATTCTGGTTTTTAAAAACTTAAAAGGCCTCCCGCAATATTATTTCCAGGATTAATTTAAAGTTAATTTAAAAATGTACAGATTGCATTAAAAATGGATTAAAAACATTAAAGACCGCTTAAAAAGCGATCTTTAATGAATTGATAAAGAAGGAGTTCTGTTTTAGCGTTTTAGCGTTTTATCATTCTCGCCACCGCGTTGCGGGTATCATCTGCATATTTTACCAAGTACACACCCGGCGCCAGATCAGAAGTATTGATGATCATCTTTGTTGCAGTAACCGCCTGCTCTTTAGCTACCCGGCCCGACAAATCGGTGATCTCAACTTTTGCAGAGACACCTGGCGAGCCGCTAAGCGACAACGTTACCTGCGATTGCGCCGGGTTGGGATGTAACGTAAGACCAAAATCTGCTGTTGTAGTGTTACCTACAGACACTGGAAAAGTTTTGAACGATGCAGTACCCCAATCAGAAAGACCTTCTATGCCGAGGCTATTGCATTGACTGCGCACATGTATGTAATAATCCTTGCCGTCGTACAGAGCAGATGTGTGCACGGCAGTATATCCATATTTAGTACCTAGTGCAGGAGGCGCTGGCGAAGTCGTGATCGCATATTCATAATCGTGCGCCGTAGGAATTCCCTCCCAGTGCGCCACTGCTTCGTCTGTATTGATATGATCGATCTTAATAACCGGCGCCCTGCAAGGTATCGGTGTCAAAAACGAATCGAGTGACCAATTGGATATCTCGCCGGCTGCACATTTGGAACGGATATGCACATAGTACCAGGTATTCTCCGAAAGCCCACCTATATTATCAAGCGTTGTTGCAATATTCTTTAAACCGGTAGAGGACGTAGGATCATTGCGCGACTTGTCGACGATATAATCGTATGTAAGCGCCGAGAGCCACGGGTCCCAATTAATAGTCGTAGCGTTTGGCGCAAGATTGGTTACATGAAATTTGATAGGTGGCTTACAAGGCGGTAGTGTAGTGAACGAATAGTCTACCCATGGCGACGGATTGTTGGCACTACATTTATTGCGCACATGCAGGTAATAGTTGGTGGACGGTAGCAAGCCTGTTTTATTGAAACTGGTAAGTGTAGTAGCCGTTACCGTAAAAGGAGAAGTAACCGTTGCGTTCTGATCTACTATGTACTCATAACCCACAGAGCCTGAAACAGCACTCCAGCTAAGATCAGCAGTAGTTGATGTGATATTGGTTGCCGCAAGACTGCCAGGCGACGGACATGGCGGACCTGCTGGCGCAAACGTAATGAAACCAGTAAAGTACCTGGGTGTGATGGTCAGAACATAGCCAACATTCTGTGAGCTAATCTGGTAGTTGCCGGTATATAAGCTCACTCCATTCGCTGTAAAATTGTTGGGTGTCGGCGTACCGCTGCTATATTGAATTGACACGGTATTTACGTTTAATGCAAAACGGTAAACTGCTCCGTTGGGAATAAGGAAGGTCATACCTGTAATGAAAGGATTGACACCGGTAGAAGTGATACCACTGATTGTGGCGGACGATACTTGTGTCCATGTTGGATTTGCAAGCGTGCCGACTGTGCCGCTTAGTGAAGTAGAACTATACCACAGCGTAGCAGTTACACCATTGAAGCTGGTACTCGACTGGCTGCCGACATCCGTGAGCAAGATCGGCCCGCCGCTATTGTTTTCAACAACGAACGTTACAAAGCTGTTGGTAGACGTTGACGTGTTACCGCTGTAGCCGGTACTGCCAATGGTCGTGTTGATCGTTGTTTGTGCGCTTCCTGTTATCCAACAGGCAAGCATCAGCAAGATAGAGCAAACGTGTTTCATAACTGTACTATTTTAGAAAGAGCTTGATCGCAGCATTTATCACTGCGTATTTAAAGCTATTCTATATAGACAGTCGGGACGATTAAGGGCCGGTTAAATAAAAATTAAAGGTTGCTTAAAAAGCAACCTTTAATTCAAACCAAAATTGTTGTGTAGGCTATTCTTTTACAAGTTGCGATACTTGCGAATGAATACTGTCTTTGTATTTAAGAAGATAAACACCCGGCGCAAGGCTGCTTGTGTTAACTACAACAGCGTTAGAAACATTTTTCATCTCTATCAATACCTTACCCGATATATCTGTTATCTCCAGGCTATTGTTACCCATGCTGCCATTTACCGTAACAGTCACTTGCGTGCGTGCGGGGTTTGGCGACAAGGCAACATTGAAATCTTTGTTGCCGGCAGTGCCAACTGACACAGGGAAAGTTTTAAATGATGCGGTACCCCAGTCCGATGTACCTGCTACACCCAGGCTGTTGCACTGGCTGCGTACATGCACATAATAATCCTTACCGTCATTCAGCGCAGCAGTGTGCAGTGTAGTGTATAAATATTTAGTACCCAGGATAGGTGGCGTTGGCGAAGTAGTTACTGCGTATTCATAGTTCAGCGCAGTAGGTACCGGATCCCAGTAAGCTACAGCTTCGTCGGTATTGATGTGATCTATCTTAACAATAGGTGCGCGGCATGGTATCGGCGTCAGGAACGAATCGAGCGACCAGTTAGATATTTCGCCTGCAGCACATTTGGAGCGGATATGTACATAATACCAGGTGTTTTCTAAAAGCACACCCGAATTAGCGCTTGTGGTCAAGGTATTCGTAATACCTGTAGTTGACGTTGGATCATTGCGCGACAGATCGATCAGGTAATCATAGCTTAAAGCTGAAGCCCAGACATTCCAGTTAATAGTTCCCGATGTAGGTGAAAGGTTGCTTACTTTAAAACCAATAGGCGGCTGGCATGGTGGCAGCGTCATAAAACTATAGGTCACCCACTGCGATATACCGTTGCCAGTGCATTTGTTGCGCACATGCAGGTAATAAGTAGTTGAAGGAGTAAGTGCAGTAAGGTTTACTGATGTAAGTGTGGTGGTAGTAAGACCAGTCATCGGAGGAGTAGCCGATGTTGTTACTGCGTATTCGTAACCTACCGAACCTGCAACAGCAGTCCAGCTAACAGTAGCCGTTTTTGAAGTAATAGCGCTTGCATTCAATGCCGTTGGCACCGGGCATGGAGGACCTATCTGGTAATAGATCTCTACGCGACTGATAGGCGTACCATTGCCTTCGGTAGAATAGTTGGGTGCAGGGCCACCGGTGAGGCTGCCTTGATACAACAAGCGATTCAGGCTAATGTTGAACGCACCGATGGTTGCGGCAAACGGCGTTGCAGAAGCACTGTAAGAATTAGCAGTACCTGTACCAACGTGGCCCAGAACACCGATGATATCACCATTGGTCACATTGATATTGACCGGCTGAATAACGCCATTAGTTGCTGCGGAAATATAAGCCAACGTAGTAAAGTTACTTGAGGAGGCAGAGTACACCACAGGCGTTGGGTCATTGATCTTCATAAGATGAATGTACTGGTCACCTGAACCAGCATCAGGAGATACGCGAAGACCGACAATGGTGAAATTGGTAGGCGCTACAAACCAGTAGCCACGAACCGAGCCAGAGTAAACAGAGCTGTGTACGGGCAAAGGGATCATAGTTTGCGACCATCCTGAAGTTGCCCAGCCAAGAATGATCGCCATCAAAACGTAAATGTGTTTCATACAATTATCTATTTTAAAAAGAACTAGGTTGTAGGGTAAAAAACCGCGCATTAAAACTATTTTACATAGACAGAAATACCGATTAAGGACCGATTAAAATGGCATTAAAGGTTGATTAAAACAACCTTTAAAAACACTATCGAAACGCGTCTTATACCTGCTTAGTTTTTCACAAAATTACTGCACGTATTCAAAAAAGACAGGAAAAACGCAATGAAAGGTTGGATTTGAATTAAAAACAGGTAAAACAGAAATATTTATAAACCGGCAGTTGTCAATAACCCCATATTTTTAACCCATAAAAAAAGAGGTCGCTAAATGCGGCCTCTTTCTATTCGCTAAGGTCATCTTACTCTTTTGTGAACCGTTGCGTGTGACGTGCTCCATTAGCTTCAACCTGCAGCATATATACACCGGCAGGCAGGCTAGCAGTAGAAATTGTCGCCTTACGTTGCTCGATATTACCTGAAGTAATTTCGCGGCCGGCAACGTCCATGATCCTATACTGTCCATGATCCAGGCCGTCTACAAACAGCACGTCCTTCACAGGGTTTGGATAAACTTTGATCTCTTTACCAGACACAACCGGAACATTCGTGATGCCCTCGCGCAACGTGGTCGTAGACCATCCTGAACGCGTGGACATCGTATTGCACTGAGTGCGTACATGCAGGTAATAATTATTACCGTCGGCTGGCAAGGTCAGACCCACAAAGGTGGTATACAGCGGGCTACCAAAAGCAGGCGGTGTTTGGCTTGTGGTGACCGCGTACTCGTATGCAAACGCCGTTGGTACAGGATCCCAGTAAGCATACGGTTCATTAGTACCCAGGGCGTTCACCTTTACAACAGGCGGATAACAATTGATCAGCGTCACGAAAGAATCCACTCTCCATCCCGAGCTATCAGTACCAAAGCACCGTGAACGCAGGAAGAAATAGTATTTTGAATTAGGAGTTAGTCCATTAAAGGTTTGATTGATGTTGGTAGTATTAACAATGCCCGCAGGTGGAAACGTTTTGTCGAAGGTCAATGCGTATTGATAATAATCTGAAGACACCATAGGACTCCACAACATACTGGCCGATGTATCGCTTACATACTTTATCAACAACATCGAGGGATTAAAGCATCCAAGCGTACTGAATGACAAAGCCGTCCAGGCAGAAAAATTGGTGCTGCACTTGTTACGTACGTAGATGTAGTAAGTTGTACCACTGGCAAGGCCACTAAGGTTGACATTTGCACTAGTAGTAGTATTTGCGCCAGATGCAGTATAAGCCGGTGGTGTAGCCGATGTCGATATTATGTATTCATAACCCAGCGAAGCTGGTATTGCACCCCAGCTTATGTTTGCACCGCTGTTGGTAATATTCGCTGCAGAAAGGCTGCCGGGAGCATTGCATGGACGGTCCCAGATATACACCTGCCCGGTTGGCGGTTTCGTGCTTATGGTTGTTGTAAACGTTGAAGAAGAGGACGTAGGTGATGCAGTAGGCGCATTCAAAGTCTGATAGTCTGAACCAGACTTGGCAATACCGATAGTAGCCGAAGGACTATTGGGAGCATCCGGTCCCTGGTTGTAAGTGATCTCGATACGGCCTGTTTCAAATAGCCTTACCTGGAAGGCGATAACGTTGTTGCCACTACCATAGTTCCAGCGCCAGCTACGCCATTCAACAGTAAAAACACGATTGGGCGCCGCACCACTTGTTTGATAAGAAGCGACACCACTGGGAGAACCACTGAGATCATCCCACAACGGCGCTACCATTGGACCAAAAGTATTCGCATCGGTAGCACTGTTGGTCAGGCCCGAACTGGTTGTGGTGTTGAAAGATAACCAGCCATTAGAGCTAACGCTTACCGTCGTGTAGTTGCCCGTTGTAAAAGGGAACGTAAAACCGATCGGGATACCAGAAACTGTTTTGTCATCAGAGCTAATAGCTATTGTTGTACCTCCCGACAATTGGTTGTATGCGGCATTGTACGTTGTGAATGCATAGCCTGCAGCTGTAGAAGGCATTTGGGCTTTTAAGGTCTGTGACGAAAAGACCAAAAGCGCAAGAAGGTTAAGATAAGAAAAGAGCTTACGCATAAAGTTTACAGTTAAAAGTTTAATAGGAAGTATAAAGTTAGATTAAAAAAATTTAACTCTAAAATCATTAACAAGAGAACAACGACCGGTAATGAGAAAGCCATACTGTTGTATGGCTTTCTTGTATAATTGGCATTTTCATTTTCTACTCTTTGGTGAACTTAACTGATTGTAACTGTTCACCATCTGATATCTTTAGCAGGTAAATACCCGCTGGCAATTCAGAAGTATTTATTTCCTGAATGGCGTTACCAGCTGCCAGATATTTTAGAACAACAGCACCAGTTACGTCGGTAACAGTAATCATAGAGTTTGCAATATCGCCTTTGAGATAAAGCTTATCCCGTGTAGGGTTAGGATATATCTGTAGCGCGTCGCCTTGTTGCTGAATTGATACATTGGTCATTCCGGTTCTCAATGTGACGGTTGACCATTGAGAGAAGGTAAACATGCTGTTACATTTTGTCCTTACATGCAGATAATAATCTTTACCATCGTCTGGCAGAGTGAGTCCGGTATACGGCGTATAAAGTGGACTGCCGAAAGCTGGATCTACGGTTGAGTTTGTCAGTGTATATTCATACCCCACTGCTGTCGGTATAGGATCCCAGAAGGCATAAGGCGTGTTTGTGCCAAGGCCATTTACCTGCACTATTGGTGCATAACATACCATCAGCGTAACAAATGAATCGAGACGCCATGCAGAAGTATCCGCAGCAAAACACCGCGCCCGCACATGCAGATAATACTTAGAGTTAGGCACTAAGCCTGAAAGGTGTGCAGCAAAGCCCGATGTATTTTTATACGTCGTTGGTGAAAGTTTGCTGAAGTCAACTGCATAGTCGTATCCGGACGCGTTAGGCATCTGGCTCCACAACAGGTCGGTCGTGCTATCGGTAATATTACTGATCAACACATTGGCAGGGGTACTGCAAACCGGCATAGTGAACTGCTGATTTAACCATACTGATTTATCTGCCACGGCGCAAACATTCCGGACGTGCACGTAATAGCTGGCGCCACCAGTGAGACCACTAAGTGATATGCTGGTTGTAGTTGTAGATGTACCATTACCTGATGGACTTCCAGAATTTTGATCGATCACATACTCATACCCCTGTGTTAAGGGAACAGGCGACCAACTTAATATGCCCGTGCTGGTAGAGGTTGGCACCACACTAACAACTGACGGTGCATAACAGGACACAAAATTCTGAGTAGTGAACGAGATTGTAACCCAGGATGAAAAAGAGCTGGAACTGCATTTGTTTCTCACATGCACGTAATAGGTTGTATTCGGTGTCAGCGAAGTAGCGTTAAAACTAGTTGACGTTGTCAACGTGCCCGAACCCGATGGGTTTGCGGATGTCTGATCAACAACATATTCATATCCTATTGAACCGGACACAGCCGACCAGTTCAGCGCTGCTGAATTGTTGGTTACACTGCCGGAAGCAAGGCCCGTAGGCGCACTGCATGGAGTGCCAGGAGTAAGATCAAAACCAAGACGCATCACACGTGCCTGCAGGCTGCCGGTTGAAGATGAGGTAGTGCCGTAAAGTGTTCTGTCTGTTGCAGCTGTTGAGTTATCGCAAATAGCAGACATACTGGTAGTATAACCCTGCTGCGATGCTTCCACAATGAAATTTTGACTGGCAGTATAAAAAAACGGCGTCTGCAAAGGTATCTCTATCCATCCTCCGCTATTGGTGGTAAAACTGGCAGTATTTGAATACACCGTGGTTAATCCCGTAGCAAAAGGCCCGGCAGTAAAAGTGCTCAGGCTGGTATAACCCATTTTAATGACCAGCGTTGTAAAACTGAAGCTGGTTCCTGAACTTGGCTGGAAATACACCTTGGTTATCGTACCGACCGGAGCAGTTGGAAAATCCGATGGATAGTAAATGTTCTGGCGGATGTTGGTTGTACCACCTAGCGGGATAGAATTTCCAACTGAAGTGGTTATCGAATAAGTGTATTGTTGTGCACCCGCTTTGGACATGCACAACAACAAAAGCAAAGCGGTCAATAGGTGAAATCTTTTCATTTTAACCTGGTTTATTTTGACGTTAACTGATTAGGTTACAGCTTATAGCTTCACAAACTTCACCTGGGTCAATGTTTCATCATTCAACCTGAACAAGTAGATGCCCGCTGGTAAATGGCTCGCATTTATTTGCTGGTTGTCCTGCCTGATCACATCGCTCACCAGCACGCGTCCCGCCATATCAACTATGCTATACTTCGTACCTGCTAGTGCTTTTTTAACGTAAAGCACCTCGTTAACAGGGTTCGGATATACTTCTACACCGCTGCTGGTAACGACAGGTATATCGGTCATACCCGTGCGCAAAGCAACTGTAGACCATTGCGAGAACGTAAACATGCTGTTACATTTCGTTCTTACATGCAAATAATAGTCTTTGCCATCGTCCGGTAAGGTCAAACCCGTAAACGGAGTGTAGATGGGATTACCAAAAGCCGGATCGGCTGTTGTATTTGTTAGCGTATACTCATAACCTACTGCAGTTGGTATTGGATCCCAGAAGGAATATGGTGTGTTTGTGCCGAGGCCATTTACCTGCACTATCGGTGCATAGCAAACCATCAGCGTCACAAATGAATCAAGTCGCCAGGCTGAAGTATCTGCAGCAAAACACCGCGACCGCACGTGCAAGTAATATTTTGAGTTAGGCACTAACCCAGACAGGTGCGCAGCAAAGCCGTTTGAATTTTTATACGTTGTTGGTGGAAGTTTACTAAAGTCTGCTGCATAGTCGTAACCCGAAGCATTAGGCATCTGGCTCCACAACAAGTCCGTTGTACTATCAGTGATATTGCTGATCAAAACATTTGTAGGAGTGTTACATACTGGCATGGTGAATTGTTGATGCAGCCATACAGATTTATCGACCGGTGAACAAACATTTCTTACGTGAACGTAATAGCTTGCACCGCTTGTAAGACCAGCGAGGGTTGTACTGGTAGTTGCAAGCGGGGTACCATTACCTGCAGGATTGCCAGAATTTTGGTTGATCACATACTCATAGCCTGTCGTTCCTGGTACGGGCGACCAACTCAATATTGCAGTACTGGTGGAGGTTGGCACAACACTCGCTACAGCAGGGGCTGAACACGACACAAAATTCTGAGTAGTGAACGAGGTGGTAACCCAGCTTGAAAACGAAGATGCACTACACTTGTTTCGCACGTGGATATAGTACGTAGTATTAGGATTCAGACCAGAAGCGTTATAATTGGTGGTAGAGACCAACGTTCCTGAGCCAGAAGGGTTGGCCAATGTTTGATCGAGCACATATTCGTATCCTATTGAACCCGCCACAGAATTCCATGTCAACGATGCGCTATTGTTGCTAACGCTGCCTGCTGCAAGGCCGGTTGGTGCTGAACAGGTTGACGCGAGCAGATCAATATTCCAGGTGTTTGATATTTCTGTTGCGCTCAGTGCGCGGTTATACATCCTGAACTCATCCAGCTTTGCACCGGAAGGAAGGCAATTATTGCTGCCGTAGCCGCCAATGAGGAAGCCGCTACCGCCGGTTAGTACAAGATTATTCGGTTGCGAGACGGTTGTTGACAATACACCATTGATATAACCTTTTATGGCCGGGATCGTTGGATCGTACACATAGGTACAAACAACCGGTGTACCGATTGCGTCAAAAACGTTGTATAAAAATACATCTGTCATTCCCGTGGCACGGATCTCGAGATTACCGGCACCTGCTACCACGCCCGAACCAGTAAGCGCGCGGAATGTAACACCACCAGCGTCGCCAAACATGTAGTTGGAACTGAGGGCGTTAGTAACCCCACTAAACCACATGGATATTGTCCACGGTCCGGATAAATTCAAACTTGCGCCTGAATTGAAATTATTTGAGCTGGACACACCGCCGTTGCCAGACAGGGCACTATTAAATTGCCCTCCGGTTGTAAGTGTCAAAGCTGTGAGCGTGCCGGTGGTACTGACCTTGGTACCTGTCTGGGCATCGTTGTTAACAGACGAGCCAGAAGCAGTGTTGAACTGGAAATACATTAGCTCCGGTACCTGGGCAAAAAGAGCTGATGTGGTTAAAAGGACCAGTATAAAAGTCGAAATAGCAAGGTAGAACTTTCTCATTTTAAGGCCGTTTTTATGTTATTACTGAAATTAATAACATTTTCAGCCAAAACATTAAATAAAAATTAAAATGACATTAAAAAAATATGTCGGACATTATTGTTTTAATGTCCGACATAGCAACTACTAAAAACCACTTACTGCTTTACGAATCGGGATTGTGTTGATCCTTCATCGTTCAATTTGAGCAAGTACACTCCTGATGATAAACGACTTGCATCAATTTGCTGAACATTCTGCGTGATCACGCCATCTATCAATACGCGTCCAGCCATATCTATTACTGCGTAAACAGTTCCAGGTTGCGCATTCTTAATGAATAGCCAATCGCTGACAGGATTGGGATATATCTCGGCATGCTGTTTTCCCACGGCAGATATACTCGTCATCCCCGTGCGCAGTGCAACCGTTGACCAGGGCGAGAATGTGAACATGCTATTACATTTTGATCGCACGTGCAGGTAATAGTCCTTACCATCTGCAGGCAGCTCTAACTCGGTATAAGTAGTATACACTGTAGTACCAAAAGCAGGTTCCTGCGAAGTATTCTTCAGCGCATATTCATAAGCGACTGCGGTAGGTACAGCATCCCAGAAAGCGTAAGGAACATTAGTACCTAAATTATTTACCTGCACAATAGGTGCATAACATACCATCTTCGTAATGAATGAATCTAGTCGCCAGTCAGATGCATCAGACGCAAAACATTTGGAACGGACATGTACATAATACTTTGAGTTAGGCACAAGGTCATCGAGATGAGCAGCAATATTGGTTGTGGTTTGAATACCAATTGTAGGTGGCAGAATACTGAAGTTAACGGCATAATCGTAACCGTTGGCACTCGGCATTTGACTCCAAAGTAGGTCAGCAGAACTGTCACTTACATTGCTGATCAGCATGTTGGTTGGCTTATTACAAACAGGCATAGTGAATTGAAAATGATTCCACGATGATTTATCCCCGCCGCCACAAACATTGCGCACGTGCGCCCAGTAAGTAGCTCCACTTGTAAGACCTGAGAAAGATGTACTGGTAGTTGCGGTGGCTGCTCCGTTGCCTGCCGGGTTACCCGAAGCCTGGTTGATCACCCACTCATAACCTGTAGTGCTCGCACCAGGTGACCAACTGAGCACACCCGCGCTGGCTGTAAGATTGCTTACACTAACAGCAGTAACCGGAAAGCAGGAAGTAAGGGTTGTAAATGACGTCGTTGTCCAACCGGAAAAGGATGTAGAGCTGCACGAATTGCGCACGTGCATATAATAAGTTGTGGACTGCGTAAGACCAGATGCATTATAATTAGTTCCTGTGGTTGACGTACCTGCTGTTGGCGGAGTTGCTGAAGTCGTAAGTGCGTATTCATACCCTTGCGAACCGCTCACTGTAGGCCAGCTTAGTGTTGCCGCAGTTGCTGTCACATTTGATGCTGTCACACTGGCAACGGAAGTACACGCTGGCATAAATGTGATCGAACCGGTAAAAGCACGTGGACTGTTACTTCCCCCATAGCCTATGTTCATGCCGCTGATCTGCTCATTGCACACTCTTAACGCAACACTGTTTGAAGTGAACGAGGTAGGTGAAGGACAGCTACTTCCCGACCCGCTGTAATAGTTTGTACCGGTAGTATTCAGCGCAAAGCGGTACACTGCGTTATTCGGGATCAGGAAACTCATACCTGTGATCACAGGATTGACGCCCGTTGAAGTTATGCCCGAAACTACATTAGAAGCAACTTGAGTCCACGTGGGCGTTCCTAATGTACCGGGAGAACCGCTAAGCGAAGTTGAACTATACCATAGCGTTGACGTAGTGTTATTGTGCGACGTGGTGGTCCAGTTGCCCACTGCAGTAAGAATGATTCCGCCACCGCTGTTATTTTCAACCACAAACGTGACGAAACTGTTGGTACCAGAGCTATTGGTTCCGGTATAACCGCTGCTTCCTACGGTAGTGTTGATGGTAGTTTGCGCTATTGTATTAAGGGAACATGAAAGCGCTGCCAGGAGGAAAAGATAAAGGTTTCGCATAGACTGTATGTATTTAATAATGGTCAAGAAGAAGTGCTTCATCGCACCAATACTAAATTTATCCTATACAACAGGCGACACCTTGAAAAACCGATTAAATAAAACTTAATAGGTAATTAAAAAAGAATAAAAAAAGGCCGCCTGAAGGCAGCCTTTTTAATATTGATTAGCTCAGCGTGAACTTACGCCAGCGTGATGTCTTTATCAAGGTAAACGTCCTGGATAGTGTTCAGCAGTTCCACACCATCTTTCATTGGCTTTTGGAATGCTTTACGTCCGCTGATCAGACCCATACCACCTGCACGTTTGTTTACCACCGCGGTCATTACAGCTTCAGCCATATCAGAAGCACCTTTAGATTCACCACCTGAGTTGATGAGACCTACACGACCCATGTAGCAGTTAGCTACCTGGTAGCGGCACAGATCGATCGGGTGATCAGTAGTCAGTTCTTCGTATACTTTCTTGTGCGTCTTACCAAAGTTCAGGGCAGTGTAGCCACCGTTGTTGGTAGGAAGCTTTTGTTTGATGATATCAGCCTGCAGGGTCACACCCAGGTGGTTAGCTTGAGCAGTAAGATCAGCAGCGGTATGATAATCAACACCGTCTTTCTTGAAACCTGGGTTACGCAGGTAGCACCATAGTACAGTTGCCATACCCAGTTCGTGCGCATATTCAAAAGCTTTACCGATCTCAACGATCTGGCGGGCGCTTTCATCAGAACCGAAGTAGATAGTAGCGCCGATAGCCGTAGCACCCATGTTCCATGCATCGCGGATGGTGCCGAACATGATCTGGTCGAAACGGTTAGGGTAAGAAATGAATTCGTTATGGTTCACCTTTACGATGAAAGGTATCTTGTGCGCATATTTGCGGGCAACTGCACCCAGTACGCCATAAGTAGAAGCAACTGCGTTGCAACCACCTTCCATGGCCAGTTTCACGATATTTTCAGGATCGAAATAGATAGGATTTGGAGCGAAAGACGCACCGGCGCTGTGCTCGATACCCTGGTCAACTGGCAGGATAGACACGAAACCGGTACCGGCAAGACGACCGTGATTGTTCAGGGCCTGGATGCTGCGGATAGTCTGGATGTTCCTGTTTGAAGGGATCCATACGTTATCTACGCTGTCAGCCGATGGAGTATGCAGCTGAGATTTGTCAATCGTTTTGCAGGTATGATCAAGATAGAATCCGGCCTGGTCGCCCAACAGATCTTGAATTTTTTTCGATGCCATATAAAGGTGGTATTTTATTAAAAGTGCCGCAAAGGTAGCAATAAAAGGAAAAGGTCGTATATGCGATTATCAATAATTGTTTAAGGGTTCACCAGGAACACCTTAAGACCTGACAACCTACCCTGCGACACCTCGGGAAACGGCACCCCGGCCTCGTCTCTGAATTGGAAATCGTTGCCGTCAATATTCGGCTGGTAGTGGAAATAGTATTTCACCCGGTAGCGGCGCATTTCCTGCAACAGTTGCTGTTTGGGGACGTCCGAATGAGGCATATTATAATAACGACAGCCAGAAAAATAGGCCAGCCTGGCTACCGCCGGCATTTGCGGACCATAAACAACATTGGCGGTAAAACTCCCGTTTACATTTAAAGCCTTTAGCTTCTTTGCTGTTTGATGCTCTGTCCTACCCTCGTTGGCCATCCCCTTCATGTCCCAAATGGGCCATACAAGATAGCTTAGCGCAAATACCGCAGCCACGATCTTCGCGTAGCCACCCATATTTTCACGGAACCGTTGTATAGCCAGCGCGCCCAGCACCATACTCAGCGGCAGCATATACCAGATGTACCTTGCCTCGAAATTGATGAGCACAAAGCCCAGTGGGAATAGCAGGAACGACAGTGTAAGTACGCGAAGTTTCCGGTCAAACACCATGCGTAAGCGCGACGCAAAAAGGACTCCCCAAGCCAGGATCCAGGTTGCCAGCATAAAAGCCGATATCTCACCCATGCTCTTTACCATTTTCAGCAGGTTGAAGCCCGCCTTTACGATCTGTAGTAGAAATAATCTCAGGCCATTCCAGAAATGCGGAGTGTCACCATTTACCAGGTAAGGGTCTTCCCAATAATAAGGCGAGTCATGATAGATGGGTGGAACCAGCGCCTTGATACCGTCGGCCCAAAGCGGATGCCCAACAAGATACCATGATGTATTTAAGGTGCCGGCGGTAGAGGTGGTTATGATCCCGTATTTATTATACAGCAGATATATCCACCAGCTACTACAAACGATCATTACTACAACAGGAAATACAGATGCTTTTATCCAGCCATTGCCTTTTTCATCTTCAAGCCTGCTAAGGAAGTAACTACAGCAAACCGTATTGAGTATGAAGAAGGGGAAAGCATACGCTTTGGCGAAATAAGCCAATACGCCAATGACGCCGTTCAATACCCACAGGCGCGGCCTATGCAGATAACCGGCACTGAGCATAACCCGAAGGCTGGTCAACAGGAAAACACATTCCCAAAGATCATCGAAGGTTTGTTTGAATGTGGCGTAGAGTAAAAAACCAGCAAGCGCACTATTCAGCGCCCATTGCAGCCTGCGCTCTATGGCAAACAGTATGAAAAGTGAATGGCTGACGAACAAAAAGCACAGCGCCCCAAGTGCATTAGCAATGATGGCAGCCGGAAAAGCAGCTAACCCTGTCTTAATGCCCAGCGCCGTCAACCAACAACTCCACGGACTCCAGTAGCCGTTCACCGCCCGGGCGAAATCGTCGGCAGCATAGCGCCTGGAGATGGTGAGGTATGCAGTAGCATCGGGATCAACGAAGTATTGATAGTAGGGGTAAATAACCAACAGGCCTATGCACAGGAGCAAGCCTGACAACAGCGCCGGTTTGTATGTGGTATTGTTTTGCAACGATCAGGCAACGGTTGATGCAATAATAGCTTTATTGTGGTGCTTCCGCAATACGCTTTGATAGCCAAGCGTAGCGCACCCGATGGTGAGCAAAGATATCGGCATGAAATAACGTGAGTTGGCAATAGGCCCGGTAGTGATCGCAAAATAACCTATAAGCAATACAACCATCAACCGGATGGCCAGGTATTGGTCGCGGTCCAACAAAAAAATGAACAGCCCAACCAGCCTCAGGCAGTTAAACAGCAAAACCACTATTGCCAGGAAGAATGAAGGGTTCTCTTCAATGTATTGCCACAGCGCCTGGAAGCCTCCTTTTTTAAAAGTGGCATAGAACCCTACTTTGCTGCCTTTATAAAGATTGCCCAATGTCAGCCTGCCTGTAAACATATCCCACTCTCCTTTTCCCGGATCAACCAGCAACCTTGCGCTGTGTTTCAGGTGGTACAGCATATAGGGTGCAAAATTCTCCTTAAGAAGTTCTACCCCTCGTTTATTAGCATAGTCGTACCGTTCTGTAAAATCGGGCATTGCTGCTATTTTTTCCCGCTCGCTGTCCAGGAAATCCTGCGCATAGGCGGCTCCTTGTGTATCGCTGAAATAGAAATAGTAATAATAGATGGCATTGAATGACTGGTTGCTGGAAAAATGCACTTTCCCTGTGCGCGTGTAATTCCAACTCATATAACTAAACACCAACAACAGCGGAATAGCTGCAGCTAACAAAGCCCTGAAGTAACCAGTGTTCCAACGGGCCGCTATATACAACAACAATACGCAATGCACCAGCGCAAACGGGTATAATACCGGCTTAGTAAACAGGCCTACTATCAATGCCGCGCTCATCCAGAATGCATTGCGCCACCGTTTTGTTTTCCATAGCCAGGTGAAGTGTCGGAAATATACCAGTACGCAGGTTTGTAAAAACAGGTCAGGAACAATTGTGTTGGTATGCACAAACTGCGCGGGATACAAAATGATAAAGGCTACCAGTAGGTAGTCCATGTGCCGGGTATAGCCAAGCTTACGCAGTGTATCGCGCAGGTAAAAGATATTAAAGATCGAAAGCAGGTTCTGCAGAATGATCACTACCCAATTGTTGACCGTAAACAAATAGACAAAAGCGAGGAACAACGGGTAAACGGGCGGGCGGATAGTCAGGTATTCCGCTTCGACAGGCAGAGCCGGGTTACCGGCATAGAACCAACCATGGTTTTTTATGTTCAGCGCTGCGTACACATACTCGAACGAATCTCCGGTATAGATCCTCTTATAATTGAGGGCTATGACAAAGAAAAAACCGTGCACTACCAGCAGCAGCAGCAAAAAACGGAAATCTCTTTTAGTAAGTATCCTGTTCATAGTGGGTAACTCTCCCAGCCTGCTTTTCAGTCTGAACGAATTGTCATTTTTAAACTACTTAGCCTACAGCGCCTGTTTCAACGAAATACAATGTTACAATTTGCTACTGAACTTGTAGGTTTATTATTTTGCAACCGCCTCGCACAAGCTATTTTGCATTGCCAACGTGCCGATAACAAATATACAACAAAAAATTAATTAAATCAAAATCACTATCAATCCTTCCCCATTAATAGATAATTTTTGCAGTACACTATGAAGAAACTGACTATAGCAGTGCTAAGCCTGCTTGCTCACCCGACTTTCGCGCAATTCAAAGAGATTATAATAGGAACAGATGGCCAGCCTATCTATGGGCAGCAGCTTACTCTCCCCAATCCCATCACTTATTTTGACATCGACACGCTTAAGCAGCAACTGGTTATTGTTTCAACTCCACCACGAACCGGCGACAAAGAGGAACTGACATTTGTTGACCTTAAGAACCAAAAGCTGACCTGGTCCATCAAGCCCGATACCCGTACCTACGGTGTTAAAATGGCTCAACAAGGAATTACCCGATATGACGGGCGACGCACTGATTACCTGAGCAAGGCAAATGGTATGACCACTTTTTCGAAAAAAGGGCAGCTGGCAGGCATCGATCCACATTTCAACACTGTTATCGATCAAACGGGGAATGTGTTCAACCCGGAAAATGGACAAAGGATAGCTAATGCCGGGACACAACACCGTTATGGCGTAAACGAGGCAAAGCACATAGATAACAATACCTATGTCATTGCAGCCGACGGGCTGTTCGGAGTAAATACAAAGACAGGCAAAAGCTGGGGCTATCCCTCAAAAACCGGCTGGGACTATCACAAGGGTCAAAGATTTGAAGTTGCCAATTCCAGCCTCGTATTCGTTTCCACACTGGCATTGGGTGCGATCGGTGGAGTTGCCGCGGCTCATGCAACCGGTCAGCTCGGTAATGGAACCGCGATCAGCAATGCCAACTCAAACATCCTTGTAGACGGGAACCTAGCTTATTTTGCTTCGCTGGAAAACCTGGTAGCTGTAGATATCAACACGGGTATTAAGAAGTTCGAAACTCCTCTCAATGGCGCGAAAACGAGCTCCTCGATCCTTTCTGCTAATGGAGATGATATTTTTCTCATAAACCAGGGCTACGTACCCACAGGACAAAATACATTCATGCTATGCGGACATCCCTTTTTCGCATGTTACGACAAGCATACGGGGAAGCCGATATACATGGATAGCCTTGGAACAAAGGGTGTGATCGCGTCCTGGCAACTTATTGGTCAAACATTTTTTGCGAATTACAATGACCAATATATCGTTGCAATAAACACGACAACCGGAGAGCGTATTTTCACTAAAAATCTAAAGAAAACAGGACTATCACCGATAGCCACATTTATTGATCCGCGTACAACCTACGTAGAACAAAAAGGTGGCACTTATAAATTGCTCGCAGAAGCCTATCCAGGAAAATTCTTTGTTAAAGACAAAGGAAACTTCATTTACAGTTTTGACAATGGAGCTACTACAGCCGAACGTTTTATGCTACCTGTATGGCAAACTGTGCAGCACAAGGGCAAAACACTGATGCTAAGCGACAAAGCGCTGGTCATATTAAAAGACGGAAAAAATTCAGCGATACTCAATCTTGACAATGCAATAATCGCCGGAAACAAAGCAATTGGCATCAACCGAAACAGCATCACAATTGCTGATCTGAATGCAGTAGCGAATTAACGCACCATCACTGGTTAGAACATGGTTAGCTGTTGGATATTGCCTGCATATACCCTACTGCCTTCAACATCCTACTCCCATACCAGCTGAACATTTCGCCGTCTACGAGTTTCACATCAGCATTGGGGAGAATAGCTTTGATCTCGTCAATGTGTTTTTCTTTGAAAGGAAAAGGCTCTGAAGAAAGCAATACGAGTTCAGGGTTGTATTCTTTCAGCTCCTCAAGCGTGATCTCGGGATAGCGAGATCTATCGGCAAACACATTCTGCCAACCAATGGTGTGTATCATGTTGCTGATGAATGTGTCTTTACCTACACTCATCCAGGGTTTGTACCAGATGAAATACGCTACGCGTTTAGGAGCGGTGGCACGTTTCAGCGCATTAAAGCCGCCAACTACATGATCAACGATCCCGGCAGCCTTATGCTCTTTCCCAGCCAGCTGACCAACTACCTGTATCATTTGCAGTGCCTGCGGTATATTCTGTATGTCGCTCAGCCAGACTGGAAACTCTTTGGCAAGTTCTTCTATCTGATCCTGCGTATTTTCTTCTTTATTAGCGATGATGAGATCAGGCTTTAAGTCGCGGATCTTATCGATGTACAACTGCTTGGTTCCGCCTATTCTTGTTTTGCTGCGAAACCACGCCTCAGGATGCACACAGAATTTGGTGATGCCTACTACTTCTTCGTCAAGACCGAGATCATACAGCAATTCTGTTTGCGAGGGAACCACAGACACAATGCGTTTGGGTGGATATGAATACTCCACCTCCCTGCCCATCATATCTATTATTGTGCGCCTCATTCGAAATACCTGAAATAGAACAGTACAAAAAATGAGAAGAGGATATCTACAGGGAACAAGGCATCTGTAAAGTAAGCCAGGTCGGTAGGCGATTTTAATGCAAAGTGTAGAATGAGATTAAGCGCAGTAAGACCCAGGTAGGCATAAGCTGCCCACTTCCTCATATCGCAGATGAACAGCCAGCTGACAGCATAAGCTAGCAGCCATATCGGTTGCAGCCAGATGGGCGAGCTTAATGGCTCGCTGCTGTAATCATAAATGCTGTACAGCAGCAGCCCGATATGAAATAAAGCCACCAGTGGGAATAGTACCGGTGGCTTTTTTATAAAACGTTGAATGAAGCTCATTGATTACCCTTTGCTAAACGCGTTCAGAATATCGTACTTGGTAAGGATATGATGCTGACCGCTTTCGTCTTTGGTCAGGATGGCGCCATTCTCTTTAGTGATGTAGTGCGTCAGCCTTTCCAGCGGTGTGTCCATGCTCACTTCAGGTAGCGCCGGCTCTTTCACATCGGCTATCAGGAAGTCCTTCACGTCGGCATTCTCGATCAGTTTTTTGAACAAGCCTGCTTGTGTGATAGCGCCTGTTACGTCGCCGCCTTTCGTTACCGGTATCTGCTCGATATCATATTTCTTCATCAGCTCCAGTGCATCGCTCACCTTTGCATCTTCATCTATCGTTACCAGCCTGCGGCGGCCCAGGCCACCTATCAGGTCTTTTACTGTATCAACATCCAGGAAACCACGATCCAGCATCCACTCGTCGTTATATACTTTACCTACATAACGGCTACCGTGGTCGTGGAAGATCACTACAACAACGTCTGTAGGTTTCAATTCAGCTTTCAGTTGTTTCAAACCAGCTATTACCGAACCGGCAGAATAACCAGCGAAGATGCCTTCTTCTTTAGCGATCTTACGAGCCATTACCGCACCGTCTTTATCGGTCACTTTTTCAAATTTGTCGATGGCTTCTTTGATATAGTTCTGCGGAAGGAAGTCTTCACCAAAACCTTCAGATATATACGGATATACCTCGCCCATGTCCAGCTCGCCAGTTTCAAACCATTTTTTCAACAGCGAACCGTAGGTGTCTATCGCCCAAACTTTGACATTCGGATTCTTTTCTTTCAGGTACATACCCGTACCTACGATAGTACCACCGGTACCTGCGGCTACTACCAGGTGCGTGATTTTACCTTCGGTTTGTTCCCAAATCTCCGGACCAGTTTGTTCGTAGTGCGCCTGGCGGTTAGCCAGGTTGTCGTACTGGTTCACATACCAGCTGTTAGGTATCTCTGTAGATAGGCGTTTTGATACAGAATAATAAGAACGCGGATCTTCAGGCTCTACGTTTGTTGGGCAAACGATCACCTCAGCACCCAGGGCTTTCAGGATATCCGCTTTTTCTTTCGATTGTTTATCGGTAGTAGCGAATATGCACTTGTAGCCTTTCACGATGGCGGCCAGCGCCAGTCCCATACCGGTATTACCAGAAGTACCTTCTATTATAGTACCGCCCGGTTTGATCTTACCTTCTTTTTCAGCCACTTCCAGCATCTTCAGAGCCATACGGTCTTTGATAGAGTTGCCCGGATTGAAGCTCTCCACTTTGGCGTACACCGTGCAAGGCAGGTCAGATGTCACCTTATGCAGCTTGATCAGCGGGGTATTACCAATGGTTTGCAGTATGTTATCGTAAACGCGCTTGTTGGGATTCATGGCGCGAAGGTAAAAAATAGTTTTGAACAGCCTGAAAAGCACATATATGGCAGGGTTTTGTAGTTAGTTGGCCAAAACAAACCTGATGGGCAATACCAAAAACCTGGAGCAGAAAGAAGCCATTGAAAAAATGAAGAAAATGGCCAAAGATGTAGACATATGCATGTTTTGCACACAATTGGCTCAAACACCGTTCGAAGTGCGGCCCATGAGTACGCAGGGTGTGGATGACGAGGGGAATTTTTGGTTCTTCAGTGGGAAAGACAGCGACAAGGACCGCGAGATCAAACAGGATGACAAAGTTCAGCTGCCGTATGCCGACAGGAACAACTCAGAATACATGACCGTTTTTGGCCATGCAGACGTGCTCTACGACCGTCAGAAAATTGAAGAACTGTGGAAGCCGCACGCTAAAGCCTGGTTTACAGAAGGTAAAGATGATCCCAATATCAGCGTCATCAGGGTCAGGCCCGAACAAGGATATTATTGGGATACCAAACATGGCGGCATGGTGGCATATTTTAAAATGATGGTATCGGCTGCGGTGGGCAAAACCATGGACGACAGCATTGACGGGAGCATAAAACCCTAACGGTTTTATTAATTGCTCGTTAACTGGTTACAAACCAGCCGTTAAAACCTCATGGGTGGTTGGAGGCTACGGCAAAATGTTTGCATATTTGCAGTGCAGATAACAGTACCTCTGCCCACATGAAAAAGTTCGCCATCCTTTTCATATCAACTTTTGGCTGTTGCATGGCCTCTTATGCGCAGAACGTAGGCTCTTCTCAGATGCTGATGATGAGCCTGTCGAATGTGATTGAAGTATCATTTGGCGGCAACAATTCTGGTTTCGACGGACCGATATCCATGCAATTCAAAAACCCGGGCGACTATATACATGGTATAGAATCGCCGAAACAAGAGATCAGGGTACGCACCAACAAATCTTTTAATGTGAACGTGCATGCCAAGTCGGGCATGTTCAATTATAGCGGGGCACAATACCCCGCCCCGGAAATGCCGATAGACAGCACCCTGAGCATGTCGGTAAGCGACAATGGCAGAGGTGGCACCATAGCACCGGGCACCGGCGGCAACAACCAGTATTTCCCACTTTCTACCGAAAGCCAGAACGTGATCATTGGCGGCGGTACGGGTGGCAACCAGAACTATTCGGTGAAATACAAGACCAAACCGGGCCAAAGCATCCCCGAAGGCACCTACGCCGTCGACCTCATCTATACGGCATCGCAGGAGTAAGCCGCATTAAATCCCAAAATTCAGGCATTCCAAAATGGCGTCCCAATGGGATAAATAGCTGTATTGCCCTATATTTGCAGCCATTCTCTAACAGACAAAAACTATACAATAAAATGAAAGTAACCGTAGTGGGTGCAGGCGCAGTAGGCGCAACTTGCGCTGACAACATTGCCCGCAAAGAATTGGTAGAAGAGCTGGTGCTCGTTGACATTAAAGAAGGTTTTGCTGAAGGTAAAGCTCTCGACATTATGCAAACAGCATCGTTGCTGGGCTTTGACACACGTGTTATAGGCAGCACGAACGACTATAGCAAAACTGCTAACTCTGACGTTTGCGTTATCACTTCTGGTATTCCCCGCAAACCAGGTATGACCCGCGAAGAACTGATCGGCACTAACGCTAAGATCGTTGAAGGTGTTGCGAAAAGCCTGCTCGAGTATTCACCTAATGCTATCATCGTGGTGATCAGCAACCCAATGGATACTATGACTTACCTGACGCTGAAAGCTACAGGCCTTCCTAAGAACCGTATCATTGGTATGGGCGGTATCCTGGACAGCGCACGTTTCAAATGCTACCTGCAAGCTGCACTGGATTGCTCTCCAAACGACCTGCACGGTGTTGTGATCGGTGGTCACGGTGATACTACCATGATACCTCTTACTCGCCTGGCTACGCTGAACGGTACTCCGGTTAGCAACTTCCTGAGCGCAGAACAACTGAAACAAATTTCTGCCGACACAATGGTGGGCGGTGCTACCCTGACCAAACTGCTGGGTACATCTGCATGGTATGCACCAGGTGCTGCAGGAGCTGCACTGGTTGAAAGCATCATCCGCAACGAAAAGAAAGTATTCCCTTGCTGCGTATCGCTGGAAGGTGAGTACGGTCAAAACGATATCTGCCTGGGCGTACCTGTAGTAGTAGGTCGCAACGGTTGGGAAAAAATTATCGATTACAAACTGAATGCTGAAGAGCAAGAACTGTTCAACAAATCGGCTGAAGCAGTACGCAACATGAACCAGGTACTGGATACACTGGTAGCGTAATTGGCATTCCTAATATTTCTGAAAAGCCCCGCAATAACGCGGGGCTTTTTTCTGTTTATATTTATACTAACGCAACTACCGATGATCCGACACTTGCCGCTGCTTACCGCTTTTCTATGTACGATCAAGATTGCCGCAGCACAGGAGCGGTCATTTAGCTTCGGCGTGGGGCCCGCGGTGACGTATGGATTTACCCAACAGGTCGATGATCCCGTATCCCGTGGATATTCATCGCGATTCAGGTTTATGACGACATCGAAGACTAGCGTTTTAAAAGGCGTAAGCATCGACCTAACTGAAGTATCAACCATGGATACGGCCAAAGTAACAGAGTTTAAACGGACGTACGTCTACCGCATTCGCCACAACTACGGCCATCCAGCCATTGCCCTGACCGCTAACTTGGGCAGGGAAATAAGAAAAGGCGGCTCCAGCCTTAGCTATTACGGATCTGCCGGGCCCGTGTTCGGCTTTTCATCGAACGGCAGCATTGGACTGATGGTGGGCGGAGCAACAAGGTATTTTTACTACCTCGAGAAAAACATCGCGATAGGCGTTGAAGTATCGCCGCGGGTCTATTACATCAGGATGTTCAACCCGCCGGCACGTATGGATCACAACGCAGTTTTTGCCACACTGCCTGCCACAATCAATTTCTGCTTTACGCTTGGCAATAAAAAGAAGAAGCAATCAGAAGAACAGACTGAGGTACAAGCCGAATAAGCTTCACCCAAAGGCTGGTAAAAGAATAATTGTATTTTGTGGTATCATACCACAACCATGCGATTTTCGACTTTACGCATCTTAGGCTGTTTACTGGCTCTATCCTTCACTAGCAATGCGATTGCCCAGGAACGTTCGGACTACACTCCCGGAATGCAATTCACTGCGGAGCAATTGAAAGAAGACCTGCATGTGCTGCATGAAACACTGACAGAACTAGACCCTGCACTTTATCGTTATAAAACAAAGAAGCAGGTTGACTCGATGTTTGTAGCGCAATCGGCGCATATCAACCAGCCGATGACCGAAGAAGCTTTTAGAAAAGATATCGTATTACCTGCGATCGTTTTTCTGCAAGACCTGCATTTTGTTGTGTACCCTTCGCGTGCAGCTGAAGCTTACCTCGCAGAGAATGGATACTACTTTCCTTTCGATATCAAGATCGCAAATGGCAAAATGTATCTCTGGGTAAACCACTCGGAGAAACCTGAAATTGCTGCTAAGCATGTAACCGAAGTATTGAAGATCAACAATGTTCCGGCATCCACCATCATCAACAAGCTAAAGCAGTATATCGTAGCCGATGGTGCAGCTACACAAACAAAGAAGTTGCGCGATATCGAAGCTTCATTCCGCAGTTACTACAGCATAGCCTACGGAAGACCACAACAATTCGACCTCCAGATAAAAGAATATCCTGAAGGCAAAACAAGTAATGTAAAAGTGCCTGCTGCAAAGTGGCGAACGATTGAAGACAGCAGGACAAGACAACACATCGGCCAAACGCCCCCTCCGGGATTTCTACTTTTTACAGATGGACAAACAGCGGTATTAACGTTACGCAGCTTCGACCCGAATGTATTTGGCATGACGGATGCACAGTTGGAAAAGTTCATCGACTCCAGCTTTGCTGTTGTAAACGAAGTGAAAGTAAAAAACCTGGTGCTCGACATACGCGGCAACTATGGTGGCCGGATGAATTATCCCGGCAAAGTTTACAGCCATCTTACTGATAGTGATTTCAAATTTATAGATAGGGTTGAATTACGCTATCCCCACATGTTCCCTTCGGTAGTGCATACATCGCTTGGCAGAAGTTTCCTGACCAATACTTATGGCATGCGTTTAGACACAGTGTTGAAAGGCGATAGCATTTATGTATGGGACACTTACCAGTGGACCTTCGTCCAAAAGCCGTCTAAGACACCATTTACAGGCAAGCTGTATGTACTGGCTGATGGATATACATTCTCGACTACCGGCTTGTTGGCTTCTATGCTAAGGGCAAAGAGGAATAACACTGTTTTCATTGGAGAAGAAACAGGCGGCGCATTTGAAGGGTGCAGCGGCAACCTGCCTATGGTGATGTTGCCGAACTCGCAGCTGAGGGTTCACTTTCCTATTCGTAAATTCGTATCTCCGGCTGCAAGCCACCCGGAGACAAATAAAGGCCAGAATGCGCGTGGCGTGATACCTGACATTGAGGTAAACGCCACCATAGACCAGCTACTTTCCGGCGACGACCCTGTTTACAACAGGGCGATGCAATTGATCAACAAATAAACACACCATATGAAACACACAGCCACGCAACTACTCAACACCATGCAGCAGGCGCTGCCGCTGCTAAGAACGATCGCAGATGCAGAAGCCTCCATCAAACCGGCACCGGGAAAATGGTCTAAAAAAGAGATCATCGGCCACCTGGTAGACTCGGCAGCCAACAACCAGCAAAAGTTCGTACGCACCATCATGCATACCGAGCATGATTTCCCACCCTATGCGCAGGACGAATGGGTGGCAGTGCAGCGTTACAACGACGCCTCCTGGCAAAACATCCTGAACCTGTGGGAAGATTACAATATTCATTTGGCCCATATCATTCAGCACCTGCCAGCAGATGCGTTGCAACACACGATATCCATAGGCGGCAAAGGTCCATTTACACTTGAATTCATTGCACAGGACTATGTGGAGCATTTGAAACACCACCTGAAGGCAGTGCTACCGGAAGCAGAGTTCCTCGGTAATTATTTTAAGAACGTCTATTAGTTTGCCAGTAGAGCAAGGCCCCAGACAATTATCAGTTCCATTATCGCCAATACTATAACTGCACCGGCGGTCGCTGCAAGCAATATAGGCTTGTTTCCTACACGGGTTTTATTCACCAAAACCAATTGGGTAAATATTGTTTTAGATACCTGCCAGCGATAGACTATAAAACCTAGCAGCAGCAAGTTGTAAAACGCTACCCTGATTATCAATGCTGCACTGCCAACACAGTATATATCCACTAGCAAAATTGAAAACAAAACCGGCAATGCCAGCAGGACACCTATGATAACTGTTCGGCTAAAAAGCAGCAACGCGGCTGCAGCTATCTGAATGATACCTATAAAATAGGTAAGCAACTTGTTCTTATAGAACCAGTACCATGTTAGGTGAAACAGATCTACATCTTTCAGTGGTGTATTTAATACCTGCGGCGACGCATTATTGAACATGCCACCGGTCAGCTTAGAAACTCCATACTCCACCAGCATATACGCTAAGTATACCCGCGCGGCCAGTTCAAATACCGCTATTGTTTTTTGTGTTTGTATTTTCACAAGCAATCTTAGTCGTTCAACAATAAACCTAATAATAACAACGCAAAAAGCTCCTGTTTATGCATAAGAAAAGCCACCTGTTAAGGTGGCTTTTTCAATATCGATGTATTTATCCTTACCAGATCTTGTTGCGTGAAGTCTCAAAACCTTTCGGCCTTACAATAGTGAACACACGCGAAATGTTGAATCCGAAGTGGATGCCACCATCAAACCAATCGTCTGAACTTTGGCCAATGAACGCACGTTCCGTCATAGCAATTGCATTGGTCAGCATCAGCTGGAATACGTGTCCGCCGGTCTCGATGTCCATACCCAGCGACACCGAGTTGTGGTAACCATTCAGTTCATTAAAACGGTAGTAGTATTCACCTGTGAGCGAAATACGGTTAGACAGTTTTACGCGTCCTCCAATACCAAGTGCAAATATGTTATTCGGCTCATCCCGCGTAGGCACCAGGTTGTAATGGATATGAGTCGGCATCAGTTGAAGCGAGAACACATTGCTGAACTTTTTGGCCAGTATCAACTGGTTTACAAAATAGAGCCTGTTGGTAAAATGGTATTGCGGGATCACCGTGTCGCCTGTTGCACTGTCTACTACTGCAGAATATACGGGAGCAGGCATGGTTTGTACAGACACACCACCCATATAGCTCAGTGATACAGGCATCGAATTGCTCTCCGTCTGGCGCAACAATTTCACCTTTGCAAAACCACCAATTTCTTTTTGATAAGTACTCCTGTTCAGGCCAACCATCAACCAGTCTGTAACACCATAATCGAACCCGATCATGGTATTGGCAGCATCCAGGCCGAAGAAATCCCTCAAGCCAGAATTAACAGGACCAAAGCGGTGGCTCACGCGAAAATCGAGGACACCTTTCGGTGTATTCTCGATACTATGGCCGTTAATAACGCGCGTAGACTTGAATGTCGCTGATACGTATTCTTTTTTCTTTGGAGCGGCATTTCCTTCTTCCTCCAGCATATTCATCAGATCGTCCGATGAATCTTTCTCCTCAGTTTGCTGCTTTTTTTTATCGTCTTGTGCAAACAGCACTGATGGTGTTGAAACTACCACCAATGCTGTGAATAGAATTGCTGATGTGAGGCGCATAGTTATTTTTTAACGGGCCTAAGATATTACTTTTGAGTTAGAATACTGTTTACCGTTACCTCTATTGTCTTCGCCACTTTTCCTTCCACCATTTTAGGTATCGAGATATTGTAATCTGCTGTCTTTACATTGAATTTTGAACTTACAGTAGCAGTGTTGCCTTTTACTACAACGGTGCCGGGCATGCTAACATCGCGTGTTACGCCGTGTATGGTAAGCTTACCATTCGTCTTTACGTTGTAAGTGCCGTCTTTAGAAAAGTTAACACCACTTAGATCTACGATCTTTCCCTTAAATTCTGCTTTAGGAAACTTATCGCTTTCCATATAGTTCTCATTAAAGTGCTCTTGCATCAGCGCCTTTTCAAATTTAAAGCTTTTGATAGGCACCTGGAAAACAACATCACCTGATTTCGAATCAACAATTCCGGCCACCTCGTTATTGAATGCCTCGATATTCTCTAAAGATGTAGCTGAAAAGAAAGAGGCTTTGCCTGTGCGTGTCATGTATTTCTGGGCAAATAGGGTTGTGGAGCTGCATACCAAAACCGCTACGATCATCATCTTTTTCATACACTATGCTTTTTGATCTATTCTATTTAAACTGATTTCTTAGTTGTTTAACGCACCCTGGTTCACCCAGTTGGTGATCAGGGTAATGGATGCCTGATCAAGTTTAGGCATTCCCTTAGGCATTTGCGAAAAGCCACTTTCCCAATTGATAGCACCCAGCAGGCGGTTGTTGGTCACTGCCGATTTTACGCCGGCATAATTAGTGAAGTTATATCCACCACCCAGGCCGTTAGCGTCATGACAACCTGCTGTCGCACATTTAGAATCTATTATCGGCTTTACCTGCGTTGCAAAAGACACGGTGTCACCGCCGCCTGGTGTCGGGGTCGGATTAGACGGTGTGGGGTAAAGATCCTGTTCATTGTCATTATAGCAACCGGCCAATACAACCATCGATAACACTACAAGAAGCTTTTTCATGCTTTTTATTTAGACTTTTGGAATGAGTATAAGTTAAAAATACAAATTACTAAACCTTAGTTATTCTGCGCCCCTGCAGCTATCCATTTTTCTACCTGCAATATCTGGCAATCTGACAATTTACTCCCTCCCTGCGGCATTGCCTGGTACCCCGTCAAATGTTTGATAGCGCCCAACATCCGGCCATTCAGTGCTACTGTTTTAACACCATCATAACTATCCAACATAATTCCGCCAGATGCTGCGGCTGAATTGTGACACCCCCTGCAGTACTGCTCCGTAAGCGGTTTAATAGCCGAAGAATACTTGAAATTGGTCGAATCACAACCACTGCTACACGTTGTATTTTTTGCCCCTTCGTTTATCCATCTTTTTATCAGCGCTATTTGCGTGGCCGTCAGTCCCGGGCGTGGAGGCGGTGGCATGCGCTTATCGTCATTGTCTTCCGTTATCTTTTCAAACAATTCTGTTTCGTTGGCATTGCCTGAAACAAACTCTTTGCTCACAATAGAGTTGTAATCGGTGAACTGGAAGCCATCCTGCTTGCTTACAGCATCGTGGCAACCACTCATCGCGCAGTTTGACAAAAATATAGGCAATATGTCTCGCTGAAAACAAAGAACTGTATCAACAGATGTTGGATTTGGATTTGGATTGGGATTAGGGCCAGGATTGGGTGTTGGCGTCGGGGCGCCTGATGGTTGAGGCGTGTTCTCGTGTTTACACCCAGTTCCGATCATTGCAGCCAAAGCGATAAACAAAAAAACCTTTCTCATAGTCTATATCCATTTTTAGGGTTCGGTCTTTAAAGCTCTATTTGACAATACAATCTGTCAACAACACGTCGAACATTGTATTACCAGAGCAAAATCCCTTAACCGTTACCGTCTTACCCGTTTCCAGCACTACATCTTTTTCGCGCATCGTACATTGCACATTCAGTGTAGGGTCATCTCCCTGTACGATCACCACCGGGATACCATCCTGGTTTTTTGTGATCTCACTCACCGTGCCGGTAACTTCAAGAGCTTTATTCAGATACTTCTGGTTCGCTTTTGCTTCGTCCGTGCTGAAATCTGTACAGAGTTGCGTAGCTGTAACTGGAATACCCTTACTATCCTCTACCTTCTCAGGTGCCTTGTTCCACATTACCACTCCAACGCCCGCTCCTATTGCTACAAGCGCTCCAACAAAAACAAGTATCAGCGGCCATTTTTTTCTTTTCATCTGAATTGGTTTCAAAAATAAATGTTAGCGAATATTGAACTTACAGTACTATGACGAAGCGGGAAAACGCTGCGATGAATATACCAACACCTTGCAATTATGATAAATATTTCTCATCTACAAACGCTACAGTTCACCTGCAAGCCATTGTTTGAAATCAGCAGCACGCTCTGAGCTAACAATGGGCTGCTCCTTTACCGTGGGCTTTAGCGTCACGATGACACGAGCTTTGCTATAAGTTTTCATTTCATCGATAGACTTCAGGTTGATAAGGTACTGCCTGTTGATGCGGAAAAAAACCTGGGGATCGAGCATGTGCTCCAGGGCGTCGAGATTATGATCCATAGGAAAGGTACGACCTTCAAATGTCCTGGCATAGGTTGCTTTATTCTCGCTGTAGCAGTACGCAATATCTTCTACATTCAACGTCTTGATATGCTCGCCAAAACGTATAACAAAACGCTTTTTATACTCGGCCTGCGAAAACGTTTGCAGCAATTTCTCTTCTGCCTTACTAAACATCTTTTTAAACTCGTCTAACTTTTCAAGCGCACTTTTCAACTCTTCTTTTTTCACCGGCTTTAAAAGATAACCTACGCTCGATGATTTGAATGCTTCGAGTGCATATTGATCATAAGCAGTTGTGAATACAATAGGTGCGTTGATCTTGACCATCTTCAGCAGATCGAAGGCTGATCCGTCTGCGAGGTGTATATCCAGGAACACGAGGTCTACTTCAGGATTTTGCTCGAACCATGGCTTGGCCGCTTGTACACTATCGTGATGAGCAACGATGTTTGCACCTGCGATAGTCTCTTCTACCAGCTTGCTAAGGCGGCGGTAGGCGGGCATTTCGTCTTCTATGATGGCGATTCTCATAACAGTGGCAATGTTACAACATATTCGTTATTGCGGATACCAAATCTAGTATGCTTTTTTGAAAGCAAGGCATAACGCTTTTTAATGTTGATGAGCCCAAGGCCCGCCCCTTTTTCTTTACTCAGCTTAGGCTGATAACTGTTTTTTACAACCAGCGAATCTTCAATTGTCTCAATAACTATATCGAGTGGCTTTAGCATGGAAACAATATTGTGCTTGATAGCATTTTCAACCAGCAGTTGTAGTGCAAGAGGTACGATCTTTCGTTCCTTCCTAATATCGTCGGATACATTGAAGTGCACACGCAGAGCCTCGCCAAAGCGGCTTTTCTGAATGAACAGGTAGTTCTCCAATATTTCCCATTCTTCTTCCAGCGATATAAGATCCTTATCTCTAAACGACAACATGTTTCGATAGAGATCGGAAAGGTGTGTAGTGTAATCAACCGCAGCATTTCTATCTTCTTCTATAAGGCTGGCGAGCGTGTTCAAGCTATTGAACAGGAAGTGCGGATTGACCTGACTTTTCAGATGCTCATATTCAAACATCATCCGCTCGCGTTGCAGCGACGAAACTTTTCGCAGATTGCTTTCGCGAAGTCGTACATACACCACAGTAAGACCGCCTATAAAAAATGTCACCAGCATGATAAACCATGCGTGCTTCCAAAATGGCCTTGCTATTGTGAACGAATACCTTGCTTCACTCGCTTTATGGAACATGTCATTGAGCGAAGCCTGTACCCTGAACGTATAATCGCCGTCTGGCAATTGCGGGAATGTGACGGATTCATCATTCGTCACTATCCAGCGATCGTTATAGCCTTCCAGCTTATATCGGTAATGCAGGCGTTCGGGGTTTGCAAAGTTGATGCCTTCAAAACGAAAGCTAATATGGTTCTGGTCATGCTTAAAATCCTTGGTACCGGATGGCACAGGCTCAAAGAATACACTTGTAGATGAGATGGTAATTGCAGGCCTGATATCATAACGCTTGTCCACATTCTTAAAAACAATAAAACCATCTTCAAACGGTATGTACACATTGCCATGAGAATCCCTTGCCGATAATTTCAGTACCGACGATGCACTATCTATCCCAAACGTTTTATGTGGGTAGTTACGGAATAAACCGCTTTGCGGATACCAGATATCTACGCCCTTTGCGTTAACAACAACCACCTGGCCCGATGCATTGGCAGCTATTGTCGAAACATTTGCGTCCTGCATTCCCAGTCCACGCATCGATATCCATTTGTCGCCATCAAAGCGGTAAAGACCATCAGTAAGCGTAGCCGCCCATATATTCCCAAAAGCGTCTTCAACTACTGAATATACTACCTTGCTCGTCATACCGGAGGTGGAATCCCACCTGGCATATCGTCCTTCGTTATACATGCAAACTCCCGCCCCATCGGTAGCCATCCATACCCGACCTTTACTATCGGGATAAAGCTGGTAGATGTAATCGCTGCCAACACCCGAGTTCTTGTTATGTTGCCGCAGCAACTCCAGGTGCCTGGGGTCAATGCCGGAATAATAAATTTCTTCAACGCCGTTGAGACCCGCTACCCAAAGCCTGTCAGATGTACCGGCAATATCTAGTACACTTTCATTCTGTAAAGGCACAATTCCTTTCACTGCAACCAAACCATTGTCGGCATCATAATACCACACGCCATTGCCAAACGTACCGATCCAAACACGGTTGTCTTTATCGGCATACAAACAGGTAATGTTTCCGGGCAGCTGAGCAACAAGGTGCGGAGACTGTGCGTTGCCCAGGGGCATGGTATACAATTTAGATCCGGACGCATACCACAAGTTGTTTTGCTTATCGCATGTCATTGCCTGGATATCGCCCAGCTTGTAGTCTGCAGGCATATCAATGTAGCGCATATACTCGCCGCTCACCAACGTCAACCCTGTATTGGTGGCAATCCTGATGACGCCCGACCTGCCTATCAATAACCCCTTTAGCCTCTTGCCCGGCATATGAGATGCAACAACATCGAGCTGATGAGTAGCATGATTAAAACTAGTCTCCAGAAGATAACCTTCTTCGGTAACCACCCAGGCCCGCGTGCTATCAACTGGAAGGATATCGTTAACCTGCCCCCATTGCCAGCCCTGTTCCACATGCGGCTGAATGATCTTACGTGAGCTACCATCAAACAAAACAAGGCCGGCCTGTTGCATACCACACCAATAAAGCCCAGTGCCTGCTATCGGTTTTATCACCCTGACAATATTATCTGGCAGACCTTGTGCCATGGTATAATTGCGCACCTGGAGCTTTCCTTCTCGCAGCCATAGTTCGTTTATCCCTTTGTCGGTGCCAGCCAGCAAGTGATTATCTGGAAGTAGCGCAAGCGTGTACACAAAATTATCAGACAACCCCGATGTCGTATTTAACACCAGGCTGTTTCCGTTTACCACAATGAATATGCCCTCACCTTCTGTACATATCCACAGCACGCCGCCAAAAGAGTGAAGCGAAGTGATAGACGAAGATGGTGCCGCATTTTTAGGACGTACACGTACTACAGTATTCTCGTCATTTACATGTCCGATGCTGCCATCACTATAACCAACAAACACCACACCCCTGAGTACAGTTAGTGCAGTGGCCGGTTTATGGACACTATCCTGTAACAAAACAAAACTGCGGCCATTGAAACGGCACAAACCTGCATCTGTTGCCAGCCAATGATACCCTTTACCATCCCTGGCGATCGCGTTTACTTTGACGGGAATGTTTTGTTCATTTAGCCATGCATCCTGCATGAAGGGCTTTTGCGCCCTAAGTACCAGTGCAACTAAAGAAAAAATTATCAGTAAGCCTGCGCGCATTAGCGTTTAACGTCTTTGGGAACAAGCGTGGCCTTCACCGTAACATTTATGTCCGACGCGAGTTTTTCATAAACAATGCGGGGGATCTTAATGTTGTGATCGGCCAGCGGCACTATAAAATCCGAAGTAATAACCATTTTGCCGCCTTGGGTCTCAACAAGAGAATTAATGATACGTTCCTGTTCTACACCATGTATAGTCAGCTTGCCTTTAGCTCTGACTTTATACACGCCATCCTTAGTCAGGTCTACATCTTCAATGATCTTACCCACATACACGGCCTGGGGGTAAAGAATACTCTCCATGTAATTTTCATTGAAGTGTTCGCGCTGAAGCGGCGAGTTAAAACCATTGAAACTTGCAATGTCGAGCTTAAAGGCAAATATTTTTTTCTGCGGGTCTATATAACCTTTCAATTTATCAGTCGACGCATGGATGAGTTCTTTGGGAGCGCTTGAATTAAAACTGACAGACGCTATGTTAATCTCATATAGTTGAGCTATTGATAATGAGGGAATTATCACCATTATAAGTGTCAATATCTGCCTGAGCATTTACTAAAAATACAATTTTCAGACGCATTCGGGAGCATCGGGCCAACTCTAAACACCTCAAGCTTCAATTCTAACCGTTGCTACAGCAGACCTTCAAATTCAATAAAAATTTAATTAGTTGTTACAAATTCTTTAAATTACAGTACCCGTTCGACAATAATCGAAACAACACCATATGAAACGTCTATACGCCTTAGCTAAATTCATGGCTGCAAGCCTTGGTGGCTTGTTGCTAAGCGGCAGCGTAGCTGCCCAGTACTGTACCACTGGTTTGTATTCTCTTGGATGTGGCCTTGACTATATCGTATCTGTTACTACCACTAATGGCATTACCAACATCAACAACACCAATACCGGCTGTACCAATACCAACGGTACAGGGTATACCTACTATTCGTCTCAAACCCATACAGGGCAGTTAAGCAGTACTGTTAACTATAACATACTGAACAACGCCAGCTGGACCGAGGGTTATGGGATGTGGGTGGACTTTAATATTGATGGAGATTTTGACGACCCCGGAGAGCAAGTATATACAGGAACACTGGGTGGCGGAGGTTCTGCTGCAGGATCGTTTGCCATTCCTCCAACAGCCACTCCGGGCAACTCACGCCTGCGTGTAAGATGCAACTACGGTAGCACTCCCGGACCTTGCACCCAATTGTACGAGGGCGAATGCGAAGACTACAACTTCGTAATCCTGTCGCCATGCGTAGGACCTACCGGTCTCAATGTGACCGGCATTACTTCGCAGGCCGCCACGGTTGGCTGGAGCGCTGTAACTCCTTCAATTGGCTATGACTATGCTGTCGATCAATCAGCCACCGGTCCTACAGGCACACCTATAGCTACTACCAGTACAAGCGCGCCGGTTTCAGGTTTAACGCCTTCTACTAATTATTGGCTGCACGTGCGTAACAAATGCTCGCCGACAGCGCCATCTGCCTGGGCCCACTACGCCTTCACTACCTTGCCTCCTTGCAAACCGCCCCTGGGCTTTAAAACCTTTAACCTGAAACCAACGGCGAGCGGGCTCAAATGGGATCCATGGCTCTCTGCTACTGACTATGACTATATAGTTGACCAGGTAAGAACAGATCCGACAAGTACAACGGGCTTGCAGAATGTGACCAACCCGTCCGACAATATTCCAAACGGTCTCCAGGAAAACACCTGGTACTACATTCACATTAGATCAAACTGTGTGGGCGAGGAAACTTCTCTATGGGGCCTCGACTCGTTCCTGACACCGATCGTTTGTCGCCCGCCGGTGATCAATATCAGCCATATCAACACAGATCATGCAGTGGCTTACTGGAGCCCGGTGCTATCGGCAACGGAGTACGAATATGCCATCACTACATCGCCAACACCGCCTGCTATCGGAACTAAGTACAACTACACCAGCATCCAAATGTCTGCATTGTACGATGGCAAGGATTATTATATCCATGTACGTGCTCATTGTTCGAGTGTGAACACCGTTTCCACTTCAGACTGGGCGACGGCATCATTCAAAACCTTCCCTGTTTCCGTATCAGGCGCTAATGGGGACGAGGCTTATATTGAGGCTTATCCCAACCCTGTAAAAGGAACACTTAGCATTGATGTACATGGTTTAATGCATGGTAATGCGACAATAGCGATAACCGATATCAACGGCAAAGTACTACGTAACCTGACATTAAAATCGTCTAAAACAACGATAGACATGAGTGACCTTGCATCCGGATTATACCTGTTAAAGTATACAGACGATCAACGCACTGAAACAGTTAGACTAACAAAACAATAAAAATAATATTATATCGAAATTCAGTAGGGCTGCCCACGTGGGCAGCCTTCTACATTTGATTTATATTTTAATTGGATTTTAAAACTGTCTATTAATAATGTAAGGTAACTTAGGTGTTATCCATTTGTTAACGCTTATTATTTATATATGAAGGCATTCTACCCTTTTCTAAACAAATTATCGCTTACCTGCCTGCTGGCGGGTGCAGCGATAAGTGCAGAGGCTCAATACTGCACACCAACCTCTACCTACGGTTGTAGCTCGAGCGATTACATACAATCGTTTTCTACAACCAACGGCATCACCAACATTACTAATAACAACAGCGGTTGCGGTGGTGTATTAACTTATTATTCGAGCATGGTGCATACCGCATCTCTTGGCGCAACAGTGAATTTTTCCATCACCAACTGTCCATCGTTTACCGAGTATTATCAAATATGGGTAGACTGGAACCTGGATGGTGATTGGGCAGACGCTGGCGAGCAGATGTATAATAACATCCTGTCTAACAACGCTACCGTGACCGGTAGTTTTACGGTGCCTATGTCGGCTACACCGGGCACTTCGCGCCTGCGTATTCGTTGCGCGTACTATCCTGCATCTACATGGGATTATTGCTCTAACGAAACCTTTAGCGAAGCTGAAGATTATAAGTTTGATATCGTTTCTCCTTGCGCAGGTCCAACAGGTCTTAACGTGAGTTCAATAACATCGAAAACTGCTGTAGTAAGCTGGAGTGCTGTTACACCTTCTGTAGGATACGACTACTGTGTTGACCAGTCGGCCACAAGCCCTACGGCTACACCTATTCCAACAACAAGTACGAGCGCCAATGTTTCCGGCCTTACGCCGTCTACAAACTACTACCTGCACGTACGCAACAAGTGCTCCCCTACTGCACCATCAGCATGGGCGCACTATCCGTTCACCACACTGCCTCCGTGCAAACCACCTTTGGGATTCCAAACAGTTAACCTCACGCCTACAGGCACTGGCCTTAAATGGAATGCATGGCCATCTGCTACTAACTATGATTACCTTGTAGACCAGGTAAGAACTGATCCTACTACCACTACAGGCCTGAAAAACGTAACCAATCCTGCAGACAATATTCCGAACGGTCTTAATGAGAACACATGGTACTACATACACATCAGGTCAAACTGCGTAGGTGGCGAAGTATCAAACTGGGGACTTGATTCGTTCCTTACACCTATTGTGTGTCGTCCTCCTGTTATCGGCGTAAGCCATATCAGCACCGATCATGCTGTTGCCTATTGGGAACCAGTATTATCAGCCCTGTACTACGAATATGCGATAACTACTTCTCCAACGCCACCGGCAGTAGGTACTAAGTATAACTACACCAGCTTACAAACATCGGCTCTGTACGATGGCAAAGACTATTATATTCACGTTCGCTCGCATTGCAGCAGTGTTAACATTAACAGCACTTCAGACTGGGGTACCGCTTCATTCAAAACCTTCCCTGTGTCTGTATCAAACGTCAACGGCAACGAAGCATACATCGAAGCTTATCCTAACCCTGTACAGGGAACACTGAATGTAAATGTGTATGGTCTTGTTAACGGTAATGCCGCCATTACCATCACAGACATCAGTGGCAAAGTGTTGCGTCATGCTCAAGTTAACGGTGCTAAAACAGCTATCGACATGAGCAACATGGCCTCGGGCGTATACCTGTTGAAATACACAGACGACAATCGATCAGAAACTGTAAGAATTACCAAACAGTAAATCTTTCAAGGATATGTTAAAAGCCGCTTAGAAATAAGCGGCTTTTTTGTTGTCCCTGGATTAGGCTTTATGAGTGTATAGGCTAAACCGATTGGACATTAAAAACTTTTTCGTACCTTTGTACCTACAACAGTTGTTAAGACAATTAAATAACTTTAAAACAATAGACTATGCAAAAGACCACATGGAAGCTCGACCCGATGCACTCAGAAGTACTGTTTAAGGTAAAACACCTGATGATCACTACGGTTACAGGTCATTTTAAAACATTCGATCTGAACGTGGAAACAGAAGGCGATGATTTTACAAAAGCATCTAAAATATCATTCACTGCCGATATCGATTCTATAAGCACCAACAACGAACAGCGTGATGCGCACCTGAAGTCTGCCGACTTTTTTGATGCCGCCAGTCATGCGCAATTGACCTTTGAAGGAAAAAGCCTGAAGCAAAAAGGCGATGACTATGTGTTAGAAGGCGACCTCACGATCAGGGGAACAACCCAACCCGTGAGCCTGAACGTGGAATATGGAGGTATTGTTGTAGACCCTTACGGACAAACGAAGGCAGGCTTTACCGTCAATGGTAAAATAAGCCGTAAAGAATTTGGCTTGACCTGGAGCGCGGTAACAGAAGCCGGCCAGGTAGTAGTAAGCGACGAGATCAAGATACACGCTGAGATACAACTTGTAAAACAAGCATAACAATAGAAAAGCCCCGCGATGCGGGGCTTTTTTTTATTTAAAGCTATTACTCTCCTAAGCCGATCATCTGGTGCAACGAGGGTATCTCCACATCCCTGAAACCTTTTTTGATCAACCGGTTTTGGAAATTCATTTGTACATCGTACTCGCCGTGCACTAGGAATATCTTGCTTACCTCGCGTGGATTCTGGCAACCCAGCCACTGCGACATGTCCTCATAATCCCCGTGCGCACTTAGGCTTGTTATTTCGGTGATCGAAGCTTTAACAGGTATCATCCTGCCAAATATCCTCACCTCGGAAGGTTGCAGTTTCAGCTTGGCTCCTAACGAAGCGGGTTCGCAATAGCCGGTCAGCATGATCGTATTCCGTGCATCGCTCACGTTGTGCGCAATATGATGCTTAACCCTGCCTGCTTCGGCCATGCCTGACGCTGATATGATCACACAAGGCTCAGTACTGGTATTGAGGTTCATCGAGTCTTCAACTTCCTCAATATATTTTAAGCCGGTAAACGCAAATACATCCTGATCTTTCAATAGCAACTTTTGTGTAGGCCGGTTGAAAAGGTCGGGATACTGCTTCACTGCATTGGTAACCTTTACAGAAAGAGGACTATCTACATAATAATTAAGTTTTGGTAAGCGGTTCTCTAATTCCAGCCTGTTGAGCAAATACAATATCTCCTGGGTGCGGCCCAGGCTGAAGGCGGGCACTATTAGCTTCCCTTTTTGCTCTATACAAGTACGCACTATCTCGTCGTGCAGCTTGTCGACAGATGTGGTCATGAGATCGTGCAACTTGTCGCCATAGGTCGACTCCATGATGATATAATCGGCTTGCGGAAAAACGTCAGGCGACTTTAAAATCATATCGCGGTACCGCCCAATATCACCGCTGAAGGTCAATTTTGTTTCTTTGCCTTTGTACGTGATACGCAAGTTCACAGCTGCACTCCCCAGAATATGACCGCAATCAGTATACAGTAGCTCTAAACCATTCTCGATCTTGAAGCGCTCATTGTAGGGAATAGTTTCAAACAATGGAAAAACATTTGTTGCATCAGCTTCGGTATATAGAGGCTCAACAAGAGGTCTGCCTTCTCTTTCACGGTCTTTGTTCAAAAATCTCACGTCTGCTTCCTGTATATGCGCGGAGTCGATCAGCAATAGCTTGGCAAGGCTGGCAGTAGCAGGAGTACAATATATTGGTCCCTGGTAGCCATCCTTCACCAGCTTGGGCAACAAGCCTGTATGGTCTACGTGCGCATGCGAAATGATCACATAATCGATCTCAGTTGGTTCGAAGCCCCACTCTGAGTTTAATTTTATAGTTTCTTTGCCCAACCCCTGAAACATACCACAATCGAGCAATACTTTTTTGCCGTTATCTAAATGCAGCAAATGCTTAGAACCTGTTACCGTGCGTGCAGCACCATGAAAAGATATCTTCATTCCTGAAAGCTATGAATTGTTGGCGAATGTAGCGGAAAACAATTTTCATTTAAAAATGACATTCATCAGCAAAAGAATGTCAACCGATTGTAGACACACGGCCGCTGTCTGGCACCATTTTTTAAACCTCTGCTATGGGACAAGTGATCAAGAACGAAAAAGTGAAAAATATGAAAGCTTTAACATGGATACTGGCCATAGCGGCCGGTGCCACCATATGGACCGCGTGTGAAAGCGCTAACGCAAAATACATTGACCTAAATACCGGTCAGCAAGTGATACTGGAACGTGACGAAGAAAACGGAGAGATGATCAACGTAGAAACGGGTGAACCAGTCAAGCTTTACGTCAATGCAAAAAGTAAGGATACCATCTATGGTCCATCAGGCAAGATTGTGAACAACGAAGTAGTGCGTCTGCAAGATATGTATGTCTATAATGGCGATGAAGATTATAAACTGCAGATCGAGAAAGACGGCGACTACGAGGAAAAATACGGTGATGACTACAAAGTAAAATCAGATGCCGATGGTAGCTACAAAGAAAAAGCAGGCGATGACAACAAAGTGAAGTATGACAGGGACGGCGATTACAAGCGCAAGCGTGACGATGACTACAAGATAGAACGAAAAAGCAATGGTAGCTACAAGATAAAACGTGGCGACAATTATAAAAAAGAAGTGGAAAAAGATGGAGACGTCAAGATAAAAAATGGCAACGTGAAGATCGAGATAGATGGTAAGACTGGTGAACGTAAGGTTGAAATAGATGATTAACTCCGCCGTTCGTTATAATTAAGCAATAAGAAAGCTCCGTGATGGAGCTTTCTTTTGTTTATCACTTATCTGCTTAGTGCGCGTTTATATACCTGCAGACAACGTTCACGCGCTGTTTTATGATCTACTATTGGTTGAGGATAGTCTTCGGTTCCCAACTCAGGCACCCAATGCAAAATGTACTTTCTTTCCGGATCAAATTTTTCTGTCTGCAGTTGCGGATTGAATATCCTGAAATAAGGAGCAGCATCGCAGCCGCAGCCTGCCGCCCATTGCCAGTTGCCATTATTAGCAGCTAAATCATAATCCAGCAACTTCTCACCAAAATATGCTTCACCCCAACGCCAGTCTATCAGCAGATGTTTCGCTAAAAAACTTGCTGTTATCATTCTCACTCGGTTGTGCATGAATCCAGTTTCATTCAGCTCCCGCATACCTGCATCCACTATTGGGTAGCCGGTTTGGCCGTTGCACCATTTTTCAAATTCGTCGTAGTTGTTACGCCATTTAATGTTGTCATACTCCTTCTTGAAAGACTCGGTCACCACATTAGGGAAATGCCACAATATCATCTGGTAGAACTCACGCCAGATCAATTCATTCAGCAACGTTTTATTCAGCTGCCACGAATCTCTTACCAGCTCTCTTATACTAACCGTACCAAAACGAAGATGGACACTTAAACGGGTAGTACCTTCTAATGACGGAATATCGCGCGTCTTTTCATAGTCTATGGCAATCGCTTCATTCAGCTTTGGCGGTACAGCAAAGTATTCTGTTTTCTCAAAACCCAAAGCTTTCAGACTTGGCATTCGCTTCGGAGCATGCTTAATAAAGTGTTTATAGTATTTGGCTGTAGGATACGACTTGAGGTAAAACTCGTCCAGCTTTTGCAACCATTTTTTGCCGTAAGGGGTAAACACGGTGTATGGCTCGCCATTATCTTTTACTACTTCTCCCTTCTCAAATATCACCTGGTCTTTATAGCTGTGAAATGTTATACCTTCTTTATCCAAAAGCTTCGCTATTTCGCTGTCACGCTTAGTAGCATATGGTTCGTAGTCGTTGTTGGTGTAAACTGCCGTTACTTTATATTCCTTCAACAGTTTCGCAAAACACTCTTTCGGCGTTCCATGTAATACACGCAGCGTGCTACCCTTCTTTTCCAGCTGTGCCTGCATTTTCGCCAGCACATCGTATATAAACTGGATACGCTTGTCCTGTCTATCCTTAAGATCCTCGAGAATATTAGTATCGAAAATGAAAACTGGCAATACTGGTCTGCTGGCTTTAAGTGCATAGTATAGTCCTGCATTATCATGCAGCCTCAGATCGCGGCGAAACCAGAAAATGGAAATCTCAGCAGACATTCCTGCTAAACTAGGTATAAAAGAAAAACGTCACTCAAATGAGTGACGTTTTCTTGTTCGTCGGGAAGACAGGATTCGAACCTGCGACCCCCTGGTCCCAAACCAGTATTCCGAAACTCTTTACAGTCAATGATTTAAGCTTTGAATTTCTGGGCACAATAGCGGCGGTAGACCGATTTTGGTTACCTGGTAGCAGATTTGGTGTATTATTTGAGCACATGGCCATACTTAGTACAAATTACCGAATATTGCTGACTCATGAAGTCAATCCGTCCTCGGCCATACTGTGGTAACCTTCCGCCGATAGGATCAGATGGTCCAGTAGCTTAATATCCATGTACCGGCAGGCTTCGGACATTTTCTTAGTTAGCTCCTTATCTGCACCGGAGGGAATAAGATTTCCGCTTGGGTGATTATGACTCATAATAATGGACGAGGCAGCCGTTTGCAGGGCTACTCCCAGCATGATCCTGATGTCAGCAATAGTACCGGTTATTCCTCCTGTAGACATCTTATATACCCCTATAACCTGGTTTGCCCGGTTTAGGTATAGAACAATGAATTGCTCCTGCAGCTCAATAGTGTCGGAGCTGTAGAATTTCCTCAGTACAGTGATGGCATCATCTGATCCCTTTATCAGAGGCTCAATCTCCTTACGTGTGGACCGGTTATACCGGACCTTAATTTCAGCTAGCTTATATAGTTGCTCCATAAATAAAAATGAAAAAAGCCCGTACCTCTTCAAGGAAGTACAGGCTGTGTTAAAAAATGTAATGCTATTCTATTTGTGGCCTATGCCAGTATAGCAAGCATGGTTTCAAAAATGCTCATTTAAACAGTTTTAAGAACCAGTTAATAAGCTTTACTACTATCCAGATAAGTAAAACTCCTCCCCAAAAGGCAAACATGTCTCCGGGCTTGCTTTGTGTATACATGAATCTAAACACAACAGCAAGTATTGGTTGTAATGACATTTTGATGGTATTGGAATGGCTTTATTTTTCAAACCAAAGGGTGTCCTTTGAAGCACCCGTATTGTGGATTGTCGGGCATAAAATAAGGTTCTTCTGATCTATAGCAGCTATAGTATAGTTGAAGGCATACACTATAAGCTGATCCGAATTTTCATCGTATTCCCAGCCGAACTCTTCAAATGTGGTACTACCCCGCATATTACCTATGCTAGGTATAGCCATGCCTGCATTATCAGTATACCTTTTCCTGTTTTTGTATGCACTATCCAGGTACGGAGCATCAGTAAACTTAACATAAGGCTTGCCGGAAAAAATAGTGTAAGTGGTATCCATGGGAGTTTGGATAAGTCTTTCTTTCTTCAGATACCAGGTGCCGACAAGCTTTTGTTCAGTTGCATTAAGGGTGGAGGTGGGATTGTTTCCGGTAGAGGATTTTTTGCACGATGCTGCAAAAACCAGAAGAATAATCAGGCGAAGATTTTTCATAGATTGGTTATTAAAGTGATAAAATAGTGAAATGCAAAATATATAATATATTTGAAAAGTAAACGAATCCGTTGACTTAATTTTTTGGTGGTCTTTCTACTATTGGCCCGATGCCAATTAGTAAAGCTCAGAGGGAGTACCTGGTCCGGTTGGGAGAAAGAGTGAAGTCTCTCCGGCTGGCAAAGAACTTCACTCTTGAACAATTGGCACATGCCGTAGATAAGGATAAGCAATCGGTTCACCGGCTTGAAAAGGGAAACATCAACCCGTCATTTCTTTATCTCAAAGACATCTGTAAAGGCCTGAATATTGAAATGTCTGAGCTTATAGACGGTTTGTAAGCATCAGAACCCAACTGCTATTACAAACAGGTCATAATGCCACCATTTACCAGCGACACGGTACATTAACCGGTTCTGCCTGTCCTGGCTCACCTCATCTACATATACCACATTGCCAATCCGGAAGATGGATATATTGACGGCTACGATGACTTTAAAGGGAACGAATACCTGCTTCATCAACCCATGTCGGTTTATTATCAGGATGCTGTTGTTGTCAACGAAATTTATCTGCGGTGGGTCCATAAACAAAGTTTTAGAAGTGTATTAATGGCCAGTACCGTTCATTGGAATATTACCGGTGCCGAGTTCCCTATGAGCCTCATCATTTATTATCAGTCTTCTTTTCTGCTGCTCAAATTCCGGCTTTAGTGATGCCTGAAAATCCGGGTACTGGTAGAAGATGGTCAGTAGTTCCTCAATAGATTTTGTGTCACCAATTCTGCGGGTGATGTCATCTGCAGTTATGGGATCTCCACTCTTGCACCAGTTAAGGATCTCTCTGCCTGTATCAATGGTAATCTTCTGCTCCGGCTTGCCATGGAATAACCCGGTTCTGTCCTTACTGGCAGTGGCATTGTTCTTAATATCCAGGTCAAATACAAGGGTGAATTCATACTCCAGGCCGTCTCTCTGTACAGATTTTAGTCCAACTTTTTCCGGAACCTGTTTGCCATTTTTTTCAGTCAGCACATAATCTTGCTTGGTACGGACGGTAGCTATGACATGGCTGGATGAATGCAGAATTCTTTGTACCAGGGCATTATGCCGGGGTGTAATCTTGTTCCAGTTAGTAAAGCTGTTGCCGGGCAGGGAGGAGTGATAGTCTAATAGGTATTCCCACTCGTGTGTTATAGAGTCGAGTATTACGACCTCCATACCACCCTGCTCACAAATGGTGATGGCGTCCATGTAACGTTCAGGAGTAAATGGAGCAGCCAGGTTAAGCACTTTATACGGTCCTAGGTCAGAGTACAACTCAGCTGAGTGGTGTTCTGTGTCTACAACGGCTATTTTGTTCCAGTCTCCACACAGGCCGAATGCTAGCAGTAAGGATGAATGAGTTTTTCCACTTCCTGACGGGCCTTGTAAAGACATACGGATCTTAGCCCGCCGTCTTTTAGCAGTTTCTAATAACATGTTTTCTGAATTAAAAGGTTGAATAAAAAAGGGCCGGAATAACCAGCCCTTGTACTTAGTGCACGGTTTCCATTACCGGTGTATGGCCAATGAGCTCAATAGCTCCCTTAGGCCGGTATGCATACGAATGGGTCAACATCATTACCTCACCGGTACGCTGGTTCAAATACTCGTAGGGGTCAACCTGAACACGGACAATTTCACCGTCCAGCTGTTGGCCAATCATCATCTTAGCCACGTCTTCAGGAAAGGTGGCAGGAATGTTACACTTCCGGACAGTAGCATAAAAGTTACCCGTTGCCTGGGATTGAACTAATTCAACGCCACCAGTGAGTTGCAGAGTGACAAAGGGAGTGCCATCTTTTCGCTCACGTAGAGCATACCCTGTGATCTTTACCATAGGTTCAAAAATTAATTTGGTTTGAGAAAGTAAATGCGGAATTCCCCTGTAGGAAAGGGTGGGGGTATCCGCTGTCAGGATTAGGGCCGGGGGAGGTTGGATAGGTAAGTACTGATACACAGGACTACACTTCCAAAATTTTTTGTAGCTATTTAGTCCGGCTTCCGGCTAAACTTAAAAGGTGTAAACCTTGCAAACTTGGCAATAACCACATCAAGGGTAACCACTCATAGAGAACCACCCAGTCAAGATTTTCAGGACGAAAAATGTAGACAAGGACGTCTAGGAAGGATAATTGAAATTATGCCGCGGCTCTATTTTTAGACTCTTTGCGAGCCAGTTTTAATTTGTCAAGAATGTAGTCATCTACCGTATCTGTATATTCCTTGGGATTGAGGGCCTTGTCATGAAGCTGTGCGTCAAAATCGAGATATTCACGGTACGTAGCTAAAAGTATCTCCTTAACCGTGCTTGCATGCTCCCTGGTTGTAAGGATAGAGTCGTGAACGGTAAAAATGGGAATACTAGGATTGGCGTTGAAAATATTCTTGCATACTTTCTCCAACAGCATTTTTGCTTCGATCATCTGCAGGAGGTGGGCAAGGTCTTGGTAGCGTTCGGCCTTTAATATGGTTATCAGTGCTGCCACTTCCGGAAACAGAACCTTAAGTATCCTCCAGTGTTTGACTTTTTGTTTGCCAAACCGGACGACTTTATTATAGAACATCTCCATTACCCAGAGTTTGGCCTTACTTCTAGAATTGCAGCATTTGGAGGTTGGATAATGCAGCTCGAAGTATTCTTGGATATGCTCATATAATCTGCCTTCACGTATGATGGTTGCAAAATTGGGAAGCTGAAACCCTTTGTCAGTAAGGGTTTGAGTGTTTTTTAGAAGGATAATGGAAAGAGTCTTGTATACTGTCTTTAGATGTTTAACGTTTGTGTATTCCATTACGTGCTTTGCCTGCTCTGGTTTCAGTTTATGCAGACTGAACTCGTCAGTCTTGCTGTAGAATTCCTGACGTGTACAGAATAGAAAGTGTAGCGGTTGGCTTCCTTTGAGGTCGATGCAGACCATTTCCTGTCCGTCATAAGTAATGAAAGTTCTAAGTATGCTGTTTATTTTAGTTACTGAGCTGTATAAACGCCCCCGATCGTCAACTTTCACTCCGACGCTAGGGTCAAAGCAGGTTATATGCTTTGTCATCCTTTTCAGCTCGTCATCGAGTTTCTGCAACTCCCGGGATTTTTTTTCCTCTGACCAATTGCTGTTATTTATAACCGAGACTTTTCTTTCTCTGTAGCCAGGTAATTCTGTTAATGCCGCCTCCATGTTAATAGCTAGCTTGCCTGAATAAAGCCAACGAGTGATATAATAGTAGTCAACAAGCCGCTGTTTTTGTTCCTTCCAATCATCGTGTTTCCACCGGGCAAGCCGCTCTTTAATGGCCGGATTTGTAATTGGTCGGAATTTTCCTGGCTGATCCCGGTAATCTGTTCCTAATGAATATTGGGTGCTTTGTAGGCCAGGATAGTAGTCACCCGTGCGAATTATTAGTCCAACATCGGCCGACTTCATGTGGTCAATAAACGACGAATAATTTTCACCAAGAGTTTTCCTCAACGTTGCAGCGTGCAGAGGCACGTTGAAGAAGTCCTTTTTCCCTTTGGCTTTAGCTTTTCTTTGTAATAGGCAAATGGTTCCGGTAACATACCAGCAGGCATTCACCCATTCATCGGGGGAACACCATGGCGGGGTTTTGCTGATGAGAAATGTTTTACTGAGGTTTTTAGGGACCCGATAAGCTAGTGGTTCATTGTAAAAATCAGGTTGGTCGATAAAATTGGCAACGTACTTACGGGTATCTGCAACCTCCTTTGGAGACGGCTTTCTTGTTGGTATCATTTGATAGGATTTGATAGTTAGTGAATTTACGAAAATCACCGATCAATATCAAACGTGTTGATGTATTGTGGATATTTTTTGGGGATAATTCTGCTTATGCAGCTGACAATTCTTCAATAACCCTGACAAGCTCATTAGCCTCGTCGGGGTTGAACACCCCAAGTAAACCACTGCTGTTGATTTCTGTAAATGGTGGTTCGAATAACTTGCCCACATCTATGGTGCCATTGGTGGTTAGATAGGCTATTATCATATCCACAAACCGGATCTGCTGGGCATTGAGGGAAGGATTGTTAATGAACTTACCAAAGGCCATCTTCGCGGCATTGATATCCATGCCGAGTATGGATCTGATAAATGTACCGAGGGGTTGTTTGCCGTACACTTTTTCAAATTCAGTTCTGCTACCGGCCGGCCCTTGCTCAAAGAGCATCTTTTCCAAATCCTGGATCTCTGCTGCTGTGATCGGTTGGGCAGTCCTCAGTTTATATATCGTCAGGTGGTTTGCATTCTCCAAAACATATTGACGGACTTTCCGTTTGTAAGCCTCCAGGCCTACTTCGTAAGTGATGTCCTTGCTTTCCGCTGCTGCTGATACAATTTCATCATCAAAATTGCTATACAGAATCCTGCCAGTATTCTTCTCTAGGAATTTCATCAATGTCCTGAGGTCACGGCGGGTAGATTCTATCTTAAAGATGCTCAGGTTCTGCCAATAGCCTTTTGATTGAACTTCTTTAATGAGGTCCATCTTAGCAGCTACCAAGGGTATTGCTCCCCTGCGGGACAGGTTTGCTGCAAGTGTCTGAACTTCAATAATAAGGTTGTCAGAAATGGATGCTTTCTCCAGTAGCTGCAGCTGGATGGTGTAGCAGAGATTATCAAACCGCTTGGCAGCTTCATCTTCATCTTTCTCGTAAACAATACCGGCTATGTTGTCCACCAGTTCTTTTATATGAAGGTCATTCAGAGCATTCCATTTATACTTATCCCGGTATTGCTCGACTGTACGCCAGTGCTGCCGTACCAGGAAACTGGTTTCATCCAGCTGGTCTACCTGACCGTGCAGGTAGCTAATGAGTTCATCTGTGTATTGAGTATATTCAGGTTCCTGCTTTTTCTGCAGGTGGAAAATGAGTTTCAGTCTTTGCCCAAACAGGCGGGCCGTTATTGATTTGCCCTGGCCGGTTTCCAGACCTTCCGGTTTCTTACCAAAGAACTCGAAGTTTTCACAGAAGTCGAAGATTACAAAATCCTTTTTGTCTAGTCCGGGACCAAACAGGTCTTTACACAGGCGGGTACCACGGCCTATCATCTGCCAGAATTTGGTTCTTGACCTGACTGGCTTATAAAACACCAGGTTCACTACTTCCGGTACATCTATACCTGTGTCCAGCATGTCAACCGACACCGCTATATGGGGACCCTTATCCTTCTCGGTAAAGGCTTTTAGTATATCGTAAGCATACGGCTCGTTATGAGCTATGGTCTTACAGAAATCTCCTTTGTACCGGGGATATTGAATATTAAAACGGTCCTCAATAAACTTCGCATGTTTATAGTTACGGGCAAATATGATGGTCTTACCAAGCCTGTCACCTCCGGCTACTTTTATACCATGCTCCATCAGGTGGGCCAGTACATGGTCAACGGTATCGGCATTGAACAGCCACTGGTTGAGTGCTGTACTATCGATTTCGTCCGGATATTCGCCTGTAATCGGGTCGGTGAACATTTCCTCATAGGCTCTTTGTTCCTCCGGGCTTAGTTCATCGTACCTGATGCCTTCTCTATGGAATTTAAGAGCTACAGGGTATGACTTAGGCGGTACCAGGAATTTATCTTTTACTGCCTGCTCCAGCTCGTATGCATAAGTAGGGTTCTGAGGTTCGAGACCAAACAGGTGATAAGTGTCCCTGTCTCCTTCACTCCGGGGAGTGGCAGTCAGACCAATACGGCAGCCATCAAAATACTGGAAGATGGCCTGGTACCTGTTATATACACTCCGGTGTATCTCGTCGAAGATGATGATATCAAAATGGCCTACCCCGAAATGTCTCTGGTTGTCGTCGTACTCCTGGTCTATCAGGTTGATCATTGTCTGATAGGTACTGAATACGACCCGGACCTTAGTATTTTCTTTTTCCTCCGTGAGGTTGACTGCTGGCATGTTGGGCAGGTAATTGGTAAAAGCATTTTTAGCTTGCCTTACCAGTGCTGTACGGTCGGCCAGGAAGAGTATTCTTTTAGCCCAGTTGCATTTGCTCAGTACATCTACCAGTGCGGCAGCTGTCCGGGTTTTACCTGTACCGGTGGCCATAACCAGCAGGGCTTCCCTGCCGTTATTCTCCAGCACCTTGCCTACACTTCTGATGGCTTCTATCTGATAATACCTGTCGGCTATAGAGGCATCTATTGTTGCCTGTTGTAAAGAGGTACGGCTTGTCCTTCTTTGTATCAGCAGTTCCAGCTCCGGCTTTTTGTAGAAACCATGCACCTTACGTGCCGGGTAATGCATATCATCCCAGATGGATGTTTCAAAGCCATTGGTGAAAAATATGATGGGCCTCTGACCATGCATCTTTTCCAGACAGTCTGCATACAGTTTGGCCTGGTGCTGGCCTATGGTGGCATCTTTACTGGTACGTTTGGCTTCTACCACTGCCAACGGTTTGCCATCATCTCCCCACAGCACATAGTCTGCATAACCGGGGCCATTGTTCTTACCATCACCTGTGGGCATACCTGTAACCGGATACTCGGCTACATTGGCTCCTGAAGGATCCCAACCGGCTTCCCGCAGTAAGAGGTTGATGTATAGCTCACGGGTAACTTTTTCATTTGGATCTGGTGGTGGAGGTAGCTTACCGTGTTTTTGCTTATTGGCTTGTATACGGTCCAGCTCTTCCTGTTGCTTGCGGTTTATCTCCTGTACCTGTAGCAGCGTTTCTTCCAGCTCCTTGATCTTATCCTTATAAGCTACAGCAGGTGCGTTTTTTTGAACCAGGCTAGGATCAAATTGAGGCACTGTTACTAAAGGACCATCTGCATAGAGCCGGACCACCCAGCCGGTGAACCCGTGCATGATGTTTAGAGCATGCAGGGCCTGTGCGGGTTGTATGGTGATATTAGAGTGGGCGGCATCATTACCCATTTTCCGCACCAGGTTTATCTGCGGGAACAGAGTGCTGCCCAATAAGTTCTTGAATGATTGTGCGTGTATGCGGGCACTAAGGCTTTGATCGTATGGTTCCTCCAGGGTCTCATCATGTTCATACAACCAGATCACCCATTCTTCCAGGCTCTTGCGGCAGAGTACCGCAGCATAGGTTGGAGCCGTATATACAAACTTCTCCGCCTCCTGCAGTGTGGCTACAAGCGTTTGGAAAGGAGATGGTATATAGGAGAAGTTGGAGTTCATGAGAAGTTCCGATGTAACAAACTATTGAATAAGGTGTCGGACTCCTTCAGTTCTTTAATTTGATTTATTTCTAATAACCCAAGCTTAGACAAAATATTCGCAAATTCATTCTGAATCTCTATCGGCGGCAATAAAACTTCAATTCTCCTAATGTCAGCAAAATTCAATCCTGCTTTTACCCCGCCCTTGTCAGCTTGAACAAACTGAAGTTGCCCTGCAGATGACGATAAAAATGCAGAGAGATAATATGGATTAGCTTTCGGTTTTAATCTAATAAGAGCTAAGTGCTGATTAATATAGGCTGATTTAAGATTCTTAGGAATTACTGCAGTTCTGCCGAGATCAGCTGTAATTGAAACCAACAAGTCACCCGGTTGGACTATGGTTCTTTTAGCTTCCGCTGTGTTCGGCGGAATTACAAATGCTATGTCGTCTAGTAAGAGCTTTCCGTTTTTGACGTTATTAATCCGTAGGAAAATTTCTCCCTTGTCCGAATAATACTTTGCCCAGCCCCTCGAGCCACTTGTCATAAATTCAGTAATATCACCGATCTTGGTTTTGTCCCATCCCTTCTCATTCTTCACCGGGTCACCGAACATATCATAGAAGATGCTTTGAGCTAGATCATCATATTTTTTCAATAGCTCCTGGTCTTTTCTGCGGAGGGCATCTGCTTTGTCAAGGGTGTCAGCTATGTGTTGTTGTATGTGGAGAGGGGGGAGGGGGATTTCAGATGATTTGATGATTGTATCACTAACGGCCGGGTAACTAGCCCCGGTTGCTTTCTTTACCATGTCGTCAACAAACACTTTGGACTGGACCCAATAAAATAAGTATTTACTGTTTAACAACGTGGACTTAGGCCTGAGCACACAAAATCCAGTTGATCCAATGGCAAGATGGTGTTCTTCTTTTACTTCTGCTACTGCATTCAGGTTAGGACGTACTGTGGATACAAGTATGTCTGACTGATTCAAGAGTTGACGTGCTCGTGATGGAGCCGTTTCACCAGTACACAGTTTAACTTCTTCAACCGCTTTAGTCTCAGCGTTTACTGCAGATATATCAATGTAATCAAAAGAATCAGAGCCGTACTGCTTTTGAGGTGCAATACTTTCAACTTTTTCCAGACAATCTCCTAGCTTAACGTTTTTCATCTGGTCTCTGTTAATTGTATATGACATCTGGTTCCGCGGCCATACTTAGTGTAGTATCTTCCTGTAACAAGTTCTTCAATTCACCAAGTAGCTGTCTACGTTCCTCATCCAGTTGCTCTATCTGAGCAATAATGGTTTCCGGCTTTTCATACTGCTTCTGTTCATACACCACTTCTTTATAGCGGTTAATGCTCAGATCGTAATTGTTATCCTTTATCTCCTTTACCGGTACCAGGAAGCTTTTGTCAGTCCGTTTCCGTTTGGCCTCTTTGCCCAGGTTCTTAAAACGTTCTACTATATCAGCTATATCATTGTCCTTGATCTCCGTCCTCTTGTCATCCAGACTTAAACCATCCGCCTGCATATCGTAAAACCACACTTTATCTGTACCGCCACTGTCTGTCTTAGTAAAGATCAAGACACCGGTGCTTACTCCTGCATAAGGCTTAAATACACCTGAGGGCATAGATATTACTGCTTCCAGCTTGTGGCCGTCAATAATGGTTTTCCTGATTGTTTTGTGTGCATTGCTGTTGCCAAACAATACACCATCCGGAATGATCACTGCTGCCCGTCCGCCCGGTTGCAGCCCTTTCAGTATCAGACCCAGGAATAAGAGCTCGGTTTTCTTACTGTCAACAATGTTCAACAGCTTCGGGTCTACTGCTTCCCTGTCCAGTGAGCCTTTGAACGGCGGATTAGCCAGGATGAGTGTGGCCTTATTGGTAAATGACTGGTTGGCTTCAGAGAGTGCATCTACTGCTATCAGCTTCGGATTTTCTATACCGTGCAGCATCATATTCATAGCTCCTATCCTGATCATGGTAGGGTCAAACTCCATACCCATGAAAGTATTTTCCTGGAACTTTTTTGCTGCTGCAGGTTTCAACAACTCAGTAGCATAGTGTTCTCTCAGGTATTCACCTGCTGCTACGAGGTAACCACAGCTTCCCGCTGAAGGGTCACAGATTATGTCCTCCGGTGTAGGTTGCATCATCTCCACCATCATCTTAATGATGTGTCGGGGAGTTCTGAACTGACCATTCTGTCCAGCGGTAGCTATCTTGCTAAGGAGATATTCATATACATCACCTTTGGTGTCCCTGTCCTCCATGTTGATATCAGAGAGCATGTCCACCACCTGTGCCAGCAGCCTAGGGGTAGGTATCATAAAGGTGGCACCTTTCATGTACCTGGAGAAAGAGCTATCAGATGCCCCCAGGTTTTTCAGGAAATCAAATACACCATTATCCCTTGTAAAGAGTTTGAACATGACATCCGGGTCTGCATTCCGGAACTGGCTCCATCTCAGTTTGGCTTCCTTGTCGGTAAATATGGGATCCTCTACCGGCTTCTTAGTAAAGCTGGCCTTCTGTTCTTTCTGCAGCTGCAGTTCATCAAGCCTCTTAATGAACAACAGGTACGTCATCTGCTCAATGACCGTAATGGGGTTTGAAAGACCTCCCGTCCAGAAGGCATCCCAAACCTTGTCAATTTTATTCTTCAGATCTCCGGTGATCATGTATGTTTATTAAATACTCGTTAAGTGGTTGTGATATTGAGGGTTTAAAGGTAGCTCATTAAAGCTGTAGGCCAATAAATACCAGCGAAATGATTGCGGCTATAATGAAGAACCAATAATAATTCTCTTCAAACAAATCCATGATCGTCGGAGACGTTATAGATGCGATTCGGCCGTGAATTACTGTCGCTGTTTTCCCATGAATTGTCAGATTTCCATTTGCTGGCTGAAAATCTTTGTCACACACGATGCTACCAATTTTCATTTCGTCTGCTTTAGGAACGAAAAAATTTTTACCACTAGTTGAAACAATCGGTTCTAATCTTTTTACAATGTATGTGTCAAGATAGCTAACGACATCTCCATCTGCGATTATGTTCTTATCGTAAAAAACTCCGGGAATATCCGTTACTGATTCTTGCTGTAAGAATAACAGTCCATCAAAAACAAACCCATGCTTGAATAACTTACCGCTCGTTGCTCCATGGTGTTTGACAATAATAGTTTCATTGTCCAGTAGCTCCCATGCCCACTCCTCAAATTGTCCATCTACCGCTATTATAAGACTGTTGTCCCGCTTAAAACGGTACGTAATCAATCTATTTTTATCATCAACAATCGTCCATGGCCTGTCTACAATAAGCTCAATATGATTGAGCATATTACCGAATTTTCGGAGTCGTGGGATAATGTTTGAAATGTAGACTTGCATAGTTTTCGGCTTGTTGTACAGGGTAACAATTGTATTGCAGTTGCTATGAATACCTATTTACGATTTCTAACAGATTCTGGAATTCCTTTTCAGGCTTCCTCCACCAATTAGTAGACCATATCCGGTGAAACACAAAACCTTCCTGTTCCAGTTGTTCCTGCCTGTATATGTCATAATGCCATGATAGTTGGTCACTGTGGTAGGCCGCTCCATCACATTCTATAGCCAGTAGGGTTTTACTTTCCGGTGATTTGGGCAATACTACCATGTCTATTCTGAATCCTCCGCACTTGTATTGAAGCAGTACCCGTTCGGGGCCTATTGCATCTGCCAACCAGGAGTATACTTCCTCTTCAAAAGGTGACTCAGTCAAACCTGTAGAAGTACTTGAAAAATTGGCTTGCCCTAAAGAAACTTTTGAACGGATGTAATCCAGAATGTTATTCTTTTCGAGATTGTCTCCGTCACTTACAGCTTTGCAATAGTCCAGGTAAGCCATTAATCCCGTTCTTCCATCAACCTTGCGGTAGCTTTCCAGTCTATCCCGATACTCGGATATTTTGGCTTCGGGTATAGAGGTAAGAAGGTATACCTTAACCTTGGCCCTGGTAATGATCACATTTAACAGCCTGTGACCATTTTGTTTAATGATCGGGCCAAAGTTCATGATGAACTTGCCATCGGGCTTTACACCAAAAGTGGTAGAGATTAGGATGATATCCCTTTCGTCACCTTGTATGTTCTCCAAGTTCTTTACAAAGAAGCCGTTTTCTTCCAGCTTGACCATCTTGATGTGAAAGTCTTTGTCGTTTAACCGTTCGTCACCGATCATTGTAAGGATATGATTCCTTTGCGTGAGGTTGAAAGTAGCTATGCCTACCGAGTATTGAGGGTCTATTTCATCCCGCAATATCCGGATGATCTCTTCTGCCTCTTTCGTGTTCTTATTTTGCTCATACATGCCGTTGACATGTATATAGCTTATTGGTTTTTCAGATGACCGTTCAGGCATGGGTACCAGCCTGCTGTTATAGAAACATGCATTGGAAAATTCTATCAGATCAGGGTGTTTTGACCGGTAGTGCATATCAAGGTAGGTCTCTTTATAGTCTGCATCAATGGCAAATTCCAGTAGGGACTCTTTAGTGGCCATTCCTTTGGATGCCTCGTCAAGTAAGGCTGAAGAATCATCCTCCTCAGTTTCGTCGTCAGTATCAGAATCATCATCCACAAACTGTGCTGAACTACCGAAATAGTTAGATGGTGGCATCTGTTGACTATCACCGGATACGATTACCTGCTTACCCCGGATAAGAGCTGTAAACGTGTCTTCTATCCTAAGCTGGCTGGCTTCGTCAAAAATTACAAGGTCGAAGAATTCCCGTTGCAGTGGTAGTAAAGAGCTGCAAGTACTTGGGTTCAACATAAGTACAGGGAAGAAGTCTGTAAACGCTGTAAGGTCTGACTGAACTATTTTTCTCAGGGAATTCCTGGTATTTCCTTTTGATCCTCTCAAATTATACAGCTGATTGACAGTTAAATTAAGCTGCTTAACCCGTTGCTGCCCTGCCACAAACCAATCATCAATATTCTTTGAGATGAGCTGTTCCTGATGTTTTTGGATTTTCATTCCCAGGTCCTTCAATACTCTTAGTGTTGAATCATCAGTAGGAAATTTATCATCGGTATCGTGCTCCAGTAATTTCCGGTACAACCAAGCATCTTCGATTGTCCGAACCCATTCATCCGGATTGTGGTCATGCAGAGCTTTTATCCAACTAGTTTCAAAGGCATTTAGCTTACGTTCGAAGCCCACCCATGAAATATAAAATCCGATCTCTTCGTCCAACTTTAGCAAATTAGTCACATACCCTATTAGCTCTTTCTGTAATAGATCCATCGATTGGAGTGCATTCAGATTTTTGCTGTTGGGTAAATTGCTAAAAAGGCGGTTTAATATGCCAAGCAAGTCAGCTAACTCCTGGTGAATTTGGTTAATAACCTCTTTGTGAGCCGGGTTCAATTTTTTACTGCCTTGGTCATTAATACATTCATTGTACCTGGCTTCTGCAATTGCGGGCTGCTTTACAAGTACCAGTGATTTTTTTCCACCGAGCAAATCTGTGGAAAATGGTTCGTTGAATAGGTCTTTCCAATACGAGGTTAAAGACTGTCTGGTAGATTTAGCTGCCGATGACATTTCAATCAGCTGTTTCCATTTTTTGCTAAAGATCGACAGGATTCTTGCCTTAAAGGGTAAATTGAAAATGTCTGCATCGGCAGACCGAGCACTATCTAGAATAGTACTTAGCTTATCTATCTGAGTTAACGTGGCATTTGCCAGTTCATTAACCTGGTCGGTAGTTGTTGCTTTAATTTCAGCCTTGAGCTTTTCAATTTTGTTTGCCAGGTCTGACAGTTTGTATGCTGCTTCTTTTAGTGAGTGAACAACCTCATGATGATAGGCTTTTGAAAGGTCAAGTGGTAGCTTAACGGTGGCACTGAGCTGGGTTAAAGTAGGTTTTGTTTTGCCAAATAGTCTAGCAGCTTCCTCTATTACCCTCAGCAGGTTGTGATATTCATTGTCGGCTGTTCTATCCTGCTGAAATATCCGTTGCAGATTGTAAAGTTTGAATTTGTCTTGTTCAGTCCTCCTTGGTTTGAGCCATTGGCCTACCATATGATTCCATTGCAGGTTTTTCCAAACCGGTTGCTTTAATGCACTGTATTGGCGGTCTATGGTTGAGGCTTTTTCCTCGAAGCTTGAAATGTTTTCGTTCAGTATCTGCTGCAGATGGTGTTTGCTGGCCAGGTAAGATGCCGTTCTTCCGCGAACAGTTTCCACTATGGTTGCCCGATCCCTGGATACATCTTCAATGAGAGCAATAGCCTTTTTTGATTCAGGGATTAGTTTTTCCAGATTGTTCTTAAGGACTTCAAGGGCTGTTCGTTTTTCACATACAACCAATACTTTTTTGTTGTTAGCTAGTGCACTCGATACAATTGCAGTAAGAGTTTGACTTTTGCCAGTACCAGGGGGACCTTGGATCACAATGTTCCGGCTATCCGAAAGTGACCGCAATACTCCATTCTGACTTGGATCTGTTCTCATGGGACTATGTGAGTTGTCCCATGTAAATTCAGACTCGATTTCTGACATTATGTTGTCGTAGTCTGACAGAAGCAGATCAACTTCTTTGATGAGGTTTTGCTTCTGGCTTTTATAGATACCGAACACACCATTCCATAATAGTTTGGTAGGAACATCATTTCTGCCGTTCTTGATCTTTTCCGGGAAGGGTTCCAGTTTTTTATCCTGGTTTGGAGGTATAGCTTCAGCTGATTTGTTGAGGAACTTACTTAGCAATTCACTACAGAAAGAATCAATTTCAGCGGGATCCATTATTCCGTCTTCCAGCATTTCTTCGGAGATAACCGGCAGCTTCAAGTGCTCTTCGTTTTCCATGAATGATGTTAATACTTCATTCACTCTAATTTCAGAGTCACTATCCCTGGAGATAACCCATTCATTCGGTTTGTCAAACGATTGTTTGATATCAAGTGGGAATATGAAAACCGGTGCCGCTATTACTTTTGCCGGATCCCTAGGGTGTTGTCTAACCAGAATTGGAAAGCCAAACCCAAAAGTTTCCACGCCATGTTCTTTTAAATAGTCATCGTAGTCAAACTTTATAGAAGACAGTCGTTTGCCTATCCTTGCCAGTTTCCCCGCATCTTCCTCTTTTCGGTTTGTAAAGTTGATAGCTACATTAAACGTAAATGTTCGTTGGCTTGTCAATGTGTCGAGGAATTGTTTTCCTAAGCCATTCTTGATAACGTTTAGATCTGACAGCGGAAGCCTTGAAACTAGTCGGCCAGGATTTGCATTTAATAGAATTGACCGTGAATCTCCAATAGCAAGTTTTTGCTTAAGTAAGCCGGCGAATGACTTAGTAAGTTTCATAGAAGTACTGTTAGGGGATGAAATGGACGGAAAAAGTACTCATAAACATAGAATAATGCAAGTATATGTGAAGTGTCTTAGTTGTGTAATTTGTTCTGACTCAATAGACTTTTTTGGAGCTGCTCCATGTCAGCGGCTATTTTTATCTCTCCAACCTTTGCATACACCTGTGTCATGGTGATTTTAGAATGTCCTAGCATTTTGCTTACTGTCTCAAGCGGCACTCCACTTTGTAGGGTTATAGTAGTAGCAAAAGTGTGGCGGGAAAGGTGACTGTGTAGCGTTTTCGATATCCCTGCCAGTTCCTGAATAGCTTTTAGATACTTATTCATTTTCTGGTTGCTGCACACTGGAAATACAGGTTTGTCAGCAGAGGAAGCTAAGTCCAGGTATTTCATCAGTATTTCCATTGCAGGTGGTAACAGTGGCAACGAGAACAGATTATTTGTTTTAGCACGTTCCATCCTGATCCACACCTGTCCTGATTGTTGTGACAGTAGATGCCTGGGTGCTAACTTCTTTACATCGGAGTAAGCTAAACCAGTAAACACCTGGAATATGAACACATCCCTTACCTTCTCTAATTTGACTGTCTGCAATTCCAGTGACCGGATACTCTCTATCTCCTCCCAGGTTAGAGCCTCCCGGTGAACTGGCTTCATCCGTACCGAGTAAGAAGATATTGGACTTGTAGCCAGGTAACCCATCTTAATAGCATAGTTTACCACTTTCTTCAACCGTTGCAGATGCTTTGCACCTCCATTCTGAGTGCAAGTCTTTACTGTGGTCAACCAGATAAAATACTGCTCACAGAAACGTGGGTTAACTTGCTTAAGAGGTATGTCCTGGCGGTTGAATTCATTCTTCAGGAATTCCTGTAGATGAGATAGAGTGGTCTTGTAATTCTTGTAACTGCCCTGGCTGTATTGTGTTCCAATCTGCATTTCAAATGCCCGGTTATGTTCTTCAACCACTTTAATGAGTGTCTGATTTGTTGCTACAGGTTCATTGTTCACTACCTGCTGTATAGTGATTGCAGTTACTTCCTGCTTACTGAGGTGAAGCTGATTGATGATCTGAATGTATTTGCTTTTGAGTTCAAAAAGAATTCCGTTGATACCTGATGCAGTCTTAATACCGGTTACCTGCTGTTTCTTATTGTTCCAGTTTGTAGGAGGAATAGCTTGCTTTGTAGAGAGGGCAATTTTCCCCTCGGGAAGGGTTATCCGCATGTAAATAGGTGCTGTTCCATCAGCTTGTTTCCTCTCTGTACGGAGGAAAAAATTGATCGTATACGACAACATAATTCGGGATTTAAATATTGTGAAAACACCATCTATGTGGTGTTCAGAAATGATTGACTGTGGTAGTGATTTTGGTGTTCAGAATCGGCTATAAAACGGATGTTTTAAGTGTGCCAGATATCTGGAGAGAAGATGTAGAAATTCCTTGAAGCCCTTTACAGGATGGGATTTCAATAAAATAGAAAAGCCCAGTATTTCTACTGAGCTTTCATTGTTCGTCGGGAAGACAGGATTCGAACCTGCGACCCCCTGGTCCCAAACCAGATGCGCTACCGGCCTGCGCTACTTCCCGAACCTTATTGACAGCGAACCGTCAATGTTTTTGTGGCCTGCGGTGAGGGCGGGATTCGAACCCGCGGTACGGTTTAACCCGTACGACAGTTTAGCAAACTATTGGATTCGGCCACTCTCCCACCTCACCTATAACTACTGCAAGACTAGCTCACAGCTAATAAAGAACTACTTGGTTTCCCTTTTGGGGACTGCAAAGATAGATTTATTACGGAAATAACAAAAAGTTTTTGCAGCATTTTTATAAGCTGGCCAACTGCACTTTTTGCTGAAGCTCAAGAAGATGCTCTTTGTACTCCGAATCAGTATCCATCAGGTTCTCCACCGTTTGGCAAGAGTGTATCACGGTCGTATGATCGAAACCTCCAAAGTGTTCGCCGATATTCTTCAGCGAGCTCTTGGTAAACTTCTTTGCCAGGAACATGGTGATCTGCCTTGCCTGCACCACTTCGCGCTTACGGGTCTTGGCCAGCAGGCGGTCGTATGGCAGATGGAAGTATTCACACACCATCTTCTGTATGTTCTCGATAGTCAGCTCACGTGCTGCCGTCTTCACAAAATTCTTCATCACACGCTTAGCCAAGTCTATATCGATCTCTTTTTTATTCAGCGTAGCCTGTGCGAACAGTGCGATCAATGCACCTTCCAGTTCACGCACATTGCTCTGCACATTATATGCTACGTATTTTACTACTTCTTCAGGTATCTCCAGGCCTTCCTGTTTCATCTTCACCTGCAGTATCTGCTGGCGTGTTTCAAAGTCGGGCGCCTGTATGTCAGCATTCAGTCCCCAGCGGAAACGGCTCAGCAGGCGTTCCTGCATACCTTCCATATCCTTAGGTGGTGTATCGCTGGTCAATATTATCTGCTTACCACTCTGGTGCAGGTGGTTGAAGATAGCAAAGAATACATCCTGCGTTTTTGTTGCAGGAACGAACAGGTGAATGTCATCCAGTATCAACACATCTATCAGCTGGTAGAAGTGAATGAAATCGTTGATCTCGTTATTCTTTGAGTGCTCGATAAATTGGTTGATGAATTTCTCGGCACTTACATATAATACAGCTTTGTTTGGATGCAGGCGGCGAACTTCGTTACCTATTGCCTGCACCAGGTGGGTTTTACCCCAACCTACTCCACCAAATACCACCAGCGGATTGAAAGCGGTTGCTCCTGGCTTTTGCGCTACGTGCATACCAGCCGAACGTGCTACCCTATTGCAATCACCTTCTACATAATTATCAAAAATGTAGTTGCCATTCAGCTGCGGGTCTATTTGCATGCGCTTCAGGCCCGGGATAGCATAAGGTGTTTTAATATTATGCGGGTCATCCCATTTCAGGGGCATGTCCACATAGTTATTTTCCTTCGATGGTTTTGTGTGTGTACGGCCGGGCATGTTGATAGAGGCCGGCTTGCGAGCCGAATTGCTCTCCATCATGATGCGATACTCCAAACGACCTTCTTTGCCTAATACACGTTTGATGGTTTTACCAAGCAATTCTACATAGTGCTCTTCCAGCCATTCGTAAAAGAACTGGCTTGGCACCTGAAGTGTCAATATATTATTAGATAGTGCAACGGCCTTGATCGGCTCAAACCATGTTTGGAATGTGCGCCAGTTGACGTTGTCTTTGATAATACCTAAACATTTCTCCCAAGCTCCCTCCGCCTCATTTAAAATATTGTCTGTTGTGTTGTATAGATTATTATCCATTTTGGAGTTTACTCGTTCAATCAAGTGATACCAAATTATGTAAATCCTGTATTAGTAAAGCGACAAAAACTTCCATGCCGAAAAAATTCATTTCATTTTACGGATCAAATTCTCACTAAGCCCAAACCAAAAAAATGTATTATCTCAGACGCTGCAAGACCGGTTTCACGTTTCGTTTTTTCCTACTGTCGCATTTCTAAAGCAGGAGGACGAAATTGCTAACAATTTGTGTAAAAAAAAAATTTCACAGCCCTTGTTTGTTTACTTCGGAATACAGAATGCCTCAAGGTAAGTTTGGAACTCTTTTTGCTACTGCAAAAAACTTTTTGGTCAAAATTTAATCTCGTTTTTTGTTGCTTTTCCAGAAAATATTTCTTCAAATTCCGTACCTATTTTTGGGTAGTGACAAAACGTCGTCCAGTAATAAATTTTTTAGAACAGCGTATCATCTCACCTGTCAAACAGTTCATCCATGACAGCCGTGCAGTGGGTATTGTACTGATAGGATGCACGTTGCTTTCACTCATTGTAAGCAACAGTTCCTGGTCGGGAAGTTATATCGCATTTTGGGAAAAAGAATTTCACATTCCTATTCCCCAATTACAATTACCACATTCTATTCTCCATCTTATTAATGATGGACTAATGGCGTTCTTTTTCTTCCTGGTAGGAATGGAAATAAAACGCGAATTGATGGTAGGCGAGTTATCCAGCATAAAAAAATCAATTGTGCCGGTGATTGCTGCTGTGGGTGGAATGGTTGTACCGGCAACTATATATATACTATGGTGTGGCGGCACAGGGTTTAGCAAAGGATGGGGAATACCTATGGCAACTGATATTGCTTTTTCGTTAGGCGTATTATCTCTATTGGGTAAACGCGCTCCACTGTCGCTACGTATATTTCTTACTGCGCTCGCCATCATCGACGATCTTGGCGGCATTCTGGCTATCGCGCTGTTTTATACTGAAGATATAAATACAACTTACCTGCTATTGGCATTGACAACATTAGTTGTGCTGACATTGATGAACATATTAAAGGTGAAGCGCCACGCATTGTTTTTTATTGCAGGCATCGTGTTGTGGTACCTGGTTTATAATTCGGGCGTACATGCAACCATTGCAGGTGTGCTGCTGGCATTCACTATCCCACTCAGAAAAATTGACAAGCTTGAAAACACATTACACGATCCTGTGAATTTTGTGATACTGCCTTTGTTTGCCCTGGCCAATACAGCGATCGTTTTGCCGGCAGACTCTGGAGTTATTTTTTCTTCTACTGTACACCACGGAATTTTTCTGGGGCTGGTAGCCGGCAAACCAATAGGTATTTTTCTATTCAGCTTCGCTGCAGTAAAACTTGGCATCGGCACATTGCCAACCGGCATGCATTGGAAACAATTACTAGGCATGGGCATGATAGCAGGTATCGGTTTCACCATGTCGATATTTATTGCCACCCTCGCGTTTGCAGATCCCGGCATACAACTCATCGCAAAAGTTGCGATAATCGGTGCATCTGTCACGGCAGGCATCGCGGGCTTTCTCTACCTGAAGTTGCTGTCAAGAAAAAAACTGCATGCGTCCATACTTGCGGCAAAAAAATAAGTCCCGCATTTGCAGAACTTATTCTCATTATTATTTAACCCGGTCAACTTTATTGGTCAGCCCACCTAGTGTTGGGCAATGATGGCATTCGGCACTTTGTTGCTCACTGGTTTTAGTGACTGCAGATAGTCGAATATTGCTTCCGCATCACCATCTGAAATATTCACGAGGTTTTGCCAGGGCATAGGTGGCAGCAATGTTCGCTCTGCTTCTATGCCCTTGAATTTACCTTTCTTGATAGCTGTTTTAAAATTATCTATTGTCCAACCAGCCAGGCCTGTTGCATCTGGTGTCAGGTTGGCGGCAAACGACATACCCCATGGACCAGCAAACGATGTGATACCACTGCTCATGATGATCCATTCACCTTTACGAGTGAGCGCCGTATCAAATCCACTGGATGGCACTGAACCGTTGTGGCCAGACAGCATACGGGAAGAATCCAACACAGGTCCTTGCGCTGTCATCTTTTTCGGTGTGTGACAGTCGTTGCATCCCATTACAGTCACCAGGTATTCGCCGCGTTTGATGCGTTCTTCTTTGGTACCGGACGGAGTGGCTTCTGCATTGGCTATCGCCTCGGCGGCCTTTTCTGATTTTTGATTGCAGGCGGTAAACACAGCTGCTACCGTGAAAAGAAGGAGAATGGAGTTTTTCATATGATGTGTTTGGTAAAGTGTACACATGAAGATATTACAAATACCAACAAATCAAAACGAAACTAGCCCGCAAAAGCGGGCTAGTTTGCAAAAAAGTATAAATCTGGACTAGATAGCCCTGTTCGGATCGAAAGCTTCAAGTTCGTTGGCAACAGCAGTTAAGAAGCTGGCGCCCAGTGAACCGTCTACAATACGGTGATCGTAACTCAGCGACAGGTACATCATGTGACGGATTGCGATCACGTCACCATGCTCAGTTTCCATTACCATCGGGCGTTTTTTAATGCTGCCCACAGCCAATATCGCTACCTGCGGCTGGTTGATAATTGGTGTACCCATCAGGCTACCGAATGTACCAACGTTGGTCATAGTGAAAGTACCGCCTTGTGTGTCGTCGGCTTTCAGCTTGTTGCCACGGGCTGCATTTGCCAGGCCGTTCACATCGCGGCTCAGGCCAAGCAGGTTCTTAGTGTCTGCATTTTTAATTACAGGCACTATCAGGTTACCGCTAGGCAGAGCCGTAGCCATACCTATATTGATATCCTTCTTGATAATGATCTTATCACCGTCAACGCTGGCATTGATCATCGGGTATTTGCGGATGCAATTCACGATGGCTTCAATGAAGATCGGCGTGAAAGTGATCTTCTCACCATATTTCTTTTCAAATTCTTTCTTCGCTTTATCTCTCCAGTTCACGATGTTCGTCACATCAGCTTCAGTAAAGCTAGTAACGTGCGGAGAGGTAGCTTTGCTGCGCACCATGTGGTCTGCTATCAGCTTGCGCATGCGGTCCATCTCAATGATCTCTACATTGCCGCCGTAGCTAGCTGCTGATGCAGCAGGTGCAGGAGCGGGCGCAGCCTGTGGTTGCGCTGTCGGAGCAGGTGCTGCTTGTACAGCGCCGTTGCCGCGATTGGCCACATAGTTCAGTATATCTTTCTTAGTTACACGCCCTTCGTTGCCTGTACCTGGTATTCTTTCCAGCTCAGCCATACCGATGCCTTCTTTACCGGCAATGTTCAGTACCAGCGGAGAATAAAAACGGTTGCCTGATGCTGCGCCTGCAGGTGCAGCAGTGTGTGCTACAGGTTGTGCCGCTGGCTGCGGTGCCGGAGCTGCCTGCGGTTGTGGTGCAGGTTGTGCCGGTGCAGCTGCTGGCTGCGGTGCGGGCTGGCTTGCGCCGGCGCCTACCGTGTCTATCCTGGCTATAACGGTGCCCACTGGCACTACATCGTTCTCTTTGAACAGCACTTCGGTAATAGTACCCTCGGCTGTAGACGGCACTTCACTGTCTACCTTATCGGTGGCTATTTCCAGCACGGTCTCGTCCATGCGCACTTTGTCGCCGGCCTTCTTGTGCCACTTCAGTACGGTAGCCTCCATTATACTCTCACCCATCTTGGGCATTACCAGGTCTACTATCGCCATAATAGATTTTTATTTAATCTCTTTTTGAAATGTGGTGCAAAAATAAACAAATGGAGTAAAAGACCGGAAGGAATTATACAATGCCTTTATAACTATTGTATTGCATCCCTGAAATCCCTGCGCCGAACGAGTTTCAGGTCCTGCAGTATCTGGGCTTTTACATTCAGCTGGAACTGGAAGTTCTTGTTAAGACCAAACGGAACGGTGCTCAGCCGCATTTCCCAGCAATGCAGGTCGCGGTATATTGACAACTGTGTCACTGACAGCTGTTCTTCTGTAAAGTTATAACCACTCTGTATCTCGAACTTCCAACGAGGTGTCAGATTAAAATCACCCGAGAACATCGCCGTATGATAGAATGCCAGGGTATCCTGCTGCAGTAACTTGTCGTAATTCCTTGCTACGGTTGCATTATAACTAAATGACAAGTTCCAGGGCACGTTAAAGTCCACATAGTCATTATACCTCCCATATGACAACAGGCGTTCATATTCCTCAGTTTGGGCTTCGGGTTTGTTCCTATTCCTGTCGTTCGGCACTGATCGTAGGCTGCCACCGATACTTGCATTCGCCTGTCTGAACCGCACTACCCCCCCGCCTCTCTCCAGCAGCGTGCTGTTGATATTGCGTCCGAGGGTATAATCAAAATCATAAGGATCGAATACTGCCCCTGCCTGTATGTTCAAAACATTGAACAGGTTTGTAGCAAAACGCATCGTAACAAGCGACCACCTGAAACTGTCTTTTGCAAGATCATATCCGCCGTTGATGCTAAAGTTATCTATCAACCTTATGTTCTTTGAACCTACAGAATCCTTACCATCCTTGGTGCGCACTTTTATCTGCAGGTTGTTGTCTATACCAAAGGCCAGCATGCTGCTGAAATTACCGAACTGCCCATTGGGCGCAAACCCAAGCGAATTTTCAAATGTAGACCTGTATATCGGGGTCTGCCCGCCTTCCAGGGTTTGATAACCATACCTGAACGGAGCCGCGGCATAATCGGGCGTAAAGGTAAGCGACGCACTCGGGGTGAGTACATGACGAATGCCCATCAACTTACTACCTCCCCTGAACATTCTCAAACCATAGATACGTGTATTCGCGCCAACACTGGCATTGAAATCACGCGCAGTGAAAAAACCTTTGTAGACATTAGTATCCAGCCTGTCTTCTGCGGGATTAAAGAAGTGGTAGGTTTTTCGGGTCAACCAATATTCATTATAGTTGGCGCCAAAGGTCATATTGATAAAGCGGAGCACATTATAGGAAGCGCTGATCGGAATGTTGTGGTGAATACCGTTATCGAAATCACCCAGCGACAGTTTGCGCAGGCTAAAAGTGCTATCGATAAAATCGGTACGGTTCAGCGCATTGAAGTTGTACTGCGCGGTGATCTTTTCATACCACCTGTTGCCTGTGCTCGATTTACCTTCAAACGGGTTGAACTGCGCCACAAAGAAGTTCACCTCCGGCAACAGCACATTCACCTCGCGCGTCTGGTTATTCTGACTATGGCGGGCACTCACAGTTAGCGAGTACGGCTTGTTCTGCCACGACTTCTGGTAAGTAATGTTCGATTGGTACTGGTTCTGTAATATCTGGTTTACCGTGTACGAGTTGAAGTTGTTATAGGTAGCAGTACCGAATACAACCGAGGCGTTGAAATTGACCCCCGGGCGCGATTTGGCATCTGACCTGTGCTCCCAGTTAGCTTTAAAATCTTTGCTGATACCGGCGCCTTGCTCCCATACTTCGCCAGTCTTATTATACGCATATGCCAGCGAGAGACCGCCGCTATAATGGTAACGGTTGGTATAACTACTCACACCACTTACATTATAGCTACCGCGCGAGTAAACGTCGCCGGTCACCAGGAAATCAACATATTCATTAATGGCAAAATAATAGCCGCCCTGCTGCAGGCCCACACCACGACGTTCCTCAATAGTATACATCGGCAGCCTGAAGCCAGACCGCTGTCCCTGGCTAATAGGAAATAAACCAAACGGCAGGAATATCGGGGTAGGAACTTCTTCAATATTAATATTAGCCGGACCACTGGCGATCACCTTATTGGGTATCACTTTGATCTTTTTTGCTTTGATACCAAAGTGTGGCGTATCGAGCGCGCAAGTCGTATATACGCTTTGCAAGCCATAAATAGATTGATCGGGATTACGTTTTATCTGCTGGCTGTGTACAAAGCCCTCGCCGTATTGCGTGCGTGCGTTTCTTACGATCGCGCGCTTGCTCTTGAAATTATATTGCAGCGAATCGTAAGTAAACTTTTCCTGGCCCTGTGTAAACGAAGGCCGCGCCAGCTGTGCGCCTGAACTATCGAACGAGGGGGACGCTGTCACCAAATTGCTCTCCTGCGCATAGGCTATCTCACCTGCATTGAGCTGCAGGTCCTCGTAGTTCACCTGGGCGTCACCGTATAGATAGAACAGGTTACGTTCCATATCCATTACCGCAGAGTCTGTAGCCTTTGATGTCACCACCGACTCCAGCGCATCTGGCGATAAACGGATACCCAGTCTGTTTTCGATGCTTCCGCCTGCAGTTGTGTCTGCCCCTGTGCTATCAATAGCCAGCGTATCGCCGGTTAGAGAATCGGTCTCGTAGCGGTACACCGTATCCGGTTTCATTGCACCACCAGGTAGTTTGATGGTATCAACCGCCTTATAGATTGTTGTGGTGTCAGCGGGGCCAAACCTGTCCGCACCTTTCCTAACCTTTTGGGCCTCAGCGGTTGTTGTTAAAAACAATGTAAAAATGACTGCCAAAATAGGGGTAAGGCAGTGCATCAATTGAAATTTTGGAATAATTTTACCGCACCAGTTCATGAAGGTGTACAAAAATAGGCAATTGCTGCGTTTGAGATCGAGGAATTGTACATTATTAAAACATTGAACGTTTCCGTAATCAAATGCGAACCAAACTCTTATTATTCATATGGGCGTGCGCGATGATGCCCACCCTTGTATTGGCTAACGGCAAAAAGATAACAAAAATTGTGATAGACGCCGGTCACGGCGGTACCGACAATGGCGCCCGCGGTAAAATCTCGGCTGAAAAAGACCTGACCCTGGATGTGGCACTACGCCTTGGCAAGATGATCCAGGATAGCCTTCCCGGCGTTAAAGTGATCTATACACGTACTACCGATATCTACCCCAAACTGGAAGAAAGGCACGAAGTAGCCAATCGGTCGGCTGCCGATCTTTTTATATCTATTCACGTAAATGCGACCGCTGCCCGTGTGGAACGCGTACATGCCGGCTATAAAACCGTAAAAAAAGGCAAGAAGAAAGTAAAGCAGGCAGTATATAAAACTATTCGTCATACAGAGACTGCCGCCAGCGGCACTGAAACTTATGTGCTAGGTCTGCACCGCAGCTCTCAAAAAGAGGACGCGATAGGTGAATACGGCGAAATGGTAGCCCAGGAACCGGGAATGCTTGATGTCAACGACCCGCAGACCGCGATCGTCGTTGCGCAATATGCCTCGGCATTCCTTTCGCGCAGCGTATCGCTGGGTACCAAGATTCAGAATGAGTTCTCCCGCCAGGGGCGCCAGGATAAAGGCGTAAAACAAATGGGACTGGAAGTATTGGCCGGCAGCGCCATGCCGGGTGTGCTGGTAGAGATCGGTTTTATCAACAACCCCGAGGAGGAGATCTATCTCAATTCCGCCGCCGGACAGAACGAAGTAACCAATGCCATATTCAGGGGCATCAGGTCTTACAAGGCCGAAGTAGAGCGATAGACTTATTTATAATATAAGCACTTCAGCGCGGTGCACCAATTAAAAAATTGCGGTCAATATTAATTTGAGCGCCAGTTGCTTTTTAAGATTGTTTCTTTTATCTTTAAGCTTCGTTAAATAAAATAATTTGTGCTAATGAAAGCCCGTTTAAAAACTATTATTCTGTCGGCACTGGGTGCTATTTCTGCTTTCGGTGCGGTAACATATTCTTCTTGTAGCCCCGATAAATGTAAATCGATCGTATGTGCGTATGGTGGTGTGTGTAAAGAAGGTACTTGTATCTGCCCAACCGGTTATGAAGGCTTCCAATGCGAAACTATAGTTCGTGACAAATACAGGGGTGTGTGGCGTGTGTTTGAAAAAGGTTCTCGTTCAAGGTCGTCGGCATATGAAGTTACTATCGACTACGGCACTAACATGACCGACATGGTTATCAAAAACTTCTACAACAAACTGGCAACCCCGGTTAACGTTCGTGTAAAGGGTGATACTATGTTCATTCCTCAGCAAACTGTTGAAGGATATGAAATAAAAGGTATGGGTCTTCTTAGTGAACATGACCTGTATGGCAAAAACGGCCAGCTGAAAGTAACTTACAGCATCAAACTGCCTGACGGACGCGTGAACGACTTCGGTACGAACGGCCTGGGCGATGTTTCTGACTGGCACAAATAAGCTTGATCTTTATTCCAATAAAAAACCTCTTAGCAATGCTAAGAGGTTTTTCTTTTTATATCCTTTGGGCTAGTCCACCCAGCCGTCTTTCTTGTAACACTCAAATCCACGTTTTGTCAGCTGGTTGAGTTCTTCAAACAATGCAGGCTCCGGTTTTTTGAAGTTGAAACAGCTCTTGCCCTGCATGCGCTTCTTTAACTCAGGGCTCATTCCCTCCAGCAACGATGGTTGGGCATATACTGGCATCAGGTAGTAACTGATGTAGCTCTTTCCACGACGTACCGCGCCGAAAAACATCGGGTAACCTTTCTTTACTTCCTTCTTGCAATCCAGGTAAAACGATTCTTCCGAGTCAGCCTTCACATCCATCTTAGGCGCATAGGGCTCCAGCATCTTCTTCAGCGACTGGAATATTTCATCTTGTACGGCATCGTCCATGTTTATACGTTTAAAACGGTTGGCTTTTTATCTTTCTTGGTGGCCCTGTTCCACGCGGTCAGGAAGAAGCCCAATACCATTACCACTATACCTAGCCACAGTATATTAATGAATGGGAACACCAGCGCCTTCATTACTATATACTCATCCTGCGGGTTAGGCTGACGCACCATGATCTCTGCCGCATTCTGATCAGGCAGGATCTTCGCGAGGCGGGTATAAAGAGTCATCGCCTTCATGGTATCCTCAATGTGATTCTCGTATCCATCGCGTATGAAGTAAACCGGAGCCAGCGTGTCCTGCACGCCAGCCAGGTCATACACTTCAAGCCTTGCCGTTACGGCGATATCGCCACTGGCCGGTTGGTAGCGTGGATTCTCAACCTGCGTTTCAAAGCCTTTGAATACCAGGTAACCTGTGTTCGCGTAAATGGTATCACCCTCATGTACCACGTGGCTCTTATACACCGAAGTATCTGTTTTCTTCTTCGGGTCGATCACCGAGGTCACATAAGTGAAAATATCTTTGTGCAGGTAGTGTTTGGATGCCGGGTTGGCGCTCAATCCACCATCTTGTCCTTTCGGATTTACGAAGGCATTCGGGTATAGCGTGAATGACTCCTTCACTTCTTTAGTAGCAGAATCTATGCGCTGATAGCGAACTTTATAGAAGGTACGCGCATCGCCTGGCGAGGTACTATCGCCCTGGTAGGTAGCAAAGTAGTCGCCCAGCGCAACCGGCACACCACGATACAGCAGCACGTTCTCGCGGCTTTCCTTTATATCCTGGCCGGCGTCTTTACTGAAGCCAAAACGAACGCCAAGTGTATTGTATGATATAACTTCTTTATTGTACGACGACAGCAGGATACCTAACAGTATTAAACCAAAGCCAAAGTGTGAAGTTGCAGGACCCAGCTTTTTCAGTTTTCCGCCCTGCACCTTGGTAGCATAGTAGATCATAGCTACTATCGTATAGCAAGCTGCAAATAGAAGGATGGCGTATTGAGGTGAGTCGATCTTCTGTGTAAAGCCTATCAGAAGACTAACCGCCAGCGCAATGGCAGCTGTAATGCCGAGGCGCTTAAATACAACTTTATTATCGCTGTTCTTGAACCGGAAGAACAGTATGGTTGCCGTCATCAGGCCTACTATTATGGCCACCCAAACCTGTATGCTATTGTAGTGCTGCACAGGTTCAACCGGCGGCGCTACGTCTTTGCCGGTTATCATTTTAGCCAGCGGCGACCAAACAGGTATCGAAGTACTGATGATGATCTGCAATGCAGACAACAGCAGGATGAACGAACCGATGAACATCCAGAACTCGCGGGTATTGATCTTTTCTTCTTCCTTCACGCGGGGCAGGAATTTCCATCTTGCCGCCATAAATCCGATAACTGATATCAGCAGAACACCAAGTACTATCAGCAAATGCCAGTAGAGCGATTTGCCTTCACCTGTGAAGGCGTGCACCGAAGTATCGCCCAGCACACCCGTACGCGTCAGGAAGGTAGAATACCATACCAGCAGGTAAGTAACAGTAAGCAGAATGATCGTAATTATCAGCGAGCGCCCTGTAGCCTTATAAACTACCAGGGTATGCAGACCAGCTACCAATGTTAACCAAGGTACCAGCGAAGCATTCTCCACCGGATCCCACGCCCAGTAGCCACCAAAGGTCAGCGACTCATAAGCCCAGGCGCCACCCATCATGATACCAAGACCAAGGATACCTCCTGAGAACAATGCCCAGTTGATCGTTGGTTTGATCCAAGTTTGGTAATCGTTCTTCCACAGCGCCGCAATAGTATAAGCAAAAGGTATAAGCGTAGATGCAAAGCCGAGGAACAGTACCGGCGGGTGTATCACCATCCAGTAGTTCTGCAGCAGTATGTTCAGGCCGTTACCGTCTTTTATGAATTCCATGTAGTTGGCCTGAGCGAATATCGGAGCATCCTGCATAGCATGGCGCAGCAGCATGAACGGAGTGCTACCCACTTTCACATCCGGGCCGAATACAAACCCTAACAACATACTGGCCAGCGCCACCTGCACTACCGATATTACTGTCATCACCCTGCTTTCCAGCGCCTTTGCATTCTTCATCACGATGAGGCCGAGCACACAGTGCCAGATAGCCCATAGCAGGAAGCTACCCTCCTGTCCTTCCCAGAAACATGAGAGCAGGTACTTTGACGAGAGGCTCAGGTCTGAGTGACGCCATGCGTAGTTGTACTCGAACAAGTGGTTAGCGATGATATAATACAGTGCGATAAAAATGCCGAATACAGCGGCACTGTGTACCACGAAACCGTTGCGGCCCATCAGCAGCCACGAGTTGCTGTTGTTGATGTCTTTCTTTTCGGTTTGTGCGGAGCGGAAATAGCTGAACGCGCTAAACAATGCGCCAACAAAGGAGGTGATAACAAAAAAATGACCGAGTTTCCCCGGTCCGAGACTTTCACCTATGAATTGCGTATCCAAGTTGAATGTTTAATTATGTCTGTGTGAAAAGCTTTAGCTGGGACTACCTACCGCGATCTGATCGTTCTTGTACTTCGACGGGCATTTCATCTGGATCTTGCTGCAGCGGAACGATCCGTCTTCCATATGTCCCATCATCACCACTTGTTCAGACTTCTCAATATCTGTTGGCTTGGCGCCGTTGAAGATCACTTTGTTCACCTGGCCGGCTTTATCCTCTACATAAAACACGAAGTGGTTAGGATCTTTTACCGGATCATATTCCATGTTTTTACCTTTGGCGAGCACACCTATTACGTGATACTTCTTGCCCGGATCCTTAGCCGCAGAGGCAAAGGTTTCGTAGGTGCTGAAATCGCCAAACATGCTTACGATGATACCTACCGCTGCTGCGATCAACACCAACAGGACTATATGCGACTTTTTCATAACTGTCTGAGAATAGGCAAAGTTACGTGTAAAAACACAACAAAAGCATGACAATGGTAAGCGCCGGTATATTATATAAAGGCCTACCGCCGCTTTAACATTTTCTTAGAAGTCAGGGTTTAACACTTGTCAATACCATATAAATTCTAAATTTGTCGCCCAATTCAAAAGCAGATGGCTGATCTAACAACATTTGATCCCAATTCAGTCGGATTAAAATCTAACAACATATTTGGTCTTCCTTTCAAAGAAGACGAAGCCGCCCTGGTGCTCTTACCCGTGCCCTGGGAAGTAACCATCTCTTACCGTGACGGAACTTCGCGCGGACCAGAGAACGTTTACGACGCTTCTATGCAGGTTGACCTGTACGATCCGGATGTGGTGGATGGCTGGAAAAAAGGCTTCCACATGCTGCCGGTCGATAAGATCATAAAAAAGAAAAGCGACTACCTGCGCCAATGCGCCGAGCTGATCATCTCTCACCTGATAGATGGTGGTGTTGTTTCTGAGAACGAACAGCTGTCAGAAAAGCTGGACGAGGTGAACGATGGCGGCGTGGTGTTGAAGAACTGGGTGTACGAGATGACATCGAACCTGTTGAAGGAAGGCAAGAAAGTTGGCTTGCTGGGCGGCGATCACAGTACTCCGTTGGGTTTCATCCATGCCTTGGCTGAAAGACACAGCGATTTTGGCGTGCTGCAGATAGATGCCCATGCCGACCTGCGCGATGCTTATGAAGGCTTCACGTATTCGCACGCGTCTATCATGTTCAACGTGCTGAAGGAAATACCACAGGTGAAGAAACTGGTACAGGTGGGCATACGCGACTATTGCGATGAAGAACTATTCATGATCCGCGATAATCCAGACCGCATTTCTACCTATTTCGATAAAGACATAAAAGAAATGCAGTTTGAAGGCCAGACCTGGAAACAGATCTGCCAGCAGATAGTGAACGACCTGCCACAAAAAGTGTATATCAGTTTCGATATCGACGGACTGGATCCAAAGCTTTGCCCGAACACCGGCACACCGGTACCGGGCGGTTTCGAAATGGAGCAGGTATTCTATCTCTTTAAACAAGTGGTAGCCAGCGGCCGCGAGCTGATAGGCTTTGACCTCAATGAAGTATCAGCAGGCGAACACAGCCAGGACGGTATAGACGCTATAGTAGGTGCACGTGCTCTGTATAAGCTGTGCAACTTTATGGTGGCGAATATGAAGTAGGAACCTTCATAACCATATGCAAAAAAGGGAAGCAGTCGCTTCCCTTTTTTGCTATAAAGCTCTATTTTTAGATATTAAAGAACATCAACTTCTAATCTCTTTATCACTATACAAATATGAAATTTAAACCACTCCTTTTCCTCTCGCTAATTGCTGCCGCTGTTATTTCATGCAGTGCAGAAGTAGATAAAATGGACACGGGTAAACTTACTAGCGTGCGCCGTTTTATTGATTACGTAAAAAACAATGAAGGTGACAAAGCATTTGTAATGCTAAATCATGGAGTATATAATGAAGGCGACCGACCAACTGTAAAAATGGATGTGCAAACATTTCACGAGTTCTATAAGAAATACGGCATGCCCCCAGAGCGTTCCTGGAAAGTTAGTTACGACACTGCAAATCCATTTATAAAGACTGTGAACATATCCGTTCCATTTGTGAATGAAGCTAATGGGGATGACTTCTATAGCCAGGCTGCGCTTATACTAAAGTTTGATTATACCCGTGCTTATCTACCCGATAGCATTTTAGCTGGATATGAGTTTGAGGCTAAATATCAGCCTTTAAAAAAGAGATAAGTAAAACGCCCCCCCATTCGTCCTCGTTTGCAACGAGGATGCACCGGCCCGGTGTTTGCAACGCCCCACGTAATACGTCTAATATGCCACAGTCACCTTGACCAGCCCCCTCCTGCCGGCATAATCGCCTGCACTGCTAAATGAGTAATCTTCCGCCTGTGACACGATCATTTGTCTTACAGGATTATCGTGGATATAGTCGACCTTCTGCTTCCATAAGTTCGTTCCATCCAGGTAGATAGCGTGGTTGTCATCCTTCCACATTTTATAGTTTTCCGCTCTTCCTGTTGTCCGTGCCTGGAAGCTGAACTTATGCAGCAACCATTCCTTCCTGCTTTCGTTTCCGGTTTCAATCTGGTCCACTATCTTTTTTGAAGTGAACTTTTTAAAATCACGAATGACATCTGATAACCGGGCTGGTGGATTTGCCCTGGCAACAAGGTGCAAATGGTTGGTCATCAGAACCCATGCAAAACATTCCAGACCTTTTTCCGCAATGCAATAGTTCAAAGAGTCCACTATTGTCTGCTTGTAGTCAACACGTGTGAATACATCCAGCCATTCTACTACTGTAAAAGTTAGAAAATAGCTCGCATGTTGATCAGTGATGAAATACTTGTCGCCTGACATGAAAACAAAATACTGCTTTTGTTTAAAATGGCGTTGCAAACGCCGCGCCGGAGGATCCTCGTTACAAACGAGGACCAGATATAAAAAGGGGAAGCTATCGCTTCCCCTTTTTATAAGCTTCAACATTTGCTATTTCGCTACTACCAGCTTACCGGTTTTAACCACCAGCCCACTATCACTCGCTACATAGGTATATACACCTGCTGGCAACGCCGCGATAGAAACTGTCTTGTTGCCTTTTCGATTATCCAGTTTAATCTCGGTTAGCTTTACGCCATAAACATTGTACACTGTCAGCAACGCCCCTTCATGTTGCAATAAATAATCTATCGTCACCACATCTTTCGCCGGACAAGGAAAAACTGATACCGAATTACTTTTATCAGAAACCACCGGAACACTGGCAGGGAATGTATGCCTGCGCAGCCAGTAAACAATAGTATCGGTCACAACTTCAGAAGTCGAAGGATCATTAACGGTGGTCAGGTAGTGGTTGATGCCGGGCACCAGGTAGAAGTCTGAACCCAGCGTGATCTCGCTTTGAAAGCGTGTCAACTCTACAGCAGGAGGCACGTTGATATCATCACCGAGACCTACAAACAGTGTTTGGCGGTTAGCCAGGTTATAGTTGATAGAAACTGAATCTGCCACTTTGATATAATCGCTCCATACGGCAGCAGATACACCAAAAACTGGAGGCGTGCTGCTATTCCAGTTGCCGGTGCGGATGTCGTTGAAATAAGCGAGTATCTGGGCGGCCTGTTGGTTGGCAGCATTTACATCGCCGCCGCAAGTGGTTGCGATATATGGTAACTGATAGGCCAGTATAGAATCAAGCGGACGACGTGGACCCGCCAGCGAGATCATAGCGCTTATCGATTTCTGACTGCGCGCGATGTAAGGTATCAATGTCGAACCCTCACTATGACCGAGCAGAACTATATTGTTTGTATCGATATCGCTACGCGTCTTCAGATACTTAATTGCGCTTTCAACCGGCAGCCATAGTTTATGAAAAGTAATAGGCGCTGGCGGACTTGGATATGTGTACTCGATCTTGTCGTAGGTCAGCACAGCAAAGCCCGAATCAGAGAACGCTTCACTCAACCCCAGGTAGGGACGAAGTGTCTGGCCGTTCAGTCCCGGATATAAACACATGGTATTCCCGCCACTCATTGCCAATGTGCCGTCTTTATCGTTTGCTCCAGATCCGGGTGCCACAATGATCACCTGGTAAGGACCGTTGCCATTCGGCAGCTGTAGCCTTCCATTGACCGTGACATTATCGTGAGTAAAGTTGATAGACAGTGTTGTTTTTGCTTCGGCTGCTTTGCCAAGGCATAATGCAAGCAGAATAGCTAAAGCGTATTTGAGGTACGACATGAGTTAGGTTTGTTTGGGCTGCTAAATTAGCATTCCTGACAGTACAAAGTGAATCTCCCAAACTCCCCTCCTCAGATGAGGAGCCTTGCAAATTAAAAATCATCAACAAGAGGCGGGGGACACCGGCAGAGGGCCGACAGCCCGTTGCCGGTTGGGGTGGTTGAATGCTAAGGAGTGAGATTTCAGCTGATGGAACGCAATTCAGCCATCCAACCACCCCGGTTTGCAACGAGCCGTCCAGGCTCTCTGCAAACTGCCCCTCCTTAGCTAAGGAGGGGAGCTTTCCTGAAATATTCCATAGCTCATTTAATGTAAAATTTGTTGTATATTTGCAGTAATGAAAACTGACAACCTTATCACTTGTCATCCCGAGCCACGACAGCTCAATCGACAAACAACGCTTATTGCGAGGGATCCCACGTTGCGCGGGATCCCTCGCGTCATTTTATGGACCTCCATCAACCTCGGCAACTCGGGATGACAAGGGGAGAATGTTACAAGGCGTGAGGGGGTACTGGCACGGCAACAAATTGACACAACTTAGCCACAGCGATCTCGTGAGCACCTTAAAAAAAGACAACAAAAGCGGACAAATTGAAGACCAAATGCAGTACAGGCAAGCCTTTCTTACATCCGCCCCTGCGTCATTTGTAACAAAATCCGTCTGAACTGGAATTTATAGAATGTAGGAATGGCCTGAATTCTACTAATTCTTTAATTCCACGAATTCTGGTTCAGACAGTAAAATGACAACAAAAGACAACAAAAAGAACAAACCATGAGAACAACTATGAAACAAACAATTCCATCACAAACACTTACTACACAGATAACCCGGTTACAGTTTGATGCGACATTGATGCATGAGTAATTTTATTTCATGACAAAAACGGCAACAAATGCTATCATCAGATATGAATAATACTAATTGTCTATCTTAGCCGCTATCACAACTCATGACTTCAGTGACAACACCAACTGAAACAAAAAAGCTGCACAATGCCTGGGCCATGTACGACTGGGCCAACTCGGCCTACAACCTGGTCATTACCTCCACCATCTTCCCCGCCTACTACGATGCCATAACATCGACCAAAGAAGGCGATAAGATCATCAATGATAAAGTGGAGTTCTTCGGACGTACGTTTACTAATACGGCATTGTTCGACTATGCACTGGCTGCGGCTTATTTAGTAATAGCCCTGCTCTCCCCCATCCTGTCGTCTATAGCCGACTACAGGGGTAATAAAAAGCGCTTCATGCAGTTGTTCTGTTACATCGGCTCGGCTGCCTGCTGTGGACTGTATTTCTTTGAATTGTCTACACTGGAACTGGGCATCGTTCTGTTTGCCATAGCCGCCATAGGCTATTGCGGCAGCCTGGTGTTTTATAATGCCTACCTGCCCGAGATAGCCGCCGACGAAGACCGCGACCGCGTAAGTGCCAAAGGCTTCTCGTTTGGTTATATCGGTAGCGTCATCCTGCAGATCATCTGTTTTGTATTTGTGCTGGCACCGGATACATTCGGCATCAATGTAAGCCAGGCATCGCGTTTCTCATTCCTGCTGGTAGGCGTATGGTGGTTCGGCTTTGCGCATATCCCACTGGTGCGGCTGCCAAAAGGCAAACCGCTGGCCCAACACCCGGAGCATAACATTATCAGTAATGGCTTTCACGAATTGCGCAAAGTATGGAACCAGGTAAAACACATGGCAGTATTGCGTACCTACCTTGGTGCTTTCTTCTTCTATAGCATGGGCGTGCAAACGGTGATGCTGGCAGCGACGATCTTCGGCAGCAAGGAGATGAAGCTGGAGTCGACTCAGCTGATTACAACTATACTCATCATTCAGTTGGTAGCCATCATTGGCGCCAACCTGATGGCGAAGTTGTCGGAAAAATTCGGGAACCTGAAAGTACTGCTGGGCGTGTTGTTTATCTGGGTTGGTGTATGTATTGGGGCGTACTTCATTACTACCGCAACGCAGTTTTATATCGTAGGTGCTGTAGTAGGTTTGGTGATGGGCGGTATTCAATCACTCAGCCGGTCTACCTACGCCAAGCTGATGCCGGAGACCAAAGACACGGCATCATTTTTTAGCTTTTACGATGTAACCGAAAAAATAGCGATCGTAATAGGCATGTTCTCGTTCGGGTATATAGAAGAACTGACGGGCAGCATGCGCAACTCCATTATAGCATTGATCAGTTTCTTTGCCGTTGGAGCGGTCATTTTGTATCTTGCCATCGTAAGAGCCAGGCGCGAACATTTAAAAACAACAGTTATTTAAGATGAGACTTTTTAGCGTAAACGCAGGATATTTCAAACTGGATGGTGGTGCGATGCATGGCGTTGTGCCCAAAAGCATGTGGAACAAAGCGAATCCATCAGACGAGAATAACATGTGCACCTGGGCTATGCGCTGCCTGCTGATCGATCACGGCAACTACCGCATACTGGTCGACACCGGCATGGGCACCAAGCAGGATGAAAAGTTCTTTAGCTACTATCAGCCGCATGGCGATGACACGCTCGAAAAATCGCTGGCCAAGCATGGCTACACGCCCGAAGATATAACCGATGTATTCCTCACCCACCTGCATTTTGACCATTGTGGTGGTGCGATAAAACGCGAGGGCGATAAGCTGGTTCCTGCTTTCCCGAACGCCACTTACTGGTCGAACGAAAAGCACTGGCAGGCAGCCACCAACCCCAACGAACGCGAAAAGGCATCTTTCCTGAAAGAGAATATTTTGCCGCTGCAGGAAGCTTCCCGGTTTCATTTTATTGACGCTTCGGATGGCGGAGAATGGATCAAGGATATCAATATCCGCATCGTAAATGGCCACACCGATGCCATGATGCTGCCGCAGATCCAGTTCAATAATACCACTATACTTTATTGCGCAGACCTGATACCAAGCGTGGCCCATGTGTCTATGCCCTGGGTAATGGCTTATGATATGCGCCCGATCGACACGTTGAAAGAAAAACACCAGTTGCTGGAGCAGGCTGTAAACGAAAACTGGGTGCTGTTCTTCGAGCACGACCCAAAGATCGAGTGCTGTACCCTGCAAAATACCGACCGGGGTATCCGGGTAAAGGAAACCTTTACCATGCACGACCTGGATATGAAGTATAACGGGTAGGTACAAAAAAAGAGGCGCAGGCAGCCCCTTTCTCAAGGTACGGCCATGCACCCTCATCAGATAGGCAAGTCCTGCGCCTATAAGTTGAATACAACCTGTACTATATATAGTATAGAAAAAAGGATGCCAGTCCACACTACCCGCTGAAACCCGCGTAAATACAGGGTTGTAATTTTCAATAGTTGTGGTGTTTGAGGATGAGTTCCCCACATTGTCACACGAGAAAATATGTATCTGCTTGATCGATGTGGATAAATACTATGAGGTAATCGTGATGGAGATATTAGTTTTTTGTTATTAAGTTGTTAACTTAGCAGTAAGATAAGAGAGACACCATGTTCACCACCAATTTTCCTTACCGCGCCGATGAATTATCGGCCTTCATCCTGAGCATAGATACCTTCATCATTTCCCTGAAATCTGGCCAGGTCATCAAACACGCCACAAAAGACATAGAGCCATTTTACCAATGGCTGGTGGTCAATAATGTGCGAGACATTGCCCGTCAGAAAATGGCTTTGAGGTAGTTTACTTCTGCTTTACCAGCATGAAATAGTAGTCTGAAGTTGGCAGCAGCGCCATGATCGAGTCAGTAGAGGTGCTCACATACCCGGGCTTAGTGCTCACCGGCAGAGAACCTGCCTGGAGATAAGAACCATTGCTGTTCAATAATTCGATATAACCCATATCGGCGTTATGCACTTTGAACTCGTATGTTTTGGTATTGGGAGTACCTAATGTATCCAAATAGCTATACAAAGCAGTAAAGTCCTTACGAACTGAGACCTCATGTACGCGCTCGTTTTCGGTCAGGTCATTCCACACCGAAACATAGGTGGTAGCAGCGCTACCTTGAAAAGCGTCTACTGCTTTCCAGTTGGTACTAGTGCCGGTCTTATCGAGAAACACCGTTTTTGCATTACCCTTGGTATCAGGCTCTATGTAAAACGTGTTTTTACCAGGCGTAGTTGTAAATGCCACAAATGCCCTTTCGGGTTTCGATGCATCATTGAACCAGTTGTTATAGAAATGATTGTCGTCGTACCAATCGGCATAGTAGGTTTTATTGGCAGGCAGTTCTTCTTTGGTCATAACCAGGACCTCGTTGTACTGCAACACCTTGCGCATAATGCGGTTCTTGCCTTCATTGTAGTCATCCTTGCTACCATATATATCGAACGTTATCGGCGTATTGATGTGGTTGATCAAGGTTACGTCGGTGTGTTCATTCTCCTTTTTGCAGCCGTGGGTCGCCAGGAGGAGACAGCTGAACAGGAACGTTATTGCGAGGTTTCTATTCATCATAAGGTCGGTTATAAGCTCACTAATGTAAGGAAAAATACGATAGCACACGGGGTCAAAACGTTGTCTTGCATTGTAAAACTTTAAATAACAATGTGTTGCAAAAAATGACGGCACAATTTTTTAGTAAACTCAGCAAATCAAGATGATGAAAAAACAACTGTTAGCCATTGCAGCAATGGCATTGTGCGCATTTGCGACCTCGTGTTCGAAAGACGATAACACCACAAACGATCCCAACAACCCCAACAACCCCAATACGGGCAAGTCCTCGTTAAGTATGTACCTGACTGATGGTCCTGGCGACTACGATGCGGTTTACCTGGATATCCAGTCTGTTGAAGTAACAATGGACGGTCAAAGCCCGGTAACCCTGAACGCGATCCGTCCGGGTATCTATGACCTCCTGAAGTTCAGCAACGGTACCGATACCCTGCTGGCGCGTGCAGATGTTCCTTCCGGTTCTATTGAGCAGATCAGGCTTATATTAGGCAGCAATAACTCTGTTGTTGTGAATAATATAAGTTATCCACTGATTACACCTTCGGGTCAAACAAGTGGCATCAAGCTTAACCTTCACGACTCACTTGTGGCAGGTAACGCATATAACATCTGGATCGATTTTGATGCCGCAAAATCCATCCATCAAACAGGTAATGGCAAGTATATGCTGAAACCAGTTGTACGGGCTTACTCTGCATTGACTAACGGTAGGATAAAGGGCTTTGTATTACCACTTAGCGCGCTCGCAACCGTGTATGCGATCAATGGTGTGGATACCTTTTCGGCCATTCCTGAAGTTACAGATGGATTTTTCCTTATAAGTGGTTTGCCTCAGGCCAACTACAACGTCCTGTTCGATGCCGGGGATACTACATTAAAAGATACTATGTACCTCAATGTTCCGGTGACCTTTGGCGTTGAGACCAATCTCGGTGCAGTAACGCTAGTGCCATAGGGAGAGATTGCCGTTGCTTGTTTACCGGCCACCCCTATTTATTTACACGATCTAAGAAACTGAAAATCTGAAACAAACAAGTTAACATTAGCCAAAACAGCAATCCGTACTGATTTCCCTTCCCGAAACTGGTATCAGATTTGCTTTATTGGCGATAAATTATCCATTTATGATTAGGACCACTCTATTTGCGTTATTGATCGGCGTTTGTGCCTCCACAATGACTTCGTGCAGCAAAGGCAACGATGATGACAACACTTCGGCAACAGCAAAAGTGAATATGCATCTAACTGACGCGCCAGCAGATTACGAACACGTATATGTAGATATTCAGAGAGTAGAAGTAACCATGCAAGGCAGCAGCGCCGTTACATTAACGCCTATCCGCCCGGGTGTTTACGACCTTCTGGATTTCAGCAATGGCATTGATACCCTGTTACTCACAACTAACCTTCCAACGGGCACCATCGAGCAGATCCGTCTCGTACTGGGAACTAACAATTCAGTAGATGTAGGTGGACAGTCGTATGCAATGACAACTCCATCGGGACAGACAAGCGGCGTAAAGCTGAACCTGAACCAGTCGTTACAGGCAAATCAGTCTTATGATTTTTGGATCGACTTTGATGCAGGTAAATCGGTACATGAAACCGGCAATGGCAAATACATGCTTAAACCTGTTATCCGTGCTTATTCTGCACTCACCAACGGTAAGATCAAAGGTGTAGCATTGCCGCTGTCTGCACTAATAACAGTATATGCCATAAATGGCCCCGATACATTCTCAGCAGTACCTGACATCACAACCGGTGGTTATGCTTTTGCCGGATTGCCTGCTGGTACCTACAGCGTAATGCTTGATGCAGGTGTGGTAAGCTTTGTAGATACCACAGTGGCAAACGTGCAGGTGCAATACGGCACTACGACAGACGTCGGAACTATCTTACTGCATTTATAGGGAATTCAATTCACTTTGTACTGTAGCGGCTTCATGGAAGCCGCTACTTTTTTATAAACGACTTATATTCGCCAAGTAAACAGCCAATGATGAAGCCATACCTGAAGCTCGCAAGCCTTGCTCTATTACCTTCTGTACTATTCCTGATGTCATGCAAAGACCAGCAAGCTGATAACGTAAGCAGCACAGACTCATCGTCTGAAGCTGCGCCCACGCCAGCTATCAGTTACACCCTTGTCAAGGAGTATCCTCACGACACCGGTGCATTTACCGAGGGACTTGAATATATCGACGGGCAGCTGTACGAAAGTGTGGGACAGTATGGCAAATCTGACATACGCAAAGCCGAACTTGCAACCGGTAAAGTTGTCCAACAACAAAAAATGGAAAATAAATACTTCGGTGAAGGTATCACTGTACTCAATGGCAAGATCTACCAGCTGACGTACAGGGAAAAAACCGGCTTCATTTACGACCAGAAGACCTTAGCACTGCTTCAGACTTTCCCGATGTCCACGGCTGAAGGCTGGGGAATGACAAATGACGGAACATCTATCATCTACGGCGACGGCAGCAGCAATCTTTATTTCCTCGACCCAACAAGTCTTAAAGAGACAAAAAAGCTCAGCGTATCAGACAATTACGGTCCGGTCAGCAACATCAATGAACTGGAATTCATAAAAGGTTACATCTACGCCAACCAGTGGCAGACCGACCTTATCCTAAAAATAGATCCGTCCACCGGTAAAGTGGTAGGCCAAACCAACCTTGGAGACCTTCGCTCAAGAACAAACATCCCGCAACCGATACCTGGCGACGAATCTGCTCCAGAAACCCTTAACGGCATAGCCTATGATAAACAAGGCAACCGGATCTTCATTACTGGCAAGAACTGGCCAAAGCTATTCGAGATAAAACTCGATAACTAATGTTGGACAACCGTGATCTCTAATCTTCCGTAACAGCCAGATTATAGCTTTGCGTGCTTTCCTGGGTTATAGTATAGGGCGCACCACCTTTAACGTTCATACCAATTGATGGATCCCATCCAAAGCCAAACAGGTAGTATTTGCCTTTTTTGAGCCCTGAGAAAGTCGCTACCGGCTTGCCGCCTTCCATAACACATTTTACAGAGTCGTCGAATGTTGCCGGCTTATCCTGCGCATTGTATTTTATATAAATCGTGCAGGAATCAATGTTCTTTCCATGGTGCTGCGGAGTAACTTTTAAAATGGCGTTACCTCCTTTGCCTGCAACAGGATCTGGGTCATCTCTCTCGCAGCTTGCCAGAGAAAAACTAAGGATCAATCCTGCTGCTATTGACAATACTGCTTTCATAATTATTCGTTTGTTGTAGTTGCTTTAATAATGCTAAACATTTTAGAATAGTTGTTGGCAAGCTTGACAGCATCCGCACCCGGCATCATTACGGTATTCACTGTCGCTATACTTATAGTCTCAGGGCCAAACCACTTTAACAGATCCGCCTTTATGGCTACGTCACCACTCATCTCACCTTTTACAGAGATAGGGACCGGGAAGTCTAATTGTACTGTCCTCAGTACGTTATTTTCGCCTTTGAAACCACCTGTATGGTACTTAAAAGTTTTGGTAGAAGTGGTCGATGCATTTGAAGATCCCTCCATTTTTGCCATGATGTAACCAGTATTCCAATCCCAGAACATGCCATTACTCGCATCAAGAGCGCCAGCCTGGGCACCACTTACGTTTTTCGCACTGTCCACACCTATTACAAAACTTATTGCTTTGTAATCACCCTGCGGAACATCTTCGAGGTGGAAGTGTCGCGAACCGTTGATGCCTTCTTTTACAAGATGGTAACTTTCTTTCTCAACGTAGTCGTTGCCAGTTGCAGCTATCAGCCTGACATTACTTATGTAATAATTAAAAATAGACACTGTAAACTGTTCATTCGCTGAGTTGGTATATGTCGTGGTATTCAGCTTTAGTGAGTCGTTGCCTGCAAAGTTGACAAAATTGATGTGTACCTCTTTTTGGGTCGGAGGTGGATCTACAATAACCGGATCATCCTTTTTACGGCAACCAGAGGCCAGCAAGCCAAGGGCTGCAAGTCCCATTAGAACTGAACGATAATTATTTGTCTGCATAATATTGTAAGACATCTAAGTTACGGATTCAGTTGGAATTTGGCGCTGGTTAATAGCTCGTTAATCGGGAGTTAAGTTGCCGTTAAACACATATGGGATTACCCAAAATGTTAGAGCTCAGCGGTAATATTGCGTTTACAAATACAAAACAAAAAACTAATAATAACACACAAAAGTTGCCCGCATGAAAAAGATCAAACTTCTAGTTGCCGTTGTAGCAGTGATGTTTTTTTCAGCAGATGCATTTGCTCAACAATCATCGTCTGCCAGTGCTAATACCAGCGCTACAATCATCCAGCCAATTGCCATTAGCAAAACAGTCGATATGAACTTCGGTAACATTGCAGTTCATAGCACAAACAACGGTACCGTGGTACTGGGTACAAACAACAGCCGTTCTCAAACAGGAGGTGTTACACTGCCACTGGCAACACCTGGAACTGTAACATCTGCGGAATTCGATGTGACCGGGGCGGCAAACTATACTTATTCAATTACCCTGCCCTCTACTCCTGTAGTTCTCGATGACAACAACGGACATAACATGAACGTAACCACGTTTGTTAGCAATCCGTCGCCAACGGGCACACTTGACGCAAACGGTGAGCAAACCATTACAGTGGGTGCTACCCTGAATGTTACAGGTGGTCAGGCGCCAGGCACCTATGACTCTGACCAGGATTTCCAGGTAATAGTAAACTACAACTAGTATATCCTCATTTGCCAATAGAGAAAACGCTGTTGTTGGCAGCGTTTTTTTGATTTAAAGAGCTTTATAAAGCAAGAAAAAAAGCAATGTAAAGTATATCCCAAGGGCATAAGCGACCGAAAGTAATATCGCTTAACCTGACTCAGATCCAACACGCAAAAAACAACGTTCTTTGAAAACAAGCAACGGAAACAGAGAGAAGAGAAATTGGCTAATAGCAGCATTGGCAGCGTGTCTAATAATTCCTACCAATGCCATAGCCCAGGGTTTGCTGGTAATGCCGCGGAGAGTAATATTTGAGGGCACAAAAAGGACACAGGAGTTGAATCTCGCTAATTCAGGAATGGATACAGCTAAATATTCCATTTCGATAATAGAGATCAGAATGAATGAGGACGGCACGTTTGACCAGGTTAGCGATACAACAGCCGGTGTTGCCAGCCTTAGTAAAAACCTTCGCATTTTTCCACGAACTGTTATCCTTGGGCCGAATGAGGCGCAAACGATCAAGGTACACCTAACAAACACAACAAAGCTGACAGAAGGGGAATACCGATCGCATATTTACATCAAAGCGCTCCCCAAGGAAAAACCAGAAGGAAAGCAGCTGAAACGAATGGTCTCGAACTTATCCCTGAAGCTCACGCCTGTTTTTGGTTTGACGGTGCCAGTGATCGCAAGAGTGGGCACTTATGCTGGAGGCGTTACATTTTCTGGTGTGGGTTTCGAGATGCCCAGCGATAGTCCCCGCATCAACCTGGTGCTGAATAGGACAGGAACTATGTCTACCTACGGCAATCTCTCTATAGACTACGTGCCCGAAACAGGAGAGCCGATTCGCCTGGAAGTTGTTAAAGGCCTGGCAGTATATACTCCCGTGAAAACACGACGCCTGCGCGTGAACCTGGCAAAGAAAGAAAAAGTTGACTTTACCACCGGAAAACTCCGGATCATATACAACAACCTGGCTGGGGACCGCTTGGTAAATACCGCGCAAGAGGAAATCCCGTTACAGGTAGCAACACAACCACATTAAATTGACAGAAAGAATACCATAAACCGCAAAGAATAACTCCTAAAAAATGTGAAGATGAAGAGGAGGATAGCTTACCTGATATTGATAACAGTTTTTGCCAGCCTGCGCGGCATGGCACAGACCGTTGTTGTTACAGACGACAACAGCGTAACTACAGGCGATGCGTCTTCGGTGCTGGATGTTAAGTCAACATCAAAAGGATTTCTTGCTCCGCGCATGACGGAAGCACAACGCTCTGCAATAAGTAATCCTGCCACCGGCCTGTTGGTATATCAAACTAATAATACTGCTGGCTATTACTATTATGATGGTTCGGCCTGGTTAACCATTGCAAAAGGCGCAGGCTGGACGGCATCAGGAAACAATATTTATTACAATACGGGCAAAGTTGGTATAGGCAATACATCACCTGCCGAGGCGTTGGATGTAACAGGCAACATCAAATTCAGTGGGGCGCTAATGCCAGGAAATGATGCCGGCACAGCAACATACTTATTAACATCTGGAGGTGCAGGCGCCGCGCCAACATGGAGCAATCCGGCCAACTACTTTGAATCTTACGCCTGGAAACTGGACGGCAATAGTGTACCCTCTCTTAAAAAAATAGGTACAACATCAAACTACGACCTGCCATTCATCACCAACAATACAGAAAAAATGCGCCTCACCAGCGGGGGGTACCTGGGCATAGGCGTGGACTCGCCTGCTGCACCTTTGCACGTTGGCCGAACTAGTCCAACATCGGGCATTACCCCCATTGCGCTTTTTGAAGAGACAAGAGATGCCGGACTGAGCAATAGCGTAGTAATGATGCTCGGTAATAAATCGATCAGCAGTAACGCTACTAAATTTCTTATAGGAAGTACCTCCAGCTCTAAGCGTTGGATAATGGGTACCGACAAAGACGGCAACAACTCCCAGAATTTCTATCTGTGGGATGATAACTCGGTACTGGCGCGACTCTTTATAGACGGTAGTAACGGTTATACCGGTTTAGGTACTGCCTCACCAGAAGCATTGCTACATATCTATTCACATCTACCAGCGTCCTTTGATGTTCCTGCGGCTCTATTTGAAGGAGAATCAGACGGCGGAACGGTTTCTCTTACATTGCGTAACAATTCCGGCGCCAGAACTAAAACTGCATTTATATTCGGAGGTTCGTCAAGTTCTTATCAATGGTCGTTGGGCAACGATGTGCAAGGCAATAATGAGCACAACTTTTACATTTACGACGAAGCGAGTTTTAATACAAGATTCTTTATTGACCAATCGGGTTATGTAGGCATTGGCAATATCCTGCCGACTGAACTGCTGGATGTTTCAGGCAATGTGAAATTCACCGGCGCATTGATGCCAGGCAACGAACCCGGCACTGCTGGTTACGTCCTCACTTCGGCCGGCCCCGGTAACCCTCCAACCTGGGAGCAGCCTGCAGTTGGTGGTGGTAACAGTTGGGACCTTGACGGTAATACATTAAGCGCGACAAAAACATTGGGTACGAAGTCGGCTCACGATCTTCCTATTATCACTAACAACTTAGAAAGGATCCGTATAAAGTCAGATGGCAAAATCGGCATTGGCAATAGCACCCCAGCAGAAGCGCTTGACGTAACTGGCAACATAAAGCTAAGCGGCAACATTAGCGGCGGTACGTGGAATGGTACTATAATTAGTCCAACTTATGGCGGAACGGGTGTTAACAACGGCACTAAAACAATTACTCTTGGCGGCAACCTTACTACATCGGGTGCCAACAACCTAACATTTACAACTACGGGAGTAACCAATCTGACGCTACCAACTTCTGGCACTTTGGTGAATAGCGCTGTAACGTCTCTCTCATCATTGGCAACGGTGGGTACGATTACATCGGGAACCTGGAATGGAACAGCGATCAGTCCAACTTACGGTGGTACGGGAGTAAATAACGGGACCAATACCATCACACTCGGCGGTAACCTTACTACATCGGGTGCCAACAACCTAACATTTGCTACTACCGGGGCAACCAACCTGACGTTACCAACTTCCGGCACATTGGTGAATAGCGCCGTAACGTCGCTGTCGTCGCTGGCAACGGTTGGTACGATTACATCGGGAACCTGGAATGGAACAGCGATCAGTCCAACTTATGGTGGTACGGGAGTAAATAACGGGACCAATACCATCACACTTTCAGGAAACCTTACGGTCGGAGCAGTGTCGAATATTTCAGGTAATCTATCTGTCACCTCGGGAAAAACGCTAACTGCTACTAATTCGTTGACCCTTGCGGGCACCGATGGCAAAGGCATTAATATCGGCGCGGCCACAGCTAACAGGTTTTTGATCGGAGATGGCACTAATATGATATTGTCTACGTCGACGATCCCAGGCAATGCTGGCTCGACAGCAAATAAAGTGCTGCTGTCAGACGGTACAAACTATGTGCTCTCTACGCCAACATTCCCTAATGCATCGGCCACGACTGGCAAGATGATCAAGTCTGATGGGACTAACTGGATAGCATCGACCGAAACTTATGCCGCACCAGGCACCGATGGCAATATAATGGAGTCTGACGGCACTAACTGGACAAGTGTAGCCAACCCATCAGAACCAAAATGGGACACCTATAAAGTATCGGGAGCAAACGAAACAACTACCAGCACCAGTTTAGTCGACATCGCAGCTCTCGTCACTTCAACTTTAGCCACTAATACTTCTTATGAGTTTGAAGCAGTACTTCGATGTGGGTCTTCAAGCAATGCAGGTACGCGTTATGGCATAAATATCACCGGAACAAGTCCAGCTGGCTATGCGATCATCACCGGAACAACGAATGCAACCACGGCAGTATCAGGCGCTATCACATCGTTAAATGCTGCTTTCGGCACGTCGTTATTTACTGCGTCCAATATTGGGATCGTTATTATCAAAGGTATAATAGTAACAGGAACGGGAAGCCCGGTTTTTTCTATTAAACACCTAAAAACTACAAACGGAACGGCAACTGTGTATGTGGGATCCATTCTTAGGATAAGACAGCTTTAATGTAAAGTGAAAAACCTTTTAAAAATATTATCCTTTACACTTCTCGTGATACCGGCGGATTCTCACTGCCAGGGCCTTATTATCCCTTCAGGTTCATACATAATACAAGATGGCGGCAATTTGATTATGGGAAAGAACTTTACCAATAACGGATCTTTCACTCAGAACAACGGCACACTTGTTTTTAGTGGCACCACGCAGACCATGAACGGTAGTACTGCGACTACCCTTAAAAATATTTCCGTTAGTAATAACAGCACAACAACTGTTTCAACTGCGGGGCATTCTTTGACTGAAGTTCTTATCAGCAATGGAACTTTAAATGCCAGTGGAAACCTCACGTTGTTATCTACTGCCAGCAAAACCGCCCTTGTAGACGGATCAAGCACCGGCGATGTTCTTGACATCATCATGCAGCGATATATTCCGTCGGCATACGGATATAAATATTTCAGCTCTCCTTACCAGGCTGCAACTGTAAATGAATTCAGCGACGAGGTAAGCCTGAACGCTAATTTTCCACCCGTGTATCGGTACGAAGAAGATAACAATGCAACCGGTTGGTTCTTTCACAAAGAACCAACAGACGCTTTGACCCCATTAAAGGGCTATGCAGTAAACTTTGGAACTACAGGAACACCCGTGACAGCAGATATGCGCGGTGACGCTAACAACGGCCCAATGTCCGTGCCTGTTTCTAACAACAACAGAACCTACACGCAAGGATTCAACCTCGTGGGGAATCCCTATCCTTCACCTATTGACTGGAATGCGTCTACCGGCTGGACACGAACAAATGTCGACGATGCTATTTACTATTTCGACGCCAGCAATTCTGACCAATACAATGGAACGTATAGCTCCTATATCAACGGAGTATCCAGCAATGGTATTGCGAGCAACATTATTCCTGCCATGCAGGGTTTCTTCGTCCATGTTTCTGATGGAAGCTACCCGGTATCGGGAACGCTGGGCATGACCAATGCAGTCCGTGTGAATAATCTTTCACCATTCTTCCACAAGTCTCCCGGTAAAGACAATCCACTGATCAGGATAAACGCCCGGTATAGTGGTGTCAGCAAGGATGATGCGACCGTGATCTATTTCGACAAGAGCAGTCAAGCGAATTTCGAACTTCAGTACGATGCACTGAAAATATTAAACACAGACTCCGGTGTCCCAAACTTGTATGTCAGTGCAACTGACGGCAATAAATTGTCGATTAGCGCTATCCCTTACCCTTCAGACAGCATTGACATTGTTCCTCTTGGCCTGGAAACCAAAACTGATGGTGAAATAGAATTCACCGTATCAGACATTGAAAACATGCCAGGTAACACCTATATCTATTTTGCCGACTCAAAAAACCGGATCGTTTCTGAAGTAAATGCAGGAAGTAAATACAAATCACAACTTCCAGCCGGAAAGCACGAGAATCGATATGCGATAGTCTTTAGCAAAAAAACATTGGCTGGCGATATTTTCTCCAGGAATGAACTAAATGCTTATTCCTCACAAGGGAAGTTATATGTTTATCTCAACCTCATCACCGGCGACAAAGGAACCCTCACACTTGTAAACACCTTGGGGCAAATCATAGCAAAACATGAACTCAATGGCTTTGGCTATCATGAGATCCCAGTACAATTGAGCAATGGAGTGTATATCGCAAGCTTCTATTCTCAGAATGGCGTGTTCTCTAAAAAAATGTTCTTGGGTAACGATTGATGGTACTAAAACAACGATACTTATTAAAGCTGGTACTCCTGCTAATAGCATACACGTATGTACAGCATTCTTATGGACAGCAATTGCCCCCAAGACCAATAAGTATTTATACTAGTCCAACACAAGGTTTATATTTTGGCGCGTTTTATCACGGTATGGCTGGTGGTTCTGTAATAGTCTATCCTGACGGGTCGCGCACAACTACAGGAGATGTGATACAAGCCAGCCTGGGATATACTTATGCTCCAGCTATTTTCGAAGTGGAGGCCGATCCCGGGACCCGGGTTGGGATAGCCAATTGGCCGATCGCCGTACTTACAGGAAGCAACGGAGGAACAATGACTGTACAGTTGGGACCGGCTGATGTTGGAAACTCATTCATCGTGACTACCACTCCTCCGGACAGAATGCAAATACGCATTGGAGGAACGCTTACGGTAGGCAATAGCCTTGCCAATCCTGTGGGAGCTTACAACGGTCAATTCTCTATAATCTTTATCCAGGAATAAAACTGGAGTGACGCCAACATGATAGCCAGCAGGGAACAAATAAAGCCGAAGCGTATTTTTTTATCGCTTCCGTGTCTGTTCTCACGCAGCATTATCTTTTTGCTGTTTATCATGTTTTTCAGCTCTGAAATATGCCGGGCACAGGAACCTGAATATGAAGAGATACTGGTGTCTGTCAATATTCAAGGCATGGGGACTATAGAGGTTCCTGCCCTCATAGACAATAAAATACTTTACCTTCCTATCACCGATATTTTTGATTATCTAAAGATCAAGAATGAACCGTCACAGAATTTTGATTCAGTAACCGGCTTCTTCATTTCGCAGGAAAACACCTATATCATAGACCATGTCAATCAAAAAATATTTTTCAAAGGTGTAGAGACAAAGCTGGCAAATAATGACTTATTAAAAACTGAAACCGGCCTATACCTGAAAAGCCCGTACTTCGGTACTGTATTTGAACTGCCCTCGGTATTCAACTATCGTGCACTGTTGGTAAACATGAGTTCGAAAAATGAACTGCCTGTGATGAGGGATACACGACTTGAGGCTATACGTGGTAATCTGCGCAAGCTGAAAGGAGAGATAGTAGCCGACACCGTTCTGAGAAGACTGAATCCGTGGATCCATTTTGGTATGACCGACTGGTCTGTAATTGGCGCACAGCAATCTGATGGGATGAGGGATACACGCGTGAACCTTGGCTTGGGAGGAATTGCATTGGGAGGCGAGGTGAATGCCTCTCTAAACTATAGCACAAGCCTTCCGTTTAAAGAAAAACAACAGTTCTACTGGTGGCGATATGTGAACAATGACGCAAAAACGGTTAAGCAGGTTGCCTTGGGTAAAGTTCCTGTGGCTACGGTAGCCTCTATCTATTCGCCGGTTTTAGGCGTACATGTCACCAACATTCCAACAATTGCCAAACGCTCATTTGGCTCTTACAGGTTGAGCAATATCACCGAACCGGGATGGATCGTGGAGCTATATGTCAACAACATACTTGTTGACTATGTAAAAGCCGACGAAGCTGGCTTCTTTACTTTCGATGTGCCGTTGGTATATGGAAACTCTGCAGTAAAGCTTCGTTACTATGGTCCTTTCGGTGAGGAACGATCGAAGGAGGAAAATATCAGTATTCCCTTCAACTTCATGACACCCGGAAAATTTGAGTACGCAGCTACTGCAGGCGTGGTGGAGGATGATAGCTTAAGCCGTCTCGCACGCGGAGGCATCACGTATGGTCTCAACCGGTTTATCACCATTAGCACAGGGGTAGAATATTTATCATCGGTTACAACTAGTCCGGTTATGCCCTATGCCGCTACTGCGATACGCCTTGCGTGCGGCCTCCTCATGTTTGGCGAATACAACTACCAGGTTAGAGCAAAAGGTGGGATATTTTACAGAACGGTCAACAACTGGCAGTTCGAAGGGACCTATACCAATTACACCAAAGGCCAGAAGGCAATCAATAATAATGCGGAGGAAGAGATGCGCGCTGTCGCGTCTGTTCCCTTTAGAATGCGCAAGCTTGTATTATTTACCATGTTTACCTTCAACCAAACAAAACTATCCTCGACAAACTACACTACTACAGAGTGGCTGTTATCAGGCAGCTACAAGCGGTTTGATGCGCGATTCAATACGATCGGTGTATTTGTAAAGGAAACACAACCGAATATTTACACCAATTTTGCCCTGGCCTGCAGGTTACCGCATGGTTTTGTATTTACTCCAGAAGCTCAATACCAATATACAATCAACGAATTCCTTTCAATAAAGGGGCTGTTGGAAAAAAGGGTGCTCAAACGCGGTTATGTCGGATTGTCCTACGAAGAAAACTTCAAAACACATTTTAGGAACTTCGGCTTGCAAATGCGCTACGATTTCGACTTTGCACAGGTAGGATTTACAGGGAGATACCTCAACAATAAATTCTCATTTCTCGAGGCCGCCCGCGGCGGTGTCATGTACGATCAACAAACAAGTTATGCCGGGCTTAATAGTAGCACCAGTATCGGTCGTGCAGGTATCGTCCTGCTGCCCTACCTCGACATCAACTGCAATAACACGCACGATGAAAATGAGCCCAGAGTGTCTGGCTTGAAGTTTCGTATAAACGCCGGACGTGTACAGCCTGAAGGTAGGGACACTACCATAAGAATAACCAGCCTCGAACCTTACAACAATTATCTCGTCGAACTAAACCGTCTCAGTTTTGACAATATCGCGTGGCAAATGCGGAAGACAACACTCAAGGTTTTTGCAGAGCCTAACATGTTCCGTCTTATTGAAATTCCTATTTCCGTAGTTGGAGAGGTAACCGGAAACGTTAACCTAATAAAGGGTGGCATTGAACAAGGGCAGGGTCAAATTTTGGTGTGTATTTACAAAAATGACAGCCTTATTTCGAAAGTACTTTCGGAACCCGACGGCTACTTCAGCTACATAGGGCTTGCGCCGGGAGAATATGTTGCACGAATTGACTCAACCCAACTTCGCAAGATCAACATGATCAGTTCAGGACCACGGCCGTTTACGATCGCAACCACGAGAGATGGCGATGTAGTGGAAGGACTTCAATTTACTTTACGTTCTATTTTCGATACCATTCAACGCGAACAAACGTCAAACACAATCATAGACACCGTTCCTACCAAGGTTGCCAAGGCACCTAAAACAATAAAGAAAATTCCTACCTCAATCAAAAAGCCGGTTACAACAACTGCTTTCAAACCCAAGAACTACGCGTCCTATCCAAGTCCTATGATGGCGGCCAAGCGCCCTACAGTGCCGGAAAAGATTGCGGTCAAACAGCCGGAGAGTAGTAAAAGCAAAGAATCTGCAAAAACATTTAAGCCGGTAGCAGCCAGGCAGAAAAAAGAGACAACTATTCGGCAGGATTCCACAAAAACCGTTGAAAGTATTCAAGATCGGACAGACACCGTCACCCGATCCCAAAATCGTATCTCGCAGTCGCAGAATTCTATGCAAATAATGCCGATCCACACACAATTTGACGACAGCATGCATACCACAGTTAGGTCTGTCGTAACCGATAGTTTTAAAACGGCAACTCTCCTTCCGCCGGATTCGAATGCAGCTATAGACAGTCTTGAAGTCACCGAAGCAAGGCAGAAAACCGAAGGCACGTTTATTAAAAAACTGCGTAGATTATTTGGGACAAACAGGGAAGAATAACATCACATTAATCACAATTGCAAGTAATAACAGACTCAACAAATATTGATAAAAAATAAAAGAAACATGAATACATTTCAAAAATATTCATTATGTTTGTTTGTCAATTTATATCTTACTGTATTATTTTTACTAAACACATTTATCTGCAACCAATACGGATGCAGATTGGCGTAGCTTGATAGAACCCCTTTGATGCATTTATGCCACTTAACCATAAAAGAAAGTCCATGTTCACAACAGGTTATAAATTGAAAAATATCAAGCCTGGAATTAGCGGCAAATTTGTCCTACTTCCTGGTTTAATTGCGTTAGCGTTGTTTGCTCCTGAACGATCGAGTGGACAAGGCAACTTGCTTATTTCCCCGCGAAGAATAGTTTTTGACGGAGACAAAAAAACACAGGAATTAAACCTGGCAAACACTGGCCAGGACACCGCTAAATACCTGATCTCCCTGGTAGAAATTCGCATGAGTGAAGACGGGGCATTTGAAGAAATAAAAGAACCGGATCCCGGTCAGAATTTCGCCAGCAAATATTTACGCTACTACCCCAGGAGTGTTACATTAGCGCCTAATGAAGCCCAAACTGTAAAAGTTCAATTGACGAAAACAGGTGAAATGGTCCCTGGCGAATACAGGTCGCACATCTATTTCAGGGCAGTTCGTACAACTGCGCCTCTCGGCGAAACAACAGCCTCAAAAGATTCAGGAATTTCGGTGAAGTTAACGCCTGTTTTTGGTATCACTATTCCGGTTATTATTCGCGCCGGCGAGTCTAATACGCAGGTAAATCTCTCCGACATCCGGTTCAAAATGACGGGAGACACAATGCCGCAGATCAGTATGGCAATCAACAGGACCGGTAACATGTCGGCCTATGGGGATATTGTGGTTGAGTATGTTTCTCCTTCAGGCACTGCAACTGAAGTTGGCACAGCCCGTGGCGTGGCTATATATACACCTAACGCGCTGAGGCGCTTCCAGTTCAACCTCAATAAGAACGCTGGTGTCAACTATAAAGGAGGCAAACTACATGTTTCTTACTTGGCACAAGCAGAGGGCAAGCAATCCACCAGCAGGTCTCAGGTGATAGCCGAACAATATGTAACACTACCTTAGCTAGCTCAACAATTACTAAAAAGAACAACCACAAGTGGGTGTTCTTTTTTTATGTAGCGAACTATTATACTGCAGGGTGGGTAATAAGTACGTACAGTCAATTTTAGCTGCTCAGACTAACTAATAACTGCATTCAAATTCCTCTTGTAACCGCCACATAAACGCACTAATGCGAGAATATCCGCCATTAGAGATCCCGATTTCTGCATCTTAAATACATTCGATCAGGCTTTCCGTGCTTCAAACGCCCAGTGGATTCATCTGGTTGCGGTTGGATAAGACGATTATCCCCTCATGCGGGCATCACTTACATCCTACGCTGATGGCGATGCCGTAAAATACAAATGGCGGCCTTTGGGGCCGCCACTTGCTTGGTTAATTCCAGTTTATCTTACTTCACCACGTTGAATGGCTTTGTAATTGTCATGCCTGCTGCCGTAGTGGCGCGGATCAAGTAGTGGCCGTTTGCAAAGCTGCTCACGCTCACTTCTTCTTTCTGCTTCATATCTGCATCGCCGCGGTATACTACCTGGCCAACTGCATTAATGATCACCACGTCGCTGAACTTAACATCACCAGTTGAGGTCAGTGTTACATAGTCACTAGCTGGGTTCGGATATACGGTGAACTGTACATCGCCGTTTGCTGTTTCGCCAACACTAACTGGCAGTTTAAGCATGGCTGTGTCAGTACCGCAATCGTTGAACACTACTAGTCGCACTTCGAACTCTGGGATAGAGAACGTGTGCGTTGCTGTCTTAGCTGTGTCAGTTGTATTGTCGCTGAACATCCACAGGTAGTTCTTCACGTCTGTAGGACCACTTGGGCTGAACTGGTAAGTGCTACCGTTCTTCACATAAGAGATACCGAGTACAGTTGGTAGTGGATGAACAGTTACCTGGATGTTGTCTGAACCTTTACAGTTAGGACCCGCATCTACTGCAACAGTGTAAGTACCAGACTGCAGTTTGTTGTAGATCGTGATCTGCTGAGTTGTATCACCTGTGCTCCACAGGTATTTAGCACCGGGGAAGCCTGCATCCAGAACAAATGGAGTGCCTTCGCAGAACGCTGTATCCTGACCAAGATTTACTTGAATAGGACCTTCAGTTACCGCTATGATAGGCGATGTGCTAGAGCAACCCATACCTTTCACCATAACTGTGTAGTTACCGTGTGTATTCACCTGGTAAGTTGGCTGCGTAGCTGATGGTATCAGGTTACCGTTAAGGTACCATTGGTAAGATTGGTTCAACGCTGTTGCTGCGCTCAGTGTCAAGTTACCGCCAGTGCAATAAGTCAGCGGGCCGCTAGCTGATACCTGTGCTGCAGGTGGAGCAACAATAGTTACCAGGAATGCCAGTGAAGTAGCAGTTACGTTAGATGAGTTGGTGATCTTAACAGTATAGTCACCAGCTGCACTTGCTGTGAATGTTGGGCCTGTAGCACCTGGTACATCCACATAGTTGAACTGCCATTGGTAAGTGTAACCGATACCCGTGTTAGCGCTCAGTACCACGCTGCCACCAGGACAGAAGATACCGGAACCACCAGGAGTGATGATAGCTGAGAACAAGGTACCATCTTCAATACCGGTCATGTAGCCCAGGTTGGTCATACCTGCACGGATGATGTTGCGGTTAACATCCACGCTGCTCAGCGGGCTGTTGTATGCCTGCCATGGTTGTGGATTCAGCTTTTTCACCATGCGGATGTTACCTTCTGTTGCAATCGTACCCCTCCAAGGATCTTTATAATAAATATCACTTGTAAAGTCATAAGTACTGTTCGCGGCATTCACGTCTGTATAGAAGTACATGAAGTTTGCACCTGTTGGGAAGCTCGGAGGTATTGTACCGGTGTACTGGCGTACATCTACGGTGTTAGGTATCTGCGAGTTTGGCTTCCAGTCAAGAACCGCTACTGTATCCTGACCGAATGTAAATACTTGTTTACCAACAGCAGGAACAGCAGGAGTAGCTGCAGCCTTAGGCGGTACTGTATTCGGTACGAATTCGTATGCACCTATATCTGGTACACCAGCCGCCTGGGTAGTTACACGTGCGTTGTTTTCCAGGTCTACGTTGTTGCCGTTTATATGAACACCGCGGCCGTTCAGAGACCATGATGCCGGATTATTCGGATCAGGGTGTGCATCTGATGTCGGGCTTACCACACCTGGATCATAACACAATGAGTTCATGTCCTGGCCAACCGCAGTACGCCATGTTTGAAGCGACTGGGTAACACCGTTGTTAGAAATGTGATTACCGCTTGCTGCATAGTAGTTATTGTAGTCTAACGTGACAGGCGTTGTTGGTATATAATACCACATACCGAGTGCGCCAGGCAGGTTGCTATAGTTAGCAAACACGTTATTACGCAGGTAGTTATTGTTGTAACCACTCCAGTAGAAGTATGCAGCATAGCTTGTTGAATACGTGCTGGTAACCAGTGTGGTGTTGTTGTACATAGTGTCATTGCCCATGTAATAGCCATAGCAACCATAACCTGTAGAGCCAGATCCAAAGTTTCCGACAAATGTGTTGTTGTAGAACTTAGAGTAGGCCGAGTTGTAAGTAGACCATGCATAACCGTAACCACCTGTTACAACGGCTTTGTTCCTGTACATGTTACAATATTGAGCATAATAACCCATGTAGTTGTAAGCATAGCTTGGACCAGTAACAACTATGTCGTTATCGTATATATCCATATAATACGGATACATGAAATAGTTATAAACGCCGCTAGGTGCTATTAGGCTGATCTTATTGTTAGCCATTTTACCCCTGATAGTATTAGAACCATTTATGTTCGGGTAATAAACATACAAACCGTAGGAGTTACCAGCATAGTTAATGGTATTACCGATGATATCAGTAGGAGTAGTACCAGAAGCAGCGTTATAGTACATGTAAAGACCGTAGGCTGCTGAAGTCGACGTCATGTTCAGTGTATTGCCGCGGAACTTCGTACCATATGTGTAGTACAAATAAGTACCGTAGTAGTATTGACCAGATATAGCATTACTGTCTATAATGTTCCTTGCAGCAACACCACTTGTGTTACCATTCCAATAGATACCGCACGAACCATTCATGATCTGGTTTTTCAGGATCACGTTGTCAGTACCAGTGAAAACAGTAGCACTACCTATTACGGCAGCGGTCGCTGCAGTTGTAGCAACAGTCGGAGCTTGCAGGATACAACCTACGACACTATCGAAAGAAGAAGAACCACTTATATTCACAACTGTAGCGTTGGTTGCATTGGTTGCTACCATCTTGATCTTCCGCAGTGTGATGTAGTTGATATTTTCCAGGCCAAATACAAAGTTGTCCGCGCCGCCTGTAGCCGCGTGCGTGATAACCACATTACCGGCAACACCAGACTCAGATTGGAAGGTAACCCTATTGATTGCACTGCTTCCTTTCAGCGGGCTGTTGATCTTACCAGCGTCGGTATAGTTACCGTCGCGGATATTGAATACCACAGGGCCGCAAACACCAAACTGGTTCAGTTCGTTAACCGCAGTCACCACATCCGTGTAGTCAGGAGTTGTACCACCGATAGTGTAAGTACCATTCAATGCAGACTTCAGATAGAATTTCAGAGTATCATCTACCGGAGCTGGATCGGTCGTATTGTTTGGATCATAAGTCCATACCACGAAGTTTACAGCATTCGAGTTAGGGAAGTTAATGTTACCCAGAGTCACATTCACCTCATAACCCGATGGGCTGTTAATCGTATTGATCGGAGTGGTGATCGTGATCGGAGTCTGGAGAACGTTGTCTTTTGTCCAGCCTACTTTCACCGTGTTCAGGATATTGTTACCTGTGTTTTTGATCTTTACGATCACAGTCTGCGTACTAGGAGCGCAGAAGATCGTTGTTGGCGCTACCAGTGAAGCAACTGAAGCGTTGTTCGGAACGTCAGTCAGCGTGTGAAGGCCAAAGTCGGTCAGACTTGTTGTAGTGTTGATATTCAGTACAGGATTCGTAGTGCTTGTAGCGCTGGTGTATGGTACCCACGGGTTAACACCATCCTTCTTAGCAAGCCTAAGACCTGATTCACCAGCGGTCAAACCAGTTTGAGGATCCTTATAGTAGAACTTAGTGGTATGCAGGTGACCAACGCTAGGCGTCTGGATATCAGTATAGATATACATTGGGTTCGAAGCAATAAAGCTTGGAGGTTGTATACCGCTGTATTGTCTAACTGTTACAGACGCAGGAACTGTTGCAGTAGCATCCCAGTCAATTGTAGCCACAGTATCCTGGCCAAGTGTAAACACCTGTGTAGTACCTGCAGCAGGAGCTGCTGGTGTTGCAGTAGCTGCAGGAGGAGTAGATGTTGGAACGAATTCATATGCACCCAGATCAGGTACGCCGGCTGCTTTTGTAACAGGACGAGGATTTCCTAATAAGTCGGTGCTGTTACCAACGATGTGCATACCGCGACCGTGCATTGACCATGCTGCTGGATTAGCAACATCAGGACGATAGTCGTTAGCAGCTGGGTTCAGATAACCTGGATCATAAGAAAGCGAGTTGTAATCAGACTGCGTTGCATTCCTCCATTGTTGCATAGAGCTATACGTACCTGCCGCTGGCAATACCAGTTGGCCGATATTAGGAGTAGCACCAGGGCTGTAGTAGTTATTATAATCTCCTTTGTTGTAAGCCCTGTCGTAAATGTAAGCAACTGGCAGTGTAGTGTTGAACGAACGAGAGAACACGTTGTTGTTATATGTTACTACACCTGGATAAGCAGATTCCTGGTTACTGTACAGAACGTATGGAGTACCGCCGGTAGACGCGTTATGGAATGTGTTATTGTACACATCGATAGTACCACCATAGCAATACCTGATGTACATAGCATAGCTGGTACCAGTGCTCTTAGCAACAAATACGTTGTTGTGAACCTTATGGGCACCGTTAGTGTAGTTGTGGTAATAGCCATATACTGTACCGCTGGTGCTGGTAGCATTCACCTTATTATAAGCTACCTCACCGTCATAGTAAGTGCTGGTTGAATAGTTATACCAACCAACAACCGTACCAGTGGTACTTGTAGCGTTAATGGTATTATTGTTCGACTTAAACCACTGACCCATGTAGTTTGCATACAGGTAGGTAGTACCACTAGTTGTGTTCGCGGTTATCGTATTGCCATTAAACTTACAGAAGTTGTTGTAGTAGTGCGTGTATTGATAGTTAGTACCAGTGCTCGCTTGAATATACGTGAATGTATTGTTGTTTGTCTGGCAGTTGTTTGAATAGTACATACCATAGTTGTAGTTATAGTATGAGCCAGTTTGATTCATCGTAACTGCGTTATTTGCAAACGTACAGTTATGAGAATAGTTCGTCATGTACAGGTACTGATAGTAGTTATTGTTTAAAGTGAGCGTATTATTATTGAACGCGCAATTGTTTGAATAACTAATAATATAAGCATAGTTATACCACAAACCCGAAGATGTGTTCGTCATTGTGATCGTGTTGCCCTGTAGTGTAGCACGCTCACTGTAATATGCACCGTATAAATAGTTGTAATAACCGGTTGAGGTGGCCGTCATTGATATCTGGTTATCCCTCACCATAACGTCGTTAGAATAATACGCAAGGTACATGTAGTTATAACCCGAGCTATATGAGTTCGTCATTGTGATCGTGTTATTGCGCACAGTGTCGAACTGATCGTAGTAGTTATAAAGACCGTACTGGGTAGCAGAAGTACTTGTGATGTTAATAGTGTTATTCCTGATCACACCACGTTGAGCCGGGTTGGCTGCGTCACCCCAATAGTATCCGTTGTACAGACCATAATAAGAAGCCGTACCACTCTTAGTTATACTGTTTCCTGATATCTCCCTAAAACGGTTAGTATTATATATATAGTAACCGTAGAAAGTAGAATACGTAGTACCACCAGTAGGAATTGTGTTATTACGCAGTTTCAGTGAAGCGATATTATACAGGTAAGTACCCATATAATATTGGTTCACCAGGTTGTTATTCGAAATGGTCAGATCGTTGGTTGGCGCATACAAGCTGAAACCAAACCAATAGATACCATAAGAACCGTTATTCAGCGTATTGTTATGCAGTACCAGGTTCGAACCCAGGTTCGGGTTTGAGAACACTACCGCCATATCAGTTGAAGTAGATGTTGTAGTAGGCGTGTTCAGAACGCAGTTAACAACTGAGTCATCAGATGCATCTACATAAAACTCTACTGTGTGGCCGTAAGTGGTACCAGTATTGCTCAGCGTCAGGTTTCTAACAGTAACATATCTCGCAGAGTCAAAACGAACAACGTAGTTGTTAGCAGTTGACGAACCAGCAAACGACAGTGTTACGTTAGCAGCAACACCAGTTTCAGCCTGGAATGTTACTCTGTTTACCGCGCTCACACCTGGTATCTTACGCAGCAACATTTGCGTAGATGCATAAGTACCGGTACGGATGTTGAATGTTACAGGACCGCAAACACCCAGTGTATGCAGATCTGTAAGAGCTGCTGCCACAGTAGCATAGCTAGGTGTAGTACCACCAATAGTATATATACCGTTCAGAGCAGCGCGCCTAGTAACAGTTGTAGTATCATCATAAGCAATACCATCAGCCAAACCGTTAGGCAGGTTGGTCCATGCTTTAATAACACGTGCAGGGCCAGCAAAAGTCACGCTACCCAGTGAAACGTTAACTGTAGCACCCGGTGCGATAGTTGAAGCATAGTTAACAGGAGCCTGAGCTACACCATCAACACTCCATTGAATTTGAACGGTGTTGATCGGCGTAGTACCAAAGTTCTTAACATCTGCTTTTACTAATACAGTACCCTGGCAGAAACCTGCTGCCGGATCGGTAATGTTAGTAACGCCAGCGTTCAGGCCGGCATCGATACCCGTATGCAAGCCGAAGTTATTAGTACCAGTTGTTGTAATAATATTACGGCCAATGTTAGCAGTACTTGCAGGCGGTGCATAACCAACCCATGGGTTAGAGCCGTCTTTTTTCGCCAGCCTTAAACCGTTATCAGTTCCACCAACAGTAGTACCTATCCAGGGATCTTGATAATACAGATTTGAAGTATGAGCGAACGTACCTGAAGGCACGTTAATGTCAGTATAGAAATACATGCTGGTAGGATTCAGCGCAGCAATACCCGGAGGCAAAGTACCTGTATACTGTCTAACCGTAATAGAAGCCGGAACTGATGCGCCCCATGCAATTGTTGCTACTGTATCCTGACCGAAAGTGAATACCTGTGTACCGCTAGCAACAGGAGACGCCGGTGTTGGTGTAGCAGCAGGAGGAGTTGCAGTTGGAGTAAACTCATAAGCACCGATATCAGGAACACCTGCCGCAGTTGTAGTAACGCGGGCAGCACCATTGATATCTGCATTATTACCTGCCATGTGAACGCCACGACCATTAAGTGACCATGAGTTTGCATTTGCAGGATCTGGAGCCAGGTTTGTTGTGCTGATATAACCAGGATCGTTTGAAATAGAATTCAGATCCATAGCACCGTTTCTCCATTGTTGCAGCGTTGTTGCGTTTATTGTACTAGGAGATGTACGCTGGATCAGGTTAGTACCTGCAGTGTATATATTATTATAGTCAGATGAAACAAAGTTGCAGTTGTTCAGGTGTACGCTGTAAACTGAAGCATTTGTAGTACGAGAGAAAACGTTGTTACGAAGTGTTGTGTAGTACGGAGTACCGCTGTTTGAAACATAACCTGAACGGTTAGTGCTGGCACCAGTACCTGAGCTATGGAACGTATTATTATAAACGTTACCGAGATGGCTTGTCAGATACAAAGAACCATTGTTAGTACCAGCAGTGTTAACGTCAACTACGTTATTATATATATTGTAGTTGATCAGGCTCGATCCGAACAGACCATAGCTTGAAGAGCTGGTACCTGGATTTATAACTTTTACCTTATTACCGGCGATGGTACCGTTTACGTATGTTGTACCAGCCGACGCATATAAACCATAAATAGTATTGCTGGTTCCTGACGCGGTAGAGTTAATCGTATTGTTGGTTACTGTCAGGCTGTTGGTCGACATACCAATGTAGTTATAGATACTACCGGTAGTAACTGTTGCGTTCGACGTATTATTATTGAACGTCGCGAAATCGTTATAATAACAATAGTATGGATAAACTGTTCCTGTAGTCGCGTTGATAGTAAGATTGTTGTTAGCGATCAGACCACGGCTGGCAGCAACGTTTGGATCGCCGTAGCTATATTGTAAATAGTAACCGTATACAGAACCAGTTGTGTTAACTGTGATGTTGTTACCTGTGATCTTTAAGGCATTGTATCCATAGTAGCTGTAAACTGGATAAAACGTTGAATATGGAGTCGAAGCAGTGATCGTATTGTTAGATACTTCTACATTGCTGTGGTAATACATATACACACCATAGTAATATGGATTGGTAAACGTATTATTGGTAATAACGTGATTTTTGGTTAGTGTAGTATTACCGATACCATACATGTAGACACCGGCGCTACCATTGGTAAACGCGTTACCTGCAACTACGTTATTAGAACCAGTATTCTGGTACATATAAACGAGCGACATATACTGCGAGGTAGTTGTAGTAACAGCTGCATTCATGTTACAGTTTGCTACTGAGTCAAACGATGCAGCATACGGCATATCTACCGCAGTACCATATGTAGTACCTGAGGTATTCATCGTCAGGTCTCTGATGGTAACGTAAGAAGCGTTGTTCAGCCTGAAGATGTAGTTATTCGTAGTGGAAGATCCACCAAAGTTGAAAACCACATTGGCTTTGTTACCAGATTCTGACTTGAAGGTAACACGGGCTGCTGGATTGGCACCTGAGATCAGGTTGATCAAAGCCTGATCGCCTGTGTAAATACCGTCCCGGATATTAAATATCACCGGTCCGGACACACCAAATTTGTTCAAGTCAGCAGCTGCTGCGGCCAACGTTGCGTAGTTAGGACTGGAGCCCCCGATAGTGTAAGTACCCGATAAGGGCTGGGCAAATGCAGGAATAGCCGAGAGTGCCAACAATAGTGACACCAGGCATAACTGCCGTAGGTTGTTAAAGTGCTTCATTTACTCCTATTTTAAGAACGTTTATTTAAATAAAATTTAACAGCTAGTGTTAACGTAAATGCAAATCTTTCAGTAAGCACAATACGTCATTCGTAAAGTTAGTTTTATAAGAACTCTAAAATATTAAAATAGCATTAAAGAAAGATTAAAAATAAATTAAAAAGAAATTAAAGAAAAAATCACATTCGTGTACTAATAAATTGAAAATCAACAATTTACGTTGAAAATTGAAAATAAATTAATTTGCCAATCTATTTAATCCTGCTTTGGCCTGCTGATCTATGGAATTTTGGAAATCGTGCCCCCTCATTTCCAGACACTCGTTAAATTTTGACATTGCGGTTACTTTATCACCCTTTTTCTCGTATATGAAACCCATCTGCAGTACTGCTCTTGCGGCATAATGCTCTTTGCGGCTTTTACCAGATTCGGCAGCTCGCGCGTAGAATACAAGCGCTTTTTCTGGATCCTGCAATTCATCATATATGCGCCCCAGGCGGAAATAATATTCGACTTTCTCTACTTCAGTCCTCAAATCTTCTGCTTTTAAGGAAGTTATTTTTTGATAAGCCTTGTTATAATAACCTCCGTCTGTTAACAAACGCGCCTGCAGGAGTTGGCGGTTCGGCCATTCTGCAGCTTCTGCAAAGCGTTGCGCCTGCTTATCCCCATCTACAAGCAAAGACCCCGAATTCAGAATCTGCTGTCTGCAGCGGTCGGCTTTCGTTATATCACCTGAAATGTAATAGTAATAGGCCATTTTCATCCAGGTTTCTTTTATGAACATTCTATTTCGGCTACGCGATAAATAGCGTTGGTAATAGTCTATTGTTGCCGGTTGAAAAGACAGCAAATAAGCCGATGCCATCTCATAATCAAGGATGGGAAATGAGTTGTAGTCCTTTTGCAATTTTGCTTTCTGCAACGTCGCAACAGCCACATCGGCCTTTCTAAAGTTGAGTGCTATATGCGCCCTAAAAAATAAGTGCATCAGGTTATTGTCGGTACTAAATCGATCGCTGGCTATATATGACCATACCTCCTGTTGTTGAAACATCAGGTAAAATCGCAGATAATTATAGTATAGTGCCGTTTCTCTGTAGAGGATATCTTCCTGATCGTGCATGCGGAGAAAGGTTTCCAAACGCAACATCCCACGTTTTAAGTCGCCTTTCATTCCAAAAATTGCAGCGAGCCACCTAAAATCACCTGGCAAAGTACTGATAACGGCTTCTTCTAAACCGATAAAGACATCGTTGTAGCCAAAAGTGGGATACAATTTCTTATTTTCTTTCAACAGAGCGAACGATCTTCTGAATGCGTTAGCAGCCTTCAAATTATCAGCGAAGCGAGTATAAATAAGTGCCCAATGCAGGTAGACCCCCGCTTTGGTGAACCGATACCATGGCGAAGTTCTATCCCCATTTTCTAACAGATCCAATCGGGCATCCAGGTGCGACTTTCGTTGATCAAGCTGCGCGCGGTCTCCGTTGAACAACAACAACATACAGTCTTCGTAATCGGCGATGTACGTAGCCATAAGGTTGCGTGGATTCGCCTTTATCGCTTGTATGACTGCCTGGTTTCCATCTGAAAGTTGAAGGCTTAGAAAATACGTGTAGGCTTTGCGGCAATCAGTATCATAATCGTACTCATATTGGGCCAGACCAGGAACAGAAAGTAATAAAAGAAAAAAAACTGCCAATAGACGCATGCAACAAATGTATATAACCGGAGCCTTGATTACGAATTATTTGCATTGTTTCAAATAAGGTTCTGAATAACAATTGATAGCAAAAATCTGCCGTTAGCCGCAAGATTTGTCAAAATAACTTGGTTACTATATACAGCCGTTGTATTTTTGGCACAGCATTTGAAACTTTCTAACTAAAAAAATTGACTGTCTATGAAATCAATCCGCAACATTGCTTTTTCTGCTCTCCTGACTTTAGGCGCCTTCAGCGCAATAACTTATGCATCTTGTAGCAAAGACGAATGTGAAGATGTCGTTTGCCAAAACGGCGGCACTTGCGTTGATGGTTCTTGCGTGTGTTCTTCCGGCTATGAGGGCACTAATTGCGAAATCAAATCAAATGCGAAGTTTGTCGGCACCTGGTCTGTAACAGAAACGTGTGGTTCAGCAACCTCAAATCCGTATCAGGTTACTATTACCGCAGACGGCACAGATGCAACAAAAGTTCTGGTGTCTAACCTCGGTAATTATGGCTGTACACAGGGCGGAACGATTGTATTTGACGGCTTGGTAAACGGTGCCACACTTACTATTAATGACAACGCATGTGCCACTCAAATGAATGCCACTGGCAACTATGCAAACGGCAAAATCACGTTTAACTATACTGCCTCTTACGGCGTAACTACAGATAATTGCACTGCTACTTTATCGAAATAATCAGCTAAATGCAAAAAAATGAAAAAAGCAGCCTTGCGGCTGCTTTTTTCATTTTTTGATGAAACCTTATTTTTTACCAGTGTTTGTTCCCTGATTCTGGTCGCCTTTTTTACCTGTATTCGTGCCTTGTTCTCCGGTATTTTTACCGGTATTAGCTGGTTGAGACGCTGACGTAGCTGTGCTTGTAGAATGTGTAGTAACTGACGCAGGCTTCACCGTTGTTGTCCTGGTAGTCGTAGTTTTTGTTGTAACAGCTTTTCCACCTTTCATCGCTGCGATGATCGAATCAGCCTTGATCTGTGCCATGGCATTGATCAATGAATCGTTCTGACGCATCATTTCCACCCTTATCTCTTCAACCCTGGCATTAACTGTAGAGTCTATCTGGGCTTGTGACATATCGCTTTCGCGAGTTTCAGTTGTGCATGACGCAAGCGACATCAAGCCTCCGGCCATTAATAAAAGTGCTTGTTTTTTCATTCGTTTTGGTTTTGGTGCAAAAATATTATAGTTCCTCCAATAAATATCAAGCGGATACTAATTCAACGCAGAATAATCAGGCATTTCGTTGCCATAAGCCTCCTGCCTCTCGACACGTTCAATCGGAAGCATCACTATAAAAGTGGTACCCTTGTCTACCTCTGTTTCGACCCTTATATCGCCCTTATGCAGATCAATTATCCTCTTGGAAAGAGCTAAACCAAGACCAGACCCATATATAAGGTTATTCTGTTTGTACCCCCTGAAAAATGGTTGAAATATGTGTTCGAGGTCATCCGGAGCGATACCTGGCCCGTTGTCATGTATAGTGACGACAATATTAGCCGCGGTAAAGCTAAGTTTTACAAAGGCAGTCTTGTCAGGTGAAAACTTACAAGCATTATGGATGATATTCTTGATGGCGCTATATAGTAGTGGCATATTGCCATACACTACCGTTTGGCTTTCATCTTCGGGAAATTCATCAAAAACCAACTCCACCTCATATAGCTTACTGATCTTTTTCATTTCAGTCGGAATGCCCATCAGCAATTCGTCTATTCGCACAGAAGCAAGTTCGATCCCTCCGGTTGAATCGCTGGCCTTTGCTATTTCAAGCAGGCTTTTTACAAGCAGCCCAAGTCGTTTGGCATCGTCTTTTATTGACTTAATTATCTTTTTATATTCTTCATTCGTACGTTCGCGCTGCAAGGCTACATCAAGTTGGCTCGTAATGGCTGTCAGCGGAGTCGATAACTCATGCGATGCATTCGCGATAAAACGACGCTGTGTGTCGAATGAGCGTTGCAGCCTATCCAAAAGCTCATTGATAGTTATACCGAGCTGCTGTAGTTCGTCTTTACCGCTGCCGGTCTCAAGACGGTACAAAAAGTTATCGGCGGAAATGCGGTTGATCCTATTGGTAAGATTTCGTATCGAGCTAACCAATCCAAGTGAGAAGACATAACCAGTAATAATAACTATACTAATACTACCGAAAAAACACACAGCCAATATCGCCTGTAGTTTCGACAGCCACTCAACCCTATCGTTGTCGTACGAGGCTACTATTACGGTATACTCATAATTTGGATCTTTGTAATTGATAGCCACAGCATCCCTGCCATCCCAGCCAAAAAAGTACTTTTTTCGCTGTTTGGCAGTATTCAACACCGTTTTATTCACAATCAGCGGCAAGGCATCCGGGTCGCGGTAGGTAAAAATCAGGCTATCGCGCTTATCGTAAACAATAATACTTTTCCTGAATAGTGAGCTATTGCCTGATTCATTGATCGCCTTTACTTCCTCTGCATTAAATTGATTGGACTTTAATAACAGGGCGGTACTGTATGCCTTACGATACAAACGCTCCTGGAACTGGACCACCCTGTTTTGGGCAGAATAGAAATAAATAGCCCAACATAATAGTAACATAATGATGGTTACTATGAAGGTATAAACCAGCGTAATTCTATACTTAATCGGCATTAATCTTCATCAGACTTGAGGATATACCCCATCCCCACCTGGGTGTGGATCAATTTCGGGGCAAAATCCTTGTCTATCTTCTTACGTAAAAAATTGACATAAACATCAATCACATTTGTTTGTGTATCAAAATCTATGTCCCACACATCTTTGGCAATATCGGCCCTTGAAACCACTTTGCCTCTTTTCCTCAGCAAATATTCAAGCAATTGAAATTCTTTGGCAGTCAGCGCTATCTTTTTACTCCCTCTTTTTACTTCTTTACTGTCCACATTCATTTCCAGATCCGCCAATTTCAACACCTTTTCCTCTACCGGCGCTCCTTTAAAGTCGGCCCTTCTTAGTAACGCCTTGATCCTAGCCACCAATTCCCTAAATTCAAAAGGTTTGGCGATATAGTCATCGGCTCCTGCCTCAAAGCCTTCTATCTTGTTTTCAGTAAAGTCCATAGCGGTTAACATTATTATAGGTACCTGCTTGTCCTTGTACCGTATCATCTTACACAGCTCATAACCATTCATCACCGGAAGGTTGATATCCAGGATTATCAGGTCATACTTACCTGAATAATACAAGTCTTTCCCCTCAAGGCCGTTATAAGCTGTAACAACGTTGTAGTTATATTCACCCAAACCTGCCTGGATTGTGTCTGCGATCTTCTTTTCATCTTCAACAAGCAATATATTCTGTTTCATACCCTAAAATTTTTCAACAAATGGCCACAAACCATATTGTTCTAAATATACCTATAGCAGTCGCTATTTAATAAAAACCAAGCGGGGAGGGCAATTAAAATTACATTAAAAGGCCCGGATAGCCAACTAAACTCCCTAAATAAAAGCCTCAAAAAAATCTTAAAATTGACGTTGGCGCACGCTTTCCGCGCAGTCACAGAACGTGGCATGCCTTCAAAAAGCACCTATTTAAAATAACCCATATGATCCACTCCATGAACCAAAACGCAGTTTTACCGGTTGAGAACGGACTTTGGCAGGTTTCGGTTTGAACCAAACCTATTGCTTTCTATTTTTGGGCTTGAGGCTGTGAGGCAGCCGCGAGGATATATCAAAACAACAAATTCAGCATCTGACACACGCAGAATGTTCTTTACCGGTGCATTCCACGCACTTTCACATAAAGACGAAAGTTTGTAAACTTAGGTCCATGATCATCGGTAAGCCGCAAATACTTTTTGGGTTTCTGATCTTGTTCATCTGCAGTTGGCGGGCTGATGGTCAGATCAATCTAAACATCAACAACGGAATGCCCTCCAACCATGTTTACCAAATGGTCAGGGATAAATATGGTTATCTGTGGATAGCCACTACAAATGGCGTAGTAAGATATAACGGTTATGAACTCAAAACTTATACAATCGCGGACGGGCTACCCAGCAATGATGTTTGGAGCATACACCTGGACAAAAAAGATCGTCTGTGGCTGTTATGTTTCGCACATGCGCCAGGATATATCTACAAGAATAAATATCACGAAACTTATGTAGACAATGATGATTATACCTTGTCGACGACCAGAATGGCTGAACACAAGGATGGTGTTGCTTTTATCAACAAATACCGGACAACTGGACACTACTTCTTTAGAGAGAGAAACGATTCAATAGCTAGTATTTTTAACGACATACATATTTGGTATTTCTATCTCAACCAAAATGCGGAGTTCATAAATGGCCGCGACGACTCTAATTTTGTTATCTATACCTATAAACTGGCTGGCGACACGTTGGCGCTCAAAAGCAAGTGCACTTACGACTCATCTATTATTTCGTTACACAGACTCAATTATACAAGGTTCAATTACCATAACTATGACATTGCCTATTTCCCAGGAAAAAACAACGTTTATGCCTTAAACTTTGCCACCTGCAAGCTCGATACACTTTCGTTTCCAGGTGCTGTTAGTAAAATTCTTCACCTGGATAAATACCTGTGTGTTCTGACCAGGGACAGCGCGTATAAACTGAACGAGGATCTCTCAATACAGCAATCGACTACTATAGCCGATTTGACAAACAATTTTGTTTCGTCGCCGGCAGAACTTGTCTACTTCGTAGAAGACGACCTCTGGGGAAAAACTATTGCAACGCTTTCGAACGGCATGTTCGTACTCCCGCCTGAAATGTCACCATTTAAACGGCTGACGCCATTTCTAAATGCGCGATTCAAGTACATTGGAATGATTGACAACGGTACGGGTTACTGGTGGAACGCACATGAAGGCATAATGGCAACTATTGGCGAAAACGGCACCGTCGAAAATTACCGACTCCAAACGCGTGAAAGCATTAATAAGGTCTTGCCCCTTAATGACACCCATTCAATACTTTTTTTTAATGACGCCCCCAGGCTCATTAATCACAAAACCAAAGCCATAAAAAACCTTTCGTTATATACTTTACAACACCATACAGTCGCCTTTAGGTTCTCCGCAAACAACATTGTTTCAAGCAATGGCATATTATATACAGCTAGCTCAAGTGGGTTCGACAAGGCATACATTTCTAACGACACATTCTACTTCAAACCTCTTTATTCAGATAGATGCATAGATGTTCTTTACGATTCGCTGCGACAAATGGTATGGGCGTACAATACCGGCAAGATCATACTGCACAATAAGGCGGGCAATACATTTGTTATCACAAGCGAACAAACCAGGGCTCTCGGCATTAACCGTATTGAACAGATCGTATTGGACAATAAATATGGGAACATATTTATTAAAGACGGCGACAGGCTCCAATGCTTTAATCTTAACAACTATTCTTGCCACCAATTATTTAATCAATGTAATCTCTCGGATACAAAAATCTTTAAGCGGGGAAATGTATTAGTAATTGTGGGGAAATTCGGCGTGCTGTATAGTAAAATTCAAGGAAAAGGGAAGCTCTCTGCACCTATCATTCACTTCAACGACAAATATAACTTTTACCAAAGCACGTATGACGTCCAGGTTTCAAAAAAAGAGATATTCCTAAACACTAATAATGGGCTGTATTCGATAAATATGCCTAAAGACGAAGATTATGACATTTATAAATATTCACACCCTTTCAGCCTGTTACTATCATACGCCGGTGATCTATCAACGGTAAATAGCAATGATAGCATTACGATACACCAAAACGATAGAAAGCTCCTGTTTGACCTGATAAACCCCTTGGGAAACGGACACGTAAAATACCAATATATGATAAATGGGGTTGACTCCACATGGCTCGAACTCAACAATAATGAATTGAACCTGCCTAACCTGCAACCCGGCCAATATCATACACTATCGCTGAAAGTGAGAGATGATGTGTGGAAAAGCAACCCAATGCAACTTCATCTTTACGTTATCCCATACTGGTGGCAAACAAATCCGGGTCAGAGTATCGTTTTATTACTAGGACTAGCCCTGGTCACAGGGGTAATACTATCAACCGTTCTTATCACCAGGAAAATTATCATGAAAAACAACTTGAGGAAGAATAAACTTCTTGAGCTAGAGATCAAGTCGATCCACTCTCAAATAAACCCGCATTTTATTTTCAACACACTAAATACTACTCTTCATTACATTGTTAAGAAAAAGCTTGATGAAGCCTATGACCATGTATCCAGCTTTTCAAGTCTATTAAGGGCATATTTGAAATCATCGCGAAACCGGTATATTACATTGGGAGAGGAGATCAATAACCTGCAGAACTATATACGCCTTCAGCAAACACGGTTTGAAAATGCATTTAGTTATGAGATCAAAACAAATCTGCCGGATAACAAAACTATTTATGTTCCATCGTTATTGTTGCAACCAATAGTAGAGAACGCGATCAACCACGGGCTATTACCTAAAGATGCACCTGGACATCTGAAACTCACATTCTCTGCGAATGCAACTACCAACGTATTACAGTGCATGATCGACGATGATGGAGTAGGCAGAAAAAAGCATATTACAGATAAACAAAGAGCGGACAGCGGCAGGGAATCATATGGCAACCATCTAATAAAAGAACTGGTCGACATACTTAACAAGTACGAAAACGCCGGAATTGAAATCAACTATATTGACAAAGAACTACCGGAAACAGGAACTACTGTAATCATCACTATAAAAAATGCATTAAAAGATGGATAACTACACTTGCCTCATTGTAGACGACGAAAGCAAAGCAATAGATCTGCTGGAATACAACCTTGGCATATTCTATAAAAACATTGAAGTCATTGGAACCTACACGAAATGGGACGATGCAGTCAATGTTGTGCGCTCAACAGACGCGGATATCTTATTCCTGGATATTTCAATGCAGGATAAAAACGGTATGGACCTGATAAAGTACGCGCCAAATCTCCAGAGTGAAGTTGTGTTTATTACAGCACATGAAGATTATGCCGTGGAAGCTTTTAGACTCAATGCAGCTGGTTACATCATCAAACCGATTGACAAGACCGAATTTGTAACTACAGTAGATAAAGTGTTGGAAAAGATCAGGAACAAGCGCCTGGCTAAAAAAGTTCTGGAGAACGAGCTGCATATACAAAAGCGTATAGGCATTCCCAATGGCAAAGCAATTGACTACGTGAACATAAATGACATCATTTGCCTTGAAGCGGTGAACTCATATACCAAGATCGTAACAACAGATAACGAGATCCTTTGCTCATACAACATAGGAAAGTTCAGGGAGCTGCTTGACGATAAAACATTTTACCAGGCTCATCGCTCGCACGTCATCAACCTCAACCATATCCGTCGATATGAAGTAACTGGTTATATCATAATGGATAACAACAAAGAGGTGCCGCTATCGAAGAGCCAAAGAGACAATTTCCTGAACCTGTTCAACAAACTGGCAAGAAATACTAAACCTTAAAATTCCAGGCAAACTTAGTTTGTAGCTGAGCTTCGACCGGATGGAAGTCGGTAAATTTAGGATAGCGTCGATAGGCAGTAGACTATCACGGGCTACTATGTGCTGACCGAACTATCTATCCAATGAACGACAATCTCCCACTCCCTTTTTTGTTGCGCTACGATGCCTGGGTGCTGGTCATCATTCTGTTCCTATTGATGATCGTTTTCATAAGACTGGGAGCATACTTTGGGAGACACCGCAAACGAAAGGAAGAATACCAGGATAACCCTGCGAATTCTACTGTCTACGGTTCCATTCTCGGCTTGCTGGCATTTATTTTGGGATTTACGTTCAGCATGAGTGGCACACGCTATGAAAACCGTCACCAGGCCATAGTTAACGAAGCAAATTGCATAGGTACAGCCATCCTGCGTGCCGATATTTATCCGGACAGCGATCGCACTATACTACGTACACATTTCAAAAACTATCTCCAGGCAAGAATCGATTACATCAAAGCTGGACCCGACCTAAATAAAATTGCTGCTGCCGACAAGGCGCTGGCACACCACCAGGCGTTATTGTGGGGACATGCAGTCTGGTTTTCAAAGCACAACCCAAGTATTCTCATTTCAGGGCAAATGTTGCCATGGCTAACCGACATGTTTGATGCGGCTGAGTTTACCAGGAACAGCGAGATCATCAGAGTGCCGCAATCCGTCGTGATTATGCTTTTTTCCTTATCGCTTATCGGGGCATTTTTCCTGGGTTACCTGTCAGTTGGTAAAGGTCGGTTCGACTGGGTCACAGGCATTGGCTTCTGCGTGCTAAGCTCCATCGTTATATTCATAACTCTTGATCTTGACCGGCCGCGGCGTGGACTGATAGATATGGATGCAAGCTGGTATGCAATCATCTCGCAGATGAGCAATTTTGAGAATCAATAACACATTATGGCTAATGTATAAACGCAAAAAAGCCTGCTATTTCTAGCAGGCTTCTTGCGGACCGGACGGGACTCGAACCCGCGACCTCCGCCGTGACAGGGCGGCATTCTAACCAACTGAACTACCGATCCGTGTTCCCTGTTGGGGATGCAAAGATACGTTCAAATTCTTCAATTCTGCAAATCTTCTTTTAAAAATTTTCAAACCTTACTTTTGTAGCCTAAACTACTACTATGCAGTTTTTGGATTTTGAGAAGCCACTTGAGGATTTGTACACGCAGATGGATAAGTTAAAAGAGATGTCTGCAAAGAACCAGGTGGATGTAACCAACACTATTCGCGAGTTGGAAGCGTCGATAGAGAAAACGCGCTCGCAGATATATACTAATCTTACGCCATGGCAGAGGGTTCAATTGAGCCGCCATCCTGAAAGGCCGTATACATTATATTATATCGAAAAAATATTCAGCAACTTCACCGAGCTCTATGGCGACCGCCAGGTAAAAGACGACAAAGCTATGGTGGGTGGCATGGCAGAACTGGATGGCATGCCTGTAATGGTAATGGGCCAGCAGAAAGGTATCAATACTAAGATGCGCCAAATGCGCAACTTTGGTATGGCCAATCCCGAAGGCTACCGCAAGGCACTGCGCCTAATGAAGATGGCTGAGAAATTCAACCGTCCCATCATCACACTGATCGACACCCCGGGTGCATACCCTGGCCTTGAAGCCGAAGAACGCGGACAAGGCGAAGCCATTGCGCGTAACCTGTTTGAGATGATCAACCTGAAAGTACCTGTAATATGTGTGATCATAGGCGAGGGTGCTTCGGGTGGTGCGCTGGGTATTGGCATAGGCGATAAAGTAGCCATGCTGGAAAATACCTGGTACACTGTTATCTCTCCTGAGTCATGCTCTTCTATCCTGTGGCGCAGCTGGAACTTTAAAGAGAAAGCAGCCGAGCAACTCCGTCTTACATCAGAAGACATGAGCCGCTTCAAACTGGTAGACGATGTTATCTCCGAACCATTGGGTGGTGCACACGCCAAGCCAGATGAAATGGCGGAGACACTAAAACAATACCTGCTGAAATCGCTGGGTGAGCTGAATAAAGTTGAAGCTGATACACGCATCGATCAACGCATTGAGAAGTTCTCTAAAATGGGCTTCTTCGAAGAAACAAGTACCAATCACGTTTAAATAAGGAGTTCGCTCCTCTCAACATATGAATCAATTCAGAGGAACAGGTGTTGCGCTGGTAACACCGTTCAACGCAGACGGACAAATAGATTTCCCGGCACTTGAAAAGGTGGTGGAACAAGTGATAACAGGTGGCGTTAACTACCTGGTAGCGCTGGGCACAACAGCGGAAACACCAACGCTCACCGACGAAGAAAAGCTGAAGGTGCTCAACTTCGTTATCGAAAAATGTAATGGTCGCGTGCCTGTGGTTTGCGGCATTGGTGGCAACAACACTGCCGAAGTACTGCACAACATTGCTACCTACCCGCTGGATAAAGTAGCCGGTATCCTGAGCGTAGTGCCGTATTATAATAAACCTACACAGGAAGGCGTTTACCAGCACTTCAAAGCCATAGCATCTGCTACCACTAAGCCGATCATCCTTTATAACGTTCCGGGCCGTACGGTAACCAATATGTTGCCCGCCACCACCCTGCGTCTGGCCAAAGAGTTCAAGCACATAGTGGCTGTGAAAGAAGCCAGCGGCAATATGGGCCAATGCATGGAGCTCGTTCAAGGAAAACCTGAGCACTTCGCCATCCTCTCCGGCGATGACGACCTGGTGCTGCCACAAATAGCCATTGGTATGGAAGGCGTTATATCCGTAGCTGCCAACTGCTTTACCAAAGACTTCACCGGTATGGTAAACAACGCGCTCGACGGCAAATTTGACGAGGCCCGCAAGCTGCACTACAAACTGCTGGAAGGCATCCACCTGCTGTTTGCAGAAGGCAACCCTGCCGGCGTAAAGTGCGTACTGGGCATGCAGGGTATTTGCCAGGAACAAATGAGGCTGCCGATAGTACCTGTAAGCGAGGCTACCAGCCAGAAGATCAGGACCTATCTGGGCACACTTTAGTACAAATAATTTCATATTAATCCTCGTGGTAATACCGCGGGAAATGCCTAATTTCGCACTTCCTAAAGAAAATCATTTAGCAAACTATAATTGTTATGAGTACAATGACTCGTTCTGAAATCGACTTCAAACTTCCCTATAAAGTAGCGGATATCAGCCTGGCTGAGTGGGGACGCAAAGAGATCACACTGGCTGAAGCTGAAATGCCGGGCCTGATGTCTATCCGTGCTGAATACGGTCCTCAACAGCCGTTGAAAGGTGCGCGTATCGCAGGTTGCCTGCACATGACCATCCAGACTGCCGTGCTGATCGAGACACTGGTAGCACTGGGTGCTGAAGTGCGTTGGAGCTCTTGCAACATCTTCTCTACTCAAGACCACGCTGCGGCTGCTATCGCTGCTGCAGGTATCGGCGTGTTTGCCTGGAAAGGACAAACACAAGCTGAAGCTGACTGGTGCATCGAACAAACTCTGTTCTTCGGTGGTGAAGACCGCCCGCTGAACATGATCCTGGACGATGGCGGTGACCTGACGAACATCGTGTTCGACAACTACACTGAGCTTGTACAGCACATCAAAGGCCTTAGCGAAGAAACTACTACCGGCGTTCACCGCCTGTACGAGCGTATGCAGAAAGGCACCCTGCCTATCCCTGCTATCAACGTGAACGACTCAGTTACCAAGTCTAAATTCGACAACAAATACGGTTGCCAGGAATCTCTGGTTGACGCTATCCGCCGCGCTACAGACGTAATGATGGCCGGTAAGGTAGCTGTTGTTGGTGGCTACGGCGACGTAGGTAAAGGTTCTGCACTGTCGCTGCGTGGCGCTGGTGTACGTGTTATCGTTACCGAGATCGACCCGATCTGCGCACTGCAGGCTGCTATGGACGGCTTTGAAGTAAAGAAGATGGAAGACGCTGTAAAAGAGGCTGACATCGTCGTTACTGCTTCTGGCTGCCGCGACCTGATCACGGAAAAACACTTCCGCCTGATGAAGGACAAAGCTATCGTTTGTAACATCGGCCACTTCGATATCGAGATCGATATGGCATGGTTGAACAAAGCTTATGGCAACACTAAAGACACCATCAAACCACAGGTTGACCTGTACACTATAGATGGCAAACAAGTGATCGTGCTGGCTGAAGGCCGCCTGGTGAACCTGGGTTGCGCTATGGGCCACCCTTCATTTGTAATGTCTAACTCATTCTCTAACCAGACACTGGCACAGATAGAGCTGTGGAACAACCACGCTAACTACGAGAACAAAGTATACGTTCTGCCTAAAGTACTGGACGAGAAAGTTGCCCGCCTGCACCTTGCCAAAATTGGCGTGGTTCTGGACGAGCTGACCGATTCTCAGTCTGAATACCTCGGTATTCCTAAGGCTGGTCCGTTCAAAGCTGACCACTACCGCTACTAGTAGCACCGCCCATCCGGGCAGTTATCATATTAAAGGCTTCCTTCGGGAGGCCTTTATTTTTTACCCCACGACTTGACACATTAGCATCATGCCTATTCGTTGATAGCAATTGTTGCCGCTTTTGTCATGAATTTCTCTAGAATCTGGTCGAAAACTCAACATTCCAGGTTGTATTCCTTCATTATCAATGGCTTTGAATAAATGGCAAGGTCTCTCGGTGGAGAAAATTGTTGCTGTTTGTTGTCGTTTTTCTAACAAACCAATCTTCTACGGGAAACAAAAGCAACAATGCTAACAATCATGAGTGTTGACAATCAATCGCTTGTCTGCACATTGTTAGCATTTGTTAGCGTTTTAGGTGTTTTGAAAAAACGCGATTTGCTAACAATGCCTTTCCTGATTTCAAAGAGCTTTGCACGAATGACCATGCAAAGCAAATATACAACAAATTACAAAAACTTCAAAATACAATAGTTGCTGCAATCGCAAAGGGGATGCAGTATTAAACAAAGCACTGTGTATTACACAACGCTTTGTTTTTCTGCTTCAGCCTTCCTCAGCATAAACTCGTCTCTTGGCCCCTGCGATTTGCGCAGCAGGTATTCATCGTACCCACGCACCAGGTGGTCTTTCAACTCACCTATTTTTTCGTATCCATGGCGATAGTAAAAGCGTTGCGCATCCGGATTAACGGAGGAAACACACAGAAATACATTGGGCATAGTCTTGTGTATTCTCTCTTCGCAAAAACGAATAAGCTTTGTGCCTATCTGCTGATTGCGGTAAGCAGGCAAAATGCAAATGGACTGAATATATCCACTGAACGCACCTTGTACCTGCAGGATAGCAAAGCCGATTATGTCGCCTTTCTTTTTAACCACATAGTTCTCCTTAAAACCTCCTTTGAATGCCGCTTCACAGGCGGGCAGATCGAAGTTCAATTCCGTCCACGGGAAGTGCGTGTGCATCATCCTGGCACAAACACGCAGCTCGTGTATCGTGGCCATAGGTTGTATCTCTATCATTGCCAGGGTTGTTTTTGGAACTTTTCTAAATAGCGGTCAGGATAAGGAGGAGCGGCGTAGCCAAATCTCGTGTACAGACTGTGTGCGTCTTTAGTATGCAACATCAGCTTGCATATTCCTTTCACCCAGTCGAGCGAATGCAATACCTCCATCATTTTCTTGCTCAGTCCCTTGCCCCGGTGTTCTTCTTCTATGTACACATCGGCCAGGTAGGCAAATCGTGCATAGTCGGTGACAAACCGGGCATAACCTATTTGCACGCCATCGTGCAATACGCCGATACAAAATGAATGATCGAGTGCAGTTTTGATGATCTGTAATGGCGCGCCCTCTAACCAATAAGATTGTGTAGACAGCCATTGATGAATCCGCTCAGGTTGCATCAGGTGCTTTTGCGTAGTTATGGTATATCCATTGTAGTGCGTATTACAGGCATCGTCTTTAAAGGCATACGCACCTTGGTATTTAGCATCAACAATGGTCTTCAGGTTTTCCTTTTCAACAGGCCACTCCTCCGGCAACATGCTGAACATAGCTGAATTGCGAACAACACCCTGGCGGATGACATGATTGCGATAAATGCCCTCGAACTTGCAGCCAAGTCTCAGGATCGCTCGTCGTGAGCGGTAGTTCTTCTCGTTGGTCTTAAGCTGCACACGCACAGCACCTAGTTTTTCGAAAGCGTATGACAACAGCAGGTATTTGCACTCTTCGTTGTTGCCATTGCCCCATACAGAAGGACGATACCAGGTCCAACCTATTTCCAGCTTGCGGTGTTCGGGTTCCATCTCGCCAAAGCGCGTAGTACCAATGATATTGCCCGCCCTATCGAAGATGGTAAAGGGGTATTGTGTACCCTTATCGCGATTTCGCAATGCTTCTTCGAAAAACTGTTCCCTGATATGCTGTTCCTCAAAGCTTACAGACAGGAACTCCCAAATCCGAGGGTCATTCCCTACCTGTACCAGTTCATCGATATCTTCTGATCGCATGGGGCGCAGCAATACACGCTCACCTTCCAGCACTACATCGTTATCTATCCATTGCATAATTGATGGTGGTTTATATCCAAATCTCTAATTTTACTGGACCACTCACCTAGTCCAGTTTCAACAAAAACACTAGTCCAATGAACTACGCTTACCTGTCTCATATCAAACTAAGGAATGCCACTGAGCAACCGGTATACATGCAACTGCGCGACGCCTTTCGCGAACTGATCGCTAACGGAACATTGCAGAGCGATAACAAGATGCCGTCGTCGCGTATGCTGAGTGAGCATTTCGCCATACACCGGCAAACGGTAGTGGCGGCAATGGAAGAACTAGTGGCTGAAGGATGGCTGGTTAGTAAACAACGAAAAGGTCTATTTGTCAACGACAAATTGCCCGAAATAAAACCACGCACCTACGGAAGCGCTGTAAAAACATACCCGGCGACGGCTTCATTTAACTTTCACCAAACCACGCACCCGACCGTTGCCAGGAAAAGTTACCTGTTTGGCTTTGACGATGGCTACCCGGACATACGTATTGCACCTTATTCGGCATTGAGTAAAGCCTATAGCCAAACATTGGCAGAAAATGCTCACCGAAACATAATGACGCGTGTAGCAACGGGCGCCGGCAGTTTGCTGTTGCGCGAAGAGTTGGCGAAGATGATGCGCACTTATCGTGGGCTGCTAATAACAGCAGACAATGTATTACTTACTCACGGCAGCCAGATGAGCATATACCTGGTAGCTAACAGGCTACTGACCAAAGGTGATAATGTGGTTGTTACCAAACCCAATTACTTAACCTCAAACAACTTATTCAAAACACAAGGGGCAAACCTGCTGGAGATAGGCGTAGATGATGATGGAATGAGGGTAGATGAACTGGAAGCAGTTTGCAAAAAGAAGAAGGTCAGGTTTGTGTTCGTCACTTCACATCACCATCATCCTACCACAGTAACACTATCCATCGAGCGCCGGATAAGATTATTGCAGTTGGCCGAACAGCATGGCTTTGCAATCATCGAAGACGACTACGATTACGATTACCATTACGAAAACAAACCGTTGCTACCTATTGCGAGCTACGACAGGCACGGAAGTGTGATCTACATTGGCTCCTTCTCCAAAATATTATCGCAGGCTTTTCGTGTGGGTTATATCATTGCACCCGCGGATTTTATTCAGCAGGTGTCGGTATACCGCAGGCTGGTAGACCGGCAGGGCGACCAGGTACTGGAAGATGCTTTTGGAAAGCTGTTTCAAAACAACACCATCAAAAACCACATTCGGAAAGCAGCACATCTATACAAAGAGCGCCGCGACGCAACTTATGAATTACTGAACAGCGAGCTCAACAATTACATGTACTGCAACCTGCCTGAAGGTGGACTGGCATTCTGGACGCATGTAGACCGGTCGCTTTCGCTGGAAGATATCGCAGTCCGCTGTGCTGCAAAAGGAGTATTCTTTCCTGATGGCCGCACGTATAACTATGATAAAGCAAAAATGAACGCCTGCCGCATAGGCTTTGCATCGATGAACACAAAGGAGCTACACAAGGCCGTAGATATCTTGAAAACTGAATTGAAGAGAATGCCTATAAAGCGTTAGTATCATTCAGTATCTTGAGCATGGCACCTACTTTCTTGTCGATTGCCAGTGTAAAAGCTTCACCCGACACTTCACTAAGCGGCATCCAATAGGTGCGCTCATTCGGTTCGCTGTTCACAATACCTTCGGGAGGTACATGAGATGATACCAGGTAATAAATGCTGACTACCTGCGAATCGTCGAAAGCCGAGTGTTGGAAATAATCTGTGGTGTAGAAATGATCGAGAATTTCGATCTCCAGGTTGAGCTCTTCCTTCCATTCACGCTTCAGGCAGTCGAGCGTACCTTCTCCCCAGTCCATACCCCCGCCGGGAAATTTGATCACCTGCTGCCCGCGGATATGCTCTTCATTCACCAACAGTTTTCCGTCACGTATCCAGATACCGTATACACGGATATTGAAACGTTTGTCGGCCGACATCAGAACCAGCGTTTTTTATTGAAATAGAAGCTCACAAAGGCTGATACAATTACCGAAAGCAATATGGGCAGGTAAAAGCTATGCGGCCCCGTAGCATACGGTATCTCCACGTTCATACCAAAGAAGCTGGCTATGAGCGTTGGCAACGATATCAGGATCGTGATACTGGTGAGTCGTTTCATCACCAGGTTCATATTATTATTAATGATGCTGGCAAATGCATCCATCGTACTGATAAGGATGTTGGTGTACGTATTCGCCATTTCAAGGGCCTGTGAGTATTCTACCACAAGATCCGACAGGAACTCTCGTTCCTCTTCATCGGCATTGAGAAAGTTGGTACGTTCCATTTTCATTAGCAACAACTCGTTAGAGCGCAGAGCTGTAACGAAATATACCAGGCTTTTTTGCACCCTCATCAGGTACAGCAATTCCTCGTTACGGTTAGAGTCGTACAGTTTCTGCTCCAGTATGTTGCGGCGGTGGTTGATCTCCTTCAGCACTTCCATGAAGTCCATCACCACCTTTTCCATGATCTTGAGCACCATCATGTTTGGACGCTCGGGATGGCGTTTGGCAAACGTATTCAGGAAGCGACGTATGGCTACATTTTCGAATGAGTTAACTGTAACTACCTGGTTGCGCTCTGTAATGATGATGGAAATGGGGATCGTGACATAGTCGGCATCGCTTTCGTTCAGCGACTTGTTTTCCACCGGGGTTTTGATAATGATGAGTTTTACCCCATCCTCGATCTCGTAACGGGCACGTTCCTCAATATCAAGGGTATCCGTCAGCAGGTCGCGCGGAATATTCAGGGTAGCGGACAGGTTGTCGATCTCGTTCTCCTGGAATGGAGGCGTCACATTGATCCAGTTAGCACCTTCGGTCTGCTGCACCTCGAGCGTCTGCCGGTTGATATTTTTGAAGGATTGTATCATTCCGCCCGGTTAAGAAACGTTGCAAAGGTAATTTCAATAGTTTATAAATCGAACCCTTACCATTTTTTCTTATAATATATTTCCAGGGCCATGAAAGGCTTGCAAACACAGGGTTGTATCAGCCTGATTTGTTATTTTTGCATTAAATATTCAGCAAATAACGCATACATGAATACCCGAAAATTAATAACCCTGGATGAATTCACGATCCAGGAGACCAGACAATTTCCGCAGGCAACAGGTGAACTGTCGGCGCTGCTTCGTGATATCGGACTGGCTTGTAAAATGATCAACAAGCAAGTATTGAAGGCCGGTCTTGTAGACATATTGGGCAAACATGGTGCCACCAATGTACAGGGCGAAGAGCAAATGAAGTTGGATGTATATGCCAACGAAACGCTGATCGCTGTGCTAAAAAACAGTAACGACTGCGCGGGTATCGCGTCTGAAGAAAACGATGATCATGTATGCTTCGACGATGAATATTCTGCCAATTCAAAATATATAGTACTATTCGACCCGCTGGACGGTTCTTCTAATATCGATGTGAACGCACCTATCGGTACTATCTTCTCGATCTACCGTCGCGTTAGCCCGATAGGCACACCTTGTACCAAAGAAGACTTCCTGCAGCCCGGCAATAAACTGATGGCTGCCGGTTACGTGATATATGGCTCGAGCACCATGATGGTATACGCCACAAAACTAAGCGTGAATGGTTTCACATTGGAACCATCTATCGGTGAATTCTGCCTGTCACATCCTAACCTGCGCTGCCCTGAGAAAGGAAAGATCTACTCGATCAACCAGGGTAACAGCTGCAAATACGATGCAGGCCTGAAGACTTACCTCGAGTATTGCATGGAAAACAACAAAGCAGACGGCCGTCCTTACTCGCACCGCTATATCGGTTCGATGGTGGCAGACATGCATCGCACGCTGATCAAAGGCGGTATCTTCATGTACCCTGCCGACAGCAGCTCGCCAAAAGGTAAACTGCGCCTGCAGTATGAGTGCAACCCTATGGCCTTCCTGATGGAAGCAGCAGGTGGTATCGCCAGCCACGGCGCAGGTAACATCCTGGATATCGTACCTACAGAACTGCACCAGCGCAGCCCGATATTCATCGGCTCGAAGAGCATGGTGGAAAAAGCACTGGAAATAACAAACGCTACGGCAACCGTAGCTTAATAAGGATACAATTGTTTGAAAGCCCTGCTTTGGCGGGGCTTTCCTATTTTTACCCTGTGCGCATCCTCGTCATTTTACTATTACTCTCATTGAGTCCGCAAGCTTATTGCCAGAAGCTGAAGCAGATGGCTATCGCTTTTTACAATGTAGAGAACCTGTTTGACACCATCAACGATCCCAATACTGATGATGACGCCTTTACTCCTAAAGGGACATACAAATACACAAACGATATCTACAAGCAAAAGTTGCACAATACGGCGTTTGTAATCAAGCAGATCGCAGAAAGTGGAACTGCGCCTGCGGTAGTCGGTCTTGCAGAGGTAGAGAATGGAGGCGTATTGACGGATTTGGTCAACAATGATCAGCTTAAAGTATATGGATACAAACACATCTCGTACAACAGCCCGGACCCGAGAGGAATAGATGTTGCCCTACTCTATCAGCCCAAACTCTTCAAACCTTTGACCAGCAAACCTATTGCTGTACGCATCGAGAACAACGGCCACACCGAAACCACACGCGATATCCTGTTTGTAACAGGAATACTAAACGGCGATACCGTGCACCTGTTCGTCAATCACTGGCCATCACGACGCGAAGGAAAGGGAGAAACAGCACCAAAGCGTAAGCAGGTGGCGGCTGTTAATAAGCAGATCATTGATTCGCTAATGAAGCGAAACCCGCTAAGCAAGATCATTGTTATTGGTGACCTCAATGATGACCCCACCGATGAAAGCATTGTGAGCACATTAAATGCAAACAGTGGCCGCGAACGTATAATCCCTTACTCGCTGTACAACCCGTGGGCTACTCTTTACACAAGCGGACACGGCACAACGGCTTATCAAAACAAATGGAATCTTTTTGACCAGGTCATCATTTCAAGAGCCTTTCTGAAAAAGAACAACGGGTGGCAATTTTTAAAGGCAGAGATATTCAACAAAGAGTTTCTAATAACACGCTCTGGAAAACAACAGGGATACCCATATCGCTCGTGGCGGGGATATCACTGGATGAACGGCTATAGCGACCATCTGCCAGTGTTATTGTACCTGGAGAAACACTAGGCAATATCTGTCTGCCTGCTTTTGTTAGACAGTACAGCCAACAAAGACAGGCTCAGGTAAAGCAAGGCACCAACTTTGTGCGTCTCGATGAGCTCGGAGAAAAAGTTGTTGATAAAACATGCGGCCAACAGCATTGCCAGCGCCAGCGTACACAACTTATAGAACCTGTCTTTAAACCGGTGGTAGGTTGACTGCGCCTGTGCAAAAGCAAGTGGAGTAAGTATTGCATAGAGCAGCATGGCAGGCCAGCCCTGTTCTGTAAGCATCAGCAGAAAGTAGTTGTGCGTGGTTGACCTTTCAGGATTATCGCTCACATAGGTTCTGAATGCAGGTACTGTGTAAGTCTTATAGTGCTCGATAAACCCATGCGGTCCAAACCCGGTCAGCGGGTGCTCAGTGCTCATCCTCACTGCTGCCACCCACCTATACACCCGTTCCATGCTCGACATATCCTGCCCCTGGAAAGTAGCGCGGATATGATCGCTGAGGTTGTGACGCATATAGGTATGTTCATAATCCGGGGTGAACTCCATATACATATTGTCGTGAGCGAAAAAGATCACGATCGCCGCGATGCACAGGTACATTGCCGGCATTACCCAGTTTACCAACCGGAAACGAATGCAGGCAGCCACAACCGCGGCAAAGGCAACACCCAATACTGCGGCCCGCGCATAGGTCAGGAACAATACGACCGAAAAAGCCGCAACTGCTAGAAACCCGACAATGCGCCACAACACCTTTTTGCCAGAAAGCAAAAAGGCCACAACCAGTACAGGGAACAACATCGACAAGATCGCACCGTACTCAACATGGTTGTAGTACAGCTTACCGATCGCGTGGTTAACTGATAAAAAACTATAGTCATGGGTTGAGTGTCGCCATGTAATTACAGCAATGGTTACAAATACCGGTAGTAGCAAAACCCAGAATACTGTTTTAATATCTCGCTTATCCTTGAATATCCATACAGGGAAAACATAAAAGCACACCAGGTACCAGCTTTTAGCAATAAAAAATTTGGCAGCAGGGAAAAAGAGTTGTGAGCACAAGACCGAAACCAACAACCAAAGAAACTGAAGCGAGATCAAAATGGTGATGGGATGTCTTAAAAACCATCCCGGAATGCTGTTAGGCCGATAGGCTAGCAGCAAAAGGAAAAGAAGAAAAAACAACCAGATCATCGGCTCGTCGGGGATCGAAGTAGATAGCACACCTCCGTCCAGCTCTATGTGCATCGAAAACGGGAGCGAACATAACAGTATCCAATATGCAGCTTTCCAATCGTAAGCAAGAACCAATAAGTAGAGATAAGCAAACGGCAGCAACAGCCATTCTACCCGTCCACCGAAAATAAATAACCCCATTCCGGCGAGCAGCGTAAGCAGCCCACCAGCGAGGACAGGTTTCCAGGTATAAGGTACGCGTTGCTCCATTAGACGCTGGCCGACCGGTTTTTATTGTAGGCCATTATCAAACTGAATAGAACACTAAAACCAAACCCGGTTATTGCGCAAATGATCGCAGATGTTATCCGGCCCGGTCCGTTGGCTTTCAACGGCGCAGCAGCCGTTCTAATTATCTTCGTCAGCGGCAATTCGTTCATTTTTGTGCCGGTTGTGTATTGACTAGCCAATGCAATATGCCAGGCACGATTAGAAACCGTCTGGTCTTTTATCGATTCCAGGTTCTGGATCTCTTCCAGTCCTTCTGCAAATCCGGGCTTTCCTGTATATTTTACATTGCTAACAATGATATTGGAACGTGCAGGACTAACGATATCATAAATGCTGTATTTATCCCTGAGAGCAACCAAAGAATCCGTCAGCACAGCAATAGAACTGTCCTCTTCGGTTATTTTAACCAAGATCGATTGGCGCATGCTCATTCGCGTATCGTTATAAAATCCGCGCAGAGCATTGTCGAGTACCGCAACATAGTAATTGGCGATAGCGGCTGATCGGGCAGCACTGGTGTCGGTGTACCGAAGAAGAAGGCTTTTAGATGGTGTGCGAACTATCTTTAGATTACCAGCCAACTGTTTTCTTAGCGAAAACAGGGCCATTTCTTTGTCACCCTCTACTTTATATGTCCGCAGCAGATCGAACCTCTGTATGACCTCTTGCTGCACAGAATCCGATTCAGCCAGCAAAATAAGCCTGTTCACGTCGTCCTCATTAGCGAAATAGTCGAGGAACTTGGATTCGTTGTTGTAAAGGAAATTACGATCAGAGTAAAAAGGGTTTTTCAGAAAAAATTCGGTTTCGGCCTGGTATCTCTTTGTCCGCAGGCTAGCCAGTAAGAGGCCGGCAATTGCGCTGCAAATCGTGATAACAATAATAAGGCGCCTATACCTGTATAGCGTTGTGCCAACTTGATGCAGGTCGTAGCGGTAGGGTGCTGCCATTTTCGGTGTGATTTTGAATGCCAAAGATAATAACGCATAACTGTATGTCACATTGCGTATTGGATTCTATCTTTAAATAATAATTATGAGAGAGCCTATCCGTCAATATGATGAACATCCGGAACACCTTAGTTACCTCGATTCCGTTCGCGGCTTAGCTGTCCTGTGGGTAATGTTTTTCCATTACATCAATCAGCGATTTCATGAACACAGCATGGCGAAACTCGCATCATTCGTGTTCAATGGTGAGACCGCGATATTCCTGTTCGTGCTCAGTGGCTTTGTTTTGTCCTATAAATATATTGTCCTTGATCACGAGCTTGACATCCGCAAATTCTACATTCAAAGATTTTTACGCTTCTGGCCGGCGTTCTTTGTTGCTGTATCGATAAATGCGCTCTACCAATACCGTCACGACCTGAGCATTCATAACCTAACAGATCAATTCTTATTCAATAAGGGCCAGTTTTGGGAAGAAGCGTCTCTCTTCAGGTATAGCCCGGGGTTTGAGCGGACGCCACAATACTACTTGCCCGGATGGGCGTTGGTGGTGATACTTTCCATGTCCTTCCTACTACCATTCATGATAGCCCTGGCGCACAAGAGCTGGCGATACCTGCCGTGGATGATGCTAGCCTTTACACTTATCGGGATCAACATGGGGAATAAGTATGTATACCACATACATTTTGCCTTAGGCGTACTCATCAGCTGTTGGTTTGTACGCATCAGCTCCGGAAATTTACGCAAACTCAGAATATACAAATACCACCATTTGCTGTTAGGCCTCGCTGTAATGCTGTTCTCTATGCGGCAACTGGGCAGGATCAACAGAATAGAAATCTATGGCCCCTGGTATAAATACTGGATCCAGACCTTTCTCGGCATCGACTTTTCTTTTTATTCCGCCATCGCCTCTTTAATATTTCTTATTGCCATCATTGACTCGCCTAGAGTAAGGCGATTATTAAGCAACAGTAGCCTACATTTTTTAGGCAGAATATCTTATTGCCTTTACCTGATGCATTGGGTAGTGGTGGTAGCCATATTTGACAATTGGAACCTGATCGCACCTTTGTTTCCCAACACAATAAGCGCGGTCTGTATAATGATGGTAGTTTGCACAGCAGTATCAATCGCTTTGGCAACAGTTCTGCACTATACTGTTGAACTTCCATCCATACGGTTTAGCAAACGGGTGACATCCAAACTCAAACCGTCGCTCATAATAAAGAAAGAGGCACCACCTGTTCCACACAAGCACATCACAGAAAAAATTAAGGCCGGCTAAGAGTAGCCGGCCCTTTTACTTCTTAGCATAGAAGTAAATGAAGCATTGTTAAATATTATCGCACCACGTTAAATGGTTTACTAATAGTCATACCAGCAGCCGTCGTTGCGCGGATCAGGTAGTGGCCATTTGCAAAGCTGCCCACGTTCACTTCCTCTTTCTGCTTCAGGTCTGCGTTGCCGCGGTATACCACCTGGCCAACTGCATTAATGATCACTACGTCGCTGAACTTAACATCGCCTGTAGAGGTCAGTGTTATATAGTCGCTGGCTGGGTTTGGATATACGGTGAACTGTACATCTCCATTTGCCGTTTCGCCTACACTAACTGGCAGTTTCAGCATAGCTGTATCTGTACCGCAATCATTGAACACGACCAGTTTCACTTCGAACTCAGGGATAGAGAACGTGTGTGTTGCTGTCTTAGCGGTATCAGTTGTATTGTCGCTGAACATCCACAGGTAGTTCTTCACGTCTGTAGGACCGCTTGGGCTGAATTGGTAAGTGCTACCATTCTTCACATAAGAGATACCGAGTACTGCTGGTAGCGGGTTAACTGTAACTATGATATTATCTGAACCTTTACAGTTAGGACCTGCATCCACTGCAACGGTATAAGTACCAGACTGCAGTTTGTTGTAGATCGTGATCTGCTGAGTTGTATCACCCGTGCTCCACAGGTATTTAGCACCGGGATAACCGGCGTCCAGAACAAATGGAGTGCCCTCGCAGAACGATGTATCCTGGCCAAGGTTTACCTGGATCGGACCTTCACTCACTGTTACCACAGGTGAAGTACTAGAACAACCCATACCTTTCACCATCACCGTATAGCTACCGTGGGTGTTTACCTGGTAAGTTGGCTGAGTAGCTGATGGTATAAGGTTACCGTTCAGGTACCACTGGTAAGTTTGGTTAACTGCTGTTGCTGCGTTCAGTGTCAGGTTGCCGCCAGTACAATACGTCAGCGGGCCGCTAGCTGATACCTGTGCTGCAGGTGGAGCAACAATAGTTACCAGGAATGCCAGTGAAGTAGCAGTTACGTTAGCAGAGTTAGTGATCTTAACTGTGTAGTCGCCGGCGCCAGTAGCTGTGTAAGACGAGCCGGTAGCACCCGGAATATCTACATAGTTGAACTGCCATTGGTAAGTGTAACCAATACCTGTGTTCGCATTCAGGACAACACTGCCACCGGGACAGAAGATACCCGAACCGCCAGGAGTGATGATAGCAGAGAACAGCGTACCATCCTCAATACCGGTCATGTAGCCCAGGTTGGTCATACTTGCCTGTATGATGTTGCGATTAACATCCACGCTGCTCAGGGGGCTGTTGTATGCCTGCCATGGCTGCGGATTCAGCTTTTTCACCATGCGGATATTCGCTTCAGTTGGTATCGTACCTCTCCATGGATCGTCATAGTAAATATCTGCAGTAAAGTCGTAAGTACTGTTAGCTGCATTCACATCAGTATAGAAGTACATAAAGCCAACGTTTGCCGGGAAGCTCGGAGGAACTGTACCCGTGTATTGCCGTATGTCAACAACATTAGGTATCTGCGAGTTTGGCTTCCAGTCAAGAACGGCAACCGTATCCTGTCCAAATGTGAATACTTGTTTACCAACCGCAGGGACAGCAGGAGTTGCTATAGCCAATGGCGGTGTTGAGTTCGGTACGAATTCGTACGCACCTATATCAGGTACGCCTGCTGCCAGGGTAGTGACACGTGCGTTGCCTTCAAGATCAGCATTATTGGTGGCAATGTGCATACCACGACCATTCAACGACCATGAAGCAGAATCGTTTGCATTGGGGTGAGCGTCACCAGTGGCGCTTATAACACCCGGATTATAGCAAAGCGAGTTTTTATCGACACCGCTATATGTACGCCATGCCTGCAAAGTTTGCACCTGGCTGGTCATACCGTTATATATGTGGTTGCCGTTAGATGCATAGTAGTTATTGTAGTCAAACGTGTTATTGTAACCAATACCCGGACTCAGATACGCGCTATAAGCAGATGTTGAGGTGCTAAAGTTAGCGATCAGGTTATTGCGCATCCAGTTGTTTGAATAAGACGAGCTATAGAGGTACGCGTAAAGTGCATAGCTCGATGAATAGGTGCTCGTCATCAAAATCGTATTGTTGTATATCGAGTCGTACTGGCCATATGACGCATACATACCGTACGCTGTAGAAAGCGAGCCAAAGTTACCTATGACAGCGTTGTTGTAAATGTTGCTGTAATACATACTTGACGCATACCAGGCATATCCATAAGTACCATTCACTTTGATTTCGTTGTTATACACGTTGGTGTACTGGGCCGCATATCCAAAGTAGTTATTGACATAACCGGTTGAGTTCAGGTTGATCTTATTGTTATACATATCTGTATAGTACGGATTGTACATATAGCAGTATACAGTAGAACCAGAACCATTGATAGTATTGCCTGCAAACTTACCTCGAACCGTGTTTGAGCCACCCTGGTTCAAATAGTAGAGACGTATCGGATACACAGGTCCAGTCGCATTTACTGTATTACCAATAAAATCCGATGAAGTAGTACCCGCTGCGTAGTTATACATCATATCAACGCCATAGTAAACAGGTGATGACAAAGTGAGCGTATTACCGCGCACTTTTGTACCGTAAGTGTAATACAAAGACATGCCGTAGTAGTACTGTCCTGAAAGTGTATTACTGTCAACGATGTTCTTGGTCGCAGCCCCACCACTATTCCAGTATATGCCATAATACCCGCCGATAATGGTATTTTTCAGAAGCACGTTCTCAGTACCCGAGAATGATGGGTAATATCCTTGCACCACGGCTGCATTTGCGCCTGAAGAACCAGATGTTGGCGCCTGCAGGATACAACCCACAACAGAGTCGTATGACGCGGAACCGCCCATCGCAATAGCTGTAGAGAAGCTACCATTGGTAGTTACCAGTTTAAGATTGCGTACGGTTATATTAGATATATTATCCAGTCCAAATACCGCGTTGTTGTTTGCATTGGACGCAGCGTGGGTGATCACCACATTAGCTGTTACACCAGATTCTGATTGGAAAGTAACCCGGTTTACGGCGCTGCTACCTTGCAGTGGTGCGTCTATCTTACCACCGTCTGTATAGTTACCGTCACGAATGTTGAACACAACCGGGCCGCAGATACCGAAACTATTCAGATCGTTTATAGCGTCAACCACAGTAGGATAGTCAGGTGTTGTACCACCAATAGTATATGTACCGTTGAGCGATGGCTTGATGGTAAATTTCAGCGTATCGTCGCTGGTTGCGGGATCTGCCACGTTGTTCGGGTTGAAGGTATACACAACGAAGCTGATGGCGTTTGAATTCGGGAAAGTTACATTACCCAGGGATATAATGGCTTCGTTGCCTTGTGCGCTACCGAGTGTATATATAGGTGTAGTGTAGCTGATCGTAGTTTGGGGTGCGCCATTTTTGGTCCAGCCGATTTTTACTGAATTCAGCACATTGTTACCGTTGTTCTTGATCTTCACTTTTACCTCCTGTGTACTTGGTGCACAGAAAGCAGTCACTGGCGCCACCAGCTCAGCAGCTGATGCATTATTGGGAACATCGGTCATTGTATGCAGGCCGAATGTGGTCATGGCAGTGCTATTATTGAAATTCAGCACAGGATTGGTTGAACTTTGCGGATTGCTGAATACAGTCCATGGGTTGCCACCATCTTTCTTCACCAGCCTTAAGCCACTTTCACCGATGGTAGTACCGGTTTGCGGGTCTTTATAGTAGATCTTCACATCGTGCATAGCGCTTGAAGCTGCGATATCAGTGTACAGGTACATTGAGTTGGCAGCAATGAACGAAGGAGGCTGCACACCGCTGTATTGTTTTACATCGATAGTTGATGGCACCGAGGCGCTTGCATCCCAGGTTACAGTAGCTACCGTGTCCTCACCCAGGGTGAATACTTGTGTAGTACCGGCGGCAGGCGATGCGGGAGTAGCAGCGGCCGATGGCGGAGTTGATGTTGGCGCGAACTCATAGGCACCAATGTCCGGAACACCAGCTGCTTTAGTTACTACGCGTGTGTTTCCTGCAAAATCTTTATCGTTACCGGTGATGTGTACACCACGGCCATTCAGCGACCAGCTGGAACTGTTTGCAACGTCCGGTATATAATTGTCACTTGAAGGATTTGTAAAGCCAGGATCATACATGATCGAATTCATGTCTTGTCCTTTAGCAATTCTCCATTGCGATAGTGTACTGAAAGTACCGCCACCTACAAATTTTGATGAACCACCCACAAAGACGTTGTTGTAATCGCTGTTAAGGTTAGTCAAATCGCCAGACTGGAAGTTTAAACCACTACCGCTGGAATTGCTATTGTAGAATATATTATTGCGCAGCTTCATGAAGTATGGCTGGCCATTTGATGAGCCGCTATTATATGCCTGCAATACATAACCTGAAGCATTTTTACAAACAAGTGTATTGTTGTAAAGATTTTGATCAAAAGGATTGTACGAGTAGAATGCATAGTTAGACTGGCCCTTAGCAATGATGATGTTATTCGAATAAGTGAAGCCATCGTTGTAATAGGCGTAGATACCATAAGCAGTACCGTTGGTTGCATTCGCTTTGATAACATTCCTGTTGATAAGGTTGTTCTGGTACATACTCTGCCCACCGTATAAATACAAGGCATATACCGTGTATAACCCATTAGCAGTCCATTCATTGTCTTCAAACACCATGTTGCTTGGATAGTACATGTAGGTTGTAGCAGAGCTGTTTGTACACGTTAGTACGACCTTGTTCTTTTTAAAGTTCAGGTTATTCAACGTCTGAATGCTCCAGTACATGTAATTGGGAGCAGTAAACGTGAAGTCATTATTCTCCATGTTTACGTTAGCAAGATTATACCAGCTGCCGTAATAATACTGGCACGTAAAGTTCAGTGTATTGCCGACAAAATCGTGACTGCCTGCGTTCTGGTAATAGTTATAGATATAGTAGTTACCAGTTGCGTTTACTGTATTACCAGCTATAGAGTCATAGTTGATGCTGGTAAAGTACAATGGATAAATATAACCATACGTATAGGTATTGTTCAGCGTCAGGTTGTTGTTGTTAAACTTGGCGTAGTTGCCTGACGGTCCGTTAGAATAGTTTGCATAAATACCATAGAGAGAGCTACCTGTAGAAGACGCAGTGATGTTATTTCCTGAAAAATCAAGTGCACCGTGGCAGTAATAGAGATAGCCAGCGTAGAAGGTTGCGCTACCTGACCATGTAATGGTATTATTGGTGAACTTGATACCATTGGTATAGTAGGCATACAAACCGTAAGAATACGGATTTGTGAAAGTGTTGTTGTCAAAAGTAAAGTCAGCTATCAGGCCTGAGCTGCTACCAGACAAGTACACACCATAGTAACCGCTGTTAACGGTGCTTCCTTTCATCACGTTGCCTGTACCATTGAATGGACTGATGGCATAGATACCAGTTCTGCTTGAGCCCGAAGTACCAGCCATGGTAAGGGTACAATTAATGATCGAGTCATGCGATGCATCTCCTTTGAATTCAAACACACGACCATAGGTGGTGTTCAAAGTCTGGATGGTCAGATCCCTGAATATAAAGTGCCTCGCACTATCCATCAGGAATATGTAGTTGGCAGATGAGCTGCTACTGTAGTTGATAGTTACATTGGCAGCATTATTTGTTTCAGATTTGAACGTAATAGTATTAATAGCACTGGCACCCGTAACAGGTTTCAGAACCGTACGCTCCGTATACGTACCATTGCGTATATCAAACACGACCGGTCCGCATACACCATAGTTATTCAGGTCAGTTACCGCAGCAGCGATGTTTGAATAATTAGGCGTTGTACCACCAATGGTATATGTACCGCTAAGTGACGACCTCAATGAAACTGTAAGCGTATCATCATTGGTAAACGGATCGGTGTTACCGTTAGGCGAATACGTCCACACTCTGATCACTTTCGGTGCCGTACCAAAATTTACTGTTCCCAGCGATACGGTCGCAGTATTACCCAAACCGCTACCCAACGTGTTGATCTGCGTGGTATAGCTAACCGGCGATTGGACAATACCGTCAACGCTCCAGCCTACCTGCACACTGTTCAGCACATTGTTACCGCTATTCTTGATCTGGGCTATCACAGTCTGGTTGCCAGAACAGAATGGAGCAACAGGGTTTGTCAATGCATTAGTTCCCGCGTTGTCGCCCTGATCAACACCGGTATGCAGACCGAAATTGCTGCTACCAGTTGTTGTAATGATGTTGCGGGTTGTATTAGCCGAGCTAACACCAGCAGCGTACACGATCCATGGGTTTGCACCATCTTTCTTAGCTAGCCTCAGCGATGCTTCGTTGCCGGTACTGCCCGCCCAGGGATCCTGGTAGTAGATATTAGATGTATGAGCAAAAGTACCCGATGGCACATTCACATCAGTGTAGAAATACATGTTGTTGCTGCTTACTGCAGATATACCTGCTGGAGCTGTACCTGTATATTGTCTTACCGTAACAGAGCTGGGCACACTTGCACCCCAGGCAATAGTAGCAACAGTATCCTGCCCCAGTGTAAATGTCTGGGTACCACTAGCGACCGGCGAAGCAGGTGAAGCACTTGCTACCGGCGGTGTGCTTGTGGGCGTGAATTCATGGGCACCAATATCCGGCACACCTGATGGCCTGTCTATAACACGGGTATTACCGTTAATGTCTTTGTCATTACCTGCAATATGAATACCACGGCCATTGCGCGACCATGAATTTGCACTTGCAGGGTCCGGAGCCAGGTCATTTACGTTGCCTGAGGTGGCACTGATATAACCCGGGTCATAAACAAGCGAATTCTTGTCTTTACCGGTTGATGTGCGCCAGCCCTGCAGGTTATTGTATGCTGCAGTGGTAGAAGAGCTCTCGAGGATATTACCTGAAGACGCGTAGTACAGATTGTTGTCCATAGCCGACAAGCCTGCGTTGCCGATAGACGCCAGGAAACCGTTAGTACCTGTACGCGAGAAGATGTTATTATAAATAGTATTTGTGCCGCTTGATGGACTTATCTGGAAGCTATAGTTAGTGCTCCCGGTAGCGCGACTGTGGAATGTGTTGTTATAAAACTTGTTATTACCAACCAATGAAGTTGCATAAAAACTGCGGTTAGTACCGGAAGTACTGGTTGTGATCACATTATTAAATACACGTAACCCCATATCCGGAGTACCAGTTGTGCCTGAAACGTAAACTCCGTAAACAGTACCGCTGGTGGAACTTACGTTGATCTTATTCCCAGATAATTCAAGATTGGTGTTGTTTGAAGTGTATTGCGGATAAAAGCCATAAATAGATCCACTTGTTGAAGTGACATTCACCGTATTGTTCGAAACCTTGGTATTATCGCTGTACATCAGGTACGGATAGTAGCTACCGCTACCGGTGCTGATGTTGATCGTGTTGCTATCTACTACTGCTCCATGCGACTGGTAAGTATAATAAGCATATACAGTTGTAGACGAATTGATGGTAATATTATTACCAGTAAACACGAGGCCTGGCGTAGTCTGGTTGTAGATATAAGTTGTTGAGATAGCAGAAACGTTGATGGTGTTATCCCTGAAAGTCAGATAAATTGAACCATTGTTCCAGATAGGATAAGTGGTGGTCGAAATACCTGTTTGTGTCAGTTGATTGTTAGCAACCAGTGGTCGTTTCGTCGGATCGGTAGCGCTACCCTCACAATTGCCGTGATACAGGCCATAGCCTGAATAAGAGCAGTTGCTGATATTGATGACGTTACCTGTACATTCATATGCATCGTTTGCATAGTTGCAATATATAGAATAGCTATACGGTCCAACCTTAGTAATGGTATTATTACGGATCTTAAAATCGCGGGTGTAGGTCGTATATATAGGCATATAATACTGACCAGAGATGTTATTGCCTTCAATAACAAAGTCATTCTGTGCAGCACCAACGCTTGACTGGTATATATAGAAACCACTACCACCATTGGTAATGTTATTATTCTTAAACACCATATTGGATGCAGCACTGCTGTATGCCTGCACCAACGCGCCATAATAACCGGTGTACGTAGAGCTAGGTCCCGACAGGTTACAATTCACAACGCTGTCGTACGAGGCTGCGCCCGTGATATTTATCGCCGTACAATAAGTACCATTGGTGGGCGTCAGGGTAAGCTGCCTTATAGTAACATACTTAGCGCTGTTCAGCTTAAATATATGGTTGTTACTTGTAGACATTGCCGACGCCGTGATGGTAACGTTTGCCGCATTATTGCTTTCCGACTGGAAAACGATGCGGTTAGTAGCACTGGCTCCTGCCACCGAATTGATGACAACCTGGTCGGTATAGTTACCGTCGCGAATATTAAAGACGACAGGTCCGGACACGCCCTGGCTATTCAAGTCGGCAACAGCCGCTGAAAGCGTTGCGTAGTTGGGGCTTGTACCGCCAATCGTGTAGGTACCGCTGAGCTGTGCGGAGGCCGTGACCGCGAGCAGGCAGAACGCCACCAACAGCATTAAAGGCCGACAAGTGTTTAAGTGCTTCATCACAACTATTGTTTAAATGTTTAGAATTTAACAGACATATCACATATGCGCGTTTCGCCGCTATGTGGCGCCAATAAAGGTAGAGAGGGCTTTTCGCGCTGTCGGTTAAAAGGCTATTAACCAACAATTAAAAAGCAGTGAAGCAGAGTTTAAGATTAGATTAAAACACAACAGTCGAGACCAACAAAAACCATAACATAGTGCTTATTTGTCGCGCGTAGTAGCCCTGTTTACTAATGGAAAAGAGTAAGATTAAAATCAGATTGAAAGCAGAAGAGAAAAAACATTAAAGAAAGTCGGCAGTTTTTAATGTTTTTATGAGTCATTGTGCAACACGTATTATTCTACTCGCTGTCGACCAATGTTGCCCGTACCTTTCTAAACAGAATATCCGACAATATTCAAAAGAACGCGCATACTTCTATCCGGCCATATTGACTTAGCCATTAAACATTTACCTGTTTAGATTTATTAATATTGGCAGACCTACCTCTAACTCATGAATGCTACGCCACACCAAGCAGCCGTATATTTATCGAGGAAAAATTCAGCCACAGTGTCCGGAAATTAGCTACGTTGCGCGATTAATAGAATTCCAGCCAAGGCTCAACACACCTTTAATACCGCTCACATGAAACCAATCACTACCATATTGACCTGCTTTGTGGCCAATATGCTTTGCCTCTCAGTTTATGCACAAACGCAGCAGAGCAATTACTTGACCTTTAAGAAAATTTCATTCGGTACCATCCTGCTTTGCGCGGTGATCATATTCCTGGCGCTTGTTGCTATCTACCAGTATCGAAAATTCAAAAAGGTTTCGCGACAGCTAAAACAGAGAACAGCAGATGAGGAAAACATTCTCAACAATCTCACCTCTGAACAAATAGAAGCACTACTCAGATCAAAGGGACAGAGCGGGAAAAACCCCGAGAGCAGTGGAGGAAGCGGTAGTGGTTTCAAAGCGATGTTGCTACTTATCGCATTATTCTCACCGGACTGGATCATAGCACAAGATGCAAACCAAAAACAGCTGATGACCCAACCGGGGATCATCATTACAGTTTTGCTGCTGTTATTGCCTTTGCTATTTGCGGCCATACTCATTATTGCCAAGGCAAACAACGCAATGAAAAGAATGGTGGCAGAGAAAAAAAGAACACAGGCAAACTCGCTTGCAGAACAGCTAACTAAAATAGACCAGGTCCAGCTAAAGCACGAACTCGAGCAACGCGAAATAGGCGTAAAAGCAGCGCACCAGGTGGGCGAGCTCTCAGGTAGCGCTATGCCCGCAGATGTGAAAGGTATCCTTCAAAACGTTCATCCCGAACAGGAAGTACACTTCACTGCTGTGAAAAAGAGGGCATCAACACGACCTCCAGTCGATCCCGCACTCGCAAAGCTGGTTGTATGGTACCTTGGCTGCGCCGCCTTCTGGCTTGTCGTCGGCACAGGCATTGGTGAGTATGTCGGCATTAAGTTCATAGCCCCCGATGCAGATCACGTCAGCTGGCTGAGCTTTGGCAGGCTCCGGCCTGTGCATACCAATATGGTTTTCTGGGGCTGGGCCTCGCTTGGTATCATCGGCTTAGGTTACTACGTTATCTCTACAGTAAGTAATACAAAGTTGTACAATATCAAAATGGGCTGGATCACATTAGCGTTCATCAATGCACAGGTGATACTCGGTACTATATCATTGATGGCAGGTATTAACAACGGTGGCGGCGAATTCAGGGAATATATCTGGCCGATAATGGCTCTTTTTGCAGTAGGGTTGATTCTTGTACTAGTAAACCTCTTTGCAACGGTTGGAAACCGCACAACAAAAGAGATCTACATTTCAAGTTGGTACATCATTGGGGCGCTGATGTTTACGGTTATCATTGCCCTCACCGCTTATTTGCCTTTCTGGCAAAACGGGCTCGGAGAAACAATCATCCAAGGTTATTATATGCACTCCGGCGTTGGTATGTGGTTTACCCTTTTCACGCTGGGCTTGCTTTATTACTTCATTCCGCAGCAGCTTAACCGTCCCATATACGCCTACAGTTTAGGCATCTTAGCATTCTGGACACAAGTTCTTTTTTACACTGTCATCGGTACACACCACTTTATTCTAAGTCCCATACCCTGGTGGCTGCAAACCGTGGCTATTGTCGGCAGCGCAGGAATGATCATTCCGGTAATTGCAGCCACACTCAATTTTATGATGACCTTCAAAGGGCAGTGGCACAAAGTGAGCAATAGCTATACGCTGCCATTCTTCCTAACTGCGGCAGTATACTACATTGCCGTGAGCCTGCAGGGTACTGCAGAAGCGTTCCGCTACAGCAATATGCTTTGGCACTTCACCGACTTTACGGTAGCCCACTCGCACCTTGGTTTTTACGGCATCATCACTTTCGCTATCTGGGGGGGCTCCTATGCCATTGTGCCGAGGCTAACGGGCAAAGAACCTCCGCACCATCTCGTTGGCGCGCACTTCTGGCTGGCATTCATAGGGCTGCTGCTATACGCCATCCCGCTCATGGTCGGCGGAACTATACGTGGCACCATGTGGATGAACGGAGAACCTTTCATAAATAGCGTTGTCAAAATGTTTGACTATTGGCTCTGGCGTGCTATCGGGGGCAGCCTTATGTTCATATCGCACGTTATCTACCTGTATAACTTCTACAAGATGACCGCCAGCCGAACAGAAGAAATAGACGTAGGAACCGAAGCCATGAGACAATTGGCCAATCAATCGCCATCTTCTTCAAACTAACCCGTGTAATTGACTAAAGCTTATCACTATGTCGATCTTTCACGACCATCGAAAACTCTTTGCACTAGCCGGATCGTTGTTCCTGTTCCTAACTTACTTTGTTGCGATCAGGCCCGCTCTTGTAAACCAAAAGAACAATTCGCCTCTTCCCGGCACAGAGCCCTTGCATGGCGATGTGCTGGCGGGCAAGAAGATATACATAGCAGAAGGCTGTGTAGCTTGCCATACACAGCAGGTACGGAATGTAGACATGGACAAAGCATTTGGCTCCCGGCCAGGTATACCTGCCGACTACGCACATATACGCAGAACCAGCTTATGGGCTAATACAGCCACACTAACAGGAACAGAGCGGACAGGCCCCGACCTTACAGACGTAGGCAACCGGCAACCGAGCAAAGACTGGAACCTGATGCATTTATTCAACCCAAGATCAGTGGTGGCTGAATCGATAATGCCTAGTTATGAGTGGCTATTTGAGATCAAGAAAAATCCCGGCAAGAACGATGTCATCGTCAACGTGCCGGCGCAATTCCTGTCGGGACGAAAAGGCAAAGTGATAGCCACGAAGAAAGCACTACAATTGGTAGCTTACCTGCAGTCGTTGAAGCAAGCAGCCCTACCGGGAGACATCAAGCCGCAACTCTTCTTATATAAAAGACCCGAAAAGAAAACCACCGGCGCAAAAGGAGCAACAGCTGCCGAGGGAAAAACACTATACGAAGCAAACTGTCAGAGCTGCCACCAGCCAACGGGTGAAGGATTGGCCGGAGCATTCCCTCCATTGAAAGGCAGTCCCATTGTAACGGGCGACAACCTGGAACTATATGTAGACATTATCATGAACGGATACGATGCACGGCCAGAGTTTGGTGTAATGGCCGCGGTCGGAACAAATATGTCGTTTACCGAAAACGATGTAGCAGCCATTATTAATTATGAGCGCACAAGCTGGGGCAACAATGGCAAAACGGTTACACCAGAGGAAATAAAGAAGCTGATGGATTTTGTCAAAATAAAAGCAGCAGCCAAATGAAAGTGTTGATACTTTTTATTGCGGTCATGATAATGCAGCTGATGGTAACAGCCTGTCCCGTTTGTGAACGCAACAAACCGAAGACTTTGAAATACATCTCCATCCACGGCACCGGCCCCGAGAGCAATTGGGATTACGTGATCGTTATAGTTACGGCAGTGATCGCGCTTGTATCTCTGTTTCTCACTATCAAATGGCTCATCCGCCCCAAAGAGGACAATAAGGACCATATCAAATATTCATTTTTAAATCCCGAACAAGATGCGTGACCAATGTACTGTCAAGATCTTTTTGGACAATGAAACCCAACCGTTAGGCGAATTCAAAGCCCCTGTTAGCTTTGATTTGGACACAAGCAAGCTGACCGACGGCAGGCATACATTAAGGATCATAAGCCTGAGCAATAATGGCAGTGAAGGAATTAGAAATATTGCATTCGAGGTCCGTAACGGCCCAGCGATCGATATAGAAGGCATCCATGAAAATGCTGTCGTTGATGGAATACTCCCGCTTATGGTACACGCTTACAGCAAAGGCGATCAAAAAAAATTCCTGATAGAAGGCAGCGAAACACCCCGTAGTATACCTGCATGGCTGTGGGTAGTTATTGTTCTACTATTGGGTTGGGGAATGTATTTCTTTATTACCTCGCTGAATATGGCATTGTGATCTAATACTGACCGATAGATACTTTGATTAGAACAAACCAGAAAGCCCTGCAGTCCGATTATTTAAACTTAGGGGTCAACTTTTTAATATACAGACTAACCCCTGCACGCGCCAGCTGATACGGAAAGTCATTAATGCCATATTCGTATTAGGTAAAGTAATCTGCCATCCCTGTCATATAGGAAAGCTTGGCGGTATACACAAACGGAGCATCTCCCTGTTCAGGATCTCTTATCGACATGGTTGCCACATTCAACGCCAGAAAGGTATCAATAGAAAAAGCCTTGCAATATTGCAAGGCTTTCATTTTGTGTGGTGTGGGCCGGAATCGAACCGGCGACACAAGGATTTTCAGTCCTTTGCTCTACCAACTGAGCTACCGCACCAACTCCCCGTTGGGGGATGCAAAAATAGAAACAAAAGGTGAATTTCCAACACAATTGTTTTAATAATTTTTTTAGCTCCAATTATTAGCAATTATCTATACATGATAGATTAACTGGCCCTGCTGTATTTTTGGCGCACTATGGATGTTAGCGCGTGGCTCAGTTTATTTAAAACAGGGATTGCTCAAACCAGTATTATCGAGTGGATAGCGGTGATCTTCAGCATTGCCAGTGTATTGCTGGCCAATCGCAACAATGTGCTGCTCTATCCCACAGGCATAGTCAGCACGTTAATATTCATCTACCTGATGGGCAAGCCATCCACCGGCTTATACGCCGAAGCCCTGCTTAATTTCTATTATTTCATAATGAGTGTGTATGGCTGGTGGCGTTGGCAGAAGAATAAAGAAAATGAAAATGCTATAGCCATAACACATAACTCTAAAAAGGACTGGCTGATAACCATTGCCATTGCAACCATCGGCTGGGCCGTATTCTATTTGTTACTGTCCCACTTCACAGACTCAACCGTTCCGGCCATCGATGCTTTTGTATCAGCTACGGCTTGCGCAGGCATGTGGCTGCTGGCCAAACACAAAGTAGAGAACTGGGTATTGCTGAACATCTCCAACATCGTAGCCATACCGCTACTCGTTTATAAAGGGCTGGTACTCACATCGGCACTTACGGTCTTCCTGTTTATTGTAGCGGTACTAGGATATATCAGGTGGTCGAGGTTGTACGAATTGTCGCATCAAAAACAACAAGCAGCCTGATGCAGGTAAAAAAGATCGTCGTAATAGGGCCCGAATCTACAGGCAAAAGTACACTCAGCGAAATGTTGGCTGCTTCTTTAAAAACGGTGTGGGTGCCTGAATATGCGCGCGAATATTTGGAACAGCGTGAAGGCGTCTATGAAGAGAGCGACTTGCTGGAGATCGCAAAAGGTCAGCTGAAGCTGGAAGATGAACAACTGGCGAAAGCAAATAAATTCCTCATCTGCGACACCGACTTATATGTGCTTAAAGTATGGAGCGAACACAAATATGGTCGCTGCCATCAATCCATACTTGACGAAATATCACGACGACACTATGATATGTACCTGCTTACGGACATCGACATAGAATGGCAGGACGACCCGTTACGTGAGCATCCATTACCGGAAATGCGCCAGTATTTTTTCAATATATACCGTGATATAGTGGAGAACAGCGGCGTGCCATGGGCGTTGGTCTCATCGACACCGGAAGAGAGGCTAAAGGCTGCATTAAAAGCCATCAACAGCTTAATATAACTTGCGCTTCAGCCAGGCGCGCCAAAGCTCACTGCGTATTTGCCTGCGTTGAGGCGTCGTCAATGGTCCTTTATACAAGGCGCCACGTCTCAGGAAAAACTTATTGAAGGTAGATTGGTTAATGCCCCATTTCATCAGGAACTGCTTTCGTCCGTTGTTCTTTTTGATGCGGTACAACGATTTCGACTGGAAGTGATACACCTTGCTCCTGCCCACGCCTTTAAATATCCTGCAGCCTGCCTGCCACATCTTCATAGCAAAATCATCATCGCTACTCAGGCCGGGACTAAACTCGATGCTGTACCCACCTGTTATTTGCCAATACTTCTTATGGACGATAGTTGGAGGCCAGGCAGAACCATTCCAGTCCGGTTTTTCAAGCCGCTCATAGGCCGACAACAATCCCGCTTCGTCAAACGATGTTAGGTCTTTTCCAAAATCCTGAACCACCACAGAACGATTGCCCGATTCATTTGGCTCTATCATCGTTGACGACAACATGAACATATCTGTGCCAAGTGTTTTTATTTCGTCAGCCAAGTGCTTGTCCCAACCGGGGCACACGTACATATCATCATTCATGTATACGATATAGTCGTGCGCGGCAAGCCCTGCTGCTGTATTTACAGCCACACAAATGCCTGCATTGGTGTCAGTATGAGTAAAATCCAGCCGTTGCTCCTCAGCCCATTGTTTTGTGCCATCTGAACCATCATTGATATGCAGTATCACCTGGTGGTTCATCGTGGAGTTTTTCCGGATGCTTTCCACACAGAGTTTTACGAAGTCGACATTATTCCAGGTAGGGATGATAATAGAGAACATGCCATGCAGGTTACCGATGCAAATTAGCTAAAGTATTTCGCATACCTTAGCCATAGCTTTAGTCTAATATATGCTGCTGCACATCCACCCCGACGATCCCCAACCCAGGAACATCAAAACAGTCGTTGACTGCCTTAAAGGTGGTGGTGTCATCATCTACCCTACCGATACCATCTATGGTCTTGGGTGCGATATATATAATACGGCGGCCATAGAACGTATCTGCCGCATTAAAGGAATAGAGCCTAAAAAAGCGCAATTCAGCTTTGTCTGCACCGACCTTGCACACCTGAGCGACTATGCCAAAAGTGTGAGCACGCCAATCTTCCGGCTGCTAAAGGCAGCGCTACCCGGTCCGTACACATTTATCCTCGAAGCCAGCAAACAGGTACCCAAAATGCTCAAGACAAAAAAGGACACTGTTGGTATACGCATCCCCGACCACAATATTACTCAAGCCATTGTCCGTGAGCTGGGTAACCCCATCATGAGTGTTTCGCTTCCTATGGATGAGGACGTAGAATATTACACCGATCCCGAACTGATGCACGAGCGATTTGCCAAACTGGTTGATATAGTGATAGATGGCGGATCTGGAAACACTATTTCCTCTACGGTTATCGATTGTACTTCCGGCGAAGCACAATTAGTACGCGAGGGTGCTGGCGATTGGGAAAATTTGCTGGGATAAAGTTTCTTTGTGCTCATGTACACGAGCCAGGATGAACAGCGCCTTTACCAGCAGGCAAAAACCTTATTGACTAGTGAAAGTGGCAATGTTGAGCAAGACATCGAAGCCCTGCGCGAGGTGATCAATTATGCCGACTGGAAATACTATGTGCAAAGCGAGCCTGTGCTGGCCGATGTTGAATATGATACGCTGTTCAAAAAACTGAAAGGACTCGAAGAACAATACCCGGAGCAGGTAACAGCCGATTCTCCTACACAACGCGTGGCACTTGGCTTGAGCGAAAAATTTCCTGCGGTGAGCCACCTGGTGCCGATGCTCAGCCTCGATAATACTTATAATGCCGACGACCTGCGCGACTGGGACCGCCGCTGCCGTGAGCTGGCCGGTACCGACCAGATAGAATACTGCGCAGAGCCAAAATATGATGGCGCCAGCGTTTCCGTAATATATGAAGATGGTAAGTTGACCCGTGGCGCTACCCGTGGCGATGGCATCATGGGCGAAGATGTGACGGTAAACATCAAACAGATCCGTTCCATGCCTTTGTCTGCTGGCTTTACAAAAGAAGGGATCTCGCAGATAGAGATACGCGGTGAAGTAGTGATACATAAAGATGTATTTGCAGAATACAACCGTCAACGCGCTGCCGAAGGTTTAAGCCCGTTGGCCAACCCGCGGAACGCAGCATCTGGCACCCTCCGTATCCTCGACCCACGCGAAGTGGGCAAACGGAAACTGTCGGTTACACTATACCATATTAGCGACTACACGCTGGAGCGTGGCAAAGACGTTCCTGCAAAACTGCATACACACTACGACTCGCTGGAGTACCTGTATTCGCTGGGCTTTCCAACGCCAGTGCGCGAAATGAAACGCTTCAGCAATATTGAGGACGTTATTAAATTCTGTGATGAGTTTGAACAAAAGCGCGATGACCTGCCCTTTGAAGTAGATGGTCTGGTGATCAAAGTAAACCAGTTCGACCTGCAGGACCGTATGGGTATGACCACCCACCACCCACGCTGGGCTGTGGCTTATAAATTCAAAGCACGACAGGCCACCAGTAAGCTGCAACGTGTAGAATTTCAGGTCGGCCGTACCGGCAGCGTGACACCTGTAGCCAAAATAGAACCCGTACCGATTGGCGGTGTTACCGTTACGTCTATTTCGCTGTTCAACGAAGATGTAGTGCGCGAAAAAGACCTGCACATTGGAGACACTGTGTTAGTGGAACGCGCAGGTGATGTAATTCCTTATATAGTTAAACCGCTCGCAGAACTGCGCGACGGCAGCGAGGAAAAGATCGTTTTCCCAACACACTGCCCTGTGTGTAACGAGGCGCTGGAACGACCGGAGGAGGAAGCTGTGTGGCGTTGTATCAATATCAACTGTCCTGCGCAGGTGGTAGAGCGCATCATACACTTTGCCAGCAAGGATGCTATGGACATCCGTAACCTGGGCGGTGCCAACATTCTTAAATTCTACGACCTGGAATTATTGAAAGACATTCCGGGCATATACCATCTTGATTTCGACAAGATAAAACAGCTGGAAGGCTTCGGCGAAAAGTCTATAACTAATCTCCGCACGGCAATCGACAACTCTAAAAAGCAACCGCTTAACCGCGTAATATTTGGACTAGGCATACGCCATGTGGGCGAGACGATGGCCAAAACATTGGCGAATGCCGTCAATCACATCCGCGAGCTATACGACTGGGATGAAGAGAAACTGGTGTCGCTGGAAGATGTGGGACCGAAGGTAGCAGCCTCCGTTGCTCACTTCTTCCACAATCCCGAGAACAGGCACATGATAGACCTGCTGGAAAAAGAAGGCGTGAACCTGGAAAGCCACCACAAAAGCCAAAGACAGGCCGAAGGTGGATTATTAGGAAAAACATTCCTGTTCACCGGCACGCTCAGTCACTTCAAACGGAGCGATGCGGAAGCTATGGTAGAAGATAAAGGCGGAACGTTACTCAGCGGCGTAAGCAGCAAACTCAACTATCTTGTAGTAGGTGAAGATGCCGGCTCTAAACTGGAAAAAGCCAAGAAACTCGGCACAGTAACCATTCTTACCGAAACCGAATTTCTTGAACTAATTACCAAATAAAATGAGCGCCAAAAGAACTACCGTTGCGATTAATACAATCAACAGTGCTGTCAGATCAATAATTCCCAAAACATAGCCGGCAATTCCTAAACCCTTTAACGGCGCATCGCTTTCCGATCCCTTTACGCCCGTTATGATAGCAGCTATGCCCATTCCTGTAGCTAACGCTAACAGTGTCAATGCCGCGGCTGGCGCAAAGGCTGCTACTGTAATTGCGCCCGCGCCCGTAAAACCAAGAGCAAAGGAAACGATGTTCAATACCTTACCCTTCGTTTCCGTTATGTCGCGTGTGGGCTTCAGGGGTAAGTGGAATCTTTCTATTGCGGTGTTAACCAGCTCATCAAACGATCGCCGCTCTGTCTTTGCAGATATCTCTTCGCCAGCTTTTATCGGGAACGCTGCATAGGCAGTCCGTTCCGGAAACGTGAGCATCATTGACAGACATACGATGGCGTAAATAAAGTTTTTCATAGGGGTTAACTGTTTTCTTTTCCGATGAGACAAACTGCCAGATTAAAATCCTCCCAGCAGGAGTGCTACGAAGAATGCGAAAATGCCGATAACTACAAGTATAGAAAGATCAACTATTCCCAGCGAAAATCCGGCAATACCTATTCCGCGCAACGGCCGCCTGCGCGCACCCATTGCTCCCAAAATAATAGAAGCGATGCCTAGCAGACCAGCAGGGATCAACAAAACCCACATCAGGGAGTAAAGTGCCACTGCTATAGCAGCTAGCCCGCCGATAGCAAGTCCCAGCGACGCGATGCTCAACGCAGGGTTGTCAGCACCCTCACCATTGTAAGGAGGAGCGGGCAGGTTATATTTTGCGACCGTCGCGTTGATGAATTCATCGAAGGAACGCTTTTCTGTTTTGACAGAAATTTCCGCATCGGCATTTACAGGGAATGCCGCACTAACGGGCTCCGGGCTGAACACTAATGCAATAAGAAAGCATATTACCGGGTAAATAAGGTTTTTCATAGAGGTTTAAAGTATTTTGCGACAAGATATACAACCAAATGCCTGAACGCAAAGCTTTTAGATACATAACCTTTTTATTATTGCTTTGGTGTGACTTTGGCCAACTCACCGCACAGGAATATATCCTGGTCGGATCATTGACAGTTGATGGTGCCGGTAGCTACACTTATAAACTTCAGTTCAAAGATTCAGCAGGCACGATCAAAGGTTTTTCTATAACTGACATTGGCGGCAAGAATCAGACAAGGTCGGCCGTCACCGGTTCCATTAACGAAAGCAAAAAAGAACTGGTATTTAGAGAGGTTAACATCTCTAATACCAAATCAACTGCTGCCAGGGATAGCTTTTGTTTTGTACACGCGCGGCTAAAGTTGGCGGGCATGAAAAAGGGCAAGGCATTGAAAGGACGTTTTACTGGCTACCGGTCAGGTGGTAAAAGCCAGTGCGCAAAAGGTAGCATTGTATTATACAGCGCTACAGATGTGCTTGACAAGCTAATGAAGCAAAACCCGACAGCCGATAGTCTACTGAAACCGCTAAAGGCGCGATTGCGGGAGCCAGACACGAGCCAGACTAACGCTACCACAGTAAACAGCGGTTCAAGCTTTGAAACTACTTACACATCATCAACTGCCACGCTTGAGCTTTGGGATGATCAACACATAGATGGTGATATTGTGTCGGTACTACACAACAGGCAAACGATATTGTCGCGGCATTCACTTGCCTCGACCAGGAAACAGCTTACTTTTCAATTGACTGGCAAAACCGATACCATTGCGCTGGTAGCGATCAGCGAGGGTAGCGAGCCCTCTAATACAGCCATGCTTAAACTCACAACAGGCAGCTCCATACATTACCTTAAAGCCTCATCTAAGCTCAATACGCCTACATATATAATATTAAGGGCTAAGGGCAGCAATTAGCCTATTAGTTTCTACCTTTGCAACGTTTTTCATATATAATAGAATGCCCTCAATAAAACCGTTTCTTCGTTTAAGTGGACTGGAACCTCTGGTGGTTCGACCGGAGACAAATTTTGTGAATGTAGGTGAGCGTACTAACGTTACCGGCTCGAAAAAGTTTGCGCGACTGATAAAGGAGAACAAATATGAAGAAGCTCTTTCAGTAGCCCGCCAGCAAGTAGAAAGCGGCGCTCAGGTGCTGGATGTGAACATGGACGATGCCCTGCTAGACGGCGTGCAAGCCATGACCACTTACCTGAACCTGTTGCAAAGCGAACCAGATATTGCCAAGATCCCCATCATGCTCGATTCGTCGAAGTTTGCGATCATCGAGGCTGGATTGAAATGCGTACAAGGCAAGTGTATTGTTAACTCTATATCGCTGAAAGAAGGCGAGGAGAAATTCATTGAGCAGGCATTCATATGCAAAAGCTTTGGTGCTGCTGTTATCGTAATGGCATTTGATGAGAATGGCCAGGCAGATACACTGCAACGCAGGGTAGACATTTGCCAAAGGGCATACGACATACTGACCCAGCAAGTGGGTTACCACCCGCAAGACATCATCTTCGATCCGAACATCTTCGCGATTGCAACCGGTATCGAAGAACATAATAACTACGCGGTAGAGTTCATTGAAGCTACCCGCCAGATAAAACAAAGAATGCCACTTACCAAGGTGAGTGGTGGTGTAAGTAACGTTTCGTTCTCTTTCCGTGGTAATGATGTGGTGCGCGAGGCAATACACAGCGTATTCCTGCTGCATGCTATCAAAGCAGGCATGGATATGGGTATTGTGAACGCCGGCGCCCTGCAGGTGTACGACGAAATAGAACCGCAACTGCGCGAACTGTGCGAAGACGTGGTAATGAACCGCAGGCCTGATGCGACGGAACGCCTCGTAACATTTGCAGAAACGGTAAAAGCCAAAGGCAAAGAAGAAAAGAAAGACGATGCATGGCGTGGTACTTCTGTTGAAGAACGTCTGAAACACGCACTGGTGAACGGTATTACCGACTATATAGACCAGGATACTGAAGAAGCACGCCAGAAATACCCCAAACCACTCGACGTGATCGAAGGTCCGCTGATGGATGGCATGAACGTAGTGGGCGATCTGTTTGGTAGCGGAAAGATGTTTCTGCCACAGGTAGTGAAAAGCGCACGCGTGATGAAAAAATCAGTAGCTGTACTCACCCCTTATATAGAAGCAGAAAAAGAACAACGCAGGCTGGCACACATTGCCGCGGGCACTGTGAACGAAGAAACAGCCGGCGCGGCTAAAATATTACTGGCAACCGTAAAAGGCGACGTGCACGATATCGGCAAGAACATTGTGGGCGTGGTACTTGGTTGTAACGGTTACGATATCATCGACCTTGGCGTGATGGTACCTGCAGATAAAATACTGGAAACAGCGCAGAAAGAAAATGTAGACATCATCGGTCTCAGTGGTCTTATCACACCATCGCTCGACGAGATGGTGCACGTGGCCAAAGAAATGAAGCGCCGCAACATGAACCAACCCCTGCTGATAGGTGGTGCTACTACGTCGCGCATGCACACCGCTATCAAGATATCACCAGAATACCAGGAAGGCGTGGTGCACGTGCTGGACGCCAGCCGTAGCGTGACTGTAGCGGGTAACCTGTTGAACAAAGAGCAGAAACCCGGCTTCCTTGGAGGTATAGATACGGAATACAAAAAACTGCGCGAGGATTTTGCGAGTAAGCGGACGGTGAAACAATATATCAGTTTCGGTGACGCACAGCAAAATCCTGTGAAGATAAACTGGGAAGGCTACACACCACCGAAACCAACATTTACCGGAATCAAATCGTTCGATAGCTACGATCTCGCTGAGATCAGGCAATTCATAGACTGGGGACCGTTCTTCATTACGTGGGAAATGCGCGGCAAGTACCCCGACATACTGAAAGACGAGCACGTAGGCACCGAAGCCACCAAGCTGTTTAACGATGCGAATGCCCTGCTCGACCAGATCATTTCAGAGAAATGGCTAACGGCGAAAGGCGTAGTAGGTTTCTGGAACGCCAACAAAACGGCACCGGATACTGTAATTGTAAAAGATGACAATGGTAAGGAACTCTTTGCGCTAGAACACCTGCGCCAGCAACAAAAGAAAGCTGCAGGACAACCTAACTTCTCCCTGGCCGACTTCATCAGCCCTGTAGCAGATGACTATATGGGCGCCTTCGCAGTAAGCATACACGGCATTGAGCCGCACTTGAAGAAATTTGTAGATAACCACGACGACTATAATAAGATCATGCTGCAGGCACTGGCTGACAGACTGGCTGAAGCTTTTGCTGAAGTGTTGCACAAGCGTACCCGTACAGAATTCTGGGGATATGTAAAGAACGAAACGCTGAGCAACGAAGATCTGATCAAAGAAGAATACCAGGGTATTCGTCCGGCGCCAGGCTACCCTGCCTGCCCCGATCATACGGAGAAGTACAAACTGTTCGACCTGCTGAACGCAACCGAAAACGCAGGTATCGAGCTTACGGAATCGCTGGCTATGTATCCCGGCGCCTCGGTATGCGGCTGGTATTTCAGCCATCCGCAAAGCACCTATTTCGGTGTAGGTAAAATATCTGAAGACCAGTTGAACGACTATGCAAAACGCAAAGGCATGAGCATAGAAGAGGCAACAAAATGGTTATCACCAATACTGGAAGGATAATGCTGAAAGAAACAAAAGAGTTTATAGACACGTTTGAGCCAAAGCTGCCATTAAAGCCAACTGAAAAGCTGGCCCTGGTGATATCATTCATATTTCACCCGGTGTTCATGCCGAGTATACTTCTGTATGCTATGTACAAGTTCGTACCCGCCAGCTTTGCAAGTGTTGATGCCAAGGACTTCGGCTTTGTATACATGGCACCGGTATTTGCCTGTACTGCTTTCTTTCCAATACTCAGTGTGTTGTTGATGAAAGCGCTGGGCTTTGTGGAAAGTATACACCTGTACAAACCAAGGGACCGCTACATACCACTTACGGTGTGTATGATCTTTTACTTCACACTCTACTATTTCTACAAACAAGCTAATGCGCCGTTTTTACTGAGGTTACTGCTATTAGGCAGTTACTGGAACCTGGTGGCTCTTTTTATTGCCAACATATTTGTTAAGGTAAGCATGCACACAACGGGTGCAGGTGGTATGATCGGCATGCTGATAGCCCTAATGTTTATCAGTCCAATTAGCCTTACCCTGCCCCTTTTTCTCGGTTTGTTGATAGCGGGCCTTATTGGCACGGCCCGCATGCTGCTGCGCGCGCATCATGCTTCAGAAATCTGGTTGGGTTATGCGCTGGGCATAGTGATACAACTCGCGGCCTACTGGTACCTGAGCTAAAGAATTCATGATAAAGAAAAAAGCCCTTGTCTAGCGAGGGCTTTTTCTTTTATGTTATTCTGGTATCGCACCAGCCATGGCGGTGTTATTAACGCGCTGGCTATGAATATTTTCCAGGGTTTTGATGAGCTCCTCGTTAAAGGCCTTCAGGTCGGCGGGCTTACGGCTGGTTATCAGGTTGGCATGGTGCACCACCTCCTGGTCTATCCAGTTGGCGCCTGCATTTTTCAGGTCGGTCTTTATAGCGGCTGTAGATGTCAAGGTCATGCCGGGTAGTAGCCCTGTTTCAACCAGCAGTTGCGGGCCATGGCAAATAGCCGCTACCGGCTTGCCCGATTGCAGGAATATTTTTGCGAATGATACCGCCTTTTCATTCCGACGCAGTTTATCAGGATTGATGACCCCACCCGGTAAAATGAGTGCGTCATAGTCGCCTTCGCTGGCCTCGTCAACAGTTTTATCTACAGCTATTTTGCTGCCCCAGTCCTTTTTATCCCAGCTCCTGATCTTGCCGCTTTCGGGAGAGATAATATCGATCTTAACGCCCTCGTCTTCAAGGGCTTCCTTGGGTTTCAGCAATTCCGACTCTTCAAATCCTTCCTCGGTGAGAATAGCAACGCGTATGCCTTTAAGCTTTTTCATACCTGTTATTTAAGTGGTTGTAAGCTAGCGGGCGTAAAAACTATGCCATTATATAGCTTTATAAAATAAATAAAATATCGTATATTTGCTATACTGGACGGATCGTTCCTTTTGCGATCCAGCTACTGTTGGCGTTTCTCGCTTTTTTTGAAAACGGGCTAAAAAGTACACAAGAGCCAACAACCATGAACATATTAGAATTGAATATCAGCCAGTTAACTTTTTAGCCCAGTTATTAGAACATTGAAAATTTCGTATCAATTTGTAACAAATTTGCCCCGAAACCATTGATATAGCTGAATTGCACATAAAGAACATTTAACGGGCTGTAACAAATCAGCACGCCATAACATATTAACTTTGCCCCTTCCTTATGAAATTACTCCTACAATATCTTTCGCGACATAAATGGCTGATCGTCCTTGCCTTAGTGCTGGCCGCCATCAACCAGGTCTTTTCCCTGCTTGATCCATATATATTCGGTCATTACATCATCGACCCTTATGCCAAACAGCCTCATGCCTGGACACTCGATCAGTTCATCAAAGGCATAACCGGCGGTTTACTGCTGCTTATCGGCACTGCCATGATATCCAGGATAGCTAAGGCCTTCCAGGACTATACAGTCAACGTCGTTATCCAGAAGTTTGGCGCCCGGTTGTACACCGATGGCCTGCAGCACGCCCTGAGCCTACCCTTCCAGGAATTTGAAGACCAGCGTAGCGGTGAGACCCTTTCCATACTTCAAAAAGTGCGTTCAGACTGCGAGAAGTTCATCAACGCCTTCGTCAACATCCTGTTTACTACCGTCGTAGGTATTGTATTTGTTGTGGTGTATGCCATCAGCCTTAGCAGCTGGCTGGTACTTATCTACCTTGGTGGCGCTTTGATACTGGGCTGGCTCACCAGCTTGCTCAGTAAAAAGATCAAAGTAATCCAGAGCAGCATCCTCAAAGAAACCAATGCACTGGCAGGCAGCACAACCGAAAGCCTTCGCAACATTGAGCTGGTTAAAAGCCTCGGCCTTACCCAACAGGAGATCAACCGCCTCAACTCGACAACCATCAAGATACTCGGCCTGGAACTGAAGAAAGTACGCGGCATGCGCTCTATATCTTTTGTGCAGGGTACGTTCGTCAACTTCCTGAGGCAGTGTATCATGTTCGCCCTGCTGTACTTTGTTTTTAAAGACAAGTTGACGCTGGGCCAGATGGTGACCATGCAGTTCTATACCTTCTTCATCTTCGGTCCGTTGCAGGAATTGGGAAATATCATCCTAACCTGGCGCGAGGCTGAGGCATCGCTGAACAACCTCAAACAGCTGATGAGCAAACCTGCAGAGCGCAAACCGGCACACCCCCAGGCCATCCACGAAGTAAAGTCAATGCGTTTTGAAGGTGTGACATTTCAACACAACACTGCTACACGCGCTGCACTCGAGGAGATATCTTTTGAAGTAAAGCTGGGACAAACAGTAGCTTTTGTCGGCCCATCAGGGTCGGGTAAAACAACGCTGGTAAAACTGCTGGTTGGCTTGTATCCCCCAAAAGCCGGACAGATCTATTACAACGATATTGCCAGCTCCGAAATAGATTTTGATGAGCTGCGCCGGCAGATAGGTTTTGTAACACAGGACACGCAGCTGTTCTCAGGTACCATCAAAGAGAACCTGCTGTTCGTTAACCCCAAGGCCACAGACGAGGAGATACAGGAAGTGTTGCAAAAAGCGGCTTGTCAAAACCTTCTGGCCCGCGCCGAGAACGGTATTGATACCATGATAGGCGAAGGCGGCCTGAAACTTTCAGGCGGTGAGCGCCAGCGCTTGTCGATAGCACGTGCATTGCTGCGCCATCCAAGGCTGATGATATTTGACGAGGCTACTTCTGCACTCGATTCTTTGACGGAAGAAGAAATTTCTTACACAATACGCAACATAACGCAACAACGCCAGCACATCACCGTCATGATCGCGCACAGGTTATCAACCATCATGCATGCCGACAGAATATTTGTACTGGAGAAAGGCCGCATAGTAGAAACAGGTACCCATCACGATCTACTAGAAGAAAAAGGCTTGTACTACGCCATGTGGCGCCAGCAGATCGGCGAGCGCAAAGACACGCAGCCTAAGTTGCAGAAAGCTTAAATTGTTACAGTTGTTACAGGACGATGTTCTGTAACAACTCACTTTTAGCCGGGTAGTCAGTATTGTAATGCAGTCCCCTGCTCTCTTTCCTGAACTGGGCGCTCTTTACTATGAGGTAGGCAGTAGTGATCAGGTTACGAAGCTCGCAGAGTTGTGGCGACACGATGCTGCTTCTATAGAGTTCTTCAGTCTCTGAGTGTAACAGGTCCAGTCGGTTCAGGGCGCGATGCAAGCGAACATCATTTCGCACGATACCTACGTAGTCGCTCATAACTTGTTGCAGTTCTTTTAGGCTTTGCGTTATGAGGATCATCTCCTGTGGTTCAGTCGTACCCAAGGCATTCCACTCAGGTATGCGCTCCTCGAAGGCAAGTAAATCGATCTTTGCCGCTGCGTCCTTTCCGCACCGATGGGCAAAAACCAAAGCCTCCAGTAGTGAGTTAGAAGCCAGGCGATTGGCGCCATGCAAGCCGGTGCTGGCACACTCGCCACAAGCATATAGGTGGCGAATAGATGTTCCGCCGACCTGGTCTGTTTTGATGCCACCACAGCAATAGTGCGCTGCCGGCGCCACAGGTATATAGTCTTCCAACGCGTCTATACCTATGCTCTTGCACTTGGCATAGATATTCGGGAAGTGCTCTTTGAATTTGATGGGATCCATGTGCGTGCAGTCGAGGTACACATGCTCTGTACCAGTGCGCTTCATCTCATTGTCTATCGCACGCGCTACCACATCGCGCGGGGCAAGGTCAGCACGGGAGTCATACTGCAGCATGAATGCATCGCCGGCTTTATTGCGCAGAATGGCGCCATCGCCTCGTACAGCTTCGGTTATCAGAAAAGAAGGACTTACTCCAGCCTCATACAAGGCTGTCGGGTGAAACTGGATGAACTCCATGTTCTCTATCCTCGCCTTGGCGCGGTAAGCCATAGCAATACCATCTCCCGTCGCGATCTTCGGATTGGTGGTAGTACGGTATGCTTGTCCCACACCGCCAGCGGCCATTACTGTTACCTTCGAGAGTATCTTTTCAATGTTATAATTCTGCAGGTTGAGGGCGTAGACACCATAACATTCAATATCGGGGGTGGATTTGGTAACAAGGTGACCAAGATGGTGCTGCGTGATAATGTCCAGCACGAACCAATGGTTGTGTATACTGATGTTCTTGTGGCTTCTCGCTTCTTCTACCAGCGCACGCTCTATTTCAAAACCGGTTATGTCTTTATGGTGCAGTATGCGGAACTCAGAGTGACCACCTTCCTTGCCACGCATATAGTCGCCTTCCGGGTCTTTGTCAAACTGTGCGCCCCACTCAATTATCTCATTTACCCGCGCCGGGCCTTCTTTCACCACTATCTCTACCACTTCAGGATTGCAGAGGCCATCACCGGCTACCAGCGTATCGTCGATATGTTTCTGAAAACTGTCTTTCTCCAGGTCGTTCACTACTGCGATACCCCCTTGGGCATATTTGGTGTTGGTCTCATCCGTATTCGCCTTAGTGAGTATCGTGATCGTCTTATCAGGAAACTGTCGCGCCATCTTTACGGCAAACGTCAACCCTGCTATGCCCGAACCTATTACCAGGAAGTCAGTCTGAATCATATCTTAAATAAAAAACGGTCCATGAAGGACCGTAATTTATAACTTTTATGCTTACTGACTTTAGAAGCTCGACGTAATACCGAGACGAACACCGCTGAATGCTGGTTCGTAACGGCAAACGCCACCGGTACAGTTGATACCTTCCACTTGTTTCACGTAAGAAGCGGTGAAACGGTGAGGACCTTTTGTGAAGGCAGTGAACACGTTGTAATAGTGGTGACCACCATTGGTTGCAGCAGGACCTGGGTCGATGTTGTACATATCAGATACTGCGAACGACCATTTTGGAGCGATGTTGAATTCAACCAGTCCGAATATCCATGAACCGAAGTCTTCTTTTGTTTGCTGGTACTCCCACTGTGTACGTATAGAGTGCTTTGAGTCGAAACGGTAGGTAACTTCTGCAAACGGGATGAACGACTTAACAATGGGAACACCAGGTTTCACCTGGTAGATCTCCTGGTTGTACTGCATCAGCTGCACACCACCTTGCAGGATGATATCTTTCAGACCTCGGTATTCTGCTTCAGCATAAGCTTCGCGATACAGCAGTTTTTCTTCCAGGGTGTTGATGTGTGTGTAGTTAAAAGTAAGGCTGAGGTCATCGTTAGGAGCAACCAGGACGTCACCACCCAGCGCCATTTCAGAAATATCCTGAGAAGCCGGAGTGTAACGTGCCATCAGGCGTTGCGGGCGCAGACGGGCAACGATAGGCTGCCAGTTCATCATACCACGCAGCAGTACCTGGTTTGGTGAGGTGCGCATTACGAAGTCTTCAGTACGCTTACCTGTCAGGTTGATGGCAAAGCCCTTACGTGCGTAACCAAGGGTAGTGTATTGTGCGTTACCATCACCAAATTGAAGCCTGTTGTCTTTTACAAATGCTTCTTCGGTCTTGTAGGCACCTTCCATATACCATGAGAAATCGCCCCATGTCAGCGTGTTGTACGCTGTGAACGCATACATATTGTATTTGGGAACGAACCTTGTCTCCATCGGCTGGCTATTGATGGTAGACACCACTTGGTCCATAGACGCCTGGTCAAGCGTGCGGTTCAATATACCTACACCCGGAGTCATGTGCGCTTTGTCACCAAGGTTTACTTCACCTTCGACATTACCGCCTTTGATGATCGGCAAATAACGTTCGAAGAGAAACTTCTGCTGGCCCGCAAATGCTTTTGCGTACAGGTTCTCACCGATCTTGTATTTCAGGTGCACACCCACCAATGCGTTGTCGATCAACAAACCACGGTCTTCGTAAGCACGAAACAGAATACCACTACCGATCTGGTCGTAGATATAACCTGCAGTTACAGTAAGATCATGATATTCTTTACTCAAGCTCCATGCACCGATACCAAAACCACTAAATGCCTGAACTGGATTCAGCAGATTAGAGTTATGAAATGCATCTGTGCGTAAAGTTGCTGTAAATCCCTTATTGTAGTAACGCATGCCAAGCCATGCTTCACCACCACTTAAGTAGTTGTCATACAACGGATTCCCGTCAGCATTAATAGTTGAATCTCTCCTAAAGAAATTCGCGTTCATCATCAGATCTCCCGATAGCGTCCCCTGCGCTAAACCACTTACACTTATCGCTGTGAGTGCGAATAATACAATATACTTTTTCATCAACTGATTGGTGAATTCTAAAATTTCTCTAAATTTAAAACTTCTATTAAAATCTGGCAAGATTTTCGATTCATTTATTTAAAACATAAGTTAATATGAAGAATTTGATGGCAGCGGGTTTAGCGCTGTTTTTTGCTGTAACCGCCAACGCTCAGACAGCAGAATTACCCAATACCACGATCAAGGATCTTAACGCAAACAAGAAGGTAGCGTTCAGCGATGCCATTCAAAAGGACAAAGTAACTCTGGTAAGTTTTTGGGCTACGTGGTGCGTTCCTTGCAAAAAAGAGATCAAGAACGTGCGTGAAAAAATGCCCAAATGGAAAGAGGAAACCGACTTCAACTTTGTTACCGTTTCTATAGACGAATCGAGGGCTGAGGGCCTGGTTCGCAGCTATGCTAAATCACAAGGCTGGGACTTCCCTTTTTACATCGATCCCAACTCTGATCTGAAGCGTTCGCTGAACTTCCAGACAGTGCCATTTACCATGATCATCGACAAGACAGGTAAGGTAGCCTACATGCACTCTGGTTATGAAGAGGGTAGCGAAGATGAGGTTTACGCCAAGATCAAAGAGCTAGCCAAGTAGTCAACTGACTCAACAATACATTAAAAGAGTTTCTTAATTGAAACTCTTTTTTTATTTATTTTCATGGCAAAGTTTTCATGAATCCAGCATCCGACACATGAAAAAAACTATTGCTATCACCGCAGGTGTGGCCCTTTTTGCTGCACTATTAATATTCAATCCATTTAGCCTTGATGAAAAGGCCTGCAAGGTCGCAGCTGTAGCTATACTTATGATCGTTTGGTGGGTGACCGAAGCAATGCCAATGCCTGCTGTGGCGCTTATACCATTAGTTCTCTTTCCTGTTCTCGGTGTCGCAAAAACCGAAGAAGCAGCAGTTTCGTATGGCAGTCCTATTATCTTTCTCTTTCTGGGTGGGTTCCTGATTGGACTGGCGGTAGAGAAATGGTTGCTCCATAAACGGATAGCATTAAAGATCGTCGGCATCACAGGCACTAGTGGCAACCGCATTGTACTTGGGTTCATACTGGCAACGGGACTATTGAGTTGGTGGCTAAGTAATACGGCCACTACTATGATGATGTATCCTATAGCACTGAGCGTGCTGAACGTAATGGAAGCTAATATGGGAAAGGATAAGGCCGTTCAAAACCTCAACGTTTGCCTGATGTTGGCCATTAGCTATTCCGCAAATTTCGGCGGTATTGCAACCATCATAGGTACTCCACCCAATGTTGCCTATGTGGGCTTCCTGGAAAAGAATGATGGCTATGCTTTTGCTTTTGCAGATTGGATGAAGCTTTGCGTACCCCTATCGTTTCTGCTGCTCGGCAGCCTGTACATCGTGATGACGCAATTCCTTTATCCAATTCGCATGAAGGCGGATGAGACCACAAAAGCTACCATCACAAAAGAGCTGCAATGTTCTGATAAGATGAGTGCGGCTGAAAAACGTGTAATGGTCGTTTTTGCTACCACTGCGCTCCTCTGGATGACTAAAGACATCATCAATAAACAGCAGACCCTATTCAAGCTTGACGACACAATGATTGCGGTAATGGGCGCCTTGTCGTTATTTATGATACCATCTGGCAATGTAAAAGGCCAGGCCCTGCTTAACTGGGACGACACTAAAAAAGTAGCCTGGGGTATCCTTTTGCTTTTTGGTGGTGGTATCAGCCTGGCCGACCAACTTGGAAAGGCAGGCATCGTCGAATCAATTGGACTCTGGATAGCAGGCTTTGCTACGGGTGGCATTCTGCTGGTATTCATCATTGCTACAGTCTCCATCTTTACCAGCGAGGTGATGAGCAATGTAGCCCAGGTGATCGTATTCGCGCCGGTAATTGCGGGCATGGCAAAGGCTTTGCATATCGATGCCCTTCAACTAGGCATGGCTATGACACTTGGCGCCAGTTGTGCGAGCATGTTGCCGATGGGCACGCCACCCAATGCAATTGTATTTGCCAGCGGCAGGTTGCAACTAAAAGACATGATTAAGACGGGCTTTGTCATGAACATTATATCGGCGGTGCTGATAACATTATTCTGCTGGTACCTGTTACCTGTGCTGGTAAAGGCTATTCAGTAATGGCTAGTCTGCCGGTCTGTACAGCAATACCTTCAATTGAAACGCGATACAAGTATATTCCCGGCTTTACACCTGCAGTATTCCATTCCACCTTGTTATGAGCTGCCGGCAGATTTAATTGAGCAACGCTCCTGCCAAGGACATCTGACACCTCGATAACCGCGTCCTTTTGAGCATCAAGCGCAAAAGTTATCTGACCACTTGCCGGATTCGGGAACACTTTAAATTGTCTAACGCCGCCAACATCGTCAATACCTACATACACCGGATTGATCCTGCAATCTGTTTTTTGAGTAGAATACCTTGCCTGGGCCGTATTGGGGTATTGATTGTATGGAAATGGAGTACCTATTGTTGGCCATTGCAACTGACCCTGCCAAAACGGTGGCGGGCTGGTTAGATACAACGATTGCTCAGCCGCGGTACTACCAGCGGGAGTCAATATTCCTTTAATAGTGTTTGCTTGTTGCAAGTGTCCAACACCAGCCAGGCTAAAGTTACCCATCGCAGGGCCGGTATTCGTCACCTCGTTGCCAACAAAGTTTACACTATCTGTAACCCCGGTACCACTGTTCATGAAAATACCATAGAGCTGGGCGCGGTTGCGGAAAAAGGTATTGTATGGTCCATTCTTTCCGTGCGAATTGTCGATCACTATATGCTGCACGACATTGCCTTCAAAAAGATTGAGATAAGGATAGTCGCCATGTAGTACAGCGTCGCCAGCAGAGTTGGCGGGCAAAGGTGGTTCATTCCAGTTAGGATCTTTTGAGTAATTATATGATAGCACGTTGCCGTTAGCGCCTAACTGCAAAAGCATTGAGTGCCGCAAAAACTCAAAGAGGTTATTATCTACCAGGCAGTCGCCAGTAGTGTATTGCAACACTACCCCATAACCACGTCCACCACCGCCATAGCCATGTGAATGGTGAATATAATTTCCACGGATGAGCATGTGCGACGAGGCATTCAAGCCTATGTGTGCAAAATTGGTGCTGTTGCTCTCCACACCTATCACCCAGCTGTTGACTACGTAATTCGTGTACACATTATAGGTCTGTGTAGCTGTTGAATCCTGGCGCTCTATATACAGGCATTCGATACCAGCACCTTTCACAGGTGTAATTTTCCGGACAAAGGGCATCGAATCGACAGGGTAGTTTCTTCGTAGTATGTTATCCGCAACAAGGGTGTCGCCTATTATGTTTTCTATCCGAAATATCTGGCCGGTAACACCATAAGCCCAGGGTGAGGTGACTTTGCTGGTATCATCATCAGTCACCATCATCCAGTCTCCCACTCCCAAACCCGTTTTATTCATCAGCACCAGAATACTATCGTTCTTATTAGCCGTTTGCACCACATCCCAGGTAGTCGTGCTAATTGAGCCCTCTATAATGATCGCATTCTGAAACGCACCACCGAGATCGAACAATAACTTTGTGGCATTGCCCGCGCCCCTGATCACCAGGCTGTCGCGAAGTGAAATAGGTTGCGTGAACAAATATGTTCCTGCGGGAAAATCAATCACCCCCGGTCCTCCGCCCAACGCAGCCACTGCGGCCTGGAAGGCAGTATGATTGGAAGCTGAGCCATTATCAATCCCACCATAGTTCATAATATTGATGACATTGGCGTAGGCAGGCACCGGTCCCTGAAGCCCAGCTTTACTCCAGTCAGTAATACGATTGGCAGGTATTGCCTGCGCTTTAACTCCATTTGCAGAGAAGAGCAGTGCGATACCAATAAGCGGAACGTATATGTTTTTCATACAAGGAAGGTTCATCTATACAATTTACCGATAATCTGACCGAGAGAAAAAATATTTTGAACTGGCGTAGGGGTAAATGCTGTTGGGGTTGTCGTATATAAAAGTACACATTGAAAGAAGCCGTTATCTTTGCGCTCGGGCATCCGTTCATACGTATGGAAAATGAGTCGGCCGGAATCCAGCTGATAGATGTCGGCAGCGAAGTAATATTTGAAAGAACCTTTAAATCCCATTTTAAGGCACTGCATGCCTATGCCTGTACCATCCTGCGGAGTGAGGCAATGGCCGAAGAAGCGGTTCAAAACGTTTTCTATAAGCTTTGGGAAAAGAAAGACCAGATCAACATTAAAGAATCGTTGAGTGCTTACCTGTACCGCGCCGTTTACCACGAGTGTCTCAACATGATGAAACATTCTAAAGTAAAGGATGCCTACAAAGCACACACTACCTACCTGCACACCGATATTGAAAAAGCCAACGAAAGAACTTCGCTCAAAGAACTGGAAACAAAACTGGCCGATGCATTGAAAGACCTGCCGGAACAGTGCCGCACCATCTTCCAGATGAGCAGGTTTGAAGAATTGAAATACCGCGAGATAGCCGAGCAGCTCGGACTGTCGGTAAAAACCGTAGAGAACCAGATGGGAAAGGCCCTGCGCATACTACGCGAGAAACTGGCCGACTTCCTGCCGATGATCATTTTATTTCCTCATCTTTTAAATATGCTGTCGTGAAAAAGAACCAGATGAGTGATGACCTGCTGGTAAAGTATTTACTAGGTGAAACTACCGCCGAAGAGCAGACCCTGGTAACAGACTGGATAGAAGCCAGCCCTGCAAACAAAAAACATTTTGAACATTTTGAGCTGATATGGAGCAAGAGCAAACAACTGGCCGCACAAAGCACGGTTGATGAAAATGCCGCCTGGGCGCGTTTCAAACAGCGAGTTGAAACACCTGCTCAGCACGCACCCAAAACAATTAAGTTGTCACGCCCTTCATTTTCATGGGCACGGGCTGCTTCGATCCTACTGGTGATCGCTATTGGTGGATTGCTCACGTATTTTATTATGAACCGTGAGCCGGCAATGATCACCCGGCAATCCGGCAACAACGTACTGATCGACACCCTGCCTGACGGTTCTGTAATAACACTGAATAAACAATCTACGCTCAGCTACCCGGAAGAATTTGATGGCGATACACGAAGCATAGCGCTCAACGGTGAAGCATTCTTCAATGTAACTCCGGATAAGAAAAAACCATTTATCATCTCGGTAAATGACGTCACCGTTAAAGTAGTGGGCACTTCATTTAACGTTAAAAACACCGCCGAAAAGACGGAGGTGATCGTGGAAACGGGCATTGTGGAGGTAACGAAGAAAGACAATGAAGTAAGCTTGAGTCCTAATGAAAAGGCGACAGTACTAAAAGGTGCTGACGCCCCGATAAAAGAGGAAAACGAGGATGTGCTTTATAACTACTACCGTACAAAAGAGTTCATATGCAACGCCACACCACTTTGGCGACTGGTGGACGTATTGAACGATGCCTATGGAGTGAACATCATCATTGCTAATCCAAGGCTGAAAAACATTGAGTTAACAACTACTTTCCGCAATGAACCTATTGAAAAGATACTGGTCGTTGTCAGCGAAACACTCAACATTCATGTTGAAAGAAAAGGTGTCGACTACATTTTAAAATAATTCCATGCGTCCCGCCCCAAGAGTACTGTTCCTGTTTTGCTTTGCATTGCTGATAACTACCACCGCGTTTGCCCAGGATCACCTGAACAAACTGGTTACTATTAGTGCCAATAAAAAACCTCTGAAGTCGGTGCTGCAATCTATCAGCCAACAAGGGAGATTCATCTTTTCTTATAACTCTAACATCATTAACGACGATAGCCTTGTCACCATCAATGCTAATAGGAAACCTGTCCGCCAGGTGCTTGATGACTTGTTCGGTAGTAACATCTCATATAAAGAGAAAGACAAGTACATTATTCTGCAGCGTGCAGAATCGTTTTGGTATGTATCAGGATATATTTATGACGAGCTGACAAATGAAGGACTCGGCTATGTGAGTGTGTACGAAAAACAGCAGCTGGTGGCCTCCATGACCAATGACAAAGGCTATTTCCAGCTCAAAATGAAAGACCGGTCGCAGCCTGCAGTCATTAGCGTGAGCAAAGCCTGGTATTCTGATACAGCTATCGTCATAAAACCAGGCCAAAACCAGGCTATCGCTGTTAAGATCAAACCTAAAGAAGTCCTGCTCGATTCAGTTGTCATAACACCGAATGTCGAAAAAAACTGGCTGGGCAAATTCTTCGTTTCATCGAAGCAACGCATGCAGAGCCTGAACATCGATCAATTTTTCGTCGACAAACCTTACCAGGCATCGGTAATACCGGGCGTGAGTACACAGGGCAAAATGAGCGGACAGATAAACAATAAATTTTCGTTCAACCTATTGGGCGGCTATACCGCGGGCGTAAATGGTTTTGAGCTGGCGGGTCTTTTCAACATTGTAAAGAAAGACGTGCACTATGCACAAGTGGCGGGCGCGTTCAACATAGCCGGCGGCAACCTGGATGGAGCTCAGGTAAGCGGACTATACAACCAGATGCTTGGTTCGGTGGACGGTGTGCAAGTAGCTGGTCTTAGTAACATTGTGATGAAAGGCGTGGCAGGCGTACAGGTGAGTGGCGTATATAGCCACTCTTCCATCAATACAGAGGGTGTGCAGATCGGTGGCCTGGCCTCCTTTACCAAAGACACGATGGACGGACTGCAGATAGCCGGCGTTGCCAGCGTTGCCGGCAAAAATGCCAGCGGTACCCAGATAGCTGGCCTGGGCAATATCAGCGGAGGAGAAATGGACGGCGTGCAAATAGCAGGCTTGTTCAACTATGCAAAAAAACTGGATGGCTTTCAGTTCGCGTTTGTCAATATAGCGGATACCTCAACTGGCTATAGTGTTGGCTTTCTCAACCTGGTATGGACAGGCTACCATAAGTTATCACTAAGCACCAACGAGGTGCTGCACTTCAATGCAGCGTTTAAGGCAGGCAATAAAAACCTGTACAGTATCCTGTTTGGTGGGCTGAATCTCGATGCCGATAGCAAAGCATATTCTTTCGGCTACGGTCTCGGTACAGAGGGCCGCATCAGCAACCGCTTCACTTTGAACCCGGAATTAACCTCGCAATACCTCTACCTGGGCGACTGGGAACATCTGAACCTGCTGAATAAGTTCACGCTTAACCTGAACTTCCGGATCAGTAAAGATGTTTCCATATATGCGGGTCCATCGATTAACATCTACTACTCCAACCAGGGCAACACTGCCAAAGAAGGTTATATGCATACCGTACCCGCGAAGGGCTATGCAGTGGCCGAGATATACAACACGTTGCTGACCGGCTGGTTTGGCTGGAATGCCGGAATAAATATTTTTTAGACCTCGTAGGGGTAAGCGCATAGCTCGTTGTCATATTTCAAACAACGAGAAAAATGACAAAGAAGGCACTCCAACTGGCAGCAGGTTTATTACTCTCCATATCCACATTCGCACAGGAAGAAAGGCCATTTCATATTGGGCTGATCTACCCCATCAGCAGCAACGGCATCAATGCGAAAGACTATGTCAACTACTGCTCTATGCATGCCATCGGCGGGCTTTCCGGCGGCGAACGCGGTTTCTGTGCTTCGGGTTTCGGCAATGTGATCAGCGGCTGCGCTACGGGCTTTACAGCGGCAGGATTTGCTAACATCATCCAGGAACATGCAGGCGGTGCACAGGTGGCAGGGTTTATGAACTGTATCGGCTCTGATGCTGACGGTGTACAGGCAGCAGGGTTCATGAACCTGTCCAGTAGTGGATCGGGAGCACAGCTGGCAGGTTTTGCCAATATCACACCGGGCAATTACGATGGTTTCCAGGCAGCTGGTTTTATGAACCTATCCTGCAATACAGATGTGCAGATCGCGGGGTTCATGAACACAGCCTCCAAAGTGGAAGGTTTGCAGGCCTCAGGATTTATCAACGTAGCTGGCGATGCAAACAGCCAGATCGCGGGATTTATCAACGTAGCTGGCAAAGTGAAGGGCACGCAAATAGGGTTTATCAACATAGCCGAAGAAAATGATAACCCAATAGGCATTGTAAACATTGTTAGAAATGCCGAGAAGAGCCTCGGCGTGACAGTTGATGAATCGTTAACAGCACTTGCAACCTTCCGTTCAGGCGGCAAAAACATGTATGGCATTATCGGTGCCGGTTACAATCTGAGCCAGGACGATATTCTTTGGGCAATTGAAACCGGCCTTGGTGTGCATGCAAACATCAGCAAGAGCTTCCGAATAAACTTCGAAGTTGTTGCCAGCAGTCTCACCAACTTTTACGAGGACGCTTACTTCAAATCATCGATCCGTGCTTTGCCTTCACTGATGATCACAGACAGGTGGGAAATATTCGCAGGTCCAACATTCACCTTTACCGAATACGACGTGCACAACGACGGTCTTGAAGCAAACTACCTGTGGTCAAACACTTCCTGGAATAGCTTTATCGGTTTCCACTTTGGCGCGATGGGTGGTGTACAGGTCCATTTGTAAAAATTCTTTCACGTCATAGGGGTACACGCCTTCCCAGGCATCTCATTAAAGAACACGAAAAACATCAATCACTCGACATGAAAAGATCAGTCATACTAATATCCTCGCTAGTTGCTTTTGCTGCAGCCGAAGCGCAAACAACCCAACAGGAACAAACCTATACCCAAACGAGCAGTGCTAGCAGGCTTACTCAAAAAGTACGCGGCCGTGTCACAGATGCAGAATCAAAACAGCCACTACCTGGCGTTGTTGTTGTACTGGTATCAGACAAACAAATTGCCGGCACTACAGACGAAAACGGCTACTTCAGCATTGAACGCGTACCTATTGGCAGGCAGTCATTCCAGTTCAGCTACATGGGCTTTGAAACCTATACCGCCTATGAAGTACTGGTAATATCCGGCAAGGAACTGGAATTGAACGTTACCATGCAGGAGAGCATCAACAGGCTAAAAGAAGTAACCGTTAGTGCAACTAAAGAACGAACCAAACCGTTGAATGAATATGCAACCATCAGCGCACGATCTTTCTCCGTAGAAGAAACAAGGCGTTATGCTGCATCCTTTGCCGACCCTGCACGTATGGTCATGAACTTCCCGGGTGTATCCAACGCCGGTGATATGGATAACAGCATAGTAGTGCGTGGCAATTCGCCTAAAGGTGTTCTGTGGAGACTGGAAGGAATTGAGATCCCGAGCCCTAATCACTTTAGCTCCCTTGGTGCATCTGGTGGTGCAGTAAGCATGCTGAATGCAAACGTACTCGGCACATCAGATTTCTATACGGGTGCCTTTGCCCCGGAAATAGGCAATGCTACCGCTGGTGTATTCGACCTCAACTTCCGGAATGGCAATACCGAGCGTTACGAACATAGTGTACAAATTGGCGCGCTGGGTATGGAGGTTTCAACCGAAGGCCCCTTTCAGAAAGGCAAACGCGCTTCTTACCTGCTCAACTACCGCTACTCTACACTTGCACTACTGAGAGATTTTATCTTGACCGGAACGCAGGTGCCTGAATACCAGGATGCAGCTTTCAAAATAAACCTGCCAACCGACAAGGCCGGCACCTTCACACTGTTTGGACTCGGAGGCTACAACCAGGTAGACCAGGCGGCAAAAGCCGATAGCAGCAAATGGGATGATGAGAATCCGAATATTGGTTTCGACAACAAAAGCAAAATGGGCGTAGCCGGTGTATCACACCAATACTTTGTGAAGAAAGATGCTTATATCAAAACAATCATTTCTGCATCGTACGATAAGTCGAGCCAGTACGCCGATACACTGAATCCTTCCGAGGCTTATACCAAAGTACCCATTGAGAACAACAGCTTTGAGAACATAGCTTACCGCGCAGCGATCATGTACAATGAAAAGCTGAATACACGTCACTCATTCAGGACAGGTGTCATTGGCCAGCAAATGCAGTATGATTTTGCTTACAACTATTACGACGGCAATAAAAAGCAGTGGAAGAATGTATTGTCGGGCGATGGACAGACGCAGTTCTACCAGGCTTACATTCAATGGAAAGCCCGACTGTCTCAAAAACTGACGTTGACTGGTGGTGTACACGGCTCCTATCTCGCACTCAATGAGAAATACAGCATTGAACCTCGCGCGTCACTGAGCTACCAACAAAACAAGAGCAAATACACACTGGCAGCTGGCATGCACAGCAAACCTGAGCACATATCCACCTACCTGTTCCAGGACAATTCAAAAGGTCAGTCGTTTACCTATCCCAACAAAGACCTAGATCTATTACGCTCACTACATACCGTAGCTGGTTATGAAACAGCGCTCCCGTGGCAAATACGCATGAAGATCGAAGCCTATTATCAGCATCTGTACGACATCCCGGTCGAGAAGGACTCTGCGAGCGGCTTCTCTATCATCAACGCACAAAACATCTACTCACTACTTGGCACAAAACCACTGGTTAGCGATGGCACGGGCACTAACTATGGTGTAGATATTAGCTTTGAGCGTCCATTCAGCAATAACTACTATATAATAGCAACGGGCTCTATCTACAAGTCAACATTTACCACCTACGGCGGTGCCGAGTACAATACCATGTTCAATCGCGGGCACCAGCTGAACATCATAGGCGGTAAAGAATTTAAACTCTCGGCCAGCGGCAGGAAGATACTGGGGTTAAATGGTAAGGTGCTGTATAGCGGTGGCCTGCGCGAGTCACAGATAGACCTGGCAAAATCAAGGGCAACCAAACAAACCGAATATGTTCCCGGTAAATACTTCACCGAGAAAGGTCCTGTCTACTTCCGTGCAGATGCGTCGGTATACTATAAGATCAACAACAAGCGTGCTACACACACCATTCAGTTCGAAGCACAAAACCTGACCAACCGCGAGAACTATTACTTCTCGTATTTCGATAGCAATGCCGGTGAGGTGAAACGCGTAAATCAAATAGGCTTGCTACCTAACCTTAGCTACCGCATCGATTTCCATTGGTAATACAAATAACAACCTTAAAAAAATAAACAAAGTATAGAAATGAAACAGACAGTATTATTTGCAGCTCTATTCAGCATGATAGCATTCTCTTCATGCAGAAAACACACCCTTGTTGGCGAAGGACCAATAGTGGAAGAAACACGTACGCTCGAAAACTTCGAAAGTGTACAGGCCGATGGCAGCCTTGATGTAGTTGTCTATCCTTCTACAACAAACAAAGTGGTGATTAGCGGTTACTCTAACCTCATACCGATTTTTGAAACGGACGTGATCAACGGTAAGCTCAGGCTTAAGTACGCCGACAAGTATTATAATATCAGGCACGACAACCTGCATGTTACGGTTTACACCACCAATATGAGTTCCTATTCATTCAACGGATCAGGCCACTCTACCATCAAAGCGGATCAAAACTCGCCTGACATGTATGTAGAAATAAACGGATCGGGCGATATAGACATAGAACAGAATGAGTTTGTCAATGTAAAATGCAAGATCAATGGTTCAGGTAATATAAATGGCAAGCAATGCCAGGCCGACAATGCAGCTATGCGTATCTCCGGTTCGGGCAGTATTGAGATGACAGTGAACAAATCGTTGGATGTTGAAATATCCGGATCTGGCGATGTGAACTATTGGGGTGGCGCATCTGTAACCGATGCGGAGATATCGGGGTCAGGCAAGATCAAAAAGCATTCTTAGTGTAACTCGGGGCTGTTCCACTAAAAAAGAAAGGGATCCAATTGGATCCCTTATCTTTTATCACACTAAACCAAACACACTATCTTAGTTCATAGCCAGGTATTGATCGTTCTGAGCAGTCGAATCGCCCTTTTCTATTCGTCCGGCGCCAGCATATACCTTAGACCAGTAATTCTCGTCCAGGCTGCTGATCGTTACACCCTTGCTCGAGCACGAGTGAACGAAAAAATTATTTTTCAGGTACACACCTACGTGCGAGATGCGGTTGCCCATTGTCTTAAAAAATACCAGGTCGCCTTCTTGCAGGCTATCCTTACTTACCTCTGTACTCATGTCATGCTGGAAGTAAGAGGTACGTACGATATCTGTTTTAAATACCTCACGATACATATTCTGCACCAGTGCCGAACAGTCCACGCCATTCTGCGTCGTACCGCCCCAAGCGTACTTCGTACCGTACCACTGGTCGATAAACGCATACAGGTCTGTATTCTCCATGTCCTGCACAGAAGCGTCAAGTTTTTCCGCATACTTGTTTTGCAGCATGTTTATATAGAAGTTGGGAGACTGCACCAAAGGCGAAGGGCCATTATATTCCGCAAGCGTATTTTGGGTAATGGCTGATGAGGTAAGCTCTTCAGAATTGAACGCAAAACCAAATACTGTAGAGCTTGACAAAATACATGTTACCGCAACGCATGCCTTTAAGAATGTAGATTTCAAATTCATCATCTTTTCAAGTGTTTTGGGTACGGAGCAAAGGTACGATAGAAACGTAGACCAAACACCTCAAAATGGTTGATTAACAGCGATTTAAGACATCAAATAGTTTTCTTTAACACAGGAAATTGACATGAAAAAAGCGAGCAAAATGCTCGCTTTTTTTGGGAGAAAACCCAACTGACTATTTTTTCTTTTTCCTGCATTCTACCTTGATGAAATGCTCCATGTTATCCATCATTATATGGTACATCTCGCGGTTAGAATTTTCAGTGATGTAAACAGTACCATCATCGTCAACATCTGCATTAAATAACATATCAGGTGTTATACCATTCATTAGCTTATCCAGCTGCAGCGTTAGCACACTCAGGTAGTCGTCGCCATCAAGTAATAATACGTCTTTGCCTTCTACTTTCATTTCCACATCACGGTTGATCGCAAAGACAACCGGCACAGAAATGCCATTCTCCGTAAACTGGCCATCAAGGCGCAGTGCCGCATCCGGATATGAAGGCTCCAGGCGGATCTTGTACTTGATCTTATCATAGGTGCCGGGAGGTAACATGATATTCCCAAGCAAAGAAGCTGTGGGTGCAAAGAGATCAAACGCGCGGTCTGTTTTTGACTTATACGTTATCTCTGACCCATCGTCCGATTTTGCCTCAAACTTGATCTCGTCGGCGTAGCCCGAGCCAGACAGCCATGCAAAGGTTGTCCCTGGCACAAGTTCAGCACCGCCCTCTTCGGTGTTAACTTCATAATATACCGAACGGCTTCCGGTAGCTGGACTAACTTTCTTTTCGTCTTTACTACATCCAACGGCGGCAACGGACAGTAATGCGCAGGCTAACAAGGTCCTGATCTCTTTCATAAGCATATGTTTTTGTGATTGTCTGAGCTCGGCAAAGAATTTGTGCCACAAACCGGCTATATCAATGGTGATTCAGTGGTTAGCGTCACATGGCAGATAATGTTGAGATATAAGCTCATCTTCAGCAGTACAGTTGATAACAATCCCTTAAGGCTTCTTTAGGATAGTTTTAACATTTCTATTTCGCACTTAAAAGCCACAGGTTCAGTGAGTTGTTGCCGAGTTTCCCCAGGATTTGCAAGCCATAATAAAAAAGGGATGTCGATTGACATCCCTTTTTTCAATACTATCAGCTGAACTATAAATGACCCTTTTCTACAAGGTATTTAAATAGCTTTTCAAGAGGCGCTGCCTTGTTATATAAAATAGCTACTGCTTTGCCATCCAGCTGTAGGCTCCAGTCGGCATCCTCATTTGCAGTAGGGTGTGAAGCCTTGCACACAAGCGCATCATTTGCATTATATACAGAAATGACGGTTATGTCCCCTTCTTCCATCCGCTTGAATATGCCAACCATCTCGCTGTTATTGTAGATGTTATTGTCCTTAAGACTAATGTCAGCGGGACCGCTGGGTTTAGGGTTGTCATTCACCACAATTACCCTATCGTTATTTGCGGCAGGGGCTATTGGTTTTAGAAAAGTACCGTTGTTCAACAGGATAAATTTTCTTTCCTCAGCTTCGCTGACCTTTCCATCTTTTACGAGATTGGCACCTGCTATTCGTTTTGCCAGTGGCTTAATGATGCTCAGCATGCCAAACCCGGTGAGCATGCACTGGTTACCGGTTTTGGTAAACACCATCTGGTAATTGATCGTTGTGCTGGTACCGCCACCAGAATTATATTTTTCACCTTTTACAAGCTTCAAGTAAGCCAACTCTTCATGTTGCAGATTTTCGAGTGAAAAATCACTTTCCATCATGGACTTGTTCTTAGGCGTCAGGTAAAAAGCTTCCTGGTCATCTACTTTTACCAGGCCTGTGCTTTTCTCTACATCAACATCCTGTGCCATTGCAACCGACGAGACCAGCATCACTACAGGTAATAAAAAACGCTTCATAAATTTTTGTTTTGACGTTACGGGTTATATTTCAAAAATGGCAAAAACATGCTTAGGTTCTGCTTCTTTTATTTTCTTTTTGATACCCTGCTCGATTTGGGCAGAAGGTGTTTGAGAAGGCAAGCTAAAGTCGCTGTCATTAAACATCGAAGTTTCCGTGGCTATATATATTTTACCATTTGACGCAGCTTTTACCGCAGTTACTTTATCAAAGATCGTTGCGGTGTTCTTCCTATCCAGTTGCGTCCAGCTTGTACCATCATAGCGCAGCAGACCATCATTTTCAGTAGCGATGTATGCAACACCGTTCTTATCGAACGAAATAGAGTTCACGGTGAATTTCGACACCTTAGGTGACTCTATCTTAGAGATGTGTGTCCAATTAGTACCATCGAAGATCGAGATACCTGCTTTTGTACCCAGCCATATCTTGCCATCCTTTGCTTCGGTTACTACTGTGATATCATCAGAAGGGAACTCAATCTCTTTTTTAGACAACACCTGCCAGTTCGCACCATCAAATTTCATCAAGCCTTTTGCCGAACCTGCCCACAATGTGCCTTTGCTGTCTTTCAATATAGAATAGAAGATAACCGTAGGCAGATCACCATGTTTTTTATCGAAGGTTTGCCATTCATCGCCTGTGCGTTTAGAAATACCACCTGTGCCTGATACCCAAAAAGCGCCGGTATTGTCGTAAGCCATGCCTGTAACGCCACCCATGTTAGGCCATTTAGCAAAGTCGTTCACTTTGCCATTTTCAAATACCTTCACGCCACCAACACTAGCATTCAAATAGATCTTTCCATCGGGAGCCACAAACATCTTATCGAACGCGCTCTGCATTGGATTCGAATGCGTGTATGTAGTAAACTTGCCGTCTTTGTACATCACCAGGCCATCACCTGTGTTGGGCATCAGTACTGTACCATCATTCATTTCATCTATAGAGAATGTAGTACCCAGTTTCAGGTCAGCACTTGTATTATCGTATACCAGCCATTTAGGATCGTCGATCTTGTTGTATTCTTTAAATACGGTGATACCACCTGCACCATATGTATAGGTAGTATTGTTCATGCTCATTTTATTCCTGGGATAGGATTTTGCCCATTCAACATTTTTATATCCGGTAACAAACCACTTCCTGTTGTTTTTATCGATCGCAATTTTCATTACCGCATTTTGCACAAGCGGAGAATTTGCCTGCGTGATAGCGCGCATGCGGTCGTTCTTCATGTAGAAAACGCCTTTATCGCGTGTACCCAGCCATACCGTTCCGTTATCTTCAACATTCAGAGAAATCACATCCAGCGAACCATCGCCTGAAGTGTATTCCAGCATCCTTGGAGAAAAACCGTTGGTAAACCCACGCATGCTCCATTTTGAACCGTCATACTCGGCTATACCTTTGGGGGTAGCAAACCATATTTTGCCGCTTTTGTTGGTAGCAATAGCGTGTACTTCTGCAGCAGGAAATTCAGAGCTGGCGTTATTGAAGACTTTCCAGTTCTTTCCATCGAATTTTACCACACCTTGTTTATGGTCACCAATTATCGCCCACAGGTGGCCATTGTTGTCCATAGTGAGGTCTTCGAGAATGTTGTCAGGAATAGCAGAGTTTGATTTATTGTAGGTAGTCCAGTTTTCACCGTTAAAGAAAGCAGCACCACCTCCAATGAATTCGTCTTCATTTTTCACCATGCCGGTGATGTAGATCTTGTCGGTAGCTGTAACAACGATATCCGTCACTGCACGAATACCGGTGACACTCTCATCTATATCGGTCCAATTCGTGCCGTCGTATTTAACAAGACCAAGAGACGTACCGATCCAGATATTGTTTTTGCTATCGCACGCAATCGATAAAACAATACCCTTGGCAACGAAACAGTCGTTAGGATATTTTGGGTCTTTTATCTTTTTACCATCAAAGGTGCGCACACCTGCATGATCGATACCCAGCCATACAAGGCCATTTTTATCTTCTACCATATCATTGATACCATTGCCGGCCGGAAGCTTTGCAGTTTCATCCAGCGCATTGTTCAGGTAGGAATAATCTTTTGTGATCAGCATCCATTGATAAATAGGATCGAAGGCTTGTGTTTTCAAAACGGTTACAAGCAACACCAGGACCAGGGTACACCTTTTCATTTTCAGTAATTTTTTGTGTCCCCAAATATACCACCCCAGCAGTAATATTCAATCTACTACCCATAGATAAAAAGGCTAAATCATAAGTATTGGCAACATTCCATGACACATTAAACCAATTATTTAATTAAAAAAACTTTCATCTCAAGACTTTTTTTAATAATTTGTATATCCCATCAATATTTCTGTAACATTTTGCCCGAAATGACGATAAATAGAAACGATCACCTTTTAATTTCCTTGTTATGAACCACCACTTATTGAGAAAAGCGAGCCTTGTTGCCGCTATTGCCATGCAAGCATGCATTGCCACTGCTCAGACGAATACGTCCAAAGAGCAAATCCCCCTGATAGACAGGGAACTATTTTTCGACAACCCGGAGATCGCCGGTAGCCAGCTAAGCCCCGACGGAAAGATGGTTTCCTTCCTGAAGGCCAACAACGGCATCCTGAACATCTGGGTAAAAAGATTTGATGAACCGTTTGAAAAGGCTCGTCCACTGACCGCCAGCAAAGAGCCAATGAGCGGCTATTTCTGGACGCACGACGGCAAGTACATCCTGTTCGCACAGGCAAAAGGTGGCGATGAGAACGACAATATTTATGCAGTTAATCCGCTCGACGCGGCAGACCCTGCAACCGGCGTACCTACCGCCCGCAACCTGACTCCAAACGACAAGGTAAAAGCCTACATCTTTGCAGTAAGCCGTAAAAATCCGGATGTGCTTTGGGTTGGCCTGAACGACCGCGATGCCAGCTGGCATGACCTGTACAAGCTTGAGATCAACACGGGTAAACTCACCCTTCTGGAAACCAACAAAGACAGGTTGACAGGTTGGGTGTTTGACTGGGACGAGAATGTTCGCCTGGCTACCCGCACTCCTGAAGACGGCACAACTGAGATACTAAAAAGGAACACAGACGGAACTTATACTAAGATCTACGATTGCGGTACGCTGGAAAGCTGTGGACCTCTGTCGTTCACAACCGACAATAAGAACATCTACATCGAGACAAACAAAGGCGCCAACCAGGACCTTACCAAGCTGATGGTAATGGATATGCAGACATTGAAGCTCACTGATGTAGAAAAAGACCCCAACAACAAAGTTGACCTCGGCAATGTCGCATTCAGCGATAAAACCCGCGACATCATCTATACTACTTATACCGCTGCCAAAACCAAATATTATTTCAAGGACAAGGCAATGGAAAAAGATTTCAACTTCGTAAAGGGCAAATTCCCCGGCATGGAGGTGAATTTCCAAAGCTCTACCAACGAAGAAGATAAATACCTGGTGTCTGTATGGAGCGATGACAAACTGCCTGAAGTTTATTTCTACGACAGGAAAAAACAAGAGCTCATTTTCCAATACACTCCTCGTCCTAAGCTGAAACCTTACGAGAAGAACTTTGCTAAAATGGAGGCGATCACATACAAGAGCAGTGATGGTCTCGAAATACCTGCTTACCTGACAGTTCCAAAAGGTGTTGATCCCAAGAACCTTCCACTGATCGTACTGCCTCATGGCGGCCCCTGGGCTCGCGACTACTGGGGATTTAGTGGCTGGATACAGTGGTTGGCCAACCGCGGCTATGCTGTACTGCAAATGAACTTCCGTGGTAGCACTGGTTATGGTAAGAAATTCATCAACGCGGGCAACAAACAATGGGGCATGCTGATGCAGGACGATATTACCTGGGGTGTAAAACACCTGGTAAGCAAAGGCATTGCTGATCCTAAGCGTGTTGCTATCATGGGTGGCAGCTACGGTGGTTATGCTACGCTGGCTGGTCTTGCGTTCACACCAGATGTATATGCTGCCGGTGTTGACATTGTTGGCCCAAGCAACCTGATCACACTGCTGAACTCAATTCCTCCGTATTGGGAAGCCGGTCGGAAGATCTTCACAGAGCGAATGGGCGATCCTGCAACTCCTGAAGGAAAAGCACTGCTGGAAAAACAATCTCCGCTCAACTCTGCAGCAAGGATCACCGCTCCGCTGATGATCATACAAGGCGCGAACGATCCTCGTGTTAAAAAAGCAGAAAGTGATCAAATAGTAATTGCCCTCCGCGATCTGAACCGCACAGTTGAATACATCTGCGCTCCGGACGAAGGCCACGGCTTCCACAAACCAGTGAACAACATGGCTTCTCTTGGTCGCGCCGAAGTATTCCTGGGCAAAATTCTGAAAGCACGCTACCAGGAAGAAATGAAGCCTGAGCTGGCAGCTAAACTGCAGGAAATAACTGTCGATCCAAAGAGCTTGACGCTAACCAAAAAGCTACAGGTCGCTGCGCTGAAAGAAATGCCTAAACCATCTTCTGATCTTACTGCAGGCACTTATACTTACGACATCGTATTGGATATGGGCGGTCAGAAAATACCAATGACCATGGTACGTACCGTAAAAGAAGAAAACGGCAACTGGATAGTCAAAGACGCTGTAAAAACACCACAAGGCGAACAAAGCGACGAAGCCGTTTACACTAAATGGACATTGAAACCGCTTAGCCGCAAAGCAAGCGCCGGTCCTGGTCAGGAAGCCACTTACGCTTACGATGGCAACAAAGTAACCACAACTATGGCTGGTAAAAGCAATACAGAAACTGTGGACGGAGCTTACATACACGACGGTGGTGGTAACGACATGGTACTGGCACGCCTGCCGTTGAAAGAGGGTTACGAAGCTGGTATCTATATTGCCGGACAGGATGGCAAAGCAAAACTGAACAGAGTTGCTGTTGTAGGCACAGAAACAGTAAATGGCAAGCCTTGTTTTAAATGCGAAGTGGCAAGCGTTGACGAACCTAACGAAATCGCTACTTATTACATTGCCAAGGACAACAAAGTTGCCCAGCGTATTGTAGCACCTCTCTCTCAAGTTCCAGGCGCGACTATTACATTTGACTTGAAGAACTAATAAAGTTTTTTATAAAAAAGCCGCGCAAATTGCGCGGCTTTTTTTGTTTTGTCTAGTTGAGTGAAAGATTCTTTTCCAACAGGGGTATCAGGTCTTTGTCCTCGATGCGGAACAATTCTACCAGCAGGTTATTCAAGACGTTTAGCTTCATTTCAAGGTTGTCGTGCATTTCTTCCCATTCTACAGGTGTCTTTTCCTTTCCTTCGCGTCTTATATCAGCAAATACCCTGGCGATTGATTCTCTTGACTGCATGAAAGCATTGCTGCTAAAGAAGACCCCGTCCCGCTGCTGTTCTCTGCATACCTCTATAACAGATCTGCTCATAGACACGTGGTGTGCGATCTTTTCACTGAGATCATTACAGAATTGAAGAAAGGGTACAGTGCCAGCATTATTCTCCTTCAACCACTCAGCCTGCACTTTTGCATTCTTACACAACAGTTCAGTCAGCGGGTAATAGTCTTTATTTAGTTTTTCGGCCAGCTTTATCAGCTCAAACCGTTCGGGGGATTGCGAAGCCATACTGCTCAAATTCTAACCACAAATCTACTTTGTTGCGCTGCCATAAACGATGATGGCGAACATGCCGGTGTTCCCGCAACTGGTGATGTTGATCATGTTTCTGCCACAGTCCGGGTAATTTTGCGCACGAAAACAGATTGAATTACTTTTATCCTGAATCTGTCATCTATGTCGGCCACACACCACAAACGCATTATCTCCATCGATATCCTGAGGGGTATCGTCATGGTCATAATGGCACTTGATCATACCCGCGACTTCTTTTCTGACTTCCACCATAACCCAACCGATCTGCAATATGCCGGCACTGCCATGTTCTTTACCAGGTGGATCACGCATTTCTGCGCACCGGTTTTTGTCTTCCTCGCGGGAACCAGCGCTTACCTTTCGTTACGTAAATGCCCCACAAAAGGAGTTACGTCGAGATTCTTAATAACCCGCGGCATCTGGCTCATTATTTTGGAAATGACAGTCGTACGGTTTGGCTGGCAATTCAATGTCGATTACACGCAGGTGTTCGTGCAAGTTATCTGGGCCATTGGATGGAGCATGATATTTCTCGCAGGACTTATCTGGTTGCCTATGCCTGCCATACTCACAATAGGTTTAGCAATGATCACAGGTCATAATTTGCTTGATCCTATACACGCCAGTCGTTTTGGTGATGATGCGATATGGTGGAACCTACTCCATGAGTCTGACCTTACGCGAATTGGCGGCTTAAACGTGATGGTAATTTACCCTCTTATTCCATGGATCGGCGTAATGGCTACAGGTTATTGTTTTGGAACCATATTCCGCAAGGAAGAGAACGCACGTAACAAGTGGTTATATGGTATTGGCCTAAGTGCTATCGTAGCCTTTATCCTTATTCGTTATATCAATATTTACGGGGACCCCACTCCATGGGCGAGTCAACCCACTGCGTGGCATACGTTTCTGTCATTCATCAACTGCACCAAGTATCCACCATCGTTGCTATACCTGTTAATGACTATAGGGCCGGCTATCATGGCCCTTCCTGTTCTGGAGAAAATGCGCAACAGTGCGGGCCGATTCTTTACCGTATATGGTAGAGTGCCGATGTTCTACTACATCCTGCATATCTACCTGATACATGCCATGGCCATCGTAGTTGCCTTATTAATGAATGTACCTATCGCCGATTTTATGAGTAATGAACACCTCTTCGACCCTAAACCGGGCTGGGGCTTTTCGCTGCCCTGGGTATATGCCTATTGGTTATTGACCGTTGCAATATTATACCTGCCTTGCCGCTGGTTTATGAATGTAAAAGCCACTCACAGGAAATGGTGGCTAAGCTATGTATAAATGAAAATGGCCGGTTAAACACCGGCCATTTTTTATTTTCCAAACTTCTTCTTCAGCAAACTCAGAGCATCATTTATACCCATTTCCGAAAGGTCTTTTTCTTTCGGTTTGTTGAAATCGCGTCGAGGCTGGCCACCGCCGCGTTCTTTACGTGCAGGTGCATCCTGCGTTTGTTTGATAGAAAGTGCGATACGTTTACGACCTAAGTCAACTTCCAGCACTTTCACTGTCACCTTTTGGTTTAGCTTCAGCGCTTCGTTAGGATCGGTGATGTAGGTGTGCGATATCTCCGACACGTGTACAAGACCATCTTGTTTAACACCAATATCAATAAAGGCACCAAATCGCGTGAGGTTGGTCACTACACCCGGAACGATCATACCGACATGTACATCTTCAAGGCTGTAGATGTTCGCGAATTCAAATTGTTGTGCTTCACTACGTGGGTCAAGACCTGGTTTCTTCAACTCGTTCAGGATATCACGTACGGTATGCTCACCTACGGTTTCAGTCGTATAGTTCTTTACATTGATCGAGTTAACCATACTGTCGTTACCAATCAGCGCTTTTACTTCTACGCCAAGATCTTTCGCCATCTTCGCTACTACGTCATAAGCTTCAGGGTGCACAGCACTTGCATCCAACACGTTTTCTCCTTCTTTGATGCGCAAGAATCCAGCGCATTGCTCAAATGCTTTATTACCTAAGCGGGGTACTTTCAGCAATTGCTTGCGCGATTCGAAACCGCCTATCTCTGTGCGATAGTTCACAATATTTTCGGCAATAGAAGGACCGATACCACTCACATAGCTCAGCAGGTGCTTGCTGGCTGTATTCAGGTTTACACCCACAGCGTTCACACAGCTTACCACGGTTTGATCGAGACGTTCTTTCAGGCGCACCTGGTTTACGTCGTGCTGGTACTGGCCAACACCAATGCTTTTAGGATCGATCTTCACCAGTTCCGCTAGCGGATCCATCAGCCTGCGGCCAATGCTTACTGCACCACGCACAGTCACATCCTGGTCGGGGAACTCTTGCCTTGCGATCTCTGATGCAGAGTATATAGACGCGCCATCCTCGTTCACTAAAAATATCGGTAGTCCCAGATCAAGTTTCTTGATGAACTGTTCTGTTTCGCGTCCTGCTGTGCCGTCGCCAATCGCTATCGTTTGTATATCATATTGCTTCACCAGGTTGCGGATGGTTTGTTCTGCACTCATCAACTTGCCTGGCTCGTGTATATAAATCAGATCTGTTTTCTTCAATGTTCCTTTATCATCCAGGCATACTGTTTTGCAGCCGGTGCGGTAACCGGGATCCAAAGCCAGTATGCGCTTACTGCCCAGTGGCGAGCTTAACAAGAGCTGCCTCAGGTTCTCAGCAAATACATTGATCGCTTCTTCATCAGCTTTTGTCTTCAGCGCCATGCGGAATTCGCTTTCCAGGCTTGGCTGCAATAAACGACGGTATGCATCTTTCACTGCTTTCTTCACTTGCTCGCCAGCTTCGTTACCCGATTTCACATACAGGCGTTCGATCATGGCCAGCGCCTCTTCTTCACTGGGAGCTATGGTCATACGCAGAACTCCTTCCATAAAGCCACGCATAATGGCCAGCATACGGTGCGATGGTATTTTCGACACCGGCTCAGAGAAGTCGTAGTAGTCTTTGTACTTAACACCTTCGGTTTCTTTATCGCTCAGCACTTTGCTTTGTACGGTAGCCGTATCTTCGAACAGCTTACGCGACTTAGCACGTACTTGTGCGTCTTCGTTCACCAGTTCGGCTATGATATCGCGCGCACCTTGCAGCGCATCTTCTGCCGACTTCACATTCTCGGTAATGAACCCGGCAGCTTCCGTGAGCGGCACAATATTGCCCTGCTCCAGTATCATGGTAGCCAACGGCTCTAGTCCGTTCTCACGCGCTGTTTGTGCTTTGGTTTTGCGTTTAGGTTTGTAAGGCAGGTATATATCTTCCAGCTCGGCGATGGTAATGGCTGCGTCCAGTTTGGCTTGTAGCGCTTCGGTCATCTTGCCTTGCTCTGTTATCGTCTTTTCTATAAAAGCTTTACGCTCACTGTATTCTTTCTGGAATTTGGCTTCGTCCTGGATAGATTGTATCTGCACCTCATCCAGCGCACCAGTCTTATCCTTACGGTAACGGGCAATGAATGGTATCGTTGCACCTTCGTTCAATAATTCCAGTACCGTGGCTACTTGTTGTTCCCTTATATTCAGTTTGGAGGCTACGCCTGCTGCATATTCTGTCATGACTTCTCGTTTTCTTGCGGACTGCGAATGTAAAAGGCCTCGGGCAGATACTGAAACAAAATTTGCCTTAAAAATATTCACATGTTACAGGTTCATATTTGAGCTTAAATTTGAGCGTTTTATGGACCTCCGCGCCGAAATATTAAAAGAACATTCACGTGTTCAGTCCGAAAAAATTGCCAAATGGATCGGCAACAACCCGGACCGGTTCAAAGAATTCATGCATTTATTCCTGAATGATGAATACCGTGTGGTTCAGCGTGCAGCCTGGGTGCTTAGCGTAGTGGCCGAAAAACACCATGAGCTTGCCCTACCCTACCTTCCGGCCATGGTAAAAAAAATGAGCGAGCCGGGTGTGCATGTGGCTGTAAAACGAAATGTAGTTCGCATCCTGCAGTTCATCGAGATCCCCGAAGAGTTGCACGGCGATATAATGAATGCTTGCTTTGACCTGCTGGGCGACCTGAAAGAAACCATAGCAGTGCGTGTTTTCGCCATGACTGTGCTGGCCAACCTCGCCAAAACCTACCCCGATATCAAACAGGAGCTACGCACTATTATAGAGGACGAACTTTCGCACGAACCATCCAAGGCATTCATAGCACGTTCCAAACAGCTGCTCAAGAACCTCTAAAAGAATTTATCATCCAATTGTAACTTATTTCCTGCTGCGTCGATTTACTTAACGAGGCATAGGGGTATACCCGTCTATTCTCGTTTAATAACTAAAATCAATTCTACATGAAACTACCAGTACTATTTGTACCCTTAATGACACTGGCTCTTGGCGTCCAGGCACAGCAAGCTTATAAGTATAATGCACCGGGCAAACATTACAGCCCTTATGTGCGCCACGCATTGACCAAACAACTGACCACAGCGCACAAGACCACTGCTGCACATGAACGGATCTCAGGCTATTCAGTATACGTATTTGACGGAAGCTCTATGAACATACAGGATTCCTCTAACTTCAAATATTCCAATGCAAGAGGCTTTCAGTTCAATCCTAACAGCATGTTCCTGGACGATGAAACCATCCAGTTTGATTCTGCAACCTACTTTGTTGATTTCGGATCGGGTTTTCAATTAGACCACATACTCAAAAGCACTTACGACAATGCCAACAAACGTCTTACACGCACCGAACTGAGGCCTGACTTTACGCCCCAACCAGAAAATTTCAGGGACAGGAGAGCATTTTACGATGCTAATGGCAACTTGTCGATCGAATATGTACTTGGCTGGAATAATTCTACTAACGCCTGGGATACGCTTACGCGCAAACATTATGGGTATAACGGCCAAAACCAGCTTATTGCTGATAGCATTTACGTCTACTCATCGGCCGATTTTATGAACAGGACCGAATATTCACTGGATGGTAACGGCAACCAGGTTGAAATTGCGCTTTTCCAACGCCAATCGGGTAGCTGGATACCGCAATACCTTGAAAAGCACACCTATGACGCACTCAACAACCTGACCACAAATTATGGCCAGCAATACGATCAAACAACGTCTTCCTGGGTAGACAACTCGTTCGACACGTTTGCCTACAACAACCACCACGTATATCATTTTACAGAAAACTGGTTCTGGAACACAACCACCAGCAGCTGGGAGTATACAACCCGCGAGCTGCGTACGCTAAATGCCGCCGGCGATCGCGTAATGATCCAGGACATGAAACAATGGGACGCGCAGACAAGCACATGGGAGGACAACGCTGTAATTGAGTGGGCGTACACAGCCATGGGCCATCCTTCCAATGGTGTTATCAGCATAGACTTTGGCGGAACTCCTTTTGAAGTGGGCAACGTCAACGTATTTTATGAGCAGTACAACGACCTGCATATCGGAGATACAAAAGAAAAGACAAGTACACTGTCCTTATATCCCAACCCAGCAACGAATATCATCAACCTGGAATGGGCACAACCGTTACATGATGCAAAAATATCGCTGACAAATATGATGGGCCAGCAAGTATATCAAACGAATCAGCCCGTAAACGGCTCATCAATGTCCGTACAAATAGACCAATTACCTGCCGGTACTTACCTGCTCTCTGTACACAACAATACAGGTATAGTACTCGAAACAAAGACAGTAGTTAAGCAATAGCATAGGATGTGTTGAATAAAACAAACCCCGCTCTCCAGCGGGGTTTTACTTACCTATGATCACTGCAGAAGCAGCTTCCTCTTATACACCCCTTGCCCAGTGTTTATTTCCAATAAATAAGTACCGCGCGATAAATGAGAAAGATCCAGTTCGTGTGTGTTCTCACTATTGCTTTTTACCAATTTGCCAGTAGCATCGTACACGGCAAGAGACACCAGACGCATTGATAGCGGCACCTCAATGTGCACTACCTTACTTGCGGGATTAGGATAAACATTTATTCCATCTGCCAGCCCGTCGACATCCGCCACACTAAGTCCAAGACCACCGCCTGTTGTTGTTTTGTACAATTTCCTGTTCGAAATAACATAGCCCGTCGCTATTGTAGGCATTGCAAGGTCGGACAACCAGAATTGTGGATCCACCTGCACCGAATGCCAGCTTTGCCCGAAGTTCTCCGAACCGTATATATAGCCTCCGCCATTTCCGATTGTCTTATACCCTAGCAAGTAAGCAAAACCATTATTGCCAAACTTCACCTTGTTAAATGTGATCGTATCGGGTGCGATCTTTTGTTTTGCCCAGTTATTGCCTCCATCGGAACTCTTTAGAATAGTGCCCTTGCCGCAGCCGGCCAATCCATATACGCTTGCGAAACCGATAGAAGTCACAGCCAGGGTATCCTGGTACCTCAAGTCCCAGTTTATGCCCCAATCATCGGTTGAATAGATACGATGAGTTTTTGAAGCAAAATCATATCCAAGCAACAACACCCTGCTACCGCCTGTAAACACTGCATCGGTGATGGTGAAATTAAACGTCGGCTTCACCATACTTTGAAATGTTCTACCGGTATCTGTAACGTGGAATATATTGCTGTAACTAACAACCACTCCTTCAACATCATTTGTGGTCTGTTTAAAGTCTACGCCAGTAAACTCATATACGGGGGCATTCGTAACTGTTACCGAGTCCCACGTATGACCTCCGTCCTTCGTTGTCATCAAGATATTAGGTATCATTGAAAAGCCTGAGCCACCACACACAAAACCAATATCATCGGTTACAAACTGCATATCGGTTAGAAAGTCGGTGTACATATCCAGGAAGGGAACCTTGATAGTGTCCCACGAAAGTCCGCCGTTGTTCGTTAACAAAAACCGGCCATCCATCTCTCCTGAGATGATCCCCTTGTGTGCATCAAAAAAATGGATGTTGACGAAATTGCCTGCATCAATTGAATCCATCAGTTGCCACTGTGCTTTGGCAGGGCTCGCTGATAGTATCAGGACGGATAGGAACAAGTATAGTTTTTTCATACGCCTGGGGTTTGTTTACCCAAAGCTCCATCATAATAACGCAGTTATCAATGGACAAAACGCCTGTTTTATGGCACTAATTTCCTTCTTTACGAAAATCACCAGCGGTCACACCCGTATTCACACGAAAGAAGCGGTTGAAATAAGAGGGATCTTCAAACCCAAGGAAATAGGCGATCTCTTTGATGTTGTGGTCAGTGTTGTGCAACAATCGCTTGGCCTCCAGCAACACGCGATCTTTTATGTAGTCGCTTACATTCTCGCCACTGTTCTCTTTACACACTTCGTTCAGCTTCTTCTCCGTAATGTTCAGCTGAGATGCATAGTATGCCGGTTGACGGTTGCCACGGTATTCCTTCTCCACCAGCTCGCGAAATTTATTGAAGACAGTTCCTTGCTTCATTTGATGATCAGGATAACGCCCGTTGAACAGCTGCAAACTTTTTAGCAGCACAATATTCAGATAAGAACGCAATATCTCCGCAAACACATCTACCCCTTTCAGGCTCTCATTCTGCATCTGCAAGAGTAAAGGAAGAAACTCGGCAAATTCTTCTGTAGCTGCATCCAATACAGGATATGCGCCACTGTTGAGGAAAGGGAAGTTATAAAGCGTGTTTGAGCCCTCAGACCCAAAATGAAAAAAATCGCGGGAGAACAGGATAATAGACCCATGCGAACCCTCTTCGCGACGCAGGCAATGCACCTGCCCGGGTGATATGAAGTGAATACCGTTGTCCCTGATGGGATATTTCTTGAAATCAATAAGGTGCTCGCCGCCGCCTTTATTGAAGAAAAAGATCTCGTAGTAATTATGGCGGTGCGGCCGGGAATAGTCATATTCAGTCAGTGCCCCCAACTGCACAAACCTGAAGGGTACGCTGTCTTTCGTATCCCGCGAAAAATCGTGGATGGGTATCTCTTTCTGTAGGGGCATATGGTTATAGACTTAAAACGAATTATAGCCGTTGGCTGGCAACGGCCATAGTTCCGCAATATTTCTTAGATCGATATAAGAGCCAACACCGCGCCTGCCGGGTCTTGAATACAGGCAAAGTCTTTGTCGCCCATCTTCCGTGGGCCATCCAGCACCTTGCCTCCCATCTCGGTGCATTGTTTTGCAGCACCCGCTACGTCTTCCACGGCCACGTATACCATCCATTGAGGTGGCATATTCGTGTTGCTGCCTCTTGTATGGCATACCCCGGCCACTGCCGTGCCCTCTGCCGTTTTCATTACATAGTCATCATATTCTCCCATGCTCAACGGCTGGACCTCCCACCCGGTCACCGCTTTATAAAAATCTCTCACCTGTTTGGCATTGGGCACCGTAAGGTCTGTCCAGACAATATCTCCTTGTTTATACTGTTCCATTCTTTTGCTTTGGGTGAAGATAAGCCTTAATACAGATTGGCCGACAACCCAGTTAAACGGCTGAAAATCAGTAATTTTGAGGCTAGAATAGGCTGCTTACTTATAATAATATATAGCCCTCAGCCATATATTATAGTTTTCCGCACAATGATTTGTCTGTTTTAGATAAATCCACTACCTTTGCCGTCCCAAAATATGTCCGGCCATTCCGTTCCGCGGGATGTCCAGCGTTGCTGCCGGGCTGATGGGATCATTTATTAACAACATAATTTTTTATGGCAACAAACAACAACCTTCAGAATTACGAGCTGATGGTGATCTTTACGCCGGTTCTGGCTGAAGATGACTTCAAAGGAGCTCAGAAGAAGTTTGCAGACTTCATCACAGAGAATGGTGGCAAAATCGTTCACCAGGATGCATGGGGCCTTCGTTCACTGGCTTACCCAATTGCAAAAAAGACCACAGGTTTGTACTGGTTACTTTCTTACCAGGCTACAACGGATGTAAACGCCAAGCTGGAGATCCAAATGAACCGCGACGAGAACGTTATGCGTCAAATGGTTACCCGTCTTGACAAATATGCAGTGGAATACAACGCTAAAAAACGCAACAAACTCGCTGAAGCGACTACTGCTTAATCCTTTAAAAAATCTGAACAATGGCTAAACAAAACGATATTAAGTTTCTGACCTCTACACGCGTAGAGAAGCGCCAGAAAAAATACTGCCGCTTCAAGAAAATGGGGATCAGGTATGTTGACTATAAAGACGCGGAATTCCTGAAAAAATTTCTGAACGAACAAGGTAAGATGCTGCCTCGCCGTATTACCGGCAACTCGCTGAAATTCCAGCGCAAAGTAGCCCAGGCTGTTAAGAAGGCACGCCAAATGGCTCTGTTACCTTATGTTACTGACCTTTTAAAGTAAAATAGTCATGCAAGTAATTCTTATAAAAGACGTAGATAACCTGGGCGGTGCCCATGAACTGGTAGAAGTAAGGCCGGGATATGCCCGCAATTACCTGATACCTCAGAAATACGCTATCGAAGCTAGCGGTTCTAACATGAAGATCCTGGAAGAACGCCGTAAGCAAAAAGAAAAGCGTGAGCAAAAGCTGATGGCTGAAATAGCTAAAGTAACAGAAGTGCTGAAAGCATCTCCTGTAAAACTGGGCGCTAAGATCGGTACCAGCGGCAAGATCTTCGGTTCGGTTACTTCTATCCAACTGGCTCGCGCTATCCGCGAACAAAAAGGATATGATATCGACCGTCGTCGCATTCAACTGCTTGACGAAGTAAAAGAAGTTGGTACACACAAAGCTTCTATCGACTTCGGTAAAGACAATGTAGTTGAAATGGAATTTGAAGTGGTAGGCGAATAATCTGGATCTCAGATACTACTGAATAGAAAAGGATCACTAACGTGATCCTTTTCCTTTTTTATATCATGATCGATCTGTGTTCAGGCTTTATTTCTGTGGGCTCTTATCATAGTTGAACATCCAGTTGATACCGAACTTATCGGTACACATGCCAAACTTGGCCCCCCAGAAGGTATCCTGCAGTGCCATAGTCACCTGCCCTCCTGTTTGCAGCGCATCAAACGCACGTTCTATATCACCGTCCGATTTGAAGTTCAAGGCGATAGAAAAATTGTCACCGAAACTTACATTGCGCTTACCATCACTGTCTGATGCCATTATTTTGAACCCCTGCAGGTCCAACGAAGCATGCATGATCTTTGCTTTTTGCTCTTCCGGCGTGTCAATAGGTGCTTCGCCATAACGTTGCACAAATTCAATGTTGCCATTTAGCTTGTCTTTGTAAAAATTCAATGCTTCTTCACAGTTACCGTTGAACATCAGGTAGATCGAGTGTTGTCCCATGTTGCAGATTTTTGTTGTTTTAGTTTGATGGTTAAATGATCATTGTCTAGCCTCCAAGACTTCACACAAACGCTGTACCACGAAACTGGCTTTTACAATGTTACCTGCTTTTTAAATAAACTCAAACAGGGTCTCGGATACTAAGCTAGCCCCATTCAGGGTAAGCTAATCTCTTTTAGATGTGCTGTTTTCTATATAACTTTAGTACTCAACCTATACACTACCATTATGTTCTATGCGACCCTTAGAGGCAAACTCTTGTTGCTGCTTCTTTTTTTCATGCCCGCGATCGTATTTGCGCAAAGCCCGGTATCGCTTCTTCATACAGGCGGTTCTCAAAACGATGAAGGCCGGCTGATACGTCTCGCTCCCAATGGCAATATAATCCTGGCGGGGTACTTTCATGATACTATCGATCTGGACCCAGGCCCTTCTGCCTACGAACTAATCAGCAATGATCACAGCCGCGATATTTTTCTTGCATCTTATACTCAGACCGGCAAATTGAACTGGGCTTTTTCGATAGGCAGCGAACAGGCTGACGGCGTATTGGATATGACCATAGCGCCCAACAACGATATTTATATAGCCGGATACTTTAAAGACAAAATGGACTTTGACCCATCATCAGACACGGCCGAGGTCCCTTGCCTGGGATATACGGGCACCACTACAGATGAATATGGCGGCGATGGTTTTGTAGCTAAGTATTCGTCAGCTGGTGCGTTTTATTGGGTGGTACCTATACAAAGCGATTATGGCGAAGAAGTGGAATCGGTAGCGCTTGATGCTGAGGGAAATGTGTACATAGGCGGCCAGTTCAAAAACCTGGTCGATTTTGATCCTTCGCCTTCTGCAACCGCAACGTTTAATTCAGTGAATGATGGCACGGCATTCCTGGCTAAATATACTACCAACGGTCAGTATCAATGGGCGCATACCTTTGGCAAGCCCGGCATTACCATGACCGATAATCTCATACGGGCGATCGCGATAGATGCTCAATCAAATCTATATGTAGCAGGTGTTTTTCAGGGTGTCAATAATGACTTTGATCCTTCTCCAGCTAATGCTGCAACCCTGTCTGCAAGCGGGAAATACGATGCACTGGTAGCCAAATACGACAAGGATGGTAACTATCTGTGGGCTATCAACATACAGTCCGAGTCTACGGACGATGCCCTGGATATTAAGCTGGACAAGTCTGGCCACCTATACGTTTGCGGCAATGTGTATGGTGATACAGTTGATTTTGACCCGCGAACCACCGCCGGAATCCAGACCTTGGCGAATAGCAACGGCAATCCAAATATTTTCATTGCCAAATACGATCTTAACGGCAATTATATTTGGGGTAAGGTCATGGGTAGTGTAGGCATGGATATGAGCTGGTCTCTACGCGTATCCGGAGAATACATCTATAACACAGGCTTTTTCAGCGGCCCCTTAGATCTTAATCCTAATGCCTCTCCCGTAGAGGTCAACTCAAAAGGTTTAATGGATCTGTACCTTGTAAAATACGACTCAGCCGGAAATTATAAATGCCATTTAACCATCGGCTCTTCGGACAACGATGTCGGCAGGGATGTACTCATTTCACCAGTTGGCGACCTTTACTTAACCGGCGGATATTCCAACGACGCCGATTTTGACATTTCCCAAAACGAAAAGAAGATAGCTGCTAATGGGAAAGAAGATATTTTGTTTGCAAAATACAAATGGGATTGCGCGCGCGAGGGGCTTCCGCTAAAAGATACTGTAGTAGTAGCATGTGACACCCCTTATATTTTGGAGGAAGTGTCAATGTTTGAAACAGGAGTTTATGGCGTATTCAGGGGGGACACTGCCATCGTTGTGGATCTAACGATCGCCTCTCCTTTACTCCGGCCCGCATTCAGCAATTCAAAACCTCTCGAAAATGAGCCAGTGCATTTCACCAATGAATCAAAAGGTGCCCTGGCACAGACGTGGGATTTTGGCGATGGTAGTACATCTGAGGAAGCGGATCCCGAGCATATGTACCTGAAATCCGGCTCATACAAAGTCTGCCTAACTATTTATAATGAAGTATGTACTGCCAAAGTATGCCATGCAGTTGATGCAATAGCGGAGCCTGCTGTCGGTGTGCCAACTGGTTTCAGCCCTAACGGCGATGGCAAAAACGATATACTTTATGTGCGGGGCGGCGCGGTAAAAACAATTCATTTAGTGCTGTATAATCGCTGGGGTCAAAAGATTTTTGAAACCAATGATATCAACCAGGGATGGGATGGCACTTACGATGGTCAGCAGCAGGGTCTGGACGCAGTTGGCTACCTGTTGAATGCCGTCATGCTTGACGGCAGGGAAGTACACCAGAGCGGCAATGTGACCATTATCAGATAATAAAACTACTTTATATCGCCTTTGTTTATGTTTTATACAGGTTTCGTACCTTTGCGCCGCTATGCGTATTGAAGTACTGAAATCAAAGATCCATAGGGTAAAAGTAACCGAAGCGAACCTGCACTATATCGGCAGTATCACTATCGACGAAAACCTCATGGACGCAGCCAACCTCATCGAAAATGAGAAAGTGCAGGTACTGAATATTGATAACGGCGAACGTCTCGAAACTTATGTTATCCGCGGCACTCGTGGTTCGGGTATGATCTGCCTCAACGGCCCTGCAGCGCGCAAAGTATCTGTTGGCGACACTGTCATTGTGATCTCTTATGCCAGCATGGATTTCGAAGAAGCTAAACAATACAAGCCAACGGTAATATTCCCTAAAGAAGATAATACGCTGTAATACGTTATCTTTACCCGGATGAAGAAACGGACACTGATCACCGCCGTACAGTACGTTATTTTTCTTGGCCTGGGTATATTTATCATCTATCGCATGTTCGACCAAATGTCTCCGCAAGACAAGGCCGACATGATGCACTCGATCAAACAAACAAGGCTCTGGGTTCTCGCACCTGTACTTGTACTTGGTTTCTTTTCGCATTTTTTCCGCGCCCTGCGCTGGAAACTGCTGCTTAAACCGCTTCACATTCACCCGCGAACTACTAATATTACGCTCGCTGTTCTCTTAGGCTACCTGGTGAATTTGCTTCTGCCCCGTATGGGCGAGGTAGCAAAGTGTACCGTGCTGGCCCGTTATGAACACGTACCCGCCGATAAAATGGTAGGAACCATCGTTGCCGAGCGCGCCTTTGATGTCGTGTGCCTGATCCTTGTGACTATATTAGCGTTTGTGCTGCAAGCCAGCGTAATAGGCGAATATGCCGCAAACATGTTTGCCCAACTGGCGTCCAAAAAGACATTGTTCTTCGGCGTGCTCACTGCCATTGGCTTCATTATCCTGTTCCTGATCTTCCTGGTTCGACGCGATAAACACTCAAGGATCGGCCAGTTCATACTCGGTATGAGAGACGGTATCGCAGCGATTTTCAAGCTGAAAGAACGCCGCGAGTTCCTTGTATACACCGTGTGTATCTGGCTATTATACTGGTCGCAGGTGGTGATTGGTTTTTGGGCAATGCCGGGAACCGATGAGCTGTCGTTGCTGGCTGCTCTGGTTGTCCTCATATTTGGCAGCATTGGAATGATCGTAACACCCGGTGGTCTCGGCGCCTACCCTGCACTTATCGCGCAGATCTTGGTGTTCTATAATATTGATGATGCTGACGGCAAGGCATTTGGCTGGGTGTCGTGGCTGGCCCAAACAGGCATAGTTTTAATACTGGGTATTGGGTCGCTGATACTTCTGCCTATTTATAACAGATCAAACGAACATCACCATCATGCACAAGATCGAGTGGATACAGAATAAGATATTTACCGATGAGGTAACCATCACCCGCCATGCACACATGTGGCGTGACCTCGGTAAAAAGATCGTTTTCACCAATGGCTGTTTCGATATCCTGCACCACGGCCACCTCGACTACCTGGCCCGCGCTGCAGATATGGGCAACATACTTGTGGTAGGGCTGAACACCGATGCTTCTGTCAAACGCCTTAAAGGCGCTGAACGGCCGCTTAATAATCAAACCGACCGTGCGTTCCAGCTGGCAGCTTTGTTGTGTGTTGATGCGGTATGCCTGTTTGATGAAGACACCCCTGAAAATCTTATCAAACTCGTTAATCCTGATATACTTGCAAAGGGAGGCGATTATACTGAAGACAAGATCGTTGGCGCTCCGTTTGTAAAAGCAAATGGTGGACGCGTTGAAGTGATTCCTTTTGTTCAAGGATACTCCACTTCCTCGCTGATCGACAGTATTAAGAAATTGTAAAGTTTTTGTTTCCTACCTTAGGGAAGCTAACTCTGTTGTAGCCCAGCAGCTACATTTGCATTGCTGTCTTAAAAAGCCCCGGTTTGAAATCTACGAAACATACCATTGCACGCGATATTAGTTGGTTATCATTCAACGCAAGGGTATTACAGGAAGCTGCAGATGCATCCAACCATCTGTACGACCGGCTCCGTTTCTTAGGTATTTTCTCCAATAATCTCGACGAGTTTTTCAGGGTGCGTGTTGCTACACTACATAAAATGGTGCGCCTGGGCAAAACAGCCCGTATGCACCTGGAGGCCAACCCTGAAAAGATCCTCGACCAGATACAGCACCAGGTCATCATTCAGCAGAATGCGTTCGACCTTATCTACAGCGACATCATACACGAGCTTGAAAAGAAGAACATCTTCATCAAGAACGAAAAGCAGCTCAGCGATTCGCAGAAACAATTTATTGCCGAATACTTCGAGGACAATATCCGCACGCAGATCATACCGCTGATGCTGGAAAGTATCTCGCAGATGCCACTGTTGCGCGACAAGTCCATTTACCTGGCTTGCGTGTTGGGCAACTCCGAAAATCATGACGTAAAGCGTTTTGCGTTGATAGAAATACCTAGCAGGGTGCTACCGCGTTTTGTGATACTTCCTTCACAAGATGGCGCTAACGATGTTATCCTGTTGGAGGATATTATCCGCGCCAACCTGCCACACTTGTTTGCACCTTTCGGTTTCGATAGTTTTTCGGGCTACATCATCAAGGTGACTCGCGACGCCGAACTGGAAATAGACAACGACGTGACCACGAATGTGATAGAAGAGCTGGAGAAAGGACTGAAAAACCGCAAACGCGGCCGAGCCACTCGTTTTGTTTTCGATCGCACGATAGACTATGGATTGCTGGACTATTTGATCAAGCGTTTGAACCTATCTAAGAAGGATAATCTGATACCAGGTGGCCGCATTCACAACTTCAAAGACTTCATGAACTTTCCCGCTTCGGTATTTAATGACCTGAAGCCGCGGACGAAGTCAATGGTGCACCCCCTGCTGCGCCAACCATGCCGCATTATGGATGTGATCGACCAACGGGATGTGATGCTTCAGTTCCCCTATCATTCGTTCGACTCTATTATAGACCTGCTGCGTGAGGCCGCCATCGACCCGTATGTACAGAGCATCAAGATATGCCTGTATCGCCTTGCAAAAGATTCTAAGATCGTCAATGCGCTGATCAACGCGGTTCGTAATGGTAAACAAGTAACGGTGGTACTGGAATTGCGCGCCCGGTTTGATGAAGAGGCCAACCTTGCCTGGAAAAGACGGCTGGAAGAAGAAGGTGTACTGGTGCTTCACGGCTTGCCCGATATGAAGGTGCATGCGAAGGTCTGCGTGATCAAAAAACGCGTGCAGAACAAAACCAGGCAGTATGGCTTTGTATCAACGGGCAACCTGAACGAGAATACAGCTAAGTATTATGTAGACCACTGCCTGCTCACTACCAACCGGAATATACTCGCCGACATTAATCGTATTTTCACGTTCCTTCAATCGGCTGCCCCGAGGATCGAAGTACTACGCAATTGCAAAACACTGCCGGTATCGCCCGTCAGCATGCGTAAGACCTTTATGGATCTCATCAATAAAGAGATAAAAGCAGCCAAAAAGAAAAAACCTGCCCGCATTATCGTTAAGCTCAACAGCCTGACGGACCAGCTACTGATCAACAAGCTATACACTGCCGCTAAAGCGGGCGTTGAAGTGGAAATGATCATTCGCGGTGCCAGCTGTGCCTACACGCAGCAAAAAACCTTCAAGGACAACATTTACGCCATCAGCATCATAGACGAGTACCTGGAGCATGGGCGCGTATTTGTATTCCACAACGAAGGCGACCCTAAAGTTTTCATTTCCTCGGCCGACTGGATGGTGCGCAACCTTGACCACAGGGTGGAGGCGGCCTGCCCGATTGACGACCCTGCGCTGAAAAAGGAGCTGATCGATATAATAGAGATACAGCTGGCTGAAAACGTAAAAGGCCGCGTGCTGGACAACGAGCAGAGCAATAACTACGTGCACCGGGAAAAAAACGAGCCGGAAGTGCGCTCGCAAATCGCCATTTACGGATATTTGCAGGGTAAACATTATACGGATTGATACTAGCCGCCATCGATATTGGCTCCAATGCAGCCCGCTTACTCATAAACGAAGCCTCGGTCTATACAGACGGTTCGGTCGATTTTACTAAACTTAACCTGCTACGTATCCCACTACGCCTGGGTTTCGACGTATTTGACAAAGGAGCCATCTCTGAGGAAAAACGCCGTAAACTGCTCAATACCATCAAGACCTATAAACTGTTGATGGAGATATACGGCGTGCAGGGCCTGAAGGCCTGTGCTACATCGGCCATGCGCGATGCTGTGAACGGGCAGGAAGTACTAGAGGAGATCAAACGTGAGACCGGTGTCACCATCAATATCATCACCGGCCAGGAAGAAGCCAATATCATTTACGAAACACACATTGCCGAGAACCTGAACGCCGAGAAATCGTACATGTACATAGATGTAGGTGGCGGTAGCACAGAGATCACACTATTCTCAAATAACAAAGTCGTTTTCAAAGAATCTTTCAACATTGGCACCATACGCTTGCTGCACGACAAGGTTACCGAGGAGCAATGGGAACACATGAAGTGGTTCATTAAAACCAATGTAAAAGATTACCAGCCCATAGAAGCGATAGGTAGCGGCGGCAACATCAACAAGATATTTTCTATCTCTAAGCGCAAGGAAGGGAAACCACTCCCACTGGAGCTGCTAAAAGACTACTACAAGGAACTAAGCTATAATACCGTAGAAGAAAGAAAACACATCTACCACCTGCGTAGCGACCGCGCCGACGTTATCGTACCGGCGTTGCATATCTATACCTCTGTAATGCGCTGGGCCGATGCCGAAGAGATCTACGTCCCCAAAATAGGTCTTGCCGACGGTCTGGTAAAGATGTTGTACAAAGAAATGACCACCTAAATAAGGCTGTAGATAAACAGCGCATAAATAATACAAAGAAGAACAAAAGTAATTTGCGGGGTATTCGTCATATCTCTAAGATATAAAAAAAGGCCGGCTGCCTACAGAGCAGCCGGCTTGGATTTTGGTTAAATCATACTACTAGAATCAAACCTTCTTATTTGATCACAGAAAGCTTAACCACTTTCTGTTTTTCGCCAGTGATGATTGACACGAAGTATACACCAGGTGTAACATCGCTCAGGTCTACTGTTGCAGTTTGGGCGCCTTTAGCGTTTGTTGCTTCGTACATTTTCTTTACCACTCTGCCTGCCATATCTACCATCATTACACGCACATCAGCAGTTTCAGCAACATCAAACGAAAGGGTTGTTGCTTGCCTTGCAGGGTTAGGGAACAGAACTACATTACCTTCATTGTTTTGAGCCTCGTTCACGTTTACACTAACAATGTCATAAAAAGTATTGTTCGGATCGAAGTTCGTCCAACCTTTCATCCAGTTGTCGGATGTAGTTTGTGTACCGGCAAAAGCACCTACATAGTTTACTTTATCAAAGAATGCATCGTTAGCCTTTGTAGTGGTAAAATCAGGAACGATCTGCGGAGCGTTATAGTTAACAAACATGCCAGAAGTATCGGTATTGATCGCTTTGGCAGGATTGAAAGGATAAACCTTGCCATTAGCAAACGGATCAGAACCGCCCGGCGTCATGTATGCAGGCAATGTTTTAGCGTTGTAAGAAATAGGTGAAGTGCTTTGCGGAACTGGATTAGGGTTACTCAGGTTAAAAGGAGCAAACAGGCGAACACCATTGTTCTCAGTTGCGAAGATCCAGTTGTTGTTAGCAGAAGCTTTCAGCCAATTCCATGGACCGTTGAAAGAACCAAATGGGCTGCCGGTTGTAGTATCAGCATATGCATTGGTTGGAGTCAGGTTACGAGCACCGTCTTTTACATAGATGATCTCTTTCTGAGCAGGTGTAGCGTTGGTAGGAATACCTGCTATGATATTGCTGCGGAATTGCAGTGAGTTATCCAGGATGTTTGCTGTAGTAGAACCATAAGAAGAAGAAGACTCATCTATCAGCAGACCTGCAGGATAACCAAGGAATACGCTATTCAGCAGGCTTTGAGCACTACCGCGACGCAGGTGTACTGCAGCTACGAACTGAGAGTTTGCACCAGTAAAAGCCGGGGTATTCAGAGGACCAGCCACTGTTACGTTTGAAAATACAGCGCGGGTAGCTTTTGAGTTATCCCCAATACCAGAAACAGTACCGGCCAGGTAGCTATCGCTTTCGAAAGCTTTTGAACCGCTCACGTCAGCAGATTGGTAGTCGCGAAGGCTATAAATGAACTGGTTCTTACCGGCGTAGCCAGCGTCCGTATCAAAATCATCATCCCATGTACCTATTGATACCAGGTATTTCGAGTTTACATTACCACCAAACCACTCATAAGCATCGTCACCAGAGTAAGACACCTGTACGTGATCGATCTGTGTACCAGCACCAACACCGGCCAGTGTCAAACCATTCACCTCGTTGTTTGGAGAGAAAGCGATACCTGCAAACTCGATACGTACGTAACGAAGGATACCGCTGTTATCGTTAGGATCGCTACCGCCATATTTAGAACGAGGACCACCTTCTACCTGCGCTTCACCGGCTGTCCAGTTAGTAGGAGCTTGTCCGCAAATAACAACACCACCCCAGTCGCCATAAGAACGGTCACCTTGTTCTTCGGCCGAAGTGAATACGATAGGCAAGCTGGCAGTACCTTCTGCGATGATCTTAGCACCGCGTTCAACGATCAGGGTACCTTTGGTATTTTTATCGCCGCGGATGATGCAGCCTGGTTTAATGGTAAGAGTAGTACCTGAAGTAACATATACCCAGCCCTTCAGCAGGTATTGTTGTGTAGGTTCCCACGTAGTGCTGGTAGAGATGCTATCTTTTACCGTCTGCGTGTTGTATGCGAATGCCTGCGTAAGTGCAAACATCGACAAAGCTGAGAGGATAAGTTTTTTCATACGCTTGTTTTAAAATTTTCACGAAAGTATAATCACTCTATTACCACATCGTTACGCCGATGTTATGTAATCATGACGTTAATTAGAACTTAACTTTAACACCTACAGTGTAATAACGACCTGGTTTAAAAGAATAAAAATCTCTGTCGACTGTGTTGCCTGGCGTATACTTACCATCCTTATTAGCATCCTGAATAGTCATAGACCTGCTATCCAATAGGTTCTGCGCACTCGCAGTTAGTATATAATGCTTGAAGAATGTCTTTGATAAGCTAAAATCCAGTGAATGGAATGGCATCTCACCAATATTTTCAATATTCTGGCTGCCCAACGATACGAGGCGTGGTCCAAATACATTGTACAACAACGAAGACTGCATACCTAATCTATCGCTTTGATAAAACATGCCAAGGTTGTACATATAGGGACTTTGACCTTGCAGGGGTACTGCTGCCAACTGTTGCGTAAGCGTATCATCAATGGTCATTTCGCTTTTGATGAATGCAGCGTTGCCCACAAAGGTGAAGCTCTTAAAGAAACTTGTCTTGAACCAATCGTCAACGAACGACAGGTCCTTCCTGGCCTCAATTTCAATTCCTGCGCTGTATGCTTCTTTCGTATTCATGAAGCCCATAGAACGGGTATCGATACCCGGACTAAGGATAACCTGCTGAATGGGATTCTTGAATTTCTTGTAAAACACGCCAGCATGCACCATTTCGCCCGAAGAAGGATACCATTCCCAGCGTGCATCTATATTATCAATCTCAGCGACATCCAGCGTATCGCTTGGGAAGATGGTCGGGAATAGTGATCCATACACTCCCGTCTTACTGTCGAAATCATAAAAATAGAAAGGGGCCCACTCCCTGAACTCAGGGCGATTGAGCGTTTTACCATATGCCAGGCGTAGTAGCATCTTGTCATTAAAATTGTAAGATGCATTAACAGATGGCAACAGGAATTTCGTTGCTATTTTGGGCTGAACGCTATCAAGGTTGATATAGCCCTTTAACTCCTGAACATTGTCTTCGTAGCGCGCTCCACCTGATACGGTAATCTTATCACCGATGGGGAACTTCGCCGACACAAAACTAGCTACCAGGGTATTCTTTGCATTGTATTTATCGCTCGCAGCTGTTATCTCATCTATCCTGTAGTTTGTTTTATCTCCCAGGTTGCTGTCAGCAAATATCTCGCTCAGGGGCAGGCGATTCATCTGCTGAGCACGACTGCCCGATCGGATCGTATATCCTAACACACGCGCATTGAAAAACCTGCTTTTATATTCTATATAGTTGCCTGCCGAAACTTCGAATGAGTAATTCAGCTTACCGAGGTTTATCTTCTGGGTAAAATGATGGTTGAAGCTGTACACATTCTCATACAGCTCTGCGAAAAACCTTCCGCCGCCATTTACAGGGTCTACAGTATTAGCAACAGCCGCGGAGTACATGGTATCATCATCCGATGGTTGTTTTGTATAGCGAATGCGCCTTAAGTCCGGGGTATTTTTAAACAGGTCGGTATAACCAACAGCCCAGTTATATGAGGTATTGCCCGACCGTGTTTTATGCGAACCCAACAACTGCGAACAGTACACAGCGCGGCTATCATACCCTATCTGGTAGGCGAGTTCGTCCCCCAAGTTATAACTGGAGTCTGCTGACATGGTCCGCATGGTCACTGACGATTTACCAGTTTGGTTATACAGGTTCTTGAATTCTATCTTCGAGTTACCAAAAACTGCGAGCACGTTGTCCATCAGGCTGACGCTCACGTTGTTTACCGACCGATAGTCCATATAATCAAAATCCAGTGTCTCGGTCGAATCCCAGCTCTGGCGGTGTATCATCGTATCAGCATGTATATTAGAATAGGATACACCCAGCCTGTTACCCAAACGCACCTTGCCAAGGCTAAATACATTTCCCACATTCAGATTGAACCTATAATCGGCAGGAGTAGTTTTTTTATTGATGTCCCAGCCATTCTTACTAAATGCTCTTGTTACTTCCTTACTGTTCGAGTCATTCTTATTAATATATGCAGGCGTTCCATCAGGCAGTTGCCTCTTACCGTCATCATAGCCTAACCAGTCAGTCGAAGATGGCGTATTATAATAAAAAGGCTTACCCGTGCTGTTGCTGCGATAAGAAACATCAAAACCTCCTGAAACTTCATTCTTATCCGGCAATGAAGACGTGTACAATTTCACCATACCACCGGCGAAATCTCCGGGCAATTCCGGTGCAGGTGTTTTATAGATCATGATCCTGTCGATAAAGCTGGCAGGTACCAGGTCGAACGAAAACGACTTCTTATCTACTTCAGCGCTTGGCGCGCCCGCATCATTCAGCCATACACTGTTGTAACGGTCTATCAAACCACGTACCATGATAAAGCGGTTATCGATAACAGTGACACCCGGTATACGCTTTACTACGTCAGCAGCATTTCTATCTGCTGTCTTTTGTATTTGCGCTGCGCTGATACCACTCACCACAAGCGAGCTCTTTTTGATCTCCATCAGCACCGCATTCTCCGTGTTCGTTGTCCTTGCGGCTTTTACAGTTACGTCTTTCAGCGTATTGCCTTCTGGTTTCAGTTTAATGTTCAGTACTACATCTTTATTATTGATGATGCTTACGGTCTGAAGCATTTGTTTGTAGGTAAGAAAATTAAAAAGCACTTCATAAGTACCACCGGGTACGTTGTCAATTTCGTAGCGTCCTGAATCATCTGTTTCTACAGGCCTGTTCAGTTCTTTGATCACTACCAACACGCCTTGCAGTGGCTCACCTGTCGATGCATCGGTAACTACACCCGATACCTTAGCTGCAAACGCTGGCATCGATAAGGAAATAAAGAGAAGAAAGAAGAGTAAATGTTTATTCATACTGGGCTGATTAGCACTTGCAAAGGTAGAATCAGCTCTTGCCAGCAACCGTATCGGTTGTGTTATGAAAATGTATAGCAGAGGTTATCAAAACATTACCGCAATGTTACCGGCACGCCGTAATGTTACCACACGATTATGTCTATATTAACTATCGCCGCAGTTTATACAATGGAATAACGCCACCGCTACATTTGTCGCAACGCTTCGCCCATGAGCTTAATTGCAACACTGCTTTCGCCTGGCAGCAGCAAGTTCTATGCGCTGTTCAACGATATGGCCATCACTACTACAGAGATGAGTCGCGTGTTTCTGCATGCTGCGCATGAAAAGGATCGCCACATACTGAATGCATATGTGAAGCAACTGAATGAGCTGGAAACAGAGAACGAATACACCACGCACAAACTAAATACAGAACTGGGCCGCAACTTCATCACTCCTTTCGATCGCGAGGATATACACTCGCTCGCGGCTGCCCTCAACAAAATAGCCGATTTCACCTGGAAGCTGTGTAAGCAAATGCACACCTATGCAATGAAGGAACCTGACCGGCATATACAGGTCATCTCCGACCATCATTATAAGTTCATCAAGCTGCTGGCAGAAACGACCTCTCAGCTAAAAAACAGGAAAGGTCTTGCGCGACTTACAGACGCCTGCGACGAGATGCAGTCCATAATAAGCAAATGCGGCGACCTGCTGGACGCCGCAATTACAAATTTATTTTCTGGTACCCCCGATGTTATTCTTGCCATCAAACGCATCGATCAGTACGATACGCTACAAGAGCTGCTGAATAAAAGCAGTGACGCGGTGAATACCATCGAGACCATGCTGATAAAATACAGCTGATATTACTTCGCTACGTTCAGCTTACCTGTCTGCACTATATCACCGGCTTTGTTCTTCACCTGGAAGAAATAGGTGCCACCTGCTACCGTAGAAATATCAGCCTCGGTTTTTCCTTTAGCAGCATTCGTCCGCATTACCCTTGCACCTGTGATATTATACAGTTCGAAGGTTACGGCTTCCGATTTCAGATTGTTTATAAAAACAATGTTTTTCGCCGGGTTAGGATACACTTCAACCACTGGCTCTTTAAACAGCTGCACCTTAATACCCACCGGACCAATAGCAGTCACATCGTCTACATACAGCTCCGAACTATCAGCCGCGTTGGTAAAATCCGAACTTCCCGAGAAAGTTATCTGCAATGCGTTAGGCGTAAGGCCATCAGGATATGCAAGAATGGCCATTATTTCGGTGTATGTACCGCTTGCCATAATAGGAGCAAAGCCTGTTCCCACTACTGAATCGGCACCACCCGCACCTGCGCCTGTTATCACGGCAAGAGCTGTCATCGCTCCTTCATCCAAACCTCTTGGCAGGTAGCGCACCCACGCTTTTACAGTATCAATACGTATGTTGACAGGCGTACCACCTGTCATGGTAAAAGTTTGATTGGTTATGTCCACATTTACTTTAGCATTGGTCATCAACCCGGGCACTATGCCTAGATCTGGTCCCTGGTCGGCATTATACAACAGGGCCGCATACGCGCCGCCGTGCACCGTCGATGATTGAAACAATTGCCTTTCAAAAATAGTTCCGGGGCTTACAAATGGCCCCAGCGCAAAGATCAATGAGTCTACGCCACGCCAGCCCGCCGGCTTTTGCAAAGAGGTGAGACCAACATTATAATTCTGCCAGGTTTCCATGGTGCCCTGCACATTTTGGGCGTTAGCTAAACCGGTGATAGCTAATAGTGAGAATAGTGTAATAAGTCGTTTCATATGCTAAAAATAAGGCATAACAATTTACCCGTTGCTATATGTTTTTTTAACAGGCATAAAAAATTATCAATGTTGTATTTCTAAAAAAGATAAAAGCCGGCATCAGCCGGCTTTTGTTATCGGGTTTTATTATTGCTCAGCTTTTCTTGCCACTGGCTACGAACAATTGCAATTGCGTGATATTGTTCAGCGCGAACAGGTTACTGCAAAAGTTTTGTCGTGCAAAGGACTCATCCAGAATCGTATTGGCAACGGGTATCTGCCGGTCTGCATGTTTGCTGTTGTATTCCTGCACTTTTTCCTTCAGCGTCAGCAGCATGTCATGCCCTTTACCATAGGCAAAAACGCTACGCTCTGGCCCGGTTTCTCTTATCGCCCGCGGATCAAAACCAGGAGATAGTTCCTCCAGACCCATGTCGCGCATTATGAGCCCTTTCATTTCCGAGCAAATAGCCTGTATGTCATTAGCCACGTTGTCCGTCGCGGCGCCATCGTGCTGCATCTGAGCCAATAGCTGCTCGCTTTGCAGGTAGGTAAATACCTTACCTTCTGTTTGCGGCGAGGGGCGAATAGCAGTAATGGTAAATTGCACCCCCAGCACGCCCAGCAAAATGATGGTGGTAACAATGGTGTTCATCTTAGTTTCAGGCTTGCGGATGCCGCTGAAGAAATACAACGGCAGCAGCACGAACGTTGATATCAGCAGTGTACTGAACCACATGATGCGTGCGCCCGGCCAGTGTTGCACCAGGAACATCGCCGATAATACGTACAGTATGCCTACTAATGTTACAACGGCCATGATCACCTTTTGCCTGGTGCTTCCTGTTTCTTTTGTTTTTAATAAAAACACCAGCGGCAGGAACACCAGGCTGAATACAGCCATGCCCGATACCAGACATATAGCTGCACCCGGCGTGTGCATGATCTTTAAAATAGACCCGATGAAAAATACTATAGCGGAGAATGCCCCGCTTCCTATCAGCGATCTTTTCATTCCATAATAGTTTTTGAAGGTTAACAATTGGATGGTTTCCTCTTCCAGCTCTTTTAGCTCTTTGGTGTAAAAGCGCCGGATCACTTGTTGGTATGCGCGCTCAAATTCGTCGCCGTCTTTGAGCTCCTGCTCCAGTATGCAGCAGACATGGTCCAGGAGGTTTAACTGCAGGTCCTCCAGCCCAACGCCACGACGTCTTATGTCGTTGAGTACATAGTCTACTTGTTCATCTGTGAGGCGGTACATCAGGCGGTACTTGGTTTTATGTCCAGTAAAAACCGCATGGTCTCCATAAACTCAGCCAGCTCGCTTACGCGCTCTTTGGCCTTACTCTTGCCCGAGGGGCTAAGGCTGTAATACTTGCGCACGCGCTTGCCTATATATTCCACCTCGGTGGTCAGCAGGCCTTCACTTTCCAGCGCGTGCAGCGTGGGATACAGCGCCCCCTCGGTTATCTGTATCTTCTCAAGGGTCAGTTCCTTTACCTTCTGCGTTATCTCGTAGCCGTACATCTTTTTGTTGTCGGCCAGTAGCTTCAGCACAATGGTCTTCAGCGTGCCCTTTATCAGTTCAGACGAAAATATCATAATGCCCCTTTTACTTACCTAAAGATACATAAGATTCCGATGTATCCAAATCTTAGGTAAATAAAAAATAAGGCTCTGCATTACTGCAGAGCCTTATAAAAAATCGAGACTATTCAATTGTTACGCATAGGCTACGCTGCTACCCTGTGCCGGTGCATGCATCGCCAGTTTTCCTTCATCCAGTTTCTTGTTCAACCAAGCCGAGTGTTTCAGGTAATCTTCCTGTGGTGCATAAAGGAACAGCACAGTTCCCCCTTGGATCGTGTTGATCAACGGCTGAATAAGTGCATCAGATACTGCGGGGCAACCCCAGCTACGGCCAATGCTACCTGAAGCAGCACGGGCTGCATTTACATACTTCGCTCCGTGTACTACCACCGCACGGCTACGGGCAGAGTGATTAAACCCCTGGTCCATCCCATTCACGCGGAGAGACCTGCCGTGCTTGCCAATGTAGGTATCATCTGTTACATAGAAACCCAGGCTGCTCTGGTGAGACTCGTTGGTATTAGAGAACTTTGTTGCCATGGCATCACCCGAACCTTGTCCGTGCGCTACCAGGTCATTGAACACGATCTTGTTATTGTTCAGGTCAATAACCCACAGGCGCTTTTCACTGGAACGCTGAGAAAAATCGACCACAGTCAGGATATCTTTTTTCGAGGGTACTTTACCTGCTGCTTTAAGGTTCATATAACCCGTGTAGGCTTTCTTGAACACATCATAGCTCAGTTTGGCAGCAGTGTTAAAATTGATCTTATTGTACGCTGACTGGACCAGCTCATCAAGACCTGTGCCCCAATTTTTAAGCGCTTTAGCATGAGTGATCTCGTTGGCCGTAACATTATCCTTTTTCAGAAACGATAAGATCTCTTTAAAATGCCCCGACCTCAGCATAGCCACGGTCGCATCCAGGCCAGTTTGGCGAGTCGGGTAGTTCCTTACACCGCCCGTATTATAATTCGAGTCTTTGGTTCCCGGTATATGTGCTGTGGCATTGAAGGGGTTGTTCTGCGCCGTGCTATCTTCGCGCTGCTGCCAGGCATGGAGAAACTTAATTTTCTCCGGGGTTTCTCTTATGTCCAGGTCCCTGAGCATGGCCCTGTAAAAGCCGAGGTCGGTATTGATGTCGATCTCCGATTCAGCCTCGGCACCGTCGGATTTCTTTTTATGGTACTTCTTACTTGCCTTGGCTACATAAGCCTTCTCAGCAGCAGCCGATTTTGCATGTTCAATGTTTGTTTTACAAGCGGTAAGCCCAGCAATACCCATCCCCAACGTCACAATCACCTTTCTCATAAAAATCATTTAGCGTCAATATCAAAGGGTACTAATTTTAGGCCAAGTCCAAGCCCTGCTGTGCTTAGTTTCCCTGTTGTTGGTGTTATTGACCTACAACTTCAATACATCCAAAGTCTTAGACAAAATCTTAATTATCTGCCGGTTCACGCATCCCCACCTGGACCTTTGGGCAGGCTCTGCTGTAAGCCCGCTGCACCTGAAAAATCCTTACATTAGAATATTAAATGCCCGCACATGAAAAGCTATGAAGAATACCAGCACGACTCCGGCAAACTTCACGCAGCACTCGACCGGTTGCAGAAAACGCTATCCATCGACAACCATATCCTTAACCCTGATAACGACACTAAGATCGGAGCAGTTCTGAGCTATCTGAATCCAGAAACCGTAAAACTTGCCAACGACAATAACGAAATGCGCTTTGACGTAGGCCGATACAATTTTGTCGTACATGCTATCCCGTCGCTGATGGATGCATCAAGACTGGGCAAGCTGACAACCTACCTGGCTATCCCGGACGATAAGACAAAAGATAAAATGGGTTTACAACTGATACCTAACCTCGAATTTACTGTAGTACCCACAGGTAATTTTGTATTGCCCGATACCAAGGACAACGAAAACATGTTTGTTGTTTATTTATCGCGGCTATACAAGTTTGTGAAGAAAGAAGAGCAGGCGATCTTTCAATAGCAATTTCCCCACACACTGGTTTAAGTCTTCCAGAGGGAGACTTAAATCATTCCAATAAAACGCAAGACTTCGTCTGGCAGTAGCGCTGTAATGAGGCTGCATTGCTTTTTTGTCGGTCAGAGACCTGCGTTCCATTTTCCGATTTAAGTGACGCTGTGCTTAACACTAAACCAGTAAGAGTATTCGCTTGTTCAAGCAAGGACGCTTGAACAAGCTGGCGATGTACATTTTCACCAGTATATTTGCTTAGTCTGCACATCTAGAATTAGTAAACCGTTCAGAAAGAACGCTTGAATGGCGACGAAAGCATTATATGAAAAAGTTGTTTTTATTGTTGACGTCATTGTTGGCCATGCATAACGCAAAGGCAGACTATCTTCTTCGGGTCGACTTTGCCAATAATCTATGGGTAGGACACTGGGTGATCATGTACTATGCCGCCAATGATCTCAATCAGTTATACAACAAGCTGCATTCTATTGATACAATTAATGAGCGGAAAATTTTAGCTGCAATAGGTTTGCCACTTGATAAAGACAATGATTCGCAGGAAAATTGTGTCGTGCCCAAATCGGTTAAGTTTAACTATGATAAACTGTTGTCTAAACGGCCTTCAAAAAAAATAACCTATAAAACGAAAGAAATTTTCTTTCAAATTAAGTTGTTAAGCTGTGATTACAACTTATGCACTTTCCCATTAGACAGTAAGTATTGGGCGAGCTACGATGTGAATTTTAAAGAGGCGGGCGTTTTAATTACTAAGCCCTCAATTAATTCCTGGACTAAAGAAGAAAAACGATTTCTTAGCAAATTGCAGAAAATGGTTCTGCAAATGCGATCCACACGGGGCCAGTGATAAATAATGCTCCTTTAGCATTGTCCCAACTTACGTCACCGCCGAGTCTCCTGCATAGCGATTCGGCGGCATCAAGGCTACCTCCTTGATCTTGCTATTGGTTTGGGTTTCCCTCAGCAACTCGTACGGCCCCTACTGGTTTAAGTCTTCCAGAGGGAGACTTAAATCCCTACTGGTTTAAGTCTTCCAGAGGGAGACTTAAATCCTTCCAATAAAACGCAAGACTTCGTCTGGCAGTAGCGCGGTAATGAGGCTGCATTGCTTATTTGCCGGTCAGAGACCTGCGTTCCATTTTTCAGATTTAAGTGACGCTGCGCTTAACACTTAAACCAGTGAACGACGGCAGTTGAAACGTTTGGGGTTTATAGATTCTCCGGAACAATATCAAAAAATCCTTCAGTGATCTCAACTTTTTCACCTTGCTGGTTATAACCCGTAAACATGAACGTACCCGCTACCGATGACGGATCAAATCGGCTAAACTTAATAAAGCCTGAACTGTTTTGAGTCTTGTAGCGGATATCACTATTTTGTCCCACATAGTATTCAGCCCAGTCTTTAGAATCCACTTTTGAAAAAATATACTCTTTGTTGAGTTCGGGCTGGTAAACAACAACTCTCATTTCTATATCATCATCATAGTCAGCATTGTCGCCATGAATCTCAATAAAAACGTCGTTGCCCGTTATTATCCGCGCTGCATCCACTCCATTACTATTGAGATACGATCTCTTACCCTCATAAATGTGCACTTTCCCATTCACTTCACAGGCAAGTATGTTTTTGCCTGATTGAGTTGGTTTCGGCATTTTCTCACTATCCTTTTTGCAGCCCGTTATCGCAAGGCAGCTTATCATCATCACTAGCAAATATTTCATGATTGTTATTCTTTTAACGAGATATCAAAAAAGCCCTCGGCTATTTTTACCTCTTCGCCAGAACTCTTACCCGCATTAAAGGAAAATGTCCCAGCTGCAATGAGGCTATCATAGCGAGTGAATTTCACGACGCCGCCTCCATATTCAGTAAGGTAGATATTTCCGTTAGCTCCTTCAGCCGGGTAATATTCTGCTGCGCCCTCAGAATTTTCGTCAAACAACTTATACTCTTTGCCAACCACAATATCTAAAGAGTAAATCAGTATGCCGATATTATCAATATACTTCTTATCCTCGTTGGCTTTGATGAATGTATAACCGCCAGCATCATACTGACCAAACGAAACTCCATCCGGATGATTCCAGGAAAACTCACCTCTGTAAACATGAATCGTACCGTTTACCTTGCAGGCTAAAATATTGGCGCCTTTTTCAGTACGCTCGGGCATCTGTGGCCCTGTAGGAACTACAGGCTCATCCGCCTTCTTACATCCGGTTATCAGCAAACAATAAAACACTGCAAGTACAAAGTATCTCATCAGCAGATTTTTAGGTCTGATAAAGTTACATCTCCCGCAAAAAGTCGTCTGTGTAGAGTTTAGGATATTCCGTCAATGACGAGCACAGGCGTAGCTATTTCTTGCAAAAACTGCCAAAACAAATAAGTCATTTGCAATTTCTGCGGTTCCGCGAAAACTGAAGTCCTGAATTAGTCTTGCTTACCCGCAACATTTTGCAACAAGCCATATGGCACAGCATAACCGGACAATATCAACCCATGTGCAGCCGCCTGTTTCACTACATAGCCAGTTAACTTTTCCAGTTCCGTTTTACGCCCGGCTGCAAAATCTGCCTGCATAGAAGAGGTAGCTTCGTAAGGCAGCTTGCTCATCACCTCAAAGTTCTTGGCTACTGTGTCGGCGGGCAATTGAATGCCGGTGCTTCCCGCCAACGCTATCACTTCGTTCATCAACTGTGTTACGGCATGACTATGTGCGGTATCTTCCAGTATCTGGCCTATGCTGATATTGTAGGCAGAAGTATAACTGGCAACCGGCGAGATGAAAGAGAACTTCGACCATATTTTCTCAACGATGTTTTTCTCAGGTACATGGTTGATACCAGCCTGGTCCAAAACTTCGTGGATGAAACCGAGCTCACCGGCGGGGATCGAATCACTTCCCGTATGTACCGCATGAAACTCGCCCTTTTGCTGCACCACACCCGGCGCTACTAGTTTGGACACTATATAAATAAGGCCGTGCAGCACCTTGGCCTGCGGAAAAATAGCGGCTACCCGCTCCGCGTTGTCTACACCATTCAGCAATGGCAGGATCACCGTGTTTTCTGTAACAGCGTTCTTTACTGCAGCCAGGCTCTCCTCCAGTCCATAGGTTTTGGTGCAGCATATCAACAGGTCTATAGGACCGATCTCATTCGCATTGTCGGTAACGATATCCGGATGAACAGTATCCTCACCATACGCCGTTGTTAACTGCAAGCCGTTTTTCTTAATGGCTTCCAGGTTTTCTCCCCGGGCAATAAATACCACCTCTACAGCCCCGCCGCCACTATAACATGCAGCCAGCCTGCCGCCGATAAAACCGCCAACGCCACCTATACCCAATATTGCTATCCTGTACTTTGTAGTCATATGCTAAAGTTAATTATAATAGCATTCCAAATATCAGGTCGAAGAAAATCAATAAAATATAGTATATTTGCTATTAATAAAACCCTATCAGATGAAAAGCACTCCAAGTATCATATTCCATCTTTCCAATAAATCAAGGCCGTCATCTCGACGTAGGAGAGATCTCCCGAGCACTTGCAACAAGCCACATCGCCGCACCTCAGGAGATTTACCTTCGGTGAGAAAAGTTCTCTCTCTGCTCGCTATCGCTCACGCCGTTCGAAATGACAGGTTGGATTGGGCGACAAATTGTTCCGCTTTGTTTGTTCTCAGTGTAGAACCGTATCAGAACGGCAACAAAACATGCAACCTCAGCAACAAAAACAACAAGCCATGAGACACCCCATTCCCGCAACCCCTTGTTTTTCAACCCCTTCGTTCAAACAAGGGCACAGGAAAACAAAATCCATGACAAAACCGACAACAAAAGCTATCAACACATGAAAAGAATGACAATAAATAGTAGGAATAGCCCAATCTATGGTTCCCCTTTAGGGGACAGGGGTAAAACCAACACCCAGACCAACAATCTGCAACAATACAATCCCTTGCAATAGCCTAAAACACTATCACATGAAAATTACCCGCTATTTCAAACCACAGGTCACCTCCCCTTTTTTTAAGGGGAGGCCGGGAGGGGTATTAAGGGAAAATCAGGAGGGGAGTCTAGTTCAGCGACTGCAGCGTAGCATGTATCGCATCGAAGTTGGGCAGCTCGCCGGCATTTTCCAGCACCTCGGCATAGCGCACCACCCCTTCGCCGTCAATAACAAAGGCAGAACGCTTAGACACCCCGCGCTGGTCGTTAGAGAATACCTCGTAGATAGAATCGAAAGCAGTAGACGCCTCTTTATTAAAATCGCTCAGCAGGTCGAAGTTCAGGCTTTGGTCGGCCTTGAAGCGGTTCAGCGCCTGCAGCGAGTCTACCGAAATGCCATATACTGTGGCGTTCAGTCCGTTATATACCGACAGGTTGTCGCGCACCGAGCACAACTCTTTGGTGCACACGCCTGTAAAAGCCAGGGGGAAGAACAGGAGCACCACGTTCTTACCCTTATGCTCGCTCAGGGTCACCTTATTCTTTTCAGTATCGCGCAGTGTAAAATCGGGGGCCTGCTGGCCGGCTTGTATTGGCATTTTCCAGTATTTGACAGCAAAGATAGCCGCCCGCCAACTGACAGCAAAGTGAAAAAATTGTCAAGTCCCTGCAAATTTGGCCGACATGAAACCCGCTCCGCACGGCAGCTTTGATTGTTTTTCTGCAAAAATGACTGAACTTCGTGCCCCCTCCCGGCTATGGCATAAAACATGATGCAGAGGGAGATACAAACACTCAATCTAAATCTTTAAATAATCGAGTCTATGGCAAACAATGTAAACATTACCCCACTTCACGACAGGGTGATCGTTAAACCAGCTGCTGCGGAAGAAAAAACTGCAGGCGGCATCATCATCCCTGATACAGCAAAAGAAAAACCACAACGCGGCATCGTAGTAGCTGCAGGTCCTGGTAAAAAAGATGAACCAATGACCGTAAAATCGGGCGACACTGTACTGTATGGTAAATATGCAGGTACTGAGATCAGCCTGGAAGGCGCTGACTACCTGATCATGCGCGAAAGCGATATCCTAGCTGTAGTTTAATCTTCACCCGGACAATCCCGCACATGCGGGAACAACAATTGTCATCAAATACTAATAAAAACAAACAATCATAATGGCAAAACAATTATTCTTCAATATAGAAGCGCGCAACAAAATGAAGCGCGGCGTTGACATCCTGGCTGATGCAGTAAAAGTAACACTGGGTCCTAAAGGCCGTAACGTAGTTATCGAGAAAAAATTTGGTGCTCCTGGTATTACTAAAGATGGTGTGTCTGTAGCTAAAGAAATTGAGCTGGAAGACGCTATCGAGAACCTGGGTGCTCAAATGGTGAAAGAAGTAGCCTCTAAAACTGCAGACGTTGCAGGTGACGGTACTACTACTGCAACTGTACTGGCACAGTCTATCATCGCCGAAGGTTTGAAGAACGTAGCTGCAGGTGCCAACCCAATGGACCTGAAGCGTGGTATCGACAAAGCAGTAACTACTGTTGTTGAGAACCTGAAAAAACAATCTGAAAAAGTTGGCAACGACAACAAAAAGATCGAGCAGGTTGCTACTATCTCTGCCAACAACGACAGCACTATCGGTACGCTGATAGCACAGGCAATGGCTAAAGTTGGTAACGAAGGCGTTATCACTGTAGAAGAAGCAAAAGGTACAGACACTACTGTAGAAGTAGTAGAAGGTATGCAGTTTGACCGCGGTTACCTGAGCCCGTACTTCGTAACTAATACAGAAAAAATGCAGGTTGAATTGCAGAACCCATTCATCCTGATCTACGAAAAGAAAGTAAGCACGCTGAAAGACATCCTTCCAATACTGGAAAGCGTTGTACAAAGCGGCCGCCCGCTGTTGATCATTGCTGAAGATGTAGATGGTGAAGCACTGGCTACACTGGTAGTGAACAAACTGCGTGGTTCTCTGAAGATCGCTGCTGTAAAAGCTCCGGGCTTTGGCGACCGTCGTAAAGAAATGCTGCAGGATATCGCTGTACTGACTGGCGGTACCGTTATCAGCGAAGAACAAGGTTACAAACTGGAGAACGCTTCTATGTCTTACCTCGGTCAGGCAGAAAGCATCACCATCGATAAAGACAACACTACAGTTGTTGGCGGTAAAGGTGAAAAAGACAACATCGTTGCCCGCGTTAACCAGATCAAATCTCAGATCGAAACAACTACCAGCGACTACGACCGCGAAAAACTGCAAGAACGTCTTGCTAAGCTGAGCGGTGGTGTTGCCGTACTGTACGTAGGTGCTTCTACTGAAGTTGAAATGAAAGAAAAGAAAGACCGCGTAGACGATGCACTGCACGCTACACGTGCTGCCGTTGAAGAAGGTATCGTACCTGGTGGTGGTGTTGCTTACATCCGTGCTATCGAGTCTCTGAAAGATGTAAAAGGCGACAACAACGACGAGAACACAGGTATCACTATCGTTCGCCGTGCACTGGAAGAGCCACTGCGCCAGATCGTAGCTAACGCTGGTATGGAAGGTTCTATCATCGTACAGAAAGTACGTGAAGGCAAAGCTGACTTCGGTTTCAACGCCCGCACTGAAACTTACGAGAACATGCTGTCTGCAGGTGTTATCGATCCTACTAAAGTTAGCCGCGTAGCTCTTGAGAACGCTGCTTCTATCGCTAGCATGCTGCTGACCACGGAGTGTGTTATAGCTGACAAACCAGAGCCTAAGTCTGCTGCTCCAATGGGCGGTGGTATGCCAGGCGGTATGGATATGGGTTATTAATCAACAACCATATAGAAAATGAAAAGCGTCCCGAACAATTCGGGACGCTTTTCATTTTATGATGTTGGTATCTGCTACCAGAATGAATGCGGACAGATAGTGCGGCTCTTCTGCATGTTCGGGTTGTTGAACAAACCGGTCTTAAACAGCGACAGCTCCATGCCCCCACGCAGGTTGGTAGCCGCTTTGAACTTAGACACATTCATATCATAGCTTGCACTGATGGAGAAGTCCTTATACTTCACTTCGGCAACCGGTATAATGGCATCACCCAATCGGTAGAAGGCACCAAAACCCAGTGAGAACAGGACGCCTTCGGTTGCGATATTGGGCTTGTTCCAGTTGATCAAACCGCCGGCCAGCAATTCTGAATAGCTGCTCTGCTTGCTGTAGTTGGCGTGGAACTGCACCCCATAGTCTTCATTCAGTTTCATGCTCATGCCGGCAGTACCATTCCAGCGCACGTTCAGGTTGATGTCGTTATTGCCGAAGAAGGAGTTGCGCGGCTTGGTGAAGTGGTAACCACTAACGCCAATATAATATGTAGTAGCATTGTCAGCGCCGCTACTGTTACTGCTAAAGGTAACGCCAGCACCCAGATCCCACATGGTCACCTGCTGGCTGGGTATATTCTCACCCGTACCATTGGCAGCATTGAACTGACCACCCTGGTACTGGTTGTCCACCGTTATCTTGGTCACATCAAAGTTGCGCTGGATGTACCCACCAGTAAAGCCAACTGACAGGAACGAGCTGTTCTCATCCTCCAGCGACTTGTTATAGTTGATAGCGGGGTAAGCAGTCAATGTCTGCAGGCCTACACTGCCCGCCCTATCGTAGTACGACAGCAGACCCACGCTCACAAAGTCGTTGATTCGGTCATTGACCGGGAACCGAGTTTCAGCAGATACCATGCCTGTTTGGTAGGCTTTATTGCTCACAGCATTCCATTGGCTCCTGAACGAAGCACCTACCTTGTAGTCGCCTGAGAACACACCAGTAAGCGCAGGGTTACGCAGTATAGAGGTCTTATAGAATTGCGAGAAGTGTATGTCTTGCGCAAAGCCTGCACCAGACATAGCAACAGCGGCAATTGCAAATGCAGCCTTCTTCAATATTCGTTTGATCATCGTTTTACAATTGAACTGTTATCTGATCAGTGTTATGTCGCCTTTCCATTGGATCACGTCGCCGTTATCGCAGTCTGCTTCTATCAGGTACATGAATACATCAGGCGGTAGCTGCTTTCCTTTGAATGTACCATCCCAACCGCTAACCTTTTCATTCAGGGCAAAGCCTTTCCTTTCGTAGACTATCTCGCCCCAGCGATTAAAGATCCTGATAGACCTTAACTTATCAAACCCTTCCCCGCGCGGATAGAACACATCGTTCTGCCCATCTCCGTTTGGTGTAAAGGTATTAGGTATGAACAGCTGGCTCTGATCACAAAGAACCACGATGGTCACTTGATCAGAATCCTGGCAGCCAAACTCGGTAGTACCGGTTACGGTATATACAGTTGTACGAATTGGTTTTGATATTGGGTTCGGACAGTCATCACAATCAAGTGTACCAGTAGGCGACCATGAGAACTTCTTGATCAGTTCACCTGCGGCGTTCAAAGGAGCATCCTTACCGGCAATGATCGTGGCATCACCTGTTGCCTGTATCGTGGGTTTCGGGTGTACGACGATGTCTACATAGTTGGTATCAGGGATACAGCTGCCTTCTTTGGATATGACCATGAACTTGGTGTTATTACGGGGCTTGGCTGTCGGATTGGACAGCTTGCTGTCATCCAGCACATCTGCTGGCGACCATTGGTAGGTGCGTCCCCCGCCTGCAGTTAGCATGATGCTTTCGTCCAGGCATATCTCATCGCCTTCACCTATCGTTCCTTCTACTTTATACTTCAGTGCTACCACAACCCGATCTGTATCGCTACACTTATTGGCATCAGTACCGATCACCATATAAATAGTAGCATCAGTTGGTGAAGCCAAGGGATTAGGACAGGTGGTGCAGCTCAGGCTACTGGCCGGTGACCATACATAAGAAATACCGCCTGAACCCATTAGTTGCGCTGCATCATTCAAGCATATCACGGTGTCGTTACCAGCACTAATCGTTGGCAGCTCATGAACATCGATATCACGTATTAAGGTGTCTTTACAGCCATTGCCGTTAGTCACTATAAGTTGTACAGAATAGGTACCTGGAGCTGGATAATAATGAGTAGCTGTTTTTGCCGACCCGGTTTGGCCAGAGTGGAATTTCCATGCCCAGTTAATGATCGGCTTGAAAAAGCCCGTTGACGTATCGGTAAATGTTACTTTGTACCCTTCACACGCCGGCGAATGATAGAAGTCGGCTTTAGCACCATCCACCTTTATCGTATCCTTACCGAGACTGGCACTCGAGCAGCCACTCCCATCAGTCATAATGATCTTAGGTACATAACTACCCGGTGTGGTGTAGGTGTGCGTCACAGTTCCTCCACCAGCTGCCATAGTATTACCATCATTGAAATCCCAGATGATATTCGGAATGTTATTTATCGAAGGTGTGAAGTTCACATCCAGAGGTTCGCAACCCGTAAGAGGCGCGTAGCTGAAGGCCCCATCATACCCAAGTATATACAGGTTAGAAACAGCCGTATCCGTACAGCCCGCTGCATCTGTCACGATAAGGGTGACGGCAAATTTGCCTGGGTTAGTAAACGCTTCAACTGTCATTACAGAAGTTGGCTTATTACTGCTTCCCTGGAAACTCCATAAATAAGACAAGCCACCTCCAGATGGAGCCGCATTAAACGTATCGATCAAAGGCGGACAAACAGCAACCGAATCAGGACTGATAGTGAATACTGCATTCGGTTTGGTGATACCAATATGATTGGCTTTTATGATCGTATCCTTACAACCATAGGCATCGGTAGCGATCATAGTAACCGTATAGACACCCGGCTGTTTGTATCCATGTGTAGGAGACATAACCAGCGACGAATCGCCATCACCGAAATACCATTTTGCAGAAACAGCTGTGCCAGTATTATTGGTGAAGGTAATTGTCTGGTTCAGACATGCAGCAGTATCGTCGGCTGTGAAATTTGCATCGGGCTTATGAGCATTGATGTACCCTACTCTTGTCATTGAATCTTTACAACCGCTAGCGTCGGTTACCACAACCTTCACATCGTAAGTGCCTGCCACCTGGTAAGTGTATGAAGTTGTTGCTCCCGGTACTGTTATGCCCGGAGTAAGTGACGGAGAAGCAAACTCCCAACGTCTGCTGGAAAGTGCAGCGCCTAAAAGCGGTGCGGCAGGCGCAGGCACCTGGACACTATTGTCGGTGAACGTGACTGTTAACGGCACACAACCTAATAATGGACTTGCTACAAAGTTGACAGCAGGCTTAGAGACAAGCATCCAGTTAGTTTTCTTTCCCGTATCCGGACAACCCATCTGGTCTGTCATTACCACCATCATAGTATGATAGCCTTCGTTAGGGAACAAATGTGTATAGTTAACTGCGCTATCCTTATCAACCAATACGTTATTTAGATACCATTTATAGGACCCGGAACTGACGGAGGGATTGATAAAAACTGCGTTAAACCGCGCTGTCTCATTCTTACATATGGTCGAGTCCGACACCGTAAGCACCACATCGGGCTTCATTAAGTATAAGGTACCTTCTGCTGTATCAGTACACCCTGAAGTAGAATTGAACGTTACCAGCTTCCAGTTATACGTGCCGTATCCAGGGTACACGTGCGTGGGATGCAGCTGCGTACTCGTGCTGGTTGGACCATCACCGAAATACCATGTATGTGATGTAAATCCGTACGACTTATTAGTAAATCCTACGGTAAGCCTGTTGGCACAATTCAACACGACCTGTGCTTTGGCAACTGGTGAATCAACGCGTATGTTGCACCGTATAAAGGTATCAGGGCAGCCATTGTATTTTGCTATAAGACGTGCGCAGAATACGCCTGCAGTATCATATTTGTATGTTGGGTTGGAAACGTATGTAAAGCCTTTGTCGTCGCCGAATATCCATTCGTATTCAATGATGCCTCCATTAAATCCAGGCACCGTGGTCTGGTTGAAAAATTTCAGATCCGCATTGGCGCAGACAACGGTATCAACCATAAACTTAGCATCCGGCGGCACACCCACCCTCACTTCCAGCGTGTCATAAAATATGCAGCCGCTAGCGGTTGTGATTTTCAATGTAGCCTGATACACACCTGCGGTAGTATAAGTGTATGTGGGTGTAGCAGCATTTGATGTAGGCGATAAGGGCACACCAAACTTCCACTCATATTGAACTGGCGGAGAAACATATGGCATAGATATGTCGTAAAACGGCACATACCTCCACTTTGAGCTTGTAGACGAAAAGTTCACCGTCAGCGGCGCACAGCCTTCTGGCTCTTTAGCTGTTTTGATCTTGTACTCACCACAATAGACCTGAACAAACTCGGTTTTCTCCAGCGTGTCTTTACAACCGTTTGCATCGGTAGCAATGAGTGTTGGCGTGTAAAACCCGCATGTGTTGTATGTATGCGTAACACCATTACCAGTAGCTTGTATACCTGTTCCTGTTCCAAAATTCCATTGATAACTTGTTGCTCCAGTTCCTGTAAATGTCAGGGTAGTTGGTGGTGGACAGGGTGGATTGGGTGCGTATGTAAAGTTGATCGTTGGCTGGGGATTAATAGTAATGGACCTGTATTCTGTATCACTACAAGGACCATATTTTGCCACCAGCATGACTTGCTTAGTACCAGAAGTTACAAAAGTATGTATCACAGAAGGCTGTACCCCAATGTCGGGTGTTTCACCCGGACCATAGTACCAATCACATATGGAGCTTGAAGGCGAGTTGTTGCTGGTAAATGTTACTGGCGTTAAGATACAGGCACTGGATGGACCTGTAAAATTTGCCTGTACATCGAGTATATTAATGTAAGACGGTTTGGTCATTGTATCCTTACATCCGTTCGCATCGGTCAGCACCAACGTTACAGGGTAAGAGCCTGGCTTCGGAGGGCCATATATTTTAGTAGCATTCTGCGTGGTTTGAAACTGGTTCGGTGCCTGTCCCAGGTTCCATGAGTATGTGTATGGACCGGTGGTAGTTTGCTGTATAGAGCTTGTAAAGTTGATGTTAGGTGTCGGCGCATCGCAAAACTGTGTGGCAGACGCTGTAAAGTCTACCTCTGGCTTCGGCGATACATTGATGTAAGCATTCTTCTTCAGCGAGCGCATGCAGCCTTTGCTGTTTGTTACTTGCAGCGTTACATCGTATGAACCTGTTGGGAAAACTATATTGGTCGTAGCACCAGAAGCAATGCCGGGGCTACTGATCCAGGTAAAAGTACCAGCTCCCGGAGCACCGAGATTAGTACCTGCAGAATTGAGTGTAACATTAAGCGGCGGACATCCTGTAACTGGAGAAGCTGTGAACGCGACTGTCGGTGTATCGTGAACGGTAATAGTTTTTGTAACCGGTTGCGACTGACCACTGGCATTAGCCACAACAAGCGTTACAGTATATGTGCCAGCACCAAGATAAGTTCTTGAGGGATTTGGATTGGTGGTTCCGGCGTTAGGGATACCGATCCAGTTAAAGCTAGTTGGATTTCCATAAGCACTACCCGTACCGGCACTGAATACTACCTGAACCGGTGGGCAGCCCGAAGCAGGGATCATTGTATAGGTAAAACTGGCTGTCGGCACCTGGCTAAACACTTGAAAGCTGGTTAGCAATACGACAGCGGTCAATAGATTTCGTAAATTAGGCATAGGTATTTTAAATTGCAGATAGGCAAATGTGTATAAAGTTAAAGAATCCTTAAGAATTTCCACTTTTATAGACAATGCTTTAACACTAAAAGTGAGGGAGATATTAATTAAAAATTAATTTGCATGTCTTTTTATCGCATATCAAATGCTGACAAGTACAGAACAGCGTATCAACAATCAGTTGAGCACCCGGAAACTTTCTGGAGTGACATTGCCGGTCATTTTACCTGGCGAAAGCGCTGGGACAAAGTGCTGGAATGGAATTTCGAACAGCCTGATATTAAGTGGTTCCGCAACGCACGCCTGAACATAACCGAGAATTGCCTGGACCGCCACCTGGCCGATAGAGGGGATCAGCCTGCCATCATCTGGGAACCGAATGATCCCACCCAGGCGAACCGTACTATTACCTACCGGGAATTGCACGCGCAGGTCTGCAAGTTTGCCCACGTGCTGAAAAACAACGGCGTGGGCCGCGCCGACAGGGTGTGTATCTATATGGGTATGATACCGGAATTGGCCATTGCTATACTAGCTTGCGCACGCATCGGCGCTATACATTCTGTCATTTTTGGCGGCTTTAGCGCCCGCAGCATCGCGGACAGGGTACAGGATGCAGGTGCCGAATATGTCATAACAGCCGATGGCGCTTTTCGCGGTGGGAAAGTAATTGAGCTAAAGTCTGTAGTTGACGATGCACTGGAGCAATGCCCTTTTGTAAAACGAGTGATCGTATACAGCAGGACCGATACACCGGTGAGCATGATACAGGGCAGGGATGTGTGGTGGGATGACGAACTGGAGAATGTCCATAATGCTGGATACGCAGACTTCCCCGCTGAGGAAATGGACTCTGAAGACCCGCTGTTCATCTTGTATACTTCCGGCTCAACCGGCAAGCCAAAAGGGGTGGTGCATTCATCAGGAGGATACATGGTTTATGCTACTTATTCCTTTGTAAATGTATTTCAGTATAATCCCGGAGATGTGTACTTCTGCACAGCCGATATAGGCTGGATAACGGGACATAGCTACATAGTATACGGTCCGCTGTGTGCGGGTGCTACTACTGTATTGTTTGAAGGGGTGCCCACATGGCCGGAAGCAGACAGGTTCTGGGAAATAGTAGATAAATACAAAGTAAACATCCTGTACACCGCACCTACAGCCATCCGCAGCCTGATGGCTCACGGCACGGGACCTATAGAAAAGCATGACCTGAGCAGCCTGAAGGTGCTTGGCACTGTTGGCGAACCCATTAACGAAGAAGCATGGCAGTGGTATTACGAGAATATTGGCAAAGGCCAATGCCCCATAGTTGATACATGGTGGCAGACAGAGACCGGGGGCATCCTGATATCTAACCTGGCGGGAGTAACCCCGCACAAGCCTGCCCATGCTACCCTGCCACTGCCAGGCGTACAGCCAATACTTGTTGATGATAAGGGCAACGAGATAACAGGCAACGGAGTGGCGGGCAACCTATGTATCAAATTTCCATGGCCGTCAATTCTCCGTACTACCTACGGCGACCACGAACGCTGCAGGCAGAACTATTTTGCTACATATCCCGGCCTATACTTTACCGGCGATGGCTGCCTGCGTGATCTTGAAGGAAACTACCGCATCACGGGCCGGGTTGATGACGTGCTGAATGTAAGTGGTCATCGCATTGGCACCGCCGAAGTAGAGAACGCCATCAACATGCACTCCGGCGTTATAGAAAGCGCGGTAGTTGGCTACCCGCACGATATCAAAGGGCAGGGTATTTACGCCTATGTCATTCTCGATAGCCACCATCATGATGAGAAACTGACCCGGCTGGATATCAATCAGACCGTGTCGCGGCTAATAGGTCCTATTGCCAAACCAGACCAGATACAGTTTGTAACAGGACTGCCCAAGACCCGCAGTGGTAAGATCATGAGGCGCATACTGCGTAAGATAGCCGAAGGCGAAACCGAGAACCTGGGAGATACCTCTACCCTGCTCGATCCCACTATAGTAGACGAAATAAAGAACGGAAAGTTGTAATACTAGGCATACCGCATATATAGCAGGTATCCATGATACCTGCTTTTTCATACCTTTGCAGACTTTTAAAAATTTATGTACCAGCCATTATCGAACGAACAATTGATAGCTGTGGCCAACGAGTTTGGCAGCCCGGTGTACGTGTACCATGCAGAAAAGATCACCCAGCAGTACAATAAGCTGAAAGATGCTTTTGCGGCGCATCCCACCCGTTTTTTCTACGCCTGCAAGGCACTGACCAACATCAACATCCTCAAGCACCTGAAGAGCCTCGGCGCTTCAGTTGACTGTGTGAGCATACACGAAGTGAAGATAGCCCTGAAGGCTGGCTTCGAAGCGAAACAGATACTGTTCACTCCCAACTGCGTTGACTTTAACGAGATAGTTGAAGGCACTGCACTGGGCGTTAACATCAACATCGACAACATCTCGATACTGGAACAATTTGGCAACAAATTCGGCAACAGCTACCCGGTTTGTATCCGCCTGAACCCGCACATCGAAGCAGGTGGCAACTACAAGATCTCTACAGGCCATATCGACAGCAAGTTTGGTATCTCGATTCACCAGATGCGCCATATTGAGCGCGTGGTGAAAACAACAGGCATCCATGTTCATGGCCTTCACATGCACACAGGTAGCGAGATCAAGGACGTAGAAGTATTCCTTCGCGGCCTTGAGGTGATGTTCGAGATCGCACGTCATTTCGATACGCTTGATTTCATTGACCTTGGTAGTGGTTTCAAAGTTCCTTATAAAGAAGGCGACCCTGAAACCGATGTAGTAAGCCTGGGCCAGAAACTGACCGCAGCTGTAAAAGAATTTGAAGCCGAATACAAACGTCCTATCGAAGTATGGTTCGAACCCGGTAAATACCTGGTAAGCGAGTCTGGCTATTTTGTTGTTAAGGCAAACGTCATCAAGCAAACTCCGGCTACGGTGTTCATCGGTGTAAACTCAGGTTTCAACCACCTGATCCGCCCAATGTTCTACGATGCTTACCACCGTATCGAGAACATCTCGAATCCCAATGGCGCAGAGCGTATCTATACCGTAGTAGGTAACATTTGCGAGACCGACACCTTTGCCTGGGACCGCAAGCTGAACGAAGTACGCGAAGGCGATTACCTCGTGTTCTACAATGCTGGTGCTTATGGCTTCGAGATGAGCAGCAACTTCAACTCAAGGTTAAAACCTGCAGAAGTACAGATAAAAGACCGCCAGGTATACCTCATCCGCAAACGTGATGAGTTCGAAGACCTGTTGCGCAACCAGATCGAGATCTAAATTTCAGATATTCTATCAATCCGGGACCGTTAACGTTGTTAACGGTCTCTTTTTTTATTAACCGGAAGTCAGCTTCTTCCAAAAATCTAACCGCTTGACAGTCAAAGCAAATGTGCAGGCGATTGTTAACATTTGTTGACGTTGTTAATGATTTTTTTTGAGTTGAATTTTATCAACATGACAATCGACAAAAACACAACAACAAATATACATCAATTTATAGAAACAAAGAAATAATATTTGCGGCTTGTTTGATTAAAAATTAAAAGAGTACTTTGCCTAATAAATTGCTTTAATGACCAGTATCGTAGTATTCTGCGGATCGAGTGAGGGCTACCAGGAGTGCCATAGAGAAACTGCCTATGGGCTAGGCAACATGCTTGCCGAACGCGGTTACCGCGTAGTATATGGTGGCGCCAAAATAGGGTTGATGGGTGCTGTAGCTGATGGCGCGCTGGACAAAGGCGGCGATGTAATTGGTGTGATACCGCATTTCCTGCGTACTAAAGAAGTGACACATGAAGGCCTGACCGAGCTGATACTGACCAATACCATGCACGAGCGCAAGCTGAAAATGCATGAGCTAAGTGATGGCGTTATTACCTTGCCGGGCGGATGGGGCACTATGGAAGAAATGTTCGAGATGCTGACATGGGGCCAGCTTGGCCTGCATCAAAAACCGATGGGCATGCTCAATATCAACGGTTACTACGACAGCTTAAAAGTTTTGGCAGACACCATGGTGAGCGAGGGTTTTCTGAAACAGGAGATACGTGACATGTTATTGTTCAGCGATTCGATAGAAGAACTACTGGACCTAATGGAAAACTATGTAGCACCCGATGTGCCACAGTGGGTCACTAAAAGAACAACTTAGTTTATGAAACGCCTGGCTGTAGATATGGATGGTGTTCTGGCTGATGTATACAGCCAGTTTATAAAGAAGCACCATGAAGAAACCGGCGAGTGGTTATCACTGAATAGCATGACCGGATTGAGCGAAGGCCAGGTGTTCCCACACGGCAGAAAACATATCACCACAAAAGGCTTCTTTGATGATATCCAGGTTGTCGCAAACAGCCAGGAGATATTGGAAGAGCTAAACAAACACTATAAGGTGTTTGTCGTATCTGCAGCTATGGAGTTCCCGCTGAGCTTGAGTGAAAAGCAACAATGGTTGGACAGGCATTTCCCATTCATCGGCTGGCGACAACGGGTCTTCTGTGGCTCGAAAGAGATCATCAAGGCCGACATCATGATAGACGACTATTTAAGAAACCTGGATAGCTTTGAAGGTGAAACCTACCTGTTTACAGAACCCCACAACGCCCTTGTCGATCTTGGCAGACATAAAAGGGTAAACGACTGGCTGGAAATAAAAGGCCTCTTATTGCCGTGAAGCCCGGCAGGCTACTTCGTCAAAGTCAATAAAAATACCTCAGCCAGTTATTTTCGAAATGGCGAACTTCATACTGTAGTTCTCATCTCTACCTCATGCGTACCATCTTCTTTTTACTGCTGGCAATAGTCACTTCGCGTTCTGTTGCATATGCCCAAACGGATAGTGCTGCCCTCCCGAAAACGAATATGGATAGCCTGCTGGCACAGTATAAACAAGAGCTGGCTGATTTTGAGCTAAAGCATGGACATTGGGTCCAGACACCCAATGTGAATATGCACTACCTGACATGGGGCAAAAGATCGGGCATGCCACTAATATGGAGCCATGGCACCTTTGGTAATGCATACGAAGTATACGGCGTAGCAGACAGCCTGGTAGCAGCCGGATATTATCTTATAGCAATAGATTTTTATGGTCACGGTCTTACGGCAATTCCCGGCAAAGAAGTTTCGCTCTATCATGTAGCGGACGACATAAAGGCCCTAATGGACGAGCTGAAGATAAAAAAAGCGGTGATCGGCGGTTTTTCAAGAGGCGGTTCGATCACAACAGCTTTTTATGACAGCTATCCTAATAGAGTCCGCGCCTTGGTTTTGGAAGATGGCGGATCGGTAGCATGGGATGTAAACGGACATAAAAAGTCCACTGAAGAAATGGCGAACGAGTTTATTAACAACTACAAAATGAGGACCCCGGCACCTGTATACAATACCGAATTGGAGGCCTTTACACGTTTGTATAATAACAACGGCCAGAAGGCCGACTTCACGCGCATAGCATTTACGTTCTTTAACCGCCTGAAACAAAACAATGAAGGCAAATGGGAAATGAATCCCGGGGTTGACGACCTGGTTTGCGAACATACGGCTGAACAGTTGATCACCGCCGTGCACCGACCGTATGCCGCCAATAACATGTTCGGTGCATCCACCCACCTTATCTATCCTAAGATGATCTACCGTAACCTCGATGTACCCATGTTGATATTCGACCCGGTAAGCGATGAGGACTGGTTTGATTTTGAAGAAGAGAATACGCAACTACAACAAAGCCATCCTGACCTCATAGTACATAAAGTGTATGAGAACACCGGCCATGCGGTAAAAATGGAACACCCCCAGGAGTTTGTCCGCGACATGGCGGAATTCTTAAAAACAGTAAAGAACTAAGCACACCTTGACACAAAAAAAGATCGCTGGCTTAGACTACTTGCGGGCGTTAGCAATAACGCTCGTATTCCTGTACCACTACAGGTCTTTTGCGCATCCCGCATGGATTGATGATCTCTTTAGCTTCGGGTGGACAGGCGTGGATCTTTTTTTCGTGCTTAGCGGCTACCTGATAGCCAATCATGTATTTTCCGATATAGAAAAGGGAAACTTTTCACCGGGATTGTTTGCCTTGAAACGTGCATTAAGAATATTACCGGCCTATTGGGTAGTACTCAGTCTATACTTCGCGGTGCCTGCGATCAGGGAATGGGAGGGCTTACCCCCACTTTGGAAATTCCTGACATTCACACAAAATTTCGGGCTTGATCTCAGGACTAACAGAACTTTTTCCCATGCATGGTCGCTCTGTGTCGAAGAACAATTTTATTTGCTGCTGCCACTAACAGCTTTGCTGTTCAGCCGATTCAAATCGGTGAAACCTGCAATAGCATTGCTGACAGCTTTATTTATGGCAGGTTTTGCAGCAAGGCTGGCCAGCTGGATCTTTTTGATCATTCCCACGATAGGAACGCAAGACTTTGGCGCTACCTGGGCTCAACGTATGTACTACCCGACCTACAACAGACTCGATGGGATACTGGCAGGCGTAAGCATTGCGGGGCTGTTTCATGTGGCACCAAATGCAACGAATTTGCTGCTAAAGCGAGTGAATATATTGGTGATCGCCGGGCTGGCTTTATTGACGGGCGCCTATTTTTTGTGCCTTGAGCAGCTATCGTTCTACGCGTCCATTTTCGGATATCCTGTTATTGCCCTGGGTTTCGGTGCACTTACATTAGCAGCCATCAGTCCTTATAGTCTTGTGAACAAGCACCGTTCAGGGTTCATTTCGAAAATAGCTGCGTTATCGTACGCCATCTACCTGGTGCACAAAGCAACCAATCATATTACGCAGGAGCAACTAGCCGCATTCGGCATACCCGCCGATAGCAACCTGATGTTCCTGTTATGCGCCGGCAGTGCAGTGACAGGAGCTTTGGCACTCCATTATGTTGTTGAAAAGCCGTTCCTGAAAATAAAGGAAGGACTGGTGCGCCGTTATTCTGAACAGCCCAAACTGGCCGTGGAAGAAGTATATATTCAGAAATAGCAAAGCCGGCCTCTTAACATCAGTTCATTTTATCGTAGTAGTGTGGCATATTTCCTTCTTTCCTGAAAAGAATGAAGGAATAAGCGATTGGGACCAGCACCATGATGCCAATGAGTACATTAAAGGTTACCGAAGCGATCTCACGCGGCAACAGCAGGCTGGTGATGATTATCAGAATCCCACCAATAACCCATAGCCGTCCTCCCAGGTGATGCGTTTTACGCCAATTATACTCGCTGGCAAGCGCCCAGGGCACTTTGATACCCACATAATAGTTCTGCCTTACGTTGTACATGTAATTACCTATAACAGCCAGCAGCAAACCAACTATCGGCACTATGGCTTTGCCCATAATGTTTGCTTCGGGGTATACGGCCGAAATCAGCGTGAGCAGGTTGATGCTAGTCAAAAACAACACAATTGTGATCGCCATTTTGTTGAACATAGGCGAAACAGGATTCCCTCTTCTTCTTGGATCTACCTTATTGATGAATTGCATCAGGTAATAGCTGGCGATAGCAATGCCGCACAGAAACAACACAAGCCCCCAAAGCGATGACCTTTCCGTAAAGCCGTTGGCGGTACCATCGGCGGCAAAATGCGTAGCAATTTGTTCGGGCATCCGACCCCAGTTCAACTGCAGGTACAACGCAGGTGTAAGCGCAAGCAAAGTGAAGAAAGCATGTTTGAAAAAATTCCTGTTCATATTCGTGAATTTTTAAGTCTACTTTTTCGTGAACTGCATCACCCATTTCAATATTTCATCGACCACTGTTGTATTGAGCGAGTAATAAATAAACTGCCCCTGCTTTTCAGCGTTTACCAGCTCGGCCTGTTTCAGAATGTCCAGGTGGTGCGAAATGCTGGGCTTGGAGATATCGAACTTGTCGGCGATCTCGCCGGCAGTCAGGTCTTTCTCCCTGAGCAGTTCTAATATTTCCCGGCGCGTTTCGTCGTTCAGCGCCTTAAATAACTTGTTCACAACCTAAAGGTAGGAAGCATTTAGATAATTGTCTAAATATTTAATTATTCTTTTAGGGTGAAAAATGAAGGTATTTCTGTAGCATATCGCAGGGATGCAATGTCACTTAGCTATGTTTACTACAAAGAATCCTGAGATGGAGATCAGCAACCTCGCTGGTGCCAGCATGGAACAAATACATGCTGCCTTCCAGCAGGCATTTTCAGACTATGCGGAAGCCTGGAACAAAACCCTTGACGAACTGCGGCAGTTACTAAAGCGTCGAGGATTTGATCCCACGTTATCGTTTGGTACTTTCGACAACGGGATGCTTATCAGCTTTACACTAAATGGAATTGGCACGTGGAATGGCCAACTGACCGCATATGACACTGGCACCGGCACGTTACCTGCTTATCGGAAACAAGGTCTCGCTGCCCGGATATTTAACGAATCTGTTCCCGCATTGAAGCAGCAAGGAGTTCATCAATACCTGTTGGAAGTTATCAAAGTAAATACCGGCGCTTTTGAATTATACCAGAAGCAGGACTTCAAGGTGACCAGGGAACTGGACTATTACATTGGGGCAAAAAAAGACCTGACTTTAAAGAACAACACTACCGGCTTAACGATAAAACCATTGGATAAACCAGACTGGGATCTTCTTCAGCAGTTCTGGGAATTTGAGCCTAGCTGGCAGAACTCCATTGATGCAATTAACCGGAAGCGTTCTTCTTTTAAGATACTCGGCGTGTTCGATGGAAATACTATAGCTGGCTACGGCATTGTTGAAACGGGTACAGGCGACATTCCACAACTCGCTGTTATGCAGCACTATCGCCACCATGGGCTAGCGACAGCGTTGGTAAGCGAGCTGCTTAAATATTCGGAAAGCGAAGTTGTTCGGGTTATCAATGCAGACGCGGCTTATACGTCCTTCCGTGAGTTTATGGCAAGCATAGGCTTAAAACCCGGTCACGGTCAATACGAAATGATACGTAACTTGTAGTATATGAAAACGGCAACCTTACTTCTGTGTTTTATTGCCCTGACACTGCAAACGCAGGCACAACGCTACGTCTTTTTTCTGCACAACATGTTTCTTGAGGATGCAGGTCTTAAAGGCGTTCATCCGGAATACGGCAAAGTAGAATACAAGGCCATACTCGATTCGTTCCGCAATAGAGGGTTTGTAGTTATTAGCGCAGTAAGACCAAAAGGTACCGACGGCGCGGCTTATGCACAGAAGACAGCAAAAAAGGTTGACAGCCTCATTAAGAAAGGAGTTAAGCCGGGGAATATTACCGTGATCGGCACATCTAAAGGTGGCTATATCGCACAATACACATCGAATATTCTGAAGAACGATAAGGTCAATTATGTTTTCATAGGCAGCTGCGGTGAGTACCTGGAAGAAGAGCCCGATGTGAAGTGGTACGGCAATGTACTGTCCATCTACGAAAAAACTGACATGTGGCTTTCGTGCGAAAAAATGAAGAACAGGCAGGGCAACCAAGTGACGCGTTATAAAGAGATAGAGTTAAATACCGGCCTGAAACACGGCTACCTGTATAAGGCCATGCCCCAATGGATAGAGCCCGCAGCTAAATGGGCACAACAAGAATACAAATAACCACATGAGATACCTCTTTACTCTTTCAATCGTCCTAGCATATTCATTGCAGTCACTTGCACAACCAAAACTGCAAACGCAGCTAGACTCCTTATTGCGCTCGGGAGAAAACGAGTTCAATGGCGTGGTGCTGGTAACGCAACGAGGGAAAAAACTGTATGAAGGCGCTCACGGCTATTCTGACCTGCAAACAAAAGCCAACGTAAAACCTGACGATCAGTTTATCATTGGTTCTATAAGCAAGCAAATTACCGCCGTATTAGTACTGCGCGAATACCAAAAGGGCAACCTTCGTCTTGATGCGCCACTTAGCAAGTACTTACCAGAGTTGAAATATGCCTGGGCCGATTCAATTACTATACACCACCTGCTCACCCACATGTCGGGCGTGCGCCAGGATCTGCAACCGCCGCTGGTGTTTGCACCGGGAAGCCGTTTCGATTATTCCAATACAGGGTTCGTTTTGCTAGGTGATGTGGTGGCGCATACTTCGGGAAAAAGTTATGCAGCTATGGCTGAAGACATGTTTAAGGAGTGTGGTATGAAGAACACTTTTCATCCTGCCTCTAACAAACACAAGCGGCTGGTAAAAGGATATTGGCAAAATCCGCAGGGAGTGCTCGATGAAGTAACTATTGCGTTAGACTACGCGAAAAAGATCACGCCTTCGGGTGGTTTTATTTCCACAGCGGCAGACATGGTAAAATGGAATACCAGCCTGCATGGAGGAAAGCTACTCGCAGATAGCACTTATAAGTTAATGATGACCGCTTATCCTGGCGCAGTTAGAGACCACCAGCTGTTCGGACTAACGCAGTACGGCTACGGCATTACTATCGACGAAAAGGATGGACTGTTGCAAGTGGGTCAGACAGGTAAACTATCAGGCTACAATTCTATCAATTTCTTTTTTCCGGAAAGCGGTACCAGCATGATCGTGTTCAATAACATGGAATATGCCCCATCTGATTTTAAGAAAAGCTTCTATTATCACACGGGCGTTCAGCATATAGTGCGCCAGTATTTGTTAGCAAATAGAAACCAATAACTAGCGCGCCAATTACTGCCTGTTTCTATTAATCAACAACTTTACACTAATTTCAATGCCATAATAACAGCGTATGGCATTAAGCAGGATTTGGTCGGGCTTTATCATTGTGGCGATTCTCGTTGCCGGTTACCGGTGCTTTTTTGCCGGCGACGACCAGATATTCAGCCGCATGGTGATCGGTAAAGCCGACGAAGCTTACGAGACGGTGTACTACCAGATGGTGGGCGAACCTGAAAAAGCGGGCCTCCGATCGAGAGAAGATTTTGCCGCCTACCTTGCGGGATATGGATATGTTCCGGCAGATTCAGCTCACCCTCCCACTGTTTTGCTGGCCCGTCATGCTGCCGCCGATTCAGTTGTTACGTTAAGTTCGATCTATCCTACGGCGCAGGTGTATACCTTTCGCTCTATCCAACACAAACTGGTGAAGAAAACGGATGGCATCATCGAGACCTGTAAATCCGCCGTGAACATCTGTATTGGATTGATAGGTGTGATGGCGCTGTTCATGGGGTTTCTCAGCATTGCTGAACGCGCTGGTGGTGTGCGATTGATGTCGAGAATGATATGGCCCTTCTTCTCTAAGATATTCCCTGAAGTGCCGAAGGGCCATCCAGCCATGGGGCATATGATGATGAACTTCGCAGCCAACCTGCTGAACCTGGATAACGCGGCAACACCATTTGGCATTAAGGCAATGGAAAGTCTTCAAGAGTTGAACCCGAACAAAGAGAAAGCCTCCAATGCGCAGCTCATGTTCCTTTGCCTGCATGCGGCTGGTATGACGCTGATACCCGTGTCGATCATTGCGGCACGCTCTGCAGTTAAGTCAGCCAGTCCCACGGACATCTTCATTCCCTGTATGATCGCGACCTTTGTGGCTACCATTACAGCTATGATATTAGTGGCCATCAGGCAGGGCATTAATCTTTTTCAAACAGCCATACTGGCGTGGGTAGGCGGTATCTGTGCTCTGATCGCTTTGTTGGTCATATACGTCAACTCACTCAGTGCCGACGAAGTGCAGTCATTCTCTGCCCTGCTCAGCAACAGTTTGATACTGGTCATCTTCCTTTTGATCATCTTTGGTGCGCTGTATAAAAAAGTAGACGTATTCGATGCGTTTGTTGATGGCGCTAAAGGCGGTTTCGAAACTGCTATCCGCATCATTCCCTACCTGGTGGGCATGCTGGTAGCTATCAGCATGTTGCGTACCAGCGGCACGTTCGATGTCATCATCAACGGCATGAAACATTTCTTTGCTAGCCTGGGTGCAGATACCCGCTTTGTAGATGGCCTGCCCACGGCGCTCATCAAACCACTGAGCGGCAGCGGCGCACGCGGCATGATGGTGGATACAATGAAGACCTTCGGGCCAGATTCGTTTGCGGGTAGACTGGCTTCAATATTACAGGGCTCTTCTGATACTACGTTCTACGTTGTTGCTGTTTACTTTGGAGCAGTAGCCATTAAGAACACACGCTACGCCATCGGTACTATGCTGCTGGCTGATCTTGTCGGGATACTTACTTCAATCGGACTTTGTTACATGTTCTTCGGATAGATAAAAAAATAAAGGGCGCTGATGGCGCCCTTTATTTTTTATGTTTTTTATTCTGCTTAGTGCGTTTTTACAGCAGTATCTGCAGAAGAAGGATTTGTATTAGTTGTTCCGTCAACAGGAGCAGCTGTTGTATCGGTCATTACTGGTTCTTCAGCAGGTTGCTCGGTCATATCGCCACCTGTATCTTGTTTGTTGTACTGAACCAGCCATTTGCCGTTTTGTTTCACTAGGTCAATTTTTTGTTCGCCGGTGCTTTCAGAAGTAGTGTAGATAACGGTTGCTTTATCACCTTCTTCTTTTACGTCTTTGATATCAACTTTGATCTTCTTAGCGTTCTCTTTAGTTGAATCAGGCATCATGCTCGAGAACTGAGCCATCATATCCAGCATTTTCTTTGTATCCTCGGTTGCTACTTCTTTAGCACCATCATAATCCATGTGGTATAAGTTGGTCAGGAACTTATCAGCAGCAGCTTTAGGGCTGTTGGTATTGCATGAAGTGAGTGCAATGGCAAGAACGAAAGTAGCAGCTAACGATAACAAAAGTTTTTTCATAATTAAGTTTTTTCCGATTTGTTGGCAAAGGTATCACTTAAATCTAATTTGACAAATGCCGCGTGCATGCCTGCTCAGGAAGATATCGTCGATACCAACGAAGGTGTAACCAAGAAAACTAATGGGCTGCAAAAAACTGCTATCGCCCACTGCCTGATTTACAGACTTGTATACCATCTCGGCGCAGTAAAAGCGGTCGTCGGTTGCGATATCAAAGTCCATGTCAAATTTTTTACGTTCCTTATAAAAGCCTCTTACAACACGATGCAGTGCAGTGTCGCTTCCTGCAGGCATGTCGAGACGCGCTATACCAAACGCAAGGTTGTTAGCGGGCGAGAACCAGAAGTTAGCAGAGTCGCGGCGCAGCCTGGCATCCGGGTTAGCCTCGCCGCCAATACTGTGGTACACAAAAGGATAACCATTCTCCACCATCACGATACCGCAGTGCGAATACGTCTTGTCTTTGGTATTGAGCTGGCAGAGCATATAGCTGGTTGCATCGTTACCGGTACGCATCACTATGTCTCCCGAATGCAGCAGTTGAACGGCTGAATCGACAGAATGGAGATTCCATGGATTATTCTTCCGCGCCATAATGCCATCGAGCAGCGCCTTGTTCACCGGTTCGTTATTGCCGCAACCTGCCAGGCCCAATGAAATGACCCAAACACACACTGCAACTACCACCTTCCAATAATTCCTCATATATCTATTGCCTATAGCCTTAAAGCCTGCAAATTTAAGCGATTTAAGCGCCACAGCAGTACCTTTGCCATTCATTTATAGCTCAGCTAATATGGCATACAGATCATTGCGGGAATTCATAGACGCCCTGGACAAAGCAGGAGAACTGGTAAGGATCAAAACATTCGTTGACCCTGTGCTGGAGATATCAGAGGTCACTGACAGGGTATCGAAAACTCCGGACAGGAACAAAGCGCTGTTGTTTGAAAATACGGGCACTGAGTTTCCCCTGCTGATAAATGGCATGGGCAACGAGCGCCGTATGTGCATGGCGCTGGGCGTGAACGAACTGGACGATGTGGCCAAAGAGATCGAAGAGCTGTTCAAAAAACTATCTACACCTAAGAACGGACTGATCGAGAAACTAGCGATGCTGCCGCAGCTGGGCAAATTTGCGTCGTGGATGCCGAAGGTGGTCAGCGGCCGTGGTGCCTGCCAGGAAGTGGTGATGCAAACACCGGATCTCGACAAGCTTCCGATATTAAAATGCTGGCCAAAAGACGGTGGACGCTTCCTGACGCTTCCGGCCATTCATACAAAAGACCCCAACAATGGCATCCGCAATATCGGCATGTACCGCATGCAGGTATTCACCCCTGATATGACGGCCCTGCACTGGCATAAACACAAAGTGTCGGCCCGCCATTACAATGAGTACAAAAAACTGAATAAGCGCATGCCAGTCGCAGTAGCACTGGGTGGCGATCCTATTTATACTTACGCTGCCACAGCTCCACTTCCTGAGAATGTAGATGAATACATGCTGGCTGGCTTCCTGCGCAAGAAGCGCGTGGAGCTGGTGAAGTGTATCACACAACCGGAAATAGAAGTACCGGCAGATGCTGACTTTATCATTGAAGGTTATGTAGACGTAAACGAAGACATGATCTGGGAAGGACCTTTTGGCGATCATACCGGCTATTACTCACTGCCTGACTGGTATCCACGTTTCCATATCACTGCCATCACACACCGCAAGGACGCTGTTTACCCTGCTACCATCGTTGGTATACCACCGCAAGAGGATGCATGGCTCGGCAAGGCCACCGAACGTATCTTCCTGGCACCGATAAAAATGACCATGGTGCCAGAGATAAAGGACATGAACATGCCGGTAGAAGGTGTGTTCCATAACCTTGTTATCACTACCATCCATAAAGAATACGCGGGCCAGGGACAAAAAGTGATGAACGCCATGTGGGGAGCAGGGCAGATGATGTTCAACAAAATACTGGTGCTGGCCGATGGCGACGTGAAGATCGACGACTACAAGGCACTGGCTAAATATGTATTCAATAATCTAAATCCGGCTACCGATGTATACTTCAGCCAGGGACCAATGGATGTGCTGGACCACAGCTGCTCGAAACTAGGTTTTGGCGGTAAGATGTGTATAGATGGTACTGCTAAGTGGGAAGAAGAGATAACAGAACCGCTTACGCCTTTCAAATTAGCTTCAGGCTTTTCAAAAGCCGCACTACAACAGCAATTCCCCGAGATAAAAGGCATCAATGACAAGCTGGCTGCTAACTGGGAAATACCTGTGCTGTTCGTGTCTGTTGAAAAAGATCGTCCGGGGCATGTGGAAGAACTACACCGCAACCTTGCCGCATTGCCGGAATTACTGGGGATCAAAATGATCCTGTATGTAGAGCACACTGTAAATGCTGACGACATTGCCGACGCACTTTGGCGCTTTTGCAACAACCTTGACCCGAAACGCGATCATTTTTACGGCGGAGCCCGCAAAAATATCCTTGGACTGGATGGCACGCGGAAGACCAAAGCCTTTGACGGGTTTACCCGCCCATGGCCAAATGTGCTGGCTTCTGACGACCAAACGATACGATCAGTGGACGCAAAATGGGCAGAGCTTGGACTCGGTCAGCTGATAATTTCGCCATCTTTGAAATATAAGACCCAACTATATGGGGAGGAGGCAGCTGTCTTAGATAATGAATAAACCCGGTTTTATATCTGGAAAATCATTAACTTTAAAAAAAATACTGATGAAACGCCTACTTCTTTTGTGCTTCTTAGCTTTTGCTTCGTGCGTAGTTACCACGGCACAAACCACCAGCCCTACCACACAGACCGACCTGAAAATATTATTCAATTCAGGTGTGAGTCAATATGAGGCAGGTATCCAGCGCACCAATCAAACGCTGGCTAATGCCGGGTTTACCAGCGCCATGAATGTCATTAGCACCAGCATCAGCCAACTGCAGCAGCAGATGAATGCGGCTTCATCGCAAGCAAATAAAGCGATCATCCAGGCCAAAATAACTGCACAAAGCCAGGTACAGACCGACCTGCTGGCTCTGCAAGGCAACATCATGGGCAATTCGGTGGCTATAACCAACAAATTCACAGCCTTTAAGGCTTTAATGTAATACCGCTGATAGCTATCAGATTTTTGAAAGGAGGGGCTTAGTACCCTCCTTTTTATTTAACTTCGTCGCGCTGAAATAGGCCGATCTGAATACAAAAAATTAGTTTGTGAAAGCAATCATACCAGTTGCCGGTGCAGGAACCAAGTTACGTCCGCTAACATATACCCAACCTAAAGCGTTGATACCCATAGCGGGCAAAACCATCTTAAGTGTTATTGTCGATCAGCTGCTGGATGCAGGCGTTACCGATTTTGTTTTCGTGATCGGTTACCTCGGAGAGAAAATTCAGAACTACATAGACAAAACATACCCCAAGCTTTCCTGCACCTTCGTTACACAAAACGACAGGCGCGGTACAGGCCATGCCATTTCGCTGACCAAAGATCTGGTAGGCGATGAAGAGGTGTTCATCGTACTGGGCGATACCATCTGCGATTACAACGTAAAAGAGATCCTAAGCAGCCCGGTGTCACAGATCGGTGTGCGCAAGGTGGATGACCCACGTGGTTTCGGCGTTGCAGAATTGGACGACGACGATATCGTGATGCGTGTGGTAGAAAAACCGCTAATTCCAAAGTCGAATATGGCCATGGTAGGCGTTTACTACATCAAAGAAACAGCGGCGATGTTTGACGCGCTGGAGAAAAACCTGGATAGCCGCGAGTTTGAAGAGGGAGAATACCACCTGACCATTGCGCTGGAGCACATGATACAACATGGCATCGAGTTCAAGGCCTTCAGAGTAAACAACTGGTTTGACTGTGGTAAGAAAGAAACACTGCTGTCGACCAATGCCATCCTGTTGAAGCAAATGGCCGATAAAGGCCTGCCTCCAGTCCCTAAGCACGAAACAAGTGTGATCATACCTCCTGTAAGCATTGCCGAAGGTTGCAAGATCCACAATTCGATCATTGGGCCGAATGTCACGATTGGTGAGCATACCAACATCAATGCCTCAATTATTAAAGACACCATCATCGGTTCTTACGCTGAGCTGGAAGAAGTGGTGCTTCACTCGTCTATCATAGGCAGCGATGCCTTTGTACGGGGACTAAGTCAGAGCCTGAATATTGGTGATAATACAGAAATAGATCTTGGATAATAAAAAGCCCCGCAGTGCGGGGCTTTTAGTTTGTATTAATTCAGTTTGATACGGGCAGCTTCGCGCTTCATATTCTGTTCCCAGCGCCACGCAGTATCCATCATATCCTCCAGCGAGTATTTAATATCCCAATCGAGCAGGCAGCGAGCCTTGCTGTTATTTGCATATACTTCTACTACATCTCCGGGCCTGCGCGGGCCGAGTTTGTAATGCAGCTTTTCTCCCGACACTTTCTCGAAAGCGTTGATCAGCTCTAACACCGTAACGCCACTACCAGAGCCGAGATTGAATACATCGCAGTTCGTTTCGTTATCGCCCGACATAGTGTATTGCAATGCTTTGGTGTGCGCATTGGCAATATCCATGACATGAATATAATCGCGCACGCAAGAGCCATCACGTGTTGGATAGTCCGTACCAAATACCTGCATTTCGCGGCGTTTGCCGATGGCAGTTTGCGTGATGACAGGAACCAGGTTTTCAGGCTTTTCCTGCAGTTCACCTATTAGTGCTGTTGGATGTGCACCTACCGGATTGAAATATCGTAATAGTGTAACGTTGAAGTCAGGATTGATCTTAGCGAAATCGCGACAGATAGCCTCGCCCATCTGTTTGGTGCGTGCATAAGGCGATTCGGGTTCCTTCAGCGGCGCATTTTCGTCTACTGGCAATTTGTCAGCATTACCATACACAGAGCAAGACGAAGAGAATACGAAGTGATTTACTTTATATTCTTTTGCACACTTCAGGATATTAACCAGAGAGTTGATATTGTTCTCGAAATACCTGAGTGGTTGCTGTACAGATTCAGGCACCGATTTGTACGCCGCAAAATGAACGATGCCTACAATATCCGGGTTCTCAATGAAGATAGTTTCGGTATCATCAAGGTTGCAGAGGTTGACCCTGTAATTCTTTACCGGTCGGCCTACCACACGCTCAACACCGCCCAACATCACCAGCGAACCTTTCGAAAGATCATCGACAGAAATTACTTCGAATCCGTTTGCGATAAGGTCAACAATGGTATGCCCCCCAATATATCCGCAGCCTCCGGTAACAAGGATCTTGCTCATGCACAGTTATTATTAATGCAAATATACCGTAACTATTTGACCTGCTGCAGTTCCACGAGTTTTTTATATACCCCGTTTTTGCTTATAAGTTCGCTGTGGCTGCCCCTTTCCACTACTTCTCCACGCTCCAGGACGATGATCTCGTCGGCGTGCTGAACGGTAGAAAGCCTGTGTGCAATAACTATGCAGGTACGGTTCTCCATCAGCTTGTTAATGGCATCCTGAACAATGCGCTCGCTTTCGGTATCCAGCGACGACGTTGCCTCGTCAAGGATCAGGATCGGTGGATTTTTTAATACGGCCCTAGCGATGGTGGTACGCTGACGTTCACCGCCACTGAGTTTGGCACCTCGGTCGCCCACTATGGTCTCATAACCGCTGGCTTTCGCTGTGATGAAATTGTGTGCATGTGCGATGCGTGCAGCTTCTTCTACCTGTTGTGGCGTCACGCCACCGGTGCCCAGAGTAATGTTATTGTAAATAGTATCGTTGAAAAGAATAGGCTCCTGGCTTACTACGCCCATGAGCCTGCGCAGCTCGTACAATTTGAAATCTTTTATGTTCACACCGTCTATCAGTATCTCACCAGCAGATACATCATGGAAACGCGGTATCAGGTCTACCAAGGTAGATTTACCTGCACCCGACGCGCCTACCAGGGCTATCATCTTTCCTTTTTCAATCGTCAGGTCGATGCCATTCAGTATCTTTTTGTTGCCATAACTGAAGTGTACATTCCTGAACTCGATAGCACGCTCAAAGTTTTTGATAGGCTTTGCGTTGGGCAATTCCTTTACTGTATTCTCGGCACCGAGGAAGTATTCTATCCTGTCGAGCGCAGCAGCGCCTTTTTGAACATTATATAGTGCTGTAGAAAGATTCTTTAGTGGATTGATGATCTGGTAGAACAAACCAATATAGGCAACGAAGGCAGGGCCTGTCAAAGCAGAATCTCCTGCAAATATCAGCTTACCTCCATACCATAGTATGATGCTCACCACAAGGATACCCATCGTTTCAGAAAGCGGAGAAGCCAGTTCACGTTTTGCAGATATGGTGTTGCGCAAGCGCATCAGTGTATTGTTGATCTGTGTAAACTTGAGGTGCTGATGCTTTTCTGCATTGAACGCTTTTACCACCCGCATGCCCACAAGTGTCTCGTCTATCACACCCAGCATTTCGCCAAGGCGTTCCTGCGCCATGTTCGATGGTTTCTTAAGCGACTTGCCGATGCGGCCGATCACCACACCCGCGATAGGCAGGAAGATGAACATGAACAACGTAAGCTGCGGACTGATCAGGAGCATCGACGTGATCGTGAGTATCACGGTGAGCGGTTCACGTATGATAGTTTCCAGCACGCTCATTACCGAGATCTCCACCTCGGTAATATCGTTGGTCATCCGTGACATGAGGTCGCCTTTACGCTCTTCGGTAAAGAAGCCGATGGGCAGCGACAGAGCTTTGGTGAACATCTCATTGCGCAGACGGCGAAGTATCGAGTTGCGTATTGGGTTGAGTATGCGCAACGACAGATAAATGAACAGGTTCTTCAGAATGGTAAATGCTACCACTATGATCACGGCATAAGTAAGAGCCGTGAGTTTATCGTGGTCCAGTATCACCTTATTGACATAGGTCGTTACTTTCCCAACGATGCTGTTGGGTGCATTCACCACTTGTTCGCCTACAAACAGCACCTGCAGCACCGGCCACAGCATACCGAAAGAGAACAGGGCAAAAACAACGGATAGCAGTATGGTTATAAAATAGAGCGCTATCTGGCCTTTGTAATCGCCCAGATAGCGCAGCATTTTTGAAAGGTTCTTCATCTAAGTTTATTCAATTGTATACGAGACGCTGCCGTCTTTCTCATCTTTCAGCTGTATGCCTGCCTCAGCCAGTTTGTTACGTATCTGGTCAGAGGTTGCAAAGTCTTTTCTTGTACGTGCTTCTTTCCTTATTTCCACCAGCAGCTGCATCACCTGGTCCAGCTTATTGCTTTGCTGTACTTGCATTGGCTGCAGACCCATGATGTCTTCCAGGTAAGTTTTGAACGTAGTGCGAAGTGTAGCATATGTCTCTGCGGAAAGCGCATTAGCTGCTACCTGTCCGCCTTTGATGCCATTGATCACCGGCGCGATCTCGAACAAGTTAGCTATCACTTTTGCAGTGTTCAGATCATCGTTCATGAACTCTTCGCACTCGGCACACCATTTGTTCACTTGTGCGTCAAGCGCAGCATCAGTAGCCGCTCCTGTATTCGGCTGTAGCTTTTGCAACACTTCATAAGCATCCCACAAGCGGCGCAGTGCCTTTTCAGAAGCTTGCAAGGCCTCGTTAGAGAAATCGAGCGTGCTGCGGTAGTGTGTCTGCAGAATGTAGAAGCGTATCACCATTGGGTGGTAAGCCTGCTCCAGCAATGGGTGTGTTCCGGTAAAGAGCTCACTCAGTTTGATCACATTGTTATAGCTCTTACCCATCTTCTTGCCGTTGATGGTGATCATGTTATTGTGCATCCAGTAGCGTACCGGCGGATGGCCGTGAGCTATGGTAGATTGTGCGATCTCGCTCTCGTGGTGCGGGAACTGGAGATCCATACCACCACCGTGAATATCAAAGGTCTCACCCAGGTATTTGCTACTCATGGCCGAGCACTCGATGTGCCAGCCGGGGAAGCCTTCGCCCCATGGACTTTTCCAGCGCATGATGTGTTCAGGTGGCGCATTCTTCCAAAGAGCGAAATCCACTTTGTTATTTTTCTCATCCTGCCCATCCAGGTCGCGCGTGGTTTCCAGCAGGTCTTCCAGCACGCGACCGGAAAGTTTGCCGTATGGATGATCCTGTGCGTATTTCTTTACATCGAAATAAACAGAACCATTCTTCTCATAAGCATATCCCTTCTTAATGATCGTTTCGATCATGTCTATCTGCTCAATGATGTGGCCAGTAGCCGTAGGTTCGATGCTGGGATCTATGCAGTTGAACAGGCGCATAGCCCAATGGAACATGTTGGTGTACTTGTGCACCAACTCCATAGGCTCCAACCTTTCCAGCTTGGCTTTGGTAGCTACTTTATCTTCAGCTTCGCGGCCTTCTTCTTCAAAGTGGCCAGCATCAGTTATGTTACGCACATAGCGCACCTTGTTGCCAAGATGAGTCAGGTAGCGATACACTATATCGAAAGTAATATAAGGACGGGCATGGCCCATGTGCGATTCGCCCGACACAGTAGGACCACACACGTAGAGACCAACGTAACCGGGGGTTATTGGTTCGAATTTCTCTTTCTGACGGGTATAAGAGTTATATACAAACAGATCTGACATATTGCAAAATAAGCGCAAAAATAAGGCTTAGTTGCGAGGCTTGGGGTTTATTTCAAAATTCGTAATGATCGGGTTATGATCGGAAAGCGCCGTAGTGGGACAATCAAAGCCTACCAACTTCAGCGCTTTTGCATCGTAAAAGAAGTGATCGATACGTAATGTTGGTGAAATGCGGTTATATGTCCTACCTAAACCTCTGCCCTTATCCAGGAAGGCGTCGTTCAACTTTCCACGCAACCGCGTGTAGGTATAAGAACCGGGCAGATCATTCAGATCGCCGCATATGACCACGGGATATGGGCTGGCTTCAATGATCCGGGCTGCCTTTTCGGCCTCAACTGCTCTCTTTGCGTAAGCATTACGGAATTTCTCTACAAACGATTTCGACACCTGCAGATCATCTTCGAACATGGTACGGTTCTGCTTGGCATCGTCAATATATTCTTTGTCCTTATCGCTAAGACCGAAGGTAGTGAGGTGCACAAAGAACACACGGATGATCTTGCCTGCAGGTAGCTCAATATCGCCCTGCATCATGTAAATGAGCTCGGCCAGCTGGTGGCTCTCGTAATTGCGGAAAGGGTATTTTGAGAATACTGCGGTTCCGAGATATACCTTGTTGTTTAAACTATTGTCGGGATTGAACCGGTAGTCGATGTAATGACCATTATCGATGATCTTTTCGGCATTCGGCTTCATTATATTGCTCTTCGTTACCGAGAACTCGGGGATACAAAGAATGTCCGCATTCTCTTCCTTCAGGTATTCCAGTATGCGTTTATTGAACTCTTTGTTTTGTGGACGGTTGAAGATGCCCAGACCATGCGCATTCCACGAAATGATCTTAATAGTGCTGGGCCTACGCACCATGTCGTTTTCTCCAAAATAGTTGAAGCCAAGAATGGTGATCACCACTTTGTAGGAAACGAGTAGAGCAGAAAGGGAAAGCACCGAGCGGAATTTCCTTGACGAAAACAGCCACAGGAACATGAAAAATACATTGGCCGCCACTGCAAACGGCGTGGTAAGGCTAAATAAAGCAAGCCAGGAGAACCTGGCCGGACTTACAATAGCAGCCAATGCACACAATGCCAGCCATATGGCGGCGAGTACATTGACCATGAAAACTGTATTACTAAATAGCCTGCTTAAGAGACTTCGATCATTATTGCTCACTGCAAAGTTTTAGAGATTATCCTCCTTCCCTGCCCTTAACAATATTTCTTTCTCCTCGGTAGTTAGCGAATCATAACCGTGCTGGTTGATCTTGTCGAGTATTTCATCAACACGCTTCTGTAAATTATCCTGGCGGGTTTGTTTTACTTTGGTCAATACTTCGTTGCGCTTTTTGCCGGGCTTTTTCCAATCGGTTTCGTCGGGCGTAACCATGCGGTTCATACTATCCATCATACCATACATCCAGCCGCCGGGCTTGTAACCACTCTGTAGCAGTTTGACATAACCATAACCAGTAAGGGCACCCCCAGCCAGCAAAAACAGGTAAGGACCTTCAAGATTCGAACTAATAACGATCAGGAACAGGAAGATGCAAACCAACGCCACCAGCGGCACGCTAAAGGTTGGTGTAAGGTGGAACCTGTAACCTGGAGAAATGGTAAGTGCGGCTACTGCCATAGAAACTACCGCAGCCGCGGCACCAAAAACAAACGGCCTGGAAGCAAAGAATCCACCAGGCAGGAGCTGGGCAAGTTCATAAAACACACCTCCTACTACCAAAGCATAGATAAACAAAGGGATCACCTGCCTGTATCCCACCAGCATTTGCACTACGCTGCCAAAAGCATATAGCCAGATCATGTTGGTAAACAATTCCCAAAAACCGCCGTGTACCCAGCCGTAAGTGAACAGTGTCCAGAATTTTGCCGGAAAATTATGAACAGCCGGCAGGCCGATGTTTTGCGTAAAAAGTGTAGAAAAAGTGACAGGATTGGCATCAACCACCATCAGTATCACCTCAATTAGCTTATATATCACGTACCCTACACCACTGGCTATTATCAGCTGGAGAACCGCGTTTTGCTCGTATCCAGGAATGGACGATGAAAGGGAACGCCTTGGCACTGTCTTCATACTCTTTTCTAAGTTATTTAATAAAAATGATTCCGGTTGGTCTTATTCCAGATCTTTAACAATATAAATGCCACGAGCATACCGCCGAGGTGAGCAAAATGCGCAATATTATCACCCGCTGAGTTACGGATACCCGCATACAACTCGAACAGGGCATAAGCACCCACAACGTATTTCGCTTTTATCGGTACAAGGAAATAGAGATACAGCAAGGTGTTAGGGAACAGATAACCGAAGGCGAACAGTATGCCGAATACTGCACCTGAGGCACCTACCGTGGCTTCGTCATAAATACCCGGCAGGTACATTTGCTGATAGGTAGTGCCAAACAAGTATTGATTGATAGCTGATACCGACTCACGGCCTAAACTAGCCGATGGGTCGTTCTGCCATATTTCATTGATGCGGTATAGCTGAACACTCAATGGATTTCCTCCGCGGAGGTTAACGTGCTGTTTCAGGAACAGGTCGAACTGGTTAACTCCCGGATCTTGTTGATAGGCCATAAAAGCATGCTCGATAGCTTTGAATTCATAAGCTACCACACCAAGGTGCAGCACTGCAGCACCCAATCCGCATACGAGGTAAAATATCAGGAACCGCTTAGGTCCCCAAAGGTTTTCCAGTATGCTGCCAAACATCCACAATGCAAACATGTTTGAGAACAAGTGGACGATCGTACCGTTCACATCATTGTAGCTACCGTGCAGGAACATGTGGGTAAGAAACTGCCAGGGCTTGAAGTAATGTGAGCGCCAGTAGTGCAATCCACAATAGTCGGCTATATCAATACCCGCCTTGCCCAGCACAAATGTGGCCAGGACAATGAGCGAATTAATAATGATCAGGTTCTTGACAACAGTAGGAAGTATCTGGAAACGGCTGGGCCTGAAATCTGTCATGTTATAAATTTCTTACTTTTTCTCTTTCCGGTCGGTGCCATAACTCACGCCTCAAAATTAAAGGAAAAGCCGCTTTGCCACCATATTTTAAATTGTTTAAAACTATAGACCTATTAGCCTTGGCGCGGCGACCTGCGTAACAGGTCCAACACTCCTTCCTTTTGGAGTATGCGGTACCCAATGCGGTCGTTGGAAATGCCCTCGCGAAGCTCGTAGCGGAACTCGTAGCTGCCATCGCTGGCCAGGTCGGTAACGAAATAGGCAAACTGGATGCCCGTAGTTTCTTTGAAGTGCTGTGCTACCTCGTACAAGTGGGTAGACAGGATCATCAGGTGATGGGGGCGGTTCAGCAGGCCCTCAACCACCGCCCGGGTACATTCATAGGCATCGTGCACATTGGTGCCTTTAAATAGTTCGTCCATCAGCACCAGGTGCGGGGCTGGCTGCAAGAGCCTTTCGGATGTGTGCTTCATCCTGTGGACCTCGGCCAGGAAATAACTTTCGCCGCGAAGGATGTTGTCTTCGACATGCATGTTGGTAATAATGCCCTGCAAAAAGCTGATGCGCATTGCCGATGCTGGAACGCCAGTACCCAAATGAGCCAATAGCGCCCCGACACCCATAGCACGCATGAAGGTTGTTTTACCAGACATGTTGGCACCGGTGAGCAAGAGAAAATTCTTTTGATCGCTGAAGGTTATGTCGTAGTCAACCGGTACCTGCAGCAATGGATGGTACAAGCCTTTTGCCTCAAAATGTACCGGGGACGCAGGCAACAATTCGGGGAATACCCACTTGTTTTTTATCGTAGCCAGCGCCAGCGATCGCCACGCATCTATCCGCGCATAGTGATCTATCAGGCGATACACAGGGTTCTTCATCTCCCTACGCGCATGAAAGCTCAGGCGGCTCAGGTCTTTGAACCGCGTACGTTGGTCTACCTGCACAATATCATTAGTTAACCTGTGCTGCAATTCTTCCTGCATAGCCTCCAGTTCACTGCGGAGTAATGCAGGTAGGTCATCGCGCTTCAAGAGCTCTGTAAACTTCAGGCAGCCTTTTAGGAAATCGGAAAGATGGGAGATAGAGAATTGGGTAAAGAAGTATTGTCCACGGTTTAGCAGCTTCTGGAAAAAATTGCTCATCATCAGCGCAAAACCCGAAGGCGGTGCACTACTGTTATCTGCTGATTCGAAAAATTTCTCCAGCATTACCAGCGTACCGTTTGATATTATCTGTGGCCACTGATCAACATTCTTTGCCCAAAATTTTACAGTATCCTGAACAGCCTGCAATGCTTCAAAACTACCCGGCGGATTGAGCACCTGTTTTTTCAACATATCCTGCCCAACAGTGCTGGTGGTATGCTGCAAAAGCCCAAATACTCCACTCCCTATCTCGGCCGTGAATACCGAGAGGTCTTTCAGGGTAGTTTTATCATTCTGCATTACCTGTTAAAGCTAAGCCTTTGTCCTTTTACTGAATCGTTAATTCTGCCATTCTCATATACTACATTACCGTTTACCAGCGTGTATTTGATCTGTGCGGGGAAACTGTGTCCTTCAAACGGAGACCAGCCACAGTGGTACAAAATATTGTCTTTGCTAACGGCGGTTGTATCGTTGAGATCGACCAATACCAGGTCGGCAAAATAACCTTCGCGAATAAATCCGCGTTCAGCCAGCTGGAAGCAGGTTGCTGGTGCATGGCACATTTTCTCCACTACTTTCTCCAGCGATATTTTTCCAGCTTTTACATACTCAAGCATGAGCAGTAAAGAGTGCTGTACCAGCGGAACTCCTGATGGTGCAGACTGGTAAGGAAGTTGTTTTTCCTCCCAGGTATGCGGAGCATGGTCGGTAGCGATTATATCGAGCCTGTCATCCAGCAACGCGTCCCAAAGCGCATTCTTGTTTTCCGCAGCCTTGATAGCTGGGTTGCATTTTATCAGGTTGCCATAACGTGCATAATCATCGGCCGTAAAGTGCAGGTGGTGTACACAGACTTCCGAAGTGATGCGTTTCTCTTCCAAAGGGAACATATTGGTGAACAACTGCAGCTCTTTCGCAGTTGAGATATGCAGTATGTGCAGCCTGCTATTGTATTTCTTTGCAAGTTGTACCGCTGAGAACGAACTCTCAAAACAAGCTTCCACGTCGCGTATCAATGGATGGAAGGAGGCATCATTCGCATCAGGATATTTTTCTTTGTTGGCTTTGATAATCCGTTCATCTTCACAGTGTGTCGCAATGAGCAGTTCAGACTCCGAAAAAATACGGTTTAATGTTATGTAGTTATCCACCAGCATATTCCCGGTGCTGGAGCCCATGAATATTTTCACACCGCACACATCTTTTTTCCTATCGTTGGTGCGCAGCACCTCATCTGTATTATCGTTGGCCACACCCATAAAGAACGAATAGTTGGCTACTGATGTGTTTCTACCGATCTCGTATTTTGCTTCCAGCAGCTCTTGTGTAAGCGCTGCAGGGTTTGTATTCGGCATCTCCATAAACGAGGTAACGCCGCCTGCAACGGCTGCACGTGCTTCAGAAGCGATTGTGGCCTTGTGCGTTAGCCCTGGTTCGCGAAAATGCACCTGGTCGTCAATAGCACCGGGAAGGAGATACAAGCCCTCAGCGTTTATCTCACGTATATTACCCTGCGGATTGATGTGCTCACCTATCTGATCAATACGCCCATCTTTTATCAACACATCTTTAAGCTCTTCCTTTCCTTCGTTAATTATTGTCGCACCTTTTATAATAAGATTGTTCATAATAAGAATAAGTGAATAATTTTGGGGCAAGTTACCACTTACCACCTTTAGAAACTGACCTATGCTTAAAAATACAGTTTACCTCGCACTCTTCGCCACCACGCTTAGTATGACTACATCGGCGCAAACTACGTACCTGCCTACGGGCACTGAGGATTACAACCTACTGGACAGGCTGGAAACCCGGTCGGGCGAGTTATCTCCTGATCTCTTTCTAAGCGTGAAGCCCGTATCCCGAAAATATATGGTCCGCTTCCTGGAGAAACAGCAGGAAAACCAGGAGCTATCGCTTTCAAATCTTGACCGCTACAACATACGCCATGCCATATCGGTAAGCGGCGAGTGGGCGAAAGATGAAAATGGAGCAATTGACTCGAAAAGGCCGTGGTTCAATAACAGGCTGTACAAAAAACAGCCAGACCTGGTATATGTAAAGACCAAAGATTTCTTTCTTTCAGCTAACCCGGTACTTACTGCCAGCGGCATACATGAAATCAACAACCCTGATGGCATGTTGTTCACCAGCAACCGTGGGCTTGAAGCACGGGGTTGGATCTGCAAGAAGCTGGGGTTCTATACTTACTTCACCGACAACCAGGAGCAGGCGCCCTCTTATGTAGCAGACTGGGTAGATACCTTCAGGGCTGTGCCAGGTGCTGACTTCTTTACTCGCCACGGCAATACTTACGATTACCTGCTGGCAAAGGGATATCTTGATTTCTCTGTAATAAAAGAGCACATCAACATCACCTTCGGTTACGACAAGAATAACTATGGCGATGGCATGCGCAGCCTTTTCCTCAGCGACTTCGGTGCCAACTATGCCTTCCTAAGGCTCAATACGCGCATCTGGAAACTGAACTACCAGAACCTGTACATGGAGTTGACGCCACAGCTGACAAATAGCATCAACCAACAGCTTCCGCACAAGTATGCTACCATGCACTACCTAAGCGTGAACGCCACCAAATGGCTGAACCTGGGTTTATTTGAAGGCGTTATCTTCCATCGTGTCAACAGGTACGAGTTTGGTTACATGGTTCCGATCATACTGTATCGCCAGGTTGAGCGTGCATTGGGTAGCCCCGACAACGTGGTGCTGGGTATTAATGCCAAAGCACTAGCTGCAAAGCACCTCCAATTCTACGGTCAGCTCTTCCTAGACGAATTCACCTCGAAAGAACTGGCGGCAGGCGATGGTTACTGGGCTAACAAATTCGGCATCCAGTTTGGAGGAAAATACTTCGACGCATTTGGCGTAAACAATCTCGACGTACAGGGTGAGATCAATATGGTACGTCCATTCACCTACGCGCACTTTGATAGCATAGCCAACTATACGCATTACAACCAGCCCCTCGCGCACCCGCTTGGCGCCAGCTTTGCAGAGATCACTGGTATAGTACGCTATCAACCAGTAAGGAACCTATACCTGAGCTTGAAAGGCATGTACTATGAAAAAGGCGCAGATACCGCATCGAGTAACTTCGGTAACAACATCTTTAAAGATTACGACACACGTACCCCCGCCATAGACGGAGACGTATCGCACGGGTACGACCTGATAAGTGGTGTAAAAACAAAATGTGCGCTGGTAAGCCTTAATGGTTCTTACGAGCTAAAAGAAAACCTGTTCATCGACCTTGGGTTTACACACCGCACATATTCCGGTACCGCTGCCACTACCTCCACCAGTTATATCCAGGCAGGTATTCGGTTGAATTTTGTCAAACGGGATTACAACTTCTACTAGTAAAAAAGGATGAGCGGCGCTCATCCTTTTTTATTCCACTTTTCAATGCTATTCTTTCATAAATCTGCCTTTGTATTCAGCTTCGTCTAGCTTTACTTCGTAAATGTACATACCGGTAGCAAGCTGCTTTACAGGTATCGCAGCTCTACCACCTTGAATAATTGCCATACCTAAATACACTTTGGTACCTGTAGAATTATATACTGCGACTGCCGCTTTCGTTTCAAGGTCGTCGTCCATCGCAATAGTCAAAACATCTTTTACCGGGTTAGGATAAACGTGAACGCTGGTATTATTCGCCACCTCTTTTACTTCTACAACCTGCGGCTTGATCACAAGCGAATCGAGATAGAGTGTACTGCTATCGCCCATCAACGGACTCAACCTTGACGACCCGATCAATATCGTTGCCTTCACTGTTGAACTGTTTGCGCCCACTAACGGTATTTTGAATTGCGTATAACCGGCTACGGCGGGAAGGAATTTCGTAATTATTGCAGAAGGCCCACCTATACCGACCATATTGACCTCGACGCTGGCAGAATCCGGAGTTTTTGATGTGTACTTATACCAGCCGATCAATGTATCTATGGTTTTGGATGGAACAAAATTCTGCTTAATACTTGCTGCCTCTATAACAACACCATTGTTTTTCGACATAAGCTTCGCAGCATAGTTACCGGAAAATGCATCGCTCGTTTGAAATACAGAACCTGTAGGCGCCCAGTCATTAAGATCAACAAAAGATTCGAGTAGCCAGTTGTCAAAATCGCCGTTGATGCCCTGTGTAAGATTGGACCCTGTAAATACAAGATTGTCTATTTCGATATAGCTGTTTGCCGCAGGCGAGTTAAGAAAATCGCCGGAGGTTATTGCAATAACAACCGAGTCAGGTGTAAGGCCCGATGCTGTCATAACAGGCAGGGAAAAGTTTTTTTGACCAAACGATTGTTGCGCACCCCATATAGAGATCATATCGGTGGCAAACACTACCCCCGAATGCTTGAACGATACCAGGATGCGTGCAGTATCGTGAGGTGCTATGTTATACCTGAAATCACCTTGCAATCCAGTTGGCCGCTGTGAATAAGGCATTCCCCCTTCTCCTGTAGTTAGCCCCGCGGCATTAGTGATAAACCCGATCATGGTATCGAGTCCAACTGCAATCGTTGCCAGCCTTAAAGATGAATTGGTAACTCCCGGGCTGATCTTAGTCACATTTGGTGCACCATATTGCGGAATGGTGATCTCATTCGATGTCATCCAATTTGCCAGCACGTTGTAGTTAACGATGTACCAGTTCTCGAAACTGTTGTTGTGAATGGTTTGAGCGTTTATAAATAGCGGCAGGCTCACAGCGAGGAGAAGTAGCGCTTTCATGTGGGTTACTTTTAAAACACTACACAAAGCTACCTCCTATTCGTGCCTGGCTTATGGAAGAGGCCGGTGTTGATATGCAAAGTAAAAAAAGCTGATGGGGGCAAGAGACGAGAAGCTATACTCAGCACATCAATCAAGGAAGCGTGCCTTCAGCTCTGGAGTTGGCACCATGCACAGATCTCTCTTCCCAAACCAGCGATAACGGTTGCGGGCAATGAGGCGATAGAAAATATTTCGGATACCTGCGGGAATGATCATGAGCGCGTTTGTGCTTGCCCACAGGCCCTGCAGCATCGCCGCTATTTTTATGGCCGCGGTAGATTCAACATATACCTCTTCATTGGTATACAGCAGAATCGAGTCTATACCTTTTAATTCAGGCGGCAACGCTTGCAAAACACGTCGTCCTGTTTCAGACTGAAGAGAGGCAAAATGAAAACGCTTGTCTTTATCCCGCTTAATAACAAACTGTACCATGCCATTGCACAGATCGCATACACCATCGAAAAAAATGACGGTCTTGCCTTCTAATCCAGGGATACGGTGTTGCAATTTCATTTGCTACGGAAAGGTACTTCTATAAACGCAAAAATCGCCCTAAGGCGATTTAAAGCTTGTGGAACCGGCGGGATTCGAACCCGCGTCCAAACATATGCCCGATAAGCTTTCTACATGTGTATTCCGGAATTTGATTTCGGAAAATTGCCGGAGCCGGACGAACCTACAATTTCCCTAGACGCTAAATTTTTCGTCCTTGCATCGCGACCCTGCAAAGCTTATTCCGTGTTCGGTTTGAGTTAGGCGGCGGGGGCAGAAACGGACAACGACCCCGGCGGCCAAAATGGTTGCTCTAAATTTAATTAGGCAGCCATGGCGTAGTTAGATTCGCCATTTATTGGTTTGAATATTCAGATTTACGTGCTAATTATCCAACGCACGACATGCTTACTTACCCTGCCCTATGCTGTCAAAACCAGTCGGCCCCAGTATAGTATTTGCAGTTTACAAACGGCAATGGGCATTGCCGCGTAAAAAGTAAAATATCAAAGAACTATTGCAAATTTACGAAATATCAACCTTAAGATCTGTTAAAACCTTAATTCTTAAATAGCCTGAATATATCCAAACCATTAGCATATAACATCAGGCCGAGCAGCAGGACCAGGCCTACTGTTGTCGCTTTTTCCATCACCCTGTCGCTAACTTTTCTGCCACTTATCAATTCAAACAGCAGGAAGATCACATAGCCACCATCCAGACCTGGAATAGGAAGCAGGTTCATTACTGCAAGGATGATAGATACAAACGCTGTCAGCATCAGGAAATCCTGCCAGTCAAACACCGGAGAGAATATCTTACCGAAGCTGATGATACCGCCGAGGCTTTCAGATGCCTTTATTTCTTTCGATGTAAAGATCATCCTCAGCTGCGCCCAGTAGTTGCTGATCTGTTCGCCGGTGAAAGAAAAGCCTTTGCCTACTGCCTCTATCGGGTTGTATTTGATCTTATCCATTGCAAAGAAGCTTTCAGGGCCTTTCCATGCAAAGCCGAGTATCTTATTCTCAGGCACCGTTCCCTTCAGCGACACGAACACATCTTTTCTATACACGGTCAGCGCTATAGGCTTGCCTACAGAAGCTTTCTTGATCGTTTCAAATTCATCAACAAATCGTACAGCTTGTCCGTTAACCGCAACGATGCTGTCATTTTCTTTCAGACCCATGCGCTCAGCTTCACTCTTGTCTGCAATATTGGATACAACAACCGGTACGCGTGGCAGGATAAATGTGCTGCGCTGGCCTTTGATGATCTTACGGATAGTTCCTGAAGGTATTGGTACATCTACATTGGCGCCATTGCGTTCAACAGTAAATGACTTGGCTTCGCTGAAAATGAATTCAGACATGATCTGCCTGAAGCGAGGAACCGGTTTACCATCAACAGCCAGTATCTTATCGCCATTGCGAAGACCAATACTTTCTGCAGTGCTATCTACCATGATACCGTGTTTCGCATTCTGCGTTGGCAGGTATTCTTCGCCCCATACGCCAAATACCAGTGCGTATATACCAATAGCTACAATGATGTTCATGATGATACCACCAAGCATGATGAACAGGCGCTGGTAGGCTTTCTTAGAACGATACTCCCATGGCTCCGGTGGCGCTTCCATTTGTTCTTTATCCATGCTCTCGTCCACCATACCCGAGATCTTCACATAGCCACCCAGCGGGAACCAGCCAAGACCGTACTCTGTATCGCCTTTCTTCTTTTTGAAAAGGGCGAAGTTTAGCACGTTAGGGAACGGGAACAGGAAGTCGAAGAACAGGTAAAATTTCTCTACGCGTGTTTTGAACAGGCGCGCAAAAAAGAAGTGACCAAATTCGTGAAGAAGGATCAATAGGGAAAGAGCGGCAAGAAGCTGCAAAGCTTGCACCATGCCACCAGATATAAGTAAAACTGAATTTAACTGCATGTGGTTGTTACAAAAAACTATTAGTACGAAAGCTGGCTTTGTTTTACAAGTTCTGTTGCATAGATACGTGCCTCTGCATCAGAATGCTTATAGTCTTCCAGGGTGGGATGTTCGACAAAGGCAACATGTTCTATTGCCTTTTCTATAATGTCGCTCATTTCTATAAAGCTAACTTTATTTTGCAAAAATGAGTGCACCACTACCTCGTTCGCTGCGTTCAATACGCAGGGGCTGTTCCCACCTCGGTACATAGCCTCTTTCGCGAGTGCAAGATTACGGAAAGTTTTATAATCAGGCTGCTCAAACGTTAGCTTAGCGAAATCCCTGAAACTGAACCTTTTAAAGTCGTTGTGAATACGATGCGGGTAAGCAATAGCGTACTGGATGGGCAGCTTCATGTCCGGTAGACCCATTTGGGCCTTTACCGAACTGTCGGTGAACTGCACCAGCGAGTGTACGATAGACTGAGGATGCACGATCACTTCTATCTGGTCGTTCTGCAATCCAAACAACCACTTGGCCTCTATCATCTCCAGGCCTTTGTTCATCAGCGTAGCACTGTCGATGGTTATTTTGGCGCCCATCGTCCAATTGGGATGCTGCAGCGCATGGCTGGCTTTTACATTCACCAGGTAGTTTGGCTTGCGGCCAAGGAATGGTCCGCCCGAAGCCGTGAGGATTACTTTCTCAATATTATTAGGATTCTCGCCTACCAGGCATTGAAATATCGCCGAGTGTTCGCTGTCTACCGGAATGATCTCCACCTTTTTTTCCTGTGCCAGCTGCATTACAAGCTCACCTGCCACTACTAATGTTTCCTTGTTGGCCAGCGCTACACGTTTACCGGCATTAATGGCGGCCAGTGTAGACGACAGACCTGCAAAACCTACTATAGCGGCGAGCACGGTGTCTACCGTATCCCACTGCACTACATCATTAAGTGCTTCAGCACCGCTGAATACTTTGATAGGCAGGTGCGATAAAGCATCTTTTACTTCCTGGTATTTTGAATTGTCGGTTACAACAATCGCATTGGGATTGAACCGTTGCGCCTGCTGCACCAGCAATGCAGAATTGCTATGTGCACTCAGTACTTCCACCTCAAACATCTCCGGATGCGCGGCAACAACATCAAGGGCCTGTGTTCCTATCGACCCCGTTGAACCCAATATGGCTAATCGCTTCATTATCTTTTTTTCGTTTTATCCCTGCAATTCCTGCTTCACAATTCAAAGGTATTCAAACCCGTGGAACAATTATACAGCCTGCGCCCCAAAGCTAAATGAGACTACTGTATATTCGTTCTCACATTTGGTTTTTCTGAAAATCTTAACACACATGCTGCAGCCTGCAACCATCAGCTTTCTTACCAAACTGAACAAGAACAACAATAAGAACTGGTTTGACGACCACCGCAAAGAATACGAAGCCGCCAAACAGGATTTTGAACAGATGGTAACCCAGCTGCACGGAGAATTAAGCAAGTTTGAGCCGGGTATGGCTGAACAGCGGGCTAAGGACAGCATTTTCAGGATATTCAGGGATGTGCGCTTCGCGAAAGACAAAACCCCATACAAAGATCACTTTGGTGCGTACTTCAGCCGGGCTGGCCGCAAGGCGCCTGATGCCGGTTATTATATACACATACAACCCGGCAAAGCCTTCGTGGCAGGTGGGCTCTGGATGCCTGAGGCGCCTCTGCTGAAAGCAACGCGGCAGGAAATAGACTATAACCTGGATGAGTTACAATCGATACTTAAACAGCCGACGTTCAAAAAACACTTTAAGAAACTGGAAGGCGAACAACTGAAGACGCTTCCCCAGGGATATACTGCCGATAACCCGGCTATAGACTACCTGAAGATGAAGAGCTTTATCGTCAGTACGCCAATAGATGATAAAGACATCACTTCAAGAACGTTTGTTCCTAAAGTAGTGAAATTGTTTTCCGTAATGAAACCTTTAGTAGATTTTCTGAATAGAGGATTGGATTAGCTAGTTACAAAAAACAAGAAACTCGAACGGACGGTCTTTCTGCACTATTTTCTTCTTCCTGCTGGGTTTTGATTTTTGTGTAGAGGTGTGATATACATCCAGCATTTCAGTTGACTGCTGCATTTTGTTGTCGTTATCCACTTTGCTGACAATGTCCATCAACTCTTCCACTTTCTGATCAAAATCTTCCTGCCAGTTTTGAGCCACCTTGGTTGTTACTAGTAATTCACGGGTCTTCTGCTTCATTTGGGCCTATTTTAGAGTGGTTTAAAAATTGTTTATAGAAAGGTAAACAATTTTATCGCCTCATGGAATAGCAATAAACTATATGTGAGGCCTTTTTACAAAAATTTTTGCCTCATATATAATAGCCTGATAATACCGCTTAGTAAAACTGTGTCAGATATGGATAACGTTCCTGGTACAAGTCTTTTACTTTATCCAATATGGTGCCTCTGAGCTTGTCAATATTGCGACGCTCAGTTGCAGAAATGAATACGCAGTTGTTGTGTGTAACATGCTCCCACCTGCTCTTCAGCTGGAGCAGCAGATCCTGTTTCACTTCACTGTCCAGCCAAGGGTCGAACGTTCTTTCTTCGTATAGATCCATCTTGTTGAAGATGGTAATGACCGGCTTGTCGAATGCTTTGATGTCCTGCAGTGTTTTGTTCACCACACCCATCTGGTCTTCGTACGCAGGGTGCGATATGTCTACCACGTGCAGCAGGCAATCTGCTTCACGCACCTCATCCAGTGTGCTCTTAAAACTTTCCACAAGGTGGTGTGGCAACTTCCTGATAAACCCTACTGTATCACTCAACAGGAAAGGCGTTTGCTCATACACCACTTTGCGCGTGGTAGTATCCAGCGTGGCGAAGAGTTTGTTCTCTGCAAACACTTCACTCTTGGTCAGCAAGTTCATCAGCGTGCTCTTGCCTACGTTGGTATAACCCACAAGGGCTACGCGTATATAGGTACCGCGCTCTTTACGCTGTGTCATTGCCTGCTTATCGATCTCACCAAGGCGTTTGCGCAACAGCGATATTTTGTCCTTAACGATACGCCTGTCCGTTTCAATTTCCGTTTCACCCGGTCCACGCGAACCGATACCACCACCCTGTCGTTCAAGGTGCTTCCACATACCTCGCAGGCGTGGTAATATATATTGGTATTGCGCCAGCTCTACTTGTACTTTGGCCTGAGCGGTCTTAGCCCTTCGCGCAAAAATGTCGAGGATAAGATCACTGCGGTCTATGGTCTTTATTTTCAGAACCTCTTCAATATTGTTGATCTGCGAACCTGTAAGCTCATCATCAAAAATGGCCAGGTTAATATTCTTTGCCTGCACATAATCTCGTATCTCCTCCAGCTTACCCTTACCCACAAAGGTCTTGCTGTCCGGCTTCGGCAATTTTTGCATAAAGTTCTTCACCGTTACTGCGCCGGCAGTTTCTGCCAAAAAAGCCAGTTCTGTGAGGTACTCTTTTAGCTGGTCTTCCGTTTGCAACTTGTGTACCAGGCCCACCAATACAGCGCGCTCCTCGTTCTGAATAATATTTTTGTTCTCGATCATTTACTTCTACTGTAAAAAAACCATCCCAAAGGGATGGTTTACTATGCAAAATTACGAATTATCGGTTATAGCAACCTTTCCTGCTCACGCAACCAGCGCTCGGGTATCTCGTCGCTGCTGGCCAGCATATAGTCTTTGTACGAGCAGGGCACATACGCCTGGTTAGGCAACTTCATCCACCAGCGGTTGGTGCGCTTGCTTTTCAGGAAGGTAGTATCGTTGTCGGTAAAGCTGACGTGGAACACCACAAACTCTTCATGTTCATGCAGCTCAGCTTCGGTTTTTCTCACCAGGTAGCCGTCAATAAAATACCAGATCATCTGCGATATCAGGCGGGCGGTCATGTTGTGCGTGTCATTGGCCGCATCATAACCATAAATACCCAGCGAGCTCAGCTTATCGCTCATACCTGCAAAACGCGTCAGCACACATGCTTCATCGCCAGTAAAACCATTAGGCGACCCATTCACATTGACAGGCGCGTCGCTGTAGCGTATCGCGTTCATATCGAAGCTAAACAGCTCGCTGTTGCGCAGCACGGGTTCCATATCTTCTATATGATCGCGCACCTTGCCGAGGCGGAAGAAATCGAAGCGCAGCTTATCCAGTGTTTCCAGCATGCGCGGGTGTGCATAGTAGCTCTGGAAACCAATGTGGCTGTAGTGCTTCACGAAGTTGGGTTGCGCCGTCAGCATATCCATCAGGAAGCTCTTCGATGTCATAGCCTCGGTCTCATCCAGGTCTATCAACATATCGGCTACCGATGCGTTGATCATCTTGCCGGTACGTTTGAAAGCCTCGTATTGCTGGAAAGTAAGGTCGTGTGAGCCACCCAGCACAATAACAGTTTTGCCTGCCTGCTGTAGCTCTTCCAGCACTATGCGCAGAGCAGCACGGGTATCATCTACCGTCTCACCCTGCCGGATGTTGCCGGCATCGGCGATCTTTACCGCAGAGTGCCAGGAGTATAAATTATACAGCTGTTCCCTGATGGCATCAGGACTGTTACTATAGTTAGCTTCGGGATCGTCACCTCGCTGCTCGCCGCAGCCGAGAATGATGATATCAGCATCTTCCCAGTTAAATTGATCGCTGGTAAAACACTGGATGTTTGCCCCCCATTGCAGGGGTTCATAAGTGCCCGGACCTTTAGTTTCAATAAAGTGCCCCGGGGTAAAAAAAGGCCTCAGATCTTGCATAAATACTGTTAGTAGCGGCTAAAGTAATCAAATCCCCACACGCATTATACACATATACTCAGCCAATAACGCTTGCCTGCGACCTGATATTGTAATTCGTTTGATATTTTATGCCGGCAGCCCACCAAACGTCATTGCCTTCAAACTCTCCTCCTCAGATGAGGAGGGGACACTGGCAGAGGGCGCAAGCCCGTTGCCGGTTGGGGTGGTTGAAAAAGCTGAGAATTAGATCTTCAGCTGAAAGGAACAATCTTCAGCCTTCAACCACCCCTGTTTGCTACGAGTCGTTCCGACTCTCCGCAAACATCCCCTCCTCATCTGAGGAGGGGAGTTCTCGTATTTTTTACTGTTTCGTCACCTTCACAACACTCCTGTTACCATCTCCTGCGGTCAGCAACACCACATAACTACCCGGTACGTACTGCGAAATATTAATCGCTTCTTTGCTATTGCTCACTACCCTGCTATGCAATACCTGGCCGAGTGTGTTCTGTATGGACAGCTGCATCCCTGCTGCAGCACCTTCAACGTACAAATATTCATTAGCAGGGTTTGGGTAAATCTTTACTTCACCAGCAGTCGTCTCTACCTCTTTGGTGCCTACAGGCCATAGAAAGATATCCTGGCAGTAGATATTATCTCCGCAACTGTTGCTTACTGTTACACAGGTTTGGTAAAAGCTGTTTTGGCTGTAGTTATGACTGGGGCTGGTTTGAGTTGAGCTGGTACCATCCCCGAAATCCCAGGTCAGGCTGGTTTGGCCGCTGCCGGTATAGGTATAATTCACCTGTTTATCGCCTACACGGGTGAAGGTAAACTTAGGCTCGGGTATATTGTTACAGTTGCAGCCATAGCCATATTTTGTTACGAACCAATCATAGAGACCGCCTGTTTTGGTCACTGTATTACCTCCCTTGGTTACACTACCTTCCATCTTGCCGCCGATAAACACATTGTCCCGTGTTGCCGCTATAGCCGTAGGATAAACTTTCGTACCGCTGTTACCCATTATAGTATCCATACCCAACACTTTACCTGTTTGGGTATGGAAACGCGTGATAAGTATTTTATAGTTAGCACCGGGCAGGTTGTATGTAGTGTTGTAGTAGAGCCATTTTATGCTGCCGGTAAAAGATGATATTACCCATACCTCGCCACTATTACGTAATGCGATGTTCGTTCCACCTCCTGCTGCATTTACATTGGTGGCTGCTGTTGCCCAAATATTGTTGCCATCGGGGTTTAACGCAATTACTAACGGACGCATGCTGGCGTTGCCATTATCCTGAATTACAAATCCATTAAACGATGTAGCTTGCGACGTTTGACCAGAAGGTCTCCCTTCACCAGTTAGATATAGGTTACCAGCTTCGTCAAGAACAGGTCGGCCTGTAAATCTTGAATACGAATCAGGATCTGTATTTTGCCGGTACCATTCTACCTGTCCAGAACTGTTCAAGCAAATTACATACATCGTTCCCGACAAAGTAGCACTGCCTACTTTAACGACATTTGTCGAGAGGCCGGTATTTCCCGCAAAGTAAAGTCTGCCGCTTTTATGATTCCTTACCATCTTAGCGCCTGTAGCTGAAGTGCCTGCAAATGATATATCCAAGTTCATTCCACCCCCAAAATTGCCTGCCGCATTATACTTCAACATATAGACGCCAAGGGCATTAGAAACAAAGCCGCCGGGTCCTCCAAATTCGCCTTTAGGAAGGTTGCAAAACCAGTGTAAAGCGCCATTAGGTTCGACTGCCATATCGATAGAGTAGGTATACTGCGTAGCCTGTGGCGTCACCGTATCGGCTTGTGGAGTCTTATACCATTGGTAATTACCAGAGGTATCATATTTTATAAGATAAAGCCCCTTCGCACCTTGTGGAACAGTTGCATCCGCATCTATGTTTCCTACAAAGCTTCCCCCGCCATTTAGCGATATTTGCCCCGATACATAGACCCCCCCGTTGTGGTCAATGGCCATAGCTGCGGGATAGTCGCTTTTGGGCCCACCAATTACCTTAGCCCATCTCAAAGTCCCATCGCACTTAAAACTAGCCAGCATCCAGTCTGACGAACCATAGCTTTGCTTATTCATCCCTGCCACATAAGCATTGCCTTGGTTGACGAGGCTCAGCACATACACATTACCATTGGGGTCTGTAGCCATATCCACAACCTCCTCTTCGGGTGGGTTGCTTGGGTTCTGGTCCATACTGCCGCCCTTTACTGTCCAGCGCCAATCTTGCGCGGTCAGGCTAAAGGGTAAGAGGTAGAAGCTAACAAGAAGTAAATATTTGGTCATCTATAGGTTTAGGATTGCAGACCTATAAAAATAGCAACCAGGGCTTATTATTGGTACCGTTAAAACACGGGGACCGTCCCGGTTAACAAAAAAATGACGGAGCAATTAAAATAAAACGCAACTCCCCTCCTCAGATGAGGAGGGGACACCGGCAGAGGGCGCAAGCCCGTTGCCGGTCGGGGTGGTTGAAAAAGCTGCGGACTTAAACTTCAGCTGAAGGAACATTTCTCAGCGTTTCAACCACCCCGGTTTGCAAAGAGCCTTCACTCTCTTTGCAAACTTCCCCCGCTTTAAATTGATGACTATTTCAATGGAAAAGCTCCTTAACTAAGGAGGGGAATTCTCGTATCGTGCGCCATCCAAAAATCAATAAATTATTGTATATTTGTAGTAATGAAAACTATAAACCATACCACATTCAGTCAAGCAGCGCCCGAAGATCTATCTCAGCAGCAAATTGTTCTCTTTTATTTGTTCCCAAAGCCCAAACAGGCAGTAAACGACAACAAAACGCCCCATCCGGCAACAAATTTGCAACCTATCAATACACCCTATTCAACCAAAACCCATTACAGGCCTGCATTACGGCTCTACCCTGTCGCAACAACAAGCCACCAAACAAAAAACTCATGACAAAAGCGGCAACAAATGCTATCAACATATTAGATTGTTAAATAATCCCTTTATTATTTTGAACCATCTGCCATTTCTATCTGTTTTTTATATTTTTGGGCGCTAACGATATCCATGTCAACTAACAAAAAAGCAAAACCATCCTACGTGTATGCCGTCATCGGCATATCGCTGGTATTATTCCTGCTGGGCACGCTTGGCTGGCTGGTCCTCAACGGGCGCTCACTTAGCCGCGCCTTCCGCGAAGACATCCAGGTAGATGTTATCGTACACGATAACACCCGCCCTGAGAATATACAGGCCCTGAAGAATATCCTGGACAAGCAGCCTTGGGTGAAAAAGACCGAGATCGTGACAAAGGAAGAGGCTGCAGCGCGCTTTGTACAGGACGGCGGTGAGGATTACAAGGAACTGCTAGACTTCAACCCGTTGTACTCTTCTATACTGGTCAACCTGCATTCCGACTATGTAAACAAGGACAGCCTGGAAAAGATCGGTAAGTTCGTAATGCAGAGCAACATTGTTCGCGACGTTACTTACCCCAATACGGTTGTAGAGAAAATGAACAGCAATTTCCAGAAACTGGGATTGATACTGGGCGCTATCTCGCTGCTGCTGTTTGGCGTAGTGATCATACTTATTGACAACACCGTTCGCCTGGCTATGTTCAGCAATCGTTTCCTGATCAAAACCATGCAGATGGTGGGCGCTACACGCTGGTTCATCACCCGCCCGTTCGATCGCCGCGCTATTATCAATGGCCTGCTCAGCGGACTGATCTCAGTTATAGGTCTTTGGATGGTTATTTCGTTCGCACAAACCCAGCTGCCTTCATTAAAGGCACTGAACGATCCTATTCTGCTGACCGTACTGATGGTAGGCATGGTGCTGATGGGCATCCTCATCTCAGTGGTGAGCACGCACCGCTCGGTGGTGAAATACCTCAAAATGCACGTTGACGACCTTTATTAAAATTCTTTTCGATAATATTGTTTTATGGCTACTACAACCAAAACCACTACTACAACAACAAAAAAGACGACCGGGCACCAGACGTTTCTATTCGATAAAAGCAATTACATGTGGATGATAGGCGGCGTGGCGCTGATCCTCTTAGGTTTCCTGCTGATGAGCGGTGGCAAAAGCCCTGACCCGCACCAGTTCAACTATGATGAGATATACAGCTTCCGCCGTATTACGCTGGCTCCGCTGCTGATCCTGATCGGATTTGGTGTAGAAGTGTATGCTATCATGAAAAAACCAGCTTCTGATTCGGCCGAATAAAACCGGCTAAAGCATAAAATAATAAAGCCTTCCAAATGGAAGGCTTTATTATTTATATCGTGTGTTACCGATTACATTTTCCAGTCGTCAACGCTAACGCTGCTGCTTCCTTCTTCAGAAGCTTCGATAGAAGCTGAAGCAGGCACGCCTTCTTCGCTATCCTGGTCGTGGTTGTAAGCGTCGAAGTCGAAATCAGGCATCAGGTCTGTCTTCACATAACCGATAGTTTCAGTCAGTGCATTCAGGAACTTGTTGAAATCTTCTTTGTACAGGAACATTTTGTGCCTGTCGTAACCGTTGTCGTCGAAACGTTTTTTGCTTTCGGTGATAGTGATGAAATAATCGTTACCGCGGGTAGCACGTACGTCGAAGAAATAAGTCCTTCTCTTGCCAGCCTTTATACGCTTGCTGAACATGCTCTCGTTATTACGATTCTCGCCGTTGAAGTTATTGCGGTTATCGCCGTTAAAATTTTTGTTGTCGTACGCCACAGTTCTGTGTTTTTTTATTTGTGATTTTTAACGTTGGCAAAATTAATTAAGAAAGCGACTTATCCAAATTAATTGGCCACACTAATGAGTTATAAATGAATGGGACACAAGATATAGCAATTTCCTACAATTCCAACACACAACGCATTATTTTATCCAACATTTAATGGTTTTTGTCATTTTCTTACAGGCGCCCGACAAATGACACCAGCCAGCTATTAAGATTGGTAATTGCATCGCCTATTTTCCAGTTGGCGCGGTTGCGGCGCTCGATGTAGTTGGAAATTGCGCGCACCTGGGCAAAGGGTATGCCCTCTTGCAGGCATACATAATGGAAGGCAGCGCCCTCCATGCTCTCCACCCCGCACTGGTACCGCTCGGCCAGCCTGATGATCGATGCCTCGTTACCACTCACCATGTTTACTGTAAGGCCATCTACCGGTGGGAGGTCTATTAACTTATGGAAATCCGCAGTGGGAGCCGCCAGACGTCCTCCCGTAAACGGCAGCTCATTGTGCTGCAAAAGACCCAATTCGAAAATGTCCAGGTAAGCTTCGCCATCCTCAGCGCCGAGGTCGCCCAGCTGTTCAGAACGCACAAAAACGAGATCCCCGAGGTTTATCTGCCTGTGAAAAGCCCCTCCAATGCCCGCCTGCAGGGCCATATCGAAGCGGGTCGCTGAGCAAGCTTTGGCCAAATGGTAGGCAGTTGCCATCATACCAACACCCGTAATGCAAACCGTCAGCCTCTTGCCCTGCCGCTGGAAAACCCTCGGGTCCACCTGTTGCCAGCTGGTTGCTATTTGTTGTATCGATGGGGCTATTTCGGCTTCTGTGGCTGCTGCGAGCAGGATATTCATACTACAAAATAGCGCATTTTTGTCCAAACCATTATGTAAAGCTAATTTTGCACGATAATTCAAGAAAATGGTTTACCTGACACGTGTGGAACATTTTAATGCTGCCCACCGACTGTATAACGAGAACTGGAGCGAAGATCAAAATCGTGAAGTGTTTGGAAAGTGCGCTAATGCCAATTGGCACGGCCACAATTATGAACTGCACCTAACCGTTAAAGGCAATCCCCATCCAGAGACCGGTTTCATCTTCAACGCAAAGACCTTGGGCGACCTGATAAAAGACGTGATCGTAGAACGCGTTGACCATCGTAACCTGAATTTGGACGTTGATTTCATGACCGGCAAGCTGACCAGCGCTGAGAATTTTGCTATTGGTATCTGGAACGAGCTGAAACCACACATCGAGAAACAGGGGGCGCAGCTTCATTGCGTGAAGTTGTATGAAACCCCTCGCATATATGTCGAATATTTCGGCTAGTCCTTACTAATCTATAATCTGATATCCGGTGGCATACAAAAAGACTGAGCATTTTCACGAAGAGACAATTGACAATATGAAGGAACATTACCGTTCCATCATTGAAAATTTAGGTGAAGACGCAGAACGCGAAGGCCTGCTGAAAACGCCAGAGCGTATTGCCAAAGCCATGCTGTATATCACGCAGGGCTATAAAACCGACGCGAAAGCTATCCTGGAACAAGCCAAGTTCCATGAGTCGTATAGCGAAATGGTGATCGTAAAGGATATCGAACTTTACTCTATGTGCGAGCACCATATGCTGCCGTTCTTCGGGAAAGCACATGTTGCTTATATACCCAATGGATACATCACAGGCCTCAGCAAGATAGCACGCGTAGTAGATACTTATGCCCGCCGCCTGCAGGTGCAGGAGCGCATGACGCACCAGATACTGGATGTGATACAGGAAACACTGAATCCATTAGGTGTGGCAGTAGTTATCGAAGCGCAACACCTGTGCATGATGATGCGTGGTGTATCTAAGCAGAATAGCGTTACAACAACTTCAGCTTTCAGTGGCCAGTTTGAAATGAACGAAACACGCTCAGAATTTCTGAGGCTGATAACAGCGAAGCTGAACTAGTTTTCTATAAAACTTACGGTAGCATTCCTGTATTTGGGCTGCTGCACTATTGCGCTCAGTCGTTTGAAGCTTTCTGTAGGCCCTTTTAGCAGGAAGAGATTGGCAACCCATGCAGGTATAGAGCCTCCAGGCTCAGCCTCTGCAATGTATTCTACCTTTACCTGGTTACTACTAATTGGCGTAAGCGTCCAACGCGCTCTTGCCATAGGTACGCGCACCAGCCCATCCTTTTCAGGAATATAGTTGGGCAACCCCAATACATTAATGGTTAGAACTTTTGTCGCAGGATCCTGGTGCATGTGCACCTTAGTGATCAGGTCGCGGTTAGAGAACGGCGTAGGCATCACCTTTTCAGAATAAGCGATAAACTCGCTGTCATTTACTCTCTTCAGCAGCGAAGACGACTTAGTGCTATACACCCATGCAGCCTGCCCCTCAACATCCAGCAAGGTTGCAGCAAATGTTGACAAGGATGCATTCAGTATGTATTCAACCTTGAGTGCCTTTACCTTAGACACTTCGGCTGTACCGGTATATATTTTAAGCGCACCGTCCTGCTTTTTCAATTCCCAATTATGCTGGTGCGCAGTAGAGACCATCGAATAACAAATAGAAACCAACAATAATATCCTTTTCATACTCATTTACCTTCGTTTTGAAGTTACGAAATAATAAAGCCTTTAGAATACTAAAGGCTTTATTATCAGATTATTTTTTGTCCCGCGGGTCACGCTCGGCTTTGCTGTCCGTATTAATTGCACCGCCTGTGGTGGTGGCCGTTGGGTATTTATATTCCTGTTCGTCTCCGTTACGCACCCGGATGCGATTCTCCACATTACGTACACCACGCACTTCCTCAGCCAAATAGGCCGCCCGGCGTTTTGCATTGATATCGTTAACCGTACCACTGAGTATCACTTCAGCTTTGTCGATCTCGACCTCTATGTTTGAGGCGTCAACATAGGGATCGTCGTGCAACCGGTCGTTAATATCCTCACTGATACGCTCATCTGAACGTAGGTAGTTTTTAGGTCCTTTGCCCCGGTGATCCTGTGGAGCCTCACGGTTGCTTGCTGATACATTATCACGATAATAGCCGGGCCCTCTCACATCATTGTGGTAGCCAAAGCTGTCGATGCCATATGTAGGATCGTAAATGATCTGGCCAAAATTGCCCATCCGGGTGCCAAAGGCCGCATTGATGGGGTGAGGTTCAGAAGGATAGTGTGCCGGCAGATCAGGACGCCATGACTGCTCGCGAAAGCGGTAATCAAGGTCATTATCAATGCCGTAGTTATTATCGCCGCTTATATTTTGCCCGCGGCCTTCCCTGCGCTCATTGCGGTAGTTTGGGTCTTCGCTCCAGTTGGAGAAACGGGGATGCGGATGGTTTCGATAGTCGTATGCCATAGTGCTGGATATTATTACACTAGAGGCAATAAAATTGTACCAGCCGAAATTGGGTCTCCCCTACATCACCAGCTGCTCAAACAGCTTCGCCAGTTCATCTCCCGCATTGTGACAAAAACCTGTGTGCACTCTTGAGGTTTGCACTATCGTACTGCGGATAGCGGTCAGCCAACGAAAACGTTCTGCAATGCCCAATTTGCCAATAGGACCGGAATCCGGACTACCGGCGCATATGCGTTGCATAGCAGAAAGGTATTGTTTCAGTTGCTCGCAGTCGGGCTCGCAGCCAAAGGCTTTCAGTTTTGCTTCGTCTACAATATACCTGCAGCTCAGAAATTTCTGCCCGGCGCAATACAACACTACACCTACGTTGAGGAATTCCTCACGTTCTACCCGCGGAACTACGCGGATGACGGCGTATTCAAATAAGTGCTGCTCTTGCATGTTGTGCTTCTTTTACAAAAATATCCGAATGAGCCAGTCTGGTCTCTAAAAATTCTGCGTAGGCTGCTTTATGTTCTTCCGGCGATGAGAAGGGCGATTCTGTAAGCCACTCATCGGGAATTAACGCAACAATGCCGCGTATCAACTCAGCGCTCACTAACGAGTGACATATCTTATCAGCATCCTCCATGTTAGCAGCCTGAGGTAACAGTACATGGTCTTTCACATAAATAAACGGCAGTTTGGCCTTGGCCTGCCAGTCAGACCATGAATGGTGAAAGTACAGCGATGCACCATGGTCAATCACCCACAGCTCGCGGTGCCACATCAACATATTGGTGTTGCGGCAGGTGCGGTCTACGTTCATCAGCAGGCAATCCAGCCATACAATTTTCGATGCTAATTCAGTGTCGATTGTCGTTACTGCCGGATCGTAGGTAATAGCCCCTTGCAAGTAATGCGCGGCAAGGTTAAGTCCTACGCTTGCCTTCAGAAGGTCTTGAATCTCCTCATCTGGCTCTGTACGCCCAAAAGCGGCATCGAGATTGGCAAATACCAGTTCCGGCATTTTTAGGCCAAGCGCCCGTGCCAGCTCGCCACCTATCAGTTCCGCTATCAGCGCCCGGGGTCCCTGTCCCGCTCCACGAAATTTAAGCACATACAGGAAGTCATCGTCAGCTTCGGCAATAGCAGGCAGCGACCCACCTTCGCGCAGCGGCGTTACATAACGGGTAACGTTGACAGTTCTGAGTTCTGGTTGCCTGGTTGCCATATTGGGAGGTTCAAAAATAGGTTGCCTGTTTTTCGAAAACAAAAAAGCCCGGCATTACTGCCGAGCTTTCGTTTGGTCGGGAAGACAAGATTCGAACTTGCGACCCCTTGCACCCCATACAAGTGCGCTACCGGGCTGCGCCACTTCCCGAACCGATTGGGGATGGCAAAGATAATACGATTTTCGTTTTTGAGCTACTTAATACGGGTGGTCCCGATAAAGAAGCCTAATTTTGCGAGGCATGCAGCAGAAAAAATTCTCATTCGACAAAATACTGGCCAACCTGAAGATCGATGCCCTCAACGAAATGCAGGAAGCATCTCTCGTAGCCCACGAAAAGCACAACGACATTGTGTTGTTATCAGCTACGGGATCTGGCAAGACGCTGGCTTTTCTGCTGCCGGCGCTGGAATCGCTTGACCCCGCAGCCCGTAAAACGCAGGCGCTGATCGTGGTGCCTTCGCGCGAGCTGGCGCAACAAATAGAGCAGGTTTTCCGATCTATGGGCACTGGCCTGAAGATAACAAGCTGCTATGGTGGGCATAAACGCGAGACCGAAGAGAATAACCTAGTAGAGGCGCCTGTTGTCATCGTGGGCACGCCCGGCCGCCTGGGTGATCACATACGCCGTAAGAATATAACTGTCGATGCTATAGAAACGCTGATACTTGATGAATTCGACAAATCGTTGGACATGGGTTTCACAGAAGAGATGGAATTCATCATCAGCTCGCTGCCCAATATCAACCGACGTATACTCACTTCGGCCACCGAAGCTGTGGAGGTACCCGAATTTGTAGGACTGGAAGAACATGCTATTCTCAACTTCCTGCACCTGAAAAATGAAGAATCCGCAGGACTGGATATCAAAACCATTCAATCGGCCGATAAGGACAAGGTCGAAACCCTGTTCGAGCTGTTGTGTTCGATCGGCAACAGGTCGAGCATTATTTTCTGCAACCACCGCGAGTCGGTAGAGCGTACCAGTAGGATGCTGACCGAAAAAGGCATTCTCAACGAGTTTTACCACGGCGCGATGGAACAGCGTGAACGCGACAGCGCTCTTAGCAAATTCCGCAATGGCAGCGTCAATTTCCTGGTGACCACGGACATTGCAGCACGCGGCCTGGATATACCCAACATTCGTTACATCATCCACTACCACCTGCCGCACACCGCGGAAATATTCACCCACCGCAATGGCCGTACGGCACGTATGGATGCCAGCGGTACAGCCATACTTATTCTGTCGCAGGAGGAAAAAGTGCCAGAATACATCACCGAAGAAGTTGAGGAAATACAACTAAAAGAAAACAGCCCCATTCCTGCCAAGCCAGATTGGGTAACACTCTTTATTGCAGCTGGCAAAAAGGACAAGGTGAATAAGATCGACATCGTAGGCTTCCTGTCCAATAAAGGACAGTTGAAAAAAGAAGACATCGGGCTGATAGATGTCAAAGACTTTTTCTCATTTGTAGCTATTCGACGCTCCAAGGCCACCAATACCCTGCACCTTATCAAACCCGAAAAGATCAAAGGTAAGAAGGTGAGGATCGAGGTAGCGAGGTAATTTCTGCCTAAATGGCTGTCCATAAAGCGTTTTAACATATCAGCAAGCCTGCAGCTGGCTGCGTTTTCGTATCTTTGCAAATTATATACACGCTGAGTCTCCTACCTTTTAGTTTTCCCAGCTCATTAATGAAACAATGACATTTCAAGATTTAAACCTTGTTGCGCCCATATTGGAAGCATTGCAACAAGAAGGATATACCACACCAACCCCTATTCAACAGGAAGCAATTCCCATAGCACTGGCAGGTAAAGACCTGTTGGGTTGCGCCCAGACCGGCACCGGTAAAACAGCGGCTTTCTCGATTCCCATATTACAATTGCTGAACGAAGCCCCACAACAAGGCCACCGAAAGATCAGAACATTGATACTGACGCCGACACGTGAGCTGGCTATACAAATAGGTGAAAGCATTGCAGCCTATGGCCGCAAACTACCGCTGAAACATGTTGTGATATTTGGAGGTGTACCACAAGGACCACAAACCAAAGCGCTGAAAGACGGCATTGATATACTGGTAGCTACCCCGGGCCGCCTGCTCGACCTAATGGACCAGAAATTCATCAACCTTAATGACATTGAAATATTCGTGTTGGATGAAGCCGACAGGATGCTCGATATGGGTTTTATTCATGATGTGAAAAGAGTTGTAGCGCGCCTGCCAAAAGAAAGGCAGACATTGTTCTTCTCGGCCACCATGCCCCCAGAGATACAAAAGCTGGCTGATACGATCCTGGTCAATCCGGAAAAAGTAGAAGTGACTCCCGTTTCGTCTACGGCGGAGAAGATCAAACAGTACATGTTGTTCGTAGAAAAATCGAACAAGAAAAAACTGCTGGTTTCCATCCTTCGCAATGATGCCATAAAAAGCGTTCTTGTATTTACCCGTACAAAACACGGTGCCGATCGCGTAGCACGCGACCTGCACAAATCAGGTGTGCCTGCCGAAGCCATACACGGCGATAAATCGCAGGGTGCACGCCAGCGTGCGCTGGGCAATTTCAAATCAGGCGCTACCCGCGTATTGGTTGCCACCGATATTGCTGCGCGTGGTATTGATGTCGAGGCGCTATCGCATGTTATCAACTATGAGCTGCCTAATGTGCCCGAAACATATGTACACCGTATAGGCCGAACAGGAAGGGCCGGCGCAAGCGGTACAGCAATCTCGTTTTGCGATACATCGGAAGAATTTGATGACCTGAAAGCGATCCAAAAGCTTATAGGCCTCACGATCCCGGTGATCAAAGATCATCCCTACCCAATGCCTGAACCAGGCATGGTGAACATCCGACTGCCTAAGGGCAAAGATGTGGTGAAGAGGACAGATGCAAACATTGTTTCACAACAACGACCACAAAGGCATTTTAATAAACACAGATCGGGCAAGAAACCCTCATAAAAAAGGCTGCATCAATAGATGCAGCCTTTTTTGTTAGCATGTTTTGACAAAACTAATCCCTATTAAGCAACTGCTTCCCTCTCAGGATGATCTTTATACCACTGCGCTTTATTGAGATCGCGCGCTTGTATAATTCATTCTCATCGCGGCGCAGCCTGTAGGCCATAAATATCTCTTTGTGCGTCAGCACACCTAGTACCTGTTTTGCTGCTCCATGTTTTACTACCGGCAAAATATCGCAGGTGTATTTATCCATCATATCCACTGCAAGGCTCAACCTGTTTTCAGGATAAACATGCGGAGCAGCCTTCTGCGCGAGTTCCTGCACAACCATATCATCGGGTAGGTTTTTATTGAAGATATCTGCGCGTTGTGCGATGCCTGTCAACCTTCCATTTTCATCTACAACTATAAAAGCCATAGCGGGTTCGCCTTCGGTTGCTCTTTCTTTTATCCATTCGCGTACTTGCTTCAACGTATTTGTGTTCAGTAGAACATTAACATCCTCGCTATATACTTGCTTCACGTTCACTTTCTGCAGTATATCCGGCTCATACGAGTTAGGTGCGAATACTCCGCGGCGTTCTATTTTCTCGGTCATGATGCTGCCTTTCATTAAGAAGAACGAGACGAAGTAAGAAGCTGTACAAGCGCCCAGTAACGGCAATAGTCCATGCGGCTGCATGGTGGTCTCAAGAGCAAACACAACAGAAGTAAGCAATGCACGCGACGCTCCCGCGAACATCGCAGCCATGCCTATCAAAACACAGGTAGCGATATTGATGTTGCTGCCTGGCATTGCCGCAAGTGTTGCTACGCCGAGTAGTCCACCCAAAGCACCACCGATGGTAAGTAAGGGCGCAAGCGTACCTCCCGATGTACCACTACCCAATGATATAACCCAGGAGGTGAATTTCAACAGGCATAGTGACAACATAATGGTCACCGGAACATTGCCTGAAAGCATATAGGTGATGTTGCTATAACCAACGCCTAGCGTAAGGGGTGCAAAATACCCTACGACTCCGACAGCAATGGCTCCTATAGCAGGCCACCACATCCAATGTATCGGCAGGTGCTCAAACAGGTCTTCCACCGCATAAACTGCTTTTGACACAAACGATGCAGCCACACCAACCAATGCACCCAAAACCACGTAGGTAACCATTGCTATACCATCGGGTTCCGGAATGGCCAGCATAGGAAATACCGGCTCTGTACCAAATATGGCATAGTGCATGGCTGATCCTGTAACACAGGCCAGTGCAACCGGTATGATAGAACGCGGAGAAAATTCGAACAACAATAATTCTATAGCAAGCAACACTGCAGCGACAGGGGTGCCAAATATCGCCGACATACCTGCTGTAGCGCCTGCTGCAAGCAATACCTTGCGCTCGTTGGCAGTAACGCGCCTTATTTGCCCGGTAAGAGAACCAAAAGCGCCGCCCGTTGCAATGATCGGGCCCTCGGCTCCAAATGGCCCACCTGTACCGATGGAAATAGCAGCAGACAACGGCTTAAGAAAAGTAATAGCAGGTTTGATGCGGCTTTCATTGACCAGCACCTGCTCCATAGCTTCGGGGATACCATGGCCTCGTATGGCAGCAGACCCATAGCGCGCCATTATGCCCACTATAAGTCCACCTATTATTGGCACAACAACAACCAGCATGCCGAGAGAGTGTCCGGCGGGCGATACTTCTTCAAATGAAAATTTCTGATAAAATGCGAGGTTGGTAAACAACGATATCAACATTACCAACACCTTCGCGACCAATCCAATAACGACCGCGTTGATGATCGCCTGCAGGCTAAGAAAAAATACGCGCTTGCTGACCGGCTGGTCTTCAGCCAAAAGTTCTTCATCTGCAAATTCTGTTGTAAGCGAAGGAGAAACCGGGATACCGCCCCGGTTATCGTGAGTAACCAATGGTTTAGACATATCTCTCAAGACCAACTTTTCACGCACCGATCGAAGCGGTGCATCGGCGCTGCAAAGTTAGACCCTACGGAGGAGGTATAGCGTCATAACTGCCGCTATGACCTTAAAACCTCATTAAAATAAAGAGTAACCAATGCACAAAATATAGATACCAACTTTCTATTTAATATTAAAATGACGTAAATTTGCTATAAAATGCAAGTCTGGTCATAAAGCTCTTTGATATATAAACCCTGCGACCCAATGAGAATGTCAAGGAGAACAAGGTGCCGTATTGTTACAAATTGAAACAATTTGGCTGCCAAAACCAATGCAGAAAAGGCTCTCGTTCAAAGTCACCTACGTTGTTGTAACAATTTTTCAGACCTCGAAGAGAAAGAAGGGATGCTCGTAACCGAGCTTGTCCAGGATCGGCTTGGCAACATTATAAACCTTGGTACCACCCGGCAATTCAGCTTCAATAGTGCCGACATGAGCGTGCCCATGAAATGCGGCAATTACCTTGCGGCGTATCAAAGGCTCAGCCAAACGTGAAGACCCAAGAAAAGGATAAATAGCCTCAGGCTCGCCTACAACTGTTTCTTTTACAGGTGAGTAGTGCATTACTGCTATCTTCTTCTCAACGCCATACTCCTGGTCTAAACGTGCCAGCGCCCGCTCCAGGTGAAGTGCTTCATCCACAGCTTCTTGCACGAAAGCTTTCATGGCCCCTTCGCCAAACATAGACAGCATGTAGTTGTCGAAACCGCCACCGAAGCCTTTAACACCCGCAAAACCAATACCTTCAATTACAACGCTTTCGCCATCCAGCACATGCATCTTAGCGTTCTGCACTATATGCCGTATCAGCTTGTGGCGGCCTTTTTCGTGGTCATGATTTCCCAACACACCTACTACCGGTATGGTGCATGAGCCCAGTTCTTCTGCAAGCACCTGGGCTTCGCCCTCATCCCCGGTATCGGTAAGGTCGCCGCATATGAGTAATACATCGGCTACCCTGGACACCTCACGAAAAAGTGGCGCCCATTTTCCTTTATCACTTTCGCGGACATGGATATCACCAACAGCTGCAATTCTGACTTTACGGTTCTCGTCTGACATTGGTTAGATCGTCATTATAGTACACGATTTGTAATTCCACTCTTTAATATCAACACAATACTGTGTGTTGTCAACAATCGGGCCACGGCATACACGCTCTTGCGCTGATGGCAGTTCATATTGGTCCTTCGCTCGGCTCAGCAGTTCTTCAAACAACCATCTTGGTATTATATCCTGGTACTCTGACGGATAAACGAACTGGAACATCACCAGGTGCGATAGTAAGAGTTGCCAGTGCCGGTCTACCCTGTTCAGCAAGCGTTTCCAATCCATATGCTTACCATACTTCAGCAGTATGTGATTGATATCAGCACCATCATAACGCTCACGGTTTTGTACATAGCATTTGCACCATACCAAGTCTTCGGCGGAAATGAACTTAACGGGCATATTAGCAAACTCGCCTGTTTCCGCGTGCTCAAACCAGGAGTCGTCAACAGTACAGATGTTGTTCACCGTATCGTAGATGATGTCGATATAATGCTCATCCTTAAAGACCTTCGCTATCCATCGGGCATCATGCAAGGTCGTCTTGTATCCGCGCTCGGCAAAAAACTTAATGACCTTGGGACAGTCGCTCGCTTTACAAAATATATCCAGGTCCTTAGTATCCCGGTATATCCTAGTGTAATGAAACATTGCAAATCCACCACCTAATAAGTAATCCACGCCGCTTTCGTTGAGCAACCCAAGCGCTTCCGTATAGAAAGCCTGGGCTTTCGCCTTTTGTTCTTCTGTCATTGCCATACATCATCAATTTCGTCAAATGTTCAATATCAATGCCTTTTAATCCATTCTTCTTTTCATTTATTGCAGGTGTAAAAAACATGCCAGTAACAATAAGATAATTGACAGATAACATTATTGTTAAAAGGTATTAAGAGATCGGCATGGTTGGTCTAACTTGCATGCATGAAACTGACCATCGGCTTTAGTCCCTGCCCCAACGATACGTTCATATTCGATGCCATGATCAATGGAAAGATCGATACGAAAGGACTTGAGTTTGAGTATGTTCTGGAAGACGTGGAGACGCTAAACCGATGGGCTGCCGAAGGCAAGCTCGACGTTACCAAGCTCAGCTACAATGCGTTTTTACATACGGTTGACAAGTATGCGCTACTGCACAGCGGTAGTGCACTCGGTAAAGGTGTTGGACCTCTGCTAATAACGGCACCCAATGCCAATACTGCCGAGATCGCAGACATGCGGATTGCGATACCCGGTGTAAACACAACAGCTAATCTTTTGCTATCACTAGCCTACCCCAAAGCCAGGAATAAAGAAGAGATCGTCTTCAGCGAGATCGAAGAGGCTGTACTCAACGGTAAATATGACGCGGGGCTCATCATTCACGAAAGCAGGTTTACCTACCAACAGAAGGGTTTGTTAAAACTAGCCGACCTTGGTGATTGGTGGGAGCAGAATATGCATGCGGCTATACCATTGGGTGGCATCGTCATCAAACGAAATTTCTCTCCGGAAGTGTGTGCATTGGTTGATGATATCATACAACGCAGCCTAGCTTATTCTTGGAATTGTTATCCTGGGCTGAGTGAATTTGTAACGAACAATGCGCAGGAAATGGATGAAGACGTGATGCGCAAGCACATTAAGCTGTATGTAAACGAATACACGGATGATCTGGGAATTGATGGCAGGCAAGCGATCAATACGCTGTTTGAAAAAGCGGTAGAAGCCGGCATCATTGATAAAATGCCGGAGTCGATCTTCTATTCCTCGGAAAGAATGTAGAGTTCAGGCAGGTTTCTTCCCAAGCCGTCATAGTCGAGGCCGTAACCCACTACAAAACGATCAGGTATTTCAAAAGCAACAAAGTCTGCGTGTATATCATGCTGCAATGCTTCTGGCTTAGTCAGGAATGCAGCGATGCGTATTGATGCAGGGTGGCGTTGAATGATCTCTGGAAGAAACGCGCTCAGTGTTTTGCCAGTGTCGATGATGTCTTCTATGATAATGATATGCCTATCGTATAGATTCTCATCAAGGCCTATAGCAGTAACGATGCTACCCGTTGACGACGTGCCTTTATAAGACGCCAGTTTAATAAAAGATATCTCCGCGTCGATTGAAAGAGAACGAAACAGATCAGCAGCAAATATGAAAGAGCCATTGAGGATGCCAATACACAAGGGATTTAGCCCGTCCAGTTCAATACTGATCTGCGTTGCAACATCGGCTACACGAGCAGAGATCTTTTCCTTCGAGATGTAAGGTTCAAACCATTTATCGTGTACCTGTATCTTTTGCATGTTATGGTTTTACACGCAGCTTCTGGCCAACCTTGATGCCTTCGAAGCTCAGGGTGTTCCAATCCATCAGCTCTTTTACGGTAATATTATTTCGCTTGGCTATTCCAAAAGCGGTATCGCCTTTCTTCACTACGTAAAATCGTGCCCCATTTGCTATAGGCTGAGCATCTTCCTTCACTGGAGATGATGATGTTGGCTCTTCAACTTTAGACTCAGTTTGTGGTTCAGCTGCTGGTGTTGATTTAGGTGCATAAACTACTTTGTCAAACTTCGCTTTGAGCGCTGCCAACTCATCTTGTGGCTCTTCTTCCTGTTGCTGCTTTTTCGTTTTTGTTTGGGCGATCTCCTCCTCTACGGCTTTTTCGTTTGCAATATTTATTGGAGGATTAACTGTAGCAGGCTCTTCTTCTCTGTCTTCGTCAGGTGCATCGCCCGGTGCAGGAGGCATAGCTCCAGCAGGTTCTGCAGCCACAACTGGTTCACTTGGCTTCGCAACTTCCTGGGTTGGAACAGGACCCATTTCTTTGGGTTGCTCGACAACAACGGCTTCCTTAACTGCCGCATACTGAACATCAGGTTTACCTGTTGGCGTGTTTCCGGTAGCCACATATTGCGGTTCAGGTTGAGGCTGTGCAACGCGCTCAACTTTTGAATGTGTTGTTGGAATTGCATTGTCTACTTCAGCAACCACTTCCGGCGATTCTGGCGTCCGTTCTACCACCTCCTCAACTTTAGCTGGCGTTTGGGGAACAACAGCCTTTGCTACTACAGCACCTCTCAGCTTCGGTTTAGCAATAGCATAATCCTGCAAATGCAACGCTTCACCCTCAGCAGGTTCTTCGCCATCGAGCAAATGATTGAACGTACGCAGGTATTTTTGCTGTATACCTTCATACTGCGCGATCTTTGCGAGTGTCTCTCCGGCCTTTACGGTGTGCGCCGGCTTAAGACCTTTGAAACGCTTACGTTCCAGATAGAGATACATGTCGCCTTGCAGAGGTTTGTCAGGGATCTCATTTATTTCGAGTATGCGTTCATAACGTATGTTGTGAGTGATCGCGTATTCAAGCGGCATATCGCCCTTCTTAGCATAAACAGCTCTCAGCCCATTCACCTTCACCAACTGACCGTACGGCGGAAAGCTCTCGGGTTGTTCCACAACTACTGCTGTAGGCTCCGGGGCTAATTCTGCTATCTTAATATTGCCAGATTGTTTTGCCCATACGTCCTCTTTGTTATGAACGGGTTTCGCTTCTCGCTGCGGCACGGCATCTTCTGTAGGTACTACTTCAGCTACAACTTTTTCTTGCAGCCGGTTATCAAGCGCTGCGTAGGTATATTCCTGCAGTTTAAAGTCTTCGATCAACTTTATGAGCACCTGGGCATAACGTGGATTGGTTGCATAGCCTGCCTGTTTTAAGCCAACAGCCCATGAAAAATAATCTGTAGGAGAGAGCTTAAAGAGCGAAGCGTAGCGTGGCTGACTGGCGAGATAATCTGAGTGATCTTTATATGATTCTATCGGAGAACCATATTTTCTGAAACACTCATTGGGGGCATCGTCAGTGTATGTATATTTCTCGCCCTGCCAGCTCTTCTTACATTTAATGCCGAAGTGGTTATTGGCGTTCGTAGCCAGTTCGCTGCTACCAGCGCTTGTTTCGTGAATACCTTGTGCCAGTGTGATGGCTGCTGGTACACCGCTGCGCTTTTGTTCAGCGATCGCAAGATCTCTAAATTGCTCTACGTAAACTTTCGCACGTGTGGCATAATCTCCTTGTGCGTATATCCCTGTACTTAGAAGCAGCATCGATGCGATGCTCACGATCCGGATCTTCAGCATATATAAATTATTAGGTTAGTCAGTTGTTTTTCTAACGATCATTATTCCATCCCGCACAGGCAAGAGTACATGTTCAATCCTCTTATCGTTCTTCACCTTTTCGTTAAAGGCATGAATGGCGCGCGCATTCTTACTTTGCTCGTTGGCGGGGTTTATCACCTCTCCATCATACAACACGTTATCCGCTAAAATATATCCTCCCACAGGTACGCGATCAAAAACCAGGTCGTAATACAGGCTATAATTCTGCTTATCAGCATCAATAAAAACCAGGTCAAATTGTCCTTCCAGCTCCGGTATGATCTGCGCCGCTTTGCCTATATGCTGAACTATTTTTTGCTCTAATCCTACTTTGCAAAAATAACGAAAACACATCTCTTCCAGTTCCTCATTGATGTCAATGGTGTGCAAAATACCATCGTCGGTCAGCCCCTGCGCCAGGCATATAGCCGAATAACCGGTATATGTTCCGATCTCCAATACACGCCTTGGCTTGATCATATGGCTAAACATTTGTAACAGGCCGCCCTGCAAATGCCCTGAAAGCATTACCGGCAGTTCAACTTTCACATTTGTTTCACGATTCAAAGAGGCCAAAGCAGCTGTTTCCGGGGTGGTATAAGCCTCGGCGTAGTCATTAATAGCAACCGGCAAAAACAATTGCGTCATAATTAGAAATTAGGCTGCAGCTTGTTGTGTGAATAGAACTCGTGCAAATAAGCTACTACTTCATCGGCCGTATCAAATATCTTAATCATATCCAGATCGCCCGGGCTAATGTTACCCTCTACCTCCAGCATTGTTTCACGCATCCAGTCGAACAGGCCATTCCAATAGCTCGATCCCATACAGATCATTGGCGTTTGGGTGAACTTACGTGTCTGTATCAATGTGGCTACTTCAAAGAATTCATCCATCGTTCCCCATCCGCCGGGCATCATGATAAAGCCCTGCGAGTATTTGGCGAACATTACTTTGCGAACAAAGAAGTAGTCAAAATTGATAGTTTTATCTGCGTCAATATATGGGTTGTTATGTTGCTCAAATGGCAATTCGATATTTAGTCCCACGGATCGGCCGCCGGCAAGGTTCGCACCTTTGTTACCGGCCTCCATAATACCGGGGCCGCCTCCTGTGATCACACCAAAACCTTCGTCTGCCAAACGCCTGGCCACGTCAACGGTCAGCTCATAATATTTTGTACCAGGCTTAGTTCTGGCAGAGCCGAAAATAGAGATACACGGTCCGATCTTGGCTAGCGTCTCAAAGCCTTGTACAAACTCCGCCATTATCTTGAACACCTGCCAGCTGGAGTGAGCTCTTGTCTCTGTCCAGTCGCGGAGTTTTATCTTGGTTAATTTTTCTTTCATAATTAATCAGCGGTCAATTCTACTGCATTTCCCTTCTTTGAGCACAAAAATAGTAGCAAAAAGGTCAATGAAGCGTTTATTATTAGCAGTTCTGTGCCGATGGCATAACCGTTTAGCCATTGTTTATCGTGCTGCTTTAATACATAACATACTATAGGCGCCAGCAGGCATACCACTGGTATAGCGCCGTCTATCAATTTTCGCTTGGTGAATATCCCGAAAACAAACAGCGCCAATAGCGGGCCATACGTATATCCCGCTACCACCAGCAGGGTCTGGATCAAAGATCCATTATCCACCTCTCTGAAGAAGAATACACACCCCAGGAAAATTATAGCCATCACATTGTGTACGATGAGGCGTACACGTGCTTTTTGTTTTTCATCCCAGTCTGTCCTTCTTTTCATACCCAGAATGTCGATGCAGAACGAAGACGTCAAGGCTGTTAACGCACCATCTGCACTTGGGAACAGCGCCGAAACGAGTCCTATCAAGAAACACACTGTGATAAAGAAGGGCAACCCACTTTTTACAGCAATCGTCGGAAATAGATCATCTCCGGTAGCAGTAATTCCGTTAGCATCTGCATACAAGTACAACAATCCGCCCAGCAAAAGGAAAATAAAATTCACCACCAGCAGTGTAAAGCAGAAGGTGATCATGTTTTTCTGGGAGTCTTTCAGGTTGCTCACGCTGATATTCTTCTGCATCATTTCCTGGTCAAGACCGGTCATAGCAATAGTGATAAAAGCGCCACCGAGTATTTGTTTCAGGAAAAAGTTGGGCGCCAGCGGGTCTGTATGAATCATTTTTGAATATCCCTTCTCCTGCATAGCCGCCCAGGTTCCGCTGAGGTCCAGGTGCAGAGAGTTCATAATGTAGACCACGCACACTATCAGCCCTAATAACATGAAAGTAGTTTGCAGCGTGTCTGTCCAAACAATTGTCTTCACGCCGCCACGGTAGGTGTAGAGCAATATCAATGCGAGTATAAGAACCGATGTTATTTCGAACGGAATACCCATGTCCTCCAGGACGAAGAGCTCCAGGACCTTTATCACAAGGTAAAGGCGGAGTGTGGCACCCAATGTGCGCGACAGGATAAAAAATAGAGCTCCCGTTTTGTAAGCGATTATTCCCAAACGTTTATCCAGGTAGGAATAGATAGAAGTTAACCGCAGATTATAATAAATGGGCAACAAGATAAATGCGACGGCAAAGTATCCGATCCAATACCCTATCACCACCTGGAAATAATCAAAGCCTGATTTGCCAACAGTACCGGGTACGGAAATAAACGTCATTCCAGACAGTGAGGTACCGATCATACCAAAGGCAACTACCCACCATTTACTATTGCGGTTACCGATGAAAAAGGATTCATTGTTGGAATTGCGAGAGGTATAAAAGGCAATGCTTAACAGCAAAGCAAAATAAGCCAGTACTATGTAGAGCAAAACTGCTGATCCCATAAATGTGAATATAAATAAATTGAGAGCTTTCCCTGGAAAAAGCTCTCAACATATGTTAGGAAAACCGTATTAAAAGCCGACATTCACGCCGAAGCGGATATCGAATCTGTTATAAGGGTTATTTTTATTGCCGAGCACGTCATACAAGGCCATTCCAACAAACGACATGCGCTCGCTAAGTGGCTGCCTGATCCCTCCACCCAGGTAAAGAGCTGGCCCAAGCACTTGCTCTCTTTCAACCTGCACCTGACCGTTAGGATCCAGGTATGGATCGCGGGTAACCCGCTGCCAGCTTGATATTTGCGGTTCTGCGTGAACAAATACGTTTTGCCAGATGAGATATCGCGCCCAAAGACTTCCGGTATAGAAAGAGGTTTTAAACTTGTAAATGCTTGTTCCGCCAGACCTGTTGGAATAAGCAAGTTTCTGCTGATAGTATGTGTAACTCAGTCCTATTCCCGCAGAAAAATTATCAGTTATTCTGTATCCTACGACAGGGGATAAACCTGCTACCAGCAGTCCACCAGACGCCCCAAACGTAAATCCACCACCGAAGATCAGTTTATTCTTGTCGAAACCACGCGCCTGTTCTCTCTCCTGTTCCTTCAGCCTGTATTGGCTGATCGGTTTTCCGCTACTGCTGTACACGGTATCCTGCGCCATTGCACTTAACGCCAGCGGTATAAAAAATACGATCAACAGTAATTTCTTCATAAAAAACAATCTCATGCGAAGTTATGCATTAATCTATGCATGTTTTGAGTCCTTTCTGCCAAAGGTTTTATAAAACTGTAAAAGTTCTCTTAAAATCAGGCTGCAAATATCTTTCCGGGGTTCAAAATGCCATTAGGATCGAACACTTTTTTGATCTCTTTCATCAGTTGCATTTGCGCGGCATTGAAGGCAATATCCATATAGTTCTTCTGCACCAGGCCAATTCCGTGTTCACCGGAAATCGTGCCTCCCATTCGCACCACTTCTTTAAATAGTTTCCGGATACCTTCAGTCAACTTGTTATTCCAGTCATCATCGCTCATGTCTCCCTTTACTATGTTGACGTGCAGATTGCCATCGCCGGCATGTCCGTAACACACAGAATGGAATCCATACTCCTTGCCGATCTCTTTGATGACGCGTAGCAGTTCGGGTAATTCTGCGCGTGGCACAACGGTATCTTCTTCCTTGTAGATGGAATTGGCCTTTACAGCTTCGCCTACTTTACGCCTCAAGGTCCATAACATTTGCTTTTGCTCATGGCTGTCGGCAAATAATATTTCATCGATGTCGAATTGCTGCACTACTTCTGCTATCGCTTCCATTTCTTTATACAGCTGATCGAGATTATTGCCATCTACTTCTATCAACAGGTGTGCCTGTATATCCTCGGGCAGCGAAATACCTGCCGATTCAACGTATTTCATAGACCACTCTATCGCATCTCTTTCCATAAACTCCAACGCCGACGGCAGATATCCAGCCATGAAAATAGCATTCACTGCAGCGCACGCGTCGATGGCAGACCGAAAGGGAACAAGCATCAGCAAGTCATGCTTTACAGCCGGAATCAGTTTCAAAACGATTTTAGTGATGACGGCCAGTGTACCTTCGCTACCCACGATGAGCTGTGTAAGATTGTAACCGGTTGCATTTTTCAAAACATTAGCGCCGGTCCACATCACATCGCCATTGGGCATCACTACTTCAAGGTTGAGCACATAGTCTTTCACCACACCATATTTCACAGCTCGTGGGCCGCCAGAATTTTCAGAGACATTACCACCTATAAAGCACGAACCTTTACTCGCGGGATCGGGAGGATACATCAGTCCCTCAGCTTTCACATGGTCCTGCAATTCCTGTGTTATCACGCCGGGTTCTACAACAACCTGTAGATTGCGTTTGTCAACGTTCAGTATTTTATTGAACCGCTTCATATCGAGCACCACGCCACCAAATACTGGCAAAGCACCTCCACTCAGGCCAGTTCCTGCACCCCGCGGGGTTACAGGCAGGCGGTGCTCATTGCAGTAACGCATGATGGCGCTTACGGCCTCCACGGTTTCCGGCTGCAATACTACCTCGGGCAAATAATGCAGGTCTTCCGTTTGGTCTGATGCGGCAACGGTCAAATTCTCATTGTCAGTAAAAATATTCTTGATGCCGCCTACAGAACGGAAATAAGCAATGTCCTGCTCAGATATCTTTCTGAAATCCATGATACAAAGGTATCTATTTCAGTCAACAGCGCATCTTTCAACCATTACCCGGTACTTTCCTTAACAAAATATTTTCCATAAAAAGGTACTATGCAATACATAGTATTATAAAACCGCTTACATTTGCTCTGTAAAACGGCCATAATGACGATAGACAATACAGAATCGCAAATGCGGAAAGGGCTGCTGGAGCTGTGCATCTTAGGCATAATTCACAAAGAGAAAGAAGCCTATCCAAGTGATATATTGGAGCAGCTGAAGGAAGCGAAGCTGGTGGTGTTGGAAGGGACACTGTACCCGCTGCTTACGCGCCTTAAAAATGCTGGGATGCTGAGCTATCGTTGGGAAGAATCGCCGAGCGGGCCGCCGCGCAAATATTATGCGCTTACAAAAATAGGGTTGAAGTTCTATGCACAACTTCGAACAACTTGGGACGAGTTGAGCAATGCTGTTAATCATTTAACCACTTCATTATAAAAACCATATTATGCAACGTATCATACAGATAACGATCGCTGGAAGATTGATCTCTATAGAAGAAGATGGCTTCCTGCTTCTGAAAGATTACATCAGCTCATTGGAGCGTCATTTCAACGGCGAAGTAGGAAAAGAGGAGATCATACAAGACATCGAAGGCAGAATAGCCGAGTTGTTTTCAGCAAGGCTACAGTCAGGTGCATACTCAGTTGATAAATCGGATGTAGTAAAGGTGATCGAAACACTTGGCCCGGCCAGCGCGTTAAATGGAGGAATGGATGCAGCGGGTAACCCGGTTAGTCATTTCCCAGCACCTTATGTAGCACAGGAACAGAACCAGTACTCGAGCCGCCGGCTATACCGCAACCCCAACGACAAAATGCTGGGTGGTGTGTGTAGTGGTATCGCTAACTATTTCGATATCGACCCCGTGATCGTTCGCCTGGTATTTGCCATCATGTTCCTGACAGCAGGTATTGGTTTGTTGGCCTATATTCTGGCGTGGATCATTATACCAGTGGCCACCACGCCGGAAGACTTGAAATACATGTCGGGCGGAAGTCCAATGGATTTCCACACCATCAAACGCAATATGGGTAGCGAGCTGCAGGACCTGAAGATAAAAGGCGAACAAATGAGCAGGGAGCTTAAAGACTTCTTCAGTAAAAAGAAGTAAGATCAATTTAGATCTTCATTGTATAGCACAAGATTATAACCCTGCAGCCTGCAGGAGAAGTTGTATTTACTCACAGCCGCAAATACAGCCTTGGACGTTCCTTTGATGTAACGGTCGTGTGTCTCAACAATCAGCACACGTGTTCTCGGCAGCCATGCACCGTATCCGGAAGTAAACAGTTCTTTCTCCGCGCCTTCAACATCCAGCTTCAGAATATCAATAACGGGCCAGTTCTGTTCGCGCATGATGTCGGCAATGCCTACTGCAGTAAACGCCGCGGGATCATTCTGGCTAGTTTCTTCTACCCTGAATGAGTTGTCACCACGACCCGGATCATACACTTTCAAATGCGCATTATGACTCCACACTGCAGAGCGCCGGAGCTTTATCTGCGGATAGTGCGACGTATTTTCCCTTAACAAATTGAAGTTGTTACTGTCAGGTTCAATTGCAACAATACTGGCGTCAGGATATTTATTGGCGAAGAATATAGACGTGAGCCCGATATTAGCTCCGCCATCTATTATGGTTTTAGGAACAAAATCAAGTTGTATTGTGTATTCCTTGCGCAATAACACTTCATTGAATGTAGCACTGTCAGCTATGTTATTCACCCTGATACGGAACGGATATTTCAGAAAGCCAAGATTAATAACCCCATTCTTTTTCAGACGTAACGCGGCAAAAGCTCCCAGTGCATCTTTCATGCCCAAGTACCGGCGAAGTTTATTTAAATAATGAAAGTTTTGAAGCATGGCTATCGTGCAGCGTGTAAGATATGGTGAATACTTCAGTCTGCGAGCTCGGTTTCTCTAACAATAGGTTTGGCAGGCACTCCTGCAAGTACAGCACCATCAGTCAGACAGCTTTTCACCACGCAGCTGCTTGCCCCAACCAGCACGTTATCAGCCAGTGTAAGGGGACCTAATATCACAGCGTTAGCGCTGAGTGTACAATTATCGCCTATAATGAACTCACCTTGCTTACATCTCTTTGCGACGCCTATAGCGTTGCCGCCTACCAACGATAAGTTCTGCCCTGCAATCACATATCCGGATATCACAACGCCTAAAGACGGATGCTTAACGGCAAGGCCGGGGCCAATGTCGGCTTTATAGTTAATGTCGAGCCGAGAGTACGCTAAAATGAGTGCATTAATGGGAAGAAGCGGTATTCGGATCACACTGTAAGCTTTTCCAAACAACAGGTACAGGCTACGCTCCAGCCGATACCACCATATGCCTGCGAACGCAGGCGTAAACCAGACAATAATTATCCGGCGTTTATGCCTGCCCAGCAAGCTGCGAACATCCTGGAAAAAATACCTGAGCTGTGTACCCATCACGATTACCGATGAGCTCTAAGATAGGAAAAAGCCTTGGTAGAACTGGTTTTTACTACACCTTGAGCCCCAATATATATAGCGACTTAAGAATAGTCTGCACGCCCAATGCAACCTGCAACACGCCCATCACTGATCCCAGAATACCCAATAATGCAACGGCGGGCGACCATTTCATGATCCGCCGTGCAACAAGCATCGTGAGGAAGTTGAGACCAAAAATGATCGCGGTGATACTTAATATTTCAACCATTTGCCCATTGCTTACTGTCACCATCACTATGAGCAGGGCAGCGCCATAGGGTGTAACGATGGTCGGGAAGGCTAGCGGACTAAATGCCAGCTGAGCTACTGATGGCGCTTGTGTATCGGACTTTTCTGGAGCTTCAGATTTAGCTGAGCCATATTGCTGCATGACGGTTTTCAGTGCGATGAGAAATAACAGGATCCCTGCAGTAAGTGCCGCGGCGGCCGGCAGTATGTGCCACTTCATCAATATTTTGGCACCAATAGTGGCAGCGAGGATAGCAGCAATCAAGGCTATGACCGATGAACTCAAAGCCAATTTCCGCCGGAAAGCCGCATTGCGGTCTTTTGTTAGTAACCAGAAGGGCTGAATGATCTTAAGCGGGCCTAACGTCAGAAAGAGAAAGGTAAAAACCATATCAAGCGAAAAGCTGACCGGTTCACCCGCTGCAATTGCTGTAGCCGCCTGCGCAAACCCGGCAATTGGTACCAGCAAACAAAAAATACCGAAAGCCCAAAAGATATGTTGATGTTTCATGATGGCCGTTTTAGAACACGGACAGACGATAGCCAATAAAGCCGCTAAAAAATCAATCCAATAACTTGAAACGCTGAGATTGCTACAGAATGCCAGGAAAGAAAAAAGCCGCCCGAGGGCGACTTAAAGCTGTGGAGAATAACGGAGTCGAACCGATGACCTCTTGCATGCCATGCAAGCGCTCTAGCCAGCTGAGCTAATTCCCCATGGGGCAGCAAAGATAGCAGAAAAGCCCAGATTTCTCCAAATTTCTAGGTAACTTTATGGAAAGCACTTTTTACCATGTGGAACCAGATACTGACGTACTTGTACATTCGCAAACGCGACCCAAAAGACCCGAAAAACATGAGCATAAAGGCTATGCATGGCATGAACCGCATCTCGCTTTTTATGTTCCTGATTGCGATCATTGTGATGATCGTGCGTATGTTACGCCATTGAGGCTATGATCTCAGCAGCTGCCTTTTCTGAAGCATTGCTGGCGCCGAGTTTGTGCCAGAGGTTGGCATAATCTGCTTTTATATGGGCGAGACATTTCTCATCATACAGAGCCCTTGTCAGAGCCTCTTTTAGGTTTTCTTCATTCAGATCGGCCTGTATAAGTTCTGGTATCACTGGCTTATCCATGATGAGGTTGACCAGCGAAATGTATTTGACCTTGATGAGTTGTTTGGCCAGCCAATACGATACCTGGTTGCCTTTGTAGCAAACTACCTGCGGCACACCGAACAACGCAGTTTCCAATGTGGCGGTACCACTTGTCACCAATGCAGCCTTAGCCTGTTTCAGTATATTGTAGGTCTGTCCCTCAGCCAATAGTACAGGTTTATGGCCAATCATTTCCTTGTATAGTTCTGCAGGCTGCGAAGGAGCTTGAGCTATCACAAACTGATGGTCGGGGAAGTGTTTGACCATCTTCAGCATTTCCGGCAACTTCAGCTGTATCTCCTGCTTCCTGCTGCCTGGCAACAGTGCTATAACGGGCTTATCTGACAACGACTGAGCTGGAAGGCGCTTCTCCTCGTCGATCACCTGTATCAACGGGTGGCCTACATATGTAACCTTATAATCCCATTTATCGTAGAAATCTTTTTCGAACGGAAGGATGACCAGCATCTGGTCTACATCACGCTTAATCTTTTTCACCCTGCTCTCTTTCCAGGCCCAGACCTGCGGAGATATGTAGTAGACAATCCTGATTCCCTCTTTTTTGGCCCACTCCGCTATCCGCATATTGAATCCCGGGTAGTCGATCAGAATAAGTACATCGGGCTTGAAACTGAGTATATCCTGCTTGCAAAACTTAAGGTTATCCAGGATAGTACCGAGGTGTTTGATCACCTCCACGAATCCCATAAAAGCCAAGTCGCGATAATGCTTTACCAATGTTGCACCCGCCTGCTGCATGCGGTCACCGCCCCAGCAACGTATCTCGGCCGCGGCATCTTTAGCACGCAACTCTTTAATGAGGTTGCCGCCATGCAGATCACCGCTGGCTTCACCAGCTATGATGTAGTATTTCATTAGTTCCAGACGAACTTGATCAATACGAAAAGCACAAAATACAGCAAGGTAGCTACCATAATACCACGCGCCGTCATATCGAGGCGCTTATTGGTATAATACAGGAACGGTATGATATTAAGCAGGGCACTGAGGCTGAGTACCATAGATCCCAGTTTGCCATTGCTAAAAAGAGACACGATGTATTCGGCAAAAGGCACACCTTTGAACTTAACGAAATACATGACGATTACGCCGATCATCGGGAACAGAATACCTATAGCAAGACCGAAAATTGGCACATTACGCTTCATAGACAGTATATTAGGTGCTAAGATACAAGCGAAAACTGCATTTTTACGCATAGTAGACTGAATGCCTTACCTTTGTGCTGGCTTGAAAAATCTTTCATACATGAACTTTTTACTCAATAATCTTCCAATACGTACACAAAAGCCTCGTGCTCATGGCCTTACAATGGTTATGGACAAAGGTATGGGCCACGACGAGGTTAGGAACTTCCTTTCAGTTGCAGCTCCTTATGTAGACATCGTAAAGCTGGGCTTCGGTACAGCTTTCGTGACCAACAACCTGCGCGAAAAGATAGACATCTATCGTTCTTACGATATACCTGTTTATTTCGGCGGTACGCTGTTCGAGGCTTTCCTGGTCCGCAACCAGTTTGATGACTACGTAGACGTGATCAGAGAATACGGCCTGGACTATGTAGAGGTTTCTGATGGTTCGATCGACATACCACACATCGAAAAATGTGGCTATATCGAAAAACTGGCTAAAGAAGTAACTGTATTATCTGAAGTAGGTTCTAAAGATGCGACCCACATTATGCCTCCGTATAAGTGGATCGAGCTGATGCGTGCAGAACTGGAAGCCGGTTCTACTTACGTGATCGCTGAAGCACGTGAAGCCGGTAACGTCGGCATCTACCGCGGCACTGGCGAGGTTCGTGAAGGCCTGGTACAGGAGATCCTCACGCAGATACCTGCTGAGAAGATCATCTGGGAAGCCCCTCAAAAGGCACAGCAAGTATACTTCCTGGAGCTGCTGGGTGCTAATGTAAACCTCGGCAACCTGGCACCAAATGAAATGCTGCCACTGGAAGCTATGAGAATAGGCCTGCGCGGAGATACGTTCTTCCTTTACCTCAACAAGGAGAACAAAACTCCTGCCTCTACCAATCTCATCTAATCATTGCAATACATAAGAGCCGGGTTATCCCGGCTTTTTATTTATCTTAAGCTATGGACTGTTACGGTATCATAGGTTATCCGCTTGGGCACACGTTTTCGCCGGGATACTTTACTAAGAAGTTTGCCGACGAAGGCATTGACGCCGTATACAAAAGCTTTCCGCTGGAACAGATCACTGAACTGCCTGAGTTACTACAACAGCAAACCGAACTGCGCGGACTCAACGTTACCATACCCTATAAGGAAGCTGTATTGCAATACCTTGACGAGACCGATGCTGCTGCTAAAGCAGTTGGCGCTGTCAATTGCATTCACATAACAGATGGTAACACCAAAGGGTACAATACTGATATCATTGGCTTTGAACAAAGCCTTTTGCCATTGCTGCAACCGCATCATCGGCGCGCATTAGTACTGGGCACAGGAGGCGCCGCCAAGGCTGTAGCTTATGTGCTGAATAAGCTTGGCATTGACTATAGAAAAGTGTCAAGAAGCGGCCAGCCGGAGGTAGTATCTTACGATGATCTTACGCCTGAATTAATATCTGCACATACGCTCATCATCAACACCACCCCACTGGGCATGTACCCGGATATTTATTCTTTCCCGCCAATACCTTATGATGCAATAGGCGCCGAGCACCTGTTGTATGATCTGATATATAACCCTGCCGAAACACGGTTCCTTTCCTTAGGCAAAGCTAATGGTGCTACTGTAAAAAATGGCATGGAAATGCTACACCTGCAGGCCGAAGCCTCTTGGCAAATATGGACAGGTCATTACAATCCCACCGTGTAATACACACAGGTCGTTACAAAGTCTCTCAAGAACGGGATATGTGTAACCGGCCCCCATTGTTTGCGTGGCTGCAGGCCAAACTTGTATTTATAAATGGGATTGATCAGGAAGTGAGTTTTGTTCTTCACTTTGAAACCGCTTTCGCCGATGATCTTTTCAAACCGTTCGATCGATATACGCGTGTCGTAGATCTCTAACAGCATTTCGATAGTACCGTCACTCTCGCCCATCATTTTAAGCGCGGCCTTATAAATTCCGCGTGGCAGCAAGTGGTAATACGGCAACATGCTCGGGAACTTATGCTGGCAAAGCTGCTGGTGCCCTCCGAACGGCATATACCATGGGGGAAATCCGAAGAACACTTGTCCATCAGGCTTTATCAGATTCTTCAGGTAAGGAATAAACTTCTCCTGGTCGGGGATATGTTCAATGGTATCCTTCAGAACGATCACATCGAAGTAATTCCGGTACTTCTCCAGGAAGTCAGCATCATACACATTCTTGCACAGAAATGTCATTTTGCCTTCGGCAACTTCTTTTCCTAAATAGTCATTGGCAATATCAATGCGTACTTTGTCCAGGTCAACTCCAACACAATAACAGCCTTTTTCAGCAAACGGTACGAGCACACCGCCTTCACCTGCTCCTATTTCCAATACACGGGTACCGGGTTGCAAAGGTTTGGTGTTGGCAATAAAGGGCAGAACATAATTTCGTGAATTCTCCACTTGCTGGTCGTACCTGACGCCTGCGTCTTTGTGTTGTTTCAGGGCCACTCTTATAAAACTTTAAGCCGTTAAATTAATCTTTTACTGGTTTAGTTGCATTGCGCAGTATCTCCAATTGCCTGCGGATGCTTTCGTCGTGGATCATCTGGTACAGCGCAACGATGAACTCTTTAGACAGCATTTGCCTTTCACCATGCTCACCGCGACTGGCTACTATATCGCGCCAGCGCTCCGGTTGATAGGCGGTTATATTGCTATCCTTCTTCACTGCACCTATGCGCTCGCTCAGCTCCATGCGGCGTGCGAGCAAGTCGATCACTTCAGCATCTATACTGTCCATCAGTTGGCGCAGGTACTCCAGCTCGGTGCTTTTTCCCATGTCGGCGGTGAACTCATGCCTGATGACAAGGTGTTGCAGCAACTCCGTCAAAGCGGCGGGTGTTATTTGCTGGGCAGCATCGCTCCATGCCTTTTCAGGATCGGGATGCGTCTCTATCATTAGCCCGTCAAAGCCAAGATCCATTGCTTTTTGTGCCAGCTCTGCCACCATATTCCGCCTGCCGGTAATATGGCTTGGGTCGCAGATGATGCTGAGCTCCGGCCTGCGGCGTTTAAGCTCTATGGGCACCGGCCAGTTGGGCGAATTCCTATACACCGCACCTGCGTCATAAATAGAGAATCCACGGTGGATAGCTGCTACGTCTACTATACCTGCGCGATGTATCCGCTCAATTGCGCCCTCCCAAAGATCAACATCAGGATTGACCGGGTTCTTTACGAGCACCGGCAGGATATTCCCTTTAAGTGCATCGGCTATGCGCTGCACCTGGAAAGGATTTACCGTTGTACGGGCACCTAGCCATACTGCATCTACACCGTATTGTAAGGCCAGCTCCACGTGATGCGGCTCAGCTACCTCTATGGTTATCTTTGTTCCGTAAGCTTGCTTTGCTTCTTTCAGCCAGTCCAGTGCGTCCACCCCGTTGCCTTCAAAGCTTCCCGGACGTGTTCTAGGTTTCCATACCCCTCCCCTGAATAACTGAACAGGCAGGTCTTTCAATGCTGCTGCGGTCTCCATCACCTGCTCTCTCGACTCAGCGCTGCACGGCCCTGCTATAATGAACGGCTTGCCTGCCGTCTTGAAGAATGACATGATTGCAAAGTTAGGCATTGCGAATGGGTATTTGAGTACTGCAAAACCCAGTCACATTAAGCCTTTCACTAATCACTTGCTTCCCAACTCTCAATTCCGCCAATCAAGCTACCTTTGCGGCCATGAGCCAACTGCCGATGCCTGCCGAACTGAAAGAAGGCGGCGTAATACTTGTTGACAAACCCTACCGCTGGACCTCTTTTGATGCTATCAACAGGCTGCGCAAAATGCTGCACGTGAAGATCGGGCATTGCGGCACGCTCGACCCATTGGCTACCGGTCTGCTGATCTGCTGCACCGGCAAGTTCACTAAGAGGATCACCGACTACCAAAAGCTGCCTAAAGAATATACCGGCATCATTCGCCTCGGTGCTATTACTCCAACCTACGACATGGAAAGCGAGCCGCAGGATGAAAAGCCATTCGACCATATCACGGAAGAGCAGATCAATGCAGCTACTGTTCCATTTACCGGCGACATCCTGCAAACTCCGCCGATACACTCCGCCATCAAGCAAGACGGCAAGAGGGCTTATGAGCTTGCACGCGCCGGTAAGGAGATCGTACTGCAGCCTCGCAGCATTCACATTGCCGAGTTCGAGATCACCGCTGTCAATCTGCCGGAGGTACACTTTAGGGTGGCCTGCAGCACTGGCACCTATATCCGTTCGCTGGCGCACGACCTGGGACAAGCCCTTGGATGCGGCGGATACCTCCAGGAACTGAGGCGTACCAAGATCGGCGAGTTTGATGTAGTCAACGCCATGGAGCCCGAGAAATGGAGAGAACTATGGTACCCGGATGGCGTTCTGCCCCCCAAACCTCCCAAACAGAAAAACCAGCCAAGGAAGAACTTCGACAAGCGCCCGTAATCAATTTTGTTGCCGGTTGTTGCCGAATTGGGGTCTTTTAAAGGGGGCAACAACCTGGTCGTTGTTTACACTGCTAACAACTTTGGACATTTCCTCACACATATTCAAAAGACCGCACAATCATAACACATGGTAAGTCAACCTGTGTCCTTTACGACTGTTAACATTTGTTAGCATTGTTAGCGCTTTTTAAAAAAATTCACAGCCAAGCAGAAAACTTTAGGCTTTTACAATAACAAATTTACTAAAAAATATCCACAATACAACATCTTAATTTGCCCTGTTCGTGGACGTCCATTTCCCTCTACTTCCTGCCTTATCGCATTTGTTCGTTGTTTTTCGTAATTTGCTATACGAACACCTTGCTAGTAAACTAGTTACGATTCAGAAGAATGATACCCAGATTCAAAATAGCCCTATGCATCTGTATTACTGGTCTTGCCGCAATACTATACTCGTGCAACAGCTCGGTTGTGCCTCCGGCTACTACAGCTAGGACGCCTGAAGATACTTTGGCCGTTTTCACACCTCCGGACACAAGCACTATACCCAATACTCCCTTTGGCGAGCTGGTGCGTTACGGCAGGGAGCTGATCGTTAACACAGCGCATTATATAGGCCCAAATGGTATTGTGGGCAAATACGCAGGCAATAAACTGAACTGTGGCAGCTGTCACCTGGATGGTGGAACAAGGCCATTCGGCTTCAATTATTTCAGCACGCACGCCAACTACCCCCAATACCGCGGCCGTGAAAACGAAATATTGTCGCTTGGACAGCGGATCAACAATTGCGTTGAGCGTCCGTTGAATGGCAAACCTTTGTCGCTCAACAGCAGGGAGATCATTGCCATGGAATGTTACATCAAATGGCTGGGCAACTCTGTACCTATTGGCGGTCATGTACCCGGCGATGGCGCGCTGGAACTGGAATATCCCAACAGGCCTGCATCGCCTGAAAATGGCAGAGTGATCTATCAAAAACACTGCGCGTCGTGTCACCAACCCGAGGGACAAGGTCTACTGAAACCCGATTCGTCGAGCTACCAATACCCGCCTCTTTGGGGTATGAATTCGTACCAGTCGGGGTCCAGTACACACCGTGTATTGAAAATGGCTCGATTTGTAAAAGCCAACATGCCGCATAACATTGCTAAATGGGACAAGCCGGTGCTTACGGACGAAGAAGCGATAGATGTTGCAGCTTTTGTAAATGATGACCAGATACACCCCAGACCAGGTAAACCCAGGACGCTTGTCTATCCCGATTATTCACGCATTGATGTAAAACCTATTGATTATGGTACGGGGCCTTACAGAGATACATTCTCCGAAATGCAACATAAGTTCGGTCCGTATCAACCAATAATAGATTATCACAAGGCTAATAACCTACCCGTAATATTTTAACATAAAGCCGGTTACAAGTAACCGGCTTTTGTTTTGTGCTAGCATACTTTTTTTATCTCATGTGCAGATGATCAGGGTAGTAAGAGACAAAACCAAAAAATTGTGGGCACAGCTGGCGCTGTTTGGCGTTGAGATGGTGATCGTGACCGCCTTGTTCTACCTGGCACTGGTCGCGTTCGTTTATCTCGTAAGGCGGGTATTCATACTGAAGGATACAACATTCGATCAAACGGTGTATGAATTCATGCACCAATTCGTTAATCCTACTACCAACAGCATCATGTTGTTTTTCACTTTTTTAGGCACTCACTATTTTTTGATACCTGCCAACCTTGTTTTAGTAACATATTTCCTGTTCATCCACAAGCACAGGTGGCATTCGCTGAAGATCGGTGTAATAGCACTGAGTAGTGTGATGCTTATGTTCCTTTTGAAAAGTTTTTTCGGCCGTACCCGGCCATTGGAGCCGCTGCTTGAAGCTGCTAAGGGCTTAAGCTTCCCCAGCGGCCATGCGCTGAATGCAGTCACTTTTTATGGGTTGATGGGCTACATCACTTGGCATACCGTGAAAAACAATACAGCCCGTGCGTTGATGTTTTCAGTCTTTGTTGTCATTGTGTTGATGATAGGCATCAGCCGGATATACCTGCATGTGCATTATACCAGCGATGTGCTGGCGGGATACTGTATGGGCGTGCTCTGGTTATATATTTCGCTCAAGCTGTTGCGCAAGCTGGAAAAATACACCCGCCACAAAGTGGATCCTATGATCAAGGAAACTATCGTTACTCCTTAACGAAGACCTTCATGAAGCACTTTATCGGCGAGGTCTATCATTTTAATTGCTACAAAGTATACAAATGCAAAGAAACCTAGTAAAATAGCTGTAGTGATAACGGCATTCAGGTATTTCTTTTTGCGAACAGAAGCGACTATTACAGTTATCACCCTGATCACCACCAAGGCAACAATGGCTACCGCAGCTGCCATCAATAAAAAATAAACACCCATAGTGCTGCAAATGTAGCGACTACGCTTTACTTAAATCTCACGTCGGTAGAATAAGGGTTGGTCAGCAATTCCCTCTTGCCTTGCAAGGGCTCGGTAAAATTGGCCATGTCATACACATGAAAGAAACCATTCTTATCTCCACAGCCATAGATATGATGCGGCGCCGGACCTTTCAGACCAATATTGCGACTAAAAACATACAGCTTGTCATTGCGGTCATCAACCGAAATGCCGTGCACATCCATAAAGGCCCATTCGATCTTAGCTACCTGCTCAAACGTTCTATAATTGAACACATACACAGAGCCTTTATACTCAACCTGCGCCGTTGCTTTTGGCGATGGATCATTCATACAGGAAACAAACAGGTAATTGTGCTTTTTCGAAATAGCCATTTCCTGGGGGTAGTTGCCCAGCTTGATCTTCTTCAGGATATTCATCGAGGTATCAGCTACGGCTAATGAGTCTACGCCCTGGCAGGTAATGAACACCTTATCATTGTCTGGCGACAATATTATCTCGTGCGAATCATAAGAAGGTACTGCAGACGGCGGCCTCCCGTCCAAAGTGTATTCTTTATTGACAGTTGGATTGCGCAACGATATCTTCTTTACTTTATTACCTGTTTGAATAGCAATAAAAAACTTGTCAAACCCAAGTAGTGCAGCCAGTCCGTGTGGATCACCACCTTGTGGGATCTTTATCCTGCTTTTAGCGACAACGTCGACGATGCTCGTATACCCTCCCGACATATTACTTACCATTACGCTATCTCCATCGGGCGACGGCAATAATATCTCCCAATTCACATCGCCGAGGTCAACTTCATCTACTACGCTGTCTATGCGGGTGTCTATTTTTTGAAGAAAAGTTCCACTTCTGAAACTTACAAAAGCAAATCGCCCGTCCTCACTAACCCTGACACAATGCGGATTCTCAGCAACGCCGGGTGTTTTACCAATAGGGATATAGCGCATCACCACCATACGTTCCGCATCTATCACCGCTAGCTGGTCGCACTGCTGCGTGACGTATATCTTTTGCCGTGAGTCGGGATTATCTGCAAAAGCGATCCTACCGTTGCGATCGGGTGCGCCCTTGGCTATCCATTCTTTTATGGTATTATATTCTTCATCGCTAAGGGGTGGTAGTTCGTAGGGCATGCCAGGTGTTGCCACCGGGCCGTTGGCAGGATTGGTGTTGATGTAGTGAAGCAACAGGCTGTATGCTGTACTGTAAGGTACAACCGAGGCTCCATGAGCGCCGCCATAAAAAAGGTTGTCCCAGGTATCGAGTCGCAGATCGCTTAGATGCGCGACGGCATCGTGGCAACCATCCACACATTTAGAGCGGACTATCTTCCCAACCTCATCCGGGAAGCCACCATAAGTGGTAGTGTCGATAGATACGGGATTTTTTCTTGGTACGGGATATTTGTGCTTGCAGGCTGCTATGAAAAGAAGGCAGCTGGCACCGAAAACGATAAGGCGTAGTAACATAGAGAATAGGTTATACTACAATATACGAAATTTTAAAAGTTATCCTCTGTCAGGTGGAACACCTGACAGCACATAAAATGTTTGACAACACTTAAATCTCCGAATTAAGCTATAGACAAGTGGCTCCATGATGCGCTTCGGTTTATTTAGCTGCATGCTTAGCGATTGCCTTGCCCACAAAATACCGAACAAACCAAATAGCAATTGGCATACACAATGCGCCGAGAAGTGCACCTATAATAAAACTTGTTTTGAAAACCGGATCGGAAGTTTGGGGTCCACCCAATATAGTGCGCACAAAAATTATGGTGCTGAACACAACAGAAATCCAAAACAGGATAGTAAGAATACGGTATAGAGTTTTCACCTGTAAGCGGGATTGATCGGGTGACAAAATAAAAAATCCCCGCATCGCAACGGGGATCTTCAAAATATTGTTGTGCTTTTAGTATTCATCTTCGTTGAAGAAGAAGTCCTCCTGTGTTGGATAGTCAGGCCAGATGTCTTCGATACCTTCGTAGATCTCTCCTTCGTCATCCAGTTCCTGTAAGTTCTCTACCACTTCCAGCGGAGCGCCTGAACGTATAGCGTAGTCGATCAGCTCGTCTTTAGTAGCAGGCCATGGTGCGTCTTCGAGGTGTGATGCCAATTCTAGTGTCCAAAACATATTATAAAACGTTTTATTGTATAGTTAATTTTGGCAAATGTAAGTTTTCAAACAAGAAATACAAATTTTTTAGGTTTTGCGGTGTGTATATGGTCCAATAGTTAATACCTGCTTAATCTAACCGGCTATTTTTCGAGGTCCTCATAAATCTCATAGCCACAATCTTACTGCCAAACTATTTTGTATTACTGTTAAATTGAGACATTTTTACACTATGCTCTCTGCCAGTAACCTAATCAAAAAGTATTCCACGCTGACTGTAGTAAATAACGTATCGCTTGAGGTGGCCAAAGGAGAGATCGTATCGGTAACGGGGCCCTCGGGCGCCGGAAAGAGTACCTTGCTGCACCTGCTGGGCATGCTGGATAAACCCGACAGCGGCAGTGTATTAATAGACGGTACCGATATTTTCAAGCTGCCGGCCAAAAAGCAGGCACAGTTCCGAAATAAGCATATAGGCTTCGTATTCCAGTTTCATCACCTGCTGCCCGAGTTTAGCGCTATAGAGAATGTAGCCGTCCCCCTGTGGATAGGCGGAAGCGGCAAGAAAGAAGCCCTGGATGCGGCTGCCAAGATGCTCGAGACCGTAGGGTTAGGTGGCAGGCTGGAGAACAAACCTTCCGAATTATCGGGCGGAGAGCAGCAAAGGGTAGCCATAGCCCGGGCGCTGGTCAACAAACCATCGATAGTAATGGCCGATGAGCCTACCGGCAACCTGGACAGCGCCAATGCCAAGGCCATCCACCAGCTTTTTCTCGATCTTCGCGACCAGCTGGGGCAGACCTTTGTGATGATCACCCACAACGAAGAACTGGCCGAAATGACCGACCGGACCCTGGAAATGCGGGATGGCAACATTGTGGAAGAACATATAAATAAGCACTAATAACTAGCCCGAAACCCTTATCAAACAAGGATTTTAGGAGATTATTGAGAATATCTTTTCGTTTTTACCAAAAAGTATATTTTTGCACCATAAAATTAAATTGCATAGCCATGTCTGAAATTGCAAATCGCGTTAAGAAAATCATCGTTGATAAGTTAGGTGTTGACGAATCAGAAGTTACTCCTGAAGCCAGCTTTACCAACGACCTTGGCGCTGACTCTCTTGACACAGTAGAACTGATCATGGAATTCGAAAAAGAATTCAACATCTCTATCCCCGACGAGCAAGCTGAAACCATCACAACAGTTGGCCAGGCTATCGCGTATCTGGAAGAACACGTAAAGTAATTTTTCTACACTAACTCTGAATTGTACTTAATGAATTTACCGTTAAAACGCGTTGTCGTTACCGGTATCGGTGCCCTTACGCCATTAGGCAACACGCTGCCCGAATATTGGCAAGGATTGATTAATGGAGTTTCGGGCGCCGATTTCATTAAACAATTTGACGCAAGCAAGTTTAAGACAAGGTTTGCGTGCGAGCTGAAGAACTTCAATCCGGAAGACTACCTGGATCGCAAGGAAGCTCGTAAACTCGACCGTTTTTCTCAAATCGCACTGGTTGCTGCTGCTGAAGCAGTAAACGACTCCGGCATCAACGGAGAAGGTATCAATAAAGACCGTGTTGGTGTCATCTGGGCATCAGGTATCGGCGGTATGATCACCTTCATCGAAGAGATGCGCCAGTTCAACGCCGGCGATGGTACACCAAGGTTCAACCCATTCTTCATTCCTAAGATGATCCTGGACATTGCTCCGGGTCATATTTCTATGAAGTATGGTTTCCGCGGTCCCAACTTCGCTACTGTAAGTGCCTGCGCTTCGTCTACCAACGGTATCATAGATGCCTTTACCTATGTAAGAATGGGTAAAGCTGATGCTATTGTATGTGGTGGTTCTGAAGCTGTAGTTACAGAAGCAGGTATTGGCGGTTTCAATGCTATGAAAGCGCTGTCTGAACGCAACGACGATCCCAAAACAGCCAGCCGCCCATTCGATCTGAACAGGGATGGTTTCGTGATGGGTGAAGGTGCGGGAAGCCTGATACTGGAAGAGCTTGAGCACGCTAAGGCCCGCGGTGCGAAGATATATGCAGAAGTAGCTGGTGGCGGTATGAGTGCAGATGCACACCACCTTACAGCTCCCCACCCGGAAGGACTGGGCGCTTATAATGTAATGAAGAACGCGCTGGAAGACGCGGGTATGAAACCTGAAGACATTGACTACATCAATGTGCACGGAACTTCAACACCTCTGGGCGACATCAGCGAGACGACCGCTATACAACGTGTATTCGGCGACCATGCGTTCAACCTGAATATCAGTTCTACCAAATCTATGACCGGTCACCTGTTGGGTGCTGCCGGAGCCATAGAGGCCATTGCCGCCATCATGGCAACGGTCAATGACCTGATTCCGCCTACGATAAACCATTTTACAGACGATCCGGCTTTTGATCCACGATTGAACTTCACATTTCATAAAGCACAGCCAAAGAAAGTACGCGCGGCACTCAGCAATACGTTTGGATTTGGCGGCCATAATGCATCTGTGATCTTCAAAAAATACGAGGACTAAGCTTTGCGTCGGTTTACGGCACGGATACTACATTTTTTTTCTCCAAACAAGCAGCTGGTATTACAACTGGAGCACTTGCTGGGTTACACCCCCAAGCATCTACCGTATTACCAGCTTGCTTTAATGCACCGCTCAAAAATTGAAGAACTGGCTCAAAACAATGAGCGTCTTGAATTTTTGGGCGATGCTATTTTAGGCTCTATTGTAGCCGAATACCTGTTCAAAAAATATCCCACGCAGCCTGAAGGTTACCTGACAGAAATGCGCTCACGCATCGTGCGCCGCGAGACGTTGAACAACGTAGCGCTACGCATGGGCCTTAACAAACTGGTACAGTACAATCAAAATGACCGTGGCCTGAGCCGCAGTCACATCTTCGGTAATGCCCTGGAAGCTTTGATAGGCGCGGTGTACCTGGACCAGGGATTTTCGCGTACACGCAAGTTCATCCTCAAACAGGTGATCAAACCTTATATAGATATCGAAACGCTGGAGAGCACCGATACCAACTACAAGAACCAGCTATTGAGCTGGGCACAGAAAAATAATTATGTGCTCACGTTCGACACACTGGATGAGAAAGTAGAAGGTTCGCGCAAAGTGTTTACCATAGGTGTGATGCTGGATGGAGAACTGGTAGAATCAGGGTCTGGCTACAACAAAAAAGAAGCTGGCCAGGTAGCAGCGCAAAAAGCGCTGGTGAAGCTGAAAGTAAAATAACTAAGGCTTCCTGCCGCTTACTCCTGCGGCGTTTATCAATTCTTTATAGTGTTCAAACTCAAGTCGCGATATTTTGTTGCTGCTATCCAGCAGTACAAGCACATCAAGCGCTCCTTTCTGAAATCTCACCGTATAACGTGCGCCCTGTTCATCAACACCGAGAAAATGAAAGGCACTTATCTGTCCATAGGTTGGTTTCAGCGCATCGAATACTGCAGCGAGTTCCTGCATTGGTATCTGTTCTTCTACAAGGTCACTCAACATCAGTCTGAAGCGCGTATAAGAGCCGTCGTTATAGGCCTGCTTTAGCTCCTTCGTTGCAGTCTTGTAGTTAAGAGGTTCCTGTTGCGCATACAGGTGTAATGCTAAAAAAACAAACAATAGAAACAGCAGCAGGAATCTCATCATCAATCCTCCTCAAGATGCAGTATATGAAACAGCCTGTGTGCAGCAGGCGCCAATATGATACCTATGTTAGTAATGAATGCTACACCGCTAAACAAGGCATAGAACGAAGAGAATACTTTACCGCCATTTGAGCGTATCTCCACTACAGGCCCCATGCCGCTCAATATCATCGATGCATTATGCAAAGAATCTATCCATGGAATACCATCGGTGAAATGGTAGCCCAATATACCAATACCCAGACAGGTGCCTAGTATCATCGACGCTACAAAGAAGTTTCGAAATATGCGTCTGTAAAAAACGTGTAAAGGTGCAAGCGATTCATTTTTGTTTTCGTACATAGCAAAAACAACTTGAAATAAAATTAGCAAATAATTGCTGGCTTAATGGCATTTAAAATGCTCAAACGGCTCATGGCAGGATTGGCATTTGTATAATGCCTTACACGAAGTCGGCCCAAACTGACTTACAAGTATTGTATCAGTGGAATGGCAGCGAGGGCAAGACACATTGTCCTCCTCGAAAAGACCCAGCGGATCGACTGCTTTGCGAATAGGCGGAGCAATGCCATATTGTTCCAGCTTTCGTTTGCCTTCTTCTGTCATCCAGTCGGTGGTCCAGGCCGGGCTCAAGCGGTGCTCTACTTTTATGTGACGAAAGCCTTTAGCAACTAACGCCATCCTAATACCCAGAGCGATGGCATCCATTGCCGGACATCCGCTGTAGGTAGGCGTAATAACTACCGCAATTTCTTGCTGCCCATTGTCGGTAGTACTTATGATCACATCGCGAACAATACCCAAGTCTTGAATAGTCAGCACCGGCACCTCAGGATCGGTGACCGATGACAGCCATTCATACACCTGCTCTTTAGATATGTTCTTCGCGCTCGCGCTCATTGTTGTAAAATTACGAAGAGTTGAAAGCACAATAAGTTAAATGTGCCTTCAACCCTTCTCAAAACTTTTTATAGAAATATGATCAGCTAAAAACTACCACTCCATGTTGGGATAGGCGCGCTGCATAAATTGAAGCTCAGCCAATATATAACCCAGGTGTTCGGTATGACGGCCTTCTTTGCCACCTTCCTGCATCCAGGTATCGGGCGGTAAGGTCAGTGTCGCTTCTTCTATTACCGCAGCTACACGCTCTTTCCATTGCGTCACAATTGCATTCAGGTCAACTCCCACGCCTTCAGCCAGCATGGCGTTATCGGCCTCGCTCATTTTCACTAGCTCTCCGGTATAAACCCAACGGTCGTTGAGCGCCTGCTGCATGCGCGCATGGCTTTCTTCCGTACCATCTCCCAGCCTGATAACCCATTCGCTGCTCCAGCGTATATGGTAAGTAACTTCTTTCAGAGATTTCTCAGCAATAGCCGCAAGTGTTTCGTCTTTGCTGTTCTTCAGCGCCGAATAAAAGAAGTAACTAAAACAATCGTACAGGAAAGACCGGGCTACTGTGTACGCCCAATCCTTGTTTGGCTGCTCTACCAGCAACACATTCCTGAAGTCCCAACCATCACGCAGGTAGGCGAGGTCGTCTTCGTCAATGTGTTTTCCGTTTGCTATGTTGGCTTGTAAAGCCGCGGAAGTAAACAGGCCGGCCCTCTCTTCAGGCGATAATGCGTTGAATTGAGTGGCTGCATATTGGTACAAACTACGCGCCTGGCCCAGATGGTCGAGCGCAGTGTTGGTGATCGCTATATCCTGTTCTAATATCGGCCCGTGTCCGCACCATTCGCTGATGCGGTGACCGAGAATCAAAGCGTTATCTGCGATCTGTAATGTGTAAAGCAGTTTCTGAATGCTCATTGTTCTTGTTGTTGGTCAAAAACTACATGTGTTTCAATTCATCAGGCAGATCATAAAACGTCGGGTGACGGTAGATCTTATCATTAGCCGGTTCGTACATAGAATCTGCTTCACCAGGATCTGATGCATGAACGTATTTGCTTTCCACCACCCAAATGCTAACACCTTCCATACGGCGGGTGTATACATCGCGGGCATTTTCCATCGCCATTTGTGCGTCAGCAGCGTGCAGGCTACCGGCATGTTTATGATCAAGGCCAGCTTTGCTACGGATGAACACTTCCCACAAAGGCCATTCAGCTTTATTTACAGTTTGTTGTGACATGAGGACAATTATTGAAAACGTTGGCTACCGAAGTAGCCAATGTAATTTTATGCAGCTTCTTTTTTTGCAGCGCGTTCTTTACGTTTTTGAGAGTAAGCCATGGCAGCATCACGAACCCATTCACCGTCGTCCCATGCGTTCTTACGCGCTTCGAGACGTTCTTTATTGCATGGACCGTGACCTTTTACCACTGCCCAAAACTCATCCCAGTTGATCTGGCCATAATCGTAGTGACCACGCTCTTCGTTCCATTTCAGGTCTTTATCGGGCACTTCGAGGCCAAGTATCCTGGTTTGTTCTACCGTTACGTCAACAAACTTCTGACGGAGTTCGTCGTTGGTAAAACGTTTGATACGCCAGCGCATGCTTTGCTCTGTGTGCGGGCTGTTTTCATCCGAAGGACCAAACATCATGATAGATGGCCACCACCAGCGGTTCAACGCATCCTGTGCCATCTTCTTTTGTTGTTCGGTACCCTTTGCCAGCGTTAGCATGATCTCAAAACCCTGGCGCTGGTGAAAGCTCTCTTCCTTGCACACACGCACCATAGCACGCGCGTACGGCCCGTAAGATGTACGGCATAGAGGCACCTGGTTCATGATGGCAGCACCATCTACCAGCCAGCCTATCGCACCCATATCTGCCCACGTAGTAGTGGGATAGTTGAATATCGAAGAATATTTTGCCTTACCGGTGTGCAGTTGATCCAGCATTTCGTCGCGGGTAATACCCAGCGTTTCTGCAGCGCTATATAGGTATAAACCATGACCGCCTTCATCCTGCACTTTGGCCAGCAATACAGCTTTGCGACGCAACGATGGGGCACGCGTGATCCAGTTGCCCTCAGGCAACATACCTACTATCTCGCTATGCGCATGCTGCGATATCTGCCTGATGAGTGTCTTCCGGTAGTCATCCGGCATCCAGTCACGCGGCTCGATGGTCAGTTCCTTATCGAGCTTGTCGTTAAAGCCTTTTTCAAACGACTGTACAGTCATTCCACTATGAATTTTGAGGTACAAATATAACATTTAAGCGCCAAACTGGCGGTTGATATATATCATCTTAACTTATCATAAAACAAGTTTCCCGCCATGTGTGGCGGGAAACATATTATTGTGCAAAGATGAATCTGAGGGTGACGCCTGCCCGCGTCGTCGTGATCGGGAACGAGTTGGTGGTGTATGGTATGCTCTGGCGCCTGTCGTAGAAGAACCTGAGGGTGAGTTTGTCGCTGATGATATAGTCTACAGACGGCGATATAGTGATCACCTTTTGGCCACGGGTCGTCACCGCAATGTTCTGCGCCAGGTAATTGTTGGTGGTCTTATCGTCGCGCAGCCCTATATCCATTTTGATGTTCAGGTCGTTATCCAGTTTCTTCACGCCAAACAGTTCGAACGGCAGCACCAATCCACGAATGCGGTAACCGGCACCAACCACATATTCTGTACTTCTTGTTTCGCTCACCTGGTAGTCTACCATGCTCAGTGCCACAGTACGTGTTTTACGCAGGTCGAAACGTGCTGTGAAATTATTCTTAAACGAGGCATCGATACCGATCATCGGGTTCAGCTGCTCAGAGAAGGTAACGTTCGGCACCTGGTAGAAAGGTACGAAGTTGCCCGAGTTAGAGTCAAGGAACGACGGGAAGCCAACACTATAAATATCCTGGAAGAACAATGCTGATACAAAACTATTCATTGCCAGCGTACCCGTGTACGTGTGATTCAGTACCAGGTTGTTCATATACTGGCTAAACATTGGCAGCTTAGACAGACCATTATATGTTACGCGCCAGTTCGGCTTAGGCGTATAATATTTGAATGGATTACTGCGTACATTATTGTTGTTGTGGTCGACCAGCGCAACGTCGCTGGCGCTCTTACCACTGTAAGCGGCTATGAATGCCGGAACCAGCACATCCTGCGAATAACGTCCGTAGCCTTTTGAATAGGTCGGATCGGCAGGGTCAGGGATGCCACCCGAATACGGGTTGTTGCGTCCAAGCCTTTCAGAAACTATCTCACGATTTTTAAGGAACTGCAAATAAACGCCAGAATTCACCTCTGAGGGTTTGAACATCGTACCTAAACCAATATAAGAAACCGTGAAGGCACCAGTTTCATAAGGACTATTGTGAGTGAACGGCAGGCCATTGTTGGTAGTGTCTTTGAACAGTTCGTTATGTGTTTTACTGAACGTACGTGTAAAGCTGATGTCTGCACGCAGGTCGGCGATCGGTTCTACCGTTGTTGTAATATTCAGATTCTGTGAGTACTGCTGCTGGAACTGTGAATTGAACAGCGTATCGCGGCTCAGACGGTTTTTGAACGACTGCGTTTCGAGCCATGCTCTGTCTGGCTGGTAGCCATATACAAAATCAAATCCGGGCGCCAAGGTCTGGTCGTTTACACCCATATACCTGGTGCTATCCATATAGCCCGGCAAAACGGTACCAGAGTTCTCGGTCAAAGACACAGTGCTACGCCTTACCATTGTCAGCAACCTGCCAACAAAACGTTCGCCTCCTGATACCGACATAGGCGTGTTACGTTTCTTTTGACGAGCCAGTTTGCGATCGCGCTTTTCTTTTGCCTTTTGCTCTTTACTCTTCGCCACTTCTTTCGCTTTCATCGACTTGCGCAAAGAGTCAAGTTGCTTGTCTGTAAGATTAGCAGTGTTGATCACTTCAGGTTTTGTTGTATCTGCTGTTTTCGACGAGCCCGGCTTATTGTTTCGTTGGCTGGCGCGCAAGTCTTTTACTTTCTTTTCGTCAGCTTTTTTATCCGGCTGATTGCGGCCGGTTGGTCTAGGCTGGTTTACTGCACGCAACCAGCGATTTTTATTATAGAGCTGCAGGAAGTTAAGCTCGGTATTTACCTGTTTGGTTTGCGTGTTACCGATCGTGTTCCCTAACTCTTTTGTCAACAACGATGCTGCGGTCCAGCTATAGTTAGCGCCGTAAGTCAGCCTGATGCTCGTCCAGTCTGTGATCGGCAGCTTTTGCAGCGGCACATTATAGCTAGCATTGAACTGCTGTGTGTAATAAGTATTACGACCAAATGTCTCGATCTTGTCAATAAGCGAATCGCGTTTTTCTTTGGTATCTATACGTCCAATCGGCTCATCAATGCGCGAGTTGTTAGTAGCAGTATAGTCGAACGACAGCGAGCGTGACAATTCCCAACGCATAGTATACAACCTGGTCCACGTAAAGTTTTTGAAATAAGTTGGTTTGATCTTAACGATCGCGTCAGACACATTTCGAACCATTGTTTCATCAACGATGCGGTTCATATCGCTACGAACGGAAACGTTGGCAGGTAGCAGGTTAAAATTGAAGTCTTTGATCAGTGAGAGCCATTTAGACTTTGAACGCACTAACGATTTGAACGGCTCTATTGGTCGTGATTTAATATTGTATGTATAACCAAGGCCAAGGCGCTGGTTCACCAGTTCATCCGACTCGATTATAGGGTTGCGCTTGAACTGTTTGTTGTATGCATAGTTCAGGTCAAAGTTCTTCACACTCCACGGCATCACTGTCTTATTCTGTTTTTCAGGATTACCCAATACGCGAACGTTAGACAGGTTAAATGATGTTATAGATGTGAAGTCCTGCGCGATTTTCCTCAGTGAATCACGTTGCGCCTGATCGCGCGCATTATCCAGCTTATCCTTGAACGTCACGTCCAGGTCGAACGGATCGTATTGCGGATTGCTGATATTCTCTGAATATCCAACAAACACAGGCAGCTGAACGCCCCACTTGCGCGGCATGAGTTTTCCTACGTTGACATTGGTAGACGCGTTGTATTGATAGAAATCATCGCGGAAACGCTGGTTCAATTTCTGGTCGATATTACCATAACCTTGTGTGTGCATACTACCACTCAGATTCACATTGCCAAGATCAGCCAGTTGCACAGTCACTTTACCTGCTGCTGCATAACCCGGCTTTTCATTCAGTCCTATCATGCGCAGTTCGTTGAACCATACTTCAGCACATTTTGCGAGGCCATCATCGTTTGGTGTTTCTGCACTCTTCAGCGGATTGCGGATGCCAAGCATCACAGTTTTGGCCTCGCCAATATTCGGGTTACCCAATATTGATATGATATTGCCCTTGCTATCTACCGTTTCGTATGGAATGAAGCTTTGTATACCCTTGTTATTCCTTTCGGTTTTTACCTTCACCAGGTCTTCGAGTATAAGGTCAAGGCGGTTTTCCTCCGGCCATATTACATCTGCCGAACTGTTACCATTCGGAGTTACTTTCAGCGGTACCTGGTACTCATAGTAGTTGGTCGTAAAGTCGCTACCGATACGAATAACAGCACGCAGATCGCCATCGCGCAACGGCTGCTGGCCTATACGAGACTCAGCATGGATAAACATACGCAGTCCTGAGAACTGACGCATATCTACGCTCACCTCTTTAAATACAGCACGCGCGTCACCATCTTCCAGGTTGCACACCTGCAATGCCAGCGCCTGCTCGTTCAGCTGCACTGTTTGCGCGCTGGCTACCTGTGCATTCTGACGGCTTACACCCGGAGGCATCAGGTATGGGATCGGTTGACGTTTTGTATTTTCTTCAACACTTACTGATGTAACGGCAAATTCTGTTTTATCCGGATCTGTGATCGGAACTACGATACGCGGATCACGCATAGAGAATTGATAACGGCGCCAGTTGTTACGACCCAATTCCATGCGCGCAAAACGAAGCACCACGCTATCCTCAAAACCATTCAGGAACATACGCATAAAACGTATAGACCTGAAGTCGGAAATATTACCGATTTTATGGCTGTACTCGCGGATAGGTATTTTCATCTGGTACCATGTTTCATTTTCGGTAGTACCGTTAGGAAGCTTCACAGGCGTAGTCTTCTTATCAATGATATAATTGGAACCCACCTGCATGTCAGGTGTGAAGTCTATACGATATTGATAATAATCTTCAGCAACGTTCAGCGTGTTGTCGCGGTTGATATCTTCTGATTCCGGTACGTTAGTTCCACCAGATGCAAGACCAGTATTTGAACCTGACTCCACAGGTGCGTTACCATGTGGGTTGCTGAAACGTTTATAGCGCTCCAATACAGGTGTGCTTGCGGGGTAATCATAAATGTATTTGAAATCATCGCTTGACGGATCGTCGTTGATAGACTTGTAAGCAGTAGCATCAACTGCTCCCTGAGCAGCCGCTAGGTAGTTAGCAAAATGGCTGCGTTCAGCTTCATTATTCAAACCATCATAGCCTACATCCTGTAAAGCTCTCGATGCTGGATCTGTTTCAAACGCCTTGGTGATCTCATTTGAAAATTTCGGAACATTGCCCCAAACTGTCTTTACCAGCTTGGTATTGTCTTCGGGATAAGGAATACCATTCTCAAAAAACTTCCTCTCGTCCTTCAATACATCTTCAGAAACGTTACCAAGGTTGATATAGAGTGAACCACCATTAGCATCCGGATTGTTGATGAACGGATCCATCACCCAGAGTTCGATAAACTCCACGTTGGCCTGTTCAAAGTCACTATTATCAATCGGGCGCATAATACCGCCCCACCTCGTTTCAGGTCGTGCAAGCGAACCATCCGGGTTCAAACCTTCTGACACCGCGCTGCGGGTAACGTCATAGTTGTACGGGCCGCGCTCTTTAGGATAAAATGCAAGATCAAGTGTACTTAGTGCATTCTGTAAAGCGTTTGTAGATTTCTCGGGGAATACTTCCTGCTGCTGTACCAACCTGATGTAGTGCTGGTTAGGGTCTTTCTTTACGTGGTCGGGTATTCCGTTGTTCCCATCTACCAGCGTAGGCTCCAGGAAATACCAGGCCAGCTTCGCCCTGTTTTTGCCATATGCCAGGTTTTCGCTGGCAGTTGCTTCCGGCAATATTGATCTATTCGTTTTATCAAGGGCGCCTACCGGTGTAGAAGAAAGCTTCCATGCTGTTGCGGGAAATTTCAGATCGTATGAACTACGGGTACCTTCAAAATCGTCAATATATACGGAGCCTTCAGGATCGAGTGCATTGATCTGCTTTGAGTGACTAGGCAACAAGCCTGCTACCTCCCCAGTTACATTCACAAACGAAGGCGCAGTGGTCGAAAACAGCGGCAGCTGATCAAGCGCACGCGTCAGCGCAGGAAATTCAGACTGGTAGTTCGCATCAACACCTATTACTGTATTTTTTATCGGGTCTTCACCAAAGGTTGTTTTATTCGTGAACGGCCGCTCAGTAAGACGCATCAGGGTACTACCTATCGAAAGCTTGTCGCTGAAATAATAATCAAGCCTTGTCCCTATGAAGTTCTGTGTCTGGAAACCAAAAGTTGCATTGTCTTCATACTGCACATTGATCGGGATGCCTGAGTTAAGGATACCTGAGTTCAATATTTTCAGCCTACCAAGGCCATAGTCTATCTGGTAGTCTACATTCTCTACCAGTTTCTGCCCACCAGCCGAAACCGATACAGACCCCTGAGGGATATTAAAACCACCAAGGAACACTTCTGAAGAAGATGCAGATTTGTAAGAACCTTTGATGACGTAACGGTTGTTTTGCTGGAACTGCCTTGCTACTGTTTTTGTTGAATCGTAAAGGATAGTGTAGAGATATTTCTTATCCAGCTGAGATCCACCTCCCAGTTGTGGTTTCAGATCATCACCAAACGGCTCCAGCAAGGGGAACATGATCTTGCCTTGCTGTGTGTTGATCGTAATACCTTCTACAAAGTCAAATATACCATCGGGTGCGGGGTCATTCTGGAAGTTGAGGCGATCGAGGTTGAACATTTCCAATAGCAACTTACCTGTATTCGGTCCCTCGGGAAAATAGCGTTTTTCACCACCGCCCGGATCCTGGTACAATACGTTCAGCCTGAATTCCTCTTTAGAAACACCAAGGCCACCTAAAGCATACACGTTCTTCATCATAAGGTCCCACACGGGCAACTGCGGATTGGGTGCAGTGCCTTTCAGCAACTTCAGGAAGAGTGTTTTTTGATCGTTCGAATTTTGGTTGGTGTTGTTGGTTGGTGGCAGATCTTCTGCAAACTCACCCACCTGGTACACTTTACCGTTGTAAGTATAACGATATGCAACAGCGAGTACGTCGTACGGATTAAGCTGAGTGTTCAGCGAGATGTAACCGAGTTGCGGGTGAAACGAAAATTCTGACGGGTTCAGCTTACGTGCAGTAACCGGGAAGAACTCACGACCATTAGAGTCACCCAATGACTGAACTGCAGAGATGTTGGATCCCTGGTTACGGGCAAGCGGGTTTTGCAACAACTGGCTGTACAAGTTGTTTTGGCTATTGTCGGGCAATCCCATAGGTATTCCCCTTACTGCACCCCGGTGCATCTGGTTGTAAGGATTCTCCTCACCAAGGTCCATAAACGCAATAACGTTACGGATACCTTCGGTGGCACCGGTAGTATTGGTAACCCAAACCTCGATCTTGTTGATCTGCACCAAAGAGCTGATGAGCGGATAGCGCTCCAGTGCTTTGTTGTAGTTATTACGGAAATAATGACCTAACAGGAAGTGGCGGTTCTCTTCATAGTCGTCGGCCTTGATGGCAAATTGCTGTGTTTGCGAACCGCCTTGTATAGTAAGGCTCTGGCGTTTTGAGCGCTGTTGCGACAAGACACCAGTAACCCAAAGTTTACCAAACTGCAGCTGTGTTTTGATACCGAACAACGATTGCACACCGCTTATCAAACTGCTATTGAGCGGGAAGCTCACGCTACCGGCTTCAATTTTTTTAATGATCTCGTCTTCTTTACCTGTGTACTCCAGCTTCTGTATGTTCTGGTAGTCGAAGGTTGCTTTGGTATTATTGCTGATGTTCAGTTTCAACTTATCGCCAACAGTCGCCAGCAGGTTGATGTTCATCTGCATGTCGAAGTCGAAGATGCCGTACTTCTGTGCACGTGCAGGCAGTGTTGGATTTTTGATGTTCTGCCAGTTACCTCCAAAGGTCACGTCAACGTTACCTTGCGGACGTACAGAGATCGTATTGCCACCAAAGATGCGGTCGAACAGACCTTCTTTGTACATGGTAGGCAGCTGAGGTTTCTTGTTGAAAAGAGTGAGGGCATCGAGTCTGCGTTTCCAGTAAGCTTGTTCATCCTGCTGGCCCTGGTATTTCAGGTACTCGTCCATGGTGAGGTAGTTCGGGTTTCGAATGAACTCATCACCTATTTTTTCAGTAAAGTAGTATCGGCCTTCTTCGGGATCGTATTCTACCGATTTCTCAACATTCGAAGGACTTTTCAGATCGATGCTTGAAGGAACTTTTTCGCCGGGAACGCCGGTACGGTCATATATCGGGAACCTTAAACGACGTGTTGTATCAGTGGCCGGAGTATCAGGAGCTGGGTCTGGATTATCGAAGGTAAAATCTTCGTCATGCCCACGCGCAGCCGCATTGGCTATAGCAACAACCAATGCAATGAAAAATAAAAATTTATATCCGAAATAGCTATGTCCCTTCACTTCAGTTCTTAGGTTTATAACACTCGTAGTGCCTGTTTGATCAAATCTTCTACAGACAAAGAGGAAGCATTATTTATTTTCCTAATTGCATTCTCTGCTACAGCCTTATTAATGCCAAGATTTACCAAAGCAAATAACGCGTCATCCTCGGTCCTATTGTGCGTGGCTTTCGACGTTAACATAGAATTATTTTCAACAGATAACTTGCCTTTCAACTCGAGAATGATGCGCTGCGCGGTTTTAGCGCCAATACCTTTGACCTTCTCCAACGCTTTACTGTCCTCGTGCGAAACTGCGCGGTCAAGTTCGGCGGGCGTAAGCGACGATAAAATGATGCGCGCCGTAGCCGCACCCACACCACTTATGCCTAACAACAGCCTGAAAGTAGAACGCTCCTGCTCGTCGGCAAAACCATATAACACCCAGGCATCTTCGCGTATCTGCAAATGGGTAAACAGCTTACAACTCTCCTGCGACTGTATCTTGTCGTAGGTTTGCAATGTTGTATGCAATTCATATCCTATACCATTCACATCAAGATATAGTAGCGACGGGGTTTTATAAGTGATCGTCCCTTTGAGGTAAGCAAACATATTCTCTGTTTCTAAAAATAGTTTTTTAGCCCAAACACATTGTCACAGATATGTATGTAATAGCATACACCCTGCACACAATGCACCGGCCACATTTCTTCTGAAAAAAAGAGCGGCATGTGTTAACATACCGCTCTGTAAAATAATGATTTTTTTATCGAATTAGAACCACCAGGGGCTCTTATTATTCATAATCTTATATATGAAACTGATGGATATCGAAGAGTAACCATCCTTTACTTCTTTATTACCGCGGGTGCTCCACTGCCTGCGCTCAATACCTGGCTGGAGCTCGTATGATTTATCATAGAGTGCTTTGGCTACAGCAGCTTTTTCTGGTGGCAGGTAGCGATCAAAATAATCTTTACTTGCGAACTCAGAACTTACGTTATCAAGCCTGTCAGTAAACGTGATACGATAAAGGTATTCGATACCCAGTGCATATTGATCACCGATATCCCAACGCAGACCAAACCCTAATGGCACATTAAGCTGCCACAGCGAGGTTTTCATCGAATAATGTTCTGTTGGTTTTCCAGTTGGCGTCTGGCCCTCACCTTCCAGGTGCAGGTCATGTACATCAACCCATTTCCTGTCGCCAGTCCGCTCATTAAGCAGCGAGCTTTGAGGTTTGAAGTGGAAACCGCCCACACCCGCCAAAATGTAAGGTTGCATGCGTTTTTGTGCAGCCCTTGATTCAGAGTTGCCACGCAAAGGGTTGAACTCCACCATCAGGTTTGCTTCCCAGATATTGGCGCGAACGTCCTGGTTGCGCAGGTAGCGCTGAAATGCATCTTCTTCTGTAGATTTTGCTTTTTCAGCTTTATCCTGGTTCCAGTTGTCGTTTGCATATAAGGTACCATAGTTGATACCGAAACGTGCAGCCAGCATAGGGTGAGCGAGGTAACGGCCAAACATACCGCCCATAAAGCAAGGCTTATCCCAGTAGTTGCTGTTACCATAGTGATCAACGATACCTTGAGTTCCGATATCGCCCCACAGGTCGGTCATACCAAAGTTTATGCCCAAAGAAAAGCCGGGCATTTCCACGTATTCACGCGGTATTGCCGGCTGAGCAGCAGCTGTAAAAGCAGCAGCGCTCACAGTCAGGGCTAAGAGGCTACGGACAATGTTTTTCCGCATTTGCTACAATAATTTAGCGTTGAAGATAAAAAATTATTTTCCTTTAAATACAGGTTTTCTTTTTTCGAGAAACGCACCAGTACCCTCTTTAGCATCTTCAGTATCAAAGCATTCACCAAAACGCTTGATCTCATTTTCGAAGCCATTGGGGTCTGATTTTGCCGCCTCGTTCACACAAGATATAACTTTTGTGATTGCCAAGGGAGCTTTTGACTGTATTTTTTGCAGCAGCTCTTTAACCTTGGGCAATAACTCGGCCTGTGGCACTACGTAGTTTACCAAACCCAGTGACTTAGCGTCGTCGGCACCGATCATGTCGCCGGTCATCATCAGCTCCATGCTTTTGCCTTTACCTATCAGCTGTGTCAGCCTTTGTGTACCGCCATAGCCTGGTATCAGGCCCAGGTTCACTTCCGGCTGGCCAAATTTGGCGTTCTCGCTGGCCAGGCGGAAATGACAGGACATCGCCAACTCGCAGCCACCGCCCAGAGCAAAACCGTTTACCGCCGCCACCACAGGTTTCGGGCTGTTCTCGATCTTGTCGAACACTTTTGACTGGCCAAGGCGTGCCAGGTCGGCACCACCGTCGCCTCTAAGGCTCGTAAATTCTGATATATCGGCACCGGCAACAAAGGCTTTTTCGCCCGCACCGGTAATGATAGCTGTTTTTATTTCTGCATTATTATAGACCTCGTCCATGGCTTTCCCCAGGTCGGCGATCACGTCCTTGTTCAGGGCGTTCATCTTGTCTGGGCGGTTGATGGTGATAGTAAAAATGCCATCCTGCAGTTCGGTCAATAACGTCTGGTACATATAATATCTCTTATGTGATGATAATTAAAATAACTCGCTGCGGTGTTCGTGCACCCATTGGTTAATGTAACCAGCGATTTCAGAAGTAGGCGCTCCGGGAGCAAACAGTTTGCCGACACCTTGCTCATTGAGTTTTTGCATATCCTCGTCGGGAATGATACCACCACCTGTGAGCAGCACATTCTTCAACCCTTTGTCTTTCATCAGCTGCATCACTTTAGGGAACACTGTCATATGCGCACCGCTCAGAATGCTGATGCCGATGGCATCCACGTCTTCCTGCAAGGCTGTCGCTACCACCATTTCGGGCGTCTGGCGCAGGCCGGTATATATTACTTCCATACCTGCATCACGCAAGGCGGTTGCAATTACTTTAGCACCACGGTCGTGACCATCGAGCCCAACCTTTGCCACCAACACGCGCACGGGGCGCTGCATCTTATCTGTCATATCTTGTTGAAAAAGCGGATAAAAGTAATAATTTATAGATTGGATTGCATCTAATGAGTATTTTAGACTATCAGTAATACCGAACCTTATGAAAAAACTACTATTTCCCCTCCTAGCGATCTTTGTTTCAATTAGCGCCGTCGCGCAATCATGGTATATCAAACCAACTGTGGGTATCGGTCAAACTAAACTGACCAGACAGACACCATCCTATTATGAAAAGTCTATGTTCTTCAAGGGTGAGCTAGCGGCAGGCAGAGAGATTGGTAAGATCAGGATCGAAACGGGACTTGGTTTTCTTAATCCTAGCTACGAACTTAAGGGATTAACGTTCGAAGACGATTTCAATCTTCAGACAGGGCAGGCAATAGCTCACTCTGACATCGATTACAACTTTAAGTATGCCTATTTACCTATAAGAGCAGCATATAGAATAAAGATATTTGCTGGGCTTTCAGTTGTTCCTGCTGCAGGTATCGCCGCGCTTTATAACATCCAGGCAGAGCGCATAGTCACTACCACAAGAACAACTCCCCCGCCCTTTAGTGCCAAGCCACAGGTAAATAAGCTGGGTGCGCTTGCCGACGGAATGCTATTTGCAGAATACAGGGTTGGCCCAGTATCAATTACCACAGGTGTATCATATAAACGTATGGTTAATCCTACTTTTAAGAACGGGAGCGATCGCTTTTATTTCTTCTCTGGAGACGCTGGTATTTTATACCATTTTTAACGCTGCGGCATCTCTTTCCAAGCATTTACCCTGCTCTCCGCACCAAGTAATAAATAGCCGTTAATATGCGAGTTGTCGGTATTTAAGCTAAATTAGGGTCTAGCATCTTACACATGAAAAAGCTATTCATCCTAATCTCATTATCATTCTCTATTGCAAGTTCTGCCCGCTCGTGGTACATTAAGCCCCATTTGGGCATTGGCCGCAGCTTTAATTCCGAGTTAATGGACAGGCCTGCATCAATCACATTCTATAAGGGCGAATTGGCAACGGGTATCGAGTTTAGTCGGCTAAGAGTCGAAACAGGCCTTGGTTATGTTAACCCCGGATTTAAGATTGTAGGTTTCATGGGCGCCAGCAAATATGTAAACCTCCATTATAGATTTGGCTATCTCTATTTACCTATCAGGGTAGCGTACCAAATAGATCTTTCTCAAAGGTTATCAGTAGTACCTGCAGTTGGTATTGCCCCTTCATACAACACACGCGCAAAACTAACAATGACAACAGCCGGCGAACCTGACCAAACTAACGACGTTCTTAATGTGAAAAAAATGGGTGCATTTGCTGATGCGTCAGTGTTTTTGGAGTATAGGATCGGCGCTTTTTCGGCAATCGCAGGCATATCCTACAAGCATATGATAAGCAATATAGTGAACGGCGGTTCTCGCTTTTATTTGCTCTCCGCTGACGCCGGCATCTTGTACCGTTTTTAGCCCTGCGGCATCTGCATGCAAACATTTACCTTTGCTCTCCGCAACCAAGCATCTATGAGCGAAGAAAGGTCACTCAACTTTTTAGAAGAGATAATCGAAGAACACCTTAAAGAAGGAAAGTACGAACATATACACACGCGTTTCCCGCCGGAACCGAATGGCTACCTGCATATAGGCCACGCCTCGTCTATCTGCCTCAACTTCGGCCTGGCAAAGCGATACAACGGCAAATGCAACCTGCGTTTTGACGATACCAACCCGGTAACCGAGGAAACAGAATATGTGGAAAGCATTAAGAACGATATCAAATGGCTCGGCTTCCAGTGGGATGGCGAGTACTATGCTTCCGACTATTTTGAAACTTTGTATGGCTTCGCCGTTGACCTGATCAAAAAAGGACTGGCATACGTGGATGATAGCTCAGCAGAAGAGATAGCCGCCATGAAAGGCAATACTATGGAGCCGGGTAAAAACAGCCCTTATCGCGATCGCAGCATTGAAGAAAACCTGAAGCTGTTTGAAGAAATGCGCGCCGGCAAATACAAAGACGGCGAAAAAACACTCCGCGCCAAGATCGACATGTCACATCCGAACCTGTTGCTCCGCGACCCGCTGATGTACCGCATCAAGCATGCACACCACCACCGCACAGGCGATAAATGGTGCATCTATCCCATGTACGATTTTGCCCATGGCGAAAGCGATAGCATCGAACATATCACCCACTCTATCTGCACACTGGAGTTTATACATCACCGTCCATTATATAACTGGTTCATCGAAAAACTGGGTATTTACCCCAGCCAGCAGTACGAATTTGCCCGCCGCAACATGACGTACACCGTTATGAGCAAGCGCAAGCTGCTACAGCTGGTGAACGAAGGTCATGTTGATGGCTGGGACGATCCCCGTATGCCAACGGTGAGTGGTATGCGCCGCCGCGGCTACACCGCCAAAGCGATCCGCCAGTTTAGCGATACCGTAGGTATAGCCAAGCGAGAGAATATGGTAGACGTGGGCCTGCTGGAATTCTGTGTACGCGAGGACTTGAATAAAAAAGCCAACCGCATGATGGCGGTGCTGGACCCGATAAAGCTGGTGATCACTAACTATCCGGAGGGCCAAACCGATGAGCTTGACCTGGAGAATAATCCAGAGGACGAGAATGGCGGCACCCGAAAAGTTCCATTTAGTAACGAGCTGTGGATAGAGCGCGAAGACTTCATGGAAAACCCGCCAAAGAAATTTTTCCGCCTTGGTCCCGGCCTGATGGTACGCCTGAAGGGTGCTTACATTGTAAAATGTGAGGATTTCAAAAAGGACGCCGAAGGCAATGTGACAGAGGTCCATTGCACTTATATACCGGAAAGCCGCAGCGGACATGATACAAGCGGTATCAACGTGAAAGGAACAATCCACTGGGTGAGCGTACCACATGCGAAAACCGCTGAGGTTAGGTTGTACGACCGCCTGTTTAAGGTAGAAGACCCATCGAGCGAGGAAGGCGATTTCAAAAGCTATATCAACGAGAACTCGAAACACATATTGCCAGCGATATATATAGAGCCAGCACTGGCCACCGCTCAAACCGGCGATCACTTCCAGTTCCTCCGCAAAGGGTATTTCTGTGTAGATACTGATTCAACCCCGGAACACCTCGTATTTAACCGCACCGTGGGCTTGAAAGATACCTGGGCCAAGGAAGCGAAGAAACAATAATAGATAAAGCAATAAGAAAAAGGGCAATGCATAACAACATTGCCCTTTTATATTTTATTTAGCAGCGATCACACTGATTTCCACTTTCACACCTTTAGGCAGACCGGCTACTTGTACAGTCTCACGAGCGGGGGGATCTTCTTTAAAATAACCTCCGTATACTTCGTTCACTTGTGCGAACTGGCCCATATCCATCAGGAAAATGGTTGATTTGAGCACGTTCGAGAAATCCATTCCGGCGGCTTTAAGGATCGCCTGCAGGTTTTCCATTACTTTTTGGGTTTCTGCTTTGATATCTCCCTGTACCAGCTCGCCGGTTGCTGCGTCCAGCGCTATTTGGCCAGATATAAAGAGCATATTGCCAAACTGCACGGCCTGGTTGTAAGGGCCAATGGGTGCAGGAGCAGCGTCTGTACCTATTATCTTTTTTTCCATAGTCGCAAATGTACAGCGTACCGTACTTTTGCACCACTATTCATGGATCATATTTTACTTATAGATACTTCGGCTGAAACAGGGACCGTAGCCCTGGCTACCGGTGGCAAGGTAGTTAGCCAGCGTAGCAGCTCCGATTCCCGGAATTTTGCAGCTATTATTAATGGTCTCATCGACCAGGTATTGGCAGAAGAAAACATTAAGGCCTCAGACCTTTCGGCGATAGCAGTCTGTGGCGGTCCCGGCTCGTATACCGGCCTAAGGATTGGCTTATCGACGGCAAAAGGTCTTTGTTACGCGCTGGACAAGCCCCTTATGATGCATAACCGGCTCTTTTTGCTGGTAGCCCAGCAATATTATAAGAATTTGTTAAAATATGACAATTATACAGCAATTCTACCTGCACGCGATAAGGAATTCTTCATAACCACGTATAACAATAAATTGCAAGCTGTACAGGAGCCTACCCATGCTTTTGAAGCTGATATCCAGCCTATTCTGGCTGAAACGGCAGGAACTATTTTCGTTACAGGATCGCAAAATCCTTACCTGGAAAGCCTTTCAGCCGACGGGCGTATCCATGTTGAACCGAATGATATTTTAGATATTCATTCATGGGCTCATTACGCATTTCAGCAACTGGATTGTAATGGTTTTGTCAATTTGGCCAACTCAGAGCCCTTTTACCTTAAAGATGTGTATACTCATAACAGCAACAAAACCAATACATTAAACAAGTAATACGGTAGTGTTTAACATATTTTAACGGTGGTTTAACAGTCATTACGAATATATTGTTGTTTCATATTTCACTATGTCGTATGTTTGCATTCAGTAACGGTGTATCTACATAAGTTACATTATTTTAATAAATTATTCATAACCTCTGTAAAATTTAAATGGAAATGGAAACCACAATGTCAGCAAACACGCTGGTGATTCGCAAAGATGAAGGTTCGAACGAACAGATTAAGCTGGACTACATGGCAGTGAAAAGTGCAGCAATGACACTGAGGGCAATTAACCACAAATTGCGTCAGCAGATCATTAAACTGCTGGAAGAAAATAGGCGCATGAATGTTACTGACATTTATGTTAAGCTGCGTCTGGAACAATCAGTAGCGTCTCAACATCTAGCTATTCTTCGTCGCGCTAATATTGTTATAACTGAGCGTGATGGTAAATTCATTCACTACGCCCTGAATCATTCGCGTATCGCCTCTGTGGCAAAATTTGTAAACGAACTGGTGAATTCTGACGAAGCTTAATGATATTATCTTCTAAATAGATTATCCAGAGAGAGATTGAACCCCGCCAAATGGCGGGGTTTGTTCTTTTAAGCTCAGCTGTTCTTGATCTTGTTCCAGGTATCGTATAGCGCTTCCTGGGCAGGTCGGTCGGCTGGTATTTCGGTAAGGGCCTCGGTAGCTACCAGGCTAGAATGACAATCGGCGGGAAGCGTCTGGTACAACCGTGTACCCTTGGTTTTCCAGTCGATCATGTCATCGCTTACTTCTTTAATGACCTTACCGGGGTTGCCTACCACCAGCGACCGGCGGGGTATCTTGCTATTGGCCGGCACAAAGCTCAATGCGCCTATGATACATTCGTCACCTATCTCAACCTGATCCATAATAACGGCATTCATGCCCACCAGCACATTACGGCCGATGGTTGCACCGTGTATGATGGCTCCGTGGCCTATGTGGGCGCCTTCCTTCAAGGTAACCGTGACACCGGGAAACATATGTATCGTACAATTTTCCTGCACATTACATCCGTCTTCAATTATAATACCTCCCCAGTCGCCACGCAGGGCAGCACCCGGACCTATATATACATCCTTACCTATTATTACATTGCCCGTAACGGCAGCCTGTGGATGTACAAAAGAACTTGGGTGCACCACAGGGGTAAAACCTTTAAAGCTGTAGATCATGTAACGAAATTAAGCGGGAATTTGGTTTTAGCTATTCGCCGGTCTCGAAATTCGGGGCATCGACCGGTTTGGATTGTGGGGAGCCTTTCTGCCGCAAAAAGATAGACAAGACGACAATAGCGAACACCGAAAGAAATTCACTTTGCCAGTTTTGGAACGATTCGAACCAAAGGCGGCTGTTGTGCAAATATTGCATGGCCGTTTCCTGCGGCAATCCTTTTAAGGCTTCTTCCTCATTATAATCTTTCAGGCTGCCGTACCAGTGTAGTACGAACGATAATATAAATAATAGGAAGAGCGTATAACACAATGAATGTTTATAGATAGCCAGGATCAAGCCTCCTTTTCTAACTGGCCATGGAGCATCCTTTTTGTTGGCATCCGGTTCGCGGTCTACCTCTTCTTGTTTTTCCGGGTCTTTAGATTCGCTGCTGCCTTTTTGGTATAGGAACATTGTTAGCACGACGAACAGCGCCATCTGCAAAAACTCGCTCTCCCAATTTTCGAAAGTAGACTGGAAAAAATGCCCTGAAGTAAGGTAATCGCTCATAGAGATAGCTACTCCACCTTCCTGCTGCATTTCCTGGTTATGCTCTTCATGGCCGGTTACTATTTGCCCGACGATGCTAAACAAAAACAAAACTAAAAGTGTAATAGACAGGCTGTTGTTTTTGAGCCATTTCATATGGCCGACCGGTCAAAAAACTATACCAATATTATATAGCTGCTTTAGGCTTCAATACCCTCAAAGCCATCTATGCTTTGGTTACTTGAACTGGTACCGCCAAAACAAGCGACTGGTATTTCAATCGGGACTATCTGTTTGTCAGGTGTTGTTCCGGCTTTGTTAATTCTGGTCCGGCCTTACCAGACCATTGCCTGTAGTTGTACCGTATCCACATCATCAATTCCATATCAGATGCAGCACGCGCATAGTCATATGGCATGGGATGAGCAGTCATAAATTCACCAACACTATCGCCCGTAAGACCTGTGAGTTTTGTCACCAGTTCAGGCGTGTACCGTGAATCGACATATCGTTCATTCTCCCATTTATTAAAATTCTTCTGGAAATGATACAGCTGTTTGCTACGACCATTTACTTTCTCGGCCAGCATCGACACCGGGCTCATGAAGTTTGATTTTTCCCTGGCCAGTGCACGCTGGTAAGTCGAGTGCCTGCGCACGGAATCTACCTGGTAAGGAGTGTAATCCGGGCGTATCACTACTTCGTTTAGCTGGATGCTCGAAGGTTCAAGCTCAACACGGACCTTTACGGTGCCTGCAGTTGGCGGCATGTTGCGCCTGCCGTCTTTATATCCAAGGAAAGAAAAAGCTACTTCCTCCCCCGTTTTAGCGGGGATGGTAAACCCGCCATTCTCATCACTGTAGGTTGATACCTGGGTAGCAGTATTGACAATGGTGACACCATATAAAGGAATACCGGTCTGGGCGTCAGCGATCACACCGCTCATCGTTTGCGCGTTTACCGCAAACCCGGCTATTATCAGTAATATGGTTAACCATTGTCTCATACAACGAAGTAAAGATAATAACCACGCCAGCGCACGTAAGTGATACTGAATAATTTGGGAATTATTTAAGATATATAATCCGCAGGGGCGCTCATCAGTTCCTGTAACTCGTTGAGCCCTGATATATTGAGGCTTTGCGCAATTATTAGTTAATTTGCCTCAAAATCAGGAATATGTCTAGTCCATCATTTTACAGCCGCCTGCAGCAGGAACTGCAGGACATAAAAGACGCAGGATTATATAAGCAGGAACGTATCATTGAATCGGTGCAAGGCGCTGAGATCGTGGTAAATGGTAAAAAAGTGCTGAACTTTTGCGCCAACAACTACCTCGGCCTTTCTTCTCACCCTAAAGTGATCGAAGCTGCACACAAAACAATTGATCAGCGTGGCTACGGCATGAGCTCGGTACGCTTTATCTGCGGTACGCAAGATATACACAAGGAGCTGGAGGCTAAACTGGCTAAATTCCTGGGCACTGAGGACACTATTTTATATGTTGCCTGCTTCGATGCCAATGGTGGTGTATTCGAGCCGCTGTTGGGCGAAAATGACGCCATTATATCAGATGAGCTGAACCACGCTTCTATCATCGACGGTGTACGCCTGACAAAAACACGCCGTGCCCGCTACAAGCACAACGACATGGCCGACCTGGAAGCACAGCTTCAGGCAAATATGGATGCCCGTACGCGTATCATCGTTACCGACTCTGTATTCTCTATGGACGGTACCATTGCCCAGCTGGATAAGATCTGCGACCTCGCCGATAAATACGATGCGCTGGTAATGATCGACGAAAGCCACTCCTCGGGCTTTATGGGCAAAACAGGCCGTGGCGTACACGAGCTGTGTGGTGTTATGGACCGTATCGACATTATCACCGGTACACTGGGCAAAGCCCTTGGTGGTGCATCAGGCGGTTTCACCAGCGGACGCAAAGAGATCATCGAGATGCTGCGCCAGCGCAGCCGTCCTTACCTGTTCTCTAATACACTGGCTCCTGCCGTAGTAGGCGCTTCTATCGCAGTGCTGGATATGCTGAGCGAAACAACTGCCCTGCGCGATAAACTGGAAGAAAATACTACTTACTTCCGCAGCAAAATGACGGAAGCTGGTTTCGATATTAAACCGGGCACACACGCTATTGCTCCTATCATGCTATACGATGCACCATTGGCGCAACAGTTTGCCGCCAAGCTGTTGGACGAAGGCATCTACGTGATCGGCTTCTTCTATCCGGTAGTAGCAAAAGGACAGGCGCGTATCCGTGTACAAATATCTGCTGCACACGAGCGCGAACATCTTGATAAAGCCATTGCAGCCTTTACCAAAATAGGTAAAGAGCTAGGTGTGCTGAAAGCGCAGGTTGCTTAAATTTCTTTGAAATAACAAAAGCCGTCCCGAAGAATCGGGACGGCTTTTTCTTTTTACCAGCCTATATGTCTATGTCCTATTCTTGTTCTGTATAAACCTTCGTTGTAGTATGTGTTGTTGTGGTGTGCGTTGAATCATCGGCCATGCTCGCAGCCATCTGCTGACGTTTGTTGCGCACCCAGTCTTTGGCCCTGAATGCCAGCAAACACATTACCGGTACAATGATCAGCGTGAGGAATGTCGCAAAGCTCAGACCGTAGATCATGGTCCATGCCAGCGGCCCCCAGAAGGCAACGCTATCACCACCAAAGTACAGGTGCGGATTGAACTCACTGAACAGCGATGCGAAGTCCATATTCAGACCAACGCCCAATGGTATCAAACCGAGGATCGCGGCCGTCGCCGTAAGCAATACCGGCGTCATACGCGTACGGCCTGCTTCTACTATCGCATCGTAAGGTTTCATGCCTTGCGCCAGCATCAGATCCATGAACTCTACCAACAGGATACCATTTCGTACCACGATACCCGCCAGCGCTACGATACCAATACCACTCATCACGATAGAGAAATCGTTTTTGAAGATACCCACACCCAGGAACACACCGAAGATCGAGAAGATGATCTCAGACATGATGATCACTGTGCGGCTGAAAGAGTTGAACTGCATGATCAGTATCAGGAATATCAATCCGATAGAGATCATCATCGCATTACCCAGGAAGGCACCTGTCTCAGCCTGCTCTTCCTGCTGGCCACCCATACGGATGTTGATGCCTGCAGGTGTATTGTAGTTATTCAGTTCTTCTTGTATGGCTGCCACTACTTCGTTCGGGTTGTAACCAGTCAACACGTTTGATGACAAGGTGATGATACGTTTCAGATCCTGGCGTTTGATACCACCATAAGTGTTATCGTAATAGATATTTGCAAACGCACTCACAGGCACTTCGCGCACTATACCACCCATACCCATGTCGCGGAACACCAGCGGCATGTTACGCACCGCTTCAATATTCTCCCGCTGGTCTTTCTGCAGGCGCAGCGTGATGGGGTAATCATCATTCGCATCGCGGAAGCGTGATATTTCTTCACCAAATACTGCAGTACGTAAGTTCATTACCACTTGGCCTGTGGAGATACCTTCATTGTTCATACGCTCACGATCAAGGTCAAACACGATCTCTGGCTTGTTTGCCTGGAAGTCACTACGCAATTCTTCCACACCAGCTATGCGTTTGCTCTCAAGGTATTTTTTCACACGGTCAGAGGTAACGATCAGCGAGTCAAGGTTGTCGCCTGTTATCTCTACAACGATCGGCTTAGGCAATGGTGGACCGCCTTGTTCTTTATCAACGGTCACTTCAGCACCGGGCACGCCTTTCACAGCAGCCCGTACTTTCTCGAGATATTTGGTAGTTGATTCACCATTACGCTCTGAGAATTTTACAAAGGCTACAGTGATACGCCCCTTGTTCGGGAAGTTACCAACTTCACCACTTGTCGGATCAACCGCACCCACTGTTACATTCGAGATCACCGATTTTACGATTGGATTTTTCTTACCCGTTTTATAGTCTATACCCAATGCACCATTCACACGGCCCTCCAGCTTTGCAAGCACTGTATTGGTATAAGCCTGGTCAGTACCAACCGGCATGTTCAGGTATACGTATACAAAGTTTGGTTCAGCTTCAGGGAAAAACACTACGTTCGGGCTGCGTACTTTCATTAGTCCACCCGCAAACACAAAAACCCCAACCATAATTCCTATCGTAGCCCAAGGCCTTGCCAGTGCGCGCTTCAGCCATTTAGTATACCAATCCTGGAAAGCAGGCCATGTTTTGTTCTGGAAACTGTGTATCCATTTGCGGAATACGTATTTCTCCAGTAACACGAAACCATAAATAAACAGGATGAAGTTACCCATACCCCAAGCCTGCGCTATGTAGCAAATAGCTGCCAGCGCCAGGAAGATGATCATGGTTACCTTATCGCGTTTTGTCCATCTTACTTTCTTGGCCACAGCTCCATGATCGTGCGGTTTCATAAAGTCTACCGCAAACACAGGGTTGATGATATAAGCCACGAGCAGCGATGCCAGCAGCGTGATGATCAGCGTAACCGGCAGGAAGAACATGAACTCACCGATAACACCTGTCCAAAATGCCAGAGGGATGAAAGGCACCAGCGTAGTTACAGTACCAGACAACACTGGCAGGAACACCTCACCGGTAGCTGCCTTAGCAGCTTTCTTGATCGGTACTTTACCATTATCGTATATACGGTGCGTATTCTCTATCACCACAATGGCATCATCCACCACGATACCCAACGCCAGCAGGAAGGAGAACAGTACGATCATGTTGAGTGTAAAACCTAAGCCCGGCATCACCAGGAAGGCTATAGCACATGACAGAGGTACTGACATGGCCACAAACAGGGCATTGGTCACACCCATGAAGAACATCAGGATCACTGTTACCAGGATGAACCCGATGATGATAGTATTGATCAAGTCATGCACCGTGGTACGTGTCTGATCACTTTGGTCACCGGTTATTACAATGCTCAGATCCTTTGGCAGTTGTTCTTTCTGCATTTTCTCCATCAACGCCATGATCTTATCCGATGCCTCGATCAGGTTCTCTCCTTTGGCTTTGATCACGTTCAACGTAATAACGTTCTTACCATCAAGGCGCGCATAACTCTCCTGCTCTTCGAAGTTATCAGTCACTTCTGCGAGGTCGCGGATATACAGGGCCTTACCATGTTGGTTCTTTACGATCAGGTTGCCTATCTGGTCAGCCGATTTGAACTCGTTGCGAATACTAAGGATGCGCTTCTGGTTGTTCATTGACACCTGCCCCGGAGTAGAAGATATGTTCTCGTAAGCAACCGCATTTTTGATGTCACCAAAGGTGAAACCAGACGCAGTCATCTTATACATATCCACGTTGATCTGGATCTCACGCTCAAGCGCGCCTACCATATCTACACGTTTCACTTCCTTCAGCTCTTCAATTTCATCCTGCACATCATCTGCATATTTCTTCAGCCTGTTCAGGTCATAATTACCCGAGATGTTCACGTACAATATAGGCATCTCAGACAGGTCGATATCCTTTACTTCAGGTTCGTTAGGCAGATTCTGTGGTAGTTCCGGGCGGGCTTTATCAACCGCGTCTTTCACATCACGCTTTGCCTTGTCTACCTCTACATCAGTGTTAAACTCAACTATCACAACCGAGAAATCCTGGAATGAGTTGCTGGTAACCTTTTTTACACCAGTGAGGTTCTTTACCTCTTTTTCAATGGGTTTGGTCACCAGGTTCTCCATGTTCTCAGGAGAAGTACCGGGATTGAATGTCTGCACAATGATCTGCGGCATCTTGATCTCCGGGAACTGCTCTTTAGGCAGGTTGAGATAGGTCATCAAACCCGCCAGGGTAATGATGATGGTGAGTATATATATCGCCGTGCGATTGTCTATCGCCCAGCTGGATGGTTTAAACTCTTTGAATACGTCTTTCATAAAAACTTTTTACTGTGGTGATATTTATTGCAGTGCTACCGCTTCGCCATTGTCGAGGTTCTCAAAACCTTCAGTGATAACCACATCGCCGTCTTTCAGACCGCTTACTATTTCAATCATGCCATCAGAAGTACGACCAGTAACTACGCGAACAACCTTGGCTTTGTTGCCATCTACTATGTACACCAGGTCGCCTTCCGACGTCTTTTGAATAACACGTACCGGCACAGCGATAGCCGTCTTGTTCCTGTAGTTAGCTATCTGCATACGGCAGCTCATGTTTGGATGCAGTGCAGCATTACTACCCAGGTTTACTTCAACTTTGAAAGCGCGTGAGATCGGATCGATCGCCCTAGCTACATAGCTCAGCTTCGAGTTAATAGTATCGCCCGTTTCAACGAACACGAGCTTCACAGGATCGCCTTGTTTTACTTTACCGAGGTAATTCTCACCCAACGATGCCGTTGCTTTCAATGCAGCCATGTTTACCACCTTGATACCGTTCATACCAGGATTAACAGCGTCGCCCGGTTTGATATCCACCGCATCCACTGTACCGCTTATCGGTGACTTAATAGTATACATAGCACGTTGCGCTTGCAGAGCAGATTTTTGTTTTACAACACCTTCGTACGATGCTTTGGCAGAAAGCAGCTGCACTTCCGTACCAATATTCTGCGCCCATAGCTTTTGCTGTTTTTCATATAAAGCCTTCGTCAGGCTTATTTGCGGTTCAAGTGCTTGTATCTGTTGTTCTACTACCGAGGCGTCAAGTATAGCCAGGGTCTGGCCCTTACCTACTTGCTGACCAGGGCGAACTGTAATACTTTTTACGATACCGGGAGCTTGTGAGGTGGCCAAGATGTTCTGGTCACCGGTCACTTGTCCTTGTACATCAACATAAGCGTCGAACTGGCCGCGTGTTACAGTCATAGTCGAAACAGGAGTGCCTTTTGTTGGTGTTGTTTTAGCAACTTCACCTTCCAGTGCAGATATTTTCTTGTCAAGATCAGCGCGCTCTCTTTTCAGTTTAGTGAGTTCCTCGGTTTTGTTAACGGTTTTCTCGCCGCAGGAAGCGAGAATGGTGGTTGCTGCTATTAAATAAACGAAGCGTTTCATGCTATGTGTTTTAAAAAAGTATTGTTGTGTGGTTAAGTTTTATTTAAATTCTCCAAGTGCTTTTTTCAGGTCTGCATGTGCGTTAAACACCTCAAGCAATGCCAGGAAATAGTTGGTTTGTGATTGCAGCAATTCGGTTTGCGCTTGCGTTACTTCAATGTTACTCCCTACACCAGCCTTGTATTTCTTCCGAGCCAAGTCCAGCACAGACGCACCGAGTTCCATGTTACGACGTTGATTGTCCATGGCCATCAGGCTATTCTTCAAAGTAGTACGCGCCTGGCCTGCCTGGAAGTCGATACCAAGCTCCATGTTCTCGATATTATTCTCTGTCTTCAATACATTCAGCTTGGCTTGCACTACTCGATTGCGCCTTTGGAAGCCATCAAATACGGGCACGTTCAGCGTCACCCCCCATAAAGAGCTAAATACGTACTCGTTTTGATAGAGGTGCGTGAAATTATCTGCGGCATAATTATATCCGGCACTACCAAACAACGCAAGAGACGGCAAATACGAAGAGCGGTGCCGTTTAAGATCGTATTTATTAAGTTGCAGTTGCGTGAGCAACAGATTATAGTCCGTTCTATTCAGATAATTAACCTCATCATTTAACATTGCCTCGGCAAATGCGACATTGGTTTCAATAACCGTATCAACCAGAACAAGCTGCTCATTTAGGTCCATACCCATCGCAAATTTCAAAGCTCGCTCACTCAGATCAAGCAGGCTATTTACACGTATGCTGTCAGTAACAAGGTTGTTTACCTGCACCTGCACACGGTCTACTTCTATCTTTTCCGCAAAGCCGGCATTGCGCAGAGCTATGAGATCATTCAGAATGCCACGAGCATTTGCAAGCGATGCTCTGAAGATCACAAACTGATGCTGTGAAATAGCAACCGCATGATATGCCTTTTGAACATTATAGCGTATTTCTTCCTCGGTAAACCGGGCACTTTGTTCTGTTAATTTCAATACGGTATTACGTGCACGCAATGCTACCAAAACGCTTCCGTCAAAAAGCAACTGTGAACCTGTCAAGTTAGCAGAAGTTCCATATACCGGCGACATACGAACGGGTTGATAGACATCAGCATTTTTCACTGGCTTCCCGGTAAAAGCTTCAGCAAATCTTCCGGGAAAAAACTGCGCAGGCAGATCAGTAAACTGTGTATACTTGGCTTCACCGTTTATTTGTGGAAGTGAAAGACCAGTGATCTCTGCATTCCGGGCTTCTTGTATCTGTATGTCCAGTCGTGCATTCCGGGCTACCATGTTGTTTTTAACAGCATAGTCCATAGCTTCCTGCAGATGTAGCGGCCTGGGCTGTGCCAGGCTTATAAATGGTACTAGTGTGATTAATGATAAAACTAGGCGTCTCATTTTGAAACTTGCTTTAAGTATTTGTCTTTGTATTTGTGGTAGTATTTTTCTCCTTTGGTGGTCATGATGCCGTACAGGAAGTGCTCGCAGATCTCGTGGGTAACAAACATCAGGTCGTAGCGCTCGTTCACCAGCAGGTTGGGCTGAAACATGATAAGTGAGGTCTCGAGCCTGTACCGCGCCAGGAAGTCAGCATTTATACCTTCCCTGTACAAACCTTCCCTTATGCCCTGTTCTATGTTATCCCTGATCATCTTCACGTCGTCTTCCATCAGCTTATTGCGAAACAGCTCGTAGGCTTCGGGAAAAAAACGTTGCATTTCCAACAAGGCCATCGGGTTCATCTGCTTGTAGGTCTGATCAAGCAGCATCTGCGTACGCAGCATGGCGTCTATGGCATTCTCAGAAGAGTCTATCGCAGCCTGGCAGCCCTCCGCAACGCGGCATTTATACCACGTCACCGATTCGTTTACCACTTCGTGCTTGTTAGCGAAGTGCTGGTAGAGCGTCTTTTTCGAAATACCCGCCCGGCGCGCTATGTCGTCCATCGTGATCGCCTTGAAGCCGTATTGGCGGAACAGCTCGGCAGACGCACTGAGTATTTTAATAAGAGGTTCCATAATTCGGACGCAAAACTATGGAAACATTTTCCACAAAAAACGTTTCCTCAGTATCTATTGTTTCTATGAGGCTTATCAAGAAAACTAATTGGAATGTAGCACGACACAACCAGTAACCGTTTCAATGCGGTCTTTTTCCGCCTCGATGACTGGTTTTCCGGAAAAGATTACTTTAGCTTTATCTAAAATCACACATACATGGGTTTCTGGTCCGAATTCAGGCAATTTGCAGTTAAAGGCAACGTCCTCGACCTTGCGGTCGGTGTTATTATAGGCGCCGCATTTGGCAAGATCGTTACTGCGATGGTTGACGATGTCATCATGCCACTGATAGCTGCCGCTACCAAAAGCGATATGAACGTGGCCGATAAGTTCATCGTGCTATCACCCGGTAAAGATGGCGATGTCTACGCCTCGCTAGAAAAGGCCAAAGCCGCCGGCGCCAATGTATTTGCCTGGGGCCATTTTGTACAGACCATTGTCGACTTCCTGATCATTGCCTTCTTCATCTTCGTAGCCATCCGAACCCTCAATAAACTCAAAACTCAACAGGTTGTTGAAGCTGTGCCGCCGGGCCCCAGCTCTACTGATAAGTTACTAATGGAAATAAGAGACTTATTGAAACAGGATAAATAAATACGCAGTTTTTTTGGCATAAACGCAATTAATTGCGCATTTTTGTATCGATAGACAGGGATATATGGCCACAGGAAAAATCTACCAGGATCTGCTCACCAGGAAACAAAAAGGAAACTCCGGTTTCGCCGTATTGGTGGATCCCGACAAAGTTTCCCCTTCCGAAATGAAGTATCTAGCCGAACTCTGTAACGATGCTGGCGTAGATTATCTGTTAATGGGTGGCAGCCTTTTACTTTCTCACGAGCTGGATGCCTGCATCCAGCGCTTCAAAGCCGAGAGCCAGATACCTGTAATACTTTTCCCGGGGAGCCCGGCACAAGTCACACCTTATGCCGATGCCCTGTTGTACCTCTCCCTTATCTCCGGCCGCAACCCAGACCTACTCATTGGCCAGCACGTGGTGTCTGCCCCTTTAGTCAAAGCCAGCGGACTCGAAGTGATCTCTACCGGATATATGGTAGTTGACGGCGGTGCTGCAACGACCGTATCATATATGAGCAATTCCGCTCCCCTGCCAGCCAACAAGCCCGAAATAGCCTTGTGTACAGCATGGGCTGGCGAAATGCAAGGCAAGCATATATTATATATGGACGCCGGCAGCGGTGCTCAAAACCCCATCTCCGAAGAGATGATCCATAAAGTAGCCTCACATACCCAAATTCCATTATTTGTGGGTGGCGGCATCCAGACACCGGAAAAAGTCTACGCCAATTGCCAGGCTGGCGCTACCGTTGTAGTGGTAGGTAACGCCATCGAAAAGGATCCGATGCTGATCCGCGACCTTGCTCAAGCCTCAAAAGGATCAGGCGTTGCAGTAAAATAGCCTATTTTTGCCCTGATAATCAGAAAATTCACCAGAATCTGCCGTTCAGATTTTTTGGTTTTCATTATTTCCTTTACCTTTGCACTCCCTTTAAAGAAATTCCCTGCTCCGGCAGGAACAAAAAATTAGAATATGAAACGTACTTTTCAACCATCTCGCCGTCGTCGTAAGAATGTGCATGGATTCCGTAAGCGTATGGAAACTGCGAACGGCCGTAAAGTATTGGCTTCTCGCCGTGCAAAAGGTCGCCATAAACTGACTGTTTCTGACGAACGCCGTCTTAAGTAATCGCATAAACTCAACTGCCATTCGTAATACTTTCAAAGCATACGAGCGGCTTAAGCGCGAGCAGCATATTGATACGCTTTTCCGTACCGGGAAAGCGTTTTCTGTTTTTCCGCTCAAGTTCATCTATCAAGCCGTGCCGCGCGGCGCTGAGCCCTCTCCTGTCAGGGTGGGTTTCTCTGTGCCTAAGAAAAAGCACCGCCTCTCGGTGACCCGCCACCGCATACGCCGCCTGATGGCCGAAGCATGGCGCCTGCAAAAGCAGGAGCTCTATCCCGCTATACCCGAAGACACCCAGATCCAGCTCTTCATCCTCTATACCGATACCACCGCCAACCCCACACAGGAACAGGTGATGAAGGCCGTACTCAAGGGCATGGGCAAGCTGAAAACCGCCATCAACCCACAAGTTGAACCATCATGAACAAGCTATTCTCTATCCTGTTCGTTTGGGTGATACGCGCCTACCAGGCGTTCTTGTCGCCGCAGCTGGGGGCTAAGTGCCGGTATACACCCACCTGTAGCGCCTACGGACTGGAAGCCATCAAGAAGCACGGCCCCTGGAAAGGCGGCTGGCTGGCCTTTAAGCGATTCCTGAGGTGCAACCCATGGGGTGGGCATGGGTATGATCCCGTACCACCCCCTCCGCCCCCTAAAGGGGGAACCGCTTAATGCGGATATCGTCCCTCCTTTAGGAGGGACGACTCCATTGAAAATCAACAACTTGTCGGGGGAGGTATAACGAAAGCCGTCATAGAAATGACGGCTTTCGCTTTGCCAATTGACTTATTCCTGAGTCAACAGACGAGTTCAAATATTTTTATGTGCTGTAACCTGGTGCCTAGCGCTTTACCTGCCCAACCAGTGAGTTTGCCTTGTGGCAGGCATCCGATATGTCCGATGCTCTCACAAGAGCGTAGATAAGGTTGCCATTGTTCTGTTCAAACATGATGTCTTTTTCGCGGGGCATCCTGGCATTGCTTTCCAGGCAAACTACAATTTCGTTCTTGGCGAATATGACTTTAAACGTCTTCATTCCAAACCTCCTCGTTTTCGTACCTACTTCTTTAGACTGCTGAGCCTCACTAAAGTTAACGCACAAAACGCACCAAACTGTACGCTACCGCCGCTTTTGACAATACTATAACACTGCGTTTACTCCAGTTTCAACTGCGGGCCTTTCCGCAGCTTGCGGAAATTCTCTACAGCTACATACAAGCTAACAGCCGCTGTCAACATACCAAATAGCGCCCTGGCCACTTTCAATTTCTTATTTTTCTTCACCGTTTGAATCACGTTTTCCATAGTACTATTCTTTAACTATCTAGCTCACCGATAAACACCAAGCCAGCGCACATCATACAACATAGTTTTAACAAGACTCCTCACCATACGCTCCTTCCTGGTAGGGAGCATGCACCACCGGCACAATGGTTATTCCAAGGTGTTTGGCTGGTGGATATGGAGGCGACAATACGCCCACGATGGCACTGCAGTCGCCGCATACCACGATAGCGCTGCTGGTCTCGGCCTCCTCTTTGGTTTGAGGGTTGGCGATGGAGATCTCATGTAGCTGAAAATTAGATCCAGAGCAACCCGGGCATTTTAAGTGAGGTTTCTTCATGGTGACGGTTTTATTAGTGACGTTCAACTTCTTCTCCTCTTGGTAGCGACCTGAGCTGGGCCTGTGTAGCAGCGGGGTGGCTTGAAGAGCGCTGTGCGTAAGGCGGTGCAGCAGCAGCCGGGCCCTCATGCAGGCATTCATAGATCAGTTCGCTGAGGCGCGGCTCCAGGCCATACATCTCGGCGGGCACCTTGCCCACAATGTGCCACTCCTTATCGCGGCCCTCTACATGAAAATGGGGAAACGCCTTATTGTTAACAGACTCCACCTCGAAGCCGGCATCGATAGTATTGTTCTCATTTACAAAACGCAATATAATGGGATTGCCCATATAGGTAACGGTGATAATAAAGGATCGCATAAACTGGTGATTTAGGGTGCCCGGACTGGCGATTCCGGGGTTAGTTATCCTGAAGTTAACTCAAAGGATTGTGCCGCATTTGCATGAGCTTGAGGCTACGGTACAGCCTGATAACAGTTAAACAAATGTGAATCAGCCCGTAGTTTTTTTGACCAAAATCATAAGCTCTGGTGTCTAATCGCGGATATTACAAACCTCAAACTATGCTACTCCACGAAAACCGCTACAGGATGGGGTCTTCACTTCAATTTGTTCGCTTTTACAACACATTTTCGGTGCTTTTTCTCAAACTCCCCTCCTTGATTTAAGGAGGGGCCGGGGGTGGTAGCTGAGGCCAGCACTGCTGACGAATAAGCGATTCTCATATCCGTTGATAGCAAATGTTGCCGCTTTTGTCATGAATCCACGAACTGTTGTTGCCGCTGTGCGCGTTGCTGATTGATTATCAATGACAGGATCATAAACTCGCAGCGCACAGCTGTATTTTTTGTTGCCGATTGTTGCCGTTTTGGGGTGATTTCTAAAGCAGAGAACAAACTCCGGAAACAAAACGGAATAACCTGGCAGGGTTGAGCTGCTGAGGTATGGAGGGTAGCTGATGGGTTGTATAGGTATTTGCATAGCAAGGTTTTACTACTACAAATATACAATATTTTTACGATAATTGTAGAGGATTTTTGCAGCCAGCTGGCGGTGCTGCTATGGAGCACCCGTTGCGTCGCACCCTTGTACGGCAGGATGTCTACTCACTCCCGTCATTCTCCACCCCACCACCAAGCGTCCAACTACCAAACGTCATTGCGAGGCAGTATTTGCGAATGCAAATATGTACGAAGCAATCTTGCCACACGTCAGGCATCGACATTCTACATTGACCGCACCGTCCCAAACTGATTGGTGTTAAACAAGCCCATGTTTGCGCGAGATTGCTTCGTTCCTCGCAATGACGGGAGAGGGGTGGCCTCTAGTGATATCGAATCTCGCGAAACAGAAAGTTCACTTATTTCCGATTGACCAGCCCAATAGTTCAGTTTACGTTTGCAGCATGCTCCTGCTTGATACTAGTTTCGTATGGCTCATGAACGACCAGCCAATGACCTGCCCTAAATGTGGCGCAAGAACTTTCTTCGATTGCTTCATGCATACCAATGCCAAATGGGAAGCTCACTTTTGCATTAATGAAAGTTGCTTGAATGTATTTTTAGTGACTGAAGATGAAGACTAAAGCTCAGGCACACCACAAGAAATCATATACGAATAAATCGCGTCGTATTCCTTTCGTGGTGCTGTCTTATCATGTTCATCGCCTACAGGAACATATATCACCATTCCTTCCCTTGCCCGAGTAAGGAGCACACGATATTTATTCGTTATGAATCGCTGCATTTCAACGCCTTTTACATTCGTCCACTTTGTTCCTTTGAACAGTTTAAAATCCCAGTCATCTTTATGCCTACGGAGGTCTAGATCCCAACAAACACCGGTCCAATCGAGTTCCAGACCTTGAATTCCAAATTCCGTTGCAGGAACTTCTAATGCATATGATGACCTCACATCCTCCCTGTCATTCAGAAACCAACTGGCCGCATCAAATTCGCCTTTTACATCAAGACCTTGTTTCCTAAGCCTGCGTCCGCCTGAACTGGCAACTAAACCTACACGTCTCGTCCCTTTATCTCTTTCTTTTAACCACTCCCTTGCGGCATCTAAATCTCTTGTAATAGCTATCGGATAGTTATGCAAATACGTTGCAAACAGGGTCGCGGCAGCTTGTGGTCTGTTATTTAGAAGTTGTTGAACCCATTCTGACAATTTCTCTGCTTTATAAGAACGCAAGGAAACATCTAAATGTAAATCCTTCACACGTGTTACGTCGACGTGTTTGACCTTTGTTTCAAATAAAGTCAAATCCCCCGTACTATGATCTCCGGCCTCCAATTGCGGTGACACGTACACACGCCAATGTTTGTACTTTGTTTTTAATTTATTGCCCCATTCGCGCAGACCCGCTTCACCTGTATTTATTTCTTGCCCTCCACCAATCAGAGCCACAATTACAGCCCAATCTTTATGTCTGTCCATTATCTCAAGCATCAAGTCCGGCTCTGAAAAATCTCGCTTGAACTTCCGCATAGACTGTTTCGCATTCCATGCTCTTTGTGCTTCATCAAAAATTACAATTTGATTATTCGGTTTAGCCTTTTTGTTTTCAAAGTATCCATCAATAAAGCGGTGCACATTTTCAATAAATGCGATAATTCTCTCCTGCTCCTTTTCTTTAACAGCTTTGTCTTCTTTTGCTAACCTTGTTTTTGCGTCTCGCGCAAGTGCAGACCGTAGTACCTTTATGAGCGGGCCATTGCCCGATAAAAACGTAGCAAGGGATACGTCCTTTGCTTGAAAGTCGGAATGATGTGCAATATGCAAGCCTGCCAAAGTTTTACCCGCGCCAGGAACTCCAGTAATAAAACATATTAGCTTCTCGCGGTTTTTTCGAGCTTTGTTAATTGCACTAACAATTGCGTCAGTCGTCTTAGTCAAATTCGTAGCTCCAGCATGCGATTTCGTTATGTTTTCTACTGAATGTCCGGCAAATAATACTCGCGCAGCTTCGATGATAGTAGGAGTTGGCGCATATGAGCTTTGATTCCAGCTATTTGCATTAATCCTACCACGTTTATGGCTAATAGAGGCAATTTGCCGCAACAAATCATTTAGATTTTTATCATTAGCAAAAAGTGTTTGCTGAACGAAATCACTAGAAAATTGCAAATCAATTTTCCTAGCTCTAGTATTTGGAATGAGCAGTATCGGTACGATTATTTTGTCTCTCGATTCGAAGTGAAAATCTCTAAGATCAAGGCAGTAATCTAAAAGCTGATGCTCACCACCACCTGAATAATTAGGCTTACTTGCCTTGAACTCAATGACGATGATAATAGAATCCGCAATCAAGACAATATCTATTCGTTTGTCTCGTCTTACTATTGGGTATTCTAACAATATAGTCCAATCTTTTGCTCGATCGACATCGGAGATTAACTGCTTAAAATTTGCTTTCAAAATTGGAACTGCAATGTCCCAAGAGTCTGTTTGACTGTGTAGCTGTTGATGAAAACCAGAATTTGCACCTTGCTTCGTGAGTTTGCCAATAATCGCATTATCATCATGCTTAAGGAAACCACCGATAGAGTTTAAGTAAAATGCTCCCATTACTTTTTAAACTCTTTAGCGGTGAAAAAATCTTGAAAGGATGTCTCAAGGGCAAGAATAATCTTCTCGAGAATCTCCACAGATATGTTCCTGCGCCCGTTCTCGACATCGGTCATATAAGTCCTATCGACGCCAGCCTTATTGGCCAGTGCTTCTTGCGACAAGCGCAATTCGTGTCTTAACTCTCTGACCCGCTGTCCTACTTTACCCTTGATATCCATTACGACAACAAGGTATCTGGATGTGGCTTTTAAGTCAACGGACTTTAAGTGTCATTGGTTATATTCGCTTATGAATATTGCACTTTCGTACTTATACAGAGACGCCGGAAATTATAAACAACACGACACGGTTGTTTTTACTAATACAACTGGAATGGCGTTAGAACAGGTACGAAACAGAATAAGAGCGTGCTTAATTGACGGAGAATGGTTCTATGTTGATAGATGGAAACTGAGGGATTTACACTTTGGAACATGGGATAATGAACTAGATCATACGTGGCATGAGTTTGACGATGTGCAAGAAACGAGCGAAGCGCCAACAAAAGGCGACATAAGCGACTTCCTATTTCTCATTTCCGCTGTGAAAACTCCGAATTAGTAACTTCGTTTTTAGCGCCGAGGCTATGGGGCACTGACAACAGTCCGACCGATAAGCTTGGCTAGTGCTAAACGCCGTGTAATAGCATCAAGCCGGTTTTCAGCATTCTAGATTTGATTTTCAACTCCTTTTATCTAGTTTGGAATAAGATCTCCCTTTCTTTTTGTAGAATTCTAAAAACTCAGCCTTGTGAATAAAGACTATATCCCATTTTTAGTTGCAATCGGAAGTGGCCTACTCGGCGTAATTATTAGCCATATCGCCCAGTGGTACAAAGGCAGGAAAGAAGATAATCGCAAACGCAAAGAAGCGCTATTTTTTCTACTTGAATTTAGAGCGTTGATACCTAAATTCCATCTAACACCAGCCATCGATTTTTACGCACAAAAATTTGTAAAGCGGTTTTCTGAAAACCCCACTCCAGAAATGGTTAACACAGTGTCAGAACTGTTTTCACCAGTCATAGTAAACCTAGTGAACGATGTTCTTAAAAACAGCTATGAGGATCTTGAGGCCGGCTTCCGATCAACGGTGATAAATCTATCAGCTGTAGATCCAGTGCTCGCATTTCACCTAAATGGGAAGCAGAGTATTTTAAGCCAGTTTGACACTTTAAAAAGCAAAATCGATCTAATTGCAACAAGTGAGAAGGATGAAAACTTAAAAGAAAGTACAGAAAGGATAAAAAAGCTCCTATTCAACAAAATGGACGAAAAATTTTTCAAACAATCCATTGAATCAATTGAAGATCTAATCTTCGATATCGCAAATAAGATATATCTGGTTAATGGACATAAAAAAATGAACGTCGTACTGGCGGGAATTGAAGGAAAACCGCTCCAAGAAAATGAAGAAATCAACCAGGATATAGACAAATATTTCGACCACATTTACCAAACAATGAACGCTGCCAACGCCGTAAGTGCTCCATAGCAGCAACTCAGCCGGCTCCAACAAGCCCTCTCCACAATAGTTCTTGTCATTTCTTATCTTTCATAAAAATCAAATAAAGTGTCAGATAGAGAAAGAGATAGGGACAATCTTGAAACTTTAGTCGAAAGACTGACTAAGGTCCAGGAAAAGTATACCTACTTTATTTTAGCAGTCTGTATTTCGTCAATTGCTTACACAGTTGAGCTGACGAAATCGACGAAGCCAACGGTTTCCATGATTCCCCTAGCTTTTGCAGTTTTCTTTTGGGTCATGAGCTTTATCTGTGGGTGCTGGTACATTCTGAACATAATGAGCGTAACTAGAGCGAACATCCTAATTCTTAAAGACGACCCGGATCAAGCTGCTTACGGGCATCACATGAATCGCAAATACCAACGTAAAGGAGTAATAAACTTTAACTGGCAATTCAGATTTCTGATACTTGGGGTATTATGCTTTATATTCTGGAGGGCGCTTATACTTTTTGGTCAAACATGATAGTTCTAATTTTTAGCCTGTGTTTATTAAAATATTAACGGTCGGCAGCAAAATTACTATTTGTGGTATCGAATATAAGATCATCGCCATAAACGGGGATGAGTATCTATTGGAAGATGAAACAGATGGTGAAATTCTAAAGTTTAGTCTTTCCACAATCACCGGCGTTTTTATTTTCGACAACCTAGGATTATAATTGTCTCCCGACTTCCACCGTACAAGAGTGCGACCCCGCCTATCGGACGGGGCAGGCAGCAACGGATGCTCCATAGTAGTAACCCAGCCGGCTGCAAAAAGAATTTTCAATCTATTAGGCTTCTGCACTTGTGCCAGGCAGATTACCTTCGGTGAGAAGAGTTCTTCACTGCGTTCAGAATGACAGCGCTATTGGGCGAATGACAGCGTTGATTGGGCGACAGTGCTGGCCTCAACAAACATCCCCCGCTTTCGCACATGGCTGCGCACGCCCCAGCAACCACCCCTGCGCCCCTCCTTAAAAGAAGGAGGGGAAATAACTTTTACCCCATACTCCCTGCCCTGATGCGGCTGAGGGTTTCGGGGGCTATGCCGAGATAGGACGCGATGTACTTGAGGGGTATGCGCTGCAGTATGCCGGGCTGGCGGGAGAGCAGGTCGCGGTAGCGCTGTTCGGGCGTGTCGAGCAGGAAGGTGGTTTCGCGCTGCTCGTTGTAGATGAACATGCGCTCGAGGTGCAGGCGCGCCAGCTTTTGCAGCGCGGGGTGTTTGTCTATGGTGCGGTAAAAGTTGTCGCGGCTGGTTTGCAGCAGGGTTACGGGCTCCATAGCCACTATGTTGAACCGCGAGGGCTGCTGCAGGCTAAAGCTGGCCAGCGAGCCACAAAACCAGTTCTCGAAGTTGAAGTCTTTGGTCACCTCCACGCCATCTACCAAATAATATAGCCGCACATAACCCTCGGTAATGAAGCCAAGGTATTTGCACACTTCATCCTGCCGCAGGAAATGCTCTTTCTTGCGCAGCTGCCGCGGCGCCAGTATGCTTTGCATGTCGTGCCAGGCCTCGTCGGTCAGGGGCACCTGGCTGGTTATATAGCTGTACAGATTGTCGAGCATAGCGGGTGGTTGCGGTTGATCAAAAATATTGACCTGCGTCAAGATTTTGCAGCGGACATGCTGGTTTCTTTGCAGCCATAAAACAAATGAATTTATGACGATAATTAAAACCCTCCGCCTGCTGCAGTTGGTCAGCTACACGATAGTGGCCAGCCAGTTTATTTTTTACCTGATCATACTGAGCGGGGCGCTGAGGAATGTGAGCATCACCAACTTCCTGGAGCAGCGCCGCGCGGTAGACGGGCTGATGCAACAGCGCTGGAAGGTGGTTTACTACAGTTGCCTGGCGCTGAGCACGGTCATGGTGGCGGTTTCGGCACGGCAGCCGGGGAGCTGGGTGTTTATTACATCGGTCATAGCCATGCTGTGCCTGGTGGTTGATGTAGTGTTGGCGCTGAAAGGGAATGAGCCGATTAACAGGATGGTGAACTTGGCAGCCTTAACCCCTAAACCCCCTAAAGGGGACTTTTCGAACTGGGAGGATTTACGGGTTCAGTGGCTGCGGTTGATCGAGATACGTGGTGTTATTACTGTGTCGGGGTTGGGGGCGTTGTTGGTGGGGTTGGTGTGGGGGTAGTAACCGAAACCCCTAAATCCCCCGGCAGTTTTGACAATTATTTCAAGGTCTGCCTAAAGGGGACTTCAGGAAAAGAGAAAACAATAAAAGTCCGAAAGCCCCCTTTAGGGGGTTTGGGGGTAGCGTAGGTGATGAAGGTAATTGTCCAAGCGATGGAATTTCGATGGAACTCTCACGGCGATGGCACCGTTCAGGGTTCGGGAATTCGGCTCAACATGCCACAAGCTTTCGTTGCCTGAGTCAGACACGAACATTTGTTCAGCGAAGAATGTCGATGCATAACGCGTGGCTAGATTGCTTCGGCCGTATTTGCATTCACAAATACTCTCTCGCAATGACGTTTAGTGGGGGAAGCCCCCTTTAGGGGATTTAGGGGTATTGTTACTGCGCGGGTCTTATATCCACTACCCTTATCTGTAGCTTGGTGATGCCGTTGAATTCGTTCTCGTCGATGTTGTAGAGGATATCGAACGGGCCTTTTTGAACGATGTCGAATTTATCGGCAAGGTTGAAGCCGATGCCGTCCATCACTACTCCGCTTTGCTGATGCACTACGAATTTGATGTGCAGGTCTTTCACTATGCGGCTGTGGCCCTGGTAGTCGTACACGCGCTTGGTGAGGAAGATAGGCTTCATATTGGCCGGACCAAAAGGCTCAAACTGCTTGATGATCTTATGGAACGCCGGGCGCACATCGCGCAGGCTGATCTCGGCGTCTATCTCTATTTCCGGTATCAGCATGGCCTCTGTGATCTTGCCGGCTACAACTTGTTCAAAACGGTCAACAAAAGCAGCTACGCGGTCGGGGTGCAGGGTCATACCCGCAGCATAGAAGTGACCACCGTAGTTGTCCAGCAGGTCGCGGCATTCGTGCACGGCTTCGTATATATTGAAGCCACTCACCGAACGTGCGGAGCCGGTCACTTTATCATTGCTCAGCGTGAGTATGATAGTGGGACGGTAGTAATGATCGATAAGCCTGCTGGCCACGATGCCTACTACGCCTTTGTGCCAATGGCTCTGGTAGAGCACGGTGCTCTTGCGGGCAGCCATGGCGGTATCGCCTTGTATGATGGCAAGGGCTTCTTCGGTGATGTTCTTATCTACTTCCTTACGATCGAAGTTATCGCTTTGCAGTGCTTCGGCAAGGGCGGTCAATTTTTCAGTATCGGTTTCTATGAACAGGTCAACGGCCTTACGGGCGTCGTCCATACGTCCGGCGGCATTCACCCGCGGACCGATAACAAACACGAGGTCGGAGATGGAGAGGTTGCGGTTTACCTGGGCCAACGCCTTCAGTGTACGTATGCCGGGAGACGGGTTTTCGTTGACGCGCTTCAGGCCGTAAAAGGCCAGCACGCGGTTCTCGCCATCTATCGGTACTATGTCGGCAGCTATGCTGGTTGCAACCAGGTCGAGGTATTCATAAGCGTCCTCGAGCGGCTTGCCCCATTTTAAGCACAGCGCGGTTATCAGCTTAAAGCCAATGCCCGCACCGGAAAGTTCTTTATAAGGGTATTTACAGTCGCTCTGCTTGGGGTTGAGTATGGCCTTTGCAGGGGGCAGCATTGCGTCAGGCGTGTGGTGGTCGCACACGATCACATCAATGCCCAGCGATTGCGCATACTGTATCAGCTCTACGGATTTGATACCACAGTCGAGCGTAATGAGCAGGGTGTAACCATTTGCATGCGCATGGTCGATGCCTGCTTTACTGACACCATAACCTTCGCGGTAACGGTGCGGTATATAATAGGAGAGTTCTCCTTTATAGTTCTTTCTGAGGAAAGAGTAAACAACGGCCACGGCAGTGGTGCCATCCACATCATAGTCGCCATAGATCATGATGCGCTCATGCCACTCCATGGCTTCGGAGATGCGGGTTACCGCGGTCTCCATTCCTTTCATCAGGAAGGGGTCGTGCAGGTGGCTAAGTTCGGGGCGGAAAAAACTTTTAGCTGAATCGAAACCGGCAATGCCGCGCACAGCAAGTATCCGGCACAGTGCAGGGTGTATATGCAGGCTGTCGGACAGTTGCTTTATGTATGCTTCGTCCGCTGGTTTTAAAGTCCAGCGTTTAGTTTGCGCCATTTCCGAAATCCAGTTGTTGCACCGCGTGATGGTAGTCGTTCATCCACGCATCGAGGCGGTTGCAGAACTGTTGTTGTTCTATGTTGTCAAAAAAGTTTCCTTCGTTCATGATGTTCTGCAACAATTGATCCTGCGCACGTATGCAGCTCAAGGCAGTATTATAGGGTGTATGGCTAAACGATACCATCTCGTAAACAGAGATGAAACGGTCGGGGTAACGTTTGCCTAATTCCTTTTCGATCTTTTTACGCTCGAGGAAATTAGGATCGGCTACCTTGTCGCGCATCTCTACAAAGTTAAGGAGTGCGAGCTGCGCAACCGCATCGCCGTTCGGTTTTCTTTTTTGCTCGTATGCTTTTAATATGACATCCCAGTTGTCGCCGTGCTGGTCCATCAGTCCGGCAAGGATGGTACAGTCTTCAAAGCCTGCGTTCATGCCTTGTCCATAGAAAGGAACGATGGCATGGGCCGCGTCGCCGATCAGCGCACTCTTGTCGCTATGGTGCCATGGGAAGATGTGCGTGGTGATGAGTGAAGACGTTGGATTATTAAAGAAATCATCCAGCAGCGTCGGCATCATCGGCACCGCATCGGGGAATTGCTCTTTGAAGAACGCCAGTACTTCGTCTTTCGTGGTCAGTTTCTCAAATGACACCGGACCAGAGAATGGGAAGAACAGCGTGCAGGTGAACGTACCATCCGTATTCGGCAGCGCGATCATCATAAAGTTCTTGCGCGGCCAGATGTGCAGGGCGTGTTGCTCCATCTGGATCTTGCCTGCCGCGTCCGGTGGTATGCTCAGCTCTTTGTAGCCATGCTCCAGGTATTGCTGCGAAGCGTTTACGCGCTCCATGCCTACATAGCTGCTACGCAATGCAGAGAAAGCTCCATCTGCACCAAACAATAAGTCGGCTAGTACGGACAGTTCAGTACCATCCAGCTTTTGAAAGTGCAGGCGGTTGTCGTGTACATCTACTTTCGTACAACGGTGCTCGAAGTGAATGGTTGCGCCTTCGCGCTCAGCCAGGGTCATGAGTTTTTTGTTCAGTTCACCGCGGCTTACTGAATAGATAGCTTCGTTGTTCTTACCATATTGCTGAAAAGCAGAGCTGCCATCGGCCTGGTGCAGGTAGCGGCCGTACATCGGTATAGCGATGCTTTCCAGGTCGGCGCGTAGGCCGGCGAGGTCGAGAGCTTTCCAGCCACGGGCGCTCATGGCCAAGTTGATGGAGCGGCCGGCTGCTATCTTATTAGAACGCATATCCGGTCGACGCTCATATATAGTAACGTCGTAACCGCGTTTGCGTAAGATGATAGCCAGCAAAGAGCCAACAAGACCTGCTCCTAATATGGTAACTGAACGAGCCATGTAATCAATAATTTGCAGGCAAAGTAAAGAAATTGAGGCGACTTGCCCGGAGCTGTTTGTCCACGTACTGACAGGAATCAATAATGTTAAAAACTTACATACTAAACCGTTTCTATAATAAAATGGTGTTGGTTTTGTTACTTTTGGTGCTTTATATACCAATTTCATGCGGCTAGCATTCTGGAACAACAAAAAAACGACCACCACTACCACTACGACCACTGAGGTCAAGAAGAAAAAGAAAAAATCGGTTGCCCGCGAGTGGCTGGATGCAGCTGTCTTCGCCATCGTAGCTGCTACTATCATACGTACTTTCTTTATCGAGGCTTATACCATCCCAACGGGATCGATGGAGGGCAGCCTGTTGATCAACGACTACCTGTTCGTTAGCAAAATGTCTTACGGGCCACGCATACCTATGACGCCACTGGCCGTGCCGCTGGTGCATAACACTATGCCTGTTACCGGTGGCAAGTCATACAGCGAATCCGTACAGTGGAAATACCGCCGCCTGCCGGGCTTCGGCAAGGTAGAGCGCAACGACATCGTGGTATTCAACTACCCTGCCGGTGACACTGTAGCCATGGAAGTGCAGCAGGAAGTGGATTATTACACACTGGTGCGCGCTTATGGCCGCGAGCAGGTGCATGGCATGTACACCATCATGACGCGCCCTGTTGACAAGAAAGAGAACTACATCAAACGTTGCGTGGGTATCCCGGGCGATAAACTGGAAGTGCGCAACGGCGTTGTATATGTAAATGACAAACCCGGTCAGCAATTCCCGCATTCGCAAACATCGTATGTTGTACGCACCAATGGCCAACCAATACCTACCGATATACTGGACGATAACGAGATCGACCAACCGATCGTTGTAGGCAATGGTGTGTTTGTATTTACGCTTGATCCTGCAGAAGTTGCCTTTATCAAGAAACAACCGCAGGTGGCTGCTGTTGAGCCTTACCTGAACAAACCGGGCGAGACATCACCTAATCCGGCTGAGTGGGTATACCCGCACGATACGGCTAACTTCAAATGGAACCGCGATAACTACGGACCGATCACTATCCCGAAAAAGGGTTCGAGCATCATGCTGACGCCACAGAATATCGCGCTGTATCGTCGCATTATTGCCAACTACGAAGGCAACAAGCTCGAAGAGCAAAGCGGCCAGTTTGTTATCAACGGTACACCTACCAATGTGTACACGTTTAAAATGGATTACTACTGGATGATGGGTGACAACCGCCACAACTCGGCCGACTCGCGCTACTGGGGTTTTGTGCCTGAAGACCACGTGGTAGGCAAGGCATGGTTCGTATGGCTGAGCTATGGCCCACACGGCATCCGCTGGAGCCGCCTGTTCCGTGGTGTTACTACTTTAAGCGAATAGTTATGAAACAAGCGATAGGTATTATTTTATCAGCATTAGTACTAGCATCCTGCGGCAATAGTGAAAACACTACAGGGGCAATAACTGAAACTCCCGCGGAAACAATGGTAAGTGCCGGCGAACAAATATTCATCAACAACTGCGCGCAGTGCCATACCGTAAAGGCCGATAAGATCGGTCCGAAGCTGGAAGGTGCGCTGGCCCGCTGGGATAACGATACTACACGTTTCAGAGCTTTTGTGCGCAGCTCCCAGGAGATGATCAACGCCGGCGACCCACGTGCAGTGCAAGTGGCAAAGGAATGGAATTATGCAATGATGACGCCGATGCCGCATCTTACAGATAAAGACATAGACCAAGTACTGGAGTACATCAACTCCGGAGCACAATAAAAAAACAAGGGGCCGCTAAATGCGCCCCTTGTTTTTTAGATAGTGGCCGCCGTTAGGCTTTAGGGTAGTTGAAGAGCGGGGCAATTGTAAAATATGCCAGTGCAGGAAAAAAATGCATTGGTACGATCAGCCCAGGAAACATTTCAGGACTTTCAATATCCAATGGTAAACTCATGCTAATTGGGCCGATTATTGTCGCAAATGAAATAACGGCAACTGCTACGTTATACCATCCTGAAAATCTCAGCTTGTTGGTTTTTAATAAGACAGCATATCCGCCCGCAATTAACATAGTAGCGAACACGCAGCTTCCTGCAATTGAGGGAATATTGACGATCTGGTCGAACGAGACCTCGAGGGTATTCTTGTAAATGGTCAGGTAAATCCCGCCCGCTAGCGCTGCCAATACCCCCGCGATCACGCCATGTGCAAATACCTTTTTCATTACTGCTTAGTTACAGGTACTGAAATTTCGATCTTCAATTCTTTCGCGGCGTGTCCCGCCATTCCTTTTTCAGGTCCCACGTTATAGTCAAGCCTATTAACTACAAAGCTCCCGGCAAAGGTGTTATTGATAAATGTAAAGGGGATCGTAATTTCTTTCTTTACTCCATGCATGTCTAATATTCCTTTTACCTCGTAACCAGCCACAGCTTTAGAAAATTTGTTGGAAGTAAATTTTATCTCAGGATACCTTTCAACGTCGAAGAATGTTTCGCCTTTCGCTTTTTTATTCTTCATGCCGTTACCGGTGTTGATAGAAGAAACATCAACGGCTACATCAAATTTTGAAGCGCTGAGGTTATGTTCATCAAAAACTATATCCCCGCGAAATTTTGTGAATACCCCGGACGGATCTTTACTTGTAAATTTTATGGAATAGCCATCTGCTATTTTCCAGTTGATGGAATTGGCAGTTGTGAAAGCCGACGCAACCAGAATGACGAATGCTGCTGCAATTGATTTTAAATTTTTCATTGATTTGATTGTTTCTGATAATTGACAATTTGTATTGATCAACATTCTATAAATGCTGTCGTTGTTTTTGCCTCCCTTTGGTATGCAGTGACAATGCAAAGGTCAAAAGGACCTAAACAATCTGCATTAATGTAGATTAAGAAACGGCCTATCTTCGTTTGAATTATTCATTACAAATGCCTTCAATTTTTGACAATTTTCCTGAAGGACTATCTGCAGATATGTTGCAGAAGTTAAAGTCAAATGTGACAACAAAACAGGTATCGAAAGGCCAGATATTGCTCCGAAAAGGAGAAAAAGTTGGAAAAGCCTATTTTGTAAGAAGCGGTTGCCTTAGAAGCTATGCAATAGATGAAAAAGGAAAAGAACATGTTTTCATGTTTGCACCCGAAGGCTGGATAATTACCGATATCGGTGCGCATATTCATGATAAGCCCGCAGAGCTGTTTATCGACGCTCTCGAAGATTCCGAGGTGGAGGTTTTCAATAGTGAGCTTTTCTCACAGTTTAATGAACATAATCACAATGCAATAATGAGGCTTCTCAAAAGAAATTATGTGCTTCAGAAGAGAATAATCATGCTAATGAGCGCCACGTTGCAGGAACGCTACCTTGATTTTATTGAAACATATCCAGATATCGTGCAGCGCGTACCGCAAAAAATGATCGCTTCCTATCTTGGTGTCACGCCTGAAGCACTGAGCAAAGTGCGCAGTGAGTTAGCAAAAAAACCATGAGGTGATCCAGTCGCTAATCGCGGTCTTCGACTTACCCCATTTCTCCTAAATTGGCTTAGCCTTGACCTTAGATAAAGAGGAAATAAATGCATATTAAAATCCTCTAAAATAAGTACATATCTAAAACCTTAAACTGTACCTAAACCGCTTGTACTTCCTTATTTTTGGAGCCCTTAGAACTATTTTATGGTAGAGACCCAGACCCAAAAAGCTCCATTGTTTTCAACCGACAAGAAACCGGCGCTTGAAGCCATATCGATGGCGCAGTTCATTGCATTTGCACCTTATGTGTTCCAGGCATCCATCATATTGCGCGATAGTAATATCCTAAACCTGGTAGAACAAAACCGCCAGGGCAGCGCTGTGGCCGATCTTGCCAAACAGGTAAATATGTCTGAGTATGCAGTACGCGTACTATTAGAAGCGGGGCTGGGTATTGGTCTTGTATTCCGTAACGAGGACAAATTTTTCCTCGCAAAGACCGGGCACTTCTTCCTGAACGACCCGATGACGCGTATCAACACAGATTTCATGCGCGATGTGTGTTACGACGGTGCGCAGGATCTTGAAGCGTCTCTTAAAGAAGGAAGACCAGCGGGTCTGCGTCACCTCGGCGATTGGTCAACTATTTACCAGGGCCTCTCGATCATGAAAGATCCAGCTAAAACCAGCTGGTTCGATTTCGATCATTACTATTCAGATAATGCCTTCCCGGTAGCAATGCCGCTGATATTTTCGCAGCCTACTAAAAAGGTGATGGACATCGGTGCGAATACTGGCAAGTTCACGCTGGCCTGCCTGGGTTATGATAGCGATGTGGAAATAGGATTGGTAGATCTGCAGGTGCAGTTGAATGTGGCCAAACAGATAGTTGCCGATGCCGGTTATAGCGACCGCGCTAAATTCTTCGCGGTAGATATGCTGGACGAAAAATCCGATCTCCCCACCGGCTACGATGTGATATGGATGAGTCAGTTCCTGGATTGCTTTGCAGAACACCAGGTAATTTCTATTTTGGGCAAGTGCCACCGCGCACTGGGTCCTGATGGCCGCGTGTTCATCAACGAAACTTTCTGGGACCGCCAGCGTTTCGAAGCATCGGCATTCAGCCTGCAAATGACCTCGCTATACTTTACCACCATGGCAAACGGCAACAGCCAGATGTATGCGTATGAATTGTTCTCAAAACTGATAGACCAGGCAGGTTTTGAAGTTGTGAACATCACAGACAATGTCGGACTGAGCCACACTATCCTCGAGTTAAGAAAAAAATAAACCACACATTATAGTTACTCCGTAACGTATCATTTTTTATGAGTATCAAGAAGCAAGTAGACGTGTTAGTGATCGGCGCGGGCCCTTCGGGCACTATTGCCGCATCTATTATGCACCAGAAGGGACTGGATGTCCAAATAGTAGAAAAGCAATTGTTCCCACGTTTTGTGATCGGAGAAAGCCTGCTGCCGCGCTGCATGGAAGCGCTCGAAGAAGCAAAATTCCTCGACGCGGTGAAAGCAAAAAAGTTTCAGCAAAAAGATGGCGCCAAGTTCGTGATGGGCGACCAGGTCTGCGATTTCAATTTCAATCAGCAGTTTACCCCGGGGTGGAACTGGACATGGCAGGTGCCCCGTTCAGAGTTTGATAAAGTGCTCGCAGATGAATGTGAAAAAATGGGCATTCCATTACATTACGAAACTGAAGTAACCGACATCAAGATATTCGACGATCATTCTATTACTACTGTTGTAAAGGATGGTAAAGAAGAAACGATACAAGCTAAATTCATTGTAGATGGGAGCGGTTATGGCCGCGTGATACCGCGCCTGTTTGGCCTCGACAAACCATCTACACAGTCTCCGCGCAAAACGGTGTTCTGTCACATGACAGACCCCAAACGTAGCGAGGCTGTTGAACCTAACCGCATTACTGTTTTCGTTCACGATCCTAAAACGTGGATATGGGTGATCCCATTCTCTAATGGCAACACATCGGTTGGCTACGTGGGCGATCCTGAATTCTTCGAGAAATTTCCGGGCGATATAAAAGAACAATTCAGGGCGCTGCTCAATGCACAACCTGAACTGGCAGTACGCTTCGATGAATCGGAGATGGTTTGGGGCGAACCAAGATCACTGCAAAGCTGGAGCGCTACTACTTCAACTTTCTACGGTAAAGGCTTTGTGCTTACCGGCAACGTAACAGAATTCCTAGATCCTGTATTCTCTTCGGGTGTTACACTGGCATCAGTGAGCGCGCAACTTGCTGCCAACATGGTAGTACGCCAGTTGAACGGCGAACAACCTGATTGGGAGAATGACTACATGAAGAAGATGATGACAGGTGTAGACGTATTCCGCACCTATGTGAACGGATGGTACGACGGAACACTTTTCAACATATTTTTTGCCGAGAACAGGAACCCTGAGATCATGTCGCAGATATGCTCGGTACTGGCCGGTTATGTATGGGATGAAAGCAATCCATTCGTGAAAAACCACGAGAAAAATATCAGAACACTTTCGCGCTACCTGACAGCTACAAAAACTTCCATGTAATTCCTGTTTGCGCTGAAAAAATCTATAGCATTTGAACCTGGCCATCAGTCACTGGACACACATTAACAATGAGTTAGCACACCGGAACAATGTTCCGGTGCTAACCTTTGATCAGCCATCAGGCCCTGTGGATCCCGCACTGTTCTACCAGCAACAGCAGTATAACTATCTCAAGTTTTTCAAGATGGATATACTCTGTAAATGGGCCTGGCTCGGTGCCGAATTTCTTCTTTCTTCCGAACAAGGTTTCTTGTATGAAGGACTGGATAAAACCAAAGTTGCAGTCGTGCTCATGACGTCGCACGGGTGTTTAGATGTGGATAAAAAATATCTGCAAAGTTTGGCCACTATTCCGAGTCCTGCGTTATTTGTGTACACCTTACCTAACATCATGCTTGGCGAGATTTGCATCAGGCATGGTTTCAAGGGCGAGCAGCTTTGCCTGGTAAGCGATACATTCGACACAGGCGAACTGCAGTTCTGGGTGAACGATCTACTCAATAACAGGGGCATGGATGCATGTCTTTGCGGCTGGGTAGATGCAACAGCAAATGTCAATGATGTTTGCATGTTTTGGATAGAAAAAGGAAAGCAAGGCATTGAGTTTTCTGCAGCTGCAATGCAGGAAATATATAAACGCTAAAACAACAGATTTGGAGCACACAAGACTGCAACTGATCAAACCCTGGCGTTTGAGAGCTGTACGCCAGAAGTTGGACCATGTACGTGAACAGGAAACAGTATTTTTATTGACCGTCCCTGCAAATTGCCCCCAGGCAGATGAAGAACCTGCCCCAAGAGGAACCGCAGACGGACGATCAGACAACCGAAAAAAAGCACCGGTTTCAGATGTTATCTTCGCATCTAAAACCACCACGTACATTCGATGAGAGCAAAAGCCTATGTTGTTGGTACCGGTATCATCACTGCTATCGGTAATGATACTGAGTCGTGTAAAGCGTCGCTGGTAGAAGGACGCAGCAACATCGGCAAACCGGAATTCCTTCAAACACACTGGCGCGACGAGATACCCGTCGCAGAGGTAAAACTTTCCAATAAAGAACTTGCCGCACTTACAGGAGCTGGCGAGCAATGGCCACGTACAGCATTGCTGAGCGCCGTTGCTGTAAAAGAAGCCTGGGCTCCGTTCAAAGACAAGGTGCAGGGGTTGCGTGTAGGATTCTTCTCTGCCAATACCGTTGGCGGTATGGACCTGACCGAGAATTATTATGGCCAGTTTCAGAAAGACCGAAACGATGTTGATTTCTCTAAGCTGGAGAATCATGAATGTGGCGCGGTAACAGAGATCGTAGCTGCGCTTTTTGGCTTCAATGATTTCATGACCACCGTGAGCACTGCGTGTTCTTCATCAGCCAACAGCATCATGATGGCCGCGCAAATGATTCAGAACGGTATGATAGATGTTGCCGTAGCCGGTGGTGCCGACAGCCTTTCACGCTTTACACTGAATGGTTTTAATACGCTGATGATACTAGACAGGCAACCCTGCCAGCCATTTGACAATAACAGGCGCGGTCTGAACCTTGGCGAAGGCGCAGCCTACATCGTGATGATGAGTGAAAAGGCCATGAAGCAATGTGGTGCTACGGCAGTGTGCACGGTCAGCGGTTACGCAAACAATAATGATGCTTACCACCAGACGGCCTCTTCGCCTGAAGGTACCGGCAACAAGCTGGCGATGCAGAATGCGATGAAAACCGCAGGCATCTCGCCAAAGGACATAGACTACATCAACCTGCACGGCACAGGCACTGCTAATAACGACAGCTCTGAAGGAAAGGCAATAGAAGCCGTGTTTGATGGATACCTGCCAAAGGCATCATCGACCAAAGCGTATACCGGGCATACACTCGGAGCCGCGGGCGCCGTTGAAGCGGTATTTAGTTACATCGCTATTCGCGATGGCATCATATACCCCAACCTGCGTTGGCAAACACAAATGGAAGACATCGGCTGGAAGCCTGTAACTGAACTACAGACCGGACAGGATATAAATCACGTGCTGTCTAATTCTTTTGGGTTTGGCGGCAATTGTTCATCTCTCGTTTTTTCAAAAAGCTAGCATGGATCTGTATCTGAAAGGCACGGGTATTATCAGCGCAGCAGGCAACAACAGGACTGAAGGTTTTCCTAATGCTGTACGCAACGAGGAGACGGATAAGATACTGGCCATAGAACCTGACTATACAGGCGAAATACCGCCTATGCAACTGCGCAGGATGGGCAAAGCAGTACGTATGGGAATTGCCGCGGCCAAGGAGTGTATGAAACAAAGCGGTATCGAACGCCCTGATGCTATCTCAGTGGGAACGGCTATGGGTTGCCTCGAGGATACCGACAACTTTTTGCGAAAGATGGTCTCGCAGGGCGAACAAATGCTTACGCCTACCGCCTTTATACAATCTACACACAATACTGTTGCAGGCACGATAGCCATGCTTACAGGATGCAATGGTCATAACCTTACTTATGTACAACGCGGTCATTCGTTCGAGCATGCGATGATCAATGCGCAGTTGTACCTGGGGGAACACCCCGGCGAAAAAATGCTGGTAGGCGGCATCGACGAACTCACTGACACCAGCCAGGCCGTATTGCAACATGCGAAAGTATACCGGGTAGAAAATTCTAACCCATCCGAATTACTTGCAAGTGCTGAAACCGGCAGCATAGCCGGCGAAGGCGTAGCGTTTTTTACCGTAACCGATACAAGACCGCAAGGCCTTAACCTGCACGTCAAAGACATTTCGGCTTTTGTCACCAAAGACATAACCGTTGCGTTGAATAAGGTAAATGAGTTCATATCCCGCAATAGCATAAAACTGGAAGACATCGACCTCGTAATGCTGGGCATAAGCGGCGATGAGCGAACATCCCTTTTTTACAAAAAGCTGCAACAATCCACTTTTGCCAAAAACAGCCAGGCAGCATTCAAACATTTGTCAGGCGAATATGGCACCGCGAGTGCGTTAGGCCTCGGTATGATCATGCACGCAGCAGACCAAAATCATCTTCCTGAATCAATGGTGCTAAACCATGCGCCTAAGAAGCTGGAGAACATTTTGCTGATCAACAATTACGTACACTATTACAGTTTTTGGCACATTTCGGTGCTGAGGTAAGAAAGCTGGCATCCTTTTTTTGCTGTCCTGATTTTAGATTACGCTAATCAGCTGATATGCAAGCACATATTTATGAGTCGGGTATCATAGGCAACTGTGCCTACCTGGCGCATGTTTCCAAGGACACCAACATCTCGTGGCTTTGCTGGCCTAAGTTTGACAGCAGTTTCATCTTTGGTGGGCTGCTGGATAAGGAGAAAGGCGGTGAATTTTCAATACTCCCTGAAGGTGAATTTTCTTCCACACAACGCTATATCGAAAACACCAATGTACTGACCACCGAGGTAGAATGCGCTGACGGCACATACAGGATCACCGATTTTGCACCGAGGTTCCAGTTATATGAACGTTACTTCCGTCCGCTAATGGTGATACGCAAGGTAGAACCCGTAGTAGGCTACCCGAGGATCAAGATGGTTTGCAGGCCGGTAGGCGAATATGGTGAACGGAGGGTAGACGCAACACAGGGCAGCAATCATATAGAGTTTACGGGTTTGGAGCGCCCCTTGAGACTAACCTCGAATGTATCGCTCAACAACATCATGAACGGCCAGTATTTCGTGCTGAATGAGCCTAAATACCTCGTGCTGACTTATGGCCTGCCTCTCGAGGCACCACTGATCACTACCTGCGAAGATTTCCTGATGCGCACCGTATCGTACTGGAGACACTGGATAAAGAATACCGGTATTGGCAACATGTACCAGCAACAGGTGATACGTTCGTCGCTGGCACTGAAAATACACCAGTACGAAGACACTGGTGCCATCATAGCCGCCAGCACCACCAGCCTGCCCGAGTTTGACGGCAGCGGACGTACATGGGATTACCGCTACTGCTGGCTGCGTGATGCTTATTACATTTTGAACGCCTTCAACAATATCGGTCACTTCGAAGAAGCTGAACAATACTTCCAGTTTATAGCAAACGTCGCGGTGAAAGAAGATGGTAGGTATAACCCGTTGTATAAGATCACCGGTACGGCAGACTTTGTAGAGGTTATTGTAGACCTTGACGGTTACAAAGGCAACAAACCAGTGCGCGTGGGCAACCAAGCAGTGGAGCATATACAGAACGATACGTACGGACAAGTATTGCTTTCATTGCTCCCGCTATACACTGACCGTCGCTTTATCTTCGAAGAGCGTCATGATTCATCCAAATGGATCAGCGATATACTGGAGAAGATAGAGCATACAATAGATGAGCCTGATGCAGGCATCTGGGAGTTCAGGCATTTTACGCAGGAGCACTGTTATACTAACCTGTTCCAGTGGGCGGGTTGCATGGCAGCTATGAAAATGGCTCGACACATAGGCGATGAACATTTGCTTAACCGTGCACACGACCTGCGCGAAAAAGCCAAAGACAAGATAGAAGCTTGCTACGACCCTGAACGCAAGGTGTATACACAAGCAATAGGCACCAAAAACCTGGATGCGAGTACGCTGCAGCTGATCATGATGCACTACCTCGATCCGCATTCGGAACGTGCGCGCGACCACCTTGCTGCCGTAGAAGCAGAGCTGAAAGCAGACCACGGACTGTTTTACCGATACCTACACAAAGACGATTTCGGCAAGCCGCAAACTACTTTCCTGATCACTGCGTTCTGGTATGTTGAGGCGTTGGCTTGCGTTGGCCGTGTTAAGGAAGCCATCGAGCATTTCAACAGCCTGATGAAATTCACCAACCACCTTGGACTGCTTAGTGAAGATGTTGATGCAACGGATGGCAGCCAGTGGGGCAATTTTCCGCAGGCATATAGCCACGTGGGTTTGATGAACGCTGCTTATCGTATTGCCAAGAAACTCGACAGACCGGGATTTCTATAAAGAGAATTATTCTGAAAATATAAAGGCGCCGCAATTGCAGCGCCTTTCATTTTTATCTGTCATCTACGTCAACTCGCTTCTTTAAGTATGCCGGCATCCCGGCGTAGCTGGTCGCCTATGTTTTCGGCCATATACAGTTCATGCAGCAGTGCGCGCACTTCGGCGTACGAACTCATAAAATAAGTAGCTGCCGAAACATTATTCCCTACTTTGATCGTGATCGCGTCATCGGGCATAGCCTTGAAGGTATCTTCATCGGTATAGTCATCGCCTATTGCCATCACAAAATCGTAATCGTCTTTTTCCAGCCAGCGTTTGGCAGCCTTGCCTTTGTTTACGGTGATACTTTTTATCTCTATTACTTTATCGCCTTGCAGCAATTGCAGACCCTGGTCGGATACAAAGTGTTTGATATCCGCCATCAGCTCGTGCGCACGCAGCGAGCCAAGGCCTTCTTCCACCTTACGGTAGTGCCATGCCAGCGAAAAGCTTTTTTCTTCAATGAATGCACCAGGAGTACGACGAGCGTACATATCCATTACACGGTGTATCTCATGTCGCCATTCGTTATTCAGATCGCGACGGCTACGCCATTCTTTACCATGATCTCGGTACCAGGCACCGTGTTCAGCTATCATATCCAATGGCAGATGCCCCAGCCATGCCTGCAGCGTGTTGTAATCGCGGCCGCTGGTAATAACCACAGTATTGTGCGGATCTTCGCTCAACTTCTTCAGAATGCTCAGCAAATCTTTATCAGGTATCGCGGCGTCTACCTGGTTATGGAAAGGCACCAGCGTACCATCATAATCCAGGAAGATGAGTCGCTTCTGGCCGTAATAGTAGCGTATGCCTATCTTTTGCTGTATAGAGGTATTGATGCGGCGAGTGTACATAGCCTGTTGCTGCGCCTTCACTTCCGCCAGCTTATCCATAAAGTTGTTCACCCAGTTGAAGATGTCGAAACGGGCAACGGTTTGCTGCATGGCAGCCATACGGCGTTTCTGTTCGTCTTCAGGCATATTGAGTGCGCTGTATATTTTATCAGAAAACTCCCAGATGTCATTCGGATTCACGAGAACAGCGTCAGACAGCTCTCGCGATGCGCCGGCCGTTTCGCTCAGCACCAGTACTCCTTTCTGGTCTATCTTGCTGGCGATGTATTCTTTACTCACCAGGTTCATCCCATCGCGCATGGGTGTTACCAATGCAACGTCTGCAGCTTTATATAGCGCGGAGAGCAGGTGTATTGGGAATGAACGATAGAAGTGCTGTATCGGTTGCCAGCCCAGTGTGCTGAAGCGGCCATTTATCTCACTCACCATCCTGTTCATTTCTTCTTTCAGCTCTTTGTACTGAGGCACATTGTCGCGTGATGGTACAACGAGTTGTATCATAGTTACTTTACCTCGTAACTCAGGATGCTTTTGCAGGAACAGTTCATAAGCACGCAGGCGGTGAATAATACCCTTGCTGTAATCCAGCCTATCTATCGAGATCACCAGCTTGTTATGATTGATGAGCTGTTTGAGTTTGCGCTCGTTGCGTCTTGTTATATTATCTTCCGCTATCTGGCGGTATTTCTTATAATCGATACTTATCGGGAACGCATCCACTGCCACTTTACGGTTACCGATGGTCAGCTCGTTGGCCATACCATCTATATTAAGGATGCGCGTGGTGGCACTCAGAAAGTGGCGGACATCGTCGTAGGTATGGAAACCCAGTACGTCGGCGCCGAGAACACCTTGCAGCAATTCTTTGCGCCAGGGTAGTATCCTGAAGATCTCGTAAGACGGGAACGGAATGTGTTGAAAGAACCCGATACTTACTTCAGGCAGCACGTCGCGCACCATTTGCGGCACCAACATCAACTGGTAGTCGTGTATCCATATTACATCGTCTTTCGATGCAACTTTTAATATTGCATCGGCAAACTTTTGGTTGACTGCTTTATAGCTTTCCCAGTATTGGGGATTGTACGTTGTATAAGTGGGGAAATAATGGAACAGCGGCCAGATGGTCTCGTTCGAGAAACCTTCGTAGAACTCATTGATCTCCTGCTGCGTCAAAAAGATCGGCAGCAGGTTTTTTTGCTGCAGGTCTTCTTCAACCTTGGTTTTGACCCGGTCTTCCACTATCGCGCCGGGCCATCCTATCCATAAGTTATTGTTTTGTTTATATATACTGGCTAACCCGGTAGCCAGTCCGCCTTCGCTGGTGTGATAGGTCATCTCGCCGTCCTGCTCCTTGATCTTCACAGGCAAGCGATTAGACACAATAATTACCCTCTTATTTATTTCCATAGCAGATCAACACATTGGACAGTATACCCTAAAAAGAGTATGCCATCCGAAGAGCTCAAACGTGCTGATTCTTAATAAATTTAGGATAATGTGCAAAGCTGTTATGGCTTAACCATACAGCTCCAGGTGAATGGCCTTTTTATCGTAGCCAAGGTCCAGGATGCGATGCTTCGCTTCGTCGATCATATTGCGCCAGCCGCACAACATAAAATCTGCGTCAGGCTTTTTTTCGCAGAGCGCTTCATACACTGAATGAACATACCCTCTCAGGCCATCCCACTCTTCCCTGGATAATGTTGGATAATAAGTGAATGACGGAAGCAGCTTTTCAAATCCATGCATTTCGTCGGCATACAACAAGTCCTTCTGCGTGCGCGTGCCAAAAATGAGGTGCAGTTTTGAATATGTCAGCTTGTTTTCATGAATATAGTGCAGCATGCTGCGGAAAGGCGCAATGCCGGTTCCGGTGCAGATCATGAACAGCTCTTTCTCAATGGGCTCCGGTAAAACAAACACACCATGAGGACCACGCAGCGTCAGCTCCGTCCCCACCTTAACCTGCTCAAAAAAATAAGTGCTGCCTGAACCGCCATCTACCAGTACGATCACCAGCTCAATGACATTGCCACCATCGGGTGCTGAAGCAATGCTGTAGCTGCGCCAACGTTTGTTACGCTGCTCGTGTATAGGCAGGTCAATTGTAACGAACTGGCCGGGCTTAAAATCAAAGCGTTGTGTTCCCGGCAACTCGATCCAGTAACGCCTGGTGTTATACGTTGCATCTTCTATGCTACGAACAATTCCTTTTTGCCATTCGGGGATCATGCAATAAAGTTACACAAATACCAATGCGGGACGCAGTATTCTGCCACTTGATTTGCCAAAGCGCACATAATCAAACATTATAGGCAATAAAAAAGCCGCCCGAAGGCGGCTTCTATACATTGACACATTATTACGATTTCTTCGCTGCAGCATCTATTTGCTTTACCAGCTCATTTTTGGGATCGATGGCAAGGATCAGGTCACGATATTTTTTCATCGCATCCTTATCGTTCTTGTTGTAAGACAGCAGGAACAGGTATTGATATGCTTGCATCAGGTCAGCTTTCTTGTCATAAGTCGGGCCAACTTTATCCAACCATTTTGTGTAGAAAGCTTCGGCTTTACCTTCCTTAGCTTCGTTATCGATAGCTGCTGCTACACGACCGCGCCAGTAAGTAGCTGATGGTTGATCAGGGAATTTTGTTTCCATTGTCTCAAACATCTTACCTGCATCAGCGTAGTTATTGTCGTAGTAGTACATGGCACCTGCCCAGAAGTAGTCTGTAGCATTGGCCTCAGGAAGCGCAATAACCTTTGTATACCATTCAGCCGATTTCTTCCAGTTCTTGCCAACACGGAAAGCTTCAGCGATCTCACGATACGTACCGATCTTAGCAGCACCAGTTGTATCCAAAGCCAGCGCTTTGTTGAAGTATACTTCTGCTGAGTCGGGCTGGTTTGTGGTCAGGAACATCCTACCAAAGGTGATGTAATCTGAAGCAGGTACTTTTTTGTCGTACTTCTCGATATACACGCGGGTATTCTTAATAGCATTTACTTTAGAAAGAGAGTCTTTCATGTTGTACTGGGCAAAGCCGAGCAGACCATAAACACGTGGTGTGTTCATACCGGCATTGATGATCTCCTGCGCCATTTGCGCCGCCCTGTCGTAGTTTTTAGACAGGAACAGGATGTCAGCATAACTTGCTTTATCTGCCAGTGTTTTATCAGAACGCTCGTAGTATTTCTCTACGTTCTGCAGTGCCAGGTCATATTTACCTGAAGCTGCATAAGCCTGTGCGAGGTCGCGGTAAGGTAGCGGGTTTTCAGGATCAGCATCGCTAGCCTTTTTCCATGTGCCCAGTGCGAGATCGTAGTTGCGGGCATCGTACCACAGCTTACCCTGGCGAGAAAATGCCAGTGAGTTCTTAGCATCTTTTTCAGAAGCTTTTTCGTAGCTGGTTTGTGCCTGGCCACCGCCACCTGGTATTTCCTGGTAAGCATCACCCATAGCGATCAGCAGTTCAGAAGTTGCGTTGTTGCCATTACGGGCCAACACTTCTTTGTACCAATCTATCGCCAGTTGTTTATTGCTGTTAGGAGAGTTGGTGATCGCATCTGCTGCAAATTTCAACTGTTCCCATTCTTTCTTTTTTGCTTTCGCAGCAAGGCCCTGTGCTATCTGGGTACCTTCTGATGTTTTACCTTTTGCAAAGTTTACCATCGCAGTACCTGCAATATTTGCGTAGTTCTCCGGATATTTAGAGAAGATCGTAGCTGCGTTGTCAACATTACCACTCTTCAATTCGGAAAGGCCCAGGTAGTAGTTGGCCACCGGGTCAGTTGCCGCAAGAGTTGTAAGTTGTTTCTTTGCACTTTCATAGCGCTCGTAGTGGTACATCTTGATCCCTTCCTGTAACGACTGCGCACTCACTGAAACGGTGAACGCTACTGCAGCCATCATTAAGACCTGTTTTTTCATTGTTGTAATCATACTTTTAATCGGTAATGCAATATGTATACTATAGATAGTTAATTATTGTTAAGGTTTAACGATTTACCTCTGCCTCTCTCAATACTATGTTGCTACGCAGCGGGAATAATCTTGCTTGTTTAAATATCAGTTGTCCTCTTTCTTTTGAAAGGAAGTTGGCAAAACCGGTTCCAAGACCGGGGTATGTTTCGCGGTTAATGTAGTACAGGCTGCGCGTCATCGGGTATGATCCCTGCGCTATGTAAGCCTGGTAGGGTTTGAAGGCTTCGCGTAGCGAGTCGTGCCATATCGACGCGATCTTTACGTTGTTGATGAATGCCAGACCCTCGGGGTCTGAAAAATCACTTACATAACTCACGCCAATGAAACCGATCGCATCCGGGTTCTTTGCCACATAAGCTATCACTTCTTCGTTACTTTTAGCAGCAAACACACCGGAACCCAGTTTCTCGCCTGGTATCAGTGAGTCCATCATATACCTTACAGTGCTGGAGCCCTGGTGATCGAACACTACGGTGTATTTCTTCGAGTAAACACCGGTGAGTATACCGCGTATGGCACTTACGTCAAGCATCGTGTCCACCACGTCTTTATTTAGTATCACGGCAACGGCATCTTTAGCAACGGGCAGCGCAGTAGCCACTACTTTATTTGCCTCGAGTACCTCGCGCTCATTTTTCGAAAGATCTCTTGTTACCAATATCAGCCTCGCCTTACCATCCATGAAGTCTTTGATACATTCAGACTCGGGCTTGTAATGCGCTGTGATATGTCCATCAGGAAAACTGCTGTCGAAAACCTTGAGGTGTTCTTCAATGATGGGCTTATATGTTTCGTCAACTGATATCTCTATGTTACCGGTTGTCAGCGTATCAGTAGGTTTATTCTTTTCATTATCGGTGCAAGCAGATAAATGAAGAGCGAGAACTACGGGTAATATCTTATAAAGCCTTCCCATCGGGGCTGCAATTTTACTCATTATTTTCAATAACGAATGGTGAAATTTTCTATTGTAACATTAAATTAACAGCACGTCATTTTACTGTCAATTCTCACTCTTCTTATTGCTGAGGCTGGGAAAGTCCCGGTTCATATCGCGCTTCGGCAGATGACGCATATCCATCACGCCACGCCATATCCTGAAGACGCCATAAACCAGCATCAGCGCACCGAGGCTATAGGCAAGTGCGGAGGGCAACTCCATAGCACCAAAGTGTTTGACATACAATACCAACGCACCGGCCACAATGTAAAATACACCCATACCAATGTGCAACGAGGCCCTAAATTGCTGCATGCTCCGGCTGGAGCTGTTTCTTTCTTCGGAATTCATTAAGCTGTTATTAGCGGTTGCAAACTTAGCAGATTAAGTATAAAAAACTCTGCGTTAAAACATTAGACGCAGATTAAAGAAGATTGCACAAAAACAAAAGAGACCGCAAAAAATGCAGTCTCTTTTAAATTCGCTGAAAAAAGGATTATTTCTTTTTACTAGCGGCTGCCTTTCTAGGCGCAGCATTCTTTTTAGGAGCTGCCTTTTTAACGGCCGCTTTTTTTACAGCCTTTTTAACGACTGCTTTTTTTACAGCCTTTTTAGCGGCTGCTTTTTTCACAGCCTTTTTAACGACTGCTTTTTTCACTGCTTTTTTCGCAGCCTTTTTAACGACTGCTTTTTTTACAGCCTTTTTAACGGCTGCTTTTTTCACAGCCTTTTTAACGACTGCTTTTTTTACCGCTCCCGCGGCTTTTTTTGCTGTTGCCATACATTGTGAATTTAAGGGTTGAACAAAAACCTTATGGCAAAATCGCAGAAGGGGTTAGGCTTCGGCGATTGCTGATACTTCTTTTACTGATACTAATGTCTTAGTACGTGTTTTGCGGAACTCAACGATACCATCAGTCAATGCAAAGATCGTGAAATCTTTACCCAGACCTACGTTGTTACCTGGATGGTACACAGTGCCACGCTGACGTACGATGATGTTGCCTGAAATAGCAGGCTGGCCACCGTAGATCTTAACACCAAGACGCTTACTTTGCGAGTCCCGGCCGTTCTTTACACTACCTTCACCTTTTTTATGTGCCATTGTCTATTATACTATTTACGAATTTACAAAAAATAAATTAAGCAATATCATTTATTTTGATCTTGGTCAGATACTGGCGGTGGCCATTCGATTTCTGATAGCCCTTGCGGCGTTTCTTCTTGAAAACGATAACCTTATCGCCCTTCAGGTGATCAATGATCTCAGCCTGAACCTTTGCTGAACCAGCAAATTTGATATTACCCTCATTACCGGTCATCAGTACATCTGAAAACTCGATCTTATCGCCTGCATTTCCCTCGAGGCGATGAACAAACAATTCGTCGTTTTTACGAACCTTGAATTGTTGACCTGCTATACTTACTATCGCAAACATGACGCTCCTAAAATAATTTGGCGCAAAGTTAAGGTAGTTTTTTCTATTTCAGCAAATAAAAATGGCAAATTTATAAAATTTGATACTCCATACCAGTAACTCAGCTGTATAAACCGTGCCAGTCCTGCTTTTTGCTAAAATATAGCTCACCAACTGTCGGTTATTATTATCCTTTTATTTATCTGTACAAAGGTATCAATTAATTATACCTTTACTGCCCCGCAATAAGAGCGAATGAAGATCAAATCTTTTCTTGCCAAGCCATACGCTGCTATCGTTTCCAGCAGAATAAAAAAGAATATGGCAACCGCCGTGCAGGACCAGCAGGCAATATTGCAACAGCTGCTAAAAACAGGCTCCGCAACCACATTCGGTAAAGATCATAAGTTAGACCAGGTCAAAGACCACACCGCCTATACACAGGCCGTGCCCATCCGCGATTATGAAGCGTTCCGTCCCTATATCGACCAGATAAAGGATGGTAACCAGAATGTGTTGTGGAAAGGCAAGCCTATGTACTTTGCCAAAACGTCGGGCACTACCAGCGGGGCAAAGTATATACCTATTACAAAAGATTCGATCCCTAACCATATCAACACCGCACGCGATGCATTATTATGTTATATGTCCGAAAGCGGCAATTCTGCTTTCGCCAGTGGCAAGATGATCTTCCTGTCGGGCTCGCCAGTGCTGGAGCGTGTAGGTGGCATTCCAACCGGGCGTCTTAGCGGCATTGTCAATCATTTTGTGCCTGGTTATCTGCGGGGCAACCAGTTGCCTTCGTACGAGACCAATTGCATTGAGGACTGGGAAACCAAGCTGGGTAAGATCGTAGAAGAGACTATTAATAAAGACATGTCGCTCATCAGCGGCATACCACCATGGGTGCAGATGTATTTCGACTGGTTGCAGCAACGCAGCGGTGAAAAGATCAAAAACCTGTTCCCCAACCTGCAGGTGATCGTACACGGTGGCGTGAACTTCGAACCGTATAAATCGAAGCTGTTCGAAACCATCGGCGGCCATATAGATACAGTAGAAACTTTCCCCGCATCAGAAGGCTTCTTTGCCTTCCAGGATACATTAGATAAAGAAGGATTGTTGCTCAACACCAACTCAGGCATCTTCTTCGAGTTCATTCCGGCAGGTGAAATATTTAACGAGAATCCTACCCGCCTATCGCTGGCAGATGTAAAGGTGGGCGAGAATTATGCGCTCATCATCAACAGCAATGCCGGACTCTGGGGTTACAACATTGGCGATACCGTTCGCTTCGTAAGCACAGACCCTTACCGCATCGTGGTAACGGGCCGCATCAAGCATTTCATCTCCGCCTTTGGCGAACACGTTATTGGCGAAGAAGTGGAGCATGCTATGCTGCAGGCATCCAAACAACACCATGCACACATCATCGAGTTCACGGTAGCGCCACAGATACAAACCCGGGGAGAATTGCCTTACCACGAATGGTTTGTTTCATTTGAGCATACACCAGCCGACCTGGATGCATTTGCTAAAACAATTGACGACAGCCTGCGCAAAAAGAATATTTACTACAACGACCTGATCACTGGCGGCATTTTACAACCGCTCAAGATCACGCCACTCAGTAAAAATGCTTTTATCGAGTATATGCGCTCTATCGGCAAACTTGGTGGACAGAATAAAGTGCCGCGCCTCAGCAACGACCGTAAGCTTGCTGAAGCACTGCAACAATGGAAACAACATTAGTTGGCCTTGCGTGGCACCAACAAAGCCTGGTATTGTGTTGGCTGTTCTATAAGTGCAATTGCCTTTTTCAGGTCGTCGTCTGATCTAAGGCTATGCTCTATGCGTCCCCTCAGGAAGTAGTATCTTGATATGATCTCGTTCTCTAGGAAGCGGGATATTTCATCCTGGTGCTTCATCAGATCCTGCTTTTTATCGTGGGTCAATTTGTTTTGCACCGCTGCATATTCCGGTTTCATTGCCTCGAAATATTTTTCGCGCACCGCTACTTCTTTCAGCGAGTCGAGTGCTATTTCGGTTTCTGATTTGTAAGAATAGTCCTTATTACCCAGCCATTTTGCAAACTCATTGAAGTCGTCTTTCGACAGAGCGAACGCACCCGCAGGGGCGATCGTTTTATGCGTAGTGGCATACTGTGTTGCATAGTCAAACATGTAGTTCTTCGTATACAGCGCAATAGCCAGTTTACTGTAAGGTTCGTCCTCTACATTCACATCGGGCTCCACACCGCCGCCGCTCAATACTTTCCTACCGCTTTTGGTCCTGAATTCTTTTTTCAACGAATCGGGTATCTTGCCAACACTACCGTCAGGGTTGCGCGAGGCATAATCTACCGCTTGTATACAACGACCGCTCGGCGTGTAATATTTCGCTGTGGTCAGTTTGAGACGGGCATTGTAGCCGAGTGGTCTAGTTACTTGTACCAGTCCTTTACCATAAGAACGCTCCCCAATCACAACACCACGATCAAGATCTTGTGTAGTGCCCGCAACAATTTCAGATGCCGACGCAGACGAACTATTCACCAGTACAGTCAGTGGTATTTTGGTATCCCATGGCGCACCCATCGTGTTAAAATCTTTGTCCCACTCAGGCATTTTGCCTTTGGTGCTCACTACCAACTGTCCCCTGTCTACAAACAGGTTACAGATGCTTACAGCTTCATCCAGCAGGCCGCCGGGGTTATTGCGCAGATCCATTACCACACCTTTCAGGTTAGGTTGTGCTTTTTTCAGGCTGTCCAGCGCGCTGCGTACCAGCCTGCTGCAGCCGGGAGTGAACTGGGTCAGCCTCACGTATGCAATATTATTAGCGGGACCAACCAGTCCGGCAAAAGGCACGCTCGAAACTTCAATTTCGCCCCGAGTAACGATCTTTACTGATTCCTGCCCGGTATAAGCGTCTTTGACTTTCAGGCTTACTTGAGTACCAGGGCTACCTTTCAGCAATACGCTGATATCGTCCGTGTTTTTGCCTTTAATTACGTGGCTATCGATCATTAACAGTTGATCGCCAGGGTGTACACCAGCTTTCTGGGCCGGGCCGGCTTCATGCACATCACCCACAATGATCGCATCATCTTTTTTCCTCATAGTAGCGCCAATACCGCCGTATTTGCCGGTTGTCTGGAACTCATATTCTTCAATATCTGATTCTGTAATATAATTGGTATACGGGTCAAGGTCCTCCAGCATCGCATCAATGCCGGTTTTTACCAATTTTCCAGGTTCAATAGGATCTACGTAAAACGTATTCAGTTCTTTAAATATGGTGGTAAAAATGTCGAGGTTTTTAGATATTTCGAAGTACGAATCTGTTGTTTTGGCCTGCAAAAACAACATAATAACTACCGCTGATACAACACCTATAGAAAAACCCTTAACCCTTTTCAGCCCAGCCTTGATATTATCAAATTTCATATTCTATTAAAAACGCTTATATGCAGCAATGTACGAAATAAACGTACTTCACCCCTGTCACGGTATTGCCAATAATAATTTTAACAAGTCATAATTTTTCCAACCATTTGGATGACAATTAATATTTTGTTATTTTGCACACGAGAAATATTGTAACATGAAGAAATTTTTACTTGTTGGATTAAGTTTGTTCACTATAGCTGCGTCAGAAAGCAGCTTTGCTCAGGCAACTTTCAGTTTTCCTAAGGATACCGTGAAGTACGCCGTTCAAGGGTATGGCACTGAAGATGTACACAACGATATTAAGAATGAAACTACAGGCCAGCTTAGCCTTACCTGGAAAATAATTTCGGAAAGCCTTCCAACTTCGTGGGAGACCGGTTTCGGGCTTTGCGATAATGTATTGTGCTATGGCACCAACATTCTAAACGGCACAACTCAAACGAGCTCTCCGATACCAGCAAGTGGAACCATGCCATTTAAAATGTCTATGGACTTTACTTCTGTCGTTCAAGGAAGCTACGATTTCTCGGTTAGTGTGTCAGATGGCACTTACACAGACACAATGACTTTTGTTGTTGAGAAGTTCCCTACGTCGGTTAATTCTGTAAACAGGACTACGGATGGTATAAGTGTTTACCCTAACCCTGCACGCGACGAACTGAACGTTAAGTTTAACGCTAATACCGGGATTAATTACATCACGTTATACAATATGATCGGCAAAGCGCTGACTGTTTACAAAGTTTCTGCCTCTAACAGTGCAAAACTTGATATCCAGAACGTGCCTGCTGGCATTTACTTTATCCGTCTTACGGATGCACAGGGTCGAGTAGTTGGAACCCGCAAATTCACTCGTCAATAAGTGACTGAATAATATTGAAAAGGCCGGCTTTCGTCGGCCTTTTTTGTTTGTGTTAAATTACGCCAGCTGATTACAGGACGCTGACAATTCTATTCCATCTATTTCGTAAATTTATAATGAACCAAACCGCGTCAACCATGCTCCACAGATTATACCTATTGGTAGCTATGATGCTATCGTGCATTGCGGCTATGGCCGGCGGTGTATATAATAATTGGGACGAAGCCCTGGCCGACAGGAGCCAGGTAAGAGCGATCAAAATTCGTTTTAGCAGCACCGACAGTATTCCTGATATATTAGATAAATTCCCTCGTCTTGAGGAACTTGTTTTGAGCAACAATAATATTCGTTCTTTACCACCTTCGTTATACAAGTGCAAAAACCTCAAGAAACTCATTCTTCTCCGCAACAAGCTTGAGTCGGTGCCCGATGATATTGGCAAACTGGAAAAGCTGGAAGAACTCTCACTGAGCTATAACAAACTGACCACGCTTCCTGAAGCTATAGGCAACTTGCAAAACCTGCGCGAATTCAGCGCCTCAGGTAATCATTTAGTCAGCGTTCCGACCGCTATTGGCAGGCTCTCAAAATTGGAGATACTACGTCTTTCGTTCAACGATCTGACCATTCTGCCCGACGACATCACACAGCTGGCAAAACTAGAAACGTTGGATATAGGTAGCAACATGATCGAAACCCTGCCCCACAATTTTGGCAAACTGCGTTCACTCCGTTTCCTTTATATTGGTCGCAATAGAATAAATGAAATACCGGAATCAATAGCCGGATGCACGCGGTTGCAGGAACTGGACGCTGCCTATTGCGGTGTTCTTCGCCTTACTAATGGCCTTTCAGATATTCGTCCGTTGGAAAACGTGTATATCGACAGCCGCACTGTACCATTCTATCAAAACCCAAGAAATGCTTTCAGACAAAAGATCACCGTAGTTGACGGTAGCTCTAATGTCTACAGACCTTCTCAATAGGCAAGAAGTACTTACTGACCATAAAAAAGGCCGGCAAATTGCCGGCCTTTTGATTTCTATAAGTTGCTATTAAGGGAATTTAACGCCAGGGAATTTGTTTGCATCCACCGATGATATTTTCGCGCCGTAGAAAAGGTTTATCTCCCGGATGATCGCGTTTGCCACCAGCGCATAACCACGGGCTGAAGGATGAATACCATCTAATGAGAAGAATGAACCGTTAATAAAGTTTGCGTTATAGCTGATGCCATTGAACGCAACACCCGATTGTATCGTTTTGAAATAACCGAACATATCGACAGTAGCGATGTTCTTTGCCTTATTCACAGTATTAATGATGACATTGAAATCATCTGTCGCTTTTTGGGCGGCAGCGATCTCAGCAAGCGTCAGCACATAGTTCCCGGGTATTGGCTTTTTAGTACCCCAGCCTGCACATTTTACTGAATCCATCGGCAGCGAGAGCAACACCATTTCACCCTCTACCAATAAACGAAGATCAGCACCATCCTGTATCACCGGATAGTTAGCGCCTTCATTAAAACGTACAAACGTCATTGTATTCGTTGCGTTCAGATCATCTGCCTGCCTGCGGGTCAGGTTAACAAATTTACCAGGTATCGTAGTAAAGAATGGCATAGAGGTGATATCAGGAATATTCATTGCAACACCTTTTGCACCTTTTTTAACCAGGTTGGTTACAACGCTGTCGTAAGCAGCGGCAAATTCGGTAACTCCTGACAACTGTATAGCTGATTCTTTACCACCACCGGTTGCATAGCCCAGCACATCTTCGCTACCTATCCACAAAGAGAAGAAGGTAGAATTAACGCGCGTTACTTCATCTATCGGGCGGGCGCCAAGGTTGGCAAAAAACCTGCGTGCGAAACGATTGCCCGATGGTTCAGATGCATAACCGGATTTGATATAATCGACGGCTCGTATGCCGGGGATCCCTGTGTTATTATATGGACCACCTATTGCTACGCTGTTAGAGCTGTTGGAAGAATCAAGCGCACCTGTGTAACGAACTGCAGTTATGCTCGTATTGGTATCACAAGGGCCACGTCTTGCGGCAAGTACCAATTTAGGATTAGGGTAACCGTTGTCTCCAGGCAGCAGCGGTTGCTTGAATTCTCCTCCACCTACCAGGCCAAATTGCTCAGCCAGCATATTGGGGAAAGAAAAATTTTGCCCAGTCTTGGTAAGCGTTCCATCAGAAAATCCCGCAGTAAATGAACTACCAACCGCAAGATATCGCGACAGCTGCAGCTGGCCGGCCTCTGGTTTCTCAGGTTCCAGTTTTGGTTTACATGCAGCCAGGCCGCTTACCGCCAAACAAAAGATATATAGCTTTTTCATTGTCTTGTTTGAATACGTTTGTTAGAAATCAAAAGAAGCACCTATTGCTGGTACAAATGCGTTTGTTTTATACCTGCCAGAGAATCCACCTTCATCGAAACTTGATTGACGATTGACAGATGAAGCAAATTCAAGTGCACCCATTACCGTCCACCTTTCAAAAGGCTTGTAAGTAAGTCCAGCCGACAATATGCCGCGGTTAGCATCCGGCAACTCAGGCGTTACATACCCATCGCGTACAGGTGTCGGGTCATAAGCAGCACCAGCCATCACCGCAACGCGGTCGCTTACTGTATAGTGCCCACCTACGCGTACCGATACAGTATTGCGGTAGTTGCGTACCGAGCTTTGATCTTGTAACTGAGGAGTATTGTTCTCGTAATTGATATCTAAATTGTCAAAAGCGCTCCAGCCAACGATATTGATATCACCCTGCAGCGTCAGGCACTCGTTCACTGCATATCCAACACCAAGGCTGGTCACCATCGGCATCGGCAGGCTAGAGCTGAATGCAGTGTAAGGGAATGCTGTTTGCAGTGATTGAGGTACAGTGAAAGATGCATAGCCCCTGTCCACGTCCATATTCACTTTCGATCGGAAATTGAAACCAACTTGTACTTTTTCTGAAGCGTTGATATGCACACCGGCATTAAAACCGAAGCCATGACCGTTGCCCGCTAGTTCTACACGGCTGTCAACATTGTTCTCATCCGCTATCGGCACTGCGCGACGAAGCTCCATACGTCCTGTTGCATATATCAAACCGATGCCCGCTGAAACTACTTCGCTGAACTTATAGCTAACAGTTGGCTGGATAAATACCGTATGCAGATTTGCTTCCTGTGATACGTAACGACCTCTCCAGTTATCATCCCATTTTACACCGTTGCCAAATGGTGTGTAGATGCCTACGCCGATACTTACCGGGCTCCTCCACGAGGTAGGACCGCCAGCATAGATGCTGAAAGGAACAAAAGTCTGCGACTGAGTTTCTGCTTCGTATGTACCTGTTGACTCAACGTATTTGGTGTGTGGCGTCACGAAAGCTGCACCCGCGTATATCTGCCAATGGTCCATAGCTGTCATACCGCCGGGATTGTAAAAAATGGTCGACATATCCCAGGGTACTGCTGTACCGCTACCACCCATGGCTATTTGCCTCAGGCCCTGCAGGTTCAATTGATAACCTGCACCATAAGACATGGCCGATGAAAGCGCTAGCGTAGTAGCGATCAAAACATGTTTCTTCATAAGAGATGATTTGTAAAATCAGCCATCAAATTACCTCTAATAACCCTAAAAAGCAATACGGCTGGCCATAAAGGCAAAAAATCAGGATTTTTTAGCTGGCGACCCCTATAGTGGTAACACTGATGGTCACGCCCGGAACTGTAAGCAGTGCCAGCGCACAGGCTTCTATAGTAGCGCCGGTGGTGAGCACATCATCCAGCAACAGCAGGTGTTTGCCTTCAATTTCTTTGGGCGACTTGATGGCAAATGCATCTTTCATGTTTTCGATACGCTCTTCACGGCTTTTCTGCGTCTGGCTTTCGGTATTCCGTACACGCTCAATGACATCAGCCAATACCGGCAAACCTAAGACACTACTCACTCCTTCGGCTATGCGCTGGCTCTGATTATAACCGCGCAGTTTTTCCTTTTCCGAGTTCAGCGGTACGGGCACTATCGCATCTATAGAAGCCGCCCAGTCTGTCTGTTTGAGATCGTATCCCAGTTGTTTACCCAGGTATAAACCTATATCCTCGCGGTCGTTGTATTTCAGTTCGTGCAGCAGGTGTTGCAACAAACCTTCGTTGGTGAAATAGGCAAATGAGGTACCTTTTTGGACCGGCACCCGGCCGGCAAAACGCATCGCAGTTTCGTTTTCGGCAATGTGATGGTAGGCTGTGCGGGGTATGTTATATACGTTACAATTCAAACACAATATATCTTCTTCCTCAAGCAGAGACTTATTGCAACCCATACATAAGCGCGGGTACACCAAATGGCCCAATCCTTTCACTATTTGCCGGATCATTTTAAAACAACAGGCGGTAAATATCCTCCACCTTATTGGCAGTTTTTATTTCGATCTTGTAATTTTTCTTATCCAGGCCTTTGGCATTGACTTTGGGTATGAAAATGGCGTCCAGCCCCAGCTTATCGGCCTCAGCTATCCGCTGATCAATACGGTTCACTGCCCTTATCTCGCCTGATAGACCTATTTCGCCCACAAAGCAAATGTTAGATGGTAAAGCTTTGTCTTCGTAAGACGATAGCAACGAACATACTACTGCCAGTTCTATTGCGGGATCTTCAATTTTCAGCCCACCGGCTATGTTCACAAACACATCGCGCGTACCAAAGTGGAAACCGCCACGTTTTTCGAGAACCGCCAGCAATAACTGTAACCTGCGCAGGTCTATACCGCTCACTGTGCGCTGCGGCGTGCCATACACTGCCTGTGTTACCAGGGCTTGCACTTCTATCATTAGCGGACGAAGACCTTCCATAGCGGCAGCTATCGCTACACCGCTCAACGGTTCTTCATGCTGCGACAATAATATTTCGGATGGATTGGTCACAGGCCTCATACCACGTGTCACCATTTCATAAATGCCCAACTCCGAAGTAGAGCCGAACCTGTTTTTGGTGGTACGCAGTATGCGGTAGGCATAATGACGGTCGCCTTCAAATTGCAACACGCAGTCTACCATATGCTCCAACACTTTGGGTCCAGCTATCGATCCCTCTTTGGTGATATGACCTATTATACAAACAGGTATGTTAGTTGCCTTGGCAAATCGCTGCAACTCAGCCGCGCTTTCGCGCACTTGCGACACACTACCTGCCGGCGATTCCACGAACGGTGATTCGAGTGTTTGTATCGAATCCACAATCAGCAATTGCGGCTGCACTTTCTTCACTTCCTGGAACAGCGTATGTGTATCTGTAGCCGTGAGTAAATACAGGTTATCGTTTTGTATTCCTATACGTTGTGCTCTAAGTTTTATCTGGTTAGCGCTCTCCTCTCCCGATACATACATCACACGCAGGTTCTTCCATAGCAGCGCGCATTGCAAGAACAATGTTGACTTACCGATGCCTGGCTCACCAGCCACAAGCACTACAGAACCTGCAACCAAACCACCACCCAACACACGGTTCAATTCACTATCGGGTGTTGCTATTCTTTGTTCTTGTGTAGTAACGAGTTCGGAAAGCTTGTGTGCTTTCTGTTGCTCCTTCGCACCGTCGTTCCATATCGTTTCTATCTTCGTTTTATCATCACGCTGCACCAGTTCTTCAACAAATGAATTCCATGCACCACACGAAGGACATTTTCCATTCCACTTAGGAGATTCGTATCCGCATTGCTGGCAGAAGTAAGCAGATTTTGTTTTGGGCATAATTGTTTTAAAGATAGCAGAAATGAAAAAGAGCCACTGGAAGAATCCGGCGGCTCTTACTTACTAACCCATTAAATTCACAACTTGATACAAATGTAGCAATCCCCCGGCTAGGAAAAAAATGGTTTTCCTGACTGGCTTGTAGTTTTTTTAAATATTAAAAGATATACATATTGTATAAAAAATCAATTATGTTGACTGTCAGTATTTATGATATATTTTATCATATTAGGCAGCCAAAAATCATCATTTTGGCAGTAGACAATTAACATACATAGTTTATTTATATAATAAATAATGACAATTCAATAATCTCCTATTATTAATTATTATACACAACACATTAGTCGCAGCTGTATTTTGCAAACGCAACAACCATATATATGAACGAGACAATTGCACCAATACCTCGTAAATTCTTACCAAAAGACTTTACCGTTACCACCTGGGAAGTATTGAAACCATATTTTGACGAGCTGAAAGATCGTCCCATCCACACAAGGGAAGGTCTTGCTGACTGGCTGTCTGATATCAGCGAACTGGAAGCTGTGATCAGCGAAGACGCCAGCTGGCGCCAGATCAAAATGACCTGCGACACCACCAACCAGGAGTACGAGCAGGCGTTCACCTATTTTTGTCTTGAGATAGAGCCGAAGATGAAACCATACTTCTTTGAGCTGAACAAAAAGCTGTTGGCTTCGCCGTACCTGAAGGAGCTGGACGAGGCGGTGTATTACCCTTACCTCCGCAGCGTGAAAAATGCTGTTGACCTGTACCGTGAACAAAACATACCCTTACAGGCGGAGATGAGTGTATTAGCTCAACAGTATGGTGTGATATCCGGCAAGATGACGATTATGCTGAATGATAAGGAGTACACGCTCCAGCAAGCAGCCAAGTTCCTGCAAAACCCCGACCGCACGTTGCGCGAAACTGTGTTCCGCAAAATCTCAGAACGCCGCCTGCAAGACAGGGAACAACTCACCGAACTCTTCAATAAACTTGTGGAACGCCGCGGCAAAGTAGCCGACAATGCGGGCTTTGAGAATTACCGCGATTACAAATTCCGCGAGCTGGGCAGGTTCGACTATACACCTAATGATTGTTTTGCCTTCCACGATGCAGTGCGCGAGCACATACTGCCGCTGCAGAAAATGCTGGTAGAGCACAGGAGAAAAAGGTTAGGCCTTGACACACTGCGCCCGTGGGATACCGATGCCGAACCGGCAGGTACCCAGCCGTTGCATCCGTTCGAAAACGGTAAGGAACTGGCAGATAAAACGATAACTGTATTCAACAATCTGCGCCCTTATTTCGCTGATTGTATCAATACCATGGTAGACATGAACCGCCTTGACCTGGAAAGCCGTAAAGGCAAAGCGCCCGGCGGCTACAACTGCCCACTGGCGGAAACAGGCGTGCCTTTCATCTTCATGAACGCAGCCGGCACTATGGGCGATTTGATCACCATGATGCACGAAGGCGGTCACGCAGTACACTCGTTCCTGTCACACCCGCTGCCGTTGTCGTCGTTCAAAGAGTACCCGATGGAGATAGCAGAACTGGCCAGCATGAGCATGGAGCTGTTCTCTATGGAGCACTGGAATGTATTCTTCAGCAACGAAGGCGAATTGCATCGCGCGCAATTGGAAGAACTGGAACGTGTCATCAGCGTATTGCCATGGATTGCTACTATCGATAAATTCCAGCACTGGATCTATACTACGCCAAATCATACCGTTGAGCAACGCAAACAACAATGGTTGAGCATACTCGACGAATTCTCTACCGGTGTTACCGACTGGAGTGGCTTTGAAGACTACCGCGCGCACTTCTGGCAAAAACAACTGCACCTGTTCGAAGTACCATTCTATTATATAGAATACGGTATCGCACAACTGGGTGCCATAGCTATGTGGCGTCAGTATCGTCAAAACAAAGACCAGGCGTTGGATAACTATATGAAAGCACTTTCGCTGGGTTATACCAAAACGCTGAAGGAACTGTATCAAACCGCTGGTATCAAATTCGACTTTTCACCAGCTTATGTTGCTGAGCTAGGCTCGTTTGTAAAAGAACGCCTGGATGAGATGGGTGTGAAAGCAGAATAGTTATACCTTATTATTATATAGCAAGCCCGGACAAACAATTGTCCGGGCTTTTTCTATGGGTTGCAATTAGAAATGGCACCAGATTTGATGATATATAAGCACGATAAATTTCCTTCGGGAAAAACAATGAAAAAATACCTTTGGTTCTTAACACCACTCTTACTGGGGCCGTCGACATGATGTTGTTCAGTAAAACCTTTTCCCTTATTTCCGCCGCCAGCGATGCTTCTGTATGGACAGGCTTAGTGCTGCTGTGTATATTAGCAGCAGCCAACTACTTTGCCGGCGCATACCTCTTAAAAATTACCAAACAAACCAGATAAAATGAAACGCATCATTTTGATTGGCGTTGGCGCTATCCTAGTGACCATCGCCATGGCAGCTTCGTGTACCCGTATCGACGCAGGTCACGAGGGCATTAAAGTAAACCTGTACGGTACCGGCAAAGGCGTCAGCAATGTGACACTTGTGACGGGTCGTGTATTCTATAACCCCATCACAGAGAGTGTGTACGAGTTCCCTACATACATACAAACGATGGATTATGGATCTTTTACGGTCAACGCGAAAGACGGTAGTGTGTTCACAGTAGACCCTACGATATCGTACAACGTGATACCCGGTAAAAGTCCACACATCTTTGTGAAGTATCGTAAAACCATCGACGAGATCACGGCGACTACTTTGCTCAACTATGTGAAGGATGCTTACCGCATACAGTTCAACAACTACACAACCGAAGAGATCATCAGTAACCGTCAGCGTTTTGAGCATGCAGTGGAAACATCGATGCGCGAGCAATTTGCACGCGATGGCTTTCACCTGGAGCAGCTGACCAGTGGCCTGCAATACCCTGAGGCCATCACCCAGGCCATCGATGCAAAGAACCGCGCGGTACAGCAAGCCATGCAGGTAGAGAACGAACTAAAGGTTGCCGAAGCGCAAGCCCGTAAGCTGATTGTTCAAGCCGAAGCTGAAAAGAGAGCCAACGAACTGAAACAACAATCCTTGACACCGCTGCTGATACAACAGCAGTTCATTGAAAAATGGGATGGCCGCACGCCGTTGTATGGAAATGCGCCGGTAATGTTTAAGAACGTTCAGTAACGAAATAGGCAAAACTAAAACGGCTGCCAAAAGGCAGCCGTTTTTCTATTCAAAAAGATAAGAAGCTTTCTCCAGGCTATCGGGTTTGCCTACATCAATAAACACATTGCCTGTATGATCGAAACCTTTTATCAGGTATTCTTCGGCAAAATGCAGGTATACATCTATCATCGAGAACTTACCTTCAAAAGGCATGTCGAGTATTTGCGGTGTCAGGATCTGTATGCCACTAAAAGCCATAGAGCGGAATGAAGTCGGGCGTACAATGCGTTGCTTACCGGTTTCTTTGTTCTCCCATCCGCATAATATCATCTGGTGATCAAACAACAGCTTGCGTGACGAATCCCTATCCATCACCGCCAGTGTAGCGAAAGCCAGATTGCGGTTGTGTTCTTCTATCAGTTTATTCAGGTCAAGGTTGGTGAGTACATCTACATTCATCACAAGAAACGATTCTTCATCCCTGAAATGCTCGGCTGCCTTTTTCAAGCCGCCACCCGTCTCCAGCACCTCGTCGCGCTCGTCCGATATCGTCACCCAGCTACCGAAACCACTGTTCTCTTCTATTACCTCTATTATCTGGTCGCCGAAGTGGTGTACGTTCACCACCACATCCTCTATCCCGAACCGCTGCAGGTAGCGGATATTATGCTCCAACAAGGTCTTCCCGTTCACCTCAGCCAGTGCCTTCGGATGGTGATCCGTAAAGGGCTTCAGCCTCGTACCCAGACCCGCTGCAAATAGCATTGCTTTCATGCTGCGAAATTAGATGTTGGATGTTAGATATCAGATATTGGATATTTTACCATCTGATTTCAATTTTAATCCAACATCTACTATCCAATATCGCTCCAGCAGCATTACCTTTGCCTCCTCAAATTTTATACATATGTCTTTAATGGTAGTAGGCACTATGGCCTTCGACGCGCTTGAAACACCATTTGGTAAGGTTGACCGCATAATAGGCGGATCAGCTACTTATGCTGCACTGGCGGCTTCTTACTTCACCCAGCCTATCAAACAAGTGTCTATCGTCGGCGGCGATTTTCCCCAAGCTGAAATGGACAAACTCGCTGCACGCGGTGTTGACCTGGAAGGTGTAGAGGTAGTAAAAGATGGCAAGAGCTTCTTCTGGAGCGGTCGCTACCATATGGACATGAACACCCGCGATACGCTGGTAACTGAACTGAATGTACTGGCACAGTTCGATCCGAAACTGCCTGCAAGCTATACTGATGTTGAATACCTGATGCTGGGCAACCTTTCTCCTGATGTACAGATCAGCGTGATCAACCAGCTGAAGAGTCGTCCAAAGCTGATCATTATGGATACGATGAACTTCTGGATGGATATCGCACTGGACAAACTAAAAGAAGTGCTGGGTATGGTAGACCTGCTGATGGTGAACGACAGCGAAGCACGCCAGCTGAGCGGTGAGCACTCACTGGTTAAGGCTGCGATGAAGATCCAGGCTATGGGTCCAAAATACCTTATCATTAAGAAAGGTGAACACGGTGCCCTGCTGTTCCACGGTCGTCGTGTATTCAGCGCACCTGCACTGCCTCTGGAAGATGTGTTCGATCCAACAGGTGCCGGCGATACATTCGCAGGTGGTTTCATTGGTCACATTGCACGCACAGGCGATACCTCTTTCGAAGGCATGAAGACTGCCATCATCATGGGCTCTGCAATGGCTTCTTTCTGCGTAGAGAAATTTGGTCCCAACCGTTTGGAAGAACTCAATGCTGCAGAGATCGACGAACGTGTAAATCAATTCGCCGACCTCGCCAACTTCAAAACAGAAATGGTACAGGCTTAATTCCTGTTGAAATATTGTACAGATCCCCGCCCACAAGGCGGGGATCTTTTTATTCAGTGACGGAAAGTAGAAAACAAAAACGCGCCCCGCTTGTCAGCGGGGCGCTCGTATATATTGATCGGCATAAACGCCTACCTAGTTTTTGATGTGCGTACCGTTGTGGCTTTTTTCGCCCAGCATAGCCAGTACTTTTTCACGTGCTTCATGAGTCAGACCGCTTAGCTCGTGGCTTAACGATTCCATCAGGTGTGTAAGACGCGTACCTGTGCTGCCGGCAAATTTTGTCCAGCTATCTTTCCACTCTTCGGCCTGGTGACCCAGTTCGCTTGTCAGTTCGCGTCCTTTTCTTGTGCGCGACAATGCATACAGTATAGCTGCCGCACCGGCCACTCCTAATAATATTGCTGTGCTCTTTTTCATATCGTTACGTTTTGCAGGGCTTCCCCTTTTAGTACACCTCTAGCTGAAAAAAGACCGTGCCAGCCGCTTCCCTACTGCATTCCAGTTTTTAACGCCCCTTTGGCACGTTTTTATTTTAACACTTGCCAGATGAAAATCTATCACTATGAAAAAAGTACTACTACTCGCTGCATCTGCATGTCTATTTGCAGTGTCGGCAAATGCACAGGTAAGGTTTGGTCCTGAGGTCGGAATTACCAGCAATAGCTTTAATTACGATATCGACGATATCGATGAGTCCTCAAACACAGGTTGGCGTGTCGGTGCCGCTGTTGACATATGCCTGGCCAGCCACCTAACGCTACAGCCAGGTCTGTATTGGAGCCGCAAAGGTGGTGAGCGTGACTTTATCAGGTCTACCGCTGTGGTGACTCCATTCAACAACAATGTGGTGATCGTTAATGGCGCCGAGGTTGAAGAAAAAGTAGACCTCAGCTACCTGGAAATTCCACTATTGCTTAACTATTATTTCGATGCAGGTCCCGGACGTATATTCGTTGGTGCAGGTCCTACATTGAGCATCGGTATCAATGGCGACTATGGACGCAAAATACACACACCTGGTAATGGTGTTGTAGCAGAAGACGAATTTGATATCGACTTCGGTAATGATGGCCATATCAAAGGAACTGACTTTGGCATTATGGCAAACCTGGGTTATGATTTCGACTTTGGCCTGTTTGTTCGTCCATTCGCCAACTGGGGCCTGTCTGATCTGTCTAACAACGACAATTTCACTATCCATAACCGCACATGGGGTATTGGTTTAGGCTATTGGTTCGGCAATCATCATAACAAATAACAATACGAACCTGGAGTACGTTCATTTACATAGTATAGAGCAGCCCCGGAACATCCTGTCTTTTTAAGCGCGAAATGGAACGGATACCATTCAATTCCTGGATCTTGTTTCATAACGAAACACTTACCAACCATGCTTAAACCTTCCCGGAACCGCTTTTTCAACATTTATTTATGAACAATCAATTTTATCTGTTATGAAGAAATTACTACTAGTTGCTGCTTCTGCAATGTTGTTTGCAGGTTCGGCAAATGCACAAGTGAGGTTTGCACCAGAAGTGGGTTTTAATATCAGCAAGCTCCACTACAACACTGACTTCGATGTAGCTGATGACTGGAACCTGGACGAGAAAAGTTTTACAGGTATCCGTGCGGGTGTAGCCGTAGACATCTGTCTTGCCAACCACTTAACGCTACAGCCAGGTATTTACTACAGCAGGAAAGGTGGAGAACGTCTCTTCACATTCTGGAACAACCGGCCGGTTGTAACCCCATTCACCGACAATGTCATTCTTGGTAATAATCACGTTATTGCGGATGGGTCTACAATACAGGAACGCGTAGTTCTGAGCTATATTGAGATCCCGCTGTTGCTTAACTATTATTTCGATGCAGGTCCAGGCCGAATATTCATAGGCGCAGGCCCTACATTCAGTTTCGGTGTTAATGGCGATCTGCATCTTGAGATCGATCAGCCTAATAACGGTGTCCATGATCTTGACAATGAATATGACTTAGACTTCGGGGACGATGGTCTTCTGAGGGGTTCAGACATAGGCATCATGGCTAACGTAGGCTACGATTTCGATTTTGGCTTGTTTGTACGCCCATTCTACAACTGGGGTCTGTCTAATCTCTCGCACCAGGATCGCTTCGACAACATCGACATCCACAACAGAACGTTTGGTGTTGGTTTCGGCTGGTGGTTTGGCGGCAAAAACAAAAATTAGAACAGCACATAAGAACATAAATTCCACATTTTTAAAAGAAGCCCCGGCAGTCCCGGGACTTCTTTTTTTTGGGGAACTTAGCAATAAGAAGGTGAGCTCATCTAAAAGGAAAAATCAAGCTGCGTGATTTTTCCTTTGCCAATTTTTCTAAGCCGGTTCACATCCCGCTCACTTTGAATAGGTTAAAAGAATAAGTCACCACGAGGTCGTATGAGCCATCCTCATTCAGGCTCATCCGGGCACGCTTTTTTTTAACATTTCGTAACCATCAAATTGGACAACCGTTATGAAGAAATTATTCCTACTCGCCGCATCTGCATGCCTGTTTGCGGTTTCTGCAAACGCACAATTACGATACGGACCTGAAATAGGATTGAATGTGAGCAAGTTCGATTTCGATCCGGATATGGGTGAAGAGTCTACCAACATAGGCCTGCGCATAGGTGCGGCAATGGACATCTGCATTACTGATCACTTTACCATACAGCCGGGCATTTACTACAGCATGCGGGGTGGCGAAAGCGACTTCACGCTGCTGGGCAACGACGTAGAGTATAATGTTAACCTGGGCTATATTGAAATACCATTGCTGGCTGAGTATTACATCAACGCCGGCCCCGGTCGTTTCTTCCTCGGTCTTGGCCCTACGGCCAGCATCGCTATCAGCGGTAAAACTAAAACCATTACAACTACCCCGGGGGGTGTAGAAAGCAAAATTGAGGACGACATAGACTTTGGTTCTGATATCAACCAGCTCGACCGTTCGGACATTGGCCTTATGTTCAATGTGGGTTACGATTTTGATATGGGCCTGTTCATACGCCCTTTCTACCACATGGGCTTGTCTAACCTGTCTAACAACAGCACGTTCGACGCGCACAACCGCACCTTTGGTGTGGGTGTTGGCTGGTGGTTTGGCGACGATCTGTAAAACAGTACGAAAACATAATACTCTCATTTCCATGAGGACAGCCCCGGACATACTCCGGGGCTTCTTTCATTAAAACTTAATGAACCTCAGTCCATTATTTATCCGTACCTTCACTATATCCTTTTAGCATTACTGGGCCATCAGCAATGAAAACGTACAAGGGCCCATGAAGCAATGCAAGTATTTCACCTCATTTTTTCCAGGAATAAGATCATTTCGTGTACACAGGTCAGCACTCCGCCGGAGTTTAACGGAAATGTCCGCACCAAAACGGCAGGCAACATACTGGTGTCTGCATATATACGCGCCCGCAGCGAAGAGAAGGCTATTGAGATTGGCAAAGAACTGCTGGGAACATTTGCTTCAGCATAACTCTGGTTTATTTTCGGTAACTTGTAGTAGGTGCGCCAGATAGCACACCCAAACGGCCATGCAACATACTTTTAGATTGACCTTCTCGCTCGACGATATATTGTCGTGCATAGAGGTCTATGACCCACCACCTTTCGATGGCGATATTAGTTGCCGGCAACACGGCAAATTCCTGACCTCGGCCTATGTACGCGCCGAGACTGAAGAGGATGCCCGCAGCATAGCCGACGACCTGCTGGACGCATTTACGGCTGCAGCCGGCTAAAGACTGCTATTTCATCTGTTCCAGTATCGCATCGCTGATCTCGCACTCGTGGCGCTTCAGGTCTTCGGGCACATCGGGGGTTACAAAGTGGAAACTGCAGTCCTCTCCCTCGCCCTCCATACGCAGCTCATACTCACGGCTATAGTCGCCCTGGCTGGCGCACAGCAGTATATACTGGCCCTTGTCATCTTCCATGCTCCTGAAGCCGCACACCGACTCCTTACCCTCTATCATAAATCCCATTTCAAACTGCACTTGTTGCATAAAGGTCCTTTTTACTGATGGGCTAAAAAGGATGTGCCAGTGCTTACAGCCGCTGGCTAATAGACATGGATACAGTAACTTAGCCTATATGGCTAAGGCAAAGAAAACCGATAAGGACCATAAGGCAACTGCCAACGAGGCAGTACAGGAAGCAGCTGAACAGAAAAAGGAACGCGACCAAAAACAGGCCCACCTGCTCGATAAAGTAGACGAGATCAACTCCCGCAAAAAGAACGAGATCCCTGGCAAAAAGCTGGAAGAGAAAATGAAGGATAAGTAGAGGGCGTTATGTAGCCAGCTGCAATCTTTCTATTGAGCACTCACGGCGTTGGCACCGTTCAGGTTTCGGATAGCTACTGAATGGAACTTTTCTTTACTTTCTGTTCCGCCATCTTTACTAAGGCGCTGAACTCGTCGTGATTTGAAGCCAAATTCGTAAGACCGCGTATTCCATACTTCATCTCAGACAACGCATCTATAATTTCTACCTCACTTTTTGTTATTGGATTATGCACCAAATTGTAGTCAAGCTTAATTTCTACTCGATCTAATAGTTCATTGAGTGTTGGATCAATCACATAACCGTGGGGTTTGTCGCGCATTAATTTGATTGGTGAAGTAATGGTACCCAAGGCATATACCCCAGAACTGGTGCCACCTACCCAAAGAATAAACTTGTCATTCTCTTTAATCAAACCCTTATGCTGATTCACCATCCAATTCCAATTGGTTGCGTCAACGGTTTCTGTCAAAGCTTCTATAATCCTGTAACGTTTCGGAGTAGCTTGAAATACCCAGTAATTCATGTTAGATGACATTTTAAGAGTTAGTTCGGTGCTTTACAACTTTAGCTACGCATCATAATACAAGAATGACTGTGGTGGATGCAAATTAAAGTCAGAACGTAAGCACAGGGGCTTTTTGTACCTACGAGTGCATTTGATTTTAATAGCAAAGCCTTTTTTCTTATCCCCGAAATAACTGTAGAAATAATCTTCGTTGATGCCTGCATACTCGCGGGTTTGCTGCCAAAGTGTATCTAAATCGTCGCTAATAATCGACTCGATATCAAACTCGCCTATAACTTTCTGAGTTGGTGACGAGGCATACACTACAACAGTTTTTACGGCATTCTTAAAGATTGCTCGACGAAACTCAAATTTCTTGGTACCATCAAAAATTTTCTCCGCGAATTCAGGTTTAATTGACAATACGACCTTCATGAGAATAGCTAAACATTAATCAAACCAAAAGTAATAAGTAAATGATGACAAGACGAAAATCATAAAACAATTTATTACACACCAGCTAACTTAATAAGTTTAGACAGGTTAGCAGGCTCAATTTGGGTAATAGTTTTAACTGCGTCCATGTTTGGAAGTATCTTTTCATCCAACATCTCTCTAAGAGTAATTCTGCGCCTAAATGAGAAAGCATACAAGAAGTTAATTACAAAGGGCCTACTAAGAGGATTTCTATTCCAATAGCCGAGCAATTCTTCGGGCTTTAAAACTGTGCGCTTCCGACATAGCTGGAGCAGTTCGTCAAACGATGGAATACCGTCTACTACGTTTTCAACAATGCCAATAGTCGTTGCCACCCCTTTATATATCCCCCCGGTTCGGTAAAAAACTATGATATCACCTGGAGCTAGCAATCTTGTTGGTGAATGCGAAACATAAATCTTGCTAATTGCGTTGCGATGTGGTTCGTTCTCAACAAAATCAACCGCGGACTCTGTATTAAGTTTAGAATCTGGAAGTAACTCTGTATGATATTCCGGCTTTATTGGAATTAGAAAAACATTTGCTTGTTTACTTAGCCTCGGGAATGTCGACTTAGGGTTTGAACGGTTTGCTTCCGGCCAAAGATTCCTTTTGTAAACCTTTTCCGATCCTGAAGCCGTTTGTTTAATCCCGTGATAGCGAAAGCCAAATTCCTCTAGCAACGAAATCAATCGAGCTTGCTCGGGACGTTTGTCAAATATTGTAACGTAGATTTCCTGAACTCGATAGCGTACAGCGTTGTCAAAAACAATCTTTAGAAAACGCTCTCCAATCTTAAACCCATTGCTAATCACTTTTAAGGTACCAATCTTAAGGCGCCTTTTCTTATCAAGAGTCGGGGTTATGTCTAAATAACTTTCTTGTTCGCGCTCCAGCTTAATAAATAAAAAAGCTGCAAGCACGCCCTCATTGTAACACACGTATGCAATCTCGTCTGACTTTCGATTAAACCATTGATCAAATCCGACGTAATCTTCTCGAAAGCTGTCAAAGAAAGTGTCTTTTAAGTCCACATTTCCAAAGTATTCCTTTTTAACCGACAAGACTTTGTAGTCTACAAGTGCGGGATTTTCGGCTGTAACTTTTTCTAAAAAGCTATCAATTCTAAACACGCGGTTAGAAATGCCTAAGGCTTTAGCCTTATGATGAATTTTATTATCCTCCGTTATCAAAAAATCTACTCGGTCACTGTAGACTTCGTTTAGTAACTGCGTGTCATTCTTATCATTTATACTTAAATCAAATTTTTTACCAATGGCTTCGATTTGACCGTTCAATGGCGCAACTGTTTTTAGAATGTTGTAGTTACCCAGCTTTATATTCATCGTCTTCACAGTTTCTTTGTTGGGATTTCTTTCAATCTCTTCAGAGGTAATCGGGTGAACACATTTTTCAAATTTTAGCCTATCTAGCCAGTTGAATAAAATACCTATATCATCCTTCACCACCTTATTGGCTTCTCTGTGAATAATGATATTGGTATCGAGTAGGATTTTCATACCCTAATTATATGACATATCAGACAAATACAAAACGTAAAAACACGGTATTTTTTTGATGTTGACCATTTTACACGCACATAATATTTTATCTAAGTAATTTTTTAATTGGGTTTAAAATCAAATTATTACCGCCACCGTGAACCCAATATTTTGACTCCCAACAATGTAGTGTCACCAATCCTATCTTTACCCGCCTGCCTTTTTATCAACGTCATTTAAAAACTGGCGTTATGCTTGAAATCATTGTTACCACTTCCTACGGTAGCTTCGACTGCACTATTGTGCAGCACAAAGCTGGGCTATACTTTGTTACGTTGCGCAGGCGCAATGCAGAAAAAGGCCGCGCTTACGAGATCTATTATGCCGAGTGTCGCATGTGCCTGGATGGGCAGGGCACCCCAAAATTGAAACGAGGGCCGAAATCCCAGCCGGAACCGTGGTACTGGCTGGAAATGGAATTTGTTGTGGGCAATCACATACTAGTAAACTCCTGATCGTTCGATGCCGTTATTAATTGACTGACAATTGGACAAAAAATCGTAAATTTGCTATAGATAAAACCGCACCCGTATGAGCACACCCTATCACTCCATACGCCACGCCGCCGCATGCCCGGCATTAACCATCACGACCAATTTTTTCTTTTTCAAAACCCTGAAAATGTAAACAAAAGTAAACATCCGCTGAGCCGGCAGGAGGTCAGCGACCTGCATAATTGTAGTCGTTCAAAAACGGCAACAATCTGTAACAAATTGGAAGGAAGATCCGCTACAGAAGCAGCATACGAGAATTATATCTACCTATTGGAGAAACGTGACGAGAGATTGAAAAACGACAACAAACTGTAACAATTTCCAACGAAAAACCGCTCTTAGAGCGGTTCTCGCCAGCCGGAGCGTTTTGGCGGTCCACGCCCGGCTGTAACAAACGGCAGCCGATATGGGTTCGACCACCAGGTTGCGTCTAAGATAGAGATTTTGTTTGTAGGGGCGCTGGAAAACGCCCCACACAAAACAAAAAAATAACAATAACGGGTTGCCGCCCATTACTGCGCGCGCAATATATGTAATTACAACTGTTACATGTATCTAATTAGGGTTATAAATATTGAAAAGGTTGGTTGTCAAATAGTTAAAAAACAGTGCATACTCATCGGCTGGTATGGCTTTTTAATGATTTTAGGGGCGCTAAAAAGGAGGTGGTTATGAGAGACAGAGATCCGAACAGAAGGGAACGTATGGCTAAGGCTGCCAAGCAGCAAAAGGTCATCAGTAAAGACGAGCTGGAAAAGCGTATCGACAACATCAACAAGGAGAAAGACGACAACGCCGGCATCCGCAAGCAGGAGGAACATGACCGTCAGCGCGAACGAGACCGCGATGACGGGCGCTCCAGATGAGCTTCCACAAATGAATCATAATGAGGAATCACCCCCTATCTAATTACTCAGCTGTCCTGATGAGCTTAGATGTTTGCAACAGGTTGCCGGTGGCGTTGTATATGCGCAGCACATACACGCCCGGTACCAGCGCACTTACATCTACACGCCCGGCAGCCTGGGCAATAGCCAGTTTGCCATCCATACCGGTAATGCTGAGGTTGCTGCCGTCGGGCGCATCCACATGCAGCACGTGCAGCACAGGGTTGGGGTATGCATGTATAGCTGGCGCCTCCACCTCGTCGACAGACACAGTGGGGTACTTATATAAATTGGAAGTAGCAGAACAACCGTTCACATCAGTCACCGTAACATGATACTCGCCACCCTCCGTCATCGTATAGTCTTGCGTAGTAGCACCTATTACAGCAATGTTGTTGCGGTACCACTGGTAGATGTCAAAAGCGCCGGTGCTCAGCTGCAGTCCGTTGCGCGTTATGATGGGTGCAGGCAGCGGGTTTACCGTAGCTACAAACGTGATGGTATCACTGGCCTTGCCATCGCTTATCTGGATCTTAAAAGTATCGTTGCCTTTGAAACCGGTAATTGGTGTGTAGCTGATGGCGTTGCCGGGAGTGATATTGGCACTACCCGCAACGGACGTATTAGAGCTGGAAAAACCACCTAGGCTGCCGTTCTTATAAGGCATGGCAGCTACACTCCAGGTAATAGATTGAGCAGGGTCGGTATCGTTGACATGCAGCAATGCAGTGAGCTGGTAGTCCTTACTGTTCTGGCACATGGTGATGTTCTGAAGATTGCCCGATATAGGCTTGGGAGCCGTGTTAGGAGTGGTAAAGCTCAATATAGCTCCGTTGACAGTACCTACCGAGTTCTGTCCTTTAATACGATAGTAATAAGTAGTATTAGCTATCAGGCCAGCGATAGTAGCTGTGGCAGTAGTGTTGACCGCATTAGCAGCTATGGGATTCTGCGAAGCGCTCACAGTAAACACACCCGAAGAAAGGCCCGGGCTGTTACTATACTCGAAACTTGCAGTAACAGTCGCACCATTCGCAGTGACGATACCTTCGAGGGTATAATTGGGCGAGCTAACAGTAACACCTGTTGTTGTAACCGATGGAGCCAGTGGTGTAGTGATCTCCACGCTGCCATTAGTATTGATGGTTCCTGTAGTGATGGCATAATTGCTCACCACACTGGTGCTCACCATAGACGAACCGCCGCCACCACCACCAGCACCGGTCACGCAAGTACCACCTGTGTTAGTAGCACCGCTACCACCACCGAAAAAGCCACCACCGCCGCCGCCACCATTGCCTACAGCATTGGCTCCTTGCCCAAAGCTGCCCATAGAGCCCGCTGTTGTAGTGCCGCCGCTGCAGCTACTGCCACCACCGGGGCCACCAATAGCTTGCGTACCGCCTTTGCCGCCCAGCGTAGCCGATGGAGCACCGTCCTGGCCGACGCCGGTAGTACTACCGCCACCGCCGCCAATATAACCGGTTGCACTTCCACCTCCACCACCGCCGCCGCCTGCGGCAACGATCACCCGGTTGCTGGTAGTAGTGCCCCCTATCCGGATGTCAGAAGCGCCGCCACCGCCACCACCACTGGTGCCGGGAGTACCGCCGCCATTGAAGCCGCCACTGAATGCAGTGCCGGCGCTGCCCACATATATATAGAGTACAGTTCCGGGACTAACGGCCAGCCTGCCGGTCACTTCACTACCACCGCCACCAGCTGCAGCTCCAGTGCCGGTACCGGCGCCACCAATGGCACCACGCACTTTTACATCAAGAAAGGTAACACCTACGGGTACAGTATAGGTTTGCACGCCATTAATGAAACTGAACGTAGTGACCTGCTGGGCAAAACCGATCCCGCATATTGCGGGACAAGCAACCATGAACAAAAGCAGGATCAGGAAAACCGGGCGGGTATAGTTCTTCTTCATAACAATAAACGTAAAGGGTCAGAAATCAAGCGTCAAAAATATAATGGAAATTTTACAAGCATTGTTAATGGGATGTAAACGATAAAACAGCAGTTAGGTGATTGTCAATGTTTAGCCGCCCGGCAGTATTTGAAAACAAGTGAGTTGCGGGATTCAGTAAATTTGTAGTCTATGTTCAGGATAGAGCGCCCTTACCAACCAGCGGGAGATCAGCCCCAGGCCATTGCCGAGCTGGTGAAGGGCTTAAAGGAAGGAGAACAGTTTCAGACGCTGCTAGGGGTAACCGGTAGCGGTAAGACCTTTACCATGGCCAACGTGATACAGGAGGTGAACAAACCTACCCTTGTACTCACGCACAATAAGACCCTGGTGGCGCAGCTGTATGGCGAGTTCAGGCAGTTCTTCCCCAACAATTCGGTGGAGTACTTTGTATCATACTACGACTACTACCAGCCCGAGGCTTACATCCCTACATCTGACACTTACATAGAAAAAGACCTGTCGATAAACGAGGAGCTGGAAAAGCTAAGGCTGCGCGCTACCAGCAACCTGCTTAGCGGTCGCAGGGATATAATAGTAGTAGCATCAGTATCGTGCATATACGGTATGGGTAACCCTACTGAATATGCCAACAGCATCATCCGTTTCAAACGTGGTGACAGCATGAGCCGGAATGGCTTCCTGCATAACCTTGTCAGCGCGCTGTATCATCGCAGCCAGGGAGAGTTTACACGAGGTACCTTCCGCGTGCAGGGCGATACCGTAGATATCAACCTGCCTTATGTTGATTATGGCTACCGCATCACCTTCTTTGGCGACGAAATAGAAGAGATAGAAAGCTTCGAGACCGATACCGGCAAACGCATAGCTCCTATGGAACATGCTGCCATCTTCCCTGCTAACCTGTACCTGGCACCTAAAAACATGATGACCCAGATCATTTACGAGATACAGGATGAACTGGCGCGGCAGGTAGATTATTTCAAGAGCATCAACAAACCACTCGAGGCGCAACGCATCAAAGAGCGCGTGAACTACGACCTTGAAATGATACAAGAACTGGGCTTCTGTCCCGGTATCGAGAACTACTCGCGCTTTCTTGACAGAAGGAATCCGGGTACAAGACCATTCTGCTTGCTCGACTATTTCCCAGACGACTTCCTGTTGGTAATAGATGAGAGTCACGTAACCGTACCACAGATAAGTGGTATGTATGGTGGCGATCGTAGCCGCAAGCTGAATCTTGTGGACTTTGGTTTCAGGTTACCGAGTGCTTTGGATAACAGGCCGCTCAACTTCCACGAGTTTGAAGGGCTGCTGAACCAGGTAGTGTTTGTAAGTGCCACGCCGGGCAAGTATGAATTGGAACAAAGCGATGGCGTATTCACCGAACAGATCGTAAGACCAACCGGGTTGTTAGATCCACCAATCGAGATACGCCCCAGCATCAACCAAATTGATGATCTGCTGGATGAAATAGACAAGCGTGTAAAAAAGAATGACCGTGTGCTGGTAACAACGCTTACCAAGCGGATGGCCGAGGAGCTGGACAAGTACCTAAAACGCATCAACATCCGCTCGCGCTATATACACAGCGAGGTAGATACACTGGAACGTGTAGAGATACTACGCGATCTGCGCTTGGGGAACATTGATGTATTGGTAGGTGTGAACCTGCTTAGGGAAGGTCTTGATCTTCCTGAAGTATCGCTGATGGCGATACTGGATGCAGACAAAGAGGGTTTCCTGCGCGATGAACGTTCGCTGACGCAGATGGCAGGGCGCGCTGCACGTAACGTGGACGGCCTGGTTATCTTCTATGCCGACAAGATGACCGATAGCATGCAACGGACTATAGACGAAACCGACCGACGCCGCGAAAAACAGGTGAAGTACAACGAAGCCAACGGCATAATACCGCGCACTGTACGGAAGTCTACCGAAGAGATATTCAAACAAACGTCGGTGCTCGACATCAAAGGCTACGACGACCAAAGCAAATATGCCGTACACCAGGAGCTAAGCCGCGCAGCGGAAGACGAGGTAGAATACCGCACCGCCGCGCAACTGGATAAACTGATAGCTGCAACACGTAAAGGCATGGAGAAGGCTGCTAAGGACCTGGATTTTATGGAAGCTGCCAAACTTAGGGACAAGCTCTTTCAACTACAAGCTGAGAAAGAGAAGATGAAATAAAAAGAGCTGTGTGCCCGCTACAAAAAACCAGAAAGTAGCAGGCCCACAGCAAATGGACGGCGTAGACACGCCATTCGTCCCTCAATTCTTACTTAAGCTCTTCAGGCCCGGCAGAGCGTCTTGAATTTATTGCCTCCGAAGCCTTTAGCTTTTTTATGACGTAAGCCACGCAGGCTGCAATAAGGAACAATCCAACATAGTATATCGGTGTTTCGGGTTCCTCATCCGGGTTGCCTTGTTCAAATAGTAGTGCACTTAAAAGAAGCGCTAATAAGAGTGTTTTCATAGCGATAGGATTATTTGTTTATAATGAGTTTTCGTGTAGATAATTCCTGGCCATCTTTAGTGATAGCAATGAAGTAGTTGCCGGAAACAAGACGGGTATGCAGATCGAGGCGCTTCGTCAGCGAGTGGCCGGCATGTTCATAGTTTTCGCGGTACACTGTTTTGCCCTGCACGTCTATGATGCTGAAATGATATTCACCGGGTGCAGCATTCTTCAGGTTAATATTGATGTTCTGCGCATCGGTTGGATTGGGATAAACAGTGATTTCGTCTTCATTGACTGGGTCATTCACATTCACCGGATCGCCGATGCTGAATGCTATATAGAACCTGTCTGCCGCGAGTGAGGCTGCATCGCCTGTAGTAGTAAAGTCTATATCTACCGGCTGCGACAAACTAAAGGCTTGCTGTGTCTGCAGGAACCGGTCTACGAGTCTTGCCTGCAGATCTGGTGTATTAAAGTCCGATTGCATGGTGAACCTGTACTTTGATGAACCACGCAGCTTCCACAGCTTTAAGTTCAAGGTATCACTCGCAGTTATATTGGGACGAGCTTCAAGGGTTAACACTTCATTGTCTCTGACTATACCTATGTTCTCGCCCATGTTCTCAGGTTTTCCTGCATCATCGGCGTCAACGCCACTAGCAAAACCACTATTGAAAAGCGCGAGCGTACCATCTGCTATCACCGGGGTTATGCCATCTTTCATGTAGCTTAGATGCATGCGCAAGCGCTCTGCGTTGCCGGTAGTCTTAAACCCAACATTGCTGCTGCTCGCCGCCTTTTGCGCTTCGCGTGCAGTGAAGCTGCCATTCCCTCCGGTAGCTTTTACAAAGAAACCCATACCCATCGGGATCAAAGAATTGGCGCTATTGTAGCTACCGCCTGTCACCGATGGGAAGAAACCATCGCCTCCGTCGAACATCACGTAACCGCCCAGGCCATAGCTGCCCACTAATCTCGGATCCCACAACCAAAACCTATTCCCAAGATTCACCCTATCCGATGCCGATACTGTCGAGAAATCAATGTGCGACGCATAAGGGTTGCCAAGCGCTACGAACTGATCTGCATCTATAGGGATCGCAGCCTGATCACCTTGTTTGAGCGTACCTTTTGACCTCAAGGTGGTTGCTGTTGCCTCCGATGTACTTGCACCGGGCAACACGGTCCGGTCACCACGCATGTACAGAAAATATGCTGGCTCGCTACTCAGCTGTTTTGTGTTGGTATTGCTGACCGGGTTACTGGTAAGACTCTGATTAGATACACTCCAGGCTAATATGGACATATTCGCCATTACTGTGTCAAAGCCATCGCTGATGTTAAACGTTGGACCGCATGTGATGATCGTTCCGTACCCCGGATTGGGATTGTGGTGAAGACCTGTAGCATTCTCCTGCCATGATTCCAGTATCGTTTGAGATCCCGAGGTGACTGGCGCAAGCAATCTCCACGCACGTTGGTTACCGGGCACTACAGGCACGTAACGCTCTACGGTAACATCACCGGAAATTCCTCCTGCGACGCCAGGCGCCACCCGCGCCGTTCCTGAGCTGGTGCTTTTGAGCGTAAGGAAGCCCCCAGTTGTTAGTATGCCTGACACTCTTGTAAGTGTTCCGGTAAAATTTGTTGCTCCTCCGATAGTAACTCCGGTGGCGTTCGCATACACCAGGTTGTTTACCGTATTATTCTCAAAACTGCTGGCAGGTATTGTTTGCGCAACCGTGGTTCCATTAATAGCAACTGTTCCGGTAGATGCCTTGATAAGCCCTGAAGCAAACAAGTTGATCCTTCCGGCAATTTCCAGTCGTCCAACTACGGTCACAAAACCGGTATCCAGGGTCAGGCATTTACACCGTCCTGTATCGCTCACTGCAATGTTGGGTTTGTTAGTAGTGTTGCGTATATATACCTGCTTCGTTGAGTCAGGAATGGTTGCGGGACTCCAGTTGCTTGCTGTTTTCCAGTTGGTGCTTGTTGCGCCTGTCCATATCGCTTCCTTGTTTAGCGTAAGAGATACTTCCTTGCTGACTTGTATAGCGCCATTGTTCTGTACGATAACTGCGCGATAGATATTGGTCCCCGTATCTGAAGCTGCAACTGAATTGATGGTAAACGTAGTGCTTGTTGCACCAACTATATTCACGCCGTTTTTCTGCCATCTGTAAGTGATGGTTTGCCCGCCCACAGCTGTTGCGGCGACCGTAAACGTCGCTTTATATCCGACACAGCCGACCACACTTTGTGGCTGAGTTGTGATGGTCGGCTGAGCAATGGCATCGTTGGCGCTGTTGAAAGAACAGGTGTAGAGTATGGTATCCGTTTGAGGGTTTACGAATATCAATGAATAGGTTGTGCTAGTAGGTAAGGGGGTCGAGCCGTACAAGCAATAATTGACCCGGTTATTAGAGCCGTTGACAGTTAATGTCGAAGCCGGCCCAGCAGTATCGGCTACTGACACAGAATCATCATAGAATGCTTTTATCGCTGGAATAGGACTTGGTGCACTGCCCCACCTTGCTTGAAAGTTTCCGGCTTTAGTACTACTTGGAACTGTAGCATAAGAGGTACCGGCGAAGTTGGCAGCGGTGGCGTTGCCGTTAACACCTGGGCAACTGGTTGCGCTTGCGCTACCTGAGGTGTAGTTTTCAATCCTGGTAGGGCATTGGGCTGAGATTTTAGTGCTGAGGAGGCACATGATCATGGCGATAAGGATAAAGAGTTTGCCGTGCATAAAATTTCTGGTTTTGCACCAAATGTATATGTACAGCTAGCCCCTGTAGTGCTTTTGGGTGGCCACTTTGCGAGCACTTAACCGCTCGCTAACCCGGCCTTAACATATCGATTCATCAAGTCTTTGACTGCGATAGAATTGATTAAAAACTGGAGAATAATTTTCGAAGAGCGTAGCAATATGCCAAACAACATATTGCTAACAGACAGCTTTACTGTATGTTAACCCGGCAATAACTACGTGATAACATAAAAAGGCTGCGCGCCTGCTACAAACCAGAAAGTAGCAAGCGCACAGCAAATGGATCGAACGTAGACACGTTAATCGTCCCTCATCCCTTATTTGAGTTCTTCAGTACCGGACGAGTCTTCAGTTTGTCCGGCTTTTGATGCTTTTAGTTTTTTAATTGCATAGGCTGCACCAGCTGCCGCCATAAACAGCACCCCGCCATCTATCGGCACTTCTATATCCGGGTTGTCGTTCGGGTCTGGCTGCGCAAACGCTATGATGCTTGAGCTCACAAATAGAGCTATCAGTAACAGTATCTTTCTCATAGTGGTCGGTTTACTTGTTAATAATTAATTTTTTCGTAGACAATTCATGTCCGTCTTTCGATACGACAACGAAATAATTGCTAGGAACAAGACGACCTTGTACTGACAGACTCTTGTTCAGTGAACCACCTACGTGTTTGTACGTCTCTGCATGGACTAACCTGCCTTGACCATCGATGATCTTGAAGCTATATTCACCTTTGTCAGCAGCTTTGATGTTGACATTGATGTTTTGTGCATCGGTCGGGTTAGGATATATCTCAACTTCGGCTGCAGACGGATCACCAATATGTGTTACAACAGGGGCCGCACTCAGTGCTATATAGAACCTATTGATCGCAAATGATGCCGTATCCTTATTGATCTTGAAATCGATCACCGTAGGTTTCGTCATATCAAGAGGCATCGTTGTTTGCAAATATTTGTCGACAAACGTTGCTTTAATACCTTGCGTGCTTACTATGGGATTGATAGTTACGCGATAGTCATACGTATACACCAGGTTCCACATTTTCAGTTTAACCGTATCATTTGTGATAGCAGGACGGGCATCAAGCGTCAGGTCATTGCCGCTGTGGCTGATAGCAATATTCTCACCTGCACCTGCGATCTTACCGGCATCATCTGCGTTGATATCGTTCGTATAATTACCGAATACAGCACATGCACCATCAGCAGGAATAACGGTCGTAGCGTCTTTCACATAGTCGAGCGCTATTTGGAAACGATCGTTGTTAGGAGCTTTAAAACCATTGTTGGTATTGCTGGCGAATTTAGCAGCTTCCTTTACCGTAATGTTACTGCCGATAAGACCACCTTGTAACAGGAAACCCATACCCAACGGAATGATCGTATTGGGCACGTTTGGATAGCTACCACCAGCCGCTTGAGGCAGGAAAGCATTTGTAAGAGAAAACAGAACCCATTGGCCTACGCCGAAACTACCACTGCGTCTTGGATCCCATAACCAGAACTTGTTACCAACAGCCAACTGCTCAGGCGCGTCGAGCGACAAAAAGTCTATAGGGCTTGCAAATGGATTGCCCAATGCTGCAAAATTGCCGGCAGGTATAGCGATTGGCAACTGGTCACCGATCCTCAACAGACCTTTTGACCGTAGTGTAGTTGAACCACCCTGGTCGTAAACAGGAGCAGGTAGCACTGTGCGGTCGCCACGCACGTAAAGGAAATATGCGCGTTCGCTACTAAGTAGTTTTGCATTCGTATTAGGAACATTGGTGTTTGTGAAGCTTTGAGCACCTTCGTCAAATGTCTGTATCGACATCTTTGGCATGACCAAATCATAGCCTTGAGCAGGACCAAAGCCAGAGGCAGCACTGCAGGTAATGAACGTACCGTAACCAGGCCAAGGGTTATCAAAGATACCGCTACCGTTTTCCTGCCATGCTTGTTTTATCGTTTGTGTTCCGATAGTCATTACAGACAGGAACCTCCATGCACGGTAACCACCGGGTACTACAGGTACGTACCTTTCTACGGTCACTTGTCCCGAAATGTATCCGCCAAGTGCAGGTCCCTGGGCAACGCGGGCAGTGCCGGTAGGCACGCTCTTCAAGGTTATTTTGTCCGCTGTTGTCAGTACACCTAAAATACGGTTGATGAATCCATAAATATCCAGTGTATCGATATTGTGCACATCAAGCGCATTGGCTACTGTAAGGCCAAAGACCCTGTTTTGTAAAAACGTACCGTCAGGAATGTCTTGCGGAAGCTCGGTACCATTCAATACCAGGTGACCGGTGGTAAGAGCTGATATGTATCTTGTCGAATCAAGCAATTGAATACGTCCGGCTACCTCCAGCCTACCATCAAGATTTACCCAACCGGTATCCAGCGTGAGGCATTTACAACGACCGGTGTCGGCCAGTGGTATGAACGGTTTGTTGAGCTTGGGACCTACATACACATGTTTGGTTGAGTCGGGAATAGTAGCAGGTATCCAGTTGCCGGCTGTATTCCAGTTGGTACTAATCGCACCTGTCCATATATGCGGTTTGTTCAAAAACAGAGACACTTCTACAGTAAGCGCAACACCTAAGCTAGGCATACCTATCACGCGACACTGGTAGCGGTCTGTTCCGGTATCTGCAGCAGTTACCACGATCTCTAAAATGGAGTCGGTTTTACCAGGCATGTCTACACCGTCCTTCATCCACTGGTAGTGGACAGCGGTATCGGTAGGTTCACCTTTTATAGCCGCAACCACGAACCTGCTTTTATAGCCCAGACATCCTATTTGATCTTCCGGCTGCTTGGTGATAACAGGAGGTGGTATTTCATTACCGCCCGGATCGTACGAGCACACTCTCAATACCGTATCAGGTATAGGATCTATGTACACAATAGTGATCGTTTTGAAACTAGGAATGGCTGCACCGGTTGGATGGTAAAAGCAATACTGAGACTTGTACTTGCCACCCTGAAGAACCGGTATGGTAGGCGGGCCAGCCTTGTGCGCAGTTGGCATCGCGTTAAAGTAAATGCCACCAACGGCAGGTAACGGGTTCGGGCTAGTAGGCCAGCTGGCATTCAGCTCGGCGGTTTTGGAGCCCGGTGGTACAACGCCATAAGGTGTGCCGATAAAGCTTGGCGGTATCGGAGTACCGCTCACACCTGCACAACTACCGGGATTACCGTTACCCTGGTTAAATTTCTCGAGAGTTGGACATTGGGCTAAGACCTTCGCCCCCACCAGGAGCAAGGCCATCGTTAAAAGGGTAAAATACTTGCTGCGCATAAACATATTTTTTTGCACCAAAAATATGCGCGCTGCAAACGATGAAAGCCTTATTGGGTGCGGCTTTGCAAGCACTTAACTGGATTCTAACGCTCTAATAACATATAAATGTTTATAACAAGAATAATCAGTTATCGATAATTCTTTTACTAATTGATGAGATACCAAAAACTGCTTTAACAAAATTATTAGTGCCAAACAGCATAAAAAGATTGTATGTTTGCTATGATTTAACTACGCACTAACGGCGTAATAACATATAAAGGATTTACGGGAGGGTAAGCAGTGATAGTTTAATCGATTGTTTACACCTCATCAAGCTGTAACTGGACAATAGCTTTTTAACGATCAGAATTAAGCTGAGGCAAACCAAAAAAACGCCAGTACATCTCCGCAATAAACATAAGGCAGAGGTTATTCAAACGAATCCAGAACGTGTTTATTGGAAAATGAAGGACTGACCAGTTGCTCCGTTAAAAGGTAAAAGTAGCAGCAGAGCATGATTAGGATCGGTGCTGAAAGCTCAAAGGGGGTTATTTTTGAATCACCGGCACTGGTACTGACTCATCTTTTGGGGCCGGCTTAACGGGCGACGCGTTCAGCCATTTAATGACCATTGCTGCCAGGATCAAGTAAACAATTACATTAAAGACCAGGTGGTGATCAATGTGACTGTAGCGCGTTCCGATGCCCACGGCGTAGATATACGCGAGGAAGAATATTCGGAGGATATTGAGACCTACCAGGAAAACGCTGCCCGACAGCAAAAATTTGAACTTGAGCTTAAGGCTATGAGGATAGGCCAGAACAATTGCCCACCAAAAGCTTAAAATACCGATACCCAGGCAGGCAGTATGCACAGTCACCCGGATCTTGTCAGGGACGCTTATAGAATGGTCAATTATCTGATTTGTAATGCCCAGGATGTCTAATAGCGCTGATGCGCCGTGCAACAGCAGGCTACGAAAGGAGGAGATGAAATCGAGACGCTCATGAATAATCGATGAATAAAGGTGAGTCGGCGATGTAATACCTATTACGAAATAGCTGCAGCCGTAAAACAATCCGAAATAAAGACAAAACAGCAGCACAAATCGATATGTTACACCGCCGACACCCCGATTATTCACTAGAGATTACTTTCGTTTTGTTTAAGTTCTTTTGAATTCCTGAGTTTTTTCACTGCATAAACGGCGCCTGCCGCAGCCATTACTAAAACGCCGCCGTCAAGGGGAACTTCGATGTCTGGGTTATCGCCGGGATCGACTTGAGCGAAAGAAAGTGTGCAGATGCCGAGCAGCATCGCCAATAGAATTGACTTTTTCATGAAATGCTAGTTTGACTGGTGAATGATAAGTTTTTGGGTCCAGACGGGGAGTCCGTCGTTTGTAATTGCAATATAGTACGTGCCGGAAGGCAGATGAGATCGCGGTTGCCAACTTTTGGTCAAAACCCCAGCATTATGGGCAAACTCATCGACGAATACAATTCGACCAGAATTATCCATCAGCTTGACACTGTAATTGCCGGCAGGTGCATTCTTTACTTTGATATTGATGCTCTTACCATCGGTAGGATTAGGGTAAACAGTGACATTATTTATAAAACTTGGCTCGTTAACCGAGACTACGTGGTCTATTCTGAACGCGATGTAGAACCTGTCAGGTGCGTAAGACAGCGTATCATTGTTCACCTTGAAGTCTACTACTGTTGGTACTGTAAGGTCCAGCGCAGTATCCTTTTGGAGGTACTTATCTACCAACCTGGCTTCAAGTCCCAGCGTTTGGAAGCTAGGCTTAATTGTTAAGCGGTAGTTAACCTTCTTCAGCTTCCAGAGCTTCAATGCAACTGTATCATCGTCAGTGATGTTCGATCTTGCATTCAGTGCAAGGTCGTTTGCTCCGCTGCCTATAGCAATATTTTCACCCAGGTTCGCAAGCTTTTGTGCATCATCAACATCCACGGTGTCTGCATAAGCAGAATTGAATACAACAAATGCACCATCTGCCGGAATAATTGTTGCGCTGTCTTTAATGTAGCTCAACTGTATATGCAGCTGCTCACTGTTTGCTGTAGTTTTAAAACCGTTGCTGGTGCTGCCGCTCACTTTGTGTGCTTCGCGAAGCGTGAGGCTGCCTGCAGAACCTGCACTTTCAACAAAAAAGGCCATTCCCAGAGGAATTGTGCTATTGGCACTGTGATAACTACCACCCGGCGCCGATGGAGCCCAGCTTGCTGCAGCATCGAATAACACATAAGCTCCAAGACCATAACTTCCTGTCATCATTGGATCCCACAGCCAGAACTTGTTACCAACATTGGTCTTGTCCGAGCCCGATATGGTCGAAAAATCGATCGCAGAAGGATATGGATTGCCGACCAATACTTTTTTACCGGCAGGTACAGACACGGCTGAACGATCACCAGTAGCTACAGTACCAGTTGAACGTAAAATAGTTGCAGTAGGACTAGCTATTGAATTAGAAGGCATTACTGTACGGTCGCCACGTATATATAGGAAGTACCCCTGTTCGCTGCTCAGCGTTTTAATATTGGTATTTGTAACAGGCACTTTGGTAAGGCTTTGACTGTCTACGCTCCATACCTGTATTGAGCTGGAAGGCATTACCTGGTCGAAACCGGCAGAAGTGCTATAGTTACCATTGCAGGTTATGATCGTACCGTAACCGGGGTTAGGATTGTCGTTGATACTAGAGGCATTTTCCTGCCAGGCTTGTTTGATAGTTTGAGTACCTGATGTAGCCGGAGCAAGCAAGCGCCATGCACGGTTAGTATGCGCAGGGATGTAGCGCTCTACAGTAACATTCCCCGAAATATAACCACTTGACGCACTACCCGTTGCAACGCGGGCAGTAGCGGTGTTGTTGCTTTTCAACGTCAGGTAACCACCAGTTGTTAATATACCCGATGTAGGCGTATAAGTGCCTGTAAGGTTGACCGTACCAGCTAAGGTGACGCCATTTGTATTGGCTACTGTAAGATTGCTTACAGTATTTGACGAAAATGTCGCAGCAGGTATTGCCTGAGCAAGCTCAGTGCCATTCAATACTATTGTACCGTTAGTAGCAGTAATGTTACCACTATTTACAAGGTTAATGCGGCCAGCTATTTCCAACGTTCCGCCATTCACCATCACAGAACTACCGTCCAGTGTCAAACATTTACATTTTGCTGTGCCGCTGGTAATTGCCGGCATATTGCTGGCACCAGAAGGAACATACACGTGCGTAGTAGAATCTGGCAATGAGGCAGGAACCCAGTTGCTTGAGGTAGCCCAGTTGTTGGTTGTGCCTACCCATGTGGCTTCTCTATTGAGAGTAAGTGACACCTCATTGCTTGACACAAGCGTTACAGTACTGACTTTTGTTTCCTTTACAACAACCCGGTAAATACTAGTGCCCGTATCTGACACAGATACGGAGCTGATAGTATAAGTGCTGCTTGTTGCACCTGAGATATCCGTACCATTTTTCTGCCATTGATAACTAAGCGTACCTGCATTGCCCGGTGACGCCGTAACGGAAAAACTGCTTGCATAGCCAATGCAGCCAACTTTGCTTACTGGCTGACTGGTAATAGATGGGCCAGCAACACTGGACGCAGTCACGTTGTTACCGTTAGGAATGGTATAGTTGCAGGTATACATAAGCGCCCCCGTAGAAGGGTTCACATACATCACGCTGATGGTAGTATTAGTTGGCAGGTTGCCAGATCCGTAAAAACAATAAGAACCAGCGTACCCTCCCCCAATTGTAGTAAGTACGGTTGAAGGACCAGCAACTTGCGTAAGTTTAAGGGCATTTTCATAAAAACCTGCTACTGCTGGGGTAGGAGTAGGAGTCGAGGCCCAACGAGCGGTAAAGTTGCCGGTTTTTCCTCCTGCAGGTACTGTGGCATAGGTTGTCCCGGAGAAGTCCGCATTGACAGCAGTTCCACTAACACCCGCGCAGTTTTGAGAGCCACCGTTTCCCTGGTTGTAAGACTCTAGCGTAGGGCACTGAGCAAACATTTCAACAGTACACAACGAAAAAATAAATATTAAGGCTGATGTAAATCTATAGCTCATAAATTCTATTTGCGACAAATGTATATACACCAAAATCGCAAAAGAATGATTTCCACCAAATTAGCATCACATTAACTCAGCAATAACCAGCAGTTAACTGCCAATAATTACAAATAATATTATTTATTATCAATAATATTATTATTTATATTTTAATGACGGATAAATGTTGAATAATAAGACGTTTAATGCCCGGTATGCGGGGAATATGTAATTGCGTTGTGGACAGGTTGCTGTTTCTTTTGCAAAACCAGGGAACACAACGTAAAAGCTCCGTAAGCCCGACTAGATACGCCGGAAAAGAAAAAAAGATCTACGCTGCAAATGCAGAAGACAAGGGCTACAAATAAGGCAGATCTGAATGACACGGAAACTAATATTCTGTCAAATATATATAGCCTTTTCAGGTAAGTAAGTGATTTACACCGCGTTACCATCTTATTAACCCGCAGATAACCACCGGTTAACAAAAATCCACTTTTAGCAAATAAAAACTAGGTAATGGTTCTGAAGTAAGTGTATCTCAACGCCAGCTCCAGCACCAGGCAAATAATGGCAATAAGCGCGAATGGAAAGAAAAGCTCTGCATAGTGCTTATAGGTACTAATGTCTATCCTCGTCTTTTCCAGCTGGTTGATCTCGGTGTAAATAGCAGCAAGTGATTTATTATTGGTAGCACGGAAGTATTTACCCCCTGTCTCGCCGGCTATCTTACGCATCAATGGCTCATCTATCTGCACGGGCATCATTTGCTTTTGCATGCCCATGGGCGTTTGTACAGGATAGGCTGCGTTGCCTTGCGTACCTACACCTATAGTATATATACGCACTTTATACGCTTTGGCGATCTCCAGGGCTGTACTTGGATCTATCAGCCCGGTATTATTCACACCATCAGTCAGCAGGATGAGCACGCGACTTTTACCCGTAGCATTTCTCAACCTGTCAACACCGGTCGCCAAGCCCATACCAATGGCAGTACCATCTACCAGTACGCCGCTTTTTATATTGCTGATCTGCTCCTTGAGCACGTTATGATCGATGGTGATAGGACATTGCGTAAAGCTCTCGCCAGCAAACACCACGAGGCCAATACGGTCTGTAGGGCGTTGATCCACGAAATCAATAGCTACCTTTTTTGCAGCTTCTATGCGGTTGGGCCGAAGATCTTCGGCCAACATACTACCCGATACGTCAATAGAAAGGACTATATCTATGCCCTCGCTATCTATTGATTCTGTTACGTTGCTAGATTGAGGACGCGCCAGTGCCACGATCAAAGCCGTAAAGGCAATAATGCGCAGTATGAACAACACCGGGCGTAACCTCACTTTCGCTGAAGGTTTAGCCTTTGCCATGCCTGACAATGTTGTCAAACGCATAGCGGGCTGATCGCCTTTCTTTTTCCTCAGCTGCCACCATATCATGAACGGAATAAGTAGTAGCAACCCTAAAAAATACGGGTGCGCAAAGTTGATGTATTTCCAATCTAACAGAGCACTCATGACTGTTTAGGCGTTTCGGCAGGTTTTGTCTCGTTTACAAATTTTATAGCCAACTCCATTGCGTTTGCATGCTCGTGAGGCAGTGGTTGTGCTTTGGCAAACTTGGCCAGGTCGGCTGTATACAGAATAGCAGACAACAATTCAGCATGTTTGTTCAGCTCACGGTTTAGACGGACAGACTGTAGCAGTTCATCGGTTGTCAACTCCATAGTCGGCGTGTTAAACCGTGCTTCTATATAGCCGCGCAATATATCTGTCAGCTCTACGTAATACTGTTTTACCTGGTTGCCTTGCCAAAGATGTTTTCTTTCCAGCTCTGCCAGCATACGGAGGGCCTTTTCCTGTAACGTTTCCTGAGGTGGTGGAGGTGTCGTTACCGGCGCAGCTACCTTCTTATTCCGAACGAAATAGATAATTACAACCGTGATCAGTAATAAAAAGAGCAATGCTCCAAGGATGTACCATATATAATCCAGCCAGCTCGTTTTCACCGGCATGATCTCCTTAATGCCTTTGAATGGTTGGGTTGTATCTACAGCTACCGTTTGTACTAATAGTGGTAAGGAATCAGTTTGAATGGTATAAGCTGTGCCACTATTGGGGATTACCGGAAATACAAAAGAAGGGATCACGTGCATCCCTGAATCAAAACCTGTGATGAGCAAGCGTTGTTTATACGTAACAAGGTCACCTTGCTTGATCGTATCTATCTTTCCCTTCTCAACTATCTCCAGGTTGTTAAAAGTATCGGGTATCGTAGCCCACTGCAGCTTGCTTTGAGAGGCATTGTGCTGCGCCTCTATGAAATAACGTGCCTGGTCGCCTACCAGTATCTGGCTAGCGTCCATCTTGACGTCTACTTTGGCATCGCCCTGCGCATAGGCAGCGATGCTTGTCGACAATACAACAAAAAAAGTTCCAAAGAGTTTATTGACCAATGACTTCATGTCTTAATTACCTTCCTTTGAAAAAGCCTTGAAGCACTTTTACATAGTCTTCGTCCGTACGCACGTCCATTAATGCTGCGCCACTTTTACGAAACGCCTGCACGCAATATTTTTTATGCTGTTCAAACTGCCCTGAGTATTGGTAGCGAACGTTCTTATCATCTGTATCGAGCCAGACCATTTGCCGCGTTTCTGCATCCATCACTTGTACTAAACCGGCTGAAGGCAACTCACGATCATACTTATCGTATACCTGGATTCCCACCAGGTCATGTTTGCGCGCTGCAAGCTGTAGTCCTTGGTCATACGGCCCACTAATAAAATCGCTCAACACAAAAGTTATCGAACGCTTCTTTTGTATGTGGTTGAGATAATCCAAAGCCAACTGCACATTGGTACCTGAAGTTTGTTCGGGCTCCAGTGCTATCAGTTCACGGATGATACGAAGTATATGGCTGCGGCCTTTTTTAGGTGGGATGAACGTCTCTACTTTATCGCTAAAGAAGATGACGCCTACCTTGTCGTTATTAGTAGCTGCAGAGAAAGCAATGACAGCGCAAATCTCGGTAATGAGCTCCCTCTTAGAGCGTTGATGCACACCAAACAGAGAGCTGCTGCTGATATCTACGAGCAACATCACCGTCAGCTCCCGCTCCTCTTCAAATACTTTTACGAAAGGATGAGAAAAACGCGCAGTTACGTTCCAGTCGATGGCTTTTACATCATCGCCCGGTGTATACTCGCGCACCTCGCTAAACGACATACCACGACCTTTGAAGGCAGAGTGGTACTCGCCGGCAAAGATGTGGTTGCTCAGCCCTTTCGTCTTTATCTCAATCCGTCTAACCTTTTTGAGTATTTCAGCAGTGGTCAACATGAATCAGGAACGCAATGTAACAGTCAAAATGCAAAAATGCTCTTAAATGTTCACCACACTTTTTTCGATCACGTTTCTAAGGATGCCGGCGATCTTCTCTCCACGCTCTTTTGCCTGCTCTTCTGTCCACAGCAAACTGACCGACGAAGAGATACAGCGGCTCATGATAGCGTCGCTAGCGGGGTAAGCCATATTAGCATAGTGCATTACCTGCTTCCTTTGCTCTTCCGGCAGGCGGTTCATAAAAGCTCCATTCTGCAGGTGCTGCCATTTGCGCAGGTAGTGCCAGTTGTTGTCGAACCAATAGAAGTTGCCACCTATGCCAGCAGCAGCCAGTTCTGCAGCGGCTGTACGGGCCATATCTTCTGTAGGCAGGAAGAATGAGAGGAAAGAACCGGTATCGCCAGCGGGGTCAGGTATAACCCTAAAAGTGATGCCCGGTACGTCTTTCAGTGCGTCGTATATAATACGGTTGTTCTTCTTCTGTATCTCAACGAAGGTGTTCAGCTTCCTGATCTGCGCCAGGCCCACAGCCGCATGCAGTTCTGATATACGGAAGTTGTACCCAAGATAAGGGTGCAAATCTGCACCGCGGTCTTTGCCCAGGTGGTCGTGACCGTGGTCGCTGAACTGATCGACTTTCTGGTATAATTCGTGACTGCTGGTGAGCACAGCACCGCCTTCAGCACAGGTCATGATCTTTACAAAATCGAAGGAGAATGTACCGGCAGCGCCGATAGTACCTACAGCCTTTCCTTTATATGTCGCACCTATCGCCTGGCAGGCATCTTCCAACAAAATAAGATTATGCTTGTCGCAAATTGCCTTCAGCTCATCGAGCTGGGCCATGCTGCCGCACATATGTACCGGCATTACAGCTTTAGTGCGTGGTGTAATGGCTTCTTCAACTGCTTTAGGATTCAGCGTCAGCGTTTCGTCTATATCAACCAACACAGGTATTGCACCTACTGAAACAACTGCTTCAAAACTGGCCACAAAAGTGAATGTCGGCATGATGATCTCATCACCTGCCCCCAGTCCGAGTGCGGCCATTGCCAGCGTCAGGGCTGCGGTACCGCTACTCACCACTTGCGCATGCTCACAGCCAAAGGTTTTAGTGATCTCCTGCTCCAGCTCTTTTGCCTTCCATATCCCATTGCGCTGGGCATCAAATCCATAGCGCATCAATATACCAGTTTCCAGTACGTCGTTTACCTCCTTGCGCTCTTCTGCGCCAAATAGTTCAAAGCCGGGCATTTCCTTTAATTTTAAAGAACAAATGTAATCAGTTCTGCCGTTTGTACGCCAGAGTCAAAAACTTAAAATTTTCTGAAAATCATAATGTGATGTTTATTAATCAAACCGCTTAGATTTGAACAAATTTTATCTGGAATGACTATGAAGAATTTATTGCCCGTTGCCCTTGGCAGCGCTTTATTGTTCGCCTCGTGCGGCAACACAGATTCAACTGTAGAGTCACCTGTTGACACGACTACCGTTATGGAGGTTCCTGAGCAGCACTCAATTACCTTAAGTGATGTGAGTCCTTCGCCTGAATATCCGGGCGCTTCGCTGACAATTGGCAATGTGGCTGCTACTCCACAAGGCGCCGATTCGGTAAAGCTGACCTTCAATTTCAATGTGAAGAACTATGAACTGAAAGCTCAAACATCTGATGCCGGCGGCAAGCTGTGCAACAACTCAGATAAGGGTCAGCACATACATTTCATTTTAGACAATAAGCCGTATGTTGCCCTGTATGAGGCTAAACACGAGACAGTAGTAGCTAAGAACAGCGAGCATAACGTGCTTGTATTCCTGTCGCGCTCATACCATGAGTCTGTAAAAAGCAAAGGCGCATCTAAGCTGTATTCTTTCAAAGTGGACGCTGATGGCAAACTGCAGAAATCGCCTACGCTCAAAACCCCGATGGTATTCTATAGCCGTCCCAAAGGCGACTACCTCGGCAAGGATGTAGAAAATGTGCTATTCGATTTTTACGTGTTGAATACTACGCTGAGCCCAACCGGCCACCAGGTGAAAGCTCATGTCACTGGCAACGGGCTGGATACAACATTTATGGTGACTGAATGGAAACCACGTTTCCTGCAACACTTGCCGATGGGTAAGAACAGCATAACACTGACCTTGGTCGACCAAAATGGTAACCGGGTAGAAGGACCAGAAACAGAAGTGACACGCGAGTTCAACCTGTCGCAGGATGAGCCAATGACTAAATAATAGCAATCACATAAATAAAAAAGCCCGTGATTGATCTCGGGCTTTTTTATTTTTATATAATACGTTTGACGGTCGGTTTTTGATCAGAATCGAGGCCCTGCAGTTGCAGGATACCAGGCTGCATGCCCGGCGCAATGGTGCCAACGAGATCATCCATCTGCAAAGCGTGGGCACCGTTATATGTTCCCCAGCGCAGCAATTGTGCCCACTCAATATTAGGATAATGTTGTTTGATAGTGGACAGCTCTGTAAGTATACAAAGCTGGTGGTTGGATGCCAGGCTATCCGTACCAATACAGATCTTCACACCTTCCTGTATAAACATACCTATATCAGGTAGCGCGTCCTCGATATATAAATTAGCGCCGGGGCAAAGGCACCACGAAAGTTCCGGCAGCAAAGTCTTGGCCACCTCCACATCGTTGCGTTTAGTGTAAGTGTTATGCACAAAAAGGAACGGATGAGTGGGAGACATCCACTCAAGATAGGTTTGCAATGACGATTTGCCTGAAGGCACGAAGAAATCATCATTAATACCAACGCCATGTAGCAGCGTTTGCATTCCGCCCTTCTTCATGAAATAATAATCATCCTCAGCAGGGCTTTCTTGGTTGTGAATGGAGATCAACGAACCAGTGTCGTGTTTATCGATCATACGAAAGAGGACGTGCGAAACCGTATAAGGCGCATGCGGAACAATAGATTGAACCAACCGCACTTTTTCGCTTGCCTGTGTAGTGAAGTTGCTGTGCACTTCCGTGCTGCCAGCAAATTGTTTTTGCGGGGTCTCAGTAAAACCTATGGATTCTACAAAGGTGTGGAAGTGTACCTTGCCCTCACCACGTATGTCAAGTGTATCGTTGGTATTGCTGATATCGCCCACCGCTACAATACCATTCTCATACATTGTATGGAATTCTTTTCGGCGCGCTTCAACTCGTTGCTCAGGGTGATCGAACTGCGGACGCAGAGCCATAACCTGTTGCAGAAACGAAACAAGTCCAGTGCGCTCGGGTATCTTGCCTTTCAGGTGCGACAACTCGAGGTGGCAATGCGTATTGACAAAGCCCGGACACAACACTCCATCAAAAAATTGCGCTTCCTGCTTACCATGAGCATGAAGCGCAACAATATTTCCGGCATCATCCACCTCAACAACAGTTCCTGCAGGCAGCCACCTGTGGCCGTCGTGTATCTTATCTGCTGTCAGTAACAAGGGCTGTTAGCTTTTGAAGTGTTTCAGCAAAATGATTTCTTTGTCAGTAAGTAAACGCCATGTACCGCGAGGAAGATTTTTCTTAGTAAGTCCGGCATACATCACACGGTCAAGTTTCTCTACTTCGTAGCCCAGCGATTCGAATATTCGACGTACAATGCGGTTACGTCCGCTATGTATCTCGATGCCAATCTCGCTTTTATCTTCGAGGTAAGCCAGCTCATCTACATGTACTGGACCATCTTCCAATTCTAAACCAGCAACTATCTTTTCAAAGTCTGCTTTGGTAAGTGCCTTATCAAGCGATACCTGGTACACTTTCTTGGTTTCGTAACTAGGATGCGATAGTTTTTGTGCCAGGTCGCCATCGTCTGTCAACAGCAACAGACCTGTTGTATTACGGTCGAGCCTGCCGACTGGGTATAAGCGGCCTTCGCTTGCTCCTTCTACCAGTTCCATCACCGTTTTACGTCCTTCAGGGTCTTCAGTAGTGGTGATGAACCCTTTAGGTTTATTCAACAATACGTACGTACGGTTTTTCTGAGGTGTGAGTTTTTTACCGGCGATGGTGACCTTATCGTGCGGCTGTACCCTGTAGCTAGGATCCAACATCAACTCACCGTTCACTTTCACCTTGCCTTGTTTTACCATCTCTGCGGCATCGCGGCGGCTCGAGGTACTGCTGTGAGCAATGTATTTATTCAGCGTCATCTCTTTCGCCGGCTCGTTCTCGTCGTAGCGCATGTTTTTATATTGACGCTCTTCACGGTCAAATTTTTCAGCGTCTTCTTTGAACTTCTTGCGGAAAGGACCGCTTACTTTACGTTCAAACTTCTCTTCTTTTGCCGGCTTATCCTCATCCAGTTCTTTTATCTTCTTATTTATAGCCGGCCCTTTCGGTTTCTGTTCTTCCAACCTCTTTTGGCGATCTGGATCAATAAACGCTTTCTTCAGTGTTTCCTCGAAACCACGTACAGGTTTCTCTTCCCTGTCGTCTCTACGGCTGTTCTTCTTATCGAAATCGCGGGTTTTACCTTTGTCGGAAAAGCTGCGTTTAGGTTTGTCTTCTTCAAAGCGACGTGGGCGTTCACTCTTGTCGAAGTCGCGGGCCTTACCTTTATCGGAAAAACTGCGCTTGGGTTTGTCTTCTTCAAAGCGACGTGGGCGCTCGTTTTTGTCGAAATCGCGGGTCTTGCCTTTATCGGAAAAACTGCGCTTGGGTTTGTCTTCTTCAAAGCGACGCGGGCGTTCGCTCTTGTCGAAATCGCGGGTCTTGCCTTTATCTGAAAAGCTGCGCTTGGGTTTGTCTTCTTCAAAGCGACGTGGGCGCTCGTTTTTGTCGAAATCATGGGCTTTACCCTTGTCTGAAAAGCCGCGCTTGGGTTTATCTTCTTCAAAGCGGCGAGGGCGTTCGCTCTTGCCGAAATCGCGGGTTTTGCCCTTATCTGAAAAACTGCGTTTGGGTTTATCTTCTTCAAAGCGACGTGGCCTTTCAGATCTGTCAGTGGTTTTATCAGTACTACGGCCCGAATACGGCTTTTTCTTATCGTCGCCGCCTGAAAAACTATCTCTACCTGAGTATGGACGCTTCGGTCCTTTACGATCGCCTGAACTTTCGCGGTCATCAAAAGAACGTTTGCCGAACGACCTGTCACTGCCACCTTCCTTCCTGAATGACTTTCTTTCATCACTGCCACGCTTGTCGCTGGCATTTTTTTTATACGATTTTCCCTGATCTGATTTCCTTCCTTCGGAAGATGGCTTTTTTCTCATTCTAAAAAACTGTGTAGTCGGCAAAGGTAAGGAGTTTCATATGCAGAAAGCACTTAATAATATTATCGTTTACTGTATACCTTACCTGTTGTCGGGCTTTTTCGCCTGCTTTGCGCTGCCTGCACATAGCCAATACAAAACCGATGCCTTTGGAAATACTGTCACCTATCTCACACCTGAACAAAGCAAACTGATCGTATCACCGCAAAAATACCAAGTATCGCCGCAGATAGATTTTGTGACAGGAAGCTCTCGGGTGGAGAAAGGGGATCGCGCTGGTATAGGTTACTCAGCAGCAGTCAAAGGCGTGTACCAGATCGGCAGTTACTGGCATTTGAATACGGGATTGGGATTTACCCGGCTCAACAGTCGACTCCTAGCCACGGCGGATTCCCTGGTGGATAGTATCCGCTTTGCCAATATTCTTTATGTCCCCATCGGGCTAAGCTTTCTTATGGGCGACGACCGGGCTCAGATCATTACAACATTAGATTTTTTGCCGTGCTATAATGCCGGACATTCACAACACCTTTCGGCTCAAAAAACCTTGAGCTGGGGTGCATCAACGGAATTTGGCTTCCTGTTTAGGGTGCGCAGGCATTGGTACACTGGGTTGACTGGAAAATTCCAGGTTTTCAAACCTTTTGACCAGAAAAGCGACACAACCTGGCCACAGTACGGATTTGCCGGAGTCGGTCTCATGGTTCGTTTCAGCTATTAAAGCCGCTATTTTACTGCTATTTTAGTGCTCACAAAGAAATTTTATTGTTTCTGTAACCTTTTGCGTGCAGTACCGATATACTAGTGAATGGAGCTAATTGAATACAACGCGAGCGTAAAGCAGTGGGCCGATGCCCTCTTCAGGTTTGCCTACAAGTGCACGGGCAACCCAGAGGACGCACGCGATGTGGTTCAAGGCAGCTTCGAGGTACTATGGCAAAAACGGGGAGACGTCCCTGCCGAAAAAGCTAAGGCCTTTCTTTTCCAGGTAGCTTACCGGCAGGCCGTGGATAACTACCGAAAACAAAGCAGGGTTACTTATAAAGAACAGCCGGAATCTGAAGAGGTGCATAAACCGGGACATTCCGACCTGAAAAGGGTATTGGATAGGGCATTGAACAGACTGGATGACCAGCAAAAAGCATTGGTATTACTGAAAGATTACGAAGGCTACAGTTACGAAGAAATAGGACAAATAACAGGCCTGTCCGTAACACAGGTTAAAGTGTACCTGCACCGCGCGCGCAAAACTTTGAAGGAATATTTAGTAAGTGTTGAACACGTAATATAAAAAAACAGGAAAGCTATGGTGAACATGGGGAATTATGAAGAGTATATGCTGCTGGAAGCAGATGGTGAGCTGACTGAAGCCGAACAAAAAGCCTTGCAGGCATTCATGGATCAGCACCCGGAACTGAAAAATGAAATGGAACTTTTTTCTGCATTGAAACTGGAGCCGGATACCAGTATTGTGTACGAGGGCAAAGAAGACCTGATGAAAACACTGCCCGGGCCCGGCAAGCGTACAATAAGCCTGGGCAGTTGGTGGACCTATGGTGCAATAGCAGCATGCCTGTCCCTTGCCATCTTACTGTTCAGAAAGCCGAGTAATGATGACCCTGTTAACACTATAGCCCACACTACAGAGCCAACAAAAATTGATACAAAAACCACAACGGGAGAAGAGCTCCATTCAACACCTAACAGCCCTGTCGCTATTGAAAACAAACAGTTGCAACGGTCAAAAATCATAGCACGAATAAAAAAGAAAAATACCGTTACCATACAGAACGACATAGTAGAGCCTGCACAGGTAATTGAAAAAGGAAATATTGCCGTAGCGCCTCAGAAACAAGAACCAACAACCCAGGTTGATCCTATACCAGAGAAGAAGATCGAAGAATATGTACAGGTACCTGAAATTGAAAACTCAAACTTGTCGGCTCCGAAAATTGAAAACAAACAAAAACAATCGTTGATAGCGTTTGCGCCAGTTCAGGAAAAATTTGAGGGATTTTCTGACATTAGACAAGCAGTAAACGAGAAAGTAGAAAAAGTAAAAAATATTACATCACGAATAAAAGACACGGACATTCAGTTCCGTTTCGGAAACAAAGAACTTACAGTAAGACTCTAAAAATGATATTTATGAAACCGATACAAGTCATAGCAGCATTGGGATTAGCGGTTATTTCTATCCCTTCATTTGCCCAGGAAAAGGGAAAGGGGAAAAAAGTAAAATACATTTCGATAAGCCCTAATGCCATAAAAATCGGTAACGATAGCGCCGACCTGGAAGCCAAAAAAGAAGAAAAGCCATTTGAAATAGAGGTGGGCATGGTAGAGCTTGGCATAAACGCCCTGCGCGACCAAACGGACTATAACTCCCAGGAAGCAAAAAATTTCTTGCGTGTAGACGCCACACAGAAAAATGAGAACCTGTTTACCCTCGACAATGCCAAATCGATCAACGTAAACGTGTATCCGATCCTTGCAAAATTCCGACTGTCAAAAACTGAGAAACAAAAGATATACCTCTCTACCGGCGTGGGTTTGCAGATGTATAATTTCAGGTTCAGCAAGGATATTGTTTATGTAGACAGCACTCCATCTATTACCATGTCGCCAGTTCCTTTTACCAAAAACAAGCTAGCGTTCACCTACCTGAGCGTGCCATTGATGGCTACTTTCAAAACAAAACTGGCGGAAAAGGCCTGGTTGGTATACGGCGTTGGCATTACCGGTGGTTACCGTATAGCCAGCTGGACAAAGCATGTGTCGGGCGAAGAAGGCAAAGTAAAAAATCACGACAAATTCAACTTTAGTGATTTCAATAGCTGTCTGACAGCCGAAATCGGTTTAGACAATTATTTCAGGCTTTATGCCAGCTACCAGCTTACTCCTATGCACGAAAATGCGCTTGTGCAAAACCCATATTGCATAGGGTTCCGGATAGGCGGTATGTAATGCGTTGATATACAGAACATAAAAAAAGCGAAGCATGTACTTCGCTTTTTTTATTTATTCCCCAACGGGTTTGTATTTATTCATTTCGTCAGCCAATACCGGTTCGGCCTCGCCAAAAGTAGTAGCGATCGCCCTCATTAACTCCCTCACACGCTCTTTCTCAGTTTCAGCAAGGTCTTGCTTCTGTCGCGTAAGCCCCTCTATTTCAGCCAGTTGTTCAAATACGCCACGAATTTTTATGACACTGACGCTGGATTTTAGCGAATGGGCCTGTTTGCTGATATCATCCCAATTTTTGGGATCGCGTATCATTTCGTCTAGTTTCCGAATGCCGGCAGGTGTAGAATCCAGGAATATCTGGATTACCTCAAACATGTATTCGGGGTCATTTCCCGAGATCTCCCGTAGGAAATCGAAATCTATCAATGGTTCCTGCATGAGGTACTAAACTAATACAATTTCCCATATGGTGAAATTAAGTCAATGTGCAGCAACCGCTACCAGCTTACTCTGCAGGAAATAGCACCAACTTTATTAACCGATAAAAAACATTTTTTTTTCAATAAAATGATCTGTCTTTAATATTTTTGTTGCGATGACAGACCACATGTAATTCCTGCTATCTTTACGGACCATTTTAAGATGGGGTAATTATTCAATGTAACTGTTTTGCAATTTTAGACGAGAACCATGCACTATAAGATCCGGATACTACCCCGCTGGCTAATATTCATACTAGACCTGGTATGCGTGTTGTTCTCGATCTTCTTCTCTTTTGTTTTAAGATTCAATTTTAACCTTGAGGATGTTGCGACTTACAATATGTCGCTGATATTGAGTGTGGCCCTGCTATTGAATGCTAGCTTATTTTACCTGCTAAAAAGCTACGCCGGAATCATTCGCTATACTAATATTGAAGATACCTTCAGGCTACTGATCGTAAACTCTATTGCAGCCATATTCTATTTTTCGATCAATTTTATTGTCAGCTATTCATTCAGTAGCATTTTACTGTTCCCTATCTCGGTAGTGGTTATTAACTTCTTCATAACCAACTTTGTAGTAATTACATATCGACTACTTGTGCGTTATTGCTTCCGGTACTACCAAATGCATCAGAAAGGTAGTGAAGGTGTAGTAGCCAAAAAGGCGGCCGTGTACGATACAAGCGAGCATGGCCTACAAACCAAAAAGGTGATCAACGATTTCCAGAGCGGTATTACTGTAGTGGCTTTTCTGGATGAAGCACTTAGTCGTACAGGCAAGTTGATGGAGGGTATTCCTATATATAATACCGACGAACAAAGCTTAAAAAAACTGAAGGCCGAGGGAGTGGAACTGTTGATAATTGCCAACAGGAAAATAGCAAAAGATAAACTTAACCGCCTGGTTGATACCTGCCTGCACGTTGGCATCAAGGTGCAACAAGTGCCTCCGGTTCAGGAATGGCTAAATGGTAAGCTTGATACCCAACAGTTGAAGGATATCAACATTGAGGACTTGCTGGAACGTGAAGTGATCCGCATCCAGAACGAGAAAATACATTTCGAGCTAAAAGGAAAGAAAATATTGGTTACAGGTGCTGCAGGTTCTATTGGCAGCGAACTGGTAAGACAGCTTTGTGGCTACAGACCCACGCTCATCATTCTTTGCGACAAGGCTGAAACGCCAATGCACGATCTGTACCTCGAAATAAAAGACAACTATCCGAAAACCAATATCAAGGCATACATCGGCGATATCTGTGACCACGTTCGTATGGAGCACCTGTTCGAGATTTACAATCCTGACGTCGTATTCCATGCAGCTGCCTATAAGCACGTTCCATTGATGGAAGACAATCCATCGGTAGCAGTACTAAACAATGTTTTGGGTACCAAAATATTGGCTGAGCTGTCAGTAGAATATGGTGTTGAGAAGTTCGTGATGGTGTCAACTGATAAAGCGGTGAACCCGACCAATATAATGGGCGCCACTAAACGGATCGCCGAGATATTCACGCAAAGTTTCTATACCAATCTCCTGAAAGACATTGAAGCACTTAATAAGGGTGCTCGTCCTACAAAATTCGTTACTACCAGGTTCGGGAATGTGCTTGGATCTAACGGCTCAGTTATTCCAAGGTTTAAACAGCAACTAAGCCAGGGTGGTCCGATAACGGTTACCCATCCAGAGATCACACGCTATTTCATGACCATACCAGAGGCCTGTCAACTGGTTATTGAAGCAGGTGTGATGGGACAGGGCAATGAGATATTCGTATTTGATATGGGTGAGCCAGTGAAGATCATAGACCTGGCCAAAAAGATTATCAAGCTGGCAGGCAAGGAACCAGACGTCGACATCAAGATCGTGTATAGCGGCCTGCGTCCAGGTGAGAAACTATACGAAGAACTGCTGAATCTGTCTGAAAATGTGCAGCCCACATACCACGATAAGATAATGATCGCGAAAGTGCAGGAATACGACTTTGGTTACGTGAAAGAAAAAGTAGAGAAACTGATTGCCAGTGCGAAACAGCACTATACGCTGGAAACGGTAGGACAGATGAAGGAACTGGTGCCGGAGTTTGTAAGCGCGAATTCGATATACGGGTCAATAAAGATTGACAAGCTATCTGACTAGCTTCTCGATATGGGCTCAAACACCTTCCTAAGCGTTAGAATGATTACTCTGAAATAATTGGTAGCAGTGGGTTCCGAAATAAAGGTCTGGTTTAACCTGATCTTTTCGGGCATTATGTACTGGATGTAATAGTTTTCCGGGTCCTGCTGTTTAGCTAGAAGGTCGTTTTCATTTCTAAAAGCAACGGAAGCGAAATCGGTTATTCCAGGCAACACGGTCAATACGGCACGTTCTTCTGGCTTATATAGGTCAACGTATTTTCTAACTTCAGGGCGAGGACCAACAATACTCATATCATTTCGCAGTACATTCAGCAGTTGTGGCAATTCATCCAGTTTATACCGGCGCAGGAAACAGCCGAATGCTGTTATCCTTGAGTCCTCATTACCAACGGTGAGATAACCTTTTTGTTCGGCGTTCACCCGCATGGTGCGAAACTTAAACATCTTAAATTCGACCCCATCTTTTCCCACCCTCCGCTGCCGAAATAGGATCGGACCTTTTGAATCTAGAGCTATCCCTATGACAATGAGCACCCAAATGGGCGAAAAAATAATAATTCCTAGTAGAGATAATAAAATGTCAAATAATCTCGTCATGCCTTATATGACTTCAAGATATGCTTTTTCCAGTTGCTCTGCAATATAGACGCATTGGTTAAAGCTCAACGTTGGATATAGCGGCAACGATATTTCGTTGGCATAACAACGGTAGGCAACAGGAAAGTCGCCAATCTTGAAACCCATGTTTTTGAACAAGGTCAGCATAGGCAGCGGGATAAAGTGAACATTGGTGGCAATGCCTTTATCAGCCAGTGCTTTAATTATCCTATCTCTTTGAGATTCATCAACTTGTCGTATCCGCAATGGGAATAGGTGATACGAACACACCCTGCTATCATCCTCACATGCAGGTATCATTGCCCATTCTTTTTCAGACAGCAGCGACGAATAATAGCCAAACACCTCTTTACGTGCAGGTAGGAGCTGATCGCGGTATTTGCGTAATTGTGCCAGACCCATAGCTGCACACACGTCCGTCATATTGATCTTCAGCCCATCAGTTACAATATCATACTTCCAGGCTCCTTCGTTGCTCTTAGCAAATGCATCTTTAGTCTGCCCATTCAATGAATGCAATTTCATCCAATGGTAAACCTCCTCATTATCAAAAGGCTCGGGTAAAGACAATGAGATCAATCCACCTTCAGCAGTCGTGATATTTTTCACCGCATGCAAGGAGAATATTGTAAGGTCGGCAGCGAGCGCAGCTGCGGCCCCTCCGTATTGAGCGCCGAGCGAATGCGCGGCATCGGCAATAACGATGGGTCGGGCAAAATTTTGCTGCACAGCATTAGTGGCAGTAAATCCGGTCTTAACCTCCGGCGACGTCACGATTTTCAATAATTCGGTATAGTTACATGGCCAACCACCGAAATCAACCGCAAGTATTGCCTTTGTTCGAGGCGTAATTGCTTTTTTTACTGCCTCCGGATCTATTGTACAATCTTCCAACACATCTACCATAATGGGCGTGGCACCCGCATGTATAACAGTGAGCGCGGTTGCAGCATAGGTATAGGCCGGAATAATTATCTCGTCACCGGGACCAATACCCAACCACTTGAAAGTCAATGTCGCACCTGATGTCCAGGAGTTTACGCAGACTGCCTGTTTGCAGCCAATAAATTCTTTCGCGAGTGTTTCCAGCTGCTTTACTTTGGGCCCGGTTGTAATCCAGCCAGACCGTAAAGTATCTACCACTTCAGAAATAACATCCTCGTCAATAAAGGGTGGTGAAAAAGGGATGCTTAAAGCTGTAATTTTTTCAGTTAACAAACTCATAGTCACTATTCTGTCTCGTGAGGGTTGGCACTCCTACAAATATAATTACTTAGGTATTTTGAAGCAGCTATTTAATAATTTTTTGTGCAACTACAAAGGAAATGTATTTGTATTCTTTCGGTAAAGTGGTCAAAATATATCTATTCGCCCAATAACAAGCTCGATTCACAGTATCGGAATGAAAATTGGTAGGTAAAACCCCAAAACTCCGGACTTCTCGCAAACAAAACTGCTCATACAAAAGGGGCAGTTCCTCCCAACCAAGGTAACGCCAGCCGCGCTCTTTATGCCTATGCAAACGATATCGCTGCATCAATTGGGTGCCTCGCATATTCTCTGCAGACAAGAAATAACCGCCATTTTTGAGCAGGGCATATACGTTATCCACCGCCTTTCGCTGCACTCCAAAATTTCTGGTTGCCCGATCGGAGGGATCAGCCTTTAGACCACCGATAACCGATTTGCCGATCACGAGGTCAAAACTATTCGTGGGCAAATTGGCGTGAACAATGTCAAGACTGGCGTAAGTTATTTTTTCCGTTAGCCTTAATCTGCAATGGTCGGCCTTCGCCTTTTCAGTTGGAAAATTGCGATCAGTACAGACAACTTTATGGCCTAAAAGTGAAAGCCAGGTGGTTAATCCTCCGTTCCGTTCACCAATTGCGAGGATGTTGCTGTTTTTCGGAAGTTGTTCCACTATAGGCGTCCAAAACCTGATCAGCTGCGACCAGTTCAACACATCCCATTCTATTATATCCGCAACTGGCAACTTCATCCTAAACACAATCCGCAGTTTGAAGAAATTTATCCAATTGTTCTATCTGTTTTTTTCTGTCAAAGATTTCCCATGCAGCATTCACGCAATTGCGCTGTAGTATTGCAAATTCGTCAGCATCTAGTTGTGATATTTTGATTAACGCATGCTTTATTCCCTTGAAATCTGAGGGTCTGCACACCCAACCGACGTTGTGTTCCTTTACCAGGTCAGCGCCCTCGCCTCCGCCTGCAAATAGTATAGGCAATCCAGCCGCCATAGCTTCATATATCTTTGATGGCACCGCACCATAAATCGGTTTTACGAGTGGAATAATTGTAAGATCATATTCGGCGAGAGTTGAGGGTATTTGCTCCCTATCAATGGGTCGGTGCAGATATACGCCTATGTCTGGATTAGTCTCAAGATAGCTTTCCAGCAATTTTCTTTCAGCACCATCTCCATAGATATGGAATTCCGCATTGAGCTCTCTAAAGTTTATGGAAGAAACAAGGTCGAAAATACCTTGAGCTACACCCAGTAAACCCGCATAGACGATGCGAAGAGATTCAGACCTCGTGCGTCTTTCAGAAGAACAAAATCGCGACACATCAACGCCGTTCCGAAACAAGCAAACTCGTCTACAACCGCTATTCTTTAAATAATTAGCTATCTGCTGCGACTGTCCTGTGCAAGCAAATGAATTTTGATATAGTCTGACTTCTAATCGCTTGAGCAACCTATACATCGTCCCATCCGAAATTGCACCTAACTCCAGCGCAGACAACGGCCAAATGTCGGACACATTCATGACATGCCGGGCTCCAACAAGTTTTGAAAGAAAAACACCCGTTGCTGCGAGTGTTAGCGGGGGCGATTCTGTTAATATATAATCTGGTTTAAATTTCTTCAGCTGAAACAACGAGCCTAAGGAACTAATGCTAAAAGACAGCATGCTTGCGATACGGGGAAGCCTTTGTTTTGAGTTGGATGCATACAGTGTATACCTGTAAACGGGGATATTGCCTACCAGATCCTTCTTAACCAGCTTACCCTTATAACCTGGGAAGATCTTGCCTGTCGGATAGTTAGGCATTGCTGTAACAATGCAGACCTCCCAGCCGAGCCGTTTTAGCCCAATTGCTGTTTCCAGCAAGCGTGACTGTGGCGCGCCCATCTCCGGTGCAAAGTATTGTGTGAGAATTGCTATGCGCTTCAACCTTTTCTTATTTCTGAATAAAAATGTTTCAGCTTGCCTGATGTGGGTCGAACAATTCTATCAACTCTGTTGATTTCAAGCTTTAGTCCTTGCATAAGATACATCGCTAGTTTGTCACGTACTGTTTGCACTTCCAGATTTGTCAAGTCCCGGTCTGCTACAATATCAAAAACGAAATGATCGGGAGCAACTTGGCGAATGATAAATTCTTTGAGCACTCCGGAATTTTCCAGTATGCTACGAGATATGTAGTAAAAGGTAAGGCCGGCAGCTTTCTTCCCGGATGGTAAGGTAACGACATCGTTAGTCCGCCCCGTTAATGACAATAAATTCCTGTATATACCAACACGACTTTCGGTGACAGCACCGGTATCACCCACCTGATATCGGACCATAGGTAAGGCCCTGTTAAATAAAGAGGTCATTAATATATTGCCTTCTTCTTCTAGACTAATGCCTCGTCCATCGTCGCTTACCACCTCTGTAAGCAATGTTTCCTCCGTAAGGGTAAATGTTTTTTGAGCTGACTCAAAAGCACTGAGGCAGGTTTCGGAAACTCCATATTCCCTATAATGGTTTACGCCAAAGGCCTGCTGTAAAATGTTGTGATCCTCGGGTGTACACACTTCAGAAGTACTGATGCAAACTTTGAGTGACGGACACACCATTTTCAACACCATATTTTTTGCGATCAGAAATCTCGCGAACAGCACTAATGCACTGGTATATCCATATATATACCGAAACTGTTCTTTTTCAAACCGAATCAAAAATTCCGACAACGTTTCATCTGACAGGTCAAATACACTGAACCGTTGTCTCCTCATTATTGAATCCTTAAGCTTTTCACGCCAATACCCTTTTGCCTCTTTGGGAATGCCATAAAACCTGGCCTGCAACGATTGAAAATCCAGTCCATGCCATCTATAGCGGTCAGCGATAACTGCCCAGGTCATTGCGTGTGCAAATTTATCCTTCGCAAAAAAGAAAGGAATACCCGTGGAACCCGATGTGCTGCTGACATGACATTTATTTAATGACAGCCCGTCGGTCACTAAACTATCAAGCGGCTGCTGCAGGTCCTTTTTAGTAATGACCGGCAGATCTTCCCACCGGTCCGGAAAAATACTCCCAACTTTAGCTTTATAGAAATCGTTATTCTGGTAATGAAAACGCGCTACTTGCCATGCTTGCTTCTGCTGCCATTCAATAAACTCGGGAACCTGCATTTTTTGAAGGCTCCTGAGTTGCGCCTGCGCTTTCGTAAACGGATAGCCCTGGGCTGTTAATATGGAAGAAAACAGGTTCACGCTTTATCCAGGATACTAAACCATTTATGCCTGATATTGCCCCAATCAAATTGTTCGGCATGCATACGCCCATTTACAGTGATGCCTGCTCGTAATGCCGGGTCCGTCAAAAGTCGAACGATGCACGCATGCATCTTAATAACGTCTCCGTCTGCTACTAATAGTCCATTTTCTCCATCACTAATTAAAAATGGGATGCCCCCCACGTTGGCGCTAATGATCGGTAAGCCTAAGGCCATAGCCTCGATCAAACTTACCGGCAGATTATCGAACCTGGTTGTGTTGAGAAAAATGTCATGATCCTTGGACAGATCGATCCATTCTTGCTTGGAGAGCTTTCCTGTAAAAGTCACCCTATCTTGTACCCCTAATTCGACAACCAGTTTTTGGCACTCTGCCAAGCTCCCATCTTTTTCAGGCCCTACCATTGTGAGTCTGGCATCGGGACAGGTTTGAGATAGCATTGCCAGCACTCGAATAGCCATTTGTGGATTATAGATGTTATGAAACGACCTAACCCACAATAGGTTTGGCTTAAGTGTTGTCCTTTCCGTATAGGGGTACTGTTTTAGATCAATACTATTCGGAATTAAAACAGACCGGAAATTGTTTGCCTGCAGATGCTGTTCTAAATAAGGCGAAACAGCAGCATTAGTCAAACTATTCGAAAATATTTGCCTGGACATCTTTGGCGATTTCGCAAACCGCTGCGGCAAATTACCGCCGTGCAATATTGGAACATACCTAACCTTGAGCATTGAAGCCATGCGTGCAACTAGCCAGGCATATGTGAATGCCTTTGTACTATAAGTATCTATCAGTACACAGTCATAATTCCGGCATCTCCAAACAGACCACAGCATATGTGCCAACCGAAGTACCTGGCTAGCTTTTGTGCTAGCGTATCGCAGATGATAACCTTCTGCTTCAAGCAACAAACCAAGAGTGTCTATGCTTGTAGGAGTAGACCCTTTGGTTTCAAGCTTATTTCCTATGTACAGTATCTTCTGCCTGCTCAACGTTTCTATTTGTATAGTAAAACACCGGCATAGCCGCTAAGGCATACAGAACTATCGATGTGTTGGTACGCATTGCCGCATGAAATGTCGTAAGAATAGCAAGTGCGAAAAGTGCAGCCACAATTCCTTTCCACGCGGCAATTTTCTGCCTGGAGATCCACCAAACAGGAAAAACTATCAATACAATAGCAATAACTAGTCCGCCTATACCATGTTCGCTTAGCAAACGGGTAAACTCGGTGTGTGCTGCTATATTTTCAAAGCCATACTTGCTACGTAGCGTCTTTGAAATGCCAGGACCTACTCCAAAAACAAAATTGTCTTTAAAGATCAATAGATCTGATACAGCGATATCGCCGCGACCCGATAATATCGTGTTAACATCCTTTGCACTTGCGCCTGATATAGTGCTATAAGTTTCGCCTTTATAGCGCAACAACAACAAGTTACCAGTTATGGCATTTACCTTCTGAAATATGACCGCCGACAAAACAACTATTAATGCACCGACAACCCCAAATCGAAAAAATGATCTGACACTTGCAAAAATACTGGGTGATAATGCGATCAACACTGCCAATCCAGCCACCATCATACCTCCCCTGGAAAATGTAAGAAATCCACGAAATATCAATAATCCAAGTAAACCAAAATCCAGGAAACGCCAGGTAAAGAGTGGACGTTTCAAAATTTGAAGTACTAACAGCAAAACAACCGCGGCGCCAAGAATTGTGGACACCTGGTTGCTTGCAAAACCACCCGAAGCAACCGAGTTCGCGCTAAGGTCAAAGGTGATTCTGGAAAAGTCTGAAGCGGACAATGTTAGATAAACGGCTACAGGAACAACTGGAATTAATGCGTATTGTAGCGTGCGGCAAAATCGCTCTATCGACCAGCGTTCAAATGAAACCAGGATCAGTAGCGTTGCTAGTTCAAGTATACCAAGCAAATTAAATATCCACTGATCCAGGTTAAAAACTACAATGTTGACAAAGATGCTTGGAATGATTGCACCAATGATCCAATAACCTGACGAGTGGTGTGAATGCTCTTTGCGCTGACGGGCTTTTAGCAATATCAATAGCATAATTGCCACAACCAGAAAATATTTTCCAAGTTCATAGGGCAACAATGGCGCCCGCGTCATACGTGCCCATACTTCCAACACCGGTGAGGCCGCAATACAGTACCATATCCAGTCAGCCCGTCCTTTAAAAAAGGCGTACAAAACAAGCGCCAATGTAGTCACCCATAACACGGTGATTACTCCGGCGGACCAGGCAGCCGCCGTGCCTAACAAGGTAAGTCCACCCGCGTAAAGCGGAGAAAGAGCCTTTGCGGTCACATCTACATGATTAATCCTGCTACTCAAGATCAAAAACTTCTTTTTCTAGTCGACTCACAAATCTCTCGTAAGTAAATGCAGCAGCCATTTGTCGCGCCATCAAGCTGATCGTCCCAATAGCCGGATTACACGCTGCTGCATTTAGTGTTTCAACAATTTGTTCTACTGAGTTATTTTCCAACAGATATCCATTCTCTTGATGCGATATGTATTGAGAAATAGACGAAACGTCGGTCACAACCGGCACACAGCCAAAAGCGGCACCTTCGGCAATTACTTTTGGGAAGCCTTCGCTTTCACTGGGCAGTATTACGATATGGCAGCTTTCATATAGCTTATTCAGTGCATTCCGATCCTGCCGCCCTAGAAGATGTATCCGAAGTGTTCCATTTTTTCTCGCTACGCTGCTGGCAATTTGATCACGCAAGTCACCATCTCCTGCTATATAAAGATTTTCAAATCGTTCAGACAACTTTCCACTCGTTACAGCTTTCAACAGATTAAGTATTCCCTTTGCTTTAGCCAGGTTACCGACAAATATAATATTGAGCTTCCCAGAAAAATCTTTGCTTGCCGCCTTTGCAGCCGCATACTCTAATTCATTATTTGAAAGGCACGGATTCTCAAATGAAAGAATATGCTTTGGGTTATTAGACCATGAGCCATTGATAGTGACCTTTATCCGGGGTCTGCCCGAAAGCTTCAACAATCGCTTTTGGAGCTTATATGTCGTTGCAAGTTTTCCGCCGATCCAATTGCCGGCGTATTTATGCCAGCAGACCCGTTTTCGTGACAACATTGAAAGCAGAATACCAAGCAATGCCGGATGTGATGGTCCACGCGTATGCACATGCGTAGCCTTACCAACGTATTTGAGGATGTAGTAACTAAATACAGGATAAATCGTAACCATTCGCAATATATTATAGCTACTCAGCACACCGGGCATTGCTATGATCTTAATCGGTGTTTGATTATCGGGCTTGCGCATTGCATAAGTAGGCTGAGTTACTTTGCATCCCAACCAAATAATTTCTTCAAAAAGCGGAGACAGAAATTCCAACTCGCGCACTACAGGCTCAAAAGCGATATAGTCGTCACCAGATTTACACATCGGTGTATCTGATATCACTAATAAGCTACGATGTCTTGATATATCTCCAGGCACTGTTGTAAATACTTTTCTGAACTGAAGTTGTCGCGAAAGATTGTCTGCAGTTTTCGGGGCATGTCATTGTTTTGCTTAATCTTATCAATACGATCCTTCCAATTTTCTACTTCAAAGTTGTCCACAAACAGATCTGGAAGATCTGCAGAGACCATGTGGGCTACTTCACCGGTTTTGTAAGAAACAAAAGGAACTCCATAGGCCATATACTCTAACAATACTAAAGGGCCTGTTTCTGATTTAGCGGTATGCAGAGCGATACTATAATCGCTGTATAACTTTGAGAAATCAGTTACTCCTTCTATAATTCTAATATTGACATTACCCGATATCTTTGAGGTCAGTTGATCGTAGTATTCTACATCACTCTTTTGTCCATAAATATCCAGTTCAAATCCCATGGCATTGCTTAGGTCTATCGCGAAGTCAATATTTTTCGTCGGTCGGATATTGGCGATCATTATTGCTTTGTTACCCACAGCATTCTCATGATCCACATTATGGCGAGGCATAATGATGTTGCTGAGCAGAAACTGTTTTGCTGGCTTTAGATACTCAGCAGCCCATTTGCACAACTCCCTGCTCACACCAATGTAAAATTTAGGTGCTGACGGTAGCCTTAGGGTAACAGGTATCTTTTTATCTATTCCAATATTTCCGTAATGATCGTGAAATGCTACCTTATAGTTACCACCAAAAGACAGTTGCACAGCATGTATATAGGCATAGCAGTGGCGCATATGCACATGAACTATATCAAACCTTTTGCAAAGCCTATGCGTGGCTAACGCTTTTTTGAGAGAATATTTATTAGTCCTTCGCAATTTATGTACAGAAACTCCTGCTGCTAAGTCCTTTTCCAGTACTCCTCCATCTTGCAGCAGCAACACTTCTATTTGTACGCCGGCCTTCGAGAGCATGTTTGCCATGTCGACAAGAACGCGCTCAGCGCCGCCCGCGTTCAGTGTATCTATTACATGGAGAATTTTCATCGATTAGGCAATTCAGCCAATGCTTGCTCAGCGCTTGAATAATTTTCTTTGTACGATCTTACTAATGCGGGTAATTTGTAGACGAAGACGAGCCCTCTCAATAATCTTCGAAATACACTTCCATTTATAAGCAGCTGATTCAGGTATTTAATCCGGATATAGCTCTTGTATTGAAGTGTGGAGTAGTATTTTTTTGCCAAGTATATTTCTGATGATGTTGGGACTGCAATTTTGGTAATGGAATTCTTGGCAATATGATTTGTAATAACCCGTGCGTTGTGCGTCCTTAGCCCTCCCGAAGGGGCTCTGTGGTGTAAAATGACAGCAGAGGAATCAAAAACCATTAAGGCTCCATCTAGATGACAACGCATCGCGAGGTCATGATCGGCTCTAATGTTCTTATTGAAGAACATGTCCATAAACCCAGCCTTTACTACTACCGATTTTCTGATCAAGGTAATTGGGAAAGTATCAGAAACAAAATGGTATGGATGAATTGGCTTTTCAGGGGTTCCAATCTCAACGACGTTTGATGCAACCATATCGCAGTCGAACCTTTGCCTTGTGGACAACAGCTTTTCGATGAAATCAGGCTTTATATCGTCGGCATCGTCGCCAAGGAATAATACATACTCGCCCTTCGCCTCTTGCAACAATTTATTCCATGCAATGCATTGGCCCCTCTCGTTTTGAGGAAAATACCGGATATCGAGATTTGGATACTTGCTAAAATCAAGCTCTACACGTTCTGCCTCGTTAGTCTGATCCGTGATCAATACTTCAACTGGCAGAACCGTTTGCTTTGACAACTGCTCTAGCTCATTTAATAAGTAAGAATACCTGTTCAATGTAGGGGCGAGCACTGATACTGTTTCGTACCTGACAGTATCGAGTTTATTTAACGAAGAATGAATAACAGGCAAGACATTCAAGGACTCAGCTGAATGCGTGCGTAGCCACTGGCTTAAATTTTTAGCTAACCCTGGCTTATTGAGCAACGTCCATCGCTGCCATTTTGGAGGAAAGAATTGCCTGGCAAATAACCACTCGTCCTGGAACGGAACATTAGCATCAGGAAAATCAACGCTTACCAGTCTCGGACTGTATCGAATGATTGCCCCTGATTTCAGCATTTTGTATCCTAAAGCCACTCCATACATTTCCAAAGATAGATACTGGCTGCTAACGGGACCCACCCGACGTAACGCATCCAACTTTATCAGTCCCGCCTTGGTACTAAATCTGAATGAAGTATGCTCAACATCTGGTGCTGCATTTTTGGTGTACATCCAAGTTGGGTGCACATAATTCAGCACGTCTGGCAAAGTCCTTAAACCCAATTTTACGCCAGCATGCCAAACATCAACAGGACGTTGTATCAACTGTTTAAGAGCATCAATATCAGGCGCACCGAATTCGTAATCCCACAGCAAAACCCATTCGTGCGCCCCCTTAATCAACAGCTCCTGTAAACCAGCTTCAACACTCCCAACTGTTCGTTGAAGTTGAATAGAAGCGCCAAGAGACCATTCTACAGAAGTATCCGAAAAATATAAAAGCGCGATCATGCTATGATTGGTGCACTCTATTGTAAAACTGCACAAATGACTTAATCTGATCCTGCTGTGCAAAGTGATTAATTACTCTAGTGGTTCCATTTCGCCCCATACTTGCTGCCTGGTCAGTGTTCCTATAGCACCAAGTCAATTTCTCAACCATTGCGTTTATATCCCACTTTTTTACGACGAAACCAGTTTCACCGTCAATAACGTTTTCCGCTAAGCCGTCTGCGTCTGTGCACACTACAGGCACACCCATAGCTTGCGCTTCTAATACAGCATTACAAAACCCTTCAGAGATAGCCGGATGTAAAAAAACATTTGCCAGTTGTAGTTGGGTCCTGACATCGCTACGTTGCATTCTACCAAGCAGCCTCACCTCCTGTTCGAGCCCTAATTCACTAATAGTGTATTGGAGCGCCTGAAGATGATCTCCGTCGCCTATTATTCTATATTCAAACGGAATTCCATTTTGTTTCAGGATCGCCGCGGCACGAATACCATACTCGTAACCCTTTTTCCATACCAGGCGACCGGTACTCACTATAACTAACTTATCACCTTTGGCTGTTGTCAAACCTGGATTGAAAAAAGTAGTATCGATAGCTGGCGGTATTATCGCTTCAATCCGTCCCGGCGCATAGCCGCGTTTTATGGCTCTATTTCGAAGATCTTGTCCCAGGAAATGAAATCCGTCAAACCGTTGCCATGTAGGACCGTAATAATTATCTGCATTAAGACCTACATAATTAAGATCGTAGCCTCGAAAGCTGACAGTTAATTTTCGATCAGGGAATATTTCCTTCAAATATGAATACCAAGGCGAAATAGCCCCAAATTCAAAATGCCAGATATCATGTTGCGACTTTAGAAAATAACTATTAAAGAAAAGTCGTTTTAGTCCTTCGCCCCTACGCAACTTTTGCACCACTGAGACAAACCGTGATACCCGGGCAGGTCTTAACGCAAATAAACCCAGGTTTTGTTTTATGAACCCTATCGTATCACCAACAGAAAACCGATCAGGCTGCAAATAAATTTTACCTGAAAAGCCATAAGATCTAAGTATCCCATAGTATTTCGCACGATTCGCCTTCGTATCCCATGCGACAATATCTACTTCAAAGTGTTTGCTCAGCCCAATAAACTTTGCCGTAAGAAATGACAGTTCATCAGGCAGTTTATTTAAAACAATGAGGATAGAAGGCTTTGTAGCGTTTACTGGCATGGTTAGTCAAATATCCTTTTTAGCGCTGTGCCAAATGTTAGCAACATAGAAACTGTATATCCATTGGCACCCGTTGGATTTCGGTACAGATCATTAATTAGTTCCTGTCTCTTTTTCTTACCCACAAAGTCATCCAGTTGTGGGTTGTCAATGAGGAGTGCTTCTAGTTTTCTGCGTCCTTCAGGGTTCATATAAAAGACTTCCCAATTGCGGGTAATATTTTTTTCTTTAGACACAATGCGCAGCAACTTGCTGGCAGCGCGATATGCGATATTACGGTTGTTGAATTTCTGGTATGAATACAGATCGCGGCCATACTCCTGCCAAGTGATCCTCGCTAAGTCGGGATGATATTTTTTAATAAAATCAATCTGCATTTTACGTCCATTCAATATCTCCTCAGGAACGGTTAGCAACAGGTCTGCAACATTCTTATCATAAAAAGGCAATACAGGAAATGCCGCTGACTGATACATACGTATACTGGCAAGCGTCCATCGGAATGACCACTGATCAGTTTTGTAAGCTTTAAATTTAAGCCCCGCGTTTTCTAAATGATTGTACTCTTTTACTGTTGAAGTAAAATGCTCGCGTAAATATGATTCTGGATCCTTTTGAAAATTATTGGCAATTTCGGAAAACAGCCATTGCCTTCCTCGCTTAAGTACTTTTTTTTCAAAGATCGGAAACAAGTCATGCCCTTCGATAAGCGTACTGTCCATCCATACATCACCCCAATGTCCACCAACAACTGCGTCAGCATTCGTTGCAATCTCATTCTGCATACAAGCTTGCCTTGTACCATCAACATATTGAAAAAGCTCTACCGCCTCAGTAATATCATGAAGCCGGTCAAAAAGATAGTTTGGAATTACGGTGCTTTCAAATTGAATCTTTCGTGTTCCTGCAATTCGACTTGCGATGGAATTTTCCGCAGATTTTTTGCTGTATCCATAAGAATACGCCCATATCGACTTATATCCAAGGTCGTCTTGTGTAACTATCCCTGCAAGCATTCGAGAGTCTAACCCTCCGGAAATAGGCAAGGCAATCCTCTGGCCTTTAGTCGCATGACCCAAGCTATTGCTGAGTACCTTGCCAAGTGCTGCAGAATGCTCTACTTCATTGTATGGGACCGAAGCTATAGCCCAGTTCCAGTATCGTTCCGAACCAACAAGGTTTAATGAAGCGTCAAAATGATAGTGACTTGCAGGTGCCAGTATCTGAATAGATGTTAAATAAGTCTTCGTGCCTGGGAAAAAGCCCAGTCCAAAAAATCCTGTGATCCCCTCCCAGTCGAGAGATTTGTTATTCGAATGCCGCGCGAGTCCTAAAAAGTATGTGCTTATTACATTCTGTCCTCCATTATTTAGCCAATAGGCATGATAAGTCCCGAAGCGATTTGTAAAAACATGCCAATCGCGTGTGGTTTCGTTGAAGAGAAACAGGATGTAATGCCCTGCAGGATCGACAAAAGTTGTGCTTTTACCTCCAACATATTGCACGCATGCTTGTAAAAGAGCTACTTGGTCAATGCTTTCATAAAATTGTCCTAGCACTACTAGTGTATAACCACTTGCCGTGGTCGTACTAACGAAAGTTGCATTGCCATGCGCCGGTGTACTGAGCGAATAACCGGCATCTTCACTAACATTTTCCCATTCACCGTTGCCTAACCTAACTTGCGTGGGAGAAGTTGCCCCGATCCATATGTCGTAAAATGCACTCACAGCTTCATTATCTTCTTGTACATATTTGAAAAACCTTCGGCCTCCTTTTCAAGAGTGTAATGCGCTTTTACCATTTCTTTGCCATTACTTGCAATCGCCGATGCAACGTCAGGATTTTCCATATAATACTTAATACACTCGGCCAGCTCCGCTACTTGGCCAGGGGCAAAGAGCAAACCTGTTTGTCGGGGTCGAGCTAAGTCACGACTGCCAGCAACGTCACTGACAATACAAGGTACTCCAGCAGCCATCGCTTCCAACAGTGCCACCGGGCAGCCTTCCTCATGACCATCAGCGTTAGTAGTGGGAAGCACAAAAATGTCAGAGGCCTGTAAGAGTTCAGAAACGTTACCGACTGATCCGGCGAAAAACACACGTTCTTCAAGCTGCTTTTCGGCAATCAACTGTCGCAGGCTATTTGTGTATGCTACATCTCGCTCAGCGCCAGCCAAAATCAGGTAGACGTTATCAATTTCATTGACAGCTCTAATAAGTGTTGCCTGATCTTTCACCTTAACTAACTGCGCAATACAACTTACTAATGTCGCATCTGCCGGTATATTAAACCGTAAACGCCAATCGTATGATGGTGATGACCAGAAATCTGCTGAAATGCCACCCGGAACAAAAAAAGTTTTATGCCTAAATCGACGTTTATTAAGTGGTCCATTTGTCAAATCTGTGTTACGGGCTACAATAGCGGTTGACAGGATGCTTTTTATCTTCCATGCCTGTCTGTCCCAGTTCATGTTCTTCTTTACATAAATATAACGGGCTCCCGAAAACCTCGCAACGAGTGCCTCCGTATAATCTGATGACCAGTTAAATGACTGCCATATTTGAAAATTGTATCGCTTAAATTTTTTGGCAAGAAGTACAGCCGATATAACCTTATTAAACTTCGGCTTATGCTCATCAACGCAAAATTTCTCCGAAATGATTGGATAGCCTCTGTTCAATATTTCGTCATATAACGCTCCACCAACCTGATTGACTGCTATAATTGGCTCAAAAATATTCTTGTCAAGACGCTCGACGATATTGAACATCTCTCGTCCGCTGCCGGCAGTGAGAAAATTAGGTATAGTGAACAGTATACGAACCTTACCTAGCATTTATACAAATTGCGGATCTATATAAGTATAAACAGGTTTGTTCCTCTTGACACCAAACATCATTAGGTTGGTTTCGTAAAGCAACGCACGCTGGTTAAAAACATTGTTGTGCAATTTCAGCTTTCGTAAAAGCCTGACGTACCATTTAATGTATCCGGGATATGATTCAAGACGGCTACCAAAATCAAATTCGGGAAACTGGTCGATTTTGAAAGTTTTGTTGCCATTCCGAACGGACAATGCACTTTTTTCGTCAATAAACTCAACGTTAGGAAACAAATAATCGATAGATTGAGGCGTAAACCGCCACATGTCTACCGGAATCCGATGAAGCCTCCATGAGAAAGGAACGCTAAATAATAGAACTCCCCCATCATCCAATAACGCCTCTATATTTTTTGCCATCGAAAAAATATCTGTCACGTGTTCCATTACATAATGGCAATGAATCGTCTTGAATTTTTTTAGGGGAAGTTTTTCTAGTTCCTCAACCTTGCAAAGATTAATCACATGGTCAACTCCTTCTCCGTGAAAAATATCAACACCTATATATTCCCCAGGCTTTCCGCCCTGGTGTATGTCAAGAGGTTTGTGCTGAGTATAGGAGGGATCTATAAGGGACCCTATTTCTAACACCGGGCTCTCCAGCAGTTCACTAAATTTTTGAAAGTGCTGTATTGTTTGTAGCGTAGCCACTATCGTAAATCTTGTTTTCGATTAATGTTACAAGTCTCTGCAACGGCTTTTCTATAAAAAATTGCTTGATCCAGGCAGAGGCGTCTTTTCCCATAATCCGGCTATGGGCTGGATTATCAGCAGCAAGTGAAATAGCTCTAGCTATCTCATCTGGCTCTCTTGCGTTTAGCAATGGGTACAACTCAGGATAAGCACCTACATAAAGCGCGTCATCACGATGGTGTATTACGGGTTTGCCCATAAGCATTGCCTCTACAATAGTTCCAAAGGTCAAATAGCTCCGGCCAAATTCTCCTGCGCAAACGTCCACATGGCTGATCAGGTTCATGATTTCTTTGCGCATCATTTTGGGTAACCATATAACGTGTTTGGCAATACCCAGCTCGGTTATCAACTGCTTAGAATATTGTACATCATAGCCATAGTCCAACATTATCAGACAAGCGCTGGATCTTTTTTGTTTAAGAAAATCAGCAAAACCAATTATCAGATGGTGCGTATTCTTTGGAGTAAACTCGTTGTATTTCGATTTCCATTCTTGCCTGCCATGGTACAATATCAACAACTCGTACTGCCGTCTTACATTTTCGATTATATCACTCCAACCGTTGGATTTTTCATCCAAACGATTTTGGTATGCCTTTGGATAAATAAATGGCATCGGCACGTGCTCTATCTTCCCCTTACATTTCAGACTTCGTAGTTGACATTCAAAATCCTCATTCGTGTGATCGACCAGAATGTGCTTTGCATTGACAATGACACCTCGCATTGATTTGGAAGGCGTTCCCCTTTCCAACATGCGCCTGGTTTTCGCATAGTCCTTCGATTTCAAATAATGCACTACCTTATGCCTTGGCAAAAACTCTTGCTGCAACTGTGCATATTTATATACATCAGATCCGTAGGGATAGTAAACATCCATATCGACCCCAGCGCGGTGAGCAGCCGCAGCTTCGTCGCCCTGGCCAATAAAAAAATCAAATCGATTTAGTTCCTCTCGAATCCGTTGTTCATCGATTAAGCAAATACCCTTATCCAGCCAGTTTACTTCGTGGCAGTATTCTTTGTAATCTTCATCCCAGCAGTCAGCCTCTGGTGTAAAATGATCCATAGCAACACGATAGAACAAATGAGCATCGTAACCCAGATCACGAAGATGACGGGTTATCGCAAAAAAGTTATTATTCATGTTGCCGATCAATGCAACACGTGTCATATACGAAAAAGCATTTTAAAGACTGATTGGGATTTGGGGAATGTTACCCCTAAAAATGCAGAAATGTTCTGCAGCTCTCTTTGGAAGAGTAGCTTAAATATGATATAGTATACAATTATAAACACACCCGCTATAATCATTATTTGAGATATAGGAGCGAGCCTGATGTACTCGCCAGCTACCATAAAAAACAGTAACATCAATAAAATGATAGCATAAGTATTGATAAAAGAAGGCGCCAGGTCGCGATACCATGTCTTCTGTGGTTTGCTTACCAGGTTCATTATCTGCTTGATATTAACGTTTACAAACACAGATTTTATCAGTACTACTGCCGACGCCAAGCCTGCCAACCCAAACAATGAACCGATAAAGCTGGCCACTAAATGAAATGGCGTGTACACTAATGTTACTTTGAAACTGTCTTTTACACGGTGGAAAGAATTCATTACACAACCGTACGAACTGGTGACAACTCTCAACATCGCATAAACCAGCAATATTTGCATGGGCAAAACGGCTTCTACCCACTTGTCTCCATACAGGGTTAGTATTATTGGCTTCGCTGCTACCAATAGTATTCCTAAAACAGGAAATAAAAGGAAAGAAAGAGTCTTCAAAAAATTGATATAGTGAGCATAGAACTGTTCCTTATCATCAACATATTTGGGCAATACTGCTGAAAGAATACTATTTGAAACCATCACGATCTGCGAAGTCAACATATCTGCCAGCTGTACAGCTATGTTGTAAATGCCAAGTTTCTCGAGCCCTAGTACTCTGCTGAGAATGATCTTATCCCCTTGATCAGCAATCCGCGCAAGAATGCTTGCCCCCATTAAATGTCGCGTAAAACGATAGATATCCTTCCACCTATGAACATAAAAATTCCATGAAGGCCTAAAGGATGCCGTGCGATAAAGCAAGACAGTAATAAACGGCTGAAAAAACAGCGTAGGAATCAGCAGGCTGTAAACACCAAGATTGCAATACGCGGCAATGACTTTCCCCAATGCGATCAGGAGAATAAAAGGAGCCTGGATCTTCACTTGTTGCTCAAACAACATGTGTTTGCTAAGCCATGTTTTCGGAATACCCTGTAGTTGAGAAAACATGAACAACAGTCCAACAAGTGCACATATTTTCCATATACGGGTATCACCTTGATAGTAAGCCCATAACGGCGCCGCTATCAAAAACACCACGAGAATGCCTAATGAGACAACTATGTTAAACCAAAACGCAGATTTAAACAATTCGTCGCTGTCCTTCTCGCGATAGGCAATGAGATATTCCGCTAAACCGGTGGTACCAAAAACAGACACCATCGCCAGCAATACTTCGGATATGCTTACCAACCCAAAATCATATGGCGAAAGCTTACGGGCAAGAATGATCATTGCGACCATACCCACCAGTTTCTCCAGTACGTTCCTGTATAAAAAACTTAAAAAGCCTTTTCCGGCTTTTTTCCCAATACCCATAAACAATTACCAGGAAATCATTTCCCCAGATTCACCACAGAACCATCTGCCAATTGATAGTGTATCCGACTCTCCGGGCAAGTAGCTACACCCTCTTTGTCAAATTCCAATCTATGCCCATATTCACTCATCCACCCAATCTGTTTTGCTGGATTACCAACTACCAAAGCATAGGCAGGAACGTGTTTTGTAATAACAGCACCAGCGCCAACAAATGCATACTCACCAATGTCATGTCCACAGACTATGGTCGCGTTTGCTCCTATCGTAGCGCCTTTGCCAACATGTGTACGCGCATACTGCCCGCGCCTGTTAACCGCACTACGAGGATTTGCAACATTAGTAAAAACACATGATGGCCCCAAAAACACATCGTCTGCACAGGTAACACCCGTGTAAATCGAGACATTATTCTGCACCTTAACGTTATTACCCAGTTCAACATCAGATGCGATCACAACATTTTGACCAATGTTACAATTCGCGCCAATCTTACAGGCTGGCATCAGGTGAGAAAAGTGCCAAATTTTTGAATTGTCCCCAATTATGCAGCCCTCATCAATAACTGCCGTTGGATGTGCAAAATAGTTCATGTGCTATAGTCTAGAGTGAATTGATTCTCTGTCAAGGCATCCTTTTACGTCGTAAATAATACCTTCACCCTTAAGATGTTCTTTCCAGTGATTGGATAAGAATTCTTTGTGCGCCACTGCGAGTACTATCGCGTCATACTTATCATCAGGCAATGCGCTTACAGTATCAATGCCATATTCATGTTTTACTTCCTGTGGGTTTGCCCACGGGTCATAGATCGTTACATTAATGTCGTATGACCGCAATTCATTCACAATGTCAATTACGCGTGTATTACGAACGTCCGGGCAGTTTTCTTTGAATGTGATGCCAAGCAGTAATACATCTGCTTTCTTGACAGGTACATTCTTTTTGATCATTAGCTTCACTACCTCGTTTGCAATGTATCCTCCCATCCCATCATTCAACCTGCGTCCGGAAAGAATTATTTCCGGATGATAACCTACATCTTGTGCTTTTTGTGCCAGGTAATAGGGATCTACACCAATACAGTGTCCGCCTACGAGTCCAGGTTTAAAGGCTAGAAAATTCCACTTGGTAGCAGCAGCAGCAAGTACATCGTGCGTATCAATATTCATGCGATTGAATATTTTCGCCAACTCATTTACAAATGCGATATTGATATCTCTCTGCGCATTCTCAATTACTTTCGCCGCCTCTGCAACCTTTATACTTGATGCTTTATGGGTGCCGGCAGTGATAATTGACCTGTATATTCCATCCACGACGTCCGCAATTTCAGGCGTAGATCCTGAAGTTACTTTTTTGATCTTCGTCACAGTATGTTGCTTATCTCCCGGATTGATCCTCTCAGGCGAGTATCCACAGAAAAAATCCTTATTAAATGACAATCCAGATACTCTCTCCAATACTGGCACACACTCTTCCTCAGTAACGCCGGGGTAAACTGTAGATTCATATATTACCACATCTCCAGTCTTCAAAACTTTGCCAACCGTTTCACTAGCGCGGTACAAAGGTGTCAGATCAGGGCGATTGTATTTATCTACGGGAGTTGGAACGGTCACTATATAAACGTTGCAGTCAGCAATTTCGTCAAGTAGATTTGTAAAATCAATTCCCTTATTTGCGGTTTTAAGTTCGATTACTTCCTTAAGCGCACCGTTGTCGACCTCTAATGTATTGTCGACGCCGGCCCGTAGTTCTGCAATACGCTTTTGATTAATATCGAATCCTTTTACAGAATAGTATTTTGCAAATTCAACGGCTAGAGGCAAGCCTACATATCCTAAGCCAATGATACAAATGCGATATGGGGGATTGGGCATAAAAGATTTAAAGTTTATTAATGATCTTTTTTAGTCTTGTTTGTTTGGGTTCAGTCTCTAATCCATTATCAAAGTAACCATTTCCATAAGCACCGTAGCCATATCCGTTACCGCGTGTAATTTTCACATCATTTAATACAATGCTCATCCTGTTCATCTTGCCCGAACCATATAGTTCGTGGCTGGTCTGTACTTGTTGGCGATGCGTATACCCTTCTCTGACCACATACAATGATACATCCGCATAACGGTTTAACAATTGTGCATCTGTAACTAAGCCAATCGGTGCAGTATCTAAAACGATGTAATCAAATTCCTTTTTTAAGTCTTCTATTAACTCCTGCACTCTTGGCAGCATTATTAGTTCTGCCGGATTTGGAGGAATCGCACCTGACGGAATTATGTAAAGTCCATCAAAAATACCAGACGGCTTCACAATATCATGGAGATCGGCTTTGCCGATGGCATAATTTGAAAGACCGATCCTATTATCGATCCCAAAATGAACGGATATCTTAGGCTTTCTCAGGTCAAGCTCTAATAGCACCACTTTTTTATTCAACAATGCCAGGGAGCTGGCGAGATTCATCGCTATGAACGATTTCCCCTCTCCGCTCATGCTAGACGTTATCAAAATCGTTTTTTCTTCGCCATTGGTGAGTAAGAATTGCAAATTGGTTCTAAGCGCACGGAACTGCTCCGAAAGTTGGGTTCTGCTATCTCTTTTAATAGCTACTGCAGCGTCACTGTGATTACGTCCTATTTCACCAATCACCGACATGGAAGTAAGCTTAGCCACATCTTTTTTTGACCTGATCTTAACATTGAACAAATCCCGTAAAAAGAGATACCCCGATGGTATAGCCAATCCAAGTGCAAACGCTATCAGAAAAATTTTCTGGCTATTCGGGGCAACGGGCACATCTTCGGCTTCAGCAGGATCTATAACTCTTGCGCTGGCAACAGTCGCAGACTTGGATATTGCAGTTTCTTCGCGCTTTTTCAGCAAGAATAAATACAGTTGTTCAATTATATTTTGCTGCCTTGAGTATTCCAGGAATATCCTTTCTTTTGCCGGCACCTGGCTGATTCTGGCATTGTAGCTTGAGCTGTTCTTTTCCAGTTCGTTCACACTTACCTTAAGTGTATTTCTCATTGAACTGAGATTGGCAAGAATATCGTTGCGCGAATTTGCTAGTCGCTGATCGATGTTTTGCACATAAGGGCTATGCTCAGTATTGGTAAGCAACAGCGCTTCTTTCTGCCCCTGTATCTGGTTATAAGTGTTGATCAGGTTATTTAGCGTTATATCCTCAACGAAAAACGAAGACGGCACAACGCGGTTGTAGTTTTTTTCATTTTTCAGATAGCTGGCCAGTGACTCAACAATTTTCAACTTTACCTCACTTTGAAGAAGCTGTTTTGCGTTATCATTAGTATTACCAACAAGCATTTTTGACTGGTCTTCAATGCTGGTAAAATGATTTTCGCTTTTGAACAATTCAATGTCCTTCTCTACACCGGCAAGCTCACGCTTTACTTCGGATAGCCTGTCATCCACAAACTCAATAGTACCATTTACAACCCTGTTCCTATCATCAACGTTGGCTTTGATATAAACGTCTATCAAAGTGTTGACAATATCTTCTCCCCGCTCGGGCACCGCATCGTTAATTGATATTCTAAGTATACTAACAAGTTTATTGACAGGTTCAATTATCAGCGAATTCGCATATTCTTTCGCAAGTGCCTCAATCGGGCTAATAGCGAAAAAATACTCTCCGTCCTTATCTAACTCTGGTTTTGCCAGCAAATTTTTAGACAGGATAACTGCACCAACTGACAACTTAATCGTATCGCCATATTTTCCATTATGAACCAGACTACCATCGCATACAGAAAACTTGTTGCCTGTAAGCAGGACTCTATAACCGTAACTAGTCTTTATTGCATGTTCATTATAAAGTGGTGTAACAATAAAAGGCCCTCTTTTGTAAAGCTCGGTACTTTTAACTCTACCCTTAATAAGATACCTGATATTCAGATCCAACTCGTCGACAACGCGCTTCATTAGATTCCGGCTTTTAAATATCTCGATCTCATTGTCAACTGTACTACCACCCGTATGTACACCTAGCTCTTGCAACATCTGGCCATCGCCCATTCCGCCTTTCGAGTTATCTCGCACATATATTTTCGACTGAATAAAATAAACAGGCGTTGAATATCGCAGATAGAGGTAAGCACCAATTAAAGAAAAGCCCACAAAAAATAACAGTAATGGCCAGTATTCAACGACCTTTTCTACAACACTCTCTATAGTGATAGTAGATCCGCGTTCACGGCCTGAGTCCTCAAATATTGGTTGCAGATCTCTTTGCATAATTAATTGTTGTTGCTTAATACCGACAAAACGCGGGAGACAATTTACACTGTATTAGAGTATTGTCCCCTGATTACCCTTGGTTAAAGACATATAGACTTTCCTTGTCAGGAAAATTAACCAGCACACCCATTCCCTTCTTTTGATAAACTACAAAACTACTTAATGCCACAGCAGATGCTTTCCCCTCGAAAACTGCTTGATGCATATCATTCATAGAACCCGCTCCACCATTAGCAATGACAGGCACTGAAACATGCTGGCTAATTTCCTTTATCAATTCCAGATCATAGCCCTCCCAGGTCCCTTCTTTATCCATCGACGTTACGAACAATTCGCCTGCGCCGTACTCTACCAAGGCTCTCGCCCACTCAACAGGATTCACCTCTACTTTTTTTGTTCCATCGTAGATGTAAACTTGTCGTTTACCCCATATGTTCTTTTTTACATCAATAGATCCGATAACAGCCTGCGAACCGAAGCGTGCGGTCAGATCGCGGACAAATTGAGGGTTCCGATATGCCTCAGTATTTACTATTATCTTTTCAAAACCAGTACTGAGAATTCTATGTGCTGCTTCTATCGTCCTTATGCCTCCACCATAAGCCAGCGGCATAAAGCATTCCTCCGCTATTTGTCCCAGCAACTCATAGTCCGGTTCACGATTCTCAACTGACGCACGTATATCCAGAAAACAAAGCTCATCAACTTCCAGCTCATTAAATATCCTTACAGTATTTACAGGATCGCCGATGTAACTGTGGTTTTTAAACTTCACAGTTTTAACCAAGCTACCGTTGATGAGTTGAAGGCAGGGAATTACTCTGGTTCTTAGCATCTCCTATAATTTCGAAAAGCTTTCCAAAAAGTGCATCCCATAGCTATGACTTTTCTCAGGGTGAAATTGTGCGCCGAATACATTGTCGCCGTTTGTTATTATCGAGGCAAAATCATATCCATACTTTGTATCCGCAAGCACATACTTTTCTTCAGTGGCAACAACATGATAAGAATGCACAAAATAAAACCTGGTATCACGGTCAAAACTGCTGGTCATTACGTGTTTCCGCACCTGTCTTGCCAGGTTCCAGCCCATATGCGGCACCTTGTACAAAGCATTTCGCTGTTGAAACCTAACGGTTTTTGCTGGTATCCAATTTAGGCCATTTCGTTCCCCCTCCTCACTGCTTGCTGTTAACAGCTGCATGCCTAGACAAATACCCAGAACGGGAATTTTTTCCTTAACAGCTTTCGTCGTGAGCGGTTCTCTCAACCCCAAGGCATCTATTCGGCTCATCGCTGCATCAAACGATCCAACCCCCGGTAATATGATCTTCTTTGCTTTAAGTATAGTTTCGGGATCGCTGGTTATCTCTGCCGACACACCGATGCGTTTCAGCATATTCCGCACGGAACCCCAGTTACCCATTCCGTAGTCCACTATGGTTATCATCTACCACTAGACTTAAACGGAAAACAATATTTAAGGTAAAAGCTCATTGGCACTAAATGTGCTTTTGCCAAAATGTAAAACAAGGGGCGCAGTCGCTCAAACCTTTGTTTGTAGGTTTTATACTGCCAAAAGAATTTGCGTTCCCCATTCATAATTGTATCAAACTCTTCGTCGCTTATTCGCAGCCGCTTTTTGAAATATGGAACGATCTCTGCTTCAACATATGGCGGCTGTGCATACTCGCGCAACGCTTCCGATTTATTCATATGTCCACTACGTACAGCTGCAGAAAGACTATTATTACGTTGATCTACTTTGAATTTCTGTGGAAAATAAACAGCGTGATTAAACGCAGTCATCCTGTTTTCCAGGTGATGCCCGCCGTAGTATTTCCAGTTAAATTCCTTTTCCAAAAACTCCCTTGCACTGGCTTTATCATAGCTGATATACCAGAATGGCCGAACTTTTTTTATTCTGTAGATCAAGGTCCACTTCAAAAACCTAGCGAAGGTCATGTTCGGGAAGGTTCGCATCCTTAGTCTCCCGTATCTTTTATGGATCGTGTTGATATAGCCACCGTCGACATACGCAGCCCCGAGAGGAGACACTCCTTCAGCCATAAATGAATGCCCTTCGAGAATATATCTGACTCCATATTTCGCAGCTGCACGATACAATGTCTCAGCCAAGGCTATGTCCGTAGAACCGTCAATTTCTGGAACATTTGCATAAAAGAAGGAACGAAAAATGTCATCCGCTTCTTTGTTATCTACAACGTGCGTATAGAGGTCTATACCTAGCTTACCTAGTACCTTTCTTATGTTCTCAGTGGCAATTGCAGTATTCCACGTGTTATCGTAGTGCACAGCCAATGGCTTAAGTCCCCATTCTATAGCTTTAGCAACCATGAATGACGAATCGGTGCCACCACTAACTCCAATCACGCAATCATATTTCTTGCCCTTGCCTGCTTTTTTGATCTCGTCAACTATGCCCATCCAGTTTTGTTGCCCTTCAGGTGTCGCCGTTTTGTATTGTGCTTTCAGCCCATCGATCATCTTGCAATAGTTGCAAACTCCATCGCTATCGAAGGAAATACCTGAAACAGTTTCATCGTATATACAGCGGGAGCAAATGCGCACTTGGCTCTAATTAAATGGGATAAATCGCGCCCTGTAACCTAGCGCAAACTTTATCCAGTCTATTTCTATCTGGTTACGTCGTTTAATATACTTTTTTGATGACAGATCGAATACACTGTGTATCCCGTCCATATGACTATCCAGCTTAGCCTGTTTCAAAAACAGCAGGCAAGGTGTATCACCATTAGGGTTGCCAATTATCTCATCCCTTTCGTCATCAATGCAATGAACATGTGTTTCATATTGTGGATATGCTTGTAGAAATTCAGCGGTAAACTCCCTGAGCTTACCAAATTTATCATCGAGGGTTAGCTCTTGCCATGCAGGCAATTTATCACTCACGTCAGCTGCCGGTATACCAGAATATGTTTTGAAAGGTTCCGTAGATTTCGTAACAACCGAACCTGCCATGATCACCGAATTTTGCGCAAGTGTGATCCCTGGCACAACGGTATGCCCAAAACCCATCAACCAAACATTGTCCTCAATTATTACTGGTGCAACATTATAGAAGTTAGAACCCTCCAACAATTCGCCACTGGCCACATGTGTCCATATCTGGCTGCCGCCCATTCTTACGTTGTTGCCTATTGTCAATATATCCGCACTATTCAAAATGGCTCCTTGTCCAATCCAACAGTTATGTCCCATTTTCACGGGTTTATAACCACTAACCAGTGCGGAGTTGAATATCTGGCTATAGTCGCCCATTCTAAACTCTGGTACCAGCACTTGTGTATTAAATCCTAACAGGCTTTCATCACCCATACAGAATAGCTCCATATCGCCACGCATAGAACGTATGGTCACATCATTTTCAACGCGGGCATTATGGCCTAAAACTATCTTCCGTGCTTTGACACAAACATTATCGCCAAGTGTAAAGCCGCCCGCCGAAATAAACTCGTCACAGAATATTTCAACATTAGCGCCTACTCTGCCTTTGTCAAACTTTGAAATATCCAGCTTTTGCATATGCATTTGAAATATTAGGCAGATCTTCTACAGACTGGTTGTCGAGAAATATTTTGCACCACCATTCAAAACACAAGAACGACCACAGTAAAAGCCTGTGATTGATCTGGTCTTCGGTATGTTCCTTTATTATACGTTCTATATACGCTGGGTTGATAAAGGCCGTTGAAATTGTCTTTTTACCCAAAAGTGTAGTTCTTATATATTCAGCATTCTCGCCCCGGTACCAGCTTTCATCGGGAGCGGAAAAACCCTGCTTTTTCCGGTTGATTATCGATTCCGGAAGGAACGCCGACATGGCTTTTCTTAAAACGTTCTTTCCATCGTTTGTTTCGAGGTAGGCCTTCTTTTTATCTGCAAGTGCATTTTCATTTACCTGCATTAAGACTGCCAAATTTCCTAGCTTATGCTGGACCGGGATCTTTTGGGCTAAATCAACCAAATCATTGTCGAGGAACGGGAAACGCTCTTCAAGACCATTAGCCATGGACAGTTTATCGCCAACAAGCAGCAATCCAGGCAAAAATGTTTTTATCTCGAAATAGAGGCTATTCCCAATGTGCTGCTCAGGCGTATCATACCGGAGATGATCATTAAATGTAAATACGCGCTCAAAAACAGTTCTTGGCTCTGTCATGTCCATTCGACTATACGTTCCGGGCTGGAAAAGACTAGCTTTTTCATGATCAGGAACCAGCCTTTGCCAAAAGCTATAGTAGTTATTAAAAAACTCCTTTTGGTTTAACGATTGAAACACGCGATAATATCGCCATGGATATCCCCCATATAGTTCATCTCCTCCAGTACCTTGTAAGCAAACCTTTACAAACTTTGAAGCAAGGCGACTAATATAGTAATTGGGATAGCTCATGCCCACCTTGAGATCTTCAAGATGCCATACCAGACGTGGTAACGACCAACTCAGATCTCCGGCGTTAATTACTTGTTCGTAATGCTCCGTCTTAAAATAGTTAGCCATGAGTTCGGCATCGCGACGCTCGTCATAATTTGCCTCTACTCCGCTAACGCCAGACATATCAAAGCCAGCAGTAAATGTATTTAACCGTCTTGTGTTTTTTGAAGCGATAGCGGCTATAGAACCCGAATCCATCCCACCTGATAGGTATGCGCCTACTGGCACATCAGCTATCATTTGTCGCTCCACCGCACGCTCAAAACCATTTTTTGTCAATTCCACAGCGTCCTCAAAAGACATGGCGGTATCTGGTTTCGAAAAATCATAGTCCCACCATGAGTGATGCTGCACAAAGGTAGACTGCGAAGTAATTTTCACAGTGTTCGCTGGCGGCAACATCGTTACACCCTTAAAAAGAGTGTTATAGGTAAAAACGTTTTGAAAAGTAAAGTATTGATTCAATGCACTGTGATCGACCTCTACACTATACTTATCATGCTGCAGGATGGCTTTTATTTCTGATGCAAAAACCAGCGTACCCCCACTAAACCAATAGTAAAGCGGTTTAACCCCAAACCTGTCTCTGCTCAAATAGAGTGTTTGCTCCTTGTTATTCCAGGCTGCAATTGCAAACATACCGTTGAACCGTTCAAAAAATGAAGGACCAAAAATTGCAAGGCCCTCCGCAATTACTTCCGTGTCCGTTTGTGAAACAAAGGAACAGCCGTATTCACTTAGTTCATGCCGTAACTCTCGAAAATTATAAATGCACCCGTTAAAGACTATTGTCCATACACCATTTTTGGACGACATCGGTTGTTTCCCATTATCAGATGTATCTAATATGGCCAGTCGCCTATGCGCTAAGCCGACATTCTGATCCAGGTAAATACCTTGCCCATCTGGCCCTCTGTGAGCGAGCATACTTGACATACGCTCCAGAGTTGCCTCTGCAACCGGCATTCCATTCAGGTTATATATCCCTGCTATCCCGCACATATTACAAGCTGCAGATCAAGTCTGCAACATAGTTATAGTCCGCTTCTGTCATTTTATTATGAAGCGGTATTGACATCGAATATTCGTTAGCAGCATAAGCACCCGGAAAATCCGAAGGCTTAATGCCAAAAGTGCTTGAATAATAACCAAGCATATGCACAGCATGGGTGCCCGGACGTGTGCTAACACCATTTTGCTGTAAGTGCTCCATAAGTACGTTCCGTTTGATCGGCGCAGTCTCCTCATTTAGAAACAGCACATAAGATTGCCATCCGTGTCGGTATTTATCTCCATATACAGGTGTTCTCAACCAGGGAATTTTAGCGAATACATCATTATAAAAGCCAGCCCACCATTCACGCTCTTCAATAAACGCATCCAGCTTCTTAAGCTGTGCAACGCCAATGGCCCCTTGCAAGTCCGTCATTCTATAGTTATAGCCTACTACATCAAACTCAGGAAGGATATACGGCTTCGGGCCTTTATGCCTTTCCTCTTCGGATATAGATGCCCCGTGGTTTCGCAGCCTATTAAGGCGCTCAGCTAATTCATCGTTATTTGTAGTTAGCATCCCCCCTTCACCAGTTGTGATCGATTTTCGTGGGTGAAAGGAAAAACATCCAATCTCACCGAGGCTGCCAGCAGGTTTTTCATTCAAAGCAGCTCCGGCTGCACAGGCGCCGTCTTCAATTATTTTAATTTGAGGCGCTATTTCTTTTATCAGGTCTACATCTGCGCATAGGCCAAACAAATGCACAGGGATGATCGCTTTTGTTCTGGTAGTGATTTTCTCTCTTAGCTTGATCGGATCAATATTAAACGTAACAGGATCAATGTCCACGAAAACCGGTGTTGCTCCACAATATATCACTGCATTGGCTGTAGCTACCCAGGTGAATGCTGGTATGATCACTTCATCGCCAGGCCCTATTCCCACCGCTATTAATGCGAGGTGAAGTGCTGTAGTACAATTTGACACAGCCAACGCATGTTTAACTTCATGCCTGGCTGCAAACATCTGCTCGAATTCTTTCACCTTTGGTCCCTGGGTTATCCATCCGGACAAAATTGGCTCCCTGATGGCGTCCAATTCTTCCTGCCCCATGCTCGGAAGTGAAATAGGGATGTTTCGTTTTAGCGTATCAGACATTATACCAGCGCTTTGATCTTCTCTGCATCTCGCCATTCAATAAGACGCTTCAGACCTTCTTCCAACGAATATTGATACTTAAATCCCAGCTCTCTATGCGCTTTTTGCATTGAACCAATGCGGTTCTTTACCAACGCCCGTGCATCGTCTTCGCTATATGGTTTGTAAATGACCTCGAGGTTAGATTCTGCGAGTACCAGTATGGTATCGCATAGTTGCTTGATCGTCGTTTGTACTTCAGTGCCGACGTTGTAAAAGCCATAATCAACATCCGATATCAAAGCATCAACGTTGCATCTCGCGATATCTTCAACATAAATAAAATCGTACGCCTGCGAGCCGTCGCCATTGATCTGCGGTTGCTCATTGGCGTCGATCTTATTGAGCATGATAGGAACTACGCCGCTATATACGGCATGTTGATCCTGTCCCGGGCCGTATACATTCATGTACCGCAGACCGATCACACTGAGGCCATAGCGGTCATGAAAGGCCGTACACATGGCCTCACCCGATATCTTTGTAGCACCGTAAAAATTCTTATTGTTAAAGGGATGATCCTCCGTCATTGGCACTTCTACTGCGTCACCGTATACTGAAGCAGATGAAGAGTATATGAGCTTTTTGACCTTGTGTTTTACGCATGCTTCGAGTACATTAAAAGTACCAGCAATATTCACATCAAAAGCTGTGCGTGGAAAGTCTTTGCAGTGAAGCAACCACATAGCTGCGAGATGAAATACATAGTCGATCCCTTCAAATGCCTTATCCAGAATATCCAATTCGCGTATGTCTCCTCCAAAAGGATATACGCTACAACGTTCGTCGGTCAGGCAATCTTCTATATGTTCATATTTGCCACGGGTGAAATTATCGTAGATGATTACTTCACGAACAGGCTGCTTCAGCAATTCCCGCACTACAAAAGCGCCGATAAAACCAGCACCTCCGATCACTAATATGCGTGTGTCTTTAAGTTTCACAAAAGCGACATTTAGGGTTTTAATGATTGTATTGGAACTGTGGCGACCAGGCTTATTGAAAGAGTTTTTACCAATAGGTATACTTTATTTCCTTTCACCTGCAAAACGGTACCCGACGTGTCTTTCAAAGGTCCTTCGCTTATTGTCACTTCCTGCCCTTTGGTGACTTCAATATTTATTTCGGCTCCCTTATAATTGTTCAGGAATTCTTTTATTGCCTGTATTTCTTTATCCTGCACCACGCCAGGTTTTTTGTTCCACCACAAAAAGCGAACGCTTCCCGGGGTGATCAACACTGGCAGGTGCTCTTCTTTATAGTCATTCAACTGAACAAAAATATAAGAGGAGAATACAGGCTCAAGAACTTTCTTTTTACGATCGCTCCATTGGCGTATTTCTTCTTTCACCGGACAATACACTTCAATGCCTTTTGCAGTCAGCAATTCGGCCACTTTCTTCTCGTTTCTTGGTTTTGTATAGAGTACGTACCAGGGCATTCTTTCTATTTATTTTCCCAAAGGAGTAAATATTTTTCTTTATCGTGTGCGGGCATTAGCTTCTCCCACTCCTCAGCTTCATAAGTCAGAAACCGCAACTTTCTATCCACAAGCTTTTCAGCCTTACTCACCAGGTTTATCAGGTATACTTTGTCAACATTACCAACGAACACCAGGTCAATGATACCTGTATCCTTGCCTTTGGCATAATCGCCGGCAAGGTACATCCTATCAAGCTGCCCCATCCTATCTATCACCACTTCTATCACACGGTCTATTCCAATATACTTAAGCAGGATCCGATGAAGATCACTCAATAGGGGATAAGTCCTGTTGGCCATGTACATCTTCTTATTTCCCCTGCTCTCAGACAAGAGCATCCCTGCTTCCTCGAAGCGGTTCAGCTCTATACGAATCGAGTTGGTGCTTTCATTAAACTCTTCAGCAAGCCCGCGCAAGTAAGCTGTAGTGCCCGGATTCAAAAAGAATCTCATCAGCAGCTTTATGCGTGTTCGCGAAGATATCAGCGTTTCAAGCATGTAGATAGTAAATTGAGGGCATGGCTTCGCCTCAGTCAGTCACAGCTGACTATTCAACAATGAGTAAAATACTTACTCAAATTCGTTGAAAAAATACAATGTTTTCCCAGAAAAATACAAGAAATTAAAAAATAATAGATCAGATAACGCTCGGCGCCAGCTTCGAGTTGAGGAAAGGATAGCGTTGTAGCTCGCCGGCTATACCAGAGCTCATCATGCCATATATAATATCTGCATGCTTAACATGGTGCATATCAGTACCACAGTAAGAATAAAGTCCTTCTTTAAGATTCTTTTCCGCGGCCAGTTTTACTGGTTTCCCATAGTAGCCAGTCAATGCCAGTACATTCAATTGCAGCAGGCAACCGCGATTTTTCAGCTCTCGGTACGCATCTGGCTTGCCGTGATAAAAACCGTAACGTTCAGGGTGAGCCAGGATAGGACGGTAACCGGCCATTTGTATCTGGAACAGGATATCGTGAAATCTCATAGGTTCTACCATGAATGATATCTCAACAAGCACCTGGTTATCAGTAACTGTCATCAATTCCTTAGCTTCCAGGAGGTCCATGAAATGATTATCGATATAGTATTCAGCAGCAGCCTGTATCGGCATATCAATGTTGCGCTCGGCTAGGGCAAGACGAAGTTCTTTTAATCCTTGTTGTATGGTAGCTGTCGAATTGGGGTAATGGTCGTATTTAATATGCGGAGTTGTGACCAGGCTTTTAAAGCCCATTGATTGTAACTTCTCGATCAGAACAATGCTGTCTTCAACAGTCTGAGCTCCATCATCAACACCCGGCACAAGGTGAGAGTGCATATCAGTACCAAGGAAGGACCAATCTGTCGTTGCAGCCGACACTTGCTCACTAGACGCTCCCTTGTCTTTTGAAAACCCGAATAATTTCGATAAGATGCTCATTGCCAATACAATCCGATTAGATGGTGCTTTCTCTAATAACAAAGGTATTGATTATTGCCTTTGCGCTTGCTCTAAGATAAAGGTGTAGACTTTTTTTCCCAATAATTGCCTTATGATTTCGTTTGCAGCACCAAAAGCATTAGCATTTTTCAAAAACCGGCTTTAGGCAACAGATTTGTATAGTACTGCTTAGAAGCTATTTCAAACAATGACAAATACTTATAGCGTGACCGTAACTTGGCCTTTACGGCTGATTGTACTGGTTTTCACGCTGTTAACCAGTGGATGTAGCATGATGAGCGATAACGAATCTGAAAGTCCGGAGCGGTATGCCCTGGATAAACCCTATGTGTATAAACTACCTATAGAACTCGACGAAATTTCCGGAGTAGCATTTTATCCAAAAGACACAAGCATACTCGCGATAAACGACGAGCGCGGCTGGTTATATAAGATCTATCCTGAAAAACCGGGTCTTATCCAAAAATGGAAATTTGCAGACGGAGCGGATTTTGAAGATCTTTTACTACTGGATAGTGTATTTTATGTATTAAAAAGTAACGGAAATATTCTCGGCTTCAAATTCATATCAACCGACTCACTATTCTTGAATGAATATTCTTTTCCGGCTACAAAGGGTAATGAGTTTGAGATCATCTACTATGATCCATTTATCAGGAAGATCATACTGATTTGCAAGGACTGCGAATCAGACAAAAAAAAGGCATTGAGCACTTACTCTTTTGATCCTTACACATCGCAATACAGCGATAGTTCATTTTCAATAGATGTAAAACGCATCGCCGGTATGATCCACGAAAAATCTATCAAGTTCAAACCCTCAGCCGCTGCCATCCACCCCATTACGCACGAACTATACATAATATCATCAGTTAACAAGCTACTGGTTGTTGCCGATAGAAATGGAACAACTGAGAAAGTATATAAACTATCACGGACAGACTTTAAACAACCGGAGGGTCTCACTTTTACCCCAGCTGGGGATATGATCGTATCGAACGAGGCTGCTGAAATTGGCGTAGCGAACATTATGATATTCAGATATAACAAAAGAACCAAATGAAACTACCTTGTATCATATCGTTCCAATTCGCATTTACCCTCACCTGCTTCGGACAGGTTATTAACCCCTTGTCGGCTATAGAGCAGACAAAAGCTGTATACCTAAGTACTGATTCGGTTCTTGTGCCTGCAAGTGTACAATATCAACATCCGGGCAGTCTACGGAAATTACTGCTTGGCTCTAACTACAGAGCTGAATGGTCTACACCTGTTAGGTTGAAAGTATTTGATCTAAACAAAGAAATGGGAGGACTTAAGATTACTGAGCTTGGTGGCGGTAAACAAACATTATCAGCTACTATGATCGATAAAACCGGCAAAGAGTGGAAACTGCGGACAGTTGATAAAGATGCAGCCGGATTGATTCCTGAAAACTTCCGGCATTCTGTGGCGGAGAGTATTATCCAGGACATGATCTCGGCCTCACATCCTTATGCGCCACTCGCAATTCCGGCTCTATCCCAGGCTGCACACGTCCCATCATCCAGTTACAGGTTCTATTTTATTGCCGATGATCCATCCTTTGGTGAATACCGTAAACTTTTTGCAAATAAGGTCTGCATTCTTGAAGAAAAAGATGCTACTACCGACAATAGTGAGACAAAAAATACCTCCAAGGTAATGTCGAACATGCAGTCAAAAAACGACTACCAGGTAGACCAACGTGCTGTGCTAACGGCCCGGATGCTTGACATACTTATCGCTGACTTTGACCGTCACTCAGACCAATGGCGATGGGGAGTAAGAAATTCTGGCAAAAAAAAGATCTATTATCCTGTTCCAAGAGATCGTGATCAAGCTTTCTTCTATTCCAACGGCCTTGTTCCAAGATACCTTTCGTGGAAACGTCTGCCAGTCATCCAGGGCTTCCGCGAAAATATACCGAACATAAACTGGTTAGGCTACTCTGCGCGCGATTTTGATCGTTTTTTCCTCGACGGATTAGAAAAAAAAGAATGGACCGAAGTGATCTCTGATATGCAGGCAAATATCACAGATGGCGTTATTGAACATGCGGTGCAACAGCTTCCGCCCGAGGTATATGAGCTATCTGGAGCAGAAATTATCTCGAAGCTAAAGAGCCGCCGGAAATTGCTACTTAAGGAGGGCTTAAAATACCATGATTTTTTAGCAAAAAGAGTAAATATCACGGGTAGCAACGAAAATGAGATATTTAGATTGTCGGATGACAACGGGGGATTACTGGTAGAAGTTTTTGCGAACGATGAAGCTTCTCCAGTACTTATCTACTCCCGTCACTTTGATAGCGACGTAACAAAAGAGCTTCGGTTATATGGATTGGATGGCAACGATCGGTTTGAGATAAATACCAACGCTCAAAGGCGGATCAAACTACGTCTGCTCGGCGGTCCGGGCAACGACATGTACGACCTGCAAGGAACTAACAGAAAGCATATCTATGACTATCCCGGAGAACATAATAGCATTATTAACGAAAAGAATACCAACAAGCATCTATCTGGCGATTCCGCTGTAAATCAATTTAATTACCTGGAATACAGGTATACTGACAAGCATCGGTTTCCTTACTTCACTGCTGGCTACAATGCCGATGACGGAATTCTCGTTGGCCTCGGTTTCGAGTTGGAAACCTATGGATTCAAAAAAGAGCCATTTGCCACTAACAACAACCTTTCATTCTTATACGCCCCTAGCAACCAAGCCTATCAGATAAAGTACCGCGGAGCATTCACTGACGCCTTAGGTAAGGTTGACCTGTTACCTCGTTTTGAATTTCAAAATCCCGCGTTGTTTAATTTCTTCGGCTTGGGTAATGAGACCGAAAAGCAGTCGGGAAAGGACATGTTCTACTATCGTACGCGATTTAAATACATTTCGGCAGATGTGCTCGGATCCATACATGCGACGAAAACACTTACGATCACCGCAGGGCCAGGTGCGTATCACTACTGGAATACGCAAGACGATAATCTCGGAAAGATCATAGAAAACCCAGAGGTTGTGGGACTTGACTCAAGCAATATATACACGATCAAAACTTACCTAGGTGGAAGAATATCACTCACTCTCAACAATATAACAGACAAGATATTTCCAACCAACGGCGTAGATTGGACAACCGAACTTCAGCACCTACAGGGCATATCTGAACACAGTAACCCATTTACCGTTTTAAGATCTGATCTGACCTTATACAAAGGGTGGCTCAAAAATGACAGATTGGTATCTTTGATTCGATTTGGTGGTGGTCATATACTTAGCAACAATTTTGAATACTTCCAGGCGCTAAACCTGGGCGCCAATAATTACCTCCGCGGGTTCAGGAAGAACAGATTTTCTGGCAGATCACTTGCATACAACAGCATAGAGTTACGTTATAAGCTTGCAGATATTCATTCCTATATCCTGCCCGGTGCAGTCGGCGTTATCGGGTTCAACGACATCGGACGGGTATGGCTACAAAATGAGCAGTCGCACAAATGGCATCATTCCTATGGTGGCGGTTTGTACTATCTACCTTTCAACCTGTTGATAATCGGCGCCACCGTTGGCGTATCGACTGAAGAAACCCTTTTCAATATTTCATTAGGCACAAAACTCAACTTAATCTTTTAGACATGAGCAACAGCATATATCAAAAGGCTGAAGATTACGTTAAGAATCTCTTCGATGAATACCCGCATCCTAATTTGCTGTTTCATAACCTGGAACACACGCAAAATGTAGTGAACCGGGCAAAAGAAATAGCCGCGCATTACCAGCTTTCCGACAACGAAATGCAGGTGATCTATATAGCAGCATGGTTTCATGATACAGGGCACCTGTTTGCAGAAATAGACAAACATGAAGATAAAAGTGTTGAGATCATGCGCATTTTTATGCAGGGTGAAAATGCCAGCGAGGAATCTATCAAAGAAGTAGAGGACTGTATAATGGCAACTAGGATGCCGCGCGAACCTAAAAACCTGCTTCAGGAAATAATGTGCGATGCCGATACATACCACTTCGGGACCAAGGACTTTAAGAAAACTAACAAACTCGTCAAAAAAGAACTCAACCTAAGAAATTACCAAACCCTGACATTCGACTGGGAGAAAAATACACTTGACATACTTGAGAATCATCAATTCTTTACCTCTTACTGCAAAATGCTCCTAGATGAAGGCAAACAGGAAAACATCGAACGAGCACGAAAGAAGTATCTGAAAGCAACATCAGCGAATGCGAGCAATGCCATATTCGATGACGAAAAAAATATTCAAACGCAGGGCAAACAAAAAACCAGCCTTGTTACACGCGGCATACAAACCATGCTCCGATTGACTTCTGAAAATCACCTGGAGTTAAGTAACATGGCCGATGGCAAAGCCAACATCCTGATCTCGGTCAATTCAATTATCATATCAGTAATACTCTCAGTTTTGCTACGTAGGCTCGAAGTAGATACCTATCTTACCATACCGACAATCATATTTCTATTCTTCTCAGTTAGCACTATTGTGTTAGCCATACTAGCTACCCGCCCCAAAGTCTCGCAAGGGCGATTCAGCAAAAATGACATAATGAGTAAACGGACCAATCTTCTATTCTTTGGCAATTTCTATAAGTCGTCGCTAGAGGAGTACCAATGGGCTATGGGTACTATGATGAAGGATAAGGATTACCTCTATGGTTCTCTCATACAAGACATACACCAGCTCGGAATGGTGCTGGGGCGCAAATACCGGTTGATCCGGGCAGCTTACAATGTATTCATGGTAGGTATCATAGTTTCCGTAATTGCTTTTGGGCTGGCAGTAGCACTTCACGAGCCCTCCAATACCACCATTATTTCTTCACCATCTACACCGCCACTGTAACTAATGCAGTACAACAGGGACTTGAGCTGGCTGGGTTTCAACCACAGGGTGCTAAAAGAAGCATCCTGTGCAGATGTGCCCTTGCTGGAGCGCATCAAGTTCCTATCTATTTTTTCTTCAAACCTTGACGAATTCTTCAGAGTCCGTTACCCAGCGATCTTGGCTATAGCGAGGCTAAGTGCAAAAACCCGGCGAAAACACTTTGATCATGTTGATAAAGAACTGACAGAGGAAATCCAGATATCCATCGAACATCAGTTGGAAGAATTCGGAAAGATCCTCACGCATGAGATACTGCCTGAGCTTGAAAATTCCGGCACCATACTTTATTACGACACAGAAATACTTCCCGAACATAAAGATGAGATCCGCGAAATATTCCTTTCCAGGGTATTGTCATTTATTCAGCCGGTCTTACTCAATAATGATGTCCGGGAGAGCTTTGCACCAGAAAACAATAAGCTATACCTGATAGTAGTATTAAAAAAGAAAGATGATGATAGTCTCTTTCATAGTATTGTAAATATTCCATCAGATAGACTGCCGAGATTTTTTAATCTCTCCCCTGTAGACAATAAAGATCACATTATATTCATCGATGACATCATTAGGGAAAATATTCAGTTCATATTCCCTGGTTTTGAAATAGCCGGTTGCTATAGTATCAAGTTCAACCGGGATGCAGAGTTGAACCTCGCAGATGAATATGCAGGTAACCTATTGAAGAAGGTCGAAAAGCAGTTGAAGAAAAGAGATTATGGTCCACCCTCACGCTTCTTGTTTGAGCGGGGCATGCCAAATAACATTCAATTGTTTATAGCTACCAATTACAATATTCGTCACGAGGAGATGTTTGTAGGCGGCAAGTACCATAATCTCCGCGACCTGGCTTCATTAACGGAGATCATCAAAGGACAGAGCTATCCAAAACAAAGTTCACTGGTATTGCCAGCACTTCGCTCTTATGCAGACGTGTTTAATACACTGGATGAGCAGGAGCTATTGCTTCACCTGCCCTATGATTCGTACAACACCATACTGGCTTTCTTCAACCAGGCAGCTATTGATCCTGGCGTCACAGAGATATACATCACGCTATACCGTGTAGCGGCGGATTCGCATATAGTAAATGCACTGATCAGCGCAGCGAAGAACGGCAAAAAGGTCACTGCCTTTATTGAGCTGAAAGCCCGTTTTGATGAGGCCAACAACATTTACTGGAGCAAACAGATGAAGGATGCCGGTGTAAAGATCATATATAGCATCCCACAGATCAAAGTACACTCGAAAATAGCACTGGTCATAAAGAAGCATTTAGATGCAGATAGAGTATACTCCATACTTAGCACGGGCAATTTCAACGAGGTAACCGCCCGGTTTTACACCGATCATGCCTTGCTCACGTCAGATCCACTGATCAATAGTGAACTGCTGATGTTGTTTCACTTTCTGCAGGCGAGACAGATACCCCGGGAAAACCATACTCTGAAATTTGATGTGCTGTATGTTTCGCAGTTCAACATGATGGAACGTTTTGTCAAGTTGATAGACAAGGAAATAAAGAAAGTAAAAAGAGGCGAGCCTGGTCTTGTACGCATCAAGCTCAACAACCTGGAAGAACCATACATGATCGACCAGTTATACAATGCTTCTAATGCAGGTGTCAAAGTTGAGCTTATTGTAAGGAGTATTTGTTGCCTGGTGCCAGGCTTAAAAGTCAAGAGCGAGAATATAACTGTTAAACGAATAGTAGACAGATATTTGGAACATACTCGCTTGTTTATTTTTGGAACTGGAGAACGTGCTACTGTCGTCATGGGCTCTGCAGACTGGATGACAAGAAACCTTCGACATCGCATTGAGGTGTGTACACCTATCATTAACAATGAATGCGCTAAGCAATTGCTGAATTATTTCGACCTTCAATGGAAAGACAACGATAAATCTGTATACCTGACACCTGAGATGGAACAAGTAAAACCACTTACCGAAAAAACTGAAGTAATAAATGCACAACAGTCGATATACGAGTATCTGAAGAATAACCGATGAAACTCTATAACACCATAGGACACCGGATATCTGCGATAAGAAAATACCGTTATAAATGGGTATTCTTCATTGCTTTGATATGGACCGTGCTGGACGTTTTGTTATGGGTTAGGTATATGCAAATGCCCTTCGGTTCGAAGTACGACTCTTCATTCCAGATACTCAATCCAACAGCCGTCATTCTGCGTATCTGCATAGAGTTTTACATGAGCCTGGTAATGGGTTATCTGCTGGTGTTCCGTCTAAAGCAAATGTTCCGGAATTATCCGCTTTGGGCCAACCTCATACTCAAAACGGCCATTCTATTGCTGGCTTCTATACTTATGAACTTCTTGTTGCACTTCTCTTATTCGCTGGTGGTGTTGCGGGTATCGTTGCTACAAGCTCTATATAATTTCCTGGCCGACTCGTCATTAACCCCGTGGTTTTGGAACAACAACATTGCGTGGATGATCATATTCGTGGTCACCCAGATTTTTATAGAGATCAATGAAAAATATTCGCCTGGCATCTTCGTAGACATTCTTTTGGGTAAATACATTCGCCCACGTATCGAAAAACGCATTGTCATGTTCCTTGACCTGAAGGATTCTACTCCTACTGCCGAAAAATTAGGTCACCCGCAATACTTCCGATTCATCAGGGATTTCATCTATTATGTATCCACTGCGCTACTTGAATACAACGGCCGTATCTATCAATACGTAGGCGATGAAATTGTAGTATCGTGGGTATATAACGAACAGAACATCCAAAAATCGCTCAACGCCTTGCTGGAAGCCAGGAAATCTTTGCAGAAGAACGCAGAGAAGTTTAAGCGACGGTACGGTATGACCCCGGAATTTAGGGTAGGCATACACCTGGGTGAGGTGACGGTAGGCGAGATCGGTGTTCTGAAGCGCGACCTTGCAATGAGTGGCGATACCATGAACACTGCCGCACGTATACGCACGGCATGTAGCGAACTACATCAGAAGTTTATTGTGTCGAAAGACTTTAGTGACGCCATAAAGCTGAAGAACTGGCAATGTGAAAGCCTGGGCTATATAGAACTTAAAGGTAAAAGCGCGCAGATCGAACTCTTTTCATTAAAAATCTAGCGTAATTCCTACATCTGCACAACCAGGTAGTCATGATCTTTTCCGTAGAATGTGGTCTAAAAATGATCAGCGCCAAGCCGCTGTTAACGACATGGCGCCGACAAATATCATCTTCCGCATTACATCCCTGGCATAGCCTGCCCGTTGTTGTACAGCGTGATCTTTTTCGATAGCTCAGCTTCGGTTACAGTATCCCCAGCTGACTTTGCCGAATGGCGCAACGCATTCATGATAGACAGATCCTGGTTTATATCTGGCTCCAAGTCTTCGCGTTTTTCATCGCTCAGCGACATTATATAATTAATATCATCCTCTGCATTTTGAGCGATCTTTTTTGCCAGTTGACGACCTTTTTCAATAGCTCCAGCCTGGTAATAACCCACAGCCAGGTAATAGGTGGTCGCGTCATAGTAGTAAGATTCTTCAGAGATATTTTTCACTACATGATCCAGCAAAGCGATAGCTTCTTGTTTTCTACCCTGTGCTGTAAGTGCAGCTGCAGTACGTCCGGCAGATAACCTGTAGGCGAGGAATGCAAGTTTACTCTTCGAGTCGAAGTACACGTCGTTGCGCTGTGCATTGCCCCAGATGTACTTGTTCACGAACAGGTCGTTACTCTTGTCGGTATTCACTGACCCGATCTCCTGCATGGCTGAGGCCGGCACATTGGTCCTATATGGCATCAACCTGAAAACTATACCTTCCAGTTGCACGTAGTCTCCCATACCATCAAAGTTATCACCGCTTATCACGTCGCCAAAGTAAATAGGCCGTTTCCAGCCTTCCTGCGCAACTGCGGCAATAATATTTAACATGGCTAGATTAGGCTTATAGGCTATGTCTTTGGTAAACGTGAATTTCACCTCGTTGACCAGGTTAGTCGTATCTCCTGCTTTCAACAGGCCTTTGCTAACCAATTCACTCGTAGGAAGTCCGGGCAGGAAGTAGTTTTTCGTGGGATAATAGTTTTCCAGTCCGGGTCCACCAAAGTTCATTTTATCACTATTGTTATCGCTTGTTGTGAATTTCAGAATGTCTACAAGGTTGAAAAACTTGTCCTGCGGTATCTGTGGCGACTTATAATACCTGAGGTAGCTTCCTTTATCACCGAGATAATCCTTCTTCTTCCAGATCATCGGCACTGCATCTGCATCGTTCACTCTATAATTCAACTGATCTATATACCAATCGATACCCAGCAGGCTGGTATTGATGAGCCTGACATCTTTTCGCACGCCTTCTACTTCCTGCAGATACCATAAGGGGTAGGTATCGTTATCACCATAGGTAAACAGGATAGCATTGGGCGCGCAGGAATTCAGCGTGTTCCATGCAATAGCCCGGGCTAGTGTTTTCTTCGAGCGATCGTGGTCGTTCCATTCTTCTTTTGCCATCAGCGCAGGCACTGCAAGCAGGCAAAGAAGTACAGTGACATAAATACCCGCAGGACCTTTTACAGCTTTTCTCAACAGGTCGTATACCATTAGCACGCCCAAGCCGATCCATATCGCAAATCCGTAGGTTGAACCGGCAAATGCATAGTCACGCTCACGAGGCTGTAATGGCGACATATTTAAATAGATAGCAATGGCAATACCTGTAAAGAAGAAGAGCACCAGGGTTACTATTGCATCAGGTTTATTACGGCGGAAATGGTAGATCAATCCTAAAACGCCGAGGATGAATGGAAGCAGGTACAACTGGTTGCGTGCGGGGTTGTCACGATAGCCTTTGCTCATTTTGTCGATGTCGCCAATACCCAACACTCCCTTATCAAATGGCTTGATGCCCGTCATCCAGTTGCCGTTCTTCGCTTCTGTCTGGCCTTCTATATCGTTCTGGCGACCAGCATAGTTCCACATAAAGTAGCGCCACCACATCCAGTTGAATTGATAACCAAAAAAGAACTTAAAGTTGTCAGCCGTAGCTGGACGTTCACCGTCTGCAAGGCCCAGGTAGTGGCGATAAAAACGGGCGTGATTACCGTCGCCGCTCCAGATACGCGGAAAGAATCGTTTATCAGAAGGATCGTATTCGTATTTAAGTTTGGTACCAACAACCTCGTAATGGTCCTTGCCATCTTTTTCAGTACGCGCATATTGAAAGCCATCTTCGCTGGTACTGTTCGGCTGGCTGGTAAAATCAGGCCCGAACAGCAGCGGCTGCTGAATGAATTGCTCACGCTGTATATAAGAGGTGAGGCTTAATGCATTGTCGGGATTGGTCATGTCCACCGGCACATCAGCACGCGATCGAACAATAGCCGTGAGGTAACTGGAAAATCCTATAATGATAAATATCAGGCAGAGCGTAGCCACATGAGCATGGTACATAGCCTTTTTCTTAAAATAACGTAAGGCCAAAACCATTGCAGCCACCAGCAGCACTATAAATGTCCAGGCGCCAGAATCGAAAGGCAACCCAAAACTGTTGACAAACAACAATTCAAATTTTGAGGCCAGCGTTGGAATGCCCTGCAACACGCCGAATTGCACAAAACCCAGTATTACACAGCCTGCAACAAAAGCAATGATGCCACCACGAACTGAAGCGGTATGTTTACGGAAGTAATATACCATGGCCAAGGCAGGGATAGCTAGCAAGTTTAGTAAGTGGATACCAACCGAAATACCGATAATATAAGCGATCAGCACCAGCCAGCGGTCAGCATATTTTTGGTCAGCTATATGTTCCCACTTTAGTATCGCCCAGAAAACCAGTGCGGTAAAGAGTGAGGATGTTGCATAGACCTCAGCTTCCACTGCTGAGAACCAGAAAGTATCAGAAAAGGTATAAGACAGTGCGCCAACAAGGCCACTACCCATAATCAATGATGTGTCATTGGATCCTGGGTTGTCTTCGCCATTAGCAATCAGTCGTTTAGCAAAGTGGGTGATCGTCCAGAAAAGAAACAGGATGGTTAATCCGCTGGCAATAGCCGACCATGAATTGACAAAGGCCGCTACATTTTCCACATTGCCTCCTGCCATCATAGCAAACAGCCTCTGTATCAGCATAAACATAGGAGCGCCGGGAGAGTGACCCACCTCTACCTTGTATGCACAGGATATGAATTCCCCACAATCCCAAAAGCTGGTAGTGGGTTCCATTGTTGCAAGGTATACGCTGGTAGCAATGGTAAATGTTGCCCAGCCAACAAGGTTGTTGATCTTACGATAGTTCATACAGTTTAAGGTTTAACACCTAAATAATTGGATTTGAAAAGGTAATATAAAACTTGCAAGGCTTGTTAGCGGTTTAACTTTCTTTTAAGGGTTGTAACAACCAGATGAAGGATAACTAAAGATTGTTACTCGGCCGAAGCAGCTACCAGCAAGGATTATGCATTGAATCTGTTAGTTTTTGTTGGTCATTTTTAGTGTTTTTTCAGCTAGCCAGCCAGCCGAATTATTCAATGCTATAGCGAATGTTATTGCAGCGCCTATCATTACGATAACAAATATACAACAAATACCCCATATAGCCAAGGGCAGGCTTGTGGTTTACAACGAGGTGTATTTATTGGCAGGATTTTTACGCATGGTAAGACGTCAATATATCAGCTGTGACTTTATCAAAGTTTACCCGAAACTACCTCATTAGTTTACAGTGCATTATGCTTTTGCTGGCATGCTTGCCAGTAAAAGCGCAGCGTGTCACTACGGTCAAGAAAACGGCCGACTCTATAACTATAGCAGCAGGAACACAATACCAACGTGCAAAGTATTTCAAGTGGTTGTTCGGCGAACATTACCGTCGAGACTGGCTTACTCCCGTTACCTTACCTGTACTACACCTTGACCAATTAGGCGGCGGCGTAACTCCTTATGAAGAAGGTGGTGGCCGGCAGACCAAGACCCTTAAACTACACGACAAGGCTGGAAGAGAATACGTGCTGCGCAGCGTTGATAAGACCTATGGTAAGGCCATCGACGAAATATACCGCGGCACTTTTGTAGAAAGAGTCGTTGACGACCAGGTGTCTTCCGCACAACCATATGGAGCCCTGACGGTGGCCGGAATGGCCGAAGCAGCAAACATTTACCATACCAACCCTATTATTGGCTATTTGCCAAAACAACCAGCTTTGGGACAGTTCAATGATGAGTACGCCGACGATATTTACCTGTTTGAACAACGCCCCGATGGAAACTGGGAAACTGAAGAAGATTTTGCAAACTCATCTAATATTATAAGTACAGAGAAGGTGCTGGATGAACTGCTTGAAGACAATGATGCCTCGGTCGACCAGCAGCAGTATATACGGTCGCGCCTTTTTGACATAGTCATTGGCGACTGGGGCCGCCACGAAGACCAGTGGCGCTGGGGAAAAACAAAAAAAGGTGACAAAACTATTTATGAACCGATACCCCGGGATAGGGATCAGACCTTCACCAAATTTGACGGTGCTGCGCTCCGTGTTGCAGCCAAAGATCATCACCAAACTTTCGACCATAAGCTCAAAGATGTAAAAGGCTTCGGATTCCCGGCCAGGGACCTTGACCGACGAATGGCTAATCTAACAACACTTGGCGACTGGATGCAAGCTGCAGCAGATGTGCAGCAAGCACTAACCGATGAAGTTATCGACGAAAATATTAGCCGGCTCCCGCCAGAGATATATGCGATATCCGGAAAGGATATTACAGCAAAAGTCAAAAGCAGGCGCGATGCGTTACATAATTATGCGCGAGATTATTACTTGTTTCTTGCTGAGGAAGTAGACATCCCCGGAACTTACCAGAACGAAAAATTCCAGGTATCGCGGTTAAGTGATAGCGAAACAGTAGTAGAAGTCTTTAAAATTGGCAACCAGGGCGACCTATCAACCACACCCACATACAGCAGAAAGTTCCTGACCCGTGAGACCAAAGAGATCCGCCTATACGGCATTTCAGGAAATGATATATTTGAATTGGAGGGGCGGGTAGAAAAAGGCATAAAAGTTCGTGTGATCGGTGGCCTCGGTAAGGATTCGATCTCCGATTGGTCAAAGGTTGGAAGTACAGGATCACCACAAAAAACCATCGTGTATGATAATCCCGGCAATGCAATAGTGACTTCTTCTGAAACCAAACTGAAATTATCAGATGATACTGCTATTAATGCTTACCGATACTACTTTTACGAGTACGACAAAAGCGGGATAAAGCCCATCTTTTTTTATAACAATGCAGATAGGTTTCACGTAGGTCTGGGTTATAAAATAGTAGAAAATAAATGGCGCAAGGCTCCGGCACACGAACAGTATTTCCTTGGTCGGTACTCGCTAACTCAGAATGCCATTGGCGCCACATATCGTGGAACTTTCTATCAATTCCCAGGCAAATGGAACACAGAAATTGTGGCCGACTACGATGCGGTGCGCTGGACAAATTTTTTTGGTCTAGGCAATGAAACTGACCGGACAATAGACGATGCAAACTACTATCGGGTACGCAATAGCGAGATACTTTTTAGCGTTGGCTTAAATCGCAAATTTGGCACGGCCCATGAATTATGGATCACCCCCTTGATGCAGGCGATAAAAATAATACGTGACAGAGACCGCTTCCTGGAAACAACGGTTGTACCAAACGGATTGGAATTGTATGAGCGCCATTATTATGCAGGCGGCACTCTCAACTATGCGTTTACAGATGTGGATGATATCATGGTGCCAACGAAAGGTGTCGGATTCTTCGCCAGTGGCTCTTACCTGCACAACCTGGCGCATACAGAAAGGTCATTTGCCCGCATCAATGGTGGCGTTCAGCTTTATATTCCGCTCTTTTGGGACCTCTCACTTGCAATGGTTGCAGCAGGAACCGAGGTCGAAGGAGATCCCGAATTTTACCAGTTGCCAACTGTAGGTGGTAGCAGAACAATACGCGGCCTCAGAAGAGATCGCTTTCGCGGCAATATTGCCTTTTATAACGACAACGAATTGCAGTGGATAAAAGATGTGCGATGGAAGATCATGAACGGAAAGGTGGGCGTGCTTGCATTAATGGATAATGGACGGGTATGGCTGGATGGCGAAGACTCAGATAAATGGCACTTTACTTACGGCGGTGGTGTTATTCTTTCGCCCTTCAACCTGGTGAAGGCCACTGCGACATATGCTTTCTCGGAAGACGGCAGCCGGTTTACCTTGCGCCTAACACGTGATATTAATCCATTCTAAAAAAACCACACCTTATCAAATCAAAGAAGCAGACGCCGCATGTTCGAATTCTCACTTCACAATATGGCAGGTTTCCTGGCAGCTTTCATACCAGGGCTTATCAGTATTGTGTTAGTAATATACATACTAGCCACTTTCCCGCGAAACAAGCTCATTAATGTTTTCGCGGCGTTTACATTGAGTGCCGCATTCTGGCAATTCAATGATGCTGGCGCCCGTATCACTGTTAGTGCTGAACAAGCTGATAAATGGGATTGCATTCTTAGTCCCGGCTGGATATTTACGGGGCCATTGTGTCTTCATTTCTCATTGTTGTATACCCGTTTTACTTACGTGTCCCGATGGATCATCGCCCTACTTTACTTGCCGGCGTTTGCTTTCATGGGCATGTACCAGGCACATATGTATGAACACAAATTCTGGCTGCTCCATTTTTGGGGCTGGGTTAATTACCACGATAAAGCCCCGGCAGATATGGTGATGGTGTATTGGATAGTATCGCTTTCATTACTGGCTTCTATCCTGTTATTTTATTATGCCTACAAAGTGCGCGAGGACAAGCTGCTACGTACACAGGCATTTATTATCGCTATAGGGTTAGGAATACCAGTTGTCGCGGGCGTCATTACGCAAGCTATCTTTCCGCTTGTACTTAACCGGCCAGCCGTTCCCATCACTTCGTCATTTCTTACCTTTCTTTCTGCAGCCTCTGCTATTGCCCTTCAGCAGTACCGGTTATTCAGCATTTCTGAACTCGTAAATAATGACTTGTTGCTGGACGAGTTGCCGGTTACGGTCATCAGCATATCCGATACCGGGCACTTGACGTATATCAACCAGGCCGGCGTGGATCTGCTAAAATTTGAAAAAAAGAACATTCACCGGCTGAAGTTTCAGGAACTTCTTAATCATTCGATTCCCGAACATGCGGCCAGTTTTACAGACGCCTATAAAAAAGCATTGAAAGGTATCAATGTGGTCAATGTGGAATCTTCGCTGGCAATCAACGGGAAAACGATCAATATTCTTATATCGGCGATGCCGGTAGTAAACAACAAGCGGGTGCGTAGCGTTTTACTGTATGTTCGCGATATCACTTCGCAGATCGAGTCAGAAAACGTGCTTCAGCAAAAAAACCTGCAGCTGGAACAGTCAAACTCCAACCTCGAAGAATTTGCCTATGTAGCCAGCCACGACCTTCGGGAACCCCTTCGAAAGATCATCACCTTTAGCGGCATGATAGCCGAAACCGAGAAAGACAACTTATCTCCCAAAGCCAAAACTTTTTTTGAGCGTATTGTAGGCGCCGCCTCGCGCATGCAATCTATGATAGAAGATCTGCTATCGCTCTCGGTCATCTCGCAGAACGTCAAGTTCGAGCGCTACAGCCTGCAAGAGGTACTTCACGAAGCCACGCAGGATCTGGACCTGAAAATAAAAGATAAGAATGCGCGCATAGATGCAGAAGACCTACCAGCTGCCTATATTAATCCGAAGCAGTTTCGCCAGTTGTTTCTCAACCTGATCAACAACTCGCTCAAGTTTTCCAAACCAGATGTGCCTCCGGTAATAACGATCAGAAGTAAATATCTGACTGCAACCGAAGCGGCAAAACTGCCCTTGCCACGCACAGGAAGATACCTGAAGATCACCCTGGAAGATAACGGTATCGGATTTGAGAACGTTTATGCCGAAAAAATGTTCCAGCTATTTCAGCGCTTGCACGGCAAGGTAGATTACGAAGGTACCGGGATAGGCTTGGCCATTTGCAAGAAAATTGTAGAGAACCATAAAGGCATCATATGGGCCAATGGCGAGCCTGGCGTGGGTGCAACATTCAATATCGTCATTCCCAACAAATAAAACAGCGCACCCAAGGAGTGCGCTGTTGTACAAACTCTTTATTATTTAACCTATTGCTTTACTATACGTTTTGTATCGGCAACCTGGCCGTTAGCGATCACCTGTATGAAATACATACCCGTTGGCAATTCTGTAATGTCAATTTTTAGCTTGTTCATGCCACGCTCACGTGTACCAAAATCTGCCGCGTTTATTTTTTTACCAAACACATCGGTAATCTGCGCTTCGAGGTGCATTTCAGTTTCAAACGATACAGGAATGTCAAAAACACCAGTTGTTGGGTTAGGTAGAGGATTTAACACAAAGTTCCTGTCTTTGTCCAGCTCATATACCGAAGCAGCCCACTTCAGGTAGAAAGTGTAATAACCACCGGAAGGTGCAGTGATGGGTTTGGTCATAGTTTTACCATTATTGCTCGTCGCAGTCAGGTAATACTCTACAACATCCGGATGATTGAATGTACCTGAAATGTCCCCTATCCAGTAGCCTGAGCTGTCGGTAAGGTTGATCGTATTCCACGAAGCAGCGCCTTTCATTCTCCAAAGGCATTTCGCCGTTGCAATACCGCTCCTGTTAGTGATCTTGGAAACAATGTGGTAATTGTCCTGTTTAGGTTGCAGGTCAATAACAGGCGGATGCCAGAAGTGGATAGGATTGTCGGCGGGTATCTGCATATTTACGCAGTGGATGGCACCACCCAACACTGTAAGTCCGCGAGCGTCAATAGGAACAACTTTGTAACCCGGAGCATTCTTTTTAAAAATATTGATGGCATCCTGGTCGCCTTGTTGGTTCCCGCTGGAACCATCAGAGTATGAAGGCATTATATAGGTTTTATTCACCGTAGTGCCATTTACAAAAGTGCGTGCATCCCCATCAATAGAGGAACAGGTTTTCAAAGTAGTTCCGTTATCCTGGGTAGGCATTGGCAGTTTAAAAATGCGATATGCAGTATTGTATGGAGTTTTTAACGCTATTAGCTGGTTGATCACATTCTGGATGGTTGTGTAATCGGTGGCTGTAACTGTGTTAGGGTACTCCATGATGGCAAAAGTCTGTTCGTCCATCAGTTTCATGAACATATCGTTGTGGCCCGTACCGCCGTCACATTTTAGTTCAGGTGTGGTAACCACTGCGTTTGAAGCCCATACGCGTTTAACGGTATCCTTTACCTGTTGAAGGGTCCAGGGGTTATCAACGGTATTTATCTTGTGAATGCGATCGCTATGGAAAGATGTTCCTAAACCATCGGTGATATAGTTACCACCTTCGGCATATAGGCTGGTACGTACATTCGTAATACCCAGCTGGTTTGCCAGGAAATCCGGGTAAACATCATCATTAGCACGGCCCGGGTAGTAGTTCATATCCAGGAAACCCAGGTCGTCATTGGAACCGTGATAAAATGAAAGCGGTCCGAAATCGCGTATCCAGAAATCGTCGCCTGCTGCAACGTAGAAACGGTAGTTGGTGAGCGGTGTACCCCTATTCGCCATGAATGTCTTAATGGTATTACTATCTGCGCCCTGCTCTATGCGTATCCATACCGAGCATTCATCCTGTATTGCAGCAGCCATATCGCCCCATGCGTTTGCATAGTAAGATGATACATCAACAGCATAAGGTGGCACGTAGTCATATACCCACGCCAGGAGTACTGCCTGCGACTCCTCAAACTCGCCCGGATATCGTGCTCCCGCTGGTAGTTCCCATACAGCGGTTGTTTTAGCGGCTGTGGTAGCAGCAGGTTTAGGGTTCATTTTGCGAAAGTCGATCTCTTTCTGGCTCGGCATGATGTGCCAGCGTTGTTGCGCCATAGCGCCAAGAGAAAGTATACTAAGAGCTGATACGAGTGCAAATCGCCTCATAAAATAAGTTTGAGTAAAAAATATGTTTATAACTGAAGTTAGTACATGTTACTCAATCCATAATATTTTATTTACAAACCATGACCTTCCTCTGACAAACCGGGATTTTCGGACTTTAACTCAATATCGAGGGCATATAAACAGGTAACCAGCGACTCTTATCTTTGCGGTAAATCTCCAACTATAATTAGTACAATTGTTGCAGGCCAACAGTTTACATTATACCTAACATAGTCATCCAATGATCGAATCAAAAGTATATACAGAATCAGTACCCTTTTCGATAACAGAAGTAGGCGATCGCCACGACCCGACCAGGGTGCTACTCTGCTCACCTGACCACTTTGATATAATAGACGAGAAGAACGTGCACATGGCAGGTAATATTGGTCAAACAAATAAAGAGCTGGTACAAGAGCAGTGGAGCAGCTTAAAAAATACCTACGATGGCCTTAAAGAACGAAAAGTACTGGATGAAGTATCTGTAATACCGGGTGCCATGGGTTGCGAAGACATGGTTTTCTGCGCGAACCAGACGCTTCCTTACCGCAAAGCAGATGGACGGGAAGTAGTGATAATGAGCAAAATGCGTCACGAGTCCCGCCAGCGCGAAGTACCACATTTCGAAAAATTCTTTTCAGGCAAAGGTTTTCAACCGCTACATTTTAAAAACGCTGACTTGTTTGAAGGAATGGGCGATGTGATTCCCCACCCCCAAAAGAAACTACTTTATGGCGGCTACGGCCATCGCACGGGTCTCGAGGCCTATCAAGAACTGGCGGCCATGCTGGACACCCCGATAGTGGCGTTGGAACTGGTTAGTCCTAAATTCTATCATCTGGATACTTGCTTTGTGCCGCTGTCCGCAACGAGTGTAATGCTATGCCGGTCAGCATTTTCAGACACAGGCTTTAAGATCATTGAACAATTATTTGAAAAAGTACACCTGGTACCGGAGGAAGAGGCAGTAAAATATTTCTCGCTGAATGCGCACGCATTCATTGCGAACGGTCATAAGATCGCTATACTGCAGAAAGGAAGCACTGTTACCTTACAAATACTGAAAGAGGAAGGCTATGAAGTTACCGAGCTGGATACAAGCGAATTCATGAAGTCGGGCGGAAGCGTTTTCTGCATGAAAATGATGTACTAGAATTTGCCAAAAAAACTTTGTTTATCAATTGTAATTGGCTTGTTAACACAGCGTTAAAGACCCTGCTGAAAAAACGTTATCGATGCCTGGCATAGTAATTTGCATCCAATCTGAAAAAAGAGATGAAAAAGACCCTGTTTTTCTCCGCCGCTCTTTTGATTGGTGCAATTCAATCATCCATCGCACAAACACAAAATGCTAATGCTAATGCGCACGCAAAAGCAACAGTTGTAGTGCCTATCGCCATTTCAAATATCAACGATCTGAATTTCGGGAACATTGCTGTATCTGCCAGCGCCGGGGGAACCGTGGTGCTGGATCCCACAAACAATACACGTACGTCATCCAATGGTGTTTCGTTGCCAGCTAACCAGGGAACAGTACAAGCAGCTATGTTCGAGGTAACGGGTGCTCCACTTTTTACTTATACCATATCCGTACCGAGCCAGCTCCTGGTTTACAACGGCTCGAATAATATGACCGTGAACAATTTCATAAGTACTCCTATAGCCGGCTCGCTGGATAACTCGGGCAAACAAACTTTAAAAATAGGTGCAACGCTGACCGTGAATCCTAACCAGGCTGATGGTAACTATCAGTCGAGCGGCCAGGGGTTTACGGTAACAGTTCAATATAATTAGCAGGTAAGATGAGTTCTCTGAAGAGGGGCTGCCGAATGGCAGCTCTTCTTTTTATACCCTATATGTCTAATCCCTGCGCCGACAGCAATTAGCTATCAGCGGCTTAGACAATACAGACACGGCTTTATGGAACGATATTTTTAATATCATTTCTACAGGGATGACTCCGTTCCTGCGATCATTAATCAATTAAGCTTCGTTTTTCTATGCTCGCTGCCACTGGCAAAAAGAGAGTTGTCATTATAGACGTGTCACCACAAATTGAAAACGGCAAGTATCCTGCAAAAGCTGTTATCGATGAACCTGTGGTTATCTCCGCCAATATTTTCGGCGATGGGCACGACGAGATCGGGGTAAGTGTAATGATAAAAGCTAAAGGCGACCGTGTGTGGAAAGAATTCCCGATGCGACTCATTAACAACGACCATTGGGAATTTTCATTTGTTCCTCCAAAGCTCGGTTTTTACCAGTTCCAGGTTTTAGCATGGATCGATCATTTTGCTACCTGGAAAAAAGGCTTGCTAAAGAAAATAGCTGCCGGACAAGATGTTATGTTAGAATTGGAGATTGGAGCGAACATTATTTCTGAAGCGGAAAAAAAAGCTAAAGGCAAGGAAAAAACATTACTAGTCAACTGGGAGGAAGCTATAAAAGCGTCTAACAGCCATGATGCTGTTGAACTGGTTGCCCGCCATAGCGTGGAGGAGATAATGCGCCACTTCCGCAGCAAGGAGACAACAACAGTTTTTCCTCAAATACTTGATATAGAAGTAGAAAGAAAAAAAGCGGGTTTCAGCGCCTGGTATGAATTATTCCCACGATCGACAGCAAAAGAACCAGGCAAGCATGGTACGTTCAAAGATGTTGAACAGCTATTGCCTCGTATTGCGAAGATGGGATTCGATACTCTGTATTTTCCACCCATTCATCCAATAGGCGAGGAAAAGCGTAAGGGTCGCAATAATGCACTAACAGCCAAACCCGATGATCCAGGTTCACCTTGGGCCATTGGCTCAAAACTGGGCGGACATAAAACCATCCACCCCGAGTTGGGCACGGTCAAGGAATTGAAAGCACTCATAAAGGCCGCAAAGAAATTCGACATCGAGATCGCAATGGATATTGCTTTCCAGTGTGCGCCCGATCATCCTTATGTCACCCTACACCCTCAGTGGTTCAAATGGCGGCCAGACGGCACGGTACAATACGCCGAAAATCCGCCTAAAAAATATGAGGACATACTGCCGTTCAATTTCGAAACAGACGACTGGGAAAATCTCTGGCAAGAGTTGAAAAGCGTTTTCGATTTCTGGATCGAAAATGGCATCAATGTATTTAGAGTGGATAACCCACATACAAAATCGTTAAGTTTTTGGGAATGGGTAATACCGGCTATCAGGAAAGAAAGCCCTGATATAATATTTCTTGCTGAAGCTTTTACAAGACCGCGCGTAATGGAACGCCTAGCGAAAGCAGGGTTCAACCAGTCGTATACTTACTTCACCTGGAGAGAAAGTAAGAAAGAGCTAGAGGAGTACATGACCGAACTGACGAAAACTGATAAGCGCTATTATTTCCGTCCGAATTTTTGGCCCAATACGCCGGATATACTTCCGCCGCACCTGACACACGGTGGAGAAAACGCGCATATACTCCGGCTGCTCCTGGCCGCTACGCTATCATCCAACTACGGTCTGTACGGGCCAGTGTATGAATATGGAATGACAACTCCCATGCCCGGCAAGGAAGAGTATATAGATAATGAGAAGTATGAAGTAAAACACTGGAACTGGGAAGAATATACGCGCATCCGCGAGATCATTACGCGCATCAATGGCATACGAAAAGAAAACCCGGCTCTACATAGCACCTGGAATATCGAACTGGCGGAAACGACAAGCGAACAGATCATTTGCTATGGAAAACGGGATATGTCAACCGGCAACACCCTACTTATAGCTGTAAATCTTGATCCTCATAACACCCACAGTGCTATGGTAAAGGTGCCGCTGGAAAAATTGAACATACCTACGGATCGGGCATATAATGTATCAGACCTGTTAAGTGGGGATAGTTACCAATGGCAGGGTGAATGGAACTACGTAGAACTAAACCCTTACGAAATGCCCGCGCACGTTTTTAAAGTAGACTATAATTAAAGGAAGGTAAATATGGCTGAGAAAAGAACACTGGACGACAAGCTGCACTGGTACAAAGATGCGATCATTTACGAGCTGCATATAAAAGCATTTGCAGACAGTGACAATGATGGCATCGGTGATTTCCAGGGATTGCTTGAAAAACTGGATTACCTTCAAAATCTTGGTGTTACAGCTATATGGCTTTTGCCTTTTTATCCGTCACCCTTAAAAGACGATGGCTATGATATTGCCGACTACTACAGTATCAACCCTTCGTACGGTGATATCAAACAGTTCAAACATTTCCTGGCAGAGGCACACAAACGCGATCTAAAAGTGATCACGGAGCTCGTTATCAATCACACCTCCGATCAACACCCCTGGTTTCAACGTGCGCGCAGGTCTCCAAAAGGATCCACGTTCCGCGACTATTATGTGTGGACCGATGATCCACACCAGTTTAGTGAAGTACGCATCATCTTCCAGGATTTTGAAGCTTCGAACTGGACGTGGGACCCTGTGGCGCAGCAATACTATTGGCACCGCTTTTTTTATCATCAGCCAGATCTGAACTACGACAATCCGCTGGTACAGGAAGAAGTATTCAGGATCATAGACTATTGGTGCAAAATGGGCGTGGACGGTTTCAGGCTGGATGCTGTGCCATATTTGTTTGAGCGTGAAGGCACCAATTGCGAGAACCTACCTGAAACCCACCAGTTCCTGAAAAAGCTGAGGAAACATGTTGATGGTAACTATCCGGGTACACTATTGCTGGCCGAGGCCAATATGTGGCCAGAAGATTCCGCATCATATTTCGGTAACGCAGACGAGTGCCACATGAACTACCACTTCCCGGTAATGCCACGGATGTTCATGGCGCTGCAAATGGAAGACCGGTATCCAATAACAGACATTTTTGATCAAACACCGGAGATACCCGACACTTGCCAGTGGGCTATCTTTCTCCGCAATCACGACGAGCTGACACTGGAAATGGTTACGGATGAAGAACGTGACTACATGTATAAAGTGTATGTAAAAGACCCAAAGGCGAGGATCAATCTTGGTATCCGTCACAGGTTGGCGCCTCTGATGAATAATAATAGGAAAAAAATAGAATTACTGAATTACCTCCTATTCTCGCTACCCGGCACACCAGTCATATATTATGGAGACGAGATAGGCATGGGCGACAATTTCTACCTGGGTGACCGCGATGGAGTACGTACACCAATGCAGTGGAGTGATGGCCATAATGCTGGTTTTTCAGAAGCTAACCCCCACAAGCTCTATTTGCCCGTAATACTCGATCCCGAATATCATTATGAATCTGTGAATGTAGATATCCAACGTCGAAATAGCTCTTCATTGCTTTGGTGGATGAAACGCATCATCAACACACGCAAGAAATACCAGGCTTTTGGCCGCGGCGATATGAAATTCATTCATAGTGAGAATCCTAAGATACTGGCCTTTACCCGCACATACGAAGGTGAAACCATGTTGGTGATTGCCAACTTATCGCGCTATATACAACCAGTGGAGCTTGACCTTAATGAATATAAAGGGTATCAGCCAATCGAAGTTTTCAGCAAAAACAAGTTCCCATCAGTAAAAGAAGACCATTCATACTTTTTTACATTGGGCCCTCACGATTGCCAGTGGTTTGCCCTACAGCAGGTACATGCAAAGTTGGATGAAAAGAAAACATTGCCGGAATTTCAATTAAAGCGCTGGACGGATCTGCTGGAGGGACGGATGCTGGAAGAGTTCGAAAACAGCATCCTGCCAGATTATTTGATGAAGGTGCGCTGGTTTGGTGGCAAAAGCAGGGTATTGCAAGGAGTAAAAGTTATAGACCATGCGCCAATTCCAACCGAGCACGGTTCCGTGCACATCCTGATAGTTGAAGTCGTCTATCAAAGTGGGCTACCTGAATTTTATCAGCTACCTATAACATTTGGTAAAGATGAGGCTGCAGAAAAGATAAAGTCAAACTATCCACAGGCGGTCATCGCACGCATGAGAACTGGGGGCGATGATGGTATTCTTTACGATGCCCTGTATGATCACTGTTACCAATTGGCGCTGATCGGAAACATGGCGGGCAACCAGGATATTAGTTTAAAAGGCAGTGATGTTCAATTTCTCGGCAATAAGGAGCTAAAGAAGTACCATAAAGAACAAAAGAAGATCAAACCCAGGATCCTTTCAGCCGAGCAGAGTAACAATTCCATTATTTACGACAACAGGTTCTTCCTGAAGATATACCGCAGGGTGGACTATGTGATAAACCCTGATCTTGAGATCATAAAATTTTTAACAGAACAAACGCAGTTCAAGCATGTCCCTGCGCTCATCGGATCGATCGAATGGAAATTCAGCAAGGGCACTATTGTGCTGGGACTTATGCAGGAAGTAATAGAAAACAATAGCGATGCCTGGGCATATATGCTGGACAGGCTCAACCACTTTACTGAAAAGATCCTGTCTAAACACATACCTGAAAACAGTTTCCTCCCTCCAGGTGGCAACCTGACCGACCCCATAAGCTACGATCATATACCAGAGCAAATGAAAGAATTGCTGGAAGGACCTGCGGCAGAACGGGCACGGCTACTGGGCGTACGGACCGGCCAGATGCATTTAGCGTTGGCATCAGGTACTGATCCTGATTTTAAGCCGGAGTTGTTTTCGCTGCACTATCAGCGTTCGTTGTTCTCGTCATTCCAATCGTTGGTACGCAGCACTTTTCAGAGTGCAAGTCGTTCGCTTAAGCGACTCCCTGACAATGTTCGAAAAGAGACCGAAGCTGTCATGGGAATGAAAGAGGATATTCTGGCGGAACTGAAAAAGATATACAGGAAGAAATTGGATGCGGTAAAGATCCGAATACATGGCGACTATCATTTGGGACAAGTATTGTTTACAGGCAAGGACTTTGTGATACTTGATTTTGAAGGGGAACCTGCACGCAGCTATAGCGAACGTAGGTTAAAACGTTCCCCCTTGCGTGACGTAGCCGGCATGATCCGTTCTTTCCATTATGCTGCTTACGGCGGGCTCTTCCTGAATGACCAGATGCGAAAAGAAGACATCGACAAATTAACTCCTTATGTAGAGCAATGGTATTACTACATGAGCGGCTTTTTCATGCAGGCTTACCTGGAAACTGTAAAAGGCAGCTCATTCATCCCGGAAGACAAGGAAGACCTTGATGTCATGTTGCAAACTTATTTACTGGAAAAAGCAATTTACGAACTCAACTACGAGCTAAACAACCGACCTGACTGGGTCATCATTCCGCTACGTGGCATCAAAGCGCTTATGTCGACCAATAAACTCCAGCTAGCATAACATGACGAGACGACACAAGAACAACATATCACTGATCGCTGAAGACGACGAGATCATCAACGAACAAAACATTCGTGATCATGCGAGCTTGTTCTCAGATTTTGATATTGAGTTATTCAAGGCGGGCAAACACTACCGCCTGTATGAAAAACTGGGTGCACACGCAATGGAACACAACGGTAAAGCGGGAACATACTTTGCCGTCTGGGCACCCAATGCACAATATATAGCCATCGTAGGAAACTTTAATCATTGGGATAGAGGCCAACATAAACTCCATGCACGGTGGGATGGCTCGGGCATTTGGGAAGCCTTTGTACCCGGTGTAAATACGGGTGAGCTATATAAATATTATATCGACTCGCACACTGGCTATGCTGCCGAAAAAGGCGATCCTTATGCTTATTTCTGGGAAGAACCTCCAAAGACATCCTGTATTACATGGAATTTGGATTACAAATGGAGCGACAATAACTGGATGGAGGAACGGGGCAAAACGGATTGGTTGGCTAAACCCATATCGATCTATGAACTGCACCTTGGATCGTGGCGCCGTATTCCTGAAGAAGGGGAAAGGTTCATGACCTATAGAGAGCTTGCCAATGAGCTGCCGCAATACTGCAGAGCGATGGGCTTTACGCATGTGGAATTCATGCCGGTAATGGAACATCCGTTCTATGGATCATGGGGATACCAGGTAACCGGATACTTCGCACCCACAAGCCGCTACGGATCGCCACAGGATCTGATGTACCTTATAGATGAACTGCATAAAACGGGTATTGGTGTTATACTTGATTGGGTTCCTTCACATTTCCCTGTTGATGAACATGGGCTGAGCTACTATGATGGCACACATCTATATGAACATGATGACCCGCGGAAAGGGTTTCACCCTGATTGGCAAAGCCTGATCTTCAACTACAGCCGTAACGAAGTAAAAGCCTTCCTGATTTCGAATGCCCTGTTCTGGCTGGACAAATACCACATAGACGGACTTCGGGTTGATGCAGTTGCATCCATGCTCTATCTCGATTACTCGAGAAAGGAAGGCGAATGGATTCCCAACGAATTTGGTGGACGTGAGAACCTGGATGCTATCACCTTCCTTAAAGAGTTCAACGAAGCTGTACACCTGAACTACCCCGATACATTGACCATCGCCGAGGAATCAACAGCATGGCCGGGTGTTACCAAACCAACCTTTGATGGCGGATTGGGCTTTGACATGAAATGGATGATGGGATGGATGCACGATACGCTGCAATACTTTCAGAAAGACCCAGTGTACCGCTGCCACCACCAAGGCCAAATAACCTTTAGTATCATTTACGCGTTCACAGAACGCTATGCTTTACCCTTATCGCACGACGAGGTGGTATATGGCAAACAATCGATGATCAACAAGATGCCGGGCGATGACTGGCAGCAATTTGCCAACCTGAGGCTTCTATACTGTTATATGTACGGGCATCCGGGTGCTAAACTCCTGTTCATGGGAGCTGAGTTCGCACAACGGAATGAATGGAAACATGACTTCAGCCTCGACTGGCACGAGAACTATTATCCATCACACCATGGCATACAAACCCTTCTGCAGGACTTGAACGCGCTTTATAAAAAAGAGCCATCATTATATGAACTGAACTACTCACATGAAGGATTTGAATGGATAGATCTCAACGACTCGCAGAACAGTGTGCTGAGTTGGATACGCAAAGGCCATAATAGACAAAACGATCTGATGTTTATTGCCAACTTCACACCAATAGTACGCCATAACTACCGCGTTGGCATGCCTCGCATGGGTTATTACAGCGAACTGCTAAACTCTGACAGCAGCAAATATGGTGGCAGTAATTTGATAAATAAAGCTGAGCGGGAAGCTATGCCTGTACCTAAACACGGCAGATCACATTCATTGTCACTCACCTTGCCTCCATTGGCCATCATCGTACTCCAACACGTTCGTGATTACGACTGGCTTTAGCCGCTACCGGTTATATATCTCGGTCCAGCGGCGCAGAAGTTTCTCTATTCCTTTAGTGAGTTGGTTTTCGCTTAGCCTCCACAGCCAGTTGTCTGATGACAGACCGGGTGTATTCATCCTCGACTCCTCGCCGAGGCCAAGAATATCCTGCATTGGTAAAATGGCTACGTCTGCAACCGATGAATAGGCCATTCGTCCCAATACAAGGTGTATGTCCTTCTTCCGGATAGAAGTACCATTGTACTCTTCAAAGCGATGGTGATCTACTTTGTTGGCATCCTGCTGATACCAGCCAAGTGCTGTGTTATTATCATGCGTGCCCGTATATACAATGGCGTTGCGCACATGATTGTGCGGTATATCAACCGAGTTTGGCATGTGCGAGCCAAAAGCAAACTGCAATACACGCATGCCGGGCAATCCGAGTTCATCACGCAAAGCATACACGGGTTCCATATTATCTCCGAGATCTTCGGCTACAAATGGCAAACTGCCTAGCTCTTTTCTCACGATGTCAAAGAACTCTCTACCCGGACCCTTTTTCCACTCGCCGTTTTTAGCGGTTGTTTCACCTGCCGGTACTTCCCAATACTCAGCAAAAGCGCGGAAATGATCGAGGCGTAGCAGATCAAATAGTTCCAGGTTCTTCTTCAGTCGGGCTATCCACCAGCTGTAGTTCTGCTGACCGAGGACATCCCAGTTAAATGTGGGCATGCCCCAAAGCTGGCCGTCCTCGCTAAAATAGTCTGGCGGCACCCCGGCAACACCGGCCATATCCAGGTTTTCATCAAGGCAGAATATCTCGAGATTGGCCCATACATCAGCCGAATCGTGGCTCACGTAAAAAGGCATGTCACCAAAAACCTCAATCCCAAGGCTATGACAGTAGTCCTTCAATTCACTCCATTGCAGCGTAAACAGTAGCTGCAGCCATTTTACTTTGTTGATGTCTTCTTCGTGGGACTTGTTGATTGCATTCAAGGCCTCAGCATCGCGTCGTTTTAATTCTTCGGGCCATTCATACCATGGCTTGTTGTTTTGCATTTGCTTTATCACCACATACAATGCAAAATCATTCAGCCAATAAGCTTCTCTTTTGCAAAAGCTATCGCAATGGTGATGCAATTGGACGAACTGTCCTTTTACATAATTTCTGTAGGCTTCATCAAATAGCTCCGCTTTTATTCTTTCGGCTGCGGCGTAGTCTGCTTTGTTTCTATGTGGAAGATGGTTTCTTTTCACACTGGCTTCGTCGAGCAATCCCATCGCCACCAACATATCTGGACTTAGCAACAAAGTATTACCTGCCATGCTGGAAACAGAGCTGTAAGGTGAGTGTCCAGCGCCTGCGTCAGTCGGATTAAGCGGTAATATCTGCCAATACTTCTGATGACCACGGCTAAGAAACCGTGCAAATTTGTGTGCATAAGGCCCAAGATCGCCCACACCATAGTCGGAGGGCAGTGAGCTAATGGCCAGCAAAACGCCAGCACTACGTTTCTTTTCAGCAGACTTTGCAATCAATAGTGCAACCGGCATTTGCGCAAACAGATCTGCAATTGCCAATTTTTCGATCTTCAGCTTTTCACCAGCCATGGACGACCACTCAGCCGGTACATTTTCCGGCAATACCAATCGTGTATCCTTCCAGTCAAATCCATTTAGGCCTTCGCCATCTTTCAACATGCTGGCGGTGTGCAATGGAATTACAGTCAGACACCATTCGGTTTTATACCTGCGCATAAATGCCATCAAATGGTTTCTATACTTGCCCTTCACTTCTATAGGAATATATTTCCCTTTGAGGAAAAGCTCAGAGTATTGTTTGCGCAGGTTCATTAAACGGTAGATCAACCATAGTTTTATTTTGCCGGAATGACGGTTAGCCCATAATTCGTCAAGATTTTCTGCGTTAGCAATATCGTTAAGCCATGTATTGCGTATCGAGAAGTCGACGGGTCGTCGGTTATCAGGGTCGACCAGGCTGAGATCCCAAAGCTCAGTTCCCTGGTAAGTGTCTGGCACACCCGGAGATGTAAATTTCAACAACACCTGAGCAAGCGAATTCACAATTGCGGAATCACAAATGCTTTCAAGGAAATCGTTGAAGCTATTCAAAAATGGCGTTTGCGGGTCAAGCTGTGCGGCTGCAAACTTTTTTGCTTCTTCTTCATAGGCTGTATTAGGTGTCGTCCAGTTGGAATGGCGTTTTGCTTCACGCAATGCTTTTTCAATGTACTGATCCAGTCGTTGTTTGATCTGCGAGGTATCACCATCATCAAAAGGATACATACCTACAAGTACCTGGTAAATAAAGTACTCGTCATTGGTATCAGGCCAGTCCGTGGTTTTAAGACTGGCATTTAGTTTCTGCCACTCCGCCACTTTCTCTTTCCAAAGTGCTGGTAAGTCGGTCAGTACATTTAGCCGTGCTCTCGCGTCTTCGCCACGTTTAGTGTCGTGCGTTGCAGTGGCGTTCATCGTCAGCGGCCAATTGCGCTGTCGCTCAGCCATTGCTTTATGAAACTCTTCTATGGATATGCCAAATTCGTCAGGTGAATCTCCGACGTCATTGTGACCGATGAACCGATTATAGGTATACATTAACGTATCCTCTACGCCTTTCGCCATTAGTGGTCCTGCAAACTGCATGCAGCGTTTGTAAAAGCTAGCTACCTTACTATTATATTCAGCGTCGCCGGTACGCACATTGCGAACAAACACCTGCTCTAAAATATCAGCACCCTTTTGTAGTTCCGGTTTATTTATCCGAATGTTGTTGAGAATACCACATATTGCTTCTTCTTCTTTTGACGGTAACGGAAATCGGTTACCATAGTATCTATATACCGGACTTTGTATCAGTAGTTCGGCTATCGCCAGTTTAAGTGCATCTTTATCGGCTACAGCAAACAGTTTTTTGTCGCCTAATTCAAGAGAGACAAACAGCTGGTACAAATTCTGGAGTTCGCCTCCCATATGCTCGAAAAGAATGTGCGCTTTCTTTTCTTGTATCTGCTGTGCAATAGGAGTGTTATCCCCTGTCAGTTTCCTGTATAATCTTGCAAACTCCGGTTTTGCTTTAGTGTTTGTAAAAAGGTTGTTGACCAAGGCAAGAAAATCATAACCAGTGCTGCCCTCTACTGGCCAATATGAAGGCAATGGCTCTTTCGCCGCAAGTATCTTTTCTACCACGATCGGTACATTCTCGCCTACAAGCAATCGCAGGTCTTCCAAGTATTTGGTTGGATCTGACAGTCCATCAATATGGTCTATGCGCAACCCGGTGAATAGACCTTCATCTACCAAAGCTTTCACCTTCTGATGAAATATCCTAAAAACTGCTTCATCATGTATGTTCAAACAAATGAGCCCATTAATTGTGAAGAACCGCCGGTAGTTTATTTGTTTGTCGGTTTCCTGCCAATGGCAGAGGCGATAGTGCTGCGCATCCAGTAATTTCCTGAATCGTATCTGATCGTTGCTGATCTCATCAGGGTCTTCGCCGGTACTATAAGTACTAGGCAGCAAGGGGAATCTACTCTTGTAATATTTCAACACGAGCTTGTCATTTACCCGCTCAACACACAATTCATTTTTTCCAAGCGCCTCTTCCAACGAACCGCCAAGAAAAGGCACCATTAGTTTTTGTTGCCAGTCTATATCAAATACTGGAGCATACTCCGACTTCGGTCCGTGTTCTAAAACGTGCATTAGCCACTCGTTACTGCTATGGTAAGCCATGTGATTCGGCACTATGTCCTGTATCCAGCCTATGCCATGTTCTTTTAGTTTCCTGCTAATACTTCGTAGTTGGTCTTCGGTACCGATATCGGGGTTGATGGTCAAAGGGTCAACACTATCATAACCGTGATTGCTTCCGGGTACAGCCTTAAAAATGGGTGAGGCATAAATGGCGCCTACACCAAGCTTAGCCAAATAAGGAATTATCTGTTCGAGATCATCAAAGGTGAACTCTTTATGAAACTGTATGCGGTATGTAGATACTGGATTGTACATATCATCCGGCGTAGATCAATATAGATTCAGGTTGAATTGTCAGATTACGATCCAATGTTTCGCTCGCAGTCGAATTGCCGTTCCATTCCGGTGCTGCAGAGTCAAAGATCTTCCAGAATGAGCTATCCTCATCAATGCGAACATTCTGGATCTGCTTAGAAAAATTCATCAAACAGACGCGCCTGGCATTATTGACAGTCCGTTTTAGGATTAAAATTTCTCTTTGTTCATCGACATGTGTTTCTAAGCCTCCACGTTCAAGACTTGAAAACACAGAATCTGATTTTCGCAATTGAATAAGCGTCCTATAATACTTCAGCATGGTTGCATGCGGTTCCAGTTCTATCAAGTCCCATTGCAGTTTAGACCGGTTGAATGTGTCCTCCGATTGCGGATCGGGCGCTTCTCCTTTTTCATGAAATTCGCTGAACTCAGCTTTACGTCCTTCACGCACAGCCTCTACCAAGTCCGCATCTGTATGGCTGACGAAATACAGGAAGGGATTAGACTCACTGTACTCTTCGCCCATAAACAGCAATGGAATATACGGGCTAACCATGACGGCTGCCACCATCAGTTTGCACATTTCAAAACTCACCAGTTGGCTTGTCCGTTCGCCGAGCATGCGGTTCCCTACCTGGTCGTGGTTTTGTGAGAATACGATAAACTGCCAACCGGGGTAACGACTGGTTTTGTTGCCAAAAGTCTTTTTACGATGAGTAGAATAAATGCCGTTGTACACATAGGCATCCTGGTACGCTTTAGCAAGATGAGGCAAGCCTTCGAAATCAGCATAGTAGCCGTGTTGCACCTGACCAGTAGCTACACGTAAGCTATGATGAAACTCATCCGTCCACTGGGCATCCATTCCATAACCACGATTTTTTACAGTATCAATAAACCGGGTGTCATTAAGGTCGCTTTCGATGATCAGGTAATGCCTCTGTCCGCTTTTTACCATCAGCTCATCTACATACTTCCTCATATCTTCCAAAATATGTGAAGGACTAAAGTCTTTGATGGCGTGCACGGCATCCATGCGTAGGGCATCGATATGGAAATCGCGAAACCACATCAAGACATTCTCGATAAAATAGCGACGCACACCATCGCACCAGGCGTCATCGAAATTGATAGCACTGCCCCATGGTGTGCTGTATTTATTTGTAAAGTACGGCCCGAAAACACTGAGATAATTTCCTTCCGGTCCAAGGTGGTTGTAAACAACATCCAGTATAACAGCCAACCCTTTTCTATGGCATTCGTTAATCAACTTCTTTAGTGCATTGGCACCTCCATAAGAGTTCTGCACAGCAAAAGGATAAACCCCATCGTAGCCCCAATTGCGTGCCCCGGAAAATTGTGCCATGGGCATTATCTCTATGGCGGTTATTCCCAGTTCTTTTAGATAATCGAGCTTTTTTTCAATGCCTTCAAAGGTGCCTTCTGAAGAGAACGTGCCTGTGTGCAGTTCATAAATGATATACTCTTTGACTGGAATGTTTTCCCAAGTGTTATCGGTCCACTCGTAACCTGCTATATCTATCGCTTCTGATCCCTTATGCGGACCGCGTGGTTGTGAGGCCGAAGCTGGATCAGGAAATACTTGTTGATCATCCAACACAAGTTTATACTCGTCGCCAGGCCTTATCTTATCAGTTACCAGCTGCCAATATCCAATCTCAGTTTTATGCAGTGCGATACGGTTGGTATCATTCACTAACACTTCGACGTTCTGTTTTTCCGGAGCCCAAATATTAATACTTGCTTCACCTGTATCAGTGAAGTTGACGCCTATGCCGCGCTGTAAAACATTTATCTGCTCCATGTTAGTCTTTAGGATTTATGAGCACTACGACAGAACGGCTCTTTACTAAGACCACCTGCTCGGCCGTGTAGGTACTTCCATCGTCGAAGGTGTTTGTACCGGTATTCAATACCATGTTCCATGTATCGCCATACCGGGCTTCGGGAAGCTTATATTCAATGGATCCATGGTGCGCATTAAAGATGATGTAGAAGTTATCATCAACTATACGTTCACCATTAGGGTCAAGAGCGTGTATGCCCTGGCCGTTCAGGTATACTGCAAGCGATTTTGCATACCAGTAGTTCCAGTGTTCCTCGCTCATTTCCGTACCGTCTGGCAGAAACCACGCAATGTCTTCGACACCTATACCTCGGATAGGATATCCCTGGAACCAACCACGACGACAAAATACCGGATGCTCTTTCGCAAGGTGAATGAGTTTTTTGGTAAAGTCGAGCAATTCCAGGTCAGCTTCTGCCCAGTTGATCCATGATATCTCATTGTCCTGGCAATAGGGATTATTATTTCCTTTCTGTGTGCGGCCTATCTCATCGCCGGCCGTTAGCATAGCGACACCTTGCGACAAGAACAGGGTAGTCAAAAAATTGCGTTGTTGCTTTTTACGGAGCTTGACAACCTTTTCGTCATCAGTTGGCCCCTCTACACTACAGTTCCACGAACGATTGTGATACTCACCATCGTTGTTATTTTCCCCATTTGCCTCGTTATGTTTTTCGTTGTAGGACACCAGATCGTGCAAAGTGAATCCATCGTGAGCAGTTATGAAGTTGATACTCGATGTGGGCGTGCGGTAATCGCCTTTATACAGGTCTGAACTACCTGTAAACCGCTCAGCAAATTCACCCAGCATACTATCGGCACCACGCCAGTAGTCGCGAATGCAATCGCGGTATTTGCCATTCCACTCCGACCAGCCATGGGGAAAGTTGCCTACCTGGTAACCGCCCTCGCCCACGTCCCAGGGCTCGGCTATCAGTTTTACCTGTGAGATAACAGGATCCTGGTAAATGATATCGAAGAATGAACTCAGCCTGTCTACATCATGCAACTCGCGGGCAAGTGCCGCTGCCAGGTCAAACCTGAACCCGTCTACGTGCATTTCCGTTATCCAGTAACGCAGGCTATCCATAATAAGGCGCAATACGTTGGGCAGCATAGCATTGAGCGTATTACCCGTACCGGTAAAATCCATGTAGTATCGTCTGTCCTCCGTCAGGCGGTAATACGATGCGTTATCAATACCGCGGAATGATAAAGTTGGCCCCATCTGGTTGCCTTCCCCTGTATGGTTGTATACGACATCAAGAATTACCTCGATACCTGCTTTGTGCAACTGCTTTACCATATTCTTGAATTCCACCACCTGATCACCAAGTATGCCGCCGCTGGAGTAACGCACATCTGGCGCATAATAAGCCATAGTGTTATAACCCCAATAGTTCGTTAGCCCTCTCTCCTTCAGGTGCCTGTCGGAAACGAAATGATGGACCGGCATCAGCTCTATTGCCGTTATGCCCAGATCTTTAAGGTATTGGATAACAACCGGGTGTGCCAGGGCGGCATAGGTTCCACGTATCTCTTCAGGTATGTCTGGGTGCAGTTGGGTAAAACCTTTCACATGTGCTTCATAGATAACCGTTTGGTGAAACGGTGTTTGGGGTGGCTTGTCATCCTCCCAATCAAACGAAGGATCAATGACCACGCACTTGGGCATGAACGGCGCACTGTCCTCTGCATTAAAGCTCAGGTCCTCTTCCGGATGGCCGAGCTGGTAGCCAAAAAGCGAGTCGTGCCAGTTGATAGTGCCTGCAATGGCTTTAGCATTGGGGTCTATCAGGAGTTTATTAACATTGAACCGGTGGCCGTTATGGGGTTCGTAAGGCCCTGATACCCTGTAACCGTAGAGTTGGCCGGGACCCACCTTAGGCAGATAGACGTGCCAGATGTGGCCGCTCCGTTCCGTCATTTTTATCTTGATCGACTCAGTCTCATCCTTTACATCATTGAACAGGCATAGTTCTACACCTGTGGCATATTGAGAGTAAATAGCGAAGTTGGATCCCTTCCCATCCCAGGTGGCGCCTAATGGGAAAGGATTACCGGTATACACTTTGGTATCCATATATAAGTTGCAGCCTTGAATTGTTTTTTAATGGATAGCTTGTACCCATCCAACAGAACCGTAATAAGAAGTATGCCATGATTTTTAAGCAGTAATACAGTTCAGCAGCGGTTTGCCAAATGTTACAACTCGGGACCCGACACAACATGAGAAAATGCTAACTAGTTGAAATACAATGCGGGTTTGTTGCCTGGCTAAAACATTCAAGTTCGCCCTTGCGCCTGCTAACTCACGCCAGAATAGCACTACACAGCCAATTTGCTACAAAATGTTGTCGAAAATAAAAGGTCTGATTTCGGATGCTTCCTGGGGTCGATAAAAATATGGTAAGAAAAATAGTGGATGAGATATAGGATTCACAAGTTCAAATTTATTATAGCAAATATACGTAATTTTCTTAACTCGCATGCAACCTAATGCCTTCTGGATCAGTGATATTTGTTAACTGTATATAAAGTAGGAATTATTTATCTTTACTCCATTCTAAAGAAATATTAAACTGTGAATTTAACCGGCAGACAGGGATTTGAAGCGCTTTTTAATAATGCCGCTATCGGCATTATTACTGTCGATGTAAAAGGCGATATTGTATTGGTGAACCAGTTTGCGCTGAAGCAGTTTGGCTACAATAACGTCGACGAACTAATAGGGAAGAAAATAGAGATACTGATACCGCAGCGCTACAAGGAGAAACATGTGGAGCACCGTGACAGGTATTATGGTCACAACCCGCATAGCAGGCCTATGGGCACTGGGATGGACCTGTTTGCCATAAAAAAAGACGGTACAGAATTTCCCGTGGAGGTGAGCCTGAGCGTGTACAATACGCTTGACGGCATGTTCAGCATTGCCTTTGTCAGCGATATTACGATACGTAAAAAGTCAGAAAGCGCCCTGATACAGCTTAATGCCGACCTAGAGGAAAAGGTAAAGGAGCGGACCCAATCGCTGGAAGAAGCCCTGGAAAAAGAAAAAGAGTTGAATGAGTTGAAGAGCCGTTTTGTCTCAATGGCGTCGCACGAGTTTAGAACGCCTTTGAGTACCGTGCTGTCGTCTACCTACTTGCTGGCCCAGTATGCTAAGACTGAGGACCAGCCCAAACGGGAAAAGCACATACAACGCATTGTATCATCCGTCAACCTGTTAACCGACATTCTCAATGACTTTCTATCGGTTGGCAAGATAGAAGAAGGAAAGATACAGGTACGTTTTACCGAGATCGATATAAAAGAAACCATATCCGCACTGGTAACCGAGCTAAAAACTATAGTCAAACCAGGGCAGGACATTATTTATGAACACAGCGGTGCCAATAAGGTTCTCCTCGACCTTGCACTTGTAAAACACATTGTGCTCAACCTGGTATCCAACGCGATCAAGTTCTCGCCGGAAAACAGCCCGGTTTATATAAGCACGGTAAACGAAGACAACACGTTACTTCTGTCGATAAAAGACAAAGGGTTGGGTATATCGCCGGAGGACCAACAGCATCTATTTGAGCGCTTCTTCCGCGGAGCGAACGTTACGAATATTCAAGGTACCGGTCTGGGACTTCATATAGTGGCTAAATATGTGGAGCTTATGAACGGAACCATCACATTTAACAGTACCTTGGGCGAAGGAACAGAATTCATTATTAAAGTCGACAAAACTCAGAAATGAAAAAGGTTTTACTGATAGAAGACAATACAGAGATCAGGGAAAATATGGCCGAGATACTCGAGCTTTCCGGCTATGAGACCGTTACCGCACCCGATGGCAGGAAAGGAGTATCGCTGGCAATGGAAATCAAACCTGATATCATCGTTTGCGATATCATGATGCCCGAACTGGACGGCTATGGCGTCATTCACATGCTGCAGAAACACCCGGATACACAGCACATACCTTTCATATTTCTTACAGCCAAGACTGAACGCGCCGAGATCCGGAAAGGAATGGAACTGGGCGCCGATGATTACCTGACCAAGCCTTTCAATGGTACCGAGCTACTGAATGCCATAGAAAGCCGCCTCAAAAAAACCGAGGCGCTGAAACAACATTTATCACCGGGACTGGAAGGACTAAATGTGCTGATAAATGCCAGCGGCAACGATATCGTGAAAAATCTTGCTGAAACGGCAGAAGTCGCATCTTATAAAAAGAGGCAAGTGATCTACCATGATGGTGGACAACCTTACCGGCTTTACTACGTGCAAAGCGGCAAGGTAAAAACCTATAAAACAAATGATGACGGTAAAGAGCTGATAACAGGCCTGTATGGCGAAGGCGACTTCTTTGGCCATATTGCCATATTGGAAGGAATGCCGTACAAAGAAAACGCAGAAGCCATAGAAGATGCTGAGGTAGCTATGGTACCCCGCGAACAATTTGAAATCGTTGTCAATGGCAATCCTGCTATTCTAAAGAAATTTGTGGGACTGCTCGCCAAAAATGTGACGGAAAAAGAAGACCAGTTGTTGGGCCTGGCGTATAATTCTCTTCGTAAAAAGGTTGCCAATGCTCTTATTGTGTTACACGATAAGTACAAGCCAGCTGACGGCAAAGAATTCAGCATCGACATCAGCCGCGACAACCTGTCAACAATAGCAGGCACTGCCAAAGAATCACTCATACGCACGCTGGGCGATTTTAAAGATGAAAAGCTAATAGATGTAAAAAGCGGTGTGATCACTATCCTGCAGGCGCAAAAGCTTCGCAACCTGATCAATTAACTTATAGCTGCAAGAGATAGCTGGTAAAAACCGATTTCATGTTATTGAACTCGGTTTCCATTTTTGCCATGTCAGAACGCAGTTTGTTCTGCCATGATTGGATATCCGGTGTACCATTTTCGAGCTTCTTTGCCTGCTTCTTAATATCAGCACGCATGAAGGATATAACAGTGTCCTTATTAATAAACCGGCTCTGGAACTGCTCTGCTTCTTCCAGGGCAGAAGGGCTTACCGCATGCTTCACCGCATCGGCAAGGCGCGTCTTCATATCGGTATTCTCCAGCTGCATGCCTTCCAGCTTTTGCAACCAGTTGCCGATCTCCGTTTCCAATTCGTTCAAGCCCATTTTTAGCAGTTATTGTTTCAAAGCTACGTTTGGTTAATACAAATAAATAGAATAATGGTCAATGAAAAAGTTGACTGTTATCAGTGCGGAATTTTAACGTTTGTGACAGCAGGTTGCTTTGATCTGAGCCTGCTCCACCGTGATCTTAGGACTGAGCATGGGTATGCCTAGGTTAAGCCCACGCATAACGAACAAGGTACCAAAGACAAACATCATCACAGGGATCAACCGTTTGACTGAAGGCGCGCTGAAGAGCTTTAACCTTGTCTTAAATACAGTAATAAAAACCAGCACAGGTACAGTGCCGGCGCCAAATGCATACATGTAAGCTACCGCATCAGCGAGGCTACCTGCTGCCAGGCTTGCAGATAATGCCATATAGACCAAGCCACATGGCAGAAGCCCGTTCAAAATACCCGACATCAATAATGCCTTCAGTCCTGGCTTTGCAAGAAATTTGCCGATCGATCCGGTCACAAATCCAGCCCATGGTAGTTTAATCCGTACAACATTCGGCAAAAACGTGAGCAATCCTACTATTAACAGGGCAGTGCCGAGAATGATCGACACATATTGTTGCATATGTGGTGTAAAAGCCGACTTTACAGAGAACAATATTGCCCCAAGCATTGCATATACCGATATTCTACCGAAGTGGTAGAGCGCAATGCCCGCAGCACGCTTCCAACCTTCCAGGAATTGAAACTGCATGACCATCATGATAGGTCCACACATACCTGCACAGTGCAGGCTGCCCGTGATGCCCATCAATAATGCCGTTATTATTCCCAAGCTTTCCATTATTGCAAGTTTAGATCCGTTTCCTGGTAATAGGTTTTACCATTAGCACTCCAACTCAGTTTCACCACGTAGCGATTGCCTGCCAGTTGCTGACGATCGATATGCATTATGTTATCACTTGCAGAGATGTCGAACTTACGATCAAGGCTAGTAGCCACAGGACTATAAAAATGAACAGTACCGCTAAGGCTGGCAGCTGCGAACTCGGCTGGAAAGCGTACAATAACTTCTTTGTTGTATGCATTTATAGCAGCGGGTTCTGATAAGGCAGAACTATTTTTGCTGGCATCGATGGTATTCTGATAGGCCAGCTCCTCTTTGTAGTAATCATCCGAAACGAGTGAATAATCCTGTTTCATACTCAGGATTACAAGACTGACCATCATAACGACAAATCCTCCGTATAAAAACGCTATCCGCGTGCCCCATCCAATTTTTACAGTGCTCATAGCTTATGTTTTATATCCCGGAAAATGGTCCGAGAAATGATGTTTTAATAGTGGCGATCTTCTGACCGTCTTCGTACACGCCAATTTTCAATTGTGTTTTTCTTTCCTTCACCTGTGCCTGGGGTATTTTTATGAACATGCTGCCTGACAGATATTCTTCTTTCGGGACCAAAAGTTTCTCTTCACCTACTAATGTTATCTCACCCTTGAAATTCTCAGGACGGAACTCTAATTGTTTATCAGCGTAGGTTTTGTTCAGCAGCTTATAGTTGTACAAGTTGCTCAATACACCACCGGGTAACTCCTGGTAGAGTTGTCCGGGTGTGCGTAATACTGAAATACCTACATCTGTCCTGCTGGCCAGCAGATATACTAAGACCCCCAGCAGCAACACCATAACACCAGAGTAGGCACGCATTCTGCCGGTAAAACGGGTCGGCTCTTTTTTGCTGATATTATTCTCAGATGCAAAACGGATCAATCCGGTTTCAAAGCCCACTGCTTTCATCATCGCATCGCATGCATCGATACACGCAGTGCAGTTGGTGCAATCCATTTGCGTACCATTCCTGATATCAATACCGGTAGGACATACCTTCACACATTGATTACAGTCAATACAATCTCCAAGGTCACGTTCCGCATTCTTTTTAAACTTCCCGCGCCGCTCACCGCGTACATAGTCATACGAGATGACCATTGAATTCTTGTCGAGGAGTACACCCTGCATACGACCATAAGGACATACCACAGTGCACACCTGCTCGCGAAACCAGGAATAAACAAAGAAGAAGATCGAAGTAAATATTGCAATGCCGACAAATCCACCAACATGTTTAGAAATAGGTTCCGTAATGATCGTTTTTAGCTCATCGATGCCGATCACATAGGCCAGGAAGGTATTAGCGATCAGAAAGCTTACTATCCAGAAGATAGTCCACTTAGAGAATTTTTTAATGATCTTATCAGTGTTCCATGGTTGCTTTGCCAGCAGTTTTTGCCTCGCGCCGTCGCCCTCTATCAGGTATTCGATCTTCCGGAATACCATTTCCATAAAGATCGTCTGCGGACAGGCCCAGCCACAAAATACGCGACCAAACACGACAGTAAACAAGGCAATGAAGACGATAAATACCACCATGCCCAGGCCAAAGATGAAGAAGTCTTGCGGCCAGAATATTTGCCCGAACAGGATAAACTTCCGCTCCAGCACATTCATCAGGAATACCGGATGACCTTCAACCTTAATAAATGGCATGGTGAAGAAAACCAGCAGGTACAGAATACTTAAAAGCGTCCGGGCATTGTATAATTTCCCTTTCGGTTTAGTTGGGAATAGCCAAATGCGCTTCCCTTCTTTGTCCGCCGTCGCGACTTTGTCTCTGAATGATGTTTGTGCCTGCTGTACTTGCATATACGCCTCCGCTCTCCCTATTTGTTAGCTCTTACTTAACCATCGCAACCTGCGCACTATCCGTTTTTACTCCTTCTTCCGTGTACAACTCTCCTTGCTTTTCTTTTGGTACGGCCGGCTTACTACCCTTCAGCGATTTGACATAGCTAGCGAGCTCAGCAATTTGCTTAGGTGAAAAATCATCCTTCCAGCTCTTCATGCCTTTATCTGCCCATCCGTACTTGATCGACTTAAATACATCACTCAGGCTACCACCATGCAACCAATACTCGTCGGTCAGGTTAGGACCCACACCGCCGCCGCCGTCTTTAGCATGACAAGCTGCACACATATTTTGGAAGGTAACCTGGCCTGCGGCAATTCCGGCTGCATCCAACAGCTTCACAGTATTCTCATCGACGTTGCTGGAAGACTTAGCCAGGTATGCCTCTTTATCCGCTTCGCCCTTCGCTACTTCAGCTGCATACTCCTGAAGAGAACTTTGGCCGCCGCCACCGAAGTGGTAATAATACATATAGACAAATGCTACCAGGATGGTTACATAGAACCCATATTTCCACCAAGCCGGCAAATTGTTGTCCAGCTCTTTGATACCATCATAATCATGATCCAATATTATCTCTTCTTCTTTATCTGCTGCAGCCATGTTGTGGAATTTCTCCCAGAAAGAACGGCGCACGATGGCTTCAACCACTTTTTTAGTTTCCGGTTTGGCACTAAGCAGTTTTACTATTGTTCGAATAGAAAGTATCAGCGCTGTTATGATCAACAGCTCAAACGCGATCGTACCAACAAGGAAATAAAATTCTGTTGCTTGTATACCACTGTAGCTTGAAGGGAACAATGGCGCTGCCGCTTGTGCTGTATCCACAGCTGCCTGGGCGTTTGCGGATAGGCTTAGGCCTCCAAAGCTGATCAACAACAGTATTGCTTTTGCAGATACACCTGATTTGCGTTGGGCTTTGATCCTATCGAGATACACAAAACCCAGCTGACGCAACACATTACCCAGGATACCTATCACGATCAACAGCACGAAAATGAGCGTAACCAACGAGACCAACACCACGTTGATTGAGTTTCCTCCTTTAGGTGCTGTCTCAGCAGCCTGAGAAAGGAATGGTAATGACAGCAAAGCAATTAGCAGCGTGCTTTTATTAAATATACGGTCCATGTTATTAAATAGCATTTTGTTGGTTTCCGGCAATTTCAGTTTCCGACAGCGGTATTTGCTTCATGGTGTTGACATAGTCCTTGCGCACTTTTATAGCCCAAATGGTAAGTAGCGAAAAGAACCCAAAGAATATTACTAGTGAGATCATCGGGTATACACCGATACCTGCAATGCCCTCGAGATAGTGTTTGAATTTCATATCTATTCAGTTGAATGATTAGTTAGAAGCCGTTTTCTGTTCCAGTTTGATATCCTTACCTATGCGTTGCAGGTAGGCAATAAGCGCGATGATCTCTTTTTCAGGCTTCGACTTAATATTGTCTTTCTCCAGGCTCGCTGTGACAGTTTTCGCCTGCTTCATCATTTCGCCTTTCGCTATTTCGTCGAAGCCTTTAGGATAAGGAACGCCCAGCGTTTGCATAGCCCTGATCTTGGCACCCATTATGTCCATATCCATATCATTCTCGAATAACCATGGATAGTTAGGCATGATAGAACCGGGCGACATGCTTGAAGGCTCGAACATGTGGTTGTAATGCCAGCTGTCCGGATATTTACCGCCTACACGTGCCAAGTCGGGGCCGGTACGTTTACTACCCCATTGGAACGGGTGATCGTATACAAACTCCCCGGCTTTTGAGTATTCACCATAACGCGCTACCTCGCTACGGAACGGACGCACCATTTGACTGTGACAAGTGTAGCAACCCTCGCGAACATAGATATCGCGGCCTGCCAGTTCAAGCGGGGTATATGGCTTCACACTCGCGATCGTCGGAACATTCGATTTAACCATGAACGTCGGGATGATCTCGATAGCGCCACCGATCATTACTACGATCAGGCTGCCTACCATCATTTGCACCGGCTTCCTTTCTATCCAGCGGTGCCAGTGGTGTTTACCGTGTTCAATATATACCTTCGACAGTGGTGCCGCTTCTGCAGCTTCGTCATCTACTGCTTTACCTTTCTTAACGGTTTTGTACAAGTTGATGCCCATCATCACTGCACCAATGAGGTAAAGTGTACCCCCCAGGCCGCGCATTGCATAGAACGGTTTCATAGAAGTCACCGTTTCCATGAATTGGTACTTCAGTTGACCTTCTGGAGTGAACTCAGCCCATGCAAGGCTTTGCATGAAACCGGCCCAGTACATAGGCACTGCATAGAAAATGATACCTAGCGTACCGATCCAGAAATGCCAGTTAGCCATTTTGGTAGAATGCAGTTCTGTCCTGAATATTCTCGGGATCAGCCAGTACAATACGCCGAAGGTGAGGAAGCCGTTCCAACCCAGTGCCCCAACGTGTACGTGAGCGATGGTCCAATCTGTAAAGTGGCTGATAGCATTTACGTTCTTCAGACTTAGCATAGGGCCTTCAAATGTCGCCATGCCGTATGCAGTTATCGCAACTACCATAAACTTCAGTACAACGTCTTCACGTACTTTATCCCAGGCACCACGTAGCGTCAAAAGACCGTTCAGCATACCGCCCCACGATGGCGCCAGCAGCATTACAGAGAATACCGTACCCAGTGACTGTGCCCAGTCTGGAAGTGCAGTATATAACAAGTGGTGAGGACCAGCCCAGATATAGATAAAAGTGAGCGCCCAGAAGTGGATAATAGAAAGCCTGTAAGAATATACTGGGCGATTCGCTGCCTTAGGCAGGAAGTAGTACATAAGGCCGAGATACGGGGTAGTCAGGAAGAACGCTACCGCGTTGTGACCGTACCACCACTGAACCAAGGCATCCTGTACACCTGCATACCATGAGTAAGACTTCATCCAGCTGAATGGTATCTCCCATGAGTTAACGATGTGCAGCATGGCCACAGTAACAAACGTAGCGATGTAGAACCAGATGGCTACATACAGGTGACGCTCGCGGCGTTTCATGATCGTACCAAACATATTCCAGCCAAAAGCTACCCAGATCAGCGTGATCAGGATGTCTATCGGCCATTCTAATTCGGCGTATTCTTTACCGGTAGTATAACCTGCCAGTAGTGTAATCGCCGCCAGAACGATAACCGATTGCCAGCCCCAGAAATGTATCTTACTCAGCTTATCGCTAAACATCCTGGCTTTACACAGGCGCTGCAACGAATAATACACGCCCATGAAAATACCGTTACCAACGAAGGCGAATATCACCGCGTTGGTATGCACCGGACGCACGCGTCCAAAAGAGGTTTGTGCGACTCCAAAGTTCAGCTCAGGGAATACCAGTTGCATGGCGGCCATCAAACCTGCCAGCATACCAACTAGTCCCCAAAAGACGGTTGCGTAAGCAAACCACTTCACTATTTTATTGTCGTAATAGAATTTGTCGAGTTGGTCGTTTCCGGTGGGAATTTTCATCCCGTGGGCCTGTACGCTTTCGGCTAATTGGTTTGACGTGAGAGAAGAACTCATCTTTAAACTTGTTTTATTTATTCTCGGTTGGAATTTCATTTTCGTACAGCATGCGCATTGCCGCGCCTTGCTGGTCTTCAAACTGATTAGAACGTACACTCCAGATAAATGCCACCAGGAAGGCAGCAGCCACTACTATACTTGCTATTACCAACATATAAAGAGCACTCATTATAGAATTGAATTACCATGCAAAACTACTTTTAGCAACAGTGGTGGCTCATGACGGCGCTCAGAAGCAAAACTGATATTGGTCAGTTTATAATTTTTGAGGAAAGAGAAAGGCGGAGCCTTTTAGCCCAGAGGCTGCTGATACCAGTGGTGATCAATACGATGCTCAGTGTACTTACAGGCATGAGAATAGCTGCAATCATCGGCTCCATATCGCCGCGAACAGATATATACAGGCCGATAATGTTATATAGGATAGAAATGACAAAGCTGATATTGACGATCTGCCTCGATGCTTTGGCCAGCTTAAGCAATTGTGGCAACTTGCCGAATTCCACAGCATTCAGGATCGCATCGCAGGAAGGGGTGAAGTTGTTGATGTCATCGGCAAGGGTAATACCCACATTGCTTTGCTGCAGCGCACCGGCATCGTTCAGCCCATCTCCTATCATCAAAACCTTCTTATCAACCCGCTGCAGCCCTTCTATATATTGCAGCTTGTCTACAGGCTTTTGTTCGAATAGTAGATCGCTGTCTTTTCCGAATATGCCGGCTAAAGCATTTTTCTGTTTATTGTGATCACCTGAGAGTAAAGACAGCGGGTAGCTATGGTGAAGGTCTTGTATCATATTCGGTATCGACTGCCTGAAATCGGGAAGTATGTGGAAGGCGGTGAGTTTATCATTTATCCTCACGAAGACATTTGCCTCGCCCGCATGCGCATAGCTTTCCGTCAAGGCAGCAGAGCCAACCATTATTTTGTTGTTGCCTATGGTCGCTTCAATACCGGCGCCTTTCATTTCGTTCCACTGAGTTGGTGTAATCAGCTCATGTACACCGAGGTATTTTGCCAGGGCAATGCTATACGGGTGCTTACTCAGACAGACAACACAATAAACAAGCCGTTTCTCTTCATCCGTCATTCTATGACCGGTTGCCGACATCGTATTGCTGCCAGACGTCAGCGTACCTGTTTTATCAAAAACAATATGGTTGATATTACCCAGCTGCTCTATTACCGATGCGTCGCGCAGGTAAAGACCATTATTGCTGAAAATGCGGAGCAGGTTGCCATTGGTGTACGTGGCAGACAACAGCAGTGCACACGGACAGGCTACGATCAGCATAGCCGATACACTCGGAAATATTTTAGACGGATCATTAATAGCCCAGAATATTGCAGTCAGCGCTGCCAGCGAAAACAGAACGATAGTAAAATAGCGGCTCAACTTATGTATCACGCTGTCGCCATCGTTTTGTTGTGCCTTGTTTTTATTAAAGGCGTAGTGATTCCAGAGCGAGGTCAGGTAGCTGCCTGCAACAGGTTTTACTATCTGGATGGTCAGCTGGTCGCCAGTCTGGCGGCCGCCGGCATATACCATTTTACCTTCGGCAACTGTTACAGGTTCACTTTCACCAGTCACGAAGCTGTAGTCTACCCGCGCATTACCTTTTAGCACAATCGCATCCGCGGGTATTACTTCGTCATTATACAACTGCACCACATCTTTCTCTTGAAGGTCGCCAAGCTGGCAGCTCTGTACGCCTTCTGTTGTCACCCGGTTTACCGCTATTGGAAAGTATGATTTATAATCCCGGTGAAAGGACAGCGATCGATAAGTTCGTTCCTGTGCCAATCGGCCAACCAGCATAAAGAACACTATTCCGCTCATGCTGTCCAGATAACCAGCACCTATCCCCGAAAATATCTCATATAGGCTTCGTGAGTAGGTGATCAGCAGTGCCAGCGCAATAGGCGCATCTATATTCAACGTACGTTGCTTTAGCCCCGACCATGCCGTAGTAAAGAATTCAGATGCGCAATAGAAGAAAACAGGGATAGACAAAATAAGATTGAGTATCCTGAACAGGAAAGCATACTGGTATTCAATGTCAGCGCTCGACAAATACTCAGGGAAACTCATCATCATAATATTGCCGAAGCAGAATCCGGCAATACCTAGCTTGAACACCCTTGCCCTGCTGATCTTCGACGCCTTTTTGCCTTTGGCATCATCAAGACTAATATACGGCTCGTAACCTATGGTTGTTAGCAACTCCACGACCTGGCGGAGACTGATCTTTTCTTTCAGAAAGTGAATGGTCACTTCTTTAGCCGAAAAATTCAGCCTGCTGCTTGTAACCCCATCGTGTATCTTATATAAATGCTCCAGTAGCCACATACAAGAGCTGCAGTGAATGCCGGGAATATAAAGGGTAACGATAACATGCTTGCCATCCTGGAACTTATAGAGCCGCTCAGCAATGGTAGAATCGCCGAGATAAGAGTATTTATCATTCCTGACAGCCTTGATCTGCGACAACCCGGGGTGTGATTGGATCTTATAGTAGTCGCAAAGGCCATTCTGGTTTAGTATTTCATAGACCAGTTTGCAGCCCTCGCAGCAAAAGGCTTTGTCTTCAATGGCTATGCTTGCACTGATACATGGTGTACCACAATGATAACAAAGCAAGTCCTGCTCACACCCCTTTTCAATGATTATCGTATTTCTTTCTTTAACTAACGACATTGATCTTTCTTTGTGCATCCCATATTTTCGGCACCAGCACCTGTTCTTCTATCCGCACCAGGTTTGTCACCAGGTTTGTCAATTGTTGCAACTCGTCGGGCAATTCATTCATATCGATACCGCTGATGTGGCTGTTTATAGCAATATGCGACTCCTTAATATCCATCAGGTGCTGCGCGTGTCCCATATCGCAACGGCCGGGGCAGTTGCTGCAATCATGGCCGGTACTACTTTTTTCGGCCAGTGTTTGGAGATAACTCAACAGCGATTGTTGCCTGGCGTCTATGATGTTGCGTATACTCATTATCGCCTCTTGGCTATCAGTGATAACGAGCTGAACGACAGTTTGTTCGCATTTTTCAATGACCGGCTGGTAAAAATCAGTATTCAGCCTGTCTGCCAGTTGCGCCAGCACTAAGTTTTCGTAGGTAGAGCGTATCTCCATATTTTTTCAGCGAAGCTATCCGCAATAAGAAAAAGCAAATATGACCATGGTAATAGCAGAGGCTGATTTTGGTCAGTCTCGGGTGGAGGAGACGTTGTAATTTTGCGGCATGTATCCTGCCTATGTTACCGCTGAAGAAGCCGTAAAACTGGTGAAAAGCGGGAACCGTGTATTTATTCACGGCAGCGCCGCTACCCCTTTGCATCTTTTACATGCCTTGCTGGACAGGGCGGGGGAAGTTTCGGATGTAGAACTGGTAGCCATTAGCACCCAGGGAACGATCAATTGGAATACCCCCGATATCCGCGATAGCTTTCGTTTGAACTCCCTTTTTGTCTCGGCTAATGTGCGGGAGTGGGTGAATAAAGGGAACGGCGAATATATCCCGGTGTTCCTTAGCGAGATCCCCAGGATGTTCGAAGGCAGCGTACTTCCGATCGATGTGGCGATCATTCACGTGTCGCCACCTGACAAGCATGGCTATTGCACCCTCGGCACGTCGATAGATGCCGCTCTTGCCGCCGTTAGAACTGCCAGAACGGTCATTGCGCAGGTAAATCCGCGTATGCCGCGCACCCATGGCGATGGCCATATCCATATCTCCCGGATGGCCGCAATGGTATACGTAGAGGCCGAGCTGCCGGAAGTAAACTATGGGGAGAAAATAGACGAACGCGCTGAACGAATAGGTAAGCACGTAGCATCGATAATAGAAGACGGCTCAACACTTCAAATGGGCATCGGTTCGATACCAGACGCCGTATTGCAAGCACTGGGTTCACACAAGCAACTAGGCATTCACACTGAAATGTTCTCTGATGGCATCATACCCCTTGTGGAAAAAGGTATCATCACCAATGAACATAAAAAGGTACACCCCGGAAAGATAGTCTCGACTTTTACGATCGGCAGCCGGAAGTTGTACGATTTTGTGGATGACAACCCTGATATATCTTTTATGGACGTGGCCTATGTTAATGACACAGCCGTTATCCGGAAAAATCCGAAAGTCGTAGCGATCAACAGCGCTATTGAAATAGATCTTACAGGCCAGGTTTGTGCCGACTCTATTGGTACGTACCAGTTTTCTGGCATTGGCGGCCAAATGGATTTTATGCGGGGGGCATCCTTATCTCAAGGCGGGAAGCCTATTATTGCTCTGCCATCTATTACCAACAAAGGATTGTCGCGCATTGTGCCTACCTTAAAAACGGGTGCAGGTGTGGTGACAACACGCGGCCACGTACATTATGTAGTAACCGAGCATGGCATCGTGAACCTCTATGGTAAAAACCTGGAACAGAGAGCCAAACTGTTGATCTCTATTGCTGATCCGGCTCAACGAGAGGATCTTGAAAAAGCTTACCACGAAAGATTTAATAAGAATTAGTAATGAAATATTGGAAGAAACTCAGTCATGCCGAACAGGATGAGCGTATTAGCGCGGCATTGACCGATACGATAGACTACAAACAAAAGATATCGCTAGGTGTGCCTGCGTCGAAACTTGATCCTTTGGTTTTTTATGAGCAAGCCAGCTTTTTGAAAGAAGCACCATGGCTGCGCACCTATGTGCAGAATCCCAACCACATTGGCTGTCATACCATGGGCGAGTCAGAGGAATTTTTCAGGGGTACGCAAAACATAGAGCGCGAAGTGATCGAGCTGCTGTGCGTAGACCTGTTCAAAGCACCTGAGCAAAGCTGCGACGGCTACATAGCAGCAGGTGGCACTGAAGCTAATATCCAGGCTATATGGATATACCGCAACTATTTTATCTCAAAACATGGCGCGAAACATACCGAGATTGCCATCATTAGCTCGTCTGATACACACTACTCAATAGCCAAAGCGGCAAACCTGTTACACATCAACTGGTATCCGGTGGTTGTTGATGAGACTACACGCAACATATCAGCAGAAGCTATCAACGAAACATTGGACACGGCAATTGCAAATGGAGTTAAGTATTTCATTGTGATCTCCAATATGGCTACCACCATGTTTGGTAGTGTAGACGATCCGGACCTGTATGCTGATTGTCTGGCCAAACGTGAGCTGGAGTTCAAGCTACACGTAGATGGTGCCTTCGGTGGTTTTATTTATCCATTCAGCCGACCAGACAGCAATGTAAACTTCGCCAATCCGCATGTTTCCTCCATTACGCTGGATGCGCATAAAATGCTGCAGGCACCTTATGGTACCGGTATCTTCCTTGCCAGAAAAGGACTAATGCCTTTTGTGTACACCAATGAGGCCAGCTATGTGCATGGTATGGATATTACGCTAAGCGGCAGCCGCGGGGGTGCAAACGCAATAGCCATCTGGATGATCCTGTTTACGTACGGACCTTATGGCTGGCAGGAGAAAATAAACAGGCTGCTGTATCGTACAGAGGTATTCTGCAAGCAGCTAACAGCAGCAGGTATCGGTTTCTATCGCCACCCCAACCTGAATATTGTAACGATACATGCAAAGCATGTTTCACCAATATTGGCCAGAAAATATGGGGTAGTACCAGATAATCATGATAATCCACAGTGGTGCAAGGTGGTGGTTATGGACCACGTAGAATTGGATCAACTGGAGGACTTCGTCCACGATCTGACAAAAGCAATGAACTAAAAAAGAAAAGGCGGGAATTGATCCCGCCTTTTTTATTGTTGTTGAATAAACGCTTCTGTAGCCTTTACAGTTTTGTCTATGTCTTCGTTAGTTATCGCATTACTTACAAACCACGTTTCGAATGCTGAAGGCGGCAGATAAATACCATTGTCGAGCATATAGTGGAAGTATTTGTTGAATAGCTCATTGTTGGCGCGACCAGCTGCTGCAAAGTCTGATATCTCTTCGCTGCTGAAATGAACGCTGATCATCGAACCAACACGGTTTATCTTAAATGGAACATTGCCTTGAGACAATACTTTTTGTAATCCTGTATGGAGATCTGCTGTTTTTTCTTCCAGCTCAGTATAGATAGAAGGATTGTTTTTAAGCTCAGTAAGCAGAGTGAAGCCCGCTATCATTGCTATCGGGTTGCCACTCAGCGTACCCGCCTGGTATACGCTACCCAGTGGAGCGATGTGCTCCATGATCTCCTTCTTACCACCAAATGCACCAACCGGCATACCGGCACCTATTACTTTACCATAAGTAACGAGGTCGGCATCGATGCCCAAACGCTCCTGAGCACCGCCAGCTGCAAGGCGGAAACCTGTCATTACCTCGTCGAAGATGAAAATGATACCTTCTTTAGTACACAGTTCTCTCAAACCTTTGAGGAACCCTTCGGCTGGAGGAATGCAACCCATGTTACCCGCCACCGGCTCAATGATGATAGCAGCGATCTCATTGGGATTCTCTGCAACCAGTGCTTCTACGGCTTTAAGATCATTGAAAGGCGCGGTGAGTGTGTCGCCAGATACAGTCGCCGGGACACCAGGTACGTTCTGAATATTAAACGTCGCCACGCCACTTCCCGCTTTTACCAGGAAAGCATCAGCATGGCCATGGTAGCAACCTTCAAATTTGATGATCTTGTTCCTACCCGTATAACCACGTGCTAGTCGTACTGCGCTCATGCAAGCTTCAGTACCGCTGTTCACCATACGTACCAGGTCAACATTCGGTACCATGCTCTTAATGAGCTCAGCCATCTCGATCTCCAGCTCAGTAGGCGCACCAAATGACGTAGAGTCGTATACTTTCTCCCTGATTGCTTCTACCACCGGACCATAAGCATGGCCAAGGATCATCGGTCCCCAGGAGTTAATATAGTCGATATATTGTTTGCCATCGGCATCGTAGAGGTACGCGCCTTTGGCTTTTTTCATAAATATCGGATTACCGCCCACGCTTTTGAAAGCGCGAACAGGGGAATTGACACCACCAGGAATGCTTTCCTGCGCGCGTTTAAAAAGTATATCGCTTTGAGACATCGTTCTAACTGTTTAATAATTGTACTGCATGTTTTGCATAGTAAGTCGCTATCAGATCAGCACCTGCGCGTTTGATACCCGTCAGCGATTCTATTACCGCTTTATTTTCATCCAGCCAGCCCATTTTGGCAGCGGCTTTGATCATGGCATATTCACCGCTTACATGGTAAGCACTCACCGGTATCTCAACTGCATTTTTCACTTCGCGAATAATATCGAGATACGCCATAGCAGGTTTTACCATTACGATATCAGCACCTTCTTCTACATCCATCAACACTTCTTTCACTGCTTCTTTCCTGTTGGCATAGTCCATCTGGTAGGTTTTCTTATCGCCAAAACCGGGAGCACTATCCAGTGCATCGCGGAAGGGACCATAGAAGCAGGAAGCGTATTTAGCACTATAGGCCATGATGCCAGTGTTAGTGAAGCCATCAGCTTCCAATGCTTCGCGAATAGCGATGATACGACCATCCATCATATCGCTAGGTGCAACGAAGTCTGCTCCTGCGCGTGCATGACTAACGCTCATTTGAGCAAGCACTTCTACCGTAGCATCATTCACGATCTGCCCATTCTCTACAATACCGTCATGGCCGTAAGATGAAAAAGGATCCAGCGCTATGTCTGTCATTACCAACATATCCGGGCAGGCATCTTTAATAGCTTTAATGCTACGCTGCATCAACCCGTCAGGGTTCAGCGCTTCGGTACCTTTATTGTCTTTTAGTTCGTCTTTGCATTTGATGAATAACAGCACACTCTTCAGACCCATAGCCCAAAGTTCCTTTACTTCTTTTACCGTCAGGTCAAGACTCATACGGAAATAGCCGGACATAGAAGGAATTTCTTCCCTTACTCCAGCACCTTCGATAATGAATAACGGAACGATGAAATCGTTTGGTGTTAATATAGTTTCAGACACCAATGATCTTACCGCGTAAGATTGTCTTAATATTCTATTCCTCCTGATGAGATGCATAATTATATGTTTATCCAGTCGGTTGGTTGCAAATATTGTAATAATTCAGCCTCCATTGTGCCCTGCTCAGGATGATAGTCGTAATACCATCTTGCACGTGGCGGCAGACTCATAAGAATACTCTCGATACGGCCGTTTGTTTTCAGGCCGAATAGTGTTCCCCTGTCGTGTACCAGGTTGAACTCAACATAGCGTCCACGACGTATTTCCTGCCATTCAGTTTCCTTCTCAGTAAATGCGATTGCTTTTCTCTTGCTCACTATAGGCAGGTAAGCCTCTAGAAAAGCATTACCATTTGCCTGTTGGAACTCGAATAATTTATCGGCAGTAAATTCCTTATCAGGGCGCAGGTAATCATAAAATACACCGCCAATGCCGCGCGCTTCATTGTTCCTGTGCTTATTGATAAAGTATTCGTCGCAATGCTTTTTATATTTCGGGTAGAGGTCTTCACCAAATCCATCCATTGCGTTCTTCAACGTGGTATGAAAATGGCGACCATCTTCTTTGAAGATATAATATGGCGTGAGGTCAGAGCCACCACCAAACCAGCTATCTATTTTCTTGCCTAACTTGTCGTACAGTTCAAAATACCTCCAGTTGGCATGTATCGTAGGTACGTATGGATTGACAGGATGAATAACCAGCGACAAGCCACAGGCGAAAAAGTTGCTATCAGGCACTTTAAATGCTTCCTGCATAGCATCAGGCAAACGACCATGAACTGCAGAAGTATTTACGCCACCTTTTTCAAACACAGTACCATTACTAATAACACGGGTAATGCCGCCACCGCCTTCGGGACGATCCCATTTATCCTCAATAAACTTCGCACTGCCGTCTTCTGCTTCCAGCGCTAGGCAAATGCGGTTCTGTAATTCTAATATGTAGCTGTTGAACGCCTCTCTCATTATTTCACTGCTTTATACTCCTTCACTGCTTCTACAAATGCCTTGGCGTGGTCTACCGGTACATTGGGCAGGATGCCATGACCAAGATTGGCCACATAACGCTGTACGCCAAATGCATCTATCATCTTCGTCACCTCTTTCTTTATTTCGGGGATTGGAGCCAGCAATTTCGATGGATCGAAGTTGCCCTGCAACGTTATTTTATTACCAGTCAGCTCGCGGGCAAGTTTTGGTTCTACGCACCAGTCGAGGCCTAATGCTGAGGCTGATGAATTGCTCAGATCCTTCAGTGCGTACCAGCTGCCTTTAGGAAACAATATCACTGGCGCATGGTCTTTCAATGCATCAGCTATCTGCGTGAGGTATGGTTTTGCGAATGTGTTGAAGTCGGCTGGACTCAACATACCGCTCCAGCTATCGAACACCTGTACTGCGTCAGCACCCGCTTGCACTTGCGCTTTCAGGTAGCCTATCGTTACATCCGTGATCTTTTGCAACAGTTTGCGTGCCAGCGTGGGATTGGTGAAACAGAACTGCTTTGCTTTATCGAACGATTTGCTGCCCTTACCTTCTACCATGTAACACAGAATGGTCCATGGAGCCCCGGCAAATCCGATAAGTGGCACACGATTATTCAGTTCTTTCTTAGTAAGCTTCAATGCATCCAATACATAATGCAGTGATGAAGCAGGGTCTTCTGTCAGCAGTGCATCAACGTCTTGTTCCGTTTGCACCGTTTTAGGAAGCAACGGTCCTTTACCTTCTTCCAGCAATACTTCGAGGCCCATTGCCTGTGGTATCACCAGGATGTCTGAAAATATGATAGCCGCGTCTGTACCTACCTGGTCGATAGGCTGCAGGGTTATCTCGCAGGCCAGTTCAGGTGTCTGAACGCGGGTAAAGAAATCGTACTTATTACGCAGCTTGATATAGTCAGGCAGGTATCGGCCAGCCTGACGCATCATCCATACCGGTGGACGTTCAACTGCTTCACCTTTTAATGCCTTTAAAAACAAATGTTGTGTATCGCTCATTACGGTCTATTATAGTATTCTATCAATTTATTTATTACGCTTTCCTGGCTTGGCTCGTTGCTGGTTATTACCTGATCGCCATAACCTGACAACGCTGTTGCAGTAGTAGTTCCAATAGCGAAGAAGGTGGTTTTGTCACCTGCACCGTTCTCAGAAAAGAAACTGTTCACTGCGCTTGGGCTAAAGAATAATACGCCATTATAATCTTTACTGATCTTAACCGGCCCCTGCTCTGTTTTATACAGAAAAATCTCCCTTAAAGAAATACCGCTACCAGCTAAACCAATTGCCAATGCCGGTGTACGGATGTTGCTGCCAAAGAATACCAGCTCCTTTACCCTACTGTGTGTTTTGATCTTAGCCGCCAATTTCTCGCCTGTTTCTGCACAGTCTAATATCTCTACTCCATTCAAACGACTTTTCGCAGCCTCAAGCGTCTGGCCGGAAATGCAAAACACTGTCCAATCAAGTCGCTTGTCGCCCAGGTAATCTGAAAGTATCACAACTGCATTTACACTGGTAAGCGCAACGTAAGCATGCGATTGAACCAGTTTGTCAATTTGTTGTTGCACACTTTCTGTTAGAGCTGGAACGATCTTAATAAAAGGCTGACAATCTATCTGGATACCTTCCACCGCAGCTTTTTCGATCAATCTTGGTTCGAGCGTCTTCGTACTAAGTATGGAAACGCTACTTGCCATTGCTTTTGATTTTGCTTAAGATCTCGCCGGCGCCTTTGGTCAAGAGTTCCTGTGCGGCAAGTATTCCTATCGTATCCGCAGCGGCAATCGCTATTTGTTTTTTTATTTCGAGCTTGACGGTTCCCTGCGGGTCAAGCACATTTCCTTCAAAATGCATAGTGTCACCGTGAACTTCTGCCAATGCGCTGATGGGCATCGAGCAGCCGCCCATCAGCCCGCGTAAAAAATCACGCTCTACCTTCACACAATTCGCTGTGGCGGCATCGTTGAGGGATGAGCAAGCCTCAAAAGCATGTTGTGCATCTTCCCTGCACACCACCATTATGGCTCCTTGCGCAGGTGCCGGCAGCATCCAGTCCAGCTCAACTGCATTACCAGGCCTGAGATCTATTCTTTCTAAACCGGCAGCAGCAAATATGGCTCCTTGCCAGTTGCTTTCCTCCACTTTTCTCAGCCGGGTATTTACATTACCCCGAATGCTTTCAATCGTATGATTGGGGAAACGGTGCATCCATTGCGCTTTGCGTCTAATGCTGCTGGTAGCGATTGTGGCCACAGATTCGGAAGATTCAAGATAGCTGAGTCCGTTCCTGGGTACGAACAGGTCTTTGTGTGATGCGCGTGGCAGTACTGCAGCCTGCACAATGCCGGTAGGCAATTGAGTAGGCACGTCTTTCATAGAGTGCACTGCCACATCAATCTGGCCATTCAGCATGGCGATGTCGAGCGTGCGGGTAAATACGCCCTGAACGCCCATTTCATATAGTGGTGTTACGAGATTAATATCGCCTTCTGACTTGATCAGTACTAGTTCTGCCTCAAACCCTTTCTCTGCCAGCAGGCGTTTTACTTCATTGGCCTGCCACAGTGCCAGTGCACTATCTCTTGTACCTATCCTGATCGTTGTGTTCATCGTACTCTAACCGAAAAATTCATTTATAGCCGCTATATAGTGGCAACCTTTTGTGTTTTGCGATTTTAGTTTCAGAGCGGTAGCGTTAATGATCTTTTGTATGCGTTGAGGGTTGTTATCAGTCGTTGTCGCCAGCGTGCTGGTGTCCATTTGCTGGAGTGTCGCCTTGAGTGAAACCAGGACCGGCACGTATTTGCGCGTTTCCAGCCACTCGGTAAAGTCTGCAATCTGCTCTGCAATAATTGCCTTCGCCTTAGGCACCTCAGCCTTACGTTTTTCGAGGGTAGTATCTTTATGCGCCGACAGTTCGTCCACATTCATCAACGTCACATACGGCAGGTTTCTTACGTCAGTATCGACGTTATTAGGCACCGAAAGATCGATGATCAGTTTTGCACCATGGCCTTCCAGGTGTTGTTTACCTATTATCGCCGACTTTGAGCTAGTAGACGTAATAACGATGTCTGACTCTTCGATAAGTCTGTCCATATCATCCATCGATGCGTATTTAAGACCTAATTCCGTTGCCAATTGATGTGCCTTTTCAACGGTGCGGTTGACGAGGGTAACATTCTTATTCTGCAGGTAGTCTACAAGATTCTTACAGGTATTGCGACCTATTTTACCGGTGCCTATCAGCAATATCTTTTTCGAGCTATAATCGGCGACGAAGTCTTTGATATATTGAACTGCAGCAAAGGATACTGAAACAGTACCATCGCTCAGTTGGGTGTTTGTCTTGATAGCTTTTGAAGCGGCCAGTGCCGTATTTACCAGCCTTTCCAGGAAAGGACCGACGAGTCCGTGCTTTTTGGAGAGTTTGGCCGCTGTTTTCACCTGTCCGATGATCTCGTAATCGCCTAGTACTTGTGAATCCAGGCCTGAGGTTACATTGAAAAGATGCTCTACCGCGTCCAGCCCGTTCTTTACATAAGCCAACGCCTGGAATGTATTGATATCGCCGGCGGTTTCGGAGCACAGGATCTTGGTCAAAACATCCGGATCCTGGTGTAAACCGTAGATCTCTGTACGGTTGCAGGTGGACACGATGAACACTTCAGCAACATTGTGTTGCCTGGCCAGTTGTAGTACGTTCAGGTATTGATCGTTGTTTATAGCATACTGACCACGTACTTCCGCATCCGTTTTTTTATAATTTATCCCTATTAAGTAAAATTCAGAAAGGCTCTTGTCCACGGCGGTCATTCCAGATTTTCAATTCCTGCGCAAAATTACTTCCGCGTTCCCGTTTATCGGTTTTCGTTTGTCATACATTTGTCATTTAGCTTGCTGACTTCTGTCAGTCGGCATTTGTTCGTTCCTTTGCAACCAAGTTTATAAAAATGAGTATTGGGTTGAAAAGCGCTACCAGAGCGGTTGTTCTCATGAATCTCGGTTCGCCGGATTCTACCAGTGTGGGCGACGTCAGGAAGTACCTTAATGAATTTTTAATGGATGAGCGGGTGATCGACTACCCGTTCCTGCCACGTTTGCTGCTTGTAAAGGGTATAATTACCCCTTTCCGGGCCAGTAAGTCGGCACATGCCTACGAGTCCATCTGGACGGAGGAAGGCTCGCCGCTGATCGTACTTACTAAGGAGCTTATGCTGGCCTTGGACAGAGAACTCGACATACCTGTTACCATTGCTATGAGGTATGGTACCCCATCGCCCAAAGAAGCCTTTGACGAGATCACGCAGAACTACCCCTCGGTGAAGGAGGTGATATTGTTGCCGCTGTACCCGCACTATGCCATGTCGAGCTACGAAACAGCCGTTGAGTATGCCAAGACCATACATGCAAAAGAAAACTATGGCTTCAAACTGGAGGTAATCAAGCCCTTCTATAATAATGAGCTGTACATACACGCCCTAAAAGAAAGTATAAAACCTTACCTGGCGGACGGCTACGACCACATATTATTCAGCTACCACGGCATACCCGAACGTCATATTATTAAGGGCGATGTCACACATAATCACTGCCTTCAATCTGCAGATTGTTGTACAACACCATCGCCGGCACATAGGCAATGTTATCGTCACCAATGCTTCATGACCACCAAACTGGTTACTAAGGAGCTTGACATCCCTGAAGCCCGCCATAGTGTTTCGTTCCAGTCGCGGTTGGGGAGGTCTGAATGGTTGAAGCCATATACGGCGCAAATGCTTCAAGACCTGCCGTCACGCGGAGTAAAGAAACTGGTTGTTGTTTGCCCAGCCTTTATCAGCGACTGTCTGGAGACTTTAGAAGAGATCGCGGTAGAAGGACGTGACATATTTCTAAAAGCAGGCGGAGAATCGTTTACCATGGTACCCTGTCTGAATGTACACCCGCTGTGGGTGAAGACCATTTCTAAATGGATGGACGAAATAAACGAAGGTCATAAAAAAATGTTGCTACAGCCTTATGTATAACTATGTAAAAGCGTTGCATATCATTTTTATTGTTACCTGGTTTGCAGGCATGTTCTATATCGTGCGACTCTTCATCTATAATGCCGAGGCAAACGAAAAACCGGAACCGGAAAAGGGTATACTCCAGTCTCAGTTTGCCATCATGATAAAAAGACTATGGTTTGGTATCACATGGCCATCTGCCGTGCTAACACTCATTTTCGGCTTGTTGATGTGGCACCTGCTCGGGGCTACGCCAAGCTGGCTGGTAGTAAAGCTTTGTTTCGTTGCCGGGCTGTTCCTTTACCACCTTTCACTGCATGCTATTTACAAACAGCAAGCGAACCACATATTTAAATACTCTTCCCAAAAACTCCGCATCTGGAACGAAGTAGCTACCATCTTTTTGGTTGCCATCGTGATGCTGGTAGTAGTAAAGCAAGCGCTTAGCTGGCTCTGGGGTCTGATCGGCCTCATTTGCTTTGTGGTGCTGCTGATGGCAGCGATCAAAATATATAAGGCCTTGCGAACACGTAAGGAGGTGCCAGGTAAAAATACCTGACACCAAAAAAGCAGTATTTACTTGCTATATACCCACTCTTCTTTTTTCAACCACGAATTTGGCGCCGGGATGTGAGCGCTTGGCCTGTACGTTGCGGGCAAAACCACCCTCTTCGCCACACGGTCAGAAACAGCTCTTTTCTTCGGATTGGACAACCGGAATAGATTCCGCGGCTCAGTCGTCAGCTTAACGATGGTCGTTCTGTCTTTGATCAAAAACTTATCTTCCCAGGCATCGCGGTGCATGGTGTTGGGTTCATTGAACACATACTGCGCAATGATAGTATCACCCTGCACACGATAGATACCCCAATAAAACCTGTTATAAAAATAGTCTGTGCCTTTACCTTTCGAGATACGCTCCAGGTACGCTTCGGTATTGCCGGGATAATCGGCGTCTACGTCATAGAAATTGTACAAGAAGGTGCCGTCTTCGTAAAACAGGAAGTTGACCTCGGTAGTGTCGCGACAGATACGGTTTTGCGGCGGGCCGAAGCAAACGCGGTAAACTTCTTTCACGGTATAATACCCGTCTATATCTATTAAACTCCTGATGTTTGTTTGCTTCCCGTCGTAACGATTGGTGACGTGCTCTTTGATATAGTTCGAGACCTTTTGACCGACACAGGTGAAGGAGAGAAATGCCGTAGACAGCAACATTATTAGTTTTCTCATGGTGAAAGGTTAAGATGGATCCAACAATAAAATTTCCTGTACTTCAGTTGCGGTAGTGGAGAGGAGTTAAGGCGCCAAGCCTACCTGCTGCATAAAGGCGTGGTTATCCCAAAACAAATGTTCTTCGGTCATGACACCATCCTTCCAAACACCGAAGGTGGCCATTGGCAGTTTAAACGACTTGCCTGTTGGCTGGACGACCTTACCATCAGGCAATGTCATTGGCCCGCTAAACGTGCCGGTAAAGACTCCGGTAACTGCCGTGATATCACCTGAACCTACCCGCATCGGGTGCTCTGTTATTTTCGCGTCGGGAGCATAAGTGAATAGTGCCTTCAGGTCTTCAATGTGTTTGGCGATGCCATTGGTAACATGACCGTCAGGCCAATACACTTTTATATCATCTGCGTGGCTTTCATGCAGGCGGTCCCAGTTTTTGTTGTTGAACACATGAAAGTCTAGGGTATCAAATTCTGCGAGATTTTGCTCCACCATGTCCTTAGCTTTTGCAGTATCACCAGGCGTAGCATTCTTATTTTCAGTACAGCCGCAAACGATTGTCGACAGTATAAAGCCTACTGCGTATAGCTTGATTTTCGGTGTTTTCATGTTCAGGTATTTAAGTGAAATCCCTCATCCCTATGCAACAACCACAACATGAATGTATGACCATTTTTCATATTATGAATAGATGAGCACTAAGTAATTGAAGCTATGAACCCGCTACTGGAGCGGCTTTCGGGTATACCAGAGCTTAAAAGTTAGTAGCGTAGACAATTGTTACAAATGACGAATTGTTGATAGGTTTTAGAGGCGCCTATTTTGTCACTATGCAGCTTCTGAGAATCGCTGGAAATATTGACTGTATTAGTTTTGGTTGCCAATTTGTTTCAATTTGTTCATTGATTTATATCTTTTTCAATGGCATTCACGAGCTTGATATCGCTCGGTTGTTTACATACCATAACCCGTTACATGATTTAGGTTTCAAAGCATCCGCAGTTGTGTACTATTGTGTATTTCCAGGCGTGAATTAAAAATTACACTGATCGAACACGGTTAACATTTGTTGATGTTGTTAGCGCCTTTTTTGAAAAAGTGCGAAATGTAAACATCGGGCATCAAAAATAATCAATAGCAAATATACTACTTTTTACTGAATTTAAACATCATTTAAAGACGACTTATTGAACATCAACGAGTAGTGTACAGGGATTAGTAGTTTCGAAAAACAATGCCAGCGATGGGCACGGTCTTTTTGACTTTTCTGTCAAAATCCAATTTTATGGCAAGCAACAATCCAAACGACAACCGCGGTAACTTAGGTAATGATCGTAGCCGAGGTGGCGAAAGCCAAAAACTCGACGTGAGCCTGCTCGCGAAAAAATTCAACTGCAGCGAAGACGAAGTACAACGCGCTATTCAACAGGTTGGTAACGATCGTACTAAACTTGAAGAATACCTGAGGAACAAACGCAGGTAACAACACTTTAAACGAAATAAGAACCAAAAAGTGAAAGCCGCTCATTGTGAGTGGCTTTTATGTTTACTATGATATTCAGTGCCTACCTAACTAAGGTAATATCACCCTTGACCAAGAATTTTTTATTTCTCGGTCCTGTTAGGTTAACAATGTAATAGTATGTTCCCAGTTCAGCCAGCTGCCCTTTATAAAGTCCATTCCATTTCTCACCGGGCTGGCTACTGCGAAACACCTCTTCGCCGTAACGATTGACAATGATGAATTTATAGTCGGATATCTCGCAATGGATGATGGGAGCAACGCCATCGTTCAGTCCATCATTGTTGGGTGTAAATGCGTTCGGCATAAAGGCACAATTATCGCATTGTTCTATTTCTACGGCAATACTGTCGCTTGCTGAGCCGCAGTGGTTGGTAGCGATAATGCTATAAGTTCCTGAACCGGGAATTTTTATCTGCCCACTTGTTGCGCCCGTGTTCCACAAATAGCTGTGGCCTTCCTGCGAAAAGCCGACCGTGAGCTCTTCGTAATTGCAAATAGTTGTGTCTGCGCCAAGGTAAAAAGAAGGTATATCGTCAACCTTTACTAACAGCTCTTTCCAGGCAGCGCAGCCATTCACAGTTGTTTTTACTTTATAGACCCCTGCATGCAACTCCGTTACATTAGAGACCGAGGGGTCTTTTTCTGTTGAACTGAAGCCGGGTCCGATCCAGCTATAAGTAGCTGTCGAATAGGCATGCTGTAACGTAAACTTCAACGTATCGCTTTTGCATACAGGACTATTAGAACTGGCTGTAACAATGGGTGCGGGTTTTATCGTCAGCTGGCTTCCGTCATCGTCCGAGGTATAGTTGGGATCGCTAGCAACAATTCTCACTTTATAGCCAGTGCCCGCAGCTGTAGCTGGTATCACTGCACGTATTATCCCAGAGGTAGTAGAGACCAATGAACCAATAGTAATAGCAGGGGCAAAGTTTCCCGAGGCATCAGACAACTGGAGGGAAAATTGATTGCCCGGATTGAACGTAATGTTGGAAGAGGCTGTGTACGGCACATCAATCGTATCGCCGGCACAAACGCTGGTGATACCCGGATCAACCACAATTATTTTAGATACCTGTTTGAGCACAACCGAATCGATATAATAATATGCGATGGTATTTGAGGGACCTGCTGGAACTTTGTTTACAACGCTGTTATCGTAAAAGCCACCCAAAACAATATTGGTATAGGCTGAATCTGCAGTAAATATACCCACCAGCCTTGTCCAGTTCAACGTATCTGTGATCACTCCCTGGCCAAGAAAGGAAACCTGGGGAATAAGGGAATAGTCCATTCCGAAAGCAGGAAGCTGGTTGTAAAAAAAGGCACCCAGATTGTCAGTGCCCAATCCAGATGAATTAGCCAACACAACGGACATCGATAATTCGTAGTTGGCACCTTTTTGTAAAGGCGGAATCTGAGCTGCTACCCATTCTTTCATGTTACTAGTGGTTCCATACACGTACACTCCCACAAAAGCATTGCCGTGTGCCGCTTGTTGATAACCGACTACCGCATCTGGCACACTAAAACCGGTCGTACCACAGCTGTGGTAATAATCAGGAGTATTGTTTAAATATTGGAACCAGTCGCTGCAATGTGTAGCTACCTGGCCATTGGAATTGGGACAACCTTTATTTTTTTCGAAACTGGGATTAGGTATGAGGTTTTGCGCCTGTGCGTCAAAAGCAAGAACAAGCAACAAAACGAAGTAGTGCAGTCGTTGCATCGGTTTTATAGGCGGTTGTTATTAAGCTCGTTTCGGTAGTACAAATTATGAAAAATGTTTGTACTTACATTGATTGATATCATTAACGTTAACCAAGTGATGCCGAAGCTATTCGTTACCTTTGCGGCGCATCAGTATCTAATATGACTTTACAGGAACGATTAACAGCACGAAGCGAAAACAAGTGTGAACTGTGCCAGGCAACAGGTAAACTGAATATCTACGAGGTACCGCCCCAAACAGGCGGCTACGAAGAGAATACCATTCTTATATGCGACAAGTGCCTTGCCCAGATCGAGAAAAAAGAAGAACTGGATAACAGCCACTGGAGTGTACTGACTACCAGCATGTGGAGCGAAGTTCCAGGCGTACAGGTAGCAAGCTGGCGTATGTTGAACAGGCTGAAAAACGAAACCTGGGCCAGCGAAGCGCTGGACATGATGTACCTGGACGACGAGCGCCTGGCCTGGGCAAAAGCTACCGGCGATCATGAGAACGACGCAACTGTAGAATTGCACCGCGATGCCAACGGCGCACAACTATTTGATGGCGATACCGTAGTACTCACGAAATCGCTGGATGTAAAGGGCACGAGCATAAAAGCTGCAGTAGGCACTGTGATCAGGAATATACACCTGGTAAAGGACAATGTAGAACAGATTGAAGGACGCATAGAAGGCCAGATGATAGTCGTGCTGACCAAATATGTAAGAAGACAGGCGAGGGACTAACTAAACTGCTTTTGAATAATACAAGCCGCTCTGAGAGCGGCTTTTTATTTCGCTTATTTTTCTGTAATATTATTACACGTTAAGCCTAACGATTACCGTAAAATCACACCCAATGCCAGCAGCAGCTCGAATCTCAGATATGCATACTTGCCCCATGCAAACGCCAGGCACACCCGTAGTACCCCATGTAGGCGGACCTGTTTCTGGTCCCGGAGCTGCCAATGTTATGATAGGTGGATTACCGGCGGCGCGTGTAGGTGACATGCTGGTGTGCGCGGGCCCTCCTGATTCGATCATAAAAGGTTCTGCGACGGTAATGATAGGTGGTATGCCGGCGGCCCGAATGGGTGACTCTACTGCCCATGGCGGAACAATAGCAGTTGGCGCGCCAACTGTGATGATAGGAGGATAACAGAAAAACTACTCTAATAATTCTGGACAATAAAAAAACGTCCGCACATTGTGCGGACGTTTTTACTTTTCATCATTTGGTTTATTTCCAACCACCGCCTAAAGCCTGGTATATATTCACCATAGCATTCAGCTGGCGCTTTTTGGTTTCTACCAATTCAAATCTTGATTCCAGGGCATCGCGCTGTGTCAGCAACACTTCCATATAATCGGCGCGTGCCGATTTGAACAGGTCGTTGGAAATGGAGATAGACTGCGTGAGTGCCTGCACCTGTCCTGCCTTCAGATCATAGCTTTTACCAAGATTGTTGATCATAGCCAACTGGTTGACTACCTCAACATAGGCATTCAAAATAGAACGCTCGTAATTGTAGATAGCTTGTACCTGCCTTGCATTCGCGCTAGAGTAGTTGGCCTTGATCGCATTCCTGTTGACCAAAGGAGCAACGAGATCGCCCGCAATGGAATACAGGATCGATTCAGGACTAGTCAGCAAGTACGCCGGGTTGAACGCCTGGTAGCCAAGCGAACCCGTGATACGTACAGACGGATAAAATTCCGCCTTCGCCACTTTCACGTCCAGCTTTGCAGCAGCCAATTCCATTTCAGCCCTCCTGATATCAGGGCGGTTTTGCAGCAATTGCGAAGGGATACCGGCGTAGATAGTTTGCGGCACCAGCTCGTTAAAGTTGTCGGAATTGCGTGGTATCGGCTGCGGGAACCTACCGAGCAGGAAGTTGATCCTGTTTTCGGTTTCGGTGATCTGCTGTCTGATATCGAACTCCATGCTTTTTGTTTTCAGCACCTCTGCTTCAAACTTGCGCACAGCCAGCTCCGTAACACGTGCAGCAGATTTCTGCAGACGTACTATCTCCAGCGCATTGCTCTGGATCTCGATGTTCTGCTGTACGATCTTCAGCTCGTTGTCTAATGCCAGTAGCTCGTAGTAAGAATTGGCTACTTCTGCTATAAGACTGGTAACTACAAAATTCTTACCATCTATGCTCGCCAGGTACCTGTTGACCGCAGATTTTTTAGCATTACGCAGCTTGCGCCAAACGTCCACTTCCCACGAAGCGTAAAGACCACCCAGGTAGTCGGGCAGCGGATCAGGCATTTCTTTGCCCGGTTTTATTTCGGTGTTGGCTTCCATAGCGCCCCGGCTTGTGTACCTCGCTGTTTTTTCAACACCGGCTGCTCCTTTAAAGCCAACAAACGGAAGGTATTCACCTTTTCTTACGCGTATCTCGTTCCGGCTGATCGCTATCTCCTGCAGAACGATATTTAGCTCCTGGTTGTTGTGAAGGGCTGTGTCGATAAGGGCGTCCAGGTAAGGATCGGTAAAGAACTCATTCCACTTCAGCTTTGCTGAATTGGTGGTGTCCTGCGAGTGGTTGTAACTCGCAGGCACCGAACGGTTTTCTTTTTTCTTTACTGCCTCGGGAATATTGCACGCTGTGTAACTCAGCGATAACAACGCCAGCGCAAGGCAGCTATATTTTACATTACTAAGCATTAAGGTCGTTTTTCTCGGTTAATGATTCTTCTGGCAATACGAAAGGTTCAGTTTCTTTTTTGAAGAGCTGCTTCAGTTTGTTCTTTTTCTTTTTCTTACGCCTTCTGTGGGTCATATCTTCTGTCAGCGGCACTTCGTCTTCATCCCTGATCAGGTGACGGCCATCTGCCCATTTACCAAACACATAGTACAAACCCGGTACTACCAGCACACCGAATACAGTACCGAGCAACATACCACCTGCCGATGACGCACCGATTGTACGGTTGCCGATGGCGCCTGGACCTGTAGCAAACAGCAGTGGAATCAGACCGGCAATGAAGGCGAACGATGTCATCAGGATCGGGCGAAAACGCACCTTAGCACCTTCGATAGCAGCATCGATAAGCGAGGCACCAGCCTGACGTTTCTGAACCGCGAATTCCACGATCAGTACTGCGTTCTTACCTAACAGACCTACAAGCATAACCAGACCTACCTGTGCATAAATGTCGTTCGATAAGCCCATTAGCTTAATAAGCAACAGGGCACCAAACACACCCACAGGCAGTGAAAGAATTACTACCAAAGGCAGAATGAAGCTCTCATATTGTGCAGCAAGTACGAGATATACGAAGGCCAGTACGATAATAAATATGTACAGCGATTCATTACCTCTCGATACCTCGTCTTTCGAAAGACCTAACCAGTCGATGTCATAACCGCGCGGAAGGGTATTCTTAGCTACTTCCTGAATGGCTTTGATAGCCTCACCACTACTATATCCTGAGGCCGGCGCACCATTGATAGCCGACGAGGTGTACATGTTGTAGCGCGTGATCTCGTTAAGACCTTGCTTCTTCACTATTTTCATAAAAGAAGAATACGGCACCATCTCGTCGCGATTGTTCTTCACATACAGCTTCAATATGTCTTCAGGCAGCTGGCGGTATTCAGGCGATGCCTGCACATATACCTTAAAGAAGTTACCAAACCTGATGAAGCCCTGTTCATAAGTACTACCAATAAGGATGGACAAGTTGTCCATGGCTTTACCAATAGATACACCTTTTTGCATCGCTGCTTTGTTGTCTATCTCCAGTTCGTACTGCGGATAGTTGGCAGCGAAGAAGGTGAACAGACCAGTCAGCTCTTTACGCTTGCCGAGAGCAGCCATAAATTCATCGTTCACTTTTCCGAAGGCTTTGTAATCGCCTGAGTTGGTTTTATCGAGCAGACGCAGCGAGAAACCGCCCGCTGCACCGTAACCAGGTACAGCCGGTGGTTGGAAGAATTCGATAACCGCACCGGGGATCTCGTGACTTTTTTCTTCCAGCTCCTCGATAATCTCTTGTGCCGAGTGTTTACGTTCAGACCAATCTTTAAGGTTGATCAGACAGGTACCGGCGTTAGAACCACGACCTTCCGTCAACACCTCGTAACCCGCCAGCGACGATACAGATTTAACACCTTCCACCGTCTTGGCGAGCTTTTGCACTTCGCGCGCGATTTCGTTTGTTCGTTCCAGCGTAGATCCCGGAGGGGTTTGAATGATAGCATACAACATCCCCTGGTCTTCAGCAGGAATAAAGCCTGAAGGAAGTGTTTCCGAAGTGATCCAGATACCGGCGCAGAAAGCGGCCAGTAATCCAAATGTAATCACCCTACGGGCGGCGATGACGTTGAGTATAGCAACGTAACGGCCTGTAACTTTCTCGAACCATGCATTGAACGCATCAAGCAACCTATTGATAGGTGACTTTTTGCGTGGCTGTCCGTGCGTGTTCTTTAAGATCATAGCACACAACACTGGTGTCAGTGTCAGTGCCACAACACCAGAGATAACGATAGATGTAGCCATCGTGATAGAGAACTGCCTGTAGAAGATACCCACAGGACCAGTCATGAAAGCTACAGGGATGAACACCGCTGTCATCAATAGGGTGATCGCAATGATGGCGCCACTGATCTCAGTTAGCACCTTTTTCACCGCCTTATAAGGAGACAGGTGCTCTTCAGCCATCTTGGTATGCACGGCTTCCACCACCACAATGGCGTTATCTACCACGATACCGATAGCCAATACAAGGGCGAACAACGTAATGAGGTTGATGGTAAGTCCGAACATCTGCATACAAGCGAATGCACCGATCAGCGATACTGGTACAGCCAGCGTCGGGATAAGTGTAGAACGCCAGTCACCAAGGAACAGGAAAACCACTAAGGCCACTAGGATAAAGGCTTCAGCAAGTGTGTGTAACACTTTTTCAATAGAAGCATCCAGGAAGCTCGATACGTCGTAGCTGATCTGGTAATCCATGCCGGGAGGGAAAGAAGTGGCTTTGATCTCTTCCAGCTTTGCCTTCACCTCTTTAATTACGTCGCTGGCGTTACTACCGTATGTCTGCTTCAAGGTAATGGCCGCTGAAGGATGGCCATCCATGTTAGAGTAGATGTCGTAAAACTCACTACCCAGCTCAACATCGGCAATGTCTTTCAGGTGAAGTACCTCGCCATCGGGATTAGCTTTTACGATAACATTCCCGTATTGTTCAGGTGTGTTAAACCTACCTTGGTAGGTTAGTACATATTCCAGCGATTGCGAGCGTTTACCAGAACTCTGGCCAATACGACCCGGCGAACCGATCACGCTTTGCTCTGCCAGCGCTTCCATCACTTCATCGGTAGCTATATTATAGGCGCGCATCCTGTCAGGCTTCAGCCATACGCGCATAGCGTACTGGCGGCTACCCAATATTTTCGCAGCACCCACACCTTTCAACCTCGCTACTTCCGGAATGATGTTTACACTTGCGAAGTTGTACAGGAATTTTTCGTCTGCTTTCGGATCCTTACTATACAGGTTCACATACATCAGCATGTTTGGTGAAGTATAGCTGATCACAAGACCTTCGCGCTGCACAAGTGGTGGAAGCCTGTTGGTTACCTGTTCCACCCTGTTCTTTACGTTAACCACCGCCTGGTTGGGATCTACACCAAGATCGAACACTACCTGGATAGTAGCCTCACCGGCACTGGTAGCGTCCGATGTCATGTATTTCATGCCCGGCGTACCATTGATGGCTTTTTCCAGGGGGATAAGTACTGAGTTGACCAACACATCGGCACTGGCGCCGGGGTAGTCGATATTTACCACTACCATCGGCGGCGCAATTGACGGGAACTGCGATACCGGGAGTGTTTTGATGGCCAGAACACCCATGAACATTATCACGAGGGATAATACTATAGCGAGTACCGGCCTTTGAATGAATTTATTGAACATGTCTTTTCTTATTTAGGTTTTATTATTCTGCCGGCAACTTTAAACTTGCTATTACTGACTTAGGCGCATGGAATTCATAATCGATCTTATCATCCTCTTTTACCTTGCGCAGTCCTTCCAACAATATCTTTTCATTGTCAGCAAGGCCTGAGGTAACGATAAACAGATCTTCCATAGATGCGCCAACTGTAATTTCCCTTGACTTGATCTTGTTGTCTTTGTCGATCACGTACACATATTTTTTGTCGAGTATCTCGAACGTGGCTTTTTGCGGGATGATCACGCCGTTCTTAACCGGCTCTGTCATTTTGATATTACCCGTTTCACCATGGCGCAGCAGGCCATCAGGATTTGGGAAGGTCGCCCTGAAAGGGATGTTACCTGTTTCGTTGTCGAAATCGGCTTCGATGGTTTCAACAACGCCGTTGTAGGCAAACTCGCGGTTGTTGGCCATCATCAGTTTCACGGTAGCCTTGTCCGCTTTCGCGCTGGTTTTGTAGTCTAGGTATTCAGCTTCGGGCACGTTGAAGTATACCCACATCTTGCTGTTGTCAGACAGCGATGTAAGCAATTCGCCTTCGTCCACCAGGCTACCTAACCTAACATGAAACTTGTCTATATAACCGCTAAATGGCGCGCGGATCTCTGTAAAACCAAGGTGTACCGAGGCCAGCGTAAGTTCGCTTTTTGCCTTATCCAGCTTGGCTTTGGCCATGGCCAACTCGTTGGGCGATACTACGTTCCTGTCCGTGAGCGATTTGGTGTTCTGGTATTCGATCTCGGCAGCCCTTACTTCCGCCTGTGCTTTCTGCACTTCTGCCTCATAAAGTTTGGGCATGATGCGGAACAGGAGCTGACCCTTTTTTACAAACTGGCCCTCGTCTACATAAATGTTTTCGAGATAACCTCTTTCCAAAGCCCTCAGCTCGATGTGGCTGATAGAACGGATCTGGCAGACATAGTCTTTAGTGATGGCGGTGTCCATTTTCAATGGACTGGTTACCTGGAATTTTGTGTTGGTTTCTTTTTCTTCTTTTTTGGTTGTGCAGCTAGCATAGCACAATGATGCACACACGCCGGTGAGCAAGAGGAGGTTTTTCATAAATATGTGTTCTAAAGCAATTGCTGATTGTACGGGGAACGCCGGACTCTTATGCTACGCACGTGCATACAGGTCACGATAAAGGACGTATCCCGATGAAAAATGGATAAACAGGCAGGCAAAGACTATTGCCACCCTGAAAAGGCTAATGGTATCAGATCCTGAAGACCCCGTACAGAATGGACCTATCGGGGGAAGAATAAACAAGATGCTTACTCTGAGCTAAGCGAGATGGACGGTAGTAATTAAAGAGTTTTACCGGCGGTGCGTAAAAAGCGGAAGTGATATTGCCGGGATCAGATTGCTTTTTTTTGTCTGTTGGCAGTTCATCGTCGTTTTCGGCGGTGAGCTGTACTGCCTTCAAAGTACTTTTTTCTTTAATAACCGGAGCGACGTAAGCACCTGCAGCATAAGGGGCTGCATGCGCTTGCATGTAGCCATACTTGCCCACAAATAGCAGGCAAAGCAATAGTACGTATCTGGCGACGAATTTCATCCGGAAACGCAAAAGTATGTAACTGTGTTAATATGAATGTGTTAAAATCGTTAAGAAGGCCACTTTTTTACAAGTCCATCAGTTAAAATCAATAAAAACGCCCGCTTATAGCGGGCGTTTAAACGTTTTTTTATTCAATTAAGTTTTATTCCGGCGCTACCAGCCTGAAGCCATTGCCGTGGATGTTAACGATCTCTACAGCGCTGTCTTCTTTCAGGTATTTGCGCAGTTTGGCGATGTATACGTCCATGCTGCGACCGTTGAAGTAGGTGTCGCTGCCCCAGATGCGCTTGAGTGCTGCCTCGCGGGGAAGCAGGTCATTCTTGTATTCGCACAGCATAGTGAGCAGTTCGTTCTCTTTAGGCGACAGGGTTTGCGCGCTGCCGTTGACCTCGAGGGTACGTAGCTTGCTATTGAAGTGATAGCCGCCAATATTGAACTCGACCTGTGAGTGCTGCTTTTCCTGCAGTTCCTGGTTGCGTTTCAGGATGGCCTTTATCTTATGCAGCAATACTTCGCTATCAAAAGGTTTAGTGATGTAGTCGTCGGCACCCAGTTTGTAACCGCTGAGTATGTCTTCTTTCATGCTCTTGGCTGAAAGGAAAAACAGGGGAACCTCAGGATCCACATTGCGGATCTCTTCAGCCAGGGTAAATCCGTCCATATTCGGCATCATCACGTCCAACAGGCAGATGTCGAATTTTTCTCTGCGGAAGGCAGCCAATCCTAATATACCGTCTCTCGCCAGTTCTACAACAAAATCGTTCAGCTCCAGGTAATTTTTCAATACTTGTCCGAAGTTGGCATCATCTTCAACAAGTAATACTTTGTATTTTTCTTTTTCCATACGTAGGATATATTATCGCCAAAAGTAATGACCCATTATTTGATATTCTATGAAATCTTTTGTTAAAAGCGGGGACAGTTGATGGTGCGACCACTACGCCCCATGTTTCCGTACATGCCCATGTAAGAAACTGAAAACTCGATTGCGCCAAAATTGTTGTTGTCCTTGCCAAGCGAAGATATGGTGTAATCATAACTGGTCATGATTCGCACAGAATTGAACTGCATACCTAACGCTCCGATCACAGCATCATCCCAACGATAAAAGGCACCCACGATCAATTCCGTTTTATGGTCTCTTTGTCCTCCTACATATATCATGCCCAGAGAACCGAAAACGATCTGCGACGCATTTTTTTGGAGCGTATAATAAACTGAAGGGTTGAATGTCAATGACTCACTCCAATTAATAATGGCATCTGCATTTGCCGAGGGACGGATACCGATCTTATTGCCAGCTACCTGCAAAGTGTCCGCATCATAAAAACTCTCTTCGGCCTGGTTAATGTGCGCGACACTTACACCAATGCGGAGATAGGTCGCTTCTGTTGGAAAAGTTGCGTAGTTGATCCCCGCTGAAACATCGAAAAAGTTAGTTTTCAAGATGCCGACGGGTTCGTTGCTGTTTAGCTGAGGATCGAAGGTAACACCATTGCGGCCTACCCATTGCGAGTTGTATGTCAGCTTGTTGAAATTAAGACTGCGCGCTGCGTTAGCCACCGAGACACCTGCAGAAATCATGGAATAGTCGCTGGTCATAACGTGGTACGCAATATTTCCTTCTATCCGCGTATTTGACAGAACCCCATCACCGGCTTTATCGTTAAAGAACGAAACGCCCAGCCCCATCCAGTTGTTATAGTTGGCATTACGCATTAGCTGAAAATCAGCATAGGCGGATATTGTATTGTAAGGAACCGGAAGATTAGCCCATTGATTGCGGTAGTTGGCGCCCAGACGGTAATCATTATCGCTCATTAGCCCCGTATTGGCAGGGTTAACTAACATAGGGGCATTATAGTATTGCGAGAAATGCATACCCTGTGCATGGACCTGGTTGCTACAAAACAGGGCAGCGGTTGCAGCTGTGAAAAATAGTCGTTTACTAGCGTTGAATTTCATAGAGTTATCGTATTAGGGTAACATTTCCTTTTTTATAGAATGGGTCTCCGGTTATAAAAATACCACTCATCACATAGCCGTACACTTCCATTTCCTGCTGTTTTCCTTTGAAGCTGCCATCCCATCCGTAAGCCGGATCGTTGGCTTGTACATCGATTGCCTCAAAAACCAGTTGGCCCCAGCGGTTGTATACCCGCAGGGTCACTTTTTCGATAGCGCCGCCGCGCACATACAACACATCGTTATTACCATCGCCATTGGGACTGAAGCCTGTTGGGATATCAACGATTGGCTCAACCAGGGCATCTATCCTTTTGCATACTGTATCCCAACAGTCAACACTGTTCTTTGTCATGAGACAAACGGTATAGCTGCCGGTCTTTTTGTAGAAATGTGGTTCGGGATGTTGTTTATTACTGCCGGTATTGTCGCCGAAGTTCCATTCAAACACATCGCCACCAAGCGTTTTGTTGGTGAGCACCACCGGATCATTCACATTAAACTCGTCGAATATTTTCGGGGTATAATCAAAGTCGGCATGTGGAGATCCTTTTACTACCACGAGCTGCGAGAATGAATCTATCCTGTTACAGCTGGCATCGTTAATGGCATACAGCGTTACTGTATAGTTGCCGGCTGTATCATACTTATGCATGGGGCTTTCGGCATGGCTGGTATCGCCATCTCCAAAGTTCCATATGTATGCTGCCGCGTTTGAAGATTTATTGGGGAACGGAATATTATTGCGTTCGCACACTGGTGGCAATTCAAAGCCTGCTTTTACCAGGAAATTCTGGAACTTAACAACCTGCGACATCGTGTCTGGCGAGTTACAAGCTGTAGTGTCGATCATGGTAACGCGGATCACATAAGTACCAGTATCCGGGTAATCATGGTTGGGATTAGCACCTGTCCCGGTTTTGCCGTCGCCAAAATCCCAAATGAATTGAGTGATAGACGGAGCATTGGGCGTTTTACTGTACTGTGAATGATTGGTGATCTGGATCTTGTAAGGATTACAATTGGCTGTAACCTCAACGCTGAAATTTACTTTGATACGTATGGTATCAACGGTTACGTCAACATAATCTGTATCCCTGGTTTTACAAGCGTCGGGATTTACCGTGATCAAACGCACTTTGTATTTGCCTATCGCGCCATAGGTGTGCGGTGGTGGTGTATGCGCTGTGCTGATCGGAGAGCCATCCCCAAAATCCCACTCATAAGATTGCGCATTGGTAGAGCTGTTTTTGAACTGGATGCTTTCACCCAGGCAAACCACACCATCAGGGTCTGCTTTTGCTTTCGCATTCACAGCGCCCAGGTTAAATTCTATCTTGATCGCGGCCAGGTTACAATTGGTGCTTTTATCTGACGTGCTCCAGGCACCCGAGGTCATCGGCAGGCCGGTAGTGGCTGTGCCGCAGTTACCACAAATAGCCTGGTAGATCACACCATTCCTGTCGAAACGGCTGGTGCCGCCATCAACGTGTTCTGCCAGGGCATTCCCGCCGTAGTAACCAGCAAACAGCAGCGATGTACTGTTCTTGCTAATGGCTATAAAATAGAAATCGCTACCATCGGTTGTACTGGAGATAATGCCGCTCGGGGTTACACCTTTTGAAATGTCGACAGGCATGTTGGCTGTACTGCTGCCATTGCCTGCAGTACTACCGCCCCACCCTGAAATGTAAATGTGCTGGCAGGTATCGATCAGAAAGGCTACAGGCGAAATATTGATGGCATTAGCGCTGGGATCTCCAAAACGGGTGATGAAGATCGGCGGGCCTGCAAGTGTATTCGCAAGTTTGATAACAAACTGCGGAGCGCCGGGGTTAGACCAGGTAGTAGTTGGGTTAAGATCGGTATTTTTTCCCAGGGTGTTACCCATGGCGTACACATCATCATTATCGTCAAGCTGAACGCCAAACACCTGGTCGTACGAGGCGCTTCCTATATAAGTTGCTTTTGTCAGGATAGGAGCACCCGCGTTCTGAAATTTTGCAATGTAGCCGTCTGCAATACCGCCTTTATAGTTAGGTGCATAGCTGCCGGAGGTAACGCCGGTCGAGAATGCCGTATTTGTAACACCGCCGCCAACATACAGGGTAGTTTGCGCTTTGTCTAATGCTAACACGTAAGCCGCATCTTCACCCACACCTCCGATATAACTACCGCCAATGAGCGAACTAAGATTGCTGTTGAATTTCAGCACAACACCATCCTGGCCACCACCATAAGTACCCCCAATACCAAGACCTGTAGCTGTGCGTGTACATGAAGCAACATAAATATTTCCTGCATTGTCTACGATCACTTCGCTACGAGCGTCGTCGGCATAGCTATGTTTGAGGTCTATTTGCGAAGTGGTTGCATACAACGAGCTGATGTTCACACCATCATCGTCTGCACCACCAAAAAATGTTGAGCCAATTAATGCTGTTCCGGCTGCGTTCAGTTTTGTAACAATGATATCTGCACCACCAGCATAAGACGCATCGTACGCGTTGGCTGTAGGATAATCTGATGAATATGCACGACCGGCAATGATCAGGTTACCTGCGCCGTCTACCACCATACTGTGCGGCTGTTCGTTATCAGCGCCGCCTATGTAGGTTGAATACACAAGGCCTGCACCGCTTGGATCAAACTTTGTGACACTCATGTCGTACGATAAACCATTGCCACCGCCAGTACCACCTCCGGTATTGAACGTCGCATCGTACGCACCTTTGAGTGGATAACCTTGTGCAAATGCAATACCACCTGCATAAAAGTTGCCGAGTGCATCATAGGTAGCAGTAAAGCCCCAGTTGTCGGCACTAGATCCGGTGAAAGTTGCAAATACTACATTCGGATCGATCACGAGTGTGGCGCTTTTATTATAGCCTTTCGGGAAACTGTAGCTGACTGTATTTCCCTCTAGTTTGTACCGGCACTGTACCTCCACTCTTCTATCATTAATATATTGATAAGCATATGGTGCCATCTCATTCACCGTGCCCACAGATGTTTCGATGTTCAGGTTATTTTCTTTTAGCGTTACACTAGTGGCCCCATCATAGTTGAGTTTTATTTGACTTGCATCTGCACCCGGCTGTACGATGAAATCATACTTCAATTGAGAATTTTCTGAGCTGACATGCAGATCGATACCGTTATAAAGGGTGTGATAATCTACATTGTATACAGGGTGTATTTCCGATCTCCAGTGCGAAGGACTATTGCCTAAAAAATAGTTATAGTAGTGCTTCTGAGCCTTGCTACCCGTTACCGATTCAGCAATTTGCGCACCTACAAATGAAACCTTATAAGCGTGGTATTTAAGTACCGGTGGTGTTGTAGTATGGCCGTGCTTGAACTCATTGATCTTAGACGCATTCTCGTTAGCGCTGAGGGAAAACATGAAGCCGTCTTTTTCAAGAAAGATGTTGCCATAAGCTGTTGTGGCTTTATATAAGAATGGTTCTTTCCATTGACCCTTATTTTCGACGAACTCGATAGAGCTATGTCCCTCATGCGCACCAGACAGGTACGGAGACAACAATAGAAGACAAACAAGCAGTTGTTTTTGCCTCATGAGAAATTTTAATATTTAAGCGAGTACTACGCCTAGTAAATTTAACAATTAATTGTCTATATATAGACAGCTTATTTAGTGGGAAAGCCGATGGCGAAGGTTAAAAAACCATAAATACGGCGGGAGCGCGGCGTAAAAAGCTCAAAGATGATGCGATCATCTAAAAAAAGACGGGGATCGGGTGACCGTTTAGTTTACGATCTTGTTGGCGCAGCTGCTGCTGGCAAAGGCCTCTGGTTTGGCTTTAAAGGCAAAGCCCATACCCAAAATGTAACCCATAGCCTCGCGCAGGGCCTCATTGCTTTTGAACTGAGGATTGGTATTGATGTCAGCATGCACCTCCATGTCTACATCATACTTGTTGAACAGGTCGCAAAGCTCGTAAGCTATCTCTATGCTCCTGGCCACTTCAACCAACATCCGCTCCTTTATAGTGTACGGATGGCGGGTTTTATCATTGGCGATAAACATAAAACCGCCATGCTTTTCTCTTACGAAAACGATGACGGTTGCGAATTCTGTTTCTGCGCTTCTCACCTGCGAGTCGGTACCGATACATACTTTAAGATGGTAGCCTTTTTGGGTTTCGCGGATGATCGCTTCCTCTACTGCTCTTTTTACGGGGAGCCTCAGTGGCTCCCCATTAAACGTACGCCATAACATAGGTTTCGGTTTTAGTTATATTAAAGTTACCGATATTTTGGCTTGAACGTACGCATGAGGTGTTATGATAGTATTAAAAAAGCACAGCTTACCGACAAAAAAAGGCATCCTGTGGGATGCCTTTACACAATGCCTTTTCGCCTATTTTAGATCACAACTGGCAGTCCCGTTAAACACCACAGCCACGGCCTGTGCCTGGGATTCTACGTTGCTGCAGTTGGATTTAGCGTCTTTCTTTTTGCTATCGTTATACGCTATTGAAAAACTGCTGTCCTGCGCCGGTATTACAAAACCACCGCTGGAATCAGCCGGAATGTGAATGTTGCAAGAGCAGGTATAATCCTTTTTGCACGATGTTAAGCTGATGCCCGCAGCCAATACTGCAATCACGCAAAGACTGGTGTTCCTCATATTGAAACGAATTATGGTGAACATCCAATATACGAACTATTGCTTTACGAGCTTCACCATCTCAGGAGGAGTTCCTTGCTCCTGCACACGCAAACTGTACATACCCTGGGGTATATCCGACAAATCGAGATTTACCTGGTTGCCACCCGGTTTGAAGACCCGCGACATCAGGATGTCGCCATTGAAATCAAGTATGGTAACTGATACCCTGCGCAAAGCGACAGTAGGCAGCAATACACTCGTATAGTTTGTTACCGGGTTAGGATATACGTATAATCCCTGTGGACTCAACGCCAGGTCGCCGCTATATTCTACAGTTTTACCGGTATAGGTAAGCTGCGCCGCAATATCGATCACAGGAATACCCCGCCCAATAATACCACTGAAAGATGTATAACCCGTTGACGGGTCAATCGTGTATAGGTACGACTGCCTATAGTCGTTGACGTTCGTAGCAAGGAAACCAACGTTGTGCCGCGTAGCTTCTGCATAGTAAATATCCAGGGCTGCATTGGTATATAGCCCTGTATCCAACACATTGGCGAGGTTTGCCTGCGTATTTAACGTTGTGAAATCGATGCCGGTAAAATTGACGAACGACCTGTTGGTATAATCGATGCCCACGCGGCGGGACAGGTTAGCATTGAAGTAACTATTAGTGTAGGCAATAGCCCCTATATGTATCGCTGCACCTGTATTTGCATCCGTAGGCGCATAAGCAAAATCATTGTCGGTATTAAGCAGCAAACCCGTCGAAGGACTTAAATGATAACTGATACCATTCGACCCGATGACATGGATGCGATCGCTGAATGGGTTGAAGTCAAAACTAGCCAGCACGTCTGGCCCAACACCAAGGTTAAGCACTTCAGGCGCAAGGTTAACAGGGGAGGCTGCTCCTGTTGTCGGATCGATACGATAGACCTGGTATTCCGAGCCGCGGCTATTGTATCCAAGTGCATACAGTTCCAGGTCAAAAGGACGATAATCGATCGCCACTATATCCTGTCCGGGCGTAACACCGGTGATCTGTTTTACATCCCGAATTATTGATGGATTCTGAGAGTCGAAAAATATAAGATTGCGTCTATTGCGCGTAAGCGCTGTGATTATCTGCCCGGCCACCGTTGGTGGCACCGGCACCCTGACATCAAAGGCAATATCGCGGACCTTGACCTGAGCAGATAGGCTGCCGATGCGTACGGCTTGCCCTGTTCCCGGGTCAAATTGTACCAGCATATTGCGGGAATCAGCAGGAGATTTTATCGCCATATATACGACGTCGGTATAGTTGCTCGTATCGAAATAGCTATCCATTGCTACTGGAGCCCCGTTGTCTATCGACAGGTCAGGCAGACCAACGGTGTGTATAGTCGCATTGACATCCGGATCAAACTGTACCAACACATTGTTATTCACATCGTAACCCAGTTGTACGCTGTAATCCGCACCCCTGAAATTACTGGTATGTGCGATCGTATTGATGATCGGAGTGTTACCGTCGTTGATATCCCCCTCCGCATAGAAAATACTACCCCCAGTAAACAGGATACCTCCCGTTAGTGCATTTAGTATGTACACATTGCCGCTGCTGCCGGTAACAAATATCTCTGAATTGTTAACCGGATTGAAATCAAAGCCGGCGCTCGGCGCAGTACCCAGCTCCAACTGAATGGCGCCGTTGACTGGAACAGCTATGTAACCGGGGCCATCCACATCTATATTGTATAACGCTGCCATGCCTGTAGTGGCATTATATGTGAGCCCAAACAGCTCTCCTGTACCTGGTTGCATATCAATTGCCAATAGCCGCTCACCGGCAGGGAGATCGGTCACCTCAGTAAGATTTATCAGTGTCCCCGGATGGTTAACATCCGTAGCAAACATACGGTTATCAGTTGTCAGGCCAAAGATCGTTTGCGCCTTTGATGACGATATGGCCCATGTTGATACCAGCAGTAGAAGCAGGCGTAGAATATGTTTCATAGTAAATATCTTATGTTCATCTAACTCTTTTATCCGCAAAACAGGGCTAAACATCTATGCCATTGCTGATCGATATAATTGCTATGAATGTTAAATTCTTATACAAAAGCCGATGTATTTAATCGTTTACCGGTCTTAGCTGTTTTAACTGCTTGAAAAACATGGAAAATGGTATGCAGTTTGCTATATTTATAGAAATCAAATCCCCTGAAATGAAAAAGTTTGTTCTAAGCCTTGTCGCGCTGTTATGCAGTGCACTAATGTTTGCACAGGAGCAGCAGCTGAGCCCTAAGGCTACCGCCAAAGGGAATAATGTTGAGGTCTCATACGGCCAGCCCTCAAAACGCGACCGCGTTATTTTCGGAGACGTGGTGCCCTATAACGAAGTATGGCGGGCGGGCGCTAATGAAGCAACAGAGGTGACCTTTAAAAAAGACGTTGACTTTGCCGGTAAGCGAATAAAAGCAGGCACTTACTCTTTGTTTGCCATACCTGGCGAAAAAGAATGGACCATTATTCTGAACAGTGAGCTGGGTATATGGGGCACAGAATATGAGCAAGCCAAGGCGAAGAACGTAGCAGAAGTTAAAGTGCCGGTTCATAAACTGGACAACGTGAAGGAAAAGCTCACCTATACAGTCGACAGCGGCCAGTTGAGCATAGAATGGGATAAGACTGGAGTGGATATACCACTTAAATTTTAAATAGGTCCCCTCATCGCTAGTTCTTACCGATTCGTCGCAATTGAGTTCAGCCGGAAAAAATGACAAATTATCTTTGGCTAAGCTTCTGAAAAGAAGAGCATAGGAGTAAACATAGGTAAACGGCAATCGCAGCATGTTTTTAGCATGCTGCGATTTTTTTTTGCCTTAAACTCTTACAACTAAGCGTCGGTACGGCTACCACCACGTACTATGGCTGCAAACAGCAGAATGAATACGGCAACACCAACTATCCAAACCCATGGATTAGTATACCATGTAGTAGTCTCTGTACGGGTCACATTCACGTCAACACCTGATCCTGATGGTGTTTCCTGTGCCATTGCATAAACGGTTGATAACATAGCCAGGACAAACATCACAACCACATTCTTTATCTTCTCAAGGCTTTTCATAATAAAAATTTTACTTGTTAATGATTCAATACACATTGTCCTTACAACAACACCTATCAAGGAAAAAAATGATGCCATTCAAGCCCAACAGCAACGGCAGAGCCTGAATTGATTGTTAATTTTAGGGGGTACCACAGATAGTGCGTTATTTTGCACCATGAGAATCATTCCCGGTGAGATAAAAACGGCGCAACTGCACAGCTATCTGCTTGGCTCAGTAGCGCCCCGTCCTATTTGCTTTGCCAGTACCGTTGACGAGAACGGCTTTCCCAATCTTTCGCCTTTCAGTTTTTTTAACGTTTTCGGCAGCAAGCCGCCGATCCTGATATTCTCCCCAGCTCGTCGCGTCCGCGACAATACCATTAAACATACGCTGGAGAACATTTATGCGACTAAAGAGGTGGTGATCAATGTGGTGAGTTATTCTATGGTACAACAAGCCAGCTTAACCAGTTGCGAATACCCAAAAGGTGTTAACGAATTTGAGAAGGCAGGGTTTACGCCTCTGGCCTCCGAAATGGTGCGCCCTTTCCGCGTAAAGGAATCGCCGGTTCAGATGGAGTGTAAAGTGAAACAAGTGATAGAGACGGGTCATGAGGGCGGAGCCGGCAACCTTATCATCTGCGAACTGGTGTGTATGCACGTGGACGACAGCGTGCTGGATGAGACCGGTAAGATCGATCCACACAAAATAGACCTCGTAGCACGGATGGGTGCCGATTATTACTGCAGGGCTTCGGGAAATTCTGTGTTTGAAGTGCCCAAACCGAACATCCAGTTAGGTATAGGGATAGATGCATTGCCAATTAATATCCGTAATAGCAATGTGTTAACAGGTAACGATCTTGGACTGCTGGGCAATTACACCGCAATACCAGAGAAAACTGCCATAAATGATGATCGTTTGCAAAATATATTGAAAAATAACGATGCGAAAACGATTGAAGCGCAAAAAATACTGCACGTTTACGCCAAAGAGCTGCTGGACGCGGGACAGGTGGAAAAAGCCTGGCAGATCCTGTTGGCTGACCGATAAAACCATTTGTTAACCGTTGGTTAACGAGTTGCAAACGCACCGTTAAGGTCTTCTAAAAATTTTGCTGCCAGTTTTTTACGCACTAATCTTGAGGTGTCAAAGCAATTATGGTTGTGGCGACAACTCAAACAAAGTTTGAGGTACAAACTAGCTCTCTCTTATCCCTTATATGTGAAGGACCCTTTCCAGGGTCCTTATTTTTTTATTGGCAATGTGTATAAATCGGCGGCTGAAAATTGTGCGGCCTGCGGCAAAAATGGGTTCTTTGTAAAAGAATTGCAGGGTTGTGAAGCTTCGATTTCAAAAAGAACTGATAGAAGCCGGTTGTGACGAAGCCGGACGTGGTTGCCTTGCGGGCCCTGTGTTTGCTGCTGCAGTTATCCTCCCCCAGCGATTTTCTCACCCGTTGTTAAATGACAGTAAACAGCTCACCGCTGAAGAGCGTAACAAGTTGCGTCCCATTATCGAGCGCAAAGCTGTTGCCTGGGCTGTTGCTATGGTCGATCATGAAGAGATAGATCGCATTAATATTCTGAAAGCCTCGTTCAAAGCCATGCATATAGCTGTGGACCAGCTTACAACCCGACCTGGATTACTGCTGATCGATGGAAATAGGTTCACACCATATTTTGGCATCCTGCACCACTGTATAGTGCAAGGCGATGCTATCTATTCATCCATAGCAGCTGCCAGTATCCTTGCCAAGACTCACCGCGACGAGTATATGCAGAAGCTGCACTTGGAACACCCGCAATACGGCTGGAACGAGAATAAAGGATATGGTACTCCGTTCCATCGCGAACAGCTAAGGATACATGGCGAATCACCATTTCATCGCAAGTCTTTTAAATGGAATAAGGAAGCGCTGGCTGAAGAGCTCTTAGAGGAAGAATCAGATTAGAGGCAGATTGATCTCGAAAATGCTTCCTTGTGGCTCATTATCTTTCACAGCTATCTTTCCCCGGTGCTGCTGCACTATTCTCGCCGTAAGGTAAAGCCCCAGACCCGTGCCTTTTGTTTTGCGGGTTTCTTCGTTGCCTACGCGGTAAAACTTGTTAAAAATCTTATTCTTCTCTTTATCGGCAATGCCCACACCCTGATCTATCACCTGCAGCGTCGCCATGTTGCTGGTTGTTGTCAGCTGAACCGAGATCACCTTATCGTCAGGCGTATATTTTACAGCGTTCTCCAGCAGATTATTTACTGCCATGTTCAGGAGCACTTTATCTCCGTTCATCTCTGCTTTGAAGATGGGTCCTTCTTCAAACCTGCCGGGGTAGCGCACCATGTATTCTTCCAGCGCATGCTCTACCAGCAACGACAGATCCATTTTCTCTTTTGCCTGACGGTATTGCTTGCCTTCCATTTGCGAGGCGATGAGCATGTTGTCGCAAAGATCGTTCAGCCTGTTGGCCTCATGTATGCAGCGCGCTACCAGCTGGTTCTTTTTTTCTTCATCCAGCTTATGGCGCTCCAGGGTCTGCAGATTGAGTTTCATTGCAGCAATGGGCGACTTCAGCTCGTGCGTCACCGAAAGCATGAAGTTGTTTTGCTGACGGGAGAGTCGTACGCTCCTTCTGAAGGAAGAATACACCACCAGAGCGCCGATGATGATCACAGCAAAGAACGTGGAGCCTTCGCCTATGTATTGGCTTTTTCTTCTTGCCTTTTTCGATTCGAGATCGTCAAGCCTGGATTGGTAAGCAAGTGGATTTCGCGTACTGTCTATGTGCTCTGCAAGGTTTTGTTTCTCCATCTCAAAGATGAGCTTGCTTTGTCTCTGAAGGCTCAGCCCCCAGAATACGAGAGCAGCAACGATGTAGACAAGCAGCAGGGTATAGACAGTAGTAAAGAAACGCATAGTTTATTGCTGTGCATTTTGGCCGCGGGTGCCTTTCTTTTCTATCCGCAAGCCTATTTGTAATACTTCCGGCAACGGGTTAACGCGCATATTTTGCTCAAACTGCATTTCGTAAGTACCCGGTTTGTTGAATACCATCGGGGCACCATCCCTCGTCATTGGCAGGCGTTGTTCCCATATCTCGCCCATCCCTTTACCAAGCCACTTACCGCTGGGCTCAGCCAGTGGTATCTCTATCCGCGACCGTGTCGCGACTGAATCGCCCGGTTGTTTGGTGTATACCCACATCCAGATGTTTGAGAACGGATACGCTTCGGTATGCCTGATGATGAAATAGAGGTTGTAAGTAGATGTGGTATCAGTGATCTCAAACTTGAATTTAGGCTTGAACTGGTAAGTCCACTCGTTGCGGGGTATGGTTTGATCCTTCTGGTAGTACGGAGAAGGAATACAACCTGCAAACATCAATGCAGCACAAAAAGCGATCGAAACTAAAAAACGGTGGACCATTGATGGAATACTTAAAAACCGCAACAAATATATCACTATAGCTTAAAGAATGTTGAGCACCTGCTCTTTGGCCTTTTCCAGCTCGTCTTTCATATTAATAACTATCTGCTGGATACCGGCGTGGTTGGCCTTGGCGCCCAGTGTATTTATCTCTCGCCCTATCTCCTGCAGGATAAAGCCCAGGATTTTTCCTTTTGAAATACCTTCTTTCTCTACAGTAGTATGGAAGTACTGGCAGTGCTGTGCCAAACGCGTTTTTTCTTCCGAAAAGTCCATACGCTCCAGGTAGTAGATCATTTCCTGCTCAAAACGGTTGGCATCTATGTTGTCTTTACCCACCATTTCCGTCATCGATTGGTTGATGCGTGCCCTTACCTTTTCCGTGCGTTCAGGTTCCAGTTTCAACACATCGCCCAGCAGGCTTTCGATTGTGCGGATGCGCCCGTGCAGGTCTTTATGCAGTACCTCGCCTTCGTTCTTGCGATGCTCCATCAAGTGCTGTGCAGCCTCTTCAATTACTTTTTTTATCTGCAGCCATTCAGCCTCAGGAACAACATCCTGTTCAGGTGCCACTACCTCTGGCATACGCATGAGAGTAGAAAGAACGTTCTCCTCAGAGATGTTGAGCTGTTTAGCGATTTGCTGCATACCCTGGTAATAGAAGGTAGCTAAGCCTGTATTAACGGCCATTGGTTTGGTAGCGCCTTCCTGCTTAATAGATATCGACAGATCTATGGTACCGCGCATCAAAGTAGCGTTCAGCATATTACGAACGTCGAGCTCATAGAGTCGGATAATAGGTGGCAGCTTGATAACGATCTCAAATTGTTTACCGTTCAGCGATTTCATTTCTACAACCACTTGCCTTCCACCTATTGTCGCTTCTGCCCTTCCGAAGCCGGTCATTGAATACAGCATATGCTATCTACTTTCGAACAAAGAAAGAACATTGGGCTTGTAATAGGAAAAATGCGCCACGGAATTTTTGCCACGTATGTAACATAAAATACTCTTAAAACTCCCTTTGCCGACTTCATTAGCCAGCGATTATTAGCTATTTTTGTCATTCTACAGTTTCTCACGTAAAACGAAAAGACGCATGCGAGTAATAGCGTTGGCTATCATCACTTTACTGTTTTCCCTAAAAACTATTGCGCAGCCGCAGCCAACCCGTGCTGACCTGGAGAAACGTCGGCAGTCTATCCTGGAGTCCATCAGGCAAACACAGGAGCAGCTCGAGGAGACCAAGAAGGATAAGAATGCCACTATGGGTCAGCTGCGTGCCTTGCAAAACAAGTTGACCGAACGCCAACGACTCATACGCAACATCAATGATGAGATCGGCCACATTAACAATAGCATCAGCAAGTCAAACCAGGAAGTAAGCAATTTGAAAGAGAACCTGGCTACACTCAAGATGCGCTATGCACAGTCGCTGAGGTATGCCTACATGACCCGCAGCTCTTATGACATGCTGGCTTTCCTGTTCTCGTCAAACGACTTCAACGAAGCGCTTCGCCGCATGCGCTACCTGAAAAAATACCGCGATTACCGCAAGCAGCAGGCCGATAAGATACGTGTCACACAGGGGGAGATCGTCCGGAAGATTGATGTGCTGAACTCTGAAAGGACGCAAAAAGACATGCTGCTCACCGCTGAGATGCAGCAAAAACAAGTGCTGCAGAAAGAGACCGATGAAACAAACGACGTAGTAAAAGAACTGAAAGGCCGCGAAAAAGAATTGGTAACCTCTATAGAGCGCGATAGGAAAGCTGCCCGCCAGCTGGATAGGGCAGTGGCAGATATCATTCGCCGCGAAATGGAACTGGCGCGCAAGAAAGCAGAAGAGGAGGCGCGTCGCAGAGCGGAAGAAGAGCGCAAACGCCAGGAAGAAGCAGCCCGCAGGGAAGCTCTTGCTCGCGGAGCTCCCGGCATCAAGGTTGGTCCGGGTGGAGCGAGCACTCCATCTACAACACCTTCAAGGCCATCAACAACGCCTTCAAAATCTCCAGTAGCTGTTAATACTACACCAGCCCCTAAACCGGCTGCCAGCTCTTACAGCTACAGCATGACACCAGAAGTAGCTGCGTTGTCTAACAGCTTTGAGGCTAATCGTGGCAAGCTGCCATGGCCGGTTGAAAAAGGATTTATCTCTGAAGGCTTTGGGAAACACCAGCACCCAGTTGCTGAAAAAGTAACAGTCGAGAACTATGGTGTAGACATACGTACCTCACCCGGATCAACGGCGAGGTCAGTGTTTGAAGGAACTGTAACTAAGGTGTTCTTTGTAGATGGGCTGAGCTGGAACGTACTAATCAACCATGGTAGGTATTATACGCTATACTCGCGTCTCACTAATGTAACTGTAAAGAAAGACCAACAGGTTCATACCAAGCAGGCTATTGGTACCGTAGGCGCCGATGACCAGGGTGAAACAATGATGAACTTCCAGATATGGAAGGACGGCAACAAGCTTGATCCCGCCGGCTGGATAGCACGATAAAACTTTAGATTAAAAAAAAAGCCCCGCAGTTGCGGGGCTTTTTTTTAATCTATCAGGATGTTTCCTGTCATTTCCTTAGGTATCGGTATGCCCATATAATGCAGCATGGTTGGCGCGAGGTCGCCAAGTTTGCCGGGCTTCACTGTTCCTTTATAATCGTTCGAAATAACGAACAGCGGCACCGGGTTCAGCGTGTGAGCTGTATTGGGCGAACCATCTTCATTAACAAGATAATCAGAGTTGCCGTGATCTGCAGTAAGGAACACTGCATAACCATGCTGCAACGCCAGCGGCACAATTCGCGACACGCAGTTGTCTACAGTTTCAGCGGCCTTGATAGCGGCTTCCCAAACACCTGTATGACCCACCATATCAGCATTGGCGAAGTTCAGACAGATGAAATCGGCGCTTTCTTTTTCTATTTCAGGGAGAATTTTTTCTGTTATCTCGTTAGCGCTCATCTCCGGTTTCAGGTCGTATGTAGGTACATCCTTAGGCGATGGTGCCATGATGCGGCGTTCACCCTGGAAGGGTTCTTCGCGACCGCCAGAGAAGAAGAACGTAACGTGCGGATATTTTTCCGTCTCGGCTATACGTATCTGCGTTTTCCCGTTCTCAGCCAGTACCTGCCCCATGATGTTGGTCAGGTTGTCGTTGGTGAAGACCACGCCTACGTTCTTATAAGTAGCATCGTATTCGGTCATGGTTACATAATGCAGGTTGAGCGGTTGCATATCGTAATCTGGAAACGCCTGTTGTGTCAGCGCAATAGTGATCTCACGGCACCTGTCTGTACGGAAGTTGAAGCAGATGACAACATCACCATCTTTAATTGTCGCCAGTGGTGAACCATTCTGATCAGTAATTATGATGGGCTTTATGAATTCGTCTGTGACACCCTCATCATACGATTCCTGGATGGCCTTCAGCGGATCGGTTGCTGCTTTTCCTGCTCCTTTGGTAAGTGCATCATACGCCAGCTTTACCCTTTCCCAACGTTTGTCTCGGTCCATCGCATAGTATCGACCACAAACTGAAGCTATTTTACAAGGAGTGTTTTGGATAGCCTCCTGTAGCTCGGCCAGGTAGCCATACCCGCTCTTTGGGTCGGTGTCACGCCCGTCCATAAATGCGTGAACGGCAACGTTTTGTATTCCCTTGTCAGTTGCCAGCTTGCACAGGGCTTTCAGGTGGTCGATGTGTGAATGCACGCCGCCATCGCTCACCAGCCCGATAAAATGCAGGGTCTTTCCGGCTTTAGCTGCCTCAAGTGCTGCTTTTATCGTAGCATTCGTTTCCAGCTCGCCCTCGCGGACGGCTACATTGATGCGCTGCAACTCCTGGTAAACAATACGGCCGGCACCAATATTCAGGTGGCCCACCTCTGAGTTCCCCATCTGGCCTTCGGGAAGTCCGACAGCCTCACCACAAGTGATGAGTTCCGTATTGGGGTATTTATTATATAAAGACTTTACAAATGGAACATTGGCGTTGGCAATAGCATCGGCAGACTTTACCTGCCCATGACCCCAGCCGTCCATTATTATAAGCATCGCTTTTTTCGACATGGCGCAAAATTAACTAACCTCGAAACAACTCAGCGGGAATAATACATCTCAGTATTAATCATTTAACTACGAGTTAATAATTCCTGCAGGTTATTTAATTGAGAAAAAATTGTTTTTAATCTTTGATTTATCCTTAACTTGTCAAAAGAAAGTTAAAAGCGGTGTAGTTTGGCAGGTTTTTTGATGTATAACTATTTGCTGTTTTGATTTGCCGATGAAGAAACTTTACAAAAGCGCGATTTTAATTACCATATTAACCTTTTTCCTCAACGCCGGTGCCAAAGCACAGGCTATTGAAGACGTGGTTAACTATGTAAGAAACGGAGATGTGCCTTCGATGTCGAAGTATTTCGATAATATTGTTACGATCACCATGAATAGCAACCAGTCTGCCTACAGCAAGACCCAGGCTGAAATGATCCTGAAAGACTTTTTCGCAAAAAATGTAGTGAAGGAATTCGTAGTAATGCAGAACGGTACAGCCCCAAACAACAACTCCCGCTACGCCATTGGTAACCTCAATACCTCAAACGGCACCTACCAGCTATATATATTATTAAAGATAAGTAAGGATAATACTACCTTCGTTCTTCACGAGATAAGATTTGAAAAGCCCCGATGACCGGGGCTTTTTTATTGTCTTCTATTGTACTATTCGCAGCTTCGCGAAATTCAGCATGATCTTCTTTTGTCCGTGTCCGCCATCGAACTGAATAGTAGCGATGCGGTTGTTGGCACCTCCTTCCAGCGAGGTAATAGTACCGAAACCAAATTTCTGGTGCTCGATCTTCATGCCCACCTCCATAGTCATTGGGTCATCGGCTTTGAAATCGACAGAAGGCGTGTGCGCACTCGTTGCAGGCTTTTGTAGTTTCTCAGCCAGTTTTTTCAATGATGGCATACGCTCGAACGACTGGTTCATCATATTGCCAAAGCCGCCAACTGAACCTTGCCCACCCCGGCTGCCAATGCCCGTAAACGTACGATCAAGGTAGGCGCTGGGTATTTCTTCAATAAAGCGACTGGGCTCATTCTGCACCAGGCTGCCGAAACGGTAACGGCTATTTGCGTAGGTAACCCAAAGTCTATCTTTTGCACGAGTGATCACAACATAAAACAGGCGACGCTCTTCCTCCAGATCAGCACGGTCATAAAGACTCATTGAGTTGGGGAAAAGGTTTTCCTCCAAACCGACTGCAAATACGCAGGGGAATTCTAGTCCCTTGGCCGCATGTATGGTCATCAGTTTCACCGCATCCGCATTCTCATCGTCGCTGGTATCTGCATCTGTCAGCAGCGTGATCTGTTGCAGGTAACTGCCCAGGCTTTTATCAACCAGTTCACCCTCTTCGTCAGGCGTCTCGGTAAATTCTTTTATCGAGTTGAGTAGCTCCTGCACGTTCTCATAACGCGCCAGGCCTTCTACCGATTTATCATTATACAGTTCCTGCACCAGGCCGGTATGTTTACCCACGGCAAAAGCCAGGTCGTAAGCATTACTTTTTTCCAGCATCACCTGGAAACTTTTGACCATGGTAACGAAATTCTCGATAGCCGATGCAGCGGCGCCTTTCAGCCCAGCTGCATCCGGGTAGTGGAGCATTTCCCAGAATGTTTTATCGTGCTGATTGGCAGCTATAAGTACTCTTTCGATGCTGGTTTTACCAATGCCCCTTGCCGGATAGTTGATGATGCGTTTCAGGTTCTCCTCGTCACGGGTATTCACTATCAGGCGCAAATAGGCCAGGAAATCCTTGATCTCTTTGCGTTGATAGAACGATACGCCACCAAACAGTTTATACGGAATGTTCATCCTGCGCAGGCTTTCTTCGAAAGAGCGGCTTTGCGCATTGGTGCGGTACAGGATCGCGAAGTCCTTATTATGATAATGGTTGCGCAGTTTCATCTCGGTGATGGCGTCTGCAATAAAGCGACCTTCATCATTATCCGTCAGCGTACGCACCAGGGTTATCTTTTCGCCCTCGCTGTTATCAGTCCACAGGTTTTTAGGTATCTGGTTCTGGTTGTTTGAGATGATCTGGTTGGCAACATTCAGGATCGCCTGCGTGCTGCGGTAGTTCTGTTCCAGCTTTATCACGTTCACATCATCATAGTCGTCCTGGAACTGCAGGATGTTCTGTACGGTAGCGCCTCGGAAGGAGTAGATACTCTGGGCATCGTCACCCACGATACAGATGTTCTCGTGCACAGCACCCAGCATTTTGATGATCTGGTACTGGGCTACGTTGGTATCCTGGTACTCATCGATCAATATATACTTAAAGCGGTGCTGGTATTTAGCCAGTACATCGGGGAAATGCGTCAGAATGATGTACATTTTGAACAGCAGGTCGTCGAAATCCATAGCGCCGTTCTTGAAACAACGCTTGGAATAGGCATCGTATATATCGCCCAGTAGCGGACGGTTACTGCGCGCATCTTCGGTCTGTATATGATGATCCTGTTTGTAGGTCGCCGGGTCTATCAGGCCGTTTTTGGCAGCCGATATCCTGTTATATATAAAAGAAGGCTTGTAGTGCTTATCGTCAAGGTTCATGTCGTTGACGATAGACTTGATCACCGACTTAGCATCGTCAGTGTCATATATAGTAAAGTTGTTCGGGTATCCCAGTTTGTTGGCTTCAGCCCTTAAAATGCGTGCGAACACCGAGTGGAAGGTGCCTATATATAAATTACGTGCTTCGGTATTACCTAGTATCTTCTCCACACGCTCTTTCATCTCAGCCGCCGCCTTATTGGTAAAGGTCAGCGCCAGTATGTTGAACGCATCTACACCATTGCGCATCAGGTGTGCGATGCGGGTAGTGAGCACTTTTGTTTTTCCGCTTCCTGCACCCGCAACGATCATCAACGGCCCGTCAATATGTTCTACAGCCTGTCGTTGCTGCTCATTTAAACCCTTCAGATAATCTTGCATAGTCTGCAAATCTACGTTATGGGCCTCAAAAAACAGGGTGGGGCAAAGGCTGTTAAAGAATTTAAAAATCATAATTTTTCATGGATCAGGAAAGTTGCAGGCGTTTAAATTTGCGGACGTACTTATATTTATCCATGCTCCGGTTTCAGCACATATCCCATCTTTTTGCGCTCGGCATATTGCCAGTGCTTTTGCTGCTTTTTATCTGGATGATCTACTGGCGGAAGAAACGCCTGCAGACACTGGGCGACGAGCGCCTGGTGAACGACCAGATAAGAGGCTTCATCCCTGGCCGTAATACAACCAGGTTTATATTGGCGGCTTTGGGCCTGGGTGCCATTATTGTGGGCTGGGCCAACCTGCAAATGGGTAGCGGGATGGAAAAAGTGCAGCGCAAAGGCGTAGATGTGGTGATAGCCCTGGACGTGAGCAAGAGCATGTTGGCGCAGGACATTCAACCTGATCGACTGACGCGCGCCAAACAACTGGTAATGCGAATGATAGACAAGATGCAGAACGACCGCGTGGCACTGATCGTATTTGCCGGGCGGGCATATTTGCAAGTACCGCTCACTATCGATTACGGCGCGATGAAGATGATGCTGCAAAACGTTAAGCCATCATTGGTACCTACACAGGGTACAGTTATCAGCGAAGCGGTAGACCTTGCAACGCAATCGTTCTCGCAAAAAGAAAAGAAGTACAAAACAATGATCATCATCTCAGACGGTGAAGACCATGATGAGCATGCAGCTGCCAAAGTAAAGCAAGCTTCTGAGACAGGCATCATCGTACACACCGTCGGCATCGGTTCTCCGCAGGGCACTACGCTATACGATCCTGAAACAAGGGCAGTAAAGCTGGATGAAAATGGCAACCCGGTTATCAGCAAGCTGAACGAGGAAGAGTTGCGTTCGATAGCTTCTGCCGGACGTGGTACTTACACACTGCTGAGCAATGCTGATGATGCCGCTGATAAACTGGTGGATGAAATAGATGGCATGGAACAGAAAAGCCTCGGCGCTATGGTATTCACCGATTACAATAGTTATTTCCAATGGTTCCTTGTGGCGGGGCTTATCTTATTATTTATCGAGTGGTTATTGCCGGGTTCTAATTTGAAGATGAAAACAAAGACGACATGAGAAAGCGGTTCATTATTCTGAATATAGTTTGCCTGTTGGCTACTTGCGCTGCTACCGCGCAGGTAAAAAAAGCAGTGCGAGAGGGTAACAAACTTTACGAACAGCAGAAGTATAAAGAAGCTGCTGCTGCCTACCAGCGTGCGCTACAGAAAGATCCTAATTATACACCGGGTATGTTCAACCTTGGCAACTCTCTGTACAAGCAAAAGCAGTTTGATGCTACCAGGAAAGCGATGACCGCTACGGCAAAGGTGGCCAAAGAACAACCAGTAAAATCTGCAGCGAATTATAATGTGGGTAATACCTACATGGAAGAACAGAAATGGCAGGAAGCAGTTGATGCTTACAAGCAGGCGTTGCGTACCAATCCTCAAGACGCTGATGCAAAATACAACCTGTCGTACGCCCTGGCTATGATGAAAAAGAATGGTGGCGGCGGCGGCGGTGGCAAAGACAAAAACAAACAGGATAAAAACGACAAAGGGAATAAAGACAAACAAGATCAGGATAAGAACGGCGATAAAAAAGACGAACAGGATAAACAGGACAAGAAGGATCAACAGCAGGATCAAAAAGATCAACAGGACAAAGAGCAAGACAAACAAGATAAACGTCCGCAACCACAACCGAGCAAACTATCAGAACAACAAGCAGAACAACTGCTGAATGCATTGCAACAGGAAGAAAAAAAGCTACAGGATAAAATGCAAAAAGGAAAAGCAACGCCTGTGAAAGTTGAAAAAGACTGGTAAGAATTTTCAAGAAGCAGAACGTTGTGATCACTCATTCAGTTTCGGTTGACTTGAAAAATCGTTTTCGGTTGTCAACAGTTTTTCAACATCTTTTAAAAAAAAGTTGAATTATTTTTTTTAGTAGAAGAAATTATTTTTAATATTGTGTTAGGATTGTACTTACTAACCCATCCTTTATAAGAGTCCGGCGTTTGAAAAAAGCGGCCGGACTTTTTCTTTTCTCTGGAAAGCCTTAACTGTTAAGTGTTTCAGCGGGTGAACGAAGTTGCTTATGTTGCACTACTACATTTTTTACAAGCCGTTCAATGTTCTTTCGCAATTCTCACCTGAAGGTGAAAAATCGACGCTCGCAGATTTTTTTAAAGAAATACCGAAAGATATTTACCCCGTCGGCAGACTTGATTATGACAGCGAAGGTCTGCTGCTTTTAACAAACGATAAGGCGCTTACACATCGATTACTCGATCCGAAGTTTGCACATCAGCGCACATACTGGGTACAGGTAGAAGGTGAAGTAACACAACAAGCTATCGAACAGTTGAGTAGCGGTGTGCTCATCAACATCAATGGCAAACAACACAAAACAAAACCTGCCATCGCGGAGTCTATAAAAGGCGAACCTGTGGTGCCCGAAAGAACCCCTCCTATCCGTTTCAGAAAAAACATTCCGACATCGTGGTTATCGCTTACGCTTACTGAAGGTAAGAACAGGCAGGTAAGAAGAATGACCGCAGCAGTTGGTTTCCCAACGCTCCGGTTGATCCGTTACAGCATAGGCCGTATCACTATTGGAGAATTACAACCGGGGCAATTCAAAAAGCTCGAACCACGCGAAAAAGACCAGCTATTTGTCAAAAACACGTAGCGCCGACGGTTAGTTTTTCATTAATTATTAGTTTCTTTTTAATACTTTACGGTACTAATCCAATAGTATACTTATTTTTGTGCCTTCAATCTTTGTAGAACGATATGTTTAATTTGATCTTGTTTGGTCCTCCGGGCAGCGGAAAAGGTACTCAGTCGGCTAATATTACCGATACCTACCAACTGCAACACGTTTCAACCGGGGACTTATTGCGTGATGAGGTAAGCCGCAAGACTCCACTGGGAGTAGAAGCTAAAAAATATATGGACCAGGGCCTCCTGGTGCCTGATGAAGTGGTGATCGGTATGATCAGCAGCAAAATAGATGATACACCTGAAGCACGTGGATTCATCTTCGATGGTTTCCCACGCACAAAAGCCCAGGCTGAAGCGCTGGATAAACTGCTTGAGTTTAAAAACACAGAGATACACCTGGTGCTGGCGCTGGAAGTTCCTGAAGTAGAACTCATCAAAAGGTTGGTTGGCCGTGGCGCCACTTCTGGTCGCAGCGACGATAACGAAGAAGTGATCGTAAAACGCATCAAAGAATACCACGCAAAAACAGAACCTGTTGCCGGATACTATTTTGCTCAAGGCAAACTGGAGCGCATAAAAGGCGACGGAACAATTGACGAAACATTCAAACTGCTTAGCAAAGAAGTAGATAAATATTTGCTGCCCGCCTAGTGGAGAAAGGAAATTTTGTAGACTATATACGCATATTTGCCCGGTCCGGGAAAGGAGGAGCCGGCAGTATGCATTTTGCACGTACCAAGTTCAACCCGCAAGCTGGTCCTGATGGCGGTGATGGTGGCCGCGGAGGCCATATCATCCTGAGAGGGAATACACAGCTGTGGACGCTGCTTCACTTGCGTTATTATAAGAACGTGCTTGCAGATGATGGAGAGAGGGGAGACAAGAATAATTGTACCGGCGCGGATGGCGAGGACATTATCATTGAAGTACCTCTTGGCACCATAGCCCGCGATGAAGAAACGGGTGAGGTGGAAGCAGAAATACTGGAAGACGGACAAGAAGTGATCTGGCTGCCTGGTGGCCGCGGCGGACTTGGCAACAGCAATTTTGCTACAGCAACCAACCAGGCGCCTGAATATGCGCAGCCAGGTGAAATGGGCCTCGAAGGTTGGAAATACCTGGAACTAAAAATACTTGCTGACGTAGGTTTGGTTGGATTCCCAAATGCGGGTAAATCTACCCTACTCTCGGTAGTTAGTGCCGCTAAGCCCAAGATCGCAAACTATGCTTTTACTACGCTGACACCTCAGCTGGGTATGGTGCCTTACAGGGACAATAAGTCTTTCTGCATGGCCGATCTGCCTGGTATTATTGAAGGTGCTGCCGAAGGTAAAGGCTTGGGGCATCGATTCTTGCGTCATATCGAACGCAACGCCGTGTTGCTGTTCGTGATACCAGCTGATAGCGATGACCATGCTAAAGAGTTCAAGATATTGTTGAACGAACTGGAGCAATACAACCCTGACCTGTTGCATAAAAGAATGCTGATAGCTATAAGCAAAAGCGACATGTTGGACGACGAGCTAAAAGAAGAAATATCGAAAACTCTGCCCGAAGGTATACCGCATTTCTTCATTGCATCGGTAATGAACCAGGGTATCACGCAACTAAAGGATGCGCTCTGGAACGCACTTACAGAAACTAACGAAGCATAAAAAAGCCCCGCAGCTGCGGGGCTTTTTGTTTATTTCTTCGCTACGATGTGTAGCGCGATGTTTACATCTGTTCCAATGAATTTATCGCCCAAGCTTTTATCGCTGCGGTAGACGATACCCCACTGGGTGCGGTCTATGTTGAAACTGGCATCACTCACAATTTCATTTGCATTGGCACTGATCTTTGCCGGGAACGAAACGCTTTTGGTTTGATCCTTTAAAGTAAGGTTGCCTGTTACGGTGTGTGTCGCATCTTTCATCACTGCGTCACCACCGGTTGGCGCTCCCGCTTTCACAGATGTGATCTCGAAAGTTCCAGTCGGATATTTCTCTACATCAAAAAAGTCCGCGCTTCTCAGGTGTTTCTGCAGCTTGGCATTGTTCTCAGCATCCTGGTCGTAGGGATTCACCGAAGCAACGTCGATAGTTACTTTACCACCGGTGACCTCATTGTTGCTAGCTGTCAGCGTGCCTTCCTTTATTTTGAAAGTGCCATGGTGTTGGCCTGTTGGCTTAGTTCCTATCCATTCTACCTTGCTTTGAGTAGTATCTACGGCATAGCTTTCACCGGCTGGTGCGGCGGTGTTTACTTCCTGTGCTTCGGTGGTTACCGCTTTGTCGGCTTCCGGCGAATTATTACACGCTGTAAATGCCGCCAGTACCAACGACATAACCATGATCCTTCTTTTCATATAAACTGCTTTGGTTAATAATTTCTCTTTTAATTTTACCGGGATATCATGAAAAAAATTACGCCAGCCGAGCTAAAAGAGTGGGTATTAGAAGACAAACCGTTTGTTTTGGTAGATGTACGGGAAGATTGGGAACATGAACTGTACAATATCGGCGGCATCCATATCCCCATTGGCGAAATACTGGAACGCAAAGATGAAATACCAAAAGAAGGCGATGTGGTGATGTACTGCGAAAAAGGTATACGTAGCACGCTGGTAATACAACGGCTGGAGCAGATGGGCTACCACAACCTGATCAACCTTACCGGCGGTATGAGCGCCTGGAAAAAAGATTAGGCGTTCTTCAACAGCTCCAGCACCCCGCCGCTTTCCGTTACCGTCAATTCATGTTGCGCACCAAGCATCAGTGTAAAATTGATCTCCTGGTGACCACAAGGGAAATTGAAGCACACAGGGTAGTTGTATTCTTTCACTTTATCGAAAATGATCTCTTCCCAGGTTTGACCAAAAGGTCGTGTAGTATCCTGCATATCGGTAAAGCCGCCTACTATCAAACCAGCCAAATTGTCGAGCTTGCCAGCACGCTTCAGGTTGAGCATCAGGCGATCTATATTATACAGTACTTCACCAATATCTTCGATGAACAGGATCTTCCCTGTAGTATCAACTTCTGATGCAGAACCTGTAAGGTGAGCCAGTATAGCCAGGTTGCCACCTGTTAGTATTGCAGTTGCTTTGCCGGGTTTGTTATAGGGAGATGCAGACGTTTCATAACGCAGTTTAATTCCTGATATCGCCGCAAAAAAACTCTCGAGGTGTGGCGTAGCGATCGTCTCTGGTTTGTAGGCATTGCACATAGGGCTGTGCAGCACCGGTATGTCGAAGTTGTTCTGTATATGGTTGTGCAACACGATGATATCGCTAAAGCCGCAAACCCACTTAGGCCGTTGCCTGAATTTTGTAAAATCTAACCGGTCGATGATGCGACTCATCCCATAACCACCGCGTCCCATGAGTATCGCATCTATCGAAGCATCATCCAGCATCTCCTGCAAATCTTGCAAACGAGCATCGTCATTTCCTGAAAAATAGACCGGTTGTTCCGGTCCTACTGTCTTACCCAGCTTCACTTCATAACCCTTGCTTCTGAGTATACCTGCTGCATATTCCACTTGTTCTGCCGACACGTAGCTGGCCGGACAGGTGATACCAATTACTGAACCTTGCTTGAGGAATGGTGGCTGTTGCATTTGCTTATAATATTCCGATATAAATATAGCCTTCTCTTATTTCTACGGGATAGGTCTTTAGTTTATAACCTTCGCCACTGGTGTTTCGTCCATTGGTGGGATCAAAACGATAACTGTGTAGCGGACAAACAATACGCCCTTGTGCATCCAGCCAGCCCTCACAAAGATTAGCGCTGGCATGAGGGCATTTTGCAGAGAACGCAAACACCTTGTCGGCACGCTTCAGCAGACCGATGTTTTTTTCGGCGAGATGGATCTCCACAAATTTGTTTTCCTGCAAATGTTCGGGAGTGATGTCTGCTTTGTGCCAGGTGTACATGCTTATCTTCTTGCTGCAAAAAAATCGCGCATCAGTTGCGCACCTTCTTCGGCCAATACGCCGTTGGTGAGTGTAGTTTTGGGATGGAAAGGCCAGTTGCCTTCGGTGGTTTTATGGTAGCCGTTCTTCTCATCCGACGCGCCGTAAATAATAGCCCCGATCTTTGACCAGTACATGGCGCCGCAGCACATCAGGCATGGTTCCAGCGTAACATATAACCGCGCTTCGGGCAGATATTTCGCGCCCAGTGCATTGAACGCGGCAGTCAGTGCGATCATTTCGGCATGAGCCGTAGCGTCGTTCAGTTGCTCTACCTGGTTGTGCCCCCGGGCAATGATCTTATCGCCCCATACCACCACTGCTCCTACGGGTATCTCGCCGGCATCGTAAGCCAGCCTAGCCTGTCGCAGCGCCTCGCGCATAAAATATTCATCGTCGAAAACCATGGGGCAAAAGTAGATAATTGGCGTTACTCCTTATTCTTGGTGTCCATCAAAATGGTAACAGGACCATCGTTTACCAGCGCCACCTTCATATCTGCACCAAACTCGCCCGACTGTACCGGCTTATGCAGCATGCCTTGCAGCGTTTTAATGAAGTGCTCGTACAAGGGAATGGCCTGCTCTGGTCTTGCCGCTTTAATAAACGAAGGACGGTTGCCTTTTTTATACGATGCATGCAGGGTAAACTGGCTCACCACCAACACCTCACCATCTGCCTCCTTCAGGTCGCGGTTCATTTTACCTTCTTCGTCGCTGAACACCCGCAGCTGGGCGATCTTAGCACATAACCAGTCCGAGTCTCCCTCGGTGTCGTCGGCTTCTATGCCCAGCAGTGCCATAAAGCCCACGCCTATGGCTGCTTTCATTTCTCCGTGTATGGTAACGCTGGCTGTAGAAACCCTTTGTATAACTGCACGCATATATACCAAAAGTAAAAAATTAGAAAGGCAAAAAACCGTGGATGGTTTTGAATTTCTACTTTTGAACAATGTACCAGATCAATGAGACGATAGTAGCGCTCGCTACGCCTCCCGGTGAGGGGGCGATAGGAGTGATACGCCTGAGCGGTAAGGATGCGATAACGATAGCGGATAAGATATTCAAAGGCAAGAAGCTGGCTAACCAGCCTTCGCATACCATACATTTTGGCAAGATCACAGACGGTACAAAAGATATTGATGAGGTGGTTGCCAGCCTGTATAAGGCACCGAAGAGCTATACCGGCGAAGACGTGGTGGAGATCAGCTGCCACGGTTCGCATTATGTGTTACAACAAGTAATAGACCTTTGTACTACTAATGGGGCGCACATTGCTAAGCCCGGAGAGTTTACTCAGCGTGCCTTCCTGAATGGTAAAATGGATCTGACCCAAGCTGAGGCCGTGGCTGATCTTATAGCCAGTCGCTCGGGTGCTGCGCACAATGCTGCCATGCACAACCTGCGTGGCGGTTTTAGTCATGAGCTGAAAGAAATGCGCGAAGAGCTGATCAAATTCAGCGCGCTGATTGAGCTCGAGCTGGACTTTAGCGAAGAAGATGTAGAGTTTGCCGACCGCGGACAACTGTATGCACTGCTGGAACAACTTACGGCTGTTACACAGCAACTGGTACAATCATTCCGCTTGGGGAATGCTATACGCAATGGCGTGAGCGTGGCTATCATTGGTAAGCCAAATGCAGGCAAAAGCACGCTGCTGAATGCCCTATTGAATGAAGAACGCGCGATAGTGAGCGATATAGCCGGTACTACCCGTGATACCATAGAAGAAACGCTGAACATTAACGGCGTATTATTCAGGCTGATAGATACGGCCGGCATACGCGAGCACAGCGCCGATGTGATCGAGAACATAGGCATACAGCGCAGCATGGAAACCATGAAGCGTGCGGACATAGTGGTGTACCTGTTTGATGTAAATACCGAAGGCTCTACCGCGCTCGACGAGCAGGCAACGAAAATGCAGGCCGAGGGCATTAAATACCTGCTGGTGGCCAATAAGACAGATCTTGCTGATGCAGGCAGGCAGCAGAAAGAGAATACCATCTATATCTCTGCCAAAAACAAAGACAACATACGCGAGCTGAAACAACGCGTGTACGATATGACCGTGCAGGGAGAGATAAAACAGGAAGGAACGATAGTAACCAATGCCCGCCACTACCAGGCACTACAGGAAGTGCTCAAATCACTGCTCGATATAAAAGCCGGCATGGACAACCACCTCTCCGGCGACCTAATAGCGCTGGATATACGCCGTTGCCTGCACTATCTCGGGGACATCACGGGACAGGTGACGACAGAGGACAAACTTGATTACATCTTTAGTAAGTTTTGTATTGGAAAGTAACTACTGCAAAACATCGATAAATAAAACCATAGCAAAACGAACGAAAGCCCTGTGAATAGGGCTTTTTTCGTGTCTTTTAGTTTTAGTTTGTCTGCAAAGCTATTCGCTTATTTTGTACCTTTGTGTACCTTGTTTGTACCTATTGTTGGGGGTTTGTACTTCAGGTACATGGTGGGGCAAATAACTGCACTTAATGACACTTATTGCCGCCTAATGACATTAAAGGACACTAATTATGAGTTCAAACATCAGGATTAACCGCATTTGTGAGTACTGCAACAACGAGTTTGTAGCCAGGAAGACAACCTCGAAAACCTGCTCGGAGCATTGCGCTAAAATGAACTATAAGCGGAAGAAACGAGCTGAAAAAATAGAAGTGAGTAACCGGGAAACGTTAGCGATAAAAGTAAAGCCAATCGAAGATCTGAAATCAAAAGAGTTCCTTACTATCAAAGACCTTTCGGTTCTGCTTAATTGCTCCATTCGCACGGCCTATAATATTATTGATCGCGGCGATATCAAAGCTGTGAACATCTCACAAAGGAAAACATTGATTAAACGTTCTGAAATTGATAAACTGTTCGCGTAATGGCAACTAAAGTAACTCTCAGGCAAAAACCAATATCTGGGGCAAGGCAAAGCCTTTACCTTGACTTCTATCCTGCAATACCGAACCCGGGAAACGGCAAACCAACCAGAAGGGAGTTTTTGGGCATGTATATATATGATAAGGCGAAAACACCGGTGGATAAAAAACACAATAGGGAAACCTTAGAATTAGCCGAGAATATCAGGGCCAAAAGGCAACTGGAGATTGTAAAAGGTGAGTATGGCTTTTTATCAGGTACTAAACAAAAAGCTGACTTTGTTGCGTATTTCAAGGCGTTGGCCGAAAAGAGAGCGGGTACCAACTATGATAACTGGTTTTCAGCTTTGAACTACTTGGTAGATTTTACGGGAGGCCAGCTCAAATTTTCTGACCTGACCGTAGACTTTTGTAATGAGTTCAAAGAGTTTCTTTCAAATGTCAAATCAAAGCGCAGCCATAAGGTAAACCTGTCTGTCAATTCAACTGTTTCATACTTCAATAAGTTGAAAGCAGCCCTGAAGCAGGCCTTTAAAGATGGATATCTGGAAACGGACATTAATGGCAAAATAGAAAGCATTAAACCGGAAGAAACAAACCGGCAATATCTTACTATAGAAGAGTTAAACAAGCTGGCAAAAACTGAATGCACAGTACCCGTTCTTAAACAAGCAGCAATCTTTTCAGCTTTAACCGGTTTGCGCTTTTCCGACATTGAAAAGCTGGTTTGGGGTGAAGTCCAGCATAGTAAAGACAGAGGATATTTTATCCAGTTCAGGCAACAAAAGACGAAGGGCGTAGAAACGCAACCCATTTCCGACCAGGCTTTTGAGCTCTTAGGGGAGCGAGGCGCTAAAGATGTCAAAGTCTTTACTGGTTTGAAATACTCCGCCTATATGAATGCCCATTTAGTAAAATGGGTGGCCAAGGCAGGCGTAACAAAAGACATCACCTTTCATAATTTTCGGCATACCTATGCAACATTGTTACTGACGAAGGGAGTTGAAATATACACTGTTCAAAAAATGCTCGGCCATAAACATCTTAAAACAACGCAGGTTTATGCGAAGGTAATTGATGAAAGGAAACAGGCTGCGGCGAATGCAATAAAGATAGACTTATGATAGCCGCTACTATAAAACAACAATGTGAAGAGTCTGCCTGTAACTAAACAAATACAATGGAACAAACTATAATTTTACAATCAGTAATTACGTGCCCCATTTGCGGCCACAAGAAGGAAGAAACTATGCCGACTGATGCGTGTCAGTTCTTTTACGAATGCGAGCAGTGCAAAACTCGTCTTAAGCCGATAAAAGGTGATTGTTGTGTATTTTGTAGTAACGGCACCGTAAAATGCCCGCCTATTCAGCAAAACAAGTCCTGTTGTTCATGAAACTACAACCATGACAGAAAAACGGCAGCGCTCGCCGGAGGCTTTAGTTAATATTGGTCGACGGTAGTGTACCTGGTTGCTTCACAAAGAGAAATTAATGTTTGTGCCCTTCCATCGGATCAGCACCCATCTTAAATACAAACTCGCTATTGACAAGATAAGCTCCGCTGGTTACGACAACATCATTCGTGTCGAGGCCGGCCTTTATCTCCACTACGCCCTCACCCTCAGTGCCAAGAGTTACCATTCGGCTTTTAAATGTGTTTTTGTCCTTCTGAAGCCAAACAGTAGCCCCACGACTATCCTTGATAACTGCGTCTAAGGGCAAGGTGATCGAATTTGTAGAGCGCCCCTTTATAAAAACGTACGCAGGCATTCCAGGTCGAAGCTTGTGTGAATAATTGGGAACTGAGACACGTAAAAGTGTCATGCGGGACACACCCTTAATTTCTGGATTGAAAAACTCTAGTTTCCCGGATATCAAAAGATCTGGCATTCCTGGTATTCTTATCTCTACTGCTGCGTTTCGATTTACTTGTGCCAACTGTGCGGTGTAAACCTGAACTTCGGCCCATAAGTTTGATAATTCAGCCAATTGAAAAATAGTGCCACCTTCCATAACATATTGTCCTTCTAAGGCTGAGACTTCAGTTACGTAACCCGCATATGGACTGTAAAAAGTAGTGGTTAGCGAACTCTTCCCTGTTCGTTGCAATTGCCTTATTTGTCCGTCAGTCATTCCCCATAAAACCAGCTTGTTTCGCGCACTTTGAATGAGGTCTTCAAAATCTACAATACTATTGCCAAGCACCCTCCTTTTTTCCAAGGTTAATAAATACTCTTGCTTTGCGTTATTTAGGTCTTCGCCATAAATTTCATAAACTGGTGCACCTTTCGCGATATAATCTCCAACATTTCTATAATAGAGTCTATCAATCCTGCCCTTTACTCTGGAACTCACCGCATTCAGCCTATTTTGGTCAATTGCGAGGACCGCTGTGAATACAGCCTGATTGCCAAACATTCTTCGTTTGAGCGTGTCTACCCGAATATTTCCCAACTGAATTTGCTGATCCGATAACATTATCTCATCGGTTGCATCTTTTTTTGATTTAGACACAGCAATCAGATCCATATGGCAAATAGGACATTTACCAGGCTTGTCAGAAATTATCTGTGGATGCATCGAACAGGTGTAATAAATGTCTTGTGTGACTGTAGTAGTCTTTTTTGTCTTACATGACAACAAAGCGACTAAAATCAAGATTACCACTGCGATATATCTATTACTGCTCATTTTCTATTTCGATAAAACTTTCACTATCAATTAAGTACTGTGCATTTGTTGCAATTGAGTCCCTTGCATCAACGCCTTCTACTATCTGAATCCAGTTCGGATGCTCGTGTCCCGTAACTATTTTCTGAACGGCAAAGCCTGGCCCTTTTTTGACAAAAACTATTTTGTCGATACCAAGAGATAAGACAGATGCCTTGGGCAACCACCAGCCGGCGTGTGGTTGCGTAAAAATGGTAGCCTTCAACTGACTACCAACGGGAATGGCATGTCCAACGTTTGGTATATCGATTCTAGCAGTGACAGTCTGGCTTCCTTCTCTAAAAAATGGCTCGATATACTTAATTGTTGTTCTAAAATCATTAGCTGGAGCAGATTCCGGTGTTACGCGAACGCTGTGACCAATCCTTATATATGGCTGGTCTGCAGGATAAATATTGAGCACACCCCAAAGTCTTGACTGGTCAAATATTGAAAATATTGCCTTGCCCTTTTCAACGTACATCCCTTCTTTAAGGCTCAATTCATCCGTTATTTGCCGTTGCGACATCTCAGTTCCTTGAGATGATGATCCCATAGAGGCATTTTCTACTTGAGTTTCGTGGATATGACCACTGTAGTTGCTAAAAACCGCCACACGAAAAATCGTCTTTCGTGCCGTGATAATACTGTTTATCTGAGCCTGAGACATTCCGAGAAGTAATAGGCGTTGTTTGGCAGAGTTGATAAGACTCTGATTCGACCTGTCATTTTTAACCAGGAATAGCAAATTTTCCTGTGCCGTCAAAAGTTCAGGACTATATACGTCCATTATTTTCTGTCCTTTAGAAACATGTTGATATTTATACTTGACGTAAAGCCGTTCAACTCTACCGGTGATTCGCGAAGAGATAATGCCGATAGAAGATGTGTTATAGGCCGTGTATCCAACAGCGTCAATCTCCATTGGCTCGTACCGATACTGCACCGTGGTTGTTGGAATAGTTGCTATCACGTACTCGTTGGTAGGTTTGAGAAGAGTAGTTAGTGTGATGTCGGTGTGCTTTCTAGCTTTTGTTTCTTTTCTGACAAGGTCCATTCCACAAATGGGGCAAGAACCTGGTGCATCCCTTACTATCTGTGGGTGCATAGGACAAGTATATTGCACTTTCTCGTCACTATGCTCCGAATGGGTAGTTTTTGTGGTGCGTTTACACGCGACCGTGATCGTCCCTAAGAGAACGACGAGTAAAATCCCAATGTGAGTTAGGCGAGACATCAATTATTCAGTTCTAAAATTCTTTCCAATTCAACCTGTGTGTTGAATAGTTCTTTAAGAGTGTTTAAATACTCGATTTGTGTCATATTCAAAGTTTCCCATGCGTCGAAAAGCATAAACAGCTCTTCAGTGTTTTGCTCGTAGGCAATCTGGAATGTTGCGTAATTATTCCGAAGAGCCGGGATAATTTTCTGTTCGTACAAGGCAATCTGTTTCTGCCTGGCTTGAAGTTCTTTCAACATTCCCTGTGTCATGCCCGTTGCTTCATTTAGTAACATCTGCCTTTGCTGCTGCAAACTTTGAGTACGCCATTTATAGCTTTCAATATTCGCCTTGTTCATTCGGGAAGACCAGGGCGCAATCGGGACACGCATCATTCCCATTAAAGTAAATTGTGCCGGTTGTTGAGCAAGTCCAATCATGTGATCATACTTTATGCCAAATTCCGGCAGGAGCTTTGCCTTTTCACTAGAAATACGCAGGTCATTAAGTTGAATATCACGATCTATCGCTCGTATATCACTTCGGGAAACAGCGATTTCGGCTGTGTCTATTTGATAATTTCCATAATCCCGAAGTTGTATCGTGGTATCGATATTGAATTTCATGCTTTTGTCGCGGTTAAGAATTGTATTAATTGTAATTCTCCGCTGCTCGATTTCATTCTCCGTCATCACACGCATAGTTTGCACATTCCCTTGCGCAGCTTTGGCCTTGTAATAAGCACTTATTTTGTCCAAACCGTTCTTATAGCGCAATTCTGCGCTTTGGATCATGAACTGCAAAAGCTTCTCATTCTCCTCCAAAACCCTGAGTTTCCGCAATTCGATAGCCCATTGAAAGTAGTTCTTCTTTATATCCGCCCGTAGTTGATTTAACGTGTTCAACCGCCGTTCCCTTTCAACCCGAGGCATGGCGTTCATATACGCTGCTTCGGCATTCTGTTTTCTTCTATTGGGTAGCATCTGCTGAGCGCTAATCATAAACTGTCCCATACCCGGTTCAGTATTACCCATGTCATCTTCCATGCCCTTTATGTATTTAGGGTTATATGGGGTCATGAAAAAGCCAGCCCCAACTTCGGGAGGCATCCAGCTACGTGCACCCTTGGCAGCTTCTTCCATCGACCGAATGTCATAATCATACATCCTTAGCGAGGGATTTGAATATTCAATAGAATCGAGCAGTTGAGACAATGTTGTTTGTCCATAACCCGTGCCGGCAAGTGAGACCGTAACCACGACAATTGCCGTTCGCAAGCATAATCGATATCGTTTTCTGTTAATCATTCAACTCAGCTAATTTTAGCGTCCCGTATTTTTCCAGTTCCCGTTCTCTAAACATCGAGTACATTACCGGGAGAACAATCAAAACAAAAAGCGTTGACGTAATCAGTCCAAAAACAAATGGTATTGTAATTGGCCTCATAACGTCACTTCCTGTTCCTGTAGCTAGCAACACCGGCATTAGACCAACAATATCGACTACGACTGTCATCAGCTTTGGCCTTAGCCGCAGTACTGCTCCATCGTAAACAGCATCTTCGATATCTTCTTTTGTGATTGTGCGTCCTTCGGTTGTTACGGCGAGGCTCTTTTTGAACAGGGAATTGTTAAGGTATACCAGCATAAGAACACCGGTCTCCACTGCCACTCCAAATAGCGCAATAAATCCCACAGCAACTGCTACTGAGAAGTTGACGCCAAAAAAATGAAGGGAGTACGCTCCGCCGACTAAAGCAACTGGTATACTTGTAAGGACAATCAGGACTTCGCGTATGGTATGAAACGTGAAATATAAAATGACCATTATAACCAACAGCACAATAGGGATTATTATCATGAGTCTCTTTTCTGCTCTTACCTGATTTTCATACTGACCGCTCCATTGTATGTAATACCCTTTAGGCAAAGCCTTTAAAGACGTCTCAAGACGCTGTTTTGCAGCATTAACGGCACTGCCCAAATCTCTGTCTCGCACATTAAACAATAGCGTGCCACGCAGCATCGCATTTTCGGATGTAATCATAGGTGGACCATCTGCAATAGACACATCAGCAACAGCACCCAACGGAACAGGTCCATATTCCATTGTTTGAATTGGCATCCGCTTTAGGTCCTCAATACTTTCACGGAAATTTTGTGCAAACCGCACATTTACGGAAAAACGTTGCCTCCCTTCTATGGTAGTTGTTGCATTGACACCACCAACCGCTGCTTCGATAAACATATTCACTTCATCTACGGTCAACCCATATCGTCCGATTTCAGCTTTATTCACGTCGATATCTATGTATTTTCCGCCTACAATCGGGTCTACATACAAATCAACCACTCCTTCTAGTCCTTCAAGTTCTTTTCTGAATTTCTGAGCGAGCTCGTTAATTGTGTTTAAGTCTTGTCCGTAGATCTTTATCCCGACGTCAGTTCTAATGCCGGTCGAAAGCATGTTTATGCGATTTATTATCGGCTGTGTCCACCCGTTAATAACGCCCGGAATTTGCAACTTGCTGTTAAGTTCGTTGATGATGTCATTTTTTGTCATCCCCGTCCGCCACTCTGACTGCGGCTTAAGAAGGATTATGGTTTCAATCATGCTCATGGGCGCATTGTCAGTAGCCGTATTAGCTCTGCCAGCTTTTCCAAGAACCTCAACTACCTCAGGTGTTTGCCTAATTATCCTGTCCTGAACCTGCATAATCCTTTTTATTTCCGAGTTCGACACGTCAGGCAGTGTAACGGGCATAAAAAGTAACGAACCTTCGTCTAATGAGGGCATGAATTCAGTGCCCAAATTCATGACAAGTGGGATACTTCCAACTACAAGCAGCAAGCTTAGCAACAGTGTTAAGAGTTTTCGTCGGAGGCACCATCGAATTACGGGAGAATAGAGCCGGATAAAAAATCTGGAAACGGGATGCTTGCTTTCCGGACGGATGTTGCCCTTCAACAGAAATACCATCAAAACAGGCACTAAGAATACTGCGACAAACGCGGAGCCGATCATGGCGAACGTTTTCGTCCATACCAGTGGTGAAAACAGCTTATGTTCTTGCCCGGTCAGGAACAGAATAGGACTGAAAGAAATTAGAGTAACCAATATCGAGTTTACAACTGCTTTCCCGACCAGCTTTGACGACTTGGCTATGCGTAATTCCCGTTCCTCGTTAGTAAGCATATATCAAATGTCTTCGCCTATTGATTTCATTGCATTTTCAACCATGACTATCCCAGCATCCACCAAATCACCTACAGCAAGTGCTATGCCTGCCAGAGACATTATATTTGAGGTTATGCCAAACAATTTCATCAGGATAAATGAGATTAAAACAGACATTGGAATAGTGATCACTACAACCAAAGCACTTCGTATATGGAGTAAAAACAGGAACAACACGATAGCGACTACAATGATTTCCTCGATAACTGCATCCTTTAATGTAGCGATTGTGGCTTCGATCAGGTCAGAACGATCATAAGCCGCTTTAAATTTCACTCCCGGTGGCAAGCCTTTTTGAACATCGACAATTTTCTCTTTTATGCGGTCAATAACATCTTTGGCGTTCTCACCGTACCGCATAACTACAATTCCACCAACTTTCTCTCCTTCGCCATTTTCTTCAACTATGCCCAACCTTAATTCCCCTCCCATTTGCACGTCTGCTATATCCTTTACTCGTACCGGAACCGAATTGTTAACCTTTACAGCTATATTCTCTATTTCTTTGATGTCCCTAATGTATCCTGTGCCTCTGACGATATAACCCATGTCAGATTGCTCAATTTTCCTACCCCCTATAGCGCTGTTGCTTGCCTCAACTCTTGCAACGACCTCCATCAGACTTACGCCGTAATAGGTGAGCTTTATAGGATCAATGGCAATCTGGTATTGCTTTTGAAAACCACCAAATGATGCCACCTCGCTGACGCCCTCTACAGTTTGCAAGGCAAAACGAATGTACCAGTCCTGCAAGGCACGAAGCTCGCCAAGGTCATAGCCAGGGGCATCGAGCGTATACCAATAAATATGGCCTAATCCTGTGCCGTCAGGACCTAAGGTTGGGGTCACTCCCTCTGGCAATAATCGTTGAGCATAATTTAACCGCTCCAGTACACGTGTTCGAGCCCAGTATATATCTACATCGTCTTCGAAAATCACAAAAACGAAACTCATGCCGAACATGCTATTGGCACGGATGTTCTTAACACGGGGTACACCTTGCAAATTGCTCACCAAAGGGTATGTTACCTGATCCTCAATGATCAATGGGTCTTTCCCCATCCATTCTGTAAGAATAATCACTTGGTTCTCGGACAAATCCGGTATCGCATCAACAGGCGTTTTCTGAACTGCATAAATGCCATAAATAATAAGAACAGCTGCAGTTATCAGAACAACAACTCGGTTTGCAAGTGCCCATGTAATTGCTTTGCTAATCATCCTGTGCTTTCTTTAACGCCCAATAGGTCCACAAACCGCCCAGACCATCAACGATCCCACAAGAGATCAGCTGAATGGGCGCAAGTTTCATAGCAATTAAAATTACGATTAATACAGGTGCAAAGGCTCGTGTGTATACCGTCCACCATGCGAAAGGTGTAAAGCCTAAACGCGCGGCACCGATATAATATACCGATGAGGATAATAGCACAAATCCCAACAGTCTAATCCAAACATCCCCGGCAGTTGGCAAATCAAAAATTGGTAAAATTGCCAAAGGCGCAAATAACAGCACGCTCCCCATAACGGCGACGTATGCGGAGAAAATCAAGAGACTTAGCCTAACATGTTTCATAGTATAGCTTATTGTAACTGCTGCTTTTAGGCATGGCCGACAGCCAATGTCCAAAAATTGAAACAATATTGTTTTTGACTGATGACCTTTATTAGTTCACTTAATGACGCTGATCACAAGTACAAAAAAGGTCGTTGTTAAGACGACCTTTAAAAATATTACGCTGACGATCAAGCTTTATCTGACACTAGTCAAAAACCTATACTTATTTGGAACACAACATGTTGTGCGGAAATGACGTTTTAACGAGACAATTAAACAACAGCGCTACTTCGCGAATTTCTCAAACTCTTTGATTTCGCGACTGGAACTATCCACAATTTTCTTTGCCGTTTGCTTTAGCTTCTCGCTCATTCCGTTCGTAAGCTCTTTTTTAGCCATGTCAATAGATTCGTGGTGATGCATCGTCATTATGATTGCAAAATCCGAATCTGGATCGGCTGTAGTCCTAAGATCCTTCATCTTTTGCTCCATGGCGGTCATAGATTGCTTCAATTCTCCTTCTCCATGCTTCATCCCTGATGCCTGGTAACCCTGAAGGGAGTTTTTGAGTTCTGTGACTTCCTTTGATTGTACATCAATGATCTTTCGTGCAATAGCCCTAAGTTCCTCGTTTTTGCCCGTATTCAACTCGATCTTGCTAAGGTCAATAGCTCCCTGATGATGTTCGATCATTGTTTTTGCGAAGTCTATATCAAAATCTCCGGTCATTTGCACTGCTTTCATTTTTTTCATCATTGAGTATATAGCACCAGTATAGGTGTCTGCACTCAACCCATCCATGCGATGATCAGTTGTATCTAATATCGGCTGTGCCATAGTGTCAACCGCGGTGTCAGAATTGTTTTGCGTATTTGAGCTACATCCTGTGCTAAACAGGCTACAAATGAGAATTGTGCTAAATAAACAACTTTTTGAAAACATAGTTTAGTGTTTTATGCGATGAAACAGAAGTAATAATATACAGACAATATTATTTCCCTATCCTTGGTTGCAAGCTGCAGCACAAGCTTCACATGCGTCTGCGCATCGCTTACAATGCTCCATTTGATGGCTGTGTTTTCTACACTCTTGACTACATGCCAAACATATTTCCGCACATAGCTTTATAACCGCACTGGTAAACTCAGATCTTCTTGAAACATACCCTAGTGCTGCTTCACAGATTTTGGCGCAATCCAGATCAAGGCGGATACATCTTCCCAGCATCTTTACATCTTGTTCCTGTAAGCAGGCAGTCGCACAATGGTTGCACTCAGCTACGCACTTTGATAGTGCGTCGATCAATTTCTGATTCTTTTCATGACTCATGCTATAGTTTTTAATCGTTAAAAGTTGTTTGCTAATAAGTTATTGTAATACCCGCGCCTAAACCCATATCGCTGTCATAGTGCGTTGAAAGTGACCAATACTTGCCAACTACATAACGAAAGCCTACCATATACTCTTTGTCGGTGTTTGCCATTAGATTGAGACGCAGGCGACTGGTAACCGGAATATCCTCGCGCTCTAACTGGAAGCGAAATTTACCCAAGCCGTCCACACGGGCCTCTGCATTAACCAGCATTGGTAGAGTGTAGCGAATGCCGGCCATTACTGTTTGGCGGTTAGCCTGATTGCTTTCCTGCCCGAAAAGATTGAGTTCCTCTTCATAACCAGGCTGACCTGGTTTTTTGACGCGGCTGTTATGATGATAATCGAAGCCAATAAATGGTAGCCACCATTGCATCCTGCCTAAATAACGACCTACATAGGTTTCGCTCTCATAGCCATACTCAGGCTTAATGCCTAATCGCCATTGTGTTGCCGCTATCCATCGCGTGTTTGCGTATTGAATTTCACCGTCACTTCCGTTTGTCTCAAGACCCACATTCGCTTTTAGGTAGAATTTACGGTCATCGTGAAACAGTTTCCGGCGGGCATATTTAGGATCAGGAAGCTGTGGATTAGGAGGTGAGTTTTCATAGGAAAATATCCGGCCCATGCCACTCATCATGTGATAAAGAATGTGGCAGTGGAAAAACCAGTCGCCACTCTCGGTCGCTGCAAATTCGATGGTATCTACTTCCATCGGCATAATATCGAGGACGTTCTTCAGCGGGGAATATTCACCATTCTCATTAAGCACACGGAAATAGTGTCCGTGCAAGTGCATGGGGTGACGCATCATAGTGTTGTTGACAATTACCATGCGGATGTTTTCACCCTTACGTATTTTGATCACATCAGCTTCTGAAACGGTTTTGCCATCCATTGACCAAACATACCGATTCATATTGCCTGTTAATTCAAAATGAATTGTCCGTGTCGGCCAACTTGGTAAAGTGGTTTTCTCTGGCGCTTTAAGCATGCCATAATTGAGTGTCTTGATACCATCGGGACCGCTATTCATATCCTGCCACTTGCCGTCAACATATTGACCATGTCCCATAGTAGCGTGGTCAGCGCTATCGGTTTCTTGCTCACCCTCTGCCATATTTTGCATGTCATGTCCAGAATGTCCTCCATGGCCGGCATGCGGATCGGCAGCTTCAGAGGCTGCATCCTCGCTTTCTTCTTCCCCAGTGCTTTCGCTGACAACATTGCTGTATTTATCATCCGAGCCCCCGGTGATTTCCGGGTACATCACTGTATTCATATCCATCACCTGGTTAGTCATCTGCATGCCTTCCATCGGCTTCATATCGCCATTTACCTTCATCATGGAGTTCATCATCTTCATTCCTTCAAAATACTTCAGCTTGGGCAGGTGGGAGGCAATGACTTTTGTGCCGCTGCCGAGCCAGAGTGAGGCACTCTTGGTGCGGTCTTCCGATGTGGCCAGAAACTCATAGCTATGCCCATCATCGGGAATCGTTACCAACACATCATACGTTTCCGCAACACCCATAATCAGGCGGTCAACTTCGACGGGTTCAACATCTGCGCCATCATTGGAGATCACGGTTATTTTGCCGCCCGCCCAGGTTAGCCAGAAATAGGTAGAAGAACTGCCATTAACAACACGCAATCGGATTTGGTCACCTGCCTTATATTGGGGTTGTTCATTACTGGATTTCCCGTTGATTAAGAAGCGTTCATAATAGACGTCGCTTACATCCATTGCTAACATGCGTTTCCATTCATTCGTCAGTTTGGTTTTTAAATGTCCCGCAGCGATGGCTTCCGAATAGCTCTGTACCGAGCCCTTTTTGATAGCAAACCAATCAGTTTGATTATGCAGACTACGTTCAATTTCATCTCCTTGGTAGTCAGACCAATCGCTTAGCAGAATAGGCAATTGCTCATAAGCAGGTTCTTCACGCTTATTAATGATGAATATGCCATACATCCCATCTTGTTCCTGGTTCATCGTATGGGAGTGATACCAGAAAGTGCCGCTTTGTACGATGGGAAAGTAAAACTTATGTGATTTATGCGACTTGATCGGCGCGGTAGTCAAATAAGGCACGCCATCTTCTGTATTTGGGAGAATCAAGCCATGCCAGTGAATTGAAGTTTCATGGTGCATGTGATTGTGAACCCAAATTTCTGCTGTATCGCCCTCATTAAAGTAGAGTGTAGGTGCTGGAATAGTGCCATTGATTGCAATGGCGTGGCGCATACCTTTACCAGAAATCTTGGGTAACATAGTATCCTGTACATGCAGATCATAGCGTACTAAGCGACGAGGAGGAGCACTTACGACACCGACTAGTTTAGGCATTTGTTCCGTCCCTTGCTGCTCATCAGCTTGATCAGTTTCTGCACTTTCGTCAACACTTTTTGTCGCCGGTTTAGTTTCCATCTTATGACCTGCATGAGGATCAACTGGAGTTTCTATTTTCGACTTAGCAGCGGGCTTAGGCTGAGCTTTCGGCTTTGCCGCAGGTGCCTTTGGCTTAGATTTAGAAGCAGGCTTGGGTTGAGCTTTGGGTTGTGTTGGCGTAGCTTTGGGCTTAGGCGTTGCCGCAGGTGCTTTGACCTTAACAGTTTTCTTGACTAGTGTCATTCCGCATTTTGGGCATTTACCAGGACCGGCCCGTTGCACCTCAGGATGCATTGGGCAAGTATAGATTGTCTTTGTGCCTTGTGCAAGTGCAAAAACCGGCAGCAGAGCAATTATCACGCAGATAAACCAAAAACTGATTTTCATTGTACTTCTTTTCATGTCATTTCCTAGCAAAATCATTCTCATCGCGGCAAGCTTTTGAAGAGTTAATTAATTGTCTTTGAATTAATCGATTACTTCAATTCTTCTTTCACCTCGCCGCACTCCGGCATCTCATTGCCGAAATAGGGATTTTTGATAGCTTCAAATTCGCTGAGCCAACTTGCCCCTTTGCCTTCGCGTGCCATTGGGCAATGTGTTAAGTATAGTTTACGGCCCCCGCCAAACATCTTGGCGATCTCATACGTGTAGTCACTCAACATATTGAAATGCATGCGCTGATGGTCAATCTTACCACCATTGTCGGCAATGTGCTCGGCGTGTTCGCGAATATCGCCGGCGATGCTATTGTATTTGGCCTTTTGTTCTGGCGTCATGCCCGTCGTATCTACACTGTTGAGTGCATCCACCATGACCTGACCTGCTTTCGCTGCGTCCTCGCTGTTATCAGCAGCCAGAGCATTCTTCATCTCCAAATAGCCGTTCATCAGCGGATTGAGTGATGCACTTACTTTGGCGTCGACGCCAGCCGGTGGAATGTAGTTTGCGTCGGCAGCAACGGGAGGCATAGCCTGGTCTTTGGTTGTAGTTTTTGAAGCATCTCCATTACCGCAGGAGACAAAAAATAGCGTGACAGTGAAGCCTAAAAGAAGGAATTTCATGTTGTTACGTTTGATTTGTTGCTGAATAATAGTTTTGTCACGACCTAAGTAGTCATGTTCATTATAGGCATTCAACAAAAAATCAAATCAGGAAGATGCAATTGAGTATAAAGAGCGGTTGGCTTGAATATCCCGGCGGCCCAGCAGGCTGGAAAGAAGTTACCTGGTAAGGCGTGTAAACTGGAAGGCTATCGGAATTTAATGTAAAATTAGGAGGCAGCACATCGGCGATGCCTAGCGTCACTTGGATAAAAGGCAATCCAGAGAGAGCTTCTTTTGCGCCCTTGATCACAACTTTTTCATCATGACAACAGCCATTATCTGAGTCGGCTTTCTCCATGCCGCATTTCGAACATTTGTGCTTCTCCTGATCTGGTAAGCCTGCATGGCGCAAATTGGTGCTCACCTTTTCGCCCATACAGTAATGCGCCGTTAATGCCCAACCAGTATTAGCAAACAGGATGCTGATTGCAAGTAATATGGAGATAAAACGTTTCAGATATTCCTTTAATAGGTTTTCAATTTAGTCTGCATTTGATTGATTTCCTTTTGTTGTCCTGCCATGATATCCTTGCAAAGCTCTTTGATTTCCGGGTCAGACAGATCAGCAGACTTGCACATCAAAATCGCTGCTGCGTGATGCGGGATCATTGATTTCAGAAATTGCTTGTCCGATACTCCAATCTGTTGACGGATACCCGCATAGCAGCCAATAAGGGCAAGCAGGCTTAGAACGACAATGATAATATTTAGCTTACGATTGTGATACATCATGGACATGATGACGATCTCTATAAGAACCATTGCGCTGGTCATTAGCCCTGCCATATAAAACTGGTTAATATTAGGTAGCACATTATCCAACCTATCAACCATTGCATACATCAGGACATACATTGCGATGAACGACAGCACCACCATGAGCGCAAGCTTCGGATAATGAGTCTGATGTGCCAATGATGATGTGTGCTTTTCCATCGTACTTAGTTTATTATGGGTGCTCTTGCAGCCATTTTTTCAGTTCGTCAGTTTCCTTTTGTTGCTCACTGGCTATTTTCTTTGCCATTGCTTTCAACTTCTCATCTTTGCCATGATTGAGAAACATCTGGCTGATATGAACAGCGCTTTCATGATGTGGCGCCATCATCGTTGCAAAAGCTTTATCTAGATCCTGTGGCGTAGTCTCCATCACCATCATATCCGTCACCATCTGCGCTGCATCTTTACCGTAGGAGCTTTTTTGCGTTCCTGGCTGATGACCATTCAGAAATGTCCCCAATTCACCAATCTCGCTTTGTTGCTTTGATATACCGTTCTGCGTCATAGTCTTCAACATCTCATCTTTAGCACCCGGCAGATACGCCTGCATCATTTCCACGGCACCCTGGTGATGGATCCGCATAATCGATGCGAAATCATGATCCGGATCGCCACTCGGTTGATAGCTTTTCAACTCGCTAGTCATTTTATCCATACTGGATTTCATCGCGCCAGGGATGTCGGTTGGCGCTGTCTGCGCAGACTGTGCCACAAGCGTGTCAGTGGTGGTACTTGTTTCCTCTGTACGACTACTATTGTCACTGCAGGCAGCAAGAAGCAGACAAAGTAATATCGGCAAAATTGTTTTTTTCATATGTTGATGAAGTTTAGCGCAACAGCAGAAAAATCATACCATTAAGAACAACAGCTTTTCGTAAAGAACTTAGAAAACCAACGAAGCACCTTTTTCATAGACTATTTAATTGTTTCTGCCTTGAAGCCTGCTTTTTCGATAACTTCTATCATATCATCAGCATCAATACCTTCTGCTTCCACTGTCAAAATTTTGTTCGGATTGTCGGTATCAACTTTCCAGATATTGATGCCTTTGGCTTTTTCCATGTGCGGTGTCACAGCTTTCACGCAGCCACTACAATTGATGTTCGTTTTAAATGTTAGTTTTTCCATTTTTCAATCTTTAAAATTCCAGAATTTGATTAAAGGCCTTGTTATAAAATTTCTACAAAAGTTTACAAGATTTTCAGACTAGAGTTTACTCCATTTGAGGCGGAGACTGTTGGTTACGACACTTACTGAACTGAGTGCCATAGCTGCACCTGCCACCATGGGGTTAAGCAAAAAGCCATTTACGGGATAAAGCAACCCTGCGGCTATCGGAATACCAATCACATTATAGATAAATGCCCAGAACAGGTTCTGCTTAATTACCCCTACCGTTTTACGTGAGAGGGCAATTGCTTTCGGAATACTCATCAGGTCAGAGGAGATCAGCGTCATACGGGCAACATCCATAGCAATATCAGTTCCTTTGCCCATGGCAATGCTGATATCGGCCCGTGCCAGAGCTTGGCTGTCATTAATTCCATCCCCCACCATAGCCACAACGTGCCCCTGGTTTTGCAATGTCTTGATAAATGCTGCTTTGTCTTCCGGCAAGGTTTCTGCTTTAAATTGCTCAATACCGACTTTCCTGGCAACTGCTTGCGCGGTTTGCGGGTTGTCACCAGTGAGCATGTAAGGCGTAATACCTAATTCTTGTAAACGTTTAATGGCTTCTGCTGAGCTTTCCTTGATCTTGTCAGCGATGGCAATGGCTGCCAGGGCTTGGGTATGATCAGTAAACCATATAACGGTTGCAGCATCTTTGAGCCATGCATCAGCTTTTTGCTGTAAGGCAGGATTGACCTTGACACCATGTTCTTTGATCGCCTTAAGACTGGCAACATGATAATGGTTCCCGCGATACATGCCGGAAACGCCCTTGCCAGTAATGCTTTCGAAGTGATTGATTTCGACTTTTGCAACGTTGTATTTGTCGAAATAACGTGTTACTGCGTCAGCCAAAGGATGCTCTGACTGTGCCTCCAAACTATAAAGTATGGCGGACAGCACATTTGATTCAGCACCTTCCTTCCAAACGATATCTGTCACTTCCGGTTTGCCTTCTGTAATAGTACCTGTCTTGTCAAGAATAATACTATCGAGCTTATAAGCGCGCTCCAGACTTTCAGCGTCTTTAATGAGGATACCATTTTCAGCACCCTTGCCTACTCCGACCATAATCGCTGTGGGAGTGGCCAACCCCAGTGCACAAGGACATGCGATAACCAACACTGTAACCATAGCCATCAGGCCTTGAGTAATACCATTATCACCGCCTAAGATCACCCAGGCGATCAAACTGAGAACTGAAATGCCTATCACAATCGGCACGAAAATGCCAGCAATCTTATCAACAAGCTTCTGCACCGGCGCCTTGCTTCCTTGCGCTTCTTGCACTGCTTTGATGATGTGCGCCAGAACAGTATCGCCGCCGACTTTTTCAGCAGTAAATTGCAGACTGCCTTTCTGGTTAATGGTTCCGGAATACACTTTGGCTCCAGATTCCTTTTTAACTGCAATTGGCTCACCGGTCAGCATGCTTTCATCAACAAAAGAACTACCGGAACTCACCACTCCGTCAACCGCAATTTTTTCCCCAGGTTTAGCAAGGAGCAAATCGCCAATCTTAACCTGTGCAACCGGGATTTCCATCTGGTGGCCACCCTGATGGATAATTGTGACAGTTTTAGGCTGCAATCCGATTAGTTTTTTAATGGCAGAGGAGGTGTTGCTTTTGGCGCGTTCCTCAAGCATCTTGCCTAATAGAATAAATGCAATCACGACCGCAGCAGCCTCAAAATATACGTGGGCATGTAGTCCGCGGTTATGCCAGAATTCTGGGTACAGCGTATTGAACACGGAGAACAGATAAGCAATACCCGTGCTCATTGCCACCAGCGTGTCCATATTTGCCGAACGGTGTCTAGCCTGTTTCCATGCATTGATGAAAAACTGCCGGCCGAATACCAATATCACAGGCGTAGCCAAAACCCACATTATATAGTTAGCATTCGGCATATCCATAAAGAACATACCAATTATTACCAAGGGCACAGAAAAGACAAGTGACAGGATGGTTCGATTGCGCAACGCTTTAGCATGCTCAGCCTGCATGGTTTCTAAACTTTCTGCGGCTTCGTCACTTTCATCAATCACCAGATCATACCCAATAGATTGAATAGTCTTTTTAAAATCTTCAACATGGGCAATTGTAGGCACATATTCAACGCTAGCTGTGCTATTCGCATAGTTAACGGATGCATTCAGGACACCTGGTTGCGCCTTGAGCATGCTTTCAACGCTAGTTGCGCATGAGGCACAACTCATACCGGTGACTGGGTAGGTTTTCTTGACTGTCTCTACATCGTAGCCCAGATCACGTATTGTTGCAACTGCCTTAGGGATTGCATCCTCGACGTTGTCAGTAGTGATCACCGCCCGACGATTATTAAGTTCCACTTTGTGGTCCAGAAGGTCGGTAACTTCACCCAAGCCTTTATCTACTATCAGTGCACAATGCTCGCTGTCGACGCCAGATAATGGAATATAATATTTCTGTTTAGTATTTGCTTCCATAAACTATGGTTTCATAAGCAAAGTTCTTGCACACGAGTGCTCCCACTGTTACAGAACTTTGGAAAAGGTTTATACAATTCCTTTCAGCAAACGGAGAACACATAGACCTATAAAAGTGTTTTAATTAAGTGTTTGTTTCATAAGTCGTGTTAATTACCCTCACAATCTTTACTACAATCAATAAAAACATTAATAAAAAAGAGCCGTAGTAAATACGGCTCTTTTTTTAGTTGTTTGGATCGCTGAATTTGGGGTTAGTGATGAACTCCTTATCGGTCAGCGATTTTAGAAACGCTATGAGTTCGGTCTTCTCCTGCTGGGTGAGGTTAATACCCGAGCCAAAATCCGGCATGTGCTCGTCCAGGTTAGGGCTGTTTTGTTTCACCTTGCTGCTGTAGAAATCTACCACTTCTTCCAGCGTAGCAAACCTGCTGTCGTGCATATAAGGCGCCGTAACGCCGATGTTACGCAACGTCGGCACCTTGAATTTGCCACGGTCGGCTGCGTTGCCGGTGAATTTCATCAGGCCCGGGTCTTTCGGATTTTCGTCGAGCCCGTTGTTTTTGATCTCCCTGTCGGTAAACAGCGTATTGGTAAGGTGGCAGTTGTTACACATTGCCTTGCCCGTGAATAGCATAAAGCCGTTCTTCTCCTGTTGCGTTAAAGCTGCACTGTCGCCTTTGTAATAGTACTTATCAAAAGGACTGTTGAAAGAAACCAGTGTGCGTTCAAACTGCGCAATGGCCTTGGTCACCAGTGTGCTGTCTATAGTGCTCGTACCAAACGCTTTGAAGAACAGGTCGGGATATTCTTCGCTGTTCTGTAGCCTTTTTACTACTTCAGGCCATTTGTTGGCCATTTCTATCGGGTTGCTAACCGGGTCGTGCGCCTGCCCCTCAAGGCTGGCGCGCCTGCCATCCCAAAAGAAGTGTTTATCCCAGGCTGCATTGACAATGGCCATTGCGTTCCGGTCGCCAAACGCACCATGCGTACCCTCGCTGAACGGACGCGGATCGTCAAACGCATTCTCCTGTTTGTGACAAGAAGCACAGCTCATCGTGCTATTGTCGGACAGCATTTTTTCATAAAACAGCTTCCGTCCCAGTTCAATTCCCTCAGCCGTCATCGCATTATCGGCAGGAATAGGCACTTCACCTACGTACGTTTTTACATACGCCGGCACTTCAACTGTTGCGGCGGTGGGGTTGTATGTTGGGTCCTGTTTTTCTTTTTTGCAGGCATATAAAACGAGACTTGCCGCAATAGTGCCTGTTATGATCTGTCTCTTCCTCATAACTACTGCTTTACTATTTTCTGGATTCCTGATTCGCCATTCGCGCCTGTTATTTTCACCAGGTACACGCCAGGTGTCACCCCTGTCATATCAACAGCCGGATCCATCTTGCTGCCAAACTCCAGTTGCTTTACAACTTGCCCGTTAACCGCCGTGATGACAACTTGCTTAACTGGTTTGTTGTAGTTGATAGTAAGCCTGTCGGCTACAGGGTTTGGCGACACAGAAAATTTGATGGCCGATGCCACCTCAGAAACACTTGTTGCAGCATCTATAGCAGACGCGATGGCGTTGTTGATGCCGGTGGCATCGTTTGCTGCGCTGTTATTTTTGTTGAAGAATATCTTGTGGTCGTTTCCACCCATCACAACAACCTTTGGCATTCCTGTGCTGCCAAACCCATTCATGTTAATGGCATTGCCGGCGTTGTCAAAAAAGGTCATCTTGGTAACGTCGCCAATGTTGTTGCTGGTAGCCCAACTGCTCAGCGCTGAACAACTGGCGTCGCCCAGGTCATCAGCCAGGTAAAAAAGCACTCTGCCCGGGTGCGATGTCGCAAAATTCTGCACGGCTGTAAATGCTGTTTTGGAAGCATTCACGCAAGATCCGCAAGGCATCACCCATACGAATACTATCACTTTACCGTTGTCGAGTTCGGTATGCAATGTGTGGCTGGCGCTGCTACAGTCGTTGGCAGTCCAGTTGGGAGCAGTAGTTTGTGCATTGGCTATGGCAGATGCTGCAACAAGCATGGCAGCTGTAAATATCTTTTTCATTATTAAGATTTGAAGGATGAAGTATGATCAATGAATGCGAATTGAGTATTACCGTTGAGGCAATACGAAAATGTTAGCTCACGGAGCTTTGAGCCACACTGATCAGATGCGGTAGACTGAATGGGCGATATATAATGGCAGGCCACCCGTTCGTAATGGAGGCGGACGCAGCAATGGGTTTATTCGCGGAGCAATCTGCGCGCCCAGTGTGGTAATTTGGAATGGAACCTGGTAGAGGATAAATCCCTTTACAGGATCGGCGGGTTTGGTTTTGAATGAAAAAAACGACTGGCTGTTGTCGTCGCCTTTTTTGAAAGCGATCTTCACTGTGTTGCAACAGTTCTTCGGCATCTTCTTCTTGCTCTTGCAACACGTCTTCTTCTTCTCCGAATGTATGTTTACATATTTGAGCTTGCCCCTGCAGTGGTGAAATGAGAACGTGATGCCAAATGCGCAGAGCATGTAGCAACACAGAACCAATATGGCAAGGACTCTTTTCAAGTATTGCAATTTACATAAAAATATTAAAAAGGAGCATATATTGCATTTCTTCAGATGGAATTTAGTTGAAATACGAACCAACAATCTCTGGGGATAATTTTTCTACCGAGCGCGATAGCAAACTGCTCGTCGTGCATTGTTAAGGCAATGAAGATTGTAGCTCCAAGATACATGCTATAACAGAAAGTATCACTCTAGTTTCAACGACGAAATCAGATATTCGGCTACAGAATTACGAACAACTCACGCCGTTCAAATTTATCTCAGCAGCTGTAGATTATTGTTTATGCGATTTCTCCAGAATAGGAACAATCATATTGTTTCAATGTGATAGCTAATTAACACGATGAAACATCGATTCAACAATAGCGTACAAATGGATTTGCCATACAACGAACCAATTGCTTTTCAAAGGATTGTTCCTCCTGGGAAATAAATTTCGCCAGCTATAATTGAGGCTCTTTCGGAATAATAGATGTTCTTTAAGCACCAACATTCCCTGCTTTCCTTTTCTCGTTTACATAGAGACATCATTGATCTGAGGCTAACATTTTTGAGACTGTATTAGTTGAGTAGAAAAGCCCTTGGCGCGCAGGTTGAAGTTGGCTTGGTATGTCCCTTGTTAGTGCATTGCGAGTAGTTCGTAGGAGAAGGTCTCTTGATTGTGGATGCTTCCCTGAAAAGAAACTTGAAAAAACCTGAGTTTCTCTGGGGAAACTGGGCGTACTAACTCAAAGTTGCGTTGTTGCGAAAGGGCCTGAAACTTTTCATCAGTGTAAAAGTAACGACCGTATAACAATTCACTTAGTACGCTTTGAAGCTGCCTTCCGTCTTCTAATCGAAGGCTACTTTCGTCAACAGACGAAATTTCGATTAATATCGGAAAGTACTTACTACCCGCTACTTTTTCAAGCTGTATTTGATTGATGTCATCGGGAATATAGATACTTCGATTGCCCTTCTCAAGCAGACGGTATAACGTAACTGCACGCGTCAAAATTTCACTGCCAAATTCATTTAGCATGGCATACGCTAATGCCCTGTGCTTGCTGTAAGCTAAATAGATATTATCATGTCTAAAGTTGTGAGTGACTGGCCTAGGTCCATCAGGGATGTGCAAAAAGGCCTGCAAAACCATGGCTTGGGTTGCTTGTCTAAGTTTTAAGTATTCTGGCTCATTTAACAAGAATTTTTCACAAGCATCAAATAGAAACTTCAACAATTCTAGAAGGAGGTAATCTTTGTTGGGATTAACGCCGCCAAGGCCATGTGCCTTGATAGAATCAAGAAATATGGATGACGTCCCGTGATAGAATATATGTTCCAGGTTTTTCATGGATCACGCGTTCTCGCGAATGAATTCTGTGTACTTTTTTGCATCAATTATATGGTTAAAATTATACATGCCTTTAGTGAGCACATATAATTCAATTTTCTCGGCTGCAAGACCTAGGTCGATCATTAACGAAACAATCAAAATCAATTTCAATTTCTCAGATAATACAAACAATTCGCTAATTGAATGTGCAAATTTTTTGTGGTCTTCCGAGTAATGAGTATAGTAGTTCCTATTTTTAGTTACTCTTTTAGTAAAATCAATTTCGCTCGAAAGCAACACATCGGCAACTTTTGACGGAAGACGGCTAACAATTTCATCCAGTCGTATATTCAGACTCTTTTTATTTGAATCGATTACGCGGCGATGATAGTTTTCAAGCGCCTGAACTAAACTGATGAAGTGCAACTCCATTGGGTTTCCACGATTCATCAATGTTTCGGTCAAAATACTTATGGATGCCTCAACAATTTCCTCCAGTTCATACCACCGTGTTACAAATTGATCAAAATGTTCTCCATAGTTCTTGTATTCCAATAAGAATCGGTGCCGGCTATCATGACGTTTGTTTTTGAAGTCGACCCCTCTTTGAAAGTATAGATCAACTTTAATAAAGTTTGCCCCATGTTTATCGTCGGCTTCTTTGTCGATGTAGAATGTAACGGACAGTTGCTTCGGGTATGAAAAGTAGTTTATTGATAAGAATGAATTGAAGCTGGAGTATGTTTCGTGAAAATCGTTAAACGATGTTAAAGAACTAGGTATCAATTTAAATATAGGTGCTTGGCGAATTCGAACTTCAGAGTGAGGTTGCCAATACTCGAATGGCCTATTGAATACGAATTCAAACTCAGCCTTCCAATCTTCTTTAAGCATAAAAGTTATGCGATCTGGCTGGCGGTAAGTAACGTTTAACTCGTTTATTTCATAGTTATATTTTGGAACTTCAAAACCGCTTATATCGAGCCAGTAATTTAAATCCTGATATTCAATTGCACAACTATTGAATTCTATTTGATCTACGCCCTCAAAATGTTGACCAACGAATAGATATATAGCTGAGTAGCTTGAAGTAGGAAACCCAGGTAAGCTCATTCCGCGAGAGTCCTCAAAGCAATTTAGCAGCGTTAGCTTTTTGCCTTCGGAAGTAAATCCAAGCAAAATCGTCTGTTCCCTGGATGATACAGATCGTACAGTTTCAAAGTGGCCGAATAACTCCAACTCAATACCATCGCTCTGATTGAACGTTAACAAGCCCGGAAGCTGGTCATTTTTGTTTGATGGATGGTAGAAGTACCCTTTCCACCTGATGTTTTCATCCATTATCGTTGATTTATACCTACCAATGTCGTCGTTTATGATTAGCTAAGGCAAATAAAGATAAAGTGAATTGTTATTAACTTCTGTGAATCACTATTATAAGCGCACTTAACTGCCAATTCCTGTTTTCGGCTGTTGTCAAGTTCGATTGTTTGGTAATTTGCCTTTAAATATTCGGTCGCTGTTTTATAGGTCTGTGTGAATTGATTCTCTTTGTAAAAAACTACAATACCCCCGAAGTGATGATGCCAAGAGATGTACCGTTGTAATTGGTCTATGGCATCCTGAAGTGTTTTTACGCCCTTCCAAATTTTAAGTTCAAAAATGTAGGAATGGTCAGAGTTTTTAACGTCAATTCGAATGTCGGTTTTACCTTCGCCACATTTGACTTCGCCATACGCCTTGAACCTTGAGGTGAAGATCGGAATGATGTAATCGCGCAACTGTTCCTCTTTCATTTGCCGAAAAGTCTGCCGTTGATCTTGAGCGGTGTAGGCGAACACCATCATCTGCTTTATTATTCTGTTAAAATCATTTTCTTCCTTGTCTTTGCGTGCTTCTTTAAGATGCTTCTTTGGGGATATACCGTTTACCCACTTTCTGAAGTCAGCGTCTGTGTGTAACAATAATGCACCTTTTTTGCAGGCTGCTTCTCTTAGTCTGTAAATCCCACCAGGGCCGTATCCCATGTAATAATTGCTACCACAATCTTCTGCAAGAAACCACTGATCGCCAATTTTTACCGCTATATGAATAATAGCTGGAAATTCATCAAGACTGGACAGGCCAAAAGAGACAAATCTCTGGTAAAAGTTAGATGTCTTTTCACGAAATAGCCTATGGCCGTTTTCGCAATTCAATATTCCTTCTGGATTTACCTCTTGATGAAATTCGTAAATCGTAATATCGGAAATCAACACTTCGCTAATCGTCTCTGCAAGCTTATAAGCTGCATCAGGCTTGGCTGATAGATCGAATATTTGCATTTTGCTAGAATTTATGTCTATGAAAACAACCCTTTATCAGTAACTGTAATCATTTAAACGAAGCAAAAAAGTCGCCCTGAGTTTCAAATTTATTGATATGCTTTTTATAATCAATTACAAGTCTATTGTACTCACCTTTTTTCAAAAGGTGTAGGTCGGGAATCGAAAAGGCAAAAATAAGGCTGCCGTTAAACATACTTACCCTAACGTCAAACGCTCTTTCAAGTTGAAAAAAGAAGATATTATGTGTCTCCGGCTGTGAGTCAATAATGGAATTTTTAGTGTCGATGCGTCTTTCTATCAACGGGTGCCCATTCATTATGAAACCTATTGCATCGTCGATTGCAGTGTTGTTTCTAGCTTCTCTGAAATAATGAATCAAGCAATTGATACCGATTTTGACCATCGCCTGCTCGAACTTAAAGGCATCAAAACTAAATCCGACATTCACGATTGATTGCCTATTTATCTCACCGGGGAAACTATGCAGTACTAACTTTGACATCGTGGCGGTCAATAGCTTCTCTATAAAGGCAATGGCCTCTTGTTCGCTTTTTGCCCTAACGCGAAGCTTTTTATCATCGTCAATGAAAATTCTTGGGCTTAATATTGGATAAAGGTCATGATTGCTTGGTAGCGTGAGGTAAATAATTGCGTCTTTTATAGCCTTCTCACTTTTTCTTTTTTCTGCGGTAACCCTGCTTCCAAGCCCAAACTCGACGTATTCAAAATCTTCGCCAGCCTTATCTGGCAATCTTGTTATCATTTTGAGATTGGTAGTCTTCCAACTGTTGTAGGTCTTTAGGAGATTATTTCTGCCTTCTTCTGAGTCAGCCTCTATATGAAAGGTATCTCGGTACAAAATTACCTGTGCTCTTACAAACACTTGCATTTGAAGGTACTGGCCAACTTCATAAAGATAAGAGTTCGTTTCATCAGCCATTAACAATATCTGTGCTTTAAAGGGAGTTTGTTTGTCGCTAGCCCTCGCGTACCCTTTCAAGCCTTCAACGCTTCGCATCAAACCAACAAGCGATTTTTGAATAAGCTCTCTTTCGATTGTCGAGAACAGCTGATTACAATTGCCGCACACACAATCCATATACACATCTTGTCCACCGAGCCCCTTGGGGAAAACATGTTTTCCCCTTTTGGTTAGGGGATAATCTAAAGAGCAATATCTACAAGTGCGTTCAGTCATAAATTGGAGATATTAACCAAACTACGATATTGTCGTAAAAAATCCGTCATATGGTGGGTTTAACTGCAATCTATCCTGCAAGGTCATGATAAGATGGCCTAGGGCAATACTGCCTTGGGTAGTTACGTCACCGCATATCATTAACCAACCAAAACCTAGACGATTATCAGTAAAAGAATGGTGATAAGGCCAAAGCAAACTATTCTCAAGTTGTCGCCCGTAAATGAGAGAAGTTATAGGCAAATCGCCTTTGGTATTGCCAATTGATAATGTCAGCGTTAGCCTAAGGGATGCTCAGTATTCGTGCATGCTACTAAAAGTATAGATTAGGTTAAGGTTTCCCTTTAGGTTGCTTATACCATAAGTTTTGAATATTGTTGAAGGCGAGAAATTCAGAATCATTTGCCGAGACTACTTTACCGTCTCGCCTTGTGCGCTGCGTGCTGGAGACTAACATACATGCCTTTTTTGCACGTGAAATTGCTACGTAATGTAGATTAATATCCTGTGCCCAATCATCATATACAGGGTGATCCCAATCGTTATCTGGGCCAGGACCTTTTTGCGGCAATACCCATTCATACAAATCTAAATGGAAAACAAATTCGAACTCAAGACCCTTTGACTTGTGAATTGTCATTATGCTCAGTTCATTATTCAGTGCTGGATTATACGTAGCTAATAGGTTGGGAGTCGATAATACTTGATCCAACAACTCAACAGATGTTTCATTTTCGGAAACCGGGGCAATAATTTTTGCAACACTTACAAATCGCTCGATCACTGCATTTTTGTCGATAGGATTGCATTGAAACAATTGTCGAATTTCATTCTTCAATTTCAACAATGATACAAGCTCAGCACGTCTTAATTTTTCTATTAGCTTGAACTCCTCTATGACTTGCATAAACCGATAATTCACATCATAAGAAAAGTGCAATAACTTTGAAAAAATTGAAGACCACACGTTAAGGCTTGTATCTAAATCTGTGGTAATAAAAATTTTGTGCGGTGTCTGTAGACTAGCATCTATGATTTCCAGAGTTCGATTTCCCCTTACAAGGATTGCGACCTCCGAATTATTTATTATGCCAAAGTGCTTTTTGATACCCGCTATCTTACTGTCAATAAATCGCGAAATTTCCACCTCCGATCCGTCTATTCTTTTAAAATACACTTGCTCTGAATCTGTCGGCAGCATTTTTGTTCCTGGATCAAGCAAGTAATTGGAATAATTAATTATGGATGTATGACATCTATGATTTTTGTCCAGTTTGAACACGGTGAATGCCTCATTCCCAGCCAAATTATCCAGGTGGATCGAGCTTTTACCTGAAAACGCATAAATAGACTGGTTTAGATCTCCTACTGCTATACCGACAATGCCAAGCGCATTTATTGCTAGAAATATTTCATGTTGGTTTGACCCTGAATCCTGATACTCATCTATAAAAATATACTTATAACGTGAGCTTAGATATTTTCTACATGCCAAAGAGTTATGAAACACGAAGTTGGACAATAATCCAATTGCTTCCATTAATATCAGACCGTTCCTGAAATACTTAGCTAGTTCCTCAATCTCATTCTGGCCAATATCTATATACTTCAGATTGCGGTGGAGCCAATCGAGGTTATCTTGTTCCGCCTGTGGCAACCTATCTGTTTTGATAATTTCAATTTGACGACTAGGAATACCGAAAATTTGCTTCCCAAACGGAATAATAATTTCACCGATGAAAAAGCGATCTATCGTACCAAAAAATGAGCTTTTCGGATCTATTCCTTTTACCAAGCATCTCGACTGTAATTCGTTAGATGCCTTGTTTGTATAAGAAATCGCAACCACACCCTGATAGCCCTCTAAACTCTCGAATATTAGCTTGATCTTTTCCGAGATTACGAAAGTTTTACCGCTACCGGGCGCAGCAATGATAACTGAATTTCCATCATGATTGATTATTTCTGTCTGTTGCTCAGTCGGCTCCATGATACCTGCTTACAATTTCGACACACCTATGCAGCGGATTTGCAATAGCATTGTCTTTGAGTTTACTTAAACTTGTTTTGTGTTGCTTCAGAAACTCATACATGAAAATGGCTTTCTTTTTTTGCATTCTACTGACGACATTGTCATCATCTGAAATTTCTTCATCGTCATCATCGTTACCTGTTCCGTAATACTCGTCCAGTTCAGCCTTAATTTCGCTGGCATATAGATCATTTTCTAAGTCTGCAACTGATAGAAAAAGATTCAACCTTTCCAATTCAGGTATTACAGCATTTGCACTATTTGTAGTAGCAGGCGGCTCCGGCAATCCAAAGCCGTGTAAAGCAACCTCGTTCGCTGCCAAGACGGCCTCGAAAGCTGCATCAGGCTTTCCATTTTGTCTGTAAAAACTTATCAGGCGCTGAACCCCAGCACGTCGATATTCTGCTTTCTTTGGAATCTTAAAAGTGTCATTGTCAGTTCTTACAACCCACTCAATTTCTAATGCCGCCAATATTTTGATGAAGGTTTTGAAGCCGACTCCATCAACCATTAAAATACTCATATTCAACCGATCAATGTCAATTCCAATCTGTTTCGCTAAAGTACGGTACAATAGTTCTTCCGACGGACCCTCTACTAATAACACGACATCTGCGAAAAATGCTTCGGCGGGAATAATACTCATACGATAGCCGAAGTCACTAAAGGCTTCATCTATAATGTCTGAGCAACCCTTTGATGCTGCATATGCACCGGCGCCACGATCAACAAGTCGGACAATTGAATTTGGCGAATACTCACTGGCAATTTGCGGAGAATGTGATGTAATTATTACTTGTGAATGGATAGAGGTTGAAAGATATTCTGATAATTTTCTCTGCTGGTGTGGGTGAAGGTGAGCTTCCGGTTCCTCAATGCAAATGATTGACACTTCTTGAACATTTTCTTCGGATATTTCGTTGCGTGCCGCCCACAATGATAAATATACCTGGTTTAATCTCCCGTCGCCGCCAATCAATAGATTTTTATCACCACGTTTAGAAGAAATAGATACATCGTCTATAAAATTATCAATGTTGGACGTACCAGCGTTGAAAACAATATTTTGGCGTTGGTGGTGTAGAGACAATTTGTTTAGCTCTGCATTGATTGTCTGGGTTGCATTGGCGACAAAGCTTAATTGCGGAATTCTTTCATCTATCCCCTTCAAGTTAGTTGAAATTTCTCCTATTAATCGATTATCATCGGCCGCCTGCTCTTCAGTCCTATTTTCTTTGGCCTGATATAACAAGTTGTGTTTTTCCTTGTTAATGTAGCTATGAAAGTCACGTCTACAGCTTATATACCTGAGGTTTAACACCTTTCGGTAAAAGCGTTCTTGAATTTCTTCGAGCCCTGCATCGGACGGCCCCGCCAGCAGGCGATACTTCTTTGCTTTTGTAACAGGATCCCGTACTCCCTCAAATACTAGCAGCAACTCATCTTGGTCGCTAATTTGTCCTTTAAGTTTAGATACAACGCAGTCCTCCGTAACTTCGGTGAACCGCAACTTTATAGTGAAGTTGTTTGTTTCCTCGTACGCGTAAAAGTCAGAATCCCTTGGCTCGATGTCATACTCGGTAAGACCTTTATCCAATAACAAGCGGATAGCCCAAATTAGATTAGTTTTACCGACATCATTTGCCCCTATCACCAAAGACTTTTCTTGAAAATTAATGACAGAACTTTTGAAATTTCTAAAGCCAGTTAGTTCTACAGTTGCTAGTTTCATGGGCATGATTTCTCATCCGAAATATAGATATTTATTCACTATTGTTTCCTTGTATTTTACACATGGCGGCTTTCGAGTTCTATGGACTAAAGTGCTATAGATACGAAGATTGGAATTCGTCCAACCAAAAAAACAAAAAAGCCTTCAGAGAAATCTGGAAGGCTTGATATTTGTGGTGGTGTGGGTCGAGATCGAACCGGCGACACAAGGATTTTCAGTCCTTATACCATGTCGTTCGCTTGAGCTCCCAAAAAGTACATTCCAACTCTGTCATGGTTCAACTTGAGTAAAACCCATATAAAATTGCCTGTCCTGCAAAATTAAAACCAGCTTTAGTTTTCAGTGGTTTTCGGTTGAAAAGGAGGGAAAAACCGTCTCAAAATAAAGCTGGAAACAAAATACAGCATAACCTCCTACCAACTCCCATGAAGGCGACGTTGATATCCCAAAGACCAGCTATTATTGTCGATGCTGACCCTTTTTATTAGGTCACTTTCTCAACCAAAAAGTCCCTATGGGCAAAAAATCGACGTTTATACTAAAATATAGATGGATTAGTAAACTTCTTCGAAAATTTGCCGTTTAAAATGCTTGTATAAAACTGTATTCAGGTTATTAATAATAATCGAAGACATAATAGTAAAGTGCTTTGAACCGTCTGTAAAAAGGTGATTATTCTCCTAATAACAGTAAAGTCTTGATTTAATTTCAACAAACCCACCTGGTATACTATACACCGTCTTTTTTGCTTTCTATAAGTGCAACTGGCGGCTAAAAGTCGATACTATTATGGGCAGTCAGTTGCCGATTATTACCGTGTTTAAATGGTCTCACCACCTTTTTGGCCAATTTTAGAATCTATTATTTTTCAATAATACAGGGAGAATACCTAAAGGAATGAGTAAATTTACCTCGTTAAAATAGTTGTATTATAACATAGAGTCGCTGTTCCAAATTACCACAACAAGAACTCACGCGCTTATGGATATAGTACGCCGACAAGGCGTAGCTGTGTCTTTGCGTGAGAGGCTGTGGTAAGCCTGGAGCAGCTTGGACCTCCAGTTACGCTCTTTTATTTTGATAACACTCCAAATTACCACGATGCTAATCACTATTCTAATTATCGCCGTTGCGGTGATAATCTACTTCACGCCTGCAATTACGGCAATCGCAAACGGCAAACGAAACAGCACTTCTATCTTCATTCTCAACTTATTTCTTGGATGGACGTTCGTAGGCTGGGTAGTAGCTTTAATATGGGCTCACACTTACGAGAAAAGCTGAACCGAATTTCCGTAGAGGAAATTGCGCTGTTCTGTTCCAACCATGGTTAAAGAACATGCTCAAGTCTGTAAGAGGCTGAATTACCGGCAAAAACAAAATAAAGCCGCACTACAGGGCGGCTTTTTAGCTAGTCTATAATATCGCAAACCAACAATCGAGTTTTTGCAAATTGGCAAATTGGCAATCACTTATTTTTCGCTCTTTGGTATTTCCCATGACCAAGTTTCTGCAATAGCCCCGCCTTAACTAGTTGAAACAGATAGTTAGATATGCTCTTATGATGCACACCCATCTTTTTCGCTGCTGGGAGAGCGTCAGCGCGTGAAAAAATGGCGTTAACAGGTAAATAATCGAGGAACTCATTTAGTCGGTTACTATTACGTCCAACCTGCACGCTCTTTTGAGGAAGAAGCTCGTAGATATATAGCGCATGATCCAGGAATACATCAACAAGTCGCACCGAAGCGTCGAAGTGATTGTCCGAACAAATAGCCTTATTTGAACCGCGAATCTCCCATTTGTCTATCGCTGTTAGCACCATGCATAGTTTCAATACCATTAAAGGCATTCTTTTTACCACCGAATCAATATCTTCAGAATAATGTTGTTTTAGCTGGTTAAATTTCAATTCAAAATGATCAGATAATTTCTTTGATTGCTCTTCAGATAACCTTACCTCTATTTGATTTGCGTTTGCATACTGAACTATTCGATTGATGTTCCACGATATGTATTTGGAAAAACGGCGTATATCATTTTCGCTTTTTTCAAACGTATTTCTCCAGTTTCGTGAAGAAAAAACATAGTAAGTAAACCTGCTAAACAGACCATTTTCAGCCGAACGAATTATTGTGGGCAATTGACCAGGTGTTCCCGAAAGCAACGCTGCGAGTTTTGTTTTTTTAACTGTTTGAGCCTTACTATTAGCTCGCCCAATGCTGATTGATTCTTGATGGAATGCACACCTTAAAATATACGAAAAGTCGCCCCAATCGTTTGACAAATTGTTCCCTAATGCATCTGCTTCTGATTCAAATATGACACCTACACCATCACTTCGCTTTAGGGTGTTTATAATGGCAGTGGTACTGGAATTACCCGGGACAAAAAACTGGATATACTGTGGATAGCTCTTTTCATCGGGCTGTTCAGAATTGCTCGATAAGTACTCAGCAAGACTACGATTACATCGTTCTTCCAATTCATCACTGAACTCCTCAAATAGCTTGCGAGCAATCTTTGCAACACCTTTGCCACTGCCTGCGCCTGCAACAATAAAAGAAAACAAGTTGGGAAACACAGTTTGGCCATCGTGACGAGAGGTTACATTATAAAATGCACCGCTAAAGAGAACAAGCATTGATATAACTAAGACGTCCCTTTCTCTTTGGCACGTTCTGCTATTAGCAACGAACTGCATGAACTCTGGGAGACTATCTATTACTTCATCCGGAATGAATGGTAAATTGGCTACCTCATTCTCGCTAGACCCATCCAAATCCTTTCCATTTTCATATTCTTGATAATTACCAAAATCATTATGGTATTTGCTGTACACCGAACTCACCAGGTTTGCTATCTCAGCTCTGTCAAAAGTTTTCTCATAATGTCTCAGAGCAAGAATTAAAGTATTGCTTTGAGTTATTCCTAGCCGATTGCAATTACATAACAATTGAAATAAAAAATTATTACGGTTCCCCTTTCGGTATTCACTAATTCTTTCCGTAAACTCAATGGCCTTCTTAAATGCAGTTTCGACGGACAATTCTTCATCATTATTAGGTTCAGCTGGCACAGACACCTCAAAAACTTCTTCATTATCAATAAAATACGCGGTTGGATCGTGTGAAAAGTAGCACAGTCGAGTAATGTCAGAAGTCTTTTCATCAAAATCGATGTGCAGGCTCTGTTTATAAAAATCAATAACTTGTTTATAGGCTTCTTTATGTAAAGTTGCAGGGGTGTTAACTTTAACGACAATCTTAAGTCCATTCCCCGACGGGCTAATGAAGCACATTTTCGTATGTTTAATGGCAATTGCCTTTTGCTTAATTGACTCTACTTGTAAACCATCCAGTTTATCGATATCAAGCATTACATACTGTGAATAGTCTATAAGATTGCCTGATTTTCTCTTTTCTTTAAATGTTCCAGAAGTGGTAAATGCAGTTAAAGAGTTTTTTACTCTTTGAGCTTCCTCATCTTTACCTAACGCAATTAACTTCCTCAATTCGGCAATTTCTGATAGGTAGCCCTTCCCTTTTATTTTAGCCCAGATTGCCTGTAGTGTTGCATTTTCTACAACGTTGTTGTGATTCTTTATAATACTGATGTTATTAATGCTAGTCATTATCTACCTTTTTTAGTGGAAAATTTTAAGCTGAAAAATGCTTTTTAAAATCTTTGAGAATGTCTTAAAGCTTTCCTTTTCAATTCAGTAGATGACGCGATACCGTTTGAGGTCAAAAAGTCGATTATATCTTCTCTTTTAAAGAAAATAGATTTCCCCACCCGATAGAATGGCAGTTTTTGATCAGCCGTATACTTGTAAATGGTTTGTTTGGATAGGCTCGAGTAACTAGCAAATTCGTCGATTGTCAAGACTTCTTTGCTGAGGCTTAACAAGCATTTGATTTCACTTAGAAGTGTAATTACATCTTTTAGCATAATTAAATTTTGCCGCAAGATGCAAAGCGACTCAAAGTCGAGAGAAACAATGAGTAACTATAGAGTAACTGAATTACTCTTCTTACTCATTTTCCCTTTGAGTTCGTTGAAAATCTGGTCAATCGTCTTCTTATCACTGAAATCTTTGTGTAACGATTTGTGATGGCTTTTCCTAAGGTTGGTATCTGTCAACGCGCGTCCTTGCTGCTTCGTCCTAAAAACTTTCACGGTCCCTTTCAAGTTGACACCAAAGGCGTCTTTTAGTTTGTAAAGGATGTATGCCGCAGTTTGAGTATTGCATCCAACTTGAATTTCCCGGTTAATGTCAGCTACATCTTTCTCTAGAAATATTTTTACCAATTGGTCAATTTTGGCTTTATCTTCTAGGAAATCCACTGTTGCTGTCAGCTGCTCTAACACTTGCTCTAGATAAGTCTTATTTTTTTCCGCTAATCGAAAACTTATTGTTTGAAATCTGCCAACATTGTTGTCTACAGGTAAACTAGTCAATGAGGCTGGTTCATTAGGCGTAAATTCAAACTCTGAAAACAAATAACCTTCAACCTCCGTAATAATTAAATACTCGATATAGGTCGCCGCAAATAGAAGCTGTGGTGTATTGTTGTTTTTTGAATAGTCGCTCAATTCCAGTTCTCCCCAGTTTCCAAGATCGTCCTCTGAAACATTCTGAGCTTCTTTTTTGTTTATTTCTCTCTTTAAATAATACAAAAAGCCATCGCCCAGCACCTTTTCATATTCAACACGCCAGTAATTGACGAAATCACAGATAATAGCTGCATCTGGCTGCTTTGAAATATCAGCAACTAAAGCCTGTATGTCGCTGTATAAAAGTACTTTGCCCATGTGCAAATATAAGCTACAGCTGTATCTGCGGAATTCTTCTTGCCGCTTCTATTTTCTTTTTGTCTATAACCTTAGCGTAGATTTCCGTAGTTCGCAGATGTCTGTGGCCTAAGAGCTTTGATACGGTATAAATATCCGTGTCCATGCTCAGCTGTAGAGTGGCGAAACTGTGCCTCGCACAGTGAAAAGTAATCTTCTTATTGATGCCAGCTCTTGAAATCCAGTCTTGTAATAAACCGTTATTATGCGAACTGTAAACCAAGTTTGGGAAAAGCAGTTTGTCTTCTTCCTTTCGATCGCCTAAGAACTTAATAGCATTTTCGGAAACCGGCAGAATTTCTGCTTTTTTAGTCTTTTTCTGAGTGTAATTGATCGCCCACCCATCTGTTTCGCTAAATATTATCTGCCCCCAAACTAAACTAGTCACATCCGACCACCGTAAACCTGTCAAAGCGCTGAATAAAAAGGCTTTTTTGAGCTTTGGATTGTCACAGGGTGTTTTCGTTAAGACCTTTAGCTCTTCAAGATTTAAATACTGGCGATTGGTTTCTTCGCCGTTTAGACTTTTTACTCTTAGGGATGGATTTTCTTTTAAGATTTTCGCTCTAAAGGCTTCCTTCAGGGCTGTTTTAACGATATTGAAGTAAGCTACAATAGAGTTTTTACCCAGTTTCTTGCCTTGTTGCCTTATTGCTGCCTGATCTGACTGGAGAAACTCTTTAAAACCTTCCAGGAACTCTTCGTTAGCTGCCTCCATTGTTACATCCCTTCCCTTAGTGTATTTAAGCATGATCCTATACACCGTCATCCACCTTTCATAATTGCTGTCCGAGCCTTCTCTTCGTATTTCAGCCTGTTTTTTGAAGAAATCTAGGAAACTCATCTTCTGAAGCGCATTGCTTCTGAATCCATATCGACTTGACTGTTCTGCCAATACTTTTTTAGCCCTAATAGACTCTGCTAGCTGAATAGTTTCTTTGTTGTGATCCTTTTGGAGTTGAGTTTTAGCTTTTTCGAAGAGATAGAGCCCCAAGAACTCGTACTCCCTCTTTTCGGCTGGTCCGTAGTAATAAACGAGATATAGGCTGATTTTATTGGTTTTCCCCTGGCTTTCCTTGTCCTTAGAAATCTGCCCTTTTCTTCTCAAAAGATATACTTTCATAGATGTCAAACGTTTGGTTATTAATTGTTTATGTAACCTTCCGCCTGATAATCGTAATGGGCAACAACCTTTAATAAAAAACCGCTGATTTACTCGAAAATCAACGGTGAATTACTTCTTTTTGAGAGAAACTGAATGAATTTGCTAAGATTGCCAACTTGCCATTTGCCAATTATGTCAATTTAAATAGCTGTTCTATATCCTCACGCCGTATGATATGTTTTTTACTAATCCTGATTGTTTTTAGCTTGCCATCTTTGATAGCTCTTCTAATCGTTGTATCAGAAGCGTTTAATAGTGTACAAGCGTCTTTGATGCTCAAATAGGGTTTCTCATTAGGTCGCCTTTCGACGATGTTAGACGCGATGTTATTTCTTGTGGCTTTGAATTGCTGATGCGCCAGTCCTATCTTCTCATCTCTTTTCGTCTTTTTGTAGTTTCTCTGCCCGCATTGTAGGGAGCAGAATTTAGTGGTCAATTTCATTGCTATGAATTCTTTCTTACAGAATTCACACACTTTTGGGATGCGCATGTTGCTGCTCATAGTCACTTTCTGTTTTGATCACTATTAATGTTGTTTTGCTCACCATTTACCATCATTTACCATTATCTTCCATCATCTTTCAGTCGTTATTTCGCCTTGTGACCATAAAGTCCCTGACTTTTTTGTTAGTAATCAACTTTGTAACAAAAAAATGGCTAATAACGGCAAGAAAAGACATGTAAACGGCAAATGAGAATCCGCTCAAATCCGCATTACTAGTGTAAAAGAGGTGATTTTAGCTGTGAGGTCACTTTCCGATACAGAAAGTAACTAATAGCCAATAATAATGCATCTCCTCGATTTAAGTAACAATATCGTAACAGAAAATGATACCTCTCGCAATCTCATTCTTGAATTGAAACTTTACTGATGTTCTTTGGCGCAACGGGACGATAGCAAAACAATACGCCCGAACAACTTCCGGCACACTTATGCACATTGTAACTCATGACAGGCATTGAAATAGTTTTTCAAAATGCTCAGCTATAAGTTTTGAAAATTACTCTGTTATGGGTAAAGTGTAAGAAGCTCTTGATTAGAGATATACTGACAAAGTCTTACTGCTTTTTGCCTCCAGACGCTAATGAAAGATTACCCTTTCTTTCGATTCCCTCTACAAGGTTGTGAATAAGGGCTACTGCGAAGCTGCTGTAGCCCTTTGAATTTATACCTATAGTGTGAATGCCATTAGAGTTGTTCAGCACTAGGATCACCTATCGGCGGCTGAATTGCTTGAGTAGCAAAACGGGGGATTATTTGATTGGCTTTGTCTACTGCCTCAGACAAATCATCAGCAGCAACGAAAGCGTAGATAAGTTGCCCGTTAGACTGCTCATATCTTATTTCAATATCATCAGGAAGTGTTGCGGATGTCTCTTTGCACAACACCACCTCATTCCTCGCAAAAACTACCTTAAAAACCCTCTTCATTTATGGTCGTTTTCAGTACACAATGTCTTGCTTCTCAGCGATTTCATTTAAAAAAACCATACCAGTTTATGATTGGCATACCTTTTTAATTATTTTACTGGTGGTTATGATGAGTTTTATGGTTAACGATAAGGATGCTTTTTAGCATCCTTTTTCTTTAGCGCAATTTACGGCGAAGACCGCACAACAGCGCTACTCTTCATGCCTTCATCCAGATGATAATATTCGATAATTGATGAGCCTCATAAGGCGCTTCGCCCTGGAAAGGTAATTTGCAAGATCACGTCCCCAAACCAGTGGAAACCGATCGTATCGCACGAGCAAAAGGTTCTGCGCGGTAAGTTTTACTGAGTAATTATGAATGGATTCAAGTGCGCATATGCACGGTCCTTTTTGCTTCGCCGTTAGCAAATAGAACTCAACTCTGTGATAATCAATCATCTAAAGAAGGACCCCCACTGACGTGGAAGCCCTTCTTTCACATTTAACTAAAGCGTATTATCTGTTCAAACTGGGTTATTCTATGGTCTAGCCTAGGCCTGATTCGCCTTTCTGCGACGGGTTTCGCCAGAGGCTGCGCCACCCCTGCGGCCTATTTCTACCATGTGTTCATTGTTGCTACTAACTGCTCTTCCACCCTTGCTAGCAATCTCGCGTCGCTTTTCTAAATCCATAGAAGCAAAACCGCGTTTTGAAGTTTTGCGTGCATTGTTCCCGTTGTCACTCTCTAAGCTAATTTGCATAATATCCATTTTTAGATTATTAATCGATTGAAAGACAAGATTTGGATCGGGCTAGAAATTCCAGCAGCATCCGGCGCCAATTCGGTCGTAACCCGGAAACGCAACCAAGCCCGTTCGATCTCAAAAACTGTATTTGTATGTGCTGTTCTCCTTGGCCTATCAGCCTAAACGGCTGCGGAGATGTAGAATTTGCTGTCGGTGCATCGCAGGACATCGATGAGCGACGAGATACTAAACTAAAAATATTAAAAGTTATGCCAGAATGCAATAGGTGCATTTTGGGTAGGCGTGCCACGTTGTCTATCAACTGCTCCGAGGCCTCTGGTTCTATCGTACCTCCTTTTTTATTAAGTTTTGCAATGATGATTCTCCAATCTTTCGCTAAAATTTATGTCCTCACCCTAAGCCAAATATTATTTTTTGCTACGGGTTAGCGTTCCAATGTGAAAAATTTAAACGCATCGCGAGTGACAATACGGCAATTCTCCACATATTGGTCAAGCGTACAACTTATACTTGCTAGGTACTGAACAGGTGTTAGCCCCACCTTTTTAACTAGTTCAATCCGTAGCACGCTCTTTTCATCCGTATCGCTGTAGCCGTTTAAGCTATTAAAGGTTGCAAGCGCAAAATCCGCATCGTCTCCTATTAGAAAATTGCCGATCTCCTGCATTCCTTCAGGTGTCTTTATGCTAATTATGACATTATACTGTGTGTCCATTTTTAAAAATTCGATGATTATGCCACAGTTACAATCTCTTGTTCTCGCTGTTCAGGCCCGGATAATTGTTTTTTAAGAACCAGTTTCGTAACGAATCCATTTGTTGCATCATTTGTCTCATGTCAGAATGGTGCTCGTCCCATCTTTTCATGAAATAGTCGGGAGCAATAAAATCCTGGCGAAACAAACTATCAGACCAAACTGGGTTGTCGAACCTTTTATTAAAAAATGAAGGAAACTCCATATTGAATTGCTTTCTGAAGGCCTCCATTACACTGTCAGCCTCCACACTATGTATATTGCCTCCTTTGCTTGAATACGTCCAAACGTAAGACGAGTCGTAGCCAATGAGGTTCCCCTTATCGTCATACTTTTTATTTACTTTCCATCTGGCCTGTGGCTTGTTTTCTTCCGTGGTTGTGGCCTGCTGTTGTTTTTCGCTTTGTCTAGGCTGCGCGTTACAACTGTATGTGCCTGTTACGAGCAGCAGCAATAACAATATATTTTTCATAGATTTTCGTTTTGAACCCGTTAGATAATTAATGGCGGGGCAGGCGACTGAATTAGCCGCCTGTCGCCATTTTGCCCCTGTCAATTATTAATGGATCTCAATACTACGGGCTATCGGTTTTGCACCTTCTTTCAGCGGCAGCGTCACGTAAAGGATACCATCGCTGTATTTAGCAGTTATCTTGTTGGCATCCACGTCGTTGTCGAGGTTGAAGGAGCGGCTGAAGGAGCGTGTTTTATACTCCTTACGTAGCCAACCTTCATCCTTACTTTGCTGTTCGGACGTTTCTTTGTGTTCAAGACTCACCGTAAGCACATCATTACTTACATTGATCTTGAAATCCTCTTTCTTGAGGCCGGGCGCAACTAACTCAAGCTCATAGCTTTTGTCGGTTTGCCTGATGTTGACCGGCACATTTGTGGCTCGGTCCGGGCCGCCGAGGCCCCAGGAATCGTCGTGGAAGAAGCGGTTCAGGTTGTCCTGGAAGATTTTATCAACCAAACCGCTGAAAGATGTGCCCGGTACGTTGCCGTTGCCACCATTTCTTTTCATTAGAGTGTTCATATTGTCCTCCTTTTTACCCTAAATAATTCAAACAAAATGCCACGCAAAAATTTCTGAAAAACTGTCACAGAAATTGAAAAAATTTCAGATTTCACGCCTGTCAAAAAATAATATAATATGACAGTTGATAATATATTAAGTCCTTCGGAATGGTCGGCGTTGAGTTGGCTTTAGACACAAAGGACAATAGGATTCGCTTACAAACAACTTTCCAATATTTCCAATCCTTCTTTTGCTATTGCCCGCTTCATCGTAAGTGGAGGGAAAAGAGTAAGCGTTTTGCTTTCAGTCGTAAACAACAGTCCTTTTTTGAGGCTTTTCTTCTGAATGCGATCGGCGTATTGTGCGTCGCTGACTTCTATACCAATAGCCAGTCCTAAAATTCGCAGGTTAGCTCCCTTTTTAAATTTCATTTGACTGAGTCCGTCTGTAAAGACCTGGCTTAATGCTGCGACGTTGCCGAATATTTTTGCCTGATTTTTTTTCCAATAGCGAATATTAGCAAGCGCGGCTTCTACCGCCAAAGGATGCCAACCATAAGTAGAATAAAACTGAAATCCTTTCTTCACCACTTTGCTGGCGATCTTTTTTGTTGTCATACACGCACCCAAAGGTGCAAATCCGCCGGTGATTGCTTTAGCGAGGCAAAGAATATCTGGCTCTAGATCAAAATGCTCACAGGCAAACAACTTCCCCGTCCTCCCAAAACCGCATGCTACCTCATCTATTACCAGCAGGGTTCCATATTGCCGGCATAAGGCACTGACACTCTTCATAAAAGCGTGCTCTGGTATCATTACGCCTAGGTTGCAGATAACGGGTTCCATTATTAGGGCGGCAACGTCTTTATTCTTCAATCTGGCTTTTACCTTTTCTGCGGCTTTATCATCCAAAGGAGGTTTGATCTTTATGCAATTCGGCAAAAGGTTTGTGAACTGCTCCCTGTTTTCTGAAGCTCCGATACTTAATGTACCTATAGAGTTGCCATGATAACTTCCTTCTATCGAAAGGAACTTTGTTCTACCTGTATACAACATAGCTATTTGCATAGCGGCTTCTACAGCCTCGGTACCGCCCGTGGCACGAACACTTTTTCGCAATTCGCCCGGAGCAATGGATGCCAGCAATTCAGCAAGCTCCCCCCAACCTCGATAATGGTACCCCGGAGCGATATAGTCCGGTACCTTTGCAGCCTTTACTTTTGATCGTATTTCTTTTTTTGCCCAGCCGAGATTCCCCACACACCAGCCCGCATTGAAATCAATATAGCGCTTTCCGTGTTGGTCGTATATGAATTCATCCGTTGTGCGCGCCACAAATATATCGTCAGGTTCTTCTGTCGACATAAAGAATTGCTCTTCTCTTAATTGCTGTTTCATAATAAATAGTTCAACGAGGGAGGTAAAGATGTATTTGCGCCGCTAAGAGCCTTCTTTAGGAAATAATTTTAACCGTTCAAACGGGACGAAAGCTACTCCGGGTATTCGTACAGGTTCACAATAAATGTGTGCCAAAGCATGTAGAAATGTACGGGGTAACTGTGCGAAGATTAAGGGTCAGTATAGTAAACTATACCTGTTCATTTTAGGAAGCGGCCACAGACTAACTGTTCCTTTAGAACTATAGAGGTGTGAGTATGATTTTACCCCTGCCTATGCTATTAACAGCTGTTGGTGTATTTCTGATGCTACATCGATGATTTAAATTCGACCTATTTTCAGTTTATACAAATAGGCATAGGCAGTTATCCAGGACGCGAGATGCTATCTATACTCAACGTCAGGTCGTTGATTTCTTTAATAACGTCATCCAATTCCCGTGCTTTTGCGATTACGCCGTGTACTACTTCACAGTTTACCGGGCTATCCGGGTGCTCATAGTCGAACAATTGTGAAAGTCCCAATATAGTTGCTACATGGTTTCGTACTTTGTGAGATTGTATCCATGCAATGTTCTTTAACTGCTCATTCTGGCGTTCTATCATTTCCCTATATAGATATTCGTCAGTTACATCTCTTGAATAACAGGCTAGGCCGTTGATTTTCTTGTCTCTGTCGTATATTGGATTAAACGTCACTTCCTTAAAAACAGTATTGTCGCTTACTTTGTCCTGCCATATCATTTTGTAAGCTTCTCCATCAAGTGCTTTTTGATAAAATTTTTGCCATCTTTTAACCAGGTCGGCGCTGAGTTCTTTCGGGTCAGAAGTACTCAGTGTTTTCCCTGTGATACTTTCCACTCGTCTCCAGAACGAATTGTTCGCGTCGACAATATTTAGGTCACTGTCAATTGACCATATAATATCTTGTGTGCTGTTGATGATCGTGCGAAGTCTTTGTTCTGCGTGGTGTATTTTCTCGAGCGATTTTTTTTGTTCAGTAATATCAAGAAAATACACAGCTATCCCTTCCTTTGTCGGATATGCATTTACGGAAACCCATACCTCCAGGGGGGCGTAATATTCTTCGAAATGTACACTTACCCGCTCATTCATAGCAGTAACGTATCGAGGAAAAAATTGCGTATTTAAAGCTTCTGGAAATGTGTCCCAAATATGTCTCCCGATCAGGTACTCCCTTGGATGGCGTAGAATTCTCTCGGATTGGTTGTTTACGTATGTAAATTCCCAGTTTTTATTCAGAGCGAAAAAACCGTCTGTTATACTATCGAGCATATCCTCAACTTCCCTGGATTTCTCTTGCAGTGCGTTTTGCGTTTTAATAGTTTCGTCTATGTCGATGGCGAATACGGCAACAGCCTCGGTACCATTGAAATTTACCTGGTGTGCATGGATGCGCACAAAAAACAACTCCCCGTTTTTCCTGATATGGCGCCAGGTGCCAGCATTCAAATATTCCAGGGCAAGGGACTTGATTATCTTGCTAAACTTCTCCCAATCTTCTTCAGGCCTAATATCCAGTGCTGTCATCGACAAAAACTCTTCCTGAGTATAGCCGTATTGCTCAAGAGCTGCCCGATTAACAGCAAGAAATTTGTACGTGCCACGCTCGTAGATGTACATGGGTACAGGGCTGTTGAAAAAAAGCTTTTTGTAATCATTACCCGTATCTTCTGTCATGGCTGGTATTTTAAAGCGTTGCCAATTCTAATTCATCTTCGTGAAAAATCTCCATCCGCGGTTTGCCATCGACGAACCAAAAGCAATATATCAGTCCAGTGTATTGCCGCCTATCTCCGGAGAGAATGTACTTGTATTTAGCAATGGACATGACGGTTTTTTTATCGGACTTAGCTCGCACTTTGTCGGTTCGTATAAACTTCGGTGAATTCATTCCTGCTGACATCGTCATGTAACTGTCAGTAAGAATGGAAAAATCCCCTGGTTTTTCATCCAGACGGGAGCTTTATTGCAATGTTGTGACAAATTTCGAAGGCGCTGGTATAGCTTTTCTTATTTATACCGGTTTCACCCACATCGAACACTTTTGTTGTTTCCCCTTTGAGGGTACTAAAGTGAGATTTGTAACCAAGTACATTCTATAACAAAATGTAACTGTCTGTTTTTTGCCTACATTTCAGCGACCCCAGGTACAAATAAGGTACGCATTGTTCGTTTTCGGTCAGGCTGCACCGTCGGTAGGTTTTTTAGCAAACTTCTGCCCCTGTATAATGAGCTCCACGTTAATGTTTGTATCAACCTCCAGCTTTTCTTTGAACATGCCCATGTGTTTCCCTATCAGTTCAGTGCTTCTGTTGGCACCATTACTATCAAACACATACTCTCCAGTTGCTATTATGCGCTTTTCTTCGTGACTCCACTTCATTACTGGCTCGCACTGCATACTACGGTCACTTATCTGCTGTAGCCTCAGCAGGACCCAGTCCTGGTTTAGGCTTATCCGCTCAACGCGCTCATTCATCAATTGCTTTATACGCGCGGAAACCTTAAGGTTTCTTGTAACTAAACGTGAAGCCTCGGCGGCCGCTGTGCCTATATTCGCAACATCAAATGCCCGCTGATACGCCTTGGTTTGGTTTAAGTCAACCAGATATTCCTGGCAGAACAGTTCCTGCTTTTCAGTTAAACCATCATTGCCTATTTTGCTTTCCAACATGGTGAATGTATTTATAGTATCAAATTTACAATATTAGTCGAAGTAGCGTGTAACAGCTCAATACTTTTTAATAGGGCTTTGCGTCCTACGGAACAGTGTTTACATGTTTACACCGGTTTTTCTAATAAGAATTAATGTTGTGACTAACTTCCCCGTCCTTATACTACCCTGTTAAATAACAATAGCTCCTAAAAGAAACTACAGTGTAAACATGTAAACATGTAACATGTTGGTTGATGAGCTTGTGCCTAATCAACGGGTGAGCGATCATACTATGCCTGGAGGTGTAAACCCTGTGAACGCTTGCACCTTCCATTTTCGCTGGGTTGTTTTGCCGGTGCGCCTTACAACTTGTTCAAAACCGATGCGTTTCAACTCCTTACCCAATTTATTTAGTTGGAGCTTCATCCCCGTTTTCTGGTCCAAATCTATCAATATCTCACTGGCAGTCAACTCCAAGCATTCACCCGCCATCGGCAAGACGTAGTATTTATTTATTAGCTCGTATTCTATGCTGTAGTTCTCAAACTCACTACTATGTATAGATAACATATTGATGTCCTCCCTATTAAGTTGCCAGTCGAACCCAGCTTTGTACAGGTGGTAGGCCTCCATAATCAAATCAATTTTATCAATCGCATTATATGCCTGGTGGTCTATACTCTGTACGTTTATCGGCAAGATGCGCCTGTTACCTGTGGGATCGCTCAGTATCTCATTATCGTTGGTTGTACCACATAGCACAGCAAGACGATTCAAGTCTACGTTATTGCGACCATAAGGCTCCCGTAGGCTGAAAACCTGTTTACTCAATAGCTCCTTTAGCCTGCGTTCATCCTTTTTGCTTTTGCCACCCATTTCATCATCCATAATAAGCAGTTTCTTCGTCATCAATATCTCGTCATCCTTGCCCGCGTCCAGTTTGCTCTCAGCATAATAACATTGCAATTCCGGGGGTAATAACCTACGGAAGAACTCCGTTTTACCAGTACCTTGTAGGCTGCCACTCAACACTAACATTAAAGGGCTGTGGATACCGTGTGCGCTGGCAATTATGCTTACCAGCCATTTCCGGCCGATATGCTTACTGAATAATCGTTTGTCTTCATCGGTTTGTATGGTCTCAAACAACCGGTCTATGAGACCGGAGGGCCGTCTATGCTGGTATGCTGCAAAAAAATCCAATAACGGATTGTACACTTCAGTGTATTCGCTACGAATTAACCTATCAACATTTTCGAAATTAATTTTTTTCATGTCTGTGTTTGCTTTAATGTATATACTGTTAAAATCGTTTTGGTCAAGTTGTTTGCCCCCAAGTTCTATATAACGTGTAATGCAGTTTTGCCGTAGGCCAGGGTAATTTGCTTTCATCCATATTTTTAATCTACCGAATAAGGATTCGTCACACAGAACAATTTCATTGGCATTAAATACTTGTTCAACAATGCCGTCAGGATCATTGCCTACTTGCTGTATTACCTGCTCTTTACTTTTGCCGCTACGCTTAGCTGCATATGCTACCTCAATAATATCGCGCGTGCGCTCGCTATAGGTCTCGATTCCATGTTGCTTGCAACAATAGTAGAACGTTGCCATGTGGGCACGCTTAACACTAGTTCGACTACCCTTCAGGCAGTTTTGCCACTGTTTATCGCACTGCTGGGGATTGTACTTCTGGCTATAGCTACTAATTATATGAAAATAATGTTCACCTGCTTCGCCAAACTCCTCGGCAAGCGCGAAGCCGATACGCAACCAATTGTGGTAGCTTTCGCATAAGTTCACACGCCGTTGCTGTATTTCAAGGATAATTTGGTCGAAGTCTGTTTTTGCGAAGATGGTAGTTCTGTCCTGCGTGACAGGTGTCACCTCTACATACCTGGTGAATTTGGTTGCCTCCTTATTTATGTATAGATGGGGATCAAAGCTCACATAACGTAATCGAGAAGGATTAACGCTGGTAGGGTCAATGTTAATGCTATAGGTGTCGAACAAATATTGTTCGAGACCGGCATGAGCCTGCCTATACTTACCGGCACATATGCGGAATACCACACACAGCCCTCGGCCGCTTATGCTGGTGAAAGCTGCATAAATGTGCTCGTCGCATTTTAGTAGGGCCTTCGTTTTTTCGGCGTCAACGTCGTCAATGTCTATACCTATAAACCCGCTACTCCTCGTTATCGTATCGTCCGTGCGCCCGGACCCAAACAACCCACCCATTGTCACACATGGAACCTTCTTTTTGGCTTCATCGCGTTGCTTTTTATCTGCTATCGCTCGCACTGGCAATACATAATCTTGCCAGTAGCCATCGCGTATCCTGTCTATAAATTCACCTATGGAAAGACTATCCTCTGAGCACGTATCGAACGTGTTCTTGAATATTGATATTTTGGACATGGATTAAAAATCTTTAGGTGTATTCCAGCCATACCGCCGGGAAAAATCAGTTTTTAGAAACTCAAACAATTCGTCTTCACTCATGCCCATATGCCGTAACTCGATTGCCTCCGCAGCGCAGCGTAGCAGTATGCAAAAGGTGTAAACCTCACTGTAACCATCTACAACTATTTTCACCCCATCGGGCTGTACTGTAGTTTCCCATATAGTACACGCTTCGTCTGTTATGCGGATTTCAATTTTATCGCCGCCATGTTGACCACCGTAAACTTCATGTTTAAGGTATAGCCTCAAAATATTACTATTCATCGCCTCAACAATGATGTAGCCATCCTCCCTTGAAATATCTAAATGAACTGTGAACAACATAGCTCTAATTTTTTCTGGTTTTCAAACTGCGAAGAGTAATTCGGATGATAGCCGGGCACCTGGAACATGTCCTCTCTAAAGTTCTCATAGAAAGCACCGGGGTAGAGACCAATTACATTGATTTTGGGTAGCGGGCGATTATGCATGGTTACCCCTCCTTCTTGTAGACACATACTGATCGGCATCCGATGCTATTTCAGTATTCGTTTTATGTCTGCCCGACTTTATCCAGTCGAGCAGGTCCAGCCTGGAGAAATACAGCCTTTTACCCTTTTTTGAATACGGTATATCCTTTCGGCTTACCAAGCCATAAATGGTGGGTACAGATAGTGATAGCAATTCAGCTGCATACTGGATTGTCAGCACTTCGTCGGTTTCGTGCGTTTTCTCGTCTTTCGCGCGTAATAAAAGCTCAATGTTGTTTACGCGGTTAAAAAGCTCTGAGATCGCTCTAGGTAATTGGTCGAATGTTGTTACTTGCATTGCTATGAGTTTTTAATTCTCCAGCAATACTATTGCGTTGATGAGCCTTATTTAATTTGCGGGCAAAGCGGGCAAAAAGACAGGCAAAACAGGCAAAAGAATTTACCAGTTTTGCTTTGTTTTGTTTGGTTTGAAATAAGACTCCACACCCTTCTGGTCCCAGTTGTCAAAGCAATCAGTTACCAGCTTTATATATTTGAGCTTCCTGTTAACGTCATTATATTGGGTAACAGCCAGCTCGTAAAACTCATAAAATCTTTTTATTATGAAGCCCTTTTCTCCTGTTGCAAAATTCAATGTCTGCTTTGGAATATAAGTGTGGTTCAAAAAGGCTTTTTGCAGGAATAGGGAAAATTGCGTTTCTGTTAGATAGGGGCGTCCGTTTTTACTTTTCCTCCGCGTCAGTACCATAAAATGTTCAGCTGCAATCGCGATTGGTATTCCCTTCCAAAATGCGTTTTCATGTGTGGATATTTCCTCCACGGATATAGTACTGACGGGACGCTGATGAACGATTGTTTGTTCAGTAAGCAGTAATGCAAGTTCTTTGAAATAGGATTTTTCATTCTGAAGCCATTTTTTAATTATTTGCACATACTGGCTTTCGCCATTATTATAAGTAACAAGCAGCTCATTTTGTCTTATCCTGTGGCTTTCATTCACAACTTCAATTTGGCGCCCGCGTATATCCGAAACTGTTCCTTTTTCAATAAGCTTCGTACTGTCTATATAGCCCAATACTTTTTTAGTTACTTCCACTAAGTATGCTAGCAGTTCGTCCTGACTTGCGATTCTTGCTTTTGCAGTACCTAAATAAGGGTTATACACTGTCCGCCCTGACAATATCGGAACTGTTTTATCAAAATGAGCACGCAGGTTGCTGAAAGCGGTTAGCTCAAACGGAAATGTTTTAAGCCATCTGTTGTAGATATCTACTAGCAGATTAATGTCCGTGTAACGCTGCATATCAGCGCCGTCCTTTTTATTGTCTTTGAACAAGCCCAGTAACTTATCACGCTTTGTTTCTGTCATTCCTTGCATCTGCCTTCCCTTCAGCCAGTGCACTAAAGCGTTTTCAAATACATGCTGTCCAATACCAGGATGCCCAAAACTGTGATTGTTATAATCAATGTAGTTAGCAATATCTTCAAACCAATTATCCTCCTCGATCTTATTAACTATGAAGTGCTCAGTGTAGGAAAGCTGGTTTACTATTTTTGTTGGCAAATTCCTGTACAATTCCTTTGCAAACTGTTTTGTCTTCAACAGTTTCTTGTGGCCGGGGCAACAGTTGGGGAACTTGTTATAAAAGTCCGTAGAGTCTTTGATGACGCTACGGTGGAACTCGCAACAATTAGGAAACTTGTCGGGTGCATTATAACCATCGAGTGGTTTCGTATCAAACGGACTGAAAGTAAAATGATCTGCTTCTATCTGGATAAAATGTTCAGGCATTACGTAAAACTCATTTTTTACTGGCGGATTACTCCACATTCGTCAACCCAACGAAGTTCACGTTTTTGCGAATACTGGCGGTTTACTTATAAGTGAAAAACTGGGGTAATACACACTTAATTCCCACTTCATGAGCGGCCACAATTTCCTTTTTACCCAAATATTATCTATTTTATCGCTGCGTTTCCTGCTTATGGACTATGTCTTCCATGAGCAATTAGCGTACTTTAGCCCTTTTTTTTCATTACTATGACTGGACAACAACTCGCTGCCCTGGAGAAGAAGCTGTGGGAAGCTGCAGATCAACTGCGGGCGAATTCGAAGCTTACTGCTACAGAATATTCCTTCCCTGTTTTAGGACTCATTTTCTTGCGTCATGCTTATAACCGCTTTATTACGGCGAAAGCAGAGATAGAGAAAACATTACCGCGCCACCCTCAAAGAGGTATACGGACGCTTACTAAACATGATTTTGAAAATGCCAGGGCTTTGTACCTACCAGAGAAGGCTCGCTGGGATTATCTGGCGCACCTCCCTGAGGGTGCCGATATAGGTGAAGCGCTCGACGAAGCCATGCGTCAGGTAGAGTACGAATACGAAGCCTTGAACGGTGTGCTGCCGAAAAACTATATCCTGTTCGAGAAAGATTTGATGACAGAGGTAGTGCGCATCTTCAACACCGAAGAACTTGACGATGTGACCGGTGATGTATTCGGGCGAATCTACGAATACTTCCTTAACGAGTTTGCCAAGAAGGGCGCACAGGAGGGTGGGGAGTTCTTCACACCGCCAAGTTTGGTAAACGCCATTGTGGCTATTATAGAACCCGATCACGGGACGGTATTTGACCCGGCCTGCGGATCGGGTGGTATGTTTGTGCAGACTGGACATTTCCTGGAAAGCGAAGGTCTTGATCCGGCAAAGAAGGTGACTTTTTACGGGCAAGAGAAAACAGATACCAATACTCGTCTAGCTAAAATGAATATGGCCGTGCACGGGCTTGATGCCAAAATTGTACAGGGAAATAGTTTTTATGAAGACCACCACAGCCTGATGAGTAGCTGCGATTTCGTAATGGCCAACCCACCATTCAACGTAGATGGTGTAGATAAAAGCAAAAAGGCTGTGAAGGAGGACAAGCGGCTGCCGTTTGGTCTGCCGAAGAATGATAATGCTAACTACCTCTGGATACAATACTTCTATGCATACCTGAACGAAGCGGGCCGTGCCGGCTTTGTAATGGCCTCTTCGGCATCAGATGCCGGCCATACTGAAAAAGCGATACGCGAAGAGCTAGTGAAAACAGGTGCCGTAGATGTCATGGTGTCCATCGGTACTAAGTTCTTCTATACGCGTTCGTTACCTTGTAACCTCTGGTTTTTCGATCGGGCAAAGGAAAAAGACAAAGAGCGCCGCGACCGGACGCTCATGCTAGACCTGCGTGATGTGTACCGCAAAGTATCGAGCAGCCTACACGATTTTACCGACGAACAACTGCAAAATATCAAAGCCATTGTGCACCTGTACCGCGGCGAGAAGAAATATTTTAAGCAATTGGTGGCAGACTATAAGGAGCAAATCGAGATAGGGCTGCAGGAAGCTATTGATGCCACCACACGCTTGCAAGCACACAAGCTCAAAACTGAAAAGCTTTCCGTAATTTTTGATAAGCCTGCATTTAAGCCAGAAGCGCTAAAAAAGACAAAACGCAACATGGCTGCCTCTTTCAAGCAGTTGGAAGCCGAAGCCAAAACGCTTCTGCAAAGCGACGAGGTGAAAAAAGACCGCCAACGCCGTAATGCTACCAAAGACTACCTTGACGAGGCATACACTATTTGGAGCGAGCTGGCTGAGGGCCTTGACCATGCCACCTACTTCCATAAAGAATATACATGGCTTATGTCCCGTTTCCCGAATGGAGAGTACAACGACGTCCCTGGGTTGTGCAAAGTAGTAAGCCGCAAAACAATCGCTGCTAACGACTATAGCCTGACGGCAGGGCGTTATGTTGGGGTAGCATCTGTTATTGACGAAGATTTCGACTACGAAGAGCGCATGGGTGAGATAAAATATGAACTACAAAGTTTGAATGCGGAAGCCGTTAAGCTTGAAAAAGTGTTAAACCAAAAATTTGAGGAATTGGGAATATGAAATGGCATCAAATACGAGTCGGCGACTTTGGGACGGTAATAACTGGGAATACTCCCCCAAAAAATAATCTGGAATATTACGGCTGTGAATATAAATTCATTAAGCCAACAGATATGGAAGTTGGAATGCGTTATACTCCGTTCACAGAGGAGTGCTATTCGCAATTAGCCCACGAGAAGTACAAAAAATCGTTAATCCCACCGTTATCAACTTGTGTTGTTACTATTGGCAGTATTGGGAAAAAGATCACCTTAACCGACGACTACTGTTTTGTCAACCAAGCAGTAAATGCTGTTGTTCCCGACACTGCCAATTTTGATCCATATTTTGTCTTTTATGCATTGAAAAACATTTTGCATAGAGTAAAGGCTGCGGATACCGGGGCGTCATCTGGTCGGGAAAATGTGAGCAAAAGCAATTTTTCAAATTTGACCTTGTCAGTGCCTGTCGACAAGATCGATCAGCAAAAAATAGCCTCCATCTTATCTGGGTATGACGACTTATTAGAAAACAACACCAAACGGATAAAACTGCTAGAAGAAGCCTCGCAGAATATCTACAAAGAGTGGTTTGTCAACTTTCGCTTTCCGGGGTATGAGAACGCTAAGTTTGAAAATGGATTGCCCAAAGGGTGGAATGTTGTGCCACTAGCAGATGTTATTGATTATAAAGAAGGGCCGGGCCTGAGAAATTGGCAATACAGGAACGATGGCATTCCATTTCTAAACATCAGAGTATTGAATGGCGGAGAAATTGATTTCACTGACATTAACTATTTAGAAGAAAGTGAAGTAGAGGCGAAATACAAACACTTTTTACTAGATGAGTTTGATCATGTGATAAGTACCTCAGGAACGCTCGGAAAGGTTGTTACAATACGAAAGTCACATTTGCCATTATGCTTAAATACAAGCATTATTCGAATGCGACAAAAAAGCGAACGATATGGTAAATGGCTAATAAGAGAGATGATCAGGAGTGACAATTTTCTTAATGAAATGAGGTCAATGGCAACAGGTTCGGCCCAATTGAATTTTGGCCCAAAGCATCTAGAAATGATGAATGTCGTTGTTCCCGAGCTTGAAAAATCTCGTTTGTTTGAGAATATAATCGACCCATTTCAATTGAAACTGCTTTTGTTGCTTGATAAGAATAAGCTATTGAAAGAAGCCCGCGACATTCTCTTGCCGCGCTTAATGAACGGCACCATAACAGTAGATGCAGCTGTGGAGGAATTTGAAGCAGCTTACTGAAAAAACTATAACCTATGACGACCTCAACTATCCTTAGCAACGCATCTTACGGTAAACGACAGGAATTCATGGCCGTAGCTGAATTAATACGCAGGGGCTTTGACGTGTATTTAACATTGGTTGACGACAAAGGAATAGATTGCATTATTAGGAAAAGCGATCAACGTTATCTTGATATCCAAATAAAAGCGCGCTCAGCAAAGATTGAGGCCAAAAACTACGGCTATTTTCCATTGCTGAATGTACCATCCAATAGAGATAATCATTTTTTCGTGTTTTATTCGGAAAAGGCAAATGAATACTGGGTATTGCCGTCAGAAGAAATTATCAGACTGGCAGAGGTCGATGGCTCTTGTGCCCACATAGCGCTTTCTGGAAAAGACATTGGCAAATATGCGATAAGGTTGACCGGAGTCAGCAAAGGGGAGGCGGTGCCTAAAAAGCAATTTGCAGCGTATCAAGGTGACGAGGGTTTTAAATTATTAAAATAATGGGCGGCTACTCAGAAGACAAGCTCATAGAGCAAACATGTATCACGCTGTTCGGCAAAAAATTGAACTGGCAAACCTTAAATGCGCAGAAAGGTGAAACCTTCGGCGCTGGTAGTTTGCTGGGCAGAGATTCTGAGGCTGATGTGATACTGAAAGACCGGTTTTATGCAAGTGTAAGAGAATTGAACCCTAATTTGCCGCAACAGGCCTACGATGCGGCTTATGAGGAGCTCACCAGCCATAGCAGCTCAAAAGGCCCGGCAGAAATCAACAACGAGAAATACAACCAGCTAATAGACGGCATTCCGGTCACCTACAAAAATGAAAAAGGGGAGGTGGTCAAAAACAAGAAGCTGCGTGTCTTTGACTTTGACTCTCCTACCAACAATGACTTCCTTGCTGTGCAGCAACTGTGGATAGAGGGTAGGTCGAAACGCAGGAAACGGCCCGATATCATCGGCTTTGTCAATGGCATACCACTGCTGTTTATAGAACTGAAGGCCCATCACCGCAAGCTAAAGGTTGCCTACGAGCAAAACCTGAACGATTATAAAAGAACCATCCCGCGACTATTTGATTTCAACGCCTGCATAATTCTGAGCAATGGCATTGAAAGTAAGATTGGCACTATCACCAGCGACTTTGGGCATTTTCACGAATGGAAGCGAATAGAGGAGGATGAAAAGGGCATCATAAGTCTCGAAACCATCATCCGCGGTGTATGCGAAAAAGTAAGGTTCATTGACCTGTTTGAAAATTTCGTACTCTTTGATAGCAGTGTAGGTGGAGTGGTGAAGCTAGTAGCGCGCAACCACCAGTTTATTGGCGTCAACAAATCCATCAATCATTTTGTACACCAGCAGGAGCGTGTAGAACAAGGACAGATAGCCCAACAGGACGCGCAGCGCCTTGGTGTGTTCTGGCATACGCAAGGCTCGGGCAAATCATATTCAATGGTTTTTCTCTGTCGGAAAATCAATCGTAAGCTCGGGGGCGCCTACACCTTCATCCTGGTTACCGACCGTGTAGAGCTTGATAAGCAGATATATGGGACATTTGCTGGGGTTGGCGCAGTTAGAGACGATAGTACCCGTGCAGAAGACGGTGACGATCTAAAACGCTTGCTGAAGACCAACGAAAAATACATCTTCACTCTTATACACAAATTTAACTTTGATGAGGTAGCCACTGAGAGGAGTAACATTATCGTTATTTCTGATGAAGCCCACCGTACCCAGGGGGGCACCATGGCAATGAATATGCGAAAGGCATTACCCAATGCATCTTTTATCGGCTTTACCGGCACGCCACTGTTTAAAGACGATGAAATGACGAAGAGGATATTCGGTGGGTATGTATCGATATATGATTTCAAGCGCTCCATTGAGGACGGGGCGACTGTACCACTTTACTACGAGAATCGCGGCGAAAAGCTAAAGCTGGATAATCCTAAAATAAATGACGAGATACGCGACGCCATTGAAGCTGCAGATGCCGACAGCGACCAGAAAGAAAAGTTGAAACGGCTGTTTGCCAAAGATTACCCTATACTCACCGCAGAAAAACGCTTGCGATCTATTGCCAAAGATGTAGTCGAACATTTTAACACCCGGGGATATAAAGGTAAAGGCATGCTCGTAACGCTGGATAAGATTACAGCAGTGCGCATGTACAATTATATTACTGAGGAATGGGAAAAATACCTGGAGCGACGTGAGAAAGAAATAGATGCTATCAACGATTTGCAGGAGCAACTAACAGAAAAAAAGAATTGGCAATGGAGCCGCGATACCGAAATATCGGTGATCGTTAGCCACGAACAAAACGAGATTGACAAATTTGAAGACTGGGGTTTAGATATTGAGGCGCACAGGTTGAAAATGAATACTCGCGACTTGGAAACAGAGTTTAAAGACGAAAAGAATCCGTTCCGGTTTGCAGTAGTCTGTGCCAAATGGATAACCGGCTTCGACGTAAAAAGCCTCTCTACCCTCTATCTCGATAAGCCGCTGAAGTCCCACACCCTCATGCAGACCATAGCCAGGGCAAACAGGGTGCATGAAGGCAAGAATAACGGCCTGATTGTTGACTACATAGAGACGTATAGAGCGTTGCTGGATGCATTGGCCATTTATGCCATAGGTGGCAATAAGAAGAAACCATTGGAACTAGAAATGCCAGTAAAACCGCTGGAAGTCCTGGTGGCTGACCTCAAAGAAGTAATAGACGCAACAGTTAGTTTTTTGAAGGATGAAGTAAATTTTGATCTTGATACTATCATTAAAAGCGACGGGCTCGAACGCATTGCTGCCATCGAGAAAGGCGTTAATGCAGTGTATTTGAACGACGAAACAAAAAACAAGTATGGGGTGCTGGGCAGGGAAGTATTCAAAAAATATAAAGCCCTGATGCCTAATGACGCTATTTACGGTTTTAAGCCCCAAAGAGACGCAATAAATGCCATATACGCAGTTATTGCCGACAATAGGGACGAAGCCGACGTGACGAGCATTGTAAAGCAGGTGCAGGACGTTGTAAATCGTTCGATAGAAAGCCTAAACATTGCTATGCAACCAGTAGAAGGGTATGGCAATAAGGTAGACCTCAGCGGGCTGGACTTCAACAAGATCGAGCAGGAGTTTTTAAAGCTAGAAGGCAAGAAGCATGTAGCTGTACAATCATTAAAAGACCGGGTGGAAAAGCGCCTACGCCGCATGCTGGCCGAAAATCCTTTCCGTATCGACTTTCATGAACGCTATCAGGAGATAATAGCTGAATACAACAACGGTAAAGAGTATAAAGCCATAAAGGAAATATTCGATCAGCTGCTGGCATTGTACGGCAGCCTGGATGAAGAAGGCAAGCGCGCGCAACGCGAAAACCTGGAGGAGGACGAGCTAGCGGTATTCGATATGCTCGGCAAAGGCAAGAAAATAACCGACAAGGACAAAGTAGCGTTGAAAGATACAGCGAAACAATTGCTGGCCAGGTTGAAAGACGAAGAGTTTAAAGTGGAACACTGGGTAGATAAACCTCAAACTGCAGCAGCTGTGCGTGTAACTATTCAAAACTACTTGTTTGAAACATTGCCTTACCCAGCTTATAGTGAAACAGACATTGCAGGCAAGACCGATGTATTGTTTAACTTTTTTAAGGGTAGATATGCTGGGTATGTAGGTGTTCCAGCCGCGTAGCGGGCATTGATAAAGGCAAAACGTTTTGTCCTAAAATTTTAGTGGGTAGTGACAAGGACATTTATATAAATGCTGAAATTGATTAGAATTGTCCTTTTTAACATATTGATTATCAAACAATTATCGACCACGTCAATTGAAACGCAAAAAATGAGAAGTGCCATTTACTAGTAAGGAATAAAATTTATAAGGGCAGCGTGACAACTAATCAAACGATAAACGAACAACTTAGGTTCAATGAGTTTCTGATTGCAGTGATCAGGAAAACTGCTTTTGCGTCAGGTAGTCAATTGTCTGAGCTTTTAGTTTCACAATTTCAGATCTCAAGTGAGTATGCTAGAAAAATTGTTCAACGAGCTTCGACCGCGAAAATTTTAAAATCTTCCAAGCCTTATACCTTTGGTAAGGGCCAATATATATATGTACTACCAAACAATGAGTTGGAATATGACCAGGTAATGGAAATATGCAAGAGGTCTAAACCGCCAATGTACAGGCTAATGGCAAGCATCAGAAAAAACAGCGGAATAGTATCAAAATATGACGCCATAAAAATTACTGGTGCACCAAAAGGTAAGAGTTCAACCAAGGTTGAAACAATTGATGATATACTAAAACTCTTATCGCGTATGGACTTCGTCTATGAGGCGAAGGATCATAGAGATATAACTTACGTAATCAAGAAAGAGGATTTTGTACGTCTGCCGGAATCAAATGAAAAGGAATTAATGCAATCATACTATAACCGTATGACGATGGACTGCAGTCTCATACCAGATGTTTTGAGATGGATGAATAGCATAAATTTATTTGATAACAAGACAAGCGTGCCGATTTACAGAAATAAGAAAATGCCTGCCGTTGGCGCAAGTCACAATAATATTTTATGGGATGCATATTGCTATACAAAAACCACCGGGATTAACGACATACTCGGTGCTGCTGCTAATACAACTGACAAACAAACGATGGTTGCGCTCGATATAGTATTATCAAGTGAGTATAGCGAACTTATGCTTGATGGCTTTTTGAGCAGAATTCAAATCAATCGTAATTCGGTCAAAGGCGCGAAGAGAAAAATCTTTCCGATAGTGGTCTATAATGATATTTCTGAATTAGTGCTGAATAAATTGAAAAAGCTTGGCATTCTTGCTATTGATATCGGGTCAATTTTCGGAGCAAAAATTTATTCCGTAATACAACGCTTAGGCGAAATAGATGATAAGCTACTATATTCATCTAATAACGTTGAAACGACTGTTGAGGCCATATTACAAGACATACGAGATGCAGGACAAGAGGATGCTTTAAAAGACTTAAAAGGTGTCTTATTTGAAGCGCTGATGTACCCTTTAATAAAAAACCTTTATCCAGACGCGTTGATAGAAAGAGGACGCACTCTGGCCATTCAACCTGCCAATGGCGAAAAAGAGTATTATGAATATGACTACATAGTGCACTCAAACCGACCAAAGGAGCTAGTGGTAATTGAATTGAAGGGCTACAATTCTGCCGCCGCAATATCTGTAGGGGACAAGAATACAAAATCGACCCTAGGGTGGTTCTTCAGGCGCACATTGCCATTTGCAGGAAAGTTTTTTAAGGATAAAATCGCAGATGGAATGACTCTAAAAGGCATCTATATGACTACTGCTAATTTTTGGAAGGAGGCCCAGGATTACATTGTTTTGATGAACAAAGGCAAGCTTAAGCCGAGAGCATTAAGCACTGGATATTCGCGGGTAGATTTAATAGCTCTTCTTAATGACAAAGGTTTTGAGAAGGAAGTGCAGATAATCAACAAATTTTATGTTAAGCAGGAAGAAATTTAGAGCGATATGATGACTATGAATCTACAGGTCTGCCATTTTTCTGCCCCATTTAGCTAGTGGTATCTTTATACCAATGCGAATGTGCATTTGGCCCCTATTTGTACCTCAAGCCTTCAGAATAGGCCACCATGGCCAAAAGTTACATTTTGTATCGGAAAGTAATATCCGGGGTAATCGCAATACCTGACATCACGAAGCAACTGTAGCTATGAATTTTAATGAATATCATTGGCACGACTCAATAATAGAAAATATTCAAATAGACAGGAGTAATCCAGGGAAAGAGGACACCATTAAGTTTGAAATAGAATGGTCGGAAAGTCATGGAAAGTCTGTGCTCTCTTTTGAAGAGGTGTATTGGGCTATGTTCAATCTAAATTTTGGTATTATCGCTAGTGAAACAATTTTGGATGCGTGTCAATTGGATGATAATAACGAAGATCTAGTGAATTTTTATTCAAATTGGAAAGGATTAATGAATAGCGTACCGCTGAAAACTTTTCACATAAACCTTAATTCAACAGGCAGCCTCATAAATATTATTGCAAGGCGATTTACGATTGATAAAACATAATCTCGCTGACGCAAGTTTTGTGTATCTTTTACTTCAGCGTAGCGTCTCCTGCATAGGATCTCGCCGAGATCAAGGATCCTTCAACTGAGTTCTGAACCAAGGCTTGGCAGCAATGGGAAGATTGTACAGTCTATAGCTTTAAAAATGCCCCTACTTCAGTAAGTGCCTTCACCATATGTTCGGCGGTGTCGTGCCTGTTCCAGTCCCGCTGCAGTTCACACGCCAATTGAGCAATGCTAATCAGCCGGGCGCCACCCTGTTCTACTCTTCTCAACGCCGTTTCATGTGCAAGAACCGAAGTCCCTCCAACCGCATCCACGATAGGATAAACCTCGAACCCCTCCTTTATAGCGTCCAACGTTGGAAATGTAAGACAGGCTTCCGTCCACAAAGCTGTCATCAGTAATTTCTTTCTTCCTGTAGCCATTACAGCTTCATAAAACTGCTGATCTTCCCATGCATTGATGGTGGTCCTGTCTATAGAAGGAATGTTCTGCAGTATGTTCTTGAGCGATGGTATTGTTTCCTTGTTAATACCCGTAGCCACATTTACCGTAGAAAGCACAACAGGTATTTTAAACGCCATAGCCAGTTCAGCAACTATACCAATGTTCGACACAAGCTGCTTTCTCGGCATCGAATTGATAGAATTCACCTGCACAGGCTGATAATCTATAATTAACAGGGTCGTATTAGCTGGTGTCAGCAAATGATCGTTTGCCACGTCACGAACGGGATAACTGCTCATAAGTAGTAATTTTTGCTTAGCGATCGATCAAACTGTGTCCCCTATTTCAAAGTCCTAATTCCCTTGGTATCGCTTCTACTAATTTAACGATGTTTTCCTTAAACGTAGTGTGAGAGTGCTCCCATTGACATGCAACGGATTGTAAGCTGCAGGTCATGTTCAGGTTTAAAATTGTACCTTTCAATAGCGTGGCTTTCCCAGGTTTCAACTCAAAGATCCTGCTATGTTTTTAAAAAACTTTCTTTTCAGCGCTATTGTCACATGTTCATTGCTTAGCGCAGGATGTCGTTCAAATACCGCAAATAATGCTGATACTACGAGCGACAGCATACCGCCACCAACATTTGATACTACCGACCATAGTACAGACGGGTTGAGTGCGGATACCTACGAAGGTGCCATGTACGCGATGATGAAAAAAATGAAAGCGGCGCAAATGACCGGGGACTTTGATGTAGACTTTGCGAAATTGATGATAGAGCATTCCCAGGGTGCTATTAAGCTCAGTGATATTGAGTTGAATACCGGCAAAAACGATGAGCTTAGGGAGGTGGCGCGGAAGATCGTTGATGGACGACCGGATGAGGTCAGCCAACTTCAAAATTTCGTGCAGACTTACCAGGGATCAGGAAAAAAGCATGGAGCAGGCGAACTGCAGCGATCTATGTCGGACATGGAACATAGGCTGGAAGGCCTTACAACTACAGCCTACCCCGATAAGGACTTTGTGCTAGTGATGAGAATGCACAACGATGGGGCTATCGACATGGCAAAAAAAGAGCTGGCTAATGGCATGAGTGACACGCTGAAAAAAATGGCGCAAAAAATAGTCGATGAATCAATTCGTGAGATCAGGGAGTTGGAAAAATTCAAAAAGTAGCAGTTATCGTTTTTTTTAAAGCGTCCGGTATTTCCACCTGCGACCACATGAACACAATGAGAGATATCACAAACGTTATTAAGAACGCCATATCTAAAGATGTAGCTTGGGCAGTCGATTCTTTTTTTTCGGTTATTGAAAAGGTACGTAATGAAAGGCTGACTATTTCTTTTTGGGAGGGAGAAGAAAACTGGGCAGGTATTATTGCAAATAACGAAACAGTTGGCTACATATGGCGCAAGCATCCACTGGTTTGATAGCGTCTAAGTATGCCCAAGATCTTAAGGACAATTTGAAAGAGTATCACTACATTGACTTCATTGAGGTGAGCAGCATGACTCAACCAGAATTCCAACTAGATTATGATGAGCTCAATAACTATATAGATTTCGGATTGAATGCCAATAGCTTTTCTGCAGATGACTTATGGTTTCATACAAATGCTGTTTAATTTCGCTATGCATGTTTCACCTGATAATAACCTACAATGAGACTAACACTATTACTACTTCTTCTTTCCATCATTGGCATCAGCGCCTGCAACTCCAATGAAACGAAGAACCAGCAAACATCACCCGCGACAAGCAGTCCCGCAAGCGACCCAGCTACCCGGTTAAATGATTTTTATTCAGCCTACATCGCCGAAAAAGCAAAAGCCGCTGAGGATACGGGAAGGATAAGCGGCCTTTTCCGGGAGTATTGTACAGATTCATTTACACGGCACCTGGACCGTGTGTACGCGCACGGCGAATTAGAAGCCGATCCTATTATAGATGCACAGGACTTTGACCAAAGCTGGATAAAAACACTTACCGTTCAAAAGAATGGTGGCGATGGCTACCAGGTTTGTTATGTAGACACATACGACAATCAAAAACACTGCCTTGATGTACACGTAGTAAATGAGAATGGTAAGTGGAAGATCAATAGTGTGGTAAGCAGCATGTGACAGCCCATGAAAAAGAAAACGGCCATAATCAAAAATGCTTTCTTCAGTTTGTTTGTTGCTGCATGTACTAATGCGCAGGATAAGAACGTTACTCAATTAGCCAGCGTGCCTGACTCTCAATCAGCGCAAAAAGATACTACGATCACCTACGATATAGAAGGTGTAAGTACAGAAGGTGCCCGGGCAGAAGTGAAGTATGTGAATGGTGAGATATCCGAAAGCACTACAACCATCTATGGCGAAATGGGCAAGGCCACTGTAGTTTACAAATTTGAGAAGGACAGAATAAAAGTATCCGAAACTCAATACGCATATCCAACACATGTAGTAGACCTTAAACCTGATGATAAGATAAAAGCGTCCAAACAAAGCATCTATTATATTGATCTTGACGGGAATGTAATCGGCGAACCGGTACCAGACAGAGTGGACATTTTCAAGGAGTTTAAAGAAACAGTTGCGTTTAAGCTGGAGTAAAATTTCGGACTACTGCAGGTCTTCAATAACTGAAAATTTTTTATCATTGTCTCGAACACACATAAACCCATGCGCGCACTATTTGCTTGTTTTCTGCTGCTTGCAGCTACTAACTTAAACGCCCAAGAAGAAACCAAAGGATTCCTTTCAGCTACCAACTACACAGCCGGGAATGCTAGCCAGCTGGCAGACGTCAAAATAAGGAAGGGTAAACTACCCAACGTACCCGGTGAATTCATTTTCCATATTTCTTCAGCCAACTTTAAATTGAACAAGCAGGTTCAAAGCTGCTGGGCACTGGAACGGAATGATTCACTGTTCGTGAATTGTAACAAGATCTTCAGAACGAGTGAGACCAATAAAGGATTGCCTTCCAGCAGGAAGATCACGTTTGAGCGCGATATCTATTCCTACATACTTTTTCGCTCTGCAAACTATTTGCACTTCAGGGCAGGACGTACCAACACTTTCGGCATTCCGTCGCCTTACGTAGACAACCAGAACTACGCTGGCGTGGTAGATGCCGTGCTTGCAAGCGGTGCCAACGGCGCAATGGCTGCAAGCGACGACCAAGTGTTATTTCACTACCTGTACGATCTTCATACCGGCAAGATAACCTACTTCAACCGCGGAGTAATGAGAAATTATCTCAAAAATCCGTCATATCCGGAAGACACCGCTTTTACCAGGTACGTCGGTAAACTTATTGCTGCGGAAAAATAAATGCAACTCCCCCACCTGCTGGCGCAAGTCTTCCACAGGATGACTTGTGTCTATAAAATTGTTAGGACAAGTATACTAGTATAAAGACAGTTGTCAAGTACGTCCACAATAAAGCGAAGGCCACGTGGACGACTGTTTCAAATAACTTGCCACGCCATAGTGTCGGCGAATAGCCAAAAAACTGGACAAGCAACCTTGCACCCCAAAAGCAGGACAGGCCCAGGCACAAAGTTCTTCCAAGCGGCGTCTCCACTACCTCCTTTGCAGAAGTAACGCATAGCACGCCGACCAGCAAGACACCGAAAGCGATAAAAAACGTGTGAACGTATAGAATTTGCCGATTGATCAGGCTAAGCTGCATCGATTCCTTCTTCCATTCAAAATACCTTGGGAAGATGACATGAACTATTGAAAGCAATATCAATAGCGTTCCAGTTATTTTAAGATGTAATTCCATCGTTTTTAAGGATAAAAGTTGTGATAAATGGCGTTATCCTGATCGTTCTTTCTACTCCCAGGCCCGCCAACCTAAAGGTGGTCAACCAAGACTTGCGCGAATGAAAATGAAAGCATCCGATGTTATAAACCAGAAAATTTGCAGTGTCCCTCAAATGTTCCGTCACAACGATGATCCCCCCGGGTTTTAATATCCTGGAAACCTCAGCAAAAAAAGAGACGCGTTCCTCCGGGTTTCTGATTTCATGTGCGGACAGTATTATGAATGCCACCTCGGCATATTTATCGTTTAGCTGAAGCGCAGCAGTATTTACTTTTTGCGTGCCCGGGAATTGCGCATAAGCCCTTCTGGCTCTTTTGATCGAAGGCTCCGTATGTTTTTTAGGATCATAAAAATCCAGGACCGTTATCTGCGTATTGCTAAACTTGCCACACAACAACGCGCTTGTTTCGTCAAAACCCGCATGTACATTGACGATCTGGCTACCGGAACTAAGTTTCAGGAAATCCAGCCAGGATAGTTTATACAAATCTGACAGATCATAGATATAGCAGGATACTAAAAGAGATACGAAGGTGGTCCCCAAAATCAAAGAGGCGAGGACTGTAGCGTAGAACTGAACCATGCTGCCCGCAAAACATCCACATACAAGTAGTGCGATTGCTATAAAACCCGAAATAGCATACAAATGCCAGTTAAACCTTACAATATTGAGTACTCCCTGCAGAGGTTTTCTTATCCGTTCCATGACTCCAGTTTTCCTTTTTCCCAATGGTATGGGACGTCACTAACAGCAAAGGCATTCGCCAAAACCGCATCATTCAATCCGAGTTCTGCCAACATCGAAACATTCCACCTATTGACCCTTATAGGCATTGGATCCCAATTGCTTCTTACTCCTTGAACGATCAATACGTTTTTTGCATCTGGCAAGTAACTAAATGTAAAGGGTAACGGCCCAGCAAATCGCCGCGCTTCTTTCCAATCGGCAAATGGAGAACCTTCAGGTAATGGTATATCCATTCCTGGCATTCCCAATTCAATTTTTAATCCACCTTTTAGGGAACTGACCTGAACCTCATCTTCGGTTTTCGTCTGCGTGATATCAATGGTAGAATAACGATAATGAGTAAACGTGTTACCCAGCAGCTCCATCCTTTTCTTATCTGTTTGCGATCTCAGGATATACAACCCTCTCAATCTCTTTCCACTATTGTTCTTGTATCGCACAAAAACACGATATCCTATAAGGAAGAAATCATTTCCCATTATTTCAGGAAAACCTTTGGGACGCAATTTGCTAGTTTGCACCAGCGCCACCGCAACAAAAGCCCATTTGTCATCAAAACAATCTAACTTCAGGCATTCTGGAATTAAGGATTGAAGGTCATTTTTGGGAAAGGCAAAAGTCAAAACGATAGAGCTATCGAAAAAGGCTTCGACGGCAAAAGGGTGGTTGCGCAGAAATTGAAACATGGTTAGTTCGAATAGGATACAAGTCTTTTATTTAATGTCGCATGGAAATAGATTAATAATATAAATAGCAAAGCAAAAACTGAATTAAACCTGCCCCATAGCAAAAGGTCCGGCGCAATAACAAACTCCAGAATATTCATCGCCGCGATAATCACTATTTGTGTTATGACATTCAAACGTCTCATAATACCGCTGATGATCCACACGGTCATTCCAACTTCAGCAAAACCAATAGCTATTGTAATTACATGGGCATATTGAACTCCTAAAATCCTCGAAACGATCATTTCATGCCTGGGGACAATATCAAAGATCTTACACAGCCCGTTCAAAAGCCATACTGTTGCAATAAGAAATGATAGAATCTTTGCCAAGTGCGGTTTCATTGTTCAGGTATACCCAAATATATAAAATCTCCATTGCTCGTTGGCACAAGTCTTCCGCAGGATGGCTTGTGCCAGCAAATAATAACCCGGCATCTGACTAGCATTCAGTTGGCACATTCGAGTTTTATTTGATAAAATGATTGAATTATAGTATATTTGCTATAACTAGATAGAAGCGTAAAGCCATGAACACTGTTGCCAAAATGCTTCCCACGCTTGTTAACATTTTGCACTTTTTGAAAAAAGCGCTAACAACGTCAACAAATGTTAACAACGGGCGTGTACTTTTTCAAACAGCCCATGCACAATTGTACACAACACCGAATGTCATCCCGAGCTACCACAGCTGGATGATCAGAAAAAACTTATCGCGAGGGAACCCACGTTGCTTGGGCCCTCTCGGGATAACTACATCGCTCCGGTTATCAGCAACAACTCGGGATGACATCCAAAAAAGCGATAGGGGGTGGGGGTATGGCAACAAATTGACACAGATTGGCCGTCAAACCCGATACAGACAAAGTTTCTGCCAACTTCTAAAAACGAGATTGTAACAAAAAAAACACCATAAATCCCATGAAAACCGTTCTTGTAACACCCGTTTGTAACAATTGTAACAGGCTCACAGCCAACCGGGAAAATTGCTAGTTTTGTGCCCTCATGAAGCATTTACCCAATCTGCTGACGCTCGCCAACCTGTTTAGCGGTTGTATAGCCATCGTCTTCATCCTCAACTCCCAGCCTTACCTGGCTTCGTTCAACGGTGAAGAGTATTGGGTTACAGCCACCGAGCAGGCTTACTGGGGCAGCGTATTTATTGCCCTCGCCGCCATCTTCGATGTGCTGGACGGCTTTACCGCCCGCGCCCTCAAGGTATTCTCGCCCATCGGCAAAGACCTCGACTCGCTGGCCGATGTGGTATCGTTTGGCGTAGCGCCCTCTATGATCCTGTTCAAAATGTTGTGGGCAGCCTATATGGGCAAACCCGGCGCGCTCGATGTTAGCATGCTGGCCATGAGCCCGGCCTTCCTGGTAGCCTGCTTCGGCGCGCTCAGGCTGGCAAGGTTCAATATCAGCAGCAACGAGCAAAAAGCCTGGTTCATCGGTATGCCAATACCAGCCGCAGGCCTGCTGGTAGCGTCTTTCCCGCTCATCAACTGGTTCAACCCTATGGGCCTCGGCGTTATGTTCCAGCAACCGTGGTTATTGTATGCAGTCATTGCCCTGGTGTGCTGGCTAATGGTTTCTAAGGTGAGGTTCTTCAAGTTCATCCCTGCCAAATGGAACATCGCTAGTATGTGGCCTCAGCTGGTAGTTATAGCAGTAGCGCTTGTTGCAATTCCATTTATTAATGTAGCCGCCATACCGTTGGCATTTATTATCTACATAATTTTGTCGCTCGTTTATCAACCGAAAGAAGCATAATCATAATATGAAATATACCGCTCATATCAACGTAATGCCCCTGAAAGAACTGCTGGATCCTCAAGGCAAGGCAGTAACCAATAACCTGCACAACCTGGGTCTCGGCCAAGTGCAGGATGTACGCGTGGGCAAACACATCAGCCTGCAAATTGAAGCTGCCAGCGAAGACGAAGCCCGCCAGCTGACACAGGATGCCTGCAAAAAATTGTTGGCCAACCCAGTAATGGAAGCTTTTGATTTTACACTCGTAGCCGGATAAGATGCGGTTATACCTGGTGCCATCTCCCATTGGTAACCTCGGCGATATTAGCTACCGGGCTGTTGAAGTATTGAAGAACGCAGACGTAATTCTGTGTGAAGATACCCGCACCAGCTCGGTATTGTTGCGCCATTACAATATCCAGAAACCGCTCACCCCTTACCACCAGCACAACGAGCACAAGATCCTCAACCACCTGGTGGAACAGCTGCAGGGCGGCAAAACCTTTGCGTTACTTACAGACGCAGGTACCCCCGGCGTTTCCGACCCCGGATTCCTATTGGTAAGAGAGTGCTTGCGCAACGACATCCCGGTAGAGTGCCTGCCCGGCGCTACGGCCTTTGTGCCCGCGCTTGTACAATCGGGCATACCAAGCAACAGGTTCTGTTTTGAAGGGTTCCTCCCCCTTAAAAAAGGTCGCCAAACGGCTATGAAGGCTTTGGCAGAGGAAGAAAGGACCATCATATTATATGAATCACCCCACCGCCTAGTAAAGACGCTGGAAGAACTGGCCGCCTACCTAGGTGCCGACCGCCAGGCCGCCGTGGCCCGCGAGCTGACCAAGATGTTTGAAGAAACGAGGAAAGGAAGCCTGGGCGAGCTGGCCAAACACTATACGGCCACAGCACCCAAAGGCGAGATCGTTATCGTAATAGCCGGAAAGGACTAAAAAACAGAAAAACCATCCCGTAAAGGATGGTTTTCTATAATATTAGTACTAAACTAATGATTAGTGAGCAGCAGCAGCTGTATCAACTTTAGTTGTATCAGTTGTAGCAGGAGCAGCAGTCATTGTGTCAACTGGAGCTGGAGTAGCTTCAGGCATCATAGTTGCAGTGTCAGTAGTAGTTGTTTCTTCAGTAGTTTCGCTGTTACCGCAAGAAGCTACGAATACGCCCAGAGCCAGGGCAAGGATGCTGAATTTTACGAATTTCATGACTTTGTTTTTAAAAGTTATTTCACATTTATACCTCGTTCAGAAAAAGGTAACCCGGGGTTTTTAAAATTTTTTTTTGAGTAATGTCATATTTTAACTGAAACCGTTGGTCTGAGCCTCGGTTTTGGTAAGTATCTTTACAAATTCTTGGCAACGAAGGCGATATTTTTCACGCAACGACAGGGTTACTTTTCCAATAAAACAGTATTAATAAGTGTACGGCTCAAACACGGAACAGGAGTTATTGATGGAGCTGGCGGCAGGTAAAAGGTCTGCTACAGAACAGGTTTATAGCCAACATTACCCTATTGTAACCAAATGGATACAAAAGAATGGAGGCTCAGAACCGGATGCAGCAGATATCTACCAGGAAGCCATGGTGATATTGTTTGAGAAGGCGCAAAACGAGGAGTTCAGGCTAAGTTGCAGGATCGGGACCTATTTGTTTGCGGTAAGTAAGAACCTCTGGTTCAAAAAGCTGCAAAAACTTCAAAAAGACCCGATCAATCTTCCCGATACATGGGACGGGGCATATGAAGACGATGTCAAAGCCCACCACGAACGGGAAACGCACTTCGGCCAGCTAAACGAGGCCCTGGATAAAATAGGCGAGCCTTGCAGATCTTTACTTAAAGCGTTTTACCAGCATGATAAAAGCATGCAGGAGATCGCGGCAGACTTTGGGTATACCAACCCGGATAACGCCAAAACACAAAAATATAAATGCCTCACCCGCCTCAGGAAGCTCTTCTACGGCGTACAGGCTAAGATATAAAGATGTCGAACGAGATGAACATATGGAAACTTGCTGAAGGCTACGTCGAACAGACCCTGCCTGAAAGTGAGTTAGTGCTGTTGAAAGACATGCTGGCTACCGACCCAGCCTTCGCCGACGAGTTTCATGATAGCGTAAATATGGTACGTGCTTTACGTGCCGGCGGCAAGCAAAAGCAGTTCCGCAATATGCTGGCCGATATTCACCAAGCAAATGCCACGGCAGAAAGCCCAGTGAAGAAAGTAGCGAAACGCTATATCACTCTGGCGCCGCAATACTGGCGCACAGGTGCTATCGCAGCCGGTATCGCAATACTTACCTCTCTTTCTACTTATTGGCTGGTACAGAATAACAATAGGAAGATCGCTTCTGAATACAGCTTGCTGAAACGCGACCTGGAACAATACAAGCGTTCGCAGCATCAGCTGATCAATAATATTAAAGCGCAGGCTACTACCACTCCGGTAGCGCCCGCAAATTTTACAGGTACCGGTTTCGCCCTCACTAACGATGGCTACCTGGTGACCAACTACCACGTAATAGACGGTGCAGACTCCATATATATACAAAACAGGGACGGCGAGTATTTCAAAGCCACTGTAAAAAGTATAGACCCTGCCGCCGACATCGCCATCCTGAAAGTAGATCATAAACATTTCCGCTTCAGCAGGAACGAGGTTCCTTATACGTTTGAAAAAACGAAGAAAGGACTAGGAGCACGCGTGTATACCCTGGGCTATCCGCAGGACGAGATCGTATATAATGAAGGCTATATAAGTTCGAAAAACGGTTACAACGGCGACTCTATGCAGTATATGCTGGAGCTGCCTGCCAACCCCGGCCAGAGCGGTGCTCCTGTTATAGATGCAGACGGGACTGTTATTGGTATCATTACCGGTAAGGAGACTGAAAGCCAGGGCACTACTTTCGCAGTTAGCTCTAAGGCACTCATCCAGCTGATAAAAAGCCTGCCTGCAGAAAACCGCCTGCGACTGCCCAAAGGCAACAAGCTGGGTAGCCTTAACCGCGAACAACAAATAGAACGACTGGAAGATTACACCTGTTCTATCAAAGTCTATAAAAAATAATTTGAAGCAGCCGGATGGCTGCTTTTTTCATGCATCAGAACAGTCGCAAAGCGTTAATTTACCTAACTTTGCGCACCGTTAAGCGCTAAAGGTGAGCATCGTAGACAAATTCCTCAAAAACAGGCAGCCCGTAAACTCAACCGCCGATATGGCCTTTGTGGACCATATTGAGGAATTGCGCTGGCATCTTATCCGCTCGCTCCTTGCGATACTGATTGGTGGTGTCATCATCTTCTTCAACATTGAGTGGATCTTCGACCGTATCATACTTGGCCCAGCGCACACTGATTTCATTTCGTACCGCATACTCTGCAAGCTAGGGGCTTTGATACATGTAGACGCCCTTTGCCTTCAGGATGTTCAATTAGAATTTCAGAATACTGAACTTTCTGGCCAGTTCATGATGAGCTTTTCTGTTTCGTTCATGATCGGCTTCATCATTGCCTTCCCATATGTATTCTGGGAGTTCTGGAAGTTCATCAAACCAGCACTAAAACCCTCTGAATTGAAATATGCGCGCGGCATTGTTTTCTGGACCTCGCTGCTGTTCTTTGCCGGTGTGTTATTCGCTTATTATGTTGTAGCCCCGTTCACTATCAACTTCTTCGCGGCCTACCAACTCAGCCCTTCGTTCAAGAACATTATTACCATTTCCAACTACTACGATACAATGAGTGACCTGATACTAGGCCTGGGCTTAGTGTTTGAGTTACCTGTAGTTGTATTCTTCCTGTCGAGGATCGGGTTCCTCACACCTAAACTGATGCGTGACAAACGCAACTATGCCATACTCATCATATTCGTACTGGCGGCAGTTATCACTCCACCTGATTGGTTTAGCATATGGTTGGTAGCAATTCCTTTGCTAATTTTATATGAAGCAGGTATCACCATCAGTGAGCGTGCGGTGAAAGAACGTCGCAGAAGACAATTTGACAATTAAAAAAATCAAAACATGCAGGCAACCATATTCGACAAGAATCTTCCACTGGTAATCGGCTGCGATCACGCCGGCTTCGAGTATAAAGAAGAAGTAAAAAAGACATTGATAGCTGCAGGCTGGCAGGTAGAAGACAAAGGCACGCACAGCAACGAGAGCACAGATTATCCTGATTACGCCCATGCAGTAGCCAACATGGTTGCCGATGGAAAAGCTGCTGCCGGAATCCTGATATGTGGCAGCGGAAACGGCGTGTGCATGACAGCCAACAAAAACAAAGGCATACGCGCAGCTCTTTGCTGGAACGAAGAACTGGCAGCGCTGGCAAGACAGCATAACAACGCAAACGTGCTTTGTATACCTTCCCGCTTTGTGTCTTTAGATGTAGCTCAGAAAATGGTTGACATATTCCAGTCAACAGCCTTCGAAGGCGGACGACATGAAAAGCGCGTCAATAAGATCAGCAACAACTAACCATAAACAACAAAGCCCTCAGAACTGAGGGCTTTGTTATTTCTATCATCGAGCTATCTATTTGTCTATGTTAACCCGAAGGGTAGTAAACACACTGCGGGGCAATAAAATTCCTGTACCCTCGCCGCCATGGGCGCTGGAAACTTGCATACCCGAAATGTTCACTCTCTGAACGTTAAATACATTCTTCACTCCTATTATCCACTGAAGCTTATTTTCAAACAGCTTTTTTTCGACGGATGCATCGCAACTGTGGACTGCTTCTATCCTGCCGTTGAAAGTGGCGTTCCCATCAATTGACGGCAGCAGGAACGGCTGCGGACTTGAATACTTGTAAAACACATTGAAGTTTAACTTGGGTTGCCGCCAGCTATACTGCAAATTGGCAGTAGCCTCCTGCGCTGAAAACGCATTATAATCTCCCGCTTGTGCAAACGTCTTATTGTAAGAATAACCTACCTGGAAATGGAAATTCTTCACCTGGCCATCGGCTTGCAGAGAGGTGATCATATTTTCCTGGCGTTTTATGTTGCCGTAAATGTAATTGATGCTATTGGAATCGTTTGGATTAACGGGCATTAATACGATACCGTCCCGCACGTCGTTGTAATAACCAGTCGCGATAAACTGAAGATAGTTGGCTTGCTTTTCATATATCTGATATGACGCCGAGATTTGTATATGGTCACTTTTTTCCGCAATCAGTTCAAGATTGCCAATAATGTTATGATTGTTATCAATAAAAATCAGGTATTGCTCTTTTAAGGAAGGAGCACGAAACCCTTGCGTGTAGGAACCTCGAATCTGCAATTTGTCAAAAGGCGTATACAGCAGATTGACCGACGGGATCATTGGCGCTTTATAAGATGTATTGTGAGCAACACGCAAACCAATTTGCGTGGTTAGTTTATTTCCCACTAAAGGATAAGAAGCCGAAGCATAGGTAGCATAGTCATGTATTTGCTTTTTCCTGTCTTCAATCTTGTTGCTGTTCGCGAATTCCATGTTGATATCATAGCCCGCTGTGTATTGCAAACTGCCAAACTTGTTGCTGTAATTACTCCTCAGATAAACATTGCTAAATACCGAAGTATCCTGATCGCCCTTTCCAGTTGTGAGAGTTTCTGTCAGATCGCTGAGGTTTTTGTTTACGCGGCTTCTGTTCCGAAAGTATACAAAGTATCCATTCTGGCTTTGCCAGGTTCCGCTTCCTAATTTGCCATTCATCGACAAACGGTTCATGATACGCTTCGTACGATAATATTCATCAAACGCATATGCTCCTAAGAACGGGTCCCAGACACGAAGACTTCCCTTATTCGTGATCTTTTGATTCAGATAGTCTGAATTAAACTGCAAGGCAAAACCAGACTTAGCAGAATACCCGTAACCAATATTACTGAAATATTGCTCATCGGGTTTAAAGAAAAAGCTGCGTTTAGTGTATAAGGTATCGTCGCCAAATGCTATAGGCTGATCAATATTTTTGTAGCCTTCAAAAAAGTTACGCCCAGCTGCCAGGCTTACCTGATGTTTATCTTTAAGCCTGAAGGTTAGCGCCCCGTCAAAATTGTATTTGTTAACGGATTCCAGGTAAGTACCTACACTTAACGAAAAAGGTTTGCGGTTTTTCTTACTGATAACATTGATAACACCACCCAGTGCGTCAGTTCCGTAGACAACACTCATTGGCCCCTGAACGATTTCTATGCGCTCGACGTTGTTGAGATTGATCTCAGAGAGGTTAATGTTGCCGTTTTCGCGACCATTTACTGGTAAACCATCAATTAATACCTTTACTTTATTGCCGGTCATGCCCTGCATCTGAATACTCGAACCTAGAATATTATCGCTACGAACATTCATGTTAAGCTGGTTTTTCAACGCATCATTGAGCGTTACCGCACCCTGCGCCTGCATAGTGGCTTTAGTGATTACCTGGTAGTTTGCTAGGGCATTTTTTAGTTTCTCCGGTTGGGCGACCCCTGTAATGACTACTTCGTTCAGTGAAGTAAATTTCTTCCTGATGGAAACCGAATAGCTTGCCACCGCTGGAGCTTGGTCGATCCGTTTTGAAAATGATTCATAACCCTGTCCTACTACTTCCAGAACTACCGGATACTTTGTTATGTTCAGAGTTGCAAAACCATCCTCATCGGTTTGCACAGTTTGCAGTAACGTTTTTTCGATGGAGTATAGGTTCGCATATGCCAGCTCCACTGGTTTCTTTTCGTCATCGGTCACCGACACCACTAATTGCTGTGCAAATGCCTTCATCTGCAACACCACCAATACGACCGAAAGAAAAAATCTCAACTTCATCTCAAATCTCATTTTAGTATAAAGGGTTCAGCTATACAGTTGATAGCTGAACCCTTTACCAACTACGGATATCCGTATAATTAGTGCTGAACGATCAGCTTATCTGATATTTTCCAACTTCCGTTACCCAGTGTTATTATATAAGTACCGGCAGCATATTCTGCTGTATTTATTCCGAATGCATTCAAACCTTTTTTGAGGTTAACTGAGCGATTCACCATTACCTTACCTGTGATATCAGTTACCATAAAGCGCGCTTCACCTTGTTCTTTTGCCTCAACAGCGAAGCTAGCTTCATTAGTAGCCGGGTTCGGGGCAATAGCATAGTTACTTACATTGCTCTTTACATCTTTCACCGACGTAACGCCTACAACCCTCTTGTTGAACACGGTCTTAGCAGGTGCGCCACCTATAGTGCCGGTGAACTGCGTGAACTTGATCTGTATATACTCTTGTGAGTTATGTGACCTTACGAAGTAAGTTGTATTAGCCAGGTTATAACCCGTGGGAGGACTACCCGCAGGTGTTTTCCAGTCGTCACCAATCGTATTGATCTCAGGAGAGAACGATGACAGATAGTTTGTATAATGAGTTGTATCAGCGTCTACGTTTTGCACTTCGGCAACCGTAATACGGAGATTATGCAGAACGCCCGTGAAAGCGATCGGTGATGGGCCACCCATCATAGGACCGCCGTTAGGATCTTTTTTTGCGTATTGAGTGAACAGAATATCCCAGTTATAACGGTTTGGCTCTCTGTTTACAAAAGTGTTGCTCGCAATGTCATAGTAAACGAATACGCGATCAGGATAATCCTTCTTCTTTAAATAAACCGAGTTATCCATTGTGTTATCCCAGTTAGCTATCCTGAATTTGTAGCCTATCAGGGTATCTACCATGCTAATGTATTGCTGTACCCACATTTTATATGGCGTACCGTTTACCTTAACCAGGTAAACAGAGTCACCCAGTAAGTCATGGTTCGGTGCACCCTGGTATTTACCCCAGCCAAAATCAAAAGGGTCGGTCAGATCACGGTTTTGCGTGAATGCACCTTCGCCCCAGCTGGTGTCGATGTTCATTAACTGCATTGTTCTGCTTGTTTTACCAACGGTATCAGAAGCAGAGATTGCTGCGAAAGAAGTAGCGTTTACAGCCATGTGCAGTGAATAAACCTCTACTTTTCTTTTGATGTGGTTAGCCCTGATCGAGGCATTGAACATCGGATCGCCAAACTTGTTGATCTGGAAAGCGAGGTCCCAATTGTTAGCCGGCTGACCAACAGAGTCGCCAGTCGACAGGTTATAAAATATGTCGTTCGCATAGCCAGCGCCCATTTCAACCGAGTCTGTGACCCAAGTTTGAGCGTTTGCCTGAACGCCGGCAGCCAGTGCCGAAATAAAGAGTAAAGATTTTAATCTCATCGGGGATTATTTTGATATTCAAAGGTACATTGACATATTTCGTCAATTCTCCGAAAATCAACTCTTTACAATTTTATGACATAATAAATTACTTGATCCAACCCTGTGCATGCAGGTATTTGGCTATTTGTACTGCATTGGTTGCAGCACCTTTGCGCAAATTATCGGCCACCACCCAGCAGTTGAGGGTGTTAGGTTGAGAATAGTCGCGGCGTATACGGCCTACAAATACCTCGTCTTTGCCGTAAGCATGTATTGGCATCGGGTAGGCATTTTCGGTAGGATTGTCGATAACGGCCACTCCCGGCATATTCTGGAGCATTTCGCGTACATCGTTCTCTTTGAAATCGCGTTTCAGCTCGACATTGATGCTTTCGCTATGGCCACCCATAACAGGAACACGAACAGTGGTAGCAGTTACCTTAATATCATCATCGCCCATGATCTTACAGGTTTCCTTCACCATCTTCATTTCTTCTTTGGTGTAACCGTTATCCTGGAAAACATCAATATGAGGTATGACATTCATATCGATCGGGTGGGGGTAAACGCCGTGACCTTTGCCACCGCTACGTTCGTCCAGCAGTTCTGCTATTGCCTTCTGGCCTGTACCGGTTACCGATTGGTAGGTACTAACCACCACACGTTTGATACCGTAGTTGTCCTGCAATGGCTTCAGTACCATTACCATTTGTATGGTAGAGCAATTTGGATTTGCAATGATCAGGTCGTCTTTGGTCAAAACGTCGCCGTTTACTTCTGGGACTACCAGCTTTTTGGTAGGATCCATGCGCCAGGCCGAAGAATTATCTACTACATAGCAGCCAACTTCCGCAAATTTCGGGGCCCACTCCAGCGATACGCTACCACCGGCTGAGAAGATAGCCAGCGCAGGTTTCATAGATATAGCGACGTCAGCAGTTACCACTGGATATTCCTTTCCCTTGAACTTTACCTTCAGGCCAGCAGACCTTGCTGAAGCCACCGGTATAAGTTCAGTTACGGGGAAATTCCTTTCTTCCAGGATCTGCAACATGGTACTTCCTACCAGTCCTGTTGCACCTACTACTGCTACGCGCATTGTATCTTTTTAATTTTGAAGCGCAAATATAAACCCAATTCCGGAAAGGCTTTGCGCCCGAATTTGTTACAGAATGTTGTCGAATTTAAAGGACATCAAAACCGGGCCTGAAAGCCTTTCTGACCAGTTCAAGGCCAACCTTTGGCTATCGCCATATAATTTGAGTATCCTAACTCGCATTTTTCAATTACAAAAATACAATTTTTTACCTATCAAACATAACTGATAACATTAAATTAATTAGATTTTTTATGCAACAGCATTTTATCTTTCAATACAATAAGACTTGATAAAATTTAAATATTACAATTACCGTGAAAACACCCCGTTTTATTCAAGATTATTTATCAAACTTTGTATGTGAAAAGGGATAATTCATTTTACAAGAGGATAAAACCACCGGCGCCACCCGAATCATGAAAACCAGATTAGAAAGAGAGATCAGCACTTCTGTAGCCGGCAACCGATGAGTTAAGACAAATAGCCCGTAGTTGTTATTTAAAAGCGCAAAGTATTTGCGTGTTACAGCTATGCCCTTGCCCGAACGTTTATAAAAACATCACCCGTGAAAAATACACTCCACCCGCCAAAGTGTACTGCACGGCTGTCTCACCTCCGGGGACTTCCTCCCTGGCAGGTCAGCAACCGACCTCCATAGATTCTTCCCGACACTGATGAATCCACCTATTTTTTATCACTCATAAAAACGAAAACACATGAAAAAGACAATCATTCTTTCATTGGTATTCCTCTGCCTGTTAAATATCTCCAGCTATGGGCAGGAAACCAATAATGCCTCCGGCAATTTCACCATCACACAAAACGGAGCACCTATCCAGGGTCATTACAGCATTATGCCGGCAGCCCCGGATAATATTGTTTTGCAGCTGAGCCCCTCAGCAGAATTTACGCTGAATGCACACATAGTAGATCAAAGCGGCAAAGAACTTATCAAGATAGACGCCGCAACAGTCCATCTCAGGTATGCTAACAGCATCAACATTTCTTCACTTGGCGCCGGCAATTATTTCATTGAAATAAAAAGCGACAACACAGAAGAAAGCCTGAAGATCCCATTCAGCAAATCCTGATCATCATCCGCAAAACATTATCAACCTAAAACACAAAACCAGATATGAAAACACAATATCTTGCCCTGCGCAAGCTGACGCTTGCCGCACTGGTGGCTGCTATGCCATTCCAAATGAATGCGCAATTGTCAGTAAGCGCCAATAAAACTGCCTCACAACTGGCAAATGCCATGGTTGGTACGGGCGTTACAATATCAAATGCTACATTGACCTGCCCGTCGGGAGCTAATGGTACATTTACCGGTGGCGCCAATGCGCTCGACATAAGTAGCGGTATCATCCTTACAAGTGGTAGTGCCACTGTAGCAGCCAGTAGCGCTTCTACCTTCTCAAGCGAGGACAATGGTGCTGGAGGCGACGCCAACTTGTCAACATTAAGCGGCAACGCAACCTTTGATGCCTGTGTACTGGAATTTGACTTCGTGCCATTGGGAGATTCTATCAAATTCGATTATCAATTCGGGTCTGAAGAGTATCCCAATTTTACCTGCACCCAATTCAACGACGTGTTTGGATTTTTCATATCCGGACCGGGTTACTCAGGACCAACTAATATCGCCCTGGTACCGGGTACAAACATACCTGTAGCCATCAACAGTGTAAACGGTGGTACCCCTACAGGTGCCGGTGTTCTTAGCAACTGTACCGGCATGGGACCAGGTTCTCCATTCCCTGCGTATTTCATCAACAACCAAAACGGCCCTGCTCCAGTGTATGACGGACTTACAATGGTATTTTCTGCCAAAGCCGCAGTTACTCCATGCGAGACCTACCACTTTAAACTAGGTGTGGCCGATGCCAGCGATGGAATACTCACTTCTGGTGTATTTATCGAGGAAGGTAGTCTAACAGTGCTGCCACCGGCTATTGTTGGTTGCCCTTCAAATATCAGTGTTAATACAGGCGCCGCTGCTACAACCTGCAGTGCACAGGCGAGCTGGACACCACCCACAGCCGATAACAGCTGCCTGGATGTACAGGTCAGCTCTACACACAACCCCGGCGATGTGTTTCCAGTGGGTACAACCACAGTTACCTATTCTTTTACGAATATAGGTGGCACCAGCACGTGCAGTTTTGATGTTACCGTTGTAGACAATACACCTCCTACAGCAGTTTGCCAGAACTACACTTTGAACCTGGTAAATGGCATGGGTACTGTTACTCCTGCAAATGTTAACAACGGCAGCAGCGATAATTGTGAGATCCAGAGCATGAGTGTAAGTCCTAACAGCTTTACCTGCGAAGATGCCGGCGAAAACGTGGTTACACTTACTGTAACAGATATTCATGGTAACTCATCTACCTGCAATGCTACCGTTACCGTACAATACCAGCCAACATGTTCCATTGTTTCCGTTCCCGAAAACAACGTGTATACAGGTGGTAACCCCAACAACATATACCTGGGTTATGGTCCACAAACAGCTACATTGAATGCCACAGCAACAGGTGGCAGCGGCTTTACTTATTCATGGTCGCCATCAACCAACCTGAGCTGCAGCAATTGTGAAGATCCTGTATTCAGTCCAACTGCTGGTGGCACCTACACCTTTACGCTGACGGCTACGAACAGCAATGGTTGCAGCACTACCTGCGATATCACGTTCTGTGTACTGGACATAAGGGATCCAAATCATCCCAACAAAGTATTCATGTGCCATAACGCAGGTAACCCGCAGACGATCTCTATCAGCGTAAACGCCGTTCCAAGCCATTTTCTTGGACATGTGGGCGACCTCTTGGGTAAATGCACGGATGTACAATGCGGTACGGCTGCCAAAGGCTCTTACACAGAAAATGGACCAGCAGCAGTTCCAACTGTTAGCGAGATCATTGTTTATCCAAACCCAGTGACTGGTATAGTTACAGTTGAACTGCCAGCCGGTGTTAACGCCCATGAAGCTGTTTTGATGGATATCGCGGGTCGCAAGTTGCAAACAAAAGTCTTTGATGGCAGCAGTAAGCTGAGCTTCGATATGACCAAAGAAGCCAAAGGCGTTTACATGATAGAAGTAGTAAATGGCACAAGCGTGTACCGCTCACGCATTGTGAAGGATTAACTTATTGCCACACATGCAACTACAAGGCGGGCGTTACGGGCGCCCGCTTTTTGCTTTTTATCCCCGAACTTTGAAGGGATTATATGAAGAACCTGGCATCGCTGAATAAGTATTTTATCAAGTATAGATGGAGATTGTTACTTGGATTGTTGTTCATAGCTGTCTCCAACGTTTTTGCTGTACTGTCTCCCGTTGTTGTACGAAATGTGCTGGACAGAGTAACCCTTAACATTAATAGCTACCATCTGTTGGGCAACTCAATACTGAAAGCCGGCATTGAGAACTATATTTTTCAACTGGTATTGTTAAACGGACTGCTGCTGTTAGGTCTTGCTATCCTCAGAGGCATTTTTATGTTTTTTATGCGGCAAACCATTATCGTCATGTCGCGGCATATTGAGTATGACCAGAAAAACGAGATATATAGCCATTACCAGGAGCTGCACACGCAGTTTTACAAAACCCATTTTACCGGCGACCTGATGAATCGCATGTCGGAAGATGTGTCGCGCGTGCGCATGTATACCGGCCCTTCTTTGATGTACAGCGTCAACCTTATTGTGCTTTCCATCATGTGCATCTGGGGCATGCTTCGGGTGAATGCTATGTTGACCCTATACGTAATAGCGCCACTGCCATTGCTTGCTTTATCTATCTATATCGTCAACAGGGTCATATTCCGGAAAAGTGAAAAAATACAGGCGCAGCTATCTGACCTAACCACTACAGCTCAAGAATCGTATTCGGGTATTCGCGTTATCAAGTCGTTCGTGCAGGAGAAGAACATGATGGGCTTTTTCAACAACACATCAGAAGCATACCGCAAAAGCGCCATCAATCTCTCCCTTACAGAAGCCATCTACTTTCCCACCATGAACCTGTTCATCGGCCTGAGTATGCTGAGCACTGTGCTGATAGGTGGCTACCTGGCTATCAAAGGACAAATAACGGCGGGTAATATTGCCGAATTTGTGATCTATATCAACCTGCTGATGTTTCCTATATCCAGCATTGGATGGGTAGCATCGATGATACAACGCGCCAGCGCATCGCAAAAGCGGATAGATGAGTTTTTGCATACCAAGCCCCAGATTACCAGCCCAAGCAGTAGCTTACAACATACACTACAGGGACACATCACTTTCAAAGAAGTAAACTTCGTATACCCGCATACTGGTATACATGCACTAAAAGATCTGGGCCTGAATATAACACCGGGGCAAAAAATTGCTGTTATCGGAAAGACCGGATCTGGCAAATCGACCCTTGCACATCTATTGCTGCGCATGTATGACACAACAAACGGCCAGGTTCTATTTGATGGCATTGACATAAAGCAATTTGACCTGCAAAATCTACGTTCGCAAATAGCGTATGCACCGCAGGAAGCCTTCCTGTTTTCGGATAGCGTTTTTAACAACATCCGGTTTGGGAAACCTGGCGCTTCGGAAGCAGAGGTGAAAGAAGCAGCGCGCATGGCCGACCTGGAGAAAGATATTGTTACGCTGCAAAAAGGCTATGATACCATCATAGGCGAAAGAGGTGTGATGCTATCAGGCGGACAAAAGCAGCGTATGGTGCTGGCGCGAGCATTGCTGAAGAATAGCCCTGTGCTGTTGATGGATGAATCCCTGTCGGCAGTGGATACACAAACCGAAAAGACCATTTTATATAACCTGAAAGATTACCTGGCCGATAAGACAACGATTATCATTACACACAGAATATTTACTAGCTGGACATTTGATAAGATAATTGTGCTGGATGAAGGCAGGATAGCTGAGCAAGGAACGCACGAAGAATTGATGTCTCAAAACGGTAAATATGCGGCGCTATATAGACATCAAACTGAAATGAGCCATAGCTAAAAAAAGCCCGGTGATAGTCACCGGGCTTTTTATTATTTGAATTCTATGGGGAGTTTTATTTCGTCTTCTCCTCGAATAATGGTTACTTCAGTTTTGTCACCTTCTTTAAAGGCTCCTAGCGCTTCCATGTAAGTTTGCATGCCATTCACCTTATGGCTTCCAAGCTGGGTAATAATGTCTCCCGCCTGGATACCTGCTTTCTTTGCGGGTTTGCCGTCTGTTACGCCATCTACTTTCACGCCGCCCTCCTGGAAAGAATAATCGGGCATGATACCCAGTGTTACCTTAAAACGCACCTTACCAACTGCAGCTTCTTTCGTAGTCCTGAATCCTGGCTTAGGTTCTTTGTCCATTTTGGCCACTACCTCGTTGATATAGTGTATTACCTGCGCCTCACCTTCATAGTTTATTTTGTCAGCATCGTCGGATGGTTTGTGATAGTCGGTGTGCAGGCCGGTAAAGAAGAACAGAACCGGTATACCCGCGCGGTAGAAAGATGTGTGGTCGGATGGACCAGCCCCTGAGCTATCGACACTAACCTTGAAATTTTTTGGCTGGGTAAATTGTGCCCATGCGGGAGACGTGCCAATACCACCAATAGTTAGTGCATGGGTACTATCATTCAATCTACCTACCATGTCCATGTTCACCATATAGGCGATCTTGTTGCTGTCGAAGCCCATATCGCGGACAATGGCCTTAGATCCGATCAAACCTTCCTCTTCGCCAGAAAAACTTATGAATAGATAATTGTAGTTGCGCAACCTGCTCTTTTTTACCGATTCTGCTATCTGCATCAGAGCTGCTGTTCCACTGGCATTGTCGTCCGCACCATTGTGCACCTGGCCGTCTTTTGCGGCATGCAGGCTATTCCCATCTTGCCCAAAACCGAGGTGATCGTAGTGCGCGCCTAATATCACAGTGTACGGAGCTTTATTATCAATAAACGCCGTGATGTTATGTCCAATAAGGTCCGAGCGTTTCAAAAGCACATTTATCTCCACCGGCATCTCATTCCTGTCCTTGAATTTTGGTGTGTATTCCTGGAATGCATTGAAATTCAGAAACCCGACAGGGATTTCGAGTGATTCGTACTCTGTCTTCGCGTTATAAGTAGGCGGGAACTTTGCATTGTAGTTGTCGTAGAACAAAACACCCGTTGCACCTTGCTTTTCTGCCTCGCTGGCGCGCTCGTAAGCTTTCTTTTCCCACTCAAAGTGTGCGTCCGCAGCCTCCTCTTTGTCAGCATACATAGGGATCATCCAAATATTGCCTGACTCAAACACGTCTGGTATTACCTCGCCATAGGCTTTTTTATTGCCGCTAAAGGCAAGTGGGAATGCTTCCTCTTTGATACGAAGTAGGTCGTTACCCAGCTTTATCTGGGTGGCATCTTCTATTTTCTTACCATCTATATAGGTAAACTCATGCTGGTATTTGCCTTTATATGCGCCGATGCCCAGGTCCTTGTACCTTTTCTCTATATAAGCGGCGGCTTTGCGCTCTCCTTCAGAGCCTACGCGGCGACCTTCCAATTCATCGGATGCGAGGTAACCTATATCCTCTTTTAGCTGCCTGACTACCCTCCTGTCGGCCCGGCTTTGAGCAACTATATTATTATGAACAAACAGGCCGGCTATTGCCAGCACGATGGATATATTACGCATGTACATCAGATTGGACGTGTAAAATTAGCATGCAAAACCCCTTAAACAAAAAAACCCGTCTCGGCGAAACGAAACGGGCTCTGATCGATCTATGTGTATTTAATCTGCTGTCTGTTCCAGGCTGCCATCAGCTGTCACCATCAGCAGGCCCTCCCCCTCAGGCTGGGCCTCGCTCCCGCTGGTAGGCATTACGATCTCGATATTCGTAATATCCTTAAGTTGTGGCAGGTCAATAGAGCTATTTATACCTAAATAGTCCATAAAGTTCTTCGAAGTAGCATAAGTAAGCGGTTTGCCTACCATTTCTTCATTACGCCCGGTAATAACAATGAGTTCTTTTTCCAGGAGCTTTTGTATCGAATAGTCGGCGCTTACACCGCGAATGAATTCTATTTCAGATTTAGTGATCGGCTGCTTGTATGCAATGATCGCCAGTGTTTCCATAGCGGCGGCCGATAGCTTTTTGATGTGTTTGTCACCGTTGAGCTGCAGTACAGTGCGGTGATACTCCTTTTTAGTCAGGAATTGGTATCCGCCGCCCGCTTCTCTAAGTTGGAAAGGATAATAAGATGCATCGTATTTTTCACGCACAGCCTCAATACAAGTAGCTACACGGTTTTCTTCTATCGGAAGTTCAAAGGCGTTGGAGAGCATCTCCACCATCTCCACCATTGTCAGTGGACGTTCGCTGGCAAATATCAGCGCTTCAACATGGGGCATTAATTGTTCGATATCCATACGGTCCTCGTTTTTCAGGTACACATCGAAAGTAGTACAGCCCGGTTACTTTAGTTTGAAAAGTAATACACAGGTGTGGGTAAAATGGTGGGTATCGCGCGAAGGCAAAACCGGCCGCATTTTACCTGTGCAAAGATACTGCGAAACCGCTAGGGATTGTTCATAAAATATTTTAACAATATCACCTGGCTATTTCTTCTTTGCACCCTTTTATCTTCGGATCGGAAATGACGCTATCTATATTCTGCAGGGCATCTGCCATTTTAGGGTATTTGGCCATGGTACGCTCCAGCACGCAATCGCAATATTGGCTGGCTTTATCCTGGTTTGGAGCCCATGTAAGAGCATCCTCCATGCAGCTTTGATGAAACATATCTTTTGCCTCGCTATCCCAGGTATTATCGCAGGACGCAGTAAAGATGAGCAGTATCGCTAAAGCCAGTGAAGAATGCTTCATAAAACGGATTTGACAAGGATAAAAATTCTAACTTGGTTGCGATTTGTAATATATGGCAATAAAGCGTTACAACCAATGTTCAGGATAACTATTCTATATGGCGCGATACGCGAGGGACGGCTTAGTATCCGCGCTGCCAAGGCTATAAAATCGGCATTGGAAGCTTCCGGTAAAGCTGAGATCACCTTTATTGATATAAAGGACTACAACCTGCCTGTGATGGAAGCTCGCCTGAAGGATATGGAAAACCCACCAGATGGTTTACTCGACATTAGCCAAAAACTGGCAACTGCAGATGGGATAGTATTTGTCACTCCTGAATACAACAATAGCTATAGCGGCGCCATGAAAAATGCGGTGGATTACTTTACTAAGGAGTGGTCTAAAAAGCCCATTGGCATTGTTTGCGGGTCGGATGGAAAACAAGGTGGGCTTAACGCATCTAATCTGCTTCAGTTATTGGTATTAGCCATAGGAGCATTCCCAATGCCATACAAATTGCTGGTTCCAGAACTTCAGCTGGCTCTGGATGAAGAAGGTCAGCCAAAAAACGAAGCCTTATCCAAGAGTATTCAGCATTTTGTGAAGGAATACCTGTGGTTTGTAGACGCTATTTCTACACAGGTACAAAAAGGAAAGTAAATATTAGTGTTTACCTTTATTGCCTGATTTTCACAACTATAATGCGGTCCAAAAATCTTATTACAAAAGCCAACATTATTCTTTTTATCATCCTTGTGGTTGCGGCTGTGCTTCGGTTGTATACGCTAGCTTCCGAAAGTTTCTGGCTGGATGAGTTGCATACCATGAAAGAAACCAATCCCAACGGTGGTTCGTGGGGCGACTTGATACATACGTTGCAAACATCAGATGTTCATCCACCATTATTCTATGTAATGGAGCGGCTATCATTAAAGATGTTCGGCTTTGATGAATGGGGAGCCCGTATCCTGCCGGCTATAGCCGGCATATTTTGCGTTTGGGCAATCTACCTGCTGGGCAAGGAGATCTTAAATAAAAGCCTTGGGCTGATAGCTGCTGCGGTCTTGGCAGTCAACTATTATAACATTCTGTTTTCGCAGGAAGCACGAGATTATACATTCTTATGGCTGTTTACCACTTTGTCCTACCTTTTTTTCCTGAAACTGTGTAAACGACTTAAAACGATAGATGCCATTTGGTGGGTCATCTCAACTGTATTGCTATTGTATAGCCATTATTATTCACTGATCGTTTTGATATGCCAGGGTGTATTGTTTGCGATCTTCTTCTTTACTGAAAAGGAAAATAAAAAACGCTTTTTTACCATTTTTGCTATATCCGCAGTAGCCATAATTGTGCTTTATAGCCCATGGATACCAGCAATGAGAGCGGCAAGTAAGATCCAGTCATTTTGGTCGGCCCCGGTAGAGCAAAATTTTTACCTGCTTTATTTTAATGAATATTTTGGCTACTCTGCCTTTCTGAATTTTTTCCTGTACCTGTTCGTGATATCTTTTATCGTGAATGTGATGCTGGAATATTCACCAACAAATGACCTGAAATCCAACCCTGTTATTTTCAGTTTTATCTTTGTTTTCATTTCTATTTTCCTATCATATTCCATACCGTATATACGTGGCGTGCTCGTAGTACCCATGCTCGTAACCAGGTATACGATCATTATGGTGCCTTCCCTGATACTAGCCATTGCATTCGGTATACAACTGATCAAAACACCAATTGTACGATATATATTTTTGACGCTGTTTGTATCGTTTTCAGTGTTTCACCTCGTAAAAGTGCGTCATTATTATTCCAATGCGGAAAAGGAGCAATTTCGCGAGGTTACACAAGTTGTGACATCACAACCATCTCATCACCTGCTGATAAACGGGTTAACCGGCTGGCACCAAAGCTATTATCTTCAAAAATTCGGCTACCGTGGCCGCCTGATCGAAGGATGGAGGGATGCATCTATTGATTCAATCATCCGCAGGGATGGCTCTTTTGCTACCACTGACACCTTCTGGGTAGTAGGTGCTCATGGCGACCCGCATCTTGACAGCGCTGTACAGACCAGTTTGGATTCCGTCTTCGTTCGTTTGCAAGACACTACACTTATCGAGACCTGGGCGCAACTCTACGCCAGGAAAAAGTAATTGGTGCGTGCGCATTCTACCCTTAAATTTGCTACCGCATGAATTTGCAGGTGTTGCTGGGTTTGTATCAGAATGATATCCGCTTAAAACAAATAGCGGCCGGCATCTCGTTGCCCGACCCGAAGGTTCGGGTATATCTCGAAAACCTTCGCGGGTCTTCCATCAATTTTATCGCTGCAACTATCTGGCAGCTGGCTGATGTCAACCATGTCTTCATCCTCAATGACAAAGAAGAGGCAGCCTACTTCCACAACGACCTGGAACAACTGACGGGGGCGCTGGATATCTGCTTTTTCCCCGATTCATTTAAGCGTCCCGGAAACTTCGCAGATCTGAACAGCAGCCACGTAATGCTGCGTACAGAAGCGCTGACCAAGTTCAATGGTAACGTGCGCAAGAAAGTACTGGTAACTTATCCTGAAGCTCTGTTTGAGAAGGTGGTCAATCCAACTGCACTATCGGGCAATATGATCGGCATTAAGGTGGGTGAATCGCTACAAGTAGATGCTTTGCTGGAAAAATTCGTGGGACTGGGATTTAAGCGCGAGGATTTTGTTTACGAGCCTGGGCAGTTTGCTATGCGCGGAGGCATCCTCGATATCTATTCATTCGGCAACGAGCATCCTTATCGTATTGAGCTGTTTGGAGATGAGGTGGATAGTATCAGGATATTCAATCCAGAAACGCAGCTGTCAGAACGCAAGCTGCTGCAGGTATCAATATTGCCGAATATCGAAACAAATTTTGACACACAGGAGAAGATATCACTGCTCGACTATCTTCCTGAAAATACTGTCATCTGGGCCAAGGACCTCGATTTTACTATTGGTAAAATCGGCAAGATGGAAATGGACCTGCCCGATAAGGTGAAGATAGGCCAGGTAGCTATAGATCACGAAGAAGAATGGCTTAAGGAGTTTACTAAGGATGATTTCGAGACTTGCGAAGGTTGGACCGAACAAGTAAAGAAACGCCATTTAATAGAATGGTATAATCACTCTCTGGAAAGAATAACGGGCGATGAGATAACGACCGTGTTACAATTCGCTACTGATGAACAGCCGGTGTTCAACCGCCAGTTCAACATGTTGATCGAAGACCTAAAGAAACGCAGTACGGATCAGTATGTGCCTTACATATTTGCTGAGAATCCAAAACAACTGGAGCGTTTACGCAGTGTATTCGAAGACCTGGATGCACAACTGAACTTTGTGCCCATACCTTCTTCTATAAGCAAGGGCTTTATAGACCATGAGAAGAAGGCGTTGTGCTATACTGATCACCAGATATTCCAGCGTTACCACAAATACAAGGTAAAACAGGCCTATACCAAGGGCAAAGCCATTACCATACGTGCCTTGAAAGAGCTACAGCCGGGCGACTATGTGACACACATAGACCACGGTGTGGGCGTGTACAGCGGTTTACAGAAGATAGAAGTAAATGGCGCTATGCAGGAAGCTGTCCGCATAATTTACCGCGACAATGATGTGCTGTATGTCAACATCAACTCGCTGCACAAGATCAGCAAGTACACAGGCAAGGAAGGCACTAAACCAAAAGTGAATAAACTAGGTAGCGATGCCTGGGAGAAACTGAAGAACAAAACAAAGAAGCAGGTAAAAGACATCGCTACCGACCTGATAAAACTGTACGCCAAACGTAAAGCCTCACAAGGCTTTGCACACACCCCTGATAGCTATTTGCAAACGGAGTTAGAAGCATCGTTCTTTTACGAAGACACGCCCGACCAAAGCAAGGCAACAGCCGATGTGAAACGCGATATGGAATCACCATCGCCTATGGACAGGCTCGTGTGCGGCGACGTGGGCTTTGGTAAAACTGAGGTAGCTATACGTTCGGCATTTAAAACCGTTGGCGATAGCAAACAGGCTGCGGTATTGGTTCCTACTACCATTCTTGCTTTTCAACATTATCAAACGTTCAAAGAGCGTTTGAAAGATTTTCCTTGCACAGTTGATTATGTGAATCGATTCAAATCAGCAAAGGAAAAGAAAGAGACGCTGAAGAAAGTGGAAGAGGGCAAAGTAGATATCATCATTGGTACGCACGCCCTGCTTAGTAAGGATGTGAAGTTCAAGGACCTTGGTATATTGATAATAGATGAGGAACAGAAGTTTGGTGTATCGGCTAAGGAAAAGCTAAGAGAACTACGTGCGAACGTAGACACGTTGACGCTCACAGCTACCCCGATACCTCGTACGTTGCAATTCTCACTAATGAATGCGCGTGATTTAAGTATCATCAATACCCCGCCCCCTAACAGACAACCTGTGCATACCGAAGTACTGTCGTTTGACGAGTATGCGATACGGGATGCTATCTATTACGAAACGGAACGTGGCGGCCAGGTCTACTTCATACACAACCGTGTACAGAGTCTGCCCGAAATGGTAACTCTTCTTCGTAATCTTTGTCCTGACCTGGAGATAGGTATGGCACACGGGCAAATGGAGGGACACAAGCTGGAAGAAGCTTTGTTCAACTTTATAGAGCGTCAGTACGATGTATTGTGCTGTACTAACATCGTAGAGAGTGGCGTGGACATACCTAATGCCAATACAATAATCATCAACAACGCACACCAGTTTGGCCTGAGCGATCTGCACCAGCTGCGTGGGCGCGTGGGTCGTAGCAATAAAAAAGCCTTCTGTTACCTGATGGCGCCGGCCATGAGCACACTGCCCAACGATAGCCGCAAGAGACTGCAAACGCTGGAGCAATTCAACGAGCTTGGCAGCGGTTTCCAGATAGCCATGCGCGACCTGGATATACGCGGGGCAGGTAATTTGCTTGGTGGCGAGCAGAGTGGTTTCATTTCAGAGATCGGTTTCGAGATGTATCATAAGATACTGGACGAAGCGATACGAGAACTGAAGACAACGGACTTCAAAGACGTATTTTCTGAAGAACTGGCACGTAAGCAGGATTATGTAAATGATTGCACGATTGATACCGATCTTGAAATATTGATACCTGACAGCTATGTAGAAAGCATCACGGAGCGCTTGTCGCTGTATACACAGCTTGATAACATTGAAAACGAAGAAGAGCTGCAGATGTTTGCAGAAGAGTTCCGGGACAGGTTCGGCCCTATCCCTCCGCAAGTGGAAGAGCTATTTACTACCATTCGTTGCCGCCGCATGGCTTGTGAACTGGGCTTTGAGAAACTGATATTGAAGAATGAACAACTGAGGTTCTACTTTATCAACAATCCCGATTCTCCATATTTCGAATCAGAGATATTCAACCATATACTCGCGTACATTCAACGACGTACGAATAATGCCCGGCTGAAGCAGGTGGGTAAAAACTTCCTGCTGATAGTAGACAATGTGAAAAACATGAGTGCCGTGCAAAACTTCCTGGACGGCATCATCCGCTCAAAACCACAGTCAGAACAATAAGATATTAATAGACTCAAACGAAAAACGGGACCTATTGGTCCCGTTTTCAATTTCTTTAAAGTTTTATCAGGTCATCGGTCTTACGATCGTAGAACTGGTATTGTGTAAGCGGTGAGTTGTTATCGACAACAATTTGCACCTTGATCTTGAACTTCCAGTACCATTTCCACTGTATCGACTTGAAGAAACCGCCTTTTGTAAGGTAAGCTTCCATTATCGGGTGAACATGCAAAGCCAGTTTGCGATGTCCCTGGTTAATAAGGTACTGCAGGTCTTTTTCAATATCATCGGCGATGAGTATCGACGGACCGATCTTGCCAGTTCCTTTACACGTAGGACATACTTCGGCAGTCGAAATATTCAGTTCCGGACGCAGGCGCTGTCGCGTTATCTGCATCAGTCCGAACTTCGATATTGGAAGAACAGTGTGACGGGCACGATCGTTCGCCATCAATTCCTCCATAGCTTCCAGCACTCGTTTCTTATTCTCCGGCAGCTTCATGTCGATGAAGTCGATAATGATGATACCGCCAAGATCGCGTAGACGCATTTGCCTGGCAATCTCATGCGCAGCTTCCAGGTTAGTTGCCAAAGCATTTTGTTCCTGGCCTGCATCTGCACTACGCGTACCACTATTCACGTCAATTACGTGCAATGCTTCGGTGTGCTCAATGATCAGGTAAGAACCGCTTGAGAGGTTAACTGTTTTACCGAATGAAGACTTTACCTGTTTGGTTACACCGTAGGTGTCAAATACAGGCTGACCGGCGCTATGGTAGGTAACGATCTCCTCCTTTTCCGGAGCGATCCTTGAAATATAATCTTTGGTTTCGCCCAGCAGTTTCTTGTCGTTCACCACTATGCGCTGAAAACTTTCATTCAGCAGGTCGCGGAGGATGGACGTTGTTTTATCCTGCTCACTCAAAATGATCTGTGGAGCTTTGGCGCCTTTTAGGTTGGTTTGAATGGTCTGCCACATTTCAGCCAGCTCCAGTATATCCGCGTGCAGTTCAGCTGTATTTTTTCCTTCAGCGGCTGTACGAACAATCACACCAAAATTTTTTGGCTTGATTGATTCTACTATGCGCTGCAGGCGTTTGCGCTCGTCGGCAGAGTGTATCTTTCGCGAGATAGCAACCACATCATTAAAAGGAGTGACTACAACAAAACGTCCGGGCAAAGATATCTCGCAGCTAAGGCGTGGGCCTTTAGCAGAGATTGGTTCCTTTAGAATCTGGACCAAAACTTCTGGACGGTGATTGACCACCTCAGTGATCTTACCCGTCTTCAGTATCTCCGTTTCATTCTGAAACTTCCCGAAGTCTTTACCCCATGGTGTATTCCCTTCAAGCGACTGCTTCGTAAACTTCAGCAGCGAGCGGAAATAGGGGCTGAGGTCGGTATAGTGAAGAAACGCATCCTTTTCGTATCCAACATCAACAAACGCAGCATTCAAACCCGGCATCAGTTTTTTCACCTTGCCCAGGTAGAGGTCGCCTACTGCAAACTCATCCTGCCCACGTTCATAGTGCAGTTCAACCAACTTCTTATCCTCAAGCAAGGCTATTTCAACGCCTTCGCCTGAAGAATTGATAATTAATTCTTTATTCATTCTACCGTCTTTAATCGATTCCCCTGCCACTCAGCATTAGGTAGGATGTATAACAACAACTTACACCTTTCACCAATGCTATTATTTGATAGCACAGGCAAAAGGTGCAAGGAATTGCCTTACAATAAACGAAAGGGGGAAAAGCAGGGCTAAATAGCCTTACTTCTTCTTATGACGGTTCTTTCTCAAACGCTTTTTACGTTTGTGAGTAGCGATTTTATGTCTTTTTCTTTTCTTACCACAAGGCATAACACGAAAATTTATTAGTTATTTAAATGAATTTATGTACTGATCAATATCCCTGCTGAATTCCGGCTTGTTCACTATTGTCTTCACCCTTTCAAACAGCTCTATTGCTTTGTTTTTGTCCCCTTTACTTTTGTAGGCCTCGGCCAGGAAGTACAACGCTTCGGTATTCTTCGGTTCCAGCTTTACTACAGTTTCAAAGCGCTGAATTGCTTTATCAAACTGCCCTGACTGCATCGACAGCCTTCCTAACATAAGGTTGGCGGGTACATTATCAGGTTTTTCGCGAGTGATACCTAACAGCAACTGCACGCCCTGCATTGTTTCTCCGGCACCTTCAATATAACTGGCCGCAAGAGCCATTTTGGTGGTATCGTTAGCAGGGTTCAGCTCTAAAGACCGTTTAAAACATTCGATAGCTTGCTGCGCTTCCCAGGCCTGCACACTAGCCGAATTGGTTTCGTGCATCAGGTCCAAAAATAATTGGCCTGCGAAGTTCAGCTTTTTTTCGGAATTCTCCAACTTACCGGCTTTTGCATAGTAATAAGCTGCCACCGGAAGCTGCTTGTGCTCCTGCCAGACCTTAGCCAGGTCTGTAAAAACAGGAGCCATCCGGGCAGAATCCTGGATGGCTCCTATTATTTTCTCAACCGAATCTACTTCACCTTTGGCGTGTGCCGGCAGTTGCTGGCGCACGGCCGTGTAAATAGAATCGAATGAAGCAGCTTGTATAGTATTATGAGGTGCAGCGGTCATCGCTCCCTGCTCAGGACTGGCTCCCGGCGCACTTTCCTTTTTAGGAGGCACCGTATTCATTCCCCAGTACAAAAGAGCTAACAGTCCGGCTGCGGCCGTAAGCGTGATATAATGTGCTGATCGCAAGAAACTTGAAATTTCCGCAAAGGTAGCGCAAATCCGCTTATGGCAGGCTCATCTTTATTGCTCGATCATCAGGTCAGACTCCTTATGCTCAACCAGCTCGTGCTTAGATTCCTTCACAGCCTGAACGAATTCTTTTGCTGGCTTGAATGCAGGAATAAAATGCTCAGGTATTTCAACAGCTACATTCTTCTTGATGTTGCGACCGATCTTAGCGGCGCGTTTCTTCAGAATAAAGCTACCGAAACCACGAACGTACACTGGCTCTCCCTCAACTAATGAAGATTTCACTTCTTTAAAGAAGGCTTCCAGAGCAACGAGGATGTCAACTTTAGGAATGCCTGTTTTCTCGGCAATACTGCTTACCACATCGGCTTTTCTCATAATGGTGGTTTTTAAAAATTAAAAAATGAGTTTCAGAATGGTTAAAACAAAAAAGAATCGCTTCCACACATTAGGTTATTACTAACCTATAACATCGAAAAATTTATAAAAGGAATACAGCTTTAACCGAAAAAAACTGTACCAGATACCAAAAGTACTACAATTATCAGACCTAAATTTTTTGTCATGGGTTTATTAGAACGGTCTGTTATGTGATTAGTAATCAAAAGAATACACTTAAAAAGGCTGGAATAGCCTGAAATACTTATATACATAATATTTTGAAATTCGTTATTTTTATATTTTATATGGAAAAATAACAAACAGATGAGCTAAAGTTTTTTATAAATATGGATTTGACGCATGCGTAATGGGGCGAAAAATACCCAACTTATACACAGACCAATATGAATTTGTAGAAAAACAGATACATATTCAGCTGCCATTAAACGCGATTCAAACTCATCCATTTCAGTATTTTATAGCAGTGCATCCCGTAATTTTGCGCCAAACTTTTCAACGGTGCAGCAAAACTCCCGACATAAAGCAGTGGCCTATTGGTTATTAGCTGGCGTGTTCATGATCGTAGTACAAGTGTTGTTAGGGGGTATAACCCGGTTAACCGGTTCAGGATTATCAATAACAGAATGGAAACCAATAATGGGCGCTATCCCGCCCATGTCAGAACAGGAGTGGAGTATTGCCTTCGCCAAGTACAAACAAATAGCCCAATTCAAGTATATAAATAGCCACTTTGAGCTGGACGATTTTAAGTTCATTTTCTTCTGGGAATGGTTTCACCGACTGTGGGCAAGGCTGCTTGGAGTAGTGTTTGCTGTGGGTTTCATCTATTTCCTCGTGAGGAAATATTTTGATCGGGAAATGATTTTACCACTTGTTATTCTATTCATTCTCGGCGCTGCACAGGGCCTGATCGGCTGGATCATGGTGGCTAGCGGACTGAATGATACTAACCTGTATGTTAACCACATCAAGCTGGCTATGCACTTCATTGCTGCCTTAGTTTTATTGTGTTATACATTATGGTTTGCGTTGAAGCTTCTTATTCCCGATAGTCGAAAAGCAGCTGATCAAGGGTTGTATAATTTCACCCTTATCCTCATAATCCTATTAAGTTTCCAGCTGGTTTACGGTGCATTTATGGCGGGCCTGAAAGCGGCGATGTCTGCCGTAACCTGGCCAACCATCAACGGTATGTGGTTGCCTGATACACTTGGCACCCACAGCTGGATCAATAATCCTATTAATGTGCATTTTGTTCACCGTACGCTGGCTTATATTCTTGTCGTTGCAACTATTGCCTGGTTTATTCGCGCTGGCAGGATCGTTAAAATGCAACCTTCAACACTGCTAGTCCAAGCACGCTGGTGCCCATTTATGCTCATTATAGTGCAGCTACTGTTGGGCATTTTTACAGTTTTGAGCGCGCCAAAAATCACGTTTGGAAAGTTTGGCCAGTTCGAAACGTTGGCAGAGATGCATCAACTGGTTGCTATGTTCTTCCTGATGGCACTTATGGTTGGTCTGTATATTGTCAAACCGGCGCGTCGCTAACTTTTCTGGAACAATTATTGGATTATGTTTAGCATGTACTACTGCTAAACAACGCGGTATTTGTCGTAAATTAAAGTATGAGTCGCCGAGAGAAGATATACCAGGTCGTTAGGGATGTTTATGGCTTTTTGCCTGTCCAGCTATTATTCCTCCATTTTCGCAAATACCAGCTGCTACTCATCTTTTGGTTAATACTGATCGCAACGATCACCGGGCATTTTGCCTCTACGTTTGGTGCGTCTATGCTGTTCCTCTCGCCCGAATATCTTGGTGAGATCAATTTCATCAGCATGCTGCTACTAGGTGGTGCAATGGCCATATTTATTATGGCATGGAATATCACCACCTTTATTATTAATAGCCACCGCGTGCCATTCATGGGTGCAACCAGGCATGCTTTCCTCAAATATTGCATCAATAACGCGTTGCTGCCACTAGTCTTCCTGATATTTTATTCCATCGTGAGTGTACGCTTTCAGTGGACGAATGAACATGCCGACGTAACCAAAATTCTTAGGTACCAGTTGGGCTTTTATATAGGAGTGGTACTGGTCTTTATCATGTCCTTCGCCTATTTCTTTCGTGTAGACCGTGATCTGTTGAAAGTCGTTCTGTCGCGCATCACAAATCCCGCCCGCATCAGGCAGATCATCCCCTACGATACACTGGACTTTGATGTAGATATTATCCGTGCCGATACTTACCTGTCGGGTCGTCTGAAGATTCGCCGCTGTGCTGATCTGGAGTCCTATCACCCAAGATTATTGCAGACGGTGTTACGTAAACACCACCGCAACGCCACCACTGCCACCATTTTTGCGATAGTACTCCTTTTACTTTCCGGCATATTCATGGAAGACCCGCGACTAAGGATTCCTGCAGGGGGTAGCTTCCTCATACTCTTCTCGATCATACTGGGAATAGTTGGAGCTATGAAATATTTTCTTCGTAGCTGGGAAATGCTGGGCTGGGTGCTCATCGTTTTGCTATTGGGTTGGATGGCCAAAGAACGTGTCTTCGATCTGCGCAGCATCGCCTATGGTATGGACTATAAGACAGGCGACAAGCAACCGCAATTTGACTACAATAACCTGAAAGCTGTTTTCAATCCTCGCCAGTATGAGCAGGATAAAAAGTTAGAAGAATCCCGGCTGGATAAATGGGCAGCAAAGGATACCGCAGCGTCCAAGGAACCGTTGGTAGTTGTTACTGTAAGCGGTGGTGGTTCGCGGGCCGCATTCTGGACGTTCAGAACTTTGCAATACCTGGACAGCATGTCTAGTGGCAAACTGTTTAAGAATACCGTGCTGGTGACGGGCGCCTCCGGCGGAATGATCGGTGCTGCTTATTGGCGTGAAGTGCATAACGCTGCTGCCGAAAAGAGGATACCTGATCCATACGACAAAAAATTTCAGAACAATATCGGTAAAGACCTGTTGAACGCCATCATCTTTTCGTTTGCCAGCGTAGACCTTGTCTCGCCGTTTAACAATATTTCTATCGCCGGCTATTCGTACACCAAAGACCGTGGCTATGCAATGGAACAGGAGCTGATCCGCAATACCGAAGGGATGATGGATAAAAAGATCGGCGACTACCGCGAACATGAGGCAAATGCTGATATCCCTGCGATGATAATCAGTAATACTATTGTTAACGACGGCAGGAAGCTGCTGGTAGCTGCACAACCGGTAAGCTACCTGACTCAACCGGCATACGCGCTGCAGGATAGCCTGCATCCACCTGTAGACGCCATAGACTTTACAACATTTTTCAAGGAGCAAAACCCCTACAATTTGCGCATAGCTACAGCGCTCAGGATGAATGCCACATTCCCATTCATTTTACCGGTGGTAAAATTGCCTTCTCAACCTGCAATGGATATTATGGACGCAGGTATGCGCGACAACTTTGGTATTGAGATCGCAACTCGTTACCTGCATACTATGCGTGACTGGATAAAACGGAACAATCGCGAGGTAGTATTGCTTGAAATACGTGACACCCGTGAACATGAGGTTTTCCCGCATACAGATATGAATTCTTTAGGTACAATGGTAATGGGCCCGCTGTTCGTGATACAGCATAAATGGGAACCTTTCCAATCGTACACTCAAAGCTATATCAAAGACTTTGCGCCGTATTTTCTCGATGGAAAACTTCATCATGTGAGCATGCAGTACATTCCTAAAGAAAGAGAAGAAGCAGCTGCCCTGAATTTCCACCTTACCCGCAAGGAAAAAGCTGACATATTAAACTCGATCTATAATATAGAAAACCAACAAGGCGCGCAATCCTTCCTTTCATTACTGAACAACAACGATGCAATCGTTAATTTTACGCCGGTACAATAACCTTTCATGAAAGTTACCGGCTTCAGTTTCATCCGAAACGCCATAAAATTTGATTACCCAATTGTAGAATCCATTAAATCGATACTGCCGGTATGCGATGATTTCGTAGTGGCTGTCGGGAACTCAGAAGATGGAACGCTGGATCTTATCCGAAGCATTGCGCCAGATAAAATCAGGATAGTGGAAACTGTATGGGATGATTCACTGCGTACCGGCGGTCAGGTATTGGCCGAAGAAACAAATAAAGCTTTCCGTGCAATAGGCGAGGATACCGACTGGTGCTTTTATATACAGGGAGATGAAGTAGTGCATGAAAAATATCATCCTGCCATTATTGAAGGAATGAACAAATGGAAGGATCATAAAGAGGTAGACGGCCTTTTGTTCAAATACCTGCATTTTTATGGTTCCTACGACTATGTTGGCACCTCCAGCACCTGGTATCCTAATGAGATCAGGATCATCCGCAACAACAAGGACATTTATTCATACCGTGATGCTCAGGGTTTCCGCAAAGGCAATAATGAAAAGCTAAGAGTAAAAGCTATTGACGCATACATGTATCACTACGGCTGGGTAAAGGACCCACGAGCCATGCAGCGCAAGCAGGAGCAATTCAATAAGCTCTGGCATGAAGATGAATGGGTGGAGAAGAACGTTGTGAAAGCTAATGAATTTGACTATGCACGTAATATCGACGCCCTCGAATTATTCAAAAGCACACACCCAAAAGTGATGCAGGAGCGCATCAACAAAATAAACTGGAAGTTCGACTACGATATATCCTTCAACAACCTTTCTACAAAAGAAAAGCTGAAGTCCTTTGCCGGTAAATACCTCGGCTTGAACTTCAGCTATAAGAATTATAAACTGATCTGATTACAGCTTACCTGTAAACACTTCTGCATCTTTATCTAAGAAGCGCTCAGCAGCAACAAGGTCATCGTGCAATATCCTGTCCTGCTGCATAAACGTGATTTCCTTACGTAACGCTGCATACACCTGTTCCAACACAGGTGATGTTTTACCTGGGCGACGAAAATCGAGTGCCTGCGCTGCGGTAAGTAGTTCGATACCTAATACGCGTTGTACGTTCAGTATCACTCTACGCAGTTTGGTAGCAGCGTTTGCTCCCATGCTTACATGATCTTCCTGGCCATTGCTACTCACAATGCTATCGACAGAAGCAGGCATACAGAGGTGTTTGTTCTGACTTACGATAGAAGCGGCCGTATACTGGGCGATCATAAAACCACTGTTCAAACCGGCATCCGGGGCAAGGAAAGGCGGCAGGTCGCGTTGGCCGCTTATCAGCAGATAAGTACGGCGCTCAGAAATGTTGGCGAGTTCAGCCATCGCGATTGCAAGGAAGTCCAGGTGCAATGCCAATGGTTGACCATGGAAGTTACCACCGCTTACAATCGCATCCTCATCGTGGAATACGATCGGATTATCAGTTACTGCATTGATCTCGGTTTCTACCACCCTAGTTACCGTGTCGATAACATCTTTGGTTGCGCCATGCACTTGGGGGATGCAACGGAAAGAGTATGGATCCTGTACTTGTTTCTTTTCGAGCGTTTGGATACCGCTGCCTTCTAACAACTGCAACATACGCGCTGCTGTGTCTATTTGGCCTTTGTGCGGTCGCACGCGGTGAATAGCATGACGGAAAGGTTCGTTTTTAGACGCGAATGCATCGACAGACAGAGCGCCAATCACATCAGCCCAAATAGAAAGCCTTTTGGCTGCCATCAGTGCCCATGTACCATAGCTGCTCATAAACTGGGTACCGTTCAACAGAGCAAGGCCTTCTTTAGCAGAAAGCGGCATTGGCTCAAGACCAGTTTCTTTCAATACTTCAGCAGCATCGCGGACTTGGCCTTTGTATCGCACTTTGCCTTTACCAAACAGCGGCAGGCTTAAATGTGCCAGAGGAGCAAGGTCGCCAGACGCGCCTAGTGAACCTTGTTCAAAAACTACAGGATGAATACCGAGATTGTAAAAATCAACCAGTCTTTGCACAATCTCAGTACGTACACCACTGTAACCCTGGCTCAGTCCGTGTACTTTAAGCAGCAGCATCAACCTAACAATTTCCTCAGGTACTTCATCGCCCATACCACAAGCGTGGGAGCATACCAGGTTTTCCTGCAGCTGCGCCAGTTCATGGGGCTCTACCCGAACATTGCATAGTGACCCAAAACCAGTATTGATACCGTAGTAGGTATTACCACCTTTCAAAATATTTTCGAGGTACGCACGGTTGGTGGATATGCGCTCATTGGCACCGGCGGATAAACCGAGGTTATCGCCCCAGCTTTTCAGTATGTCTATGGATATATGCTCAGGTAATTGCATGCAGCTAAATTTGGCTGCAAATGTAACCATAACTGGTCACAGGCTAAAGGATTAAGGAATGTCCTTATTTCTCTGAACGGATAATATTGGCGAGATCAGCTTCTACACTTTTCCGGGAGCTTTCCGTAATGCGTCCTACCTCCTTCCCATTATGTAGTACAATAACTGTGGGCACAAAGCTGACGCCATAAGTCAAATGCGCACCGTCGGCGGTTGTTTTTGTGCGATCGACGCCATACATAGTTAGCTCGCCCATTGGGAAATTGGCTTCGGAAAGCACTTTATACAGTTGCGGGATGAGAATATGCGAATCGTCACACCAGGTGCCCATGAAAGTTATCAGGCGGTATTGCGAAATATTTTCCTTTAAAAACGCGATGCTGGCAGCATCAGTTTTGTAGGCTTGCGCGCCCTGCTGTAACCAGTCAAATGTTTTTTCATGCTCCAGGTCATCGAAACCGATATTGCCACGAAACACTACCGATCCGTTTTTTTCGTCAACTGTTGTCTCGTACTTGTCCTGTGCTGTTATGGTTAGGTTCATCATCATCAAAGCTGCTATCACAAATATTTTTTTCATCAGAGCTGGTTCTTGATGTCTACTAATTTATTTCTAAGCTGCAGAAGAGATTGTTTCAGGTCTAGCGTATGGACCGGAGTTTTCTTAGCTTCCTTCAGACGAGCTTTGGCTCCGGCTATCGTATAGCCTTTTTCTTTTACAAGATGGTAAATAGTACGCAGTTCATTTATCTGCTCTGGCGAATATAAGCGGTCACCTTTGCGGGTGGTACGCACTTTCAGGGCAAATTCATTCGTCCAGAAACGTATGTGTGACGTAGCCACATAGAATAAACCAGCCACCTCACCTATAGAATAATATTGCTTGTCAGGTGTCCAGCCTTCAAGTATGATATGGCCTTCAGGCTTTTCTCTTTTAACTACTTCCTTTTTTACAGCCGTTTTTTTAGCCGCTGGTCCGGCTTTTTTTGCTGCGGGTCTGCGGGTTGTTTTCACAACTTCAGGAGCTCCTTCAATAACCACGGACACAGCTTCAACCCTTTCGGGTATAACTTCCGCTATAGAAAGAGGTTGCTCAAATGTTGCTATAGGTGCCGGGTCAACGGGATTCGCTGTAGTTTCCACTGGCATCCGTTCCGGTTCGATGGGAGTTCTCTCGATTATGAGATCTACAATTTCCTGTTTTGCCCCAGGTACTATTTCTATTGCCAGTAAAACGTCTTTTACCTGTTCCGGCACAACTTCAGGTTGAATAGTTGCCTCAGGCGCTTCAATTTCCTCTTCTATCACTTGCGCCGCTTCTACTACGGGAAGGATATTATCTACTGACGGCGTCTCAAATTCGGCCCCTGTGATCTCAGGCTCTGTTATCGCAACTTGTGCAGCCGGAGCAGCTTCTTCGTGCTTTATTTCCGGAATGGGTTCGACTACCTCAGTTTCCGTTTCCTCTTTTTTTGGAGCAGACTGTGTTTTACGCGCAGCCCTGCTCTTTCCCACGGCGTTTATCTGCTCGGGAATGATCTCGTCGCCAAAAAGGGAAAGGACTACCGTACTCATTTATACAAAGTAACAAAAATTTGAAACGCGTTCCCGTTAAATAGCCTGAAAGTGGCTCAGATATTCAATTTCGCTATCCCAACATCATGATAAATTAAGTTCCGGATGGCTTTTTACGCTAATTTTGTGGGTCTAACAGATAGCAGATGCAATTATCCGGGCTGTACGAACGCGCCTTGAAGTTTGATTTCCTGAATATTGAAGAAGGGGTTTTTCTTTTTGAACATGCACCGCTTACCGAGCTAATGTATGTAGCCAATGAGCTGCGTAAGAAGCAGGTGCCGCATGGTAAAGTTACCTGGATCATTGATCGTAACATGAACACCACCAATGTTTGTGTTGCCAACTGCAAATTCTGCAACTTTTACCGCATCCCGGGCCATCCTGAGTCTTATGTTACTGACATTGAGACCTACAAAGTCAAAATTGAAGAAACATTCAGATACGGTGGCGAGCAACTGTTGCTGCAAGGAGGTCACAATCCCGAATTGGGCCTTGATTATTATACTGACCTGTTCCGCCAGCTGAAACAGCTTTACCCTAATCTGAAACTGCACACATTAGGGCCGCCCGAAGTAGCCCACATCTGCAAGATCTCTGGCGTTACACATCGCGAAGCCTTACTTGCCTTGAAAGAAGCAGGTATGGACAGCATGCCCGGCCCCGGCGCTGAAATACTGAACGACCGCGTACGCAGGCTGATATCGAAAGGCAAATGCGGTGCGCAGGAATGGCTTGATATCATGCATGAAGCGCATAAGATCGGCCTGACTACCAGTGCGACCATGATGTTTGGACATGTGGAAACATTAGAAGAACGCTTTGAGCACTTAGTAAAAATACGCGAGGTACAGGCTAAGAAACCCCAAGATGCGAAAGGTTTTGTTGCATTTATTCCCTGGACATTCCAGGATGTTGACACACTATTGAGGCGCATACGTGGCACGAAAAACCTGACTACCGGCGAAGAATATATCCGCATGATTGCCATGAGCCGTATCATGTTGCCGAATGTCAAGAACATACAAGCATCATGGCTTACAGTTGGAAAGCATATTGCTCAAATATGTCTGCATGCAGGTGCCAATGACTTCGGTTCGATCATGATCGAAGAAAATGTTGTGAGCGCCGCAGGAGCACCGCATCGCTTTACAGCTAACGGTATACAGCAAGCTATACGCGAGGCTGGTTTTGAACCGCAACTGCGCAACCAGCAATATGAATTCCGTAAGATGCCTGAGCAGATAGAGGAGCAGGTGATCACTTATTAACCTAAGCAGTTCTCTCTTTCTTTTTTACTTTAGCAGTTATGCTTTCGCTGCTGCTACTTTGTTGCTTCGCATTCATGGCCGGCTTTGTCGATGCCATGGTCGGTGGGGGCGGATTGATACAGTTACCCGCTATGTTCATCCTGCAGCCTCAGTTGGGACTAGCACAAACCCTTGCTTCAAACAAAACCGCGTCTTTTTTCGGCACTTCCGTATCTGCAATAAAGTTCGCCAGGAAAGTGCCTATCAACTGGAGCTACCTTACCCCCGCTATCATTGCCGCATTTGTAGGAGCATTTAGTGGTGCGCTATTGGTAAGCTATGTGCATAAGGAACAGTTCATGCCGGTAATTATTACCGTGCTCTTACTTGTGCTGCTGTACACCGTGATAAAAAGAAACTTTGGATTGCTACACGATGCCAAAAGCTTGTCAAATAGACAATACTATGCTTACGCGATAGCAACCGGAGCCATCATTGGCTTTTACGATGGTCTTATCGGTCCGGGAACAGGCAGCTTCCTGGTATTCGCATTTATTACACTATTTGGATTCGATTTCTTGAACGCTTCAGCCAATGCCAAGATTATCAACTGCATCACCAACATCTCGGCGCTACTGTTCTTTTTCTTTAAAGGTCACATTGTCTGGGCTATAGCTGTACCCGTCGGTTTAGCCAACATGTTAGGAAACTACGCCGGTGCGCATATGGCCTTGAAAAAAGGAAGCGGTTTTATCAGGGTATTTTTTATTGTGGTAGTACTGGCGCTCATCATCAAGCTAAGCTATGACTACATGTAATTATAACGCTGCCATCGGTTTTAGGCGAGCAAGCTTTTCAAAAGCCTGTTTGATCGTCTCTTCTTTTTTAGCGAAGCAAAAACGAATCAACTTATCGTCCTTCTTATTACTGTAAAATGCACTAATGGGAATAGTAGCTACCCCATATTCTTTCGTAAGCCATTGTGCAAACTCAAAGTCAGGCTTATCACTTACGCTTGCGTAACTTACCGTTTGGAAATAGCTACCACAAGCAGGCTGATGAATGAAAAAGTCTGTTTCTTTCAGAAGATGGAGGAAAAAATCCCTCTTCTGTTGCATCATACTACTCACCACTGGCAGTTGGCCCTGCGACATGTATGAAGCCAAAGCGTATTGCGCAGGTGTATTCACAGAAAAACAAAGAAATTGGTGTATACGTCTGAAAGCTTGTGTCAGTTCCGGAGAAGATATGCAGTAGCCGATCTTCCAACCGGTGTTATGAAAAACCTTACCAAACGAGTAAAGCGCAAAACTGCGTTTCCGTAATTCCTCGTGTTGTAAAACGGTATAGTGTTGTTTGCCATCGAAAATCAGTTGCTCATACACTTCGTCAGAAAGAATAAATATTTCAGTATCTCTAACCAAGTCTGCCAGCTTATCCCAGTCTTCTTTGGTCCAAACTGCACCCGTAGGATTGTGAGGTGTATTAACTATGATAGCTTTGGTACGAGCCGTGATCGCGTGGTTTACTTTATTCCAATCAACGGTAAATGACGGAGCAGTCAACGATACAACAACAGCCTTCGCGCCATTGGTTTCAATATTAGGTATATAACTATCGTAGGCCGGCTCTAAAACAATAACTTCATCTCCTGCCTGCAGAATTGAAGTGAAAGCCGCATAGATAGCATAGGTTGCACCGGGTGTAACTGTAACTTCGGTATCAGGGTTCACCTCAATATTATAACGCTTAGCGAAGTCTTTCGCTATAGCCTCGCGAAGAATAGGCAAGCCCGGCATAGGTGCATACTGATTGAACCCATTATTTGTTGCTTCAAATACCAGTTCACTCAATCTTTCATCAATAGAAAAATCAGGAAAACCCTGCGACAAGTTAATAGCGTTGTGCTGTTGCGCAAGCGCCGACATTGTTGTAAATATCGTAGTGCCTTCTGCCGAGTGTTTTCGTGGTAACATCATGATGCCTATAGAAATTTATCGCCTTTATTTCGCTTTACTTCAGCAACGTATTCTTTTATCTGCTGCTCACGATTACGTTCGCAGATCAACAAAACATCGTTTGTATCTACAACAATGAACTTCTCTAATCCCTGCAACACTACCAACTTTTCTTTAGGTGCTGTTACCATACATTCAGTCGCATCAATAACCATTACGTTGTCGCCATACACAGCATTACCCAAATAATCTTTGTTTGAATTTTCGTAAGCGGATTCCCACGTGCCGAGATCGCACCAACCGAAATACGATGGAATAACGTATACATTCTTTGCTTTCTCCATTATACCATAGTCTATCGAGATATTAGTACACTGCGAGTAAAGCTCATTGATCACTTCAAATTCGCGTGGCGTGTTGTAGGCATCAGTTGCCTGCAAAAAGACCTCATGCATTTCCGGTAGATATTTCTCCAGCTCGTTCATGATCGTCTTTACATTCCAAACAAAAATGCCTGAGTTCCAAAGGAAGTCGCCGCTCTTCAGGAATGTCCTGGCGAGCTCAAGCGATGGTTTTTCTGTAAAAGTTTTTACACGATAAACTTTATCCAACTCTTCTTCTACATCATACTGAATATAACCATAACCAGTATCAGGCCTTGTAGGCTTAATACCTAATGTCAGCAGTGCATCATGGCGAGACACAAAATCCAAAGCATCATATGCGGTACGCTCAAACGCGCGTTCATCCATTATCAGGTGATCGGCGGGCGACATGATGATGTTTGCATTTGGATTAAGCGCCATCATTTTGTGCGCAAAATATGCAGCGCATGGAGCCGTATTTTTTCGTGAAGGTTCACTGATAATGTTTGCATCGTTAATATCAGGTATCTGTTCCTTCAGTGTTTTGATGTAGCTCTGGTTAGTGATGAAGTAAATATTCTCTTTAGGACAGATGTGCTGAAAACGATTGTATGTCCATTGGATAAGTGACCGCCCGGTACCCAATAGGTCAAGAAATTGCTTAGGGTGTTTTGTTCTGCTCACTGGCCAGAAACGACTGCCTATTCCACCGGCCATAATGGCCACGTAATTGTTTTTGATACTCATGATACGGCGCTAAAAATAGTATAATCAGCACATTATATAAAATAAAACAGCGGGCCCGAGGACCCGCTGTTTTTATACGACAATTTGTTTTGTTATTCTGCCTCTGCCACTACTTCCTGTACTTCAGGGATCATGCGTTTCATCATTCCTTCAATACCAGCTTTCAGGGTAATCATTGATGATGGGCAGCCCGAGCAGGAACCCTGCATCATCAGCTTAACCACGCCATTTTCATAACCTTTAAAACTAATAGCGCCGCCATCCATTTCAACCGCCGGCTTTACGTAGTTCTCCAGCAACTCCTTAATACGCTTTACTACATCGCTGTCATCGGCGTTTACTGTATTGGTGTCTTTTTTAACAACGATCTGGTCTTCATTGATCACTACTTTGCCTTCTTCCAGGTATTGCTTCAAAAACTCGCGCACAGTTGGAATAACTTCTTCCCATTGAGTTTCAGGAGTTTTCGTCAGAGTAACGAAATTACTGGCGATAAACACACTACGTATAAAAGGAAATGCAAATAATTCTTTAGCTAATGGCGATGGAGTAGCAGATGACTCTTCTGGAAAGTCAATGCTTTTGCCAGGATAGAGAAGCTTGTTGGCTACAAACTTCATCGTCTCCGGATTGGGAGTCATTTCAGTATATATACTAACAATGGTATTACCTGTCTTCAACATTTTCGGTCAGATTTTTCACAAAAATACTTAATTCAACAGGCTTTGACTAATCAATTACGTTAATATCTGCCTAGACAGGTTCAATAATTCATATATAGTTGAATATTAATTGATTTTCACAATTTTTTGGCTGTTTGAGGAAAGGTTTTCGTAAATCTATAGCGGAGTAAAACGAATGGTATGAAAACTTTGATTCTTTTGATAGGAGCTCTTATAGCAGGGGTTGCCGCCAATGCACAAATAACGGGCGAGTTTGCGAACCTCCCGTCAACTCATATACAGACGGCCAACGAAATGTACCAGAATAATAGTCAATTCACTAACAAAGACAACAAGTTCGACAACAGTAAACCATATTTGACGAGCAATGGTACGTATTGGACACCAGGGTACAGTAACCCTGCTAATCGCGAGCGCAACACTCAAAACGGCGCTGCGCCAAACACGAGTATTAATCCGGTGCAATCGGACCCTATCAACTACTACATACAAGAAAATTTGAACACAGAGAACAATAACACGATTATTATACCCCGAAATGTTATAAATAGTTCATATTCAGATAGAAACAATTGGTAAATACCTTTTTCACATTTCTTTAAGTCTAAGAGGAACAGTTTTTAACCGGCTGAGGTGAGTGTGAATGAAAATTAGCGATTATGAAAAAGATATTATTAGCATTGGCAATGATTGGCGCTACAGTTTATGGCGCTAGCGCACAGAAAAAAAGTGCTTTCGCGAAGAACTACCGGATATGCCTGATAGACTCAAAATACCAGGTTTGCCCCAAGAGCGCGAAATCCGATCTTGGTCGAACTTCTACAATTGAGAATCCGGAAGGTGTCCTGAGAATGATGGATACTAGTGTTTATCTTGGTTATAGCAGTCCATTCCCGAGCTTTAGCGGGATGGTACCCAGCAATAGGCGCAACCCCCGCATTAGAGTGACGATCGATGATCCACAAGCTCCTTACGAGGGAAAAGAAAGCATGATAAATGACGGAGTAGAGCTAAATAAAGCCAGAAATATTAACTACCTGGATACAAGCGTTGAGCTACCGGCAAACGATGGCGGCGTGAGCGACAGGTAATTGAGGAGATGAAAAAAAGAGGCGATGCAGTGCATCGCCTCTTTTATATAAATTCAATGAATCTTTTTTACACCGCAAAACTCTCCCCGCAACCGCAGGTGCGGCTGGCATTAGGATTGATAAAATGAAATCCTTTGCCATTGAGGCCATCGGAAAAATCAAGCGTCGTATCACACAGATAAAGAAAACTCTTCAAATCGGTAACAAGCCTCACGCCCTGGTCTTCAAACACCTGATCATTGGGTTGGGATTCATTATCAAAGTCGAGTTTGTACGAAAGACCTGAGCATCCACCGCCCACAACACCTACACGCAGAAAATAATCGTCGGAAAGACCGGCGTCTGCTTTTAGCTGCGTAATCTTATTCTTTGCCTTCTCACTAATGCTGATCATACAAAACTCATTTCGCTATTAATGCTTCTTCTCTTCAAGCTCCAATTCAGGAAGACCATTTTTCACGCGGTAGTCATTGATCGCAGCCTTAATCGCATCTTCCGCCAAAACAGAGCAGTGGATCTTCACCGGTGGGAGATTCAATTCTTCAACAATGTCCATGTTGTCGATTGCCAGTGCCTGGTCAACAGTTTTACCTTTCAGCCATTCTGTAGCCAGAGATGACGAGGCTATAGCCGAACCACAACCGAAAGTTTTGAATTTCGCGTCGCTGATAACGCCAGTAGCTTCATCTACTTCGATCTGCAGGCGCATAACGTCGCCGCATTCAGGAGCGCCAACCAAGCCGGTACCTACGTTCGTTTTTGATTTATCCAGAGTACCTACGTTCTTAGGATTCTGGTAGTGATCGATAACTTTTTCTGAATATGCCATGATGTCTTTTATTAAAGTGGTTAATTAGTGATGCGCCCATTCGATGGTATTCAAATCGATACCTTCTTTATACATTTCCCACAGGGGGCTCATTTCACGCAGTTTCAACACTGTATTTTTAATTGCATTGATCGTATAATCGATCTGGTCATCTGTAGTGAACCTACCCAAACCGAAACGAAGTGAACTATGGGCCAGATCGTCACCAAGACCCAAAGCTTTCAATACATACGATGGTTCGAGCGATGCTGATGTGCAAGCAGAACCGCTTGATAAAGCGATATCTTTATTGAAACCCATCATTAACCCTTCACCTTCTACGTATTTGAATGATATGTTTGCAACGTGCGGCAGACGGTGCTGCGTGTTGCCGTTTACATAAGCTTCTTCCAATTCCATCAACCCTTTCTCCAGCCTGTCTCTCATAACACTTAGGCGTTTAGCTTCAGCCTCCATTTCGTTCATGCACAGTTCGCAAGCTTTACCAAAACCCACAATGCCCGGCACATTCATAGTACCGCTGCGCATGCCGCGCTCGTGGCCACCGCCATCCATTTGGGCCGTCACCTTTACACGCGGGTTTTTGCGGCGTACATACAATGCACCAACACCTTTAGGCCCGTACATTTTATGTGCACTGAAAGCCATCAAATCGATACCATCAGCCATTACGTCAACAGGTACTTTGCCTACTGCCTGCGTACCATCGGTAAAGAACAGTACACCATGCTTGCGTGCAATGGCACTGATCTCTTTTATAGGCTGTATTACACCAACTTCGTTATTACCATACATAATGGCAATAAGAATTGTTTTGCTGGTTATTGCTTTTTCGAGTTCAGCTAAGTCAATTAGACCATCTGGCTGCACAGGCAGATAGGTTACTTCAGCGCCCATTTTTTCCAGGTGCTTACACGTATCCAACACCGCCTTGTGCTCGGTAGTACAGGTAATAATATGATTACCTTTAGACGCATACATTTCAAACACGCCTTTTATCGCAAGGTTATCAGCTTCTGTAGCTCCTGAAGTGAAAATGATCTCCTTTGGGTCAGCATTTATCAGTTTCGCTACTTGCTCACGCGCATAGTCCACTGCTTCTTCAGCAACCCAGCCAAAAGAGTGGCTGCGGCTGGCAGCATTACCGAATCTTTCGGTAAAATAAGGAAGCATAGTTTCCACCACACGCGGATCGCACGGAGTCGTAGCATTATTATCCAGATATATCGGCAATTTCAATTCCATAATAAGTCACAAGTATTGTCGCACAAAGTTAAGCCAATTGCAGTACTTTAGAACGTTAAATGCATTGGGGCTTTAAATAAAGCCATTTGTAAAAGCTATTATAATATGTTAAAGATCGAGCACCTCGGAATTGCCGTAAAAAATCTTGATGAAGCAATTTCAACATATGAACAGCTACTTAATACCCCCTGCTATAAAACAGAAGCTGTTGAATCTGAGGGCGTAAATACTGCCTTTTTTCAAACTGGCGAATCAAAAATAGAGTTACTAGAATCTACTCGGCCTGAAAGCCCTATTAGCAAATTCATAGAAAAGAAGGGAGAGGGGATACATCATATCGCCTTTGAAGTCGAAAACATTCAGGCAGAGATGAAACGTTTGGCAGCTCTTGGGTTCACAATATTGAACGAACATCCTAAGAAAGGGGCTGATAACAAGCTTATCTGTTTTTTACATCCTAAGAACACGAACGGGGTACTAATTGAACTTTGCCAGGAGCTAACTACCTCTTAAGCGCTGGCTTGATGAACAGCGCGGTCACAATAAACAGCAGAAAACCGCCGATAACTCCCAAAATCACCATTACGATCATTGGAAAACCGCTTGCCTGTGCAACAATAGCATCGTCAATCACCTGGATGGTTCCGGGCATACTCTTTTTTCTTAAAAGGTCTTTTCTTTTATTGTATAGTTCATATGAAAAATCGTATATGTTTGTAGCTGAGCTGTTTTGGTTGTTAGTTGTGGCTACAGCACCGTCATTAAACTTCCTTTTCAAGCTATCCATCATTCGAAGCTGTTCGTCGATAAACTGCAATTCGTCATTTATTTCTTTGATTTTCAATGCCTTGGTTGTTGCTGAATAAGCATTGCCTTCTTCTAAAAAGCTCACCAACCCCGCTTGCAACTTAGAAATAGCAGCGCTGTCTGTTACTTCTATTTTTATTACAAACGGAATTCGGTCGGTATTCATGTCGTCTGTCAAATCTTCGCCAACAATATTTTTTCCTTTAACTGATCGCAAAGTGCTTGCGGTATGTTTATCGACACTTAGATAATAAGCCACTTTTTCAAAATCGCCCCGGTTTACAAGCAGATTGATCTTATATAGTCGATCGCCATATATTTTGCGGACCAGGTCATCATATGCCACTGTGAATGAAGCCTTGAATTGATTTGACTTTGGTATGTTGTAAAGACTAAAAATGCCTAAAGCCACCGCAATGCAGCAAAGCAGCAATATAAAATTAGATCTTACCGCACTGAAGCCTTTTCGTAATAATTCTATAGTTGAGTGATAAAAACTTGCACCGAAATTTCGTCCTGTATCAGGGGCCATAATAGTATTTGAAGAATTTTTCAAAAATAGTATTTAAATAGAAAAACTTACAAAACTATGTTTGGCTAATGCCTTTGTTGGGAGATTTTTATTTATCTTTATAAGCCGTTTATACTTCTTTTACTCCTTTGCTATAACCTCTTACAGATTAGTGTTTGTTCAATTGAATGCCTATGCAGGTTTATACAACGGAGATTTGCGTCAAAACTCACATTATTGATGCCTTGAGATATTTTCACATATTTAGGTTCCCGTTGTTTATTGGAGAACTGCAAAAATATCTTGGAACAAGAATAACAATCGAAGAGCTTAAAGTTGTTCTGCATGAACTCGTGGCCTCCCGGGAACTGTTTGTATATAAAGACCTATATATGCTGGAAAACGACCGCTCATTGGCTGATGCGCGGCTGAAAAGCATAAAAAAAGCTGCGATTAGAATGAAAGAGGCCTATCGCTCAGGTGCAATCATTTCCAGATTCCCCTTTGTAAAAGCGGTTTGCATCTCCGGATCATTGTCAAAAGGCTATGCGGACGATAGATCTGACATCGACTTTTTTATCATTACCGAAAAGAACAGGTTGTGGATATGCCGATCGTTGTTGCATATTTTCAAGAAGTTTACTTTTCTTAATAATACGCAGCACTCTTACTGCATGAACTACTTTCTGGATGAGTCAAAACCATGCCTCGAGGAACAGAATAGATTCACAGGTACCGAGATCGTTACTTTGATTCCTTTATATGATGAAGGGGTCTTCGCTAGTTTTATAGAAGCAAATAATAATTGGGTTGAGCCGCTATTCCCCAATTTTACCTCTGTGAAGCCGATACCGAACTTTAAGGTATTTATTAAAAAACTGGCTGAAAGCTTTTTGGAATTGCTTGCACCCCGCGCGCTAAACCAAGCACTAATGTCTTTAACAGACACTTGGTGGAGATATAAATGGCAACGAAAGAATTATCCGATGGAGGATTACGATCTTGCTATGAAAACACGCTGGTTCGTGTCAAAAAACCATCCTGCTAATTATCAGAAAAAAGTATTGCATCAGCTAAAACTTCAGTTCAACGCTTAGTTTTTCCGCCATACCCACCACTGCAAAGGCTTTTTGTACGATAGGGGCCCCGGGTATAATTTTTTGTATCCACAGCTCTTTAGATCGTCAGTGGTGTGATGAAAATAATATTGAGCCATCAATGGAAAACCTAAGCGACTGTAGTAGTCCATGCTGCGGGCTTTTGCTTCGTATATCTGCGAACGCTTATAGAAGACAGAATCAAGCAGATGTATCTCACCATTTGGTGTCAAAAGTTTCTCCGTTCGTCCAGTCAGGTCTTTAATGTTGGAAAAATATTGACAACTAGCCGAAAACAGAATAATGTCGAACGGCCCACCTGGAATATCATCCTTCATTACATCGGCATAGAACCACTTTAGGTTATTACCCATGCTAAATACTCTTTCAGCTTGCTGTAGTTCTGCCATATTTAGGTCTACACCCGCAAGCGTGTGTCCACCCTTCGCGAGATTATATGACATCCACCCATTACCACAGCCAATATCAAGGATGTTCAAAGAGCGACTGTTATATCTTTTTTCCAAATAGGCTCTGAAGCGGCTAAAGCTATTGGCCCGCATTTTCCACTCGGTGTTATACGAGTTATTTTCCGGCACATCTGGCAAAGTCAGCAACAACTCGTCACTTACAATACGACCTTCCGTATCACGAACTTGTATGTAAAGATCCTCTTTCTCCTTGTATCGCGATGGATCTGTCACTATCATCATAGCTACTTTAATTTAAGCTGATCAAATATTCGCTTTACCTGCAAGACGCTGGTCTCTATACGGTTGACTTCTATTCTTTCACAGCTATTGTGTGCAGACAGGAGCTTCCGGCTAACCCGCTTCATCTCCTCGAAGTCTTCACACATGGTAAAGTTATCGATTGAGCCCTGCCCGGCCGGTAAAAAAGACACAACCTGACAACCCGAATAGAGTGCCTCCAGCATCACTGTACTATGCCCCTCGTAGCTGGAAGGATGCACTAATATTCGCGCATTGTTCATTTCATTTAATACTTCATTGTGTTGTAATCGGCCCTTAAGACAAAGCATATCTTCGAGACCGTATTTCTTCACCAGATCCTCCAGCTCTTGCTGTAGCTTGCCTTCTCCCACGAGCATAGCTTTAATATGCAGATAGCCAGTGTCTCTAAGATCGCGAACCAATTCTATAAAAAGATGTTGTTGTTTCAACGGAATAAGTGACCCAACCGACAGCAGGTCGGTCTGCCTATTTCCTGCATTTAATGGTGGGAATATACAGGGATCGACACCATTTGAAACAATATGTCCAGGACGTTGACCGAAATTACGTTCAAACAACCGACTCTGCGGCTCTGATATAGCGGCCAGGTGTTCCATTGAAGGACGCACTATGCGCACATACTTATTATCAGCTTTGGCATCCTGCCCATGCATCCATACAAACGATGGAACATTTAGTTTCCGGGCAAGCAATTTTGCTGCTAGCGTACTGTCTGTCAGCCAAAAACACAGCACACCATCTATTGGTACTTTGCTGTTTATCTTTTTGCCGATTTTCAGGAATCTGTAAAAAGAAAACAACTTTTTCAAGCCACCGGCGTGCTTGTTTCCGATCGTGTGAACATCTATACCATGCCAGTCGTAACTATCGTTTCTGCATGGGTAATGAAAACTTATCAGGCTAAGAACTATATCAGGAAATATCTTTCTAAAACTCAACAGGAATTGCTGAACTGCGGGCACAGAAGTCGTATCCTCCTCGTTGGCAGCGAAACCCGGCGTTACTATTAGCAAATGTGAGAACGACATGCGCGTCAAGCAGTTTTTAGTTTCTCCATAAGGTATTTGTATTTCCATGCCGTGATCTTGCAAAAAATGGCTTTTTTAAACTGCCTATTCTTCGCAAATTTTTGCGACAAAACTTCGTTCGACACCCATTTTACTGCATGCTCATAGTATGACCTCGGAAATTCACGCTTAAAATCTATATCCCGGTCTGTTGACTCATGCCAGGGCAGCTGTGTCAAAAAATCCTTTTCAACCTCCGCATATAATGGAGTCCCCTTTATTGGGTAAGTAATTGTGATCGTAAACTGATCCGGAAGCGAACTCTTTAGGTGCTTCATTGTTGCAACGATATCATCTTCGGTTTCACCAGGATATCCTAACATAATAAAAGTACCGGCCTCCATACCTGCAGCTTTTACCTTTTGGATCATTTGCCTGGTTTCTTCTACATCAACTCGTCTATCCATAGCATCAATTATTCGTTGCGAGCCGCTTTCAGCACCTATCCAAACGCGAAAGCAACCGCTTTGCTTTAGCAGTTCAATTGCATGGTCATTCAAACGATCGGCTCTCGAAATACATTCATAACGAACAGCGACTTTTCTTTCAGCTATCTCTTTAGCAAATTCTTCGAGCCACTTGTGACTAACGGTAAATACGTCATCAACAAACCAGATACTATCAAAATTATACTGAGACTGCAGTTGTACTATTTCGTCTACTACCAGGGCCGCTTTCCTACGTCGGTAGCTCTGCCCATATACCGCCCGGCTACACCATTTACATGTGTAAGGACATCCACGCATAGAACTTAAATTAATAGCGCTATATCCATGCCTGCTTTTCCAAGCAGTGAGATATGCATTTAAGTCGATCTTTTTTCGGTTAGGAGCCGGCAATTGATCTAACATTTTGTTCAACGTACGCTCAGGAGTTCTCACGATTGCCAAACTGGCGTCTCTATATGCAATCCCATTAACGTCGCTCAACAGGCCTTTTTCTGCATAACACTTTACAAGTTCAAGCATTGTTTGTTCCCCTTCACCAAACACAATAACATCCGCACCATACATTAGAAAATCATTTGCATGATTTCTCACCTCAGGACCACCCAATACAATCCTTGTATCTTTTAAAGCTTCGTTCGACTTTATAAACTTAACAATTTTGAGCACATTTATCTTCGTCATCAGGTTTGTATAAATGCCGATGACATCTGGTCTGTTTTTGATAATCGTCTCTGTAAGGCTTTTGAAAGATCGAAAGGTGGAATCAAAAACCTCGTTCTCAAAACCACACTTTTCGAGGTAGGCCGATATGTACAGAATTCCCAGAGGCACATAGGGCTTCATTATGAGTAATTCTTTGGGATCCTCCTCCAAAAAATATCCGTGTGTCAGCAATATTTTCATATCTTCTTCAAAACAATCATGTAGTGATCAGCAAAATTGGAAAGAATGCTAAACGACGTTATTTTTCTTTCCAGTTTTGACAATAATCTTAAAGTTCTCGGACGTTTTGCGAAATAATGTTCAACATATGTCGGCGGCAAGATGAGACCCAGCGGAGCCAGCCTTGTACTTTGAAAGAATTTCTCTGATAACCGTTTCAGCTGATTTGGTGAATGATAATACGTGGTAAATGTCTGGCTGCCTAAAACCGTTTTTGCCCCACTCTTGCGTGCTCGCCTGAATGCGCGCTTGTCTCTCTTTAAAAGATAGTAAGCCATTTCCCAAGCGCAGGCTGACCCCATCACAACAGCTATAAATTGACCCCCAGGTTTTAATAACGAACTAGCATCGGCAAATATCTTCTCCAGATCATCCGAACTTGCGCAATTCAATCCACCAAAATTCGAAAAAATAACATCGAACAATTCGTCGCGAAAGTTCAACTGCAAATCATCAAAACTCGATACCACAAATTTTGGATTGGAAAGATAACATTTACCGCTTGCCACCCGGATCATTTTCGGTGATGCATCTGTAGCTGTAACCATGTGACCCTGCGAAGCAAAATACAAAGCATCCACACCCGTCCCGCAATTGATCTCCAATATATGCAGGCCGTTTCCGGCTATCTCCTTCTCAAACATTTTCCAGCCCAGACTTCGTAGCTGAGATCCTATATTGGAATAGGAAAATGTCTGATCATATGATATTGCTATGTCGTCAAAAAAAGCCATCTCTATTTCTTTCACATCTCGGTACGACAATTTTCAGGTCTTGCTACCAAATACTTCGCCTTTAATTAGTTTTTGAGTTATAACTTGAACTTAAGCCTAAATTTCAATTTATGCTGCGCTGCACTAACCGTATAAAAAGGCAACTTCATCAGTGTCAGCAAATGCTGGCGTGAAAAGCTGCGGTGCGAAAAACCTTTTTTTAATTGATCAACCGCTCTGATCTTACGATAAAAGCTGTGGACATATCGGTGCAAGCGCTTGTAGAACTCGCGCGGATAAGTATTCTCAAACATCAGCGCCAGTTCGTCACTGTCGGTCCAGTTAGTTTTATCTCCCAATTGCTCACGCACCTTTTCATAAAATTTTGTTCCGGGCAAGGGATAGGACACCGACACACCTATTTCGGCGGGCACTAGTGTTTTTATCATGGTCAATGTTTTGCGGATGTCATCAGCTGTCTCTCCGAGGTATCCGAATTGCAAAAAGAAGGCAGGTTTTATCCCGTGCTTTTTTAGGCCGGCTGTTGCCTGGCTGATCTGCTCTATGGTCGTGCCCTTGTCCATTGCGTCAAGTATCTTCTGCGAGCCGCTTTCAGCTCCCATCCATACAACCTCGCAACCTGCATTAGCCAACGGTTCAATCTGCTCATCCTTCAATAGCAGATCTGCACGCGATTGTATCTTGAACCTGAAGCGCAAATTCTCGCTGTGAACCAATTCTGAAAATTTCTTCACCCACCCAGGCTTCAATCCAAAGATGTCATCGCAAAACCAAATATGATCAACACCATAATTCTCTTTCAGCAGCTTCAATTCCTGAACTACATTCTCGGGGCTGCGTGCATTGTACCTATTGCCATATATCGGCTTAGCACACCAGTTGCACTTAAATGGACAACCGCGCGTGGTCCCAATATTCATAGAGAAATACCCAGTACTTCTCAGCCATCCCGCCCTGTATTGTTCAATATCCACTAAATCCCATGCAGGCAAAGGCAAGGTATCCAAATCGGTCATTACCGCTCTGGAAGCAGTCCGGATCGTTTTACCATCAATTCTCGTTACAATACCTGTAATACTAATTGGATCACCAGCCCTAGACTGAATTGAATTTACAAGATCAAGTAATGTCTGTTCGGCTTCTCCAATAATGACATAGTCTGCATTATGATCGAGATATTTATCAAAATGATCTGTCGAATCGGATGAAGAAACAATCACTTTGCATCCACTTCCTTTTGCCATTTCACTCATACGAAATGCAGCCTCACGCATATTTGTAAGGCACATTTTGGTGAGGTAGTTAAAGCCATCATCGTAGATAACCAAAATATCAGGTCTGAAGTCCGCTAAAACCGGTTTCAAACTATCCGGTCCTTCCGCGAACATCACATCATGCAATCGTACTTCATAACCATGGTGCCTTAGCCATGCAGCCGCATACATAGTCCCTAATGGGGCATATGGTTGCATAATTCCCCATTGCTTGGGGTCAAATCGCAAGAAATATGAATGTGTAAATAGTACGCGCATCCCTTTTTAGGCTGCTCTAAAAATACGTAACTATCGCCTATAAACCAGCGGAAAATGCGACGTAGCAGTAATTTCAGCGCATGAAAAGGATCAGCGCCTAATATATGCAAGAAAAAGTCGCAGTAGCTTTTTGGCGGGTATTATACTAAGAGGCTTGACGCTCCACGCATTTAGATAATTTACTATTGCTTCTTTATGGTTATGCTCATTTGTCAACTCGTTGCCGGAATTAATGTATACAAGAAACGAAGCGTCTTCGGCAATGTCTGCCGATAACCATCCTTTAGCTTTATAGCTCTTTAAATAATCCAAGTGCTCCCTCCTGTTTTCATTGGCAACAATAGAGTTGGTATTGTGTGCATGCAACCTCCTTTTAAAAAGTGGTTCATATAAAGTAACGCCTTTAAAATAGTATGTCAGACAACTAATGAAGGTGTTATCGGTAAAAAAATAACTATCAGTAAAATACCCGGTTTTTTTCAGGCATTCTTTCCAAAAAATGACTGCAATAGTATAAATACCCCTTTCACCTTTGCAATAGGACTCAAAAATGTATCCAAAGTCCATCCCTTCCTTCCTTGTCATCGGATATTCGACTATCTCTCCTCCATTTCGAAAATTATAGCCGTTTGTATAACAAAAACCTGCATCTGGATATGCTAGCAAGGCCTCTACCTGCTTTTCTAGCTTTGTTTCCATCCATAGATCGTCGTCGTCCATAAACGCTATAAGATCTCCCGAAGCTTTTCTTAGGGCAATGTTTTTAGCCGGCCCCATTTTTAACCGGCTAGTTTGTTCATAGGTGATCCGGCTATCAGCTATATCTTGGATTATACTCGCAGTTTCATCATCGGAACCATTATCAATAATAAGTAGCTCCCAATTTCTATATGTCTGCGCAATAATGCTACCAATCGTTTCTTCGATATATTGGGCCCTGTTGTAAGTAACCAGTATAATACTAATCTTAGGATGGTGCATACTGTGTGGAATTAAAACCAGCCTTTTCTCTTAAACCAGATCAGCATTAAAAGCGGTACCGCTAGCATAATTGCAACGGTAGCATAGAAACCCATAGCGTGATGTGCTAACGGAATGATATCGAAGTTCATACCGAAGATGCCACCTATCACTGTCGCTGGTGCCATTAAGGTGGCGAGGAGCGTAAAAACTTTCATGATCTCATTCATGCGCAGGTTGATCTGGCTCATGGAAAGGTCTTGCAAGTTCATAAGCATATCACGGTGGTTTTCCACATACTCCGTTGCCTGCACAATATGATCATAAACGTCTTTGTAATATTTCTCGTGCCTTTCTTCCAGTAGATCGCTATCGCTGCGGATAAACGCGTTGACCAACTCGCGGACTGGTGCTATAGAGCGTCGCATTACCATTATCTCACGACGCAGAATACTGATCCTGGCGAGAGCCGTATTTTCTTTCTGTAGCAGGAGGGCATCTTCCAGCCGTTCGATGCGTTCGTTGATCTTATCTATAATGCCAAAATAACTGTCAACGATAATGTCAATCAAGCTGTAACATAAATAGTCGGCTTGGCGGGCCCTTAGTTTAGGTTGTGCGCTTCTAAGTCGGTCACGCACCGGGTCGAACACATCACGCTGGGGGTCTTCCTGGAAGGAAATGACAAAGTTTTTCCCGAGAATAATACTCACCTGTTCTGTTTCAATTTGCCCTGTACCATCATTATAGTACAACATTGGCAACAGGCAGAAAATAATCTCGGGACTCTCCTCCATTTTCGCACGCTGACCAATGCTCAATATATCTTCAACTGTCAGCGGGTGGATATTATAGCAAGCACATAACTTTTCAACTTCTCCTTTATTTAACCCATCCACATTTAGCCAGGTGATCGTATCGCTCTGTGTACTTCTATCGCAAGCTTCAGTAAACGAAACATGGCGCTCTTCCAACTGTCCGGCACTGTACCTGAACATCGTGTAAACCGGCTCGACGACTACATGCCTTGCGGTCGTTTCGCGTGTAGGGTTGTATGTTGTAATGGGACGACGCTTGGTGTAGTTCCATGTCCATTCGGGCAGTAGTTTTGCCAAACCTTTTATGCGTGTGCGTGCGCCCATGCTTATCTCAATCGATTACTTCATAAAACTAGGCGTCCGGGTTGTATATACCAAGCTTATTGTTAAGTAACTCAGATTTTTGTAACTATGCGCACACAATTCCCAGATATGAAAAAAATTGTTTTAGCAGTAGTTGGCTTGTGCCTGGCTACCACCCTGTTTGCTCAAAAAAAGAACGAAGACAAGATCGTAATAGAAACCGAGTACGGCAAAATAGTGCTGGCACTTTATGAGAATACGCCAAAGCACCGCGACAATATGTTCAAATTGGTGAAAGAGAAGTTTTACGACAGCACTTTGTTTCACCGTGTCATCCCCAATTTCGTGGTCCAGGGTGGTGATCCTGATTCTAAAAAAGCGAATCCGGGCCAGGCACTAGGAGAAGGCGATCTTGGTTATAAAGTGCCTGCTGAAATAAATAATGTTGACTACCATCAACGTGGCGCCGTGGGTATGGCCCGGGACAATAACCCGGATAAAGCATCTTCAGCCTGCCAATTCTATATAGTGACTGGCAAAAAATTTACTGACGAGGAACTGAACAATATTTCAAAGAAAACCGGCCGTAATTTTACCCCGGTTCAGCGTAACGCCTACAAAAACAAGGGTGGTACTCCACACCTCGATGGCAACTATACCGTATTTGGTATTGTGGAAGAAGGGATGGACGTGGTTGACCGCATTTCTGCCGAAGCGCGCAACAGCATGGACAGGCCTGATAAGGATATCAAGATGATCAAAGTAAGGATTAAAAAGAAAAAGAGGTTTTTACTGTTCTAGAAAATATAATGAGTGATGCCGGATCTGAAGCGATTAAAAAATTTATTGGACGAAAAAGTAAGGCTGTATAATCAGCCTTCTTTTATTATTAAGGACCCCATCTCCATACCCCACCGCTTTAGCAAAAAGCAGGATATAGAAATATCAGGTCTTTTTGCCGCGGTGCTTGCCTGGGGTAACCGCACTTCTATCATCAACAACTGCTCACGACTCATGGAATGGATGGATAATGCTCCTTACGAGTTTATCCTTCAGCACAAGGACACCGATCTGAAGAAATTTTTGGGTTTTGCACACCGCACCTTCAACGCGACAGACCTACTGTATTTCATCGAATTTCTTCAATACCACTATTCGCAACACAAGTCCCTGGAAGAAGCATTTGTACCGGCAAAGGCCTATACAGAAGATACAGTGGAACAGGCATTGATCCATTTTCACAACTACTTCTTTTCAATCGAACATCCCGAACGAACAAAAAAACACATTTCAACGCCTGCCAGAAAATCAGCGTGCAAACGCCTCAACATGTACCTCCGCTGGATGGTTCGTAAAGACAATGCAGGTGTGGATTTTGGCATCTGGAAAAAGATCAAACCCAGCCAGCTTGTTTGTCCACTGGACGTACACGTGGCGAGGGTCGCCAAAAGGCTGGAACTGTTGGAAAATGATAAGTCTAACTGGAGCAACGCACTTCAACTTACCTATCATCTCCATCAGCTTAACCCTGACGACCCTGCTGTGTATGATTATGCCTTGTTTGGGCTTGGTATGGCGGAACGCTTCTAAGCGAATACCGCCTCGTCTTCCTTCTTGGTCACTTTTTCGGGCAGTCTATCTACAAATGCATCGGGCAATAGTATCAGTGATGCATTTTTCTTTTTCCACCAGCCCTTATCGAGCAATTGTGAGAAATGTATAATGCCCACCACACTGCACCTCTTGTCGTTGCTGCTCCATTCTTCTATACGCTCAAAACGTTCATGTGGTACGTGGAATAAGCCTTCAAAGCTTACGTAAACCCGCAGGTAGAAATCGGTGGTTAGCTTGACCTTTTGTGTACGCAGTTTTTTGTACTCATATCTATAATCATAACGAAGTGCAGATACATCGCTTAGCACTGCCGAAGCAGTAGGAAAGCTGCCAGCGCCTTTACCATAGAAGAATTGTTTGTCTGCAAATCCACTTTCGATTACTACTCCATTATACTCATTGCCAACACCGTACAGTTGGCAGCCTTGATCTACAAACTGTGGCAGGACAAAAGCTGCGATATCTCCGTTGGGCTGCTTACGGGCCTGAGCCACTAGCTTTATCTTATAGCCTTTCTCTTTTGCAAATATTGCGTCATGTTCCTGCAGTTGTGTAATACCAGAATGAATAATAGCAGATGGGTGTTCGATGGTGCCATAGGCATGAGCCAGCAGGATCGAAAGTTTATTTACTGCATCTATCCCTTCTATATCAAGTGTTGGGTCGCTTTCAGCAAACCCCTCGATCTGGGCCTGCAACAGCGCTTGCTGAAAATCCAGCTTGTCTTCGGCTATACGGGTAAGGATGTAGTTCGTTGAGCCATTGACAATACCTGTAACGCCGGCTAGCAGGTCATTATCATAATATTCTTCCAGGTTCCGTACAACCGGTATACTGGCGCAACAGGCAGCTTCGTACAGGAATGGTGTGTTATGTTTTTCCTGCAAGGCCAGCAACTCAGGCAGATGTTCTGCAATAAGTTTTTTGTTGGCGCTGACTACGGCTTTGCCAGCTTTCAGCGCTGTTGTTACTATGTGATAAGCTGCTTCTGCATCATCTATCAGCTCTACTATCACGTTTATGTTTTCATCCTGTAGCAGTAATTCTGCATTAGTGGTGAAGAGGTCACCAGGGGCTTCACGTTTCTTTTCCGGGTGTTTGATGCAGACCTTGTTGATCTGCGCGTTTAATGATGGTGTTTGCTGTAATACCTTATATAATCCCGATCCTACTACGCCAAAGCCAAAAAGGCCGATGTTCAATTGTTTTTGTTGAATAGACATGTTTTCTGTTTTTGTTTAGACAGTTATTTGAAAATTGTTTGTTAGATAATTGCTGCTATTTCAGCAGAAGTGTTAGCCTTTTGCAAGGCTTGTTCTATGTCCTTTATCAGGTCTTCCACTTCCTCCAGACCCACACTCAGCCTGATCAGGCTATCAGCCACACCAGCGCTTTGGCGTTTTTCGGCGGGTATTGATTTGTGTGTCATGGTTGCCGGGTGGCACAGCAAGCTTTTTACACCTCCCAGGCTTTCTGCCAGTTTGAAGTATTTAGTAGCACATACCACGTTCTTTGCGGCTTCTTCCGTATCGTTCTTCAGCGTGAAGGAAACGATACCTCCGAATGCGGATTGTTGTTTCGCAGCTACTTCGTGATTCGGGTGAGATTTTAAGCCAGGGTAAAACACTTTATCAATGGCAGGATGTTGCTCAAGATATTCTGCTACTCTTTGGGCATTGATACAGTGTTGTTTTACACGCAGACCAAGTGTTTCTACGCCACGTATTACCAGCCAGCTATCGTGCGGGGACAGAATTGCCCCACTTGCATTCTGGATAAACTTGATCTGCTCACCAATTTCTTCGGAGGCAGATACAACCAGGCCAGCAATAAGATCGCTATGACCACCAAGATACTTTGTTGCACTGTGTATAACTAGGTCGGCACCTAGCTCTATTGGTCTTTGAAGCGCTGGAGAAGCAAATGTATTATCAACGCATAGGAGGATGTTATTCTGCTTGGCAATCTTGGCTATTGCTGCAATGTCGCTGATCTTTAGAGTAGGATTAGTAGGCGACTCCAGCCAAATAAGTTTGGTGTTCGGTGTAATTGCGTCTATCACGTTCACCACGTCTGTTGTGTCGGTGTAGTTCACTTTGATGCCAAACTTGGCATAGATATGGGTGAACAGGCGGAAGGCACCTCCGTAGATATCATCTACTGCCAGTATTTCATCGCCCGATTGCAGCAGCTTTACTACAGCATCAATAGCCGCCAAGCCACTGGCAAATGCGGAACCGCGTTTACCGCCTTCCAGTTGTGCGATGATTTTTTCCAGCGTTTCGCGGGTTGGGTTGTTGCTACGTGCATAGTCATAACCCTTGTTTACTCCGGGTGCTTCCTGCACGTAAGTAGACGTTTGATAAATGGGGACTGAGATGGAACCTGTAAGAGGATCGACCGGGATGCTGTGGATGAGTGTTGTTGCGTTGCTCATTATTCTTTGGTTTTTGTTAAGTGACAAATGAATTTTTGTTCATACGCACACTTACCAAAGAACATTACCGGATCGGCTTCTTACTGCTGTTACCAGCAATAAAAAAAGCTCCTCCGATAAATCAGAAGAGCTCAAGTTATGTCGGGGCATTACGCCGTTTCGGTTTAACTATTGCATCTGACTTATCTGTCCCACATTTGTGGGATGGAATTAGCACCAGCTCCCAGCTTTCGCTGAGGAGGTTGCTAAGGCTTCATCGGGCCATTACCCTCTGCCTTTCTTGATAAGCGACGTTTAAAAGAACTGGTGCAAAGATATATTCGGGCTTTTCAATTTTCCAAAAAAAACTTTTTTCGTGTTGATTTTCAAGGGCTGAAACGTAGCTTTAATAGGCTCTTAATCCATTTTCAAGTAACTTGCACCCCCATTTAGCCGTAGTTCATGGATCTACCTGAAGGCAAGAAAATTTATTTCGCATCCGATTTCCACCTGGGCATCCCGGACAAGGCTAGCAGCCTCGCTCGCGAGAAACGTTTGTGCAACTGGCTGGACGACATCAGCAAAGATGCAGAACAGCTGTACCTGGTAGGTGATATTTTCGATGTATGGTTTGAATACAAGAATGTTGTACCCAAAGGCTATACACGTTTTCTAGGTAAGCTAGCAGAACTCAGTGATAGTGGTTTACACATTGAAGCATTTACTGGTAATCATGACCTCTGGATGCGCGGCTATTTCGAGGAAGAATTGAATATCCCCGTTCATCACGAACCAATTCAACGCGAGTTTAACGGAAAGAAATTTTTCATAGCACATGGCGACGGTTTGGGACCTGGTGACCATGGCTATAAAATATTGAAGTCTGTACTTCGCAATCCTGTTGCACAATGGTTGTACCGTAGGTTGCATCCCGATACAGGTGTGGGCATGGCAGGCTGGTTCAGTAGGTTGGGGCCTAAGCATTCGGTAGAGGAAAAACCATTTCTCGGACCGGATAAAGAATGGCTGGTACAATTCGCAACAGATAAGTTGAAAGACGAGCATATAGACTATTTCATTTTTGGCCACCGGCATATAGCTATTGAATACCCCTTATCACAAAACAGTCTCTATGTAAATCTTGGTGACTGGATACGCTACGATAGCTATGCTGTATTTGACGGCAAAGAATTAAAACTCCAATATTATAAAGGAAACTGATCCTGTTATGGAACGGACTTTAGTAATGATCAGGCATGCAAAATCGAGCTGGGCAAACCCACTGCAAAGCGATTTTGAACGCCCTTTGAATGACCGCGGCGAGCACGACGCCCCAATGATGGGTGAGCGCCTGAAAAAAAACAAGCTGATACCAGACCTTATCATCGCAAGCACGGCTAAACGTGCCAAGCAAACAGCTAAGAAAATAGCCAAAGAAGTTGGTTACGACCACGACAAAATAACCTGGAACGAAACACTGTACCATTGCATTCCTTCTGTGTTTGAAGAAGTGCTGTACGAAGTTGATGATAATATAAAGACGGTATTTATCGTTGGCCACAATCCGGGTATCACCGATTTTGTCAACCACTTATCTGGCAGGTTCAAAACCGATATTATGCCTACATGTGGTATCGTGGCTTGCAGTTTTAATGCTCAGCAATGGAATGAGTTTAACGGTGCAGACAAGAAAGTGTTTCTATTTGATTACCCTAAGAAAGATATATGACCCCAGTAAAATCATCGGCCCAGACAATTAGCACGTTAGAGAAGTTATTTGAAGATCATTTTGGTATAGAAGCTGAAAAGGTAGACTTATTGCCTGTTTCAGGTTCAGACAGACGTTATTTTCGTTTGAATGGGGCAGGTCATACTGCAATTGGCACTTATAATGCCAACACAGCCGAAAACAATACTTATTTCTATTTTACCGAGCTCTTCCGCAAACATGAGATCAATGTTCCGGAAGTTTTCAAAATAAGCAAGGATCGCAAAGCATACCTACAGCAAGATCTCGGCACGACTTCACTCTTCGACAAGCTGATGAAGGATGGCCTGACTGACGAAGTGCGCAAGTCCTATCACCAGGCGCTCGAACAACTGGCAAAACTACAATGGGTAGCAGGCCGCGAAGCAGACTTCTACCAGTGCTTTGCCACACGCCAGTTTGATGAGAAAGCCATCATGGGCGATCTGTTGTATTTCAAATACTATTTCGCTGATCTGCAAGGCCTTCATTACGACAAGGCAACACTGATGTCGGAAATGGAGCAAATGAGCAGGGAACTGGGACGCATACAGCCCCAAATGCTGATGTACCGCGACTTCCAAAGCCGTAACGTTATGTTGCATGATGGCAAAGCATTCTTCATCGATTTCCAGGGCGCTATGCAGGGCCCGCCGCAATACGACATCGCCTCACTACTATGGCAAGCGAAGGCCCAACTACCCGATGCATGGAAAGAGGATCTGTTGAATGGCTACATCGCCAGCATGAATAAGCTGCATGTTTCCCGCGTTGAAGAAATACACTTCCGCAAAGGGTACCTGCAATTTGTATTATTGCGTCTGCTGCAGGTATTGGGCGCCTATGGCTTCCGCGGGCTGTTGCAAAACAAACCACACTTTGTAAGCAGCATAGGACCTGCGCTGAAAAGCCTTGCAAATTTCCTGGCAGATAATCCGCAGGCACCTGCATATCCTGAAATGCGTTCTTTATTGGAACGCTTATCTTCCCCGGCAATGCAATCCAGGTATAGTAAACCGCCGCGCGGTGAGAATGCAAAACTCGAAGTGCAGGTATGCAGCTTCTCTTACAAAAATGGAATCCCTAAAGACAAATCAAGTCATGGCGGAGGTTTTGTATTTGACTGCCGTGGTATTTTAAACCCAGGACGTTTTGCTGCTTACAAGCATAACACTGGTCACGATGAAAATGTGCGCCAGTTCCTGGAGCATGAAACTAACATGCCGCAATTCCTGCAACATGCTTATGGACTGGTGTCTTATAATGTTGACGATTACCTGTCACGCGGCTTTGAACACTTGAGTATCGCCTTCGGGTGCACTGGCGGCCAGCACCGCTCAGTGTATGCGGCTGAACAAATGGCGTCCTACCTTAGCAATAAGTACAATATCCCGGTAACAGTAACGCACCTGAATGAAAAGAAATGGGTGCTATCTCCAGAGACAAATACAACTGAACAATAAACAATATCCCCGGCCAAGGCCGGGGATATTTATTTTAAATCGTTCGTTATTTTGTTTCGGTACTGTCTCCTGCTTTACGCGGGTTGCGTTCCAGCACTTCGTCTACCATACCGTATTCCTTAGCTTCCTGAGCTGTCATCCAGTAATCACGGTCGCTGTCTTTTTCCACTTTGCTGAATTTTTGTCCTGAGTGAGATGCAATGATCTCATACAGTTCTTTTTTCAGCTTAGCTATCTCGCGGGCTGTGATCTCGATATCGCTGGCCTGGCCTTCCGCTCCACCAAGTGGTTGGTGTATCATGATGCGGCTATGCTTCAGGGCAGTACGTTTACCTTTAGTACCAGCGCACATCAGTACCGCAGCCATAGAAGCACCGATACCCGTGCAGATGGTAGACACGTCAGGATTGATGATCTGCATAGTATCATAAATACCTAAACCTGCGTATACACTACCGCCCGGGCTGTTGATATACATCTGTACATCCCTGTTTCGGTCTGTGCTTTCGAGGAACAACAATTGCGCCGTAACGATGTTGGCTACATAGTCATTAATTGCTTCACCCAGGAAAATGATACGGTCCATCATCAAACGAGAGAACACGTCCATAGACGCAACGTTCAGCGGACGTTCTTCGATGATATATGGAGTAAGGCCTTGCGGAACGCGTATCATTGAGGAAGTATAGTTGTGCAGTGTGGCACTGCTGATGCCATGATGTTTAATGGCATATTTGTGAAATTCGTTTGAATTCATAAGTCGTATTTTTGAGATCCGGTTTTAAGAGGGTAAAACAATTTTTAAACCACAATAAATATAGTGCCATAACGGCATATAAATCTATCAATCCTTTCGATGTCAATACCAAAATCTAGCAAAACGTCATACTATTCGTAGTTTTCGACCTTTATGCTTATTAAACTCCATCAGCAATATCTCTTATAAGGTCAGACATTTGTTTATGCAATTAACGCTACAACTTGACATACCGCAACTTCCGCAACCAATAACTTATCATAACAGCATCCTGTTAATAGGGTCCTGCTTTACGGAAAACATGTCAGAACGTCTGGCTCTGCATAAATTCAGAGTGCTTTCGAATCCCAACGGTATCCTCTTCAATCCCCTGAGCGTTGCACAAAGTCTTGACAGCTATATAGATAACCGACTCTATACCGAAAACGATCTGTTTCAACTTAACGACCTCTGGAATAGCTGGGACCACCATACCCGCTTCTCCGATATTGACAAACAGGCAGCACTCGACCATATTAATCAGTCCCAGCAACATGCGTCTGAGTTTGTGAAAACTGCCGGATGGGTCATGATCACACTGGGTTCTTCGTTCCAATATTATCTAAAAGACTCCGGTAAGCATGTTGCCAACAACCACCGGGCACCGGCTCAATGGTTTGAAAAACGACTGTTAGACATACACTCCATCACCGGTACACTAAGCAATACACTTAGCAAACTCATTGCCATAAATCCGTCGGTAAAGCTTCTGTTCACAATTAGTCCGGTCAGGCATATCCGGGATGGTGTGATCGACAATAACCGTAGCAAAGCAAGGTTGCTAGAAGCCGTGCACCTTTTATGCAGCGAATTTTCCCAGGCTTATTATTTTCCGGCCTATGAGCTGATCATCGATATCCTTCGCGATTACCGATATTATGATATCGACTATGTGCACCCTAACTACCTGGCCACCTCGTTTGTCTGGGAGCAGTTTGTCAATAGCTGCATTGATCCGAGCACCCAAAAGGTGATGAAAGAAGTGCAGGATATCGCCACGGCCCGCTCGCACCGTCCCCGTTTCCCAGAAACGGAAGGCCATCGCAAGTTTTTGGCATCATATGCCCAAAAAGTCGAGACCCTTACCGGGCTACATCCATACCTCGACCTATCGCACGAATTAGCCTATTTTTCAGGCAAAAACATATAAACACTAAGATATATAGTACAAATTGAGCTGTATAGGGTTTTATATTCCTGTCCGTTTCAATTTACATACCTTTGCACTCTCATTTTTGATTCATGGATCGTAATTCCGTCATAGGCTTTGGCCTATTAATACTGCTGCTGATAGGATATGTTGTGTATAACCAGCAGTCGCAAAGTGCTTACCTCGAACAGAAACGTGCAGATTCAATAGCGTATGCCAAGGCACATCCAAAGCCATTGGTTGATTCGGCAAAGCTGGTAGCACAAGCGCAACAAGCTGCTGATACATTGAACGACTCACTCCGTGCTGCAATGCCTCCTGCTTACACAGGCCAGGCGCAAACGGTAAAACTGGAGAACAAACAACTGTCGGTTGATTTCACTACCAAAGGCGCTCATCCAACCAGTGCAAGGTTGGTCGAATATAAGACCTCTCAAGGCGGACCATTGTACCTTTTCAATGGTGCGGACAACCAGCTGTCTGCGGTGCTGCCGATCAACAACGGTGCTGTTGCTACTTCAGATCTTTACTATACTCCAAGCGAACGTACAGAACCTGATGGCAGCAAGACCATCCAGTTCACAGCCGATATGGGCAACGGACAGGCTGTAAATATTTTGTATTCGCTGCCTGCAGAAGGTTACATGCTCAAAGGCAGCATCCAACTGACAGGAATGCAAGTGCAAAGCCTGCCAATTACCTGGCAGACGCAAACGCTGCATACAGAACGCACACTTGCTACTGAGCGTCAGAATGCACAAGTGTATTACCACCAAAAGAACAACGACCACGACTACTTCACCATCAACAACCAGGAGAAGATCGAAGTGGATGAACCTGCACACTGGGTGGGCTTGCGCATGCAGTACTTTTCTACGGCTTTCATCGCCGACGATGCTTTTAACAAAGTCACTACCAACAGCACTACCAATGTTCCTGATAGCAACGTGGTTGCCAAGAACCACACAGCCATTGATGCGAAGACAACTAACAACCAGGTAGGTTTCCGTTGGTACATCGGTCCTAATCATTACAAAACCCTGCGCTCGTACAAAATAGACCTCGATGAAATGGTACCGTTGGGCTACGGTGTTATGTCGTTTGTTAAGTACATCAACAAATGGCTCATCATCCCGATCTTCAATACCCTCAGCCAATTCATTACCAACTACGGCGTTATCATCATGATCATGACCATCATGATCAGGTTGATACTGTCTTTCTTCACCTATAAGAGCTACCTCTCGGCCGCAAAGATGCGCGTGCTGAAGCCGGAGATCGACGAACTGCGCGCGAAGTATGGCGAAGACCAACAGAAATTTAGCATGGAGCAAATGAAACTGTTCCGTACGGCTGGTGTAAACCCGCTGGGAGGTTGTTTACCTACGTTATTCCAGCTACCGATACTGTTCGCCATGTACTACTTCTTCCCAACTTCAATTGAGTTGAGGCAGCAGCCATTCCTGTGGGCAAACGACCTTTCGACCTACGATAGCATTGCTACCCTGCCGTTCAACATACCGTTCTATGGCGACCATGTCAGCCTGTTCACCTTGCTGATGACAGCATCAAGCTTGTTCCTGGCACTGTACAACCGCAATATGACGCAACAGGATCCGAACAACCCTATGCTGAAATACATGCCTTATATCTTCCCCTTCATGCTGATAGGCGTATTCAACAAGATGGCAGCGGCCCTGACGTTCTACTACTTCTTCTCAAACATGATCAGCATCGCACAGCAGTTCATTATCCAGAAGTACATCATCAACGAAAAGGCAATACACGCCCAGATACAAGAGAACAAGAACAAACCGGCTACTCCATCAAAGTGGCAGCAACGCCTGGAGCAAATGCAAAAATCCCAGATGGATCGCATGCAGCAACAGCCGAAGAAAAAATAAGTCTCAATTTTTTAAAGAACTTTTAATGCAACCCGCGCTTAAGGCGCGGGTTTATTTTTGGGTAACAATGCTATTTCACATTGTCACTTGCGTATTTTTTCCTTACGTGTTGATTTTTAACCTATTAACTAAGGTAAATGTTACCTTTTGTTACTAATTTTCTGATTCGCGAGAATGACGCAATCCTGAAAAGTAAAAGTCTTAGAGGCGGAATTTCTAACAGAGGTATGACATGCTTTCATCGATAGGGTGATTGTTATTCTCCAAACAAGTTCTAATTTGCGCCAACTTATAATCCCCTACAAATATACATATTTTTTGCCATTTAGACAACTCCTATGCCGGTAGATTATTCCCATGTATCCCCTAGCGAAGCCATATCCATACAAAAAGAGATCAGAAACCAGGTAAACCTGGTGCCGCTCGATCGTGAGATCAAAACAATAGCAGGCGCCGATATCTCTTTCAATAAACATTCGGATACGGTGTATGCCGGGATCATCGTCCTCAGTTACCCCGAGCTTGAAATAATAGAAAGCGCGACAACTGTATTTAAAACAACTTTCCCGTACGTGCCGGGACTGCTGGCCTTTCGCGAGGTACCTGCCCTGCAACAAGTATGGCAACAACTGAATCATAAGCCGGACGCCTTGATCCTTGATGGTCATGGAATTGCTCACCCGCGCCGTGTGGGCGTTGCATCGCATTTTGGTATCCTGGAAGGGGTAGTAACCATCGGTTGTGCCAAAAGCCTGCTCGCTGGCAGCTTCAAAATGCCGGAAAATGTGCCCTTTTCTACGTCCCCTATGGTTCATCGCGAAGAAACGATCGGAACGGCTCTCCGTACGAAGGTGAATTGTAAGCCGGTATTCATATCGCCCGGCCACCTCATTACGCTGGACGAAAGTGTTGATATCGTAAAGCACTGTACCCGCAGATACCGTATACCTGAGCCTACCCGGTTGGCGCATTTACTCGTCAATAAGGTTAGGAAAGAGCATAAATAATTATTTTTCTTAATTCGGATGCCGTATATTAGCTAATTATATTTGACCAAACGATTTCGTTTCAATAGGGGTAAAAAGTTCTTCTTGCTTTCGCGCAAAGGAACGTGAAATGAAAAAGGGCTCTGCATTCATGCAGGGCCTCCTTTTTTTTATTACATACATTATTTCTCAAATCGTTAACAATCAACATATTTATTTCGCCCTTGTAAATGATACAGTTTGATAGGTTCGAAAAGTTTTATGGCGATAGACTTATCGTCAAAGCAGATCTTTCGCTACCCGGAAACTTTTACTGGCTGAAGGGAGGTAATGGCAGTGGCAAGAGTACGCTCTTAAAATCGGTTACAGGGCTAATACCATATCGGGGCGATATTTCTGTTGCTGGCATGAGCATAAAAAAGCAGCGCATGGCTTACAGAAATGCCGTGAGCTATGCTGAGGCCGAACCGTTGTACCCCGAATTTCTTACCGGTAGCGATCTGTTGAATTTTTATGTGGAAACGCGCGGCGGTAGCAAATTACAGGCGGATGAACTGGTTGAAGGACTGAACATCGGATCGTTTATTCACACTAAAACAGGTACTTATTCCAGCGGTATGCTCAAAAAGCTATCATTGGCGCTCGCTTTCATAGGCAATCCAAAGTTGATCATGCTCGATGAGCCTTTTATCACGATAGATACGATAGGCATAGAACAATTGAATGTGCTGATCGGCAATAGCCTGAGAAACGGGGTGCAGGTGCTTATCACTTCACACCAGGAATTAAGTTTCGAAGGAATGCCGAAACCTTCCATGCTGCGAATAGAAAATAGTGAACTCATTCAACCTGCGTTATGAAGCAGACCTTGAACACACTATTCGTAAAGCAGTTCTACCGTCTGAACCTTGGGTTCTTCCTGGTTTGCTTTTTCATCCTTTTCGGCATACTGAGCTTCCGCGACATGGTGTATTTCCATTACACCATCATGGAGCAGGCGCATACTTCGCGCGTGCTTTTACTGTTGTGTGGAGCATGGCTACTATACGCAGTGAAATGTTTGGGATTTGGGCTCCGTGTGTTGCAGACACCACTATCATCTAACTTCTTATACCACCTTCAGGGATTAACAGACAGAAAATTGCTACGAGTTTTGTCCGAACTGCAACTGATGATATACCTGCCTGCCCTGGCTTACGCCATCATTACAGCAGTCGTTCAAATGCTGCATGGACACATCCTTGCAGCTATTACCATACTTCTTGTTCAAACCGTACTGATCTTCATTCCCTCCTATTTATATCTGCTCACACTTAATAGTACTTATAAACAAATCAGGCTTGAGCGTGTCTACAGGTTTTTAGATTTCGGCTCTGCCGAAAAAAATTTTCGTTTTTGGCTGCTGCATTATCTATTCCATCAGCGAAAGGCCGCCTTGTTGGGCATTAAGATCGGATCATTGATACTGCTACAGGCAATGGTTACCTACAATGAAAAGAATCTAAATCTCGAGAGTGTTTCATACCTGATGCTGGGACTGATCGCGGCGCACGCGATACTCCCGTTTTACCTGAGGGAGTTTATTGAAGAACGTCTGCGCTTTGTCCGCGCTATGCCAATATCACTCACAAAACGCTATAGCTGGTTTTTGCTTAGTTATGCAGTACTCATGCTGCCTGAACTATTGTTCCTCCTGTTGCATGTGAAGAGCGTCTTACCGATAACTATGCTGCTACTCATCTATGCTATTGCCGCAGCACAGCTGAGCCTGTATTCATCTTTGCTATACTCACCGCGCATGACAGTAGAGAAATATATGCTAGTGGTTGCTGTATTGTTCTTTGCATCTATCCTATTTCTTGCTGCTTTCCCTATATGGCAGTTTGCCCTAACAGTCTTCTTAATTTCCTTCACCCTGTTTGTAATATTCTACGAACGATGGGAAGCGACAATCAATTAAAAAAGGCTGACCAAATGGCCAGCCTTCTAAATATTTGAGCTAATTAATCTTTCAATTACACATCGATCTTCGCATACTTAGCATGCGATTCGATGAACTCGCGGCGAGGTGCAACCTCGTCGCCCATCAGCATAGAGAATACGCGGTCTGCTTCAGCAGCGCTCTCAATAGTAACCTGTTTCAGGATACGTGTTGCAGGGTTCATGGTTGTTTCCCACAGCTGATCTGCGTTCATCTCACCAAGACCTTTGTAACGTTGAATATTCACGCTGTCTTCTTTACCATTCGCCATACGGTCAACAGCCGCTTTACGCTGCTCTTCGCCCCAGCAATATTCTGCTTCTTTACCTTTCTTCACCAAATACAGAGGTGGTTGCGCCAGGTAAACATAACCCTGCTCTACCAGCTCTTTCATATAGCGGAAGAAGAAGGTCAGGATCAGCGTGGCAATGTGTGAACCATCCACGTCGGCATCGGTCATGATGATGATCTTGTGGTAACGAAGCTTGGTAATGTTCAGTGCTTTTGCATCCTCAGGCGTACCAACGCTAACACCCAGGGCAGTGAACATGTTCTTGATCTCTTCATTCTCGTATATCTTATACTCTTGCGCTTTTTCTACGTTCAGGATCTTACCACGAAGCGGCAGGATGGCCTGGTAGCTACGGTCGCGGCCTTGTTTAGCAGTACCACCGGCCGAATCACCTTCCACGAGGTATAATTCGCAACGTTCAGGATCGCGATCCGAGCAGTCAGCAAGTTTACCAGGCATACCACCACCTGTCAGTACACTTTTACGTTGCACCATTTCGCGGGCTTTACGTGCTGCTGCACGCGCCTGTGCCGCAAGGATCACTTTGTCGATGATCAGCTTGGCTTCTTTCGGATGCTCTTCGAGGAAAGCGTCCAGCACACGGCTAACGCAAACGTCTACCACACCCATCACCTCGTTATTACCCAGCTTGGTTTTTGTCTGACCTTCGAACTGCGGCTCCGGAACTTTTACCGAAATGATAGCACTCAAACCTTCGCGGAAGTCATCACCCGTGATCTCCACTTTGGCTTTTTCGAACAGTTTGTTCTTATCGCCATAAGCTTTGAACACACGTGTGATAGAACGGCGGAAACCCGCAACGTGCGTACCACCTTCGATGGTGTTGATGTTATTTACATAAGAGAAGATGTGCTCGTTGTACGAAGTGTTGTACGACAGGGCTACATCTACCGCTACGTTAGACTCTTTATCATGTGCTTCAACAAAGATAGGCGTACCCAACAGTGGATCACGCTTACCATTACGGTCCAGCATTTGCACGAATTCGATGATACCACCTTCGCTGTAGAATTCTTCTGTCAGTGTTTTTACTTCTTCCCCTTCTACCTGCTCACGCTCATCGGTCAGGGTGATGCGAATACCTTTGTTCAGGTAAGACAGTTCGCGCAGGCGGGCTGCCAGTATCTCGCGGTTGTATACCGTGTCTTTGAAAATGGTATTGTCGGGCTTGAAATGTTGCAGGGTACCACGCTTATCGCTCGTGCCTATTTCACGTACAGCATACAGCGGTACACCACAGCTGTATTCCTGTTCAAATATCTTTCCTTCGCGGAAAACCGTAGTGTGCATGTGGCTGCTGAGTGCGTTTACGCAACTCACACCCACACCGTGCAGACCACCTGATACTTTATAGCTGTCTTTATCGAACTTACCACCGGCGTGCAGCACGGTCATTACAACCTCAAGGGCAGAACGGCCCTCTTTGGGGTGCATGCCTGTGGGGATACCGCGACCATCATCCTGTACGCTGATCGTATTATCGGTATGAATAGTAACGGTGATATTTTTACAATGGCCAGCAAGTGCTTCATCTATCGAGTTATCCACTACTTCGTATACCAGGTGGTGTAAGCCTTTGACACCGATATCACCGATATACATCGCAGGGCGTTTACGCACCGCTTCAAGACCTTCTAATACCTGGATACTACCAGCATCATAACTGGGGGGAGCTTGTAAAACCTCGTTTTCTGTACTCATAAATGCTTTTAGAGAAACCTTTTTTATGGATGCCGGGAGGTGATGAAATTTTCCAATTATTCAGGGTAAAAATCACCCGGCTTTATAACCCTACAAAGATAACAAAAAACGACCCTTTGACCAAGAAAAATGACATGTTTTAACCTATCGCAAAACCCTTGAAAACAGGGCATTTCAACAGGTTTCGATTAAATATCCACATCAGCTTGATAGCATAGTGGATATCTATTGCTTTCGCAACGTTTTAACACTATTTTATCGTTAAAATCGAATTGATATAGGGAAGGAAAATAATCGCGCCTATAACAGCAGAGATAATAGCTGCCAGTAGCACTGCACCTGCAGCAATGTCTTTGATCACCTTGATAGCGGGATTATACTCTGAGGTTATAAGGTTGCAGACCTTTTCGATGGCTGAATTGACCATTTCGAGGCATATAACCAGCGCAATGCAGCCTAATACAAGCACCCATTCCATGGCAGTGATCCTGAAAAGGAAGCCCGCGGTAACCACCAATAGAGCGATAATGCCCTGCGCACGGCCATTCTGCTCGGTTGAAAAGAACGAGCGGATACCTGCAACGGCATACCTGACATTATCAAAAAAATTAGGCATGGCTATAGAGAAACAACATAATCTTAAGACGGTACAAAATACCGATTTGCGCTCAATTACGTAATTTCGCCTGTCTTGAAAATTGTTGCGGACATAGTACAAGTTCATACCGACGCGCCTATAGAACGTGTCCTCGGCCAGCCGGCCCGCGTATTAGCGCGTGAGCAGGTGTCGATGAATAGTTTTGTACATGCCGAATGGATCGAGGTGAATTTTGCGGATGCTACATGGCCGGAAGAACATGCCCGCCTGAACCTATTCCCCATTGGAGATGGCCAGTTTTGCGTGCAGCTGCTGTATTTGCAGTACGCCGATGAGCCGGGCAACGCGAATATTTGCTGGATAGAGTTCAGGCCCGAGTTTTTCGACCAGTATCCGTTGTCGATGCTAAGCGCTGAAGAGCCTTTCAGGTTTGACGAAGTAAGGGAGCAGCAATTCAGCATTTGTTCGCAAACAACTAAACTGCTTACTGAGATCAGGGAAGTACAGTCACCATCGGCACTGCGCAAAGCCCTGCAGCAAACAGAGATTGCCCTGCAAATGCTGCGCCGCGCGCTGGATTGCATTGCAATGCCATTCACGGTTTGCCCGGTACCCGCCTGTCGTTTCCTCGCTTTCGACAGCGAACGTGAAAAGGTACTGGAGGCACGTAAGCTGATAGAGCAGAACGTCGAGCAATCGTTTACGATTAAAGATCTATCCCGCAGGGTGGCAATGAATGAGTGCTACCTGAAAAAGGGATTTAAGGCGCTTGTAGGTAAGACCATCCATGAATTCCAGCAAGACCTGCGCATAGCGAAAGCCAAAGACATGCTGCAACAACCGGGCTTCTCCGTATCTGACGTGGCTAACTCACTTGGCTATAGCAGCATATCACATTTCAGCACTGCCTTCAAAAAAGCCACAGGTCTCAAGCCTTGTGAGTTGTTACGCTAAACTATTTGATGAATTTACCGATGACAGGGAAACGTTGCAGTTCCCCGCGTTCCTGCGTGTAGATGAAAAAGAAATAACCCAGGAATAATGCAGTGCCGGTTGACAAGCGAATTGCCAGGTTTGTGGTGACACTGTTGATGCCATACTGGATAAAGAATAGCAATAGCATAACACCAAGATAGGCGGCTAGTTTACCAACATTGTACGGTATCGGATAGTATTTCTGTCCCCACGAATAAGAGAGAACAACCATCACTGTGTTGGTCAGCAGCATACCCCAGGCACAAGCATGATATCCCCAGCTTGGTATCAGCGCCAGGTTGAAGACTACTGTCACAACCGCACCAATGATCATGATGTAAGTTCCAAAGCGGGTCTTATCAGTCAACTTATACCACACAGTCAGATTGGTGTAAATGCCGAACATGATGTATGACAACAGCAACACCGGAACGAGCCCGATAGCAACGCGATATTCTTCACTCAGAAAATGCTTCCAGATATCGATGTACAAGGTCACGTTGAGGAACATCAGCGCCATGATGATGACGAACCATTTCATAACTCGTGCGTATGTGCCGGTCGCATTTTTCTCTTGCGATATGGAAAAGAAGAAAGGCTCGGCAGCAAGGCGGAAAGCCTGTATTGCTAGGTTAATAAGGATAGAAAGGCGAAGAGCTGCCGTAAAAAAACCGAGCAACCTCAGTGATTCTTGAGATGAAGCCGGATAGAGTTTCTGAAACATCACGCGGTTGAGCGAATCGTTGAAGGTACCCGCAAAGCCTGCTATGAGTATTGGCAATGAATATGGCAATACTTTTCTGATTATCGCTTTATCAATGTAAGGGCGATAGTCTAACAGCTCTTTAGCTAACAATACCAGCGTTACAATGGCCTGCAGCAGGTTGGCAAACAGAATGAAACCGATACCCCAATGCCTGTTATACCAATCAGCAAAAATGCCTCCGCTTTTTGCAATGTTGTCACCGAAGCTGTACAGGAAAACGATTGTGAAAACAAAAACGACAATACCTATTGCCTTTGTAGCCGCATATTTCCGTGGACGGTTCTCTTTGCGCAGGCGGGCGTATGGCAACGCAGAAAGCGCATCAAGACCGATGATGGCCGCACACCACCAAACATATTCTGTGCGATCTCCCAGCTCAGCAAATTCTGCAGCAGGCACGCGGAAGATCCAAAGCAATGCAGAGAAGAACAATGTGCTCACCAACATAGAGGTAAGCTGTGTTCTGTATAGCTTGAGCTTATCTTCTGTTGTGCTGAAGCGGAAATAGGCGGTCTCCATACCATAGGTATAGAGAATATTCATAACAGGGAAAATGGAGTAGAGAAAACCCTGCTGACCAAATACGACCTGTCCTTTAGGACCAGTCAGTACGTGCGTTAGGTAAGGGGTGAGCAGGTAGGTAAGCAGCCGTACAGCAATGTTGCTGACTCCATACCATACCGTTTGTCCGGCTAGCTTTTTTAGTGAGGCCAATTAATCTGCAATTTTTTCAGGCAGAGGTAAATGTAAAAGGTAAAAGGCAAAAAGTATCGTTCTACTTTTTGCCTTTTAGGTTATTCTATTATCCAGGTTTCTTTCCCTTCCAGCAGCTTGTCAAGGTTGCCATTGCCTTTTGTAGCGATGGCCTCTTCGAGCTGGAGTCGCATCTGGTCTTCGTATGTCGGGCGCTCGGCGGCGTAGAACACACCAAACGGACGCGGGTAGTGACCTTCCACTTCCGGGTTGTCGAACATGCGGGTCAATATCTGCGCTTTGAAGAAATCTTTTTCGTCGTGCTTCCAGAGGTCGTCGGCGCTGTGGCCGTCGTTCAGGCTTACCAATGTTGGTTTGTAGCCATCCAGTTTTACGCCCTTGTCTTTATTGGCGCCGTACAGCAGCGGCTGGCCTTGCTCCAGGAACAGGGCTTCTTCTGCTTTAGAACCTTTTTCAGTAAATATCTCGAATGCACCATCGTTGAAGATGTTACAGTTCTGGTAGATCTCCAGCAGCGATGCTCCATGGTGGCCATTGGAGCGAAGCAGCATTGCCTGCAGGTGCTTAGGATCGCGATCCATACTGCGGGCGATGAACGTTGCATCTGCACCCAGCGCCAGCGCCAGCGGGTTAAACGGATGATCCAGGCTGCCCATCGGGGTAGACTTGGTCACTTTGTTCGGTTCCGAAGTTGGCGAGTACTGACCTTTGGTCAAACCATATATCTGGTTGTTGAACAGCAGGATGTTTATATCGAAGTTCCTGCGCAGCAGGTGAATGGTATGATTACCGCCAATGCTCAGGCTGTCTCCGTCACCAGTCACCACCCAAACGCTTAGTTCAGGGCGGGTGGCTTTCAGGCCCGATGCGATAGCCGTAGCACGGCCATGGATCGAGTGCATGCCATAGGTGTTCATGTAGTACGGGAAGCGCGAGCTACACCCGATACCGGAAATGATCACCACATTCTCGCGCGGGATACCCGTTTGAGGCAGAATGGTCTGAACCTGTTTTAATATCGAATAGTCGCCGCAGCCGGGGCACCAGCGTACTTCCTGGTCTGTAGCGAAATCTTTAGCTGTAAGAGGCGCCGAGCCCGAAGCGGCCAGCGGCGTTGCAACATCACTCATATTCTGAAAATCAACGCAAAGTTACGCCTAAATGCCCTTAGTATAAACGTTTTAACATTTCCAGTTAACTTCGCTTTAATGCAGGCGACACATCCGATTGGCGTTTTTGATTCAGGTTATGGCGGACTGACCGTTTTTAAGTCGATAGCTGATAAGCTTCCGCAATATGATTATATCTACCTGGGAGATAATGGCCGGGCGCCATATGGCAACCGCTCATTCGAAACGGTGCATGAGTATACGCTGGAATGTGTGGAGTGGTTCTTTAAAATGGGTTGTCCGCTGGTGGTTTTAGCCTGCAATACGGCATCGGCCAAGGCCCTCCGCACCATACAGCAGCAAGACCTGCCTCATATGGAAGATCCTTCAAAAAGGGTGTTGGGCGTTATCCGGCCAACCGCCGAAGTTATAGGCAACTACACCAAAACCCGCCACGTAGGTGTTCTGGGGACCAAGGGCACCATCAACTCAGGCTCCTATGAAATAGAGATTAGCAACCAGTTTCCCGATATTGAAGTGCACCAGCAGGCCTGCCCAATATGGGTGCCGCTGATAGAGAATGGCGAGCATAATAGCGAAGGCGCTGACTTCTTTATCAAAAAATACCTGGACGAATTGATTACAAAAGCGCCGCAGATAGACACAGTATTGCTGGCCTGTACGCATTATCCCATCATCATCGACAAGATCAAAAGCCACCTCCCTGAAAATATTAAAGTGGTAGCCCAGGGCGATATAGTAGCAGATAGCCTGGAGCATTATTTACAGCGCCATTCCGAAATGGAAAGCCGCTTAACAAAAAATAGCACCATGCAGTTTTTTACAACTGATGATGCTAATGATTTTAATGCACATGCCAGTGCGTTCTTTGGCCGACCGGTGCAGTCTAACCACTTGGCTATATAGAAAAAAGGCTCAACATTCTGTTGAGCCTTTTTTCTATTGAAGATTATCTTAACTATCCTTCAGCTACACCGCTTTTCTCAAACTTGTGGTGTGCTCCGTGTCCGTTGCGGTTTTCCTGTGCTTCTTTGGCAGCTTTTACAAAGGCTACGAACAATGGATGCGGATTTTCTACCGTGCTCTTGTACTCAGGGTGGAACTGAACGCCCATGTAGAACGGATGTTCCGGCAGTTCAACGATCTCTACGAGGCCTGTTTTAGGGTTTTTACCAACCGGTATCATACCTGCTTTCTCAAATGCGTCCATGTACGCATTGTTGAACTCATAACGGTGACGGTGACGCTCTGAGATGTTGGTTGAGCCATAGATATCAGCCGCTTTAGAACCGCTACGCAGTTCGCATTCATATGCGCCCAAACGCATAGTACCCCCCATCTGAGTGATCTTCTTCTGCTCTTCCATCATCGCGATAACACCATCCTTAGTATCAGGATCCATTTCGGTAGAGTGCGCGTTCTTAACACCCAGTACGTTCCGGGCAAATTCAACGCAAGCCATTTGCATACCGAGGCAGATACCAAAGAAAGGTAGCTTGTTCTCGCGGGCATAGCGAATTGCATCGATCTTACCTTCGATACCACGGCTACCGAAACCAGGAGCTACCAACATAGCATCCACGTTCTGCAGTTTTTCAGCTGCATTTTCCGGTGTCAGGTGTTCAGAGTGTATATTCTTTACTTCTACTTTACATTCATTGATCGCACCCGCATGTATCAGTGCTTCCAGGATCGATTTATACGCATCCTGCAGCTCTACGTATTTACCAACAAGACCGATAGTTACTTTCGATTTAGGGTAGCGCAGCTTGTTCAAAAACTCTTTCCAGCGGCTGAGGTCTGGCTCAGTGCCCATAGGCAACTCCAGCTTTTGGAGGCATATCTGGTCCAGCTTTTCACGCATCATTTCCAGCGGTACACCATAGATCGTATCGGCATCCAGCGCTTCGATAACCGCGTCTTGTGTTACGTTACAGAACAGGGCGATCTTCCTTTTCAGCTCTTTATACAGCGGTTCTTCAGTACGGCAAACCAGAACATCCGGATTCAGGCCGTTCTCGCTCATCAGTTTCACTGAGTGCTGGGTAGGCTTGGTTTTCAGCTCTTTTGCCGCTTTCAGATAAGGGATCAGTGTGAGGTGCACCACCAAGGCATTTTCATCGCCCATTTCCCATTTCAGCTGGCGAACGGCTTCAACATAAGGCAGAGATTCAATGTCGCCTACGGTACCACCAAGCTCGGTGATGACGATATCAAACTGGTTGTTCTGGCCCAGCAGGGTCATACGACGTTTGATCTCGTCTGTGATATGCGGGATAACCTGCACGGTTTTACCCAAATAAGCGCCTTCGCGCTCTTTATTAATTACATATTGGTAAATACGACCCGTAGTTACGTTGTTGGCCTGAGACGTATGCGTATTCAGGTAACGCTCGTAGTGGCCCAGATCCAGGTCGGTCTCAGCGCCGTCTTCCGTAACATAGCATTCCCCGTGTTCGTACGGATTCAGCGTGCCCGGATCGACGTTGATGTATGGATCAAATTTCTGGATGGTGGTGCGAAAGCCGCGGGCCTGGAGCAGTTTGGCCAGTGAGGCTGCAATAATTCCTTTTCCTAACGATGAAGTAACGCCCCCGGTTACAAAAATATATTTAGTCATAACGCACCTGTTTTTGAGACCGGTATGCGCAGCTAGTTGATATTACAATAAATCTTTGGAAGTAGCTGTAGCGGTCGCACAAAGATAGGAACTAAAACTCAATCGGGAAAAACAGCAATCGTTAAACTAGACATTTAACCGCTTATTTTTGCGCCAAATCTCATTTATGCGTTTCGACCGGGGCAGACTGACCGACGACCAACTCATTCAACTATATACCGAACTCCTCCGTCCACGGATGATAGAGGAGAAAATGCTGGTACTGCTCAGGCAGGGCCGCATCAGCAAATGGTTCAGCGGTATAGGCCAGGAGGCTATTTCCGTAGGTGCTACCATGGCGCTGGACAGCGACGAGTACGTAATGCCCCTGCACCGCAACCTGGGGGTATTTACAGCCCGCAAAATGCCGTTCGAAAAGCTGTTCATGCAATGGCAGGGCCGCAAAGAAGGCTTTAGCAAAGGCCGCGAGCGTTCCTTCCACTTTGGGGCCAATGAATACCACATCTGCGGTATGATATCGCATCTGGGTCCGCAACTCGCTATTGCTGATGGTGTGGCGCTGGCGCATAAACTCCGGAAGGAAAACAAGGTTTCCGTTGCCTTTAGCGGCGATGGTGGTACCAGCGAGGGCGATTTCCATGAAGCGCTAAACGTGGCAGCTGTTTGGGGCCTGCCGGTTATTTTCATCATCGAGAATAATGGCTATGGCCTAAGTACCCCAATAAACGAGCAGTTTGTGTGCAAGCAACTGGCAGACCGCGCAGCTGGTTACGGTATGAAGGGGATTACCATTGACGGTAATAACATACTGGAAGTATATAAAACAATCAGCGAAGCCCGCGAATACTGTATCAAGAAACAAAAGCCGATACTGATTGAATGTATGACCTTCCGCATGCGTGGCCACGAAGAGGCCAGCGGTGTGAAGTACGTACCGAAAGAGCTGTTTGAAGAATGGGCTAAAAAAGACCCTGTTGCCAACTTCGAGCAGTACCTGCTAAAAGAAAAACTGGTTACGCAGGATAAACTCGGCCAGATCCGCGCATCTATTCAAAAAGAAATTGAAGATGGCTTGGCTACTGGCTTTGCCGCAGAACCGGTAAAACCGGATACAGCAGAAGAAGTAGCAGATGTTTATGCACCTTTGAAAACAACCGCTGTTGCGCCTGCTTCTTCAACGCGCTTAGAAAAGAAATTTATACAAGCCATCAGCGACGGCCTGCGTCAATGCATGGAGCGCCACCCGAACCTGGTGCTCATGGGACAGGATATAGCTGAATACGGCGGCGCCTTTAAAGTAACAGAGGGTTTTGTGCAACAGTTCGGTAAAGAACGCGTGCGTAATACACCGCTCTGCGAAAGCGCTATAGTTGGTTCTGCACTGGGCTTATCTATCAAAGGCTTCAAGTCGATGATGGAAATGCAGTTCGCAGACTTTGTGACCGTGGGTTTCAACCAGATCATTAATAACCTGGCCAAGATACACTACCGCTGGGGACAGAATGCTGATGTTGTGGTACGTATGCCAACCGGCGGTGGCGTAGGTGCAGGTCCTTTCCACTCGCAAAGCAACGAGGCATGGTTCGTACATACTCCGGGACTGAAGGTGGTTTATCCATCTACTCCGGAAGATGCGAAGGGCCTGTTGATCGCTTCTATTGAAGATCCAAACCCGGTAATGTTCTTCGAGCACAAAGCACTCTATCGCAGCATTAGCGGCATGGTTCCTGATGATTATTATACTATCGAGATAGGTAAAGCGAGACAAGTGCAGGAAGGTGAGGATGTCAGCATCATCACTTACGGAGCGGGAGTACACTGGGCTACCGAATATGCAGCAAAGAACCCGGATGTCTCATTCGATATAGTTGATCTTCGTACACTGCTGCCGCTGGACTATGATGCTATCCGTGCATCTGTACAACGTACCGGAAAGGTATTGTTGCTGCACGAAGACACACTGGTAGGTGGCATTGGCGGTGAGCTAGCTGCATGGATCAGCGAAAATTGTTTTGAATTATTAGATGCTCCGGTAGTTCGTTGCGCAAGCCTTGATACGCCAGTGCCGTTTGCTATAGAGCTCGAACAAAACTTCCTGGCAAAGAACAGGCTGCATGAAAGCGTGCAGAAGCTGCTGACTTATTAGGGTCGTTTATTATTTTTATGCCGAATCTTAACCATATGCGTACTCTTTTCTTGTTGATGCTGGCTGCTTCAGCCGGGTTTGTATCATGTTCTGAAAGCAAAACCACGAGTGGCGGCAGCGGCGCCATCGTGCTAGGCGATTCGTCGATGATGGTGACGGAAACAGATTCTCAATACCTTGGAGATAGGGTGATGGATATGAGACCTGCAAAAGCTGCGGAGCCGACAGAAGAAGCAGAAGTCGTTAAAACCGATACTGCCCAAAAGCCTGCAACAGTTGAGGAGCCGGTTGAATCGAAAACTGCGCGTGTTGAAGAAAAACCAGCGGAAGCGCCAACTGGCAAGGGTTTGAAGATCGACATGAAGGACGTGACGTTATTCATACCCGGCGTCGAGGCTAAAGGCTCAGGCACATCATACTCGCTGCGCAACGGTTCACTAAATGGAAAGGAGATCCGCGTTTCAGGTGGTAAAGTCGATAAGATCTCACAACGCTACCAGACAGTAGTAGTAGCTAAGAACAACCTGGGTACACTGGTGCTGGATAACCTGAGCACCACCACAGGCTGGGAAGCACTGCGCAGTGCAGGTAATAGCTATACAATCACAGGACTGAACGAAAACAGGCTGGCAGCGCCGAGGGTCTCTCCTTCATCTATACGTAACGCTGTATCGCGCGAAGCAAGAAGCAGCAGGGCTACCAGGAAGAATGAGCAAAAATGGTTAGCTGCTGTGAAAAACGTGCGTTCTGCCAATCAAAAGCCTCTATCGGTTGAATTGCGCAGTGTGATGTGGAAGATAGATGGCAAAGACGCCCGCGGTAAATCATTCTCAAAACAAGTAAGGGTGGATATGCCGCTGTAAGCAGCACTCCACCCTCAGGATAATTTATTAGTAAGCCCCGCCAGGGGCTTTTTTATTAGTCGATAGTTGCAATGCACTTCAGCTCTATCGCAATAGGCGTAGGCAGCGAGTTGATCTCTACCGTGGTACGGCAAGGCTGATTGTCTTTGAAGTACTCAGCATACACCTTGTTGTAAACTGCGAAATCGCGTTTCATATTTACCAGGAAAACGGTTACGTCTACCAGCTTATCCCAGCTGCTACCGCTTTCTTCCAGCACGATGCGCACATTGTCGAATACGTTGCGGCACTGCTTTTCGAAATCAAACTCCAGGAAGTTGCCATTCTTATCCAGCTTCAGGCCTGGGATATCGTCGCTTACTGTGCGTGGGCCAATGCCTGAAAGGAACAACAGGTTGCCTACACGGCGTGCGTGAGGATACAAGCCTACTGGCTTGGGTGCTTTATCGGTTGAAATACGTTCGCTCATATCTTGGAGTAAAGTGTAAAAGTAAAAAGTTATAACTCGATGCAGACGTTCTTGGGTTCTGTAAAGAAGCGCATAGCTTCCCAGCCACCTTCACGACCTACACCTGAATTTTTAAATCCACCGAATGGCGTGCGCAGGTCGCGCAGCAGCCAGCAGTTCACCCAGATGATGCCGCTGTGCACTTTTGCAGCTACGCGATTAGCACGGCTCACATCCTGTGTCCATATGGTTGCTGATAAGCCATAATCGCTTGTGTTGGCCATTGCCATAGCTTCGTCTTCCGTTTTGAAAGACTGCAGCGTAACCACAGGGCCAAAGATCTCTTCCATGTTTGTGCGACATGTAGGACCAAGACCTTCAACGATAGTCGGCTCAATAAAGTACCCTTTTTCGGTTCGGCCACTGCCTTTAACCGCATTACCACCCAGCAGTATCTTACCACCTTCTTGTTTTGCAAGATCAATGCAAGCCATCACTTTGTCGAAATGCATTTTGCTTACCACAGCTCCTTGCCTTGTATTCTCATCAAGTGGGTCGCCCACGGTGAGTTTCCTGGCGCGCTCTATAAATTCAGCTTTGAATTTTTCGTAGATGCTTTCTTCCACCAGCACACGGCTACCGCACAAACAAATTTGTCCCTGGTTAGCAAAAGATGACTGCAGGGTGGTGCGCATCATCTTATCCCAATCGCAATCGGCGAAAATGATATTCGGGTTTTTACCGCCCAGTTCCAGCGACAGCTTTTTGAACATTGGCGCTGCAGTTGCAGCAATGTCCTTACCGGCACGTGTGCTTCCCGTAAACGATACGGCTTTGATCTCGGGATGCGCCACTATTGCCGCACCGCAATCAGGACCAGTGCCGTGAATAATATTCAGAACACCTGCCGGCAGCCCAGCTTCGCGACAGATAACACTTAACAGGTATCCTGTCATTGGAGTCACCTCGCTAGGCTTGGCAACTACGCAGTTACCAGCTGCAAGTGCAGGAGCTAACTTCCAGGTGAATAAATACAATGGGAGATTCCATGGCGAGATACACCCAACCACACCTATTGGCTGACGAAGCGTATAGTTGATCGCCTTGTCTTCCATGCTGTGACTTTCGGTAGAAACATGCATCAGGCCCGTAGCAAAAAAGCGGAAGTTGCTCGAAGCACGAGGTATGTCTACCTTTTTGCTTAACCAAAGTGGCTTACCGTTGTCATTGGTTTCAGCAAGTGCTAAAGCATCGAGGTTCTGATCAATAAGTTCCGCTATACGGTTGAGTATCTTAAAACGCTCTTCCTGCGGGGTAGTGCTCCATGTAGGAAAGGCAGCTTTCGCTGCACCAACAGCTTCTTCTACATCTTTCGCATCGCTATCGGGTGTTTGGCTGTAAACCAAGCCCGTAGCGGGATTGATGTTATCTATATATTTTCCGTTAATAGGAGCCTGCAGATCGCCGGCGATATAATTGGCAATACGTTCGGGTGCCTGGAGATTCATGGTGCGAAGTTAAGTTTTTACCTCCGTATGTGGCCCGATAGAGGCCATACCGTGTTTTCACCCATTTTTCGAAAAACCGTGAAAACACTGTACCAGAGGAAAAACCGTAGGTCTATCATTGCATTGTTGATAACAAAAACTTGAAGGAGGATAGTATGCTACATTATGTAAAAATGCAATGCAAGAAATTGGTCCTTTCTATTCTTCAGCACATCTTTTACTACACAGTAAAAGAGGAGAAACAATTCTAAGCAGCTTCGATCTCTGAAGCTAATTTTTCCTGTTGCCTCATCAGTTCTACATTCCAGCTTTTATGGACAATATCGGTAACGATCGTGTCCAGGTTCTCGCTGGCTACTTTGATGCCTTCGATGATCAGCACGTTATCGGGGTCTGATACGTCATTTTGGTTGAACATAGACGCCAATCCCATGATGGTAGCGAGCGGCCCACGAACATTATGTGAGTGGATGGACGCGATCTCCAGTAAAACATTGTTTTGCTGCTCGATACGGCTAAGGCTCTGATGACGTTCCGTAACATCCTGCATCGTACCGATCAGCATCACGATATCACCATTGCTGTTGTAACGCATCTCGCCGTTCACCCGCAGGTATTTGATAGCATCTCCAACAATTATCCGGTAAGAGAATTCTTCAAAATGCCTGTTGGCTATAATACGGCCAACGATAGCTTTAACCTTGTCCCTGTCTTCCGGATGAACCGTTTCAAGGATCGCGGCAAATGAGAATTCGCTTCCTTTCGGTACACCGTAAATACTGCAGCCTTCGTCAGAGAGGACAACATTGTCCCTTTCTATATCCCATTGGCCATAACCCAGCTTTGCTATCTTTTCCGCTTCTGAAAGCAGTTTATTTTTCTGCTCCAGTTCTTTTTCTGCTTTAATACGAAGGTCAATTTCCGCCTGCAGTTCGGATGCTGTCTTTAAAGAAAATGCTTTCGGCAAAACTTTTATGAGTGCAAAAACGGTTACCCAGCTAATTATAGCGGTCATGAATTTGACCAGTGTACTTACGCGATAGATCGGGTTCCAGAAAATGACGGCATCTATCAATTGAATAAATCCACAAGCCAGGATAAATGCAGCAAACAGAACATAAAGATTGTTGAAGGCCACAGCATTCTTGCGGGCGGTAATAAAACGGATAATGATAAATGGAATAGCAAAGTAGGCAGACCAGATAAGCAGATCGCTAACTATATGCAGCCACCCATGAAAATCAGACCAATTACCGTCCTGCCAGCGCGGTATGAAATCGCCGGAGTCAAGCAGTTTTTTAAAGAAATCAGATACTTGTTGCATTGGTCAGGTGTTCTCTCTCCCCGGCCCGAAGGAACAAATGTCTATTAAAAACAGCTTATGGCGGCAGAGTTTGACGCCTTTAACAAGAGGATTGAATATCGTTAACGAGCCAATTAAAAATCATTAACGAAGCGTTTGGTAGATGATGAAGGCGCTGATATAAGCCAAGGCAAACATATAAGCAAACTGTATAAGCGGGTACACCCAGCTGCGTGTTTCGCGGCGAACGATGACCATTGTGCTCATACACTGCATGGCAAAAACATAAAACACTAATAATGAAAGACCTGCGGCCAGTGTATATACAGGTTCCCCATTTGGCCAACGGGCGTTACGCATCTTTTCACGCAGAGTGGCATCGTCGTCTTCGCTGCCTACGCTATATAAAGTAGCCATGGTACCTACAAACACTTCGCGGGCCGCAAAGGAGGTAATGAGGGCGATGCCGATCTTCCAGTCGTAACCGAGGGGACGAATAACCGGTTCTATGGCGTGACCCATGATGCCGGCAAAAGAGTTTTCCAGTTTGGCGGTCTGGTGGCCGCGGTCTATCTGTTCTGCCTGTGAAGGATTCTGTTGCTTTAATACCGCGTATTGTTGCTCCACCTTTTCCATACGCTTCGGTGGACCAAAGGTTGCCAGCACCCACAGCAGCATAGAGATCGCCAGGATCACTTTGCCCGCATCCATCACAAAGATCTTGGCCTTTTCTATCATGGTGATGCCCACATTCTTCCAGCGTGGTGCGCGGTAAACAGGCAGCTCCATCAGGAAGAAGGTCTTGTCTTTTACCTTAACGATGAAGTTCATCACGCGGGCAACGATCAGCGCCATAACGAATCCAAGTAAATACAGCCCCATCAGCACAAGGCCTTGCAGGTTGAATATCCCAAAGCTTTTATCGGGTATCACCAGGCCAATAAGAATAGTATAAACGGGTAGTCGCGCAGAGCAACTCATAAGTGGCGTCACCATGATGGTGATGAGACGCTCTTTTCGGTTTTGAATGGTACGGGTAGCCATGATGGCAGGAACTGCACAGGCCATGCCGCTGATCAGCGGCATCACAGAACGGCCATTCAATCCCACGCTACGCATCAATCTATCGGTGAGGAAGCTGATACGGGCCATATAACCGCTGTCTTCCAGAATGGTGATGAAGCCAAACAGGATCATGATCTGCGGTATGAATACAGCAATACCGCTGATACCTGCCAGAATACCATTTATCAGCAGATCCCGGAAAAGGTTATCGGGCAATACTCCAGAAAGCCATTCGCTCACAAATGCAAAGCCAGATTCTACCCATGTCATTGGGTATTCGGCCAGCCAGAAAATACTTTGGAACAATAGGAACAGAACGGTTAGTAATATCAGGTTGCCCCACAAAGGATGCAGCAAGGTCTTGTCTATTCGTTCGCTAACGATGGTACGTTTCAGCGGACTCTCCTCTACCACACACTGGTTCATAATGCCGGCTATCTTCTGGTAGCGCTGCATCACTTCTTCGGCCTGCACTTTGGCTTTGTGGAAATTCACTTCATGCAGCAAGGCACCTATGCGGATACGTTGTGCAGCATTCAGATGCCCCAATTCCAAATAGTTGCAAGCAACGTGCAGGGCACTGTAATTGCCTTCAACCAATGCTATCTCCTTCACTTCCTCCAGCCATTCGCCGGTCAGGGCTTTTACGTCAATAAAGTCGCCGGGGGTTCTTACCTGTCCCGATTGCTTTACTGCGGCCATGGCACGTTTGAGTTCAGAGATACCTTTGTTCTTTCGCGGATTGATCGCCACAACAGGCACGCCCATCAGCCTTTCCAGACCGGTGGTATCTATGGTAATACCTTTCCTGCGGGCGATATCATTCATCGTGAGTGCAATGATCACCGGTATCTTTAGGTCCATGATCTGCGAGCAGAACAGCAGGTTGCGCTTCAGGTTGGAGGCGTCGGCTATTACTACTATAAGATCTGGCCTGTCAGGGTTGTTCCGGTCTATCAGCACCTCGTAGGTAACCTGCTCGTCTGCACTTTTGGGGTACAGGCTGTAGGTGCCCGGAAGGTCGATGATATTGACGCTCAGCGAATCGGTGATACGGGATACCCCCGTCTTTTTGTCGACGGTGACACCCGGGAAGTTGCCTACCTTCTGGTTGAGGCCGGTAAGCACGTTGAACAGTGAGCTCTTCCCGCTGTTGGGGTTACCAACCAATGCTATCGTATACGGACGCTGCATGAATGAGAGCGCAAAGTTACCAATAGATAGGCGCCCCAACCATGAAAATGCCCGATATCAGCATAAATTTTCCTGAAAATGAAAGAAATATTACCGCAGCAGGGTCACATTGCCTTTTAATATCTGTGGTTTGCCCGAAGCCAGGGAGTGGTATTGTATGAGATAAATAAAAGTTCCCTGGTCGCAGGGTATATTTTTATAATACCCGTTCCATCCTTTAGTTACATCCTGGGTGGTAAATACCATTTGACCCCAGCGGTTGAAGATCTTCATATCAAAATCCTGGATCGGGCAGGTAACAATAGCCTTGAACAATCGGGTGCTATAATCGCCGTGGGGCATGAATGCATTGGGAACTACGATGCAGGTGTCGCAGGCAGAAAATTCAACAAAGGTCGTGTCAAAATAAGTACCACACTCATTGATAGTAGCCAAACGATATTCCCCGTCGTATTGAGGCACGATACAGCAGGCCATTTCGCCGGTGCTCCATTTATAGGTTACGTCAGGGTAATAAGTGCCTATCGAATCAGGGAAGCGCGCGCACATCTCGGCTACTTCGGGTAGCGATTTATGCGGTGTATACCTTACCGTAATGTTCATGGGTACCTTTTCGCTCTCGCAATAGTCAATAGTACTCGTGACATAAAAGGTGAAGGTTGTTGGCTGCGAGGTGGTGATCTCTGGCTGGTACGGGAAACCAAATAAACCGCTGATGTAGGTATACCAATTTATATTCGGGCCATTTACATTTAACGTGGGTGATGGACTGAATTGGCAAACTGTAGTGTCTGATACGACAGGGGGGGCAGTTGGCGGCTGTATGAATACTTTGATCGTATCGTGCTGCAGGCCACATTCGTTTTGGGCCGATACATAATACACACCCGATTTGCTTACTGTAATACTATCGCCTGTTTGACCTGTGCTCCAGGCATGACTGGTAAACCCGGGGTTTGTCCTTATCACGAACGGCTGGTCTATACAGTTGCCGGTATCCCTACCGAGGTATAGGGTTTTGGCAGGATCGTATTTAACATGAAACGTATCTACGTACACCTGGCAGTTGTGTTGCGCCCTTACCCAGTAAGTACCGGGCTTCGTTGCTGTCAGCGTCTGGCCTGTACTGCCATTGTTCCAATAAACCCCTTCATCATCCGGAGCGGTTAGGACCATATTGACACTGTCTTTTTTACAGCTCAGCGAATCGAAGCTACGTTTGATGGTATCTCCGGGAGTGATGGCCACCACACTGAAATCATCGAAGTAGAGGTAAGAGCGGTACCTGAAAGCCGGGTTTGGAGTCGACGGAAAAAGCAGCTGGTAATTAGGTGCGGCCGACTGGTTGAAGCAACCAACAGTGAGCCATTGCTCGCCACCGGCGGCGGTATAAACCGACTGCACTTTGGTCCAGCCGGCAGAGTCTGTATAAAAATTGCCCGGGGTAGCTGCTACGTGCGATGCCAGCGGCATTACCGAACCCGAAAGCGTAGAAGGCCTGGTGGACGAAAGATTGAGGCCCACAGCATCGAGGGCTACAAAGTTGAACTGGTTAAGGGCCGCTATACTTGATATGGCATTGCTGACATAAAAAGTGACGCAGTAGCGCTGGCCCGCCGTCAGCGGCTGCTGCAGTTTGCACTGCAGGTATTCGCGTTGGTCATTGGTCCAGCCGGAACCCAGTTTTTCGGCCTGCCACATGATGAGGCCTGCATACCCACCGCCGCTGCGCGGTTTCTGGTAGCCGAAGTCCGATTCCGGTGTGTGGACGCCGCTGTTGGGCGGAGCGCAGGAATGGAAGGCATCGGGTGTAAGTGAGGCGACTGGCGATATCCAACCGGGAACGAACTGGAAAGTAGTGTAGCTGGGATCATAGAGGATGCAACCGGAACCGTTGGGGCAGGTGTTCACATTATCGAAACCGGGATTGGGTACCAGGTTTTGACTGCTAGCTGTAAAGGGTAATAAGAACACTACCAGCAGTGCTGATAATGAAGCCAGGCAATTCCGCATTGTAGTTAACCGGTTAGGTCTTTAATAGACAGAACTAAGTTACAATATGTTGGGAAGCAAGGGTAATGCGTAACATTCAGAGTGTTTCGGTGTTGTAAAATGTCGGTTGCGTAAAATTTTGTTATGAGCTGATATTGAGCGGATTAAACCGTGTCGATGCTACCTTTTGTAACCTTTTTTATAAATCTTTTAATCTGGTAGCCGCCGGTGTTTTTTTGCCTCAGATCAAATTCAGCCAATTAATCATGTTATAGTATTGACAGGCGTTCTCGCGAAAAATTTTGTTGCATTTTGTTGTCATGTTTGATAGTTTTTTCGGTTTGGGTTTTAGGACTGCGGCAGATGCATCAAAGAAATTCGGTGAGGTCCGTCTTGGTGTCCACCATTTTTGCAGATATTTATCTATAGCAAATATACGACAAATTAATGAAAAGGACTAATGTGCTTTGCGCCATTAAAAGGAGCACGTCTCATAGTACAAGATTGGGAGTGTCTATTGAGGTCGTGATATATCAAAAAAACCTTCTGTTATTTCAATTTTTTCACCTTGATCATTATATGCAGCAAATTCAAACGTACCTGCTGCAACAGTTTTATCATACCGTGTAAATTTAATGAACCCACTACTTCCTTTAGTTTTATATATTTTTGAGTAGCTCCCCGCTTCAACTGAATATTCTGCTCGGTTTTTGTCAGTTTCAGTAACTGAAAAAGGATATTGTGTGTTCAATTGCACTGCTGTATCATATAATAGCAACCAAATATTATCCTTATATTCCGCTATCCCGCCCGCCGTTACTTGCAAAAAGTATTCATTGCGATCTGGATAAAGACCAAACAGTACCCCGTCTGCGTTTAAATATGTTGGCACTCCTTTATAAATATGCACCTCACTATTCACTCTGCACGCGACAGTGTTTGCACCTGTTTCAGTGCTTGTTGGCATTTGTGGTTCCGTAGGATTTGCTGGCTTTTCGGTTGGTTTTTTACAGCCCACGGCAAATACTACTAGCGCGGCGATAAGTAACACTCCTCTCATATCGATCAATTTAAACTTACATAAATATAATCCATTATATTAATGCATACCGCTAAAACACCCTTTTTAGCATCGCGGCAATAAATTGTGACCAACTCAGCTTTGTTGTCCTTCGGGCTCGGCTACTGCGTAAGCACGATCTTCTGCACCTTATTCACTGATCTGCTGCGCAGGTTGAAATAATAAATGCCGGGAGGTACGCCGTATCTACGGGCATCAAATTCGAGGGTGTATTTGCCGGCTGCCAGCAATTCATTGTCTTTGAGAACGGCTACTTTTTTACCGAAGACATCTGTTACTACCAGCGAGACCGGCGCTGGTACACGTAGCTTAAACGCTATATAGGTTGTGTTCTGAAACGGATTGGGGTATACACTTCCGTTATCGGAATAGATATCGGGAACGTCCACCTCGGGAAACAATAAAGAAGTATCCACTTTTGCCGTCCATACACTGAGTGTAGGCAGGTCCATCCTTGCCCATATTGGCCTGATGATGTTGTTGTGGGCTGTGATGTGTGTGTAGTCGCCAAAGAAGAGGTTGGTAAATGGTTCGAACGGCGTCTGGCTTATCTTATGGTCGACAAAGGTTTGGCCGCCGTCTCTTGATACTGCCAGGTAAACATCGGTGTTATTAGTACCTGTATGGTTCCTGCGGTCGTAAAACAGCACATAGATATACCCGGTTGCCTGGTCGATGGTCATGGAGGACATGAATTGGTGACTGATCCCTGCATCCGTATTCACTTTTGTTTTAGGCTGCCAGGTGTTGCCGCCATCGGTAGAGCGTACCAACCAAACATCTGTATTATTAGGCCCGTTGGTCTGGTCGCTCCAGCTGATGTAGATATTGCCGTTGTAAGCGCCGCCACTCAGGTCGCAGGCTATAAAAGGCAACCCATTACAGCGGATCAAGCCCGGTACGTCGTAATCCCAGCCTGAACCGCCAATGGCTGATACAAACTTATCGTTGGCCATCCATGTCTGCCCCTGGTCCAGCGACTTGTCGAACAGGAGGCCCAGCGGCCCCACCCAGGCCACGTATACTTCACCATTAGGACCAATACACGGCACAGCGCCTTCTACTGTATTCGATTCATCCTTACAATCGCCGGCAACAGTATTCAGTCGCGCAGGCGTAGTCCAGGTCTGTCCCTGGTCGGTCGACTTTGTAAACCGGATGATAGAGCTATCAGCAGTATTGCTGCTACCATAGGCATCAAACTGGGTCCAGCCAACATAGATGGTATTTGTTTTCCGGTCTACTATCGCCCATTCTTTATCCTGCACTTTAGTACCGTTCACGCCAAAGTAGGTTCCGCTGCTCCAGGTGCCTGTAGGGTTATCTAGGCGCTGGCACACAATCCTGTCAATCTCCGATGGCTGCATGAAACCTTTGAGGTGGAAAAAATAAAACTTCTGCGCAGTGTCTACCATGATCATGGGGTCGCCACCCACGCCATAGGTAGAGGTGAGGTAATTGACCGACCAGGTATTGCCGGTATCGGTTGATACGTAGACTTTGGCAATGTTGGCACCTGCCACCAGTACTGCAGGATTTTTGGGATCTATCGCGATAGAAGGCTCTTCCGGAAAATCGACATTGTCGATCTGTATGTTGGTGTGTTGGGCGAAGCCGGTTAGCGACGCCGATAAAAGGCAAACCAGTAGGGTATATCTGAGCATGCGGGCGGTTTTAAGGATAAAGACAGTGTAGTTACTATAAAAGTAAACGTGTTTGGACCTGATTGCCCCTATGCTGGAAGATTTGACGTAGGCGTTACATTGTGTCAGGTGGAAACACCTGACACCACTAAGAAATTTTTCTTCTCAATAATCATGCGCTAAACACGCTTCTTCAAATTCCCACCGATTGTTTTGCTCTCCGTCCATCAGAAATTCTCTTATCGGCGCATATTGAATAGATTTGGGAACGTTGACGGAAACTATCAATCTCTCCAAAAAAGCTTCTGTTGAACAGCCGTGACTTTCTAATTCTCTTCTGACTTCTTCAATTTCTTCGCTATCGGGGAAACGCAGTCTGATCGTACTATTCCCTGAAAACTCAATAAAATCTTCAAAATAAAATGCTTTTTCATCCTGATCGTATTCGGCTATAATAATATCACCCAGCGCTATGTTTTTAGCGATGAAGGGAATATTATCAACCACGTAATGTTCTCCTTTCTCCTCGCACCACAATGACTCAATTTCAAATTGATCGTTGCCCACTTCCTGAACAAAAAGAATTTTTTGCATGCTAACAAGCTTTAAACAATTCGACCCCTCCCAAGTTAAATAAACGAAAACCTCGCGTCCTTCTGAAAAACATACTTTGAATAGACACCTCTATACACGTTCACTGTATCGCCTTCGTTCATCGAATTATACACGTCAGTATCTACTTCGTGGTGCAAATAGTTGGGATCGTTCAAGCTGAAGAAACACTGACCAGTATGTTCGAAATAGCGCTTTTTGACGATGGTATAACTCACCACTTCTTTCTCGCCTAAACGAAGGTCTTTTTTAAACGGTAGCACGCGTCTGAAGAAGATCCTCGCACAGCTTCCTAAAATAACCACCTGCATCAAACCTGCTATTAAAAAGCCCGTTTGTTCTTTCGTTAATACAACGCCGGCGATCTCATAATCGTACGCTTTATACTCCGATCCTGTTCTATGAGATCTATGTGAGCTGCTCGACTTACCAAAACCCATGATGCTGCCATACAAGCCCATCATCATCAGAAACAGGGCTACGCCCCCAAAATTTCTCATCCTTGTCCCGTAAATAGTTTGCAGGTGGTAACGCTCTTCTTCGGTCAACGGCACGGTAGGCAGGCTGGTCTTGGGTTTCATGGGTTAAAAATAAAAAAACGGGCGGTGAATTCACCGCCCGTTGTATCTCTAAAACAATTCCACATGATTACTCAGTCGGAGCTGAGGGTTCTTTCTTAGCAGCTGAGTGGTCGATAGCGAAGGTGATCTTCTTCTCGTTCTCATCGTAGTCAGCATGTACAACGTCGCCTTCCTTGATGTGTCCGTTGAGGATCTCTTCTGCCAGCGGGTCTTCCAGGTATTTCTGGATGGCCCTGTGCAGCGGACGCGCACCGAACTGCGGATCGTAACCCTTTTCAGCAATGAACTTCTTGGCACCTGGCATCAACTCGAGCGAGAAGCCCAGCGTGTTCAGGCGTTTCAGCACGTCTTTCATTATGATGTCGATGATGACGCCGATATGTTCTTCTGTCAGTGCGTTGAAGATCACCACGTCGTCGATACGGTTCAGGAACTCTGGCGAGAAGGTGCGTTTCAGCGCTTTCTCTATCACACCGCGACCAAGATCTTCCGCATGTTCCACTTTGGTAGCTGTTGCAAAACCCACACCTGTACCGAAGTCTTTCAGCTGGCGTACACCAATGTTAGACGTCATGATGATCAGCGTGTTCTTGAAGTCTACCTTGCGGCCCAGGCCGTCGGTCAGCTGACCATCGTCCAGTACCTGCAGCAGGATGTTGAAGATATCCGGGTGCGCTTTTTCGATCTCGTCGAGCAACACCACAGAGTATGGCTTACGGCGTACTTTTTCAGTCAGCTGTCCGCCTTCTTCATAACCTACATATCCGGGAGGTGCCCCTATCAGGCGGCTGAGCGAGAATTTTTCCATGTACTCACTCATGTCCACACGTATCAGCGCGTCATCACTATCAAACATGTAACGTGCCAGTGCACGCGCCAGCTCGGTTTTACCCACACCGGTAGGACCCAGGAAGATGAAGGAACCAATTGGTTTCCTCGGGTCTTTCAGACCTACGCGGTTACGTTGTATCGCTTTTACAATTTTTGCTATCGCTTCGTCCTGACCTACCACAGCACCTTTCAGGTCTTCGCCCATGCGGCGCAGTTTTGCGCTTTCGGCTTCCACCATACGCATTACCGGTATACCCGTCATCATGCTGATCACTTCAGCAATGTGCTCTTCGTGTATCGGGTAGCGTTTGTGCTTGCTTTCTTCTTCCCACTCCGCTTTTGCTTTCTCCAGTTCTTCGCCAAAGCGTTTTTCTTTGTCGCGCAGCGCGGCTGCTTCTTCAAAACGCTGGCTCTTCACCACTTTATTCTTCTCCTGCTTGATGTCTTCTATCTTCTTCTCTAGCTCGAGGATGTTTTGCGGCACATTGATGTTCTTCAGGTGCACACGTGCGCCAACCTCGTCCAGTACGTCTATTGCTTTATCGGGCAGCAGGCGGTCGGTCATATAACGGTCGCTCAGTTTTACGCAGGCTTCTATCGCATCCTGATCGTAGGTCACGTTGTGGAAGTCTTCGTATTTCGAACGAATGTTGTTCAGTATGATAATAGTCTCTTCAACACTTGGTGGCTCAACCAGTACTTTCTGGAAGCGGCGGTCAAGAGCGCCGTCCTTCTCGATGTACATACGGTATTCATCGAGGGTAGATGCACCGATGCATTGCAGATCGCCACGGGCAAGCGCAGGCTTGAAGATGTTCGACGCATCGAGCGAACCTGAAGCGCCACCCGCACCAACGATGGTGTGTATTTCATCGATGAACAGTATCACGTCTTTGTTCTTCTCCAGCTCGTTCATGATCGCTTTCATACGCTCTTCGAACTGGCCGCGGTATTTGGTACCAGCTACCAGCGCTGCGAGGTCGAGGCTGATAACGCGCTTGTCGAACAGTACGCGCGATACTTTGCGCTGTACGATGCGCAGTGCAAGACCCTCTACTATCGCCGTTTTACCAACACCCGGCTCACCTATCAGGATCGGGTTGTTCTTTTTACGGCGAGAGAGAATTTGCGATACACGTTCGATCTCTTCTTCACGACCGACGATGGGGTCTAAATTCCCCAACTCTGCCATCTTGGTAATGTCGCGACCGAAATTGTCGAGTACAGGAGTTTTTGATTTAGCGTTGCCAGCCTGGCGGCGTTGCTGCTGAAACTGGCGACGTTCATCATCCTCCTCGAATTCTTCCGAACCTGGATCGCTACCGTAGTCGGCACGCGGATTCTCGCCCTGCATGAGGCCGAGCTCATTTTTAAAACGTTCGTAGTCAACGTCGTACTGATGTAATATCTGTGTAGCCACGTTTTCTTTGTTTTTCAGGATAGATAGCATCAGGTGTTCCGTTTCAACGGTAGCGCTTTTCAGTGCTTTCGCTTCCAGAACAGTTATACGGATCACCTTTTCTGCTTGTTTAGTAAGTGGGAGGCTGTTGATGTTGGAAAGGGGCTTATTACTCTTGTCCTTTATCGCCATTTCCAGTTCTTTGCGCAGGTCAAACAGGTCTACCTGCATGCTTTGCAACACGCGTACGGCAATGCCTTCGCCCTCGCGTATCAGGCCAAGCAGCAGGTGCTCTGTGCCAATGAAATCATTACCTAACCGCAGCGCCTCTTCGCGGCTGTAGGAGATGATCTCTTTGACCTTGGGTGAAAAATTTGAGTCCATTTAGTAAGTCCTTGTTTTAATAAAGTTAACGATAAAGAGTGGTGGTTCAGTATTGCGTTTGGTTATATCGGTATTCTCTATTAGCTCTCGTTTTTCATTTTAGGTGTACATACAATATACGACCAAAAAGAACGGACGATGTGTTAATTTTAAACCCTGCTTAGCCAACTACTAAAACATTCTCATCCGTATGGAATTCAAAATTGATACCAACCCCACATATATACAGATTACGCCGGTTTTCAACTCGCTGAATGCTAATTTGTCAGGTTCTCTGCGCGAAAAGTGGACAGAACTTACACAATCCGGCAGTCAAAACTTCATTATCGACCTCAGCAACTGCACAACGGCAGATAAAGATGGACTGGAACAACTGGTAGAGTTGCATGCAGAATGTTATAGCAACGGCCAGTCGCTGGTATTTACCGGCGTGCAGGGCGGTGTGCTGCAGCTGATGAAGGATACCGAGATCGATATGGCCATTAACATAGCCCCAACACAAGTGGAAGCCGTGGACATCATCAGTATGGAGATACTGGAACGGGACTTGTTTAATGAAGAATAGTAATGAAGGTCACCATACTCGGCAATAATTCTGCGCTGCCGGCTTTCGGCCGCCATCCTACCGCACAGGTCGTGTCGGTGTATGGCGATGACTTGTTGCTGGATTGTGGTGAAGGCACGCAGGTACAATTGCAGCGGTTTGGTTTTAAGTGGCGGAAAACGCAACACATATTCATCAGCCACATGCATGGCGACCATTATTTTGGTTTGCCTGGACTTATTAATAGTATGAGCCTGCTGGGCCGCACGGCGCCATTGCACTTGTACGCGCCAAAAGAGCTGAAGCCGATACTCGATCAGATACTGACCGTAGCAGATACGGTATTGAGTTACGAGTTCCATTTTCACGAGCTGCCGGAAGGTGCGGCCAAACTGGTGGAGACAGAAAATTTCTCCGTTACCTGTTTCCCGGTTCAGCATCGTATACAATGCCATGGCTTTTTGGTGGAGCGTAAAACCCGCGGCCGCAAAATACTGCCCGACAAATGCAGGGAATTTGAGATACCAGCCTATTTCTACGACCGGCTGAAACACGGCGAAGACTATATACACAAGGATGGCCGGGTGATCAGGAACGGTTGGGTGACAGCAGAAGGACCTGCAGTGAAGCGCTATGCCTACTGCGCCGATACAGGATTTACCGAATCATTCATGGAGTACATCAAAGGTGTGGATACCATATACCATGAATGCACCTACCTGGACGAAGACGTGCAAAAAGCGGAGGCACGTTTTCACAGCACGGCTCGCCAGGCCGCACTGGTAGCGCAAATGGCTGGCGCTAAACAATTGCTACTCGGGCATTTTTCTTCGAAGTACCGCGACCTGGAACCTTTCAGGACAGAAGCTGAGCCCATCTTCCCTAATGTGCAGGTGACGATAGAAGGCGCAGCTTACGAGATTTAAACTTTGTGACATTAAATAGAAAAGCCGGCTGTCGCCGGCTTTTTCCATATTAAGTTTATTCTTTTTAGAGACCTGTGATACAAAGACCCACCTGGTAAGGAGTGATCTTTGGTCCCTGGCCTTCTTTATACAGGTCGGTCAGGTTGTACGCACCGAATACCGAGAAATTACCCCAGCCTAAACGGAGCGTCGTCGCGAAACGCCAGCTTTCGAGGAAGTTTTTGGTATTTACCTTCTCTACAATTTTGGTATCGCCGTCCTTGCTTTTGGTGTGCGCACCTACCAGGGTACCTACACGCAGACCAGCGGCAGCTTTGAAGCCTTTGTTCCTGTTCGCCTGGTTGCCGTAGAAGCGCAGTTCAAAAGGAGCTTCCACATAAGCAGTGGTCAGTTTGTACTTTTTAAAGTTGTCTGTTTCGGCAATGAAACGCGCCTGTTTGGCAATGGTGTCCGTCAGAATTATCTGCTGGTCGTCGAGATAAACGTTTGAAGAACCGATACCGATACCAGCTGCAAAGCTGAAGTTAGATTTAGGACTAAAAGGGAAATCGTAACAGATATAAGCATTGAACGCCCTGCCGAAACCTGTGGTTTTAACGCTATCCGGCGCTTTCCATCCTTCGTATGCTACCTGCAGCATTACAAAATCGCGGGCGGGTTTTTCTACCTGTACTGCAGTATTAGAGCTGCCCTTAACAACATCCTGTGCGTGCAGGGTTGCCGGTAATAATAAGACCGCTGCAAGGGCTAAACGTTTGATCATAGATGGAAATTAGAGCGCAAATATAATGGCTTGGTTATGGAATTTTTGTTAAAACTGTAGTAGAGTTGGCGGTGATGAAAAGTGCCTGGCTAGATAGGTATCGGATCCGGGTCAAACAAAATTGAGTTTTTGCAGGACCAAATCATTGAGAAATCATGAAATTACCCTACCTTTGCTTCCCATTCGAACACGGAGGTTATAGCTCAGTTGGTTAGAGCATCAGATTGTGGTTCTGAGGGTCGAGGGTTCGAGCCCCTTTAGCCTCCCTTCTTTTTAAAGTGCCTTGTTTACAAGGCACTTTTTATTTGGGCTAACCTTTATATTTGCAAACCTCAACAACAGTATACTATTATTTGTTTTATAATTAAATTTTTCTAAAATGAGCTTAGAAGTTACCGGCAAATTATTGGTTAAGTACGATGCGCAACAGGTGAATGACCGCTTTAAGAAACGTGAGTTTGTACTGGAACTGGCAGAAGAGATCAACGGCAACGTGTATACTAACTATGCGAAGATGCAACTGGTGCAGCAGAAATGCGACATCCTGGACCGTTTTAACGAAGGCGATAGCGTAAAAGTAAGTTTCAATATAAAAGGCAACCGTTGGGAACGTGATGGTAAAGTGAACTTCATCACTAACCTGGACGCATGGAGGATTGAAAGCGCTGCTGCAGGTAGCAACATGGCTGCTCCACAGGCTGCACCGGCTTACAACAACTCTTACAACAATAACAATGGCGGCCAACAAGGCACCCCTAACAACTTCTACAATCCTTCTCCTGAGAATGTAGACGACCTGCCATTCTAATATTAATTGTAACCTTTCCGGCCCGCGGCCGATATATAAAATATCCCGTCCCAAAGTGGACGGGATATTTTTTTTAAAACATAACTATTTTTGCCGCGTAAATTCTACTGTTTATGAACCGTTTGAGTACTCTATTACTAGTTATCGTGCTTGGCCTCTCTGCCTGCAGCAGCATGCCCGACCATGCAAAGTATATTCCTAAAGACGCCCTGGTGGTGGTGGGCCTCAACACCAAAGAAATAGGCAAAAAGATGGCCTGGAATGCCATCATGGGGAGCAAGCTGCTGGAAGATATGCAGAAGGAAAAAACCGGTTCGGCGATCTCCGACCCCGCAGAGATAGGCATCGAGATGATGAGCACCAGCTACGTGTACATAAAGGAGGATAAACGTTTCAAAAACGGCAACCGCGTAACCGCGCTCGTACCGCTGGAGGATGCCGCTAAATGGGAGGCTTTCGTAGCAAAGAACTTTCCAGAAGCAGCGATCAAGCCCCAGGAAAAATATAAAGAAGCATTGCTGGCCGAGGGTATGTATGCCGGGTGGACCAAAGACCTGTTGGTGCTTATGAACTCAATAGAGCTGCCGGACGTAAAGCTTTCGCTGGATTCTACGCTTCCTGATTCGTTTGCCATTAAGCAGGTAGCTACCGATGTTACCCAACTGGCGGCGGAGATGGCGACGGCGTTCACCATTACCAAAGAAAATAGTCTTACTGGCAATAACCGTTTCACAAAAATGGAAAACGCCGACCACGACATTACCCTTTGGATAAACTATGACCGGATGATGGGCGAGTTTGCCGGCGCCGGCAACATGATGGGGCTGTCGCTGTCGAATACATTATGGAAAGATGCAGCATTATCGGCGGGATTTGATTTTGAAACAGGCAAAATAGGCGGTGATATCCTGTATTATGTACCTGAGGGCCTGAAGCCTGTAGCCAAGGAACTGGGTAAAACTGATGCCGATAAAGAAATGATAGAAAGGCTGCCGGGCGAAAACCTGGACATGCTGATGGCCTGGCACTTGGCGCCCGAGGGCGTAAAGGGCCTGCTGGACAAAACCGGCATACTGGGATTCCTCAACCTGGCCCTGTCTGGACAAAACCTGTCGGTCGACGAGATATTGGGCGCTTTTAGCGGGGATATGGCCGTATCGCTGAACAATTTCAAGCTGACCGTTGATACCACCAAACATAGCGGAGCGGATACAACCACCCAAAATAAAGTGGTGGTGGTAACCGATTCCACAAATACCCCCGACACCACCGCCAGCAAATACCAGTATTCTGGCGATATGCAGTTTACATACGCGCTGAAGATCGGGAAAAAGGAAAGCTTCAATAAACTACTGCAACTGGCCGTGAAGAGTGGCTCTGTTAAGGCGACGGGGAATAATAGCTATAGCCTGAAGACCGACGGATCGACGGCTACGCTGTTGATAGACGATAAATATTGCGTCATTGCCAACCATCCTGCCAACGCCACCGGCTTCCTGCAAGGCAGCTTTAAGGGCCAGTCCAAGGCCGGGGCAACCGAAATTGCCGGCAATCCTTTCGGGATATTTTTCAACGCCCAAGGCATGATGAACAGCCTGAGCGACGACCTAGTACCTTCAACCGCCGACAAAAGAGCACTCGCCGAAAGCAAAAAACTACTAAAAGACGTGCATTTTACCGGCGGAAGCTTCAGTTCTTCGGCTTTTAGCTATAAAATGTCTATCAATTTCATCAACCAGTCGGAAAACAGCTTGTTGCAGATCATGGATTTTGCCATGCGTATGAACAAAGCCCGCAGCGAAGCGCTGACCGCGCAGAAATAGCCGAACAAACCCGGAGGGCGATTAATACTGTCTTTGTATTAACCATAAGCCTTTGATTTGTTAACTATTTTTTATAAACTTGATGAAATTTTCGTCGATGCGCAATATTTCTGTTGTCTATAAACTTGCAGCAGCAGCTTTTTTGGCCTTTACGGCCCAAAGCTGTAAAAAGCCGAATAACGGAATAGACAATAACCAGATAATTAGTAAGCCTTACAGCCTGTTCCTGGCCGACTCAAGCGGACAGATCGAGTATACCAATGATGGTGATAACTGGAGGACTGCATTTGGATCAAATGGTTCGATAATAAGGGCTATGAGTTTTTCTGATACCAACCTTATCGTTGCCGTAGGCTCAGATGCATTTGTTGCAGCTGGCAAGGAGCTGAAAGGTGGCGATAACTATAACTTCAACCCCATTAGTGGCAGTGTATCGGCAGCTATCAATACGCCGTGGCAGTCAATGATGCTGAACGTGCCTGAACATGACAGGATATACATGGCAGGCAATGTGCCTGGTGGGGTTATCTACAGTGACTCAAGCGGTAAAAGAAATACGTGGCAAAAAGATCCAAATTGGGGATCTGTCAGCCCATTACCAATTGTTACTTCATTTACCCGCCTGGCAGACGGCAAAGTGGTAGGATTTGACCACACCGGTTCAAGAATTTTCTTCAAAACCGGCAGAGATGCTGCGTGGCAGGAAACCAAACCTATGGCAGGACTGCCTACCGGGGGTAAGTTCTTCCTCTCGCACGTAAATAACACCGTTGTACTTGCCGACTCTACCGGCACGAATGGTGTTTGGTACAGCAACAACCTTGGCGCTAACTGGGACAAGTATACCGACCTGCCTGCTGGTGCACAAGTTACCTGCATGACAGCACCGTTTGAACGCTTGTTATTGGTGGGTACAGCTGCTCATGGTATCTATATGGTACCATTGAATAGCACACAATTCCAGAACGTAAGCGCAGGACTTAACCAAAGTATTAATGTTCGCTCACTGTCAGCTAAAAGTGATTTTTACAAGAACAATAGGGTGCTTGAATATGTATATGCAGCTACAGACTTCGGCCTGTATCGCAGCATGGACATAGGCAGGAACTGGATACTGGTAAGAAAAGGTAATTTCGTTTCGGTTTATTGATCGTCGGTATCTCCGTCAAATAATTCATTCAGGTCGCGCCGCTGTTTTTTAGTCGGGCGGCCTGTTTTGCTTAAGCGCTTTCCGGTATAGAAGCTGGAGCTGATACGCTGGTTAAGTTGTTTGTCTTCCTCTGAGGTTAGGTCCACATAATTCTTTATTGCCTCCTCGTAGCCCATACGATTGTGCAGCAGGCCGGTCACCTCAATGGTCCACTTGCGGGCAGGGGTTTTGATGTCATACTTGTCGCCGATGGCCACAGCACGAGCCGGTTTTACGTTTGCACCGTTGAGTTTTACCTTACCCTCGTCGCAGGCCTCGGTGGCCTGGGTACGGGTCTTGAATACCCTGATCGCCCACAAATATTTGTCCAATCGCAATTTCTCGCTGCTCATGAGCCGAAGTTAGGAAATTGCCTGTACTTAGTACCTTTGCCACTCGTATGCACAACTTAGTCATCTTCGCATCGGGTACAGGTACCAACGCACAGGCCATCATCGACTACTTCAAAACCACCGGCATCGCGAAGGTTTCGTTGATAGTTTCTAACAAAGCAGAGGCAGGTGTACTGAACATCGCCCGCAATGAAAACATTCCATCAATCGTTATTGATAGGCAGCGTTTCAACGATCCTGAACTAATAGATGAGATAAAGTCGCATACTCCGGCGCTGATCGTATTGGCCGGGTTCCTGTGGAAAATACCTGATGCTTTAGTTGCCGCATTCCCCAATAAGATCGTCAACATTCACCCTGCGCTACTGCCAAAATTTGGCGGCAAAGGCATGTACGGACACCATGTACACAACGCCGTACTCGAAGCGGGCGATATGGAGTCAGGCATTACCATACATTATGTGAACGAAGTATACGACAGTGGCAATGTCATAGTACAGGCCCGCTGCCTGGTAAACAAAGGCGAAAGTGCCGGAGATCTTGCCGGTCGCATCCATAAACTGGAACACTTCTTCTTCCCAAGGACGATAGAGTTTTTGCTAGCTAACGCAGGCAAATAGCGCGCCGGGCAATATAGGAAGGCCGTCCTACGTTTATTTCAGTACATTTGATAACTGCATTCTACACTTATGAACTGGAATATACGCCTGGCAGCATTGTCTCTTGCCGTGTCTTCATTTTCCCCGGCATTTTCGCAGGATCGTCCCATTGGCTACTGGCGAGCGCATATGCCTTACAATAAGGCCGTGAGCGTGGCTTACGATGGCACGACAATATACGTAGCTGCCGAAAAAAGCTTTTACACCAGCAATACCGTTACCAACGAGATCACCCCATATAGCAAGGTGGAAGGCATGTCGGATGTAGGTATGGCTTATATCGGTTATGATAACAAGACAAAAACAGCCGTGCTTGCCTATGCCAATAGCAACATCGACCTCTTCCAGGATGGCAGTTTTTATAATATCCCGGATCTGAAGCTAAAGTCGGTTACGGGTTCGAAAAACATCAACCACATATTCACTGAGAACGGCCTTGCCTACTTAAGTACGGATGTGGGCATTATCGTGATCAACCTGGATGACCGTGAGATCAAGGAGAGTTACACCTTCTCGGTAAACAACCAGGTGATACCGGTTACCGGCGTTACTACTACCGACAATGAAATATTCGCCTCCACTCCAAAGGGCCTCTATTCTATCGGCAAACAAAGTCTTGCGATACAGAATTTCGCTTCGTGGAATAAGCTGGATACGAGCAGGAATTTTATCAGCATAGCCTCTTCGCAAAACAAGGTTTTTGTTACCGCTGCTGATAGCCTGTTTGCCGTTGAGAACAACAGTTTGAAGTTTGTTTACCGCACAGATACACTTACCCGCCATATAGACCCTGCCAAAGACGGTATCTGGATCAGCGAGAACTTCAAGACATTTAATGGCGCTGTTAAGCGCATGAATGTGAATTACGTGCTGGTTGATTCATTCACGACAGACGGATTCTCAAAACAGGTAGTCGAGATCGAAGGTGGCGCGACTTACATTGCCGATGAACTCAGCGGACTGAAAAGACGCAACCTGACCAACGGCAGCTATTTCAACACTGATATTCCCGAAGGTCCTACCACGCATACCTCATTTGATATATACGCGAAGAATAAAGAACTGTGGGTTGCGCACGGCGGATACGATGAGCGCTGGATATACACTTTCAACCGTTCGGGCTTTTCACAGTTCAAAGACGAGAAGTGGAAACCCTATAAAATGTTTGACTACCCTCCGTTTGGCGACAGCACTTTTGACTTTGTAAAAATTGTGAAGGGCCCAGATGGAAACGTATACGCAGGTTCGAACCAAAGCGGCCTGTTCGTGCTAAAAGGCGACGGAACGTACGAGATCTTCAAACAAGGATATTTTGACGAAAGCTTTGGCGCCGGTGGTACTTACCGTGTATCGGGGTTGGCATTCGATAATAAAGGCAACCTGTGGATGAATGTTTTTGGCGGAGTACACGAGCTCGTGGTGAAAGCTAAAGACGGCAACTGGTATCAGTATTCAGTGCCTTACTCAAGGCCTTATCCTAATGCCGCAGCGAATGTCATCATCGACGATAATGGCCAGAAATGGTGGGCATCCCCTCGTGGTGGTGGTGTTATCGTGTATGACGATAACGGAACACTCGATAATACTGTTGACGACCAACATATCCAGTTGGTGTCAGGAAAAGGAAGCGGCGGCCTGCCCGACAATGAAGTCTTCGTGCTCGCCAAAGACCAGAACAACTCGATCTGGATAGGCACGGCAAATGGTATAGGTATAGTTAATTGCCCGGGCTCTGTGATGAGCAGGCAATGTGAGGCTGAATTGCGCGTAGTACAATTTGACGAGTTTGCCGGCTACCTGTTCCAGAATGAGCAGGTACGCGCCATAGCTGTAGACGGTGGCAACAGGAAATGGGTAGGCACTAACAATGGCGTTTGGCTGCTGTCGCCGGAAGGTGATGCGATACTGATGCGTTTTACTGCAGAAAACAGCCCGTTGCCATCTAATAATATCCAGACAATATCGATAGACCCAATTACCGGCGACGTTTATATAAGCACTGAAGAAGGCTTGGTAAGCTTTAGGGGTACGGCTACAGAGGGCAGCGCAGAAAATACTAACGTTCTAACCTTCCCGAACCCAGTACCCAGTGGCTACAATGGCACTATCGCTATAACAGGATTAGTTGAGAATGCGGATGTGCGTATCACTGACATTTCTGGTCAGCTGGTATTCAGGACAAAGGCAAATGGTGGCCAGGCTACATGGGATGGTAAAGACTACACAGGCAGGCGTCCTCAGTCGGGTGTTTACCTGATATTCGTTACCAACCGTGACGGATCGCAAACGCACGTAGGCAAAATGGTGTTCATGGAGTAAATATGGTGCAAAAAACACAGGGGCTTGTTTTACGCGCGCTGAAATATGGTGAAACAAGCCTGATAGTAAACATATTCACCCGCTTATATGGTGTACAGAGCTACCTGGTACAGGGAGTACGAAGCGCCAAACAAAAGCAACAACGTGCCGGACTGTTACAGCCCGGCATGTTGCTTGATATGGTGGTGTACCAGAAGCAGCAGAACCTGCAGCGCATCAAAGAATTTCAGCCTGCTTATATCTACCAGTCGCTGCATGAGCAGATAGTTAAAAATAGCATCGCATTGTTCTCGGTAGAAGTGCTATTGCGCATATTGCCGGAGCATGCCTCCATGCCTGAAGCGTACGATTTCAGTTTTGAATACCTGAAACAGCTGGATGTAAAGCCGATGTCGGATGTAGCAAACTATCCGATATTTTTCCTGGTGGCCATCGGCCGGCTGATGGGGTTTGACATTAGTGGAAACTACAGCAGCGAGACCCCTCACTTACATTTACAGGAAGGCGTATTCGCTTCCAATCCGCCGGCAATACCCCCATACTTAAGTGATGCCGAGTCAAAGGCGTTGTCGCAGCTTTTGCAATGTACTGATATGGAAGCCCTGAAAACAGTGGGCATTAATTCGCAAATGCGGTTCAACCTGCTGGACTGGTATCTTGAATTCCTGCACCGGCACACCCAGCACTTTGGCAATGTCAGGTCTCTGGAGGTATTGCGCGCGATACTGCACTAAGCATCATTTTGTGATGCGCATTCTGCGGGCGATACGGGCCAGATAATTTTTAAAGAAGGGAAACTGGCCGAGCGGAATGCTTACTATGAGTACACAAAACGGCCAAAAAATGGTGATCAGTGCAATATACAGGGCCACCCACACTGCTCCTTTTTCAAACTCAAAATATTCGAGCACTTTACGCCCCAGGTAGCCGCACAAACTGCCGCCAATAGCGAACGTACACAGTATCAGCAGAAGCTGTATACCGTTTACCTTCCATTTATCTTTCAGCTTGTCGAACATATAACACTGGCCTGGATCGGCCGCGGCAAAGCTACGGCATTTCGACCAAGGTATTTTTAGCTCCTAGTTATAAGCATATAGTTGCACAGATGTTTTAATTTGCTGTATGCTGTTTCAAAAATACCTGACGTTAGTGGCACTTTGTGTTACCGGTATTGTTGCCGAAGCTCAAGCCCAGGCATATCCCAAAAACTATTTCCGCAACCCATTGGATATACCCATATCGCTGGCCGGTAATTTTGGCGAATGCAGGCCAAACCATTTTCATAGTGGTATGGATATAAAAACCCAGGGCAAGGAAAATATAAAAGTATATGCTGCAGCTGACGGCTATATTTCGAGGATAAAAATGGAGACCGGCGGCTTTGGTCATGCCTTGTACGTGACCCATCCTAATGGTTACACAACCTTATACGCTCACCTCAATGATTTCGTTCCGGAAGTACAGAAATTCATAAGGCAGCAGCAGTACCAAAAAGAAAATTGGGCAGTAGATGTGCCTGTGCCAGCAGACATGTTCCCGGTTAAAAAAGGACAGCAAATAGCATGGTCGGGCAACACAGGCAGTTCAACAGCGCCGCACCTGCATTTTGAGATACGCAATACGCAAACAGAGCATCCGCTTAACCCGCAGCTATTTGGATTTGATATTGAAGATACGATTGCGCCGAGGCCGATAGAACTGGCGGTATACAGTACCAACCAGAGCATTTATGAACAACAAGTGGAGTTAGTGCCAATAAGAAAGAAAGGGAAAGGTTATACTTTCGATACTATTGCTGTTTATTCCCTCAAAACCGGACTTGGTGTACATGCTAATGATTTCATGAATGGCAGCAGTAATACGCTGAATTTTTATACGGCTACCTTGACTGCTGACCATGAACGATTGTTGCGCATTCGCCTGGATGATATCGGGTATGACGTAACCCGCTACCTGCATGCTTATGTAGACTATAAAGCGCGCAAACAGACAAACAAGTGGATACAACTGTTATTTCAACTCAAAGACAACCGGCTGAATCATATTTATGACTATTCGGACGTACTAAAAGCGCAACGAGGCACGATAAGTTTTGACGACAAGTTAACGAAAGAGATCACCATAGAACTCACAGATGCAGCAGGAAACGCAACCACGATAACCGGTATGTTGGTATACAAACCTCTTGATACAATGGCAGGCGCCTGCAAAACACCGTTTACTGCCGGCAAGCCCAATAAGTTCAACAATAAAAACATTAATCTCCGCCTTCAGGAAAACACGCTGTATGATGATATATGTTTTACATATAGCAAAACCTCGCACGCCAACGGGTATTCTGATATACACCATATCCATAAAAGCTACGTACCACTGCATATGTGGACTGACCTATACATAACACCCGATAACAACATACCCGCCGATAGGCGCAGCAAGGTGGCACTGGTATATATAGATGGAAAAGAGCAAACAGGCAAAGCTGCAACCTATAAAGACGGTGCGTATACGGCACCTATCAGGAATTTTGGCGACTACAAGCTAGTTGTGGACTCAGAAGCACCTGTATTAACTCCAACACAAAAAGACGGTGCCGACCTGAGCAAAGCTTCGCGCATCAGTTTTACGGCAAAAGATGAAATAACGTCTGTAAAAAATTTCAGGGGTGAGCTGGATGGCAAATGGCTGTTGTTTGAGCAGCGCGGCAACAACTGGTTCTACGAATTCGATGAACACTGCCCCGCAGGCGAACATACACTGGTGGTTACAGTTTCGGACGAAAACGACAATAGTCGAACTTTGCGCTATAACTTTACGCGCTGATCATGGAACTACAACCAGGGGCCAAAGCGCCCGCAATAAAGGCAAAAGACCAAAACGGGAACACCGTTTCGCTGAGCGACTATAAGGGACAAAAAGTAGCGCTGTTCTTCTATCCGGAAGATGACACTCCTACCTGCACAGTAGAGGCCTGCAACCTGCGCGATAATTATGCATTGCTGAAGCAAAAGGGTATCACTGTCATCGGTATTAGTCCCGATGATGTAACCAAGCACAAAAAATTTGAAGAGAAATTTTCGCTTCCGTTCACTATGCTGGCTGATCCAAATAAAAAGATCATCGAGACATATGGTGTATGGGCGGAAAAGAACTTATACGGCCATAAATTCATGGGCGTGAAAAGAACTACCTTCCTCATCGATGAAAAAGGAGACATCTTTCACATCATCAAAGGCGTGCGCTCTAAAAACCACGCACAACAAATATTAGACAACTGGAAACTCTAGAAGTCGATCTTCATGCTGCCAAATATGCCGAAGTACTTCTGCTTCGGCTCGTTTGGCCTTGCTTCAGGTAACACCCTCCACACAAAGTCTACGCGGAATAAGCGGAAGATATTTTCGATACCCGTACCTACTTCTACATAAGGGGCGCTCTCCAGCGTTTTGAATGCATAGCCCTTGTTAAGGTTAAGCGCACTGTTTGCATTGTTCAGGCTACCGATAACGCCTTTGGCTGTCCAGAACTGGCGAAGGTGTGCCTTTTTGATGAGTGGTATGTATTTGAATATACCCCCGCCTATAGAGTGCTCAATATTGGCGCCGATATACTGATCGCTAAGGAACTCGTACTTGTTCATCATATTGAACGCGTACTTATTGTAGTAGTAGTTCTCGTTGCCGGGGTGATTTTCCAACAGCAGGTAGGGCAGCGTACCAAAGTATTTGCCGCCAAAAACGTTGAAATACAAAGCTCCAAAAGGCGCTATTCTCACATCATCTGAGACAGTGAAACTGACTTTATGATAGTTGTATCCGCCATTCAGAACATCCTTTAATCCTTTAGCATAGTGCGCTTCCACGATAGGGTATTTGCTACCAAGACTTACCCGGTAATAGTTACCCTCCAGGAAACGTTCCCGATATGCATAACGCAGGGCAATGTCAACCTCAGTATTGGTGATCGTGCTTTTAGTTTGTCCGAGGTTATCTGTGAATATGGTTACTGATGGTAGGGGGTCATATGGATCGTAATCTTTCCGTTTTGCCGTTACCTTATGACTAAACCCGCTTTGGTATGATTTAAATACCTCCACTCGCGCATCCCTACTGAATACAAACTTGTACGGAATGCCTTTTTTGCGAATGGCCATGCTCACAATGTTGTCAAAGCTTACATCGTCATAATAATTCACGGTTTTATCAATATCGCTGGTATACGAAGCGAATAAGTATGTTCTTGGCAGGCGCTTAGGCAACCAGAGTGCGCTCAGATTGTATTTGAACTTCTCATCCTTTGTGCCATAAGCAAGATAGCCGTTGAGGTAAACTTGTTTTGAGAACTTTTTATTTGTTCCCATTGAAAAACAGAGGCGGCTACCCTCAACAACGTTTTTGCTGTACACATTCCAGTATGGGCCAAATTCGAACGGGCCGACGAACACACCACCGGTAACAAAGAATCTCGCAAGATTTTTAAACCGTTTGTACGTCGGGGTGCTTTCCAGCGTATCGAACATGCCATAAATGGCCTGTTCATTTTTACTAAGCTCTTCGTGCCTCGCCGTCGACCAAAAATTTTCCGATTTGCCGCGGGCTGTGTCGCTAACGATCACGTCCAATTTGTTCTTTTCAACTATCTCATGAACGCGCTCGTCATTAAGCTTGACGTTTCGGTACATAGTTGTTCTGCGACCAATAAAGCCGGGAAGCTTTATCACATCAGGCGAAACTACGATCTCTGCTGTCAGGTTCTCTTTTACACAAAACCAGGCGGAGTCGGCAACCGGTGCATATTGCTTATAAAAAGTAGCGTTCTTTATCCAGTTGATATTAGCGGTGGCAGGAACTTCGGCTTCGATATACTGCAGGGCATAGACAGAGTCAACCACTTTAAAGATCCCTGTAAAGCAATTCTCTCCAGGTCGTTGGGGACGGAAGCTTACTGATATTACTTTGTGTCCTTCTATTTCAGTCGTATCTAATATCCGGTATTTATAAAACACAGCACCCGCGCCGCTGATCGGGCTAACGAACTGTTTGTCGAAAAACACCACATAGTTATCATAAGGATTTATGGCAAGGTGCATCTTACCCATGTATTGGGTAATGCTTTCGTTGTTGATACCTCTTATTTGGTTGGCCTTAATGATCTCGCGCGTTTTCTTTGGCTCCTTCTGGGTGTAATAGTCGGAAAGCGTTTCTACCAGGAAGAACGGCAGGAACGGCTCTTTACCAGAAACAGTGTCCAGGTTATTATAAATAAAGCTCAGGTTCTTAATAAAGGGTACCGGCAGCTTTTCAAACTCCTCCTTGCTCAACCGCAAAATGTCGATCTCTACTTTATTATAAGTCTCGCAGCTATAGCTGTTAGCCTGTTCCGGGTCATTTTGCGGTTTTCTTTCAACTATCTTTCTAAGCAGTATCAAGGCAGGGTCTTCGCCGGCTTTGATCACTACCTCGTTCAGTATGGCGCTGTTTCTCTCAAGGGATAAAATGAGCTGGTCGTTTTGTGCCTGGCGGCTAATACGTTTGTTCTGCGTCATGTAACCCATTAGCTGCACTCGCAGGGTGTCATGAGGCCATTCTTCAAAATCTATGCTGAAGCTGCCATCAGCCTCTGTAGCTGTACCTACCGATGAATAAGGGAAAAATACTGTAGCAAAAGGTACAGGCTCGCCGCTTTGTTTATCTACTACCTTGCCCGCCACCCGGAAGCTGCCTTTCTGTGGCGCTTTCGAAGGCGCAATAGCAACGGCGGAATCAGTCGCTTGTTTCAGGCTGTCTGTTGTTTGGGCATGGCTGTGCCAACCACCTCCCAAAATGAGTGATACAACAAGAAGAACCGCCGGCCTCGTATACGCTTTCACAACAACTTATGATTACCTGAATTTGAAAAAAGTACGCAAAGGTACAAACCTTTGGGGCAATCTATTATATTTACCTTTCGTATGGATCTGAAACGTTTTCGCGTAGTGGCAGCCCGCAAAAAGGGCAAATTGACAGCTTTTCTTAACAAACTGGACGATGTAGTGCCGGAAGACATGCCAAAACTAGTGGCCGAAGCCGATGCTTCTATGTGGAAGGAGGTTGATTGTATGGCCTGTGCCAACTGCTGCAAGACCATGACGCCTACGTTCAGGCGTTCAGACATTACCCGTATTTCGGCCCACCTGGGCATGAAACCAAAGGAATTTGTGAACAAATGGCTGGAGAAAGAAGAAGATGGCGACTGGGTAAACAAACAGCAGCCCTGCCAGTTCCTGGTAGATAATAAATGTTCCATTTACGAGGTGCGCCCGAAAGACTGCGCCGAGTTCCCGCATCATAATAAAAAACCATTCGATCTCTACAACGATACCTTTATCCAGAACCTGCACCGCTGCCCGGCCACTTTTACCCTGGTGGACAGGCTGATGAAAAAGGTGGAGAAAGAGTATGAGTGGTAGGCATTAAACTCATTTACATATTGCTGCTACAGGACATTGGCGTAACTTAGCTCTATGTCTGAGAAAAAGCTGTTTTTGCTTGACGCGATGGCACTTATCTATCGCGCTTATTATGCATTGATCCGTGCTCCGCGCATAACCAGCACCGGTAGAAATACGAATGCGCAGTTTGGTTTTACCACCACGTTGATGGACCTTATTAATAAGGAAAAACCGACGCACCTGGCAGTGGTTTTCGATACTCATGCGCCTACGGAACGTCATACCGATTTTGCCGAATACAAAGCCAATAGGCAGGAAGCCCCGGAGGATATCCTGTCGGCGATACCCGATATTAAGCGTATCATCAAAGGCTTTAACCTGCCCAGCATGGAATGCGACGGCTACGAGGCAGATGATCTGATCGGTGCGCTGGCACATGAAGCAGCCGATCTGGGATACACCGTATACATGGTGACACCGGACAAAGACTATGGCCAGCTGGTGAAGGACAATGTGTTTATCTATAAGCCGGCCTACCAGGGAGGTAATGTGGAGATCATGGGCCCTACGGAAGTTTGTGCGAAATGGAACATTAAAAGAGTTGAACAGGTAATAGATATACTGGGCCTAATGGGCGATGCGGTTGATAATATACCGGGCATACCGGGCGTAGGTGAAAAAACCGCAGCCAAACTGCTGGCAGAATACGACAACCTCGAAAATATCCTGGCAAACGCCGATAACATCAAGGGCGCGCTGGGCGAAAAAGTACGCAACGGTAAAGAGCTCGCCATCATGTCGAAAAAACTGGCCACTATCATTACCGATGTGCCATGCAATTTCCACGAGGAAGATTTCCGTGTAAAAGAATGGAATACGGATGCATTGACAGAAGTATTTACGGAGCTTGAATTCCGCGCGCTGGGCAAACGCCTGCTGGGCGACGGGTTCAACGCTTTTGATAAATCAGGCCCAACCGACCTGTTCGGTAATACTGTAGCTCAGAAAACTAAACCGACCCCCACTAAAAATGGTGCTGCCGTTGTAGAAAACGAAGTACTGGTAGAAGAGGCCGAAGACCTGGTGCCGCTGGCTGCCAACAATATCGAGAATACGCCGCATACTTATCAGCTGGTGACTGATGATGTAGCAATAGAGGAGCTGATCGTTAACCTGCTGAAACAAACGGAGCTTTCTTTCGATACAGAGACAACTAATATCGATGCCAATCTCGCTGACATGATCGGCATGAGTTTCTGCTGGACGAAGGGAGAGGCTTACTACGTGCCAGTTCCCGATAACCGCGAGGGTGTTGTTTCTATGCTGCAGCGTTTCAAACCTGTGTTTGACAAAGCAGATATCACTTGGGTTGGACAGAACATAAAGTATGATATGACCATGCTGAAATGGTATGGTTTTGAACTGAAGGGACAGATATACGATACTATGCTGGCGCACTATGTAGTAGAGCCAGAGGGCAAACGCAACATGGATGCACTGAGCGCTAAATACCTGAGCTACGTGCCCGTATCTATCGAAGCGCTAATTGGCAAGAAAGGCAAAGGCCAACTGAACATGCGTGATGTGCCGGTGGAACAAGTAAAAGAATATGCGGCTGAGGATGCTGATGTAACGCTGCAGCTCAAACACTCATTCGACCCGTTGCTCGTAAAAAATGAAGTAAAAGCGGTGCTCGACGAGATCGAGAATCCGCTGGTACAGGTGCTGACCGATATTGAGTTTGAAGGAGTAGGACTCGATGTAAACTTCCTGCAGGATTATTCGAAAGAACTGGAAAAAGACATACAACAGGCAGAAGAAAATATTTACAAACATGCCGGTGTTCGTTTCAACATAGGCTCACCCAAACAACTGGGAGAGGTGTTGTTTGAACTGATGAAACTGGAAGGTGGCGGAAAGAAAACTAAAACCGGCCAGTACGCTACCGGCGAAGATGTGTTGCAGAAGCTACGTAGCAAGCATCAAATAGTAGATGACATTCTTACTTACCGCGAGCTAACCAAACTGAAGAGCACTTATGTAGACGCGCTACCAACTCTGATCAATCCGCGCACGGGACGTGTGCACACTTGCTTTAACCAATCGGTAGCCGTTACCGGCAGGCTGAGCAGTAACAATCCTAACCTCCAGAATATTCCTATCCGCACCGACAGGGGACGTGAGATACGCAAGGCGTTTACTTCACGCAGTGCAGACTGGTGTCTCATTTCTGCCGACTATTCACAGATAGAGTTACGCATCGTGGCGGCCATCAGCGGCGATGAAGAAATGATCAAAGCATTTGTTGAAAATAAAGATATCCATACCGCTACTGCGGCAAACGTATACGGTGTAGAAGAAAAAGATGTGACCTTCGAAATGCGCCGCGCAGCAAAAGCGGTGAACTTCGGTATCATCTACGGACAGTCTGCTTTCGGTCTTGCCGAGAACCTGGGGATCAGCCGTACTGAAGCAAAGACGATCATCGACAACTATTTCAAACGCTTCAGCGGTATCAAAAAATACATGGATGATACCATCAACTTTGCGCGCGAATTCGGTTATGTACAGACATTAAAAGGCCGCAAGCGTCATCTGCGCGATATACAGTCGGCCAACCAGACCGTACGTGGCTATGCGGAACGCAACGCCATCAATGCCCCTATACAGGGCAGCGCGGCCGATATGATTAAGCTGGCCATGATACGCGTACACGAAGCGTTGAAGAAATCCGGACTGCAAACCCGTATGGTATTGCAGGTGCACGATGAATTGGTATTTGATGTACCAAATAACGAAGTGGACCAGGTAAAACAGATCATCAAAGAAAGCATGGAAGCTGCCATGCCGCTACCTAACGGTGTACCTGTATTAGCAGAGACAGGCACAGGCGCTAACTGGCTGGAAGCACACTAATCTATTTCTTAGCTCTGAAAACAACTTTACCATCTTCTATAGCAAGCATGGTAAAGTTGTTTTTAAACAGGGTGTCGGTAAGGAAACTACGCCCAAGTTCCTCACTGCACACGCCAACGTCTACTTTAAATCCATCCATATGGGCGGCCACCTGACCCATATTGCTCCAGTTGCCCGGATCAAGATGATACCCCCGACGATCGAAATATACCAGCGCGAGATTAGGTGGTAATTCATTCAACACCAGTATATGCTCCGACTTCGGTATCCCCAGTTGGTCTAATAACTTATCACCGCCAATTGCCCAAGGCATTTCGCCTGTATAACCGTTCTTATACCCGGGTTTGAGCCGTTGGTGTAGCCTGAAATCGGCAAAGAAAAACATAATGATCAACAGCGCAACCGTACCAATTTTCAATGGGAATGAATTATCCCCTGATACAAGAACACTTCGGATGGCGATCACAGATATGACGATGCTATACACTATTACCGGGAGTAAAATAACAATGATGTAATAGTCGTGCGCCTCCAGCTGCTTCCCCATAAGCCAGGCAACAGCCAGAGCGCCTACCGCGCTTATGAACAGGTAAAAGAGTTGTTTTTTACCTTCCATTGTTCGCACCAGTATCGGTACTGCTGCCGCAACAATAGCCATCCAAACGAGGTACTGCACTTCTGTGAGGTATTCGTTGAACAGATTGTTTTTCAAAGGTCCGTTTATGAACGCCATTGCTTCGTCCAAGCCGGAAAACGGCCGGGCTTTTGCGAGAAACAGCACTCCTTCGTAACGCGCGTTCAGGTATTGATTGTATTGGTAATACCCGGCTAATACGGCTATCGACAGAATAACCGAAAACACGAAAGCGGCATTGTGTTTCCGGCCCAGGCTTGGTCTGAAAATCTTTTGAACGGCAACATACATCATAAATGACAGGAGGTAGATCGCGGCCGATGTTTTGATGAGACTTGCCAGCGTTAACACCGCCATCGCAGCAAGCATGTCTTTTACCCTTGCATTGTATTGGTATTTCAGGATAAAGTAGAAGCCCACAAAGACAACCGATGCCGATGCCGTGTCGGGTAAATAATTGCAGGTGTAGTAGATGAATACCGGAGAGCAAAAAATAAATATTGGTGGCACAAGGGAAACCACAAAGTCCTTCGTTGCCCTGAAACATGCAGCGAACAAAAACGATAACCCAACGCAGCTGATCACCGTGTTCAGCAGCCGAAACAATATGCTGATCTGACTACGGCCAAATATATTGCCTAATACAGCAGCAAGGTAACTTTGTAATGGGAACTCTACACCGACTATTCCATCGGTAGCATGCAGGTTCTGTGTTGCCGGCAGAAAAAAATTCATCCCACGGTCATAGAAGCTGATAGCAAGCGAAAGTCTGTCTGCCTGTGCCCAATCATGTACACCACACGGCCCCTGGTAGACCAACCAGCGAAAGTAGGTGAGGGAGAAAAATAGAATAATGAACAAAAACAGTACGACACTAATGAGCGTCTTGCGGTTCATGTGTGTTTTAGTTTAAAATAAATCGTTGCCAATAAACCTTGCGCTATCTCAATTGAAAAACCGCAACTCGGTCTTTCAAAGCGAGTGTTTTAAACAGAGAAGCAACAGCTGTATCGTTTTCCATTATGCTGCGACCCAATCCTTCTTCACACACCACAACGGTAGCATCCAGCTTCCTCATAATGGCCTTGAGCTCGGCCATGTTTTCCCGTTGTTTGCTTGGGATAGTCCATCCACGTCTGTCCAGGTAAAGCAAGGCTATGTTCGGGGCATCTTCATTCAACACCACTACTTTTTCATTCTTCGGTACGTTCGCTTCCTGCAGTATCCATGCGCCGTTTTCCGCCCAGGGAATACCAGGCTTAAACTCACCGTAGTCCGGCTTTAAGCGTTTGTGTATGTGGAAATCGGCAAAGAAGAAAATGATGAGTACCGATGCACCCATCGCAATACGCATCGACCGTAATGCATCCTCATAGATAATGGCTTTTCGAATGGCAATTACTGATACCAATACTGCAAAGGCAACCAAAGGGAAGAATATAGAAACAACATAATAATCGTGTATCAATAACTGGCCGCCCATCAGCGCTCCAACACAAAGTACACCTGCCAGGAATATCAGCAACATGAATATCCTGCGTTTGCCATCGCGGGTAGCAAATAGCAACGGGATGGCTGCAGTTACGATCACAAAAAACATCAGGTATTGCGGCAGTACGAAGTATTCCGGCAGCCATAGTTGTTTGAATGCTGAATTAAAATAATAACTCACCTCTTGCCACGAATCAAAAGGATGTGGAGCCGACATAAATATGTCGCTGTGGTATTTATTGTTCAGGTATTGATTATAGAAGTAGTAAAACGACAATGCCCCAACGGAAAGAAGAGCAGCGAGAGCGTAAATGAAATTAGATCGTTTTGTAAAATCATGCTTGCGCAACACCCGCTGTAAAAATACGTAGCCAAGAAAGCCGAACAGATACAGCGCAATAGAAGTTTTGATAAGGCTGGCAAGTGTCAATAGGCCAATGGCGAACAATAGTGGTTTGGTTGTTGGTTTGTCCAGGTAGATGAGCAGAAAATAAAACGACATAAATGCAATGGAGCAGGCAGCGGCATCGGGAAGGTAGTTGCAGGTATAGTAGATATAGATAGGGGAGCAAAACATGAACAGCGGAGGCACCAACGAAAAGACAAAGTCTTTTGTAGCCCGGTAACACGCAAGGAAAAGAAACAGAAGACCCGTACACGATATGAGCACATCGAGCAAACGGAAAAGAGTACTGATATGATTACGCCCGAATATCTTGGCCCCAATAGCAGCTACATAACTTTGTATCGGAAACTCAACCCCGGTGATACCATCTATAGGCCACAGGTTATGTGTAGCCGGTAGAAAAAAATTCATCCCACGATCGTAAAAATTTATGGCCAGCGAAAGTCGATCGGCCTGGGCCCAGTCGTGTATACCCCGCGGCCACATGTGCAGCATTTCGTGATAGTAGGTACTGCAAAAAAAGAACAGGATAATTATAAATAGGGTAACACTGAGCAGTGCTTTCCGGGTCATGTGTGTGCTTTATGCTTTAAAAATAGAACACAATCTTAAGATTGTGCAACAGGCTTGAACGGGTGGCGCTCTTCCCACGCACCTTCTTTAGCAGAACTCTTGTTATTTAGTATCAACACCCTATTGCGCAAAAAACGATTGCGGATGTACAGAAAAGTAGATAGGTAATGCGGACTGCAGCCAAGGCGGGCTTTTGCATCCAATGCTGTGCGACCTAGAATAACTTTCTTTTTGCCGAAATTCAGCCCTTGCTCAATACTGAAGAAAAGTATATTAAAGTACAATTGTAGATCGGCATTACGGGAATAATCGAAGCCGATGTAGAACATGTCGAAAACATCGTCCTTCACCCATGCACTATAAAAACCGATGATTTTGCCGACCTCGTAAATACCCCAGATACGCAGTTCATCTTTGTAGAACATTTTTTGCTGCACCAGGAAATCGGCACTCAGCAATCCCAAACGGACCTGCTGATTTTCTGTTACCTGGTTATATAGCCAAAAGAGCTTGTCTTTCTGTTCTGTTACTTCCCGCACTGAAAGTTCTTTCACCTCCAGTTCGTTCCAGGCTGATCTTATCTTTCTGAAGCGCTGGGCGTATTTATGCTTCAGTGCTTTCTCATAATCAGCCATAGTGCTCCACCCCGATGGCAACTCAAGCTCCATGGAAATATCATTGCGCAGAAAAATAAATTCGGGCGAAAGGTGCTGGAAATATGTTGTCAGTTCCGATGCAGCGTCCTTCAGCAATACCGCCATTGCCCACGACTGTTTTAACGTATAGTCGATGGCTTGCTTATAACATTGGTACGCCTCAAAAGGAGTGAGTTCGGGCTGCCAATAAAAAGAACAGATATCGTGTCGGAACAAATGACCGGCTACCAACATTTTTGGCCGCGCCACATTGGTGAACAACGACCAGAGAATTGCCTGCTGCTTAGTGACCAGTTTACTGTTGATATGCTTATTGTCGAGCGATAGCAATTGGAAGTAGGCTGCAGCTAATGGTTTTTCACCGTCCGATATCAGGACGTAAAAAAATTGCAGATCAGGCAGCTTCGATAGCTCCGACACCCGAAGTTGGTCAGACCGCAGGAAATGACCTGGTGGGATCAATGTATCCCAATCAGGGGGGAGGGTGGCCGCACTATTAAATAGCCTTAACGTGCGCCCTGCTTCTGTTCGCTTGCAGTATCTCACTAAAGTGGTTTTTCCATTACTACGTGAGGTATACCCACTTCATTAAAAATATCGCTTACGGTTGCATAACCAAGCTTTTTATAAAACCCTTCCGCCTCAATGCGTGCATGTAAGATTATTCTTGTCGCACCAGCGCTCCTGCATTCATTCTCTGCTACGGATATAAGCAGCTGGCCAATACCTTTTCGTTGTTGGCTGGGTTGTACCGCCATCTGGCGCAGCTTCAATACAGTAGTTTCGTGAGTAGGGTGTATCATAACGCACCCCAACAACTCTGAACCCGATTCAGCAATAATAATCTTATCCAGGTCATCGCCGCTCAGGTCTTCGTCTTTCAGCGAAAGCCCTATGGGTTTGCGCAACACTTCTTCACGCAGCTCGTACACCTTCTGGTAGTCCGCGGTATTTTTTACAGATATGGTTCTGGTTGTGATGTCACTCATAGATCAATCCAGTGTAACTTCTGTTGTTTGGTTGGTTTTTACGGTAAACTCTTTCAACGTTTCCTGCGCATACGGCACATTCGGAGTTCTATTATAGCCCGCTTTGTAATGGCCGCGTTGTAACCTAAGATTCTGTTTGCTTATATCCCCATTTACATCCATTTTAAAAAATGGCACAAACTGGTCTCCTAGTTCGTAATACAAAGTTACCTTTCCTATAGTGTTAGTATTAGCTATCTGTACAAAGCCGGGTTTTTCCACTTTTATCACAACAAGGGCATCAAAATCAAGGTCTACGCTTCTGTGGTCGCGGGGCTGTGTGCTGATCTCGATATGATAGTTACCCGGATCATATTCCAGCTCTTGTGTACACAGCTGTGTAAACAACGGCCCTGGTTCAAAATTCTTTTTTACACGCGCTGAGTACTCTTTCACGGGCTGGTTGGGGTCATCTTCATACTCAAACCGAAGCGATGCTTTACCCACCTGGATCAACACCTTATTCTTGGTTTTCGGTTTTAATTCTACATTACGGATAAGTAAGTTGCTCTTCCCCGCCACGGTCAGGTTATAAGTACCTTCAGGCAGCTTTTGAGGTTGTGGGTTACCAGCAACATTCACTGCGCGATAAAATTTGTGGACCGGGTTGTTTGTTTTCGGGTCTATCAGGATGATCTGTGGTGCAGTTTGATAAAATTTGCCTTTGCCGTCTGTGAAATAGACTTCAAGCGTAGTTTCTGCCTGCTCTTCGCGTTCAATGTTGTATTTAGGCTCTTTCGGCTTTGACGGAGGCTCGTTGGCCGGTGGTGGTGGGGTTGGTTTTGGCGCGGGTTGAACAGGAGGCTTCGGTGCGGGTTTGGGCTGCACAGGTGGCGGTGGTGGCGGGGTTGGTTTTGGTGCAGCAGCAACTACAGGTGGCTCTTCAGGTTCTGGCTTTAAAGCAGGTACAATGATCTTTTCAACGCGGGCATACTGTGGCTTGGTGATAATCGGCTCCGGCATTTTGATAGAAGCTATTTTCCCAGTATTCAGATAAACAACTTGCTCTTTTTGCCTTGGCACCTCAACGGGTGGCGGTGGTGGTGGCGGAGGAGTTATAACCACCGGCTTCTCTACCGGCTCCGGTTGTGCGCGGGGAACGGTCAGATTGTCGACTTTTGCATATTTGGGCGCTGGTATTACAAGATCCGGCCTGGTTATCCTGGCTGCTCTGAGCGCATTCAGAAACACAACTGCTTCTTTTGTTCTTGGTGGCGCTTCTTCAACTGGTGCTTTGATCACTACTTTGGGAACTTCCGCCTTTGGAATAGGCTGAGTGCTCTGTGTTACCTGCTCTATTTTCTGTACCGGTGTTTTCAGCAGCAACATTGGCTTGTAGGCATCTACAATAGTTCCAACAGTAGTTGGTATATCGTTTTCTTTAGTAGTCAGCAGGTAGTTGCCAAGACATGTGTACTGATCCCTTAATGGCGCATAATCCACCAGGCTTACGATATAAGGCTTAAAATTGATCTTTTTGTCTAGTAGTGTTTTTACAACGTCGCAGATATTGCCTCCGCAGCTTTCTCCCCCGTCTGTGATCAATATCAGGCTGTAATTATATTTCCATTGTTCTACCAGGTCATATTCGGCGGCTTCTTTAAGCGAAAAAGCGATCGGCGACACCCCGAGCGATTGCAGGTTAGCCAGGCGCAGGGTCATTTGGGTAAGATTGTCTTTGCTGAACATCACCTCTCTGCGGGTATCGTAGCAGTTATTTTGCTGGGCCGGATATTGGTGCCCGTAAACCCTCAAAGCAAACTCCACCTGGTTGTTTACTTTATATAGGCTATCCATGAGGGTGGTGATAATATGTGCGGCGGTTTTAAAGCGCGTTTGGTCCTTTTGCCACGGTTGTAGCATGCTTGATGATCCGTCTAAAAGTATCAGTATCCGGGGTTGTTTAATTTCCTGTACCTGTCCGATACACCTATCCGCACGAACGAGCAACAATAGTCCAAAAATCAGAAGGGAAAGCCGCATTTAAAATCAGTATATACAAACGTACGTTAATTGACTGAACTGTACCATATATAGGGATAGTTTGAAATAGTTAAATAACCTTATAAAAAACAGGCCAAGCCGCTCCAACTCAGGGCTACCTGCTTAAAAACAACTAACTTTGCGGCGTACTTTTTTATTATGCCAGTTCCTACCCAGACAGTAGACGATGTTGTTATAAAATTTGCAGGTGACAGTGGTGACGGTATGCAGCTTACAGGCAGCCAGTTTACAAACAATACTGCGTTGATAGGCAATGACCTGTCTACGTTCCCTGATTTTCCGGCTGAGATCCGTGCCCCGCAGGGAACCCTGCCGGGTGTTAGCGGTTTTCAGCTGCATTTCTCCAGCAACAGGGTATTCACCCCGGGTGATAGCTGTGATGTGCTGGTGGCGATGAACGCCGCCGCCCTCAAGGTGAACCTTAAGGCGTTAAAGCCTGGTGGTATCATCATTGCCAATACCGATGGTTTCGATAATAAGAACCTTCGCCTGGCTAACTATCCTGACGGTGTTAATCCATTGGAAGATGGCTCACTGACCGGGTACGAGTTGCACAAGATGGACATTGCTAAACTGACGCGCGAAGCGCTGAAAGAGATCCAGCTGGGCACTAAGGAGAAGGATCGTGCAAAGAACATGTTCGTATTGGGATTCTTGTACTGGCTGTACAACCGCAATCTCGACACTACCATCAGCTTCCTAAATGATAAATTCGGTAAGCGCGCAGACATCCTCGAAAGCAATATCAAGGCTCTGCAGGCTGGTTACAACTATGGCGATACTGTGGAAGCTTTCACTACCCGCTATAAAGTAGAAAAAGCAAAACTACCCGCAGGTAAATACAGAAGCATAACCGGTAATACGGCACTGGCTTACGGCCTTGTTGCTGCCGGCCAGAAATCAAACTTATCTCTGTTTCTTGGTACCTATCCAATTACGCCTGCATCAGATATCCTGCATGAATTGTCTCGCTATAAGAATTTTGGCGTTCGCACCTTCCAGGCCGAAGATGAGATAGCTGGCATTACCTCTGCCATTGGCGCTTCTTATGGTGGCAGCCTGGGGGTTACCAGTACATCTGGTCCGGGTATGGCATTGAAAGCTGAAGCCATGGGTCTGGCAGTAATGCTGGAGATCCCACTGGTGATCGTGAACATACAACGTGGCGGTCCTTCTACAGGGCTACCCACAAAAACAGAACAAAGCGATCTGCTGCAAGCATATTATGGCCGCAACGGTGAATGCCCGATGCCTATTATCTCAGCGTCTACACCGTCCGATTGTTTTGATGCAGCTTTTGAAGCTGTACGCATTGCTGTGCAGCACATGACGCCGGTTATCCTGCTGAGCGATGGTTACATTGCAAATGGCGCCGAGCCATGGCGCTTTCCACAGAGCGCAGATCTCGAAGAGATCGTTGTAAACTTTAAGAAAGAACTGGCGGCCGAAGAAGCAAAATTCCTGCCTTACCTGAGAGACGAAAAACTGGTTCGTCCATGGGCAGTTCCGGGTACTGCAGGTCTTGAGCACCGCATAGGTGGCCTGGAAAAGGAAGACGTTACCGGTAACGTGTCGTACGACCCGGATAACCACCAGCACATGGTGAAAACCCGCCAGGCCAAGGTGGACCGCATCGCGGACTACATTCCGATGCAAACATTGGATAGCGGTCCTGAAACAGGTGATTTATTGGTACTCGGATGGGGCTCTACTTATGGTGCCATAAAGAGCGCCGTAGCTGAACTACAGGCACAAGGCAAAACTGTTGCACATGCACAGCTGCGTTATGTTCGCCCATTCCCACGCAACCTTGGTGAAATGCTGAAGAACTATAAGAAAGTTCTGATACCTGAAATAAACAATGGCCAGCTGGTGAAGATCATCCGCGATCAATACATGATTGACGCAGTAGGCTACAACAAAATAAAAGGGGTGCCGATAACACGCACCGAACTGGTAAAAGAAATAGGCGCTTTATTATAAGCGCCTATTTTTCTATAAGGTTGTTTCATCTATTACATACAGCGGTCGGTCGCGCACATTGTTAATGATGCGGCTAATATATTCCCCGATAATACCGAGCGATAGCAACTGAACACCACCAAGGAAGGTGATGCTGATAATTGTTGATGCCCACCCCGGTATTGCAGTTTTCCCTACAAAGTAGCTGTACAACGCATATACCAATATCAAGAAAGAAACAATGCAGACTGCAAAACCCAGCTTTGTTGCCATTTTAAGCGGGGAATCGGAAAACGCAGTAATACCGTTGAACGCAAGGCGCAACATTTTTTTGAAAGGATAGTTGGTTGTACCAAATTTCCTCTCGTCGCGCTCGAACATTACATAGGTGCTTTTAAAACCCAGCCATGCTATCTGTCCCCTGATGTACTTATCGTATTCTTTCATACGCTTCAGGTAGTCCAGCACATCGCGGCCTATCAGCCTGAAGTCGCCCACGTCCAGCGGTATCTCAAATGAAACGAGGCGGGCCATGAGGCGGTAGAACATCTTGGCAGTAAAAAGTTTGAAAAAGGTTTCTCCTTTTCTTTTTGAGCGTTTAGCATACACTACTTTGTAGCCAGCCTGGAATTGCTCATACATTTCCTTGATCAACTCAGGCGGATCCTGCAGATCGCCATCAATGGTAACGATAGCTTCTCCGCGGGCTTTATCCATGCCTGCGCTGATGGCTATTTGGTGGCCAAAGTTTCTTGAAAAGCTGATATAATGTATACGTTCGTTGCTTTGACTCGCGAGCTTTAGTTTTTCCAGGCTGCGGTCTTTACTACCGTCATTTACAAAAATGATCTCATAGTCGGGCGTTACGCTGACAGCGGCATTTACCATACGCCTTACCAACTCTTCAATGATCTGTTCTTCATTGAATACCGGTACAACAATAGAAAGCTTTATGTTATTAGTTAGTGCCATTTACTTCGTAAACTCTCAGGGTGTTAAACGAATCAATGATCCGCGTATTGTAATGTGTTGCAATATACTGCTTTACAGCTTGCTGAAAAGCAATAACCTTTTGACCGGCTGGTATCGCTTTATAGTCAATTTTGGGAATAGTGCGGTTTTGTTCAGCCAAAAGCAGCTGGTACCAATCCATATCCGCCTGGTAGCCTTCATTAGCTATCGCGAGCCCTTGAGCATTCCTTTTCCCGTGTAATATATCCCTTATGTAAAAAGTTATGCTGTCATTTTCCTGCGACCAATCCTGGTAGTCTGGCCTGATCGCCTCTTTTATGATCTCGTAGTAGGGCAGCCAGCTAATGATGCCGAGGAATATCGTAACTACGCCAACGTTTAGATATCTTTTAGTTGATGGGAACTCCAGGATGGTTTTGCAAATAATGTAAATGCCCAATGCCGTGATTATGGCAAAGAACGGATAACAGGGCATATCGTACCAGGTGTTTTTTGTTTTGCCTACAGATACGACCAGGAAGTAAAAGCCTCCAGCCAACGCGCTGTAAATGGTAAGTTCTCTTATTAACCTGTTTAGCGAAAAAAACGCTAGTATACTGCCAACAAACATCAACACTAACCATCGAATGAAATTGCGGGAAGTAAGAAAATGCCAATAAAAGCTATAGCCAAACTCCGGATGATCTGTTTCCATGTACCTGCCACCCAATTCGTTCATGTGTACTTGCTCAATAAAACCGGGGTTGTTGTGATCGCGCAGGAAATAATAGCCGATGCCGAAAATTAAAAAAATGGAAATGCCTATGTAGAAATGTCCGTTTTTAAGGATAGATAATAGCTGCCTTCTGTAAATAGTATAGATGAAGAGTACAGGTAAGAATATTACGGCAGCAACTCCTTTGGTCAAAACAGCCAGCGTTAAAGTGATCAGCGATGCATACAGGTATTTTGTCTTTCTATCTTCCAGGAACAGGAAATAATACAACACATACATGGTGGTAAACATCACCATCAGCGAATCGTATTCGCCCGTTCGCGTACCATGCGTTCTAACATAGCCTTGCGATGTGACCAAAACAAAACATACCAATATCGCTAACCAAGGCTGAGCAAATTTTTTTAAGAAGAACCAGTAGAGAAAAATGCAGGTAAACAATGCAGCGATAGGAGATATGATCCGTATCGCAAGATCATTCAAACCCAGCAGCTTTATAAATCCTACCTGTATCCAGATAAGCAGGGGAGGTTTCGTGTTCCACATATCCGGAGCGCCATCGAAGCGTGTTACGATCCAGTCGCCTGTTTTGAACATTTCATAGGCATTGATAGCAACTCGGGACTCATCCCAAAGTCTAATAGGATAATATCCCAGATTCCCGAATAGGGGATAGGCTATAATAAGCAGTAAAATGAAGAATCCTGTTGTAGCGGAAATTTTCATGCGAGCGCAAAATTAGCATTCTCTACAAAGATTTTCTCGCTAATAGACCTGGTAAATGATCACGCCGTGGTACGAGTCAACCGGCTTCAGCGGGTAGTCTTGCGCTTCGACATGGCGCCTTGTGCCAGTTTTAAATATTGCGATCTTATCTCCGGATTTAGTCTGGGTTTGAATCTGGTCGCTGCGCAGGTGTGATACCCAGACCCTGCCATCGTAAGCCATAAGATACCATTCGAGATTGGGGGCGTAGTCATCCCAAACAAGTTTATACCCGTCAATATTGATCTTTTTGTCTTTTGCGTCCTTCAGCATGTACCCCATGTTCATGTTCTCTACCGACCAGAAGTCGATCGCGGGATTTACAATACTATGGTATATAGCACGGTATGGCACGATAAAAACGAACACCAGGAACGACAGCGGTGCTAGCCATTTTGCGTCCTTCAGCCGCCCAGCCGCTACCAAGAGGTATTGGTAAACAGCATAAATGAAAAAGCCAACAATGAGCGACAACCAGGGATACATGGGCATGTCGTACCAATCAAGTTTTGTTTTGGCTGTACTAATCACAGTAAAGAAGAAGAGTACTAACAAGCTGGTATAGAGTGTCAACTTTTGTATCGTGGGGCTTTTACTCCTGGCGCCAGCTATTACTCCAAAGGGTAACGTGTATATCCAAAAATTAAACCGCCAACTGATCATAAACTCCAGGTAGTAGTCCCATGGGCCCACATGGTCTTCGTTAACTTTTGCAAACCTTCCTCCTAATTCGTTATCATAAACTGCTTTCAGGTATCCCGGATTGTAGTGCTCGCGTAGCAGATAGTACCCTAATGAGACCATTAAGAACAGTGACGCACCTATATATAGATGCCTACTCCTAAATATTGAGCGCCGTTTCTGACTAACCAGTGCATACATGAAAATTGCAGGAGTAAAAAACATTGCTGCAACTCCTTTTGTCAAAACCCCAAGACCGAGACAGGCAAATGCCGCATATAGATACTTAAGTTTTCTTTCCTCAAAAAAAAGAAAGAACAACATGCCATACATTGTAGTAAACAACGTCAGCATAGAATCATAATCTGCGGTCCTTGTTCCATGCGTGCTTACATATCCTTCTGAAGTTACCAGTACTGCACAAGCAATAATTGCGAGTACGGGCTTGCGCAATTTTAGACCTACAGACCAGAAAAGAAAAAGGCATAGAATGCTTGCAGCCACAGCTGACGGCAACCTCAATGCGAGCTCGTTGATGCCGAATGCTTTCATTGACAAGGCCTGTATCCAGATAAGAAACGGCGGTTTGCAATTCCACATGTCGGGTACCCCGCCGAATGTAGGCACCAGCAGGTTCCGTGATCCGCCCAACATTTCAAGGGAATTTGTTGCGAGGCGCGATTCATCCCACTCTAATAATGGCAGCCTATCCAGGTTGCCAAATAGGGGAACGGCAATGATCATTGCAACGATCAAATAGCCCCAGTGTGCTTTTTTCATATCCAGGTTTAGGTTACCCCGCCCAGCCTTCACGGTCAAGGCTTCGATATTGTATTGCTTCGGCCAGGTGTTCCGGTTTGATGTCCGCACTATCTGCGAGGTCAGCTATTGTCCTTGAAACCTTTAATATCCTGTCGTATGCACGGGCCGATAAGTTCAACCGGTCCATTGCAGTTTTTAACAGCGTTTGCCCAACTGCATTTATGGTACAGATCTCTTTGAGCTGTCTACTGCTCATTTGCGCATTACAGTAAATGCCTGTCTGGTCTTCAAACCGTTTTGCCTGCAGCTCGCGCGCTTTTATTACGCGGTCCCGTATATCAACGCTTGGTTCGGATGTTTGTTTTGAGGAGAGTTCGTTAAATGACACCGGCGTGACCTCCACATGCAGGTCTATCCTGTCGAGGAGCGGACCGGATACCTTGTTTAGATATCGTTGCACGATTGGCGGCGCACAGGTACATTCTTTTTCCGGGTGGTTAAAATATCCACATGGACAGGGATTCATTGACGCGATCAGCATAAAGCTGGCTGGGAAATCGATGCTGACTTTGGCGCGTGATATCGAAACGCGGCGTTCTTCCATTGGCTGGCGCATTACCTCTAGTACCGTGCGTTTAAATTCAGGTAGCTCGTCGAGAAAAAGAACACCATTATGAGCTAAGGAAATTTCTCCAGGTTGCGGTGTACCGCCGCCACCCACCAGTGCCACATCACTTATAGTATGGTGTGGCGAACGGAACGGTCTCTGGGCTATGAGGGATGTATTGAACGCAAGTTTGCCTGCTACCGAGTGTATCTTGGTTGTTTCAAGTGCTTCGTGCAGAGTAAGGGGTGGCAAGATCGTAGGCAGCCTCTTGGCCAACATAGTTTTACCGGCACCCGGAGGTCCTATCAGGATAGCATTATGCCCGCCTGCTGCCGCTATTTCCAAAGCGCGTTTTACATTCTCTTGTCCTTTTACATCGTTAAAGTCAAACTCAAAATGAGCCTGGGCATCGAAGAACTCCTCTCGTGTATTTACGGTTACTGGCTTCAGCTCGGTCGTCTTGTTGAAAAAGCCGATTACCTCTGAAATATGCTCTACACCATACACGTCGAGATTATTGACCAACGCTGCTTCGCGCGCATTGGCTTTTGGTAATATCAATCCTTTGAATTGTTCTTTCCTTGCTTGTATGGCGATAGGCAACGCACCTTTCACTGGCTGTAGCGAGCCGTCTAGCGACAGTTCACCCATCATGATATACTGGCCAAGTTCCTCTGACGCAAGCTGATCGCTTGCGGCGAGCCAACCAATAGCGATCGGAAGATCGTAAGCTGCGCCAACTTTCTTTATATCAGCGGGCGCCATGTTGACCACTACTTTCATCCGCGGCCGCTCAAAGCCGACATTTTTGATGGCCGATATAATACGCTCAATACTTTCTTTTACCGCATTGTCGGGCAGCCCCACGATAACGTAGTCTGTTTTCCCGCCAGGGGTATCTACTTCTATGGTGATCGTGATAGCGTCTACACCATGCACAGCACTGCCAAATACTTTTACTAACATAACCGTCTGGGAAATCGGCTATGAAGATAGCAAGCAATAGGCATATAGTTAATTATTAAAATCCCCGTTATTTTTGCCGCTATGAGCTCGATCCTCTTTACAACAGACAACGGAGTGGCGTACATCACGCTCAACCGCCCCGATAAATTCAACAGTTTTAACCGCGAAATGGCGCTGGCCTTTCAAAAAGCGCTGGACAATTGCGAAAACGACGAAAGCATTCGCTGTATTTACATAACAGGTAACGGCAAGGCATTCTGTGCTGGCCAGGACTTGGGAGAGGCGATAGATCCAAACGGACCAGAGCTGGAACAGATCGTGCGGGAGCATTACAACCCAATTATTCAGCGCCTGCGCAAGATCGAGAAACCAATCGTAGCAGCGGTGAATGGGGTAGCGGCGGGTGCGGGCGCTAATATTGCGCTGGCCTGTGATATCGTGTTGGCAACCAACAGCGCCAGCTTCATACAAGCGTTCAGTAAGATCGCTTTAATACCAGATAGCGCCGGGACGTTCTTCCTACCCCGATTGGTAGGAATGCAGCGAGCACTGGCACTTACTATGCTGGGTGACAAAGTAAGTGCTGAAGAAGCAGTAAGCATGGGCATGATCTATAAAAGCTTTGCTGACGATACTTTTGAAGCAGAAACAAAAAAGATCGCTACGATCTTGGCACAAATGCCGACAAAAGGATTGGGCCTTACAAAACGCCTGATGAATGAGTCATACAGCAATAACCTTGACCAACAGCTGGCGATGGAAAAAGAACTGCAGGTGCAGGCAGGAGCTTCAGAAGATTTTGAAGAAGGTGTAAATGCCTTCCTCGAAAAGAGAAAACCGGTTTTTAAAGGCAAATAAAAAAAGGGCTGCAGTTGCAGCCCTTTTTCTTTATGCAGTTTCCAGAACCGGTAATGGTCTTGGTTGGTGTTTTTTCATTTCTATCGCAATAGCGCGGATATGATCCGGAGTGGTACCGCAGCAGCCACCTACTATATTGATCCAGCCCTGGCTGGCGAATTCGCCAACAACAGAAGCTGTATGCTCCGGCGTTTCATCGTACTCGCCCATAGCGTTTGGCAGACCGGCGTTAGGGTAGCAGCTTATAAAGCAGGGAGCAATATTGGCCAGCTCTTCTACATAGGGACGCATTTGTTCGCCACCGAGGGCGCAATTCAGGCCAATGCTCAGTGGCTCGGCATGAATAACCGATATCATGAACGCTTCCAGCGTTTGGCCGCTCAACGTACGACCTGACGCATCGGTGATCGTTCCTGATATCATTACCGGAACACGTTCTTTTTTAGTATCGCGGAAGTATTTGTTAACCGCGTAGATCGCAGCTTTTGAATTGAGCGTATCGAAAATGGTTTCGATGATCAGGATATCAGCGCCGCCATCTATCAATCCTTTCACCTGCTCGTAATATGCACTAGCAATTTCATCGAAAGTAGCCGCCCTATAACCAGGATTATTTACGTCGGGCGAAAGCGACAGTGTTTTGTTCATCGGACCAATGGCACCGGCTACAAATTTTTCTGTACCGGGGTGTTCGGCCATGTATTTAGCAGCAGCACGCTTTGCGAGCTTTGCAGATTCTACGTTTATCTCGTAAGCCAGCGACTGCATTTCGTAGTCGGCCAGCGATATTACCTGTGCATTGAAGGTATTAGTTTCAATTATATCCGCACCAGCGTTGAGATATTGGTAATGGATCTCCTCCAGTATCTCGGGTTTGGTAAGCGCCAACAGATCATTGTTGCCTTTCACGTCCACATGCCAATCCTTGAACCTGTTGCCGCGGTAGTCTTCTTCCTGCAGCTTATAGCGCTGTATCATGGTACCCATGGCGCCATCCAGTATCATTATTCTCTCCGAGAGGGTTTTACGCAGCTTCTGTTCGGTATTCATACTTCAAAATTAAGGAATGATGCAGACTTCTTGCCTATCGACTCATTTCAAAAAAATAGCCCCTTGCGGGGCTATTTATATTGTTAGGCTTCTGCTTTCAACATTTTCTGGTATTTCTTCCTGTCTTCTTCGTCCAGCATGATCTTACGGAGGCGGATGCTTTGAGGAGTTACCTCGATGCATTCATCCTGTTGGATATATTCCATGCATTCTTCGAGTGTCATCTGGATCTTCGGCGCAATACGGGTTGCATCATCGCTACCGCTGGCGCGCATGTTGGTCAGCTTTTTACCTTCCACGATGTTCACCACAAGATCTCCCGGTTTAATATGTTCTCCGATTATCTGACCAGCATATACTTCCTCTCCTGGGTCTATGAAGAAAGATCCGCGATCCTGTAATTTATCAATAGAGTACCCTGTTGAACTACCGGCACCTTTCGCCAGCAGCACGCCATTGTTACGGCCAGGGATCACACCCTTCCATGGCTTGTACTCGCTGAAACGGTGTGCCATTACAGCTTCACCGGCTGTATTGGTCAACATTTGCGAACGCAGACCTATCAGGCCACGTGATGGCATATCGAATTCCAGGTGTTGCATTTCACCTTTGGTTTCCATCACCATCATTTCTCCTTTCCTTTGTGTCACCAGGTCTATCACTTTACCGCTGAATTCAGACGGAACGTCTACTACCAATATTTCATATGGCTCGCACTTACGGCCGTCAATTTCTTTTACAATTACCTGCGGCTGTCCTACAGTCAGCTCGTAGCCTTCGCGGCGCATCGTTTCTACCAGTACGCTCAAGTGAAGAATGCCACGGCCATACACCAGGAATTTATCGGCATCGTCTGTATCGCTAACGCGCAGTGCCAGGTTCTTTTCCAGTTCTTTGGTTAAGCGGTCGCGCAGGTTGCGGCTTGTTACGAACTTACCTTCACGGCCGAAGAATGGCGAGTTATTGATGCTGAACTGCATGTTCATCGTCGGCTCATCAATTGGAATCATAGGCAATGATTCAGGATTTTCAGCATCTGCGATCGTTTCACCGATCTGGAAACCTTCAATACCAACAACAGCGCAAATATCACCGGCGCCCACTTCAGCCACTCTTTTCTTGCCCATGCCTTCAAATACATAGAGCTCTTTCACACGGCTGCGTTCAAACGAGCCATCAGTTTTGCCAAGCATAACTGGTTGGTTTTCTTTGATGCTTCCGCGAACAACCCTACCGATGGCGATACGGCCAAGGAATGTAGAGTAATCCAGAGAGGTGATCTGCATTTGCAGGTTACCCTCGGATACTTTGGGTTCGGGTACTTTTTCAAGTATAGTATCCAGCAGCGGAGTGATGCTGTCGGTTTGATCTAACGAAGTATTGAACCAGCCCTGCTTTGAAGAACCATACAGCGTAGTGAAATTCAGCTGTTCTTCAGAAGCGTCCAGTTGGAAGAATAATTCAAATACTGCATCGTGCACTTCGTCAGGACGGCAGTTTGGTTTGTCAACCTTGTTGATAACAACGATTGGCTTAAGATTCAGCTGCAATGCCTTCTGAAGTACGAACCTTGTTTGCGGCATCGGGCCTTCAAAGGCGTCCACCAGCAGGATCACGCCATCAGCCATTTTCAGTACGCGCTCTACCTCACCACCGAAGTCGGCGTGGCCTGGAGTATCGATAACGTTGATCTTAACGTCTTTATATGTAACTGAGATGTTCTTACTCAAGATAGTGATACCGCGTTCACGCTCCAGGTCGTTGCTATCCATTATCAGCTCACCGGTTTCCTGATTGTCGCGGAATACCTTTGTGGCATGTAATATCTTATCTACCAGTGTTGTTTTGCCGTGATCGACGTGCGCGATGATGGCTATATTGCGAATATTCATGTGCGTTGTTTGTCTCCGCCCCAGTACCTAACCCTTCAGACTCGTACTGTTGTGCAGTCTATTTTATTAAAAAGTCGCGCAAAGGTACGGATTTAAAGCTTTAAAGCCATTATTAATAAGTTAATAATACCCGCCGTCACCGTATTTAAACGAAAAAGGGGCGGATATCCGCCCCTTTTTATTATAAAAATCAATAATTACATCTTTTGCAATGTCTGGTTGATCTTCGGCTGATTGTTTGCATCAGTAACACGCAGCATATATGACCCTGCTGGAAGATCTCCGATGTTCAGCACGTGGTCTGGCTGAGTTTCAGTTATTTCCCAGTTCATGAGCTTTTTACCGGTCACATCGTAAAGTACGACTTTGTCTCCGGCCTTAGTGCCTGCAATGGTCACTTTGTCCTGGAATGGGTTAGGATAGATGCTGATCAAACCTTTTGTTATATCATTTACACCTGTTCCAACAGAGTATACATATACCGGAACAGAGGTAGTAACTGCATAACAAGCATCTGTAGGCGTAATTACCGCAGTGATGGTATCGATACCCTGGCCTTTCACATAAGAAGTAGTGTTGGTATTTGTTGTCGCAAACAGAACGCCTTTGTTATACCACTTAATCGAGTAGCTGCTTACGGCAGATTGAACATTTGCACCAACGTTAACTGTTGAACCTACCTCAGCAATGCCTGGAGCTCCGATATTGAAAGGATGGCTGTTTGGCGGAGTTACAGTCATTACCACTATGACACTACCAGCAACGTTTGTTGTGAAACAGCCTGGAGGTGTTGTTACGATACAGAGTACGATATCATCGTCTATTGGTTGATAGCTGTACGCCGGCGAGTTAGTTCCGACTGTTGCGCTATTTACTTTCCATGTGTAGAAGGCGCCAGTAACATTTGTAGTAGCCGTATAGTTTACAGTTGCACCCGCACAAACCGTGGTTGCACTCGGCGTAACAGTCACGGTTGGGTTCAGCGGGGTTTCGATCTGCATCAGGATATTGTTACTAGCTGCAGTAGGCGATGTGAAACATCCGGTTGCAGGCACGTTGATCACGCATGAAACAATATCACCGTTAACTGGCGTATAGCTGAACGTATTGAAATTGGTTCCGACATTTCCTCCATTCACTTTCCATTGATAAGTACCGCCGACGATATTTGTTGCTGCGGTGTACGTCACAGTAGTACCAGCACAAACGTTATTCCCACCCGAAACGATCGATATGGTTGGAACGGTAGATGTAATAATATTCATCGTGATGCCGGCGCTTGTTGCGGACGACGGAGCAAAACATGCGCCGGATGGAACAGTTACCGTACATGTAATAACATCAAGATTCGACGGTGTAAATGTGAGCGTGCTAGCTGTCGCGCCCGGAATATTACCTCCGTTCACTTTCCATTGATAAGTGCCGCCTGGAACATTTGTCGCTGCAGCGAAATCTACCGGTGTACCAGAGCATACCGAAGTATTACCTGCTGGTACTGTAGCAATAGTTGATGTTGGTGTTGCCGGTGCGTTTACTGTAATCGTTAAGATGTTGCTGTTTGCAGAGTTAACAGTATAACACCCTTGACCAACAGGGCGTGTAACTACACATTGCACCGTGTTACCGTTTGCAGGAGTAAAGGAGAACGTAGAGCTGTTGCTACCCGCGTTAATGCCATTCACTTTCCATTGGTAAGTGGCATTTGCCACGTTAGTAGTAGCTGTGTAAGTAACAGTAGTACCCTGGCATACCGTTGTACTACCAGCAATGCTGGCTGTCGGCGTTAGGGTAGTCATAGGAGTAATGGTGAGCGCATTGCTGGTAATAGTTGCTGTTGTATAACAACTTCCCAGTGGATTTGTTACTACGCATGTGATCACGTCGCCTGATGTTGGCACATACGTGAGCGTTGAGCTATTAGTGCCAATGTTAGCGGCTCCTCTTTTCCACTGGTACGAAGCACCTGTAACATTTGTTGTTGCTGTGTAAGTTGTAGAAGAACCGGTACAAGGAGATGTGTTTCCTGAAATGGTAAGCGTAGGTACAACATTTGGGTTCACCGTCATGGTAATGCTGCTGCTGGTAGCAGAGTTTGCCGTGAAACATCCGCCAACAGGTATTGTGATATCGCAGGTAACAACTGCACCGTTGGTCAGTGTAGATGTGGTGAATGTGCTTGCGTTAGTGCCAGCGCCAACGCCGTTTACTTTCCACTGGTATGTACCACCTGTAACATTCGTTGTTGCCGTAAATGTAACTGAAGTTCCGTCGCAGATCGTAGTGTTTGGTGTTGAGATGCTGATGGTTGGTGCTACAGGAACATTTACTGTGATGGTCTGAGTTGCGCTTGTTACCGATGCCAGTGTGAAGCACCCGTTTGTTGGCGGAAATACCTGCACCGATATCTGGTCGCCGTTAGATGGAACATACGTGAAAGTTGAACCGCTGGTACCCGTTGGGTTTCCATTGATTCGCCATACATAAGTTCCACCAGCAACGTTCGTATTTGCAGTATATGTTGTTGAAGTTCCTGAGCAAACCGTAAAGTTTCCTGTTACACTGGCAGTTGGTGTCACCGCACTTGTTGTCGTAACTGTTATTGTATTGCTTGTCGCTGTGGTTGGGCTGTAGCAGCTACCCACAGGCGCAGTTATCACTACCTGTATCTGGTCGTTGTTCGCAGGGACTACCGTATATGTAGCACTGTTAGTACCTACATTCAGGCTATTGCGCTTCCATTGATAAGTAGCGCCAGCCACATCTGTGAATGCTGTAAACGTTACAGAAGTTGATGCACATATTACTGATCTGCCAGTAATGCTAACAACTGGTGCAGTTTCCTTCAAATTGTATTGCACTGCGTTAGGGTAGCTGCTACCGCTAATAGTGCTAAACGAACCGCCAACGATCATTCTGCCGCTATGAATACCTATATAATTCACTGTGCTGCTTGCTGCAGGATCCCAGCTTGTTGCATTGCTTGTAGCAGTTTCAACGGAAGACAGATTGGTACGTGCAACACCACCGTTGTTAGCATAGCTACCTCCGACAAATACCCTTCCGCCATCGATAGCTATCGAGTTAACAGTACCGCTGGGATAAGGAGCCCAGGTTGTTGCAACGCCTGTAGATTGACTGATCTCTGACAATCTGGGAGCAAATTGTGAACCGATATTATTGAATGAACCCGCAGCATAAATGCTGGATCCATTCTGTGCAAGCGAGGTTACTGTTCCATCAGCATTAGGATTCCAACCGCTCACAAGACCTGTTGACAGGTTGAAAGAAGCCAGCCTGTTTCTTGTAACGCTTTGCGCCTGTGTAAACGTACCGCCAAAATATACTTCTGACCCACTAATAAGGATTGCGTTTACAGCACCGCTGTTGAACTGTGGATTCCACGACAACAAAGTATTTAAGGTAATGTCGAATGATGCAGCACAGATCCTCGTATTTCCTGCTATCGAAGTAAACGCACCGCCAACATAAAGCGTGTTACCATTTAATTTCAAAGCGTTTACAGTGCTACTCGGTGCAGGGTTCCAGGTGCTGAGCGCCGCCGTGGTTGCATCCACACTGGCTAGTCTGTTTCTAGTTGTTCCACCAACTGTGGTAAAGGCACCGCCGATATATACGGTAGTTGGAGTGGCAGCGATCGCGTTTACAGTACTGTTTACCGTCGTGCTCCAGTTGATCAATGTATCAGTCAGAAAATCGATAGCTGCAATACGTTGTCTTGTTTTTACATAGTTGCTAAACGAACCGCCTGCTACTACTCTTGTCGCTGTAGCTTCTATTGCACGCACAGGAGCGCTTGTGAGATTGCATTCCCATGGCGTAATAGTACCAAGCGCCTTATTTATCTTAATTAGATTTGACTGGCCTGAGGTAAGCGTGAAGGTACCCCCCAGGTACAGGTCATTCCCAAATAATTTGATATCGTACACAGCTGTTGATGCGGGCAACAAGTAGTTGAGGCTTGTTGCGTTACCAAGGCTCGGATCTACTTCTGCAAAACCATTACGTGACTGGCTGCCTATTGACGAAAAAGAACCGGCTACCAAAATGTTGGAACCGTTCATTTCGAAATCCATTACAGGGCTGTTTGGAGAAGGGTTCCACGTGCCTGCCAGGCCGGTAGTAGTGCTTACTGCGGCTATGAAATTCCTGGTCTGACCGCCGATGATAGCGAAATTACCTGCCACGTATGCGGTCGTGCCGTTGATCATTATTTTAGTTACCGAAGAGCTGGCTGATGGATCCCAGGTTGTAGCATTACCTGTAGTTGCATCCAGTGCAGCGATATTATTTCTTGGTAGTCCACCTATGTTTGCGAAGCTTCCGCCTGCATACACGTTAGTACCACTTACAGCAATAGTATTAACCACACCGGTTGATGAAGGATTCCAGCTGGTCGCTGCTCCGGAAGCCAAGTCTATGGCAGCGATCCTGTTACGTGGCTGTCCACCAATATTAAAAAAGGCACCACCTACATATATAGTGCTGCCAGAACGTGCAAGCGTATTAACAACACCATCAGCAGTAGGGCTCCATGATGTAACCTGCCCACTTGAATTGATCTGGGCAATATTGCTACGCGAGGTCGTGCCCACCTGCGTAAAGCTGCCACCTATGATATAACCACCGGTACCGTCAGAGATAACAGTATTAACAACGCCGTTTACTTTTGGCCAGCTGCCAAGCGCCAGCGGATTTGCAGTAGCTGCATCAATGTTTACGAAGCCTCCTGCGTACCTCGACATTGTTGTAAAATTGCCACCAACATATAATGTATTGCCAACTTTATCGCTGGCTAATACGGCACCATTGAAAAGCCATTGGGTGCTGTCGGTTCTTAAGATTGGGTCGCACTGAGCAGATACGTGCGGTCTGATACTTATCAAGGCGATAAGCACCAGCGCAAAGCGGTAAATACGTGTCATGTATATTAAATTCTAATTTAAATATACATTCCATTTACTTACAAAAGAATACCATGGACATAATTTTTTAACCCTCTCCGTGGAACTTAAAAATGCCGCAATGGAATTATTGCCAATAATTCAATAAAATGATGTAAAATTGTTAATTAAGCTTGAAAGGCGCCATGAGCTGAAATTCAGGTATGGCCACAGTGATAAGCTTTTTGTTGTACAGATTTTCCATTTGGTAGTTACCGTACATTTTCCCTATTTCACTTCTAAGATTAGCTGCCGATACGTATTGGTAGCTTTGACCAGATTCAATGATAGGTTGTTGCCCTACAACCCCTTCACCTTCTACCTCGCGGAAGGAGCCATTGCTATCGTAAATATACCAATGACGACGGAGAAGTTTCACGGGGACGTCACTCAGATTTTCGATAGTTATGCGATATGCGAAGAGAAACTCAGAACCGACAGGGTTTGATTGCGCCGGCTGATAAAATGTTTCGACAGTAATGCTAACCCCCTCTGTAACCTGCTGTACCATCTTTCGGCTTTTTTGTAAATATACTTAATAGTTGGAGCTCTACCTATTTTGGTCTTCTGATCATTTCGTTGATGATGCTGAGTGAGATTTCCGATTCGTATCCCTTTTGAATTGCATAACGGTACATCTTTCCTTTCCGCGCTACAATGTTTTTTTCCGACTTAAGTTCTGTCAATTTTTTATCCAGAACTTTTACGATCACGTTTTCATATTCTTCTGCATCGATTTCTGTAAGCCCCTTTTTTATGCAGTAATCTGATACCTTCTTCAACCTTAGTTGTTGGGTGATCTTTACGCGTCCCCATTGTTTCATGCGGAACTTGCCCCTTGCGTAGGCTCGCGCATATCGTTCTTCATTCAGAAAACCGCCAGCGATCATGTCGGCTATGCGTTCGTCCACCTCAGCCCCTCTGCATCCAAGCTCAAACAATTTATCCCGCACTTCGCTATGGCAGCGTTCCTGGTATTTACAATAGTGCGTTATAGATGCCAGAATATCCATTACCGTCCCATGTAAACCATTAGAATCTGCACATCGCTGGGGTTGACACCACTGATGCGGCTAGCCTGTCCCAGTGTTCCGGGTTTTATCTTAGTTAGCTTTTGCCTGGCTTCCATCGATAAAGCTGTCAGCTTATCATAATTAAAGCTCTCTGGTATAGTTAGATTCTCGAGGGTCGCCATCTTTTTAACCAGCTCTTTTTCTTTTTCGATATACACGTCGTATTTCACCTGTATCTCAACCTGCTCCAGAACCAACTGATCATTTTCATTTATTGCTTCCTCCAGCGAAGGAATAGCCGTCATCAGTTCTTTCAAACCTATGCCGGGCCGAAGCAACAACTTCATAGCCCTGGCTCTTTCAATTAAAGGCGTAGATTCATTTGCCTCCAGGAAATCATTCACTTGTGCGGGTTCTATAGGGAACTCGGCCAGCAAGGCCTTTATTTTTTCGATCTTTTCTTTCTTCTCGCGAACCAGCGCCACCCGGTCTTCCTTAGCCAGTCCTAGTTTATATCCAAGCTCAGTCAAACGGAGGTCTGCATTATCTTGTCGCAATAGCGTCCTGAACTCTGCCCTACTGGTAAACATGCGGTAAGGCTCATCTGTTCCCTTATTTATCAGATCGTCTATCAGTACCCCGATGTATGCATCGCTTCGCTGTAAAACAACAGGTTCGGCATCTAGTGCATTTTGGTGTGCGTTGATGCCGGCCATCAATCCCTGGCAGGCAGCTTCCTCATATCCTGTCGTTCCATTTATCTGTCCAGCAAAGAAAAGGTTCCTGATGAGTTTAGTTTCCAGGGTGAACTTCAACTGTGTAGGTGGAAAATAGTCGTACTCGATAGCATAACCCGGCCTAAAGAACTTGCAGTTCTCAAAACCGGGCACCATTGTTATTGCTTTGTATTGAACATCTTCCGGAAGAGATGTGCTAAACCCGTTAACGTAGATCTCTACTGTATTCCACCCTTCTGGCTCAACAAAAAGCTGGTGGCGTTCACGTTCTGCAAACCTGCTGATCTTATCTTCTATGCTTGGGCAATACCTTGGGCCACTCCCTTTTATCCTCCCCTGATACATGGGGGATTTCTCGAAGCCGGTTTTCAGAATGCCGTGTACTTCTTCATTTGTATAGGTTACCCAACAATGACGCTGCTGACTAGGTTTGATTCGGTCGATAGGCAGGTATGAGAACCCTACTATTTCTTCATCTCCATTCTGTATTTCCATTTTTGAATAGTCAAGGCTACGCCCGTCTACTCTTGGAGGTGTTCCGGTTTTAAGCCTTGCGCTTTCAAAACCTAATTCTACAAGCTGCTCAGTAAGTCCAGTTGCTCCTTTTTCACCCATACGGCCACCGCCAAACTGTTTCTCTCCGATATGTATTACCCCGTTTAGAAAAGTACCGTTTGTCAGGACCACTGTTTTACCATAGATATGCTGCCCCATTCCGGTCACCACTCCTTCAACTGTTCCACGTGAAACAATGAGGGACTTAACCATATCTTGCCAAAAGTCAACATTTAGAGTAGCCTCCAGCATATCCCTCCACGTAGATGCAAACAACATGCGGTCGTTTTGCGTACGGGGACTCCACATGCCCGGCCCCTTAGACTTATTAAGCATGCGGAACTGGATCATACTCTTATCGCTAACGACACCACTATACCCACCTAATGCATCGATCTCCCTAACAATCTGCCCCTTAGCTATACCACCCATTGCCGGGTTGCAACTCATCTGCGCAATCATCTGCATATTCATGGTGATAAGCAGGACCTTGGAACCCATATTAGCAGCAGCGGCAGCAGCCTCACAACCTGCATGGCCGGCACCTACTACAATAACATCGTACTTTGGAAACATAAGGGTGCAAAGGTACGAACTGGTAAGCTATTATAGAATTGTTATAATAGTTCCACGTGGAACATTGCTATCATTTTAACACTCCATATTGTTCCACGTGAAACTTCTATTGTGCACTAACGCTAATAGAGTTCCACGTGAAACATAAGGCTCTTTATTAATCATATTGTTTCACGTGGAACCTTATATCTTTAAGCTATGAAATACTTACTGACCACCGTTATTTCACTAATATCTGCCGCAGTCTACTGTCAACAACCGGTGGACCTTATTATTTATGGTAAAACCTATACCGCAGATTCATCCTTCAACCAAACAGATGGTGTTGTCATAGACAAGGGAAAGATTGTCTTCACAGGCGATAAAACAGTTATCACACAACAATACGCAACAAAACAAACCTTAAACCTACCTCATGCCGCTATATACCCCGGCTTTATAGATGCCCATTGCCACTTTAGCGGATATGCCCTGGATGCCTATAAATGTGACCTTGTAGGCACTACCTCCTTTAATGATGTTATAAAACGATTGGTTACTTACGAACAAACCAACAAACTCACTTGGATATACGCCAGAGGCTGGGACCAAAATGACTGGACAAACAAACAATTCCCTACAAAAGATACCCTCGATAAGCTATTCCCAGATAAACCTGTGATATTGAAAAGAATAGATGGCCATGCTGTTTTAGCCAATCAGAAGGCCTTGGACCTGGCTGGAGTAAACCAAAGTACAGCCATACCGGAATACTGATAGACAATGCTTCAGAACCAGTAGAAAGCCTTATTCCACTGCTCCCAAAAGATATCGCTACTACCTACCTGGTGGATGCAGAGAAAGAATGTTACGCAGAAGGACTGACCGAGGTGGTCGACTGCGGGGTGAAAACAGACGTTATTAATCTTCTACTTACCTTATACAATGACAGAAAGCTATCAATTGGCAACAGCCTACTCCTGTCACAGGATGAATCAACCCTCTCCTCCTTCGCCGCAAAAGGCCCCTTTAAACAGGGACAGCTCCAGATAAACGGCATCAAACTATATTCTGATGGTGCGCTTGGATCTAGAGGTGCATGCCTGCTTAAAGAATATTCCGATATGCCTGGCCATAAGGGAATGCTCCTATCCTCTTATTCGCAACTGGATAAACTAGCAGCACTCGCAATGAAATACAACTGGCAATTGTGTACACATGCTATTGGAGACAGCGCTAACCGAATTATCCTGGATATGTATGGTCACCATCTCCTGGGAAAAAACGACAAAAGATGGCGGATAGAACACGCCCAGGTTGTAAACCTGTCAGACTACGATAAGTTTGGCCACTACTCTATCGTGCCTTCTGTTCAGCCCACACATGCAATTTCAGATATGCCTTGGGCAGAAACAAGATTGGGCCCTCATCGTATACACGAAGCATATGCCTACAATGATCTGCTAAAACAAAATGGTTGGATAGCATTAGGAACGGATTTCCCTGTAGAAGCGATAAGTCCTATTGCTACATTCTATACGGCAGTGGCAAGAAAAGACAATTCAGGCAACCCTGAGAATGGTTTTCAAAAAGAGAACGCACTAAGCAGAAAAGACGCACTGAGAGGTATGACCATATGGGCAGCAAAAAGTGTATTTCTTGAAAAAGACAAAGGAAGTATTGAGCCAGGAAAAGACGCAGACCTAACTATTCTGGATACAGACCTACTTACTGCAAGCGAAAAAGACATTCGAACCGCCAAGGTTCTCTACACAATTGTAAAAGGCAAAGTGGTATACAAAAAATAAAGGCGGATCAATTGATCCGCCTTTATCCTTTTTTAAGCTTAGCTTATTTACCTGCTATAGTAAAAGGCCTTGCCATTGCATTATTATCAGAAATCATGATCATGTAGTAGTTACCTGCAGCCAAGTTTGTAACAGGCAGAGTAACTTCAGTATTCTGTACATTCTTACGAACTTCAGAATAAACCTGGCGACCTAGACCATCGATGATCTTGATGTGCAGTTTCTCAGTAGCGCTAGCCAGGCCGATCTTAGCAGTAACGTTTGATACAGCTGGGTTAGGGTAAACAGTGAACTGATCAGCAGAAACCTTAGCAGTCTCTTTTACATTTACCGGGAACACACCTTGGATGAACGTCATCGCAGGAACAGCAGAACCATTTGGAACCGTCAAAGAATCGATGTTGCTGGTAGCAAAACCGAATGGGAACATACGGATATCGGTACCTGGGTTCTGAGCGATATCGGTAGCGCTACCGATAAAAGCAGGCGACCAGAAGTCCGGAGTTTTACTTGTAGCATACTTCATAGCAGCAGCTGTACGAGCGTGGTAATTTGCGTTCCTGTCAGAGCTCAATGCGAATACTGTGTTCAGGTTCGCAGCAAACCAATAGTAAGAGTTAGACTCAGTAACGATTTGTGCAGGTGCACCGCTAACTGCATCGCCTATGTAAGCGCTCAGCATAGTCTTGTTAGAATCGAGAGTAGTAAACTTCTTAACAGCGATACCTTTAATAGTCAGCTCTTCAGACTGGATCCTTTCGTCGGCTGGACCGCCATTAGAACCATCTGTCCATTTGAAAACAAATACTTCCACCAGACCATCGTTCCTGTCAGTCAGATCGTGATCGCTAGTATCCTGATCAGCTACAGAGAAGATAACGTGGCTCATATGATAACCACCTTTCTTCACGTAAAACAGCGGGCCCCAAGTCAGGCTCGAAGCTGCATCAGCCAACCTGTTATGGTTAGTAACGATCGGCTCTTGTGTTTGAACATTGATACGACCACGGCTGAACGCATTCGGAGTGATATTAAGAGAAAAATTATGCGTATTATCGAACGCGAATCCATCAGCATCATCAGCTGAAACAGCGTAGTTGAAATCGTAACGACCTGTACCGCTTGGAGTGAAGCTAAAATGATCTGGAGAGAACAGATCGTATTTAATAGAATCTGCAGTAGGGAATGTAGCAGCAGTTGCTGTATCCGAGTAGTAAGGGCTAGTGCTGCCGCCTGTTGGAGTCCAGCTAACGTTTGCAATCAGCTTAACATTGTTTTCGGTATTGTTACCGGTGTTAGCTACATAACCACCAACATAACCTCTGTATTGAGGAATGTCTGTACCATCAAACTGGCTGATTGGCACTGCAAGACCTGGAGGAGGTGCAGGCGTACCAGGAACGATTGCCAGATCGTGCGCTTTATTAAAACCCCATTTAGAAATAGAAACGAAAACTGGAGTACCCGCTGACAACTGGTTGGTCATAGCACGGCCATCAGCATTTGAAACGAATGTAACTGGTATAGTAACAGTCGCACCAACAGCACCAGCACCCATGTTTATCAACTCGTTTGGTGTGTGGTTCCAAATAATAACACCCGCAGCGCCAGCTGTCTGTGCATTCTTTGCTTTTACACCAAATTCACAATTACCCCTGTAGATCAACACCCATTTACCTGCAGCAACTGGAGAGATCGAAGTACAAGCTTCACTGTCTGAAGCTTTAACTACTTCTACGTGTTCAACCGGTGTGTTCAATGATCCACCCCAGGGAGTAGTTCCGTCGCTTGAGAACGTGAAATCTTTCACGCCACTGATAGACGCCGGGGCATCTACGATAAACCTTGCACCCATTACTTCAGCGTCTGAGGCAAGAGTTCCTTGAGCACCTGCATTAACGGCAGCCGTTAAGCCCATGCTCAATAGACTTAAGTTAAGTAAAACTGATTTTTTCATACTCGTTTTTTTGATACAAAAATTAACAGATAAAAGTGACCCAAATTAGAAATTTTTTCTTTAGAAAACAAAATACCAGCAACAGTGTAAATATTCTTTACACTGCGATTACTTTAAACAAGCAGCTATAATCCAAGCTGCTTGCTCATTTCAAGCATTCGATCTATTGGTTTCTTAGCTTCAAGTCGCGTTGTTTCTTCCATTACGATCTCGGGTAGTTCATACTTCATACAGAGGTATAACTTCTCAAGCGTATTTAATTTCATGTGCGGGCAATCATTGCATGCACAAGCATTATCAGGCGGGGCAGCTATAAAGGTTTTCCTCGGAGACTTGTTTTGCATTTGGTGCAGTATGCCCGTTTCCGTAGCAACAATAAAACTGTTTGAGGTGTCGGTTTGTGTATACTTAAGTAGTTGCGTCGTGGAACCTATGAAATCTGCTAATCTCAGAACGCTATCCTCACATTCGGGGTGGGCAATAAGTTTAGCGTCAGGATGTCGGTTCTTTAACTTGGTGATCTTCTCCAACGAAAATATTTCATGAACCATGCAAGCTCCATTCCACAACACCATGCTTCTACCTGTTACCTTATTAATATATGCACCCAGGTTTTTGTCTGGTGCAAATATGATCTTCTGATCTTCCGGCAGGCTTTCCACAATCTGGCGTGCATTCGAAGAAGTACAGATAATATCACTTAGTGCTTTGATCCCCGCAGAACAATTGACATATGATATCACCAAATGATCTGGATGCTTTTCCTTGAACTGTTTAAAAACCGGAGGTGGGCAACTGTCACTTAAAGAACATCCAGCTTTCAGATCTGGCAATAAAACTTTTTTGTTGGGATTTAGAATCTTGGCTGTCTCGGCCATGAAGTGAACTCCGGCGAATACAATAATGTCTGCCTCGGTCCTCGCAGCCTCCTGGGCTAGCCCCAAACTATCTCCTATATAATCAGCCACATCCTGGATATCCGGCTCCTGGTAATAATGCGCTAACAACACTGCATTCTTTTCTTTCTTCAACTTTTCGATCTCTGCAAAAAGATCCAGAGTCGGATCGATCTCCACATTCAAAAATCCAATTTCGTCGATTTTTTCCTCTGCAATTCTCAAATCCACATCCATAAGAATAAGAATAAAAAGATTTTTTAAAAAGAAGCTATTATCATTAGCAGTGTGAAATTGGGGAAACAAAAACGGAATCCCTATTGCAAATTAAGGTTTTTGATTTCATACCCACACTGACGAAGGTTATTCACAATGAAAAGCCTTGCTGGTTGGGCATATTCACATAAAATACTGGAAATGTGGATAGTAGTGCACGTTAGTAAAAACGTCCACGGGAATACTGTAAACCGATGTGAATAACGAGCGATTAACAACTAAAAAAAATCGCGCCAACCTCATCTTGGGTAAATTTCCAGCAGATGAGCCTGTTTTTACCAACGAAATCCACAGTATTCCACATTTATTCCCAACCTCTCGACTGATTTAAAAATCAGCCTGATGAGAGCGACTTATTATATATTATCCGTATAATATTGATAAATAAGCCTCCACGCTTCATAATGTCGTTTTTTCTTCTAAATTTGCCGTCCTTATAAATTAATACATAACCTATATGGCTGTAATTCAGAAAATCAGGGATAAATACGGAAAGCTTACGGTTTTTATCATCGTGTTGGCATTGGTGGGCTTCATATTAATGGACGCTGCGAGCGGAAGATTCGGCGATCTGTTTGGGCGGGACTCGAGTGTTGCTACCGTTAATGGCGAGAAGATCGACGTCAGAGAATACCAGCAAAGGATCAAAGAATACGAGATCTTATATAATTACAGTTCTAAAGGAAGGACCCTTGACGATGCAACACGCGCACAGATCAACGAGCAGGCACTGCGTGAGCTGATCAATGAAAAGCTGATGGCGGTTGAATGTGAAAAACTGGGTATCGCTTCTACTAAAGAAGAAGAGCGCGACCTTATATATGGCGCAGCTCCAGACCCTATCGTTCAGCAATACCCTGTGTTTGCAAATCCTGATACCAGGATGTTCGATCCTCAGCGTGTAAAAGCTTTTGAGCAACAGGTTGATCAATACGATCCAACTGGTAAAGCCCGTGAAGAATGGGAAGCTATCAAAGCTTATGTGCTTAGGAATAACCTGAATAAAAAATATAACAACCTGCTTACCAACTTTGTTTACACTCCAAAATTCCTGTTGGACAAACAACTGGTAGAGCAAAGTACTATTGCCAGCGCAAGGTTTGTAAAAGTTCCTTATGCTGTTATTAATGACGCTGAAGTAAAAGTGACTGATGAGGACCTGAATGCTTACATGAAGAAAAAAGAAAAACAGTACACTATTGAAGAACCAACACGAAGCATTGAGTACATTTCTTTCGACGTGACGCCTTCTTCTGAAGATACTGCGCGTGCACTTGGATCATTGAATCAACTCAAAACAGAATTTTCTTCGACTGCCGATGCAGAGAGTTTTGTGAACCGCAATTCTGAAGAACCATTCAATCCTGCTTTCGTTAACAAGGCATCATTTATGTCTTTATATGCAGACTCTATCATGAACGCCCCTGTCGGTTCTGTATACGGTCCATATTTCGAGAACGGTATGTACAAAATGACAAAAGTGCTGGACAAACAAAGCATGCCGGATTCAGTTAAAGTAAGGCACATCCTTGTAAAGATTGAAGATGCTAACCAGCCAATGCTGAGCGACAGCGCTGCAAAACTGAAACTGGATAGTGCGATCGCTGCTATAAAAAGTGGTGCGCCATTTGGTTCTGTAGTAGAACGTTACTCCGACGACCCGGGCAGCAAGCAAACAGCTGGCGAGTACACCTTCACCCTTCAGCAAAAAGGTCAATTGTCAAAAGAATTTGCTGACTTCGCTTTTGAAGGAAGTGCCGGGGAGAAAAAAACAGTGAAAGTTGATAACGACGCTTACGCGGGATACCATTATATAGAAATACTGGAAAGGAAAGGTATGCAGCCTGCAGTTAAGATCGCAACGGTTAGCAAGGCACTTTATCCTGGCGACAATACTGAAAATGCAGCTTATGCAAAAGCCACAGAATTTGCTGGCCGCAACAATACTGAAAAAGCATTTGATGAAGCAGTTAAAACGCAGAACCTGAATAAGAGGAATGGCGACAATGTAAAAGCAAATGATTTCATGATCGCTGGCTTTGGTTCTGCACGTGAGATCATCAGGTGGATGTACGATGCGAAAGTTGGGGATGTATCTCAAGTGTTCGCATTGGAAAACAGGTATGTTGTAGCAAAACTGTCGAGCAAACAAGAAAAAGGTTTGATGAAACTTGACGCTGCTATGCGTCCAGGCATGGAAGCAGCTGTACGGGCTGAAAAAAAAGCAGAAATGCTGAAAAACAGGTATAAGTCTTCAACATCTCTGGATGCTGTAGCTCAAGCCGCTGGTCAACCTGTACAACAAGCAGATTCTTTCAACCTGGCTAGCCCATTTGCACCTAACCTCGGTTACGAGCCGAAAGCTGTTGGTTATTGCTTCTTCGACGGTTTCAAACCTAACACAATGTCACCTGGCATTACCGGACAGGACGGTGTTATCTACCTCAGTGTTATTATGAGGGGCAACAAACCAATGCCTAACGATCCAATGATCCTGAACCAGCAAAAGGCAATGTTAGATATGCAATCGAAAAACACGCTGGCTTCTGTAATGCAGGAAGTGCTTAGAAAAACCGCAACCATCAAATACCATACGCAGAATTTGTAATATCACAATATCTTAAGACCGTATTGACTAAAACTGCCCCGGATGTCCGGGGCAGTTTTGTTATTGACGCGAAAACCTTTCGTAAATTTGTAGAGTCTTATGGAACCAATCGTAAATAAAGTCGCTGAAAGCGGGATAATAACACTGGACCTTGCGGAGTTCGTTTTAAAAGATGAAGCAACGGCAGCCTTCGATCTGAAGCCGTTTTTGTTTCGCGAGATGATATTGCGCGAAAAGGATTATCGTACGGCTCTGCAGACGGTTGACTGGAGTCCTTACGCCAATAAGCATGTATCTCTTTATTGTTCTGTAGATGCTATCATCCCAGTGTGGGCTTATATGCTGGCGGCCTCCTACCTGCAGCCACATGCGGCGTCGGTAAATTTCGGCACTCCTGAAGAACTGAAAAAACAGGTATTGATTCAACGTATCGCGGATATCGATGTCACTGAGTATGCTGACAAACGAGTTGTGATAAAGGGCTGCGGCGAAACGCCTATCCCTGATATGGCTTATGTTGCCATTACAAGCAAACTTCGACCTGTGGTAAAATCGCTGATGTATGGAGAGCCCTGCTCTACTGTTCCTGTTTACAAAAAACCGTTAGTCAAAAACTAAACGACCAAAAGGTTGCCCGCTATCTTCTCTGAAAGCTGGTAATTGGTTCCCTGGCTTTCAATCAGCACGCTGTTGTCGTACGGCATTTTCTCCGATATGGTAATAAGTGTCCCAATCTCCAGGTTATATCTCTTCAACTGCATGAGGAAAGCTGTTGAGGTATCGCGAACAGCTACTATCTTATATTGATTATTCGGCTCAGCATCTGAGAGTGGTACTGCACTAGTAGACGGCATGTCGCCGTTGGGCTTCGGTATTGGGTCGCCATGCGGGTCGAATTCGGGATAGCCCAAAAATTCATCTAGCTTATCCACTAACTTTTGAGAATGGATATGCTCCAGCTGTTCGGCTACCTCATGAACTTCATCCCACGAAAAGTTGAGCTTTTTATGCAGGAAGGTTTCCCAGAGACGATGTTTTCTTAGGATACCAAGCGCCTCTTTTTTGCCGGTAGCAGAAAGTTGCACCTTCTTATATTTCTCGTAATGGATCAGTTGTTTTTCCGACAGCTTACGTAGCATATCGGTTACAGTCGCCGGCCTTGTATTCATCCTTTCGGCTATTTCATTCACCGAAACTTCACCTATTCCATTCTGTTGTTGGATACTATATATTGCCTTTAAGTAATTCTCTTCTGTAAAACTCAGCGGAAGCATCATCGAAAATAAGAAAGATAGCCGAATTGACAGCGCATGCCTTTAACGCACCTGCTAAAGAAAACCTAAAAACGGCCACAGCCGCCGCAATTTTCAAGGTTTTTCGTTAGTTTCGTATATCCCGTTTTTATCGCTGCTATTAGGTTATGAAGCATAGTATTAGAGAATACAGTGGCTTAAAAATATTATTTACCGTCCTTGCCGGTATGACTGTTTTCTGCGCGACGGCGCAGGAGAAGAAGACAGATGTACCACGCGATCTGAAGATCCTGAAAGAATATAGTGACGGCAAAGGCAACATTGTGCGCGAGATACAGTACAGCCAGGGCTTGATGCGCATTACCGAAACTACCATCACTCCAAAAGTATTGGCAGTTGGTCGCCGCGTTCCGATCTCACCCGATACATTGAACAAAGACTCTGTGATGGTGCTGGTCGATAAGTCGAGGTATACCGTCCAGGTTTTTTACAGGAAGCGCATGGTGCGTAACTATCGCGCGGTGTTTGGTCCCAATCCCAAGATGAATAAATGTATGGAGGGCGACAGGTGCACCCCGGAAGGCATTTTTCATATTTCAGCTAAAAATCCCAATTCGAAGTATAACAAATTCATGTTACTCAGTTATCCAAATGACTCAGCACGTATAAGATTCAATAAGCTAAAAGCAGAAGGTAAAATTCCTCAGTCGGCAAGGATAGGTGGTGACATTGGCATACACGGCATCTGGAAAGGTGGTGATGACATGATCGAGATGGGCGTTGGCTGGACAGACGGCTGCGTTGCGCTGAAGAACAAGGATATTGAAGAACTCTACACCTTCGTGGGTGTAGGAACAAAGGTTGTTATCAGGAAATAATTTTCTGTACAAAAGCCGAATATGCTTCTTTCCAACCCGACCATTGTTTGTCGGTCCCCAGCGAAAAATTGTGAAATATTGTTGTGAGCTGACTATTGCAGGCCTTCAGGCGCTGCGCCATTTCATATAGCTTTTCAAACGCCGCATCAACAGTCAATCCGTGATCAAAATGAGCCGTCGTGTCCATGAAACAAAACGGGTGCACGCGGAGCGGAGATTGTTTGTCTGATTGAATATCGAACCAAAAAAATGATTGCCCGGTGCCGGCACGGAAACCAAGGTGGGTTCCATACCCCATACTGTAGTCATTGCTAATCCCGATGCTCATCAAAGCACGATAAGTATCAGGCAGGGTTAGCTTTATATAGTGCTGTCGTGAACTGGTGATTTTTTTACCAATGATCTTTTCTAAAGACGCCTTTTCTTCTCCAAGCAATTCTTGCTTTTCATCACCGTAGTAAGAAGGGTGTAATCCAATTGAGCCTTCACCGGCAAGTGAGCGGATGAGCTTCTGCATTTCCGGATGCTGCGGGTGAATATTTTTGTCGAAGGGAGTTGTTTTCAGAGATGCCAACACATAATAGTTTGGCGACAGGCCAAGACGCTTGTGTAGTTGCTCTAACCAGTCAAAGCTATCATATGGGTCCTGCTCTTTGCCCGATAAGACATTCAGTTGCCGCTTGGCAACGCCCACGTCTCCTGACAAAATGTTTTTTGCCAGCGCGCCCAGCGTTCTATACGCGCCTTTGTACTTGTATGACCAGGCAATGTCTATATCGTAACTAGGCTGAAAGCTAAATCGCGGTGCGTCGACGACTAGTGAATACTGAGCCCGAAGCAATTGACGGAATTTTTCAACCCACTCGTCAACAATAGGCTGCTCCAACAAACCTTCACGAAACAAAATGCTATTTGTAGCCGGATAACGCCCGTGTTTATCGGGCGTGAAACTTAAATATTCCTCGTAGCGGGATAAAAGAAAAAAAATGGCGGAAAGTAGATCGAAAGGCAACTGGTGTGCACCATCGTCACTTGCAAATAAAATTGGGGTGTTCTCCCTACTTCCTTTTCTTATTTGTTGCTGCGCGATATCTGTTTCCCAAAGCAAACCTGAATCAGGTATGTTAAGAGCGTTTGGAAATTCTACTCCGTACGAGATTAGAAATTTTTCTTCGCGGGCTTCGTTCTCGCTTTCAATAAACTTATAGCCGGTTTTCAGCTGCTCGTTAAACAACCAATCCAGCACATAAATAAGCCGGTTGCTTTTTTTAGTTGTGTATATCGGCGCTTGCATTATGGCTATTGCTTACTGCGTTCTTTCCACAGTTGATTGAACGTTTTGCCAAAATGCAACTGTCCGCGCGTATTCACCCAGCTTTTCTCAAACAGTGTATTCACTACTTTGTTTTTCACCTTTGCACCTGCCATGTTCATAAGTGGTCGGTTCATCATTGCCAGCTTCCAGGCTTTCCACGCGGCGCGTTCACTAAAATCTGTATAACCTTCTTCCACAGCGATGTGACGGTTCTCCAGCAGCATCTCGTGTATATTGATCTTCACCGGGCATACTTCAGTACAGTTGCCACACAGGCTTGATGCATAGCTAAGGTGCTTGAAATCGCTCATCTCTTTCAGATGCGGAGAGATCACAGAACCTATGGGACCGCTATAAGTTGTACCGTACGCGTGGCCACCTATGTTCTTATATACCGGGCAGGCATTCAGGCACGATCCGCAACGGATGCAGTACATGCTTTCACGTACCTCTTTACGCAAAAGATTTGTGCGGCCATTGTCCAGCAGCACTACATACATTTCGGTTGGTCCATCTACTTCGCCTTGCTGACGGCCGCCAGTAAATATGGTATTATATACTGTAACATTTTGTCCCGTTCCATAAGTAGCCAGCAAAGGCCAGAACAGCGACAGGTCTTTTAGAGAAGGCAATACTTTTTCAATCCCCACGATAGCGATATGCGTTTTCGGGAAGGCGGTAGATAACCTGCCATTGCCTTCGTTTTCACTGACGCACACTGCGCCGGTATCAGCTATCAAAAAATTACCACCGGTTATGCCCACCTCGCTGGAGGTATATTTTTCGCGGAGATTCTTGCGGGCTATTTGTGTCAGCTCGGCTGGAGAAAGATGTGGCTCGACACCCAGCTTTTCATGAAACAGTTTCGCAACGTCTTCCTTGCTCTTGTGCATGGCCGGTGTTACAATGTGGTAAGGCGCTTCGCCATCCAGCTGTTGTATATATTCACCAAGGTCGGTTTCAACCGATTCGATATTGTGTTTGGCCAGGAAGTCGTTCAGGTGTATCTCTTCCGTCACCATCGACTTCGACTTCACGACCTGCTTTGTATCTTTTTCCTTGCAGATATCTAACACTGCCTGCAACGCATCGTCAGCCGTCTCGGCCCAGATCACCTTGCCGCCGCGTGCTGTAAAGTTCTTTTCAAACTCCTCAAGGTACATGTCGAGATTTTCCATGGTCTTCCACTTCACGTTCTTCGCGCGCCTGCGGGCCAGGTCAAGATCAAAAAATTGTTGCTTGCCCTTCACTACCGTTTCGGCATACTTCTGGATATTGAAAGCAAGTTTGCGCTTATGCTCAAGGTCGCTGGCTTTCACCTTGCTTTTGGCAATAAAAGTGGAGATCTGCTCGCTCATACGTGTCAAAAATACAGAAAAGAAATACGGCTGGATAACGTTATAGTATAAAACTTTCGTGTGATATCGCACATGGCGCTAACTTTGCACCATGTTTTCAAAAGACACGGTTTTGCAACAGGCGCTGGATACAATAGAAATGGAAGCCAGTTCGGTCGCAAAATTGAAGAGTTTTATTAATGAAGATTTTCTTAATGCCATAGAAGCAATCCATGTTTCTAAAGGACGGGTGGTGGTCAGTGGTATTGGTAAGAGTGCGGTTATCGCACAAAAGATCGTAGCCACGTTCAACTCTACCGGTACTCCAGCCATCTTTATGCATGCCGCAGACGCCATACACGGCGACCTGGGCATGATACAGCCCGATGACGTTGTGATCATCATATCTAAAAGCGGCGAAAGCCCCGAGATAAAAGTGTTGGTACCTTTCATCAAAAATTTTGGCAACCCGGTTATCGCGATATGTGGCAACGACCAGTCTTACCTGGCAACACACGCTGATTTTTTTGTTAATACCACAGTTGAAAAAGAAGCGTGTCCTAATAACCTGGCACCCACCACCAGTACAACCGCGCAGTTGGTAATGGGCGATGCCATGGCTGTATGCCTGCTGAGCCTGAAAGGTTTTTCTGCACAGGATTTCGCGCGCTTCCACCCCGGCGGTGCCTTGGGCAAAAGGTTGTACCTGCGAGTTGGAGACCTCAGCAAAACCAACCAAAAGCCTGAAGTAAAAACTGACAGCAGCGTTCGCGATGCCATCTATGAAATATCCAGCAAACGCCTTGGGGCTGTAGTAGTAACAGAAGCCGATGGAAATATTGCAGGTATCATTACCGACGGAGACATCCGCCGTATGCTGGAAAAGGATACAAGTCCGGCAGATCTGAAAGCAGTGGATATCTTAACCCGGGGACCCAAAACTATTGAGGAAACTGAACTCGCGGTTAGCGCACTGGAAATAATGCGCCAGCACGACATTACCCAGCTCATTGTAACAAATGAAGGCAAGTACACTGGAATGCTGCATCTGCATGATCTTATCCGCGAAGGGTTGATCTAGAAGCTGGCGCCGATGCCAAGTTCTACAAGTTCTGCCTGGGTTTGGTGAGTTTTGAGAAGAACGCTGGCAAACAGCTCTTTCAGGATGCCTGTTTCGCTTTGAATAATATAGAAATTGCCGCCCAACTTCTCATAGTAAGGGTCGCCAGCGAGTACGGCTTGCTTGTAATAAATACCCACTTGAAGCATTATCCCGACGCGGCCGTAGAGAAACTCATTTCCAAAAAAGATGCTTCCTTTCCATGAATTGGCCTTTTCATTGCCAACGTTTATTTCGTTGTTCCTCTGAAAGGCGTAGATATGCTCATGGTAAGAATAGTCGATTCCGGCAAAAGCCTTGTTTTTGCTCAGGTAGCGCTTGCTGGCATATGCCGAAACCAGGTACACTGGATATAACGGACCGTCTGCCACACTAAGCTCTGTTCCGGAAATCCCGAGGCGGATCTGTCCCAGCCACCTGTTTTTTAAAGGGGTCAATGCTGTTGAAATGCGCTCTGGCCGTGAGGTAACGGGGTAATACCTTGCTCCAATATGCGCGCCGTACATGTTAATGCCAAGGTTTGGCTGGCGGAAAGCCGCATTGGACATGTGCGAAAAATTGAACCCTGCCTGTATGTCCAGGTTATTATTTACATGGTAGCGAAAATCTGTGGCGAAGTAAGAGTAGTTGTTGAAATGGCTGCCTATGGCGGTGTTCAGGGTGTCCCACGATCCGAAACGCTCAAATCGTTTGGTCGCGTACCCCAACCCAAATCCAGCTTTGAAGGTCCATTCGAAATTGCCTGCCCTTATAACGGGTATCTGTAAATTGGGATAAATACTCAGGCATTTGCCGTAGATAGAATCCATACCGTAATTGGTATAAGCAAAGCCAAACCCCACCAACGGATACCTCCTGCGCTGTTGCCAGTCCTTGCGACCATCTGTTTGCCGCACATAATTCAGCTCAAATCCTCCCGAATGGTCAGGTACATCTGCCCTGAATTTTGCAGTATGCTTCACCACTTTGCCACCTATAATATTGACGTCCAGGCCCCCTCCTGCCCATTTATCATTTGTTTGGGCCTGAACACCAAGGGACATCATATATAAAACCGAAGCAAGTAGCAGCGAGCGCCTCATCATTTCCTGGTTATTCTTTGTCTGTGCAACAAATATAGTTTTACCTGTATCAATCATGTAACTTTGCGCCAGTCATTTTTTTGTAAATGCGTCGTCTCGCCACCGTACTATTTCGCTCGTTTCTGCAGGGTTTGCTGATCTTAAGCCCGATCATGATCACAGGGTATGTGATCTATGTGGTGTTCGACAGGATCGATACTTTGGTGCCTATTGCTGTATTGCCAAGAGGGTTGGGATTTCTGATTGTTATCACGCTGGTGACTTTTATCGGCTACATGGGTACAAGGTTCTTCCTCGGCCGTATGTTGTTCGATGCGTTCGACCACCTGTTGCAGCATATACCCGGTATCAAATACATCTACTCTTCCATAAAAGACGTGATGGGCTCGTTTGTGGGCGATAAGAAGCGTTTCAATAAACCGGTTTGGGTGTGCACCAATCACAACCCCGAGATATGGCGTATCGGATTTATGACGCAGAAGGATATGGCTTTTTTAGGCATGGCCAATAAAGTAGCCGTATACCTGCCGCATGCTTACGCGGTTTCCGGGTATGTGATCATAGTGGAAACAAAGAGCATAAAAGCGGTAACCAAAATGACTGCTGCCGAGGCTATGAAGTTTGCTGTAAGCGGTGGTATCACCAGCGTAGAGGAGGAAAAACATGAGCGGAAATAAGAAGATAAATTTCAGCTCAGGCCCTGCTGCCCTGCCTCCCGAGGTATTGCAGGAAGCGTCGGAGGCGATCATCAATTACAACAATACAGGATTATCCATCCTGGAGCTGCAACACAGGGGAAAATATTTCGAAGCGATCAATGATGAATCGCGTACGTTGGTAAAAGAGTTGTGCGGCCTGGGTGACGATTACGAAGTACTATGGCTACAAGGCGGAGGCCGCCTGCAGTTTGCCATGATCCCAATGAACTTTTTGGGAGAGCATGAAAGCGCAGGCTTTATCGACAGTGGATTTTGGGCGCACAATGCAGCCGAATACGCTGCCCACTATGGCAATGCCATAACACTGTCTTCTTCTGAAAGCGATCATTACCGCCACCTGCCTGAATGGCCCGCTTCTATACCGGAGGATCTTTCATACCTGCACTTCACCACCAACAATACTATATATGGTACGCAGTTTCCAAATGTCCCGAAAACAAATGTCCCGCTGATCGCCGATATGAGCAGCGACATTCTCAGTCGCAAAACAGACTATAGCAATTGTGCCATGTTTTATGCTGTGGCGCAAAAAAATATTGGTGCGGCGGGGATAACGCTGGTGGCAGTGAATAAATACTTGCTGGGCAACATAAAACGCAAGCTGCCGCCAATGCTGGACTACAAGGCTCATGCCGATGCAAGATCTTTGTTGAATACCGCTGCAGTATTTGGCGTTTATACCTCGTTGCTTACGCTAAGATGGATAAAACAAAAAGGTATAGATGTGATCGAGACTGAAAACAATCGCAAGGCTGCACTCTTATACAATGAGATCGAACGAAATTCAATTTTCCATTCCAATATCAAGAAAGAAGACCGAAGCAAAATGAACGTATGCTTCGGGACTGAAAATAAAGAGATAGATACTGCGTTCACTGAGTTTTGTAGCAAACAAAACATTACCGGTATCGACGGTCACCGCTATGTGGGAAGCTTTAGGGTTTCTTTATACAATGCTATACCTTTGACCGCTGTAGAAAAGATGGTGAGCGTGATGCAGGAATTCGAACACGAATATTTAAAAGCTAGATAGTTTATATGGCAAAGATCATCCCCTTTAAAGGGTTAAGGCCAACAAAAGAAATGGCTCCTAAAGTTGCTACACTGCCTTACGATGTAGTAAGCGTGGCTGAAGCACGTGCATACAAAAAAGAGCCGTACCATTTTTATCATGTTACCCGTTCTGAAATAGACCTTCCTGAAAGTGTAGATGTGCACAGCACCCAGGTGTACGAACGTGCTAAGGAAAACCTTGACCAGTTTGTTGCGGACAAAGTCCTGTTCCAGGATGATGAACCGGTGTATTACATATACGAACTAGTGATGAACGGCCGTTCGCAAACTGGGTTGATCTGCGGTTCTTCACTCGACGATTATTTCACCGGCGTTATCAAAAAGCACGAGTTCACCCGCCCTGAAAAAGAGCTGGATCGCATCAACCATATCAAATACACCCGCGCCCAAACCGGCGTTGTGTTCCTTGCTTACAACGACACTGAAGATGCGGACAAGATCATAGAAGACTGGAAGAAGAATCATGAACCTGAATACGATTTCGTAGCAGAAGACAATGTACGTCATACGCTGTGGGTGGTAAACGACTATGCAAAAGTTGCTTCTCTTACCCGCGTGTTCGATGAGCAGGTGCCCGCTACCTATATCGCCGATGGCCACCATCGAGCTGCCTCTGCAGGCAAAGTCTGCCAGGAGTTGCGCGACGCTGGCATGTCAGTAACAGGCGATGAATCGTTCAACTACTTCATTACCTGTATCTTCCCCGCAAGCCAATTGGCCATCCTGGATTACAACCGCGTGGTAAAAGACCTGAACGGTATGACAGCAGATGCTTTTGTTGAAGCGCTGAAGGAAGATTTCGAAGTGTCCGCACCAACGGACACCGAGGTTAAACCACAGCAACCGCATGAGTTTGGAATGTATGTGGACGGCAAATGGTATAAGCTTACGGCAAAGCCTGGCTCTTTTACCAGCGACCCAATCGGTATCCTGGACGTAAGCATCCTGCAAAACAATATTTTATCAAAGCTGCTCAACATCAACGATCCGCGTACGGATAAACGTGTGGATTTCGTGGGCGGTATCCGTGGGCTGGGTGAATTGGAAAAGCGAGTGAACAGCAAAGACATGGCTGCGGCTTTTTCTTGCTACCCGGTTAGCATTCAGCAACTGTTCACTATAGCTGACAGCGGTAACGTAATGCCTCCGAAAAGTACCTGGTTCGAACCCAAGCTCAGGGATGGGCTGGTAGTATATCTTATTTAACAGGAAAGCGCCGAAAGGCGCTTTTTCGTTTATAGACAATCGTTATAGTTGAAACCGTAAAACGGGGACATATTTGTAATCGCAAAAAGAATATTTATGGAATACAGGAGAATGGGTAAAACCGGCTTACAGCTCAGCGTGCTTTCTTTCGGATCGTGGGTAACATTTGCCAAACAGATAGATGACGGAATTTCTGACAGGCTTATGGGCATAGCTTACGACAATGGTGTCAACTTCTTTGACAATGCTGAAGTGTACGCTCGTGGCGAATCTGAGAAAATGATGGGGCGTGTGTTGAAATCGAAGAACTGGGAGCGCTCGTCGTATATAGTATCGAGCAAAGCTTTCTTCGGGTGGCGCGGAGATAAGAACAAACCTAATCAGACAGGCCTCAGCCGCAAGCATCTTATTGAGGCCTGCGAAGAAGCGCTTCAGCGACTGCAGCTCGACTATCTCGATATATTCTTCTGTCATCGCCCTGATAAGAATGTGCCTATAGAAGAAGTAGTATGGACCATGAATACACTGATACAACAAGGCAAGATATTGTACTGGGGTACCAGCGAATGGAGTGGAGCAGAGATCATGGAAGCGCATATGGTGGCTCGTGAGTATCGTCTTATAGGCCCTGCGGTAGAGCAACCACAGTACAACCTGTTTGAACGCTACAAGATGGAAGTAGACTACTCCACCATCATCAAAAATATTGGAATGGGCACTACTATCTGGAGTCCCCTGGCTTCAGGCCTGCTAACCGGGAAATACAATGATGGCGTTCCTGCAGACTCACGTCTTGCGCTCGAAGGCTTCGACTGGTTGAAAGACCGCACGCTGAGCGAAGAGCGCATACAACGCGTGAAGCAGCTGGGCTCATTTGCCAATGAGCTCGGTACCAATCTTTCAGCGTTATCCATTGCCTGGTGCGTCCGGAATCCTAATGTGACCACGGCAATTCTTGGTGCTACTAAAGAAGAACAGTTGAAGCAAAACCTCGAAGCGCTGGAGCTGCTACCAAAACTTACTCCCGAGGTAATGACCAAAATAGATGAGATCATGGCCACCAAACCGGTGAGCCCGCAATACTAAAAGAGAAAGCCTGCAAACTGCAGGCTTTCGTGTTATTTAGACTTCTTCGTTGATCTTTTAGCTGTTGCTTTTTTTCGCGTCGTCTTTTTGGCCGCAGTTTTCTTAGGCCCTGCATTTCTAACAGTCGACCTTTTTGCTGTTGCCCGTTTACGACTTACTGTTTTCTTAGAAGCAGTTTTCTTCAGCGATTTCTTTTTCGCAGCTGCTTTTTTAGGAGCTGCTTTTTTTCTTGCCGTCGTCTTTTTAACTGCTGTTTTCTTAGAAGCCGTTCTTTTCAGAGACTTTTTCTTAGCAGCTACCTTTTTAGTTGCTGCTTTTTTTCGAGCCGCCGTTTTTTTAGGAGCTACAGTTTTCTTAGCGCCTGCATTCCTGCGAACTGTTGCCCTTTTTGCTGTAGTTCGTTTACGGCTTGCTGTCTTCTTAGCAGGAGTTGATCTTAGTGATTTTTTCTTAGCTGCTGCTTTTTTAGGCGCTACTTTTTTTCTTGCAGTGGTTTTCTTTGTAGCGGTCTTCCTTAACAATGGCCGTTTAGTTGCCGTTTTTTTCTTTGCTGTCTTTTTAGCAGCAGTTTTCTTCTTGGCGGCAGCTTTCTTCGGTACTTTGGCGCCGGCTTTACGTGCTTCTGATAAGCCGATGGCTACTGCCTGTTTACGGCTGGTCACTTTTTTGCCCGAGCGGCCGCTTTTCAGCTTGCCCTTTTTCATTTCATGCATCACGTCCTCCACCTTTTTCGAGGCTTTGGGAGAATACTTACGAGCCATGATTGTATGTTTTATGGGTTAAATAAATACAGTCCCAATATGTGCGCAAAAAAATCAGACCATTACACTTTGTTTTTTCTCTGAAACATAAACAACCGCTGAGGAATAATTTACACATGGAACTAATACCGCCGGGCATATTCTATTGAAAATGAGTGCGCGCCATCCTGTTGGCATAAGCTTTCATACTGCTGATACAGACGTCTTTCACGGTATGATCAAAAAATATTTCAAGTTACTTGTCGAGGCAGGACATGAATGTGTAGATGACAATGTGGTAAAGCTAAGCGCGTCATTGGCTTACTATACGGTATTTGCTATCGGTCCATTATTGCTGGTGGTCGTGTCTTTTGCCGGCTTATTCTTTGAGCAGGCCGAAGTGACCGATAAGATATATTTCCAGGTAAAAACCTTAGTGGGGAGTGAAGCCGCTACGCAAATACTCAGCATCATAAATAATATGCGCAGCGGGTCTGCTGCCAAGTTCAGTGTTATTGGTATCGTAGTGCTGATATTCGGCGCGACGGGCGTATTTGCCGATATACAAGAGTCAGTCAATTTTATATGGTCGATAAAGGCAAAGCCTAAAAAGAGCTGGCTGAAGTTTTTGAAGAACAGGCTGCTTTCTTTTTCGCTTATAATCGGGATAGGATTTCTGATGATGGTAACGCTTACCATCAATACGTTGACAGTTGCGCTAACAGACAGGTTATTGCGTATGTTTGATGAGGTTGCAGTAATGGTCTTTCGGATAGTGAACAGCGTGATACTTTTTATGATCATTACGTTTCTGTTCGCTGTTATTTACAAGGTATTGCCCGATGCGAAGATCAGGTGGAAAGATGCCCTTATTGGCGCCTGTTTTACAGGAATTCTCTTTTTGATAGGTAAGTTCGTAATAGGCTTTTACCTGGGCAATTCGACAATCAGTACAACTTACGGTGCGGCTGCCGCCATCATTATTATTCTAACATGGGTGTATTATACTGCCATGATCCTCTATTTCGGGGCTGAGTTCACCAAGGTCTACGCCCTGAACCTGGGCGGCGGTATTGAGCCATATGAGACGGCGGTGTTTATTATTAAACGAGAGGCAAAAGAACTGCCGCATTCTTCGGGTAATGAGAACTAGCAGGCAAACATTTTGGGCCGGTTTTCGCTAAAATTATATTTTTGCCACCATTGCTATGCGCATTGCCGTTAATACAAGACTGTTACTAAAGGGGAAGCTGGAGGGCATAGGTTGGTTTACGCACCAGACACTGGAGCGTATGGTGAGGAAACATCCCGAACATGAGTTTATCTTTTTCTTCGATAGACCGTACGACCATTCTTTCATTTTTGCACCCAATGTAACGGCGGTAGTAGCTCCTCCGCAGGCACGTCACCCGCTTTTGTTTTACATGTGGTTCGAGTGGTCGGTGCCCTACCTGCTGAAGAAATACAAAGCTGATGTTTTCCTGTCGCCTGACGGGTTTTCATCGCTCAGCACTAATGTGCCTACCTGCCTGGTGATACACGACCTCGCATTTGAGCATTATCCGAAACACTTCAAACTGCGCGACAGGTTGTACTGGAGATATTACTCTCCACGTTTTGCACAAAAGGCAAAACGCATTGTCACCGTTTCCAATTATTCAAAACAGGATATTGCTCATCGCTACGATGTCAGCGAAAGCAAGATAGACGTCGTGTACAATGGAGCCCACATGGAATACCGCCCGCTGAGCTTAGATGAAAAAGAGGCAGTAAAGACTAAATATGCGGATGGTTGCGAGTACTTCGTATTTGCCGGCGCCTTACACCCACGTAAGAACATCGTTAACCTGCTGAAAGCTTTTATCGAATTCAAGAAAAAGCAGCGCAGCAATATGAAGCTGGTTATCGTCGGCCGCCTTGCCTGGAAATACGATGAGGTGATAGAAATGCGCGATACGATGCCATTCAAGGACGATGTGAAGTGGGTTGGCTACATGGAGGTGGAAGAGCTATCGCGCGTAATGGGTGCTGCCTATGCCCTGGTGTATGCATCGTTGTTCGAGGGCTTTGGTATTCCTATTCTCGAAGCGCTGCAATGCAACGTGCCGGGTATCGTTAGCAATACATCGTCTATGCCTGAGGTTGCGGGTAATGCGGCATTATTGGTAGATCCTACCGACTACAAAGACATTGCAGAGAAAATGCAAATGCTCTATAAAGACGAAACGCTGCGCTCTAAATTGATAGCAGCAGCTCCCGAACAAGTTAAAAAATTCAACTGGGACCGATCTGCCGAAAACCTGTGGAATGCTCTGATGAAATGCGTTTCCTAGTTTTTTAAAGCTGTCTGGCGGGTAAATAGCAGCAGGTAAGCAACGATAAACAATATCGTCGTCGCGCTCGAGGCAAGGATCTTTAGCAGCAGGTATGCAATATTGCTCACACTCCACAACTCTACCGCAAAAAATACCGAATGGTGCAGTACCACAAGGAACGAGCTATACACCAGGAACGGCACCCAGCCCATGTTCTTCACAGATGGCGACTGGCTGGCGTATTCAGATAAGTTTTTAGGCAGTAGTGCGTTCAGCACATTGGTACGCAGATAAGCTATTAGTACCGTAGCACAGGCGTGCATGCCCGCACTGTTCATGAAAGAGTCGATTGTAAGACCTGTGAAAAAGCCGAGTATCAGCAACCCCCAAACCGGAGTTTCGAAAGGCAGCAATAAAATGAACAGTGGATAGATATAGGGAATGAACACAGGGAACCCAGCTGGTTGTGACCACCAGCGCAGCGTTATCTTATTCAGGATGAGTACCTGGATAAGTACAATAAAGCAAAAGCGTATAAAGTTTCTTAACGGGATGCTCATTACTTTATTTTTTTAACTGAGTCCTCGAGTTTCTTTCTCTCCGGCATCATCTTGTTCTCTACCACATATACATACTGCACATTGCGGAAGTTGGTTGCCGTACGCAGGTGCAGCAGTTGCAGGTTGTTCTTTTTGATAGGTTCTGTTTTCACAACCGTGCCTACCAGCACATCCTGCGGGAAGAACGAATAACTTGTTGTAAATACAGAGTCGCCTTTCTTCACTTTTATCTGCTGCGGCACGTCCTTCATCACCAGCGCGTCAGGGCGTTCGCCGCTCCAGCTTACGTAACCTACGGTACCATCTTTCAGCTTGGCACTCACCTGTTGTTTTACGCTCAGTACAGAAAGTACGCTCGAATAGTTTTCTGATACGTGTACTACTTTACCTACAACACCAGTGCCTGAGATAACTGCCATGTTCCGCTCAATGCCGTGTGCGGCACCGCGGTTCAGTGTGATATAATTATTCTCAGAGCTAACAGAGTTGTTGATAACGCGCGCAGTGCGGTAGAAGTAATCAGCATACTTAACTACAGTAGCTGAATCTCCGGGAATGGCTCTCCTGACTGCTGTATCCTTCAATGTATCGTACATCAGGTACTGGGCCATCTGGGTTCTGAGTTTGATATTCTCGGCCAGCAGGCTGTCATTCATCGCCTTCAGCCCGAAATAATACACCACATCGTTCTGCTTTTTGTACATCAGGCCTATGGCCGAGTTAGCAGAACTCATCAGGTCGTTACCCTGCAGTGTATTAGTGCGGCCTATAAGAATGATGCATATTATTTCCAGTATCAGGAATAATATGAGGTTGAAAAACCTACGTATGAACAGGATTAAGTTCCGCACCTGGCTTTATGGCAATTACTAATTACGACTTACTTCATCAGGAACGGCATCTTCGCGATGTTCTTCAGCGCCATGCCTGTACCACGTACCACCGCGCGCAGAGGATCGTCAGCCACGTGCACAGGCAGTTTTATCTTGTGCGAAATGCGTTTGTCGAGGCCGCGCAGCAGTGCACCGCCACCTGTCAGGTACAAACCACGACGGTAGATGTCGGCAGCCAGCTCCGGCGGAGTGCTTTCCAGTGCTTTCAGGATGGCCTCTTCAATTTTGAATATCGATTTATCCAGTGCTTCTGCAACTTCCTGGTAAGACACCATGATCTGCTTAGGGATACCTGTTACCAGGTCACGACCGTTTACAGCAATATCATCTGGTGGATTGTCCAGGTCTTTCAGTGCAGAACCTACGTGTATTTTGATCTGCTCAGCAGTACGCTCGCCTATCATCAGGCTGTGGTAGCGGCGCATAGCCTCCATAATGTCAGCAGTGAATTCATCACCTGCAATACGGATAGACTGGTCGCAAACGATACCTGCCAATGCTATTACAGAAATACCGGTAGTACCACCACCAATGTCGATGATCATATTACCGGTAGGTTCTTCTACGTCGATGCCGATACCGAGTGCAGCAGCCATCGGTTCGTGTATCATGTACACTTCTTTAGCACCAGCCTGCTCAGCAGAGTCACGCACGGCGCGTTTCTCTACTTCGGTGATGCTCGATGGGATACAGATAACCATCCTCCAGCTAGGTGGAAACAGCGGTTTTTTAGGATACACGAGTTTGATCATTTCGCGCAGCATACCTTCAGCAGCGTTGAAGTCGGCGATCACACCGTCTTTCAGGGGACGTATCGTCTTCAGGTTCTCGTGCGTCTTTTCGTGCATCATCATTGCCTTTTTCCCAACCGCCACTATTTTATTAGTGGTACGGTCAATGGCTACGATCGATGGTTCGTCTACTACTACCTGGTCATTATGGATGATCAGGGTGTTGGCTGTACCGAGGTCTATTGCTATCTCCTGAGTTAAGAAATTGAACAATCCCATATAAGATTTCTTGCTGCTGCTGTGTTTTTGGAAAAATATTGGCAAAAATGCGAAAAAAAACGACCGATAATCGATGATTATCGAAATTTTTCTAGCCCCGTAAAGATAACAGAATTGTTACTGAAACTCATAAGTTTGTTTCGGTTAGCGGCCGTACTCAATCGCCTGATGGTCAATCGTCGTTTTCAAAAAGCGGAAAAAAACATGTATTCTAAAAAAATAGCACAGTATTTGTTTGAGCTAAGGATTACTACATATTGATGTTTCCAAATCCAAAAATTATGATAAAACTCTATTCCTGGCGGATCGCACTGCCGGTTCTGTTGCTTTTCGCCGCGTGCGACAAAAGCAATAATGGTCCTATCCCGGCCAAGGCTGATGGCTGGGCGCCGATCTACAGCTCCGATAAAGAAGCTTCCACTATTTCCGTCACCACCGCGCGTGCTATCGAAGACGGGGGCAAGATATACACCCGGGGCACCATGCTCTACCAGGTAGAATCCGGTAAAGGAGTACACGTCATCGATATCTCGCAACCTTCAAACCCGCAGAAAGTTGGATTTATCAACATTGTGGGTGCGCAGGAGATGGCCATTATGAACAGCTACATGTACGCCAATAACCTTAACGACTTGGTAGTGATAGACATAAGTAATAATACATCGTCGGTGAAAGAGATCGGCCGCATGAAAGGAGTATTCAACCTGGTGAACCAGCAATATCCACCTGAGTCGGGCTGGTTTGAATGCGTAGACGCCACCAAAGGAACAGTAATAGGCTGGCAGCGCCAGGAAGTAGAACACCCCAAATGCAAACGATAACCCTTAAAAACCAAATAATTATGAAAAGACTCATATACATCTGTGCAGCAACCGCCGTCCTATTCGGTGCGTGCAACAAATCGGGCGGAGATGCAGTTATGCCTGCCGATGGCGGATCCGGACAAGGGGGCTCACTGGCCCGTTTCACCATCGCTCAAAACTATCTGTATGTTGTAGATGACATGAAGCTGTACAGCTACTCGCTGGCTGATGCTGCCAAGCCCCAGATAAAAAGCACTACAAATCTCGGAGACAATATAGAGACCATCTATGCCTATGGAGATAAGCTATTCATCGGCTCACGCAACGCCATGTATATATATTCTATATCCGATGCCGCTAACCCTGAGCAATTGGGGCAGGCATCGCATGTGCGGGCCTGCGACCCGGTGGTGGCCAAAGACAACTATGCTTACGTAACGGTGCGTAGCGGTAATACTTGTGGAGGTACCGTAAGCGCCCTGATGGTCTATGATATTACTTATATCATGTCGCCGGTGCTGGAAAGGACTATCACCATGCATAGTCCGTACGGACTGGGGGTGAAAGGCAACAGGCTCTATGTCTGCAACGGGGCTGCCGGGATGAATGTGTATGATATCACTTCCCCCACCAATCCGCAGCTGGTAAAGGAATTTCACGACGATACCTATTATGATGTGATACCGACCAACGACCTGCTGATATGCATGGTAGAAGGAGGGACCTCGCTATACCAATACGAAAGCTCGCAGGAGCTGGTTAAAGCAGCCAAGATCAGTAACTAACTATAAAACCCCGGAATTCCGGGGTTTTATTTTTTCGCCAAACCGCGGCAAATTTTACGTCCGATTATTCGCCGTTTTTCCCTACTTTTGCGCCTCGGGCGTTGAGCCCGATTTTTATATCTGCTCATCGCGCCCAAAAGTCCATCGACTTTTACTTTTATATTTTTTTACAAGATATGCCGCGCGACAATTCCATAAAATCAGTACTTATTATCGGTTCAGGTCCCATTATTATTGGCCAGGCCTGCGAATTTGACTATTCCGGTTCTCAAGCCGCACGTAGCCTGAGGGAAGAAGGGATCAAGGTTATCCTGATCAACTCTAACCCAGCTACCATCATGACCGACCCGATAGTAGCCGACAAAGTGTACCTGCTGCCGCTGACAGTAGAAAGTATCGAACAGATATTGAAGGAGAACGACATTGATGCCGTACTGCCTACCATGGGTGGACAAACAGCACTCAACCTTGCTAAAGAGGTGGACGAGCTGGGTATCTGGAAGGAATATAATGTTCGACTGATAGGTGTTGATATCAAAGCCATCGATAAAGCGGAAGACCGTGAGCTGTTCCGCCAGTGGATGATCGAGCTAGGTGTACCTGTAGCTACTGCCAAAACTGCCAACTCGCTGCTGGAAGGTAAAGAGTTTGCACAGGAAATAGGTCTGCCTATCGTTATCCGCCCTTCATTCACACTGGGTGGTACCGGTGGCGGTTTCGTAATGCATAAAGAAGAGCTGGAAGCCGCGCTGGATCGTGGTCTGACGGCTTCGCCCATACACGAGGTACTGGTAGAACAAGCAGTACTTGGCTGGAAAGAATTCGAGCTGGAGCTTCTGCGCGATGCTGCCGACAACGTAGTAATTATATGTACGGTGGAGAACTTCGACCCGATGGGTATCCATACGGGCGATAGCATCACCGTCGCACCTGCCATGACGCTAAGCGACACAGCTTTTCAGCTGATGCGCAATACTGCTATCATGATGATGCGCGACCTCGGTAACTTCTCGGGTGGTTGTAACGTGCAGTTCGCACTGAACCCTGAGACGGAAGAGATCATCGCTATCGAGATCAACCCGCGCGTGAGCCGTTCTTCGGCACTGGCATCTAAGGCTACGGGTTATCCCATCGCCAAGATCGCTGCCAAGCTGGCCATCGGTTACACACTGGATGAACTGAAGAACCAGATCACCAAAACAACATCTGCTTATTTTGAACCTGCGCTGGATTACGTTATCGTAAAAATGCCGCGCTGGAACTTCGATAAATTTAAAGGCGCTGACGACACACTGGGTCTGCAAATGAAATCGGTTGGTGAGGTAATGGCCATCGGTCGTACCTTCCCCGAAGCGCTGCAGAAAGCCTGCCAGAGCCTGGAGAACAACGCTACAGGTCTGTCGTTCATCAGCACTGCCCGCCTGAAGCCGGAAGAACTGCTGGAATCGCTGAAGCGCCCGACATGGGATCGCATCTTCCGCATCAAAGAAGCGCTGGCTGCCGGTATCTCTATCAAAACTATCCGTGAGATCACACTTATCGACCGCTGGTTCTTGTACCAGATACAGGATATCGTGACCATGGAGAACCGCATCCGCGAGCATAAACACCTGGAAAAACTGCCTGTTGATCTGCTGTGCGAAGCCAAACAAATGGGCTTCAGCGACGATCAGATAGCAGAACTGGTGAAAGACTGCACTGCAGAAGAAGTTTACGAATTCAGGAAATCGCACGACATACGCCGCGTATTCAAAATGGTGGATACCTGCGCTGCGGAGTTTGAAGCGAAGACTCCATATTATTACAGCACTTTCGAACCGACATCGTTTGCACCTTCTACGCAAGGCAACCTGATGTTCAACGAAAGCAAGCTGACGGAAAAGAAAAAGATCATCGTACTGGGTTCAGGTCCTAACCGTATCGGCCAGGGCATTGAATTCGACTACTGCTGCACGCACGGCCTGATGGCCATCCGCGACTGCGGTTATGAGTCGATCATGGTGAACTGCAACCCTGAGACTGTTTCTACCGACTTCGATATTGCCGACAAGCTGTACTTCGAGCCGGTTTACTGGGAACACCTGTGGGAGATCATCGAGCACGAAAAACCTTACGGTGTTATCGTACAGCTGGGTGGGCAGACAGCCTTGAAAATGGCTAAGCGCCTGACCGAAAAAGGCATCCGCATCATTGGTACTTCTTTCGATGACATGGATATCGCGGAAGACCGCGGCCGTTTCAGTGACCTGCTGAAAGAGCTCGGTATCCCTTATCCTAACTACGGTACTGCCTATACTACTGACGAAGCTATCGAAGTAGCTCAGGAAGTTGGCTACCCTGTGCTGGTTCGCCCTTCATACGTATTGGGTGGTCAGCGTATGCGTATCGTAATTAACGACGAAGAACTGGAGAAGAGCGTAGTGAGCCTGCTGAAACACCTGCCAGGTAACAAAATTCTGATCGACCACTTCCTCGACCGCTGCCAGGAAGCAGAAGTAGATGCTATTTGCGACGGTGAAGATGTACACATCATGGGCATCATGGAGCACATTGAGCCTGCCGGTATCCACAGTGGTGACAGCCATGCGGTACTGCCTTCATTCAACCTGGGACAGTTCGAGGTAGATGAAATGGTAGACTATGCTAAGAAGATCGCGCTGCGCCTGAAAGTGAAAGGCCTGATCAACATACAGTTTGCCATCAAAGATGGTAAAGTATTTGTGATCGAGGCTAACCCACGCGCCAGCCGTACCACTCCGTTCATCGCTAAAGCTTACGGCATACCTTACCTGAACATCGCTACCAAAGTGATGATGGGCGAGGCTAAGCTGAAAGACTTCAAGATGGAGCACAACCTGAAAGGTTACGCGGTGAAAGAACCGGTGTTCAGCTTCAACAAATTCCCGAACGTGAACAAAGAGCTGGGCCCTGAAATGAAGAGCACTGGCGAAGCCATCCGCTTTATCAAAGACTTGCGCGACCCATGGTTCCGCACCCTGTATAAAGAACGAAGCATGCACTTGAGCAAATAATACAAGAGAAGCGGTTGCAACAGCAACCGCTTTTTTCATACTTAATTGTATTATTGTCCGTTTATAGCTGCATGGAAAATCCAAAGCTCAGAATGGCGGCCTTACTCTCGCTCGGCACATTAGCGGTGCTGGTGATCGGTGCTTTGGTGTTTTGGAAAGAACGTATGCTGCTCTGTGATGCACCGCACATCGCCTTTCGCATCATCAATGAGCAAACCCTGCAGATACAGCAATTCCGCTATGGTGCATTCATTACGCAGAGTGTTCCGTTGTTGGCCAGCAAGCTGCACCTGCCGCTGCAAACTGTATTAATACTATACTCGCTCAGCTTCAACTTATTTTATTTCCTCATAGCAGCAGTGCTGGTCTTCCGATTCAAGACTTACGGGCTCGCCGTGCTCATAGGATTTTACTACACCCTCTTTGCCAGCGATACTTTTTACTGGACCAACAACGAAGTACACCAGGGCATTGCCTGGATGTTTCTATGCTTTGGATATATATTCTCTCCCCGCAAACAACGATCGTTTGTGGCGACCGCGCTGGTGCTATTATTCTTCGGCGGTCTTGCTATCATCACACACCCTCTTGTGCTGATACCCTTTGTTTTCTTGTGGGGCTTCTTCCTGATCGATAAGTCTTCATGGCCATACTCCCGTCAACAAACGCTGGCGTTGACGATCATTGTTGCAACACTTGTCTTTGCAAAACTCATCATCAGTAAAACCAACGCCAGCTACGACAGCTCTATGATGGAAGGCGTGGGAGGTTTTTCACTGAGATCAATTGCGGAAGCATTCACTTCAGATATGGCTTTGGAGCTTTTAAAGCACACCGTCAAAAATTTCTGGATCGTTCCTATATTATTTGTGGCGGGCATTGTTGCATTGCTGAAACGGCGAAAGCTTTTGCTGGCAGCATACACAGCCATGTTCTTCCTTGCTTATTTCATTGCGGTATGCATGACCTTCAAGGGCTACCTGGCATTCTATACGGAAGGCGAGCTGATGGCCGCTGCCATTATCGCTGCAGCGCCGTTTGTATATTTTGTATTGCCACAGCTGAAGGAGAAGCAGATAGTATTATTTGTAGCGCTGATCTTCATTGTGCGCCTGGCATACATTGGCGTGTCGTCACAAAAATTCACCAACCGCGTGGGTGCGCTCAACAAGGTGCTGCAACAAATGCATCGCGACAACCTAACAAAACTTGCATTGCTAAAAGACGAAGACCATGTAGAACCTATTTGGATGTTAGATTGGGGCATACCCGTTGAATCCATTATGCTATCTGCATTGAACGGCGATCCGGTGCAAAGACAATTCATCATTCTAAAGCCCGGTGAAGGGAATAGAGTGGAAGTTGACACAAAGCATTTAGTGACCACTGATATATGGAGAATTGATCAATTGAATCAATTTTACTTCCATTTTGATACAACCCAACCATATTTAATAAAATCATACAAGGATTATATCAGGTAAACGTTGCTGATCCTTAAGCTTCTACACATGCCATAGTGCATTGCGGTTATATGTAAAGATTTAAAGCCTTTTTTCAGCGAAAAAGTCCCCTATATCTTTGCGGCGCAAAATCAAACACACAATGAAAAAGCAAATTATTGCAGGCTTTGCCGCAATGTTGGTTTCACCATGTATCAAAGCACAAACGGCACTAGACTCGGTCATCGTTCGTGAGAACAGGATCGCAACCACTGTTGCCAAACAAAACCGCAACATCCAGATCATCGACAATGCACAGATCAAATCTCTGCCTGTGCGCTCAGTAAATGAACTGCTGGCATACGCCGCAGGCGTAGACATGCGTCAACGCGGTCCTTTCGGTACGCAAGGCGATATCTCTATCGACGGTAGCACTTTCGACCAGGTACTTGTCCTCATCAACGGCGTAAAAATGTCTGACCCGCAAACAGGCCACCACGCGCTCAATATCCCAATCCCTATTTCTGCAATCGATCACATCGAGATCGTTCGCGGACCTGCTGCCAGCAAATACGGAGTGAATGCACTGGCTGGTGTTATCAACATCGTTACACGTATTCCACAGAAAGATGAAGTAAGCGCACAAGCATATGCAGGTAGCAGCTTTAAAACGGACACAGCAACCGGCGATACTTACTACAACTGGGGTGTGCAGGCGTCAGGTGCATGGCACATCAAAAAACAAGCACACGTACTTTCTGTTGCCAACGACCGTGGTAATGGCTACCGTTATAATACGGACTACAATGCTTACAGGTTGTTCTACCAGAACAACATCGTGCTGAACGAGAAAAACAGCATTGACGCTACCGGTGGTTATATCTACAACACCTTCGGCGCAAATGCGTACTACGCTGCTCCCGGCGACATCAACTCAACCGAAACAGTAAAAACTGCAGTAGGTAGCCTGGCATATACCTACAAGCCTACACAAAAGCTCACCATCACTCCGCGTGCAAGCTATCGCTATAATAGCGATGATTACATCTACATCAAACAAAAGCCTGCTGTTTACCACAACTTCCACGAGACCAACGTATGGACAGGTGAGATCCAAAGCAGCCTGAAACTGAAGAATGGCGTTGCCGGTCTGGGTGTTGAATACCGTAGCGATGATATCCGCAGCACTAACCTCGGCAAACGCGACCGCAGCAACACAGGTATCTATGCAGAGTACAAACACACGTTCTCTGAAAAACTGAATGCAGGTGTAGGTCTTTATGCTAACTACAATAGCGACTACGGCTGGCAACTCTTCCCCGGACTGGATGCAGGATACAAACTGTCTAAGAATGTAAAACTGTTTGCTACTGCCGCTGCCGGACAACGTCTGCCAACATACACCGACCTGTTCTACAAAGGCCCTGCTAACATTGGTAATGCAGACCTGCAATCTGAGTATGCACAGTACGCTGAAGCTGGTGTTCAATACAACACACCGCTGTTGTTTGTACAAGGTGCGTACTTCTACCGTCACATAACTGATTTCATCGATTGGATACGCGCTACTGAAGCTGACCCATGGCAGCCACGCAACTTCCAGAACATCAATACTACCGGTGTGACACTGCAGGCCCGCTACCAGTGGAGTAAGGCGCTTAACCTGTCTGGTTTCAACTCTTCGGTAAATGCATCTTACACTTACCTTGAGCCAACGATCGAAGCTCCTGCGAACGAGATATCTAAATACGCGATCGAAGCGCTGCGCCACCAGGCCATTGTTGGTTTGCAAAACGTTATTGCTGAGCACTTCGTGGTGAACCTGACCGGCCGTTACCTCTACCGTATCAATGCTAACGACTATACCCTGCTGGATGCACGCGTAGCTTACCGTGCAGCTAAATGGGAAGTGTATGCTGATGTGAACAACATACTGGATACGCAGTACAAAGAACTGGGTACAGTTCCCCTGCCTGGCCGCTGGATGATACTGGGCGCACGCATGAACTTAACCGGCAAATAAAACGGTAGGCTAAACACCCTAACTTTACCACGTCTTATAAAACTGTTCTATGCAACCTAAGCATCCGCAGGATACGCATATCATAATGTCGGAACTGGTATTGCCCAACGATACCAACACTTTAGGCAACCTGATGGGAGGACGCCTGATGCACTGGATGGATATCGCTGCGGCGATATCCGCCATGAAGCATTGCAACTGCCCCGTAGTCACTGCCTCTGTAGATAACGTGTCGTTCAACAACCCCATAAAACTGGGCAACCTGCTGACCATCGAGGCCAAGCTGACCCGCGCGTTCAACACTTCGATGGAGGTGTTCCTGCGTGTATGGGGCGAAGACCTTAGCGCTCAGTATAAATACCTTAGCAATGAGGCTTATCTCACATTTGTAGCGCTCGACCCCAATAGTCGTCCACGTAGAGTGCCTGAGATACTGCCACAGACCGAAGAGGAAAAGAAAATGTTTGACGGGGCACTGCGCCGCCGCCAGATACGACTGATACTCGGGGGTAAGATGAAGCCCGAAGATGCGGGAGAATTACGAGCATTATTTGTGAAGGACTGATTTTTTAGTTCCGTTATCTTTGATAAAAAGCAACCTAATGGTAGACGATCGTTCTAAAGCCCCGGCCATACATGATGCAGTTGAATTTGAATACAAACTGCCGCCTATAAACCAGGAGCAATTAAGTAATGGCCTCGTGCTATACTGGCTCAATGCCGGTGTGCAGGATGTGGTGGAGATCGACTGGGTATTTCCCGGTGGACTGTGGTGGGAGAAAAAACCTGCAGTCTCTCACGCCGTAGCCGGCTTGCTGAAGACAGGCACGTCAAAACGCACTGCCCACCAGATAAACGAAGCGCTGGAATTTTACGGAGCTTCACTGAAGGCAAATGCGCACAACGATTACAGCATGATCACGCTGTATACGCTTACCAAGCACTTGCCTGCGTTGTTGCCCATCGTCAACGAGATCATCACTGAGGCTACATTCCCGGAAACGGAAATGGCGATCTATAAGCAGAACACCATCCAGCGCCTGTTGGTGCACGAGCGCGAGTGCGACTTCGTGGCCAACCAGCGCATAGATGCGTTGCTGTTTGGCGAGGCACACCCTTATGGTAGATATTCTAAGAAGGAAAAGATAGAAGCGATCAACCGAGAAGATGTGGTGGCCTTTCATAAAGTGTGCTACAACCTGGCCAACATGAAGATCTTCATGGCGGGTAAGGTAGGAGCCAAAGAAGTGAAAGCTGTAGACGATGTATTTGGCCGTGATGCCTTGCATCCTGAGCCATTAACCCAGGATACGTTTGCTGCACCTGCCCCCTCCGATAAAAAGATGCAGCTCATCAACGATCCTAACGGTGTACAGGGCGCTATCCGCATAGGCCGGGTGTTCCCGACCCGTCATGATCCGGACTTTGCGCCGATGGTGGTGTTGAACACGTTGTTTGGTGGTTATTTTGGTTCGAGGCTGATGAGCAACATCCGCGAGGATAAAGGATATACCTATGGTATATACAGCTCATTGTCTCCTTACCTGCAAAGCGGTTCGCTCATCATTCACACAGAAGTTGGCCGCGACGTGGTAGAGCCTGCTGTGAAAGAGATCTACAAAGAGATGAAAGCGCTGTGCGAAAAAATGGCTCCGGAAGAAGAACTGCTGCTGGTGAAAAACTACCTGCTGGGCAATCTGCTTGGCGACCTCGATGGTCCGTTCTCTATTATACAACGCTGGCGTACGCTGATACTGAACGACCTCGATGTGGAACATTTCAACCGCAACGTGAATATTTACAAGACCATTACTGCAAAAGAACTGAAGGAACTGTCTAACAAATATCTATGTACAGATGACTTCTACGAAGTGGTAGTGATCTAAGAAGTTTATTAAAAATGCAAATGCCGGAGCTTAACCCTCCGGCATTTTTGTTTACTAAACCGCCCCAGTCTAGTAGCTATATCCAAATCCTTTCTTGATTGATTGCAGCTGGCCGAAACCACCGCCTTCGTCGCTTTTCCTGTCTATATCCTTGTCAACTGTTATGTACACGAACGCGCAACCCAATTCTGCTGCGTCCATTTTTAGTTTCTTCAGCGCGGTCTTATCACTGCCCTCACCGGTGCGGTAGTTGATGAAAGCTGTTTTGCCTTTTACTTCACCCCTGCGTGTTAGTCCTGCAACTTCATCTGTATTGTCGATAACAATCACGCGCTCCCAGTCGCCGCGGTTGAACACACGAATCTTATCGCTGATGTATTGTACGCGGCCGCTCCTGCCGAATGCTATCCTGTCTATCGCGTATTTGCCATAGCTCTGCTGCGCGTCTTCGTTCTCGTAGCTGAACTGTACTGTCTTCTCTGCTATCCTGTGCACTTTGCCTATCACCACGTCGCCGTTGTGTAGGTATATCGTGTCAGCTTGTGCAAATGCGCCGGCCGCCATCAGCATAAATAAGCAAAGGGTAATGATGAATTTCGATCTTGCTTGTTGTGTCATGTTCACTGTTTTTACTTTCAACAACAAAACGCAACAGTTCCCAATCACCCCTATCCGCGCAGTATTTAGTAACTTGTAGTTACAACCCGCCTACACATGACCATAGACAGGATAGAACTTTACCATTCCAGGATAAAACTTAAAGAAGCATTCACCATATCGCTGGGTACCTTCAACTATGCCGACAATGTACTAGTGCTTATCAGGACGAGTGAGGGATTAGTGGGTCACGGCGAATGCAGTCCGTTCATGTCTATAAATGGTGAAAGCTATGATACCTGCCTGGCAGTTGGCAAATACTTAGCTAAAGGGCTTATGGGTAAGCACCCGCTCAACATAGAGGCCTGCTCGCGGTTGATGGACTCCATCATCTATGGCAATGCCAGCATCAAAAGCGCTTTCGACATGGCGCTGTATGATATTGCTGCGCAGCATGCGGGCAAACCGCTGTACAAATTCCTGAAAGGGAAAAAGCGAACACTGACTACTGACTATACCGTGTCTTTCGGCGATGCGAAAAAGATGGCAGTCGATGCGCAGCAGATAAAAGACTGGGGTTACGAGATCATCAAAGTAAAGCTGGGTGGCACGCCTGCGGATGATGTGCGCAGGATCAAAGCGATCAGGCAAAAAATAGGCGGGGGCATACCGTTGGTTATAGACGCCAACCAGGGCTGGAATGAAAAGAGCGCCATCAAAGTGTTGACCGAACTATCGCCGTATAACATACTGTTTTGCGAAGAGCCGATACCGCGCTGGGATTTTATGAACCTGCCGCTGGTGCAGCAACATAGTCCTATTCCCATCATGGCCGATGAATCGTGCGGCGACCATCATGACGCCTTGAGGCTTATTGAACTTAAAGCCTGCCAGTTCTTCAACATCAAACTCGGCAAATCTTCCGGCATCTTTAAAGCGCTGAAAATAATCAAACTGGCCGAGGCTACCGGCATCAAAATACAACTGGGTGGTTTCCTCGAGTCGCGCTTGGCATTTACTGCAGCATCTCACCTCGCTACCGTCAGCGATGCGATACAGTACTTCGATTTCGACACCGCCATCATGCACAAAGAAGACCATGTGCTGGGTGGTATCTGTTATACAGGAAATGGTAAGATCGAACTGCCAGATGGAATCGGCTTAGGCGCTACTATCGATAAGGCCTACTTACGAAAGCTGGATAAGATAGTAGTGAGGTAACTACTCGTACTTCTCCAGTTCTTCGCCAAGGTCACGTAGAAATTCTTCCCGGTCTACAATAAAGCCCAGCTTGCCGTCTACCGAGAACACATTGAACATACAGCCTGCTTTGGTTATAAGCGGGAGCAGCGTATTCTCAAATTCTTCCAGGCTGATGGCTTTAGCCTCGTACCCTGCCCATCCGCTTGTTGCTTCACGTGTGGCATATACCGCTGCCGGCCAGAGCGAGAACAATACATTGTCTTCCACGTCCGCCAGTGCCCATTCATCGCCTTTTTTCAGCGAATACAGTTCTTCGCTTTCAGCAGCCTGCTTTACCAGGTATTGATAACGGTCGAACGCCGACATGGCGATCACTGATTCTACTTCCTTTTCGCTGGGGTTGTTGCTCATAACATGCAAAACTATTGAACAGCCATAGAATTGCCTAATTGTCACATTGCAGTACCTTCGCGGCGTGAATGACAAGCTGAAAGCGCATTTGGCCCTGCTGGGCGCCAATCTGTTTTACGGTGCCGGCTTTACGGTAGCCAAGGGCATCATGCCCCGGCTGATCGAGCCATTGGGCTTTATCTTCATCCGTGTCAGCGTGGTGATGGTACTGTTCTGGCTCAGCTTTTTCGGTGGCGAGAAGTTTCGCGCTAAGATCGCAAAGAAGGACTGGCCGATACTGGTGCTGGGTGGCCTGTTTGGTGTTGCCCTCAACCAGATGCTATTCTTCCTCGGCCTCAATCTCACCTTTCCTATTCACGCTTCCCTCATCATGATGAGCACGCCGCTGCTGATAACGGTGATATCGTTCTTCGTACTCAAGCAACGCATTACCTGGGATAAGGCACTGGGCCTCGCCCTCGGTATTGGCGGCGCCGGACTATTGATGAGCGCCGGTAAAGAACTGACCCTGACCGGCAACTCTGCACTCGGCGACCTGTTCGTATTTCTCAACGCAGCCTCTTACGCTATCTACCTTGTCATGATCAAACCGCTGATGCAACGTTACCGCCCTATAGTGGTGATACGCTGGGTATTCTTCTTCGGTTTTCTGTTTGTGTTGCCTTTTGGCTGGCCACAGTTTTCCCGCATCGACTGGTCGCTGTTCACGGTCAACGATTACCTCTCTGTCGCCTTCATCGTTATCTGCGTTACCTTCTTTACCTACCTCTGGAATATCTATGCCCTCAGGCACCTGCCGCCATCTACAGCCGGCGCCTACATTTACCTGCAGCCCATCTTCGCTGCCGTCATCTCCATCATCGTCATTGGCGAAGAGCTGACCTGGGTGAAGCTGCTGTCAACAGCACTCATCTTTAGCGGGGTGTATTTGGTGAACTTTGGATTGAAACGGAAAGAGAAACTATCATAACCCATACTGGTGTTTTCTCAGCAGAGATTCAAGCTGCGCCTTACTGATAAAAATAAAGTTGTCAGGCTCCCATTGTTGGTCGCAGCGGAAGAAGTGAAAGTCATAATAGACATAGAGCCCTTTGTCGGTTATATAGAAGTCGCGCAGGTTCTCTTCTTTAAACAGCAGGTCAACGTTTGAGCTTCGATAAGCGTGTTCCGCTTCTTTGCCAAATTCCTTTTCCCCTTTACGGTAGTTCTTCATCAACCCTTTATTGGCAAGACGAAGAAGTTCAGCCATCTTTTCTTTTTTGATAAGACTGTCCAGCACGATCTGCTCCCCGGTTTTCAAATCGAAATTCAGGAATTGATACCTCGTCGGGTAAGCGCCTTCCATAGCAGATACCACTGCAGCTATTTCTGTTACATACACCTGCAACGAAAGAACGCAGTCGCTGTTTTTCTTTATTTCTGAATAGATATTGATAACACCATCGTCCAGCCATTCATCATTATCGCTCTGGGTAGTATCGGCCCACTCAGCTTCTATTTTCTTATTCAGTTCCAGGAGTTCTTGTACAGTATGACCGGTCACGCCTTCAATGTTTAGCCTTTCATTGATCTTTGTCGCGACCTCTTTATTCGCTAACACAACACGTGGCAGCACAATTTCCGGGTCCTCGCCTATAACCCAGTAGCGCATTTCCGGTCCTTTGTGAAGGGTGTCGTAAACGATTGTTGCGGCGCAAGTCTGGCCATAAGTTTGCGGCACAGCCAGAAGGCAAATAGAAAGGGTTAGCATTGGTGCAAACAAAGCCTTCATGCACTATTCCTTTCTGAGTTTTTCAATAAACCTGCCCTTATTAGTCTGCGCTTGCAGAATATAAAGCCCCGTCGGCAATTCAGCAATCGAAAGCGTACTTCCAGTCGCAGTTTTGATAATTCTACCGGTCACGTCTTGCAAAGAGATCTGTATTATTTCCATTTCGGCTGGTAAGGAAATATTTACATCGCCGAAAGTGGGATTGGGATAAACTGTTTGATTCAAGGAATAGCTATCAATACTTTCAGGTGCGTGCACCACAATCGAGTCAGTTACTTTAGTGCTGTCAAAGATATAGGTGCATTGGGTATCGCCTGCGACATAGCTTAAAAAGTTGATCTGGTAGTTGCCGTCAGCTAGCTTTCCGATGTTTAAGGTATCAGCAAACCAGGTAATAAGTGCAACAGCATTAACTTTATAGCAGCTTGTTATCCAAATGTTTCCGGGAGTTACGCTATAATTTAAATAAGACTGGTAACCCATCGTGCCAGTGTGAGTGTATAATCTGATCTGAACCGAATCGTTTTTTGTGATGGTTGTTGGGGATATTCTAATACTGTCGACCCCAAGGTTGGCACCGTAACCATGTGGAAGCAAAAACAAAATGAAAAAGATAAGGGCAAAAAGGGTCTTCATGCCGATAAAGTTAAATATATCTGATGCAGGTTCAAATTTTGCGGTTAGATATATTTTATGTATATTTGCTATGTAAGTTGAGTTATGAAGCAGACGTCGTTTTGGGTATTGTGGCTGGCCACCTTCGTGGTGATGATGGTCATAGAGATCATTTTCGACCTGGTAACAGGAGAGATCGCTGAAGCCTTTACGGCATCCCGAATATTCTGGGTAGCAGTAATGAGTCTTGGCATCAACCTCATCTTTTACATGGGCCAACTCAAAAAAGACCGGCAAAAGAAATAAAACCAACACGGCAGCAAACAAATTGCAACATTTTATTTCCCCGAAAACACCGTCAATATTGAAACATGCGAATTACTTGCCGTACGTTTAACTCGAAAATAGATTGACCCATGGCTTCGTTACGCGTTATCCTGCTGCTGATGATGATTTGGTTTGCGAGCTGTAAGCGCATTGACAAACATGCTTATGTCTATTCGAAAAATGTAGATCGCATTGTAATCGGCTGCTACGAATTGGACGAGAATGACACGGGGTATGTTTCTTTTTTGTTGCAGAAACCATTTGACCAGAGAGAATCATTGAGCAGAAAGTATCACGGTTACAACGTTTACCAAGCGAAAATGGATGCCTTGCAAAGAATATCCGGAATAGCTGCGCCCGGCAAAATATCTAATGACTTTGATACTTCCATTGTTCGGTTTTATACCCATTGGGCGTTAGAGAAAGGCTACATAAAGCAGAATGAAACTCCAATCCCAGCAAACAATTTGTAACATTTTATTTCCGGGGAAACCCCGTCAGTACTGAAACATGCAAATTACTTACCTTGCGTTTATAAATAATTCGGGTCAATGAGCAAGAAGAATAAAGGAAGAACAGACGGCTTAGTTTACAGCACCAACCAGGACTATTACAACGACTTTGAAGAAGGACCTGCCGGCGAGACCCTGCCAAAAGAGAAGCAAAAACTGCGTGTAAAGCTGGATACCAAACAGCGCGCAGGCAAGGTGGTGACCCTTGTGGAAGGCTTCATCGGCACTACTGAAGACCTGGAAGCCCTCGGCAAGCAGCTGAAAACCAAATGCGGCACCGGCGGCAGCGCCAAAGACGGCCTCATCATCATACAGGGCGACTATAAAGAGAAGATACTCGGCTGGCTTAAAGACTGGGGTTACTCATTAACAAAGTAGGAACAACGGTCAACTAAAAAATAACCTTATTTTTGCGCCTCATTCTGTTTTCATGTCATTAGAAGATATCAAAATATTAAACGAGAAAGAGACCCGCGGTGGGTTTGGTGAAGGTATAGCCGAAGCCGGCCGCCGCAATCCTAACGTAGTTGCCCTGTCGGCCGACCTGGCTGGCTCGCTGAAGCTCAACGAGTTCATCAAAGAATTTCCTGAGCGTTTCGTGCAGTGCGGTATCGCTGAAGCTAACATGATGGGCGTGGCAGCAGGCCTCACCATCGGCGGCAAGATCCCATACACTACTACGTTTGCCAACTTCTCTACTTCACGCGTTTACGACCAGATCCGCCAGTCTATTGCCTACAGCGGCAAGAACGTAAAGATCTGCGCTTCGCACGCAGGCCTTACGCTGGGCGAAGATGGTGCAACCCACCAGGTGCTGGAAGATATCGGTATGATGAAGATGCTGCCGGGTATGACAGTGATCGTTCCTTGCGATTTCAACCAGACCAAAGCGGCTACCATCGCTATTGCTGAGCATGACGGTCCGGTGTACCTGCGTTTCGGTCGCCCGAAATGGCCAAACTTTACTAAAGAAGAAGATTTCAAAATAGGCAAAGCACAAGTGCTGGCCGAAGGTACTGACGTGAGCATCTTTGCTTGCGGCCACATGGTTTGGATAGCTGTAGAAGCTGCCAAAGCCCTGGCTGAAAAAGGTATCTCTGTCGAGCTGATCAACATCCACACCATCAAACCGCTGGATGAAGAGGCCATCGTGAAATCTATCCGCAAAACAGGCGCTATCGTTACTGCCGAAGAACACCAGATCAACGGTGGCCTTGGTGATAGCGTAGCTAATGTCGCTTCGCGCAACCATCCTGTACCGCACGAATATGTAGCTGTAATGGATACATTCGGCGAAAGCGGTAAACCGGTAGACCTGCTGAAAAAATACGGTCTGACCAAAGAGAACATCATTGCTGCTGCTGAAAAAGCGATAGCAAGGAAGAAAGGATAATGAATTGAAACAGATCAAAACATATAAAGCCCCCGCAGCCAATAGCTACGGGGGCTTGATTTTTATGGTACAGTTCTAAATACATTTTGTAACATTTAGTAACAAATTTGACTTCAACGTCAATTCAGAACACACGTATGAAAAGAACCGTATTATTTGCACTGCTCATTTTTGTAGGACTGAACCTAATTTCCTGCGGTCCCCCACCAAAGGCACTCACTTACCAGGACGTGAAGAACTTTCGCCTGTTCACCCTCAGCCTCACACCCGATGTTGGGATGGACATCCAATTTTATAATCCAAATAACTTCGGCTTGAAGCTAAAGGACGCAGATATCAATGTATTCATCAACGAGCGCGAGATAGGCAAGACGACCATTACTAATAGTTTTGACGTGCCGGCTAATGACACCTTCCTGCTGCCGGTTAGGTTGAGAGCTAATCTGGGTAACATTTTCGCCAATGCCTATTCGATCCTCTCTAATAAAGAAGTGGATGTAAGACTCGCAGGCTATGTCAAAGCCGGTAAGGGGATATACCTCAATGTCCCCATCAACTACCGCGGCCGCCAGCGACTGAACGTTTTAGGAATGAAATAAAAAAACAAAAGCACCGCCATCGCGGTGCTTTTTAGTTCTATGTTGTCGTGTGATCAGAATTCGTTCTTCCACATCATGCTCTCTATCGGCTTGTTAGGCTGGCCGCTGTATTTGGCATTCTTCTTCTGGTTGTACTTCACTTCTATCTCACCATCCACAGGGAAATAGATGAGCTGCCCGATAGGCATGCCTTTGTAGATCTTCACCGGCTGCTTTACAGATATCTCCAGCGTCCAGTTGCCGCAGAAACCTACGTCACCTTTACCTGCAGTAGCATGTATATCAATACCCAAGCGGCCTGTACTCGACTTACCTTCCAGGAAAGGCACGTGCGCATGGCTCTCTGTATACTCAGCCGTTACACCCAGGTAGAACACGTGCGGGTACAGCACAAAACCTTCGTCAGGTATCTCGAACGTGTCGATAGTATTGTGTTTCTTCGCATCCAGTATGTGCTCACGATAGGTAGCCAGTGTAGAACCCAGGTGCACATCGTAGCTATTGCTACCAAGACATTCCCTTTTATAAGGTTCTATCTTGATAGTACCCTTTTCCATTTCTTCCAGTATGCGTTTGTCGGAGAGTATCATATATGGCGACAAATATAATGGCAATTAGCCGATGCGGCGAAGTAGCTTTTAGCTAATGTTTATTATCTGTGGATTGATGCCGTAATTTTGCAGCCATGCCACTTTATCGTGAATGGAGCAGCGATCCATACAGCCTCGCGGCGATATGGAAGATCGAAGAGCCGGAAAGCTTCTTCCTGGAGCGCACTGGCATGGGCGAGCTGGATATAAAGAACGACAAGCGCCGCATGGAACGGCTGGCGGGCAGATTCCTCCTCAAACACCTGAAAGAGGACTTTCCCATACTAAACATCCGTCCAGACGAGCACGATAAGCCGCGAATAGACGATAACCAGTACTATTTCTCTATATCTCATTCCTGGCCATATGTGGCAGCGGTGGTTAGTCCTTATGTTGAGTGCGGCATCGACATCCAGGTCTGGCATCCGAAGATGGAAAAGCTGCAGAACAAGTTCCTGTCTCCTGAAGAGCAGGCCTTCTTCCGAAACGACTCTAAGCTGATCACCCTCGCCTGGAGCGCCAAGGAGGCAGTATATAAATGGCAGGGCCGTCGCGGCATCGAATTCATAGACCACCTTCCTGTAACCGGAGTTGAAGAAAACGGCAGTGATATTGATATTAATATTTATTGTCAATTAACTGGCGAAAAGATGAAGGTCAAGGCCAAAGGCACACTGGAAGCTGATTTCAGCCTGTCATATGTAGTTCATTCAGAAATATTTCATCCCTTCTAAACGAAATGTAATTTCTGCAATATTTAATTTTTAATGAAGATTGCAGAAAAATTTGTCCGACTAGTAGAAAAATCATTAGATTTGCGTAAAATTTAATCTGATGTCATCACTACGCTATCTCGCATTACAAGAACTGGCGGCCGAAGAAAAAAAGATCTCCCATTATAATGGTAAGAAGATCACGGCTATGTTCAACAGCAACGTGTTCACCGGCAGGGTGATGCGTGAGTATCTGAGCGACGAGGCTTACAAAAGCCTGATGAGCTCGATCAAATCCGGAGCTAAGATAGAGCGCAAGATGGCAGACCAGGTGGCGGCAGGTATGAAAGCCTGGGCCGAAGAACGGGGTGTTACCCATTTCACGCACTGGTTTCAGCCGCTGACAGGCACTACTGCCGAAAAGCACGACTCTTTCTTCACCATAAAAGGCGACGGTACTGCTATCGAACTTTTCGACGGAGATGCGCTGATACAACAGGAACCCGATGCATCAAGTTTCCCTAACGGTGGTATCCGTGCCACTTTCGAAGCCCGCGGTTATACCGCATGGGATCCTTCATCGCCTGCTTTCATTATGGAAAGCGGTCATGGCAAAACCATTTGCATTCCTACCATATTTATTGCCTACAATGGTGAATCACTCGATCACAAAGCTCCCTTGCTGAAATCTATCTCGGCACTGGATAAAGCTGCGGTTGACGTGTGCAACTATTTTGATAAGAACGTTACTAAAGTAACAGCTACCCTCGGTTGGGAACAAGAGTATTTCGTTATCGACGAAACACTGGCTAACGCCCGCCCTGACCTGGTAATGTGCGGCCGCACCCTGATAGGCCATGCTCCAGCAAAAGGCCAGCAGCTGGAAGACCACTACTTCGGTTCTATCCCTGACCGCGTTTATGCGTTCATGCAAGACTTCGAACAAGAGTCTTATAAACTGGGTATTCCCCTGCGCACACGTCACAACGAGGTAGCTCCCGGCCAGTTCGAGTGCGCTCCTATATTTGAAGAAGTGAACATCGCAGTTGACCACAACTCGCTGTTGATGGACGTGATGACAAAGGTTGCTAAACGCCACAAGCTGAAAGTATTGCTGCATGAAAAACCATTTGCCGGTGTGAATGGTAGCGGTAAGCACAATAACTGGAGCCTTGCTACAGACACAGGTGTGAACCTGCTGGCTCCGGGCAAAACTCCACGTACCAACCTGATGTTCCTCACGTTCTTCGTGAATGCCATCAAAGCGGTACATGACCATGCCGACCTGATGCGTGCTTCTATTGCATCTGCTAATAATGATCACCGCCTAGGTGCTAACGAAGCGCCTCCGGCTATCATATCAGTATATATAGGTAAATACCTGACAGAAGTTCTCGACGAGATCGAAGAACGCGTAAAAGGTAAGTTTAGCGAGCAGGACGAAGTAATTCTGAAGCTCGATATCCATAAGCAAATACCAGAATTGCTGATGGATAATACTGACCGCAACCGTACCAGCCCCTTTGCCTTCACCGGTAACAAGTTCGAATTCCGCGCCGTAGGTTCTACTGCTAACTGCGGTCTGCCAATGATGGTGCTGAACACGATCATGGCTGAAAGCCTGAAGAAATTCAAAGTAGAAGTAGACGCGCTGATCGAAAAAGGCGAGAAGAAAGAGATCGCTATCATGCACGTGCTGCGTGATTATATCGCACAGTCTAAGAAGATCCGTTTCGAAGGTGACAACTACAGCGAGGCATGGGCTGAAGAAGCTAAGCGTCGCGGCCTGAGCAACTTCAAAACAACTCCTGAAGCGCTGGATGCCTACGCAAGCGAAAGCTCGAAGAACGTGTTCTTCAACAACGGTATCTTCAGCAAACGTGAGCTGGAAGCACGCCACGAGATCATGCTGGAAGAGTATGTGAAAAAAGTGCAGATCGAAGCGCGTATCCTCGGTTATATCGCTACCAACCACATTCTGCCTGCTGCTATCAACTACCAGAACGTTCTGATCAACAACGTGAAAGGACTGAAGGAAGTTGGATTGCCTGAAACAAGCTACAAAGCACAGCTGAACCTGGTGACTATCGTAAGCGGACATATCCAGAACATTAACGACGCTGTAGAAGCAATGATCGCTGAAAGGAAGAAAGCGAACAATGAGACAGACATGCACAAGCGTAGCAAAATGTACTGCGACAATATCAAGACGAAGTTTGATACCATTCGCTACCATGTAGATAAACTGGAACTGATAGTAGACGATAAACTTTGGCCGCTGCCAAAATATCGTGAGCTGCTGTACCTGCGCTAATAATTTTGAGCCCCGCCTTGTGCGGGGCTTTTTATTTCAACTCATGCTATGAACAATCAATACACCATACGATTAGCTGCCGCCGCTGATGCCGCAGGAATGCTCAACGTCTACAAATATTATGTAGAGAATACCGCCTACACCTTTGAGTACGATGTACCTTCCGTAGAAGAATTTGAAAGTCGTATACGAGCTGTGATCTCAGGCTTCCCATGGCTGGTCTGCGAAATAGATGATCGCATTGTTGGCTATGCTTATGCGCACAAGCATCGCGACCGCACAGCCTACCAATGGTCGCCGGAATCAACTATTTATATAGACCGCCACTACCATGGCAAAGGTTTAGCGCGGGTACTATACGAAACACTGTTCGATATACTCAAACTGCAAGGCTTCTTCAATGTTTATGCCGGTGTGTTATCAACTAATGAGAATAGTTGTGCGTTTCATAAAGCAGTAGGATTTGAAGAGATCGGGCTGTTTAGGAATATTGGGTATAAGCATGGGAAATGGCATAGCAATATGTGGTACCAGCTGCATTTGAGGACGCATTATGCTGAGCCATCAATACCGACCGCTTTCAGCGAGATGAAAGACTCGCCTGCAACCACTGCAATTTTGAATACAGCGAACTTTAAACTAACTACATTACACAACTGTCTGAAGCAAACCAACTATGAGCAAACAACACCAATACAGCACAACGGTAACCTGGACAGGTAACAAAGGCACAGGTACCAGCCGTTACGATGAATATGATCGTCATCATACTTTCTCAGTGATGGGGAAAGTAGATATAGCCTGCTCTTCCGACACCCCCTTCCGTGGTGATGGCAGCAGGCATAATCCTGAAGATATGCTTGTATACTCACTTTCGTCCTGTCACATGCTCTGGTACCTGCACCTATGCGCCGATGCCGGTGTGGTAGTGACAGATTACGAAGACAACGCCAAAGGCACTATGGTAGAAGTCCCCGGCGGCGGCGGACATTTTGCTGAAGTGACGCTGTATCCGGTAGTCACTGTAAAAGATGCCTCTATGATCGACAAGGCGAACCAGCTGCACGATATAGCACACCAAAAGTGCTTCATAGCCAACTCCTGCAACTTCCCGGTAAAGCATCAGCCAAAAGCTGTTGAAAAAGGATAAGTAGTTATATCTACAATTTCCAAAAGGTTAACGAGTGGACGCAAAAAAGTCCCGCCGAAGCGGGACTAAGTTTTTTAAAAGCCTCTTTTCAAAGGGAGGTTTGGAGGATGTCAAACTACAATGTTGCAGGCAGCGTATAGCTCCTGCCCTTGTTCTGCTCCTGCAGCCAGCTCACCAGCGGCTGGAAGTATTCGAGCATGGCCTTGGCATTCAGCTCTTCGCCGGTCGATTCTTTCAGCACCGTACGCCAGTCTTTAGAGGCGCCGGGGTAAGTGATCTTCTTCAGGAACTCGCCGATACCCTTCTGACCGTAGTAGTTGGTAGCGCGCGGGTCCTGCTTCAGTATCTCTTTAGCAATGTGGTTGTGCAACTGGTACAGGATCACGTAAGAAAGGGCGTAGTCATAATACTGCGCCGCGTCGTCGTTGATATGTGTTTTGGTAGCTGCATCGCAGTATTCTTCGCCCCGGTTAGTGGGCGGCACGATACCCTGGTATTTCTTGGCCAGCTCCCACCAGCGCGCATTGAACTGGTCGGGCTGCAGGCTATCCACATAAAGCGCCTTTTCGAAGTTGCTCATAGTGCCCGAAGAGAAGAAGATGAACACAACCGAGTTCAGCGCTTCCTTCAGCAGGCTTTGAACACTATCTACCTGCACATTGGCAGGCACCAGGCCGCGGCCCACCAGGTAAGGCTTTTGCATAGCGGCAAGTCCCATCATCGTACCAATGGCCTCGTGGTAAGCACGGTTGGCGCCACCACGCAGCAGTGGCGGAACGTCAGGGTTGGTGTAGGTCATATAGTAATAAATATGTCCCAGCTCGTGGTTGGCAGTTTCAAACCATTCCGCGTTTGGTTCCACACTCATCAGGCTACGCACATCCTTGTTCAGGTCCATGTGCCATGCCGATGCGTGGTTGTTCTTTTTGACGTTGGAATCAGGCTTGTAAGGATACAGGCTTGACTTGCTCCAGAAGGTAGCAGGCAGCGCCGGGAAGCCGATGCTGGTATACAGTTTCTCGCCTTCCTTCACTATCCACTCAGGGGTCTTGGTGCGCAGCACGCTATCCAGGTTGATGCCTTTTACTTCAACCACGGGACTCCAGTCCTGGCCCCAGCGGTTAGGCAGCCAGTGTGCGGGCAGGTATTGTGGTACAGGTTGTTTGTACTTAGCAGCCAGCTCGTAGCGCATCCAGGTGTGCAGCTCGCGGTACAGCGGGTACAGCTCGTTCATGAGGCGGTCCATGGTCTGCATCATCTCCGGGCTGGTCATGCCATAGTCGCTCACCTGGTAAGTAAAGTAGTCGTCGTAACCCAACGCTTGCACCGTTTGGTTACGCAGGTTACGCAGGTTCACGAGGCCGGTCTTGAGGGTCTTGCCAACTTCCTTGCTGGCCGTCCATGCAGCCAGGCGTTTGTTGACATCGTTCTCTTTTTTGAGGATGTCGTCAATATTGTTGGTGCTCACCTTCTTGCCGTTGAGCATGTACTGGAAGCTGTATAGCTGGCGTGTCTGGTTGTTCTCGGCGGCGATGCGTTGTTTCACTAGCTGCTCTACCGTCTGTGGGTTGTTGGCGGCAGCGTATAGGATCAGTTCAAACTGCTTTGCCTGTATCGGTGTCAGCTGGTCCTTCATCGCAAGGTATTTGCGGGCGCTGTCTATGTTTTTTGTGCTGCCGGTAAATGCCGCCATGGCCTCATCGGCAATGCGGGCATTCACAGTGTTGGTCGAGTCTCCTTCCACTATCTCGGTGTTCGACTTCCACTGGGCCTCGCTGGAATTGGTATAGAGCTTCACATATTCCTGTGTGTAAGCATCGAGGAATTTCTGGGCATCCGATTGTTCGGCGGTAGCGGTGGAGCTACCCACTTCGCCGCCCGACCCGCAGGAGGTGAACAAAGTAGCGGAAATGCATAAAGCGGCAATAGCCTGTTTCATTGCGTTGCGATTTTGTTTAAAAGTAGTGATTTATTTACCGTTGCTCAGTTCACCGGTGAACTCGATCAGCAGTCTAGAAAGCGCGTCGATGTTCTCCAGCGAGAGTTCTTTGGCTTCGTCGAATACATCGTGGTAGTAGTTCTTAGAGCCACTGCCATAAATAAAGATCGCAGGCACACCCTGCTCGCTGAACGAGTAGTGATCGCTGTTTTGCGTTTGGCTACGTTCTGAAAGCTTGGGCAGGTATGCTTTTTTGAGATTGATGCGGTTCATCAGGTCGAACTCCTTCTTCCTGGTGTCGGCATTCACAACGGTGATACCGTCGGTAGCGGCGCCAACCATGTCAAGGTTCACTACAAAGCGTATCTGCTCCAGCGGGAACACCGGTGATTTGGCATAGTGTCTCGATCCTACCAGCCCTGCCTCTTCACCGCTGAAGAGCATGAAGGCAACAGAATACTTCTGCGGATGCTCAGCGAAGTACTTGGCGAGCGAGAGGACAAAGGCAGTACCACTAGCGTTGTCATGCGCACCGGGGAACATGGTACGACGGCCCATTTGGCCTAGGTGGTCGTAGTGGGCGGTGAATACGATGAAGCTATCTGGTTTTTCAGTGCCGGGTACATAACCCAGCACGTTGAAGTTCTTAAAATTGGGCTCGTACTTGCTCTCGATGGTGATCGCGGCCTTGTTCACGCGCTTAGGCATTACAGTATCCTCAACATAAATGATGGTAGCGGGTATTGTGTCCTGCCTTACCAGCCAGGTGAGCTTGCCATGTTTGGGTACGATCAGCACATTGTCGAGAAACTGGTTGGCAAAGGTGCGAAGCGACAGCTTCATGTATTTGGATACTGTGTCAGAGTTTTTCAGAATGTATACGCGCCCGGGCTTGATCTGTCTTTTGACTTTGGCCCACGAAGCACTGTCCTTTACATTCTTAAGATCGATCTTTTTGAGCTTGATCTTTTCGGTGAAGTAAGGTGTGCTGGCGGCATCGATAAGATAGTCTTCGCCCGGAACAAGTTCCTTCTTGTTCAAACGCAGGTAGATATTGCCAGGAAAGGTATTAACTGCCATGAAATACTTCTGGAGATAAGTACTGTCGGTATCAAACGGAACCAGGCCAAACTCGCGGAAGTGCTGTTGAATAAAGGCAGCCGCTTTCTCGCCACCTTTGCTCACATAGCCACGGCCATGAAAGCTGTTAGACGACAAACGGGTGATCTGTTGCTTGATCCAACGCTTCTCTTGTGCAGAGGCGAGTTGTGAACAAACAGTGATCGACAGGACAAGCAGTAGTAAGTATCTTCTCATGAATCCTAAGTTTTTCAGGATCTCAAATTTAAGAGAAGATCGCGTATCTACTCCCAGCGGCGGACAATTAGCGAGGAGTTAGTGCCTCCGAAGCCGAAAGAGTTGGACAGGAACAAGTTGAAGTCTTTCTTCAGCGTTTCCGGTACTATATTGATCTTGGCAGAATGTTCGTCGGGATTCTCGAAGTTGATGTTAGGTGCGATGAAGCCGTTCTGCATCATCAGCATCGAGTAAACAACCTCGCTGGCGCCAGCCATCCAGCACTCGTGGCCGGTCATAGACTTGGTGGAGCTGACGGGCACATTGCCGCCAAACACTTCGAAGATAGCTTCGGCTTCGCTGCCGTCGCCAGCAGGTGTTGAGGTAGCGTGGGCATTGATATATTGGATGTCTGAAGCCTTAACCCCGGCATCAGCCAGCGTACGGCCGATGGAGCGAACCTGTCCTTCGACACTAGGGTTAGAGATATGCTGACCGTTCGACGAGAAGCCGTAGCCGATAACCTCGCCGAGAATGGTTGCACCACGTGCCTGAGCGGACTCAAGGCTCTCGAGGATGACGGTAGCCGCACCGCCACCGGGCACCAGACCATCGCGGTCCCTATCGAACGGACGAGATGCTTTAGCCGGTTCATCCTCTCTTAGCGAGAAGGTACCTAGCGCATCGAAGTTGGGCATCGAGTAGATGTTTACTTCCTGCGCACCACCACAGATAACGCGGTCTTGCAGGCCTTGTTTAATGAACAGGTAGCCAAGACCTATAGAATGCGAGCCGCTCGCGCATGCCGCGCTGATAGAGAAGTTGACACCACGCAACTTAAAGATGGTTGCGAGGTTCATGGTAACAGTAGAATTGAGCACCTGGAATACGGAGCCGGAGCCTACCATCATGGTATCCTTCTTCTCACGTATCAGGTCAATCGCTTCGATAACAGGTTGTGCGCAGCTGTCGTTGCCATAAATAATACCTGTTTCGTTTTGTTCCAGGTATTCGGTAGTAATACCGGCTTGTGCCAAAGCTTCGATGGTAGCCATGTAGGCAAACTCTGCGTGCTCGGGCATCATGATACGCGAGCGGCGGTCGAGCAAGCCTTTGAGTTGCGGACGCTCAACAAAACCCGTAAGGCCGGAACGGTAACCCATCTCTTTCCGTTTGAGATCGAGAATGATACCTGACTTGCCTTCGAATAGAGATTTTGTAACCTCTTCCTTGCTTTTACCGAGTGAAGAATAAATGCCTAAACCAGTTATGACTACACGACTCATCTCAAATCATTTTTTAGGTGTACAAACCACCATTTATGGAAACAACCTGTCCTGTTATGTACGACGAATTCTTGGAAGCAAAGAAGCCCACCAGTTCGGCTACTTCTTCAGGCACACCAAAGCGCTTCATTGGTATCAGGTTGATCAGTTCTTTTTCATTCAGTTCCTCGGTCATATCGGTTTTGATGAAACCGGGAGCTATTGCGTTCACAGTGATATTGCGTTTGGCGATCTCTTGAGCCAGCGCCTTGGTAGCGCCTATCATACCAGCCTTTGCAGCTGAGTAGTTTACCTGGCCCGGCATGCCTTTGAGACCACTAAGTGACACCATATTGATGATACGGCCGTAGCGGTTCAGCAGCATTGGATTGAGCACCTGCTTAGTCACGTTGTACATGCCCCGCAGCGATGTATCCAGTACAGAACCCCATTGCTCGTCGGTCATCGACATAAGCAGAGTGTCCTGCCTGATACCGGCATTGTTGACCAGCACTTCGATCAGGTTGTCTTTGTTGGCGTCTATCCAGCCACCAAGTTCTTCTTGTACGCTGTCTTTGTCGGCCACGTCGAAAGCCAGCAGCTCGGTTTTTACTCCGAACGGCTCTATCAATGAAGCAGTTTCTTCTGCTGCTGCCCTGTTGCCTTTATAGTTGATCAGGATATTGTAACCGAGTTCGGCGAGCTTCAGGCAGCAAGCGCGACCTATTCCCCGCGAACCGCCTGTTACTAATGCGTATTTCATCCTAGTGATTTTATTCTATGGTTTATGTTCTAGTTCTATGAGTTGCCAGTTGTCGAAGCCTAACAGCTTCTTCATCTTTTCGCCAACCTCCGTTTCCATGAGCCAGCTTTTGATCTTAGCCAGCCTTTCAGATGATGGGCTATCTTCTTTGAAAGAAGGCGCCAAAGCGCTCAGCTCGTCATACATCCAGCGCGTAGCAGGCGACAACCGCTCTTTATATTCTTTGAAATCGATGGCCTGTATGATAGCCAGCCCATGTACCGACAATACCTCGAACGAGTTCTCAATAACGCGTGCACACATCTGGGCAGCATTGCAACCCATGCTCACTATGTCCTGGTTGTCGTTGTTGTTGGGAATGCTGTGGATATACATCGGCGTACTCAATGCCTGGCTTTCCGCCACATTAGACACTGCAGGATACTGCATACCCTGTATACCGAAGTTCAGTCCAAGTCTGCCAAGGTTAATGAACGGCGGAAGTTTTTGGTTAAGATGGCTGTTTAGCAAGAAGTTGAGCTGTCTTTCAGCCAGCATCGACAGTTTGGTAACAGCAATTTTCAGCTTATCCATCTCCAACGAAATATAGTCTCCATGGAAATTACCACCATGGAAAATATTCTTGTTGGCCCGGTCGATGATCGGGTTATCATTCACCGAATTCAGCTCACTGGTGATTACCCGCGCCGTATTCTCGATCGTGTCATATACCGGACCAAGTATTTGCGGCACACAGCGCAGCGAATAGTATTCCTGTACTTTATCGTCTATCACTTCTTCAGTTACTTTCTTATCGTACAGGTGTTCGTGGCGTTTGCGCAGCAGTCCGCTTTTCTTAGAGATCGCCCGCATGGCCTTGGCCACCATTTGTTGACCAGGATGCAGTTTGACCTTGTTTAATTCATCAGAGAAATGGTCGTCATATGCCTCCATGATCTCATTCACCATGAGAGAGAACAGTATCTGGCCGGTCATCAGCTTGCGGGCATGCAGCACATTGATAGCGCCTATACCGGTCATTGCAGACGTGCCGTTGAGCGTACCCAGACCCTCGCGGATGTGGATCTCGAGCGGTTTCAGCTTCAAAGTTTCAAAAACCTTAGTAGCGGCCACTACTTCTCCTTTGAACCAAAAGTCTCCTTCGCTGATCAGACCCAAAGCAAGATGCGCCAACTGCACAAGGTCGCCACTAGCACCTACACCACCATGAGCATAGATACAAGGATAGGCCTCGTTGTTGATCAGCGCAGTCATTAACAGGATCATTTCCGGGTGAATGCCCGAATAGCCTAGCAGCAAAGTATTCAACCTGGCCAGCATAGTTGCACGGCAATTCAAGGGAGACAGCAATTGGCCCATACCCGAGCTATGGCTGCGAATAAGGTTGTACTGCAGTTGCCTGCGGTCATTGTCGTCGATACGATATTGGGCCATAGGTCCAAATCCCGTATTAATACCATATATGAGCTTATCCTGCGAAAACTCCTTCAAAAACTCGTAACAGCCGCGCACATTTTCCATAGTGGCTGCAGTGACGGTGACCGGTTTTTGCTGCAAAATGATTTGCTCAAACGCCGCAAGATCAAGTGGTTTACCCCCCAGTGAGATCATGTCCTGTTGAATATCTGTGATAAAGGGTGCAAAAATATAAAAAGAAAAGAGGAAATATGCCCTCAGCAGCCTTACTTCTGCTTCTTAATGAGGCTGGTCAGGGGATTACGGAGTTTTTCATAACCCACCAGGTCTACTTTAACGCTGCCGACAAGGATGGGGCTATCTACCCGTACCGGCAGATGGTTTGCATCGTCGCTTACCCAAACCATCATCTTCTCCCCACCTTTGAAAATGGTGCCCTCAATGAGAAGGGGACTTATTTTTATCGTATTAAAAGTTCCGTATTTGGTTGTGATCTTTTCCTTGCCCATATACCTGATGTAGAGACTAAATACTTCATCATCAAGGAACATGGTAAAGGGGATCTTGTCACCGGGTTTGTATTGTGAGTAATCTATATTTCGAGCATAAAATATGGCTGAGAGCACGTCTTGTATACAAGGTGGGACCTTGAACACACCATTAGTAGACACAGCCTGACCGATGTTCTGGTTGAAGGTAACGTTGTTGTAGATCTTAAAACCACCCTCATTTACGTTTCTTACAAATTTAACCGGCAACATAGTCTCAGCATCAATGAACGTTTCGTACCTGTCCCGTACTTTGTAGAACCATTCATAGGACTTAAGCGTCTTGCCATCACCCACCACATGGAAAACCTTCTTATTATTAGCGTGGTTCTCCAGTTTCGTTTCAAAAGAAGCCAGACCGGCACCGACCCAAAGCCTGCCCATATTATAATAAACCTTGAACTCTAACTTTTCCCCATGCTGGAAACTGGTGTTCTTTATCCCGCAAAAATCGGCCTGCGCACGGGATGGTTTCGCGATCAGCAAAGAAACGATTGTGATAATAAAGATTTTGAACACCTGACCCATGAAACAAATATCTACCTTTTTGCCAAAAACCATATCAACAAAACGTTACTTAAAGAATCTTATTTTAAGCCAAAACAAACTACCGATCAGCGCCGGCAATATCAAGTTGATCATCCAAACGCCCGCGGTGGCCGATAGAATCCCTACCAGGTTTTCTGAATAATTACCGAAGATAAACATTGCTATCTGCCCCCTTTGAGGCAATTCGGCAAGCGCAATATTAGGGATAACGGCAATAGACCAGAAAAATAAAGAAGACATTAAAAAGCCATCTAAAACTGGCAGGTCAATATTCATCCATTTCAAAAGAACCAAATACTGTGCCGTATAAATACAAAACCGCAGCATGGAAATGCATAGTATCGTTAATTGTTGTTTTGTAGAGAATCGTTTCAGCAGCTGGCCATAAACGTGAAAACGGCGCAGCCATTTTATCCGCTCTATAAAGGGCGCCCATTTTTCAAATCTCCAATACAATGCAGCTATGGCTACAGTCAGTGCAAAACAAGCTAACAGGATAATTATTGTTATCCAGTTGCCAAACCGAATGTTGTAAAAAAGAAGTCCCAGAAACCCAAAGAGAAACATGGTGAGCATTTGAGCCACCACTCCCAGAACTGAAACACTGACTAGCCTAAATGTGTTTTTCTCGCGGAGATACATTAGCCGCCCAGGATATTCTCCAATTCTATTTGGTGTTATTACCGATAGTGAAATGCCTGCCAGAACACTTCGAACGGCTTTAGCATAGGAAATCGAAGTAGCGGAATTAACTAACAAACGCCATTTTAAGGATTCCAGGGCAAGATTTAAGGGCATCATAGCAATGCAAAGTACCAGGAAGCGACGGTCTGAACTTTCCCAAACAGATCGAAGATTAGAGAGGGCAGAGTGCGATCGGAGTTGAAGATAGATCAACCATATGAGCAATGCAGAAAAGGCTGCGCCTAGTGCATAATTGAGCCATATTTTACTAGCTTTGTTCAATCAATCTTCTTTTGCAACCCGCTTCCAATATCATACTCGGCATAGATCCAGGAACGCTCGTTATGGGTTACGGCCTTATTGCTGTAGACAAAAATAAGGTTTCAGTTGTGGAAATGGGGGTACTTCAACTTGCAAAGAATAAAGATCATGCTGAACGGCTTGAGCTTATCTTCAAAAAAATGGAAAGCCTGATCAAATTGCATAAACCTTCTGCGGTTGCAATTGAGGCGCCTTTTTTTGGCAAAAACGTTCAAAGTATGTTGAAGCTAGGCCGCGCCCAGGGCGTGGCCATGGCAGCGGCAATGATGCACGGTTTACAGGCCGTAGAATATGCGCCAAGAAAGGTAAAACAGTCTGTTACTGGCCGAGGAAACGCCACAAAAGAGCAAGTGTGGCATATTTTGCACCAGATACTTAAATTTGAAGACGATGTTCGGTTCATGGATGCTACCGACGCACTCGCGGTTGCCATGTGCCACCATTACCAAAGCAGGATACCAGTAGCGCCGCCAGTTAAAAAAATAAGTACCCCAAAGAAAAAAGCTACTAGTTGGGCAGACTTCATAGCCGCTAACCCTGACAGGGTTGGCTAAGTTTCTGACGAGTATAGGTATAAGATTGATAGGTTTTTTTATATTGCAAAAAAATCGCCTTTTTAGAAATATTCAGGCGGTTAAAATAGTTGATATTAGAACATAGTATTACTTTTATGCTGTAATCTGTGTCAAAAGGTTAATCGTTTATGGCTGGAAATAAAGCGAAAATATTGTTGGTTGAGGACGATCCTACGTTGAGTTACGTGATCAAGGACAGTTTACAGAACAATGGTTACGATGTTGTTCACTGTCCAGATGGTGAAAGTGCCTGGCAGCAGTTTACCAAACGCAGCTTTGACATTTGCCTGCTGGATGTAGTGTTGCCGAAGAAGGATGGTATGGCGTTGGCCAATGATATCCGGAAACAGAACGAAAAAATTCCCATTCTCCTGCTGACATCTAAGTCGATGGATGATGATAAGATCGCCGGCTTTAAGAGCGGTGCCGATGACTACATCACGAAGCCATTCAACATGCAGGAGCTGTTGCTGCGACTGGAGGTATTCCTGAAGCGCACGATGAAGAAAGATGACGGTGTTCCTAAACATTTCAAAATAGGCAGTCTTAATTTCGACTATACCAACCTGCTTTTGCATAATGGCAATGTAGAACACCAGCTTACGCAACGTGAGGCAGACCTTATCAGGTATCTGTGCATTAATGCAAACCGCGTGTTGAAAAGAGAAGAGATCCTTTTGAATGTGTGGGGGCGTGAAGATTACTTCCTGGGTAGAAGTATGGACGTGTTCATTACTAAGGTCAGAAAATATATTAAAGGTGAGGAAGGAGTAGAGTTACAGACGATCCACGGTATAGGATTCAAATTTGCCTACAACAATCCTGATCAGAAGAACTAATTAAAAAAGCCCGGTTTATCCGGGCTTTTTTAATTAGTCGTATTGTAGCGACGAAGGCAGCAGCTGTTCAAATCTCGGGCACCTGGTCTGGTTGCCGGGATCATTGATATTACCAAACAAACCTCGCGTATAGAGAGATATTTCAAAGCCTCCCATTCCCTCACTAGCTGGACGGAGACCTGATGTGTTTATATCGTAAGACATCGTCACAGAATATGACTTATAGTCCATTTTTACCGTAGGGATCAGCGCATCTTTGAAGCGAACAAATGTACCTACGTGAAGAGTAAATGGTTTTGCATTGTATTGCTGAATGCTTTTCCAGCTTAGCAAACCACCGATCATAAACTCTTTGTAAGGTGTTTGATTCAAGTAGTTCGCGTGCATAGTAAAGCCGTATACTTCATTGATTGCCCACCTAAAACCCATATTGGCCGTGTATTTAGGAGCAAGCCTGATAAGAGTTTCCTGGTCATTAAACGCATGTTTCGGCTTCGTGACGTGGAATCCGGCAACACCCACATAATAGGTTACCTCGTGGTTAGGGCCAGCTGCACTATTGAAACTCAAGCCAGCCGACAGGTCGTAATTTTTAATCACCGTATTTGTCAGGTTCTCTCGTGAAGAGTTGCCCGGGTCGTAGTTACCATTCACATACTGGCTACCGAAAGTCGCCTTGCTTAAGTCTATTGACCGTTGAATATATCCGCCCGCGAAGCCTAATGACAAGTAGGAATTGTGATTGTCTTCAATGGCTTTATTGAAGTTGAGGGCTGGTATTACCTGGAAGCTATTGAAACTAATCGAGCCTGCCTTGTCGTATGTTGCAGTTACGCCATAGCTAAGATAGTCGCCTACGTTGCGGTTGATCAATATCCTACTCTCGGCTGAAGCCAGAATCGTAGTGAACGGCACGGATATATTGCTCCATTGCTGTCGATAGTTAACACCGGCTTTATAGTCTCCGCTGAAAATACCGGTCAACGCAGGATTGCGCATCATTGCGTTTTCATAGAACTGCGAGAAATGGATGTCTTGTGCGGCAGAATGCAATGACATTAAAGAACTACACACAATGCCTAAACAGGCTAAAGCTTTTTTCATTTTCACTAAAAATTAAAGTCAAACAACACTGATATTATCTTACAAGAGAAACGTCTCCTTTTATCTCAATCGGTTCACCTGATTCGCATGTCGCATTAATGATGTAGACAAATACGTCTGGTTTAAGCGGTGTCAAATTGCGTGAGCCGTCCCATCCAAAATTTTCATCGTTCAACGGAATATTATTTGCTTCGAACATCATTTCGCCCCAACGATTGAATACCCTGAAACGCTTTATCGAAGTTAGGCCTTTCCCTTGAGGAAAAAACTTATCATTAATTCCATCACCATTTGGCGTAAAAGTGTTCGGAACGAATAGCTGAGTTGCATCGCAGGTAACATTAATTGTAACCTCATCATTTGCTTCACAGCCCCACTGATTTTTGACTGCAACTCTATACGTAGTAGTACGCAGCGCATTGGCAATCGGACTTTTGCAATCGACACAGTTCAGCTTGTCGCCGGGCGACCATAAGTAGCTAGCTATGCCGGTGCCTTCAGCATTAAGCTGAACAGGGTTACCCGCCACGGCATTCTGATCAGGTCCGGCATCCACGGTTGGCAAACCATGAACCTCAACCATTACCTCAGCCGTATCGGCAAAACAATCACCTTGTTTTATGATGACATTATAAGTTGTAGTTGACGCAGGTGAGGCCGTTGTCATAGCTTGCTTGTCTGAGCTCAATCCGTAAGACGGGAACCATAGATATGAAGTGCCACCAGTCGCTGAGAGTTGGGCAGAACCGCCTTCACATATCGATGCGTCAGGACCAACACTTACTGGTTGTTTTTCTATCACCGTAACATTGATCTCGTCAGAGTCAGAACAACCAAAAGCATCGATGCCGACTACCTTATACGTGCTGTTCGCAACTGGCTTAGCTATGGGTGAACTACAGTTGGTGCAGTCAAGAGTTTGGCCAGGTGACCACATATAACTGGCGCCGCCATTCGCCACCAACTTAACTGAAGAACCGGCACAAACTGTCTTGTCTTCACCGGCATCAATATTAGGAACAGGATGAATAGTAACAGTTACCGATGCATTGTTTGTACATCCATTTGCGTCAGTACCTGTCAATGTGTATGTGGTAGTAGCGGATGGGTTGGCTACAGGATCAGGGCACGATGTGCATGACAATCCCTTAGCCGGAGACCATACATAGTTTTGCGCGCCGGTTCCGTGAAGCGTAACCGAATTTCCGACACATATGCCAGCATTGTTGCCTGCACTAACATTTGGCTTCGGCAATACATTTATAGTCACATGAGCCGTGTCCTGGCAGCCGTTTACCATGCCTGTCACCACGTAGGTAGTAGTCGATCCAGGTGTCGCTACAGGATTGGGACAGCTTATGCAGGAAAGTCCTGTCGCTGGTGTCCAGCTATAAGAAGTAGCTCCTGAAGCTTGCAGTGGTGTTGATGTACCGGCGCATATTGTTTTGTTAGTAGCAGTCGCCGTCACTACAGGTATTGCGTTAACTGTTATCGTTACAGTGGAAGTATTTGTACAACCATTAGCATTGGCACCAGTAACTGTATAAATTGTGGTTGTTGCAGGTGTTGCTACAGGATTTGCACATGTAGTACATGACAGGCCGGTCGCCGGGCTCCATACATAGGTCGCAGTACCAGATGCCTGTAGTTGCGTTGAACTGCCTGCACAAATATTTTGATTAGGGCCTGCGCTTACGGTTGGCAACGGATCAACAGTTACCGTTACCTGTGCGGTATCCGTACATCCGTTAGCTCCAGTACCGATCACCGCATATGTTGTTGTTGCAGTTGGCGCCGCAGTTGGATTAGGGCATGTAGTACATGACAACCCGCTCGTTGGCGACCACACAAATGTAGCTGCCCCGGTTGCCTGCAGCTGTGTAGATTTACCAACACATACTGATGTGTTGGCACCTGCACCAACAGTTGGCTGCGGTTTAACGGTTATAGTTACCTGGCTTGTATTCACACAACCGTTGGCATTTGTACCGGTAACAGTATAGGTCGTAGTTGCAGTAGGATTAGCGACAGGGTTAGAGCAAGTAGTGCACGATAAGCCTGTCGCAGGCGACCATACATATGTAGTAGCTCCTGTGGCTTGCAGCTGAGCTGATGAACCGATGCAAATACTCTGATCAGCTCCCGCGCTGACAGTTGGCAGTGCGTTAACGGTTACCGTTACATGTGCTGTATCTATACAACCAGACGCGTTAGTACCAGTAACTACGTACGTTGTAGTTGTAGTTGGTGTAGCGGTAGGATTAGCACAAGTTGTACACGACAACCCTGTTGCCGGACTCCAGCTGAACGAAGTAGCACCAGAAGCCTGCAATTGAGCTGAGCCACCGATACAAATGCTTTGATTGTTACTTGCTGTAACATTCGGCAGTGAATTAACCGTAACGGTAACTATACCTGTGTCAACACAGCCACTGGCATTTGTTCCTGTAACCACATAAGTTGTAGTTGTTGCCGGACTAGTCTTAGGATTGGAACAACTAACGCAAGACAGACCTGTAACAGGGCTCCATGTATAAGACACAGCTCCAGATGCTTGCAGCTGCGTAGAATCTCCTGCACATATTATGTTATTAGCGCCCGCCGATACGTTGGGTAAACCATTTACAGCTACCGTAACAATGCCGGTATCAGAACATCCATTACTATTAATACCGGTAACAACATATTGTGTTGTTACCGCCGGACTCGCTTTGGGGTTCGCGCAGTTAGTACATGACAATCCCGTAGCTGGAGACCATGAATATGTGGTTGCCCCGGTTGCCTGGATCTGAGCAGAGTCGCCAAGACAGATAGCCTGGTTAAGGCCTGCAGTCACCGATGGCAGCGGATCAACAGTTACAGTAACCGTATTCGTATCCTTGCAACCGTTATTGTCTGTACCGATAACGGTATAAGTAGTTGTCGCTGCCGGAATTGTAGTGGGGTTAGCGCAAGTAGTGCACGACAAATTGGTAGCAGGGCTCCACACATAAGATGTTGCACCCGTTGCCAGCAATTGCACCGGTGTTGTTTGTCCCTGGCAAATGGCAATATTGTTGCCAGCGTTCACAGTAGGCTGTGCATGCACCGTTACTGTTTTGATCACAGTATCGCTACAACCTGAATTATTGGCAAGCACCAACTTTACCTGGTAAGTGCCCGGCGCCATATATGTATGCGACGGATTATGTGCAGTACTGATTCCGCCGTCACCAAAGGTCCAGCTATGCGTGCTGGCAGCCGACAAAGAGTAGTAAACAGTGTCGATAAACTGGATGGTACCAGTTTGGCACAAGGCACCCGGAGCAAATGTGAAATCAGCACCGAGTGAATCTACACGGATAGTATCAGCTCCGGTTATCGGCACAAGACATGATGCGCCATCGCTTAAAATCAATTTGGGCACAAACTTACCTGCCTGCGTATATGTATAAGTAAGTCCCGATGATGCGGGAGTACTTTGAGTAACACCATTACTCATATCCCAAATCAGCGATTGGGTATTGCTATTGGTAGATGTGAATGAAACTGTGAGCGGCTTACACCCACTGATAGGGGTGTAAGACAGTGTACCCGTTGGACCGAGAACAGTAACCGTTTTAGTCGCTGAATCGGCACAGCCAACTGAATTCTGCGCTTTAAGCTTAATAGTGTAAACGCCAGGGTAGGTATATATTGTAGTAGGATTTGCTATTGTTGACTGACTATTGTTTCCAAATGACCAACTATAGTTAGTAAGTCCGGCTCCCGCTGCAAAATTTACAGTTAATGGTGGACAGGCCTCAAAGCTGTCGCTCATAGAAAAGTTGACGTTCAACGGCTGAACCTTGATATAAGTGGTTCGAATCATTGAATCCTTACAGCCATTGGCATCAACAATCAACTTAACAGTGTAGTTGCCCGGCGCGCTGTATGCGTGGCTGGCGGCATAAGACGTTGACGTTTGCCCATCTCCAAAATACCATGTGCCGCTGGCCGAATTAGAGCCGTTGACAAAATTTACCAGCTGTCCAATACACACATTTGTATCGAGTGATGAGAACGATGCGAAGGCTGTGTATGCAGTAATATGGTTCACTTTAGTGATCGAATCCTGGCAACCGAGAACGTCGGCAACCTTGAGCTTAACGGTATACGTTCCGGCGGGATATGTATGCGATACGAATGAAGATGTCGTCGTTTGTGAAGTATTGTCTCCAAATTGCCATGTGCGGTTATTGATCGCTCCCACACCCGATGTTGACTGATCGGTAAGAGTAACATTTAGCGGCGCACAACCGGAAACCGGCGTTGCCGTAAAGTTTGGATTTGGTCCACCTACGTGCATGTAGTTTGGCTTGCTAAGGCTATCCTTACATCCGTTCGAATCGGTTACTACCAGCTTTACATTATAGATACCCGAAGTCAAATATGTGTAAGAGTTAACATGGAAACCACTGTACGTAAGGCCTCCGTCGCCGGGATACCATGCATAATTTGCCGCATGTGGAACTGCCGTTGCAGTGAATACCGTCACATTCCCTTTACAAATAGCTGTATCATTTGCGCTGAACTGTGCAGTTAAAGGATATGCGTAGACATTCATCCCGTAAAAATCGCTGCAGCCGGTAGCGGTATTGGTTATTGTGAGCAGTACGTGATAAGTTCCGTATGATGCGAATGTGTGGGTAACGGTACCAACTTGTGTTGAGGTTTGACCATCACCAAAATTCCATGAGTAGGTATAGCCTCCAATAGAACCATCAGTAAATGTAAACTGCAGCCGGTTACTACAATTAAACGATGGAATAAACCAGGCAGTAGGATATTCGACATGTACTCTATTAGGAATGATAAACGTGTCGCTGCAAGTACCGTTGAACGCAACAAGAGTAACAGCGAAATTACCGGCTAATTGATAGGCATGACTTGGATTGGTCACGGTGCTGGAATCTCCGTCTCCGAAATACCACTTATAAGAAGAAGCACCTGTTGAAGTATTTGTAAAAGACACTGCAGTATTCGGGCACACCGTATCTGGTCCCGGCGAAAAAGAAGCGGTTGGTTTTGCTCCGATAGTGAATGTTGTTTGCTTGGTAAACGAGCAGCCGGGTATAGTATTATAGGTTAATGATACAGTATACGTACCTGCTGTATTGAATGTTTGCAAAGCCGAGGACACAGCGGTTGTAGTTGTATTGCCGTTACCAAAATTCCATGCATAACTTGTCACGCCAAACAAAAGGGAAGGCGACGTACCACCAAAAAAGGTTGTAGTTGCCGGTGCGCATCCAAGCGCTGGATCTAGAGTAACGTTGTTAAACAATCCAGCAGTTAAAGGCTGAATCTTGATCAGGTTGTTAACTGTATAAGTGTCGGTACAACCCGTAGCATTGTATGACACGAGTTTTACGGTAAACTGTCCGGCCGCATTATAGGTTTTTGACGGGCTCTGTTGAGTAGACGTTGTACCATCTCCAAATATCCACAGGTACGATGATGCGCCTGAAGATCCGTTGGTAAACTGCGTGGTAAAAGGCAACGTACAGCTTTGCGTATTGTTAACCGTAAATTGGCTTGTTGGTTTAGCTGATACTACGATCGTTTTTTGTGCTGTATCTGAACATCCATTCTGTGTGATGACCAGCTTTGCAGTATAAGTGCCGGCTGCAGTATAACCATGGGTTGGCGTACCAACCGATGAACTGTTGCCATCGCCAAACAGCCAGGTTACAGTTGCAGAAGAAGGTGTAGATGTGTTTAAAAAATTCACTACTTCGTTAGCACACACAGTACTATCGCTCACGTTAAACAATGCCTGCATAGTACCAACCGAAACATAAGCGGTTTTTAGCATTGTGTCCTTACAACCAGCTGCATTTGTGGATATAAGGCGGACGTTATAATTACCCGAAGTATTATAAGTATGGCTCGGATTTGTCAGGGTTGAAGTTTGTCCGTCGCCAAAATCCCAATTGTAAGAAATGGCACTCGTACTGGAATTATTAAATGTAGTAGTAAAAGGAGCTGAACAACCAATAATAGATGAAGCTGTAAAAGCAGCTTGTGGCTTAGCGGTCAGTTGAATGTAGCCTGGTTTCGTAAGCGAGTTGCTACATCCGTTACTATTAGTAGCCAATAAAGTGATTGTATAATTAGATACTGAATTGTAAGTAAAGATCGGATTGACTGCATTTGAGGTTTGGCCATTGCCGAAATCCCATAAATAAGTTGTCGTGCCGCTTGCGCCCGGAATCGTAAGGTTGTTAAATAGAACTGACTTCGGTGGACACGAAGGAGTGGAGTCTGCGGTGAAATTCACTACGGGCGAAGCAAATACAGTAATGTAGTTGGTTACTGTTTTGGTGTTAGTTCCACCTGCATTTGAAACGGTCAATGTAATGGTATACGTACCAGGATTGATATAAGTAGTCGACGGATTTTGAAGCGTCGAATTACTTCCGTTACCAAGATTCCATGTCCAGGAAGATGGGCCTCCAGTACTCTGATCGGTAAATTGAACAACGATTGGGGAACACCCTGAAACTACATTGGCAGAAAAACTGGCTACCGGTTGTGCTATTGTTAAACCGGGCAAAAGAATAGCCACCAAGCACAAAAAACTGTACAGACTCCTCGACATCACTCTAATCACTTAAATAAATAAAGGAACTTAATACAACACCCTAAATGTCTCATTTATTAACATTTAGGCATTGCGGCAGCAAAGTTATAACAACTTTAAACACATTGTTAAGTGCTCGTTAACCGAAGATATGATTTTCCTGTTAATTATTTGTTAGATGATATATGTAACTGTCGCTTGTATAGCTGTATTGTGTTCTCCAAGCCATAATACAAGGCGTCAGAGATCAAGGCATGACCGATAGAAACCTCTAACAATCCGGGAATATTCTTTGCAAAGTATGCTAAGTTTTTTAAATCAAGATCGTGACCAGCGTTCAAACCGAGGTTCTTCTGTTGGGCCACCACCGCAGCTTTTACATAATCCGCAATGGCCTCTTCGGGATTCTTATGAAAGGTCTTTGCGTAGGCTTCAGTATAAAGTTCTATTCTGTCAGTACCGGTATCTGCTGCCGCAGCCACCAGATTCTCTACCGGATCTACAAATATCGATACCCTGATGCCGGCTTTCTTGAAAGTGGAAATGATAGTTCTGAGGTAATCCTGCTTATTGATCGTATCCCAACCATGATTGGATGTCAATTGTCCGGGATCATCGGGTACCAGGGTTACTTGGGCAGGTTTTACAGCTAAGACAAGGTCTACAAACTTGTCCTCCAGCGGATTGCCCTCTATGTTAAACTCAGTAGTGATGATCGGCTTGATAGCATGTACATCGCTATACCTGATATGTCTCTCGTCGGGACGGGGATGAACAGTAATGCCATCGGCACCAAACTTCTGGCAATCTATCGCTACTTGCAGCACGTCAGGATTATTACCTCCTCTGCTGTTGCGTAATGTTGCGATCTTATTGATGTTGACAGAGAGCTTTGTTGGCATTAGTTTGGTTTTCGTCAAAATTAAAGGCTATTCCGCTAATTTGCAGGGAATGTATAACCGGGTCAAAATATTTGCTGCGCTCCTTTGGCTGTGCTTTATTTCAAGCTCAGCCTTCCAGAGCTGCCGGTCAGCCCAAAAACAACAGGCGGAAAATATCTTTTACCTGAACTTGTCAAGCGGTGTGCTTGAATCAATGGACCCGGCCTTTGCTAAAGCGTTGTACATGATGTGGGCCAGTCACATGCTCTATAATACGCTGGTTGAAACAGACTCAAACCTGCACCTTGTGCCATCACTGGCTAAAAGCTGGGAAGTAGACCCTAGCGGGCTGGTGTACACCTTTTATTTGCGCAATGATGTCTATTTTCACAACGCTCCGCAGTTCCCGTCAGGCAAGGGCAGGAAGATGACAGCCGATGATGTTGTTTATAGTTTCAACAGGCTTATTGATCCTAAAGTTGCATCGACAGGAGCCTGGATATTCAATGGCCGGGTAGCTGGACAAGAACCATTTGTCGCAGTAAATGATACGACTGTACAAATTAAACTCATCGCCCCATTCAGGCCGCTGCCCGCTATCTTAAGTATGCCTTATTGCAGCATTGTTCCTCGCGAGGTTGCTGAGCACTGGGGCAAAGATTTCCGTTCACACCCTTGTGGCACCGGCCCTTTTCAGCTAAAGCATTGGGACGAAGGCAACATCATTATCCTGCATAAGAATCCCCAATACTGGGAAAAAGACAACACAGGTAAGAGACTTCCTTATATAGACGCCGTGCATATTAGCTGTGTGGACAGTAAAGCCACTGAATTCTTCCTTTTCTTACAAGGCAAGCTGGACTTCGTAAACGGATTGGACGGATCATTTAAAGACTTGATCCTTTCAAAGAATGGAGAGCTAAAAAATGAATTCAAAGGGAAATTCAAGCTTCGCAAAGGCACTTATCTCGATACGGAATATCTCGGCTTTTTGACCGATAGCACCAGTCCTGTTATTAAAACTAGTTCGATAAAAAACGTACTCGTTCGTCAGGCGATCAATTATGCTATAGACAGAGAAAAAATCGTTACTTATTTCCGCAATGGTATTGGTATACCTGCAACTTCTGGCTTCATTCCCGCAGGTATGCCGGGTTATGATACTTCAGGCCGCTATGGCTATACCTACGATCCGGCAAAGTCCATAGACCTGCTAAAAAAGGCTGGATTCCCGAATGGAAAGGGTCTCACGCCGATCAAAATACTTACGCCCGACAATTGGTCTGACGTTATCAATTTCGTTGCCACGCAGCTACAGGAAGTAGGCATACCGATACAGGTAGAAGTGATACAACCCAATATCCTGAAACAGGAAATGAGCCGTTCACAGGCCATGTTTTTCCGGGCCCAGTGGATAGCCGATTATCCCGATGCAGAAACATATCTTACCGTATTCAACAGCCGTATGCCTGCTCCTCCAAACTATACAAGATTCAATAATGCTGCTTTCGATCGATTGTATGACGAAAGCATGAATACTCCCGATACCACCCGATGGGAACTGTACAAAAAACTAGATAGCCTGGCTATTAGCCAGGCTCCCTTAGTTCCTTTATACTATGATCAGCTACTTCACTTCACTCAGAACAGGATCAGCGGAATGACGGCGAATCCCATGAATCTTATCGATCTGAAACGAGTGAAGATCTCGCCACAATAGCGTTACTTCTTTTTTGTTTTATACTTAGCTATTAGATCAGATACTGAACTTCTCCGCAGATATTCCGGATTCAGATCAGTAAACAACTTAACCCTGTTTGGCGCGAGTTTAAGCGCGCGTTCCAGTTGTACCAATCCTTCCTTGCTTTTGCCCATTTCGAACAATAAAGCCGCCTGGTAATACCTGAAGTCAGGCTTATCACCGCAATGCTCACGAGCTACTTCGATCTGCGTAAGTCCTTCGTCGTAGTACCCGGATAAGTAAAGACCTTTTACCAAAGCAACCCAGGTAGTCTTATTGCCGGGTTTCAGGCGTACGGCGTTCAGGTAGCATACCAAGGCTTCGCTTTTTACATCCATTTCCATAAGGCAGTTGCCAATAGCCATGCAGTACGATGCGTTGTCTTTATTCAGGTGCAATGCTACAGAATACGACTTAACGGCCTTCTCCCATTGTTTTTCGCGGGCGTACGTTTCGCCTATCTTGAAAAAGATAGAATCGTCCTGCGGACTCAATTGCGATGCCTGGCGGTAATAATATCTTGCGCGCTGAAAGTTCTTCTGCTTCTCCCAGCAAAAACCCATAGCCTCGAAGATGACGTCTTCAGGTTTGGCTATCTCCAGGTGTTTTTCTAACACTTCTATGGCGCGTTCATACCATTTCAATCGCATGTAAGCATCGGCCATGTTCCTGTAAGCAAACTCGAATTTCTCATCGATCGCTACGCAGAACTCATATGAATCGATAGCCTTTTCATACAACTTCAGTCCTTGGTATGCAGCGCCGAGGTTAAACCAGGCCAGCGCATTGTAAGGATCTTCCTCAGTCAACTGCGTATGAAGTGTTACGCTTTCTTCCAGCCGTTCAGTAAACTCAGCCCAGAAGCATATTTTCTGAAGCGCCTCTTCGTTGCGCTTGTCGATCTTGATCACACGTTTCAACGTGTCAAACACGGCATCGAACTCTTCACATTCATCGTATACATCAGATAGCTCCAGCAATATCTCTATCTTCTCTTTGCCACCAAATTCTTTTGATTTTTGCTCGAGCCACAATGCGGCCTGATCGTACTTAAACTGACCGAGCAAAATATCTGATCGCAACAGAGCGCCGTCGAGATTATTCTGATCGTACTGTTCCATTTCGTCCAGCGCTTTCAGAGCCTGTCCGTATTTCTGGGACTGGGTCAATATTTCTGCTTTTAAAAGCAATACAGAGCCGGAAAAAGGATAATAAGTGCGGGCAATATCACAGGCGAGCAAGGCCTGCTCTTCGTTGCTGTTCTGGGAATAATACTCGATCACACGTTCAAACTCTTCTTCGTCCAGTATGTTAGCAGCCTCACCATTTTTCACCTCCTCATACCTGCGAAGCAAATCATCCATCGAGCTCCAATCTTCGTCCAGGTAATCGTCATCAAACATATTCAACCGTTTAACCAAAGTTAGCAAATTAGCATGCCAATAGTAAGATGGCTATGTTAACGCACTGTAAAAATGCACAGGTAATTCACATAAAAGAAAAATGCCCACTTCAGTGAGAAGCGGGCATATAAATAATTGAAAATTTTTTATTTAATTGGTTGAACCGGTATTTGTAGTGTATACGTTGCCATTGTGTCATTAACGATGGTATAGGGGATACCACCGTGAACAGTCTGAGACTCATAGATATTCCAACCTTTTGCATACAAATAATAGCTGCCCTTTTTCAGGCCAGGGAATGTTACAACCGGAGGTTTTTGGTCACTGAAAGTGCAAACAGCTGAGTCGTCAAACGAGGTTGGCATCTGTATAGCGTTATACTTTATGTATATTTTACAACTGTCAATAGCCAAGGTATCGTCCATCGCTGTGATCTTCAATGTAGCGAGGCCGCCTTTACCGCCAATAACAGGATTGTTGCCGGGTACGGTAACATTGTCATCGTCTTTATCGCAGGCAACCATTGCAACAGAGAACAGGCCTAAAACAGCGGCGTACAACCAGGTAATCTTCATGAAAAAGAAATTTAGCGGCTTTGAAGATACAAAACGTTTATAAATAATCCATTCTCAAGGCCTTTCCAGCTCAAAAATATCAATGCTTGCGTGAAATTTCTATCACATTACTTGGAGGGCTCTCATTCCATAACCGATCAAAGGCAGTTACCGCATATTTTACAGTCGGCACGTCATCCATATTGAAGTCCAGCAGAGCCGGTGCAGACTGTACTTTGATGATGCGGTCTGTACGCTCCAGGTTGATAGGTTCGTTATTGATGAACTTGTATACAGCGAAACAAACGGCATCGTCATTTTTCGGCACTTTCCATTCCAGTAGATTACCGCTTTTTGATTTTGCCAGCTTCAACACTGGTGGCTGCGGCGCTATGCTATCTAACCATTTCATTTGCGGCGGGAATGCCGGATATGCTGTATACTTCGCCAGGCTGTCTTTTATAGGAACGCGAATTTTGTCGAAATTAGAACTACTATACAGAGAGTATCCCGGATTGTTAGCGAGGCGCCTTATGTCGTGTATCTGAGACAACAATTCCCGGGTACCCGACCAAACGCCGCTCGTTGCGTCTACCATCCGATAGAGGCCCAGACCATAGTACACATGCCTGCCATAGCTATGCCGTTCCCACCAAGGCAATAACACTTCAAACGCGGCGGCCCTGTGTCCATGTTCCCAATACAATTGCGGCAGCAAATAATCGATCCATCCTTTCTTCATCCAAAACAATACGTCGGCATACAGATCGTCATAGTTTGTTTGGCCGCCTCTAGTTGGCGACCCCTCCGGATCTTTGCTGGCATTGCGCCAAACCCCAAATGGGCTGATGCCGATCTTCACATAGGGTTTTACAGCTCTAACCTGGTTGTGAAGAGCCAATATAAACATGCTTACATTATTGCGGCGCCAGTCATCTTTATTGGTCAGGTTGCCCTTATAGCGGGCATAACTTTTTGCATCGCCAAACTCCTGACCTGCTATACGATAGGGATAGAAATAGTCGTCAAGATGCACTGCGTCAATATCGTAACGTTTTACCACATCCATGATGATGCTGAGCACATACTCCCTTACTTCCGGAATACCCGGATCAAACTGCGTCTTTCCACCGTATGAAATTAACCAGTCGGGATGCGTACGCGATACATGGCCGGGAGGGTTGGGATTCTTTTTGCTGTCAGTCAGCACCCGGTAAGGATTAAACCAGGCGTGAAATTCCATATTGCGCTTGTGCGTTTCGTTGATCATGAACTGCAGGGGGTCGTAATATGGGCTAGGTGGCAGCCCTTGCTTGCCAGTGAGATACCGGCTCCATGGCTCGAAAGCCGACTCGTAGAATGCATCAGCCGCCGGCCGCACCTGCACGATTACCGCATTGCATCCTACAGACTGCAGTTGGTCGAGCCGCCGGATAAATTCTTGTTGTTGTTGGTTGGCCGGTAACCCAGGCTTGGAAGGCCAGTCGATATTAGATACAGTTGCAATCCATGCTGCCCTAAACTCACGTTTGGGGCTTTGTGCGAATACGGTTTGAACGAGAAAACTGAAAAAAATGATCAACGAGGTGCGCGTCATAGTTGTAGCTGGGGAGTTTAAAGCAAAAGTAGCCTGAAAGATCTTTCGCCTGCGCAAAAAAAATAGCCGGCTTGTATAAGCCGGCTATTCTTAAATAGGTATATATACTATTCTTCTGTTTTCTTTTTACGCGCTGTTTTCTTTGCAGGCTTTTCTTCGCCAGCTTCAGCTGGTTCAGCTGCTTTCTTTGCACGCGCTTTCTTTGCAGGCTTTTCTGCCGGGCCCTCTTCAGCCGTTGCTTCCGCAGCTGCAGTCGCCTTTGCCTTGCTTGCTTTTGCGGGAGCTTCTATAGCTTCTTCAACCAGTGCTTCTTCAGCAACCTCTTCAAATTTCAGCAGATCGTTTCCTTTCAACAGGTCATACCATTTCAGCATCTTCTTCATGTCGCTTACGTACACGCGCTCCTCATCAAAATCAGGGAAGATCGATTTGAAATAGTTTTTGATAGCAGCATTATCGGCAGTTTTGCCGTCAACGATAGCAATGCTGCCTTCGTTGTCCTGCATCTTTTTAAACACCTCGTGTAAGCGAACGTTGTCACCTGTGGTGTACACCTCGATGCTTTCCAGCGGGGTTACATTGTGCAAACGAGCTGAAATAAACTTAGTTGACTTGTCGCTAAGGTTACGCACGATAGCACCATCACTTTTTGTCGCGAGCAGTTGAAAAAGACCACCCAATCCTGTTACGGCAACGATTTCTCTGTATTCCATTTTAGAAATTTGAAGGGGAGCAAAAATAAAGTTTTTACAACAATCTGCCCTGCCTTTTTAAAATGATGAGTTTTTTAAATTTAAAATGTAAATATATAACAGCCTACCTTATAAGGGTAATTGTGCCTTTATACTCCACCTCATTATTGCCACCGTTACCGCATATCGCCTTAACATAATAGTTATATGTGCCAATATCCTGCGGTTCTCCATTGTATATGCCATCCCACCCGTCGTTGATGTTGGCAGTAGTAAATACAACCTCGCCAAACCTATTGAATATAGAGAAGATCTTAAGGGTCATATCGCCTTTAAACAGAATACGTGCCTTATCATTCTTTCCGTCATTATTGGGTGTAAAGGCATCAGGAATGAATGGTTTGCAGCAATTATCATAAAGAATAGTTGCCTCAGCGGTATCAGTACAATCATTAGCGTCAATGATCGCAAGACGATATGTGCCATTTGCTACTCCCGTCAGATCCGCACTGAAGCGTTCTGGTTTGGTATTCCAGGCATAGTTATAAGGCAGCGTACCACCAATAACCTTTGAAACGATTGCACCACCGTCGTCAAATCCTTCGCAATCGTTTTTATTGGCGGTCAGTGCTATAACTATTTTATCAGGTGAGCCTACAGAAACAGTCGTGTCTTTTGTACAATTCTTGCTATCGGTTACGGTAACAGTGTAAGACGACGGTTTTAGATTCCTAAATATTTTTTCATCAGGTATCATACTGCCTATTGAATAGGCAAGAGGCTGCACGCCTCCATGAGCTGACACCTCGATGGTGCCATCCTGCATCCCAAAGCAACTTACATCTTTAGGAGTGATCTCGTCCAGAATGATCGCCGGATAACCGGTAAGTACCACGACGGTGTCTTTTATACAGCCGTTATTGTCCTTCACTTGAACTACCTGGCTTCCTGCGCCAAGATTTGTTTTTGCAGCACTTCCAGTGAACGTATTGCCACCCGCGGCATATTGATAAGGTGTAATGCCTCCTGCCGCTGCAATTGTTATTCGGCCATCTGTGAAGCCCTCGCAAGTCGGGTGCACTATTGTCAACTCAGTTATCTCGAGCTTCGTCGGTTGATTCACCACGATATTGCTGTCCTTAAAGCATCCATTGGCATCTCGCACGCGAATCACGTGAGGACCTGAGTTTATTTTGGTCAATATGTTACTCACTTGATAAACACCGTAATCCCAACGATAGTCATATGGCAAGACACCGCCTGATCCGGTCACTGTTACCTGGCCAGTGCTATCGCCAAAGCATAAAACGTCAGCGACAGATAATGCGATGCCCATGGCAGGGGGCTGTGTGAGTATTATAGACGTATCAAACATGCAACCTTTGCCGTCTTTTACATGCACTAAATAAGTACCTATTGGCAGGGTCTGGAAAAGATTCAGGCTTCCAAACGTTCCGGCTCCCATGGCGTATGAGTATGGTGTTGTACCACCTGTACCATTCACTGTGATCTTACCATCATTAAACCCAAAACAAGAAACGTTCTGAGGCGTGATAAAGGCTTTAAGGATTGGTGGTTCAGTCACTGCAATATTGCTGTCTTTGATACAGCCGTTGGCATCCTTTATCTTAATGAGATAAGTAAGGGCCTTTAAGGTGGGGAATACATTAGAAGAATTGTATGTACCAAATATGCCTTTAGCATACGTGTAGGGAGAGGTACCGCCACTTGCTGTTACTGTTATTGATCCAGTGCTATCCCCAAAACAGGATACGTTCGTTACAGAAGCAGTCATCTTCAATACAAACGAATCGATTATGGTAATGCCAGTGTCTTTCTGACAGTTACGGCTATCCCTTATGTGAAAAAAATAAGTGCCTGCCGCAAGACCGGTAAAAGTCGGCGTTGATGAATACGCTCCCAAACCAACCGCATATTGGTATGGCGGAACACCACCTGTGGCACTCAGGACGACTTTACCATTGCTTAGTGTAGCACAAACTGAGTTAGTGACTTGTGCAAAGGCCTGTACGGCCGGTGGCTGTGTTAAAGTAACTGTAGAATCGACTGCACAACCGTGGTCGTCCTTTATATGCAATACATATGTTCCCGCAGCGAGACTTGAAAAGACGTTACTGCTGTTAAAAAGTCCGGCATCTATTGCATAGGTATATGGAGTTGTTCCACCGGCAGCTGTAATTGTTATCGACCCATCGGAGAAACTGAAGCAATTCGGCTCCTGCTTTGCAATGTTGTTAAATGCTAATACAGCTGGCTGGGTGACCGTGATCGTGGTATCCTTCAGGCAGCCATTTGCGTCTTTAATATGAATGGTATAGCTACCTGCTGCAAGTCCGCCAAAAACACCTGTAGAGCCATAGGGTCCGGCTCCAAGGGCATAATTATACGGGCTGGTGCCGCCTGCGGCCGTGATCGTAACAGATCCGTCTGACAGACCAAAGCACGACACATTTGTCACAACTGAAGTACTGGTAATCGCCGTAGGTTCATTAAGGGTAATTATCGTGTCGAGATAACATTTATTGGAATCCTCGATATGTATCGTATGGTTTCCCGCCCAAAGGTTTGGGAATGTATTTGTTGTACCTAATGTACCGCCTCCCAGCTTATACAAATATGGAGGTGTAGCAGAATTGGCGGTTATCGTAATCGCACCAGTGCTATCACCGTGACAAAGTATATGTGTAAGCACCGCAGTAGCGTGCACTGCGATAGAATCCGGTAGATTAACGATCGTATCCTTTAGACAGTTATTCGCATCCTTTATATGTAAGGTGTAGTTGCCGGAGTAGAGACCTGTGAAAGTATTGGTAGTGCTAAAACTGCCGGTGTTCAACGCATACTGGTACGGAGCAGTACCATTGTTTGCAGTAACCGTAATCACTCCACTATTATAAAAGTTGCAGGGTGGAGACGTAAAGGTAACTGCCGCCGTTATCGCCAATGGATCTAATAATTGAACGGTTGTATCTTTTAAACAGTCGTTGGCATCCTTAATATGTAAAGTATATGTACCTGCCGCTAAGCCTGTAAAGGTATTTGTTGAAGAAAAAGTCCCTGCACCAATGGCGTATTGAAAAGGCGCAAGGCCGCCGCTCGCTGTTATTGTGATGCTACCATCATTACCACCAAAACAGATGGGTTTTACCATTGACACCGATGGAATTATGACCGGCGGAGGAGCAATGGTGATCGTCGTATCTTTGATACACGTATTGGTGGATGATATTCTCAGAGTATACGTGCCGGGATCCAGGCTATCCAATTGTGTGGCGGTAATACCCGTAATAGTGTGAACAGTGGTAGTGCCCTGCAATACAGTCAGCACCCAGGGAGACGGTGCTATTGACGGCGTAACATTGAATTTGGCCTTCTTAGTACAGGTAGCCGCCGACACCAGGCCGAACGTTATTTTAGGTTGAGGCAACACGTTGATGGTATACGCCTGTGTTTGTTTGCTTGACAGTGGGCAGCCATCGTCCGTGTAAGTAATAAAAAAGTTATAGGTACCTGGGGTTACCCCAACAAGGTTCCATGAAAAACTGCCTATGGGTGCTATAGTATTATTATTTGTTATTGTAAACGATGCTCCTGTCGGGATACCTGATGCTGATACATTAATGCTATTTCCATCCAGGTCGGTCGGATTAATACTAAAAGCAAAGCTGCCCTGTCCCTGGCAAACTGATACAGTCGTTGAGTTGACAAGTGTGCCGCCCGATACATTGCTGATACCACCGCCGGGAGGATTGTTGTTGCAGTTATTAAGGACAACAAACGTCATCTCGCGCATACTAGTACCCACAAGGGTTGAGCCTCTGAATTCAGAAACCTTAGTAACAACAAGCGAACGTTGTACAAGATTAGGTGTAAAATTCAATTGGCCGTTTGTTGTGTTGAAATTGAATGTACCGGTGGCGGCAGCCAAAGGTGCCGTAGCCGAATAGCCGGTCAAGTAGGTTACGGTGCTGGATGTAGTCACCTCGATACCGGGAACAAGGCTATATGTGAGTGCGTCATTGTTTGCGTCAACAGTACCAGGATTATAGCTAGCTGCCTTATTGATGCAAAAGAATGGAGTGGGTATTGTTGTGTAGGTAGGAGAGGAGTTAGGCCCACCCGAGTTGTTTAATGTAGCTTCCAGCCCCATAAGACTGCCACTCATTGCCGGAATCTGAATATTAGTGATCGTATTACTACGCCCGGCCTGGCTGCTACCCATTATACCATTAAATAAAAAGCGCCAGTTGGTCGACGTCCAACCCAAGCTTACGGTGCCGGTATAAACAAACTTTTTTACTCCAGGAATGGTACCTGTAGTTGACACACAAGTTGTATTGTTCAGCTGCGTTGCGCACACCGGTGTTACCTCAGTGCCTGAACTTGGACTTTGAATGGCGAGAATTATTGAATTTATCTGTGTTGTTCCGTCCCATATCTCAATTTCAGGAGTGGCGCTAGGAAGAGATAAAAATGGTGGGTTTGACAGGTTACAGTCCGCATACACGGTGAAGGTTATCGTATATGTATTCCCGCTTACATGGGTGTAGTTAAGATCAGCGCCATAAAAGTGGGAGGCTTTAGCTGACGTTCCCAACAAACAAAACAGCAGAACTACAACACTTTGTAAATGTCGCTTCATAAGGGATATATATAGATTAAAATTTTTAATTAAAATTTAAGTAAAATTAGACCTTTTTAATGTATCAGCCCTTTGTTAAGACGTGTATAGGGCCCAAAATGTTGGGAAAATGTGATTATGTCAGTTTCGTGACAAACAAAGGCTAGAAAAGCCTTCTGTCCCTTTTTACAGAGGCCAGATAGGTTTTAAGATCTTCCGACGGCTTAACCCACATCAAAAGGAGGAAGTAAAGGCCACCTATAATGGAGCTTCTAATCAGCAGATCAACACACGCTGTGGTGATCGCGCTACCGACATTTACGAAAACTGGAAGAATATAGCCAACAACTCCCACGCACAGGGCAATTAAAAGAATCAGAATATTATTGCGAGTGAAAGGGTGAAGGTTCATTGTGCGCCATAAAAAGAACGTTTTTGCCAGATTAAAAAGCACCAGTGTAATTGTAGCACTCCAGGCAGCGCCATGAATACCCCATGATGGAATTAACAGCCTATTGAAGCTGTATAATAGTATTATAAGAAGAGCGGATACTTTAAAATTAAATTTATAATATTTTGATAGGTTAATGAGTTCACTATTAACGCCGGTGGCAATGTCCAACAGACGGCCCAACGCTAATATTAAAACGATCGGTTTCACTACATCATAGCCAGCTGGCAAAATCTTGACGATATTATCCAGGTTACACACTATAAGCAAGAAAACACCCGCAGTTACAAGCAGGATATTACTGCCCGCCCGCTGGAACAAATTTCTCAAATGCGGTATATCATTGTCGATATATGCCTTGTTAAGTGTCGAAATTGACGATGTCGACATTGCCCTGTAAGGAATAATAGCTACGCTTATAATAAAGACCGCTATTCGGTAAGGCGCCACAGTTTCCATCCCGCGTGTGTCCAGCGTAGCAAGCATGAGTGTGTCCAAATAACCCATGATATTGAGCGACACGCCGAGTAGCAAATGATACCAGGCAAACCTCAATATCTCCGCATATTCCGTTCTGCTAAACACCTTCCAGTTTGTACTAATCCCAAACCCGGATGTCGTAGAAGAAACATACATAAGCATGATTGCCGGGAGTAAATACACGAAAATATTAGTGATGATAAATGCTTTAAAACTTAAAGCACCTGTTGCCAACAGTCCAATCAGCGCAAGGTTAACAAGTCTGACCAGTACTTCTTTTGAAAAAGCAGAGATCGCTGTTTTTGTTTGAGAAAGAAGATACATTTCGAACAGAGTACCTAAGCTCATAAGAAGTAGTAGCAACGGCGTCCAGTAGAAGTATTCCCTGACCAATGTCTGATCGGCTGGCTGATATTGTGAGATGATATATTCCTTACAAAAGAGATAACCCACTGAAAACATCACAGTCGTTAAAAATGTGGCTAGCATACCTATTGTGATCAGCACCTTTCGCTTCTCGTCGTCCTCCGGATATTTTTGAATAAACACGGCCAATACCGATCCTGTGCCCAACAACATAAATACCTGCAATAAGGCACTCCAGTATATGATATTGGTAAAAAAGCCTAATTGTGTTTGCGAAAGCACGTATGGGTAAATGAGGTTACTTACCGCCCCTAAAAAAGCACCAAAAAATATAACCAGGGACGACTTTATCGATTGGCGAAATACTATTCCCATGTGCTTACCTAATACGATATTTAAATAGCCTAAATACTAGCGATTTGATCAGGTAACGCAAACCCTCTTTAGCGCAAAATATAGCTTTGAATACATAGTAATATAATGATGCTCCTTTGCGATAGCGCATGATCTCAAGTTCACGCGAGGTGTTTAGTTTTAATAGCCTAAGCTGCTTAGCCGGCTCGGTGCTTGCGTTCGCAATGTGAATTACGCTGGTGCTTCCAATAAACATGTTATCATACCCCAACTGAGCAATCTGATAACACCACAGCTGGTCTTCTCCATACATGAAAAAACGTTCGTCAAGCTTTCTTTCCGGAAGTTGCGCCACTAACTCTTGTGTAAACATCATAAAGGCACCCGAAACCCAATCCACAACCGTGTCAAAATCCCCTTTAAAATATTGATTTAACATTAGAGAGGCGCGTCTCCTATAAGGCAAAAGAAAAAGTAGGGGTCTAAATAGATCTAACAATTCATTGCGAATACTTCTAAATTTTCTGGCATTGTTCTGATACTGTCCATCCTGGTAAGTAAGATGAACACCAAGCGCGCCAAGCTGTTTATTTCTGCTTAATTCTTCGGCTGCCACGCTGATACTGTCTTCTGTCAGCATTGTATCGGAGTTTAATAATAGCAGAATATTTCCAGACGCATGCGCAATACCCAGATTGTTTCCCTTCGCGAAACCGCTATTTTCGTGATTGCGAATTAGTGTTATGCTTGGAAATCTCTTTTGAAACTCCAATGGGTCGGTTTCTGTTGATGCATTGTCGACCAAAATTATCTCGTACGCAACACGGGTCGTGTGGCGCATAACGCTTTCAATACATTCACAGGTCACCCTGAATGTATTGTAGTTTATTATAATAACAGATACAAGCATTATTTAAGAATCGATAGAGAGCGCCAGGTGTTGCAAAGTTATAATATCACGGGCATCAAAGATGACTAATATAAGGCCAATACCTAGAAAGCAAAATCGATTACATTTGCGAAAAACGCTTTAATGAAGAAAGCCTTAATTACCGGTATCACTGGCCAAGACGGATCCTATCTGGCAGAGTTCTTACTGCACAAGGGTTACGAGGTGCATGGTATAAAAAGAAGAACATCTTTAATCAATACCCAGAGAATTGATAGAATGTACCAGGATCCTCATGAGGCTAACCTTAAAATGGTCTTGCATTATGGCGATTTGTCAGATTCGACCAATATCATTAGGATTATCCAACAGGTGAAGCCCGATGAAATATATAACCTGGGCGCAATGAGCCACGTGCAGGTGAGTTTCGACGAGCCCGAGTACGTAGGCAATGTGGATGGATTAGGCACATTGAGAATATTAGAGGCAATCCGAATATTAGGATATGAGAAAAAATGTAGGGTTTACCAAGCGTCAACTTCCGAGTTATATGGTCTCGTGCGTGAAATTCCTCAATCCGAAACGACCCCGTTTTATCCTCGGTCTCCATATGGAGTTGCTAAATTGTATGCCTATTGGATCACTGTAAACTATCGTGAAGCATATGGAATGTATGCCTGCAATGGAATATTATTTAACCACGAAAGCCCTGTACGCGGAGAAACATTCGTAACACGTAAAATAACCCGTGGCGTTGCCGAAATTGTTTTGGGGCTAAAAAGTAAGATATGGCTAGGTAACCTTGACGCTAAACGCGATTGGGGGCACGCCAAAGATTTTGTGAAAGCGATGTGGTTAATGCTGCAACAGAACACTGCGCAAGACTATGTTATCGCCACCGGAATTACCACTTCCGTTCGTGATTTTGTAAAGCTGGCTTTTGCACGTGCGGGTATTGAGATCGCTTTCCAGGGAGAAGGAATTAATGAAAGAGGTATTGTCACGAGCGTTCAAGCAGGAATCGATTCGCTAAAACCCGGCGACGTGGTTGTTGAAATAGATGAACGCTATTTTAGGCCTACAGAGGTTGACATTCTTCTTGGCGATGCCTCAAAAGCTAAAAAGCAACTGAATTGGGAACCGGAATATAGCCTCCAGGAATTGGTTAATGAAATGGTTGATGCAGACATCGAACTTTTCAAAAAAACAATTCTTCTTAAAACGCATGGTTATAATACACTTAATCAGTTCGAATAATGGAGCATAGCAGTAAGATATATGTAGCGGGACACAGAGGGATGGCGGGTTCTGCAATAACTAGAAAACTACGGGAAAAAGGATATAACAATATAATAGCCAAAACTTCCAAAGAGCTTGACCTCCGTGATCAAAAAGCCGTTCACCTGTTTTTTGAAACCGAGAGGCCAGAATACGTTTTTTTGGCTGCTGCGAAGGTGGGAGGTATTGTGGCTAACAATACTTACAGGGGAGAATTTCTTTATGACAACCTTATTATTGAAGCCAACGTCATTCATGCTGCTAAACTATATGATGTAAAAAAGCTTTTGTTTTTGGGTAGCTCCTGTATCTATCCAAAGCTTGCAACCCAACCTATGAATGAAGACGCGTTGTTGACCGGGTCGCTTGAATACACGAACGAGCCGTATGCTATAGCTAAAATTGCCGGAATAAAACTCTGCGAAAGCTATTATGATCAATTCGGGTGCAACTTCATCGCCGCTATGCCGACAAATTTGTATGGCCCGGGTGATAACTATCACCTCCAAAATTCTCACGTCGTTCCCGCACTGATAAGAAAATTCCACGAAGCAAAAGTTAATGGAACGCCGGTGGTTGAAATATGGGGATCTGGGAGGCCATTGCGTGAGTTTATGTACGTTGACGACTTAGCCGACGGCTGCGTTTTCCTAATGCTCAACTATGACCAAAAACAGTTTATCAACATCGGCACCGGTGAAGAAGTAAGCATTATGGAACTGGCTAGCCTTGTAAAGGAAGTGGTCGGATTTGAGGGGGATATTAAAATGGACGCAACCAAGCCGGATGGTACACCGCGCAAGTTAATGGACAGTTCAAGAATAAAGGCATTGGGATGGAGACATCAAAAGTCGTTGGCTGAAGGCTTAAAATTGACCTACGATTTTTTTAGGTCGGAAGATGTAAGATCTTAAGACATCTTTTTTCGAACACCAGCCAGTACTTTCTTTTGTATCAAATCGACAAACGGTACAATGATCGCGCCATATAAATAATGTAAGAGCGAATATTGGCTCCAGATAAGGCTATTCCTATCCTTTTTGAAAGCCATATCTCTTTTCGTGCTGGATAATCCTTCTTCCGCAAACACAGTCACGATTTTACTGATGTGCTGAGCCCGGAAGCTTTTGTCCGCAAACAATTTTAAATTAAAGACGTAGTCAGCTAAAATGGAATATTTCAAATCATAATGGCCGTTTTTATCAAATAAAGCTCTGTTGTAAAAAATAGCCTGATGCGAGATATTTTTAGAAAGGATACGCCATTTGTTGAATGCCCCCCCGTAAATTTTGTTTTGCTCTTTCAGCAATACGTCTCCATATATTATGTCAAGGTTTTTGACATCCAATCCCCCCCCCAAAAAAATATCTTTGAAAACATCCTTGTCGTATAACACGTCATCCGCCCCCAAAAAGAAAATCCATTCACCTGTTGCCCTGGCAATACCTTTATTCATTGCGTCGTATACCCCTTTATCCTTTTCAGACATGTATTGCAGCCGATAAATCTTCGAAAGACGCTCAAGCATTAAAACAGTACCGTCTTTTGAACCACCGTCCATCACCAACAGCTCAATATTGTCATACGTTTGAGTTGCAACACTTAGTACTGCCGCTTCAATTGTGTGCTCACCATTAAATACAGGGATGATTACAGAGATCCTTGGCAGCATTAATTCTTTTCTTTAATAAAAATGGCATCAGCCTGAAGTACTGAATTGTCTACAGGTGAACGCAATTGGTCAAAATTGCCTTTGTACTTAAACCCGAGGCGTGATAATGCCGTATAAATATCGTCAAACAACTTTTGATCCTGGTAAAGGCTGGCGAAGGACACCTCGGAGATCACAACGTCTGCACACTTGATAGTGTTATTCCCACCGCCTATTACTTTGTCCTCGTAACCTTGAACGTCCAGTTTCACTAAAATCGGCGCCTTTAACTCGGTTTTCTTTAATATGTCGTCCAGCCGGGCGATCTTCACTTTTATCTCCTTGTCTTTTACAGCAGCGTCAAAATGCTTTGTATGATCGGCCATTTTTAAAAGAGACGAAGACGGGCTATACTCATTTAAAAAAAAACTTGCCTCCTGCTCCTCCTCACCCAATCCGTAACAGTAGGAGAGAAACCTGCTATCGCCTGCAAAATTTGCATTTAACTTATCAAAAACCTCAGGTATTGGCTCGAAGGAGATTATTGTTGCAGCCGGGAAAAACTTTCTCATTTTCATTGCAAACTGGCCTTCGTTTGCACCGACATCGATAATGGTATTGAAATTATAATTCAGCAGCCACCGATTGTCCTTTTTCCAATCACCGCGATAGCGGACTTCAACTCTAAAAACTTTATATATAAGGGAGCCTAACAGTCTAAACATAGCAGGTATTTTATAACCTATACCCGCAAAGATGCAGAAATTATTCCTGATACTCGGCAAATTGAAATATCTCTGTTCTATGCCTAGAGAGCATCCCGGCTATAGTTTATGGAACTTGTGTAGAACAACGTGGTCCTCAAGTGTCAGTTTGATAAAATAAAGGCCAGTTGGCAAATCACGTAGGTCTAGCTTGCCGCTTGAAACATGTGTTTCAGACATTGTCTTTTTTCCATGAATATCAAGGATTTCAATATTAGCTTGGCCCGACGGAATTTGAATGTTTAGTATATCCGTTACCGGATTAGGGTACATTAGTATTTTCGGATCCGAGTGCCAATCAGCAACTTTTACGGGTGCCTTTGCCGAATCGCAAAATAACTTGATCTCATTTACTTCATTAATTGTAAGTGCTCTGTCGTACAATCTAAGTTCATCGATCCGCCCATTCATAAAATATCCTAATCCGCCATGAAATTTGGCACCAATGCTCAAACCATTATTCGAGCTTATTGGCTCGTTCGCCCAAGGCAGTTTCTTTCTTAGAACACCATCCACATATAAACACAAGGTATCCTTTGAAAAGGTACCAACAACGCAATACCATTGATCCTCATTTATATATTGAGTATCGTTCCATATCGTTGTCGGCAACGGCATGGTGCCTGAAGAATTTACCGCAAACACCTCATGTGTGGGTGTGAATACATTGCAATTGTCATCGTAGGCATTGTCATAATATTGTAGCCCATAATGGTCGTTGGCCGTCTGGTAGTTTCGATATAAAACCGTGTTAGCCTGACAAGGCCCAGCGTAAAATCCCATCGGCTGAACTAAGGCACAAATAGAAAATTCGGATATGTTTAGTGAGCTGTCAGCGTTGACTAAGATGTAATCATCAACGCCATCGAATTTATAGGCATTATTCGGCTGCCCATTGTAACCGGTGTCCGAGACTGCCCCGAACACAGTTCCATGAAGTGCATGGCCGCTTACATCATTGGCATTGCCGTTGAACGGCCACCGGGCCACCAATCCGTTATAACCTTGTCCATACAAACTAGTACATGACAAAAGCAGCAATAGGGTATATATGCGCTTCATATTATATTAATTATGCCTAAAGTACAATATTTTCAGAATACGGGGATATATCTATCCCTTTCCGGGAAAAATACCTCTGTAGTGCTATCTCCGACACTTGTAAATTCACCCCATACCTTTACCTTTGTGTCCAAATTTTAACAGAGGGTATAGTAACACTATTTATGAACTTTATACTCCTGGCGGCTGACCAGAACACGCCTTTCAATTATTTCCCTGTAGCCCTTCAATTAGTGGTTGCGATAGGATTTGTTATTGTAATGATGGGGGTAACCCACTTACTTGGACCAAAAAGAAGGACCAAGGACAAACTCGTAAACTTCGAAAGCGGTATCCCATCGGTAGGTAATGCGCGTCAGCCAATGGCCATTAAATACTTCCTAGTGGCTATCCTGTTCGTTTTGTTTGACGTTGAGGTTATTTTCTTTTATCCATATGCTGTAAACTTCAAAGAACTTGGCACGGAAGGTTTCCTCGCTGTTGTCATGTTCGTGGCATTCTTTCTTTGTGGTTTTATATACATCGTCAAGAAAGGCGCTTTGAAATGGGAAGACTAATGATGATGAGTGGATTATTAATTTCTAACCTAAAGACTAAAAACTTCAAAAGAAGTTAGGAGGGTGTTATTATGTCTCGTCCGGTTCAGTTTAATACAAACGTAAAGATCTCCCAGATGCCTGAAGGCTATCAGGGAGAAGGTTTTTTTGCTACATCCTTTGATAAAGTGATAGGCTTGGCCCGTGCTAATTCTCTGTGGCCTCTGCCATTTGCAACCTCTTGCTGTGGTATTGAGTTCATGGCCACCATGGGTGCCAACTACGATCTGGCCCGTTTCGGATCAGAACGTATGGGTTTTACGCCACGCCAATGCGATATTCTGCTGGTGGCTGGTACCATCGCTAAGAAGATGGCACCGATCCTGCGCCAGGTGTATCTGCAGATGGCAGAACCGCGCTGGGTAGTAGCCATTGGCGCTTGTGCTTCTAGCGGCGGTATATTCGATTCTTATTCTGTACTGCAGGGAATCGACCAGGTTATTCCTGTAGATGTATATGTTTCTGGCTGCCCTCCCCGCCCGGAAGGCATCCTTGAAGGCATCCTGAAAATTCAGGACCTTGTTCACAATGAAAGCCTGCGCAGGCGTACAAGCCCGCAGTATAAAGCGTTACTGGAAAGCTACGGTATACAATAATAAATCCCTTTGGGGAAAGGTTTATGACCAACGAAATAGTAAAACAACGCCTGTCGGAGAAATTTGGAGAGCAGCTTGCCGGATTCGACGAGTCCTTTGGAATGCTTGCGGTTACTGCGCCTGCTGAAATGAACATGCAGATTCTGCAGTTCCTGCACGACGACGAGCAACTGAAGTTCCGTTTCCTTACAGACCTGACTGCGGTTCACTACCCTGACAGGAAAGGCGAAGAACTGTGCATCGTATATCACCTGCACAACCTGGTTGATAACATCCGTCTACGCCTTAAAGTATATATACCCATCGAGAGGCCCGATGTAGCCAGTGCTACGCCGCTGTTTTCGGGCGCTAACTGGATGGAGCGTGAAAGCTATGATTTCTATGGAGTAAACTTTATTGGCCACCCGAACCTTACTCGCATCCTCAATGTCGACGAAATGGATTACTTCCCGATGCGTAAAGAATACGCAATGGAAGATCCTACCCGTGTGGACAAGGATGACGAAATGTTTGGCCGCGGCGGTACAGTAGCATAACTAAAAGGGGGACTAGCAATGTCTGAATTACAAAAACATCAGCAACAGCACATCACGCTTGCTGAAGAGTCATTACAAAAGCAAACCACCACGCTAAACCTGGGTCCTACGCACCCGGCCACGCACGGTGTGTTCCAAAATATCCTGGAGATAGACGGAGAGAAAGTACTAGATGCGGTGCCTACCATAGGCTACATCCACCGTGCTTTCGAAAAAATAGCCGAACGTCGTCCGTACTACCAGATCACTCCACTTACCGATCGTCTGAATTATTGCTCAGCACCTATCAACAACATGGGCTGGCACATGACGCTCGAAAAGCTAATAGGCATCAAGACACCGAAACGCGTAGACTACATGCGTGTGCTGGTTATGGAGCTGGCACGTATTGCCGATCACCTGGTCTGCAACTCAGTTATTGCGGTAGACACCGGTGCGTTGACAGCCTTTACTTATGTATTTCAGTGGCGCGAGCTTATATACGAGATCTACGAAGAGATCTGTGGGTCACGTCTTACAACAAATATGGGTCGTGTTGGTGGTTTTGAACGCAATTTCTCAGAAGTTGCGTGGCAGAAGATCAACAAGTTCCTTGATGGTTTCCCGAAGGTAATGGAGGAATTCGAGGCGCTGCTCAATCGCAACCGCATCTTTATGGAGCGTTGCATCGGTGCAGGTCCTATCAGTGCTGAACGTGCACTGAACTACGGCTTCACCGGACCAAACCTCCGTGCAGCCGGCGTTGACTATGATGTCCGTGTTGCTCAACCATACTGTTCTTACGAAGATTTCGACTTTAAGATACCTGTTGGTACTACCGGCGACGTGTACGATCGCTTCATGGTACGGAACGGTGAGATCTGGGAAAGCTTTAGCATCGTAAAACAGGCGATGGCTAAGATCGCACAGTTGGAAAAAGACGATCCTGCTCAAAAAAACCTGTTCTATGCGCCTGAGTCAGACCATTACCATTTCCCTGCAAAAGAAGATGTGTACACGAAGATGGAAGCGCTGATCTACCACTTCAAGATGGTGATGGGCGAGATCAACGTACCAGCCGGCGAGATTTACCATGCTGTAGAAGGTGCTAACGGCGAATTAGGATACTACTTAATAAGTGATGGTGGACGTTCTCCGTACAGGTTGCACTTCCGCAGGCCATGCTTTATCTATTACCAGGCTTACCCTGAAATGATCAAAAATGGCTTATTGAGCGATGCGGTCATTGCACTGAGTAGCTTGAACGTTATTGCCGGAGAACTCGACGCTTAATAATTCTAATAATAAAGTAAGCCCTCAAGGGGTTTGAAATATGAACAAACTGGATCAGCAAAAAGTAAATGAGATCATCGCCCGCTACCCTGATGGAAAGCAAAAAAGTGCGTTGATCCCTTTGCTTCACATGGCGCAGGATGCTAACAACGGCTGGCTGGATGTGCCGGTAATGGATTATGTGGCAGAATTGCTTAACATACTACCTATTGAGGTGTACGAAGTAGCCAGCTTCTATACCATGTACAACCTGAAGCCCGTAGGCAAATACGTTTTTGAAGTTTGTCGTACAGGGCCCTGTATGCTGAATGGCAGCGATGATATAATCGCATACATTAAAGAAAAACTGAGCATCGGTGAAGGAGAGACAACAACCGACGGCCTGTTTACACTGAAGCCGGCAGAATGCTTGGGTGCATGCGGATATGCACCTATGATGCAGCTTGGCAAATACTATAAAGAACACCTCACCAAAGAAAAAGTTGACCAGATAATTGATGAATGCCGGAAAAGCGCAGCCTTAAATAACTAGTATGCGCCAACTGCTCATTATAGTTTTGCTCTTTGTTTGCGGAACCGTTTTCGCACAGTCAGATACCGTGGTTTTGAAAAACACCATGGTAGCTATGGATCAGGCCATGCTCCGGAAAGACTCGTTCTATCTTAAAATGGTGCTGCACGATGACCTGAAATATGGACATTCGAATGGCTGGATAGAAAAGAAGCAGGATGTGATCAATGACTTGCGTGACGGAGTTCTGGACTATAAGAGGATAGACTCGTACGAGCCGGTATTTACGTTTTACGGCAATATTGCCTGCGTTAGGACAAATCCTGACATCACAGTAGTAATGGATGGCAAAGTGCTGGAGCTAAAACTGCATGTGTTGCAAGTTTGGGTGAAAACCGGCAATCGTTGGCAATTATTGAGTCGACAGAGTACTAAAATTTAAAAACACAAAAGCCCTGCAAGGGGTTTAGCGTCATATGAAACTTTTATTAGAGCACGCAGATAAAGAAGGTATTCGTTATTACGAAGCCTACCGCAAACACGGTGGTTACCGTTCTGTGGAGAAGGCCTTTAAAATGACACCCGATGAGATCGTTGAAGAAGTAAAGAAAAGCGGTCTTCGTGGTCGCGGTGGTGCGGGTTTCCCTACAGGTATGAAATGGAGCTTCCTGGCCAAACCGGAAGGAGTTCCCCGTCACCTGGTCTGTAATGCGGATGAATCAGAGCCCGGTACTTTCAAAGATCGCTATCTGATGGAGTTCCTTCCGCACCTGCTGATCGAAGGCTTGATCGTGAGCAGCTTTGCCCTGGGTAGCCACGCTACCTATATATATATACGTGGAGAGTACGCCTGGATCGTGGACATCCTGGAAGAAGCTATCGGCGAAGCAAAAGCTAATGGCTTTCTTGGAAAGAACATCCTTGGCTCAGGTTTCGATTGCGAAATATATGTACAGCGTGGTGCTGGTGCCTACATCTGTGGTGAAGAAACTGCTCTTATAGAAAGCCTGGAAGGTAAACGAGGTAACCCCCGTATCAAACCACCATTCCCGGCGGTTCAAGGTGTATGGATGCGCCCTACTGTGGTAAATAATGTTGAAACACTTGCGGCGGTGGTACCCATCATCAATATGGGCGGCGACGAATATGCTAAAATAGGTGTCGGTAGATCAACAGGTACTAAACTGATCTCTGCTTGCGGCAACATCAACAAGCCGGGTATCTACGAGATCGACATGACTCAATCAGTTGAAGAATTCATCTTCTCTGATGAATACTGCGGCGGCATCCCTAAAGGTAAACGCCTGAAAGCGTGCATACCGGGCGGTTCATCAGTACCCATATTACCGGCGAATCTACTTCTGAAAACAGCTAAAGGCGAAACGCGTACCATGAGTTACGAGAGCCTGGCCGACGGAGGGTTCGCAACTGGTACCATGATGGGTTCAGGCGGCTTTATTGTAATGGACGAAGACCAGTGCGTGGTGCGTCACACTATGTCTCTGGCGCATTTCTACAACCACGAAAGTTGCGGTCAGTGCAGCCCTTGCCGTGAAGGTACCGGCTGGATGTATAAAATACTGAAGAACCTCGAATACGGAAAAGGAAAGATGAGCGACATCGACCTGCTGTGGGATATCCAGCGTAAGATAGAAGGTAACACCATCTGTCCGTTGGGCGACGCAGCAGCATGGCCGGTAGCCGCTGCCATCCGCCACTTCCGCGATGAATTTGAATGGCACGTGCTAAATCCCGATGAAGCGCAAAGAAGGAACTATGGCCTGGCACATTATGCTGACCCTATCCATGTTCCTGCATCAGCTTAACAATCTGAATGATTTTGACTTATGTCTGAAACACCAAAACTGAAAGTAACAATTGATAATATAACGGTAGAAGTGCCTGCAGGTACTTCCATCCTGAATGCAGCACGCCTGATAGGCGGCGACGTTACACCGCCTGCTATGTGCTATTACAGCAAGCTTGAAGGCAGCGGTGGTAAATGCCGCACCTGCCTGGTAGAGGTGAGCAAGGGCTCTGAAAAGGACCCACGCCCCATGCCTAAGCTGGTAGCCAGCTGCCGTACTACCGTTATGGATGGCATGGAAGTGAAAAGCATCACTTCTGAAAAAGTGCTGGATGCGCGTAAAGGCGTTGTAGAATTCCTGCTGCTGAACCACCCGCTGGATTGCCCAGTGTGCGACCAGGCCGGCGAGTGCGACCTGCAGGATCTGAGCTACGAACACGGTAGCGCGGGCACCCGTTACGAGTTCAACCGCCGAACATTCGACAAAGAAGATATTGGAGATAAGATACAGTTGCACATGACGCGTTGCATCCTGTGTTACCGTTGCGTATTTACAGCAGAACAACTGACCCAGCGACGCGAACACGGTATCCTGGACCGCGGTGACAAATCTGAGATCAGTACGCTGCTCGGCAAATCACTGGACAACGAGTTTATCGGCAACGTGATAGATGTTTGCCCGGTAGGCGCCCTGACTGATAAGACCTTCCGCTTCAAAAACCGTGTATGGTTTACCAAAGCTGTAGATGCTCATCGCGATTGCCCGACGTGCTCTGGTAAAGTGAGGCTCTGGATGCGTGGCGATGAAGTTTACCGTGTCACGGCCCGCAAAGACGAGTGGAACGAGGTAGAAGACTGGATTTGTAACACCTGCCGCTTTGATACGAAGGAAGTGAAAGATTGGGTGATCGAAGGTCCTACCAAAGTGAGCCGCCAAAGTGTTATATCGCAAAACCACTATGTGAATGCGAAGAAACCACAAAACGTTCTGCCCGAAGTAATTGGCAAAGATCCTAAGTTGCTGATGGACATTCACCGGGTGAGCGATGTGAATAGGCCAGAGATAGAACTATCGAAAATTGACGGCCCTGCCCACTCGGACGACTTCGAAAAGAAAGACAAGTAAAAATTTAACGAACTAATTACTTTTGCGCCATTATGCTGTTACTGCAAGTTGATACAGCGCTCGTACTGGAGAAGATCATTCTCATTACCGTTATTTTGATGGGCTCACTGGGTATTGCGATGTACGCCACCTGGGCCGAGCGTAAGGTAGCTGCTGTCATGCAGGATCGCCGTGGACCCAACCGCGCGGGCCCGCTGGGTTTGCTGCAACCATTGGCCGATGGTTTGAAACTCTTCTTTAAAGAAGAGATCATCCCAGACCGCTCTACACGTTTCCTGTTTATATTAGGGCCATGCCTGGCTATGCTTACAGCAACTATGACCAGTGCTATCATTCCCTGGGGGCCAGATTATGTAATGGACAACGGACACGTTGTATCATTGCAGGTTGCAGATATTAATATAGGTATCCTCTTTGTGTTTGGTGTAGTGAGCCTTGGTGTCTACGGTGTGATGCTGGGAGGCTGGGCTTCTAACAATAAATTTTCCCTGTTAAGTAGTATCCGCGCTGCATCACAAGCTATCTCTTACGAGCTGGCTCTGGGTATCAGCCTGATCGCCCTGCTGATGCTGACTGGTACACTGTCTCTTAGGGAGATCGTTGCGCAACAGCACGGCTTTTGGGATAACGGCTATTTTACGTGGAACTTCTTCAAGCAACCTCTCGGCTTCCTGATATTCCTGATCTGCACCTTCGCTGAGTTGAACCGCGCTCCTTTCGATCTTCCGGAAGCAGAAAGCGAACTAAACATGGGTTACCACCAGGAGTATTCTTCAATGAAGCTTGGTTTCTACCTGTTTGCCGAGTACATTAATATGTTTATCAGCTCGGCTATCTTGTCTACGCTTTTCTTTGGCGGTTATAACTTCCCGTTCATGGACCAGGTAGCAGCAGCGGTTCACCCACTTCTGTTTACGCTTATCTGCGTAGGCGTTCTGTTGACTAAAGTTGTTGGATTTATATTGTTTTTCATGTTCGTTCGCTGGACCCTGCCTCGTTTCAGGTACGACCAGCTGATGCGCATAGGTTGGACTTCGCTGATACCCCTGGCGCTGGCAAACATGCTGCTGACTGGTATTGCGATACTGTGGATATTTAAATCGTAGGATTAAGAATGAAACTAACAAATAGATCAGTACAGATAGACCGTAGCCCGATGACTTTCAGCGAGCGGATCTATTTGCCGTCGATCGCTAAAGGCTTGAGCATAACGCTTAGCCACATATTCAAGAAGAAAGCTACCGTAAACTATCCGGAACAAAAGCGTCCGTTCAGCCCGGTTTTCCGTGGCCTGCACGTTTTGAACCGTGATGAAGAAGGACGTGAGCGCTGTACAGCCTGCGGTCTTTGCGCCCTTGCCTGCCCTGCTGAAGCTATTACAATGGAAGCAGCTGAACGCAAACCGGGAGAAGAACATCTGTATCGTGAAGAGAAATATGCTGCGAAGTACGAGATAAACATGCTGCGTTGCATTTTCTGCGGCTACTGCGAAGAAGCTTGTCCGAAAGATGCAGTTTACCTAAGCGAAACAGTTATGCCGGTAAGCTACACCCGCGACCACTTCATTTATAAAAAAGAAGACCTGCTTATTCAGCATCCTAAAAAACAGGATAGCGGCAAATAGTATTTATGAGCATTTACGAAGTATTATTCTGGTTTCTTACAGTTGTTGCCCTAAGCTGTGCACTTGGCGTAATCCTCAGCCGCAACCCTGTGAACAGCGTACTGTTCCTGATCCTGACATTCTTTGCCATTTCCGGCCATTATATATTAATGAACGCACAGTTCCTGGCTATCGTAAACATTATCGTTTACGCGGGCGCTATCATGGTACTGTTCCTGTTCGTTATCATGTTGATGAATCTGAATGCAGACACCGAACCGCAGAAAAACAGGTTGGTACAGCTGGCTGGCGTTATTTCGGGCGGCGTGCTGTTCCTGGTAGTATTGGCTGCGCTGAAATCGTCCTCACGCGGTGAACTGGAGCAAACATCAACTGATATCGGATTGATCAAAAACCTTGGCAAAACGCTGTTTACCCAGTTTGTGCTGCCATTTGAAATAAGCAGCGTCCTTTTCCTGAGTGCAATGATAGGTGCGATAGTGATTGGTAAAAAAGAAGAGGCCAGCACTAATAACTAAGTAATTATGCCGATACAATACTATTTGTTTTTAAGCATGGCGTTGTTTTGCATTGGTATCATGGGTACCTTGATGCGCCGCAATGCTATTATCATTTTCATGTGCATCGAGATGATGCTGAATGCAGTGAACCTGCTGCTGGTTGCATTTTCTAAAATGTACGGCGATTCCTCAGCACAGATCTTCGTATTCTTCAACATGGTGGTGGCTGCTGCCGAAGTTGCGGTGGGCCTGGCAATCATCGTGATGATGTACAGGAAAGTGCATTCAGTAGACATTAATATTCTGAACAGATTAAAACACTAAGCGTTGACTAACTTAGTTTACTTAGTTCCTTTATTCCCCCTTATCGGTTTCCTGATCAATGGTATCGGTTGGAGGAGAATTCCTAAAACTGCTGGTGGCGTTATTGGTAGCCTGGCTATCCTGGCTTCTTTTGCGGTGTCGCTCGGTATTTTCTTCGAAGTAAAAAATGCAGGTACAGCTACTACGGTACACCTGTTCGATTTTATCCGTTCGGGTAAACTGATCATCCCATTTGCCTTCCAGGTAGATGCACTTTCGTCTTTGTTCCTGCTTATTATCACTGGTATTGGTTTCCTGATACACGTGTATTCTACATCTTATATGCACGAAGACGAGGGCATGGTGAAATATTTCGCCTACCTGAACCTGTTCGTGTTCTCAATGCTTTTGCTGGTATTGGGCGCCAACTACCTGATCATGTTCATTGGTTGGGAGGGTGTTGGTCTTTGTTCTTACCTGCTCATTGGCTTCTGGTTCAAGAACCGCGACTACACAAACGCTGCAAAGAAAGCGTTCGTAATGAACCGCATTGGTGACCTTGGTTTCCTGGTGGGTATGCTGATGGTGCTGTTCCACTTCGGCACCCTGACCTACGCTGATTTCTTCGGCCAGCTGCAAGGCGCGTCATCGGGCGACAGCATTTATACGTGGATCGCTATCTGCTTCTTTATCGGCGCTACCGGTAAGAGTGCTCAGATACCTCTGTACACCTGGCTTCCAGACGCAATGGCGGGTCCTACCCCGGTATCGGCCCTGATCCACGCTGCGACGATGGTGACCGCCGGTATCTATATGATCGCTCGCAGTTCAGCACTTTATAACCTCGCTCCTTTCGCTCTTAATCTTGTTGCTTACATCGGCCTGGCTACAGCTTTACTAGCGGCTACCATCGCTATGAGGCAATACGATATCAAAAAAGTACTGGCCTATTCTACTGTTAGCCAGCTTGGCTTTATGTTCCTGGCACTCGGTGTAGGCGCATATACTACCGCGGTATTCCACGTGATGACGCATGCGTTCTTCAAGGCGTTGCTGTTCCTCGGTAGTGGCAGTGTTATTCACGCTATGGGCGGTGAACAAGACATCCGCAAAATGGGTGGCCTGGGTAAACATATGCGAATCACGCAGATCACTTTCCTGATCGGTTGTTTGGCTATCGCAGGTATTCCTGGCTTCTCTGGTTTCTTCTCTAAAGACGAGATCCTGGCTTCGGCATTCGCGCACAACCCCGTGCTGTTCTACCTCGCGCTCGCAGGTGCAATGATGACTGCTTTCTATATGTTCCGCCTGTACTTCCTGACATTTACCGGTCCTTTCCGCGGTACACATGACCAAGAACATCATTTACACGAAAGCCCCGCAGCTATCACAATTCCTTTGATCGTTCTGGCTATCCTATCGGTTGTAGGTGGTTATGTTGGCCTGCCTCCAGTTATTAGCGAACATCATACATTTAATACCTATCTGGCGCCTGTTGTGAGCAATTTCAATGTTCATCACCTGGAACACGCTACTGAATGGATGCTGATGGGTGTTTCGACAACGCTGGTTATTGTTATGATTATCGTGGCATACAGTGTTACCAAACGTCCAAACTTTATTCCGAACACAGGTTTTGCTGCCGTATTGGAAAACAAATGGTATGTAGATGAACTGTACGATATCATCATTGTTCGTCCGCTGAACGGCGTATCGAACGCGTTCAACCGCTTCGTAGAAAAAGCAGGTATTGACGGTATGGTAAACGGTGTTGGTAAAACAGTACGTTGGGGTAGCGACCGTATGCGCATGTTGCAAACAGGCCAGGTTGGTTTCTATATCTTCGTGATGGTTATCGGTATTACGGTATTATTTGCTTTAAGTTTTTTCTGGAATCTGTAGTATAAACAGCAACTGCAAAACATTGCATTAGCGTTATGATCTTGATATTTCTCATAGTGGTGCCTTTGCTAGCTGGTATTTTCAGCTTTGCAGCAGGCAATAATGGTAAAACCCTGGCGCTTGTCAGCTCTCTGGTAACATTGGGCATTGCTGGTTATTTAAGTGCTTATAGTTGCTGCGATACTACACAGTGGAGCATGGAATGGATACCAAGGCTGGGAACTCAACTCAGCTTGATGGCAGATGGTATGGGGGCAATGCTGTGTCTGCTAACTGCTATTGTAATGCTGGTAGTATTTATTGTGAATTGGAATAAAGAAGTTGAAAAACCAGGGGCCTTTTACGGACTGATGCTACTTTCACAAGCTGGTATCACTGGTGTTTTCCTGGCAAACGACGCATTATTGTTCTACTTCTTCTGGGAACTGGCCCTGATACCTGTTTACTTCCTCTGCTCTCAATGGGGTGGCGAAAGGCGCGTACCAGTTACCTTTAAGTTCTTTGTTTATACGTTTGTAGGCAGCTTGATGATGCTGGCAGGTTTGATCTACCTGTCGCTCCAAACTCCGGGTGCTGATGCTTATTCATGGGCAAATATCGTACGCGCAGGTTCTTCGTTACCTGCTGAGCAGCAGCAATGGGTGTTCTGGCTCATTTTTATAGCCTTCGCTATCAAAATGCCGATCTTCCCGTTTCACACCTGGCAGCCTGATACTTACGAACAATCTCCAACGCCGGTAACGATCATACTGAGTGCACTGATGGTGAAGATGGGTATGTTCGCAACTCTGCGCTGGCTGATCCCGGTAGTGCCTGAAGGTGTTGCCTTCTGGTCTGAAACAGTTATTATCCTTTCTATCATCGGAATTGTATACGCTTCTTGCCTGGCGATAGTACAAACAGACCTGAAGCGCCTGATAGCTTATTCTTCTATTGCGCACATGGGACTGATGAGTGCCGCTGCATTCTCACAGACGCAGGTAGGTGTTCATGGCCTGATGGTGCAAATGTTCAACCACGGTATTAATATCGCTGGTCTCTGGCTTATTGTAAGCATGGTAGAGCAGCGCTGGGGCACACGCGATATGACCAAATTGGGTGGCATGGCGATCACCGCACCTCTGATGGCAATATCGCTGGTGATCATTTCGCTGGCCAATATCGCCCTGCCACTGACAAACGGATTTATCGGTGAGTTCATGCTTTTCAACGGTTTGTTCCAATCGGCTTCGAGCTATAGCATGGTGTTCATGGTTATTGCAGGTCTGGGTATCATCCTGGGTGCAGTATACACACTGAACATGGTGCAGCGGACAGCGTATGGCAATGCTGTTGCTGCCGTAGTTTCTAAAGATCTGACGGTTAACGAATATATAGGACTGGCCATAGTGATAGCGCTGATCATTGTTCTGGGTGTGTATCCGGCACCATTGCTGGATATGACGGCAACTGCCGCAAGTGTGATCGTTCCATAGTTATTGATTTTACTTTAATTTTTGAATTGCAATGAAAGCAATTATTGCTGCAACGATAATAGGTGTTCTTTTGATGTTCGCGGGCTTCCTGGTAAAGGACAAAAAGTCTGTGGTAACTTTTGCCATCGTTCTCTTCCTGCTGCTGTTTGGCGTGAACATATGGGAACTGATGGAAGCTGGTGATGAACCTCAGATCTTGTTCAATAACATGCTGCGCATCGATCGCTACTCTCTTTGGTTCGGTATGCTGATGACCGGCTGCACTGTATTATATGCACTGTTGGTGCATAAAGAAGTGCGGAAGGTGGGTGTACACGTTGCTGAATACTTTGCTCTTATTTCGTTCATACTGGTTGGGGTCTACCTGTTGGCAGGATATAACAACCTGCTGATGTTGTTCCTCGGCATCGAGATCATGTCTATACCCCAGTACATACTGGCTGGCAGCGACAAACGTAACCTGAAAAGCAGTGAAGCTTCTCTGAAATACTTCCTGATGGGTGCTTTCTCAACAGGCATCCTGATGATGGGTATCACCCTGCTATATGGCGCTACAGGCTCATTCAATGTTACTGCTTTCACTTTCATGCAGTCTAACATGTTGAACCCAATGGCACTGGCAGGTATCATGTTCCTGCTCATCGCGTTTGGCTTCAAGGTTTCTGCAGCACCTATGCACATGTGGACCCCTGACGTTTATGACGGCGCTCCTACTCCGTTTACTGCTTACATGTCTACTATTGTTAAGGCAGGTGCTTTCGTCGGTTTCCTTCGCCTTTTCGCAGTTTCGTTCGCAGGACTCAGCAACCATTGGATGATGATACTTGCTATCGTAGCAGCAGCTACTTTGTTGGTAGGTAACGTCACTGCCGTATTCCAGCAGAGCGTAAAACGTATGCTGGCTTATTCATCTATAGCACAAGCTGGTTTTATGCTGTTTGCTGTAGTAGCAGTTAATGCTACTTCATGGCAGGGTATGACCATTTATGCAGTTGCTTATAGTGTTGCGACTATCGGTGTGTTTGCCGTTCTGATGAAACTGAAAGACAACACTTACGATGGTTTCAACGGCCTGGCTAAGCGCGAACCTGCCCTGGCATTCTTTACGACGATATTCATTCTTTCCCTGGCTGGTATACCACTGACAGGTGGCTTTATGGCTAAGTACTTTGTACTACTAGCTGCTGTAGAAAATGGACAACTGTTCTGGCTGGTAATTTTCGGATTGCTGATGGCAGCGATAAGCGTATACTACTACTTCCGCGTTATCATGGCTATGTACTTCAAGGACGGTAATCCTGAACTGTCTACCGAAGTCAGCAGCACAGATAAAGTCCTGCTGGGCTTTACCTGCGCTCTGGTAATAGCTATGGGTGTTGCCCCACAACTATTTATCGGAAGTATTTAAGCTGATAATTTTTGATCGTTAGCTACTGCTTTGCGAAGCAGTGCGCTGGCCCTGTAGCGGTCTTCGTGGTATTCTGCATACAGGCCATCGAGGATATTCAATACATTTTTCGTGTCCCATTCGTCGCACCACTGCAATAAACCTTTGGGATAATTTACGCCTTTGGTCATCGCGAGGTCGAGATCTTTTGCGGATGCGATATTCAGGTGCAATGCTTCTACTGCTTCGTTGATCAGCATGACTACTATACGCTCAACAATTTTACGGCCAAGCGTTTCGTCTTTAGTTGGTTCGGGCAGAACGGCACCTTCTGTATAATTGTAAAAACCACGTCCGGTTTTACGCCCCAGCCATCCTGCCTCCAGCAAGCGCTTTTGAGAGAACGAAGGTTTATAACGCGGATCGAAGAAGAACGATTGGAAAACAGTTTCAGTAACTACATAGTTCACATCATGCCCAATGTAGTCCATCAATGTAAATGGCCCCATTTTGAAACCACCGAGCGACGTCATTGCCCAGTCAATCGTTGCTATATCAGCAACGCCTTCTTCATAGATACGAATTGCTTCGCCATAAAACGGACGGGCTACACGGTTTACAATAAAGCCAGGAGTATCTTTTGTAATAACCGGCACTTTGCCCCATGCAGTCATTAACTCTTTTGCTTCTGTTATAAGAGCCTCGTCAGTTTGTACGGCTGGAATCACCTCTACCAGCGCCATCAGCGGTGCCGGATTGAAGAAGTGCAAACCCAATACGCGGTCCGGCCTATGGCAGGCTGCCGCTATCGACGTGACAGAAAGAGAAGATGTGTTACTAGCAAGCACGCAGTCCTCTTTTACTATTTGCTCAATAGCACCAAAGAGTTTCTTTTTAACCTCCAGATTTTCAATGATCGCTTCAATGATCAGCTTGCAGGTTGCGAACTCCGTTAGTTCTGTAGCGTAGGTATAGCGGTCAAGTATTTCCTGCGCGTTGCTGATCTTACCTTTCTCAACAAGCTTTTGCAGGCTTTGCTGCAGGTTAGCTTTAGCCTTTTCAAGCGCGGCATGGTTGGTATCATACAATACTACAGAATGCCCGGCCATCGCAGCGACTTGAGCAATACCTGCACCCATAGCGCCCGCACCCACTACACCTATTACCGAACTTTTCGAAAAACTCATTGGTTGTTATTTCTTTTTCAGGTTCAAAATGCTCCAGTCAGTGTTTTCAGCAACTATAGTATTCTTAAGCTTGCCTAGGCCATCGATCTCCATTTCTACAACATCACCAGGCTGCAGCCATTGCACTTTGTAGTTAGGATCGTTGAGCAGCCCTGTCCCGTTCAGCTCGAGGAAACAACCTGTACCTACAGTACCACTACCAATAACATCGCCCGGAAGAATGTCAGCACCATAAGCACAACGTTCAACAATCTCAGCATAAGTCCAGTCCATGTCAGCTGTATTGCCTTCGCTTACCAACACACCATTCACCCAGCAACGCATTTTCAAGCTGTAGTTATTACCAACATGGCCTTCTTTAGCAGGCACTTTATACGGCTCCAGCTCATCTGGTGTAACCAGCATTGGGCCTATTACCGTACTGAAGTCCTTTCCTTTTGCAGGTCCGAGGTTTAGTAACATTTCTTCCATTTGCAGTGTACGGGCGCTCATGTCATTCATGATCATGTAGCCGGCTATATATTCGTCCGCTTCTTCAGCTTTGATGTTCCTACCTTTTTTGCACAAGACAATCGATGATTCCAGTTCAAAATCCAGTTTCTGGAAATGATCGGGCATGCAACGTATTTCCCCCGGCCCCTGTATGGCGTTGTGATTGGTGAAGTAGAAGATAGGATACTGGTCGAATTCAGCTATCATATCTACCTTACGGTTGCGACGGGCCGCGGCCACGTGCTGCCTGAACGCATAGCCATCGCGGCACGACGTAGGATTAGGGACTGGCGCTAACACGGTGGCAGTTTCATACGGCATGCCTTGCACGCTACTCTTACCAGCTTTTACTTGCTGCTCTGCTTCACGAGCTGTGCCAATAAGCTGCTCCCAGTTATTCAGCAGCTCTTTCATTGTAGTAGGCAACGCAGCGTTAACTGCATTAGTGTCGTACAGTAAATTGTCTACCAGGAAAGCAAGCTGCTCTGTGCCTTGCTTAGAATATGTAACCAGTTTCATTTGCTTGATTTGAGGGCGTAAAATTAACGGATATGGTGGTTATTATAAATCTTTATTTCAAGCCTGCTTGCGTAATATTGCACCATGGCAACATACGAACAGCTCTTCGAGAACAACAGGAAATGGGTAGCCGAAAAAGTGGCAACTGATAAGGACTTCCTTGCAAAACTCGCCAGTGACCAGGAACCTGATTACTTGTATATAGGCTGTTCCGACAGCCGCGTTCCGGCCAATGAGATCATGGGCCTGGAGCCGGGAGAGGTGTTTGTGCACCGGAACATTGCCAACCTTGTGGCCAACATCGATTTGAATGTAATGTCGGTGATCAACTATGCGGTGGCGAACCTGCACGTAAAACACATTATTGTTTGTGGTCATTATAACTGTGGCGGCGTAAAGGCTGCCATGACGCCAAAAGACATGGGTATTCTCAATCCATGGTTACGAAATATCAGGGATGTATACCGCCTCCACGAAGATGAGCTAGATGGAATAAAGGACGAGCATGAGAAATACAACAGGCTGGTAGAATTGAACGTAGTGGAACAGTGCAGGAATGTGATCAAAACTGCAGTGGTTCAGAAATCGTATGCGGAGAATGGCTATCCTGTTGTTCACGGTTGGGTCTTTGATCTGAAAACAGGGTTACTGAAAGATCTGAATATAGATTTTGAAGCCGTATTGAAGCAGATCCAGAAGATATATAACCTTACAGGGTCGCATTAGTCAGCACAGTAATATTGTGGCGGCATGTATTATTTGCTGTTAGTCCTTCTTTATCCAATATCATTACTTCCACTGCAGGTATTATACCTGTTGTCCGATCTTTTTTATATCATCGTATACCACCTTGTCGGTTATCGGAAGGCTATTGTTATGGATAACCTCCAACATGCCTTTCCGCAGAAGACCGAACAGGAACTGCTGGCTATACGCAAAGAGTTCTACCGCAATTTCTGCGACCAGTGGATAGAGACGATCAAACTACTTTCTATCTCTCAGAAAGAACTTAATAAGCGCGTAACTGGCAACTGGGAAGTGTTTCACCAGGTAGACGCTAAAGAAAAGAACACCTATGCCCTGCTAGGTCACACTTTCAACTGGGAATGGGCCAATGTAGTTTGCCAATATAACGTGGCTCAGCAATTCGTGGGCTTCTATATGCCGGCAACCAGCGAAGCATTCGACAAACTAATGATAAAAGCCAGGACCAGGAGTGGAGCATGGCTGATATCAATGAAAGCGAAAAAAGCAATGCAACGACTTGAAGGTGTCCGGTACATTGTTGGACTGGTTGCCGACCAAAACCCCTCGGCATTACAACATGCAGTATGGCTGAACTTTATGAACCGCGAAACGGCTTTCTTTAACGGCCCTGAAAAGCTTGCCCGTAGAGCGAAGGCAGCTGTAGTATTCGCCGGCATTAATAAGGTGAAACGTGGTTATTACAATATCCATTTACATCTATTGACTGAAGACGCGAGCCATACCGAAAATGGTTTCGTAATGCAGCAGTATGTGCAGTTCATGGTGCAGCAGTTGCATAGTCAGCCAGCCAACTGGCTATGGACGCACAAGCGTTGGAAGCACAAAAGAAGCTAAGGAACAACCACTTTCTGAGCACATTGCTCCAGGTGGAACCGCACGGTATGTTCACAAGGTCGCGCATCACCATCCAACTGCATCATGTTCAATAATGGATGAGAAATAACCACCTCTTTACCCCGGTAGTGTTGAACATACTTGCTCTGGGTGAGCGATCCATTCATTGCCTTTATCACTAATTGTCCGCCAAGCATTTTGGGGAATTTACGGATCACGATTATATCGAAAAGCCCATCTGTCCAGCTAGCTTCAGGGGCAATCTGGAAATTGTAACCAAACTGCTTGCCATTGGCGACACTGATGATAAAAGCTTTCTCTTTTACTTCGTTGCCGTCTATCTTGATGGTCCAGTCGTTCTCTTTGTACATCCAAAGATGTTTGGTGACCAACCAGCTGTAAATAGCAAATCCACGGCGAGTGCTTTTAGCAAATTCGTTAGAGATCAACACGTCAAATGCCACACCCGCATTGCTGATAAAAGGCACGCCATTAGCAAAGCCAATATCTATTTTAGTAAGGTTGCCTTTGTTGATAATGTCGATGGCTTGCTCGGTGTTTCGGGGAATGCCCAGCGTACGCGCCATACCATTACCCGAACCTTTAGGAACAATAGCCAGCGCGGTGTCTGAGCCCCAAAGCCCGGCGGTTATATCGTTTACGGAACCATCTCCGCCGACAGCTACCACAGCATAAGCTTTTTTTGCAGCAGCTTCACGGGCAATGAATGTTCCGTGTTTGGGATATTCGGTGTGAACTATTTCATAACTGAACCTGTTCAGATCAAGTCTCTTGTCTATCGCCTGCTGTACACTTTTTCTTCTGTCTACTCCCGACTTTTGATTGATCACGAAGACCAGGTGCTGTTTACTCATAGAATTTGCGCTTTCAGGCTGAGATCCATGCTTACTGCGTGGTGAATGATCGCTCCAACAGAAATGTAATCGACACCTGTTTTTGCGTAGTCTACTATATTGTTGAGGTTGATACCCCCCGATGCTTCCGTTTCATATTTGCCGGCAATCAGTTCTACAGCTTGTTTCAACAACTCAGGGTTGTAATTATCAAGCATAATACGGTGTACGCCACCTACCGCCAGTATTCTTCTTACATCGTCAAGCGAACGGGTTTCGACTTCTATCTTCAGATCCAGCTCATTTGCTTTGAGGTATTCATTAGTGCGCTCTATGGCTTTTTCGATACCGCCACAAAAATCGATATGGTTGTCTTTGAGCATCACCATATCATACAGACCTATCCGGTGATTCTGCCCGCCTCCAATAAGCACTGCCTGCTTTTCAAATGTACGGAATAGCGGAGTTGTCTTTCGGGTGTCGAGTATTTTGGTTTTATAGTCTTTGATCTTATCAACGTATTTGCGAGTCAGCGTTGCAATACCACTCATGCGCTGCATGCAATTGAGCGTAAGGCGCTCTGCTTGTAGAATGGTATGAACGTCAGCCGCTACTTCAAATGCCACATCGCCATGTGCTACTACGTCGCCGTCGTGTTTATAGATAGAAAAACTGGTATCAGGTTCCAGGAAACGAAATATTTCCTGAGCAAGGTCCACGCCAGCCAATATGCCGTTCTCCTTTACTTTCAGAACCGCCTTACCTTTTGCGTCTTTCGGAATGGCGGCCAGTGTAGAATGATCGCCAGAACCAATATCTTCTTTCAATGCCGCAGCTATAAACTCTTTCGTGGTCAAAGTGTCGAAATTTACCGACAAATCTAGTAAATAGCTACCGGACGCGCCGGAGATAATAATTCCTTAATAATCGTGACTTAAGGCATTAATAAACAACCATCTCCATAGCTGAGAAAGCGATAGTCGTTCGCCAGTGCATGATCATAGACCTTTCGCCAATCATTACCGATAAGAGCCGCCACGAGCAGCAAGAGGGTAGATTGCGGCTGATGGAAATTGGTAATAAGGCCTTTTACAACCCTTGGTGTATAACCTGGCGCTATGAGTATTTGTGTTCTGGTAACCAGTTTGGATTGTTTGGCCAGTAACAAGTAATCTATAACCGCCCGAAGCGCCTTTTCAGTTGGTATATCGGCCGTCAACTCATAGGGATCCCACTGGTGAACTGCGATTTCCGCGAAATCAGGCGTTAAACCCTGTAGCAGCTTAGCACCTATCCAGTACAAGCTTTCCAACGTGCGCATAGAGGTGGTTCCTACGGCGACGACATGTTTGCCAAGATTAGATATGAGGTTCTGTAAGGTCTCTATAGACACATCTATCCACTCTGCATGCATCTCGTGCTCCTTCATGGTTTCAGACTTTACCGGCTTGAAGGTTCCCGCACCTACGTGCAAGGTCACATACTCTTTGGTGATACCTTTTTCGCTAAGTCTATTGAGCAGCTGCTCGGTAAAATGCAGACCTGCCGTAGGGGCCGCGACGCTGCCTTCTACTTTGGCGTAAACGGTCTGGTAAGTAGATTCATCGCCTTGCTCAGCTTCGCGATGCAGATAGGGGGGCAAGGGTACCTTACCAACATGATGTAAGACTTCAGCAAATGTCAGTTCCGAATCCCAAGTGAGCTCCAGAGTGAACGTACTTTGCTCCCGCTCCACGATCGTTGCGCTCAGGGTGAAATCGGGACCATTATGGTGGATACTCAGCACCATCCCGTATTTCCACTTGCTGGCGCCGCCAATCATGCATTTCCACCAAACCTTGCCACTTTGCAGCATAGCCGTTTGCACATCAGCATATTGCTGATGCGGTTCCAGGCAAAAAACTTCTATGACACCACCGGTTTCTTTCTTAAACAGCAGCCGCGCGTGTATAACCTTGGTCTGGTTGAATACCAAGAGTGCGTTTGACGGGAGGTGATCCGGCAACTTGCTGTAAGAAGAATCTGATATTTGGCCGCTTTTATATACCAGTAGTTTCGAACTATCCCGTTCTGCCAAAGGGTACTGCGCCACCTTCTCATCAGGAAGGTTGTAGGTAAAATCTTCTATTCTTAACTGCGACGGGTGCATACTATCTTATTTCAGGCACGTTAATACCAGTGATCTTGCGGTACATGTCTATTGCATACAGATCGGTCATGCCAGATATAAAGTCAACTATCGACTGTATATCGCTATACAAACTGTCTGCTGTCAACTTAAGTGGGAACTGTTTTGATACCAGTTGCAGGAGTTTGCCCGACTTGGCTTGGCCATGATACAACACGGCATGCACAAACTCTTTCAGCAAACCACCTATTACATTGTAACCTGCAATTTCTATCTCTACAACTGACTTATAATTGTAAATATACTTGTACGAGAAATCATTGATCCGGTCAATCAGCTCCTGCTCATGTTTAGGCAGGCATTTCATCAGGTCCTTTTGCAAAGTACCCGCTAAAAGTGCTTCTTCATTATCCATAAACGCCTTCGACAGCTTCTCTGTCATCAGGCCTATCCACTTAGCGCGAATGAATTGCACCTTCTGATTATCGTCTACAAGGCTGTTTACTTTCTTATCGAGATATTCCAGGGTGTTATAATATTCGGATTCTTTTTCAAAGAATGGGTAAAAAAGCTCCTTGATCGTATACAGTGTTAAGATGTGGAGGCGATGTGCATCTTCCATATCGATGATACGGTAGCATATGTCGTCAGCTGCTTCGGTCAGGAAAACGAATGGATGTCGAGAGTATACATGTTCAAAGCCTTCGGTTTTAGGTATCTCCAGTTCCGCAGCTATTTGCTTGTATACATCTAGTTCGCTATCGAAAAAGCCGGATTTCTTCGTAGCTATCAGTCCGGTACTCTTGTTGAAGCCCTCGACCGATGCACAGGGGTATTTAACGATCGAGGCAAGGGTAGCGTATGTTAGGCGGTATCCTCCGGGATCGATCTCATTGAAATTGTTGGTAAGTATCCTGAATGCATTCGAGTTACCTTCAAACTTTTCCAGGTCTTTCAGCTGGTTCTCGCTAAGTGCATCGTGTACCATCTTCCGGCTATCGCCTTCAAGGGTGGTAAAATAGGTACGTATCGCGTCCTCACCCGAATGCCCAAAAGGTGGATTACCGATATCGTGCGCTAAGCAGGCAGCAGCTATTACAGATGGCAACTCATATTTATAAAACTCAGCAAACGTTTCATTGACCGGTCCGTATTTCTCAGCTAGGGCATCACCAGCAGATTTACCTAAAGAACGGCCAACAGAGGCCACCTCCAGGCTGTGCGTCAGCCTATTGTGCACAAAAACTGCACGCGGTAAGGGAAACACCTGCGTCTTATTCTGCAGCCTGCGAAAGGCCGAAGAGAATATTATACGGTCGTAATCCCTTAAAAATGAGTTGCGCACCTGGTCCGGATTGAAGGTCTTCCCTTGTCTGTCCCCGGTTCTTTTGGCGCTGTAGAGGCTGGCCCAGTTCATCGTGTAAAAATGCAAATAATCTGGCAATAGCTCTGTCATTGGCTGCTCGAGATCAAATATTGCTTTGAAATATAAATCCCTATATTTGCTTTAGCGTACCCCGGCAATATTGTCCACCCCTCCCCCAGGATTTAAGACTTGCCACTTGTTTTTCAACCAACAATACGCTTACACGCGCCTCGTTAGAGGGAATGATTTTTTATTACAACATTTTAAACTTTTACTCTGGTAATGGAATATAATACTACGCGCAGCAAACTGCTGATGCCTGAATACGGACGGAATGTGCAGAGGATGGTAGAGTACCTGATGACCATTGAAGACCGCGATAAGCGCCGCAAAAATGCTGAGGCCATCATAGAACTGATGGGCACACTGAACCCACACCTAAAGACCATTGAAGACTACAAGCATAAATTGTGGGATCACCTGGTTCAGATGACCGACTTTAAACTGGACGTTGACGCACCATATCCTCCACCAACACCGGAAGAGCTATACAGGAAACCTGAAGTACTGCCTTATCCGCAAGCCAGTATCAAACACCGCCACATGGGTAAGAACCTGGATGCGCTGATACAAAAAGCTTTGGCAGAAACAGACCCCGAGAAAAAGCAAGGCTTCACACAGGCCATCGGTTATTACATGAAGCTCGCGTACACCAACTGGCATAAAGAGCCTGTTCACGACGATATGATCAAAAGTGAACTGGCCGAATTGAGCAATGGTGAGCTGCATTATGAGCCAGGGGGATACAAGGTATACTTCGATACGCGCAGTAACTTTAAGCAAAACCAGGGAGGGGGTGGCGGCAATCGCAACCGCAACTTTAAAGGTGGTGGCGGTAGCCAGGGTGGCCAACGCGGCGGTGGCGGCCAGGGCGGCAACTACGGTGGTGGTGGTAACTACAATAAAAACCGTAAATTCAAAAACAAGAACAAATAAGCTTAGATGGGCGCTTTCGAGATAAGGGGCGGTAATCCGCTTAAAGGCATCATTACGCCTCAAGGTGCTAAAAACGAAGCCTTACAGGTTTTGTGTGCAGCACTGCTCACAGATGAACCTGTAACATTTAAAAACGTTCCGGATATTCTGGATGTCAACACGCTTATTGAATTGCTGGGCGACATGGGCGTAAAAGTTGAACGCCCGGCACCTAATACAGTTAAACTGCATGCAAGAGATATCAATACCGAGTACTTTACCGATAAAACTTTCAAAAAGAAATCGGGCAAGCTGCGTGGTGCTGTAATGCTTGCAGGCCCAATGCTGGCACGTTTCCGCAAAGCGCATATACCGCAACCGGGTGGCGATAAAATAGGCCGCAGAAGGCTTGATACCCATATCCGTGGCTTCGAAAGGCTCGGTGTAAAGTTCCATTACGATGCAGAAGAGTATATGTTCAGCCTGGATGGGCATCACTTGGCCGGTGCCCATATCATGCTCGAAGAGCCTTCAGTAACAGGTACAGCCAACATCATTATGGCAGCTGTTATGGCCGAAGGTATTACCACCATTTATAACGCTGCCTGCGAACCGTATGTGCAGCAACTGGCGCGTATGCTCAATAACATGGGCGCACGCATCAGCGGTATCGGGTCGAATATGCTGACCATTGAAGGAGTTAAAAAACTGAGAGGCTGCACGCACACGATGCTGGCAGACATGATCGAAGTTGGTTCCTTTATTGGCCTTGCAGCCATGACGAAGAGCGAGATCACTATTAAGAATGCAGGGGTTCAACACCTCGGCATCATACCCGAAACTTTTCAACGGTTAGGCATACAACTGGAGATCAAGGGCGATGATATCCATGTACCAGCACAAGAGAATTACAAGATTCATACGTTCATCGATGGATCAATACTCACTGTCTATGATCATCCATGGCCAGGCTTTACGCCCGATCTACTAAGTATTGTGCTGGTAGTAGCAACACAAGCTAAAGGCACTGTGCTGGTTCACCAGAAGATGTTTGAAAGTCGTTTGTTCTTTGTCGATAAGCTGATAGAAATGGGTGCTCAGATCGTGCTCTGCGATCCGCACCGTGCGGTAGTCATTGGCCTCAACAGGCAGGTACCTCTACGTGGCATACCAATGGTATCTCCGGATATCCGTGCTGGTGTGGCACTACTGATCGCTGCTCTATCGGCGCAAGGCAAGAGTGTCATCCAAAACATCGACCAGATCGATCGAGGATACGAACGAATCGACGAGCGTTTACGGGCGCTTGGCGCAGACATAAAACGTATAGACTAGTTACCAGTCTTTACGCCTCATTTGCTTTTTTTCAGAATCACGGCGCTTGGACTCAAGGCGCCTTTCTTTTGCTGCCTTGGAGACTTTCGTTGGCTTGCGTTTCTTTGGTTTGATCGTAGCCTGTGTGACCAGCTCCTGAAGTTTATGCAGCGCGATGTGCTTATTCTCCAGCTGCGAACGCGTCTCACTGCTTTTTACAATAAGATACCCTTCCTTATTGATACGATTCTTCAGCTTATCTTTTATCCATTCTTTCTCTTCCTGGGTAACAGCTTGTGAGGAATCGATATGCCACCATGCTTCGGCCATGGTCTCTACCTTGTTCACATTCTGACCGCCTTTGCCTCCGCTACGCGCTGTGCGGAAGAATACTTCAATTGATAGGTCGTGCATCGTTAAAAATCCTCCTCTTCTTCTTCATCATCTTCATCGCTCAAATGGATGTTGAGCATGCTGCCCAGCATGTCTGCAAAGGAGTATCCTCCGGACACTACACCTTTTTTGCTGATCAATGAGAACTCCGACAGTCCGTGCAACAGGAACTCCATCAGCAACGCCGCCTGTACTTCATCGGCTTTAGGATAATATTGTTTCACCGCAGCATACAGACCATCTACTTCATAAAGTTTCTGGCGGTATGTTTCATCATTTGAATCCTGTAAGAGCACCAGCTCATTGCCTTTCCCAAACCAGTCGATCACTGATTGGTAGGGATTAACAACAGGTTTTGATTTTTGTCCACCAGCCTTTTTGAAACTTTGCGGATCGGGAAAGTATTGGGTGAAGACCGAACGAATCGCCAATCCCAGCAAGCGGTAGGCAACGTTGAGCGCACCTTCCTGTTCACCTTCGTACACCAGCTCTATCTTACCGGTAATAGAAGGGATCACACCAACAAAATCGGCGAGCCGCATCATTGTTTTGTCGCTGCCATACTTCAACGCGCGACGCTCGGCAGTGCTTACAAGGTTTTCGTAGGCAGATATGGTAAGACGTGCAGATACACCGCTTTTCTGATCGACGTATTCGCTCTTACGGGCTTCCATGGCTATCTGCTCTATCAGCATTTTGCCAAGGTCCGGAACATCTACCTTTTCCAATTGTTCTTCCAATACATCAGCTTCTTGCTCGGTAATAGCTTTTGATACTTCTACTGTGCGCGGATAGTGTGTGATGATCTGGCTTTCTATCCGGTCTTTCAGCGGTGTAACAATGCTGCCCCGGTTGGTATAGTCTTCGGGATTGGCAGTAAACACGAACAGAATATCGAGTGGTAGCCTAAGTTTAAAACCGCGTATCTGTATATCACCTTCCTGCAAAATATTGAACAGCGATACCTGTATCCTGGCCTGCAGGTCAGGCAGCTCATTGATCACGAATATCCCGCGGTGAGAGCGTGGTATGATACCGTAGTGTATCACTTGTTCATCTGCAAAACTTAAACGCAGGTTGGCCGCTTTAATTGGATCTACGTCACCTATCAGGTCGGCTACAGAAACATCAGGAGTTGCCAGTTTCTCGCCATAACGTTCGCTGCGATGCAACCAGGCAATAGGGGTATCATTGCCCTTCTCTGCCAGCAGGTTGCGGGCATATAAAGAAATGGGCGCAAACGGACTGTCATTGATCTCGCTACCCGCTATTACCGGTATCCATTCGTCGAGCAGACTAACCATCTCGCGGGCCATGCGGGTTTTCGCTTGTCCACGCAAACCAAGGAATAAAATATTATGACGCGACAGGATCGCTCTTTCTACATCAGGAATAACCGAATCTTCATAACCTAATATGCCTTTGAACGGGGACTGCTTCTCCTGTATCGAGCGGATGAGGTTATGACGCACTTCCTCCTTTACCGTTTTGGCTGTATATCCTGCCTCTATAAGTTGTCCTAAAGTGCTAATAGCCGGGTGCTGCATATGCTCTTCTTATCAATTTTGATAAAGGTAAGTGTTGGGGAAACGCTAACTGTTCAGTATTCATTATGGCAATATAAGACTAGTTCGAAAACAGGTCATTTTCCAGGATGGTATCCATCTGCATCAGCTTTTTGCCACGCACTTCCTTCTGCTCGGTCAGAGTTACTTCATACTCAGTCTTGTCTTTTAGCGACATCCATCCGCCGGTAAATTTATCACCCTGCAGTTTCAGCTCCATAGCACCTACTTCAGGTTCCTCGTTAAAATGCCAGATGCCATCGGGTCCCTTGAACACCTCGAGCTTAATGAATTCATCCATGTCCTGGAAGCGGTACATAGCCTCCCAGGTACAAACAGTTTCGGGGCAAGGTCCTTTCATGCCACGGATATAAAGTTCTACCGGGGTCTCATCAAAAGTCCCCTTATAATATTTACGTTCTACAATTTCCCTGGTAGGTTTTTCTTTTTCCTGTTCATCGTCATCGTCCTGCTGTTGCGCCAGCGGATCGGGCGCAGGTTTTGCAACGGGTGTTGTTTCTGCTACTTCAGCTACGCCATACATCTCGTTCAGCAGTCGTTCTTTTTCTATCCTTCGTTCCTGCGCAAACTTTTCCAGGTATTCATCTATGTTATCGGCCTCGAACACATTTACCAGCCGGCCGCCATACCATTTGTCTTTAAAAGTGAAAACATCCCTCACCCCTACCACGTACCTGCGACGGGTAAGCATGTCTTCCACAAATATGTAGCCCTGTAAGCGTAACGGCATGATCTTAGGCAACCCGATCAACTCACGCGGCAGCATCATTTTTTCCAGTTCGTAGCGTGCCATTACCATATCAGTCCAATGGAGGCCAGAATCGTGACCCTTCGCGCGTATGCGATCAAAATCGTCTGATATTTGGGTGTTATACACCGGGTCGAACTGCTTCAACTGCTGCGAATCGCGCTGCATACGCATTACTTTCCTCATCTCATTCTGGTTCTCGTCCTTGTATTCACGTAGCGTAGTGCAGAGTGTGTCAAATGTCGGGAACAGGCTGGTGTATTGTGACTGCTGACCGTTTTGCAGGCAAATAAGAATTCTGCCCACAGCTATTTCTTCGCTGTTGGCCTGGCCATAACAGCGTTCCAGCAAAAAGATCAATACCAGCAGAACCAGGTAAATCCACCTCATATCTTAAAAATAGAAAAAACCTGCAATGGTTGCAGGTTTCGCGGTTATATAATGTCCAATACTTTTTCCGGGGGGCGGGCAATGATGGCCCTTTCTCCGTTGATCACTATCGGCCTTTGCATCAGGATGGGGTTGTCAACAATGACTTTCAACCACTCGTTTTCCGTAAGATCTTTACCTTCAAACTTTTCAGTAAACAGCGGTTCTCCGCGCCGCAATATCTGGGAAGGCTGCATGCGAAGCTTATCTAAAACCCCTTGCAGTTCAGCTTCCGTAGGCGGCTCCAGCAGGTAAAAACGGTAGTCTATATCATAACCCCTGCTTTGCAGCAGCTCATTGGTCTCTTTACACTTACTGCACTCTCCGTTGTGGTATATCGTCACCTTAGGCATTGAAAACCATTTCCTTTACATCGTCAGCAATCGTCAGTCGGCCCGCGGTTTTGGCTTTGATCTCGTCTATAGTTACGCCAGGAGCATATTCCAGGCAACGGAAACCATCGGGGGTAACATCAAATACACCAAGGTCTGAAACGATCTTCTTCACGCATTTTACACCAGTCAGTGGGAGGCTGCATTTTGGCAGGAGCTTACTTTCACCCTTAGGGTTGGTGTGCTGCATGGCTACGATGATGTTCTTTGCGGCAGCTACCAGGTCCATGGCCCCACCCATGCCCTTCACCATTTTGCCGGGTATCTTCCAGTTGGCAATATCGCCGTTGTCTGCCACTTCCATAGCGCCCAGTACTGTCAGGTCCACTTTGCCGGCGCGGATCATACCAAAGCTCATGGCGCTGTCGAAAAATACAGAGCCGGGAACGGTCGTAATTGTTTGCTTACCCGCATTGATCAGGTCAGGGTTTTCTTCGCCTTCGAAGGGGAAGGGGCCCATGCCCAGCAAACCGTTTTCAGATTGCAGTACAACTTTTACACCTTGTGGAATATAGTTGGCTACAAGTGTCGGTATGCCAATACCGAGGTTCACGTAAAAACCGTCCTGCAGCTCCTGCGCGATACGTTGCGCTATTTGTTCTTTATTAAGTGGCATTAGTCTAATTAATTATGAGCGTTTTCTTGTAGTGCGTTGTTCAATGCGTTTCTCGTAGTTAGCACCCTGAAATATGCGGTGTACGTATACTCCTGGTGTGTGTATCTGGTTAGGATCCAGTTCACCAACAGGTACCAGCTCTTCTACCTCAGCGATGGTGATCTTACCTGCCATAGCCATCATCGGGTTGAAGTTGCGGGCAGTTTCTTTGAACACCAGGTTACCCTGTGTATCACCTTTCCATGCTTTTACAATAGCAAAGTCTGCATCGAAAGCGTATTCCAGCAGGTAGTCTTTGCCATTGAAGTTGCGGGTCTCTTTGCCTTCGGCTACTTCAGTACCTACACCAGCCAGCAGGTACACCGCAGGCATGCCATAACCGGCTGCCATGCAGCGCGTTGCTAAAGTGCCCTGGGGGATTAATTCTACTTTCAGCTCACCGCTAAGCAGTTGGCGCTCGAATTCAGCGTTCTCGCCTACATATGAAGAGATCATTTTCTTCACCTGTTTGCCCTGTAACAACAGGCCTATGCCGAAATCGTCTACACCGGCATTGTTGGAAATGCAGGTCAGGTCGTTGACGCCCTTCTTAACGAGGGCAGCAATGCAGTTCTCGGGTATGCCGCAGAGGCCAAAACCGCCCAGCATCAGGGTAGCACCCGATTGTATATCTTTTATCGCTTCGTCAGCATTCGCGACTACTTTGTTCATCGGTCGGTAAAATTTGGCGCTAATTTACTACTAATTGGCAGATGTGCGTTTTCATGCAAATTGTTACACCCTCATATTATGTTACTGGTGGTATATGCTGTCCAGGCTGCTTTTGGGGCTGAATTTGTTAGCATTTGATACGTGTTTTTATTTCGAATGCTAATGAGGCCGGGTGCTAATTCTGCTTCAACATACATTGTGAGACGCTCTCGTCTGCCGAAAGAACAGTCAAACCGATATTTTAGTAACGGGGTAACAGTCGCAATAGTAATGTCACTTGCGTGATTTTTTCTTATGTGCTGGTTTTGTGTGCGTTAACCGGGGTAGATGTTACCTTTTGTTACTGTTTTTAAAACGCAAGTTTTTGCCGTCATGAAGTCTTTTTCAAAGGTGGCAAAGAGTCTCGCTGCGCTCGGTTGTTGTCGGTTGTTGTCGATCTTGTGTCAGCAGCAAGGACAACAGACGGAAACCCGATGTTGTGGATTGTTGCTTTTTGTTGTGTTTTTTGAGAATTGTTGGAACGCAACGAATTTTTAGATGGATAGTTTTTCATGGTTATGGTGATAATCCGGTTTTGTGAGGCTGGATTATTAATAGCAAAGATACGATAATTTAATGATATTACTGCTTCACAAACTTTGCATGGCTTTCCTTCCCGTCCAACTGGAAGTTAAGGATATAATTACCCGGCGACAGTGTGTGAATATCGATTGCATTATCAATCGTTTCACCCTCGAGTATTTTTCGGCCAAGCACTTCGGTTATGGAATAGGTCTTCAGCGTAGTGCCTTCGATATGCAGCTGCGTGTTGGCTGGGTTGGGGTATAGATTGATACTGCGCTCTGCAACCTCGGGAACTGATGCAGGAAATGGTGAAAGCCGTGCGAGGTAATGTGGAGCGGCTACAGTATGTGAGCCGATAGAGATATTGGCATGAATATTCCCCGAAGCATAGATGTTGCCATTGTTATCGGAAGTAAGAATAGCCGAATAGTCTGGCTTGGGATTGATCACTTCCCAGAGGGACTGTCCGTAGCCAGTAAACTTTTGGACGACGATGCTATCTGCAGAAAAATAGATATTGCCGTCGGGGTCAACTTCAATATCTGATAAGCCATTGCCGTTTCTGCCGCTTCTGTAGGCCCATAAGGCTTTGCCTGTGTTATCGCATTTGGCTAAAAATGAATAACCGTTGCCGGTAGCATGGATACCGTCGAACGTATCGCTGGAGCCCGCCTTGCCTGTGAGGTAAATAAACGCAGACGCATCTACAACAATGTTAGATCCAAATGCTCCTCCTGTAGATTTTGCCCACTGCAATTGCCCCGCTGCACCGTATTTCGCGATATAAGTGTGTGCCAGTCCATCACCTGCAGTAACCATCGTGTTGTCGAACCAGGCGGTGTCGGTATAGTAACCGGTAGCATACACATTGCCTGCTGCGTCGCTTGTCAGGCTAAAGCCACGGTCAGATTTTTTTCCACCAGCGCTTTTGGCCCACACAACATCTCCGTTGGTATTATACTTAGCAATAACGATATCCTCAGTCCCCGAATCAAACAAGGTGTCATTTCCGAAAACGCAGTAGGTTCCGAACTTGCCCGTAATTACAAAATTGCCGGCTCCATCGCATGATATACCATCGGCAAATGTGAAATCGAGGTCGGGGCCGCCCGCGGTTCGTGCCCATAGCAGGTTGCCGTTATTATCGTATTTGGCAAACAGAAAATCATCGCTGCCGAACGTGTTCAGGGTGGTAGCATTAAAAACAAATGGCAAGGTCGAAATCTTTACCGATGCATTCAGGTAAATGTTGCCGGCATTGTCTAGCGCAATACCAGATGCCAGCTCATTGTTATTTCCGGGAGTGGTCTTTGCCCAGATTACTTTACCTGAAGGATCGATCTTGGCCAGGTATATATCGGCATATCCCGCGGAGTTTTTTAACACGGTGCTTCCAATAATAACTGAGTCTATTACGTATCCTGTAAGATAGATATTACCCTCGTTGTCCGTAGCCGCGTCTACACCGCCTGCTGTTATCGCCCATTTCCAGTCAGGCCCCTGGGCGTGTGCAGGCATAATAAACGCAAGCAGGAGCAAAGCGATGAGAAAGCAAGGTTTCATATTATAGGTTTGGTAGGTTAAAGGTGCTAAATATCTATAGCAGTTTTGTAAAAGTCTTGTAAGTTTCCTCAGTACGAGCAGGCAGGAGGCCACTTCGCTGCCAGCAAAACAAGATCCGTCACATCCTCAATGATCACCCTCCGTGTATCCACCGTATCAAAGCCATGATCATGCAACGCCTGCAATAAATAATCTGCTTCATGCATGTAGATGAACAACTCGTCACCCTGGGAAGATTGCTGCCAGGCTGATCTAGTGTAATCGCCTTCCATGGTGCTGAGGTAGAGCAGCCCGTTAGGATGGAGTAGATGGGCCGCGTCTTTTGTTAGTTGTATCGCTTCCTCTTTAGAGAGATAAGGCAGGCAGAAGCTGCACATGATACCGTCGTATTTTTCTGCGAGTGTGTTGATGTCGCGGCAATCAAACAGTTTTGTTTCGATACCGGGGTTGTTGGCTTTGGCCAGTTCCAGCATGTTGGGTGCTAAGTCGGTAGCGAGGATTTGGAGGTCGGGACGTTTATTTAATAAGTATTTGGTGATATTGCCGGGGCCGCAGGCCAGCTCGAGGAGTTTTGCATTTGGTAGTAGTTGTTCGCAGAAGGCATCGAGCATGACAGCATAGGCGCTTACGTCCATGAATTTCTCCTGGTACTGTTGGGCGCGTTTGTTGAAGACGTCGATGGCTATCTGGCTTTTGTCCACGACTTTAAGTTACGTAATTACCTATAAGACACACCCCGCTCGCGCACACTCCTGCCGCACGCCCCTCTCAAGAGGGGATGGGGAACTCATGGCTTTTGAAAGGAAGCCTATACTTCGATATCTATGTTGTACTTGTCTAACAGGCCGGGGATGCCGGCAAGGGAAAATTTGGCTTTTTTGATCTTGTTCTTTTCCGGGTCTATGGAATAGTTATAGGCGGTGCGGAGGTCGGCTTTTTCGAGGGTGGTATTGTCGAAGGTGGTGCCGGAGAGGTCGCAGTTGTTGAAAACGGCCTCGGTCAGGTCGGCGCTGGTGAGGTCGGTCTCAACCATGCGGCAGTCTTTAAAGCTGGTCTTCTTCAGTTTCATCTGGTAAAACGACGAATGGTCGAGCGTGCAACCGTCGAAGCTGAACTCGAGGGCAAACTCACTACAGTCGCCCAGCTGCAGGCCCATCATCTTGCAGTTCACAAACTTCACCCCGCGAAAGGCGGTTTTGACCAGTTTGGCCATACTCAGGTTGCAGCCGGTGAAGGTGCAGTCTATATATATGATACCGGACACGTCGGTGTTGGACAGGTCGCAATTATTAAAAGTGCAGTTCTCGTACTCGGCTTTTTCTGCAAGCGTAGCGGCTACGGTAGCATTGTCAAAGGCCTGGTCGAGGTAAAAATTCTGGCTCATGGGCAGCTTGAAAGAGCCTAAAGATAGCGGTTTGGGGTTTCAGAGCCGGGCAGGAAGCCTGAAAAACGGGCTATTTCGATACCTTCGCACAAAAAGTTTCCAAAAATTTCATTGAAAATCAATTGGTTATGAAGATAGCCTGAAAAAAGTTAATGAAATTCTTGGTGCATTTAAAGGGTGCCCGTACCTTTGCATTCCCAAAATTTTTTTCGGGAAAACAAGCAATCCAAAGAAATGAGACATCTTAGTTTTAAAACACAATCAGCCAACGAGAAGATCGTAAAACGCGACTGGTATGTAGTAGATGCTACTAACCAAACAGTTGGCCGCATGTGCACCAGGATCGCGTCAGTACTGCGCGGCAAGCACAAAGCTTATTATACGCCACACTTCGACGCTGGTGATTATGTTATCGTTGTAAACTCTGGCAAAGTGAAGTTTACCGGCAACAAACTGGAAGATAAAGAATACCTGACCTACTCAGGATATCCTGGTGGCCAGAAAGGCGAAACAGCAAAAGAACTGCTGGGCCGTCGTCCAAACGTGGTTATCGAGCGCGCTGTAAAAGGTATGCTTCCTAAAAACCGCCTTGGCCGTGCTATGTACAAGAAACTCTTCGTTTACGAAGGTGCTGAGCATCCACATAAAGCACAGCAACCAAAGGAATTAAACCTTAACACGAAGTAATCAATTCCAAATTCCAAATCATTAAGTAATAAATGGAAAAGCAAAAAAACGCCGTTGGTCGCCGTAAAGAAGCAGTTGCACGTGTGTACATGAGCAAAGGCACCGGTACTATCACGGTAAACGACAAAGAATACAAGGCATATTTTCCGCTGATGTACCTGCAAAATCAGGTAGAGCTGCCTTTGAAAGCCGTTGACGCAGTTAGCAGCTTTGATATCGTTGTGAACGTGCAGGGTGGTGGTCCTAAAGGCCAGGCAGAAGCTATTAAAATGGCTATCTCTCGTGCTCTTTGCGAAGTGAATCCGGAATATCGTCCTGCCCTGAAGAAGGAAGGCCTGATGACCCGTGACCCACGTTCTGTAGAGCGTAAGAAATTCGGTAAGCGTAAAGCACGTCGTAGCTTCCAGTTCTCTAAACGTTAATCGCTGGTTACACAGTTTATTTTTAAACCACAAGAAATTACAACAATGGAAGAAAATAAAAGCCTGCACCAGCAACTTTTGGAAGCTGGTGTACATTTTGGCCACCTGAAGAAAAAGTGGAATCCAAAAATGCTGCCGTACATCTTTGCTGAAAAGAACGGCATCCATATAATTGACCTGAACAAAACGATCGAAGGCCTTGATGAAGCTGCTGCTGCACTGAAATCTATCGCGAAGAGCGGTAAGAAGATCATGTTCGTAGCTACTAAAAAACAGGCTAAAGAAATAGTTGCTGAAGCTGCTGCTAAAGTAAACATGCCATTCGTTACAGAACGTTGGCTGGGTGGTATGCTGACCAACTTCCAGACTATCCGCAAGAGCGTTAAGAAGATGCAGAGCATCGAAAAAATGCTGCAAGACGGTACTATGGACAGCGTAACTAAGAAAGAGCGCCTGACCCTGAGCCGTAGCAAGGAGAAAATGGAAAAAGTACTGGGTGGTATCTCTCAAATGGGCCGCACTCCAGCTGCACTGTTCATGGTTGATATCAGCCACGAGCACATTGCACTGGCAGAAGCAAAACGCCTGGGCATCATGACTTTCGCTATGGTTGATACCAACAGCGATCCTACTAAAGTTGACTTCGCTATCCCTTCAAACGACGATGCGACAAAATCTATCGCTATCATCGTTCAATATCTGACTGCTGCTATCATGGAAGGTCTCCAGGAGCGTTCTCAGGTGAAAGAAGAAGATGAAGCTGCTGAAGAAGGTACTGAAAGGATGCATGGTCTTGACATCGACGAAGAAGGCGGTGACAAAGAAAGAGGCGAACGCCGTGGTCGCGGTGCCGGCGCAGGCGCTGGTCGCCAGGGTGCTGGTGGTGGTGCTGGCCGTGGTGGCAACCGTCCGGGTGGTGCTGGTAACCGTCCTGGTGGTGGCAATCGTCCTGCAGGTGCAGGCCGTGGTCCTGGTGGTGGCGGTACACGCCCAAGCACAGGTGCAACCAAAAGGTAGTCTGAACCTCAGATCGATCTGATCTTAAAATAACAATAAGTTCAAAGCCCCATTGTTGGGGCTTTGGGCTTAAATCCTGAATTTCGAAACGAATTTTATAAAACTATAAAAGGATACTTACAATGAGTAGCGTAACAATATCTGCAGCAGACGTGAACAAACTGCGCCAACAAACAGGCGCTGGTATGATGGATTGCCGCAAAGCCCTGATGGAAAGCGATGGCGATTTCGAAAAAGCTATTGACTACCTGCGTAAAAAAGGCCAGAAAGTAGCTGCAAATCGTAGCGACCGCGAAGCTAAAGAAGGCGTGGTACTGGCTAAAGCATCAGCCGACAACACTTACGGTGTTATCGTTAACCTGAGCTCTGAAACTGACTTCGTAGCGAAGAACGCTGAGTTCATCGCTTTCGCACAGCAAATCGCTGATATCGCACTGCAAACTAAAGCTACAACTGTAGAAGACCTGAAGGCTGCTTCTATGGAAGGTGCTACTGTAGCAGAAAAACTGCTGGAAATGGTTGCTAAGATCGGTGAGAAGATCGACGTTATCCGTTTCGAAACAATGACCGCTGCTACCGTTGTTCCTTACATCCACGCTGGTTACCGTATCGGTGTTCTGGTTGGCCTGAACAAAGCTGCTAACGAAAACGTGATCGCTGCCGGTAAAGACGTAGCTATGCAAATTGCTGCGATGAATCCGCTGGCTGTTGATGCTGATAGCATCTCTCCTGAAATGGTAGAGCGTGAAAAAGCTATCGCAGTAGAACAAGTTATGGCTGAAGGTAAAGCAGCTGATATGGCTGAAAAGATCGCAGCTGGTAAACTGAACAAATTCTTCAAAGAAAATACCCTGCTTCCACAAGCTTTCGTAAAAGACAACGGTAAATCTGTTGCCGAATACCTGAAATCTGTAGAAGCTGACCTGACCGTTACCGCTTTCAAGCGTGTAGCTGTAGGTGCATAATTATCTTGCATGCCATAAAAGCCCTCCCAGATCGGGAGGGCTTTTTTATTGCCGATTGAGATAATGATGAGCAAAAATCGGTAAGGACAATGATTTATGTATTTCCGGAATTGGAAAATATTTACTTCTTTTGCGCTATGTTACAAAGATGGTGATTTGTTTGAATATAACAGTTGCCCCATAGCGATCTATATCATACATATACCTCTTACAAAAACGACCAAATAATTATGAAGAAATTTACTCTCGCATTAGCGCTCGCTGCTACCTTGCCAATGGCAGGCCAGGCACAACGCTACATGGGTATTGCTACCAGCAATTGGGGTGGCACTAACCCACTATACCTGAATCCGGCCAATGCTGCAGACAGCAGGCACAAATTCAGCATTGACCTGTTCAACGCCAACATTGGTGCTGACAACAGCCTGGCCGCTGTCGACTTCACCAAGGTAATAAGTGCCATCCGAAATGATGAGCCGGTAAGGGATGGTCTTACTTTTGGTAAAAGTGACAAGTTCAGCATATTAGCACCCTACGCAGAGGTTCGTTTACCAGGCGTTTTCGTAAATATTAAAGGTAAACATGGTATCGCCCTGACCACGCGCATGCGAGCTATGAGCCAGTTCCACAATTTCAACCAAGGCCTTTACAAGCTACTTACGGATTCGGCCGTTGCAGACCTTTCAAAAGACCAGCAGCTGGTGGTTAAAGATTTTAACTGGACCATGAATGGCTGGAGCGAGATAGGCCTCACCTATGGTGGTGTGATCTATGACAAGGGCCAGCACATGGTAAAAGGCGGCGCTACTCTGCGTTACCTGATGGGTGCTGCCTATATCAGCGTGTTCAGTAATAATATCAATGCGAAATACAGGTTAGACGAACAAAGCCGCGACGCGTTTTTGACGCTTACTAACACCGACTTCCACTATTCGCAAAAAAATGCATCGCAGATACTTGTAGATTCCACTGCTGATGTGGACTTCAGCCAATTCTTTGGTGGCAGTGCGGGCAATGGTATTGGGGCTGACCTGGGTTTTGTTTACGAATGGAGGCCTGACCATGCCGACTATCGTTATGATATGGATGGCAAAACAGGTATCCTGGATGCAAGCAAAAACCCATATAAAATGCGCTTCTCTGCTTCCATCAGCGACCTTGGCTCTATTAAATATAAATCGGACGCCAAGATTGATTTTAATACAAACAGCACTGACTCTACAGTAATAACAGGAACTGAAGTATTGGAAAAAATTAAGGATACTGCTGCATTTGCACAATACCTTGAATCGCGCGGTATGACTGCTAAACGTGGCGCTGGTGAAACAAAAGTAGGTATGCCGACAACGTTGATAGTTGGTGTTGACTATCATGCTGTAAGCAACCTATATATAAACGCAACTTATTTTGCAAACATGCGCAGGCATGACATGGCAGGTAACAGCTTTTATAACCAGTTTACTGTTACGCCGCGTTGGGATACCCGCATATTCACAGCAAGCCTTCCTATTACCTACAGCATGCTTTCTGAAAATATCAGGGTAGGCCTTGGTCTTCGTGTTGGTGGTTTCTTTGTAGGAAGCGATGATCTTGTGGCAAGCTTTGGAGGCAGGTACAGTGCCAACTTCTATATGGGCGCTTATGTACCATTCAACAAAAAACGCCCACGGGACAGCGATGGTGACATGGTGTCGAACAAACGTGACAAGTGCGAGCACGAAAAAGGTGTTTGGGCAATGAAAGGCTGCCCTGATCCTGATAAAGATGGTGACGGTGTACTTGATAAAGAAGACAATTGCCCTGACGTAGCAGGTTCTAAAACTGCTCAAGGTTGCCCTGATGCTGATATGGATGGCGTAGCTGATGCTGAAGACCGTTGTCCTCAAGAAGCTGGTGAAGTTGCTATGCAAGGTTGCCCTGACCGCGATAAAGATGGTATTGCCAATATGGATGATGCTTGTCCTGACCAGGCTGGTCTGGCGCAATTCAAAGGTTGCGCTGACAGTGACCAGGATGGTATCGCTGATAACGAAGACAAATGTCCGAATGCAGCAGGTTCTATAGCTAACCAAGGCTGTCCTGATACAGACAACGATGGCATAGCCGATAACATGGATAAATGTCCTCAGGTTGCTGGTACCGCTGCTAACTCAGGTTGTCCTGAAGTGAAAGCTGAGGTGAAGAAACGTCTGGCCTTTGCGGCAACTGCTATCCAGTTCGATCTGGGTAAAGCAACTATCAAGAAAACATCTAACAAGATCCTTGATGAGATCGTAGCTATCCTGAACGAATACTCTGACTACAACATGACCATCGAAGGTCACTCAGACAACGTAGGTAACGCTACTAAGAACCTGGAACTGTCTGAAAACCGTGCAAATGCTGTTAGGGATTACTTCATCTCTAAAGGCATTGATGCGAGCAGGTTGAGCGCTGCAGGTTTCGGTGATGCTAAACCAGTAGCCAGCAACAAAACAGCTGCAGGCCGTGCGAAGAATCGGCGCGTAGCAATGGATCTGAAACTGAAATAGACCAAACCTCCACATAACAGAGAGAAAAGCCGGCGTAAGCCGGCTTTTTTTATTGCTGATATTCAAGTCTAAATTTCGATCAAAAATAAACTTTCAGAAAATATTGAAAATTCAAAATAGTAGTGTAGCTTTAGGTTATGAAATTCGAAGAGGCCAAGAAGCAGTTCATAGAAACTTGGGGCGTACTGGGCAGTCAGTGGGGCATTAACAAGACAATGGCGCAGATACAGGCGCTGCTGCTGATAGCACCCAATCCACTTTCTACAGACGCGATCATGGAAGAGCTCACCATCTCTCGAGGCAATGCCAACATGAGCTTAAGGCAGCTACTGGACTGGGGCATCATTTATAAGAAGACTATCGCCGGCGACAGGAAAGAGTATTTCGTGGCAGAGAAGGATGTATGGAAGTGGTCGCACAAAATAGGCACGATACGTAAACAGCGCGAGCTGGATCCTGTATTGGGTATGCTCAAAGAGATGTCAGCAAGCAAAGAGATCGGCAAGAGCGAAGAAGAGCAGGAATTCAAAAAGCAGGTAAAGGAGCTGAGCGTCTTTACCAACCAGGTAGGACAGCTGGCGGATAAACTGTTCCTTTCACCTAAAGGTGAGTTATTACTAAAGTTGATGAAAATGTTCTTATAGCCATGAACTACAATATCCTCGCCTACACGATCTACCTCACGATCATGGTATATATCATTGTTTACGTAGGAAGGTTGTTTTACAACAACGGGAGGGTATTTATTCTTGGACTGTTCAAAGGAAATGTTGAGCAGACTGATTATGTGAACACGATATTGCTGGTGGCGTACTACCTGTTCAACATAGGGTATGCGTTTTTAAAGTTGCGTTTCTGGACTAACGTGACTGATGTGGAAGTGCTGGTGTCGAGCCTGGGGACGAATATAGGTGTGCTGATACTGATATTGGCGGTGACACATTACTTCAACATGTGGCTGATCTATTATCTCTCAAAACGACAAGCATTATTTCACTAAATAAACGTTTCAATTATGAACAACAATCAATTTATCGTTACGGCCTATTTTATATATCTGCCAGTAGTAGTGTTGCTGACATGGTATGTCGCCTACACGCTGTTTAAGAATGGTTTAGTCTTCATGCGCGATATTTTCTTCGGGCGAGAGGAAATTGCGGTTGCTACCAATACGCTGTTCAAGATCGGATTCTACTTACTCAACATCGGCTTTGCGTTGTACATCCTCAAGATCAACACCTGGGTACCCGGTACACAGGAAGCTATCGAAGTACTAAGCTATAAGATTGGTGGGTTCAGCATTTACCTCGGCATAATGCTGTTCTTCAATCTCTATCTATTCTTCCGCGGTAAACGTGTAGCCAAGCAGCGTTATGAAGAACGCCAGATGATGCAAAGGCTGCAAGCAGGTGGAACGAACACAGGACAAGTGCAATAGTCATCATCATAAAAAAGGGGCGGTTATTCATAACCGCCCCTTTGCTTTTTCAATATTTAAACATCGATCTCCGCCGGCTCAACACCAACAGCAGGACGCACCAGCTGGTACTGTTTAGCAAAATTGCACCAGTTACAATCTTCTTCACCACAGCCTTTGTCGAAGTCGTGGTTCATGATCCTGACGTAGGCGTCTTTCAGCTGCTTACGTACTATTTCTTCGTCGGTAGCAAATACCGGAACTTCAACACGCTTGTATTGATTGGTTTTCTTTCCTTTCTCGATGTAATCGAAAATACCGGTCTTGAACTTGAACGTCTTGTCAGGATTGTTTTCGAGCAGCAGTTTGTAGAATACCATCTGCCGCCAGTAGTCTCCACCCAGCGGGTCTTTCTCATTGGGGCCTGAAGTATAAGCAGAGGCTGACTTGTCAGGATCGCCGCTCTTATAGTCGATAACCACGCAGCCGTCTTCGTGGTTTTCTATCTTATCTATTTTACCAGTAACTGGTACACCATCCAGCATAAACCTGCTGACCTTGTGTTCTATTTCTACCTCTTTCCAGAAGTCGTTGATGTATTTATCGTAGTATTCGTTTAGCACGGTAAGTCCCTGTTCCATTCTGCGCTCGAACTGTACTTTGGTGAAGCTTCCCTGTTCGCGGTACATTTCAGCAGCAAAGATGCGGGTCACGTCTTCTTTTGGCGGGAACAAACCCTTGTTCTCTTTCATGATCTCGAACATACGCTCGAGTGCCGCGTGCACAGCGCTACCGAATACCAGTGCGTCGTTTTTCTGAAACGGTACGCGTAGTATACTCTCATAGTAGAAACTCAGCGGGCAATTCAGGAACTTACTCAGTGTGGTATAGCTCATCGTGAACTGCGATAACAGTCGTTCTATCCATTGATGGTTGGCCAGCTCTATTCGCACATCAGACACCGGTTCCATAGCCCATTGCATATGCTGCAACAATTCATGTTGTGGTACTGCTTTTTGTAAGCGTTCTTCGGCACTGCTTATTTCGTCTATAAATACAGAATGCTCCAGCGGTTTGCCCTGGTTGTCGCTGCCTGCAAACGAAACATGCAAGTGTTTTTTAGCACGGGTGAGTGCCACATAAAACAGCCTGCGGGCAACTTCTGTTTTATATGTTTTGTCGGTATCGTCGTCGGTGCTGGTGAGTGTATCGGGTAGTTTAAATTCGCTGCTAGCACCACGTTTGTTCTCCCAGAAGTTTTTGGTGCAACCTACCAGGAATACATATTCAAACTCGTGCCCTTTTGCACCGTGTGCTGTATAGAAACGCACGCCGTTCTCATTCTGCACCACTTTTTGTACCGGCAGCGAGATGCCTTCGTCCTGCATCTTTTCGATCATCATCAGCAGGTCGGCTACTTTGATGTTGGCATTCTTATCGAAGCACTCTTTCACAAAATCGAAGAAAGTGTGCAGCACCTGCATATCCCAAAGATGGTCTTTACCTTGCGCCAGGTGTGCCACGATGCCACTTTCATAGATGATCTTTTCAACCAGCAATGGTAGCGGGTGACTGAGCTGTTGTTGTACCCAGTTGTCTATGTTCCGGCCGAGGCGGCGAAGAGCGGTGGCTGATTTCAGGTTCAGCGATTCGAGCAACAGATCGTTGCCTAGCACCAGGCGCCAGAAGCCAAGGCTTTTGTCGCGTTGACGGTTCGTCTGAATATAGATCGACAGTAAGGCAATATCGGTCGGGGCAATTTCATAGTAAGGGGCATGCATCATTTCGAACAGCATGCTCTCACCGGTAAAAGGTGCCTTGCGTTCTTCTTCTATATACTGCAATACATTGATGACCTGCTTTATGAGCGGGAGTTCAAGTATGTTCACAGGTTTTTTTACAGTGTAAGGAATGCCCTTACGCTCGAGGAGCTTTATGATGTTGTCAGCCTGCTTGTGTTGCGCATATAGTACGGCAACATCGGCCAGTGGCACTTTCTGTTGCTGCAGCTTTTCTATCTGCAAAACAATGTCCGCTTCTTCGTGCAGGTTGTTCGTATAGCTAACTATAGTCGGTATTACCGTATCGTTGCCATCTTTGAAACGGCCTAATGACGCTATAATATTTTTATCCAGCTTCAGATCCTGCAGCTGGTATATCAGTCGTTGTTTATTGTTCTCGATAGTAGCAGTCGCTTTATCGAGAATGGCTTGAGACGAGCGATAGTTTTGCGGCAATACAACTACTTTGATAGCGTCCTGGTATTGACGGTAGAAGTCGATGATATTGCGGATACGCGCCCCCTGGAATTCGTAGATGGACTGATCGTCGTCGCCTACCACGAAGATGTTGGGATCGTCCCAGAACTGCGTGAGCATTTGTAGCAATTCACTTTGCGCACCATTGGTATCCTGGAACTCATCGACAAGGATGAACTGGTGACGCTCCTGATAACTTTGCAAAAGGGCCGCATTGTTTTTGAATGCATCCAGCACCCATATGATCATGTCGTTGAAATCATACCTGCCGATCGCCTTCATGCGTTCTTCATAAACGTCGAACAGCTCCGCGGCAGCGCAAGTGTCTTTCATACGCTTTGTCTCTTCGTCAATCAGTGCCTGCTTCAGGTCGCCTTTTTTATATCCCTTTCCTGCGCGCTTGTACACGTACTCTTCGCGTTCGGGAAGGCTATTAAGGTATGTGTCTACCGCGTTGGTAATGTCTCCGCATCGTACGTTCTCGCGCTTCATAAAATCGAACAGGCGATTGAGGCGGCTGGCATCGTAATAGATATTACCACTCAGTTTGCGCAGTGCGTGTCCCGATGGTAGCTTCTCTAAGATCTCGTACAACAACTCTGTGCGCTCCAGGTCAGTAATTGGCTGCAGCGAGCGTAGACTAAAATAGCTGCTGTTGCTTTGGATGACGTTGTTGCAAAACCCATGGAAGGTGCAGATGTTCACCTTGTGCGCCGCAGTGCCAATGACCTGCACCAGGCGCCTACGCATTGCATTGGTGGCTTCTTCGGTATACGTCAGGCAGAGTATCTCGCTGGGCTGCACCTGTGCTTCGCTGCGCAGCAGGTTGGCAATGCGCATAGACAGAACTTCGGTTTTACCCGTACCCGGCCCGGCTATCACCATTACCGGTCCGTAAATAGCGTCTACAGCAGCTCGCTGTTGCTCATTGAGGGTATTGTACCTGCCCAGGAAAACATCTTCGTTGACTACCATATGTGTACGCGGAAAGAAGTAAAGTTAAATAGAAAAAGCCTGTCACAGACAGGCTTTTTGAGTATGGTAAATAATGTGTTTTATTCGCCGGGGATGTTGTTGTCAGCGGGTTCTGGAGTTTCAGCTGCGGCGTCCGGGCCACCTGCCTCACGCTGGGCGATCTGCTTGTTGATCTCGTCCAGTTTCTCCTTTTTATGCTCGATCTTATGTTCGGTTTGTTTGATCAGTTTTGTGAGGTGCTCGCGCAGCTCCTCTGCCTTGCGACCCGGAGTGATGTTTTCGATGCCATTCTTAAAATCAGCCAGGCGCTCTTCCTCTTCCCTCAGTTCTTCTTCCAGCTTGTAGCGGAAATCATAGGCTTGGCGTGAGCGTGATTCTTTTTCCTGCTCCATGCGCTGTTGGCGCCTTTCGCGGTTAGCATCTTTGCGCTCGAAGAATTTTTTACGGGCGGCAATGAATTGTTCCCATATCTTATTGCTATGCTCACGGGGTACGGGGCCTATCTTTTTCCACTCGTCCATCAGCTCGTTCAGTTCGGCTGTGGCTTCGCGCCATTGGTTTGAATTCTGAAGTGCTTCGGCACGTTTCAGCAGAGCCATCTTCTGTGCGTAGTTATCGTCGAGCGTAACACGCATGGTCTCCGTATGGTGTTTTTTAGCATTGAAGAATTGCTCTTTGGCAGCTATCAGCCTGCCCCACATTTCATCTGCTTTTTCCAAAGGTACACGGCCAATGTTTTTCCATTCTTCCATCAGGTCGGTAAAGGCCTGGGCGGTCTTGCCCCATTCGGTGCTATCCTTCATCCCCTCTGCTCTTTCCAGCAGGGCGAGTTTCAGTTTATAATTACCTTCTTGTTCTACCTGTATGGTTTCAAAGTGTCCTTTCTTCCTGTCGTAGAAAACGTTTTTTGCGGCAATAAAACGGTTCCACAACTCTTCGTTCTTTTCAGGAGTAGTGCGACCGATCTTTTTCCAATCCTCCATCAGCTGTTTGAAGCTTTCGGTCGTGGCCTTCCAGTCTTCTGAAGCTGCCAGCTTTTCGGCTTTGTCCACCAGCTCGAGTTTCAGGTCGAGGTTGGCCAGCATTTCTTTATTTACGTCTTCGTTGTGTTGCTGTTTGCGCTCGTAGAATTTGGTACGGGCAGCTTCCAGCCTGTTCCACAGCTCGTCGCTACGGTGTTTATCAACTGTAGGCAGCTTTCTCCACTGCTCTATCAGGTCTTTAAATGCCTGCGTCGTTTCTTTCCAGTTTTCGCCGCCGGCCAGTTCTTCAGCTTTTTGAGCCAGCTCGAGGCGTTGCTTATTGTTTTCGTCAGCCAGTCCGCCAATGGTTTTTTCCATACCAGACAGTGGCTGCAGCAGTGCGCTGAAATTACCTACGGCATTGGTATGCTTCAGGTACTCGCGCATGCGTTCTACTTTACCCAGTACTTTTAATTTGTCCTCGGCTGCATCCCATTCGGTTTGCAATTCCTTCATTCTGCCTTCCACTTCAGAAAATTTGTCCGACAGTACTTTCAGCACCATGTCGGCATTTTCTGCCGTAACCGTAGCTACCGTTCGCTCTTCGCCCGGCGCCATGTGTAAAACAAGTTCGCCGTTGTCTTTGAGCGAATACATTTCTTTGCCTGCAAATGAAGCTTCGTTCCACCATGAAGTCAAAGCGGTAGCCTGGTTAGTTTCCTGTGTCATTATCTCTTCCATTTAGAATAAAGTGACAATTAAAAAGCCCTGTTATATAAAATTACGACGCTTTGCTCTATACTGCGCCAAACACTTTCTTTAAGATATCGGTGATCCTCGCCGCCGGATTGGTCCTGATCTTGTTCTCTTCGTCAGCAATGGTAACGAACAATCCGTTCAGGGCACGCTCGGTTACATAAGCAACCAGGTCGGTATTCACCTTTTGCCTTGTTGTAGGCAAAGCATTGTAAACAGTAAATACATCGCCCCAGTATTTCGTTGCGTTCACCTTGTTCAGCGAATTATTAACTATCGGACGGAAAGCATTGGTCAACTCGCCGGTGGTCCTGTTTTTCAGGTAGTTGGTAGCAGCGCCTTGTCCACCGCGTACGATAGCGATACCATCGCTTACCGACATGCTGGTGATAGCGTTCACAAATATTTGTACTGCCTTGCCCGAAGCATCTTCAGCCGCCCGGTTCATCGACAGGATGGCTTTATCCACCTGGTCGCCCATGCCTATGCTGCGAAGTGTATTCTCTACTTTCTTAGCTTCAGGTGGCATCAGTACCTTGATCAACTGGTTGCCAAAAAATCCGTTCACGGTCGACAACCTGCCTGATGCGTTTTGCGTACCTATTTTCAGCGCTTCCCTCAGCGCACTTACCGCTTCGGTATTGGTATAACTTCCTCCTCTGCCACCTGTGTTAACACCGGCATCGTTCATAGCTTTTTTGGCCTTGTTCAACACATCGCCAAACTGGGCCTGTGCGCTGTGTGCGCCAGTCATCACAATACCTGCCATTAAAACAACCTTCACCACCTTATACATACTTACTTTAGTTTTTATGCGTTTTCAAATATAATGCGAAATCAAAAGCCAGCTTGCTCGCTATTGTCATCAGTTTTTAAATTATTCCTATCTTTTTGAGGAACAGGAGCATTATTCTTGCCGCGGCGGCCGCCGGCCGGAGCTTTTTGCTCCGATTTGCCAAACCTGTAAGTAAACGTCACGTTGCCAATGCGTGTTTCTTTGTCGCGGTATACATCCTGTCGGAAGGTACCCTGATCGTAGACGGTGGTGTACTTCCTTGTATTTAATATATCCGAAACGTTCAGCACCAGGGTAGCCCTGTTATTCAACAGGTTTTTGCGGAGGGCAATATCCAGCCAGTACACTTCCTGTTGTATACCCTGAACGCCAACTTTTGGCGCTTCGTAATTGCCATTCACCTGGAGGGCAAAACCTGCAGGGAGACGAAGATTGGTATTCATCTTGGCGAACCAACTATAACCGCTATTGTCAACATTCGTGCCTGATACTTCGTTTCTGAAAAAATTAGCATTCGCCGTCAGGTCCCAGATAGGCAGGATCTGTGTACGGCCGGTTAGCTCCAAGCCATATGTAGTGCCGTGGTTCAGGTTTTGCGGTTGTGAGAAGCTGGTACCATTGTCTTCGTAGAAAGTGCGCACACGCTCTATCAGGTTTTGTGTGTACTGGTAGTAAACACTAGCCATCAGGCTATGACCGCCTTTTATTTGCCTGTTGTAGCTAAGCTCGGTGTTGTGTATGAACTCCGGTATCAGTTCGGGATTGCCCATGCTGGTATCCTGTGGGTTCGAGATATCGACATAAGGCATCAGCTGCATAAAACCGGGACGGTTGGTACGGCGGGTGTAGCTCAGGTTAACAGCTTGTTCCTTCGGTAATTTGTAAGACACAAATGCTGAAGGGAACAAGCCCAGGTAATCGTTGGTGAACTTGTTTCCTTTTAATGCCAGCGACGTACCCTCATAGGTCGCATATTCCAACCGCAGGCCGGCATTGTACGACCAATTTTTGTGCTGGTCGCTGAAGCTGCCGTAAGCGGCATGTACATGTTGGGTATAATCGTAATTATTCAGCAGCAGCGAGTCAGTTTGTTGGTCCTTACCATCATCCAACGTATCAATTTTTGGATCATTATCGCTGTAGAACCAGAACAGTTGTGTTTTTAAGCCGGCATCTAGTCTGCCTGTTTTAGTGAGGAAAGGAGTGGTAAAATCAGCTTGCGCATTAAGGCTCCTGTTGCCACCCTGACCAGGAGCATTCTGAAATACTGTTGGTAGCTCAGAACCGTTACTGTCGAAGCTCGTGGTGTGATATGTTTGCGTCCTTGTCACCCACATTTGCGCGTAGGTTACGTTAGTGGTCAGCTCCTGCGCAGGTTTAGCAAATTTATGTTTGTAATCAAGTGAGGTAGAAGTGGAGAAAGGTCCGCCTACCTGTTCGAAGCTGCGGATCTGGATGGGTTGCTCAAACTTGTTGAACTCCGAGGTGCCGTGGCCACCCCAACGCATGCGGTTCAGGTTTTGTGTAAGCGTTACCGTGTTCTTTTGATCTATAGAGTATTCAGCGCCAATTGTGTTGAAGAAGCCACCGAACTCGCGGATATTGTCTTCAAACGTATTGAAGTAAGTGCTGTCAATGTTGATACGGTTTGTAGTGTTACGCTGGTAGTTACGATTGCTGCGGAAGTTGCTGTTCAGGAAAATGTTCCACTTGTCGTTTTTAAGATTCAGGTTGATACCGCCATTGTATTTATCATGTGTACCCGCACCTGCCGTCACCGAGCCATTGAAGCCCATTTTTTTATCCTTCTTAGTGATGATGTTGATGATACCGCTCATACCCTGTGCATCATATTTGGCAGACGGGTTGGTGATGACCTCGACACTTTGAATGCTGGCGCCGGGCAGGGATTGCAGGGCAGTAGCAATATCACCGGCAAGCAAGGTGGCTGGTTTGCCATCTATCAATAGTGTAGTCTCTTTGCCGCGCAGCAGTACATCGCCGTCCGCGTCTATTGTCAAAGATGGTACATTCTGCAGCACGTCGGCAGCGCTACCGCCAGAGGACGTGATATTCTTCTCTACGTTGAATACCTTTTTCTCAGCCGTCATTTCTATCATGGCGCGCTCGGCGGTTACCTCTACCTGTTTCAGCGAGCGGGAGCTGGAAGCTACTTCTATAGTACCCATCTTCTTTTCGAGGGCCGCCGGGGTAATGCTGATATTATTTACGGTACGTGTCGTAAAGCCTATACCGCTCACGCGCAGCAAGAAATCTCCGGTACCTGTTTGCTCGATCGAAAAGCTGCCAGATTCATCCGTCAGGCCGCCGTTAGCAACAGTAGAATCTTTGCGTAACAGGGTAACGGTTGCATATTCTACGGGTTTCTTTAGCTCGTTGATGATCTTACCTGATATTTTTCCGGGCTTTTCCTGTGTTTGGGCAAAGGCGAGGAGCGGGCATATTAAAACCAGCGCCGCTACAATAGAACGAATGGCGTACATAAAACTTAATAGAAAACGCAAATTTGACGGAAATAAATGAGAAAGGATTAAAATGCCTCTCTCAAATACTGTTAAAAAACCGCAAAAGAGGGGTTATTTTTCTAATCCAAGCTTGGCCTCGATCAGGTAATGGTTCCTGTCGGCGGCGCTACGTGAGATCAGTTCTGCCGTAAAACCCGCCAGGAAGAATTGGGTACCCATGATCATTGCCGCAAGGGCTATGTAGAATGGAGGCTTATTGGTAAGGCCATAATTCACGCCCACCATCAGTCTTTCTACCACCAGCCACGCCGTCATGATAAAGCCGACGAGGAACATCAGCACCCCCCAAAGTCCAAAGAAGTGCATGGGTTTTTTGCCAAAACGGCTTACAAACTGGATAGACAGGAGGTCGAGGAAACCATTGATGAAGCGCTCCCAGCCAAATTTGGAATGGCCATATTTCCGCGGGCGGTGTACCACTACTTTCTCCCCTATTTTGCGGAAACCCGCAGCTTTGGCCAGAACAGGGATGAAACGGTGCATTTCGCCGTACACTTCTATGCTTTTTACCACGTTGCGGCGGTATGATTTCAACCCGCAGTTCATATCGTGCAGCTTGATGCCCGATATGCTGCGGTTGACAGCGTTGTATAGTTTAGATGGAAGATTTTTTGTTATGGCGTTATCGTAGCGAACTTTTTTCCAGCCGCTCACCAGGTCAAAACCATCGGCGGTGATCATTCGGTAGAGTTCCGGTATCTCGTCGGGGCTGTCTTGCAGGTCGGCATCCATAGTGATGATGACGTTCCCGGCTGCAGCTTTGAAACCCTCGTTGAGAGCCGCGCTTTTACCGTAATTACGTTGAAATTTAATGCCTTTTACAGCGGAATATTGTTGTGACAGCTCTGTGATCACTTTCCAACTATCGTCGGTACTGCCGTCATCTATCATAATGATCTCGTGCACATAGCCATGTTCACCGCATACCTTCTCTATCCAGTCTACAAGTTCCGGTAAAGATTCTTCTTCATTGAACAGAGGTACTACGATCGAAATATCAGGCGTGTGCATGGATTTGCTAAGATAGGAGAATTACATTGTAGTTGGCTGCTGCGGCTTTTTCTTCGCGATAGCAGCAGCGAGCAGGGAAAATACAAGGCCCCAGAACATGTAGGCTAATAACACTGCTCCGATGCTAAGTACTGTGAAGTTGTCGCGCCACATAGAAAGACCCTTTTCTGCCTGCTCTTCCGAGAGGTTTTGCTTTTCCATTTCAGTCATCGCAATTTCCAAGGCTTTCTCTTTTATCTCCGGGAATATTTGAAGTGAAATCAATGTCCAGGCGATCAGGATCAGCGTAACAATAGATGTCATTTTGAAGCCGCTGCTAAATGCATTACCGAAGGTAATATTATGATTGTTAGCTTTTGAAAAAGCCATTGCATTAAGCAAAATAGCGACCAGGAAAATACCAAACTGCAGCCACTTAGCCCAGCTCTCGTAAGACAGGCCCGCAAAATGCAAAACAAGTCCTAATATGATCAGTGCTATACCTGTGAATAGCCCGTACATTTTGTGTGTTTGTTGCAGTTCCATAGTTATGAATTTAAGCTGTGATTATTGCGGTTAACGATGCCTATTACTTTGCAAGGGAGCTCTGCGCCGATGAATGGATTGTTGCGTGATGCCGATTTCATTTTATCGGTGGCTTGTGTGCCGTTTAGGGTGAACAGTGTAAATGTTGCTGTTGCGCCTTCTGCCACCGGTGTGCGCTCCAGGCCAAATATCTTTGCTGGTGCTATCGACAAGGCTTCGATCAGCCTGTCCAGGCCTACCTCTATACCTGCAGCCTTCCAGATTATGTTGAACGCCCATTCCTGGATATTCATACCATCGGCGGCATATTCAAATTCTTTGGTTTTAGCATCCCATTCTTGCGGCCTGTGGTGAGTGGCAACACAGTCTATGGTACCGTCTTTAAGTCCGGCTACCAATGCTTTGCGATCTGCCTCGCTACGCAATGGCGGCGATACTTTATACATGCTGCTATACGTGGTCAGAGCCTCATCGTTCAGTGCAAGATGGTAAGGGGTAACCGAACAGGTAATATTTAATCCTTCAGCCTTAGCCTTGCGTATCATTTCTACCGAAGTAGCGCTGGATACACCAGTGATATGCAGGCGCGAGTTGGTGTAACGAAGTAATTCAATATCGCGGTGCACCATCAGAGTCTCAGCCATCTCAGGAATGCCTGCCATGCCTAAGCGGGTTGATATCGGTCCTTCGTGCATCAACCCTCCGGCGGATAATGAAATCTCTACCGGTACCTGGAGCAACACACCATCAAATGCTTTTATATATTCCAATGCTTTCAGCATCAGGTTGGCATTCTGTATCGGTTTCCAGCCATCAGTAAAAGCCACTGCCCCCGTGCTGCGCATGTCCAGCATTTCCGATAAGGTTTTGCCTTCTATATCCTGAGTAGCGGCACCCAGCGGATGTAGACTTACTGCATGTTTGGCTGCTCGTGAAGCTACAAACTCAACTATCGACTTAGTGCTGACAACAGGATTGGTATTGGGGGCCAGCAGTACATCGGTGAAACCACCTGCAGCTGCTGCGTTAAGACCTGTATTGATCGTTTCTTTTTGTTCGTAACCCGGCTCGCGGTAGTCAGCGAGCACGTCCACCCATCCCGGGCTTACAAGCAGACCTTCTGCTTCTATCACTTTGTCAGCCTTGTCTTTCAGAGAAGAGCCGATGGACTTTATCTTGCCATTCTCAATAAGTAGGTCAACTGTTTTATCATGAAAATCAGATCGTGGGTCCACGATCTTTGCCTGTCGGATGAGCACGAGCATATGCGCTATTGAGTGGCTACGTTTTGTTTGCGAAGGCCGCCTGCCAAAACTACAGTTTCTGCAAGCAGCATTAACAGCGCTAAAATAGCACAAACTTTCCAAAGCGGGAAGCTGCCTAGTGCTGCGCCATCGCCGGCCGCGCCTATTTCAGATGGCTCCAGCCAGGTAACACCCTCGCCTTTCCATTCGTTTTTCAGCGCCCGCATGGTCCAGAAATCCAGCTGCGATTCTTTCCTGTCCTCGTTGAGCGCCACCATCACGGTATCTGAGCCCTGCGCAGCCAGTGTGTAAAAACCCGGTTGCTGCACCACCTGGTCCACATAAATCTCAACCCCAGAACCGCTGGTTCGTTGAGGCGGTATGGCATCGAGGTCCTCGCCGTACAGGTGCACCATATTACGTTCGCTGGCATCGGCCAGTGGCAGAAATGCTGCCTGCTGCCTGCCGGAAGTGATGGCGTACACATCGCCCCCGCGCGATTGCATCGTCATCTGGTACAGGAACGGCACGAAGAAATAGCTACCCGGGAAGTTGCCTGACTGTAGGTCTGCAGCGGTAGCGGATATATATAATTGTCCTTTTGAGGGTGTGTATCGCGCCAGGAATGGATCGCCATTGCGGAAGCTGAGTATGGCCTGCTGGTTGGCAGACAGGCCAGCGCTGATAATATAATGCCAGTTGGCCACCGGCAGTTGAACATTATCAGGGATACGTTCGAACAGGTCGCGCACCAAGGGACTGCCCTGCTGCAACGTAGCCGCTGCCTGTGAAGCGGTGTCAATGCCCGTAAAGCTAATCTCTCCCAGAATTTTCAGTCCATCAAAGCCGGCAACGCTATTGCTTCGGCCGGGGAAAATGCAAATGGTTTGTCCCTGGCTGAGTGCATTGGCCAGTATCTTACCGAGGCCTTCGTCTATCCGCGTGACATTATTTAATATGACAAGGTTATACTCTTTCAGGTCGGCCGGTGCCTGTGACACATCGAGTTGATTCAACCTAAAACCCTGGTAAGAACGGAAGGCGGCCTGTATATAAGGGTTGGGTGCGCCTTCATTCAAAGTGAGCACTGACAGGTTGGGTGCGCTACGTGCAGTAATTCTAAAAATATCGTCGAAGCGAACAGCAGCGTCATTGATACTTAACGTCATTTGCTGCCAGCGGGTATCGTTTACCTGGAAGCTGAGCGTATCCACACTTTCTTTTTTATCGTTAAAGCTTAGTTGGGAGGCACTCTTCACTTGTCCATTTATAGATAACTGCAACACCGGGCTTTCATCGGGTACATCCCCGATTGCTTTGCTATGAACGATTAGTTGATTGCTCATGCCCGTTTGCAGGACAGGGCTTACAAGGTAAGCCGTATCTATATAAATATTACGGGCCGCATCGGCCTGTACAGGTATGCCGAAGAACTTTATGTTGCTGGCTAGCGATTTGTCGCGTGGTGCGGAAAAAGCGTTGCGCTGAAAATCTGAATAATAGTACAGGTCTGCGCCGTGGGCAGATTCAGTTTGCAGCAGGTTTTGCACGGTAGCCAGCACCTGTTCTGAAGAACGGGTGCTGGCTGATATATCAACCGAGTTCAATTCTGCGAGTACTTTATCTGCCGGCAATGGTGAATAGGCAGATGGCCTGTCGTTGGTGATGAGTACAAAGCGGGTACCGGGTGCTGCCTGGCGAACTTGCTTGCGGACGGCGTCTTTCGCTATGTCGAGCAGGCTGCGTGCTGATTTTTTGAGTGACATGCTGCCAGAATTATCAACATAGATCACCTGCAACCTGTTGCCGCCCTCTGTTTTGCTGCCGCTGCTGATGAATGGTTGCGCGAAAGCGAGTATCAGTGCAGCAAGGAATAGCATGCGCAATGCCAGCAGCAATTTATAACGGACCTGTGATTGTTTCTGTGAACGGAGCTGTATGTTTTTCAGGAAACGGGTATGCGGGAACAACACCGTCTTATATCTGCGCAGATTGAACAGGTGTATGATTACCGGTATGGCAAGTGTTAGTCCCGCAAGCAGGAACAAGGGATATAAGAAGCTCACATATCAAATATAGGGGCTATTCGTTTATGAGCAGGTGTTAAGTGTGCTTATTATCTTTTTTTTAAGAAACTAAAACTTCTTTTTCTTCAAATCCATGATCCTGCGGTAAGCCTCATCAATACGTTCCTTCTTTATGGTACCGTTAGCAACATGGTTTTTGATGATGGCGTGCACCTTAGAAGCTGATAGACGGCCTTGCAGGTTAGGTATAGTATTGGCGAACATTACTACATCCACACCGGCGTTGATGCTCAACGCAATAGCATTTTCAAAACCGAAATTCTCAGCTATAGCGTGCATCTGCATATCGTCGGAGAACACAACACCATCGTATCTAAGGAACCCGCGCAGTTTATCGCTAATGATCTTTTTTGAAAGGGTAGCCGGCAATGTATCAAACGCACGGTTAATGATGTGTGCGGTCATGATGGCATCTACCTCGCCAGATTCGATAATATTTTTATAAGGTTCCAGCTCTATAAACTTCCAGGTATTGGTAACGTCTGCAATGCCCAGGTGCGAATCATTGGCAGAACTGCCGTGCCCAGGGAAGTGTTTGAGTATGGTACGCAGGCTATTCTCATGATGAGCCTGTATGCAGAGCAGTGCGTGTTTGGTAACTATTTCCGGATCTGCTGAAAAACTGCGACCATTTTTTACAATAACCGGGTTCTCAGGATTGACGGCGACATCGACACAAGGAGCATAATTTAGATTTATACCGAGGTCATGCATCTCTGCAGCCAAGCGGCGGTTGTAAAACAAGGTAGAATCCGGATTGTCGATACCGCCGAGGTAAGACGCAGAAGGCATTCCCACGAAACCGTATTTTTCTTTCAGCCTGTGCACTTTACCACCTTCTTCATCTATTGTTACAAAGATGGGAATGAGCGCTGCCTGTTGCATGGCACGTGTCATGTTTCGGAACGAATCTGCAGAGTTTGTTTTAGCAATGTTCTTTTCGAACAAAACCACCCCGCCCATTTTGCCGTCGCGTAGTTCTGCTAGCAGAGAATCATTTGGGTCTATCATGGTCCGCTCTTCAATGCCCACCATCACCATCTGTCCGATCTTAATATCCAGGCTGTCCAGTTTTCTTACGGTCGCAACAGTATCTTTCTTTTTTGACTTGCCAGTAACAACGCGGCCGGGTTTACATGCAAATAGTAGCATGGAAGCTGCGGCCGACACAAGTATTTTATAAGCAGGATTTCTCATAACGCTCGGCAAATAAATAGTTTTTTGCGGTAACTGGGTTCAGTTATTGTTGAATGCAGGCACAAGCGCATGTTTATCAGTCCATTATTTTGTAGAACCTCACGGCTTCCACCTGACCGGTGATACGGTACTTGTAATGAGACTCAATATATTTCTGCACTTCTTCCTCGAATGAAGCGATGCGCATTCCGGGTTTCAGATCCTGGTAAACAGCGGTCTTTACTTCACGGCCCTGATGCCTTAATATTTTCAGGTACCAATACAAGTTAGCGTGATAGCTATTCCACACCACAGCAAAATCGCCGTGCTTGTTGCCGTGGTGCAGGATGTCTTTCATAAAAAAGCCAATATAGTCGTCCCGGTAGATCTCCTTGTCGATCTTTTGAATATGGTTGAGTATATGTGCGTGACTTACTATGACGATTGCTGCCGTCACCAGGATTTTTGATGGAATAGGGTACCGGGAACGGTCTGCGATCCACTCGATGGCGTGGGTTATGGCCAAAGCAGCCGCCAGCGACCATAGCGGGTACACCGCCATGTCGTACCAGGTATTTTTAGTGCGGCTGATGGAAATTACGATAAAGTAAAAGCAACCAAGCAGGAGCGTATACAGACCGAGTCGTTTGGTCTCTTTGTTTTTTGTGACCACGAGGTAGATCAGTGTGAAGGGCAGTACTAATGCCCAGTAAGAGAAATTCCCTTTTAGTATATATCGCGCATAATAGAGGTAATCATTTCCCTCTGCAGTCGATGGGTCGCCAAATCTGCCTGTTACATCATTAAAGGCAACAGCATTAAGATAGCCCTGCATGCGCCATTCGCGCAGAAGGTAGTAGCCGCCAATGCTCAATACAAATGCGGCTATACCGATATATACATCCCGTTGTTTTAATATATAACCCAACTGTTTTGTTACTGCGAAATAGATGAACATAGCAGGCAGGCAGATCAGAGCCGCTACACCCTTTGTCATGGCGCCGGCTATTAAACACAGCAAGCTGAGATAAAACCAAGGGCGTTTTTTTTCTTCCGCGTACAGATACATATAGATCCAATGGGCAGTAGTAAATAAAACGAGCAGCGCGTCGTAGTCGCCGCTTCGTGTACGGTGCAGGCCGGTATACCCGGGCGATGTGATCAGCACCAGGCAGGTAATGACGCCAAGCAGTGGACTTTTTTTCTTCACGGCCGTGAACCAATACAGTATTCCAAGTGTCAGTAATGTAGCCGCCGCTGAAGGTATGCGTAGCGACAGTTCGTTAAGTCCATGTAGTTTAATGCAAAGCACCTGTAGCCAGATCATCAGGGGAGGCTTGGTGTTCCAGAGGTCTGGTTCACCGTCGAAAGTTGTGACCAGCCACTCGCCCGAACGGTTCATCTCGAAGGCATTCATTGCCAGGCGAGATTCGTCCCAAAGTTGTACCGGCAGGTATGCCAGGTTGCCGAAAACAGGGTAAGCGGCAATGAGCAATACGGCAATGGCACCCAGCAAGGTATCGCGGCTGAGGTTGTTCATGGGACGAAAGATAGAAAGAATATGTCTTAAGCCCGGGTTCATCGACTTTGGAAGGCTTTAACATTTTTTAGAAAACCTTTCCGCCGGATTATCCGTTATTTTATAAAGCATCATTAATTTGCTATGAGATACCTGATACTGACAATGGCTGTATGCAGCCTGCTGTTCATCAAATGTTCCAATGCACAAAACAAACAGTCTATGAGTGACGAACATAAAAACAACCCGTACTATTCACGTACGGACACCGCACACCTAAACGTGAGCAACGAGGAATGGAAAAGAATTTTGCCGAGAGAAGTGTACTCCATAGCACGAGAGGCAGAGACGGAATGGGCGTTTACCGGCAAGTACTGGAAGACCGATACAAGGGGCATGTACTATTGTGCGGTATGTGGCAACCCATTATTCCGTTCCGATGCAAAGTTTGCCAGCAGTTGCGGCTGGCCCAGCTTTTATGAAGCCATCCGGCCCAATAGTGTAAAGTACATCCCGGATAATTCACACGGCATGGTACGTACAGAAGTGGTATGCGGCAGGTGTGATTCGCATCTTGGCCATATCTTCGACGATGGGCCACCGCCAACACATAAACGTTTCTGTATGAACTCGGCCGTGCTGGAGTTTGAGCCGGACGAGAATAAATAAACTGCCTATTTTTATAGCCCGTTATTCCTTTCGAATAACGGGCTTTTAATATGACGAGGAAAGAAAGGTTTGATTTTGTAATAGATTGGTTTCAGAAAAATATGCCTGTAGCTGAAACGGAACTTCATTATGATGATCCGTACCAGCTGCTGGTGGCGGTTATACTTTCCGCACAATGCACCGACAAGCGGGTGAATATGGTAACGCCGCCATTGTTTGAAAAATTCCCGGATGCGGAAAGCCTGTCGAAAGCTGAATTTGAGGATATCGAACCGTTCATCAGAAGCATCAGCTTTGCCAATAACAAGACGCGCCACCTAATGGGCATGAGCAAGATGCTGGTCGAACAATACTACCACGAGGTACCTGATACGGTTGAAGAACTAATAAAGCTTCCCGGCGTTGGTCGAAAAACGGCTAATGTGATCACCTCGGTCATCTACAATCAACCCAACATGGCTGTGGATACGCATGTATTCCGGGTATCGGCACGCATTGGGCTAACGGTGAATGCAAAAACGCCGCTGCAAACTGAGATGCAGCTTATCAAGCATATACCTACCGAGCTTATTCATAAAGCGCACCACTGGTTAATACTGCATGGTCGCTATATATGCGTAGCCCGCAGACCTAAATGCGAGGAGTGCGGGCTAAAGCCGGCCTGCAAGTTTTATAAGACCGATATGAAATATATTGTTGAAGGTAACTAGTGCGTTGCGGGAGGCGCGGCAGGAGCTTCATTTTCTTTCCAGGTACCGACAAACGTTTTTTGATAATCCTCTAGGGACACGGTTTTGTATTTTCCGGAAGTCAGATAAGTTAGCAACAATTCCATCTGCGGCACTGGCTGGTAGCCGGGTATCGCAGCTGCATTCTGGAAATTTTCCTCCATATAAATAGACGACGGATAACTCATTTGACCACGCAGAAGCTCAATCGCCAGGTCATTTACTTTGTTTTCAGGTTTAATGGTATACAGCTTGCCCATGAAACTGATACTATCATCCTTCTCTGAATTGAACTTAATGGAATAAAAGTTCTCGTTCATGTACTTGATCACCTGCGGGTCGCTGAAGGTTTTTTTGTCCATGACCTTGCACCATCCGCACCAGTCTGTATACACATCTACCCATACCTTTTTAGGTTGCTTTTTCATTTTGGCCTGCGCTTCTGTCCAGGTCATCCATTTGATGCCCGCTTCTTTATTGTTCTTTTTCTTTTTCTTTTCGCCGGCATAGGTCATTGGGCTTATAGCGAGCAGCAACAGCACAAATAGCAGTACGCGTTTCATTGGTCTTAATAAATTTAAGTATCACGAATTTACGGTAAATTCCATGTAGCTTTGTTAATATCTTGCTATAATAATTTATATATGAAAATAGCCGTGGCGGTTACCGGTGCAAGCGGTTCTATATATGCAAAACTCCTGCTCGAAAGCCTCGCGAAACTAGGCGACCAGGTGGAAGAAGTAGGCCTGGTGTGGAGTGAGAATGCGTTTACAGTGTGGCAATACGAACTTGGTAACGAAGACTATAAGTCGTTCCCATTCAAAGTTTGGCAGAAGAATGATTTCATGGCGCCATTTGCATCAGGCAGTTCTTCTTACCATGCACTGATTATCTGTCCGTGTAGTATGGGTACCGTGGGAAGAATAGCAGCGGGCATCAGCAACGACCTGATAACCCGCGCCGCTGATGTGATGCTGAAAGAACGAAGGAAACTGATCTGCGTGGTGCGTGAAACGCCTTATAACCTGATTCACTTAAGAAACATGACGGCTGTAACGGAAGCAGGTGGGATCATTTGTCCCGCTACCCCATCGTTCTACAGTCGGCCGGCCAATATGGAAGAGGCTGCCAATACCGTTGTGGAACGTGCGTTGCAACTTGCTGGTGTTTCTATGAAAGGGTACAAATGGCAGGAAGATAAATAGCTGTTAGAAATATGGAATACGCAAAGTCGATAGAGCGGTTAAGAACCATAATGGATGAGCTTAGGGAACGTTGTCCCTGGGATAAAAAGCAAACGATACAAACTCTGCGCCCGCAAACAGTAGAGGAAGTGTATGAGCTGGGTGATGCTATTGTATCGGAAAACTGGCAACAGTTAAAAGAGGAGTTGGGTGACCTGCTATTGCATATTGTGTTTTACAGCAAGATTGGCGCTGAGAAGAATGAATTCACATTTGATGATGTGATCGAGGCGGTTTGCAATAAACTTGTTTCGCGTCATCCGCATATATACGGAAGTGTACAAGTAGAAAGCGAAGAGCAGGTAAAACAAAATTGGGAGATGCTGAAGCTGAAGGAAGGAAAGAAATCTATTTTGAGCGGCGTGCCTCCTTCAATGCCAGCCATGATAAAAGCACTCAGACTACAGGAGAAAACAAAACAGGTAGGTTTTGAGTGGGACCATATTGACCAGGTGAAGGAGAAAGTGGATGAGGAGATAAAAGAACTGTATGAGGCAGTGGACTCAGGTAGCCAGCAAAAGATAGAAGATGAATTTGGTGACGTGATGTTTGCATTGATCAACTACGCGCGTTTTGCTAAGGTAGACCCCGAGCTGGCCCTGGAGGGTACCAATAAAAAGTTTATTCGTCGTTTTCAATACATTGAGGATCTTGCCAGGGAGCAGGGCAAATCGCTCAACAATATGACGCTGGAGGAGATGGACGCATTATGGAACCAGGCAAAAGGAACAGAATAATATAGGTGTTCAGGTTATATCCATATCGCGGATGGCTGTGGCTAAGCATACTGCTATGGAGTGTAGCCATATTTCGCTTTTATGTAAAGACGCAGGAGGTAAAGCCTGCCCAGATGGCGAAGGCCATTACAGAAGACCTTCATAAAAAAGAGCGAAGCCTGAATGAGCTTGTTGAGGACTCGACACTAATAAAACGGTTGTTTGCCGAGGTGCCGACCGCAAAGGACGTTCAACGTATCACACAGCTTCCGTATTACCTGTTTGGTTATGATAGAGGCGTTGTGGTTTTTTGGAACACGAATGAGTTCCTTACCGATTGTAACGGGTTACATACTGATGAAAAACTGGAGAAGAACGATCGCGGAAGCTTCGTGAAGAAATGCTTACATCCTAAATACCTGGATAGTACAAAGCATATTACGGCGCTGATCGCAATAGTTCACCGGTATCCGTTCGAGAATAATTACCTGCGATCGCATTTTGAGGCCGAATCGCATATCCCGCTTTCGACTGAAGTAACGGAAAAGAAAGCTAAATGGAATTATGAAGTAAAGAACCTGGAAGGTCGCCCGGTGTTCTACCTCAATTTTCCGCAGGAGCAGGCTAATTGGATACCTGGTAAGCTGATGCTGTGGCTGGTGGCACTCGCGTTATTGTCTACCATCATTTGGCTGCAGTTAATTACTATATACCTTACCCGCAAGAGATCGCCGTGGGTTGGCTTTGCCGTTACGGTAGTCGCGATCCTCCTGGTACGTGCAGCGACCTATATCTGGGGTATGCCTTTTGGTTTGCGTGATCTTCCGATATTTTCTCCGCAGCTATATGCCTCCAGCGGTTTTTTGCCCTCATTGGGTGATCTGCTCATTAACACGCTATGTTTTCTGTGGATAATCATCTTCACACTACGCCATGTGCCTTACGATTTCTTCGGAAATGTAAAGCTGAGTAAAACAGCACGGATGGCTGCTGCATTTGCCATCACCAGTTTGTTGATCTGGTACGCATCTGCCTATATACACATTATACGAAGCCTGGTAATAGACTCGATGATATCGTTCGATGTCAGCCATTTTTATTCTATTACATTCTATACCATTCTTGGTCTTTTAACTATAGGACTCATAACAGGCGCTTCGTGTCTGGTTTTTTATCTTTTTAATGTTCAGTTGTTAGCTCTTGTTGGTAATAGAACTGTTAAAAATGTGACAGTTCTGATAACCGGTACACTGTTGATCTTACTGACCAATGAGAACCGAAGCGAGTTTTTGCCCTATTACCTGCTTGGATGCCTTGTAATATTTCTCATGTTGCTGGACTCTAAAAGGCTGACGGACATTTCAGATCTGTTCTCTCCGCAAATGATCTTTTGGTCTGTAATAGTTTGCGCCTTTTGTACGGCTACGCTGTTGTATTTCTACAATGTTAATGAGGCTGAAACACGTAAACGTTATGCGGAGGAGGTGGTACGACAACGTGACGATGTAACTGAGTATGCATTTAAGAACATTTCACTGAATATTCAGCGCGACGGTGTGATCAAGCAGTTTTTTGAAACGCCGACACCTGAACGCAGGCGGTCTATCAATGAGCGGTTTGATGCATTATACCTGGGAGGGCAGTTGAATAAATACCAGTCGAAAATACTGTTGTTTGATCGTGGAGGGTATAATTTGTTCAACGGTGATACTGTCAGCTTTCGGACGCTTGATAGGGAAACCGCGAATGCAGAAATGACCGCAGACTCCACGCTTTATTACAAGGAGTTTGCCCAGGATGGCGATTATTACCTGGCGCGAATACCGGTATATAGGGACAGCACTACTAAATTAGGTACTGTTTTTATTGATTTCTCTATTAAAGAATCTGGCGGAGAAACTGTATACCCAGAATTGCTGCAACCAGGAAGTATCAAAGCTGGGCAGGGTGACGCCAACTATGCGTATGGGGTGTATGTGAATAATAAATTACTAACGCAGAGTGGCGATTATTCTTTTCCCGTATACTTGAGCGATGCGAATATTGAGGGTGAACACATTTTCACCAAATGGGATGGTTCGTCTGAATTAAGATATAAGGCTGATGATACGAAAACAGTGATTGTTATACGTTTCTATAAGCTGTGGTTGGATAGTATCACCTTGTTCTCGTACTTATTCGGCATCCAGATACTGATCGTCTTGTTTATAGTGGTGTATCGATTGAGTCTTGCATATTTCACAAGGGCAAAGTCATACAATAAATTCATCAACCTAACACTGCGGAAACGTATCCACTTCTCTATGCTCGGGATCGTGTTGATATCCTTCCTTGTAATCGGTGTGGTCACGATTGTATACTTCACGATGCAGTATAAGCAGTCAAACCAGAAGAAAATGTCGCGGACGATGCAGATAGTTGAACGGTCTACATTGCAGTTCTTGAAACAGGCAAACGGATTGGCGAATAACGATCGCTTTACCCAAGTGACAAAAAGTTCGGAATTCAAGTATTTTATTACAGCGTTAGCAACTGCACAGAAGATCGATATTAATATTTTCGGGTCAAGTGGAATTTTGAACGTTGCCTCGCAGGAAAGTATTTACGATAAAATACTGCTGGCTCGTATTATACGCCCTGATGCCTACTTTACACTGGCAGGAAACAACCAGATCGTAATACAACAGGAAACGATCGGCAGATTGTCCTATCTCTCCTGTTATGTTCCGATTCGCGATGAAGATGGTAGACCGTTGGGGTACATAAACGTGCCATTCTTCTCGTCTGAAAAAGAACTGAACTTCCAGATCTCGAATATCCTTGTTGCGCTGATCAATCTTTATGCCTTCATTTTCCTGTTGTCAACTGTGTTAACGGTATTCATTACCCGTTGGTTGACGAGAACACTAAGTGTCGTTATCAACAGGTTTGAAAGATTGAGCCTTACTCAAAATGAACCTATCGACTGGCCATACGAGGACGAAATAGGTACACTGGTGACAGAGTATAATAAGATGGTGAAGAAAGTGGAGGAGAATGCAGTGTTGCTTGCACAGAATGAGCGCGAAAGCGCATGGCGCGAAATGGCGCGGCAGGTGGCGCATGAGATCAAGAATCCGCTGACGCCTATGAAGCTTAACATTCAATATCTCCAGCAAGCGGTAAAGAGTGGCCATTCAAATGTGTCTGAACTTGCCTTGAAGGTATCACAATCACTGATCGAGCAGATAGACAACCTTTCTTATATCGCATCTGAGTTCTCCAACTTCGCAAAGATGCCTGAAGCAAAACCCGAGAACTTCGATCTGAATGAACTGTTGGATAAGGCTGTTGAGTTGTACCTGAACGAAGAAAATGTGCGCGTGTCATTGAACGGTACTCAGGAAAAACTTATAGTGCATGCCGACAAAAGTCAGTTATTGCGTGTATTTACCAATCTGTTGGAGAACGCGGTACAGGCGGTCCCTGAGGATCGTTCCGGTGAAGTGCAGGTGAACCTGACGAAGGATGAGGATCACGTGCTGATTGCCTTTGCTGATAATGGTGAGGGTATCCCGGAGGACATAGTGGAACGAATATTTCAGCCTTACTTTACCACAAAATCATCTGGCACTGGTCTCGGCCTGGCTATGACAAAGAAGATCATCGAGTTCTGGAGAGGATCGATCTGGTTTGAGACAAAGGTGGGTGAGGGTACTACCTTCGTTATCAGGTTACCGTTGATCAGCTAATTACCATACCTGTACTTCACGCTCCAGGTCTATGCCGTATTTCTCGTGCACAGAGTTGAGTACTTTTTCAGATAATGCCCAGATGTCTGATCCGCTGCCACCGCCATAGTTTACCAGCACTAAAGCCTGCTTTTGATGCACGCCGATGTTGCCGTCGCGGAAACCTTTCCAACCACATTGCTCTATCAGCCAGCCTGCAGGTATTTTAACCTGGGATTCGTTGACAGGATAAGACGGCATATCGGGATATTGCTCCTTGAGTTGAATATATTGTGTGATAGCAATACTTGGGTTTTTAAAAAAGCTGCCTGCATTGCCGATCTGTTTAGGATCCGGTAATTTGCTGGTGCGAATGGAGATCACAGCGTCTGAAATGGCTTTTATAGACAGCTCTGTCACATTCATTTTCTCCAATTCCTGCTCAATGGCGCCGTAGCTAATGTTGAACGTCGGAATTTTATTAAGCCGGTAACGAACTGAAGTAATGAATACTTTGTTTTTCAGTTCGTGCTTGAAAATGCTATCGCGATAGCCGAACCGGCAATCGTTGTTGTTTAGGGTAATGTAAGCCTTGTCGTCGAGATGCCAGAAAGTAACAGATTCTATTGTCTCTTTTGCTTCCACCCCATAAGCACCTATATTTTGCATAGGGGATGCACCAACGGTGCCAGGTATCAGGGAAAGATTTTCAATGCCGGCCCATCCGTTGTTTATGGAATATAAAACGAGATCGTGCCACACTTCACCTGAATTGACATCGATCCATACTTTCTCATCATCTTCATTTACTTTAATGATGCCTTTGCCTTTGTTGAGTATGGTAAGGCCTTTAACCGGTTGCGTAAGTAGCACGTTACTACCTCCGCCAAGTATATTTTTTTTAGCAGGTAGGCTTTTGTCGGTGAGAATATCTGCAAGTGCATCATGATCGTTGATCTCGATGAAAGACTCTGCCGGGATGTCTATACCAAACGTATTATAAGGCTTCAGTGAAACATTTTGCCGTATCTGCATCGCTCAAAACTAGTGTCTAATTACTTTTTCTCAAATTTAGTTCCTTTAAAACCTACACCGAGACCAGTATAGTTACTTACAGTTATCTGGCCATTGTTATAGGTAAGTCCTTCAGCTATATCTTCTTTCAGTAGTAGCGGTCCATCAGCATCCACCTCATCCAGTATAGGCATCAAATGCGCGATGGCAGCCGAGCCAAGGGTACTTTCGTTCATCGATCCCATCATTACCTTGAGGCCAAGTTTGCGGGCTTCCTGTGTCATTCTCAGCGCCGGCGTTATGCCACCACACTTTGTCAGTTTAATGTTGATACCGTGAAATCCTTCAACGCAGTTTTTGACGTCTTCTTCTGTCACGCAGCTTTCGTCGGCAAAAAGCGGCAATGGTGACAATGTTTTAAGTTCTTTCATAGCTTCGTTATCGCTACGTTTCAAAGGTTGTTCAACCATATTCACCCCGAGCTTTGCAAGTTCTGGAAGTAAGGCCTTTGCTTCATCAAACGTCCAGCCTTCATTGGCATCTACCCTGAATGGAGCATCGGTATGCTGGCGAAGCGCTCGTAACAGGTCGATGTCATCAACGCGGCCGAGTTTTATTTTATATAGTGGCCAGGGATGCGCTTTTAGCTTGGCGACCATTTCTTCTGCCGTACCAAGGCCGATGGTATAGTCTGTCAGTGGAACATTTTGCCATTTGAAGCCCAGCAGCTGGTAAAGAGGTTGCTTGCGCATCTTAGCGAACAGGTCCCAGCCTGCCATATCCAGCGCTGCTATCAAGAATTCATTACCAGGCAGCAGGTGATGTAGAAAATGCCAGAAGCGTTGCGGATCCATCAGTGCATATCGTTCTATAACACCTCTTTTGGCTTCAAGGGCATCGATCATTCCCTGCACTGTAACATTGTAATAATTAATAGCCGGGGCCTCGCCAAAGCCGGTCAAGTTCCCTAACCCTAACGCCACTACAAATGTTGGTTGGTGCGTCTTAGTTCCCTTTGATATAGTGAAGGGGTATTCAAAGGCCAGTTCGAAAGAATAATGACGGACTTGGAGCATGGCGATAAAATTGCAACTATTTTTGCTACCGCAAAATATATTCATGCCAAAGGTACCCTTCTGGGTTTTTGTTCTGGTAGCCATACTTCACCTGTCTGCGATCCGCGTAGATATTATGGACATTGATGCATCGCAATATGCCGAGATAAGTCGGGAAATGATGCACAGCGGAAGCTATCTCCAGGTATACGATCGCGGTTTCGATTACCTTGATAAACCTCCTTTCCTGTTTTGGGTCAGTGCGTTGAGCATGAGCGTTTTCGGTGTTAATAATTTGGGTTATAAGCTACCGTCGATCCTGTTTGGGCTGTGGGCTATTTATGCCACGTATCGCTTGGCCAGACTGCTATATAATGAAAACATGGGGCGCATGGCTGCACTCATTCTAGGCACTTGCCAGGGCATGTTCCTGATGACAAACGATGTACGTACGGACCTCATTCTCATGAGCTGCGTGATAACAGCCATATGGATGATAAAGGAGGCGGAACTGCATCGGCGCTGGTATTATGTGTTAGGTGGAACAGCCAGCATTGCCTGCGGTATGATGACCAAAGGGCCGATAGCGCTACTGGTGCCACTGTTTTGCTTCGGCAGCGATTGGGTGCTAAAACGCAACTGGAAACAAATGTTTAGTCCGTATCATTTATTTGATGCAGTTCTTATCGCCATTTTCCTGGTGCCAATGAGCATCGGTCTTTACCAGCAGTTTGACATGCATCCTGAAAAAACGGTGAACGGTCTTACCGGTGTTTCAGGTCTCAGGTTCTTTTACTGGTCACAGAGTTTCGGGCGCATCACAGGCGAAAGCCCATGGAGCAACGGTGCCGGTTTTGATTTTTTATTGGTGAATATGGGCTGGTCGTTTTTGCCATGGATCCTTCTTTTCGTTACGGCCCTCGTGGTAAATATTATAGACCTGGTAAAACAAAAGTTTCGCCTGCAACCCCAGCAGGAATGGGTTACTATGGGAGGCTTTTTGCTTGCTTATGTGGCATTAGGTTCCTCGCGTTACCAATTGCCGCATTATATATTTGTCGTGTTTCCTTTAGCGGCTACAATAACGGCGGTTTTTATAAACCATTTGTTTGAAGATGCACGCTACGTCAGGCTATTCAGGATATTCAATCCAACACAGATTGTTATTTCCGCTCTCATATTGATCGCCGCGTTGTTGACCACTGTTATCGTTTTCCCTGGCAATATCGTGATGATCGTATTATGGGTGATTGCTTTTATGGTTTGGTTGTTTGTTGTCACAAGCAAGAATATAAAAGGCAAGCTGTTTTGGGCGTCTGCTTCGGCTATTATCCTGGCGAATGTCGTTCTTACACATCATTTTTATTACAACCTGCTACAATACCAGCTTGGTTCGCAGGCAGGAAAATACATCAAGTCACGCGGTATAGATCCCCAGAATGTAGTGGCCTACAAGTGTGACGACCCGCTGAATGCTGCACATTTTTATTCGTCACAGGTAATAAGACGAGAGGACGATCTTAATAAACTCAGCGGTTATGTGCTTACCGGAGATGAGGGAATGCGCGACCTGGTTTGCCGGCCACGTACGGTAGAAAAAGAAGGCGTTTACTTCAAAGTGAGTGAGCTGACCCCGGATTTTCTGAGTTCCGGAAAAAGGCATAAAGCCGTGAAAAACTATTATCTCGTAAAATTGCAATAAGATGCCAGCAGCCGAACTAAATATAACGTTGATACAACCTGATATTGTTTGGGAGAACAAGGATGCCAATTTGAGGCAATACGAGCAGTTGATAGAAAGTGTGCCAGGCAGGAAAGAGGTGGTTGTGCTTCCCGAGATGTTCAGTACAGGTTTTAGCATGCAGCCTGAAAAGCTGGCTGAAACGATGGATGGCCCTTCTGTGGAATGGATGATGGATATGACGAAAAAACACCGTTGTATACTTACTGGTAGTTTGATCATTGAAGAGGACGGTAAATATTATAATAGAATGCTGTGGGTGCAGCCTGATGGATATATTGGTGTTTACGACAAGCGTCACTTGTTTGGGTATGCAGATGAAGATGAGCATTATCAACCGGGTGCTAAACGGGTGATCGCGCAGGTAAAAGGTTTTCGCATTTGCCTGCTTGTATGCTATGACCTCCGGTTCCCGGTCTGGGCAAGAAACCAGGGAGACGACTATGACGTATTGTTATATGTGGCCAACTGGCCCGAACGCCGCAACCTTGCCTGGAAAACTTTATTGCAAGCAAGAGCCATTGAAAATCAATGTTATGTGGTTGGTGTGAATCGCGTAGGCAAGGATGGTAAAGACATAAACTATAGCGGAGACAGCAGCGTATTCGGTCCATTGGGTGAACTTATATGGCAAAAGTCTAACGAGGTTGCTGTACACACTGTAACCCTTCAAAAAGATGTGATCGTTAACACGCGTGAACAACTGCCTTTCCTGAAAGACGCAGACAGGTTTATAATATTAGATTAATCGATATGCCGATAGTGGTCAGGCCATTGTAGTCTAATATTGCTACTTTTGCGCCCACATCTCCTCTTATAATAATGTGGCATCGCATAGCAGCGTTCGTAATTAAATTCCGTGTTGCCCTGCTGGTACTGTTACTGGCACTTACTTCTGTAATGGGCTACTACGCCAGTAAAGTGGAACTCAGCTACGAGTTCACCAACGCTATTCCGACAGATAATCCGAAGTATTTAGACTACCAGGCGTTTCGTAAGCAATTTGGCGAAGATGGTAACCTGATGGTGATCGGTGTACAGACGAAGGATTTTTTCAACAAAGAGTTCTTTACCGATTATGCAAAATTGGTAGCCGATCTGGAAAAGATCGACGCCGTAGAAAATGTGCTGAGCATTCCCGGTGCCATCAACCTGGTGAAGGATACAGTAACGGGACAGCTCAAACCAGAGAAGATCGTTACGCCGCAGACCATTAATAATGTAGACAGCATCCGCAGCACCTTTTACAACCTTCCATTTTATCGCGGATTCTTATACAACCCTGAAACTGGCGCTTACCTTATGGCGCTGCGTATCGATAAAAAGATCCTCAACTCCAAGAACCGTACGGTAGTAGTAAAACAAATAGTTGCGATTGCTGACGAGTTTGGGAAAAAACACCAGATCGAGATGCACTATTCTGGTCTGCCATTGATCCGTTCGATGATGGCGACACAGGTGCAGGAAGAGATGAAGATGTTCCTGATATTGTCGTTTGTGCTTACTGCAATTATCTTGGCCTTGTTCTTCCGCTCTTTCATGGCCGTTTTGGCATCAATGATCGTCGTAGCTGTTGGCGTGATCTGGTCGGTAGGTACTATTACTTTGTTAGGATTTAAGATCACGTTGCTAACGGCGCTGATCCCGCCGCTGATCGTTGTGATTGGTATTCCTAACTGTGTTTACTTCCTCAACAAATACCATTCGGAATACAACCTGCACCAGAACAAAATGAAGGCGCTGATGCGCATGGTAGACCGTATGGGTATCGTGACCTTGTTTACTAACCTTACTGCAGCCATTGGTTTTGGTGTGTTCTTCTTTACCAAGAGCCAGTTGCTGAGGGAATTTGGTTTGGTTGCAGGTGTCAATATCATGGCGATATTTTTTATTTCGCTGGTATTCATCCCTGCCTTGTTCAGCTTCCTTCCACCGCCGGCTGGTAGGCATACCAGCTATCTTGAGAGCAAGTGGATGAACAACCTGCTGACGATCCTTACCAACTGGGTATTCAGTCATCGTGCGTGGATATATGGGTTCACTATTGTCATTTGCATTTTGTCTGTCATGGGTATCATGCGCCTGAACACAGTAGGGCATATTGTTGATGATCTTCCCAAAGACGCTAAGGTGTACCAGGACCTGAAATTCTTTGAAAAGAACTTCCGCGGTGTAATGCCTCTGGAAATTGTGATCGATACCAAAAAGAAGAACGGGGCAGTATCGCTGCCGGTACTGCAAAAAGTAGATGAGCTAAACGTATACCTGAAACAATTCCCCGAAATAGGCCATTCGCTTTCTGTTGTAGAAGGTATCAAATTTGCCCGCCAGGCGTTTTATGACGGCGACAGCAGCAGCTATGCAGTCCCCAATATGTTTGATGGTGCATTCATTCAGCCCTACCTGCGTGCAAAAGGCGATAAAAAGAGCACTTTCAATAAGCTGCTGAATGCCTTTATGGACAGCACTAAACAGAAAACCAGGCTGTCGATAAGCATGGCCGATGTGGGCTCTAAACGTCTGCCGGTACTTCTGGATAGCATCCGCCCTAAGACTTATGAGTTGTTCGATAGCAGCAAATACAATGTAACATTTACAGGTACCAGCATCGTGTTCCTGGAAGGCAGCAGGTTTATCATCAATAGTTTACGCGACAGTCTGATACTGGCGTTCATCATGATATTTGGCTGTATGATACTGCTGTTCAGGTCGTGGAGAATTCTGCTGATATCGATCGTTATCAACATAGTACCGCTGCTGATAACCGCGGGGATAATGGGTTGGGTGGGAATCCCCATCAAGCCTTCCACAGTTCTGGTATTTAGCGTGGCTTTGGGTATCACTATCGACGTTACTATTCGTTTCCTCGTAAATTTCAAACAAGAGCTCATCCGTCACGACGATGATATTGCCGTTACCGTAAAGAAAACGATCCACGACACCGGCTTGAGTATAATATATACTTCATTGATACTGATAGCTGGATTTGGTGTTTTCGCTCTGTCAGATTTCGATGGCACCAAATCGCTCGGATATCTGACCTCGCTAACGCTACTATTGGCAATGGTAGCAAATCTTACACTGCAGCCCGCATTTTTGTTGTGGATGGAAAAGGTGGTTCGTAAAAATAAAGGACCAGAGTGGCTTATAGAAGAAGATGATAAGGAGGGTGTATAATATTTAGGCTCAGGCATTACTTTTGTATTGTCATCCTAAGTATACTCACCTATGGAATTCGATAAGATCAAGAATAAAGGACAGGCAAGGCTGTTTAAAAGCGATTATATGGAGACGATGACCAAGACTCATCCATTGGTCATCTATAGCATGTATTTCCCGGTTATCGCATTTATGCTCTATTATGGCGCTGCCTATAAAGGAGTCGGTGCAGGTGCTGAAGCATTAATGTTTATCGCAGGTGCGTTGTTTTGGAGCCTTTTTGAATACCTGATGCATCGCCATCTGTTCCACATGATCGTTGAAAGCCCGCGTGCAAAGAAGTTTGTATACACTATGCATGGCGTGCACCACGAGTATCCACGCGATAAAGAACGCTTGTTCATGCCACCGGTACCTAGTATGGTCATTGCTGCGGTACTATTCTATCTCTTTTACCTTGCATTGGGTTGGTCAGCGCTTTCTTTCTTCCCGGGTTTCCTGTTTGGATATTTGATGTACGGATCGATGCACTTTGCTATCCATGCTTTCGCTCCTCCAAGATTCCTGAAAGCTTTATGGCGCAACCATCACCTGCATCATTACAAAGCTCCTGATAAGGGTTTTGGCGTTAGCTCAGTATTGTGGGATGTAATATTCCGCACCGTACCCAAGCAGGATTAGGGATTCCCTAGCTCCTCCAATATTGTTTCCAGCTCTGATAAGATCATTGCTGTAGCCCCCCAGATGATGGTGCCGTCAACAAGTTGGTAGGCTTTTACAGTCATTTTAACTCCTGGCATTGCAGGCGATATAACTCCTGTTGTTACTTTTCTATCAGCATGAAATAGTTCTGATACCGGCACTTCAAGGATGTGACGTACTTCGGCTTCATTGATGTTATACGTTGGTCTTTCCTTGGCGAAAGCAACAAAAGGGTGCACCTGAAAATTACTGACTGGTATATATAGGGGGGTTAATTCGCCTAGGATGTCGACGTCGGCCGGCATAATGCCTACTTCTTCCTGGGCCTCGCGTAGTGCTGTAGCTTTTAGGTTGGTGTCTACCGGGTCTTGCTTACCACCTGGGAAACTCACTTGCCCACTATGTGCATGACCGTCTTCTGTACGTTTAATGAACAGTAAGTGCAATTCATTTTCCACCGGGAATAATAGGCTCATTACAGCGCTTGGTCGCGCATCGGAAGGGATCACATCTGGCATTGGCTTAACGCGGGCAGCCATGCGTTCCTGTCCTGCTCGTCCAGGTAATGGCTGCCCTAGTCTTTTCTTAAGCCAGTCTATTCTTTCTAGATAATCCAATATATCTTCTTTGCCGCTAAGTTAAGCGTACATGGGCACTTCCAGCAGCAGTACATCACTATCGGCTGTTGCTGTTATTTCTACTTTATCTGTTCCGCTTATACCTAATGCGTCTTTTTTCGACAAAGTTTTTCCGTTCACGGTCGCGCTTCCATTGATCACAAATACATAAACACCGTGTTTTTCGCTGTGCAGCTTATGGCTCACCGATTTGCCATTTTCGAGGCTGGTGCGGTAGATCCATGCATCCTGGTGGATCTTCAATCCGGCATCACTATTCTCAATTGGTGATACCAATGGCTGCAGTGTGTTTACCCTTTCAGCAACGTCAAACACTGTTTGTTCATAACGCGGCTCAACATTCCTCTTGTTGGGGATTATCCAGATCTGCAACAGGTTTACTTTTTTGTCCCTATTATGGTTGTATTCGCTGTGCGTAATGCCCGATCCAGCGCTCATCACCTGCACCTCGTTCGGATGCAGTGCTTGTTTATGGCCCATGCTGTCCTGGTGCTCCAGCGCGCCGTCCAGCACGATGGTGATGATCTCCATATTATCATGCGGATGTTTGCCAAAACCCATAGCTCCGGCTACTATATCATCATTCAGCACGCGGAGTGCACCGAAATGTATCTTCTCAGGATCATAATATCCTGCGAAACTGAATGAATGGTGTGCATCGAGCCAGCCATGGTCTGCATGGCCGCGTTCATTTGCCGGATGAAAAACTGTATTACTCATAAGATTCCTTTAACTGTTGTAGGTACAATAATTAATCCAAAATTACATCTTTTTTCGTCCTTAACCCTTTGCAGGGCTTATGGCGGTATTAGCATTGATGATAGCAATAGTTAAACAAATGAGAAACAATAAAATCGGTAAATTAGACGCAAAACAGGCTAAAATGCAGAGGTGGTACCGTTACCTTATCTCGTTGTCACTCCTTATGGCAGCGTCTGACAGTTTTGCACAACAGAATGACACGCTGCGGCGCCGCGACGGCGATGGGCGTTATTTTATCCAGGTTCGGTCATATAACATTGTGACTGATGAGGGGTACCTACAAAACAACCAGCCAGACGGCATCTGGACTACTTATTGGCATACACAGCTTCCCAAACAGCTTACCAGCTATAGGCTTGGAAAAAAGCATGGTTCAGTTATCACTATGACGCCGCTGGGCAAAATCGAAAAGATCGAGAACTATAAGAATGACAAGTTAGAGGGAACTTCTAGATTGTATAATGAGGAAGGAATGTTAGTTGAAGAGGCGCTGTTTTCTGAAGGGAAGAAACATGGCCCTTATACTAAGTGGTATCCCAATGGTAAAAAGGAGGAAGAAAGCAGTTTTGTAAATGATAAGAGAGACGGTAAAGCAGTATGGTATTTTAAAGATGGCACGAAAGCTGCTGAGTATTCATACAGCGACGATGCAATTGACGGGGATGCAGCAACTTATTTCAACAACGGTAAGGTCAGCGCAAACGGCCCATATGCCAAAGGCAAACAAACTGGTGTCTGGAAGGAGTATCATGAGAATGGCAATTTGAAAGCCGAGGGTAAATATGTAAGTGGTGAGAAAGAAGGTGTGTGGCAGGAGTATGATGCTGACGGAAAAAATCCGAAACCTGTCAACTATAAAAAAGGCGAACGTAAATAAACATGGCACAAACAATATTGATAGTCGACGATGAGAAGGCTATACGCAAAACGCTAAGCGAAATACTCAGTTTTGAAGGGTTTACAGTAGAAGAAGCTGCAGATGGTGCGGAAGCGGTCAAGAAGATCACCGATAATAATTACGACTGCATCCTTTGCGATATCAAGATGCCTAAGATGGATGGCATTGAAGTGCTGGAACAAACGCGCGAGTCTAAACCAGATATTCCTTTTATAGTGATCTCTGGTCACGGGAATATCGAAACTGCTGTAGATGCAGTGAAAAAAGGCGCGTTTGACTACATCTCCAAACCACCAGACCTGAACAGGTTGCTGATCACCATTCGCAACGCGATGGATAAAAAATCCCTTGTAACCGAGACCAAACAGCTGCGTCGCAAGATCTCCCGTAGCGCTGACATGGTTGGGGAATCTGAAGGAATGCGGAGGGTGCGCGAAACCATCGAAAAAGTAGCCCCTACTGATGCCCGTGTTTTAATAACCGGTGAGAACGGCGTGGGTAAAGAGCTGGTGGCCAGGCGCATACACGAATTAAGTAACCGTGCAAACGCGCCACTAATAGAAGTGAACTGTGCTGCAATACCTTCTGAACTAATTGAAAGTGAACTGTTTGGACACGAAAAAGGTTCGTTTACCTCGGCAATAAAACAACGCATAGGCAAATTTGAGCAGGCGAGCGGTGGTACTCTATTTCTTGACGAGATCGGCGATATGAGTCATGATGCACAGGCCAAAATGTTGCGTGCACTGCAGGAAGGCAAGATAACTCGTGTGGGCGGCGACAAAGAGATCAAGGTTGATGTGCGGGTGATTGCTGCTACCAATAAGGACCTCATGAAAGAGGTCGAAGCAAAAAACTTCCGTCTCGACCTCTATCATCGCTTGAGTGTTATACTCATCCATGTGCCGTCGCTGAATGACCGGAGAGATGACATCCCTATGTTGGTTGATCACTTCCTCAAAGATATCAGCGAAGAGTACAAACAACCTGTAAAACAGATTGATGACAACGCTATCGAGGCGTTGAAGCAATACAACTGGACTGGCAATATCCGCGAGTTGCGCAATGTAGTGGAGAGGCTCATCATTCTTTCCGACAAAAAGATCACAAAGAAAGATGTAGAGATGTACATCACGAAATAAAAAAAGGCCCGGTTAAACCGGGCCTTTGCTTTTAATATCTTGATCTTAAACACCAACCATCAAAGGCATCAGCAGCATCAGAACATCTTCATTATCGCCTTTTTCAAGTGGGCGGAAAATGCCTGCTCGTGTTGGTGTGCTGAGTTCTACTTGTATCTCTGCACCGTCCAGGTTGTTCAGCAGTTCGATCATTAGCTTGGCGTTGAAAGCGATCTTCATATCCTCACCATTATATTGGCAGGTCAGCATTTCGCGTCCTTCGTAAGAGAAGTCGATATCCTGCGCGCTCAGTTGCAACGAGTTGCCATTGATCTCCAGTACCACCTGGTTGGTAGTTTTGTTAGCGAATATGCTGATACGACGCAGCGCGCTGATGAAATCTGTGCGGTTGATCGTCAGTTTATATGGATTGTCAGCTGGAATAACTGATTTGTACGGTGGGAAGGTTGCATCAATCAGGCGGCAGCTCATGCTCATTTTAGCACTGCTAATGAACAAGTGGCTGTTGTTGTAAGCCAGCTGCAGCTGAGTTTCATCTGCAGGCAAAGTACCTTTCAGTTGTTGCAATGGTTTCTTCGGAACGATAAATCCTTTTTGTCCGCCGCTGGTGGCATCGGTGCGTTTAAACTGTACCAGCCTATGGGCATCTGTAGAAACAAATGTGATACCGTCTTTACCCAGTTCAAAAAATACACCGGTCATTTGTGGCCTGAGTGTATCATTGCTTACCGCAAACAAAGTCTTGTTGATGCTTTCTATCAATGCAATAGACGGCATGTTGAAAGTTGTGGTATCTACCGGAGCTGGCTCTTTGGGGAAATCGTCAGCTTTTTCGCCACCTATTTTATATTTACCCACATCGCTCGACATTTCGATTGAAAGATCTTGCTCGTTGATATTGAATGTAATAGGCTGTTCCGGTAGGTTTTTCAGGTACTCGGTCAGTATTTTTGAAGGGATACAAATACGTCCGTCGCCCTGGGCATCGCTTACATCCATCTGCACACGCATCATTGTCTCCAGGTCTGTAGCTGTAAGTGTTAACGTATTGCCTTTCAATTCAAAAAGAAAATCTTCCAGAACTGAAAGCACAGTATTGGCGCTGATAACGCCGCTTATTTGCTGCAGGTTTTTCAGTAATGCGGTGGATGTAACAATGAAACGCATTGTAAATGATGGTTTAGGACAAAGATAGTTGTTTGGGCAAATTACGGATAGGGTGTGGATAAATGAAAATCAGGCACATTTTTTTTGAGGGGATATATGTTGACGGAGATGCCATTGCCGGGTTGGATGAGAACATTCGGGGATGGCATTGCTTTGTTGCGTATTTTTAAAATAGGTAAGACCCGCATATATCTTCTCATGCCGAACTGGTTAAATAAGTTTTTAGGTCAAAAGGAGGAAACCGAGCCTCAAAAGAAAGATGGTTCCCCGAAAACGCCAGTAAACAGGGAAGATCCGTTTGCCCCAATAAAATATATCCGCTTTGGCAGATACAGCGACAACAACAAAACGTTGAAAAAAACACAGTGCTGGTATAAAGCAGAAGACCTATACAAGGAAAAGAAATATAATGAAGCATTTGCAGAGCTGTTTGACTATCTGAGGGATGATGATGAAGACAATGTCCATTTTTATCAAAATGGGGATAAGTTCACTTTTGACTTGGTTCAGGGCTCCCGAAAGGTTTATGGCGAATGTGATGGAACGACCATCGTAGCCCGAGTGCCACTAGCGGTTATGAATACACCTCAAACAGCAATCATGCGCCGGCTGCTGGACATGAACTATGCACTGTATTACAGCCGCACGGCTATGTCTGAAGACAACACATTGTATATGGTGTTTGATTCTGAGGTGCATACTGCTAGCCCTAATAAAATGTATTATGGCCTTCGCGAGCTGGCTACTAAAGGCGACCGGCAGGATGACCTGCTGCTGGCCGATTTTGACACCTTGAAGCTGGCGGACCAGGTACATTATAAACCGCTGGGTCAGCATGAGTTGGATACTAAGTATAACTTTTTCCGTAAGTGGATAGAAGAAACACTGACAAGGGTAAATGAACTGAACCAGGATTCGTTTTCCGGAGCTATAGCATACGTACTGTTGGGATTGGTATATCGAATTGACTTTTTGATTAGTCCTGAGTCGCGCCTGTTGTCTGACCTGGAGAATGTGCACAGCCTGTACTGGGAGAAAAAAGACGAAGTGCCGTTAGTAGAGCGGAACAAGATGATGAAGGATGCCATAAAAAAATTGTTATTGTACACTAAGGAAGAATTTGCTAATAATGTTTACTGGTCGAGCGGAACATTTGCGATATCTACACCGCACAAACAAGAGAAAGTGCGTGAGTACATCGTAAATGCCAACCGCGATGGACAATGGTATGTTGAGAACAAATATCCGGACGTGGCGAGACGGATAACTGAATACGGAATCCTCTATAGCCAGTTTGTGTATAGTATGCCCAAAGTACTGACCGATCTTACGGCTATATATATGGCTGCTGTACATGGTGATTATTTTGAAGAGCTTGGAATGACCGAACGCCTGTACGACTATGAGAAAAATACTTTTGACGAAGAACTAATCAAATCTGCCATCGACCGTGCTTTGGATAAATTCAAAGACAAGTACAAAGAAATGCACTGGGACCACGACAGGATCTCGTACACCAACCTGTTTGAATTTGGCACCAGCTTTGGCGAACAGATGTCGCGGCTGAACCTGGAAACCAGAAGAACATGATCAGCGTACAGGAGACCATAGAAAAATATCAAAGTGCGATCGTGCAGATAGCTACCAAATCCGGTACCGGTACTGGTTTCTACCTGCAGGATTACGATCTCATCGTCACCAACAACCACGTGGTGAAAGGCAACCGCTTTGTGACCGTGAAGTCGAAAACAATGCAGAAGCGGCTGGCCCAGGTGCTGTTTGCCGACGAGAAGTACGACCTGGCTTTTCTGCAACCTCCCATCAATATGAAAGACCTACCGCCTATAAAAATGGGCGACTATATATCGCTCAAGGATGGCGATATGGTCATCGCTATCGGTCACCCTTATGGTCTTAACTACACTGCGACACAGGGTGTGGTATCGCGGGTGGAGCGGGTGCAGCAGGGACTTAAGTACATTCAGATCGATGCTGCCATCAACCCCGGTAACAGTGGTGGCCCATTGGTGGACGAAGATGGCGAAGTGATCGGTGTGAACACCTTCATCATCAAAGGTGGCGACAACCTCGGTTTCGCCCTTCCTGTCAGCTACCTGAGGGAAGCGCTGGACCAATACATGCCCATTTACGGCGAGGTGTCTATCCGGTGCCCGTCGTGCAGCACTATGGTGACGGAACAAAACCTGGATGCTGGTAAGTACTGTCCCAACTGCGGTACCAAGATCGAGTTTCCGAAGAAGCCTGAAGATGAGGATGCGCCAGTGTCCGGCATTGCCAAAACGATAGAAGACATTTTGGAAAAGCTGGGCTATAGTAAAGAACTTTCGCGGACCGGTAACAACCGCTGGGAGGTGGAAGAAGGCACGGCCAAGATCCGTATCTCTTACAATCCCGACAACTACTTCATCATCTGCGATGCCTTCCTGTGCCGGTTGCCCAAGCAGGGCATCAAGGAGGTATATCAATACTTGCTGACCGAAAACTACCTCAGTCGTGGTAAGTTCTTCAGCCTGCATGGGGATACCATTGTGCTGAGTAGTCTCATTTATGATCTGGACATGACCACCGAGAGTGGCGAGTCGATGTTCAGGCGGCTTTTCCGTAAGGCCGACTACTACGATAATGTGCTGGCCAATAAATACCACTGCCAGCCTATACTTGAAGAACAATAATTGCAGTGACAGATGATAACCTGTCACCGCAATTAATATCAGCTTACAACAAGCCTTTTACTTTTTCAATCACAGCTTTCAGTCCGCTTACATCCTGGCCGCCGGCCGTTGCTAATGTTTTTTGTCCGCCGCCGCCGCCTTTGATGAGCGGAGCCACGTGTTCTTTGATGATCTTACCGGCATCGAGACCTTTGGCAGCAACAATGCTGTCTGCAACGCCCACTGCAATGAATGGTTTGCCATCGATATTGGCACCCAGTACTACTACGTGATCGTTCAGGTGGTGCTTCACATCAAAGCAAAGTTTTTTCAGTGCATCGGCCGAGCCTACTTCTACGATATCACCTACAAAGGTTACCTGGTTGATGATCTCGTCTTTGGTAAGCACTTCGTTGCGGATGGCTACCAGCTGACGGGCTTCCAGGCTTTCCACGCGTTTCTCCAGCTGCGCTTTTTCTTCCTGCAGTTTCTCTATCGCCTTCAGCAGGTCTTTTGGATTTTTGAGTATAGCGTTAGCACTGTGCAGCGTGTGCAGGTGCTCGTTGATATAGTCTTCAGCCGCCTTACCACTTACCGCTTCGATACGGCGTACACCGGCAGCTACGGCACTCTCGTGTTTTATTTTCAGCATACCGATCTCGCCGGTGTAACCCACGTGCGTACCACCACATAGCTCTATCGAATATGAAGGATCCATCACTACTACGCGCACACAGTCAGCATATTTCTCGCCAAACAGGGCCATAGCACCCATGGCTATCGCTTCTTCTTTAGGCATTTCTTTGATCACCACCGGCGCGTTCTCGCGGATCTTCGCGTTCACGAGTGCTTCTATTTTCGCCACCTCTTCCTCAGTCACTTTTGCAAAGTGCGAGAAGTCGAAACGCAGGTGCTCTTCATTCACCAGTGAGCCTTTCTGCGCTACGTGTGTGCCCAGCACTTCGCGCAGGGCTGCGTGCAGTAGGTGCGTAGCACTGTGGTGTTTCTCTGTCGATTTACGTTTGATGGTGTCTATCTTCGCCAGCACTGCACCTGAAGGGTCTTTAGGCAACACTTCAGAGAAGTGTATGATCAGGTCGTTCTCTTTCTTCGTATCGATGATCTGGATGGTTTCGTTCGGGAAGATCAGCTCGCCAGTATCACCTACCTGGCCACCGCTTTCTGCATAGAAGGGTGTAGTGTCTAATACCAGCTGGTAAGACTCTTTGCCTTTAGCTTTTACCTTGCGATACTTCAGCACATTAGCTTTGGCCTCAATGCTATCATAACCTACAAACTTAGTAGCGCCTTCTTTCAGCACTACCCAGTCTTCAGTATCCAGCGTAGTAGCAGCGCGGCTACGTTCTTTCTGCTGTTTCATTTCCGCTTTAAACGCCGACTCATCCACTTCCAGGTTGTTCTCGTGTCCTATCAAACGTGTTAGGTCTATCGGGAAACCGTAGGTATCGTACAATTCGAAAGCAGCCTTGCCATTGATGACAGCTGTATTCTGCTTTCTTGTATCAGTAATGATCTCATCAATTTTCTTCAAACCTTTATCCAGCGTGCGCAGAAAAGCTTCCTCTTCTTCCTTCACCACTTTGCACACCAGGTCTAATTGCTTGCGCAGTTCATCAAACACACCTTTGAACTGCTCTGCCAGCACCGGCATTAGCTGTACCAGCAGGGGCTGTTTGTAGTCGAGGTAAGAATAGTAATAACGTGCAGCCCTGCGAAGGATGCGGCGTATCACATAACCCGCCCCTGTGTTCGATGGCAGCTGACCATCGGCAATGGTAAAACCAATTGCACGTATGTGATCGGCCAGCACGCGGAAGGCTACATCCTGCTTGCTGTCTGTATAGCCGTATTTTTTACCGGTGATCTTTTCTATTTCAGCTATCGTACCCGTAAACAGGTCGGTATCGTAGTTGCTTTGTTTACCTTGCAGCACACGCACCAGCCTTTCCAGGCCCATGCCGGTATCCACATGCCTCGCAGGCAGCGGGACCAGTTCAGTGCAGGCTATGATCAATTTGGCACGCTCAGATTTTTCTGCACCTGCATTCTGCTCAGACCACTTATCAAATTTTGCTTTGTCGGTCCACACGCGGTTAAACTGCATGAACACGTTGTTCCATATTTCGATCACCTGCGGATGGTCTGCATTTACCAGCTTCGCGCCATCTTCTTGATTGCGCTCTTCTTCGCTACGGCAGTCCACATGTATTTCTGAGCAGGGACCGCAGGGACCGGTATCACCCATTTCCCAGAAGTTATCCTTCTTATTGCCCATCAGGATGCGGTCTTCGGCTATGTATTTTTTCCACTCGTTGTATGCTTCCTCGTCTTTAGGCAGGTTTTCGTTGGCATCGCCTTCAAATACGGTGACGTAGAGGCGGTCTTTCGGTATCTTGTACACTTCGGTCAGCAACTCCCAGCTCCATTCAATAGCTTCTTTCTTGAAGTAGTCGCCAAAGCTCCAGTTGCCCAGCATCTCGAACATGGTATGGTGATAGGTATCCACGCCCACTTCTTCCAGGTCATTATGCTTACCACTTACACGCAGGCATTTCTGGGTATCGGCCACACGCGGGTCTGGTGCCTGTTTGTTGCCCAGGAAATAATCCTTGAACTGGTTCATACCCGAATTGGTGAACAGCAGCGTAGGATCGTTCTTCACCACTACCGGCGCTGATGCGACAATGACATGGCCCTTGCTCTTGAAAAAATCCAGGAATTGACTGCGTATCTCGTTGGCTGTAAGCATATATCTAAAATAGTGTGCAAAGATAATGAATCAGGGGTGTGCTGGCGAGGCCTTGTCAGGGTTTTTGGGCATGCCCGTGATTTACCCGTCTCACCAACCCCGGCCGGTCGGGATGAAACTCCCAGCCTGTTTCCAGTTCCAGCTCCCGGCGTTTTTCGGGTGGCAGGTTGCGGCTGCGCGATAGGCGTACGATGGCCTCATGCCCGCGCATATTTGTCATGTTTTGATTTTTCAGATAGTATTCCCAGTAGTCGTCCAACACCCGTTCTATCGGTGCCCATTCGTCACGTTTGGTGGCTGCCCGGTCGGTGGGATAGATATACTGTCGCACCGGCGGTTGCGGCGGTAACTTTTCCGGTTCAGCATGTCGCATGAGTGATTTTTCTGCTTCGTGCTCTGTGCCAGTGGTTTGGCGGCTGTCGATGTTACCGGATGTTACCTGTTCTTTGTCTTTTTCCTCCTGCTCGTAATAGTAGATCGTTTTTCCATTTTCCTGTCTCGTTTTCACCTTATCGGCCGGGCAGTGGTATTCGTATTTGCCCGTTTCCATGTCGCGGTGTATTACACATCCAAGTTCCTCCCAATCTGGCCGGAGCTTTGGAGGGCAGATCCTAAAACCGTCATTGGTAAGCGATTGTTTGATAGCGTAGTCATATTCTTCGTCGGTCAGGTCCTCTTCTTCGCCTCCGAATGCCTTTTTGTCGATGTAAATAAGCAGCCTGAACTTTTCTTCATCTGTCCTGGTCTCCTTCGCCTTTTCAACTGCCGGCTTTTTAGCGAAGTACTCTGCTTCCAGCTTTGTGTCCAGTTCTATGGCGCGTAGTATGGCGGCGGGGTTGTCGACCGTCACTTCCATTGTCTTTACTTCTTCTTTGAACTTGTAGTATTTGTTCATCCTCGCCTGCCGGCGCACGATGCGGGCCAGTTCGACACGGCGTTCATGCAAAGAAAGGAAGTCTTTTTTATGCCTTTCGGCAGCTTCAGCCTCCGCGGCTGCAAAGCCTTTTTCTATCGATGCTTTCTGTTTCTCATCTATCAGCTCCTGAATCTCCGGTCGACGTGAGAGTCGCCATGCTGCAGGCTTGCGGCTTTGTGGCTGTGCATTGGGATAGGCTTTGCCATAGGCGCGTTCCTTATCGCCGGTGCGGATGTATTCTTTTACATAAATAAGGTGCTGTGCGGGAATGCGGGTTATTTTCTCGTCGTTCATGATAGGTGGTTGATAGGGTGACGGACAAAAAATGCTGCAGAAAATTTCTGACAGTTCCATTACAAAGATAGCAAAAAAACTACAATTATTAAGTATATTGTCGCCGTTTCATAAAGTATTTTGGCATAAAAATTGGAGCTGACAGTAATATATTTCTTATGAAAAATTCAATCAATACCCTGTTACCTGTAGCAATTATTCTTGGCTGCTTATCCTTCCTTGCTTCATGTACGCTCCCGAAACGTGGTTGCGATACTCCGCGATTATCCGTAAAATTCCATGTGTTTAATGACAGCGGACTTGTCGTGGTAGCAGGTAAATACCAGAAGGGGAGTAATTTCTCGCAACTCGTAGAGAATGATACGCTCGATTCAGTGCAAGTCCATTATGGATATTATGAGATCAGGGAGCAATTTGATTGGAAGTTCACATTTCGGCCCGGAGTCGGGGAGTATACAATAACCGGGATACGTTTTGAAAATGTGGAAGCTGGTCCGGACCGTGAAGAGGGTTGCAGAGACATTACTTATTACACGCTGAATGGTAAAGAGAAGAAAGTGGGCAGCATGTCGTCCTTGAGTGCTGTCGTGCCTCCTGTTGTTATAGATCTGTAGAATTTCTATCCTACGAGTGCGTTGGCAGTGTCACAGGCCCGCTGATGCGCATAGGGCTGCGCCCCTCCCTGCTCCCTATTGATTATTTTTTCATTGACATGGCTCTCAAGAGAGGAAGGGAGCCCACTGGCGCAAGCTATCATATCCATCGCATAGAACCCGAAAGGCCTTTGGTCTTTCCTACCCTCTCAAGATGGAAAGAAAACTTTTTTGTTCCCACTTCGATGAGCCTCAATACTTAATCTACATTTAAAAATATCGGGACGAAACGACCCGGTAATAGTGCTAAATTTATTTCTCACATTTAAACCAAAGCAACATGGCAAACAACCGCGTCGTTCATTTTGAGATACAGGCCGATGATATCGAAAGGGCCAAGAAGTTTTACGAGAATACATTTGGCTGGCAGGTGCCGCAGATGATGAAGGAATCGGAAGGCGGCATGATGGATTACTGGGGACTGGTGACCGGTCCTGATGGAACTCCCGGCATCAACGGCGGCCTCTACAAACGTGGCAGCGATAAGCTATATACTTACGACTGCACCATCATGGTAGATGACGTAGACAAAGCAATGGAAGACGTGAAGAAGAATGGTGGTAAGATACGCGTGGAGAAAGCCGAGATACCTGGTGTTGGTTTTTTTGCAGGCTGCGAGGATACCGAGGGTAATCGTTTTGGTTTGATGCAGGCTACTGAATGGAAACCTTAGAATATATGGCGTCAGGTGTAAACACCTGGCGTCATATTAAATAAAAATTGGGCGAGCCTTGGTATATTGTTTGATATCGACGTTATTCTGATAAACGAAACCCTATGAAAAAACTGGCAATTAATGCAGCAGCCGTAGTCTTATTGCTTGCAGGCTGCAATAAAAAGGAAACTGTTACAGCGGAGAGTATATTGCTTTTGGCAAATCACGGCTATAGCCTCAAGCCTACGACATATTATAAAATAACCGGCGATGGCGTGATGGAGGATACCTTGGTGGTGATGAATAACGAAGACGTTTTTGATACGCCGGTACCTGCCGAAAAATCTGTCCGTGCTAAGGAACTCTTGACTAAAATAACGCGTGGCATGCTCGATAAAAACGGCAAGGAATACCACTCGAAGTATCCCGACGCCGGCGGAAGCACAATAACCGCGACCGTAAGTGGCAAAACTTACCGCTGGTATATCACGGATGATGTCGAGGCTCTGCCCAAATATTTTCGCGATTTTGGTCAGGCTGTAAATGAAGCAGTCAACGAGTTGGAGCAGTAAATATTTGTCGTGTCAGGTGGAAACCGGCATTTTACAAACTCTTCACCCACTCTTCCACTACACCCTTATACAACTCATGCGCGCCATGCAGCTCTAACTTCTTGAAAGGGAATAATTGTGCATCGGTCAGTGCATGTTGCAGGTCAAAGTTCTTTTGTGGAGCATGAAAAAATACGCCTTCTTTGTGCAGGTGTTTGCCGAGGTATTCCTGTTCGGTTTGTCCAGGTGTGGGTATGAGGATGGCTTTCTTGTACAGCACTGCCAGATCCATTAAGGTTGAGTAGCCGCTACGGCAAATGACGATTGAGGCATCTTCTATCAACGGTTGCAGTGAGTCTTTCGTGATGCGGAGAAAATATCTTCCGTTCTGTCCGAAGGTGGAATTGTTAGCTTGTCGCGGAGCTTTGTCGGAACCCTCTACAAAAACTACTTTGCCTTTATGGTCTTTTAGTTGTTCCCAAAGTATATGCGACAACATGGTGCGCTGTGGTTCAGGGCCGGAAAGTAATACCAGCAAATGGTCCTCGGCTATGTGCGCATTTGGAATGATCTGCGAGAGCAGCCCGGCAAATTTTGCGTTTCGTGGCATGGGACTGGGATGGCCCAGTTTGCCACTCAGGTTGGGTATGCCCGGTACATCGACCACCCAGCATTGCCCGAAACGAGTGAGGAAACGATAATGCAGTCGGCGCAGCAGGCTGTCAGCGGTATTACCCATGCCGGTTTGTGCCAGCACCTGGTGCGTCATGATGACCGAAGGGATAGTTGGATGAAACAATCCATACCGGTTATCAGAAATAATACCATCGAACTTGCGCTTCTCTGACAATTCGATCAGCCATTCATGTTCCTTGCGCACATTGCGCAGCAGTTTGGGTATTTGCTGCAATATGGCGAACATGAACCCTTTGCCGTGTTTGCTATAGCTCACGTTGTAGCCGTCCAGGTGGATAGTTTCTATGCCGGGGAAAGTTTCAGTTATATACTTGCGCTGCCACTCATTGCCGCCAACGGTTATATGATGCCCCAGCTGCTGCAGGTAGCGGATGAGCGGCACGCACCGGGTGGTGTGACCAAGGCCCCAGTCGAGTGGAACTATTAATATTTGCTTAGGATTATTGCTTTCCAATTATCCGTATTTTTACCAAAAGTAGCGTTTAGCAAAGAGTATGGTGTTTAAGAAAAGTATAATTTACGTAGTGCTGCTGGGAGCAGTGCTGGTGCTGGCACAAAGTTGTAGTAGTAGTAAGAAATGCGGCTGCGGAACGGACCTGAACAGGATGTACCATTCCAAGCGCTTTAAATGATGAAACTATGTGGAGCGGCAGGGGGAATAAGGTTTGGGCTCATTATACCCACAATGTGATGGCAGCAGATGCGATAGATGCCGCCGTCCTGGTAAAATACCTGCACCAGGTGACGCTCCAGCGATTGTTTCTTTCTACAGTAGAAGTGATAGACTTGCAGCAATACAAGATCATCAAACATCCCGGCAAGATCCATAATGCCTTCCAGAGCCGGATACAGCTTCCTTTTGTATTCATAGCCGCCAAAAACTAGGCGGATTCCCTCAATTTTCGGGCGTTTTTCAGGCTGTGGCTATGAAAAGCGGATAACAAATATTAGATTTACCTACGCACTTGCATGGCAAGGGGTTAACTATTCCCTGCTGCGAGTGCTGGTATTAGTTCAAAAGCGTACAAAACATTTGCTTCGTTATGAAAGAAGAATTGAAGGAAACTTCTGCCATTGCGCAAAAAGACCTGTCGCGCAGGCAGTTCCTCAGCTATGCAGGTCTCGCAGGTGCGGGACTGGTGATAGCCTCGTGCAATAAAGATGACGATGGTCCGGAACCGGCTGACGGCTCAGTAGACCTGGGTTCGGAAGATTGGGGTCTGCTCAACTATATGTTTGCCCTCAAACAACTGAGTGCTGCATTTTATACAGGCTTCGCGGCAAGACTTAATCCTGACGGCCCGATAGCTGAATCGCAACAAATACCTGAAATGCGCGACCATGAGATCGCACACCGCGAACTGCTGCGCGATATGCTGGGTACAAAGGTGATCGAAGATTTCCAGTTCTTCCTCGATAATAAAGTTGAATTTACCAATCGTGAAGCTGCTTTGGGTGCAGCCAGGGATATTGAACAGGCATTGATCTCGGGATTCCTCGGCATTGCAGGTCGTTTCGCATCAGCTCAATACCTGGAGCAGATTGCCAAGATGATGTCTGTGAACGGCAGGCACCTCGGTTATGTAAATGATGGGCTGGCTCCTAACGACTTTGCTCATGGCTTGAACGCTGAGCAAATGGATGTGGCCAAAACACCCGAGCAGGTGCTTGCATCGCTGAGTAAATATTATCCCAAGGAGATATCGACCAAGCATATACCTAAACAATAAAACCGACGACAGTTTATGAAGCTTAATACTATACTCAAAGCGATACAGGAAGAAGGAACTGATAAGGTTGACAGCCGGAGGGGCCTTTTTAAAAGTTTCGGGTCGAAGGTGATGCTGGCATCACTGCCGTTGGCAGCGGGTTCATTGTTCAGGACCGCTAAGGCACAAACAGCTGGTGAACTGATAGAAGCATTGAACCTTGTGTTGACCTGGGAACAGTTTGGCGAAGCATTTTACACCAAGGTGTTGAATGAGGGCCCTGTTTTTGGTTCGGTAGGTGCGCGAACAGCATTCGAATTACTCCTGGCACAAAAACAAAAACACATAGCTTATCTAAGCGCAGTAATACACGATGGCGGTGGTGTGCCAGCTACAGCACCAACATTCGACATTACAGGCGGAAGTGGCTCGGGCACTGGTCCGTTTGCAGAGTCGCTGGTGAATTTCATAAAAATGCTGGAACTAGCGCAAACCATTGAGGATACTACCATACGTGTCCAAAAGGGAACGGTAACCAAGCTGATGGTAAATGATACTTTCCTGGCTGCCGTGCTGAGTATACACACCGCAACTGGCAGGTATGCAGCTAAAGTGCGTAAGATGCGCAAGGATGCGGGCGTTGTTGGAATTCGTCCATGGGTTACAGGCAGCAACAGCGATACAGAGAATTCTTACCTGCAATCTTATTACCACGGTGAATCGATCACCGTACAATCAGGTATCGACATGATCGGGCTGAACGCACAGGATCTGAAATTCGATGCTGTAACACAGGCATTCGATGAGCCGATGACGAAAGAGCGCGCCGCTGAAATCCTCGATTCTTTTATTGACGTTTAAAAACATCAACACATTGATACAGGGCGGGTACCATTGGTGCCCGCTTTTTTTATGATACGGGATCTACATCAGGGAGTACCTGCAAGGCATTGTTACCCTTTGTCGTAGTGATGGCTTGTCGCTGGGTGCGGATCACGGATTTTACTTCGTTGATGACACGGCGGTCGCGGGGACATTTTATCCAGATCTCCTGTACATAAAGATTACGCACGCGCGAAACCACAGCGGGACCCGGCCCTTGTATGATAATGCCCTCGATCTTGGACACTGCCTGAGCCATGACGTTGGCAGCTTCGATGGTTTTGGGTTCGTCTTTGTGTTTGAATATTACCTTGATAAGCCTTGAGAACGGAGGATAGGCAAAGTACTCGCGGTATTTTATCTCGTGATCGTAGTAAGCGCGCACATCGTGTTCCTGCACCCATTTCAAAACCGGGTGTTGCAGGTTGTGCACCTGTATGATCACACGGCCGGCACCATCGGCGCGACCTGCGCGGCCGCTCACCTGCTCCATCAGCTGGAATGCGCGTTCATTAACGCGAAAATCGGGATAGCTTAACAGGCTGTCGGCGCTAAGGATACCTACTAAAGACACAGGTGCGAAGTCCAGTCCCTTTACTACCATCTGGGTGCCCACCAATATGTCTACTTTTTGTTTGGCCAGTTGGTCCAGCAGTTGTGACAGCGTTTGCTTGCCGCGCATGCTGTCAACGTCCATGCGCGCTACGCGTGCCTTAGGGAATAATTGCTGTACTTCTTCTTCTATCTTCTCCGTGCCGAAGGTTTTGCTCTGCAGGCGATTGCTGCCGCATGAAGGGCAGCTATGAATAACCGCGGATTTCTGTCCGCAATAGTGGCAATGCAGTTTATCGGTGCTTTTGTGATAGGTGAGCGCCACCGCGCAGTTTTTACACTGAGGCACCCAGCCGCATACCATGCACAGCTGGAAAGGTGCATAACCCCTGCGGTTCTGGAACAGTATGACCTGCTTTTTGTTCTGCAGCGCTTCGCCCATTGCCTGCTGCAATTCCGGTGTCAACAGTTTATATCCCAACTGCCGTACAGCCTCCAGCGATTTCGCATTCACCAGTTCGATACCCGGCATGCGCACGCCCTGGTAGCGCTCTTTTAACTGCACATAGCCATACTTGCCTTGTTGTGCATTGTACAGGCTTTCCACGCTTGGTGTGGCAGAACCGAGTATCACTTTTGCTTTGTGTAGAGAGGCAAGGTATATAGCAGCATCGCGCGCGTGAAAGCGCGGAGCCGGGTCTTTTTGTTTGTAAGAAGCATCGTGCTCTTCGTCGGCAACGATGATGCCGATGTTGTTATAAGGAAGCCATAACGCAGAGCGCGGGCCTGCAACTACTTTATACTTGCCCGTCCGCACCTTTTCCCATATCTCTACACGCTCATTGTTGCTGAAACGTGAATGGTATACACCGAGGTCGTCGCCGAAGTATGCATATAAGCGACTAACGAGTTGCGTGGTCAATCCTATCTCCGGGAGTAGCAGTATGGCCTGTTTGCCTTCAGCAATAGCAGCCTTCACTCTATCTACATACAGTAGCGTTTTACCGCTACCGGTTACACCTTCCAGCAGCACCACATCTTTTTCGTCCATGCTTTGCAGCAGTTCATCGTAAGCTTTTTGCTGTGCGAGGGTGAATACTATCTCTTTTTCCTCCTGCTTTTTGCCAAACACCAGCCGGTCTACTTCAACTTCTTTTACTTTGAAAATGCCTTTGTCGGCCAGTGCCTTTACCTGCGCAGCCGTGGCGCTGGTCCGCTCAATGATATCTGCCTGCCGCACCGTGCCATTCTTCATCGACAGTTCGATGTAGGCCATCAGCAGTTCCAGTTGCTTAGGCGCGCGCGACAGCTCGTCGAACAAAGCATGCAGTGCTTCGTCGCCCGTAAACTCTTCGGCCAGCGTTACCACCCGCTCCTTCTTGGGACGGTATTCCGGCTCCAGCGCATCTTTAATGATCACCACCTGGTTCTCGATCAGCTCCTGCAGCACTCCATTGAAATGCCTGGCGCCCGTGATGCTGCGCAACTCGGTCATGGTGAGCTCACCGCGGTTTTCGAGCGATTCGGCAGCGGGATAGGCTGCGTCGCTCCACTCGTACACCACATCTATATCCTGAGGAGCCCATTGCAGCCGGGTTTCGCCCTGCAGCTTAAGGTGGGCAGGCAGTGCTGCCTGCATTACTTCGCCGGGCTCGGCCATATAGTAATCACCTATCCATTTCCAGAACTGGAGCTGTGTGTCATTTACCACCGGCTCCTCGTCTATCAGCTGGCGGATGGGTTTAACCTCGTATAACTCGGGTTTTTCGTGGTGCAGCCTGTCAACAATGCCGGAATAGACCTTGTTCTTCCCCAGCGATACTTCTACGCGCATACCCGTGCGGATAGCCCCCTGCATATCTACAGGCACACCATAAGTAAGTGTGCGAGAAAGATTTAGCGGAAGTATAATATCTGCAAAAAGGGCGCCGGTACCGTTTGTGGAAAGCAGGGGCTGCATAACTGCTGCAAGATAGACAATCGCGTGTGACAAGCGGCTGCGTAATATATTTTCACATTTTCACATAGGTTATAATCCCGGCAGTCTTCGTACCTTTGCAGTTCAACGTTTTTTGGAAAATTTATGGCAAAACAAACAGAGAGAAAATGTTCTTTTTGTGATCGTGCAGAGAGTGATGTAAACATCTTGTTTACCGGTATGAAGGGTAATATCTGCGATCAATGCATAGAGAACGCTCATCATCTGTTGCAGGAGGCCACAGGTGACGACAATAAGAAGAAGAAAGAAAGCCACCAGGACACCCTGAAGCAACACAAGGTCTACAAGCCCCGCGAAGTAAAAGAATTCCTCGACCAGTATGTAATAGGACAGGACGACGCTAAAAAGATATTATCGGTAGCTATATACAACCACTACAAAAGGCTGATGTTGCCTGTGGTAGACGATGTTGAGATCGAAAAATCGAACATCGTTATGGTAGGCGAGACCGGTACGGGTAAGACCCTGCTGGCTAAAAGCATCGCCCGCCTGTTGCAGGTGCCGTTCGCTATTGTAGACGCTACGGTGTTTACAGAAGCAGGTTATGTTGGCGAGGACGTGGAAAGCATCCTGAGCCGCTTGTTGCAAAGCTGCAATTTTGACGTGGCTGCTGCTGAGCGTGGTATCGTATATATCGATGAGATAGATAAAATTGGCCGTAAAGGCGATAACCCATCCATTACCCGCGATGTGAGCGGCGAAGGCGTTCAGCAGGCTATGCTGAAACTGCTGGAAGGTTCGGAAGTGCTGGTGCCACCACAGGGCGGACGCAAGCACCCTGAGCAAAAGATGGTAAAAGTGAATACACAGAACATCCTGTTCATTTGTGGCGGCGCTTTCGAAGGTATCGACAAGATGATCGCCCGCAGGGTGCAGGCTTCGTCTATCGGTTACAACGCCATCCGCGCAGCGAAAGAAGTAGACAGGGCCAACCTGCTGCAATACGTGAACTCACAGGATCTGCGCAGTTTTGGTTTGATACCTGAGTTGCTTGGCCGCCTGCCGATAGTTACGTACCTGAATCCGCTGGATAAGGACGCACTCAAACGTATCCTGACCGAGCCGAAGAATGCGCTCATCAAACAATACGGCAAGCTGTTCGAATACGAGGGCATCAAGCTGGAAGTAGAAGACGCCGCGCTGGAGTATATGGTAGAAAAAGCCATTGAATACAAGCTGGGTGGCCGTGGCCTGAGGGCTATCTGCGAAATGATACTGACAGATGCGATGTTCGACCTGCCTTCTGAAAAACACGATGGCACGTTCAAACTGACGCTGGACTATGCAAGGCAGATGCTTGAGCATTCAAAACTTGATTATCTTAAAGCAGCATAATCTCTAAAACAACTATCGAATGGAACAACTGGAAAAGTTATTGATGGAACGTGCAGGTCTTACACAGGAGCAAGCCGTAAAATCGATTCAAACGATCAAAGAATTTATACAATCTCAACTGCCTCCAATGATGCAGGGCATGGTAGACAATTTCATGGGCAGCAGCGCAGGCAGCGACAGCGCCGATTATACCGAGCCAAGAGGTAATTAATCTTAGTAGAAAAAAAGCCCCGCTCATCGCGGGGCTTTTTTATTTTGTATGATATTAAGGTGTCAGGGGGAAACACCTGACACCACATTAAATATCTTAGTTTCATGTCTAAAGTCATCAGATACATAAATCTGATTTCCTACCTGCTTTGTTGCTTAGCTGCTGATGCCCAGCAACAAGTAATGATCATTAAGCGATGCAATTTTGAAGGGAACAATCATTTTTCTTCCGAGAACTACATTTGCGAGAAAATGTATTTTAACGGAGAAGAACCTACTGCTAGACTAACATATGCGATAAACAACTGGCAGGTGTACGATTCAGCCGTGTTTGAACATAAAGGCAACGAACGCTGTATCGTAGAGTTTCATCCTGAATACAATTTCGATAGCAGGATAATTACGCGATACAAGTTTGCCAGGAGAGTTTGCGGGCAGGAAGATACTTTGAATCCACTTCTTTGGGCTATTCACGATAGATATGATTTGTCTAAACCTTACTTAAAAGATCTGTCATTTCTTCTCGAAAGTGATCCTGATCGCAAGGGTGATACGTTCAGTTTTAGAGATGGCATTATTCCATTATTTTTTGTGAGTTATGGCATACCATACAATGAGCTGCTGTACTCGTTCAGCTTCCGTATAAGTGACAACACGATCAGAAGCGATACATTTTACCTTCAGTATTATACATTGACCAGAAGCTTTAAGTATGAAGATGGCATACTGCAAAAGGTAGAAATTGCGGTGGAAGACAAGAGGGACAACTCCATTTCAAAATGGCAGGAATATTTCAGCAAAGTGAATTTATAGAGGATTATTCTTCTTCCTCTTGAGAGGGGCGTGCGCCGGCCTCGTGCGTGAGCGGGTTGTGTCTCGATACATAAGCTGTCCACCCAATCTTCAGCTTTTCAACCACCCCGACTGACAACGGGCTTGCGCCCTCTGCCAGTCGCCCCTCCTTAACTAAGGAGGGGAGTTGTATGCCGTTGCTTTTTTATGCGGGATATTTTACAATAAAATGCTGCTTTTGTTTAAATGCAGGATCGAAGAAGAGCAGGCCATATTGATACAGGTCGACACTGAGCGTTACCCGGGAGCTGCTACTTAGTTTATCCCATTCGTCGGTTGCTTCCTGCGTAGCATGAATGTCTTTTATCGCAATGATCGTATCGGGCCTTGTGCTGTCAAATAGATTCTTCACCTGCCGTGTGGCCTGTTGTTCTTCTACAAATACAAGCTTCTTATCAGTGAAGTAAGTGCGCAGCAATTCCTTTAAAGATTTGGCCTTTATCTTTTGAATGCCGTCCTCTATAAATGCATACACAAACGGCGAATGCGTACCGTGGCGGCCTTTGGCTTTCCGTTTGTACAATAAGTATTGAACGAGTGCGTGCAGCGTCACAGGTTGATGTGTTCGTACTGCTTGAAGGTGTAATCGAAAGCGTGCTTCTCGTCTTTGTTGTGTGCTTCTTCCCAAACCAGCTTCCAGTGACTATGGTCCACATGCGGGAAGAAGGCATCTGCGTCCTGTACGACAGTTTTCACTTCTGTAATGTACATGCGGTCGAGAAGTGGCAGCGCTTCTGTAAACACATGTCCGCCGCCAATTACAAAGGCTTCTTCCGTTGTCTCGGTTTCCAGCTTTTTAATAGCAGTCTGCAGGTCGTTTGCCAGTTCTACGCCTTCGGGTAGGCTCAGGTCTGTTTGACGTGATAAAACGATGTTGAGCCTTCCCGGCAAAGGTTTGCCACCCAGCGAATCCCAGGTCTTTCTGCCCATCAGCACAGGCTTGCCCATGGTTGTTTTCTTGAAGAATTTCAGGTCTTCGGGCAGGCGCCATGGCAACTGGTTGTTCTTACCAATGGCATTATGTTCATCGGTGGCTACTATTGCTGAAAGGATCATACAGCAAATGTAACGATTTAGCGCTGGCTATGAATCGCGCAGCATCGCTTCTATCTCGTCGGTATTGGTATGAAAACGGAACGTACCGAACTTGTTTCCCTCTTCCAGTGTAAAGCTGGTTGCAACTGTTTGTTTTTCAAACTCAGTTTTGAATATCGTAACGCCATCTTCTTTGGCTACACCAAGGTAGCTGAACGATTTTATGCGACCATACTCTTTCATTGCATTTCCAGGTCCTTCTCCTCCAAACGTTTTTTCGACAAATTCTTTAGCGTCAGGCAAAAAAAGATCTGCCAGCTTTTCGGTCTTGCTTTTGTTGTAATAGTGTTTAAACCTGCTCATGGCCCGCTCATAATCTTCTTTTGACTGAGCCATTGCCATGGCCGGAACGAGAAAGGATATAAGGATGAGGTTCTTCATATCAGAAATATAAGACATTAGTTTTGCCTTTGCAACCCCTGTTACCAGCAATGTTGCAAAGGAACACAATGGCTCAATTTAACTGGGAGTTGACTACTATGCTATTGTGAATTGAGCATCATTTCGTCTATCTCATCGGACCTGGCATTGAAGCGAAACGTACCAAACTTATTGCTCTCTTCTAACGTGAAGCCCGTGGGCAGTGTCTGGTTTTCAAATTGCGTTTTGAAGATGATCATACCACCTTCCCTGGTTACTCCAATATATTTGAAGGATTGGATCGGTCCGTAGCGTTTGATAAGATCGCCTATGTTCTCTTTATCAAAGGCGGTCTCAACGAATTGCTGTGTTTGCGGAGCGAACAGTTCGATTATCTTTTTTGAATTCTGCTCGTTGTAGTACTGGCTGAACCGTACCATGGCCTGTTCACAGTCATCCTGCGATTGTGCTGCGGCGACCGCCGGCAACAGTAAGCATATCAGGATGAGGTTCTTCATAGCAGGAAACTCTAACCATCGGTTGGTAGAAAAATAGTACCCCAAAGCACCTCGTCCGGGTACCAATAAATGATTTTAACATTCCGTGTTAGAACGGGATAGCGGGCAAGCTTCCTGAACAGAGCCAGTGGATTTAGGGGCAAACGATGCTAAACATTATATTTGCCGCATAATTAACCGATATGCTGCCCATACAATTATTCAGGCAAAACAAGGAGCTGATACTGGACGGTTTGAAGAAGAAGAACTTCAAAGAACCGGAGCTGGTAGACCAGATCATAGAAATGGATGAACGCCGCAGGCACTTGCAGGCTGAGAACGATACCCTTCTGGCAGCGATCAATTCGGCATCCAAAAACATCGGCCAGCTGATGGCCAAAGGCGAGAAAGCAGAAGCTGAAACCCTGAAAGCGCAGGTATCGCTGAATAAAGACAAAACCAAAGAACTGTCGGTTAAACTGGCTGAGCTGGAAGAAGAACTGCACGATACACTGGTGAAATTGCCAAACATGCCACACAGTAGTGTTCCCTTTGGTAAAACACCGGAAGAAAATGAAGTAGTGAAGCAAGGCGGCAGTACGCCAGATCTGAGTACGCAAAAGCTGGCCCACTGGGACCTGATGGACAAATACAAACTGGTGGACTTTGAGCTGGGTAATAAAATAACCGGCAGTGGTTTCCCTGTGTATATTGGACAAGGTGCTAAGCTGCAACGCTCGCTCATCAACTACTTCCTCAACTATAATATAGACGCGGGTTATAAAGAGTATTATCCGCCTTATATGGTGAACGAAGCAACCGCGTATGGTACCGGTCAGCTGCCCGATAAAGAAGGACAGATGTACCATGTGACAGTTGATGGTTTCTACCTGATACCAACAGCGGAAGTTCCTGTTACCAATGTGTACCGCGACGAGATCGTTGCTGAATCATCACTGCCAATAAAAATGACTGCCTACACACCATGCTTCCGTCGCGAGGCCGGTTCTTATGGCAAAGACGTACGTGGCCTCAACCGTGTTCACCAGTTCGATAAAGTAGAGGTGGTGCAACTGGTGCACCCAGAGAAAAGCTACGAAGCGCACCAGGAAATGGTGGACCATATCGAGAAGCTGTTGCAAAACCTGGGGCTGCAATACCGTATACTGCGTTTGTGTGGTGGAGATATGAGCTTTACTTCTGCACTTACTTACGATTTTGAAGTGTACAGTGCCGCGCAGGAGCGTTGGCTGGAAGTTAGCTCTGTTTCAAACTTTGAAGTGTTCCAGGCCAACAGGATGAAGATCCGTTTCAAAGGCGGAGATAATAAAACGCAGCTGGTGCATACGCTCAACGGCAGCTCCCTGGCATTGCCACGCATCATGGCCTGCCTGCTGGAGAATAATCAAACACCCGAAGGAATAACACTACCTGAAGTATTGCGCCCTTATTTCGGCGCAGATATGATCAAGTAAAACAGAATTAGTAAATTGGACCTATGATACAACGCGTACAAACAATTTGGTTGCTGCTGGCAGCGCTGGCAAATGCCGGGTTATTCATGCTGGATCTATACCGCTATGATACTACAGTAGGTGGTGCTGCAAAGACAGTGAATTTCGAAGCAATGAGTAATCCGTTGCTGATGGTGCTGGCTGTGGCTATCACTGCACTGCCCTTCCTTGCCATCTTCTTATTTAAAAACCGCTCAAGCCAGAAAACTTTGGTGTGGCTCAGTATGGTGCTAACCATTGGGTTTGTTGCTGCTACGCTGATGTCGATTGGCAACATTACAAATACAGGTAGTTCTGCACCAACTAACGGCACTTACCGCGCAGGTTTTGTGCTGCCGGTGTTGTCGTTCATCTTCCATATACTTGCATTGCGTGGTATCAGGAAAGATCAAAAGCTGGTAAAGTCGCTGGACAGACTGCGCTAAACGATATAACAATAGAAAAAGCCCCGTGGTAACGGGGCTTTTTTTTATTTCCTTCTTTTCATCGCGGCTTCTATTTCTTCCACCGTTATCGGTATGCCTTTGAACAGGTCTATGTTGCCCGTTTTCGTGATCCAGATATTGTTCTCTATGCGGATGCCCATTTGTTCTTCTTCAATGTAGAGGCCGGGTTCTACTGTGAGCAACATGCCTTCTTTCAACGGTGTGATGCGTGGACCGATGTCGTGCACATCTATTCCCAGGTGGTGAGATACACCGTGATAGAAGTATTTGCGGTATGCAGGATTTTCCGGATCCTGGTTCTTAATGTCCGTCTTCGTGATCAGTCCAAGTTTTAAACACTGCTTCTCTGTTTCCTGGTTCACCTTGGCTGTATAGTCGAGAATAGAGATGCCGGGTTTCAATAGCGTCTTCGCAAAGTCGTGCACGGCAAGTACTGCGTTATATACTTCTTTCTGGCGCTTGGTGAATTTGCCATTCACAGGAATGGTACGTGTCAGGTCGGCAGCATAGTTGCCGTACTCAGCGCCAAAGTCCATAAGAATGAGCTCGCCATCCTTACATTCCTGGTTGTTCTCAACGTAGTGCAGCACGCGCGCCCTGTCTCCCGATGCGATAATGCAGTCGTAAGCATGTCTGGTTGCACGGTTGCGTAGGAACTCGTGTGTGATCTCGGCCTCTATCTCGTGCTCGTATACACCGGGACGAACGAATTGCAGCACGCGGGTAAAAGCCTTGCTGGTGATATCGATCGCGTGTTTCGTTACATCTACTTCTTCTTTTGTCTTTACCGCGCGTAACTCTTTTGTGATCTTTGCAGCGCGCTCATAGTTGTGCAGCGGATAGCGTTTCATGAACTCGTGCACATAAAACAAGTCGGGACGGATAAGTGACGTATCCAGTCTGTCGTTCTCGTTACTGTTCAGGTATATATTGTCTGCATTGTGCACCATGGCATGCAGCATTGCATCAAAGCTATCCAGCCACTGCACATTCTTGATGCCTGAAATCGCAGTAGCCTCATCCTTACGCAGTTTGTGGCCTTCCCATTTTTCGAGGTGTTCGTTAGGACGCAGCAGGACCAATATCTCGCGGGCGTTCTTGTCGGGATTGTCGGGGTAGAGTACAACCATCGATTTTTCCTGCACTATGCCCGACAGCCACAATACATCTGAATTAGGGCGGTACGTGTAAATAGCATCGGCATTGGTTTGCAGCACAGGGTTACCCGGGAAGATGGCGATCGAGTTCGGCTTCATCATCTTCGCAAACCGCTGGCGGTTTTGAGTATATAACTTAGGTGTTATCGGTAGATATTTCATCGCATTATAGATAGTGATGCAAGATAAGCACTAATGCCAAAGGCTTATTTGCACAAAATGAAAATACCCCGTACGGCGGTACAGGGTATTTGCCAATTATCTTTCGGAGTTAGAACGGATAACCGATCGCGAAATTGAGGATTACGTTGTCTTTACGCCAGTTCGCGCTTGCGGGATCGAACGAGGTAACAAAACGGTTTTGTTCAGACAGCCACGGCTTGCGTATAGGTACGCCAACGTCTATACGGAGCACCAGTATCTGGAAGTTGAGCCTGAGACCGACACCGACGTCCATGGCTAATTCGCTGAGGAACTTGCTGCTGAAGGCGCCCAGGTTATTATACACGGGGTTAGGTCGGTAGGTCCAGATGTTACCCGCATCCATAAATACGGCACCGTGCACAAAGCTGTATAGTTGCCTGCGTATCTCCGTGTTTATCTCCAGTTTGATATCACCAAGGGTTTCCACCAAGGTCTGGTTGTCCGGGTCTTCATGGAAGGTGCCGGGGCCTACCAGTCTCGATCGGAAGCCGCGCAAGCTACTGTTACCACCACTGAAGAATTGTTTGATGTTGGGCAATATCTGTGAGTTCCCATAGGGATAACCGAAGCCAATGATGATGCGGTTGGCCCAAATTGCAAACGGCCCATAGTCATAGTTCATATAGTGTCGGAAGTCCACTGCAAACTTCATGTACTGCGCATACGGTTGGCCGAACAGCTCTTTCGGTGGCTCGTCGAGGCTTGATCGCTGAGCAAGTCCCAGTATATTGCCCGAAAGATCGGCCAGCCCATTGAAATAGAAGTCATGCAGATGCGGCTGCTCCGTTACACGTGTTGAGTAGGTCCATTCATAGGTAGGCCCTATGATCAACCCATCAAACAGCAGGTTGTTGTAATTGATGAAAATAGTTGTGTCTTCGTTTAGTGTATCGATGGTAACATAGTTGATGTTGATCGGATACAATAGGTGCTCTGAGTTGATATTCTCTTTCCACTCATAACCGTAGTTGCCCCTGAAGGAGTGCAGCAGGTATAATGGTGGCCGCAGAATAGCGTCGTAACCGACCTTTATCACGGTTTTCGGAACAAAGATGCTGGACGATTTCGGATCCCAGAAAGGAACGACGAAGCGCGGCACGGTGAGACTCGGTTCCAGTCCAAACTGGAAAGTGTTCACGTTCAGATTTTGTCCGCCACGCTGAATCTCTGAGCCTACATTAGCCGTGATGGCAAGCAACTCTGCACCGCGTAGCGTATTGCGGTTCCGCCAGCCAAAGGTGAGATTAGAACCGGTGCGGCTGTCGCTCTTGGTATAACCATTCACCTCCGCCCGCAACGACATTTTTGGCATAGGCGTGAGGTAGTAGAATGTATTCAGCAGGTTGTCGCCGATATCATCAAACTCATTACGCACAAATTTGAATGTACCCATGTTCACCAGCCTGTTAAGTGCCATGTTCTGGTCGGTACGATTCCACAGGTCGCCGGGGTAGAACTGCATGGCTTGTGTGAACAGCTGCGGTTTGTAACGGTTCCTGCCACCTATAATGTAATAACGTTCATAGAAGGTGGTGTCTTCTTTCCTGGCCTGTAGCGTAGTGTCACGTCTTCTCCTGTCGCGCTGGCCCAGCCGGAAGTTGGGATAGATATATACCTGGTTGATGCTGTAGACTTCATCCGCGTCGTCTGGTATGTCGTCCTTTACCTGTACATACATATCTACTTTATGGTCGCCAACAGAGCTGTCTGTGCGAACAATCAGATAGTCCGGTGTAAAATAATAATAGCCGATCTCTTTCAGGTGTTTGTCTATGCGCTCACGCTCGCCTTTTATCAGGTCGAGGTTGAAAGGCGCGTCTTTTTCCAGCAGCGTTTTGGGTTGTTGCGCGGCAATATCTAACGAGAGCTTGCTGCTGTCGCCTGGGAAGTACACATTGCGGATGGTATAAAGCGGGCCAGTGTTCACATCAAAAGTCGCATGTGTTTTTCGGCGCCGTGTGTTGGTGGTAACGTTGATGCTTGGATAAAAGAAGCCGCGATTTTGTAACACATTTTCAAGCAGCTTGCGATTCTTGGTAGAGTCGAAAGCGCTGGCAGGTACAGGCGGTTCGCCAAATCTTCTAATAAATCCACGAATGCCTTTGCCGACGTTTGAATCACAACCGGACAAGCCATACATAGCGAGTTTTACACGCCAGCCTAGTAGCGTTCCGTTGGGTTTGGGACGAACTGCTTTATCAAGGTCGGCTTGAACAACCTTCCTTAAACGACGCGGACTGTTATTGGGGTCTTTGATGTTGACCCTCGATCCCGTATATAGCGTGTCTCCTTCAGGCAAACACCTGATGCCACTGCATGATGACAGCAGCAGGCAGGCGAGTAAAAGGAGTTGTATGCGATGGTAGTTGGTTGACATATTTACTTGCGTGCGGTAGATCTTACTGGTGGATTTGGAGGTACTTGTTCCTGCCTTGCCTTTTCCCTTTCCTCCATTCTCCTCAATTGCTTGCGACGGCTGATGAACAGGTTGCGTAAACGGTTATAATCGGCGGCGAGTATGAAGCTGGCACCTGTCGAACTCACATAACCGCGTATGATATCATCGTTCTCAGTTTTGCGATATAGCCTTACCTTATACCTGCCCGTGCGCGATAGTTCATAGTCGGCTGCTATATTACCGGGTATGATAGCGCTGTTCTGGTTGCGGTTGCTATTTTGTCCTTCCAGCTCAAAGTTGTTGCCAACGGTTATTGTAAGCCTGTCATTCAGCAGGCGTTTAGATGCTGCCACGTTGAGATCGGTACGGCTACGGCGTGCGCCTGTGGTGTAGTCTTCCGTAGCCTGCAGATCCAGCGTCAGGTCTATGCCTTGTATCAGCTCGCCAACAAACTGGTTCAGCTGCTCGCTGATAAGACGTGTCACGCTCTGGCGTGCCACAAATCCCGGATCGATACCGGTGCCCGATTCAAACGGGTTGTCAGATACAAAACGGTTCAGCAGCAGTACGGCAAACACCTGCTTGTTCATATCCGATGGACTGTTTCTCAGCAAAGCCAGTTTAGCTTGTACCAATCCTGTAACGTCTCCCGACAGACCATAGCTACGGTTATCAGGCAGTACTATGTCAAACCCGATCTCCGGTTTCATAGCCTGTCCACGTAGGTTCAACTCTATCTGGAAAGGCAGCCTTGTGTTATAATACACCAGTTGTGCGGGGTCAGTTACCTGTTTTTCTACCAGCTCGTATGGTGGTACGTTAGCTGTATATATTGCCTTCAGGTCTAGTTGTGCTTCAAACGGATCTCCCGCAAAAGTTACGGTGCTGCCCGGTTGTATAGTAAACCTGCGCTTAATAAAACTATAGTTCAGTTCATAAGCTCCTTCGTTGATGGTGTAGACACCGGTAACACCCACAGTTCTGTCAGGATTCAATACAGTATTCAAATTCGCTTCGCCGCGCATGCGCAGGAAGTCACCGGTACCCTGGTCTACTATCACAGTAAATTCTGCGTTCTTTTCAACTGCGAGGTTTACGTTCATGTAAGCACCAGACCTGAACGCCAATCGTTTTACAGTGTCGTGCGGAGTAGGAAGGATGTGCATGCCTGTATCGTGCATGTCTACGAACTCAACTATACCTTCTCGTTCCTGGAAGGTTACTTCTTTTTCAGGTACAACTACGGTCATCTTAGTACTGTCGTGTACGGTAACGGTTCCTGTAATGTCTGGCGCCCATATATTACCGCTGGCCTTCAGGTTGGTGCTCACCAGCAGTTTGCCGTAGAAGTACTCATTATCCTTTGCCGTGGTATTCAGCAGCCAGAAACGATTTGCCTGCAGGCGCATAGCCAGTCCAAGATTGCTCATGTCTTGTGTAAATACTTTACCCTCTACGAGGGCTGCATTGCCGCTTTCATCTATCAACCTGAAATTTTCAAACTCGATACCGGTCGGTGTAAATATGATATGCTCGTTAGGCATCATGTACCGTGCACCTACAAGGGCTATTGTTGTTGACAGGCTGTCGGTATAAAGGTCGCCACGAACAATAGGTCTGCTGAGGGTACCGGTTATGTGCAGATCACCGCGCACATTACCAACGCTATTCTTAATCTGGTATTGCGCCAGTCCTTCGATCGTCTGTACGTTGATGGTGTTGATCTTCATATTCAGATCGAAGTTGTTGCCGTTAACGGCCTGCGGGTAATAAAAGCCAGTAACGATCACATCATTGCCGCGGCCATTGATGGCTATGCGCGCGTCTACTTTGTTAATAGTTGCGCTATTTAGTTGTGCATCCACATCGCCTATGGTGTCACCCATCACCGACAGATTAGCAACCTGCACATTGCCGTTTAACTTAGGTGCAGTCTTCCAGTCGCGTAGGGTAAGCGTGCCATTGATCAGGCCGTTAGCTATCGCCGTGTCCTTGCTCACTATCTCCGTGATGTTAGACATCAGGAAGTTGTTGATAGCAACATTCAGCGGTGCGGAATAGTCGGCGGCTGCGCTGTTGAGTGAAATGGATTCTGGTCCGTTGCTGATGCGGAAGTTCTGGACATAAAAGCCTGTTGGCGAGAATACGATGGCATTAGGCTGCGTTACATCCCAGTGTTTGTAATTCAACACCAGGCCATCGCGTATATGAATCTCCTGCTTATCAGGATGCTGGTGGAAAACAAAGCTCGTACCAAAGCGCTCGCGTTTTTCCTGGTCGGCTATACTGATCTTTGACGTGATTTCCTTGTTGGCAACTGTGCCTGTTGCAGAAGCATACCAGAAATCCATACCGCCGCCAGTGAACCTATCTACTGTAACACTATAGTTAAGTCCGGCATTATCACCCTTTACATTGGCCTGCGTATTCAGTATGGTCATATTGTTGTACTGTACACGCGGCGCCGATGCGTCAAGGAATATCGTATTCGGTGTAAGGCCGGCGACGAGGCGGGCTGTATCCATGCTTTGCAAGCCCGGAACAAGCGCGCGTATCATAGCGCCGTCTTTAACGAAAGCATTTACAGCAAGGTCGTAGTGTGCAGGCGCTGAACGTATGGCCCTGACACTATCTATTGCGCTAATAGCATAATGCCGATTAATATGGCTCTGGACGATATTGCCGATCTGGGTGAGCGGTGTATGCCCTGATATGATCGCCTGTATATCTCCTGTGTTTATCACTATATAGTTGCCGCTATCGTCGCTGGGTGTTGAACTGACATAAACACTGTCGAGCTGGAAGCGTTCGCCATTGACCCAAACAACAGGTTTGTCAGCATAGACACTGCCAACCGGATAATCAGGATTCAGTGAACTGATATCTGCCTCAAAGGTCCCGGCTATACGCAATGGGTTTGGCGTGAAACCCAGTTTTTGCAGGTCGAGGTTTACGGAAACCAGCTTGCCGTATATAGCAGGGTATTTTTTACCAAAATCAATACTGCCTTTAAAGCTCAGGTTTGCATTCGGGTCTTTTGAGTTGATATCTATATCGGCAGTTTTGCGATCGATGGTAGCGTTAACGTGGGCATTGCGATAAGTATAACCAAGTACTGTAGCGGAAGCAACATCTCCACGTACTACCGCATTCATATAATTGATGTCAAAACCCTGACCCCTGGCATAGAACGTTCCGGTTACTTTGCCAACAGTTTTGGGCTGCATGATGATCTTGCCGATGTTCAACCTGTCTGCCTTCACGTACAGGTCATATGTTTCGCGTCCCCGTCTGCCAAAAGCCACCGGGCCTTTTACCGTTACATTGCCATCAGTAGTGGTTGCAATAAGGTCCATATTAGCACTCGATACCGTGCCGCTTATTTTACCATTCACGCTAAAGGCAGAAGGCAGGTCCATCGTCTTCAACGTAGCCCTGGGTACCCAAGGCGCGGCCACTGATTCTTTGGACTGCAGCTGCCTGATGTTGAATGAATATCTTATTGACCGAGGATCCGGTGCACCGGTTACAATACCACTTACGTCTACATAACTATTATCGAATCCCTGCAGCTGGAAACGTTTGATGTTGAGTGCACTCACCTGGCCGTCACCAACAAGTGTGATTTTTACAATCTCATTCTGGTACTTATTGAAGAACGGGAGTTTTCTTAATTGCGGCGCAAACAGCAGCACGTCCTGTACGCCCAGCGTGCTGTTCTCCAGGTTAGCTTGTACTTTGGCCAACTGTGGTCGTTCCTTCAGAGCCTTGATAGATGGGAAGGATACCGCTGCATAGTCGTGCAATATACTGCGCGAGGTTTGCAGGTACAGGTTACGGAAGTACATGCCTTCAGGATGGTACATGAATACGGTACGCAGGTCTTTTACATCCAGGCCGCTTTTATCGGCGGCTGCCAGGTGGCGAACATTGGCGCTGATGGTATCGGTGGTGTACCTGAGGTCCTGTGCATCTACTACTATATTGTGCAGGTTAAGGTGCGCATAATCCAAGCCATAGCTAAGCGGCTGCATGGCGGCATTGTCCATTTTGTAGTCGATTCCGTTCATCTTCACCGTCTTTGCGATGAAGCGCCATTTTTTTGACTGGACGGGATTTGTTTTTACCAGTTTCTCGGCCCGTGCTGCTGCTTTTCGTCCCATTTGCAAAACGATGTTGGACGAATCAAGCCGCAGATCGTTTACCATTATGTCCTGTGTTCTCAGGTTTACCATTTCCGGATGGGTAAATAGCAACCCAATGTTCAGGTCGAATGCGATCTGGTCGTTGTTGTTCTTGAAATTGAATATGATGTTTTTCAGGTTTATTTCGCGGAAGGTAACATTAGGGAGCAGTCCACCTTTCTTTGGTTTCTTCACCAGGTAAGAGGTATCCATATTAAAGCTGGATTTCATACCGTTGATATACAAAGCATCAATGCGGTAGTCATGATTGTAAGGGTCAACTTTATTTACTGTGGTTTGTAGTGTATCAATACCTATAGCAAACCTGTCGCCGCCGGTGTAGTCGTCGTAACTTACATATACCTTGTTGAGTATCAACCGCCTGATATCAAGTTGTATCCTGCCGGTAGAATCAGTTGGCGCATCTTGTGCCTGCGGATTGGGTGGTGCCACAAAAGCTTTGACCACATAATCGAAGTTGAATGCGGTATCGGGAACTTTGCGGTAAAGATGGGAAACGGCGTTGTCTATTTGTATCTCTTCTATCTGTACCTGGTTGGTCAATAGCCGCACCATATCGATGTTCACACGCATGTGCCTGGCTGACAGCAAAGTATCCTTCCGCTGGTCGCCAAAATACACGTCGAATAACTCTACCCGTTCTGGTAATTTATAATCAAGCTTGCCTATCTGCACATCGGTGTGCAACCTTTTTTCCATGTACGAGATGATGCGCAAGCGCAGAAAATTCTTACCGGAGTTGGTTGTCAGCCATAGCATTATGATAGTAACAAGCAACAGTAAGCCGGTTACCACAATAGCACTGATCCTTAAAGCTTTTCTCATCTGTTAAGGAAAGCTTATAAAAACTGTACCCTCATTAAAAACAAAAAACGCGCATCGTGGAGATGCGCGTTTCAATAAACTATTAGTTAGAAACAGGTTACATGTTCCTGCGGTACTGGCCACCTACTTCAAACAGGGCTTTGGTGATCTGGCCCAGCGAGCAATACTTCGCTGTTTCCATCAGTTCTTCAAAGATGTTCTGGTTGTGAATAGCAGCCTGCTGCAGGGTGTGCAGTCTTTCCTGGCCCAGGTCGCCGCTGCGTTTCCACAGGTTTTGTGCCGTCTGTATCTGGAATTCTTTTTCTTCGGTAGTAGAACGTATCACTTCTTGTGGTATCACCGTCGGTGAACCTTTACTGCTCAAGAATGTATTCACGCCGATAATGGGGAACTCACCCGTGTGTTTCAGTGTTTCGTAATACAGGCTTTCTTCCTGTATCTTACTACGTTGGTACATGGTCTCCATCGCGCCCAGCACGCCACCACGTTCTGTTATGCGGTCGAATTCTGACAATACAGCTTCTTCTACCAGGTCGGTCAGCTCTTCGATGATGAAGGAACCTTGCAGCGGGTTCTCGTTCTTGGCGAGACCCAGCTCCCTATTGATGATGAGCTGTATAGCCATCGCGCGACGAACGCTTTCTTCCGTTGGCGTAGTGATCGCTTCATCGTAAGCGTTTGTGTGCAGCGAGTTACAGTTGTCGTATATCGCATACAGTGCCTGCAGCGTAGTACGTATATCGTTGAAGTCGATCTCCTGCGCGTGCAGTGAGCGGCCTGATGTCTGGATGTGGTATTTCAACATCTGCGAGCGCTCGTTACCGCCATATTTATTTTTCATGGCCTTGGCCCAGATGCGGCGGGCTACGCGACCGATCACACTGTACTCAGGATCTACACCATTGCTGAAGAAGAACGACAGGTTCGGCGCAAAATCGTCGATGTTCATGCCGCGGCTCAGGTAGTACTCTACAAACGTGAAACCGTTAGACAGCGTGAATGCCAGCTGTGATATCGGGTTAGCACCTGCTTCTGCAATGTGGTAACCGCTGATAGATACTGAATAGAAGTTGCGCACGCCGTTGTTGATAAAGTACTGTTGTACATCACCCATCACACGCAGCGAGAATTCTGTAGAGAAGATGCAGGTGTTTTGCGCCTGGTCTTCTTTCAGGATATCGGCCTGCACGGTACCGCGCACGGCTTTCAGTGTATCAACTTTGATCTTAGCGTACACATCAGCAGGCAGCACCTGGTCGCCGGTAACACCCAGCAGCATCAGACCCAGTCCATCGTTACCTTCAGGCAGCGAGCCTATAGCGCCACCACCAAACGTTGATGGGTTGTACGTAGGACGAGGCAAACCTTTCTCTTTGTATATCGCGTCGATCTTTTTGTTCACTTCATCTTCCAGTCCGTTTGCTTTGATGTACAGTTCGCACTGCTGGTCGATGGCTGCGTTCATGAAGAAGGCAGTAATGGTAGGTGCAGGACCGTTGATGGTCATCGATACCGATGTTTTCGGATCTGCGAGGTGGAAACCGCTATACAGTTTCTTGGCATCGTCGAGGCAGCAAATGCTTACGCCCGAGTTGCCCACTTTACCATAAATATCCGGGCGGTGGTCAGGATCCTGTCCGTAAAGAGTAACGCTATCAAACGCAGTACTCAAACGTTTAGCCGGCATACCCAGCGATACGTAGTGGAAGCGTTTGTTGGTACGCTCTGGTCCACCCTCACCGGCAAACATACGCGTCGGGTCTTCGCCCTCGCGCTTGAATGGATAGATACCCGCAGCATAAGGGAATTCGCCGGGGAAGTTCTCGCTCAGTGCCCAGTACAGTATTTCGCCCCATGCTTCAAACTTAGGTACAGCAACTTTAGGTATCTGTGTATGCGAGAGTGATTCCGTGTGCGTTTTTATCTTCAGCTCTTTATCGCGCACTTTGAAAACATAGTACTCGTCTGTAAAGAGGTGTTTCTTTTTATCCCAGTTTTCCAGCAGGTGTTTGTTCTTAGGGTCCAGCTCCATTTCTGTTTTGCTGTAGACTTCTTGCAGGGTCTTTACCAGCCTGTCTTTATCGTCAGCGTTAGTATCCTGAATGGTTTCAATGGTTTTCTTGATACCAAACAGCTTTTGAGCAACGGCACTCTGGTCCTTAGCCCATTTGTCGTACTTGCGGTTGTTCTCCGATATCTCGCTGAGGTAACGGGTACGAGCCGGCGGAATGATATAGATCTTCTCGCTCATCTCGTTGCTGATGTGGAAGTTCGAATTCAGCGCAGCACCTGTTTTTGATACCACGAGGTCCATCAGCGATTTGTACATCGTGTTGGTACCGGGGTCGTTGAACTGTGAAGCGATGGTGCCGAACACCGGCATATCATCCGGGTTCTTATCAAACAGTTTGTGGTTGCGCTGGAATTGTTTCTTCACGTCGCGCAGGGCATCCATAGCGCCGCGTTTGTCGAATTTGTTGATGACAACGATATCAGCAAAGTCCAGCATGTCGATCTTCTCGAGCTGTGTGGCAGCACCGTATTCCGGAGTCATCACATACATGCTCATGTCGCAGTAGTCAGTGATCTGCGTATCGCTCTGACCGATACCTGACGTTTCGAGGATGATCAGGTCGTAGTTGGCAGCCTTCAGAATGTTAACTGCATCCAAAATGTATTTTGAAACCGCGAGGTTGCTTTGGCGGGTAGCCATAGAACGCATGTACACCCTGCTGTTGCGGATGGCATTCATACGGATACGGTCGCCCAGCAGCGCACCGCCTGTTTTACGTTTCGACGGGTCGACAGAGATAAGACCAATGTTCTTGTCCTTAAAGTCAAGGAGGAACCTGCGCACTATCTCATCTACCAGCGAGCTCTTACCTGCACCACCGGTACCTGTGATACCCAGTATGGGTGTTTTAGACTTAGCAGCTTGCTCGGTTATCTTCTTCAGCATGGCCTGCGTTTCCGGCAGGTCGTGGTAATTCTCCACTGCGGATATCAGGCGTGCTATTGATTTGGGTTCTTTATCAACCAGGTGGCCTACTTCGCCGTTCAGCTGGTTGCCGGTCGGGAAGTCGCTCCTTTGTATCAGGTCGTCGATCATGCCCTGCAGGCCCATAGCGCGGCCATCGTCGGGAGAGTAGATGCGGGTGATGCCATAATTGTGCAGTTCCTCTATCTCAGTAGGCAATATCACACCACCACCACCGCCAAAGATCTTTATGTGTCCGCAGTTGCGCTCCTTCAGTAGGTCGTACATGTATTTAAAGTACTCAACGTGGCCGCCCTGGTAAGAGGTGATGGCAATAGCATTGGCATCTTCCTGTATGGCGCAATCCACTACTTCCTGCACGCTACGGTCGTGGCCCAGGTGTATCACTTCAGCACCGCTTGCCTGCATCATACGACGCATGATGTTGATGGCAGCATCGTGGCCGTCGAACAGGGAGGCCGCAGTTACAATGCGCACTTTATGCTTGGGAGAATAAGACATATAAGATCTTTTAAAATAGAGAAAGCTGAATAAGTGCTTTCCGGGCTGCAAAGGTACAAAATGGCAGGTAAGCTTGCACCCATGTCAGGGCAATAAAAAAGCGGGGTAAAACCCCGCTTTTCAACTATTTGTAGAGAAGACTATTCGTCGTCGTCGTCTTCCTGATCTTGTTTCATGCCGCGTGTATCCATGCCCGGCTCTTTAGGAGCTTTTTTCTTGCTCCAGAAACCACAGCCTATGTTTTTTGAGATACCTACATTCAACTGTTGGCCGAAGGTCAGGTTGAACCTGCTTTCCGACTCAGGTATGATGTCGCCGGCAGCGAAATCGTCAAAATTAACATTCCTATATTCGATACCACCGAAGCCGAAATTCAGTGCCCAGCCATTGTGCACGTTGATCGCGAAGGCAGGTGTAATATAAGCGCGGAAGCCATGGTAGTCGTTCACAGTTGTTGCAACGCGGGCAATGTTTCCAACCGTATCGATCCTGTCTCGGGTTATATCGCCATTGAGGTAACCAACACCAAACTGGCCCCATACAGAGAATGTTTGATTAAAATAATGTGTGTAGCGGTAGAAAGCGCCGATGTTCCATTCCATTTGATCATCAAGGAGTGAAAGTGGTAGCGCAGAAGCTGGTCCAAATTCTCTTTCACGGGCGCTATATGAGTACCCTCCCTCAAGACCGGCGGTCATATTGTCGTGGAACTGGTAACCGATACCTGGCTGGATGTGCCAGGACCGGAATTCGGTTTCATCGCCGGCAAGCTCCTCGTTACGGTTTTCAACAGATGCGGTACCAAATACCAGTATAGAGCCCTTCTGTGCGTTAGCTGCAGTGATAGATGCAACAGCTAATAAAGCCAGGAAAAGTTTTTTCATATTGATCGTGTGTTTGATTAGTCGGGACAAATCTATATTTCCTATTTCTTATATGCAATAGGGGGGTAAAATTGTGTCAAACGGAGATGAGAAGGAGGTTATTTGAACCAGGAGCTGTACATCACATAGTTGTTGGCTATGCGCTCCACTTCGCCCTTTAGTAGCTCAGGGCTGATATCCTTCACTTTTTTGGCTGGAACACCTGCAAAGATGCTGCCTGCAGGTACCTGCGTTCCTTCCAGCACTACTGCACCCGCAGCAATGATACTGTTGGCGCCAATATGCACGTTATCCATCACGATGGAACCCATGCCGATCAGTACGTTGTCTTCCACCGTGCAGCCGTGTACAATAGCATTATGGCCAATGGAAACATTGTCACCGATCACTACCCTTGTTTTTTGGTAGGTACAGTGTATACAGGCGCCATCCTGGATATTTACCTTATTGCCCATCTGGATGCTGTTCACGTCGCCACGAACAACGGCGTTGAACCATACGCTGCATTCGTTACCCATGATCACATCGCCAACGATAGTTGCGTTGGGGGCCACGAAACAATCTTCAGGTATCTGGGGCGAAACGCCTTTTACAGGTAGGATGACCGGCATTATTTCTTGAACAGGTTATACTTCAAGATACAGTAAATAGCCCTGAAACCATCCTTAGCTCCAATTTTTTTCCCTTCTTCGTACGTACGGCCATAATAAGAGATGCCTATCTCGTATATCCTGATCTTTGGTATCCTTGATATCTTAGCTGTTACCTCAGGTTCAAAACCGAAACGTTTTTCTTCCAGCTTCAGGCTTTGAACGATTTCACGCTTGAATACTTTATAACATGTTTCCATGTCTGTCAGGTTCAGGTTGGTGAACATGTTAGACAAGGTAGTGAGCCACTTGTTTCCTATAGAGTGCCAGAAGAACAGGATGCGGTGCGGGTTGCCGCCCATAAAGCGTGAGCCGTATACTACGTCGGCAAAGCCATCCAGCAGCGGTTTCAGCAGCAGGTTGTACTCTTCCGGGTCGTATTCCAGGTCGGCGTCTTGTATGATCACAAAATCGCCGGTGGCAATCCTGATACCGGTATGCAGCGCGGCGCCTTTACCCTGGTTTACTTCATGTTTAAAATAAGTAATAGGTAGCTCGGGGTTAGCAGCCTTGTAAGCCATGATAGCTTCTTCAGTATTGTCTTTCGAGCAGTCGTTTACAATGATCACCTCTTTTTCCATCCCGTTGATCAGCTTCACCGCCTTCACCTTGTCGAGGATGAAGTGGATAGTGCGGCCTTCATTATATGCCGGGATAACGATAGAAAGTTTAGTGCTCATTGGGTTTTTATAAATATAAGGGCGCAAATTACGACTGATTTTCCAAACTGTTAACGCTTTATCCCCAACAATATTGGTTACGACTGCAAAAAGCAATGCTTTGATTACTTTTGTTTAGTCATTTTGAACCGGGGCGGGATACGCTAGTCTCAAAATATAATAAGGCTTCACACTTTCTGAACTAGTAATGCAAGCATATCTCGACCTTCTCCAACATATATTAGATACCGGCGCTACCAAAAGCGATCGCACGGGTACAGGTACTATCAGCTGTTTTGGCTACCAGATGCGTTTCGACCTGCAAAAAGGTTTCCCGCTGGTTACTACCAAAAAGCTGCATCTGAAGTCTATCATCCACGAACTGCTTTGGTTTTTGCAGGGCGATACCAACATCGCTTACTTGAAAGAAAATGGCGTGAGCATATGGGATGAATGGGCAGACGCTAACGGCGATTTAGGTCCTGTATATGGCCACCAGTGGAGGAGCTGGACGGGTGCTGATGGTACTACTTACGACCAGATAAGCGATGTCATCAAACAAATAAAGACGAATCCTGACAGCCGCCGTATGATCGTTAGCGCATGGAACGTGGCTGACCTGCCGAAGATGAAGCTGATGCCCTGCCATGCACTGTTCCAGTTTTATGTGGCCGATGGCAAACTGTCTTGCCAGCTGTACCAACGCAGCGCTGATGTTTTCTTAGGCGTTCCGTTCAACATCGCATCTTACGCACTGCTCACGATGATGATAGCGCAGGTGTGCGGACTGCAATACGGTGAGTTCATCCACACCTTTGGTGATGTACACCTGTATAGCAACCACATCGATCAGGCAAAACTGCAACTCACGCGCACGCCATACGAGCTGCCAACCATGAAGATCAACCCGGATGTAAAAGATATCTTCTCTTTCAAGTTCGAAGATTTTACACTGGAGAATTACCAGCACCACCCTGCTATTAAAGCGCCGGTGGCGGTGTAAAGACAGCATCTAAAAATAAAAGAGCAATGGTAATGATGGCTCTGTGGATATTGTTTCTTTTTAGCGCTCTTGTAGTAGCTATCCTCATTGTCGCTATTATCGTTTGCTTATTTCGAATAGAGTCACGAAAAAGACGGCGTAGCGTAGTAACAATCCTTTCCAGTATTATTCTAATTGTTGTCGCTCTTTGGGCTTGGCTATTTATTGCTTGGGCGGCAGATCCTAATCTTATTTATTAACTCTTTGGCATAATCCCGACGGAAGCTTTTCTCTTCCCCTCTTGAGCGGGGTGTGTCCAGATAACGCTAAAAAAGCCCGGCAAACACCGGGCTTTTACTTTATCAATCGTCGAAGTTCTCTATGGAACTTCCACTACATTAAGGATCTCGTTCAGTATTTGTTCGCTGGTGATGTTCTCTGCTTCGGCCTCGTAAGTGATGCCGATACGGTGGCGCATTACATCGTGGCATATTGCGCGTACGTCTTCAGGTATTACATAACCGCGGCGTTTCATGAAGGCGTATGCTTTTGCAGCCAACGCCAGGTTGATGCTGGCACGTGGTGAAGCACCGTAGCTAATGAGCGGTTTCAGTTTATTCAGTTTGTATTCTTCAGGGAAACGTGTAGCAAATACGATGTCGAGAATGTATTGTTCGATCTTCTCGTCCATATACACCTCGCGTACCAGCGTACGTGCTTTCATAATATCTTCCGGGCTCACTACGGGGTTGATCTTGCTCATGCCCTGCGGGTTCAGGTTGTAGCGGATGATGTGGCGCTCTTCTTCTTTTTTAGGATAAGAGATCACCACCTTCAGCATAAAACGGTCCACCTGTGCTTCGGGCAGTTCATAAGTACCTTCTTGCTCTATCGGGTTTTGCGTAGCCAGCACCAGGAAAGGTTCTTCCAGTTTGTAAGTAGAATCACCAATGGTTACCTGGCGTTCCTGCATGGCTTCCAGCAGGGCGCTTTGCACTTTTGCAGGGGCACGGTTGATCTCATCGGCCAAAATAAAGTTGGCGAAGATGGGCCCTTTGCGAACAGCAAACTCGTGTGCCTGCGGGTTATATACCATTGTACCCAGCACGTCGGCCGGTAGCAGGTCGGGGGTAAATTGTATACGGGCAAAACGCGCGTGAATAGCTGATGCCAGCGATTTGATGGCCAGGGTCTTTGCAAGACCGGGCACACCTTCCAGCAGTACGTGGCCATTGGCCAGCAGGCCTATCATCAGCCTTTCTACCATGTGTTTCTGGCCTACCACAGCCTTGTTCAACTCCATGGTCAGCAGATCTATAAAAGCGCTTTGCTGGTGGATGCGTTCATTCAGTTCGCGGATGTCAACGTTCGATGTTACAGGTTCCATAAACAGTATTACAAAGCAATATATTACTTCTCAAAAATATTGCAGATGGTTTTTTAACCGCTGTTAAAAATGAGTTAAACCAAACTCCGTGTATTTCAGGTAGTTTTGCAGCGGTATGGAAAATTTTGAACAACGCTGGGCCAAGGTGGAAGAACTGATGCTGGAACGCTTTGGCAAGCTGCCCGATATGGAAGGTATCTTATTCCTGATAGGCGTGAATGAATTCGGCAACCTGCCGCGCCGTAAATTCTCCAAAGAGCAGAAGCAGGACCTGATGCACGTTGCAGTGTGCAGCCTGCTGAGCCGCCGCGGGTATTTTGAATATACCGGCCGCGACGAAGACGGCTGGCCGCACTACGCACCAGTGCAGTCGGTCGAAGCTACAGGCCTCGCCGCACAGGAACAGGTATTGAAAGAATGCGTGATAGAATATTTTGAACTATAGCCACTTCTGACAAGCATCAAATAAAAAGCCCCCCGCTATCAGCGGGGGGCTTTTACGTTATTCGGAAACTTAGATTATTTGATAACCGACAGTTTTTTCGTCATCATACCTTTTTCGGTCTGAACAGATACGTTGTAAATGCCCGGAGCGAAATCAGTTGTGTTGATGTCGATGGTTTGAGAACCTGCAGACATAGTTTCGTCAGCAATGGTTTTTACCAGGCGGCCCATAGCATCTGTTACAGCTACAGTTACTTTACCGCTTGCAGACAGGCCAAACCTCAGTGTACTGTTGTTAGCAGCAGGGTTAGGGAAGATGCTGAATGCTTCGATACCGGCAGCAACATCTGTAATACCTACTGGCACGCTCATTACGTTGCTGTTCAGAACTACGCCATCTGAGTTGCGGATCAGGATTACGATAGCACGCATTTTTTCGCGATGGTAATCTGCCCTGATAGTAGTATTGAAAGTATAATCGTAAACCGTGTTCGCAGTCATAGTTGCCGGCAGGCTGCCTGCAGCGCCGTCGGTAGAAGGTACGATCTGGCGGGCTACGAAATCATATTCCATTTTTGCTGCAGGTACTTTACTAGGCTCGCTATACCAATCGTGACCAGCGCCTGAAAGAGGAGCATAGCCGCTATAGTAGTTGGCTTGTGCCCACGTTGTGCTTGTGCCGTGTACATCGTCCTCGGTAAGCACCAGTGCAAGACGATAGTCGCCAGAAAGATCAGCAGCAGGCTTTACACTAGCTTTTACACCAAAGCTAAAGCCAGCGCTTGGCACATACTGCAGGGAGATATCGGCGTATGCGAAGTTGCCTTTATAGTTATTATAAGCGGTGATCAGCGCCGAAGGATCCATCTCTTCCACACGGTCAACAAGTACAGAAGGGTAACCGCCGATCTTTGTGCTCATAAATGCATCATAACCAGACAGCACCATTGGGTCGCCATTGTGCACTGCCACCAGGCTCACATCCTGTTGGTAGTTGTTCCACAGCGAGTCCATATATACAGCACCCCTTGGACACCAGCCACACCAGGTACCCGTACCTTCTTCAATAAAGATCTTTTTAGTAGGCATGAATGCAACCGATGTAACAACAGTACCGTTTGTATCGTTGGTTGCATTAACATCGCCGCCCAGTTCTACCCACATAGTGATGGGATAGTCGCCAGAAGCCGATGGCAGGGTAAATGGTGTGCTTACGCTGAAGTTAGCCGATCCAAAAGCCGGGATGTTTACAGACGAAATGGTTGTAGAAACAACAGGGTTAGCACCTTGCTGGTACTTTACAGTGTAAGCAGTAACAGCGGAGCTACCGAAGTTGAATACAGTACCGCCAAGGTTGATGTTCGAATTGCCCAGGCCGTAGTGCTGCTGAGAAGTCGCAGACGGCGTTACCGTTGTCAGTCCCAGGTCGTTAGCAGGCGGAGTGTATGTGGCAATATTGTCGATATACAGCAATTCTTTATCGTTAGAGTTGTTGCGGAAGGCAACGTAAACGGTTTGACCGTTAAAAGCGGCGAGGCTTGCATAGCGTGTAGTGAACGCATTTGCTGCAGCACCTGAAGTAGTATAGATAACGTTGGTGAAATCGGCTACCTGGTCACCGGTAGTTGACACAAGCACTTCGTAACCATCAGGAAAATTTGCGTTAGAAGCTTTCTCATCCCATTTGATGGCCATATTGGCGCTAACGGTGAACGAATGTGTTACCACATAATCGTTAGCAGTACCACTAGGACTGTACCATGAAGTAGATACGATCGTAGAGTCGCCAACAATGGGATTACCCTGGCTATCCGACTTTACGCGCAGCACCCATGCATCAGTCACGAACGAGGTCGTTGAACTAGGGGTTTTACCATCAACATTGTACAGTTTCCAACCTGAGGGGAAACCGCTGTTGAAGTTTTCAGACCAGGCCTGAGCATTAGCGCTATTGCCGGCTGCCAGAGCAGCAAGCGCTGCAATGAGTAATTTTCCTTTCACTTCATTTAAGTTTTATGCTGACGAAGTTAAGGGAATATTAAATTCACAAGGCGCAACAGATATTGATTCTCCTTTATGTGTGACTGGTTTTTCATCCGTCAACCCATCCCGGCCATATCATAAATGGTACGATTGTTGTATTTTTGTTCTATAAAAGAGAACTATGCGTTCCTGCTACTGTTTCTGGTTTGGGGTTGTATAAGTTGCAACTCATCCGCAAAGCACGGGGAGCAGGTACAGAGCACGGACAACAAGCAGAGCACAAATACCCCGGTTGAGGAACGTGATTGGCATAAACAATATTCCGGAACTGTAGCGGGGCAACCTGTACATGTACAATTGCAGAAATACGGCGATGAGCTTCATGGTTCCTATTATTACATTGCAAGGGGCCAGGTAATAAACCTGCTTCCTGACCCGGCAACCCACGATAGCCTGGTATTATCGGAGAATCCTACCACGGAGATGGGCGGCTGGGAAAACGGTGGTGAATGGCACAGCGTTATAAAAGGCGACTCGATAACCGGGGTGTGGACGGATTCAAAGGGCAAAAAAATGCAACCCATCCGCTTGAAAGAAGTGAATCCTTCCGGTAGTATTAAATTGGCGATTCCGTGGTTAAAAGATTCGGCAAAGCTGAGCGAACGGAGGAAGGACTACACGGTATTTGCCTCCTACCAGTTTTTAGTTCCGGCAAAGAATGCAGCGTACGATCATAAAGTTTTTGTCGATTCCGTCCTGCATGGTCCGTTGGGCTGCAAGGTTGGCGAGCTGGAGCGGTGTATGCGCTCCATGGCTGATAGTTTCTTTCTCAGCTACCGCGAAGACATGGACGGACTTGATACCGCGGAGCATGTTTCCAGCTATGATGAACAACTGCGGATGTGGGTGCTTTTAAATAGAGATGGCTGGCTGGTGGTGGAATGTTTTGGTTACGACTATACTGGCGGTGCCCATGGCATATTTGGTAGCAGCTTTTTGAATATAGACCTTCAGCGCGGCAAACTCTGGAAGCTGGGCGATGTGATAGAAGGGGATACTGCCAGGCTGAGGCCGTTGCTGGTTGAAGCTGCCCGTAAGTATTTTAAACTCAAACCGCAGGAAAAACTAGGCGGAGTACTGTTGGACCTGGAAGAACCTACTGTTACCGATAATTTTTACATCACTCCTACGGGACTGACCTTTGTGTACAACCCCTACGAGATCACTCCATATTCGGCGGGTATGATCACCCTTTTTGTTCCCTACGGAAGGCTTTATGGCCTGCTGACGCCCGAATTTTCGGCCCGGATGAATAAGAAATGAAGCCGCAAAACGGAAAAAAACTAACTCGCGAGCTAACAATATGTAACAATTTATTCCGCGGAAACACCTGTAAAACCTGAATTATATAAGATTATCTCTATTCGAATTCCCATCTCAGGCGGGCAAAATCTCGATTAATCAGTTTAATCTGAGGTTCAGACCTATTATCTTTGCCTCACGATCCAAAAAAGGATATCGGGGTGCCTAATAGTTCAGGCTGAGATCATACCCGCTGAACCTGGACCGGGTAATGCCGGTTAGGGAAGAGTGAAAAATCAGCTCGTATACTGTTGCATCCATTTGTACACTATCGCAGTCGCATGCGTGTATGGGTGGTTGTAGTCGTAGACGAAGGACAATGCATGGCGCCTCACATTTTGCCAAACATGAAATCTAAAGTCATGCATCCAAAACACACACTTGTCCTCGCAACCATGCTTTGCGCAGGCAGTTCCACCGTCATTGCCCAGGAAGCCGAGACCATCGACTCCGTAAGGCAGAAACAACAAATGCTGCAGCCCATCGAGGTGCGCGGTTTAAGGGCCACGCAGGATGCTCCTTTTGCTAAAACTGAGCTTTCGCGCAAGGACATCGAAAAGCAAAACCTTGGCCAGGACATTCCTTACCTGCTGCAGTACACACCGTCGGCAGTGTCAACATCAGACGCGGGCGCCGGTGTAGGTTATACAGGTCTGCGTGTTCGCGGTACAGACGGACAGCGTATCAACGTCACCCTCAATGGCATCCCGGTGAATGATGGGGAATCACAAGGCGTTTTCTTCGTCAACACGCCAGACCTTGCCTCTTCTACCGGTTCTATTCAGCTACAGCGCGGTGTAGGTTCTTCTACCAATGGCGGTGCTGCATTTGGCGCTACAATGAGCATCAGCAACCTGCTGCAGTTTGAAAAAGCTGGTGCCGAGATCAGCGAAGGCTATGGCTCGTTCAATACCTGGAGGCACACACTGCGTGCTGGTACAGGTCTTCTGAAGAACGGCCTGCAGTTCGATGTGCGCCTGTCGAAGATCAGCTCCGATGGCTATATGCAACGTTCTGCCAGCGACCTGAAATCACTGCAGTTCATAGCAGGCTGGCAGGCAAACAAGAATACCCATGTTCGCTTCATGATGATGACGGGGCAGGAAAAAACCGGCCAGGCATGGAACGGTGTTCCGCAGGACTCACTGCTCACCAACCGAACCTTCAATGGCCTTGGACTGAAATCGGATGGCTACTATTACAACGACCAGACCGATAACTACCAGCAGGATTATTACCAGGGTTTTGTTGACCACAAGTTTGGTAAATACCTGACTGGTCACCTTGGCTTGTTCCTGACGAGGGGCCATGGCTACTACCAGGAATACCGCATGGGCGATGCCTATGCTGACTACGGTTTGCCTGATTTTATCAGCGGTACGGATACGATCACTACTACTGACCTTACCCGTCAGCTGTGGCTCGACAACTATTTCTACGGCTCGGTGTTCTCACTTATCTATGAAAAGGATAAGACCCAGCTTACGCTTGGTGGTGGCTGGAACCAATATGACGGCAACCATTACGGTTTCGTGAAATGGGCGGAGTTCAACATACCTGTCGACTACCGCTGGTATAACCTGACCTCACAGAAGAATGACCTGAACGTCTACCTGAAAGCCCAACATAAGATCACCGAAAAGCTTATTGTTTATGGCGATGCGCAGTACCGCCGTGTAGGCTACAACATCAATGGCTTCAGGAAGAACCCGACCGTTATGCCGTCGGTTGACTATAACTTCTTCAATCCTAAAGCGGGTCTGACCTATTTCATTGAGAACAGCTTCCGCAAGCGCCAGAAACTATATGGGTCAGTTGCCATAGCCAACAAAGAGCCGAACAGGGACGATTTCGAAGCATCGGTTACCAATCTGCCGAAACCGGAGAAATTGACAGACATTGAGATCGGCTATGAAATGAATACAAAAAAATGGAGTGCTGCTGCCAATGTATACGCTATGTCGTACAAAAATCAGCTGGTACTGACAGGGCAGATCAACGATGTAGGCGCGTACGCACGTACCAACGTGGGTAACAGCTACAGGCGCGGCATTGAGTTGCAGGCCGGCGTGGTGCCTTTCGACTGGATGAGGGCTTTTGCTAATGCAACCTTCTCAGAGAACAAGATCGACAACTTTACCGAGTACCAGGATGACTACGACAACGCCACTGGTGAACAGATCGTGATCAATCACGCGAAGACAGACATCGCATTTTCTCCTAATGTAATTGCCGCCGGTGGTTTGACCTTCACTCCATTTACTAATATGGCAGAAGGCAACAGCCTCGAGTTCGACCTGTTGGGCAAGCACGTAGGCAAACAATACCTCGACAATACATCGAACGAAGATCGTAAGATCAGTGCCTACACCCTGTGCGATGTACGCATCAGGTATACGGTGCAAATTCGTCCATTCCGCGAGGTAGCCGCCAGTTTGGCACTTAACAACATATTTAACAAAATGTATGAAAGCAATGGTTATACGTTCAGCTACAAATACGGCGGCGTAGTAACCACTGAGAACTATTACTTCCCCCAGGCTGGTTTCAACTGGCTGGCAGGATTGACTCTTAAATGGTAAAATAGGGGCGCGTATCACCGTGGAAGCAACGCCGGGCACCTGCCCGGCGTTAGTTTTTTATTGCAAGTATATAGATGGTGTTAACAACCAATATCATGCAGATAAAGTAACTTTGTATGTCTGCCATTTTTACATTGGTAGGCAATTTGATAGAGAGTAGAGAAACAATAGAATAGATCATGGGAGCTTACATGGGTTATTATCTGCTTGCCGGTATCCTGTTTTTGGTGGGTATGGTGGTAAGCAGCAGGCTGAAATCAAAATTCAAGGAGTATTCTGAGATACCCCTGCGCGAAGGTCTCAGCGGTAAAGAAGTGGCTGAACGCATGCTTCGGGAGAACGGCATTTATGACGTGACCGTTACCTCTTCGCAAGGCTTTTTGTCAGACCACTACAATCCCGCAGACAAAACTGTTAACCTAAGTCCGGATGTATATGCCGGCACCAGCATCGCTTCTACAGCGGTGGCGGCCCACGAGTGCGGCCACGCAGTTCAACACGCTACGGCCTATAGCATGCTGCAGCTGCGTAGCAAGTTGGTGCCCATTACACAGATCAGCACTACGCTTTCACAATGGATCATACTGGCGGGTATTGGTTTTATGGGCTTTGGCCATGGCAACCAGACACTGCTGCTGATTGGAATCATCTTATTTTCCTTCTCTACAATATTTTCTTTGGTTACCTTGCCTGTAGAGTATGATGCCAGCCATCGAGCATTGCGCTGGATGGAAGCTTCGGGGCTGACCACCAGGGAAGAGCATGACAAAGCGAAAGACGCCTTGAAATGGGCAGCTCGTACTTACGTAGTAGCAGCGATAAGCGCAGTGGCGACGCTCGTATACTACATACTAATTTTCATGAACCGTAGAGACTAAACTTAAATCTGGAATATGAACGTACAACAATTATATACCAACTGCCTTAGCGAAGCTGCTTACTTTATCGATAGCGATGGCGAAGCCGCCGTGATCGATCCGCTTCGTGACGTGGATGCCTATATCAAAATGGCAGAAGAAAAAGGTGTGCAGATCAAGTACATCTTCGAAACGCATTTTCATGCCGATTTCGTGAGCGGTCACCTCGAGCTGTCGAGGAAGACCGGTGCGCCGATCATATACGGTCCAAACACCAAGACCAATTTTCAAGTACAGGTGGCCAACGACGGCGATGAGTTCGCTATCGGTAATGTAAAGTTGAAAGTGCTGCATACCCCCGGCCATACGCTGGAAAGCACCAGCTACCTGTTGAACGACGAAAGCGGTAAACCATACTGCGTGTTTACAGGTGATACCCTGTTCGTAGGCGATGTTGGCCGTCCTGACCTGTTCAGCGGCAACCTGAGCAAAGAAGAGCTGGCGGGTATGATGTACGATTCACTGCACACCAAGATCAAGACCCTGAATGATGATATCATCGTATATCCTGCGCATGGTCCTGGTTCTTCTTGCGGTAAAAACCTCGGTCCGCAAACGTACAGCACTATTGGCGAGCAAAAAGCCAGCAACTATGCGCTGCAGGATATGACCAAAGAGGAATTCGTTAAGGTAGTTACCGAAGGTCTTTCTACGCCTCCGGCTTACTTCCCGATCAATGCGAAGATCAACCGTGAAGGTTATGAAAGCCTGGAAGACGTGATGAATAAAGGTCTTACACCATTGTCTGTAGACCAGTTCAAGCTGCGTGTACAGGAAGGCGCCTGGATCCTTGATACACGTGCAGCCACAGTATTTACTGAAGGTTTTGTGCCGGATGCTATCAGCATAGGCCTCGACGGCCGTTTTGCAGAGTGGGCTGGTAGCCTGCTACCGTTCACGCAAAAGCTAGTGCTGGTAACCGAACCCGGTAAAGAAAAAGAAAGCGTGGTTCGCCTCGCCCGTGTTGGTATCGACAACGTGGAAGGTGTACTGGATGGCGGTATCGCTGCGTGGGTTGCTGCCGGTGAAAAGCTGGATATGGTCATCGACATAGAGCCGGATGAACTGGCGATGGATATACCACACGACAGCAAACTGGAGATCATCGACGTACGCAAGCCCGGTGAATTTGCTACAGCACACATTAAAGGTGCGCAAAACGTTCCGCTGGATTCATTGATTGATCCTGTGAATATGGCTATGATCAATGAAGACAACAACCTGTATATACAGTGTGCGGGGGGCTACCGCTCGGTGATAGCAGCCTCGCTGCTGAAGCGCCAGGGTTACCATAATCTGAGGAATGTATTGGGAGGTTTCGCTAAGATCAAGACCATAAAGAACATCCCTATCGTTACTCCGCAGGAGCAGAATGTATAGTCATACTTTATGATAAACGCTAGAGAGAGCCACCGCAAGGTGGCTTTTTCATTTCTAAAAAACCGGCAAGGCCTATAAAATTCAAGTTTATAAAACTATATTTGAGAGACTATTGTTTTGAATATGAAACATATTTCCACTTTTTGTTTGTCTATAGCCATGTCGTTGGGCGCATTGAGCGCTGGTGCACAGGGCAGTGGTGACCCCGGTCTTTCTGCAATCGGTGGCCTGCGTTCGGGTGCTGCTTTGGCTTTCGACGAAGAAACTTATGAGAACGACCGCGTAGAACTTAACCTTGGCCACACTATGGCCAAAGGCGAAAGGGATGTGGTGATCAATATGCCTCATGCTGCAGTAAGAATACCGCTGCACGAGCATGGATACCTCGACACGCGTCTTCCTTTCTACGCTACGCGCGGTGAACTGGCGAAGATCGGCGGCATTGGCGACCTGACGGTAGCTTATACGCACTTCCTGCCTTATGCCGATGGTTTTAGCTGGCAGTTTACCGGTGGTGTTGAACTGGGACTGACAAACGCCAGCCTTACAGATGGTAAAGGCCGTGGTTTGCCTATGGTGTATCAACCGGGACAAGGTAGCACAGACCTGATACTGGGTGCTAGCGGCCAGTACAAAGACTTCGTGAGCTTTGCTGTAGGTTACCAACAACCTATCATACGCTACAACGGCAATGACTATCTGCGCTCTTCACCCATCAACGAACTGGGCTATAGCAATGCCGACTATCCATTGTCGCGCCAGCTGTACCGCAATGGCGACCTGATGCTGCGCGTAGAAGGTCACCTGACAGGCACGCGCGCCGGCATCTCTGCTGGTCCGTTAGTGTTCTATCATCTGAGGAATGATCTATACCTAGATATCAACAACAACTACCGCGAGTCGTTCGATTCAAAAGGTTTCACCATGAACCTCGCTGGTTCTGCGTTTTACCGCATGGGCCGTTATGGTCAGTGGAAAGTTGGTGTGTATGGTGCTGTGCCTATAGCAGAGCGCGACTTCTATCCCGATGGTACAAGCCGCCAGTGGTTGATAATGCCGAATATCTCTTACTTCTTCGGACAGGATGCTTTATTGTTTGAATAACAAATGAACGAAACATAAAAAGGGCCGGTGATTCACCGGCCCTTTTCTTTTTTATCGTGCGTCGAAATCGACAACTACTCTTTCTGATTTGGGGTGCGCCTGGCAGGTCAGCACAAAGCCTTTGGCGATTTCATCCGGCTCCAGAGAATAGTTCACTTCCATTTCCACTTCTCCTTCTGTTACGCGCGCACGGCAGGTAGCGCATACGCCGCCTTTGCAGGCATAAGGTAGATCTGCGCCATGCTTCAGTGCAGCATCCAGGATGTTATCGCTATTGTAAGCAAGATCCATATCGAAGGTAGTACCATCGAGTATGATGCTCACTTTGCTCATTGGTCCTTTGTCCTCTGAATGCTCCGATGCCCATTTCTCGTGTGAACGTTTGGGCTGGTCAGGAGAAGTGAACAGTTCTATATGCACGTTTGCAGAAGGCATGCCCATGTTTACCAAACGTTCGCGGGTAGACAGGATCATGTCTTCGGGGCCGCAAATAAATACTTCGTCGATAGAGTTCAGATCGATCAGTGTATCAGCGAACTCGGCAACCTTATCAGCGGTTATCCTACCATTGAACAGCGGAAACTCCATATGCTCACGGCTAAGTACGTGGTATACACGCAGCCTTTGCATATGCTGGTTCTTCAGCGCTTCTATACCCTCGCGAAAGATGATCGTATTGCGGCTGCGGTTTCCGTATATGAGTGTGAAGTTGCTATTAGGCTCATCTTCCAACACCGTCTTCATGATACTCATGATAGGGGTGATGCCGCTACCGGCTGCTATGGCCAGGTAGTTCTTATGTATCTTTTCCGATTTACGCGGCGAGAACTTTCCAAGTGGCGGCATTACGTCCAGCACATCGCCTGCCCTCAAAACCTCGTTGGCATGGGTAGAGAATTTACCCTCGTCCACCTTTTTGATCGCAACGCGCAGCTCACCGTCTCTCGGACTTACGCAGATAGAATACGACCTGCGTACTTCAGCATTTTCCATATGCTTGCGAAACGTGAGGTACTGTCCCGGTGCAAAGCGGAATATATCCCGCAGGTCACCCGGTACCTCCAACGCTACCGAAACGCAATCTGCTGTTTCGGGTCTTACCTCTTTTACCTTCAACTCATAAAATCTTGGTGCAGACATGATTTCAAACTTAACAATTATTCAATAACGGTATGCTTATCCCAGCATATCGTCCAGTTGTTCTTTTTTTATCATAGTGAACACCTTCTTACCGTCCGGTGTGTATTCAGGTTGTGTGCAAGCAAACAGTTCATCGATCAGTGCCTGCTGGCTTTCGGGTTGTTGTAAGGTATACCTACTGCGCGACAGTCGGCGAGCCATATTTATCAGCAAGGTATCGGCACGTTTACCTACGGCATCAGGCGACTCGTGTTTCAGCTGCTCAACCACTTCGTCCAGTACGTTTTTCTCTTCACCTGCCGGAAGCTCTGTCGGCACACCCTGTACGGCAAAAGTGTTTTGACCGAAAGGGGCAATATCAAAACCGATCCTGGCCAGATCCGGCAAGGCTTCGTTGAGCAATATCGCATCCTGAGGTGACAGTTCATACGAAATAGGGAACAGCAGTTGCTGCGATGGTGTGCTTCCGTCGTTCCATTCCTGTAGCAGGCGTTCGTACCAGATACGCTCCTGTGCGCGGCGGATGTGGATCACCATCATTCCCGACTTCACGGTGGTCACCAGCATAGAGCCTTGTACCAGCAGAATATTATGACCTGCTCCGGCGCTGTCGGTTTCTTTTTGCACATGCAGCTGCTGCTGTGTATGCTCTATATGTTGCGATGCCTGTGATACTTCAGGCGACTGCGCGATGGAATACAGTTCTTTCCATTGCTGCAAGCTGTCTTTTTTCTCTATAAAGTGCGCCTGGTTCTTACCTGTGAAAGTATTGAACAAGTATCCTTTCTCAGTATTAGTGCGGTGCTCGTGTGTGCTCGGCAACTGTACCGACGAAAGTTGTTGTATCTCTGGGTTCAGAGTAAAATCGAGTGAAGGGGCGATGTTGTACCGTGCGAGCGCATGTTTTACTGCCGCGTTCAGGTAGGTGTACATTAACCTGTCATCCTCAAATTTTACTTCCTGCTTGGTGGGATGCACGTTCACATCTACACGAGCAGGATCAACTTCGAGGAACAGAACATAGAACGGGAAAGCATCTTTTTCTATCAGTCCTTCGTATGCCTGTACTACTGCGTGATGCAGGTAAGGGTTACGGATAAACCTGTTGTTGATGAAGAAGAACTGCATGCCGCGTGTGCGGGTAGCAGCTTCTGGTTTGCCGATAAAACCTGAAATATTCAGTATGTCGGTTTTCTCTTCTACAGGTACGAGGTTCTTCTCGTAAGAGTTACCAAGTAGTCCTACGATGCGTGTTTTCAGATTACCGCCTTCCAGGTGAAACTGTTCGGCGTTATTGTTCCAAAGGCGGAAGCCAATGGCTGGATGCGCCAATGCTACACGTGTGAATTCATCTACTATATGTCGGAACTCCGTTGTATTACTTTTCAGGAAGTGACGACGGGCAGGTACGTTGTAAAACAGGTTTTTCACCATGATATTGGTGCCCTGTGCTGTCGCGCAGGGTTCCTGTGCTTTTACTTCTGTAGCTTCTACTGCTATCCTTGTGCCAACGTCGCTGTCTTGTTTTTTGGTCTTCAACTCCACTTGTGCCACCGCCGCTACCGAAGCAAGCGCTTCGCCGCGGAACCCCATGGTTCGTATAGAGAAAAGATCGTTTATGTCGCGGATCTTGGAAGTGGCATGCCGTTCAAAACTCATACGCGCATCTGTGGGACTCATTCCACATCCGTTGTCTATCACCTGTAGCAGTTCTTTCCCTGCATCTTTGATCACCAGCTGTATCTCGGTAGAACCAGCATCCACTGCATTTTCTAACAGTTCCTTAACAGCAGACGCAGGTCGCTGGATAACCTCACCTGCGGCTATCTGGTTTGCTATATGATCTGATAGAAGTTGGATTACGTCCGGCACGGTTCAAAATTGTTGCGCAAAGTTAACTCTTTAACCCTCAATCCCCGAGTGCCGCCAAAGATATGATGAGGATCACCATTTGAGAATGACTGAGGTCATCAGCAGGCGAATAATATAACACGACTTTTACATCGTTACATGCAGGATAAAGAACACATATTTTAGCACCAGAGGGATAAGAGAGTAATAACGTTTTCGTAATGGTACAAAGGGTAAGCCGCAGCTTCTTTCAAGAGGCCGCGGCATTTGTTTTTAATTAAGTTAAATAAGGTTTACATTTAATAACCATCCCAACTCTCGGGAGTAACTTTGTTGTTATGGGTAGATTATTTAGTGTGCTTACGGTGTTCTTCATAGTGTTCTACATGATCTTTGCAAACGCTCAGCAGAGAAAAGATGTAGCTATGGATCCCGTAAAGAGGAAGTGGGTAGATAGCGTGTACAATAAACTAACCGACCGTGAGCGTATAGGCCAGCTTTTCATGGTTGCCGCATATTCGGGCGGTAAGGACTACAACGAAAATCAGATAAAACAAATGTTGGATAGTCGCCAGATAGGCGGGGTTATTTTCATGGGCGGTACTCCTGAAGCACAGGCCCAGTTGAATAACCAGTACCAGCGCATGGCCCAGGTGCCGCTATTGGTAGGTATGGACGCTGAGTGGGGGCTTGGTATGCGCCTGAGTGGTGTGGACGACCTGCCAAAGGCTATGATTATAGGCGCCACCCGTGATACCGCATTGGCATACGAAGTAGGTAAGGTGATCGCCCTGCAGTGTAAAAGGCTGGGCGTGCACATCAATTTCGGTCCTGTGGTTGACATAAATAACAACCCGAAGAACCCGATCATCAATGCGCGTTCTTTCGGTGAGGATAAGAAATGGGTGGCCAAACTGGGTATCGCCTATATGCGCGGCCTGCAGGATAATGGGGTGATGGCATCTGCGAAACACTTCCCCGGTCATGGTGATACAGATATAGATTCGCATAAAGACCTTCCTACTATTAATAAATCATTGGAACAATTACAATCGCTAGAGCTGTACCCGTTCAATGAACTGATAAAAGCCGGTGTGAAGAGTATGATGGTGGCGCACCTGCAGGTACCTGCACTTGAGAAAGACCCGCGTACGCCAACCACGCTTTCGAAGAATACGGTAGCCAACCTGCTGAAAACAAAAATGGGTTTCAAAGGACTGGTGTTTACCGATGCATTGAATATGCATGGTGTTGCTAAATACTATTCGCCAGGTGAAGTAGATCTGCGCGCATTTGTAGCAGGTAACGATGTATTACTGTTCTCACAAGACGTTCCTACAGCGATCACTAAGATCGAAAATGCTACGAATGAAGGTGTGATCGAAAAATCGGACCTGGAACAGCGGGTAAGAAAGATATTGGCGGCGAAGTATGACGCAGGACTGAACAATTGGAAGCCTGTTGACGTAAACAATCTTGCTAATGACCTGAACAAGTATACTGCCTCGTTGCGCACGCGTGTTGCAGAGAACGCAGTAACAGTGGTCCGCGACAGGAACAACATACTTACTGATATCTCACGTACAGGTATGCAGATACAATATGTAGGAGTAAACTCAATGGGCAATACAACCTTGTTCAACCAGCTGAGCCAGACCTACGGTAATGTAAATGCGCAATGGCTGCCTGCTAATGCAGCTGACAACAAAGGAGATGAAATATTGAAGTCGATCGATAAAAGCGGTATCTCGATAGTGGCAGTTCACAACATGAGCTTCTATCCATCGGGTGGCGATTATGGACTCACAGCAAAGCAACTTGCTTTCCTGAAGCAAGTACAGAAAAAGACCAACGTGATGTTGGTGATCATGGGTAATCCATATATTCTTAAGAATATCAATGAAGCTTCGTCGATAACTGTGGCATACGAAGACGATGTAGCTACAGAGAATGCAGTAGCAAGACTGCTGGCGAAAGAAATGCCTGCCAGAGGTTACCTGCCTGTAACGCCATACTTCAACATGAAGATGGAAGGGCTGCCAGTATATGCCACGGCTACGAAACCGGTGGCGGGTACGCTGACAACCGTTGACTTCGTAGAAAAAGCGGGTGTGGTAAATCCGGACGCGCTTGATAAACTGAACTTGTTCATGCAGCGTGCAGTTGCCGCTGGAGCTTTTCCCGGTGCGCGCGTGCTGGCTGCTAAAGACGGTAAAATATTCTATAATGAATGTTTTGGTTTCTGTACGCCGGATAAGGTGGACAGGGTAAACCCGAATACGATATACGATGTGGCTTCGCTTACCAAAGTGCTGTCTACAACACTTGCTGTAATGCGCCTGTACGAAACAGGTGCTTTGCAGTTGGATAGAACAGTGGGCGATTACCTGCCGTGGACGAGAACCAGCAACAAATCCGGCATTAAAGTGCGCGATCTTCTGATGCACCAGGCGGGACTGAAAGCATGGATACCGTTCTATACTGAAACACTGGATGCAAGCGGCAACCTGCGTAGTGATCTATACAAGACAGCACCTGATGCTAACTTCACCATCCAGGTGGCGAAAGATCTTTATCTCCGCAAGGATTATCCTGATTCGATATGGGCAAAGATCCTGGCATCTCCTATAGAGACCAAGGGCAAGTACGTTTACAGCGATCTCGATTATTTCTTCCTTGCGGCTATTGTTCAGCAGATAAGCGGCAAGCGTATCGATGCTTATGTTGAATCTAATTTCTACAAGCCACTTGGTTTGCAGAGGACGGGGTACAATCCACTGGATAGATTCAAGCTGTCTGAAATTGCACCAACAGAAAATGATATGGTATTCAGGCACCAGCAGATACAAGGGTATGTTCATGACCAGGGCGCGGCTCTACTGGGCGGTGTAGCCGGTCACGCTGGTGTATTCGCATCGGCGCAAGATGTTGCTGCAATATTCCAGATGCTGCTGAACGGTGGTACTTATGGCGGCAAACGCTTCTTCAAAAAAGAAACGGTGGATATGTTTACTGCGTACAGTTCGAGTGTGAGCAGGAGAGCGCTTGGTTTTGATAAACCATCGACAGACAGCGAAGATGGCGGACCCGCGGGCAATCGTACTACAGGTTTGGCCTTCGGTCACCAGGGTTTTACTGGCACTGTTGCCTGGGCTGATCCAGGTACTGGCGTTGTGTTCGTATTCCTGTCTAACAGGGTAGCGCCATCGGCAAACAATAACCTGATCAATAAGCTAAACATCCGCACTATGGCGCAGGACTATATTTACGAATCACTGGGATTGCCGGTGATACGCAACCGTGCTGAAACTCAACGATCACAATTGGTCACCCATAGATAATCAATTTTATTGCTGATAACTATTTGCCGGGCTCGTCCCGGCTTTTTAGTTTTTTTAACATTTAAAATTTCCTGTTATGACTTATTCCTGACAATTTTGTCTTCACACTACTTCAAACCATCGCTCCCTATGTTACGCCCCATCGTCACACTCTTACTGTCCCTGGCTGTGTTCTGCGCCAAAGGACAATCTTACACGATCACCGGTTCGGTGATGGATACACTCAACAGCAACGGTCTGCCCAGCGCTTCTGTCGTGCTCATTCATGAAGCAGACTCCATGATGGAAACTTTTACCCGAACGAATAACGACGGCGTCTTCACGCTGCATCCTAAGACTCCGGGTAAGTATATTCTCATGATCACTTTTCCGGGGTTTGCCGATTATGTGGATGTAGCCAACGTAAAAGATGGAACGCCTGTGGACATGGGCGCGATACCGATGGTGACTAAAGCACACCTGCTGAAGGAATTCGTATTTACACAGCAGTACGCAGCCATAAAAGTAAAGGGCGATACCGTGGAGTATGTCGCTGATAGTTTTAAAGTGAAAGACAATGCAACCGTAGACGCTTTGTTGAAAAAGCTGCCGGGACTGCAGGTGAATAAAGATGGTGAGATCATCGCACAAGGCGAGAAAGTGCAAAAGGTGTTGGTGGATGGTGAGGAATTCTTTTCTGACGATCCTGCCATGGTAACCAAAAGCCTGCAGGCAAAAGTTGTAGACAAAGTACAGGTGTTTGATAAGAAAAGCGACCAGGCTGAGTTTACCGGTATTGATGATGGTGAAAAGACAAAGACCATCAACCTGCAGCTGAAAGAAGACCAGAAGAAAGGATACTTTGGAAGGGTAACAGGTGCAGGTGGTGCGGGTGATGAACGCGCCTATTATGAGAACCAGGCCATGGTGAATGCATTTAAAGGCAACCGCAAAATATCTGCGTTTGGTATCATGTCAAACACAGGCAAGATGGGGCTGGGCTGGGATGACCGAGACAAGTTTGGTGGCGGCAGCGGTGGAAATACAGAAGTGGATGATGAGGGCAATGTGATGATGTATTATTCCGGCAACGATGATGATATGACGAGCTGGAATGGCGATTATAATGGTAAAGGTATTCCCATGGCATATACAGGTGGTACTCACTATTCCAATAAATGGGCAGAAGATAAACACCACTTCAGTGGCAACTATCGCTTTGCGCAACAAGAGATAGATATAGACAACAGTACGACGACCCAGTATATCCTGCCTGGTGACAAGTACAATACTACATCACAAAAAAGCGATCAACTAAACATAGGCAGGAGACACCGGGCAGATTTCCAGTACGATATCAAAACAGACAGTCTCAGTTCTGTTAAGATAACAACCGTAGTTGGCTACAATGAAATAGACAACAGCTCAGCCTACAATAGCGAAACAAAAAACAACGAGGGAGAAAGCCTGAACGAAAGTCTTCGCACTCAGACAACAGATGGCTTTACAAAAACACTCAACAGCACGCTGGACTGGAAGAAGAAATTCATGAAGAAAGGCCGTAGTTTTTCACTGAACATCACGGAGAACTACCGGCAGCAGCAGAATGATGGTTTCTTAAAAACGGTCAACAAGTTTTTCGACACGCTGGGTGAGTTGACATCTATAGACACAATAGACCAGAGAAAGCAGAATGCTAACGAGAACCTGGCGCTGTCATCAAGAGCGGTCTATACTGAGCCGCTATCGAAAGTATTGTTTGCGGAAGTGAATTATTCTTTCAAACTGGATAATAGTAAAGCAGACCGTATCACTACAGACAAGAATAAAGGAACGGCTGATTATATCGACGTGAACCAATTTCTTAGCAGCAACTACGAATTCGAAGTGTTGACCAATACTGGTGGTGCTAGCTTGAAATTCGTCAACAAAAAGATCAATGCCAATATTGGTTCGTCTGTTGCGGCGTCCAACTTCAAGCAAAATGATCTGAACAAGGACACGACGTACGTATACAATTTCGTCAACTTGTTTCCCCGCGCCAACTTTACATACAAGTTTAACAAGCAAGCGCAGGCAAGCCTGAACTATAACGGCTCTACCCGCCAGCCAACACTGGAGCAGCTACAGCCCCTGGCAGATAATAATGATCCGCTTAATATTTCTATAGGTAATCCTAACCTGACACAGGAATTCAAGCACAATGTCTCCGCCAGATATAACAACTATAAACCCCTTACAGGACGCTATATTGGCGGTAGTGTCAATCTAATGCTCACCGATAACGCGATCAGCCGCACAGATAGCGTTAACGACCGCGGCGTGCGTACTTATCAATATGTGAACGTGGATGGCAACTATTCAGCCTGGCAAAATCTCTGGTTTGGCTCCAGTATCAAGAAATACCACCTGTACTGGCATGTTTATGTAAACAACAGCATCAACCACAATATCAGCTATGTAAATAACCAACGTAACGAGAGCGATAACAATCGCTATTCAGTCGGTACTGAACTTCAGTACGAAACCAAGGACGAGAAGTTCTCTGCCAGTATTGGGCCAAGTGTTGCCTACAACGATTTCCGTTCTACGATCAATACAGCTAATGCCAGTTATTGGTCCATGGAGCACGAGTTCAATATCAAGTATGAATTTCCGTTGAAGTTTGAAGTCGCTTCAGATATAAACTGGTTCATCAGGGAAAAGACAGAAGTGTTCACCAGCAACAACAATGTGTTCAAGTGGAATGCATATGTCAGCAAGAAATTCCTGAAGAATGACCAGTTGGAGTTGAGAGCTTCTGTATTTGATATCCTGAATCAGAACATCGGCTTCAATCGTACCGCCAACAATAACTATATCACTGAAGACCGGTACAACACTGTACGCCGTTACGGTCTCATCAGCCTGATCTGGAATTTTACCAAGTCACCATTAACTGCTCCTGCTGAAACAGTCAAATGATCTTACCCTATGAATAAGCTATATCACATACTCATACTCGTGTTGTTATCGCTGCCTGCTGCCGCGCAATACACTACCTATGGAAAGGTAGAATACGAACGCAAGATCAACATTCATCGCCGCATAGAAGAGCTGGGCGAGGACCAAAGAAGATTTTACGATAAGATAAAATCACAGCTGGCAAAATACCATCTCTCTTATTTCGACCTTTACTTCACTACTAGTAAAGCCATTTATAAACCCGGTCGTGAAACGGAGAATGTGTCGAGATGGCTGAGCACACCAGCCCCGGAAAATGTTGTGTACTCTGATTTTAAGAAGGACAGTGTAACCGCACAGAAGATAATTTTCGAAGAGAAGTACCTGGTGCAAGACAGTATGCGCGAGATAAAATGGCGGATCACAGACGAGATACGAACCATAGCCAACTACAAATGCAGAAAGGCTGTAGGCAAAATATGCGACTCAGTATACGTAGTGGCTTTCTATACTGATGATATCATGGTGAGCGGTGGCCCAGAGATGTTCTCAGGTTTGCCGGGATTGATATTGGAGCTCGCAGTTCCCCGCCTCTACTCTACATGGATAGCCACTAAAGTAGACGTAGTACAACCGAAAGAGGAGGATTTCAAAATATCGCAAAAGGGGAAGAAGGTGAATCAAAAAGAACTGTTCGACCAGATGAACAAAAGCATGGAGGACTGGAAGAGTCATGGCCCACGCAATATTTGGTGGACAACCTTATAAATGAAAACGCCCGGATGAACCGGGCGTTTTCATTTATCCAATTGCTTGTTTCAGGTCTTCTATCAGGTCGTCGATGTCTTCGATACCAACGCTCAGGCGTATCAGCGAATCAGCAAGTCCGTTAGCAATGCGTTGCTCGCGCGGAATAGAGCCGTGCGTCATCGTAGCCGGGTGGCCAATTAGTGATTCAACACCGCCCAGCGATTCAGCAAGCGAGAAGAGTTTTGTTTTCTTCAGCACTGCGTTGGCAGCTTCAATGTTGTCGTCTTTCAGCACGAAAGATATCATACCGCCGAAGCCGCGCATTTGTTTTTTCGCGATTGCGTGGTTCGGATGATCTTCAAAACCGCACCAGTATACTTTACCCACTTTCTCGTGCGAGCGCAGGTAGTTAGCAATAGCTTCACCATTCTGGCAGTGACGATCCATGCGCACGTGCAGTGTTTTGATACCACGAAGCACCAGCCAGCAATCGTGAGGGCCGGGTACGGCACCGCAGCTATTCTGGATAAAACGCAGACGTTCTTCCAGGCTTTGATCGTTCATGATCAGAGCACCATGCACTACATCCGAGTGGCCACCAAGATATTTTGTTGCTGAGTGCAACACGATATCTGCACCCCAATCGAGCGGGTTCTGCAGGTATGGCGATGCAAATGTATTGTCTACAACCAATAGCAGGTTTTTCTCCTTTGCTATTTTAGCACAGGCTTCTATGTCGATGATATTCAGCAGTGGATTGGTAGGTGTTTCAGCCCATATCATCTTCGTTTTGTCGTTGACGTGCTGGCGAATATTCTCCGCGTTGCTCATGTCAATAAAGTGGAACTTGATGCCGTAGCATGCAAACACTTTAGTGAAGATGCGGTAAGTACCACCATACAGGTCGTTGGCTACTATTACCTCGTCGCCCGGCATCAGGAGCTTAGCTACTGCATCAGTTGCAGCCATACCGCTGCCAAAGCAAAGGCCGTATTTGCCATTCTCGATAGCAGCCAGTGCATTTTGCAATACTGTACGCGTTGGGTTTTGCGTACGTGCGTATTCATATCCCTTATGGTCGCCGGGTGCGGCCTGTACATAAGTGGAGGTTTGATAAATCGGTGTCATGATAGCCCCGGTTGTAGGGTCTGGTTCAACACCTGCGTGAATCAGCTTAGTGCCTAATTTGTATTTCTTATTATCCATCGTTACCGTTGATCAAAATAGTTATGCGTGCTCTGCATGAACTCTTTGAGAGAATGCAGCGTATATCTGTGTGAGTATGTCTTCTATGTTATAATGATGCTTCCAGCCCGGGAAATGCGATTCGAATTTTGAGGTATCGCTGATCCACCAGATATGGTCGCCTATCCTGTTTGTTTCGGAGTATTGGTAATTCATAGGCTTGCCGGTGATGCGCTCACATATCTCGATGGCTTCAGCCATAGAACAGTTAGAGAACCTGCCGCCGCCTGCGTTATATACTTCACCATGGCGTGGTGCCTGGTGGAAATGCCAGAACATGTTCACGAGGTCCCATGCATGTATGTTGTCGCGCACTTGTTTGCCTTTGTAACCGAATACGGTGTACTTGTCGCCAGTTATAGCACACTTCATCAGGTATGAAAGGAAGCCGTGTAGCTGTGTACCGCTGTGGTTAGGCCCTGTGAGGCAACCACCACGGAAGATGCCGACGTTCATGCCGAAATACCTGCCATATTCCTGAGCCACGACATCAGCAGCTACTTTTGATGCACCGAACAGTGAGTGTTTGGTATGATCGATGCTCATTTGTTCATCGATGCCGTGTTTGAAATATGGATGGTCTTCAGCTATCTCCCAACGCTTGTCCAGTTCTACAAGTGGCAAGTAGTTAGGCGTATCGCCGTATACTTTGTTAGTAGAGGTAAAGATGAATGTAGCGTCTTTACAATGCTTGCGTGTTGTCTCCAGCAGGTTGATAGTGCCGTTGGCGTTTACTGTAAAGTCGGTGAGCGGCTCGTTTGCAGCCCAGTCGTGGCTAGGTTGCGCAGCCGTGTGTACGATCATTTTTATATCGGTGCCGTACTGTTCAAATATTTTATCGATTGCTTCGATGTCGCGGATGTCTGCGGCGTGGTGTTCGAAATTGTCCACTTTCGAAAGCAACCTTGTAGTATTCCATTCGGTTGACGCGTCCGCACCAAAAAAGCGCATGCGCATGTTGTTGTCGATACCGACCACTTTATCGAACTTCTTGGAGAAAAATTCGACAGATTCGCTGCCTATTAGGCCTGATGAACCTGTTACTATACAAACACTGGGCATAAGGGGTAAGTTTAACTGTGATATAGAAGCGAAATTAGGCTATAATATGCAGAAAGCCCTGATATTACTGTTGCATTAGAATAAACTGTTATTGCTGGCGCGCCAGTCTTTTCCCAGGTGGCGGTACGCTTTTTCGGTAGCTTCCCGACCGCGAGGCGTGCGCATGATATAGCCTTCCTGGATGAGGAACGGCTCATAAACCTCTTCAATAGTGCCGGCCTCTTCACCTACTGCAGTAGCGATATTATTGATACCTGCGGGTCCGCCTTTGAATTTATCGATGAGCGTAGATAGTATCTTGTTGTCCATGTCATCCAGCCCGCTCTCGTCTACATTCAGCGCTTTCAGACCATACTCAACAATATTCATATCGATGACGCCATTGCCAAGTACCTGCGCAAAATCGCGCATGCGCCTTAATAACCCATTGGCAATACGCGGCGTACCCCGGCTACGGTCTGCTATTTGCATGGCCGCGTCTGAGGTTACCTTTACATTTAATAAGGCAGCTGCGCGTATGATGATGCGCTGCAACACCTCAGCATTATAGTATTCCAGCCTCGATTTGATACCGAAACGGCTGAGAAGCGGGGCTGTCAGCAAACCTGAGCGGGTAGTAGCACCGACCAGTGTGAATGGATTCAAGGTGAGCTGAATGGAGCGTGCGGCCGGGCCGCTATCTATCATTATATCTATCTTGAAATCCTCCATGGCTGCATAGAGGTATTCCTCTACAACTGTACTTAGTCGGTGTATTTCATCGATAAACAATACATCGCGTGGCTCAAGGCTGGTGAGCAAGCCTGCCAAGTCGGCGGGTTTTTCGATCACTGGTCCGCTGGTTTCTTTGATCGCTACGCCCAATTCATTGGCAACAATGCGCGAAAGCGTTGTCTTTCCCAGGCCTGGAGGACCGTGAAATAAAACGTGATCTAACGCCTCACCTCTCAGGTTGGCTGCTTTGATGAATATGCGGAGGTTCTCGATCAGCTGGGGCTGACCGGAAAACTCTTCTATGGTTTGGGGACGGATACTGTTCTCATATTCCCGTTCCTGGGAACTCAATTTATCTGTCGGCCTTATGTGCGATCCTTCCATGCCGCTAAATTATGAATATATCGTCACTGCTTGCCGAATGCCGTTGCCAGCAGTGTTTTGGTAAAATGATCCCAGGTATATTTTTTCTTTTCTTCTTTCAGGTAGGCAGCAAAAACAGCCGGGTCCTGCTGAAAAAATTTTACAATGGCGTCGGCAATTGCCTTCGGTTCCGAGCCGGTTACATAGCCCACTTTGCCGTCGGGTATCAGTTCAGCCAGTCCGCCAACATTGGTCACTACCATTGGTTTTTCAAAATGGTAGGCTACCTGCGAGATACCGCTTTGTGTAGCGCTCCGGTAGGGCTGTACAACAAGATCAGCTGCACTGAAATAGTATTTTACTTCGTCGTTAGGAATGAACTCGGTAAAGAGTTGTACCTGGTCACGTAGATCGTTTTTATCAATTATTTGCTCATACAGTTCACGGTCACCGTAAAATTCACCGGCTACTATCAGCTGTGTGCCTGCTGCTTTAATTCGCTCATCGGCCATAGCCTCCAACAACAAGTCAAGGCCTTTGTATTTTCTGATAAAACCAAAGAACAAAAGATACTTGCCTTCCGGAAGCTTTAGTTTGGTCAGCGCTTCTTCTCTCGATACTCCCGGGCCGTAATTATCATACAAAGGGTGCGGCTGGTAACTAGCTGGTTTATTGGTCAGGTTTTTCAGATCCTTGAGTACCTCTTTACTCATGGTCACAAAGCTGTCTACCGGCTTCAGGAAATATTTAGTGAACGCCAAATCGCCCGGCCTTTTTTCATGTGGTATCACATTGTCGGCAATGCACAGTATGCGTGTGTGTTTATTGCCACGCACAATGCGTAAAATAGTACCGAGACATGGCCCCATAAAAGGTAGCCAGTAGCGAACGATCAAAAGATCTGGACGGGCTTTTTTTATCTCGTTACCTGATGTTAGCCAGTTGAACGGATTGATAGAATTAATGATCGTCCTGATCTTTAGGTGAGCAGGCGCAGGCTCGTCGGTAAATTGTGATTTGCCGGGAAACAGGAATGAAGGATACTGCAGCGAGAACGAGTAGATGATTACATCGTGCCCTAGCTCCTGCAATACTTCAGCAAGCCGCTCATTAAAAGTTGAGATACCACCGCCACGTAACGGATAAGCTGGGCCAACTATCGCGATCTTCATAATGTTTTCTCCTTAAAATCTATCTGCGCTCTATTATAGTCTTCTGGTATGCCTATGTCAATAAAATAGCTGTCGCTAATGAAACCGGAGAACTTGCCTTCCGATACAAACTTCGCGAGGTAATCAGTTTCAAACGAAAACTTTTCTGGCAAGCGATGTTCCAGGAAGGCTTTACGGTTAATGATATATACACCACCATTGATCAATCCTTGTGCGCCGGCACGTTTTTCTTCGAACGAAGTGATGATGTTATTGTCATCGCAGTTTACTAATCCATAACGCCCTGCATCGCTCATTGGTTTTAATGCCAGTGTTGTTTCAGCACCCAATTTCTTGTGTAGTTCTAATTGTTGTACGATCTCTACATTGAACATAGTGTCGCCGTTCAAGACCGCGACATTATCGTCTGCTGCAGCCTTCAATGCTAGTTGTATGCCACCACCTGTACCCAGTGGTTCGTTTTCTATCACAGGTACGATCTCGAAACTATACTGCTGGCTCTTCAGCCATTCATTGATCACTTCGTGCTTATAACCGAGTGATAATATCAACCGGGTGCAATTTTGCAATGTCAGGTAGTCGAGTATATACCTGAGAAAAGGTTTCCCGTTTACTTCTGCCATGCACTTAGGGTAGTCGCCAATGGTGTTGCGTAGCCTTGTACCCAATCCTCCCGCCAGTACGATACATTCCATATTATATGCTCCAGGTTGACAGCCCGTGTTGTGTGAACTGGTAAGCGCGGAAATCTCCACCAAAATTGTTTAGCGCCTGCTGTACCGAGTAACGTGTGTTGGCGGGACAATAAAACATCATAAATCCACCACCGCCCGCTCCGGATATCTTACCACCAGTTGCTCCTGCCTTAAGTGCCACCTCGTATATATCGTCCATTTTGGTATTAGATATGCCCTGGGCCATTTGCTTTTTATAACGGAAGCCATAGTCGAGAATGGCACCAATGTCATGAACCTTACCTTTCAACAAAGCCTCTTTCATCATCTGGGCCTGTTCTTTAAGATGGTGCATCGCTTCGATAGATTGCTGGTTTTTTTCTTTAACGTTCTTGCTCTGCGTTTCGATAATAGTAGAAGAAAGTCGGCTGGTAGCTGTAAAATAGAGCAGCAGGTTGTTTTCGAGCTCATACAGGTATTGTGGCTTGATACGCAATGGATTTACAATTACCTTGTCTCCGTCGTAAAACTCCATAAAGTTCACACCGCCAAAAGTAGCGGCGTATTGATCTTGCTTTCCCCCTGCCATTGCAAGGTCAACGCGTTCTACCTGGTAGCTTAGATGCGCAATATCGTATTCACCCAGCGGCAATTTTAGCCATTCTGCAAATGCGCCGATAATTGCTACCATCAAAGTAGAAGAAGTGCCGAGGCCGGAACCAGCCGGGGCATCTACAAATGTCGTCAGCTTAAAGCCTGATGGGAGTTTGCCATAGGTTTTTACAATACTGTTGTAAACGCCGGTTGCCAGATCAAGCTTACCGTCAATAGGCAGCGTATCGGTAAGGTCATATTGTACTGTTTCCTGTCTGTCTATTGCTTCGAGCTGAACGACTGGTTCGTTCAGCAATTCAATAGTGGCATATGCATATAAAGAAATCGTAGCATTCAATATCGCGCCACCGTAAAGGTCACAATACGGACTAACGTCGGTGCCGCCGCCAGCTAGTCCGAGGCGTAACGGGGCTTTACTCCTGTAGATCATTTCTGCAAAATAGGTAGCTAAAATACAAGTTATTATCGCTTTTCAGCTTCGCCGCTCATTTATATAAAATAGCAAAGCGAAAATGAGAATACCAATTAGTCCACCTATGCTATCAGCAAACGTGTCCATATTATCCTGCGTGCGACCCACTACATAATGGCCTTGTATGTATTCCACCAGCCAGCCCAGAAAAACGGTAATGGTAAATAACGGGATCAGGAAATGTATATTGCGTGTAGGCGTCGAGCACAGCCATAAGAAACTGAACGCTCCAAACAGCACAAGGTGTACCCACTTATCTATAAATGGTATGTCCACATCCGGCAGGTCGCGCCCCGGTAAAAAGCATAAAATAAAAATGAGCAAGGTCCAGGCTATTGCCAGCCACCTTGCTCTATTCTTATATGGAGAGTCTTGCGAGAATATTTTACTCATAGCTTATTCGCCAATAAGCTGGCGATAAGCAGCAGCATCCATCAGGCCTTCAACGTCAGCCAGGTTGCTCACGGTCATTTTGATCATCCAGCCTTTACCATATGGGTCCTGATTTACAAACTCAGGATTGCCTTCCAGTTCCGGGTTCACCTCGTCAACTGAGCCAGCTATAGGCAGGTACAGGTCTGATACGGTTTTTACGGCTTCTACAGTACCAAATATATCGTTGGCGCCCAGGCTTTTGCCAGTTGAGTTAATGTCAACGAAAACGATATCACCCAGCTCACGCTGTGCAAACTCAGTAATGCCTACAGTTGCAGTATTGCCTTCGAGCTTGATCCATTCGTGGTCTTTGGTGTATTTCAGTGTATCCGGGAATTGCATAATGGTTTTTTTGTGGGCGTAAAAATAGAAGAAAATATCGGGAGTAAAAATTACCCGTTATGCAGTCGTGGAAACTGCAAAAGTCGCGAGAATTTACATATTTTGATTTTTCAATATAATTATCTTGTTTCGTTTTAATTCGAGTTTAATTTTTTTTTAACTTTAATTTAATTTCCATAGATTTACTGGCTGTTAAAGAAGAGTTTTTTCTTTTTAACTAAACGACACAATCCTAACTGTTTAATTATTGAAGTGATGAATACGCTTAACTTTACTCATAGGATCAAGGCTGTCCTTTTGCTTTGGATTCTTGGGGTATTAAATCCAATCGGAGTTCGCGCTCAGTTTGCTACCGCCGCTGCTTACCCGTTTACCGCTTCGCAAAAACCATTTAACTACCTTGTTGGTGGCACCAGTATTACCTTCTCAAGCTGGGATGATAGCGGCACTCCTATTCCTATTGGTTTTACTTTTAATTTTTGCAACACGCCATATACGCAGGTTACCGCGCACACGAACGGTTTTTTGCGCTTTGGCAATAATACAGGTTATACCTATCCTGCCAGCCAAAGTAGTTTGTCTAGTATTGCTCCTTGCGTAATGGCAGGCTGGCACGACGCATCAGGCGACGTATCAGGTAGTGGTGCAGCGAGCCCTGTAACTTACCTGATGACGGGTACGGCGCCTAATCGCATACTCACAGTCGAATTCAAAAACTGGGGTACGTTTTCATACACGTCTTATCCGGGCTACATTACTTATCAGTACATCTTGTACGAAGGCGGTCCTATTGAGATCATGTACAAGCAGGAGGCTGGTACCAGCGGCTTTGGTTCATCAGGCTCGGCAACGGCGATTGGAATCGCCAACTCCAGCAGCGACTGGCAGACACTTAATAATGTAAGCGCCACCCCGGTTTCTTCCAGCACGACTTTTACATCAAGCATTAACGGTAAACCTGCTACAGGTCAAAGCTATTTGTGGGGCCAGGTGCCTTGTACAGGTACACCTACAACATCTGTTGCTGGACCTGACCAGGTTTGTCCTAATAAATCTTTCGGACAAAGCCTTGCAGGGCTGGCGATCTATTCAGGTTTTACTTTCCAATGGCAAACTTCTGCCAACGGTACGGCATGGACGAACTGGACAGGTACCGTGAGCTCAACTGGTGATATCTCTGATGTCATTAATACACCAAAATGGTATCGTTGTACCGTTACATGTATCGCCTCCGGTCAGTCGTATACTACTGCTCCGAAGCTGGTAACCATTGCTCCGTTCTACTATTGCTATTGCGGTGGCTCAACAGCTACTACAGCTTCTGGCAACGATATTGGTAATATGAGCGTGATCACGTACCCTTCCAATCAGACTATACTTAATAACGGCAGCGCTATACCTATGTTGAGCAACGCCAGTGCAAATAAAATGTACACTGATTTCAGGATTAGTATTCCGCCTGTGCCAATGTACCACGATAGTTCTTATGTGCTGCAAGTGTCGCAAATATCGTCTGCGGCCACCTTCACCGAAGGTATTGCTGCCATATTTGTCGATTATAACCGCAACGGCAGGTTCGATCCGTGGGAACGGGTAATGGAGGAAAAAACCAGCCAGGCGTTGCCTAATCCCGGTGTTGTAAAAGATACGTTCACCGTTCCGGACACCGCTGAATATGGTTTCACCGGTATGCGCGTGGTGTTCCGCGCCGGCAATATATCTCCCGATACCTGTGCCTCTTATCCTGAAGGCGAAACAGAAGATTACCTGGTAGATCTTCGTTACCGTCCTTGCGACAGCAAGCCTACTCCGGGCACCATTGAAGGTGACACGTCTATGTGCGTTGGATATGACTATATATTGACCGATACTACTTATCAAACCAAAAAGCATGGCCTGTCGCGCCTGTGGCAACGCTCAGCCGATGGTATCGGTTGGGTGGATATACCTAACTCAGTTGATAAGGATACTTTGATGCGCATATTCACCGGTCAACCATTGTTCTACCGCGTGCGCATGATCTGTTCTCATACCAACGATACTGCTTATACCGTAGTTCATAAAGTGAACCTGAAACCAACATACAAATGTTACTGCTTCAGCCAGTCGCTGGGTGGTGTTAACGACTCAAGTGATATTGGTGGTTTTGGTATCTACAACTTTGCAACTACCGACGGTGGCGCTCACCTGGACAACCCTCGTGCAGTGCGCAAACGCCAGGACTTTACAGATCGTCAACCTGTTGAGTTATGGGTAGACAGCATGTACCAGTTCCATGTGTACCATACTATGCCGAACGAGTTCCACAGCGATGCTAAGATCACGGTGTTTGCTGATTTCAACGGCAACCATCAATACGATATGCCTGACGAGCGCATCTTTACAGGTTTTACCAACGTAGGTTATCATACACTTCTGGGCAACGTAGTAATACCTAATGCAGCGATCGTTGATGCGCCAACAGGTTTGCGTGTGATCATAAATAACAACGTAGGTCCTAATCCTCAGTCTGACGATGCTTGCGGTACTTATATCTCAGGTGAAACAGAAGACTACATGGTGATCTTCCGTCGTCCGTTCAACGTAAGTGTAAACAATACTACTGCGGATCTGCGTACGGTGCAGGTTTATCCGAACCCTAGCAGCGGCAAATTTACTGTCGACTTCTACAGTGGCAACACCATCAAAGAAGTTAAGGTTCGTATCATGACCGTTACTGGTCAGCAAGTGCTGAGTGAAGTATACAATCATAACGGCGGCAGGTTTACTAAAGAGCTCAGCCTCGAAAGCCAGGCCAAGGGTGTATACTTTGTTGAGATCGATGCTGATGGTATAAGAGAAACTAAACGATTGGTGATCAAATAATAACCAGCGGTTAATAAACAGATATGGTGAAGGGAGCCCCGATGGGCTCCCTTTAATATTTTATTAATCTTACAATTAAATTGGAGTTAAATCGTTGTCTGGAGCGGGTTTCAAAACTGTTCGCGCTATCTATATACCTAAATTTACTATCCGGTTAAAAACTGTTCGCAGTTATTTAACTGCCAGAATCCAGTACTTCTAAATAGTAATAATATAGATAAGATGAATACCCGATCTATTGTTTACAGGATGAAGGTTGTTGTGCCTTTCCTGGTTTTAGGGTTTGTGTGTGCGTTTAACACTTACCGGGCATATGCTCAATTTGCTACCGCTGCTGCGTATCCGTTTACGGCATCGCAAAAACCATTCAACTACCTGGTTGGCGGCACACCTGCTACAACAGCAAATACTTCGAGCTGGGATGATACCTACACCAGCCCGGCTATACCCATCGGATTTACATTTACCTTTTGCAATGTGCCGTATACTACCGTAGTCGGCCATACCAACGGCTACATGAGCTTCGGAACTAATAATTCTGTGGTGCTCAGTCCCAGTGCAAGTAGCTTAAGCACCATAGGTCCTTGCATGATGGCCGGTTGGCACGATGCCTGGGGAAATGTCAGCTCAAGCGCCATTACCTACAAAACAACAGGAACAGCTCCAAACCGCGTGTTTACCTTGGAGTTTAAAAACTGGGCTTCTTTCTCTGCACAGTCGCCATTATACATTACCTACCAGTATATTCTGTACGAAGGTGGACCGTTGGAGTTGATGTATAAGCAAGAGGCAAGTGGCCAATTTTTTAGTGCTGCGATCGGTATTGGACGCAACTCAACAGACTATCAGTCATTGCCTAATACAAGCGCCTCGCCTGTACCTTCCAGTTCAACATTTACTGCCAGTCTTTCGGCAACACCAGCTACCGGTCAAAGCTATTTGTGGGGACAAATACCTTGTACAGGCACGCCCACTACATCTGTAGCCGGACCTAATGAAGTTTGTCCGAACAAACCATTCGGACAAAGCCTGGCAGGTCTGGCCATTTATTCCGGTTTCTCTTTCCAGTGGCAGACATCTGTCAATGGCACAACGTGGACCAACTGGACAGGTACAGTCAGCCCAACCGGCGATATCACCGATGTTATTTCATCGCCTAAATGGTATCGCGCCACAGTTACCTGTATCGCATCAGGTCAGTCATTTACCACAGCGCCTAAGCATGTAACCATCGCACCATTTTACTTCTGTTATTGCGAAGGCTCTAAAGCCACTACTGCATCGGGTTTGGACATTGGCAATGTGAAAGTGATAACCGACCCGGGCAACCAAACTATTTTAAACAATGGTTCGGGAACGCCATTCTTAAGTAACGCAAACGCTAATAAAACATATACTGATTTCAGGTCTGCGCTGCCACCGGTGCCAATGTACCACGATAGCACTTACCATTTGTTTGTGCAGCAAATAAGCTCGGCAAGTTCCTTCAGCCAGGGTTCTGCGGCTATATTTATAGATTACAACCGCAACGGCGTATTCGACCCGTGGGAACGCGTGCTGCAAGAGCTTACAAGCCAGTCATTACCAAACCCTGGTCTTGTAAGAGATACGTTTACGGTACCCGATACTGCGGGATTTGGTATCACCGGTATGCGCGTAGTGCTGCGTCTCGGCAATGTTAATCCGGATACCTGTGCCTCTTATACTGAAGGTGAAACCGAAGATTACCTTGTCGATATTCGTCATCGCCCTTGCGATGGAGCATCTGTGGTTGGTACGATCCAGGGCGATACCTCTATGTGTATAGGTTATGATTATGTACTTACCGATACAACATACCAAAAGGAAAGAAACGGTCTGTCGCGCTTATGGCAGCGTTCGGCCGATGCAATAGGCTGGGTGAATATACCTACCTCGGCCGACCAGGATACACTGATGCGCATCTTTACCGGTCAGCCATTATTCTACCGCATGCGCATGGTCTGCTCGCATACCAATGATACTGGCTATACTCCCGTACATAAAGTGAACCTGAAGCCAACGTATAAATGCTACTGCTTCAGCCAGTCGCTTGGAGGTGTGAATGATACCAGCGATGTGGGCGGTTTTGCTATTTACAATTTTGCAAACAACGATGGCGGTGCTCACTTGGGCAACCCTCGTGCAGTACACAAACGCCAGGACCTTACCGACCTGCAACCTATCGAAATGTGGGTGGACAGTATCTACCAGTTCCATGTATTCCATACTATGCCAACTGAGATCCATAGCGATGCTAAGATCACGGTGTTTGCCGACTTTAATAACAACCACCAATACGATATACCTGACGAGCGCATCTTTACAGGGTTCACTAACGTAGGTTATCATACACTGATCAGCAATGTGGTGATACCTAACGCTGCCATAGTAGATGCACCCACTGGTCTTCGCGTTATCGTCAACAATAACGTAGGACCAAACACAGCGTCAGATGAAGGTTGCGGCACTTATATATCAGGCGAAACAGAAGACTACATGTTGATCTTCCGTCGTCCATTCAACGTGAGTGTAAACAACACAACAGCAGATCTGCGCACGGTGCAGGTATATCCAAACCCAAGCAACGGCAAGTTTACTGTCGACTTCTACAGCGGCAACACCATCAAAGAAGTGAAATTTCGTGTTATGACTGTGACCGGGCAACAAGTGTTTAACGACGTGTACAGCCACAATGGTGGCAGGTTCACCAAAGAGCTGAACCTGGAAAGCCAGGCTAAAGGTGTCTACTTCGTAGAGATCGACGCTGATGGAATCAAAGAAACAAAGAGATTAATACTGAAATAACAACCTGTTTAGTAAAGATAAAAGGAGCTCAAACGAGCTCCTTTTTTTATTGACTTTTTAATACTAATTAAAAGTCAGTTAAATAGATTAAATGTTTTATGTGATTGCTTTTGCTTGCTATAATTTACTGCAGCGTAAAAGATCGCCCCCGAAAATTAACTGCAGTTTACAATCAATTATTACAGACATGCGTCATTACAAATTTGGTCCCGGTATCGGTTTAGTCTTAACCCTGTTGTTTAGTATGTTTTTGGGTTTACCTGTGGCAAGAGCGCAGTTCCCTACTGCGGCAGCATATCCGTTTACAGCCTCGCAAAAAACCTTTAACTACGTAACAGGGGGAACCGCGATCAATTTTAGTACAGTCAATACCCTTAACTGGGACGACAACTATTACAATGTTCCTATTGGCTTCACTTTCACTTTTGCAGGAACTGCATATACTACAGTTACACCCCAAACAAATGGCTACATGGTTTTTGGGAACACGACGGCTATGACATGGCCGCCATACAGTGCGCCTACTGTACCATGCATGATGGGTGGTTGGGACGATTGCGAAGGAGATCCGAGTGCCAGTGCTGTAACCTATAAAACCACCGGCACCGCTCCTAACCGCGTTTTTACATTGGAATTCAAAAACTGGGGACTGTGGTCTTATGCAACTTATCCTGGGTTTATTTCTTATCAATATATCCTGTATGAAAGCGGGCCACTTGAATTGGTATATAAACAAGAAAGTGGGAGCTCGCACTTCGGAAGTAACTCGTATAACACAGCGGCCGGTATAGCAAAATCGTCAACCGACTATCAATCGTTGAACAATTTCAGCGCGTCGCCAACGCCGACTACATCTACATTTAATGTGAGCCTTACCGGCAAACCTGCCACTGGTCAAAGCTATCTGTGGGGACAGGTGCCCTGCACAGGCACGCCAACAACATCTGTTTCTGCTCCATCCGAAGTTTGTCCTAACAAGCCGTTTAGTGTCGCATTGAATGGTTTAGCCATTTACTCGGGCTTTACCTTCCAATGGCAGACGTCTGTTAACGGCACCACATGGACCAACTGGACTGGTCCGGTAGGTTCGGCCGGTGATATTACAGATATCATCTCTGCTCCCAAATGGTACCGTTGCTCGGTTACCTGCACCAACTCCAGCCAGTCGTTCCAGACACAGCCGTTCCATATCGGCATCTCGCCGTTTTATTATTGTTACTGCGCAGGTTCAACAGCAACATCGGGTTCAGGCATCGACATCGGTAACATAAAAGTGGTAAGCTTTGCATCTGGCCAGGTGATGCTGGATAATGGCAATGCTACTCCACTACAGAGCAATGCTAATGCCAACAAGTCCTATACTGACTTCAGGAAAACCCTGGCACCGGTACCAATGTATCATGATAGTGCTTATTATCTCCTTATACAGCAGATCAGTTCAGTGTCTGCATTCAGTGCTGGTTCTGCTGCCATATTTATTGACTACAACCGAAACGGTACTTTCGATCCGTGGGAGCGTGTACTGCAGGAAACTACTAGCCAGTCATTGCCCAATCCCGGATTGGTTCGGGATACATTCCTTGTACCAGACACAGCAGGATATGGTATCACCGGTATGCGGGTAATATTAAGGCAGGGTACTACGGTGCCTGATACTTGTTCATCGTATTCTGACGGCGAGACTGAAGACTACCTTGTAGATCTTCGTTACCGCCCGTGCGACAGTATACCAAAAACCGGTGTAATTGAAGGCGACACATCGATGTGCGTTGGCTACGACTACATACTTACCGACTCTACTTATCAAACCAAAAGGCACGGCTTGTTGCGACTTTGGCAGCATTCGGCAGATGCCATCAACTGGGTGGATATAAATAGCTCGGTTGATAAGGATACGCTAATGCGCCTTTTCAACAATGGGCAGCCACTGTTCTACCGCATGCGCATGGTTTGTTCGCATACCAATGATACCGGTTATAGCCCGGTACATAAAGTGAACCTGAAGCCAACGTACAAATGTTATTGCTTCAGCCAATCGCTTGGTGGCATCAATGATACCAGCGATGTGGGTGGTTTTTCTATCTACAACTTCTCGGTAAACGATGGCGGAGCGCATTTGGGCAATACGCGGGCCGTACGCAAACGCCAGGATTTTACTGACCTGCAGCCGATAGAAATGTGGGTGGATAGCATTTACCAGTTTCATGTATTTCATACCATGCCAAGCGAGATCCACAGCGATGCTAAGATCACTGTGTTTGCCGATTTCAATAACAACCATCAATATGACATACCAGGCGAGCGCATTTTTACAGGATTCACTAACGTAGGTTACCATACCCTGATCAGCAATGTAGTAATACCCAATGCGGCAATAGTTGACATGCCAACGGGTATGCGTGTTATCGTCAACAATAATGTAGGGCCGAATACGCAGTCAGATGACGGTTGCGGTACGTATATATCTGGTGAAACGGAAGACTTCATGGTGATCTTCCGTCGTCCATTCAATGTCAGTGTGAACAACACTACTGCCGATCTGCGCACTGTGCAGGTGTATCCAAACCCAAGCAGCGGCAAGTTTACTATTGACTTCTATAGTGGAAATACGATCAAAGAAGTGAGTGTTCGTGTTCTGACTATGACCGGTCAACAAGTGTTCAGCGAAGTGTATAGTCATAATAGCGGCAGATTCACCAGAGAACTGGATATTGAAGGGCGGGCAAAAGGTGTCTACTTCGTGGAGATCAATGCTGACGGCATTAAAGAAACCAAACGGATGGTCATTAAATAATAACCGACAGTTAATAACGATACACTTAACGGGAACCCGAATACGGGTTCCCGTTTTTGATTTTAATGGAAAAATTAAATTCCCATTAAAACAGGCCTCTGGCGGCCTCTAACTGTTTATTAACCATTAACAAAAAATTAAATTTACTTCCTTGTCAATCAAAACATGTGTATTCAACGATGAAGAAACTGCTACTTAGTTTTCTGCCGTTACTGATATTGTCAACAATGGCGCTGGCTCAAACGCCACAATATTTTAATAATGCCGGCACGGGAGGAAACTCCATTCCTTTTGGTGGTGGTACCTGGGCCGATCAAAGGTGCCAGTTCCTGTACACAGCCGGTGAGTTTGGTGCACCGCCAATAGGATTTATAACGAAGGTATATTTCCGCGCTTCGGGCTCCTACCCAAGCAGTACGTATACCAATCTTAGCATAGACCTGGGACAGAATACCTTAACGTCGTTACCGGGTACTACATGGGTGCCAGGCATGACGAATGTGTTCAATTCTGCAAGCTATGTTACTCCTGCAACCGTTGCCGGTACATGGGTAGAGTATCCGTTACAAACACCGTTTTTCTTTGACCCGACTTTGACCCTTATTGTTGATACCAAACAACCAGCTACCACTGGTGGTTACGCCATATACACCTCGAGCGCAACTGGAACCCGCAGGCAATACGCGGCTTCCGCGGCAGGCGCTCCGGGCGGTTCAAGTGCAACGCGCTACGATTTCGGTTTTGATATTACGCCCGGCTTCCCTTGCAACGGTGTACCTACTACAAATTTGACTGCACCCAGCCAGGTATGTCCTACCAAACCATTCTCCGTAAACTTTACTTCGTTTTATACAGGTGTGACCCGTCAATGGCAGACGTCGACCAACGGTACCACATGGACCAATTTTACTGGTACCGTTAACCCGGTAACGGGCTTTTTGTCAGATGCCATCACGGTGCCTACATGGTATCGTTGCATCATTACCTGCACGGCGACATCCCAAACGTTTACTACTGCGCCTAAATTTGTTGATATCGCGGCATTCTACTTTTGCTATTGCGACGGTTCTAAAGCTACAGGCGGCACAGGTATTGATGTCGGCAACGTAACGGTGACCACATATCCAACAAACCAGACATTAATAAGTAGCGGCAACCCTAACCCTTTCCTGAGTAATGCGAATGCAAGCAAATCCTACTCAAACTTCCGCGATACAGTGCCAGCTATCCCGATGTATCATGATAGCTCATACTTCCTGCAAATACAGCAGACGAGTTCTGCAACGACATTCAGCGCTGCTTCCGCTGCTATATTTATAGACTACAACCGCAACGGAACATTCGATTCGTGGGAGCGCGTGCTGCAGGAAAATACAAGCCAGTCGCTACCTTATCCCGGTATGGTAATAGATACATTTACTGTACCTGACACAGCGGGTTATGGTCTGACCGGCATGCGTGTGATATTGCGCCAGGGCACAACGGTGCCTGATACCTGCGCATCATATGCTGAAGGCGAAACAGAGGATTACCTTGTGGACATTCGCTACCGCCCTTGCGACGGCAAACCTGTTACCGGCAAGATAGAAGGTGACACTTCGATGTGTGTAGGCTATGACTATATTCTTACAGATACTACCTATCAAACTAAAAAACATGGTCTTTCGCGCTTATGGCAGCACTCGGCTGATGCCATTAATTGGGTAGATATAGCGGGATCGGCGGGCAAAGACACGCTGATGCGCCTTTTCACCAACGGCCAGCCTTTATATTACAGGTTGCGTATGACCTGCTCACACACCGAGGATACTGCATACTCTGTAGTTCACAAAGTGAATCTGAAACCGACTTATAAATGTTACTGCTTCAGTCAATCGCTCGGTGGAGCAGGCGACAGCAGCGATGTCGGTGGTTTCGGCATTTACCAGTTTGCTACAAACGATGGCGGTGCCCACCTGGGTAACCTGCGCGCAGTGCGCAAACGGCAGGATTTTACTGATATGCAGCCGGTTGAAATGTGGGTGGACAGCATTTACCAGTTCCATGTATTCCATACTATGCCAAGCGAGATCCACAGCGACGCGAAGATCACCGTGTTTGCCGACTTCAATAATAACCACCAGTATGACATACCTACTGAACGCATATTCACAGGTTTTACCAGCGTAGGTTATCATACACTTCTTGGTAACGTAGTGATACCCAATGCGGCAATAGCAGATGTACCAACCGGCCTCCGCGTTATCGTCAATAATAATGTTGGACCTAATACTGCCTCAGATGAAGCGTGCGGTACCTATAAGTCAGGTGAAACAGAAGACTATATGGTGATCTTCCGCCGCCCGTTCAATGTTGGTGTAAACAACACCACCGCAGATCTTCGCACACTGCATGTATATCCTAACCCAAGCAACGGCAGGTTCAGCATAGACTTCTATAGTGATAATACCATTAAAGAAGTGAAGGTGCGTATTTTGACAGTTACGGGCCAGCAGGTGCTGAATGAAGTATACAGCCACAACGGCGGTCGTTTCAGCAAAGAGCTGAATATGGAAAGCCAGGCCAAAGGAGTTTACTTTGTTGAGATCGATGCTGATGGAATTAAGGCGCAACAGCGAATCGTGCTGCGATAACAGCTGCCACATTAGGGGTATACCATTATACATTTTAAAGGCGATGCACCAGCATCGCCTTTTTTATATAACATTATTATGAAATCATTAAAAAAAATAATAACTTACTATCGAAAACCATTATTCCTCTGTCTATAATACAAAACAAGGCAGTGGAATGACTGTCCCTGACCCCAAAATTTTGTACTATGAACAGCTCTATTAAACCAGTGCTAAAAAAAGCATGTCTTTTTTTAGCTATTCCTGTCTTAGCAGCCGGCAGCGCTACTGCTCAATATGCTTCAGCCAATCAATACCCCTTCGTAGCCACGACAGAGAACTTTCAGTATTTGTCGGGCGGCACAGTGGTAAGTAGCATACATACAGATGATGCGCAGCAAACCAACATTCCTATTGGTTTCAGCTTTCCATTCTGTGGTACTAGTTATACCACCGGTACTGTGTCGTCAAATGTCTGGTTCTCGCTTAGTACGTCTTCGGCCATAGGCACTGGCGTAAACAACGACAACAGCAACTTCAACCAGTTCAGCGGCAACAATTCTCTGCCGGTGATCATGCCTTTCTGGGATGATTTTGGATGGGCCTTTGGTGGCGTAGCCAGCTATCTGACAACTGGTACCGCGCCTAACCGCGTGTTCACCTTTGAATGGAAAAACTGGGTATGGGACTTTTCATTACCCAAAGGATCGCTCACCATGCAAATGAAATTGTATGAGAACGGCTCCATACAGTTTTTATATAAAAGGGAAACAGGCGCGATGGGTTCACAGCTGGCGATTACGTCAGGCTGGTTCGGCGCCTCTATAGGCATTGCTAAAAGCACAACAGATTTTCAGTTCCTGAATGGCAGTACTATGTTCTCAACGCCAAGTACCAGCACCATTAAAGGTAATATTGAAGCAAGACCTTTTAGCGAACAAAGCTACATGTGGCTGGCCCCTTGCACTGACATGCAGTCGGCCAGGATCGAAGGTCCGGATGATGTATGTCCCGGACAACCATTTACGCTTGCAGCTGTAGCAAGACCTACGATTGGCACCAGCACAAGCTGTAGCTGGTCATATTCAGATAACGGCACCACTTACACGTCAATGTCTGGCGGCTCGGGTACAGTTTCTGATGTTATCACGAAAACAAGATGGTACAAGGCAACAATTAGCTGTGGCTCTACCACCATAACAACAATCCCAAAAAAGGTAGATGTATCGCCGCATTATAAGTGTTATTGCAATTCTTCGGCAACAATAACCAACTCAACCTCGGCAATGGATATCGGCAAGGTCAACCTGGTGTCGTTCCCGAAGGATACTATACTTAACAACTACGATGCCAGCCTTGCGTTGTCAAGTAATCTATATGCTGTAAAAGCTTATTCAGATTTTACGCAAGAGTTTACACCACCTGTGCAGCTATATCGCGATTCTTCTTATATCGTCATTGCCAACGTTATTAACTGGACAACGTTTGTCGATGGTGCCGTATCGGCCTATATCGACTACAACCACAACTCGATATTCGACTCGTATGAGCGGATCATGTTCAATGTAGCTAAGAACGCACAGCCTACACCCGGACAGGTGGCCGATACATTTACGGTACCAGATACCGCGAGGGTGGGTATTACCCGTATGCGCGTGATACTGAAGACCGGTACAGCCCTGCCTGATTCGTGCAATGCTTATGGCGATGGCGAAACAGAGGACTACCTGGTAAACATTAGTCACCCACCTTGCAATGGTCCTTCTAAAGCCGGTGTGGTGGTTGGTGAAGACACTTCGATGTGTCCCGGCTATGCTTATGTTGTGACAGATACCACCTATGAAAAGGAAAAGAGCCGGCAAGCGCGGATATGGCAGCATTCAGCCGACGATATCACATGGTCTAACGTGCCCAATTCAGCTGATAAGGACTCTTTGGTGCGCGATTTCAAAATTCAAAGTCTCTACTATCGTGTAAGAATGGTATGTCTCACAACAGAGGATACTACTTATTCAAATGAGTTCCGCATAGGTCTTAAGCCAGGATACAAATGTTATTGCCACAGCCAGTCGACAGGTGGCAACGAAAACGACAGCAGTGATATTGGTGCATTCCAGATCTATAATTTCAGTATAGCAGACGGTGGCGCGCACCTGGGCAATGAAAAGGCGGTAAAAACCCGTACCGACCGTACTGATCTTACGCCTATCGTAATGTGGGTAGACAGCGTTTACAGTTTTTACATCTTCCACACCATGCCTAGACAGCATCATGCTGATGGCAAGATCACGGTGTTCATGGATTTCAACAACGATCACCAATATAACATTCCTGAAGAGCGTGTGTTCACAGGCTTTACCAATGTGGGCTATCATACGCTCATCGACCAGGTGATCATTCCAAATGCTGCGATCGTAGATGTGCCAACAGGCCTGCGAGTGATCATCAACAACGATGTGTCGCCCAATGTTCCCTCAGATGATGCATGCGGCTCGTATGTTTCCGGCGAAACAGAGGATTACATTATTTGGTTCAAACGTGCATTCAATGTGAAAGTAGAGGAGTTGAAAGGGCTGGAAGACATCGTCCTGTTCCCTAACCCTACCACGGGACGATTCAATTTGCGTTTCAATAGCGCCGCGGCCAAATCGGTAACTGTTTCAGTTTCAACCGTAACGGGACAGCAGGTATTGAGTGAAGCATACACACACCAAGGTGGCAGGTTTATGAAAGAGGTCGACCTTAGCGGCCAGGCAAAGGGTGTATACCTGGTGGAAGTGAATGCGGATGGCGTGAAAGCAAAAAAGCGGATCGTGATACAATAGCGCCTAACTGAAAATTAATATAGCGGATTGTTACATAAATAAGTGGCAATCCGCTTTTTTTTTCAAACTTTTTTAGCCAATTTGGGTGTCAACTATAGTACGCCGCCTCTGGATTTAGGCGTATACACTATTAAAACATAGACGTAAATGAATGCAAAAAAATCGGTTCTTACAGCCATCTTCTGTATGGTGCAGATCCTGCTTGCCGTAACTATAGCGCATGCGCAATCTGCCATTTATTCGCAGGCGTTTACAGGCGGTGCCACCGCTACTGCGCAGTGCACAGCGTTTAATACATTCTCCGCGGGCCTGAATCCGGGCATTTACCTATCGGTGAAAATATCTGGTACTTACGATCCCACGGGTATCATTTGCCAGGACCCGGTTATTGCCAATGCAGTAGCAAACGCACTGAAAACAAGCACGAGCTACACGTCACCCATTTGCAATGGTAACGTATGGTCTGTATGTAACAGGGGGTCGTATATGGAATTGTGGTTGAATCCCGGCACACAGTGTAATGGCTCGAACTGCCCTAATCCGGGGTACATCATTCGTCCTTGTATATCCAACGGTAACTGGGGTGGGGTAAACTCCATTACCTGCAATACCACGATATCGCAAACCATGACACTTGAATTCTTTTTCGGCATACCATGTAACGGCGTGCCTACGGCAAACGTAACGGCGCCTTTCGAGGTTTGCCCGAACAAGCCATTCGAGGTAAAGCTGTCGGTGCCTTATACTGGTACTACCTTCCAGTGGGAGTATTCAACAAATGGTACTACCTGGAAAACATACACCGGAACAGTAAACCAGGTTGGTACCTTCACCGACCAGATCGTAGTGCCTACATGGTACCGTTGTAAGCTCACCTGCCTGGCAACTAGTCAAACCTATACTACTGCGCCATTCAAAGTAAACATGGCTCCTTTTTACTACTGCTATTGCGATGGCTCTAAAGCAACCGCTGGGGCAGGTTCAGATATCGGCAACGTCACAGTTACTTCGATTTCCAACAACAGCACTTTGCTGACCAACGGAACGGCAACGCCTTTCTTCAGCAATACAACTGCCACCAATACATACACAGACCTGCGCTATACGGTGCCGCCTGTGCCTATGTACCGCGACAGCAATTACCTGATCTCCGTTTCACAAATAACATCGGCGGCAACCTTTACTGCAGGCACTGCTGCGGTGTATATAGACTACAACCGCAACGGTACATTCGATCTGTGGGAGCGCGTACTGCTTGAAACCACGAACCAGAATCCTTCAACTATCGGCCTGGTGCGTGACACGTTCAAGATGCCTGATACAGCGCAATTTGGCCTGACAGGTATGCGTGTGATCATGCGCAGCGGTACTACAGCACCAGATACCTGTGCCTCTTATACCGATGGTGAAACTGAGGATTACCTCATTGATATCAGGCACATCCCTTGCACCGGCAAACCCAATGCAGGTGTTATCAAAGGCGACACGTCTATGTGCGTGGGCTATGATTATTTAGTAACCGATACTACGTATGAAAAAGATAAACACGGCATTAATAGATCATGGTATGTATCGGCAGATAATGTATTCTGGACGCCTATTACCGGCAGCGCAAGCAAAGACACGCTGATGCGCGATTTCATGAACGGTCAACCTCTTTTCTATAAGATGGAAGCCATCTGCACGCATACTAACGATACATCGTATACGGCGGTACACAAAGTGAATCTGAAACCAAGCTATAAATGCTATTGCTACAGCCAGGCGATAGGTGGCTTAAATGACACCAGCGATGTTGGCGGTTTCAAGATCTACAACTTCGAGGTAACCGACGGTGGTGCCCACCTGGGCAACCCACGCGCTAAACACAAACGCCAGGACTATACCGATATACAGCCTATAGAAATGTGGGTAGACAGTGTATACAATTTCCATGTGTTCCATACAATGCCTACAGAGCTGCATAGCGATGCTAAGGTGACCGTCTTTGTCGATTTCGATAATAACCACCAGTACGATATACCGGAAGAAAGGATCTATACCGGCTTCACCAGTGTGGGTTACCATACCCTGCTGGGCCAGGTGATCATTCCTAATGCTGCTATTGTTGACGTGCCTACCGGCCTGCGCGTTATTGTAAATAACAACGTAGGTCCTAATACACCATCTGACGAGGCCTGCGGTACTTACCTGTCGGGCGAGACCGAGGATTATATGGTGATTTTCCGCCGTCCGTTCAATGTGCGTGTTGACGATGTGAACGGGTTGTCGCATGTGCGCATCTACCCGAACCCTGCCAACGATAAGGTAACCGTTATGTTCAATGCAGCGGCCGTGAATGATAACGTAGAAGTAAAATTACTGTCGGTTACCGGCCAGCTTGTAAAGAGCTATTCCTACCGTCACGACGGTGGCCGTTTCCTGCAGCAAATAGACCTTTCGGGGCAGGCAAAAGGCGTTTATTTCATCGAGATCAACGCTGGCGGACTGAAGTCTACGCAAAAGCTCATATTACAATAAAAACCTTACTGGATAAGGCTTTCAACGGGTGGCAATTGCCACCCGTTTTCGTTGTTACATGCCTGTAGCACGTCGAAATTTCGTATCTTTGTAATATAAAAACATCCTTCAAAAAATCAAGATACGGGAACGGTTCATATGTTGGAATTTGAGCCTAAGTAGCGACAGGTCAAGGAGAAAAAGTTATCCAGTCAGTTTATCCACAGGCAGTTGATTTCTATTTCTTTCTAGAAATCCCCCTTTTGATATTTTCGCTATTCAACTCAGTTCAAACATCATTAACCGATAATATAATTTAACCATGGGTGCAAAGACAAAAACCAAAGCCGAAGGCCTTTCCTTCCAGCGCCAGTACACAAAAGAGGGCGTTAGTTCGTTCGATCTGTTCGAGTATGATTACCGTACATCGGTAATACGTAACCCGAACGGTGAAAAAGTATTTGAAATGACGAACGTGGAGGTGCCTAAGCATTGGTCGCAGATAGCTACCGATATCCTGGCGCAGAAATACTTCCGTAAGGCAGGTGTTCCGCAACCAGACGGTACGCTTGGCAGGGAAACTTCTGTTAAACAAGTGGCGCACCGCCTGGCAGATTGCTGGCGCGGCTGGGGCGAGAAATACGGTTATTTCGCCTCTGAAAAAGACGCACAGGTATTTTACGACGAACTTACTTATAGCATACTGCAACAGAGCTGTGCACCCAACTCTCCGCAGTGGTTCAATACCGGCCTGTTCAGCAGCTACGGTATCGATGGTAAAGCACAAGGTCACTATTATGTAGATCCTACAACCGGCAAACTGGAAAAATCTAAGAATGCCTACGAGCGTCCTCAGCCACACGCCTGCTTTATCCTGAGCGTAGAAGATGACCTGGTTAATGATGGTGGTATCATGGACCTGTGGGTTCGCGAGGCTCGTATCTTCAAATACGGTTCTGGTGTTGGTACCAACTATTCTAACATCCGCGCGGAAGGTGAGAAACTGAGCGGCGGTGGTACTTCAAGCGGTCTTATGAGCTTCCTGAAGATCGGCGACCGTGCTGCGGGTGCTATCAAAAGCGGTGGTACTACCCGCCGTGCTGCTAAAATGGTGTGCCTCGACCTCGATCACCCAGAGGTTGTAGATTTCATCGACTGGAAAGTAGAAGAAGAAAAGAAAGTAGCTGCCCTCATAGCTGCAGGTTATGCATCAGACTACGAAGGCGAAGCATATAAAACAGTATCTGGACAGAACTCTAACAACTCTGTTCGTATCCCGAACGAATTCTTCCGCCGCCTGGCAAACAACGAAGAATGGGAAATGACCGGACGTAGCGATGGTAAGGTGATGAAGAAAATGCCTGCCAAAGCATTGTTCGATAAAATATCGTACGCTGCATGGCGCTGCGCTGACCCCGGTACACAATACGATACTACCATCAACGAATGGCATACTTGCCCTGAAGGTGGTCCGATCCGTGCCTCTAACCCATGCTCGGAGTATATGTTCCTCGACAACACGGCTTGTAACCTCGCTTCGCTCAACCTGCGTCGTTTCTTCAACGAAGAAGACAACAGCTTTGACGTAGCAGGTTTTGAATACATGACCCGCCTGTGGACAGTAGTACTGGAAATTTCAGTACTGATGGCACAGTTCCCTTCTCCTGAAGTGGCACAACTGAGCTATGACTACCGTACGCTGGGCCTTGGTTATGCTAACCTTGGTTCTATGCTGATGGTAAGCGGTATCCCTTACGACAGCGAAGAAGCCCGTGCTATCGCCGGTGCTATCACCGCTATCATGAACGGTGTGTCTTACCGCACATCGGCTGAGATGGCTGCTGCGCTGGGTGCTTTCCCTCGCTACCAGGAAAACCGCAAGCACATGATGCGTGTAATGCGCAACCACCGTGCTGCTGCTTACGATGCTGCTGAAGCTTACGAAGGCCTGGAAACAAAACCAATGGGTATCAACGCCAAGTATTGCCCTGACTACCTGCTGAAAGCTGCTACCAGAGCATGGGACGAAGCAGTACAGCTGGGTGAGCAACACGGCTACCGCAACGCGCAGGCTACCGTTATCGCTCCTACAGGTACTATTGGCCTGGTGATGGATTGCGATACTACCGGTATCGAGCCTGACTTCGCGCTGGTGAAATTCAAGAAACTGTCTGGTGGTGGTTATTTCAAGATCATCAACCAGTCTATACCTGCGGCTCTGCGCAACCTGAAATATTCTGAAGAAGAAGTTGATGCGATCGTTAAATACGCAAAAGGTCACGGTACGTTTGCCGGTGCTCCTTACATCAACCACCAGAGCCTGAGCGAAAAAGGCTTCATCGGCGAAGAGCTGAAGAAACTGGATGCAGCTGTAGAAAGCTCATTCGAGATCGGCTTCGTGTTCAACGTATATACGCTGGGCGAAGAATGCCTGAAACGCCTTGGCTTTACTCCAGAGCAATACTTTGCTCCTGACTTCAGCCTGCTGGAAGAACTGGGCTTCAGCGACGAAGAGATCGATGCAGCCAACGACTACGTTTGCGGTACGATGATGGTAGAAGGTGCACCATTCCTGAAAGAAGAGCACCTGCCTGTATTCGACTGTGCTAACAAATGCGGTAAGAAAGGCGAACGCTACATCCACGCTCACGGTCACATCCGTATGATGGGTGCTACGCAGCCGTTCATCAGCGGTGCTATCTCTAAAACCATTAACCTGCCAAACGAGGCAACGGTTGAAGAGATCAAAGATTGCTACCAACTGAGCTGGCAGCTGGGTATTAAAGCCTGCGCCCTGTACCGCGATGGGTCTAAACTGAGCCAGCCGCTGAGCAACAAGAGCGACAAGAAAAAGAAAGAAACAGATACAACTACTGCAGCACAGGAAGAAACTCCTGTAGCACAGATAGTAGATATGGGTCAGCTCACCATCGAAGAGCTGCTGGAAGAAGTGAACAAACGCGTACAGGCAAGCCCTGATACACAACTGAAACGCGAACTGAGCCGCATCGTAGAGCGCAAGCAGCTGCCTGCAAAACGCCGCGGTTATACTTTCAAGGCAAAAGTTGGTGGCCAGCCGTTGTTCGTTCGTACGGGTGAATACACGGATGGTACGCTGGGTGAAGTATTCGTGGACATGGCGAAAGAAGGTGCTACTATGCGTAGCCTGATGAACAGCTTCGCGATAGCAGTATCGGTTGGTCTGCAGTACGGTGTGCCGCTGGATGAATACGTTGACAAGTTCACCTTCACCCGTTTTGAACCGGCGGGCGTTGTAGAACACCCGAATATCAAGCAAGCTACTTCGGTGCTAGACTTTATGTTCCGCCTGCTGGCTTACGAATACCTGGATCGTACAGACCTGGTACACGTACCAGATCAGAACAGGCTATCGAACGACGAGGATGAAAGCAGCCCGCAACAGGAACTGTCGCAGGTGCGTGTAACTGCCCCGCAGCAAACACAAAAGCAGAAGAACGTCGCACCGGTGCCTAAAGCCGTAGCAGCTACTGCACAGAACACTGCCGATATCAAAAAGATGATGGGAACCAGCGCCGATGCGCCCGTATGTCGCAACTGCGGTAACATTACCCTGCGCAACGGTACCTGCTATATGTGTCCTAACTGCGGTACTACTACCGGTTGCAGCTAAGCATAGATCAACTACCATATAAACGGAATCCCCCGCTAATGCGGGGGATTTTTTGTTTTATTACCTGGGTTCGAGTCCAATCCGGTTCACGGAATATGAAAGCCGCTCATTAAGCGGCTTTCATCGTGTGTATATAGTGCACTGCACCATGATGTGCATGGAAGTAAAAAGATATATAGCTCATTTAATGATATATTCAAATATTAAAGCTTATATTGTCTAAACTTAGACTGGCCTTTATTCTCATCGTTTGGAAAGTCATCTCGTCTATCATCATTTTTCACCGGTTAAAAACAATACACTTATGAAAAGACTATTGTTCGCCCTTCTTGTCTGTTGGGGAATCACAATGTATGCCAGTGCACAAAGCATTGGCCCGTCAACATTGAATGCAAGCGGAGGCTCTGCTACTATTGGTGGCAACTCCCACGACTGGTCAGTCGGTGAAATGACGCTTGTCAGCACCTTTGCGTCCGGAAGCATTATTGTTACTCAGGGCGTGCTGCAGCCCAATGAACCCCCGTTAGGCGTTAATGATATTGCGCTGCAAAACCAGCTGTGTATATGGCCAAACCCTGCTACATCGGTAGTAAACATGGAGTATTCAGCTACAAGCTCCCACTCGCTCACTTACCATCTTACTGATATCAACGGCAAATTATTAACGAGCAAAACCTTTAATACCAGTAAAGGGAAAAACACGGAGCAAATAAACATTGCGTCACTACCCAATGCGTCTTATATGCTTGAGGTAACTATTCAAACCGCAGGTAATGCGGTTGAAAAAAGATCTTTTAAAGTAGTAAAACTGTAGTTAAACCAATCTCAATCTCCTTAAAAACACTGTTTATGAAAAGAATCATACTGCTGGCTTTAACGCTTACCATTACGACCATCGGTGCCTGGGCACAAGCACCGCAAAAATTCAATTACCAGGGCATAGCCCGTAACGCAAGCGGCGCTCCTTTGGCCAGCCAGGCTTTAGGACTCCGGTTAACTATTATAGATGGCTCCCCATCGGGTACTACCGTATACCAGGAAACATTTACAGTTACCACTAACGCTTATGGTTTGTATAATGTACAGGTTGGTGATGGTACTGTGGTATCAGGTACTTTCAACACCATTGACTGGGCAAACGGCAATAAATACATACAGGTAGAAGCAGACCCAACTGGAGGTACTACATATGCTAATCTTGGTACCAGCCAATTGATCAGCGCGCCGTATGCAGTGTATGCCAACAATGCAGGTACAGCAACAATGGGTGGGGATGTAACGGGAATAAGCACAGCTGCAAACGTTACGAAAATACAGGGCAGGAATGTAAGTGCAACGGCACCAACAGCGGGGCAGGCACTAACATGGGATGCAGGAACAAGTAGCTGGATACCGCTTAATACGGGTGTATCAGGTACCTTAAATTATATTCCAAAATTTACAAGTACTACAGCAATAGGTAACTCGCAGTTATTCGATAATGGTACATCAGTAGGCATTGGTACAACTTCACCTACAGCATCTAATAAATTACAGGTTGTCAATGCTGCAAGTACCCCAAGCCAGCATGCCGTTCATGGTATTTCGGGTGCAGCGGCAAGCGGTTCCATCACCATTAACTCGGCCCTTTATGGCGAATCCAGTACCGGCATCGGAGTTGCGGGTGTTGGCCAGGCTAACGATGGTGTTTTCGGTTATAGTTTATCGGGAACGGCTGCGGGCGTTGAAGGCTTTAATTCTGCAGCCAATGGTGCGGGTGTACTGGGAAGTGGTGATGCGGCGGGTAGTGCCGGCGGTAGATTCACGGGAGGGGCAAGTGGGTATGGTGTGATAGTAACAGCAGGGCTTTCCGGTTTTGGTGTTACAGCGCCGGCTGCCATGTTGCATACTTCAGGTTCAAAAGATGTAACAGTAACTTTAGGTGGTATTAACTTCAACCACCAGGCTTTGCTTGCACAAACAAGTGCCACTACCACTACAAACGTAAGCAGCGCTCTTGTTGGATTTGCGGGCAACTCTTCTTTTGAGAACCATGGGGTTCACGCATTTGTACGTGGTCCGGGTGGTGCTTCTTTCAACGTAGGTGTTTTTTCATCGGCAACAGCAGCTACCACTTCAACCGGCAATAGTTACGGCGTGTACGGTTCTGCGGCTAATGGCGCTACTAACTACGGTATTTACGGTACTGCAACAGGTGGCACACCCTATGCAGGATATTTTGCCGGTAATGTAAGTGTAACAGGTACCATGTCAAAAGGTGGCGGTACTTTCAAAATAGACCATCCGCTTGATCCCGAAAATAAATACCTCTACCATTCTTTTGTTGAAAGTCCCGACATGATGAATATTTACAATGGTAACATTGTTACAGATGCTGCCGGCGATGCTATCGTTACGCTTCCTGATTATTTTGAAGCATTGAACAGGGATTTTCGCTACCAGCTTACTGTAATAGGTAGCTTCGCCCAGGCTATTATTTATGAAAAAATAAATAACAACCAGTTTAAGATCAAAACAGATAAACCTAATATTGAAGTGAGCTGGCAGATAACGGGTGTGCGCCATGATAAATTTGCCGATGCACACCGTGTAGTACCTGAAGTGGAAAAAGAACCAGAGTTTAAAGGACGTTACCTGCACGCAGCAGAGTGGGGCAAGTCAGAGAGTAAGAGTATTGACGATGCTACACGTCCGCATGGAGAAAATGTAGCGTCTACTAGTGCGATAACACCGTTATCGACTCCGGTGCCTGCAACTGCCGATCCAAGTACGAAAGTTGCAAATACAGGTGCGTCAAATACGAAATAGCGCAACGGTGCAGCTAAGCATATATTAGCGGCCATATAAACGAAATCCCCCGCACTAGCGGGGGATTTTTTTTGTACTAATCGTTTGATTTCCTGTCTTACCCTTTGAAAATGTCAACCAATTGCCTCCACCATGTCTTTTTCATGGTTATTTCTAAGGGCTGATTTTTGGTGACGTGCCAAGTTGAAATTGTAAAATGCGTGGTGTTACAATTGGGACATGTTTTAATTCTGTCTAACCTATTTGTAACTGCAATTTTATTCTTGCTATAATTCTGTTTAAGCGCAACGCGTTCTTCTTCCACCTCTTCGCTGTGCAATACTTGCCTAACATCAAGCAGATCTTCGAAGTTTTCCTGCTGCAAGTAAGTATTGATTAATGCAGGTAGATGTCTTTTTGCTAAAAAACGCTCGATTTCCAAATCAGTAATTTCCAAATAGCCACAGTTGTTGCAGAGCGTGATTTGAAATGTAGGCGGTGGGGAAACTAATATCTCGTTTTCACCTTTAGTAGCGTATGTCCAGCTAATAGTTTTTATATAGTCAAATAATGTGTCTTTCCAGCATCCTTCCTCGCTAATCTTACCAAGTGGCTGATCATTTATTGATCCCATTCCGCCGAACGCGCTCCTATGATGGGTAGTACTTCGATGCGTGTCCCACTCATAAATATCTCTCATCATCCACTTTGCCCAATGGCTATTGCCTGACTGGCGGAAAAGCGATTCTAAAATGACTAAAGCTTTGCGATAAGTGTCCATTCTACTAAACTTCACCAATATAGCCTAATTCCAATAGTTCTTCCGGATAGGACCTCGGCACTTTCACCTTGATGCAGGCGAGCCATCTGCAAGAGACTAGCAGAGGAAGGTAAGCTGTTCCCTAATTATTTTTCGAGGCAAATTCTACCATCCATTCAATGCCATATTTGTCTCTGAACATACCAAAATAGGAACCCCAGGGGCTGTCTGCAATGGGCATTTCTACTGTTCCACCTGCCGAGAGACCATTGAATAGTTTATCAGCTTCTTCTTTGCTTTCTGTACTGATCGAGATCTTACTTCTGTTCTCATTCTCGTTTACCTTTCCTAAGACTTCGGGGACATCATTTGCCATCAACACATTTTTACCTATAGGCAATTCAATGTGCATGATCTTATTTTCCTCTTTTTCAGGTATGGGAAATTCAGCGCTTGCAATGTCTTTGAAACGAATAATTTTTGCAAACTCTCCGCCAAATACTGATTTGTAAAACGTAAATGCTTCTTCGGCGTTGCCGTTGAAGTTGATGTGAGGATTGATAAGTGCCATTAGTTTTATTTTTTTGTTGTTATCCAAAAGTACCGCTTACCCACAAACTAAATAGGGCATGAATGCGTCAAAAAAGGGGTTATTTGCGTCAATCGTTTACGCGGCTATGCAAGTCTCAGGGCAGTAAGTGGTTCCGTCCTTGCTAAGTTTCTTGAATAACGACTCGGTGTCTTCACCCTGATGCTGGCGAGTCATTGCAAGAGGCTCCGCGGAGACAAAAGAGGTAGCTAGAGGCTGTAAATTTTTTTCCATTCATATATGGATTTGCCAATACCGAACGAGCTGGTTTGGCTGGCAATACCGATGTCAAATCCAGAATCCACCACGACGCTTAACATGTCATTATCGGTTTCATAAACTTTACTATTAATAAAGGTTTCAACCGTTTGCTTAAACTCGGGACGACTTATATACTCCTCAGCCCGGGAGCTTTTTTCTATGTATTTGGTCGGTTTAATTGTTACAGTGTAAGCGTATCGATTGGTTCTTGTACTGTCTGTTGACGGTTCAAAATTCATAAAAACACTCACCTCAGAAACATTGCCTTGCTTTAAAATATTTTCATAGACTGGGATCAATTTTGAAATTTTAGGATCGGTTTCAAAATCATAGATCGTAAAAGCCGAGCCGATCAAAAACAGCACTGTCAAAGCATAAAATGACAGTTTCCTGATTTTCGGCATTAGTGTCACTTCATCATTCCTGTAAACTTGGGCAACATAAGTTTTAGCGATTATGTCGTGAATTGACTGCCTGGTTTCTTTGTTAATAATGTAAAACAAAATTATTCCGATGCTGAAAGTGAAAACCACTGTAGATTGAATAGTTGTAATTACGGAAAATAGAGCAGCCCCAGGTATACTATAGCCATTAAGAAAAAATGGCGTTGTTAAAATAAACGCTCTGACAAAAGAAGCTTTCAAGCTTACAGCGTTTCCATAAATATCAACAACCTGAATGTTCATTACTTTCTTGCCGAAAGTCTGGCCGTTATTTATTTTGGAGTTCAACATTGTGAAATAAGCGAGTGAAATTAACCACCCGATTATTTTCGCATTTTCACCAAGCGAGATAAAAAAGCTTTTAAACGTCAGCCCTAGTATGAATCCAAAAATTCCAAGAATAATTACGTCGATTAGTAATGCCCAGCCTCTTGTCCAAAATCTAGATAGGTATAAGTTATTTTCCATTACTTTAATTATTAACTGCATTTAACGATCTGAAACTATGAAAATACTGGCAATTGAAAAAGAAGTTCCTGGAGCGGACTGGAGTACCATAAGCAAGGAACTGATGGCACAAGAAGCTCTTGCGGTGTATAGAATGTACCTCGCAGAGCAACTTCGTGAACACTATTTCAACGAAGAGAACTGCGCTGTACTTGTATTGGAGTGTGAGACTAAGACACATGCACAGGCATTGTTGGGGGAATTGCCTTTGGTAGAACAAAACCTGATCACGTTTGAAATTATGGAGTTACACCCTTATACCGGGTATGATCGGATAATTCAGGCGATGAAATAATAATGACAGCTTAATGCCCTTAGAAACTACTTTTTTACTAACCGTGTCTTAGTCCACTGACCGACTACTCGTTTCCCCTTATCGGTAATTTCATAATCTTCTTTTCTGTCAAAGTCGATTGTCAAATCTTGGAATCCTAGTAACTGTAGAATATTGGTCGCTTTTGTTCTTACTACATCCCATTCCGGATTTGTGTCTAGCAAAAAGTCATCCCAGAAGTCTGGAGAATTATTGCCACTCCTTTCTTCAAAATAGGCGTCAAGTTTTTCGAGTTCTAGTATTTCTTTTTCGGACAGCAACCCCGCCCTGTGATAGGAACGAGAAGATAATGTGAAGTAAGAATGAAAATCTTCACCCATTTCGTCACATGTCGCACCTATCCCAATGATTTCGGCTTGTCTATCCGAACTGCTGGAAAGCGTTATTAATGTTGTTATCAGTTGAGCAAACTTCCAACAGGCCAGGTTTTCTTCAACAGACAAGTCTGTTTGGCCGTAATCGTATTCAGGATCGAATTTCAGTTTGAGAGACATCTAGGGTTGTTTGTCCACTGTATAATTCAGTTCCGTCACCCCACAGGTAAATGGCCGGGTAGTCACGAGGTTGAGTTTTATTTTGTCTTTGATGTCTGTGAACAAGGGGATGCCTTGTCCAAGAACAATTGGATTGACAAACAGCCAGTAGCCGTCAATCAAGCCCAGTTGAATAAGTGAATGCGTTGCCGTCGGGCTACCAAAAAGCAGGATCTCTGTACCCGGCTTTTGCTTTATTTCATTTATTCTGTCCGCAAGGTTGTCGCTGATGATTGTTGTGTTGGGCAACTCCGCGCCTTTCATTGTTTTTGACAGAACAACTTTGTGAACGTTCTTATACCATTTTGAATGTTCCATGTCGTGTTTGGTGGCGTTCGGTTTGTCTGCTGCGGTAGGCCAGTAGCCTTCCATCATTTCATAAGTTTTCCGTCCGTACAATGCAGTGTCAGTTTCGCCTATCCGCTTACCTACATGATCGAAGATCTCTTCATCAGCTTTTATCCAGTCCATTTCGCCATTAGGTCCTGCAACAAAACCGTCCAGCGATATGTGCATGAATGAAATTACTTTTCTCATTTGATTTTTTGGTTTTGATTGATGTGGCAATGCAGTAAATGATAAGCTTTAGGCAATTTAAACTATATTTTCCTCATCAGCTTTCGCTTTGCGAGAGATTGCCGGTGACTAAAACGAAATCCCCCGCAACAGCAGGGGATTTCGTTTTAGCGGTATTCACTGTTATCCTATGATTTGCTGCTTTACTGCTTTTGCAGTTTGATTGCACCCACCGACTCACTAGTACTGCCATCGGTTATGTACAGCAGATATGTGCCGGGAGCCATATCATTTACCTGCAGTTTCTGTTCTATGCCGGTTTCGCTGATGGTATAGCTGCCCACGTTACGGCCCAACACATCGTACAAAGATAGCTTGTCGTCTTTCTTCAGGCCTTTTACAATGACGTGCCCCGTAAATGGATTGGGGAACACCGAGATGCCGCGCGCTTCAAGCAAATCCTGAACATACGTAGACACATTTACTATAATAGCGGCCGAGGTCGCTTTTGTATAGCAACCCTGCGGCGTTATCTCGGCTGTAATATTGTCCTTACCTGCGCCTTTTACATACGTAGCGGATGGGGTGTTGGTAGTAGCAAACCCGGTGCCATTATTCTTCCAATCGATAACGTAGTTACTGCCGGCGTTAGCAACAGTAGCATTTACGGTAACCGTTGTACCCAGGCTGGCCATAGGCACACTATTAAGGCTGATAGTTGGTGTTGTTTTGGCAACCAGGTTGGCTGTAAGGGTATTGCTGGTAGCAGTTGGTGCAGTAAAGCAGCCGGCTGGTACCGCAAGCTCACAGCTTATCTGGTCGCCCATAGCAGGTACATATGCATGCATAGTAGTGCTGAACCCTACAGGGGTACCATTCACCTTCCATAAATACGTGCCTGACGGATTGGCCGTCGCCGTGTAGGTTATCATATTGCCTTCACACTCTGGCTGAGTATTTCCCGATATGCTGATAGTCGGCGTAACGTTTGGAGTAACACTCATAGTAATAGGCGTGCTGGTAGCAGGATTTGGGTTGTAGCAACCGGTGGTAGCTGTCACTTCGCATGTTACTACATCATTGTTTACAGCGGGATAAGAGAAGCTATTGCTGTTAGGTCCGGCATTTAGCCCGTTCACCTTCCACTGAAAATTAGGGTTGCCGTTTAGGTTCATAGTGGAAAGTACGTTGAATGAGGCGTTAGCACCCTGGCATATCGGGTTGTTTGCTACAGAAGTAACAGACGTGCCGGTTATGTAGTTGTTCACGGTCATGGATATTGAATTGCTTATCGCTGGTAGTGGTGTATAGCAACCCGCAGCAGTTACCCGGCAGTGTATATTATCGCCATTTTGCGGGGTATACGTATAGGTGCTGTTGGTTGCGCCGCTTATGGGGTTCGGAAATTTGTACCACTGGTAGCTTACGCCGCTGACATTGGATGTTGCGGTATAAGTAACAGAAGTGCCTGTACAAACGGTAGACGGAGTAGACGCAGTGATGCTTACAGAAAGCGATGCATTAGGTGTCGTAGTTACGTTATACGGCGCGCTCGCTATCTGGTTATCTATATAACAAAGGTTATTGGTTGGTGGTAAGGTGATGATACAGGTAAGCACGTCGCCGGTTACTGGTGTATACGAGTAATTGGCGCTGTTAGTACCTACGTTCGCCCCGTTCTTTTTCCACTGATAACTAATGCCGGCTATTGAAGGCGAAACGGTGGCCGTAAAGCCAGTATTGGTACTTGCACAAACAAAACCATTGGTGGGCGCTACCGTAACCACAGGCTTGCTGTAGTTGAGATGGAAGCGCGTAATGCCAGCGATCCTTTTTCCTGAAACTTCGCTATGATTGCCATAAGCATATAGTGTGTCGCCCAAAGGCAAGAAACCAAATATGTCCCCGCTAACCGCAGGGTGCCAGCCACTGGCGATCTTGCCAGTTACTGTATCGGCGATAGCCACGCCTTTGCGGGGGATGGCGCCAAAGTTGGTAAGGCTTCCTCCTCCAAGATATACCCTGCCTTTGTCGACCTCCATTCCGGTCAGCTCAAAATTCGGATTAGGATGCCATGAATTATCATCAAATGGATTGATATTAAGCGACTCGAGGAACATCGGTGAGGCCAGCGGCTGGCCATAGAATGTGCCGGTACAGTAGACCTTGTTCGCGTCTGCCGCAAACGTTCTTACAGGGTTGCCAAACTGAAAGCCTGTAGTAGTGCCGGTAGTCAGATTATGTTTCACGAAACCGTGAGCGGTTGTACTGTTTTGTAAAAAACCCCCTAAAAAGAGATCATTGCCTACCTGCCTGATTTTATATACTTCGGAATATGCATAGAATGGGTTGAGCGACCAGCTTGCATCTATAGCGCCGGATATTTTATCCAGTTTTCTTGGCGGAGTATTATACTTACCCACGACATACATGTTAGCGCCACTTATCACCATGTCATTGACATCGCCTATCGAAGTGGCGGAAAAAGGATCGAACGGCAGCAGTGTGTAGTTGCTGGTCATATTCAGGCAGGCCAGCCTGTTGCGCGAAGTACTATTCACAATATAGAAATCGCCCGCTATATACATCTTCCCATTGTCGATCTCTATATCATTAATGGCTGTTGATACGTCCAGGCTAAATGGAATAATACTCCAGTCGATCAAGTTAATGCCTGCAATATTTGACCGCTTAGTAAGGCCAAGGCCAGCGAAGTTGCCGCCAGCGAACACTTTGTCTGTTCCGCTTACAAGGGTATAAACAGTACCGCCAACATTTGGTGATATGGCCTTTACGGTTGCAGAGGTGGTGTCAATGATCACTATGCGTTTGTCGCCTCCGGCATATATATTGCTGCCGTTTGACGCGATGCAGTGTATGTCGCTAAGCGTTGTAGCCGCCAGGGTGGGGTACCACGAGCTAGGTATGCCCGATAAAGTATCAACAGCCGCGATGTTGGCCCTTGTAACTGAATTGATCGTTGAAAAATCGCCGGCTACATACAGCAGATTCCGTATTAACAGCAGGTCGCGTACAATACCACTACTGTTTGGATTCCACGTAATGGTGCTGCCGGTGCTTTTGTCGAGCGCTGCGAGCCTGTTGTATGGGGTGGTGAAGCTGCCGCCGGCGTAAACTTTATTGTTTTTTACCACGATGCTGAGTACCGAGTTGTTGGCTATGCCGGTGGGAGCCCAGCTGGTAGCTATGCCTGTTGAAGCGCTGACTGCGGCTATGCGGGAGCGTGCGTTTCCGCCCACATTGGTAAATGCACCGCCTATATAGATGGTGCTGCCATCAACGGCCAGGGCATTTACATCACCGTTGCAGTTGGGATCCCACGAGGTCAGTAACCCCGTCGATAGGTCGATCGCCGCAGCCCTGTTACGTGTAGTGCTGTTGACGGAAGAAAATGCACCTCCTATGTACAGCACACTGCTGTTTACCAATGCAACATTAACGATACCATTTACCGAGACGTTGAGTGTTGTTACCTGGCCAGCGGAGTTGATATGGGCAACATTGGTGCGGTTGAGACCATCTACCACCGTAAAATTGCCGACCAATACCCAGCCGCCGTTACCATCCGATACGGCGTCTAAAACAGTGCCGTTGGATTTAGGCCAGGTAGGCTGGTTGGCAGGCTTACCTGTAACGGTATCCATACCAATAAAACTACCTGTGAATTTGCCGATCATACTGAAAGCGCCACCAACGTACAGCGTATCCTGGTGCTTTTTCATTGTCTTTACGGTACCGTATGTTATGATCTGAATAGAGTCGGGCGCAAAGGCGCTGGTATCACATTGCGCAAAGGATTGGCTGCAAAACCGTATTAGTAATGCGAGCGCGAGAAAAAGGGTTTTTCTTATCATAGATTAGGTTTGGGAAAAGCAAAAGTAGAAGATTATTTGAAATGAATAAAATAAGTGATAAATGTTTAATGTAGATTTTCTGCTATTGCATACTATGCAGGTGATGCTGTAAAATAGACATATAGTGGGGCCGCTGTATATTCCTTAAATTGCCTGATGCGCTTCCCTGCTTTCCTACTTTTTCTTCTGCTTACATCTGCCACTGCTTATAGCCAGCAGTATTCATTACGGTTTGTAGACACCAAGACCGATGCTTCTTTTCGCGGCCTTTCTGTAGCCGATGAACACGCCATATGGGTGAGCGGCAGCAAAGGCTGGGTGGGCCGTAGCGTGAATGGAGGCGTGGACTGGAGCTTCAGCCAGGTACAAGGCTATGAAAACTGCGACTTCCGTACCCTGTATGCATTCGACTCCAGCAATGCCATCATTGCTAATGCGGGCAGCCCTGCCTACATCCTCCGCACGGGAGATGGTGGTGCCAGTTGGCAGCGGGTATATGAAAATACCGATAGCGCGGCCTTTTTTGATGGCATGGACTTCTGGGATAAGAAGCGTGGTATCATTCATGGCGATCCTATCGGCGGCCGTATGTTGCTGCTCTACACAAAAGACGGCGGCAGGTCATGGAAGGAGCGGAATAGTCCTAAGATGAACAAAGGTGAAGCCTCGTTTGCTGCAAGTGGCACCAGTATTAGCTGCGTCTGGGATAGGGCAGTAGTCATAGCCACGGGCGGCAAAACATCTAGACTATTCCTGTCACTCAACCGGGGCAGAAGCTGGCACAGCATACCCACACCTATGCTGGCAGGTACTGAAAGCACAGGCATATATTCGGTTATGAAGGGCTACACCATATCGCACTGGCTGATAGCAGGTGGTGATTACCGCCGCGATACTTTATCGACGGCTAACTTCTTTTATACCTGGAATAAAGGGAAGAAATGGCTGGCACCCGCATCTACCACACGTGGCTACCGCGAATGCCTGGCACAGATATGTGATCAACGCCCCGCAAAAAAATGTCAAACCCTGACCATGTTTGCTTTAGGTCCGTCGGGCATAGATATTTCTACTGACGATGGAGTGAACTGGAAACCACTATCCGATGAAAAAGGTTTCCACGTCATTAAACCAAGTTGGGATCATAACCTCATGTTCCTTGCCGGCGGCAATGGCAAGCTGGCTATCATGAAGACAACACCATGATTTTCGTTATCGGAGTATTTTTGACATTGCCATGAATAAATTTGGGAGTATGGCATACCATTTGAAATAACCTCTTTACTTTCAACCTCACTACTACTATGATAAAACTAACCACAGCCTTACTGGCGGTATCTGTTTGCTGCATCATTTCCTGCAACAAAAAAGATCAACCCCTTCCTACGTCTGACTTCAGGGAAAAATACAAGGGGGTATTTAACATTACTCATCGGAACATTCAAAAGTACTACGACGATAGGGATACTACTTACTATTACCAGGTGATAGTAGATTATGTAGTTAGCGATTCCATTTGGTATCTTTTGCCGCGGGAAAAAAACGGCGGTCACAACTTGCCGGCAATGCGATTCAGAAGAGCACAAGACACCAGTCAATATGAAAAGCTTGGTGTCGATGAAAGCGGGCGCATTTACCGTGATCCTGTTGATCATGACAGCGAGAATACAGGTGGATTTATTGGGACGGACAGCCTTAGCCATGTTTCGGTTATTATAACTGCCCGCCCGATAATAACTGACATGATGAAGGGGACGCGGGTGCAATGAGTACACTGAAGATCAATACCCATTCTCTACATACTCTGTCAACCTTTCGAGGTTCTCCCGGTTGTGAGGGTATTGCTCCAGCAGCGATTTAAGGAAAGCAAGCCTGCCTAGTTTATAGGCGTGTTTGCCTGCACCTTTAAATTCTTCGTAAATGCCTTTCTCCCAGGCCAGTAGTTCGTCAAAGTCGCGCTCTACTATGTTCATATCGTAACGGTTGAACTTGGCAGACAGGGGGATAGTGGCCACATGCAATTTGGTATCGAGAATAGCCTGGTGTACTTCCTGCAAAATGGGGTCGTCGGGGTTGCTGCACGCTCTATGGAACATCGCAGCGCTTAGTTCTTCGTTATCCTTCCGTCCCGGGCTGTAAACAATATCGTGAAACAGGGCTGCCAGCATCAGCTGGTCGTATTGCACAGTGTCTTTTGCGGCCTCCTTGCCTTTATCTTCTTTTATCATCCTAACGAGGTCTTCGAGGTGGGTAGTATTGTGGTAATGGCGCGTACCATCGTCCCACATGGCAATGAGCTGCTGCACATGAGCATTTATCTTGTACCTGTCCAGTATCTGCTGCAGTTCGTCTTCAATTGTCATACGATCATTCTATTAATAAAATCAATGAAAAGTTGTATATTTGTATTGGTCCTTTATTGAAGTTCTTTAACCAGCTGTAAGCCCTTAATTTGAAGTTACCGAGATTAGCCGGGCCGAAAAAAAGAACGTTGCACCAAACATTTTGCAACATTTTTTTCGGGTGAAAGTCACGTAGGAAGGGAAGTATATATTTTAGTTTTACATTTTCGTGGCACAGCTTCTGTAAAGTGGCAGCGTATTTGCTCATCTTTAATTCTCAACCCGGCCTATGAAACTATACTATCTGCTGCTTGTGGCTATTTTAACCGCGGCAGCCTGTAAGAAACACGAGAGGCTCACCCCGGCAACCCCGCCGCCGCCTACCAAGGATTTCCGGGAGAAATATACCGGGACGTTTAACATTACAAAGCTGCATTCGAATTGGAGTTATTCTGGAGGCACCTTCTTCTATAGAAGCAGCGATACTTTCACGGGAATCTTGCAAATCAGCTATAATATCAAAGATTCTTCCTCAAGACTGGGTAGCGGTGGCGACTTTTTCAATCAGCCAGCACTGACATTCATATACGGTAATGGCTTGAAAGAGCGGTGCGGTGTAGATACGTTTGGCCGGTTATACCGAAGTATAAATCCGGCACACCCGAATCAGGGCGGTTTTGTAACTGCAGACAGTATATTTCACACTTCCACCTATATAGGCAATTCAAGATCGGACGACACTTTATATGGTAGGCGAATAAAATAATCGCGACTCCAGCCAACAAATTGTAACATTTTTTTCGGCTGAAACTGACGCAGATAGGGAAGTATATAAAATTGTATTCGGTATTAGGGCATTTCCGTAGCAGCGGCAGCCATTCATTTTAGATACCGTATTTTGGACTTGAACTGTAAAGACGAACATATGAGATCTATACAACTAATTCTATTGCTGACGGTTGCTCTCGCAGCATGTAAGAAAGATACAACCAAGACAGACTTCCGTGAAAAATACAGGGGCACCTACAATGTGGCCCGTAAACAAACACAGCAACTACACCCTAGTGGTGGCTCAACCAGTACTATCGATACGATCACGCATGAAACGCTAACTGTGAGTTATAAGCTATCTGACATTATAATAGATAAAAGTGATCCCTCTCATCTTTTGACACGGCCGGCATTGATGTTCCGATATGATCACGATTCGATGTTGGTTGGTGTTGATGAAAGCGGGAAATTATTCGTAGCTCCCAGCCCGAATTTGACAAATTATGGCGGTTTTATAGGCGGCGACAGCATATTTCATGCGTGGAAAGAACAGCATACCAGTACCACAGAATTGGACACCGTGAAAGGGCGAAGAAAATAGTATCAATTTGTAACATTTTTTTCAGCGCTAAACCGCGAAAACAGGGAAGTAGATAAATATCTGTTCGTTGTTATGCCACGTTAAGGAATGACTTGATCAGGAAGATAAGCGCCAGCACACCCACCAGTGTGGAGCCGATGAAAAAGATTATCACAAACTTGGCAAAGGTCTTGAAGCCACCCTGTTTGTAAAACCGCTTCATAGCCAGGAACAGATAAACAATGGCCCATACTTTCAGGACGAGGTTAACGAGCTTCCCCCAGCTGCCCACCATTGCAAAGCTGTTAATGGCTATCAGCGCAATGAAGACAAAGCAATAGAGGTGTATGGTAAAGATGCCGTGCGAGACATAATAGAACTGCTTGCGCCGGATGTAGAATAGCTGAAATAATAACGCGATGATCGGTAGCGAGATAAAGAGCATGTAGGGCAGCGAGTGGAAATAGTTAGCTTTCATCATTGGCCATATGCCTTCGGGCCGGTCCTTATAGCGTTCGTTGATAGCCACAAGTTTCCTGCTGAAATAGTGGTTAATGAAGCCATCCCTTTTTGCTGCAGGCAAGGCTTTTTGAACGGAGTCGTATTCATGAACGGTTGTATAGCTCCGGTCGTTTATGGTCAGGCGGTCACCGGTGCCACTGGAGAACACGGTCGCATTATGTTCTCTTGTGATACCGCTGATCTCAGCATTGGCTTTGCTGCTGTCGCTAATGATGTCAGCAGGCGTTTTGAATACACTCATCAGCAGGAGGAAGAAGACCGCCGAGATGAACAGGTACATCCTGATGGGATCGAGGTAGCTGGCCCTGCGTCCTTTCAAATACTCCTCGGTCAGGAAACCCGGTTTAGTGATGAGGAGTTTGATGGAGCTGAAGAACTTGCCATCGAAGTGGGTAACATCGTTGAAGAAGTGGGCGACAAGGTGCCCGGCGCTTTGTTTGGGTTCCAGGTTCTCCTGCCCACAGTGCGGGCAATAGCGTTCGGCAACAAGGACGCCGCAGTTCAGGCAGTCGGCTTCTTTACGTATATGTGCGTGCGACAAGGGATAGCTTATTTGAAATAAATATAGATAAAGCTGATAGTTTTTAAAACGCGATAAATTAATTTTGCAGCCATATTACCAATTAGTTATTTCTATGGACGACAGTCATGAACAGTGGCGTTTCCCTATTGGCCGTTACGAGCAACCGGAAACACATCCCACCGAGATGCAGGGAGAATGGATAGCCTCCATCGAAGCACTTCCCAAATGGTTCGACCTCTGCATCGAAAATCTTGACGAACACCAACTCGAAACTCCTTACCGCCCCGGCGGCTGGACGGTCAATCAGGTGATCCACCACGTAGCCGACAGCCATATGAATGCTTATATCAGGCTGAAGCTGGCGCTTACTGAAGAGAACCCTGTTATCAAACCATATGACGAAAAGCTGTGGGCTGAATTGCCAGATGTACACACAGTGCCTGTGAATGTTTCCATCACCCTGTTGCATGCGCTGCATCGCCGGTGGGGCCAGGTGCTACGCAACATGCAGCCCGAAGACTGGGAGCGTTGCTACTACCATCCCGAGCATGAGCGCTATGTGCCATTGTGGGAGATGACCGACCTGTATTCATGGCACGGCCGTCACCATATGGAGCAGATCAGGCAGCTGCGTCAAAGAATGAACTGGTAATGCGTACATTGTCTCCGCTGGTAAAAAGAGTATCGCTCCAACTGCTGCTGCTGCTCGTGGTATACACCATCTCCAGGGTCGCATTCACCTGCATGAATCTTGACAGGTTTGGTGAGTTGTCTGGTGCGGAGTTCGCAAGTGCCGCACTGCACGGTCTGCGCTTCGATCTCTCAGCCATTTTCATGCTGAATGCGGCGTACCTGGTTTTGGTATTCCTGCCGTTTGGTTTGCTGCGATATCGCTGGTGGCGCAACCTGCTCAATGTTTTGTTTATTACAGTCAATCTGCTGGCACTTGCTTTCGAAGTTAGCGATTGGGCTTATTTCGCATTTACCAGCAAACGCGCCACAGCGGACGTGCTGGATATGGTGAGTCGTAAAGGGGACTTTCTTGTGCTATTGCCACACTTTGCAGTTGACTATTGGTACATCTTCATTGTGTTCATCGCTGCATCTATTGGATTTATCTGGGTGAATTACTGTATTCGTAAGCGGTACCCTGTTGCTGGCATGCCACCAGGGATTGAAAAGTTTGTCCCGAAACTCGGATTGTTTCTGTTGGTAATTGGTGTGACTGTACTCGGTATAAGAGGCGGTTGGCAGAATGCCCCGATCAATATTGGTTTCGCACTGGAGGCGGCCGATAGCGACCACGTGCCCATTGTGCTGAACACGCCGTTCAGCATACTCAATACACTTTCGAATAAGAAGTTGCCCGAGGTCAACTACTATAGCGAAGCGGAACTAGAGCGCTATTTCAAACCTGTAAAACAGTATGGCGGCAAACCGTTCAGGCCTACCAACGTGGTCATTGTCATACTGGAAAGCTTTTCGAAGAACTTTACCGGTCTTGGTGGCCATCAAAGCTTTACGCCCTTCCTCGACAGCCTGATGCAACACTCGTTTGTATGCCGCAATGCATACGCCAACGCGCTACACTCGGCAGAAGGCATACCGGCCATAGTTGCAGGCATTCCTTCGCTAATGAACGAACCGATCACGTCGTCTATCTATAGCACCAATAAGATAACAGCATTGCCTGCTGTGCTAAAAGAGAAAGGATATAGCAGCGCGTTCTATCATGGCGCCACCAATGGTACGATGAACTTTGATGCTTTCTCGTACAATGCCGGTTTTGATAAGTATTTTGGTCGCACTGAATACAACAACGAGAAAGACTACGATGGTAGCTGGGGCATCTGGGACGAGCCGTATCTAAAATACTTTGCAACTAGCCTGAATCAGCTTAAGCAGCCTTTCCTCGCCTCAGTGTTTACACTTAGTTCGCACGATCCCTATAAAGTGCCTGATGAATACAAGAATGTCTTACCGAAAGGAGATATCCCTGCACAACAAAGCGTAGCCTATACCGATATGGCTTTGCGCAAGTTCTTTGAGATCGCGTCGAGACAACCTTATTTCAGCAATACGCTATTTGTGTTCACGGCCGACCATTGCTCTTTGCAGACCATAGATGATCATGACCATGGTAATATGGGCTTTTATCGAATCCCTATCTTTTTCTACGCAGCAGGCGATAGCACAATGAAAGGGGGTACGGACGAACTAACGCAACAGGTAGATATATTACCCTCTGTTCTCGATTACCTTGGATACGATAAACCGTTCTTCACATTTGGCCGGTCCATATTCAGGAATGAAGAGAAGCGTTTTGTTGCGACAGAGCATATAGGCGCCTACCAGATGGCTATCGATAGTTTTCTTTACAAGATGAAAGCCGAGACGACTACAGATATTTACAACCTGAAAGCGGACAGCTTTTGCACGAACAACTTGTTGAACTATCCTGAAGGCAAAAAACTGCAGGCGCAATTCGAACCGTACCTTAAAGCATATATTCAATTGTACCACTCTGCGCTTATCAACAACAAAATGCATGCGGATAAGTATCAGGGTATTGTGGATTGAACTAACTTTAACCGCAAAATAGAAATACATGGAACAAGGACTTCTTCACTTACACAATTTCATGCGTTGGGTAGTATTGTTTTTTGCGCTGCTCACCATCATCCGTTCTATGATGGGTATGTCCAGCAATAGCGCTTTTACCAAGGGTGATAAGAAGGCTGCTCTGTTCCTGATGATAAGCGCCGACATCCAGCTGTTGTTGGGCCTCGCCTTGTATTACATGAAAGGTTGGTTCACCGTACTCACCAGCAGTTCCGACCTTATGTCAAATAAGTACAATCGCTTCTTTGCAGTAGAGCACCTGACCGGTATGCTCATTGCGATCGTACTTATCCATATCGGCTATTCTGCCGCCAAGAAAAATATCGCTGACAGCGCGAAGCACAAGAAACTGTTTTGGTTCACACTGATTGCTTTGCTCGTCATTATTGCGACCATCCCCTGGCCGTTCCGTGAGCTGATAGGCAGGCCATTGTTCCCGGGCATGCACTAATCATGATCAGGAAGGTTCTTCAGCCTTTTTATACTGTCTTTGTACTCACCACATTTGTGGTGAGTATCTTGGCTGCATTCCCATTCTTTCTATTGATCGGCAGCAGGGACCATCCTAATGCCCGCGAAGCCATATGGTATATAGTGCACTATTGGGCTATCGGGTGGCTAGCAATAATTGGAATGCCTATCAGGCGGATAGGGAAAAGACCTGATAACCGGAAGTATGTGGTTGTGGCCAACCATATTTCTTATATGGATACGGTTGCGATATATGCCGCACTTCCATGCTATTTCAGGACGTTGGCTAAAAAGGAGATGGCCCAGATACCGTTATTCGGTTTCATTTATAAACAGCTCACCATCCTCGTAGACCGCAGTAGCGCCGACCATCGTGCCAAGAGCATGCGCCTCATGTGGCGGGCCATCAGGAACGAGTCCAGCATTGCGATCTTTCCCGAAGGAACCTTCAACGAGACTGCCGAGCCAATGGCACCCTTCCATAATGGTGCTTTTAAGCTGGCAATAACCTCGCAAACGCCTATTTTGCCTGTCCTCTTCCTTGATACCGTTAACCGCTGGCACTTTGGGGGCTGGTGGAAGCTATGGCCGGGCAGGAACCGGGTGGTCTTCCTCGACCCTGTTTCGGTGGAAGGCCTTGCCGTATCGGACCTGCCGGCGCTCAAGCAGCAACTCCACGACTTGATGGGCGCTGAGCTCAAAAAGCACGGATATCCCTATAAATCAAGTTAAAACAGGGCCGTTTCTGCGTTAAAATGGCAATTTGGACGTACCTTTGCGCAAATTTTTAAGCACCCATGGCTTTGCAAGTAGGTATAGTAGGTCTGCCCAACGTAGGTAAATCAACATTGTTCAACGCGGTTAGCAACAGCGCCAAAGCGCAGGCTTCCAACTACAGGTTCTGTACTATAGAACCAAACGTAGGACAGGTTGACGTGCCCGATGAAAGGCTGGCTAAACTTGCCGACCTCGTGCAACCACAACGCATTGTCCCAACTACCATCGAGTTTGTGGATATCGCGGGCCTGGTAAAAGGCGCCAGCAAAGGTGAAGGACTCGGGAATAAGTTCCTGGCTAATATCCGTGAAGTGGATGCTATTGTGCATGTGATCCGTTGCTTCGAAGATGAGAACATCCTGCGCGAGGAAGGTGAGATTCACCCCGTGAGTGACAAGGAGATCATCGATACCGAACTGCAGCTGAAAGACATGGAGAGCGTAGAGAAGAAGATGCAACGCTATGAGAAGATCGCTAAGAATGATCCCAAAGCCAAGCGTATATATGATGTGTTGGCTCGTTGCAAAGACCATCTTTCTCAAGGTAAGAACATCCGCGGTTTGCAGCTGGAAGGTGAAGACCTGGAAGCAATTGCAGACTTGTTCCTGCTTACTCAAAAGCCGGTTCTGTACGTAGCCAACATAGACGAGGCGTCTATTCATACCGGCAACAAATACTCAGAGGCACTGGTGAAAGTAGCTACAGAAGAAGGCGCTGGCGTTATCGTAATGAATAATTCCATCGAAGCGCAGATATCTGAGATGGAAAGCGAGGAAGACAAGGCACTGTTCTTAGGTGAATACGGCTTAACTGAACCGGGTCTAAACCGCCTGATTCGCGCTGCATACCAACTGCTGAATCTCATTACCTACTTCACGGCAGGCGTACAGGAAGTACGTGCATGGACAATACACCAGGGCTGGAAAGCACCACAGGCTGCCAGCGTTATTCATACCGATTTCGAGAAGGGCTTTATCAAAGCTGAAACTATAGCCTACAAAGATTACGTGCAGTTTGGCAGTGAAGCGTCTTGCCGTGACAATGGTAAGCTACGTATAGAAGGTAAAGAGTACATCGTGCAAGACGGTGATGTACTTCACTTCCGCTTTAACGTATAACAGTCAGGTAAGGGTAACCAGGCCCGACTTGATCGCATACATTGCAAGGCCGGTACGGCTTTTCACATCCAGCTTAGCAAACAGGATATCCCTGTAACCGTCTACCGTGCGTGGACTGACGTTCATACGTTCAGCAATGTCGCGGTAGGTGAGCTCCGTACAGCAGTATCCCAGGAATGTTTCCTCTTTGTCTGTAAGACTGAGTGGTCCTTCTTTCACGCGAAGGCGGCTTGTTACCAGTTCAGAATGGTAAAAACCATCACTGTAAATAGCCAGTAACGCTTTTTGCAATTCTTTAGGCTCGGCGTCTTTTAGAATGTAGCCACCAGCGCCGGCCTTCAGCATTTTAATGATGTTAAACTCGGTGTCGAGCATTGACAAGGCGAGTATCTTCATGTTCGGCCACTCTGCTTTTATCTTTTCTGCAGTTTCGTAGCCATTCATTACTGGCATGTTGATATCCAGGATGCAGATATCAGGGAGTTTTTTTGCGCTACGCAGTTTTTCGATGAGTTCGCTGCCATTGGCAGCGTCGAAAAGTATGTGCATGCCCTCGAAACCGGTTACCAGTTCAGAAAGGCCTTTGCGGAATAGCGCGTGATCGTCGGCAAGCGCCAGGTGTATAGTTTGTTTTTCGTCTTCGCTCATACCAAAACGGGCATTTCAAGGCTGACAGTGGTGCCTGCCTCTTTTGATGACAGTATATCGAGCTTCCCTTTCAGCAGGTCGGTGCGCAATTTGATATTATTCAAACCAAGACCGTTGTTTGTTACCGCAGTAGTATCAAAGCCTTTGCCATCATCGATCACCGATACATGAAATGAATCCGGTTCGTATACCAGTCTAATATTCATGCTGCGGGGATTCGCATGTTTGAGCGCATTGGCTATCGATTCCTGGATAATGCGGAAGACAAGCAGGTCTTTTTCACTACCCAACGGATAAGGGTCGCCCTTCACGTCGAAGGTACAATTAATATTTTTTGCCGACGATATATAACCCATCTCTTTTCGAATGCTCTCTACCAATCCGATATTGGAGATAAGGCCACCATTTGCTGTATGACTTAGACTCCTCAAGTCGGAAATTGCTTTGGTAAGAAGCTCTGTGCTTTTTTGCGCATTGTTGCGTATCAGTTCGTCGGTAGCTGTTTCGGCAATGCGATAGAGCTGCATTTTTGTGAGGCTGAGCACCTGGCCAACGTTATCGTGTATCTCTTCTGAGAAATTCTTCAGCGCCTGTTCCTGCACCTCTATCTGGCTTTGCAGTAGCTGGCTGGCGTACTTGTGTTCCATGCGCTGTTTTTCGAGCGAATGACGATACTGCTTCCGTTTCTGAATGGTAACATAGATGATCAGGAAGAAAGCAAAAAGTGTCAGCAGCAAGCTGCCAAGAATAAATACCAATAATGTTGTTTCCGGGTTCACGCGGGTCTCATTTTTTTATGTGATAGAAATACGCCACCGACGGCGGCATAGGTGACTATATTGATAAGCCAGATCATCAAATTCAGCCAGGGCGCTTTTTCCGGCATTGCCTTATAAATAGCAGCACCAACCAACCAGTAAAAGAATGTAAAGCTCCAGAACACAAGAAAGATTGCGCTGAACCAAAACCGGGGCTGGCTGAAAATTGCCAATTCATCACTTATCAGCAGACGATAAAATGCGATCAGCGCCATGCCTATAATAAGAAATGATTCCAGCACGATAAAGTAAGTATTCAATTCGCTTAGAGGCTGGAGAAAAACGGTATTAAGGATGCAGGCAACGACACCGGCGATAGCAATGATCCAGCCAGCTTTATTTACAGTTTTACGCTCCTCAGAGAAGTTGAAATAAAGGGTTATTAAAGAAAACTGCAGGACGGAATAAAAATGATAGAGAAACGCGTTGTGGTGTTTATAAAAAACAGCTATGATCATACCGGCTGTTTCGGTAAGGAAAGTGAAGCAAATATACCATACTAACAGCCTGGTAGCTTTGTCCAGCGAAGAGTACCTGAACAAACCTACCAGGGTTGCAAAAAATAGAATTGCGATATAAACCGTTAGTATGAGCTGAGTCATTAGCTAATAAGATCTTGTGAAGCTGGGCCAACCGTTGGACAAGCGTGAGGACATGAAATAGCCTGGTCAAGTACCATGTTGTCAGCTGTTTTTATGTAATTGCCATGTACGTCATATCCAACTAGTACTAACGTTGGAGCATTTGTCCCGCCTTCGTCTGGTCTAACGCCGAGTACGATCTTCACGTTCTCAATGTTTGGATTGGCATTCAGATAATCGCGCAGTAATCCTGCATCGTAGCTGAAGGACTTAACAGGGTAATGACCAGGATTAAAATATCCGTCGATGTGGTTTGTAATGTACTGGTTCGCTTCCTCAATGGAAACGGGGGCGCCAATTGTCGTACCGGTTGTAGTGCTCATAATCAAGTGTTTGTTTGTTGTGTGAATAATGTTGATCGACCTAAAGATATTGAGTATCAGCGGTCTGGCCACCGTGAAAACACGGTATTTGGAGTTTGAAATAACGGGTTTGGTATAATGATTTTTATTTCTATGAATTGATTGTCAAACGTTTGTCGCAATAAAAATGTTGCAGATTGTTAGGTGACAAGTTAGTTTTTTCCGGATGGTGGTGCGGAAGTGGAGATATTTCCGGGATAAGTAGCATGACCATAACGAAAAGGTTCACCAGATCATATTTACTACAAATATACAATAAAAATACAACAATAGAAAGGAGAGTATGTCATGTCGGGTGGCAGCTAACACAAGAGAAGAAAACTACAATCCAGGCTACCGCCCGACATGACAGGAGGGAAAATTTAAAAGATCTTGATAATGTCTTTCGAAGCGGTCTGACAGTTCAAATCCGTCTTCGTATTAGAAGTAAAAAAGGTCGTGCCACATCCGTGGGAAGTACCGTGTGCCAACAGAACCTTAACATTTTTGGCTGTTTCACCGCTTATTTTCCCTCGTTTACCGACAAACCGCCCCGTTTTGCCGAAACTCTTTTCTGTCATGGCTACGTCATGTGTAGATTTGCACCATATTTAGAAAGAATTGAATGTTTTTATGAAACAAGCTTTACGCAATAAACTTATCACACTCAAAGCGCTTGGCTTTGTGGTGTTATCTGTAACAGCCACAAATGCCCAATCTGTTATCAGCGGGCGTGTTGTAGACCAGAAGAATGTACCGGTGCGCAATGCCAGCATTTACCTGGATAATACCATAGATGGGGCTACCAGCGACAGCACAGGGGCTTTCAGTTTTACTACCGAGGAAAAAGGTGCCCAAACCCTCGTTGCTTCAGAAGTGGGGCATGAAAACGCGGGATTGCCCATCACGGTCAATGGTGATGTAAAGGATATTGTGCTGAAAATGAAGGAAGCGCCTAAGAAGCTGGATGAAGTAGTGGTGACAGCAGGCTCTTTTGAAGCATCGGATAAAGGTAAAACAGTACTCAGTTCGCTGGACATTGTGACTACTGCAGGTTCACAGGCCGATGTGGTAAAAGCTATCCAGACGTTACCGGGTACGCAACAGCAAGGCACGCAGACAGGCCTGTTTGTGCGCGGTGGTGATGCCAGCGAGGCTGCTTTCGTGGTAGACGGGCTGATAGCGCAAAACGCTTTCTTTAGTACTGCGCCGGGTGTTGCGGCGCGCAGTCGTTTCGGTCCCTTTCAGTTTAAAGGCGTTGCATTCAGCAGCGGCGGTTACAGTGCACGTTACGGACAGGCTCTGTCGTCAGTACTGGAATTGAATAGCAACGACATGCCCGATAAAAGCACGATCAATACCGGTATCAATATGGCCGGTGTCTATTTCTCCGGTGCCAAGTTGTTGAAGAATACCAGCCTAGAAGGTTCGGCCTATTACAATAACCTCTCACCTTTTTACGGCATAGCGAAAACCAACATGGATTTTTATGATGTGCCTAAAGGCGGTGGCGGTTCAGCGAGATATGTTCACAAACCAAACAAGGATGGTATCATCAAAGCTTTGGTGAATTATACCACCTTCAGCAGTGGAACACGTGTGCCCAATCCTGCGCAAGGTAAAGAGACTGAGACCCTGGACTTTGGGGTGAAGAACCAATATGGATACGGTATTGTGTCGTACAGGCAGATGCTGAAGGAAAAATGGAACCTGTATGTTGCGGGTTCGTACACTAAAAACCAGGATGATATTAAGGCAAATACTTTGAACATATTGAACAAGGATGACCGTGCACAATTTCGCGCAGAAGCAAAAAGGTATGTGAACAGCAGGCTGAGTATATTGGCCGGTACCGAGGTTCAAAACTTTACGTACCACCAGGCATTCGATACTTTCAAAACTGAGTTTACTGAAACGCAAGTTGCGGGATATGCAGAAGCTGACTGGACACCTATTTATTGGCTGGCATTTAAGCCAGGAGTACGTTATGAGCATAGTGGCCTGCTGGAGCAAAATTCAGTGTCGCCACGCCTGGCATTAGCTATTAAAGCTGGCAAGAACGGACAGTTCTCAGTAGCCAGTGGCATCTTCTACCAGATAGCAGATCCCCAATATTTCCTGCAGGATTATAAACCTGGATTGCAACGTTCTATCCACTACATAGCTAACTACCAGCTGATGAAGAACGACCGCATATTGCGCATAGAGGGTTACTATAAAGATTATGACCAGCTGGTACGCGAACTTGGCAACATGCCGTTCAATCCCGCAGCACTTGCTCAAAGGACGATAGCGGGCCCGGTCAGCAATACAGGTGATGGCTATGCTACCGGTGCTGAGCTTTTCTGGCGCGACAAAAAGAGCATCAAAAATGCTGATTACTGGATCTCATATAGCTATATAGATACCCGCCGCATCTATCGGAACTACCTGGAAGAAGTTCAACCAGACTTTATTGCCACTCATAATCTGAATATCGTAACCAAATACTTTATACCTAAATGGCAGACGCAGATCAATACTACCTATAGCTATTCGAGCGGAAGGCCTTATTTCAACCCAGACCCCGAAGTAGCATTTATGAGTGGTCGCACACCGGAATACCATAACCTCTCTATCGCTATCAACTACCTGACTTCGATAAAAAAATGGTTTACTGTGATCTATGGTGGTGTTGACAATGTGACGAATGCCAAGAATGTATTTGGCTACAGGTACAGCGGTGGACAGGCTATTCCGACGCGTCCGGCTCTGTACCGTTCTGTATTCGTAGGTGTAAACTTCTCACTCACGGAGTTTGACAAAGACGAACTGTAGTGAATTCACAATCATCGATAACAAATCAAAAATCGTAAATCACAAATAACATGACACGTTACATTTTACTCACAGCCCTGATAGCATTGGGCCTAGTTAATTGCAAAGCGCAGGCAACTTTCCAGGATGCACTGCAAAAAACATTTATCGCTTTTGATACTACGCAGGATTTTCAAAAGAAAGTAGACGCCAGCAACAAGTTTGCCATGATCTCGAAAAAATGGGGTAGCGAATGGTCGACGCACTATTACAATGCATACAGCAAAGGCATACTCTCTTATATGGAGAAAGAAGAAAGCAAGCGCGATGCATACCTGGACGAAGCTGACAAAGAGCTGGATGAAACCGTGAGCCTGTTGGGCAAAGACAATGATGAAACGTATGTATTGCGCGGCATGCTGGCCAACGCACGCATGGCCGTAAAACCACAAGCCCGCTGGCAGAAATACGGTAAGGTGTTTGACGAGAATCTCGACAAAGCAAAAGAGGTTAATCCGAACAATCCACGTATCTACCACCTGCGCGGCATGAGCAAATTCTTCACACCAAAAATGTTTGGCGGTGGCAAGAAAGCAGCCCTTCCTTATTTTGAAAAAGCTGATGGCCTGTTTGCAAAAGAATCAAGCGAGGACATTACAAAACCGTATTGGGGCAAGACCACCAATACCTATATGTTTGAGCAAAGCAAGGGCGACGACTAACTACTCGTTTTTTACTGTTAAATAGAAGCGCGCAAGTATCTGCGCGCTTTTTTTGTTTTCGTTAACGCCTTCCTGATGGGCTGGCACGCTCTTTTATACTCATGTAACGGATTTGTGTGTTAGACTAAATAGATGAGTAATGAGATTGTTGGCGTTCATACGTGCGATGAAGTGGAAAGGTTTGATAGTAACGGCTATAGTAACAGCGATACTGGGTTTGGTGTTAACCCTGTATTCGTGCAAGCCCGGAAGTGTTAAAGAAGAAGAATCGGTGAAAGTTGAGAAGGTGGATGCGACACTTCCGGGTAGCGGTAAAGATGCAAAGAAAGATGAGGAAGTATGTACGCCTACGAGTTGTGAGTTAAAGTAGACGATAAAGATATTTGTGTAGGGGCGGTGCTAAGGCGCCGCCCTTGCGCGTTTTCGCAACTATTAAAACAAACCTTTCTGTATTATTTTAGCATCCCCAAAAACTCAGAACGATATGTACAGAAAGGTATACACACTCTTAGTGTTTGCTGCAGCAGTTACAATGCAGGCGAACGCGCAGGATTTTAAAGGCAAATTGAAATCGCAGGAGAAAACGATCAAGGCGGCGCTCAAAAGCAAAAAGATCACCGACCGCGAGTATGAGAAGCTGATGATGGAACAGCAAACAATTAAGAATACGCTGGAGAAATACGAACTGGACGGAGTACTTACATCGAAAGAAAAAAACGCCATTCACGATAAGTTGGTACGATCAGACAAAAGGCTGGCGCGTTACAAAACCAACGGAGAAGTTTATTGATATAAAAGCCACTCGAAGGAGTGGCTTTTTCGTTACTGCAATTCCTATTTTCGCGAAGCAAATTCTACAACTATGCGCAAAGTTATCCTCGGCCTCGCAGTCAGCCTCGACGGTTTTATTGAAGGTCCTAATGGTGAATACGATTGGTGTTTTACAGACCAGGATTATGGTTTGTCGGAATTCTTCAAACGAATAGATACTGCATTCATTGGCAGAAAGAGCCATGAAGTGTTGCTGGCTAATAAAGATGCAGAACCAGACTGGATGCCAAAGGTCAAAGAGTATGTTTTTTCCAATACTGTTGTCGGGCTCGATGAAGGGATCACTGTGATATCCGGTGATTTTGAATCTGCAGTGAAAGGCATCAAAAATCAGGAGGGTAAAGACATCTGGCTATTTGGTGGTGCGGCGCTTACTACTTCTCTGATGAATGTCGGACTGGTTGATGAACTGTGGTTATCGATACACCCTATATTGCTGGGTGCAGGTAAACCTTTGTTTCAGAACATAAACGGCCGCGTGCAACTGGAGTTGCTGGAGTCGAAAACCTATGATACCGGGTTGGTCTCCGTCAAGTATGCGCTAAAGCCCAAAGCAGAAAAATAGCTACCCAATTAGCGGAATTGCTAAATTCGCGCCAAATCTCAATTATGTTATCACTAAGCCTTGAGGGTAAAACCGCGCTGATAGCCGGCAGTACCCAGGGTATAGGTTTCGCTTCGGCGCAATCGCTGGCCAGCCTCGGCGCCAACTGTGTGCTCATTGCCCGCAACGAAGAAGCGCTGAAAAAAGCAGTTGCGGAACTAGATAGCTCTAAGGGTCAAAAACACAGCTACCTCGTGGCCGATTTTTCGCAGCCGCAACAGGTAGGCGAGCAAGTGGGCAAACTGGTGCAGCAAACTACAGTGCACATATTGGTAAACAATAGCGGTGGCCCTGCTGCCGGACCTATAGTGGATGCAAAGCCCGAGGCTTTCCTGGCGGCGTTCAACCAGCACCTGGTGTGCAATCATATTTTGACTACCGCAGTGATGAGTGGTATGAAACAGGCGGGTTATGGCCGTATCATCAACGTTATCTCTACTTCTGTTAAGATACCACTAAAGGGATTGGGTGTTTCCAATACCATTCGAGGGGCGGTGGCATCGTGGGCTAAGACCATGGCCAATGAGTTGGGGCAATTCGGTATTACCGTAAATAACGTGCTGCCTGGAGCCACAGCTACAGGCCGGCTTGACGCTATTATTAATAATAAAGCCTCTAAAACCGGGATGGGGCAAGAAGAAGTTGAAAAGGAGATGTTGGAGGAGATACCTGCCAAACGATTTGGTCAGCCGGAGGAGATCGCGTCGCTGATCGCGTTCCTCGCATCGGGCGCTGCTGGCTATATTAATGGAACCAGCATACCTGTTGATGGCGGCCGTACGGGCTCTATCTAATGAAGTTTGCGTTAAATCAGTGAAGCTAAAAGCATCAAAATGTGGGGAAAACAAAAGGGGTTTTTTGCTGACAATAGAATGACATTGATACATTGTCATGAACAAAATATCCTCTGAAACCCGCGCCAGTATTGAAAAACATTTTTTAACAAATGTGTATAAACTTTCGTCATTGTGTTGTAGTTTTGCCCACGCTTTGTCAAAAAGGAACGTTAATTTTCAAATTTATTCCTGTGTCAGAATCAAATAAGCCAATGTTCCGGAGGATCGCCCAGAGCATATTTGCTACCGTAATTGCCCTGGTCGTTTTCCACGTCTCTTCTTTTGCCGCCCCAGATGGGAAGGCTTTGTTCCAATCGAACTGCGCCAGCTGTCACAACCCGCTGAAGGATGCCACAGGCCCTGCCCTGAAAGGTGTCGATTCGCGTGTGCCTAGCAAAGAGTGGTTGCACGATTGGGTACACGGATCGCAGAAGCTGGTACAAGCTGGCGATAAGTATGCCAACGATATCTACAACAAATGGGGTAAAATTCCAATGACCCCGTTCCCTTCGTTGACCAACGATGAGATCGATGCTATCGTTACTTATGTAAACTCAGTTGAGCCGCCTTCAGCTGCTGGTCCTGCTGCAGGTGCTACTGCAACTACCGAAGCTAAGGAAAGCAACGGATGGCTGTATACAGTTATCACACTTATATTATTAGTACTTGCTATCATCCTGTGGCGCGTTAACAGCGGCCTGCGTAAGGTGGCTGAGCAAAAAGAAGGCCAGGCAAGCAGCGAAGAAATTCCTTTGTATCGCAACAAGGTATTCATCGCTATGGCTGTTATCATTGCATTCATCGCAGCTGGTTACTGGATAGTGAACGGCGCCATTGAAATGGGTCGTCAACAAAACTACCAGCCTGAACAACCGGTATTCTACTCGCACAAAGTGCACGCAGGTATCAACCAGATCAACTGTTTGTATTGCCACGCAGGTGCTGAGAAGAGCCGCCAGGCTATGATCCCTTCTCCTAACATGTGTATGAACTGTCACAAATCGATCAGCGAATACACTGGCGATGCAGATCATCCGCTGTACACAGCTGAAGGTGAAAGGGTAGATGGTACCAAAGAGATCCAGAAGCTGTACAAATATGCTGGCTGGGATCCTGCAAAGAAGGACTACATCCGCGACGCGAATGGCAATATCAAAGCTACACCTGTTAAATGGGTGAAGATCCACAACCTGCCAGACCACGTTTACTTCAACCACTCACAGCACGTAGCAGTAGGTAAGATCCAGTGCCAGCGTTGCCATGGTAGCATTGAAGAAATGGATGAAGTTTACCAGGCTGCTCCGCTTTCAATGGGCTGGTGTATCAACTGCCACCGTCAAACACAGGTGCAGTTTGCTGAAAACAACTACTACAGCATTTTCGAGAAATATCACAACGAGATCAAAGCCGGTAAACGTGATGGCGTAACTGTGGAGGACATCGGCGGATTGGAATGTCAGAAATGTCACTACTAGTAGTGGCCATTCACCAGGGAAACAACATAGTTTAAAATTATTCGGAAACACATTTATACCGGATCAAACCGTATGAGTCAAAAACAATATTGGAAGGGGCTTGAAGAGCTGAACGATAGTACAGCTCACAAAGAGGTGGTTGACAACGAATTCAAGGAATCGCTGCCGTTTGACGTGAGCGACAAATTCCTGGATGCTGCCACTCCCCGCCGCGACTTTTTGAAATTCTTAGGTTTCAGCACCGTGGCTGCAACCCTGGCTGCAAGCTGTGAGATGCCTGTTCGCAGGGCTATCCCATACGCTATCAAACCAGAGGATATTACACCAGGTGTTCCTAACTATTACGCTTCTACATACGTAGATGGCGGCGACTACTGCGCTATCGTTATCAAAACGCGCGATGGTCGTCCTATCAAGATAGAAGGTAACGAAAAGTCGTCTATCACACGCGGCGGTACTTCAGCCCGTGTGCAGGCTTCTGTACTGAACCTGTATGACAAGACCCGTCTGCGCCAGCCGCTGGCTGCCGGTCAGGAAGCTACGTTTGAGGCTATCGACCGTAAAGTAATGGAAGGTCTTGCTTCTGCACAGGGCCAGGCTTACCTGCTGACTTCTACAATCATCAGCCCGACCACAAAAGAGATCATCAGCCAGTTTATAGCAAAATACCCTAACGTAAAACACGTGGTTTACGACCCGATGTCGTACTCTGGTATGCTGCTGGCCGCTGAAGCTGCTACCGGCAAACGTGCGCTGCCTTCGTTCCATTTCGACAAGGCTAAGACCATCGTGAGCATTGGTGCAGACTTCCTCGGTACATGGTTGTCTCCAATAGAATTTGCAAAACAATACAGTGTAGGCCGTAAAGTGAGCGTGAAAAATCCGGTAATGTCTAAGCATTACCAGGTTGAATCGATGCACACTATCACCGGTGCAAAAGCTGACCACCGTGCTACCATCAAGCCATCTGAAACAGGTGCGGTAGTTGTTGCTCTTTACAACGCTATCAACGGTACAGCTCCTGCCTTCGCAAGCAAAAATCTTAATAACCTCATCGTAAAAGCTGCAAACGACCTGAAAGCTGGTAACGGCTTGGTAGTATGCGGTTCGAACGATGTAAATGTTCAGACTGTAGTAAATGCTATCAACGCTGCTATCGGCGCTAACGGCACTACTGTAAACTGGGCATTGACCAACAACACCAAGCAAGGTGTAGAAGCTGACCTCGTTGCTGTAATGAACGCAATGGAAGCTGGCCAGGTAGGTACCCTGCTGATACACGGTGTTAACCCTGCTTACGACTTCGCCTTCGGTCAGAAGTTTGCAGCAGCAATGAAGAAAGTTCCCGTGACTGTATCATTCGCCGACAGGATGGATGAGACCGCACAGCTTTGCACATACGCAGTTCCTGATCATCACTTCCTGGAAAGCTGGGGTGATGCAGAACCTAAGCCAGGTTATTACAGCCTGATGCAGCCGGGTATCGCGCCACTGTTCAAAACACGTGCGTTCCAGGACAGCCTGCTGACATGGGCAGGTAACACTACTACTTATGCAGACTTCTGGAAACAGTACTGGATGGGTAAACTGGGTGGCCAGCAAACATTTGACCAGGCACTCCAGGACGGCGTGATCGAACCAGCAGGCGAAATGGCAATAGGCGGTGGTGCAGCAGCGGGCAACGTTGCAGGTGCTATCTCGGCTATCGCTGCACAGAAACCAGCATCAGGAATGGAGCTGGCTATCTACCAAAAAATATCAATAGGCCACGGTGGCTCATGGAGTAACAACCCATGGCTGCAGGAAATGCCTGATCCGATAACAAAAGCTACCTGGGACAACTACGCTTGCGTATCTCCTAAGAAAGCAAAAGAACTGGGCGAAGAACTGACCAGCATTACTGAAGTTGTGCCTGCTAAGCGCCTGCTGAAAGTAAAAGCTAACAACGTTGAAATGGAGCTGCCAATGGTAGTAGTACCAGGTATGCACAACGACGTTGTAGCCATCGCTGTAGGTTATGGCCGTAACGAGAAAGTAGGTCGTGCAGCTGCCAACACCGGTAAGAATGCATATCCTTTCATCGCTTTCAACGGTCAGACATTCAGCTACAGCTCACCAGCTACTATAGAAAAATCTGCAGGTACATACGATGTAGCCATCACGCAGACCCACCACAGCTACGAAGGTCGTCCGATCATTCGCGAATACACTTTCGACGAATTCAAGAAGAACCCTGGTCAGCTGCTGGAAGAGCGTAAGAACGAGATCGGTCACTACTCTCACCTGGCTTGGGTAACTCCGGAAGGTCACGGTGCTGAAGCCGGCCACGGCGAAGCTGCACCTCATGGTGAAGTCGCTTCTGCAGAGCACGGTGCTCATGCTGGAGGCCTCGACGAACAAGGCTTCCGTGAGAATGGTACACTGTATCCTAACTACGAGCACGTTGGCATCCACTGGGGTATGTCAATCGACCTGAATAGCTGTATCGGTTGCGGCGCCTGCGTTATAGGCTGCCAGGCCGAGAACAACGTATCGGTTGTAGGTAAAAAACACGTGATCAAGTCGCAAGAAATGCACTGGCTGCGTATCGACCGTTACTTCAGCGGTATGCCAGACGATCCGGATACTATCCAGACCGTATTCCAGCCGATGATGTGCCAGCACTGCGATAACGCACCTTGCGAAAACGTATGCCCGGTATCTGCTACCAACCACAGCAGCGAAGGTTTGAACCAAATGGCTTATAACCGTTGTATCGGTACTAAATATTGCGCGAACAACTGTCCTTATAAAGTACGTCACTTTAACTGGATGGATTGGAACGGTGCAGACTGCTTCGACGACAACCTGTACGAAGACTACCGTCGCGATGATATCAACGATGATCTGACACGCATGGTGCTGAACCCAGACGTAACAGTTCGTAGCCGTGGTGTGATGGAAAAATGTACGTTCTGCGTACAACGTCTCCAGGATGCCAAACTGACAGCTAAGAAAGAAGGTCGTCCGATGAAAGACGGTGAAGCGCGCACAGCTTGCCAGCAGGCTTGTCCTACAGAGGCTATTCTGTTCGGTAACGTGAACGATAAGGCAAGTGCGATCTACAAACTGCGTAATGAAGACCAGAAAGAGCGTACTTACTACGTACTGGAACAAATACACACGCTGCCTAACGTAAACTATCTGTCAAACATCCGCAACACTGAGGTGATTCTTGCAGGTGACGAGACAAAAGATGGCTTGCTGAAAGCACACATCTAATTGAGGAGTTAACGGCGAAAGCCAGTAATAATATTTATACGTTATACTAATTACGTGCTATGCATCTTAAGTACGAATCGTTTGTAAGGGAACCGCTGGTAGATGGCGACAAAGACTACCATCAGGTGACGGAAGATATCGTCAGGCCAATTGAACAGAAGCCATCCCGCATGTGGTACATCGGCTTCTTCTTCTCGATAAGCCTGCTGATGTTGGGTGTTTTCTCAGTATTCTGGGAAGTATATTGGGGTATTGGTGTGTGGGGTATCAACCGCACCGTAGGTTGGGGTTGGGACATCACCAACTTCGTATGGTGGGTAGGTATCGGTCACGCCGGAACACTTATCTCTGCGATCCTTTTACTTTTCCGCCAGGGCTGGCGTACGGGCGTGAACCGTGCAGCTGAGGCGATGACCATCTTCGCGGTAATGTGCGCGGGCCAGTTCCCGATCTTCCACATGGGTCGTGTATGGGATGGTTTCTTCGTACTGCCTTATCCTAACTCGCGCGGTCCGTTGTGGCCTAACTTCAACTCGGCCCTGCTTTGGGACGTGTTTGCGATCTCTACTTACTTCACTGTATCATTATTGTTCTGGTACTCTGGTCTTATTCCTGACTTCGCCACCATCCGCGACCGCGCTAAAACAAAACTGCGCAAGCGCTTATATGGTCTGGCATCGTTTGGCTGGACAGGTACTGCTAAGAACTGGCAGCGTCACGAGGCACTGTCACTGGTACTTGCAGGTCTGTCGACACCACTGGTACTTTCGGTACACACCATAGTATCTATGGACTTTGCTACCTCGGTAATACCTGGTTGGCACACTACCATCTTCCCGCCATACTTCGTTGCGGGTGCGATCTTCTCTGGTTTCGCGATGGTACAAACCCTGCTGATACTGGTTCGTAAAATATTCGGACTTGAAGACTACGTAACACTTGGCCACATCGAGGCGATGAACAAAGTAATCGTTCTTACCGGTTCTATCGTGGGCGTTGCGTATCTGACTGAGCTTTTCATGGCATGGTACAGCCAGGTTGTTTATGAGCAAGACGCATTCAAATGGCGTATCCTTGGCCCATACTGGTGGAGCTACTGGGCGATGATGACCTGCAACGTGGTATCTCCGCAGTTGTTCTGGTTCAAAAAACTGCGCCGTAACATTCCGTTCACGTTCATTATGTCGATCGTGGTGAACATCGGTATGTGGTTCGAGCGTTTCGTTATCATCGTTACGTCTCTGTATCGCGACTACATTCCTGGTGGCTGGACCTACTACTCGCCTACATGGCCTGAGGTTGGTTTCTACCTCGGTACATTCGGCCTGTTCTTTACCTGCTTCTTCCTGTTCGCTAAGTACTTCCCGGTTATTGCGATTGCTGAGATCAAGTTCGTTCTGAAAACATCGGGCGAAGCGCAGAAGAAAAGAATGGCGGCTATTGATGCGAAAGACACCCAGGAGTTTGCAACAGAACAGCTGGCTGCTCATCACCACTAATTGAGTATTTGAATTTTAACTTTAGAATTGTTGAAATAAAATGGCTATAAAAAAATTTGCAGTAGGTTGTTACACTGACGAGGAAGTGTTGTTCCCTGCGGTAAAGTCTGTACGCAACAGCGGTTATAAACTGCACGATGTGTACACACCGTTCCCGGTACACGGCCTTGATCACGCCCTGGGTCTGAAAGATACCGATCTGCACGTTGCAGGTTTTATCTATGGTATCACAGGTACCAGCACTGCAGTAGGTTTTATGTCGTGGATATTTACTGCCGACTGGCCTATCAATTTTGGTGGTAAACCACACTGGTCTCTGCCAGCATTCATACCTATTACTTTCGAGCTTACTGTATTGTTTGCGGCTGTAGGTATGGTACTTACTTTCTGCTACCTCAACCAGATCATGCCAGGCGTTAAGAAGCACGTCTTCCACCCACGTCAAACAGACGATCTGTTTGTTGTTGCTATTGAGCTGAATGATCACGTGACCGACCAGGAAGTAATAGACTATTTGAAAACAACTGGTGCTGTTGAAACTTCAGTGCAGATCGCTGAATCTGACTGGTGGTACGGACGCTGGGATATAGCAGAGCATTACGAGAAACTTGCGTAAGCACGCACATTTTCAATTGACTTTTGAATTTTAGAATATTTATGAATAAGACCAAAAGCCTAGTAGTGGCAAGCCTGATGATAGGACTGGGCCTGGCAGCGTGTAACAGTGGTAACATGCGCCGTAACCCCGGTAGAACCTATGCACCTGACATGACCTACTCTCGTGCTTACGACGCTTATACATCGAACCCCAACTTTGCAGATAGCCAAACAAGCCGTCTGCCTGTAATGGGTACAGTTGCCCGCGGTCATCAGTTGCCTGATCACCTGATGGAGGGCGATACGAATGCTTACAAAGCATTTACGACCAACATGCGTTTCAACGATGCTGAACTTGCTGAAGGTGGACGCCTGTTCAATATCTACTGCGGTATCTGCCACGGTAGTGCCATGGACGGTAACGGGCCGCTGTATGCAAGTGGTAAATTTGCCGCTATGCCTGCTAACCTGAAAGATGCTAAGTATCTGCACATGCCTGTTGGTAATATGTACGCAGCTATCAAGTTTGGTAAAAATGCGATGGGCTCTTATGCAAGCCAGCTGGATGTTAAACAGCGCTGGCAGGTGATCGCCTATATCAAGAAAACACAAGCTGCTAATGGTGGTGCTGCTTTCACGATGGGTATGAGCGCTGATAGCACTGCTGCGAGGCCAACTGCAATGGCTGCTGATACAACCAAAGCACACGGCGAGGCTGCAGCACAACCACAACAACACTAATTGAACTAAAGAAATTATAAACGTACTTCTAATAAAGATTACAAATGAACGAACGTTTTGAGATACCGGCGCGAATGAGGAACACAGGCCTTGGGCTGATGCTGTTTGGCCTGCTGGTACTGATCATCGGTGCTTTCACTCTTCTCGGTGGCGACCACAGCGACAAAACCCGTTTCTGGATCGTGCTGCTGCACAACAGCGTATTCTTCCTGTTGGTAACAGTTGCCAGCATATTTATCCAGGCTGCTGCATCACTTGCACAAGGTGCATGGATCGTTGCCTACAAAAGGGTGCCTGAAGCAATCGGCGCCAACGTTTGGGTATTCGGTCTGATCGCTATGATCGTTATGTTCATCATTGCATTTGGTGTGAACATTGATGGGCACAATCCGATCTACCACTGGGTACATCCTGGTGATGACAAGATATTGCAAGGCAAGTCTTCATTCCTGAATGCCGGAATGTTCGTAGGCTTTACTGTTGTTACGGTAGCTCTTTGGTCTTTCTTCGGTTTTAAGTTCCGTTCGCTGTCTCTGCAGCAGGAAGGCGCGCCGAAAAACAGCACTAAGATCTACTGGGCTACAGCAGTATGGGGTGCATTGTTCCTCCTGGTATATGCGCTTACTCAAATGAGTATTGCTCCTTGGTTGTGGATCATGAGCATCGATGCTCACTGGTATTCAACTATGTTCAGCTGGTACACTTTCGCAAGTGCATTCGTGAGCGGTTTGTCTGTTATCCTGCTGTTTGTTATTGCGCTGAAGAATCAGGGTAATCTGCAGCTGGTAAACAAAGAGCACGTACACGATCTGGGTAAGTTGATGTTTGCATTCAGCATCTTCTGGACATACGTTTGGTTTGCTCAGTACATGCTGATCTGGTACGGTAACATTCCTGAAGAAACTACTTACTTCAAAATACGTCAGCAAGGTCCTTACGGTATGATATGGTACTCTGTATTCATCATCAACTTTGTGATGCCGATCCTGATCCTGATGTCACGCCCAAGCAAACGTAACTATTTCACAGTTTGCTTCATGGCCCTGGCTATCATCTTCGGTCACTGGCTGGACTTCTATATCATGACCATGCCTGGCCCTCTGGGCGAGCACTGGCACCTGAGCTGGTACGAGATAGGAATTTTCGCAGGCTTCGTAGGTATACTGATCTTCACTGTATCACGTACACTGGCTTCTGCATCGCTGGTTCCAAACAACCACCCGTTGTTGAAAGAGGCGATCCTGCACCAGAGCTAATAAGAGGATAAGAACAGAAAAATTTAATTTGAGTTTTAATAACCGGATTAACCTAATTAAGTAAATACAAGCTGAACTGACCATGTCGGGACTTATAACAATAGCATTGATATTTCTGGTATTCATGATCATATACCAGATTGCAAAAGCAAGTGAATATGCTGCCATACTGCGTGGCGAAGAAAAGATCAACGCAAGGGTCAACAGAACTATGGCCTGGTTGTTGGTTATCGTCTTCGTGCTGGGTTTATGGGGTATCTGGGAGTGCCACGTGTTACTACGTGATAAAATGCTGCCAGTGTCTGCTTCTGTGCAAGGCGAGTCTTATGATCTGATGTTTAACATTACTACGCTTATTACAGGCGTTGTATTCCTGATCACTCAGACGCTGCTGTTCTGGTTTTGCTTCCGCTACCAGGCATCTGAAAAGAACAAGGCTTCTTTCTACTATGCTCACAACAACAAGCTGGAGCTGATATGGACGACTATTCCAGCTATCGCGATGGCATCGCTGGTAGCGGTGGGTCTGCGTAACTGGGTTGCTATTACATCTGAAGCTCCGAAAGATGCTGCTGTTGTTGAGGTGGTTGGTAAACAATTTAACTGGATCGTTCGTTATCCTGGTAAAGACAATGCTCTTGGCAAAAGGGATTTCCGCAAGATAAACGATGCTAACAACGTGCTGGGTCTCGACTGGAATGACAAAGCCAATATGGATGATGTTATTTCTCAGAGCGGTGAGCTGCACCTGGTGGTAAATAAACCTGTCAAACTCGTTATCGGTTCACGCGACGTGATCCACGACGTAGGTCTGGCTCACTTCCGTCTGAAGATGGACGCTGTACCGGGTATTGTGACCACACTGTGGTTCACGCCGAAATACACTACCAAACAAATGAAAGAGATCACTGGTAACCCGAATTTCGTTTACGAAATATCTTGCGACCAGATGTGCGGTAAAGGCCACTACGCTATGCGCGGTACCATCATCGTAGAAACGCAAGGCGAACACGATGCATGGCTGGCTGCTCAGGGTTCTTACTCTGCGGCTAACAACCCTGCCGTTGCACCAGCAGCGCCGGCAGGCACAGAAGCTGCTCCTGCAAACCAGCAGCAAGAGATCAAAACTGATAGTGTTAAAGCAATAACGATGAAGTAATCGTCACGCCAGCGTGACACAAATAGTGCAATAAAAATGAGCAATACAGTTGTTATAGACGGACCTAATGTAGCGCATGGCCATCACGAAGATACCGGCCATCATCATGAGCATCATGAGCAGCACTTCATTACGAAGTACATTTTCAGCCAGGACCACAAGGTTATCGGTAAGCAGTTCCTGATCACCGGTATCATATGGGCAATCATTGGCGCGCTGTTTTCGGTATTCTTCCGCCTGCAGTTGGGCTTTCCTGATCAAACATTCCCGATCATGGAAACCTTCCTTGGCCAATGGGCTAAAGGTGGCAAACTGTCTCCTGAATTTTATTACGGCCTGGTTACCATGCACGGTACCATCCTCGTATTCTTCGTACTTACAGCTGGTCTGAGCGGTACATTTGCGAACCTGCTTATTCCTCTGCAAATAGGTGCGCGTGATATGGCTTCGCCTTTCATGAACATGCTGTCTTACTGGTTCTTCTTTATTGCCAGTGTTTTCATGTTCTGCTCACTGTTTGTGCAAACAGGTCCTGCATCGGGTGGTTGGACAACTTACCCTCCGCTGAGTGCGCTTAAAGAAGCGTCACTGGGTTCTGGTATCGGTATGGATCTTTGGCTTGTAGCTATGGCGCTGTTCGTAGTGTCATCACTGCTGGGTGGTCTTAACTACATCTCTACTATCCTGAACATGCGTACTAAAGGCATGACGATGACCCGCCTGCCGCTGACTATCTGGGCGCTGTTCTTCACTGCTGTACTGGGTGTGCTTTCTTTCCCTGTACTGCTATCAGGTTTAGTGCTGCTGATCTTCGATCGTAACTTCGGTACCAGCTTCTACCTTTCTGAAATATTTATTGGTGGTAAAGCGCTGCCGCACATCGGTGGTTCTCCAATCCTGTACCAGCACTTGTTCTGGTTCCTGGGTCACCCTGAGGTGTATATCATCATCCTCCCAACCATGGGTATGGCATCAGAAATTCTGTCTATCCACAGTCGTAAGCCTATCTTTGGTTACTTCGCGATGATCATCTCCCTGATCGGTATCACCGTGCTGGCCTTCCTGGTATGGGCGCACCACATGTTCGTTACCGGTATGAGCCCGTTCCTTGGTTCTATCTTCGTACTGCTGACGCTGCTTATTGCTGTACCTTCGGCTGTTAAAGTGTTCAACTGGCTGACTACAATCTGGCGCGGTCGTATACGTTTTACAGTACCAATGATGTTTGCCCTCGGCTTTGTGTCGATGTTCATATCTGGTGGTCTGACAGGTATCCACCTGGGTAACTCTTCGCTTGATATCCACCTGCACGATACTTACTTCGTGATCGCGCACTTCCACATAGTAATGGGTGTGGCAGCGTTCTTCGGTATGTTCGCTGGTATCTACCACTGGTTCCCCAAAATGTATGGTCGTTTCATGAACAACACGCTGGGTTACATCCACTTCTTCATCACGTTTGCGGGTGCTTACCTGATCTTCTGGCCAATGCACTACGAAGGTATCGCTGGTATGCCGCGTCGTTACTATGATTACAGTGCATGGGAGTCTTTCAAACAATTTAACGACTTGAATGCTTTCATCAGTATTGTAGCTATCATCGTATTCTTCGGTCAGCTGATATTCGTTGTTAACTTCTTTGCCAGCATCTGGCGCGGACGTAAGGTGACTACACAAAACCCATGGGGTGCTACTTCACTTGAGTGGACTACACCAATCCATGCCGGTCACGGTAACTGGCCTGGTGAAATACCTGAAGTTCATCGTTGGGCTTACGATTATAAAGACGACGGAAACGGTGGTGATTTCATCTCTCAGACAACACCACTGAGACCTGGAGAAGAAGCTCACTAGAACAAAATAACTTTGAATAAAAAATAGCCGGCTATTAGCCGGCTATTTTTATGATCACTTAGCATCTACGTGGCTTTTTTGCAGGAGTAAAGGCGTTTTATTAGTAGTCCTTATTTGCAGTTCAGAGTATATTTAATCTACATGGTCAATCTTAAACATGTCGGCGTAGTTGTCTGCAATTTGTAGTCCTATAGAGCCACCCGCCGTTATCTGTATTTCGTCAAAGTCAATCAAGTTGGGTGTCTTGAACCATTCGGCCAAGTCTGATGTAATGTGAATATTGGGCTGAATTCCCTCTTTAACCTGCACAGGTGAAGGCAAGCTCAACGTTATCTGGCGAATAGAATTATAAGGCGGCTTAAAACCTGAGATGTGCATGATAAGGAGATCCTCTGTTCCAACGCGTTTGCCTTCAAACATTGCCATGATATAACCTGTTTCCCAATCCCAAAACATAGTATGCGACGGATCAAGTGCACCGGTTTGAGCACCACTTACATTGCGCAGGCTGTCCACACCGATCAGAAATTGAATTTTGGTGTATTGGCCAGCAGGGACATTGCTAATTGAAAATTTTTTTGAAGAAGGCAAATCTTCTTTAATGAGGTGATAGCTTTCAGGCTCTACAAAATTCTTTCCCTCGGCTGTTATCAGTATGATATTGGAAATATAATACCTGTATTTGTTCACTATGAACGAGTCGTTATTTGCATTGGTATATACAGTTGAGTCCAGCCTAAGCACTCGGTCCCCGACCATGTTTTCAAACTGTAGTGTCAGCGAAGATGTGATAGGAGGGCCGATGGGATCGGGCCTTTTACGACAACTTATTGCCATAATAATTGCAGCACCGAGGAAACAGAACCTTCTTTTTGACATAAATGGACTTAAGTTATTAGTTCATTATTAATACATTGCAAAATATAGAATAGACGAAATGTAATTAAACTGTTAAAAAATTTTGAAATTAAAATAAAAAAAATTAATTTAGTCTACTGTAAAATTTACACTACAAACAAAACACTTTACAATTATGAAAAAACTATTACTTGCGTTAGCTGTACTGCCTGCTATGGCAGTTAATGCACAGACTGTTAAGAAAGTTGTAATCGAAGACTATACCGGCGTTAAATGCGGCTATTGCCCCGACGGTGCAGTGAAAATTGAAGGCATTGAATCGGCTAATCCCGAAAACACAATTCCCATTGCTATTCATACTGGTAGCTATACCAATGCATCAAGCCCGTTGAGGACAGCAGCTGGTGACGCTATTAATACAATGGTGAAACCATACGGTTATCCTGCTGGTGCAGTTGACAGGAAAATGTACCCGCCAGCGCAAGACGCAGACTGGACTGGTATTTCTATGAACAGGGGTGCCTGGCCAAACGCATTTAATGTTCGCAAAGCGCTGACAGCTCCTGTATCGATCAGCTTCACTAACATGGTAAGGTTGAATGATACAGCTTATGAAGCTGATGTGAACGTAAAATTCACTACTGCACCAACAGCAGGTATTCCTGTAAAACTGCAGGTATATGTAATTGAAGACAGCATTGAAGCGAAAAACTATGGCGGAGGTACTCAGAACGATCTGCGTCAGACCAACTATCTTTCTTCTATAGGTTCTGATCCTCTGACAGGCTGGTTCCACAATCGCGTACTGCGCAAAGCTCTTGGTGGTAACTGGGGTTATTCTGATGCATGGCCTACAAGTGGTCCTGTAGTAAACACAGTATATACTAAACATATCGCCTTTACTACTAAAAAAGGTGCTGCGCCTACTGGTTGGAACAACAAAAATATGCACGTCGTTGCTTTCGTAGCTATGGATGGCGATGCAGCCCAGGATCAGAAAGAAATTCTGAATGGCGAAGAGATCAGCCACTTCCAGTTCAAACATCCTACTGCAGTTGCCGAGGTTAAGAATGTACAAATGTTGAATGCATATCCTAACCCAGCTACAGCTAACGATGTTATTAAACTGGAGTACAACACAGCCACTTCTGCAACTGTAACACTGAAAGTGTACAACACTGTAGGCCAGTTGGTAGCTGCTCCTTACACAAGTGAGGAAGTTGCAGGTCTGCACACTATCCAATTCCAGCCATCAGCACACGGTGTAGCTGCAGGTACTTACTTCCTGCACCTGAGCAACGGTATGGAAACACAAGTTTCTAAACTGACTATCCAATAAGGTGTAGCAGGACATATTTAAAAAGGGTGGCAATTGCCACCCTTTTTATTTTTATTAGATTTCGTCTTAAAGCGCTGCTATTGCATTGTGAATTCGTTTCACAGTTTCCTCTTTGCCTATTACTTCTGCTATCATAAATACGCCGGGGCCGTATTTGCCACCTACCAGCATTATGCGCAGCGGTAATAACACGTCGCCTTTTTTGAGGCCGTGCTTTTCCATTTGGGCATTAAAGCTTTGTTCGAGTGCAGTGTGCTCCCAGGTGCTCATTCCGCTTATTTCGGTAGCCCAGGCCTCGAAGAATGCCTTTTTAGTGTCATTCCATTTGTCTTTGATCTGGCTCGCATCCATCTCGGGTGTTTGGAAGAAGAAGTGACCTTGCTCCCAGAAGTCGCCAACAAGGGTCAGTCTTTCTTTTATCAGGCCCGCTACTTTCACAAGCATTTCCCTGTTATCGCTGCCTCCGTGTGCTTCCACGTATGGCTCCGCCAGCGTTGCAAGCTGCTCATCGCTGAGGCGCTGTATATATTGGTGGTTGTACCATTTGGCTTTTTCGTAATCGAACTTAGCGCCGCCTTTGTGCACACGGTCAATAGAAAATTTCTCAACCAACTCCTGCAGCGAGAATATTTCCTGCTCGGTACCTGCATTCCAACCCAGCATGGCCAGCAAGTTGACAAAAGCCTCTGGCAGAAATCCTTTTTCTCTGAAACCTTCGGTTTTGTCGCCGGTGCGCGGGTCCATCCAGTTCATGGCAAATACCGGGAATCCAAGACGCTCACCATCGCGTTTGCTAAGTTTGCCGTGACCGTCTGGTTTCAATATTAATGGTAGGTGCGCCCATTGTGGCATAGATGCTTCCCAGCCCAAATACTTCCAAAGCAACAGGTGAACGGGTGCACTGGGCAGCCATTCTTCGCCACGGAAGGCGTGAGTGATCTTCATCAGGTAATCGTCTACCACCACAGCGAGGTGGTAAGTGGGCATACCATCAGCTTTCAGTAATACTTTGTCATCTACAAGCGATGTATCGAACTCCATTTCGCCACGGATCATATCGGTAAACTTCACCTTTTCACCCAACGGCATTTTGATGCGGATAACATACGGAGTGCCATTGTTCAGCAATTCGATCACTTCCTCAGGCGCCAGCGACAGCGAGTTTTTCATCTGCATACGCGTCATATGATCGTATTGCGGGTTGGTATGGCTATCAGTTTTAAACTCCTGGCGCATACGCTCCAGATCACCCGGCGTATCGAATGCATAATACGCATGTCCCGAATCTATCAGCTGCTGCGCATATTGGTAGTACAGGTGTTTACGTTCGCTTTGGCGGTATGGTGCATGCGGGCCGCCTTTCAGTGGACTTTCATCCGGCTCCAGGCCGCACCATTCCAGGCATTTGTAGATATATTCTTCAGCGCCTTCCACGTAGCGGTTCTGGTCGGTGTCTTCTATGCGCAAAACAAAATCGCCACCGTGATGACGGGCAAAAAGGTAATTGTATAAAACAGTACGCACGCCACCCAGGTGCAGGCCACCAGTAGGGCTCGGTGCAAAACGAACGCGAACTTTATTACTCATGCGCGCAAAGTTAGCAGGAAAGCCCGCTACTCTCAAACTTAGATGTGCCTAAAGGCTATTGGGAAAGCATGTAGCCCAGCGTAAAGCTCAGCGAGCAGTTGCGGAGGGCATTTTCGGTGTTGCCATTGCCGTTCAGGTTCATGAACCCAAAACCCGCATTGGCGCGAATAAAAGCGCTGCCACGCAGCAGGTAGCCACCGTTTATATTGATGCCCATATCGAAAGGCTTGACATTGCTGATCGTGTTTTCGATATGCTGGTTTTCGAAAGCTATATTCTTGTCGTTGAGCAAATAGGCGGCGTAGGGCCCACCTCCGGTAAAGAAATGCCCGTGCCATGCGGGGAAGCGGAACTGGAAATTGACTGGCAGTTCTGCATAAGGCAGTGTGGTTTTTATTCCGTTATCAGTGTAGCCTTTCTGGTTGAAATACAACCCGGGCTGTACGGAGAACATATCATTGAACCGGACATCGCCGATAACCCCCGCTTTCAATCCCGGGGTCATACCGGCTTTAACCTGTTCGCCCTGGTGACGGATAGCCATGCTACTGAGAGAAAGGCCAGCTTCAGCACCAAAGTTCACGCGCTGGGCCTTCGTTCCCATTATGCCTGCTATCATTATTATTGCCAGTAAAAAACACCTCATGCCAGTCGCTTTTTAACGGGCGAAAAACAAATGTGCCAAATGAAGCGGCACAGCTGTTTATAAAACGTTAAACCAGAATTATTTAAAGGCAGTGTTATAGATGTCGGGAATCATATGCATAGCATACTCAGTCTCATCAATTCTACATATCCATTTTATCTTCCGGATAGCGTTAGTGAGGAAAACCGCATCTGCCGCCTGTAGCATAGACTTGGTAGCTGCTTGTTCTTGTACTATATAGCCGCGTTGGGGAAGGATGGTAATAAGATGCCTTCGCATTACACCGGCAATACAGCCTTCAGAAAGCGGTGGAGTAAAGACTTTGCTGTCCTTTATCCAGAAGAGATTGGCTATTGTGCTCTCAATAATATTCCCGGATGTATTCAGTATGAGCGCGTCGTTCCACTTGTTGGCTTTTGCCTGTTGGGCTGCTGTTGCATAGATCAGCGCGCTGCAAGATTTCAGGTTGGACAGGCTATCTGAACTCTTAACAAGGTCTTGGGCAAGGCCAGTAACCAATCCTGCTTCATTTAGTTCGGTAATGTGTTTTTCGAGGGGGAAACATTCTATGCAGTATTCCGCCTTACCCGCCGAATCGTATAAGCCGCCACTGCCTGCCGAAACCTGTAGACGCACGCGGCACAGTTCGTCGAGCTGGTTTTTGCGCACGGTATGCAGTACTTCTTCCTGCAATCTATCGGAATTGAACAGGGTAGGGAGGTCGAAGCGCAGTTGTTTCAGTCCGTCAAACAGCCGCTCCGCATGGTAATGCCATAGCTCGATCACGCCTTTCCTCACAAGCATAGTCTCAAACAGGCCATATCCGTAACGGAATGCCCTGTTGTCGTGGGAGACAGAGGCACTAGTTGCTGGTATTAATTGGCCGGAAAGATTGACGTAGTTCAAGTGTGCAAACATTAGCTGTTATTGCAAATATATACTGCCTTGGTTGCCGCCGTTATAGTACTTTTGCGGAAACTTTTTTACGTATGAGGTTTGAGCAGGCGGTGTCTGTACAATGGCTGGCAGAATTTACTGGAGCGGAATTGGTAGGCGATACAGAACAGATGGCTACGGGTATCAATGAGATACACAAAGTGATTCCGGGTGATATTTCGTTTGTTGACTTTGAGAAGTATTACAATAAATGCCTGCTTTCGGCTGCGACGATTATTATCATCAACAAAAAAGTTGAATGTCCACAAGGCAAAACCCTGCTGGTACACCCTGATCCGTTCAGTGCATACGTGAAAATTGTAAAGCACTTCCGCCCGTTCGAGCCTGCCAATAAGATGATCAGCGATACAGCTATCATCGGTGACGATACACATATACAGCCCGGCGTGTTCATAGGCAACCATGTGCAGATCGGTAAAAACTGTCTGATACATCCTAACGTAACCATTTACGACCACGTTATTATTGGCGACAATGTGATCATCCACGCCGGTTCTGTTATTGGCGCAGATGCTTTCTATTTCAAGCGCCGGAAAGAACTGAAGTCACAATACGATAAACTGGAAAGCTGTGGTCGTGTCATCATAGAGAATGATGTAGAAATAGGCGCGTGCTGTACTATCGACAAAGGTGTAAGCGGCGATACCATCATTGGTCTCGGCACCAAGCTTGATAACCATATCCACATTGGCCATGGTGCGGTAATAGGCCGCAATTGCCTGTTTGCCGCGCAGGTGGGCGTTGGCGGCAAAGCCATCATACAAGACGAAGTAATACTCTGGGGACAGGTAGGTGTAAGTAAAGATCTGACCATCGGCCAGGGTGCTATAGTGTATGCGCAAAGCGGCGTTGCTCAGAGCATCGAAGGCGGCAAAGTTTACTTTGGTAGTCCCGTCGAAGACGCGCGCTCCAAAATGCGTGAGTTCAACTGGATCAAACGTATTCCTGAGATCTGGGATAAGATCACCAACCCAAAGAATATCTAATTATTAGGGCTCTTCCACTCAGTTTTTAGCAGGCCTGTGATAACCAGGTCTTCTAACCTGCCGTTCATGAAATAGCTCTGGCGGATGACACCCTCTACTTTGCAGCCAAGCCTTTCGGCTACTTTGGCGCTACGTTTGTTAGCAGGCATAAAGTGGATCTCTATCTTATTGAGGCCCGGTTTCTCGAACAGGAAATCTATAAAGCGAACAAGGCATTTATTGATAATGCCCTGACCTTCGTATTCTTTCTTGATCCAGTAACCCAGCTGCGCTTTCTTCAACAGATGGTCCCAGTCGTGCATGCCAATGCCGCCAATGATGTCGCGGTTATGGAAGATGCCTAGCTCCAACGCTTGCTGGTTATGCAGCTGCTGTTGGGTGCGTTGTATGAACTGCAGGATATGCTCCTGTTTGGTGGTAGCATCTACCCAACGCAGCCACGACCTCAGGTGCATACGCGATTCATCTACCGCTTTGAACAAAGCAGGGGCATCGTCCGGTTGAAACGAACGGAGCAATAACTCATTGTCTATGAGTATAGAAACCATAGACCGTGAAAATAGTAATTAGTGCTTAAAGTGACGAGTTTGTGTCAGCACGAGCGCCATCCCCTGCTCTTTGCAGTACTGGATAGTGTCGTTGTCGCGCATAGAGCCACCCGGCTGAATGATCGCTTTGATACCTGCCTCGTGAGCCATCCTCGCGCAATCATCGAACGGGAAGAACGCGTCTGATGCCAATACTGCACCTTCCAGCTTGAAGCCGAATTGTTTCGACTTGTCCAAAGCCTGGCGAAGCGCATCGATGCGGCTGGTTTGGCCGCAACCTTTACCGATCAGTTGCTTGTCTTTTACCAGTGCGATAGCGTTCGACTTGAGGTGCTTGCACACGATGTTGGCAAATACCAGGTCTTGTTTCTGCTCGTCAGTGGTATCCTGCGCGCCGGCTTCCATCCATTCTGCATAGTTGGTCTTATCGGCTTCCTGCACCAGCACACCGTTCAGTATACGCTTGTATTCGCGTTGAGGGAAGAATGATTCTTTTTGCAGTAGCAGTATACGGTTCTTCTTGCCTTTCAGCAATGCTAACGCATCTTCATTGAATGAAGGCGCTACCAGTATTTCGAAGAAGAGTTCGTTGATCTTTTGTGCTACTTCCAATGTGATCGGCTGGTTGGTGATGAGCACACCACCGAAAGCACTTTCAGGATCGCCGGCAAGTGCAGCTTCCCATGCGCTCACTACATCACCACGTTCTGCAACGCCACACACGTTGGTGTGTTTGATGATGGCAAACGCTGGCTTGCTGAATTCTGAAATGATCTGGCAGGCAGCATCTGTATCAACAAGGTTGTTGTAAGAAAGTTCTTTACCATTCAGCTTGTCGAAGATAGCATCAATATCACCATAGAACGCCGCCGACTGGTGTGGGTTTTCGCCGTAGCGAAGTGATTTTTCATTACCGACAGACATTTGGAATGAACTGCTATGCTCCTGGTTGAAATAAGAAGCGATAGCTACATCGTAGTGTGCGCACTCAGCAAAAGCTGCAGCAGCAAAAGCACGACGGTTTTCAATAGTTGTTTCACCGTTTTGTGATTGCAGCAGCTCCAACAGCGAGCCGTATTGGTTGCGTGATGCTACGATGCAAACGTCTTTATAATTCTTACCGGCAGCACGTATCAGCGATACACCACCGATGTCGATTTTCTCGATGATAGTTTTCTCGTCGTTGGTGCTTTTTACTGTTTCCTCGAACGGATACAGGTCAACGATCACCAGGTCGAGCAGGGGAATCTCGTATTCAGCTACGTGTTTCTGATCGTCTTCGAAATCGCGACGAGCCAGGATACCACCGAATACTTTAGGATGCAGGGTTTTTACGCGGCCACCCAGGATAGAAGGATAGCTGGTAACAGTTTCAACCGCCGTGCACGGAATGCCCAGTTGCTCGATAAAGGTCTGCGTTCCACCCGTAGAGTAAATAGTTACTCCCAGTTCGTTCAGCTTGCGAACGATCGGTTCCAGGCCATCTTTATAGAAAACAGATATCAGTGCAGATTGAATACGGCGGTTCATAAAAAGAAACTTTAATCTATGTTTTGAGCCGCGAAGATAGGAAGGTTAGGCGACATAGCCGTTATAAGCCTGGCAGTATAAAGGCGCCATCCGTCTGGGTGGCGTGCATGGGTATGTGCAGGCTATCGCAGACCTGCTTGCATTTTATTGATTGGCTGCGCGATACATGGCTGCCCAGGATTATCTTTTGTGGGTGGTACAGCGCGTTGATCTCAGCCAGCTGACGGGGTTTGGGCTTGAAATTGACAATAATATAATCTGAGGGCACGGACGCCATGGCAGTCGCAGAGTCTAATATCAAAACTTTTTTGCCAACTATTTCAAAAGACCTGGTGTTCAGCGATGTCGTTCCTTCCCATGCATACCAGCCGACCTGTGCTGGTTTTAATGCATAGGTGCGCTGCTTTTCGGTAAGGCTGGTATCCGAATTGAGCACTGAGTACTTCCAGCCTTCTATAAGTTCGATGTGATTGATGTGGTTAATATTATAGACGATTAGTCTTTGCTGGTGCAATGCCTGCCAGCGACTGACGCCCAATGATATCACTAAAACACAGAACGTTGCTAGTGCTACAAATAAGACAGGTCTTTTCTTTTTGAAAAAGTAAATAGCAGCAAGGGTAATGGTGCCATACAGCAATACCATTTCGATGGTTGTGATATTTAGATGCAGCAGTGAAGCTGGATTGAATTGCTGTATGTTGAATACGAATGTGTGAAACACTGAAGTCAGCCATGTTGTCACGATAGCCAGCAAATGTGCTACTGGTGCCATAGAGCTGAATGCGATGATCAGCATGCCGGCTACCAACACAATACCCATAAAAAGGAAGGCTGCGACGTTGGCTATAATGAACATTAGCGGGAACAAATGGAAATAGTAAACCACTAACGGTGCAACTAAAATTTCGGCAGCAATACTCGCAACGATCGTTCCCCAGAGCCCGCGCGTTATGGCATGGGAAGGTTGCCATAGGTTGTAGATAGGTTTGTAGAAAACTATCAGTGACAGCACTGCGATAAACGACAGCTGAAAGCCCACAGAATACAACCACATTGGCTGCACACACAATAGAACGAAAGCTGCCGCAAATAATTGATTCAAACTATTGGGTTGTTTCTGGAAGATAAAGCCGACACCCAGAATGGAGAACATGATGGCTGCACGCACAGCAGACGGCGGTGCTCCGGATATTAATACATACGCCCAGATTAGCGGCAAGGCCAACGCGTATTTTATCCAACGATATTTTTTACTCCTGATCCAGCCAAGACAAAAGGTGATAATGAAAAAGAAAAACGCAATGTGCGAACCGGAGATAACAATAACATGAATAATGCCTGTTTCGGAATAAGCCTGCCTTAGTTCGCTGTCAAGATTTGCTTCGTCACCTATCAGCATTGCCTGTATCAGGCCCAGCGTTTGTTTATCAGAGATAAATGTTTGAAGGCGCGCCATGCACCAGTTGTGTACTTCATCTGTCCATGCAAGACTAGTGCTTCGGTTGAATAACCTTATATCACTCTGTGCAAGAAACTGCTGGAAATACAAGTTATGCTGTGCCGTGTAGCGTGCATAGTCAAACTCGAAAGGATTGCCCGCGTTTTTTATCGGCTGCCAATTGTTGGGCAGGAATACGGTGTCGCCTTGTTTGAAAGGAAAATGATCGCCGTATTTGAAGACGTACACGAATGCACTGCCAGAAGTTTTCGAAAGCATGGTTCCTTTGATGCTACCCAGAACATTCACTTCCAGTTTCCATGTTTTCTCTTTTTCAGCCGGCGGCTCTGCAATGGTTGCGACGAACGCATCCGCGGTTGATACCTGTTTGCCAAACCAGTCTTTATTGTTGCGAACATCATTTAAAAAGCACAGAGCCCAAGCTGAAAGAATGACCACAGCATGCAGCAATACAAAATGCACAATGCGAACGGCTGTGTGTTGCTTGCGGGCCAAAGCAACTACTATAAATAGCAACAGGCATATTGTTATGCCTGTTATAATAGTATTGAAAGTTAAGTTGATGTCGTTATAAACAGCAATGCCTGCTATCAGCGGCAACAGTAGCCTTGTAAAAGGCGCCTGCTCCCAGAAGTCAGCTTTATTTACCGGCCATTGCTTCATACCGGTAAAGATAGTAATTAAGGTATAGCGGGTGTGCCCGTTTGTAGTGCCGCTAGTCTATTGCGTGCGACCTGCACATACGTGCTTCCAGGATAATTCACTATTAGCAGCTCATAGTATTTTTTGGCTTCGTCATTCTGCTTCAGGTAGCGTTCATTAATGTCAGCTATTTTGAACACAGCGTCATCGCCCAATACGTCCTCTGCATGTTTGTCATGTATCTCTTTCAGGAAGGTGAGCGCTCTTGCGTATTCACGATGCTTCTCGGCAAGTTCGGCTTTCTGCATCAGGATATCATCTTTCAACGGATGTTCCGGGAAGGCTGTAAGCAGGCTATCCAGCAGTGTCTCCGCTTCTTTATCCTTGTTTTGGAACGTCAGCAGGTCGGCATAGGCGAACCGGCGTATGGGTACGAAGTTGCTGTCAGGCGTAATATTCTCCAGTATCAATACCGATAGGTACAGAGCGTCGTTAGCGATCAGTTCAGAGGTTGAGGCTTTCAATACCGAAAGCTGTCCTTCAGCCCATTGAAAGTCGCCGCGGTAATATGCGAGCTTGGCGTTTCTGAAACGAGCTTCTTCGCCCAGCAGGTCTTCGCGAAAATCTTTATCCACCTGGCTATATAATAGTGATGCTTCCCATACCTTTCCTGTAAGGATATAGTAATCGCCCAGGTCGAGTTTTACCCTGCCGGCGATATCCTTGCGCAACGCCGGTTGCTCCAAGGCTTTCGTCAAAAGGTCTACAGCCTTTTGCGGGTTGTTGGCGTAACGTGCTTCCAGCCTGGCATAGTCCCTAATGGATTCTGAAGTATAATACTGCGGGAATTCTGCAAAGAAGGCTTCGTATTCTTTTTGTACAGTGGCTACGTCCGAAGGCTTGTATGCATAATTGGCCTGCAGTTGGGCGAACAATACACCAAGTTTTTCACTTTTGGCCAGACTATAGTAAGGCAATTTGGCGCCCTTAGCTATTATGGCATCGTAGCCTTTTATAGCATATTCATATTTATCCTCCTTCGCTGCATAGCGTGCAAACTCTAGCAGTCGGTCTCCATTCTCCTTGTTGCGCTCGTCCAATGCTTCTATCTGCAATAAGGCACCATCCCAATCATCGCGTTGTGTATACAGCCATGTCAACAGCTCGGCGTAGTATGGATTCTCTGGTTGCTCGTTTATTTTTTTCACCAGCGTTTTCTGCGCCTGTTGCAGATTCTTTTTATCGGTGCCTAAAAATTCCAGCAATGTAGCTTTGGTATCTTCCAGCATGCCCTGCTGACCCGGACCTGCTTCTAACAGCGTGTTGATTGCTTTCTCTATCTGGCCGCTCTTGGCATATAACCTTGACATTGGGCCGCTATAGAAGTAAGGGTTCTTGAGAATATCACGTGCGCGTTCGTAGGTCTTCAGCGTGTAGTCATCACGACCAAGTGTACTAAATGCATTAGCTATTTGCTGCGTCATCAGATCGTCGCCGTTAATGAACTTAATAGCTTCGTCAAACTGCTCCTCAGCTTTTTTGTCTTTACCAGCTGCTAAATACACACGACCCATATCCACATAACTCAGCGGATGATGCTGTCGCATTTTTTGCTGTTCGCCAACCAGCTTTTCAGCACCCTTCAGATCTTTCGATTGTATCAACACATTCAGGTACTCCGTGTACACGTCGGCATTGGTCGGGTTTTGGTCGTACAGTTTTTTGTAGATGTCTATTGCTTTTTCGTACTGCTTCTGTTCTACGAATATGCGAGCCTGTGTAATAGGATCGCCCTGCGCGAATGATAGTGCAGGCAAGATTGCCAGTAACACCATCAGCAGTAGTTTATATAATTCACGTTTCATTCTCCACACTCCTTTTCTCACGTTAGTCATTGTCTTAGTTTCTTAAGGGTTTACCGGTTTGTAAAATACTTTGCAATCGTTCCAATGTTTTCTTTTGTCCGCACAGGCTCAGGAAGGTTTCCCGCTCCAGGTCGAGCAGGTATTGCTCGGTCACTGTTGTAGCTGCCGACAGATCGCCACCGCATATCACATAGGCCAGTTTCTGAGCAAGGAATTGATCGTAATCGCTGATGTAGTTGCCTAACCGCATAGCATGCAGGCCGCTCAACAAACCACCCATACCGCCACGGCCCTGAACCTTAATGTCTGCGCGCATAGAGGGCTGTGTATATCCCAGCTCATACATTGCCAGCACTTTTCGCTTGGCATCTGCTATGCGCCTATCCTGGTTCATCGATATACTATCAGTGCCTTTGCGAAGCACGAAATTGTCGAACGCTTCATGTGCCGACGTTGATACTTTGGCCGTGCCTACGTTGATGAACAATTGCTGCAGGTAGTTAACCTCTATATCTTCTTTTATGATACGGTCGCCGGCGCGCACGGCCATTTCCTTCGTACCGCCACCGCCGGGTATCAGGCCTACGCCTAGTTCCACTAACCCGATATAGCTTTCGGCGGCTGCTTGTACAGCATCAGCATGTAGGCACATTTCACAGCCACCACCCAGTGTCAGCCCGTGTGGTGCTACTACTACAGGAACGCTACTATAACGCAAACGCATAGTGCTGTTCTGAAATTGCCTGATGGCCATATCCAGCTCATCGTATTCCTGCTCGGCTGCAAACATGAAGATAAGGCCCACATTGGCGCCTGCACTGAAGTTGGGGCCGCTGTTGGCTATGACCAGACCTTTGTATTTCTCTTCAGCTATTGCAACAGCTTTATTCACGCCAGCCAATACTTCCCCGCCTATGCTGTTCATCTTGGTGCTCCATTGCAGAGCTACTACATCGTCACCAATATCTACCAGCTTGCAGGCGCTATTACTCCAAACAACTTTATCGCTAAGATTTTCCAGCAGGATAAATGTATCTGTGCCTGGAATTGCCTCGTAAGACTGAGTATGGATATCGTAGTATTTCTTTTTGCCATCTTCATTTTTGTAAAAGGTCTTGTTGCCTTTGGCGACCATCTCTTCCACCCATGCCGCAGGTTTTACGTTGCCTGCTTTCATGTGCTCCAGCACTTTCTCTACACCCAGCACATCCCAGCTTTCAAACGCACCTAATTCCCAGCCGAAACCGGCTTTAAGCGCATCGTCTATTTTGTAGACCTCATCGGCAATTTCGGGAACACGGTTGCTGGCATAGGCGAATATCAGGTGGTGAAACAGGCGGTAGAATTCACCTGCTTTATCCTGTCCGGCATACAAAGCTTTCAACCTGGCAGGAAGCTCTTCTATTGGCTTCGCAGTTTCCAGGGTGGCAAACTTTGACTTCTGCTTTGGGCCATATTCCATGGTCTCCAGGTTTAGCGTAAATATTTCACTCTTAGGCATTACTACCTGTTTTTCATCGCCTCTTGCTTCGGGTGATGCAGTGAATGGTGCCTTTACTTTCTTATAAAAACCCTGCCCTGTTTTATCGCCAAACCATTTATTTTCTATCATTTTTTCGATGAAAGGAGGCAAGTTGAATAGCTCCTTCATCTCATCGTTGGGCACGTTTTGTGGCAGAGCTTTAGCCACATGCACCAGCGTGTCAAGACCTACCACGTCGCCGGTACGGAAAGTTGCGGATTTGGGTCGGCCCATTACCGGACCAGTGAGGGTATCTACGTCATCGATATTCAGTCCAAGCTGATGCATGACCTTAAACACAGCCATAAAGCCAAATACACCTACACGGTTGGCAATAAACGCTGGGGTGTCTTTGCACAATACCGTGGTTTTACCCAGGAACCTGCTGCCGTAATCCATCAGGAAACTGATGACTTCCGGTTTGGTATCCGGCGCCGGTATGATCTCTAGTAACCGCAGGTAGCGCGGTGGATTGAAAAAGTGCGTCCCGCAGAAATGCTTCCGGAAGTCCTCGCTCCGGCCTTCCGCCATCATCCGTATCGGAATCCCCGATGTATTGGAGGTGATCAGCGTACCGGGCTTGCGGTACTGCTCTATGCGCTCAAATATCTTTTGCTTGATGTCCAGTCGTTCTATCACCACTTCTATCACCCAATCGCACTCGGCGATCTTTGGCAGATCATCTTCAATATTCCCGGTCTGTATCTTGCTGGCTACTGCTTTGGAATAAACTGCCGAAGGTTTGCCCTTCAGTGTTGCCTGCAGTGCGTCGTTTACGATCCTGTTTCTTACCTGTTTGTTTTCAAGTGTGAGGCTTTTGGCCTTCTCTGCGTCGTTCAGTTCGTTGGGCACAATGTCCAGCAATAATACCTGTACACCAATACCTGCGAAATGCGCCGCGATCCTACTCCCCATAACCCCGCTGCCTACTACCGCCACTCTACGGATAGCTCTGTTCATGAAGTCTTTTTAATACCACCACAATTTAATCAAAAATGGGGTGGTGCATGATTTAGTTATATAAATATTAACAATGTCAGCTTTTGTGATACTTGTATGTTAACCAAACAGCAATAACCTTACCACGGGAGCCGATTTCGCTCTAATCCATATCTTTGTGCGTATGCAATCCTTACAGGAACAGATAAAAGCCCACGAACAGGATATCAATAGTTTCACTCCGGCCGATGCAAAAGAGCTGGAAGAATACCGTATAAAATACCTCGGTACCAAGGGTATCGTGAAGCAGATATTCGGTGAGATGAAAAACGTGCCGGTTGAGCAGAAGAAAGAAGCCGGACAGGTGCTGAACGCGTTCAAGCAATTGGCCGAGGGCAAGTACGAAGAGTTCAAACACCTGCAGGATGGCGCTTCGCAAAAAGGTCCGGCTATAGATATTACTATGCCGGGTACTGAGCTGCCTTTGGGCACGCGTCACCCGCTGCGCATGGTAGAAAACCAGATAGTTTCGATATTCGAGAAGATAGGCTTTAGTGTAGCCACCGGTCCTGAAATAGAGGATGACTGGCACAACTTTACTTCGCTGAATATGCCGGAGCACCACCCGGCCCGCGATATGCAGGATACGTTCTACGTGTCGCAAAACCCGGATTGGGTGCTGCGTACGCACACCTCATCGGTACAGGCGCGCATTATGGAGCAGGGCAAGCTGCCGGTAAGGGTATTGTGTCCGGGCCGTGTGTACCGCAACGAGACCATCTCGGCGCGCGCGCACTGCTTCTTCCATCAGTGCGAAGGTCTGTATATTGATAAAGGTGTTTCGTTCGCTGACCTGAAGCAAGCGCTATACTACTTCGTGACTGAAATGTTCGGACCGGATACGAAAGTGCGCTTCCGCCCGTCTTACTTCCCGTTCACTGAGCCAAGTGCGGAAATGGACATCTCGTGCACCGTGTGTGGCGGCAGTGGCTGCAACCTATGTAAACACACCGGCTGGGTAGAAATATTGGGTTGTGGTATGGTGCACCCGAACATGTTGCGCAACTTTGGTATCGATCCCGAGGTGTACACCGGTTATGCATTTGGTATGGGTATCGAGCGTATCACGCAGATAAAATACCAGGTGAACGACCTGCGGTTGTATTCGCAAAACGACGTCAGATTTTTGAAACAGTTCCAATCCCAATAGATTGAAAATGGTAAAAGGTAAAATGAAAAATATGAACTCTCATTTTACCTTTTTCATTTTACCCTTTACATTGCAAGCATGATCCTCGTAACCGGAGCAAGCGGTTTTTTAGGCCAGCACCTGGTACGCTACCTTTCGGAGCAGGGCCATGCTGTGCGTGCGCTGTATTTCCGGTGCCAACCTGACGAGGAGTTATCGTCGCTCAAGAACGTCAGCTGGCAGCAATGCGATCTGCTCGATGTTTTTGCAGTAGAAGAGGTGATGGAGGGAATAACACAGGTTTACCACTGTGCCGGCATCGTTTCCTTTGAGCGCCAGCGAAAAGAAGAGTTGCTGCATTTCAATGTTGAAAGCACTGCCAATATCGTTAATGAAGCCCTGCTGCAAAATGTCGACAAGCTGCTCTATGTGAGTTCAGTGGCGGCACTCGGTCGGGCTGCAAAACCCGGAGAGCCGATCTCTGAAGACGTGCAGTGGGAAGAGTCCGGGCACTATTCCAGTTATGGCCTCAGTAAATACATGGCAGAGATAGAGGTATGGCGCGGTATGGCTGAAGGGTTAAATGCAGTGATCATCAACCCCGCTACTATACTGGGCGAAGGGTCCAACTGGGACCAGGGCTCGGCGAGGCTGATCAAAGTGGTGTACAGTGAATTCCCTTTTTATACCGAGGGTATTACCGGCTGGGTAGATGTACAGGACGTAGTGAAAGCGTCGTACATGCTCATGCAATCCGAGATCCGCGATGAACGCTTCATTATCAGCGCGGGAAACCATGCATATAAGGAGATATTTACCACTATGGCCCGGGAAATGGGGAGAAAAGCACCCCATATCAGGGCCGGTAGGCTGCTTTCCGGGCTGGTTTGGCGCTGGAATGAATTTCGTAATACATTGTGGGGATCAAAGATCACCGTAACGAAAGAGACAGCCAGGGCAGCAGGCCGTAAGGTGTTCTATAATAACCGGAAGTTAATGGAGTTTTTGCCGGGGTTTGAATACCAGCCCGTAAAAACGACGATAGCCCGTATGGCAGCGGCTTACCTCAATAGCAGAAAATAAAAATATTTTGGTTTTTTCACCAAAACATTTGTAATCTTGCATCAGTGGAATATGAGTTCCCATCTTTTCGTTCAGTGACCTGAATTTTTTCCCTTTTTCTTTTTACGGATTAAACCTGGGCGTACAAGGAGATCAAGTATTTAACACATTTGGCTTTTATAGGAATCATATCAAACTTTTTTCTGAAAAGAGATTAGCATGCCTTACGATATTGCACAATTGAACGACATGCTCGTTCCTGAACTAGTGGATGTAGCGGACAATATGAAGATCAAAAATCCACGCTCTCTCGATAAACAAACTCTTATTTATAAAATATTGGATCAGCAAGCATTAAACAACGACAAAACCACGGCAACGGACGAGGCAAAAAAACCTCGTGCAAGAAAACCCAAAGCTGAAGCCGCTCCTGCTAAAACTGCCGAACCCGCAGAAGAACCTAAAAGACCTGTAAAGGCACGAAAGCCTAAGACAGAAGCAACTGTTGAAGAACCAAACGAATCAGTACCTGCAGGTTGGTCTGAACTGATGAACGAGATAGGTGAAACGCCTGCAAAGAAGCATACGGAAGCAAAAGCTCCTGCAGCTGAGGAGGCTTCTGGTATCGTAATGCCTGCGGCTGAAGCAGAAGGCGCCGTACAGGCACCGCAGCAACCTGTTGCTGAGCAACAGCAGCAACGTCCGCAGCAACATCAAGGTGGTCGTCATCAGCACCAGCATCAACGCCGCGAAGAGAAGCAAAGCAATTTCAATATCGAATTCGACGGACAAGTGTTCAGCGAAGGCGTATTGGAAATGATGCCTGATGGTTATGGCTTCCTGCGTAGCAGTGATTACAACTACTTAAGCTCACCGGATGATATCTATGTATCTCCGTCGCAAATAAAACTGTTCGGTCTGAAGACCGGCGATACCGTACGCGGTACAGTTCGTCCACCGAAAGAAGGTGAAAAATATTTCGCTCTCCTGAAGGTAGATAGTATTAATGGCAAACACCCGGATGATATACGCGACCGCGTACCGTTTGATTACTTGACACCGCTGTTTCCATATGAGAAGCTGAACCTTACTCCAAAGCTTGCCAACAACTATGGTACTCGTATCATGGACCTGTTCACTCCAATAGGTAAAGGCCAGCGTGGACTGATAGTAGCGCAGCCTAAAACGGGTAAGACAATGCTGCTGAAGGATGTGGCCAACGCGATAGCTGCCAACCACCCTGAATGCTACCTGATGATCGTACTGGTGGATGAGCGTCCCGAAGAAGTTACTGATATGCAACGTAGCGTACGTGCAGAGGTGATCGCTTCTACTTTCGATGAACCGGCTGACAAACACGTAAAAGTTTCAACTATAGCGCTGCAAAAAGCAAAACGTCTTGTTGAAGTTGGTCACGATGTGGTGATCCTGCTCGACTCGATCACGCGTCTTGCACGTGCACACAATACTGTTGCGCCAGCATCTGGTAAAGTGTTGAGTGGTGGTGTGGAAGCTAACGCGATGCAAAAGCCAAAACAGTTCTTCGGTGCTGCACGTAAGATCGAGAATGGTGGTTCACTCACCATTTTGGCAACAGCGCTGATCGATACAGGTTCTAAAATGGACGAGGTGATCTTTGAAGAATTTAAAGGTACAGGTAACATGGAGTTGCAGCTTGACCGCCGCCTGGCTAACAAGCGTATCTTCCCTGCTATCGATATCACTTCATCTTCTACACGTCGCGACGACCTGCTGTTGGATAAAGATGTGTTAAACAAAATGTGGGTGCTCCGCAATCATATTGCCGACATGCATACTGACGAAGCAATGAACTTCCTGATGCAGCAAATGCGCGGAACTAAGAGCAACGAAGAGTTCCTGGCAACAATGAATAAATAGTAGATCTGGAATTTTATATAAATAAAGCAGCCTTTTCAGGCTGCTTTATTTATGCGTATATACAAACAAAAAAGGCAGCCTGCCGTGGCTGCCTTTTTTGTTTTGTGAGTCCCTCTTAAGTTATTTCAATACAACCCGGGAGCTATAAATGTCCTTGGCTATTGTCACGTGGATATTGTAGGTGCCTTTGGCAACATGACCCAGTTCAAATACTATCGTGTTCATCCCTACCACGTGGCGTCTTTCTATCACTTTACCCAGTACATCGGTGATGAGTATCTGCGCCTGGTTATCGCCGTTTGGTAATTGAAGGATGAAGCTACCTTCGCTCGGGTTAGGATATACACTAATCTCTTTCACTGTTTCAAATGGCGTCACTTCTGCACTTGTTTCGGCGATCTCATTCTCGTCATGTTCTTCTTGTGGTTCGCCCGCTTTATTTGCAGTAATGCAATCGCCAGGATAGTCGCCATGATTCAGGTGTGATTGCACTGCATTGGCGCTGATGGTCTTAGTGCTGCCGTTATGACAAACCTTGATCTTATCGCCCGAACGGATATCAATAACTTCAATAGTCTTTGTCGTTGTTTGGATGCAACCTTTTGCGTCGGTAACTGTCAGCGTATACGTCTTGGTAGTTGTTGGATTAACGCTTGCGCTGGATATTGTACTTGTTGCGCCGGTCCAGTTATAGCTGTAAGCTGCTGTGCCACCTGTTGCTGATGCAGACAATGTAACCGATTGCGGACCAAAACCGAGGTAGATAGTATACGGTTGTCCATTAGTAACAGTTACCGTGGGACTAACTCCAATGCTGGCACTTATAGCTGTTGGTTGAGTAATTGTGAAATTCAAGGCTTTCTGACAGCCCTTCGAATCAGTAATAGTTACGGAGTAGTTGCCAGCAGCCAGGTTGGTAACGTCTTGTGTTGTCGCATTGTTGCTCCAGTTATAAGTGTATGGAGCAGTGCCACCAGATACGGTCAGGTCGATAGCGCCGTTGTTGCCGTCACGGCAGCTTACATTTGTAGTAGTGCCATTGGCGGAGATGAATGCCGGAGTCGTTACCACAAACAGTTTGTTATCGCTGCAATTGTTAGCGTCTGTTACATTCAGGTAGTACAGCCCAGCATACAAGCCTGTCCTATCTTCAGTTGTCGCGTTGCTCAGCAGCCAGTTGTATGTATAAGGTGCGGTGCCGCCTGTTACTGTTACATCTATAGCACCGTCGTTATTACCGAAGCAGGTTACATTGGTTACATTGCCTGCGACGCTTATCGGTGCTGCTGCGCCACTGACGTTAAAGCTCAGTGTAGCGCTGCAGTCAGTAGCATCTGTTATGGTCACGGTATAAGTACCAGCTGCAAGGCCGGTCCTGTTTTGTGCAGTGATGTTGTTACCCCAGTTGAATGAGTAAGGTGCAGTACCACCTGATGGAGTCAGCGTGATGGCGCCATTGTTTTGGCCATTGCATCCGGTTACGTTAGTAACAGAAGCAGTTGCGCTTACTACCTGTGCGCTGCCACCTACTGTGAAACTCTGGCTAACAACGGTGTTGGCAGCATCGGTAACAGTTACTGTGTAATTGCCAGATGCCAGTGCGCTTACATTTTGCGTAGTCGCATTGTTGCTCCAGCTATAATTGAATGGTGCAACGCCACCATTGATAGAAATATAGATGGCGCCATTGTTGCTGCCACAAGTAGTATTGGTAACACTACCTGTAACAACGAACAGCGCAGGCTGGGAAACTGTGTAACTGGCCGTAGTAGAGCAGCCTTTAGCATCGGTTACAGTTACGGTGTAATTGCCGGCCGACAGGTTGGCTGGATCTTCAGCTGTTGTGTTATTGCTCCACTGGTAGGTGTAAGGTGACGTACCGCCTATGGCAGTGATATTGATACTGCCGTTGGCGCCACCATTGGTAGTTACATCTGTCACGATACCAGAGACCGAAACTGCAGATATAGGTTGAGCGATAGTGAAACCAGCTGTAGCAGTACAGTTATTAGCATCTGTAACAAGGACTGAATAAGCGCCGGCCGACAAACTGTTTACATCTTCAGTAGTGCTGTTGTTGCTCCATTGGTAGTTGTAAGGAGCAGTGCCGCTGTTTACCGTTAGGTTGATGCTGCCGGTTGCCGTTTGATAGCATGATGCATTGCTGGCAACACCGCCCAGCGACACAGCTACCGGTGCTGTTACAGTGGCAGACGCCGCAGTTGTACAACCGTTCGCATCACTAACGTTAACGCTGTAGTTGCCGGGCGTTAAACCTGATATGGCAGGAGTAGTAGCATTGTTGCTCCACGAGTAAGAATAAGGAGTGGTGCCACCAGTTGTTATTACGCTTGCAGTGCCATCGGTATTGTTACCTGTGCAGGAAGTGCTGGTTGTGGTGGCTATGGCTGTAAGCGTGGTAGGCGCTATTACTGCTATAGTTTCTGAATAAGAGCAACCGCTGCCATAAGAAACGACTACTGTGTAGTTGCCTGCAGCGATTCCGCTAATGTCTTCTGTGGTTGCGCTGTTGTTCCAGCTATAGCTATATGGGCCAACGCCACCTGATGCTGTGATATTGATTGCACCATTCGCACCGCCGTTACACGAAACATTTGTGACATTCTTAGTTAGAACGAATGCCGTTGGCTGAGAGATGGTAAATGATGCATTGGCAGAGCAACCTTTTGCGTCGCTCACAGCAACGCTGTAGCTACCCGCGGTGATACCTGACAGGTCTTGTGTAGATGTATTATTGCTCCAGCTGTAGCTGTAAGGAGCAGTACCGCCTGATACGGTTACATCAATAGCGCCCGTGTTTGCTGCAAAGCAGTTTGCGTTAGCGGTGGTTCCGCTAACCGACAGTGAAGTTGGTTGTGTAACCATCGCAGCTGTAGTAGCAGTACAACCATTCGCATCTGTTATGTTAACAGAATAGTTGCCAGGTGCCAGGTTGCTGATGTCCTCAGTAGTGGCATTGTTACTCCAGGTGTAGTTATACGGTGCAGTGCCGCCCATTACTGAAAGGTCAATGTGACCATTACCTGCATTGTAGCAGCTTACATTAGTAACGTCGATTGTAGCACCTAATAATAACGGTTCGCTAATAGTAAAACCAGCAGTTGCAGTACAACCGTTGGCGTCTGTAACGGTAACTGTGTAGCTGCCCGGTGCAAGTGATTGCAGATCTTCAGAAGTAGCGTTATTATTCCACGAGTACGTGTATGGCGCAGTTCCGCCGGCAGCTGTAATATTGATAGTGCCGTTTGCAACTCCATTACAGGTAACATCAGTTGCCATGCCATTTACGGTAAGCAATGTTGGTTGCGTAATAGTATACGTACCTGACTTGCTGCAATTCAGCGCATCGGTTACGGTAACTGAATAAGTGCCCGGTGCAAGGTTGATGAGGTTTTGTGAGATGGCACTGTTGCTCCATGCAAAAGTATGCGGAGCGGTTCCACCAGCCACCAGGTTGATGGTGCCGTTATTCGCTCCAAAGCAGGTTATGTTGTAGGCGCTTCCAGAGATCAGCGCAGGTGTTGGCTCATTGATGGTGAATGTGTCTGCAGCGTTACAGCCTTTTGTGTCAGATACTTCAAATGAGTAGATGCCAGCCAGCTTATTGCTTACGTCTTCAGTATTGTCACCAGAGCTCCAGTTGTAAGTGAATGGAGGGTTGCCTGCATTGATCGTGATATTGATAGAGCCCGTGCCTCCGTTACAAAGAGGATCATTTATCGCATAACTGATGATCTCGGGAGAAGAGAATACCTGCACTGTAGCGCTTCCGTTCATCTCATTGCTACAGGTCCCCAGTTTAGCAGTTACAGTATAAGTACCAGCCTGGATTACCGCGGCCAATGTCAGCGGACTGCCTGTGCCAGTTATTGGCGCGCCAAAGTTCACATTGTTGCGTTTCAGTTGATAGCTAACACCAGCTTGCGAATTAGATAATCCTATAGGCAATCCCGGCCTGCCGGTGCAGTATACACCGCCGCCAGTCATGTTCTGAATCGCAGCAACTGGTAAAACGGTGATCTCCGCAGTATCAAACGCCGTACAACCGGCATTGCTCATAGCGGTTACTTTGTAAATATGGCTAACACTGGGGGTAAGCGTGAGGCACGTAGCACCCAGGTTGGTAAGACCGGGACCCGCATCCCAGGTAAACATGTGCGTAAGACCGGCGCCTGATGATACCAGTGCAGTTCCGTTCACAACGTTGCCGGAATTATTATAAGAAGTAAGATCTGGAGTCGTCGTACCATTAACCACCTCGTTCATGGGCCAGTATCCAACAAGTCCTGTTGCTGTTGGATGGGAAGAAACACGATAGTTACATTGTATGTCTGAAGCGCCGGCTGCATAGTTCCAGATACGCAGTTCGTCCATCAAGCCTTTAAAGGGCGCATTTAATGACACATAGTTACCAACCACTACATCCGTGGTGGAGTTGATGTTATAACCGGGTGCAGAAGTGGTAGCATGCAGTATGCCATTCACATATATCTTGAGTGAAGTACCATCGTAGGTGCCGGTGATATGGAACCAGGGGCCTAAATTGAATGTATTGGACTGTACAACAACCTCGTTTCCTTCTTTGCCTATGCAAAACTGGAACCTGTTGTTTATCTGGCGGATCGCATAGCCAGTTTCAAAGCTGGTGGCGATAGGCAGTTTAGACACAAGACCCTGTACCGTATTGTTTAGCTGCGGACGAGCCCATATCTCTACTGTTATATTGTTGGAGTTCAGTTGCGACTGGTGTGGAATGGCCACATGTGCATTAGAAGCGAGGAACGTATTGAACTGGGCGGCTTGTCCCGAATTATTTGAACCAGTTATAGAAACTGATATTGGAGTGCCGGGGCAGACAACATTGTTGCTAGTATTGATAAATACAGTAGGCGCAGGACTGGCAGTGATAACAGTAGTTGCCGAAGTGTACTGTATCATCGCACTGGTTACCACCACAGTGTACTGACCGGTTTGTTTAGCGGCATAGCTCTGCTGAGTGGCGCCAAAGATCGGGAAACCGAAATTGAGCCACTGGTAGCTGTTACCGGGACTGGCGGTTAACAAGACCGAATCGCCGGGGCAAATTGTTGAGGAACCGTTTATGGTAATGGTGGCCTGCGCACGGACACCCAAAACACTTAAAAGTGCGATTGCAATAAAAAAAGCGATTTTGACGAAGCTTTTTTTCATGAGAGAATCAGTTGTTGTTTTTGATCCTCTACTTAACCCCTATTACATCTAATTGTGAATAATCAAGCAGGGGGCGAAATTATAATATAGATGAGCTATCGCACCTGAAAAACAAGCGATTAACCAATCGTTAACTCGCGGTTAAGAACTCGTTAAGGCCCGCGTCCAGCTTCGTGCCTGTATCTTGCTCATTATCAGTTGTTTTCAGTTTTTCAGTCGGAAATTAATCAGAATTTAATAACGTCTTATTAATTTTTATTGTACCTCGATAATTTGTATATTTGCTATTAATATGGAAGAACCGTTAGGCGTAGACGAATTGTAAAATTCGATATTTATATGATTGTCGGAAATTAGTTGTTGAATAAAAAACTGCATCAAACTGTAATAGTTTCGACCTGAAAGGCCGGATGGGCAAGCTTTTCACGATTTGCCTTTTAGATTTTGGCAATTCCCTTAGCTTTGTACCCTCATTTAAGCCTACAAATAAAAATTATCTCGCATATCATGCAGGCAACACTCGAGCAAGCCGTAAAACTGGGACTTCGCGAAGAAGAATTCGAACAGATAAAACAGATACTGGGTCGTACCCCCAATTTCAACGAAGTAGCCATGTACTCCGTAATGTGGAGTGAGCACTGTAGCTACAAGAACTCCATCAAATGGCTCAAGACCCTTCCCCGTGATGGTGAGCGCCTGCTGGTAAAAGCCGGCGAGGAGAATGCAGGTCTTGTAGATATTGGCGATGGCTGGGGCTGCGTGTTCAAGATCGAATCGCACAACCACCCTTCGGCTATCGAACCTTTCCAGGGAGCGGCAACCGGCGTAGGTGGTATCCACCGCGATATCTTCACTATGGGTGCGCGTCCGATAGCTTCACTTAACTCGCTGCGCTTTGGTAAACTGGATAACCACAAAACCAAATGGCTGCTGAAAGGTGTGGTTAAAGGCATTAGCCACTACGGTAACTGCTTTGGCGTACCAACTGTAGCCGGTGAGATCTATTTCGAAAGCTGCTACCAAACCAACCCGCTCGTTAACGCAATGAGCGTTGGTGTGGTGAAAGTAGGTCAAACAGTATCAGCCACTTCGCATGGTGAAGGCAACCCGGTGTTTATTGTGGGCGCTTCCACAGGTAAAGACGGTATCGGCGGTGCGTCTTTTGCTTCTGCCGATATCACTGAAGAAAGTGCAGAACAACTGCCTTCAGTACAAGTAGGCGATCCATTCGAAGAAAAGAAACTGCTCGAAGCCTGCCTGGAAATGATCCCGACAGGTACTTTGATAGGTATGCAGGATATGGGTGCTGCAGGTATCACTTGCTCTACCAGCGAGATGAGCGCTAAAGGCGAACATGGTATGATCATCCACCTGGATAAAGTGCCGACCCGCCAACAGAACATGAAGGCATGGGAAATGCTGCTGAGCGAAAGCCAGGAGCGCATGCTGATAGTGGTGAAGAAAGGCCGCGAAGCTGAAGTGCAGCGCATTTTCGACAAGTGGGATATTCACTGTGTGCAGATAGGCGAAGTAACTGCCGACAAGAACCTGAAATATTACATGAACGGCGAACTGATCGCTGATGTACCTGCCGAAAGCCTGGTACTTGGTGGCGGCGCTCCTGTTTATGAGCGTGAATACAGCGAGCCGAAATATTTTGCAGAGATCAAGAAATTCAATGCCAGCTCAGTTGCTGTTCCAGCTGACATGATCGATGCTGCATACCAGCTTATCAAATTACCGACAATCGCTTCTAAGCGTTGGATCTACGATCAGTACGATTCAATGGTGGGTACAGGTAATACCCAAACAAACGAGCCGAGCGATGCTGCTGTAGTTCGTGTACACGGTACGCAAAAAGCGTTGGCTGTAACAACTGACTGCAATAGCCGTTATGTATTTGCGGATCCTTACGTAGGTGGTATGGTTGCGGTGAGCGAAGCCGCCCGTAACATTGTATGTAGCGGTGGTTTGCCGGTAGCTATTACAAACTGTCTGAACTTCGGTAACCCTTACAATCCTGAAGTATACTACCAGTTCGTAAATGCTATTAAGGGTATGGGCGACGCGTGCCGTAAGCTGGGTACGCCTGTAACCGGTGGTAATGTTAGCTTCTACAACCAATCTGAAGATGGCCCGGTTTACCCAACTCCAACTATTGGTATGGTGGGTACGCTCGATAATCTTGATCAGAAGATGACAATGAACTTCAAACACGATGGAGACATTATCTACCTTATCGGTCACAACCCTGAAGACCTCAACTGTTCTGAATACCTGCATCACATCTGTGGCGTAACGCACAGTCCTGCTCCGTACTTCAACCTTGATGAAGAAGCTACACTGCAGGATAAACTATTGCAGATCGTTCGCAATAAGCAAGTGCATTCAGCGCACGATATTTCGGAAGGTGGTCTTTTCATAACGCTGATAGAAAGCGCGATGAAAGAGAACCTTGGTTTCGAGATCACTACTGACAAGAATATGCGTAAAGACGCATTCCTGTTTGGTGAAGCGCAGAGCCGCGTAGTAGTTACCGGCACATGGGCAAAACAGCCTGAGATCGAAGCTGCGCTGGCTGGGATACCTTTCGTTAAGATCGGTACTGTTCAGACGGGTGGTCACATCACCATTGACGGTGAAAGCTGGGGTCACATCAGCGACTGGAAAAATGCCTACGATACAGCGATTGAGAATTTGCTGAACGCGTAATCTTTATAATCTACTTAAAACGTACATCAGCCGAATACGGGTCTACCAGGATCTCGTATCGGCTGTTGTTATATGGTAGCAGCGTGGACGTGCTAAAAAGGTTGTAGAAACCATTGCGACCATTGCAAGGAGAGATGTGGTGCGGCTGAGGACCTGACTTATCCTGGTTGCGGCTGAATACGTAGAGCAATCCGTTGCGATCGTCTACCGCAATACCATGCGGCTGAAAGAGTTTGCCTTCCAGTCGTTTTGTATCCCAGGTGTTATAGTTGATAGCGTATACTGACCCAACAACTCCTGTCGCGATGGTGTCGTTGGTGCAGGTGACAAACAGGTAAGGGTGTGTTCGCGATTGCGCCATCTCCTGCGGCATCCGACCGGTTGGGATCACTTTTATCAAGTTGTCGGTTTGTGCATCAAAGACTCTTAGCTCATTGGTATTCTCACAAGTCACAAAGTACTTCGTATTGTCCGCCGACATTAGAATGCGGTAAGGGTTAGGGGTGTTGGCAGCAGGAATTGTAGTTAACGGTTTACCATCAAGGCTGATCTTCTGAATATTGCCATTGGCGGACAGTTTACAAAGTGTGTTGCCGAAGCGTTCTGTCACGTAATATGTGCCCATTGTATTGCCGGCCATGCTCTCCGGATACTGAAAGCCTGTATAGGTTTGTTCTACCTGCATGTTGCCAGTGTTAATAGCAACTATCGTCGCCGATTGCCAGGTAGTTGCCAGCAGGCGCTGTCCGTCGGGGGTTATAAATATATTCTTCCAGTAAGCTTCAGGAAGCTTAGCTTCTGCCACTACGCTATCGGTTGACAGATCTATCTTTTGAATGGTATTCCCATTCCAGAAACAGGCGTAGGCGTATTGACCATCGGTCGATATCTTGACGTAATCGGATATCTCATTATTAAGTGTACCGCCGACCTTTATGTACCGCATCACTACTTTCTTCTCTCCGTCGATAACGCCGATTAGATCACAGCCCTGGTGGGTGACGTATATTTTCTGACGTGTTGCGGCATTGCTGGCAAATGGGATATTCCCATTTTTATCTGGCGCACCCTTTGCTATCCAGTCGCGTACTTGAATATACTCCTCGCGGCTTAATGCAGGTTGGTCGAGGGGCATGAGGGGTAGGGCAGTTGGGCCAAGATCAGCGAACGTATTGATAAAGTATAATAGTGAGCTGTTCTCTATATCGTATGGAATAACCACCGCGCCATTCTTCCCACCATCGAACAAATGATCCCAGCTATCCATCAATAGTCCTCCGGCATTTTCATAACTCGCTGAATTGTGACAACCCGCCGTTGCACACCTGTTGATAACGATCTTGCTAATGTCGTCCGGGTAATTATCCGATAATGTGGTGGGATTCGTTGCTGTTTTTGGTTTTAGTGTTTCATGCTTGCAGGCACAGAAGCACCAAAGGGTAAGAAACAGTATGAATGCACCTGCAATACGCATAGTTTATCCCTCGTAGCAGACCTGTGAATATTGAACATCACCCGGCATGGGTGGGTGAAGCTTACGCACCGCTACTTTTATTTTAGCAGTATTTGGGAACGAGGATTTAATGGAGGAATGGATATCCTTTACCAGGACTTCCAGCAACTGACCTTGTTGCGTGAAGCAGTTACGTGCTATTTCGTTCAGCTTTGTATAGTCCGCGAACGGCCATTGTTCATTGTCAGCAACTGCAAAAAATACATCAAGGTCTACTTCAAAATCATTGCCCAATACCGGTTCTTCAGCGTAAAGACCATACGGAGCTGAAATGCGGATACCATGTAGCGAGACAGTTAGCATATCCAAAAATACGAAGGCTGCTATTTAAACCGTGCATCTGCCGAATAAGGATCTGGCAATACTTCAAACCTGCGTTTGTCAGCCGGCTGGAAGGTAGTCATGTCATAAACATGATAAGACCCGTTGGCGCCTGTACAACTTGACGTGTGATGCGGTTTAGGTCCTGTTGGGTTTACATTGCGGCTAGCAAAGCAGACTGTGTTGTTTACATCATCCACTGTTATACCATGTGGACTGGAGAAGTTACCCCTGATGACATTGACAACACTGAGTGTATTGTAGTCGATGACATACACTGACCCTACGAATGTGACATCGCCCAGTTTAGTAGGCTGGTCGTCCATACAGGTAACAAACAAGTACGGCTTCTTGCGTGATATGGCAAATTCCTGTGGTTTTGCTCCCACCGGGATAACCTTGATCACTGAATCCCTACTACGGTTCAAAACGCGCACTTCATTAGAGCGTTCGCAGGTAATGAAGTATTTGGAATAATCGGGCGCCATCAGGATCTCATGTGGGTTCAGCATGGATGAAGAAGTGTCTGGAGTAACAACCGGCGTTTTGCCATCAAGAGATATCTGCTTGTTGACAAAGCCATCCAGGCTCAGCTTATACATGGCGTTGCCATACTGCGAGGTTACATAAAATGTATCGAACGATGGGTTGGAGGCTATGCCATGCGGGTAGGTGAACCCGGGGTATACCTTCATCTTCATTGTCAGCAGGTCAATGTATACCAGCCTGCCTGATGCTCGCCAGTCGCTTACCAGTACTTTAGAAGCATCGGGCGAAAGGGCAAAAACATTCCAGGAGCCCGATGGGTTGGTGGGCAACTGAATGTCTTCGACCACCTTATCTGTAGATGTTTCGATCTTTTGAAGGGTTGTACCAGCCACGAAACTCACAAAAGCGTATTTGCCGTCGGTGGTAGATCTCAGGTAGTGAGGTACCTCAGCTATGGCACTTGTGCCTACAGGTATATATCGCATTACTACCTTCTTTTGGGCGTCGATAACGGCTACCTGGTCGCAGGCCTGCATAGTGATATAGATCTTCTGACGGGTTGCAGGATCGGAAGCAAATGGGATATTGCCCGATTTGTCGGGAGCACCTTTGGCTACCCAATCCCTGATGGTGATATATTCTTCCTTTGACAAGGGCGGATTGTCTTTGGGCATAGTGGGTTGTGCAACAATTCCAAGGTTGAAGTCCGTATTGATATAATAAAGCAATGGACTAAATTCTATGCTGTATGGCACGATAGCGGATCCATTGTTGCCACCATTGAACAGTTGTTCCCAAGTGTCCATTCGCAAGCCGCCGGCGCCTTCGTAGCTGGCTGCGTTATGGCATCCCGCCGTTGCGCATTTGTTCACAAATATTTTTGCTACCTCGTCGGGATAACCGGAACCGTTGGGCTGTTTAGGTATTAGCGGTTCGTGTTTGCAGGAAATTACGGTGAGGCTAAGGCAACAAATAGCGGTCAGTATACGTTGGATCATTTACGAGCGTTATTTACTAAAGTTAAGAAATAGTTGGTATCTGCGCTTCGCAACCTGTTCACTCCCTGTATCATAGACATATAACTGTCACGGAAATGTTGGTGAAGATTTATTTTTATTAATACCGCGCGCTAGCTATTTTAGGCATCCTGATGAAGTATTTCCTGTTCCTATTTGTTTTTTTGTTTGCATGTGCTGTGTCAGGACAGGAAAACCGCTTTGTGTCTATTCCCGACTCGGTGAATGCTGTGCCCGGTAAAAGCTATCATCTGCGTAGCATCTTTATCACAGGTAATAAACATACGCGCGATAGGGTGATTCACAGGGAGATGAGTGTTAAAGAAGGAGCCTTGATCCCTTCAGACTCGCTAAACCTAGTCCTCGACCTTAATCAGAAAAGGATATTCAACCTTTCGATCTTTACTGAAGCTACAATTGCGGTCTTGAAAGTGGACGATTCGACGATCGATTGGCACATCAAGGTGACCGAACAGTGGTATATTATACCCGAAATATCCTTCCAGCTCGCAGACAGGAATTTTAATGTCTGGTGGAAGGAGCAGGAGCGCGACATACGGAGGGCTAACATCGGGGTCACTTTAAAGCATCGCAACTTCAGGGGTAACCTGGAGCAGTTGAGCGCTACTGCCCAGATCGGCTATACCCAGAAATTCGGATTAGAGTATTTTAAGCCTTATGTAGATCGTAGGCAGCAACACGGACTTGGGGCATCATTCTTCTTTTCGAAAAACGAGGAGATGTTCTTTACTACTAACCTGAACAAGCTGCAGTTTGTCAAAACGCCCCGCAATTATGTGATCAGCCGGTTTGAGGCCGCAGCGGTTTACGTATATCGTCCGGGGTATGCCACGAGACACCTTATAGAACTCCGCTACCGTGATTATCGCGTGGACGATACGGTGATCAAGCTCAATCCAGAGTATTACGACAATGGCAGCTCTGAGCTGAATTCAATGGAGCTTTCTTACCGTTTTGACCTGAATAAAGTTGACAATTGGAACTATCCGTTAGTTGGTTTAAAGCTGGTAGGTAATTTCATCAGTCGGGTAGGTTTTAAGGGCATTGGCTTCCAGAATACTGCTTATGTAGAAGCTGCAAAGTTTTATCACCTGGGGCATAAATGGTATTCTTCTAATATTGTCCGCGCGCGCGTAATGGCGCCTCAAAGACAGCCGTATGCCTTCAGATCGGCATTGGGGGTAGAGCCAGATTATGTTCGCGGTTACGAATATTATGTAGTGGATGGTTCTCAGTTTGGTGTACTGCGCAACAGCCTGAAGTATGAACTGCTTAATACCAGCATACGCAGCATCCCATTCAAATACCTGCCCGTATTGCCCATCAGGCTCTATCCGAAAATATTCGCCGATGTTGGGTATGTAGTCAACAAGTTTCCTGGCAATAGCTTTCTGAACAACCGCTTGCTGTATGCTGCCGGGTTTGGACTGGATATCATTTCGGCATATGATTTCAAGCTACGACTGGAGTACACCTGGAACCATTTGGGCGAAAAAGGACTATTTTTACACCTCAATACCGAATAGCTGAAGACTGGCGACGAAGGGATGAAGTTGCAGTTAATACACAATATATGCTCGTAGCGCTGTACAACCGTACGTTCGAAGAACAAGACATACCGACAATACAACACATTCTGCAAATGCTGGAAAGTCATGGTTTGCAGATGGTATTCTATAAAGGCTTTTACGAGCGTATTGCCCCTCATGTTCAGCTGAAGGTGAAGCCGGCTTTGTTTACCGGCAAATTCGACCTGCCGCCGCATGTGGATATGCTGTTTAGTCTTGGTGGTGACGGCACCATGCTGGATACGGTATCTTTTGTAGGCAATTCAAACATTCCACTGATCGGAATCAACCTCGGCAGGTTGGGATTCCTGGCTGCGATACCTGAGGAAGAAGTAGAAGCGGCGATATTATCACTTGTACGGGGGTCCTATACACTGGAAAAACGTACTCTTTTGCATTTGGACGCCAGTATTCCCTTATTTGATGGTTCTCCTTATGCACTCAACGAGTTCACACTACACCGGAAGGATTCATCGTCGATGATCAAAATACATACCTATCTCAATGGCGAATTCCTGAATACTTATTGGGCTGACGGATTAATAGTTGCTACCCCAACTGGTTCTACCGGTTATTCACTGAGCTGCGGTGGTCCGGTTGTATTCCCGCAAACATCCAGCTTTGTAATAACGCCCGTTGCGCCACACAACCTGAATACACGTTCTATTGTCGTTCCAGATGACAACGTGATATCCTTTGAGGTAGAAGGTCGCACCGAACAATTCCTATGCACGTTGGATGCGAGAACTGAGACCATCACCAGTTCGGTGCAACTGGCCGTTAAGAAAGAGAATTTTACCATATCTCTTGTTCGCCCTGATGAACACAACTTCCTGAAGACGATTCGACAGAAGTTATATTGGGGTATCGACCGACGCAACTAAAAAGAATGCAATAAAAAATTACATTTGTAGTTATACCTGCAGACAATTATGCAAAGGCTAGCTTTGATCATATCGTTCTTTCTCGCCGCGACCGCGAACAATGTGCGTGCCCAGACCTTTTATCAGAATAAGGAATTTGGTGTCTCCCTTGGTGCTTCGCATTACTTCGGCGATCTGAATGATCATTACGGTCTACAGGAAGTGATGCCAGCCTTTGGTGCATTTGCGCGTATACATGTAAACCCGTTCATAGCAGTGCGTTTTGCAGCACAAGCAACGAGGGTCGGCTACGACGATAAATACTCTACCAACTTCTACAACAAAACCCGTAATCTCAATTTCAAAAGCGATATAGTTGAGCTTACAGCTCAATCTGAGTTTAACTTCTTCCGGTTTTTTACTGGTGAGCAGCACAGTCGCTTTACCCCATATCTTACAGGTGGCGTTGGTGTATTCTATTACAACCCATATACCACCTACCAGGGCATAAAATATCATCTTCGTCCGTTGGGCACTGAAGGACAAAATGCAGGGTTTGGCGACCGTCAGTACAATAGCTTCAGCGTGTGTTTCCCAATGGGTGCAGGTATCAAATACTGGATCCGTCCTGGTTTAAACTTCGGTGTAGAGATCGCCAACAGGCTTACCCTTACCGACTACATTGATGATGTAAGCAAAACATATGTGGGTGTGGACAAATTCCCAACCGATCCCCAGAATCCAAGTCCGGCTGCCGCGTTGCAGGACAGGTCCGTTGAAGTGTCGGATATACCACTAGGCCGTCCTGGCAAACAACGGGGCAACACCCAATCGCGCGATCAGTACATGTTCCTGCAATTCAATCTTTCTTTTCAGCTGAAGACCTACAAATGCCCTGCGTACATACGCGAATGGCAATTTATGTAGTTAGAAATTGACCATAACGTTCACCCATTCGCCATCGAACGTGGCGTTGTACTTTTTGTAGAAATCGATAGCCGGAGTATTCCAGTCCAGTACCTGCCAGCTTATACCTTTGAATTTTCGTTCGGCTGCAGTTTTCAATAGCTGATCCATCAGCAATCCCCCAATGCCTTTGCGACGCCATTCTTCTGTTACCAGTATATCTTCAAGGTACATCTTTTGTCCCTGCCAGGTAGAATAACGGATATAGTACAGGGCAAAGCCGACGATCTGTCCGTTAGCTTCAGCAACATAAGCCCACCATACCGGGTTGGGTCCAAAGCCGCTTTCCTCAAAATGTTCGAGATCAACCGTCACCATCTCGGGCGCTTTTTCGTAAACAGCCAGTTCGTGTACCAATTCCATGATGCGGGCGCAGTCGGCTTTTGCTGCAGGACGAACAACGACAGAGGGACTATCTAAAGGCATAGTATTTATAAATGGATATGCAATACTACTTGCTTATCAACGTTATTGCAAATGAGCTACTTGTAAAAGTTCGGTTAAAACAATAGGTATTGATGTGGGAGTAGTGTAATTTTAGTTCATAAGATTGTAAACTTAACAAGCAAAAGATAAACATGAGTACAACACAAGGTGAGATTTTGTGGGTAGATGATGAGATAGATTCATTGAAATCGCAAATATTATTTCTGAAAAATAAAGGTTACGAGGTTACTCCTCTCACCAATGGTTATGACGCTCTTGAGCTGCTGAAAGAAAAAAATATTGACGTTGTATTGCTAGATGAAAGCATGCCGGGTCTTACAGGTATAGAAACACTGGCCAAGATCAAAGAAATGGATCCGAATATGCCGGTGGTGATGGTAACAAAGAACGAAGCTGAAAACATCATGGAAGAAGCTATCGGCGGACAGATAAGCGACTACCTGATCAAGCCAGTGAATCCCAACCAGGTATTGATGTCTCTAAAGAAGATCATGGATTCGCGCCGCCTGGTTTCTGAAAGAACAACTATAGCCTACCAACAAGATTTTCGTAACCTGTTCATGGCGCTGAGTTCCAATCCTAATCATGAGGAATGGAAAGAGCTGTACCGGAAGCTGGTATACTGGGAGCTTGAAATGAGTCGTAGCGATAGCGCTGAAATGATGGAAGTATTACAAAACCAGAAAGCGGAAGCCAATACCGAATTCTTTAAGTTTGTGTCTAAAAATTACGAGGGATGGATCAAAGGTAAGAATGCCCCAATATTGTCGCATGAGTTGTTTAAAGCCAAAGTTGCTCCTCATCTTCAGCAAGGCAAGCCCACATTCTTGGTCGTTATAGATAATCTTCGTTACGATCAATGGAAAGCATTTCAGCCAATAGTGAACGATTCTTTCCGAATATTGGAAGAGGATATGTTCTACAGTATACTTCCAACTGCGACGCAATACGCGCGTAATGCGCTGTTTGCTGGTATGTTACCTGCAGAGATAGAGACGAAGTTCCCTAATGAATGGAAGAATGATGATGAAGAAGGAGGCAAGAACCTGTTCGAGGAAACCTTCCTGCGTTATCAGCTTAAGCAACTCAAGCTAGACCATCTCAAAACTCAATACATCAAGATCACCAATAACGAGAACGGTAAACAAATGGAAGATGATATACACAACTTCCTTAACAATGATCTTACCGTCATCGTGTACAACTTCGTCGATATGCTATCGCATGCGCGTACGGAAATGGAAGTGTTGAAAGAGCTTGCAAGCGATGAGGTATCATATCGCTCGCTAACTGTGAGTTGGTTCGAACACTCGCCGCTGCACAGGGCGCTGCGCAAGATCGCTGACAAGAACATACAGGTGATCATTACCACCGATCATGGAACAGTAAGGGTAAAGACGCCAAGTAAGTGTGTTGGTGACAGGCAGACAACAACGAACCTCCGGTATAAACACGGCCGTAACCTGCAATATGAAGAACGTGATGTATTAGCGTTCCGCGATCCAAAGGTTGCAGGATTGCCGAGGCCTAATGTGAGCTCGGCATTTATTTTCGCAAAGGAAGATGTCTTTCTCTGTTATCCGAATAACTATAACTATTACGTGAACTACTACCGGAACACATTCCAGCACGGCGGCATATCGCTAGAGGAAATGGTAGTACCCGTTATACGGCTGCAGAGCAAGTAGCTTTTCACAAAAGTTTAAAATTCGCCAGGATAGAATATCAGTAACATTGTAAGTTATATTTCACGACTTATGGAACCTGTTTCAGAACCAATTACCTCGAACACTACGGATGCCATTCAGCATCTGATAGACCAGATAGAAACCGTTATCCGCGGTAAGCGCAGGCAGATAGAAATGGTAGTGACCTGCCTGCTGGCCGGTGGCCATATTCTGATAGAAGACAATCCAGGTACCGGTAAAACAGTATTGGCCAAAACACTTGCCCAATGTATCAGCGGCGAGATGGGACTGGATCATGTTGTCTTCAAACGCATCCAGTTCACACCCGATCTTTTGCCGATGGACCTGATCGGTACACACATCTTCGACGATAGAACAAAGGAGTTTGTGTTTAAGAAAGGGCCCTTGTTCTGTAACGTGTTGCTGGCTGACGAGATCAACCGGGCCTCGCCAAAAGTGCAAAGCGCATTGCTGGAAGCTATGGCGGAACACCAGGTAACGGTTGGGGATACCACGCTCAAGCTGGAAAAGATGTTCTTCACCATAGCTACGCAAAACCCTATAGAGATGGAGGGTACCTACCCACTGCCTGCTGCACAGCTCGATCGCTTCTTTATGAAGATATACTTTGGTTATGTGGATGAAGAGGTGGAGATGAACATCTATCGTGAATACCTCGATATAGCGCAGAATCTTATTGAACTCAAACAGAACCTGAGCATGAATGATATACTGTCATTGCAACAGCAATCATCGCAGGTATTTGTGCATGATGAGATTGTCCGTTCGGTTAGCCATATTGTTCGCGATACACGCGAACACCAGGATATTGCATTGGGTGCATCCACACGTAGCGGTATAGCTTTTCTGAAATGCCTGCGCGCATATGCGCTTGTAAAGGGTAGAACCTTTGTGATAGAAGATGATGTAAAAGACATAGCCCGTTGGGTGTTGGATCATCGTTTGATGTATAGAAACAAAGACGGCCGGTTGAAAGCACTGGATGGGATTATCAATAAAGAAGTAGACAGGTTGGCAAAACTGAAGCTGTATGCTTAGTTTCTAAGATTACCGGAATGAAGTTCTCGCGGCATCTCATCTATAGTATCGCATATTTTTTTTGCGTGCTGCTCAGTACCAAAGTACAAGCGCAGCGCAATGCCGCGTTGCGTTATGAAGTAGATGCCAAACGCACAGGCACTGACATGAACAGTGAAGATGCGCTTCCACGTTCACGTGAGTTCAAGCGCATTGACAGCACCTACTATGTTGGCTGGATGTACGAAGGAGCATATAAGTTCAACCATGCAGCAGACTTTCTGGGTTTTAAGAATGCGACGGTTCCGCTCGAACGTGCGTTGACATTAATGGAGCGGGACTACCGCCGAGAGTTGGCTACCCGTACTTCCGACATAATGCAATATTTTCCGGTGTATAAGTTCCATATCGATTATACGCTCATTGCCTACTACCTAATGAACTGTTATAGCAACATGGAAGAACCGGATAAGGTATATGCATTGCTAAGGCGCGTATTGAAATGGAATTTTCAACGTGACTACCAGATGGATGTATACAACCTGCTGGCGTGGACAGTGCATAGGAATAGGTATTATACAAGTTCGAAATATAGCTTCCTGAAGAATTCGATAGATGAGAACGAGCGTTACGCAAATAAGCTGCTCGATTCTGGATTACGTCGGGTAGCCATCAACAAACGGTTGAATGCACAGATATTCCAACCAGGATATGAGGAGTTCGAAAAGCAGTCAGTGTATCACTATAAATCTATCCTTTATAGTTATGCATTGAAGATAGATTCGGCGGCGATGTATTATAACCTCTTGCGTAACAGCCCTATCTTTCCGCACAACAACTATGCAACTTTCCGTGCCATCTGTGGCGATTTTCGGGAAGCAGAAAGTGAATACCAGCAGGCAGTTATGCAAGATGCAGGCGATAAGCGCCTGAAAGAATGGGCCTATTACACTTCTATCATAGATATCTACAAGGCTCGTCCCGATAGAGGCTCGGAGTTAATGCGTGATATGATCAAGGCCAATGGTTCAACACCTGGATTTGGCTGGTATAACATTGCCTTGGCTCGTACAGAGTACTACAACGGGCTTATCTATAGTTCTGACCAGTATGCCAACAAAGCGGCGGAGTTTAAAGAGGTGCACATCGGCACAACACTCAGCCAGGCACATTATGACTTTAGCGTGCAGCTTGTACGACTGATGAATAAACAGAGCTTGCTAAACCGACAAAAATTCGAGAACAAGAATTGGTGGTATAATCCGCGCATCATCGGTCGTATGTCTCGCTTGTTGGGTGAAAAGTACATGCAGCAATTTCTTATCATCAACCAGTTTGCACAAAACCCGGAGCGCGATCGCGTGATCTACAAGTTATTCTCTACAGAAAGTACGGTAACCTGGGACGAAGTTTGGTACCTGGTAAAAGACTTTAGTACTAAGTTTTTTGTCGGGCGATTTCAAAAGGAAATGCAAACCGACGAACGCAAGTTTGTTCGCAAGTATTTCAAACTCTTCGTCGCGCGCCTGAAAATGGAACAAGGTGATAATAGGGAAGCCCAGACATTATTAAACGAAGTGCTGCGAGATCCAAACATCGACCCGGATTACGAAAAACTGTTTCTTGCACGTGTTTACCAGGCCCAGGCTGAATGTGCGCTAAAGAGAAAAGATAATGCTGCATATAATGAATATATATACCGTATGTATCAGGCCTATCCTCAGCTTGTGCCAGATGTAGAATTAAAAATGAATATGCGTCTCAATGTGAGCGGTCGGCCAGATGAAATCGTTCTTGATCGTATAAAGGATTGCAACATTGAGTGGGTGAATAGTAGTTCTATTCCAGCTCCGTCAGTTTACCTTATATTTTCAGGTTCTGGCGATAAGAAGCGGGTAGAGTTCTATGTATTAGATCGCGAAGGCAAGTACATAGTTGAAAAACAGTCGATTGACTACGAAAAATCTGATACCATTGGTGTATCTCTTGCCTATCGTCTTTTTAATATTGGTGGAGTTCTCAAAACCGATGAAACCCAGGAAGAAGAACGCTCAATATAAGGTCAATTTATAGCCGTATTATGAAAAGCCTGTATGGGACTGGCTGTACGGCCTTCATCTTTTGCAATTCCCTTATATACGCTAACTTTGCGTATTCTTTTATCTAACAATTATTAGTTTTATTTAATATGAATTTGTTTTCCCTTCAGAGCGAGGAATTCATCCACCGCCATATCGGCCCCGATGAACAACAGACAGAACAGATGCTTCAGACTATCGGTGTATCGGATATGGAGGAGTTGATATCCCGTACTGTACCAGCTGCCATTCGCATGGATCATAGGTTGGAACTGCCAGAAGCCATCAGCGAAGCGGAATACCTGAAACTGATAAAAGATATATCTCTCAAGAATAAAGTTTACAAGAACTATATAGGCCAGGGATATTACGACATGCACACACCAAGTGTGATACTGCGTAACATCTTCGAGAATCCAGGATGGTATACACAATACACCCCTTACCAGGCTGAGATCTCGCAAGGGCGTTTGGAAAGCCTGTTGAACTTCCAAACAATGGTAAGTGATCTTACTGCTCTGCCAATAGCTAACGCATCATTGCTGGATGAAGCGACTGCTGCTGCTGAAGCAATGGCTATGTTCTTTAGCGCACTCAACAAAGACCACGATCATCTGAGCCGTCCGAAGTTCTTTGTAGATGAAGAAGTATTCCCGCAAACTAAAGATGTTATCGTAACCCGCGCAACACCACTGGGTATCGAAGTAGTTTATGGTGATTATAAAACTGCAACCATCGATGATACGTACTTCGGTGCTGTAGTACAATATCCTAATGACAAAGGTTCAGTAGAAGATTACCGCGGCTTTATTGAGAAAGTACATGCAGTAGGTGCATACGTTGCTATGGCAACAGATCTTCTGGCGCTTACCCTGCTGACACCTCCAGGCGAACTGGGTGCTGATGTTGCCTTTGGTTCTGCGCAACGTTTTGGTGTACCTCTGGGTTATGGTGGTCCGCACGCTGCGTTCCTTGCAACTAAAGATGATTTCAAACGCAGCATTCCTGGTCGTATTATTGGTATCAGCATAGATGCTAATGGGAACCGCGCACTGCGTATGGCGCTGCAAACACGTGAGCAACACATCAAACGCGAAAAAGCAACTTCAAATATCTGTACTGCACAAGCACTGCTGGCCAACATGGCAGCAATGTATGCAGTATTCCATGGTCCTGATGGATTGAAGAACATTGGTAAACGTGTTGCATTGCTGGCGCAAACATTGTCTGAAAAGCTGGCGGAGCATGGTTACTCACTGGTGTCTGATTCATTCTTCGACACTATAGTTGTAAAGGTAAAAGATGCTGTAGCGATCAAAGTGAAAGCAGAGGCATCTCAGATCAACTTCAGATACTTCGAAGACAACTCACTGATCGGTATCGCTCTTGATGAGACAACTACTATATCTGACATTGCTGATATCATCAACGTATTTGCAGATAATAATGAACCTGTAGTACTGAGCATACAGGACAACCAGGTGCTGAGCAACATTGGCACTGCGCTGACACGTACATCACGTTTCCTGGAGCAGCAGGTATTCAATAGCCATCACAGCGAAACGCAAATGATGCGCTACATAAAAATGCTGGAAAACAAAGATCTTAGTCTGAATACCAGCATGATCTCCCTCGGCTCGTGCACAATGAAGCTGAACGCGGCTAGCGAGATGATGCCACTGAGTTGGGCACACTGGAGCAAAATGCACCCATTCGTTCCTAAAGACCAGGCAGGTGGTTATTTGCAAGTAGTAAAAGAGCTTTCTCAATACCTCTGCGAGATCACAGCATTCGATGCCTGCAGCCTGCAACCTAACAGTGGTGCGCAAGGCGAATACGCTGGTTTGCTGGCAATCCGTGGATACCATGAAAGCCGTAACGAGGCACACCGTAACGTGATGCTGATACCGATCTCTGCACACGGTACCAACCCAGCATCCGCTGTAATGGTTGGTTACAAAGTGGTAGTGGTAAAAGCATTGGAGAATGGTTATATCGATATCGCCGACCTGAAAGCAAAAGCAGAACAACATGCTGCCAATCTCGCAGGTATCATGGTGACTTATCCTTCTACCTACGGCGTTTACGAAGAAACAATTAAAGACATCACCAATATCGTTCACCAGCACGGCGGCCAGGTTTATATGGACGGGGCTAACATGAACGCCCAAGTGGGATTGACTGCTCCGGGCCTCATCGGCGCTGACGTTTGTCACCTGAACTTGCACAAGACATTCGCTATTCCTCACGGCGGTGGCGGTCCTGGCATGGGCCCCATCTGTGTAAAGAAACACCTGGCTCCATTCCTGCCATCGCACGTTAGCGAAACTAACGGTGATCAGGCGAATGCAGTATCTGCAGCTCCTTATGGTTCTGCGAGCATCCTGCTGATCTCTTATGCATACATCCGCATGCTGGGCCCTGATGGTGTTCGCCTTGCTACTGAGAATGCTATTCTTAATGCTAACTACATGCGTGCAAGGCTGAAGAATGATTTTGACATTCTTTACACTGGTAGCGGTGGTACTTGCGCTCACGAATTCATCGTTGATCTTCGCCCATTCAAAAAGACTGCAGAGATCGAAGCTGAAGACGTGGCTAAGCGTTTGATGGATTATGGTTTCCACGCACCTACCATGAGCTTCCCTGTACCGGGTACGATCATGATCGAGCCTACTGAAAGCGAGGACAAAGCAGAACTTGATCGTTTCTGCGACGCGCTGCTAAGCATCCGTGAAGAGATCCGCGCTATTGAAGAGGGGCGCGCTGACAGGCAAGACAACGTAATGAAAATGGCCCCACACACTCAGTTTGCCATCATCACGGAAGAGTGGAACCATAAATACACGCGTACGCAAGCTGCCTTCCCGCTGGAATGGGTTAAGGCAAACAAATTCTGGCCTAGCGTTGCCCGCGTTAATAATACGTATGGTGACCGCAACCTGGTATGTACCTGCGAACCAGTTGAATCGTATATGGAAGCAACTGCGTAATATTTTGAATTGATTTTTGATAAGAACCGCTCATACGAGCGGTTCTTTCTTTTTTGGGCATTTATTTTTTGCCGTGTTCTTCTATCGCATCGCTGACAGCCAGGATCAGTTCGTAAGGAATTTTGAGCCCAGGTTCAGAAACTATATCGTATCTGCCCAAGGAAGACATGGTCACGTAAAAGCGTGGGTAATTCTTAACGTTCACCTCATAATACATCCCGTCCTGGCGGTGTTCCGGAATTATAACCGCAAGTACAATTTTTCCCTCAAAAGATATTCGTTTCGTAAAATTCTGCTTCATTACTGCTTATTATTGATCTAACTACTTGAATTACATGATTTTTCTGTGACAGTGCTTAAGAGTTTTTAACTTTTTTCACCCCTTTTTTTACCAACCGTTTCAACTATCGGCTCGTCTATTAAGGCAGATCTGAATTAGTTACCCCGACGAAAACAACATTAAAAGTAAGAAACTATGAACATTGGCATTGCAATCAGGTCTATCAGAAGACAATTAGGCATTACGCAGTACGAGTTGGCGGAAAAATGTAATATCTCCCAGACTTCGCTTTCCCAGATCGAAAACGGAATTAAAAGACCAAGCAACAGGACCATTAAAAAAGTTTGTGAGGTACTCGAAATACCAGAATCTGTAATATACATACTAGGCATGCAGGAAACAGATGTGCCGGTGAGCCGCAAGAGCGTATACGACATGCTTTTCCCCTCTATAAAAAGTATGGCGCTGCAGATCGTGAGCTCTGAGCACCGGCAGCTGGTTGAGAACTACGAGATAGCTGTATAATTTGTCACCGCACTTTCATTCTTATTGCCCCTGAAAAGGGGCTTTTTTATGCCCCGTGAATTATCATTAAATTTGTAGAACAAGCTCAACCAATGAGGATCCTGTTTTTACTGGCTACTGCCTGTTCTGTTTTGTCTGCTCAGGCTTTTGATAAAGCTGAGCATCTCTGCTCACGCGCGGGCAAGAACCTGCCGATGGCAAAGACAACGCTGGCAGCACCCGAAGAGGCATGGTATGATGTACAGCATGTAGGCTTCGACATCAGCCTGAGCAATACTACAACAGCAATTGCAGGTAATGTGATCACAACCGCAAAGGTTGTTGCATCTACTATGTCGGTGTACGCCTTTGAGCTGGATCCCACACTTACCATTGATTCATTTAAGTTTAATAGTCAACTTCACCCCGTTGGTAGTATACAGACCAATGGTTCAGTGAGAAGGTTTACTTTACCATCGCCTCTCTCACAAAATGCAATATTCACGGCTCAGGTGTTTTATCATGGTCAGCCACCTTCTGGTTCTGGGTTCTTCGATAAGGGTTTGAACGCAGTTGCGGCACCTTCAGGTACCAAACTAATGTACACCTTCAGTGACCCGTACACTGCTAAGGAATGGTGGCCGTCAAAGCAAGACATCACTGATAAAATAGACTCAGCCGATATCTGGGTAACCGTTGATGACACATTAAAAGCGGGCAGCAATGGGTTGCTAAAGAATGTCACTCCGCTTCCGGGCAATAAGGAGCGATACGAATGGAAAACCAGGTACCCAATCGACTACTACCTGATCGCAGTGGTTGTGGCGCCGTATTCTGACTACTCGTACTACATGCATTATACCGATGGTAGTGGTGACTCAATGCTGATACAGAACTATGTGTACGATTCGCTGACTTTCATGACGCCATCGCGCAAAGCCAACTTTGATACCACAGGTCTCATCGTCGATCACTTCTCCAAGATCTTCGGCCGCTACCCGTTTGACAAGGAGAAGTATGGTCACTGCGTTGCTGAGCCTTTGCCTGGCGGTATGGAGCATCAGACGATGACAACATTGGGTGGTAGCCTGGCTACAACACTCATTGCGCACGAGCTGGGCCATCAGTGGTGGGGCAACAGTGTTACCTACAACAGTTGGGCCGATATCTGGCTGAGCGAAGGCTTCGCAGCTTATTGTGAACAACTGTACGTAGAGCACTTCCGTAGTGTATCAGCTGCTCAAGCTTACCGTACGGGTGTATTCAACCGTGTGTTGCAGCAGCCCGACGGTACCGTGCTTTGTGACGATACTACCGATGTGAACCGCATCTTCAGTAGCAGGCTTACGTATGACAAGGGCGCATCTGTTGCACACATGCTGCGCTACATGGCGCCGACTGATGAACTCTACTTCGATGTGCTGCGCGAATACCAGCAGCAATTCAAACATGGGCTAGCCAAAACACAAGATCTCCAATCAATTGCCGAGCTGAAATACGGTAAAGACCTAGACACTTTCTTCAATCAATGGATCTACAAAGAAGGTTATCCGATCTACTCGGCGAAATGGGACCAGGTAGGCAATACGGTATACGTTGTTGTTGAGCAGGCTACATCCAAGCCTTCATCAGTCTCTGTATTTGCGATGCCGTTAGAGCTGAAGCTGAAATCGGCCGATGGCGATATGACGGTAACAGTGTACAACAACAGCCCATGGCAGGGATACCAGATCCCATGGACAAAGACAATGAATGGACTGGAAATAGATCCGGATAATCACATCGTCAATAAGACGGGCATTATCAAGAAAGACCCAACTGCCGGTATCGTCACTCTGCTGCCCGAGGCCTCCCAGATATATCCTAACCCGGCTATTGACCAATGGCTGGTAGAGCGGATACCTGTCGGTTCAAACCTTGAGCTGCGGTCGGTTGATGGACGCATTGTTTGGAATGGCATAGCCGTAACCAACCAGCAGAACATTCCTGCTGCTCACCTGGCTTCAGGCATGTATATGCTTACTATTAGCAAAGGCAATATGTCAAAGAACTACAAGCTGGTTAAATAACTCTGTGCTTTCGCTTACCTTTGGTAGGCATGGAACACCTGGAGTTACTCTTTCAGCAGATAATTGACCATCCTGTACCTTCCCTTATTGTCATCGTCAACCTGATACTGATCGAAAGCCTGCTGTCGGTAGATAATGCCGCCGTGCTGGCCACCATGGTGCTCGACCTGCCGAAAGACCAGCGACGCAAGGCCCTGAAGTACGGTATCATCGGTGCCTATGTCTTCCGCGGTATCTGTCTGCTGTTTGCTTCCCTGCTTATAAAGATCTGGTGGTTCAAGCCGGTGGGTGGCATCTACCTGTTGATACTTGCCATCAAACACTTCATGACCACCAAGAAACCTACCGGCGACGAGACGCTGGAGGTTGAATTGGAACACAAAAAGGAAAGCTGGCTCTATCGTAAAACGCTTGGTGCCTTCGGTCCTTTCTGGGCTACCGTGATACTAGTGGAGCTGATGGACCTTGCCTTCTCTATCGACAATGTTATTGCCGCCAATGCTTATACCCGAAACATCATCCTCATATGGATCGGCGTATTTATCGGGATACTTGCGATGCGGTTCGTAGCACAAGGCTTTGTGAGGCTGATGGAGAAATATCCTTTCCTTGATACTTGTGCTTACCTTGTCATCGCGATACTCGGCCTGAAGCTTACCCTGTCGTTATTTACTCATTTCAGTCCCTGCTCTCAATTTGCTTTGTTCCTTGAAGGACCGCAGTCTTGCCTGGAGTCACAAGGTAAACACTTGCCTGTTGGTCATCATCCTACCGTGTTGGGCGATATCATTACCTCGATACTGAGTATGGCGGTTTTCTTCCTGCCGGTATTGAGTTCGATTTTATTCAACTTTCCGAAGCATCACTACGAGGACAAAGACCATACGCATTCGGCGAATAACTAACCTATTCCTGCTAGTTAGCAGCAGGGGCAGGCTGGTTGCCTTCGTACATCCAGTCGGGATATGTTTCTGACCATTGTACCCGCTTGCCGAATTTGCCGATACCCGTTATCTGGTTCAGCGTCATGCGGAGACCAAATTCGTTGTAGGCGCCGGCTATGTGGTAGTAAGAGCGTGCATATTGCACCTGGAATTTATTAAGGTTGACGCCCACACCAAATGCAAAGCCTGCCATGCCGGTCTTGTCTTTGATCACCAGCTCGCCGCGACGAAGGTGGTTGTAGCCTGCACTTAATGTTACACGTTTGCCCAATGTCAGTTCGGCGCCGAAGATGAAATGGCGGAACAGTTTGTCGGCGAAGTGTGAAGGTGTCTTGGTGGCGTTTACGCTATCGTTCACATTGAAGATCGTGATCGTGCCAACATCGTTAGGGTCTGAGTAGCGAACGTCCCATTCGTACAGGTGGTGGATGTTGGCCATCAGCCTGAGTGGTATGTGTGCAAAACGTTTTGAAACGCCTATCTGCAGATCGAAAGGCAGCGGTTCTGCGGGGTTATTCGGGTTGTACTTCTTAGCCATAAAACCCATGTTCTTGGCTACTACACCGATGTCCCAAAGTGTTGCAGTATCGTAATAGTTCACACCAACATCGGCCAGGAAAGCCGTTGCCGATTTATCGAACAGCGACGAGTGCGCGAACTTGATAGCAGCACCATAGCGCCAGTGCTTCTGGTATTGGCGGCCTGCACCCAGCGTCAGCGCAAAATCGTTGGCGCGGAAGGTGCCGTACTGGTTGCCGATAGGATCGGTAGCAGTAAAGCTGCCGTAGTTCAAATATTGCACACCAAGTGCGAACGATGTATTGATGTTCGACACATGGTGTGCATATTGTAAGTTGGCAATGCTAATGCCTGAATAGAAATTATTGTACGACAGGCCAAGGTCTGTATGCAGTGCGGGACGTATCAATGCCGGATTTTGCATGGCAAACGATATATCATCATCGGGATTGGCGATGCTGATACCACCCAGCGCAGATATGCGCGGAGCGTTGGGTAATCGCAGGTATTCCATAGCGAATTGTCCGCCGGTTACCTGTGCCTGCGCACCCTGCGCAAAGAAACATAACAGCAATAATGTCAGTGCCTGTAGTCTGTTCATAATGCTTAAAACGTGTTATAGGTTCAAAATATTGCTGTTCCCGTTCCTTAGCCTGCTGACTCTGCCTGCATAGTAGCCTGCATCTTTTCAACGATTGGCTGGCTAACACCTGTGTTAGAGAAGCCGCCATCGTGGAACAGGTTCTGCATGGTTATGTACTTGGTCATATCGCTGAAGAGGGCTACGCAGAAATTAGCGCAGTCATCTGCAGGGGCGTTGCCCAGTGGTGACATTTTATCAGCATAGTCGTAGAATACATCGAAGCCTGATACGCCCGAACCTGCGGTAGTAACCGTTGGCGACTGCGATACAGTATTCACGCGCACTTTGCGGGCAAAGCCGTAGTGGTAACCGAAGCTGCGGCCAATGCTTTCGAGCAGCGCTTTAGCCTCAGCCATGTCATTATAGCCTGGGAAGGTGCGTTGTGCAGCGATGTAAGACAGCGCTACCACCGATGACCACTCGTTGAGGGCGTCGGTCTTCATAGCGGTCTGCAGCACTTTGTGCAGCGACAGTGCAGATATATCCAGTGTTTTCAGGAAGTTATCGTAGTTGGTATCGGTGTAGCCAATGTTCTTGCGCACGTTTGGCGACATGCCTATTGAGTGCAGGACGAAGTCCATCTTACCACCGAAGTGTTCCATGCTCTTCTGCATCAGGTTTTCCAGGTCGGCTATCGAGGTAGCGTCTGCGCCTATTACAGGTGCATTGTTGCACATTTTGGCCAGCTCGTTGATCTTGCCCATGCGCAGCGCTATCGGTGCGTTCGACAGGATGATCTCACCGCCTTCTTCTACCACGCGCAGCGCAGTTTTCCATGCGATCGAGCGTTCGTCGAGTGCTCCGAAAATGATTCCTTTCTTTCCTTTAAGTAGTTGATGAGACATGAACTGTTTAATTTGGGGGTAAATGTATTAAAAAACTGCCAAGCGGGGGTTAGGCCGCGCTGTTTTTGTCATCCCGGGCGCCCAGTTTAAGCCATAACAGCCGGCGTTGCTGAGACATAGAGGAATTCCGGAACATTTGTTCGACACTGCGCTTAGTTTTTTCGGCCATGTGGGGCCATGCGGGCAGGGCGGCGCGATAGGCTTCCCAAAGCTCATCGCTGGTGTGGTACAGTTTCCGGTTTTCTAAAATATTTGCGGACTGTGGCGGGTTTGGGGGTAGTTGGATTGTTGCATTTTGTTGATTGGATTGTAGGTTTTCTTGTGTTGTCTGTCCGGCATTGTGCGGACATCCCCCCATTTTGTCTTCGACAAAATGTCCCCCTTCCAAGGGGGAAATAGGGATTTTGCCTTCGACAAAATGTCCCCCGGAGTTATTCGCTGCGCTCATGAGATCGCTGTCGCTAAGTTCCAAGGGGGAGTTGGGGGTGCTGTCAGCTTTTTCCTTCTGTTTTAGCTCGTGGTAGTTGTAGGGTTTGGTGCCGTAGGCGGCGTGCTGGTCGTCGTAGGAGGTGAAGTAGCGGCTTTGGCCGGGGATGAATGGGCCGCGGGGCAGACCATTGGCAAAGCGCATTATCATGATAAGGCTGTGATTGCCATTATGCTTCCAGTTCTTTTGCAGTCCCCCATAGTCCTCGTCCAATGCTATATAGTGGTCTGAGCGTTCCTTTGTTTCTACCGTCCATTCTTTCACTTTTTCAGGATTGGCGTTTTTCCAGGCAGTGTAGCGTTCTATCCATTCAGCATCCTTTTTCTCAAAAAGGGTGTCACCTATTAATATGACGACACCTGTTATGTCTTTCAGGTCCGGTTCTATTGGGTTGTCGGGTCCGGGTTTTGCAGGCTCCTGTTTTTCCTTTTTTTCGGTAGTAGTTCTGCGACCTGTCCAGTCGAAGCCGGCTTCCAGTTTACAATCGAGCTCTATGGCTCGCAATACCGATTGTGAAGGAATATCATCTTCGACCCAAATGACCTCGCCATCGATTTTGAAGAAACGTTTGCGCTTTACAGTCCCGAAGATCATCTGCGCAAGCACCTCGCGACGACTTTGGATGTCGGCCAGTTGCTGGGTGACGCGTTTGGTGCCTTTTTTAATAGCTGCTGCTTTTGCTTTTTTGTGCATGCGCTTTGCATCAAAGGTTACTGCTTGGGCGATCTCGGGGTCTTGCAGCAGGCGGTAAGTCGCCGAGCGTGCTGAAGATTCTTTTGCATTGGGATAAGCTGCGAGGTAGGCTTTGACAGGGTCGCCATGTTCGGCCATGGCTTCCACGAATTTTTCATGTTGTTGTTTCATGATAGGATAGGTTTTATTATAGCAAATATACGTAAAATATCATTTAATTGTTTCTGTATATTGACTATAGTTGCTGCTTATACATGTATCAACAATAGTTGAAGAATTTATTGCCTACAAATAGTCTAACTTTAGGCCACTATGATGTCGAGGCGCAAATTTCTAAGGGGCTCTGCCATACTGGGTGTATCGGTGGCTGCACCGTCGCTGCTGTTGGGGCAGTCGGGCATGTATTCGTCGAAGGGTAACCGCAAGGTGTATCGTGTGCTGAATGCTGACCACACCAAAGTGGGTACGCTGCCTGTAATGCGCGCCTTTGCCGGAGATCATCTCGATCATGTTTCGCCTTTTGTGTTGTTCGACGAGTTTGGCCCTGTAGACATCAAACCCGGAAGCGATGCCCTGCGCGTGAATGCGCATCCGCATGCAGGTGTGATACCTACCACTTATTTTCTTTCAGGTAGCGGACATCATAAAGACAGTTTGAACTACGACTTCCAGATACAGACTGGCGAGTACATGATGTTCAGCTCAGGCCGTGGTGCGATACATATGGAAGAAAGCGGGCAGCGATTGAAAGAAGAAGGTGGTAAGATCCACGGCTTCCAGATATGGCTGAACATGCCAGCTGCTTATAAACTTGATGATCCAACCACTACAGTATTTCGCGACGACCACATGCCCACCATCATCAAAAAAGATTTTACTGGTCGCGTAGTGTTAGGTGAGCTGTTCGGTTATAAGTCCAACATCAAGACATTCACGCCTACATTTTATTATTACCTGAAGCTCAACAAACAAGCCAGGCTCAACATTCCCACCGATCCTGCGCACAACGCTTTTATCTATGCAGTAAGCGGCGGTGTGGAATTAGAAGGACAACATGCGCTGAAGCCCAACCAGCTCGCGCTATACGAACGTGGACAAAGCAACATCAACCTCTACGCTGAGGAAGGCGCTGAGGTGTTCCTGCTGGGTGGCCAGCCCATGAACGAACCAGTGTATTCATACGGACCTTTTGTGATGAATAACGAGCAGCAGATCATGCAGTGTATCAACGATTACCAGTCGGGTAAGATGGGTGACCCCGACAAGGTGAATTAGTGCTTTAACACAATTCCAACATTTTAGGGCAAGGGTTTTATCCGTTCATCATCGGTGTAAAGACAGGGTGATGAAGAAACGGATACTTTTTGTTTTGGTGATGCTACTACCGGCTATACAGATGCTGGCGCAGGGGATAGGTTTTGAAGCAGGTGTTAACCTGAATACGTTGCGCGCTACCATGAGTGGCGTCAATACAGAGTCTCCGTTGCGTGTTGGTTTTCGCGGTGGTGTAGTAATAGATGAAGGGTTAAGCGATAAGATTTCGATCATGACAGGTGCGTTTTATAGTGCGCGTGGCGGCAACATAAAATATACAAAGACATCGGGTGATAATGGTGCTCTCATAACACAAACAACCGATGGATATGTACGCCTGGATTATGTAGAAGTGCCGATCCATATCTTATACAACATTCAAACGGCTAATGCCAACAGGTGGTTCTTTGGTGGCGGTCCGTATGTGGCCATGGCCTGGGGAGGTTTGATAGGTTTTAATCGTGTAACAACGAGACCCAATGGTCAGACTACCACACAGGTATTGCTGCCGGCCTGGGTTGGTTATCAGCCAGGAGATGATTTTACGCCGCTGGATGCAGGTGTAGGCGTTCAGGCAGGCTACGAGCTCTTGAAAGGATTCTATACACGTGTACATGCATCGTACGGGTTTGTTGATGTAGACCCGACTGCTAATACAATGAAACATGCCGGAATGGGTATAACCGTCGGCTATATGATAAGGTGAGGGTGATAAGGTGAGAATGGTTGAGCCCGCGTATTAAAAAATACGCGGGCTTTTTACACCCCCTATCCCCCTAAAGGAGGAAGCCATTTTGCACATGTCCGCCATGGGCGGACTTCGGTAATATTGAGTTCCCCCTTTAGGGGGATAGGGGGTAACTCTGTTGTACAAACTGTTTTCCCTTAATTTCCGTCTTATTAACTATAAGCTCAAACAAATGAAGAAGATACTATTACCCCTGTTGTTGTTGCCGTTTGGTGTTTTTGCACAAGAGGTGGCACCGGATTCATCGGCTGCACAGAAACCGTTGAAGTGGGAAGTTGGATTGAATAATTCTATTGCGTTTAGTACTGATGACAATTTGGTTTTCTATGACGACATGTTTGTCTTGGGCAGAAATTCGGTAAGTGTTTATCGCAATTTCAAAACTGTACAGGCAGGTCTTATTGTAGAAGGCGGCGTGCTAGCTATAGATGGCTGGTGGCTGTCGCCGCAGGCGGTTGTCAATTACAAAGTTGCGTTCCGGAAGTTTTATGCATACAGTGGCGGTGTAGCGGGTTACGTGCGTGAGCAAAGTGCTAGCTGGTTATACGGACCGAGCATGAATGGTTTTGTAAGTGGTGCGCAGGTTGGTGGTGTGTATAATCTCGGCAAACGTTTTGGCCTTAACCTAGAAGCTGGCGTGCGGTTCAAACATATGTCGGGAACTGTTACAGTTATACATGAGAATGGCACAGGTACTGGCACGTTCACAACTACAGAAGTAGTGGGTTATTCGGATGTTTATTTCCCGGTATCGGTGGGTGTGCGGTATAGTTTTTAATGACTTTAAATAAATAGAAAAGGCTGCCATCCGGCAGCCTTTATTTTTTTGCTTTACCATCGTACTTGGGAAAAATCTTTTTTGACAATCAACAGCTTACGTTCACCGCTAAAAAAATACCGTGTTTTAACGGTATTGGCGTTTAACGGCAGAGCTTAATTTCTGCGCATTGTTTCACTAAAACCTTTTATATGTAAATGTTTATGTCAGTGCTGTCCTGTAAGAAATCACAACTGGAGAAAGCACCCCAACCAAATCCGCACACGGTTGCACGAAGCATTTCCCTGCGTACCGTTTCGCAGACGCCAATGGAAATTATTTCTGATTACAATGATGCAGACATGGAGAAAAAATTGATCGCGCGTTATTGCTTTGCAAATGCTTTCCGACATTTTTTGACGCCAGAAATAGCTAGCTTCATTCACAATGCATGTAGTGCGTCTGATTATGAAAGCATCCCTGTAACAGATGTATTTTCGGAGTTTTCTGGACTTGAAGACGATGTTGATGACTATTTGGCTAACAATCTGCCTACAGGTGTAGAATACGACTTTACCAGCGTCGAAAAAATAGAGACAGCTCTGAGCAAGTCAGATGATGCAGCACATCTGGAAGTGAATGTACCAACATTAGTCAATTCAGATGGCACAGAACAACCCATACTGACGTTTGGTGTCGAAATGCCAGATGAAACTGGCTATCACGACCAATATTTAGGTTGGGATATAGAGCAGGATGCAGCAGAGCCTAATTTTACTCTCGTCAAAGTTTCGGAAACTGAAGGAACCGGGACCGGTATGTTTATCCTTAATATCGGTGTTTACTTTACTAGTGACAAGCAGACGCCGACCCTAGGATCTGCGTCAAAAATAACAGGTAATTTTACTTGGGATGCAAGCAACCGGATTGGCATTAAAAGTTTTAACGTGTATAAGGCTCACGAGAACTTGGATAACACATCAGAAGTATGCTACACAGCGGCGATTCGATATTCCACTAATGCACCAGGCTGGAGCTATTTGACGGAAAGTCCTTATACTGCCGCTGGCGGCGTTGCGTTTGTTGGCGATGATTTTAAGCTAATTAAAGAGATCAGTAAAAGTTCCGCCAATGGAACATGGCATACCGTAAACTTTACATTTGCCTACTTTATGGATGTAGCTATAAGCGGAGCAATCTCCTCAGATAGCCGCATGTGTATGTTATGGAACACCTATGAAAGAGATTGGCTGGAAGGCAAGCGTAACATCGGATCTGCGAAGATTAATAATGAGGCCCGAACAATACAAGGCAGAATGTTTGAAAGCGAGGACACTTATTTCTATAAGGCAGCCGACTGTAATGATAATTCCTCGTGGTTTTTGGACGGCAGTATGTCGACTGCAATATGGAATGCTAATGGCAGTGACGTATTTGCGACAGGCCAATATGAATCAGAAATGAATTTTTATAAAAAACAGTAACCTTTTATCTATTTTGCTAGAGCCGGGAAACCGGCTTTAGCTATCATTACATGAAAAGAATATTTTTTACAATCCTTTTGATATACGCCTCAATAACGGAAGGTACCGCACAAGATACTGCTAACCGTTCGATGAGCCATTGGCTTGAACTAGCGCCTATTTCTAATTACGTAATGGGACGCGACATGAGGTTATCCTATCATTTACAATCAAAAAAACACGCATGGTATGTTGGTATCGCGACGCATATGAATTTTACCAAGCAACGTTATTCGATAACCAATGATGTGTACCGAACAAACGGGTTTGCGCGAGATTGGTATGACCATATCCATTTTAATGTTGGGTACGAACGGTTCTACAAATGGAATGAACATTTTGAACCGTACTTTTTTGTAGATGCCAATGGCGGAAGTATTAAGCTATTGAATTATTTTTACATACCTACAGGATACGACAATGCAGGAAATCTTTTGGAGTATACGTTAGTAAATGGGTTTGGACCATACTATTTTGCAAAATATGCTCAGCTGACATTCGGATTAGGCGCAAAAATAAAAATGACCGACCGTTTGTCGTTAACGAGTCGGGTGGGCGTTGGGGAGTCATTTACTCGTTCTTATTATTACTCAACGCCATTTTTACGGATTTACTCCAATACATTCGATCACATCATAGGCCATTATCAAGTGGGAGTTCGATATAAATTCAAATAGATGAGATTAGTTTCTACATTTCTGCTCACTGTCTGCATTTTGACAGCAAAAGGTCAAAAATATTTGAGTATTCTGCCTTATAACATGTCAGATTTGGGCTGGTATTGCGGCATTACTTATGGGGGGAAAATTAGTCCGTTATATACGGTCAACGGAGGAGTCACTGTACACTTTAATAATCGGAAAGTGCCGGATCGAAACCCTGACCTGTACTTGCACCAACGGTTTTACGGCCGAGAATTACATCAGTATATTGGTTTGACCGGAAACATACAACGCGATCTACAAATTTTTAAATCCGAGAATGTAAATACTTACGCATTTTATGAGCTAACAGCTCGCACCAGTGGTGCGAGCAGCTTTAAACGCACTCATGTAGAGTATGTATTTGATACACTAAATAATGGGCTTTATGAAATAGTGCGGCGTGATTACACGGAACTCAACAATCTTTGGGCATTCGATAATATCGTTGGCGTAGGTTTGCGGGCGAGAATGTTTAGAGGCGTGTATTTCACAAGCAATTTTGGTATTGGAACCAATCTTATTTTTAATGTTCCATCCTTTATTAGTACATCGGGCTTGGTTGCGGAATATTCATTGAAGTATAATGCAGGTATGACAGTTAAATTCAAATAAATAAAGGCTGCCATCCGGCAGCCTTTATTATTATAGTTCGTTGTTGTCTTATACAGTCACTGCTTCTTTCACATTATCACCTACCATTTCTTTCACAGCCTCGGCTATAGCGCGGGCGTCGTAGCCGCATTCGCGGTGCAGTTCTTCTGGTTTGCCGTGTTCTACTATGCGGTCTGGTATGCCGAGTATTTTTACTTCTGGTGTATAACCATTGGCTGCCATGAACTCGAGCACTGCACTACCAAAGCCACCTACTACAGTACCATCTTCAACGGTGATGATCTTGTGGAACTTCTGCGCTATCTCGTGCAGCAATTCTTCATCCAGCGGCTTGGCAAAACGCATATCGTAGTGTGCAGGGTTCAATCCGTCGATGGCTAAACCTGCGCATGCCGTTACTGCAAAATTACCCGGGTGGCCGATCGTGAGTATCGCGATCTCTTCACCTTCTTTAACGATGCGGCCTTTACCTATTTCAATTTTCTCAAACGGAGTGCGCCATTCAGGCATCACACCTTGTCCGCGCGGGTAACGTATCACAAATGGCAGCTTGGTTTCTTCCAGCTGCGATGTGTACATCAGGTTGCGCAGTTCCTGTTCGTTCATCGGTGCGCTGACAATAAGGTTAGGTATGCAGCGCATGAACGGAATATCGTAGGCACCGTGGTGCGTTGGTCCATCTTCGCCTACAAGACCGGCACGGTCGAGGCAGAAGACGACAGGCAGCTTCTGGATAGCTACGTCGTGTATCACCATATCGTAAGCACGCTGCATGAACGAGCTGTAGATATTGCAAAACACACGCAGGCCACGAGTAGCCATACCGGCGCTCACCGTTACGGCGTGCTGCTCGGCAATGCCTACGTCAAAAGCACGGTCAGGCATCTTGTCCATCATGAACTTGAGCGAACAGCCTGAAGGCATAGCAGGAGTGATACCCATGATAGCAGGGTTCTTTTCTGCCAGCTCTATTATGGTGTGCCCGAATACATCCTGGTATTTAGGTGGCTCGGGAACGGCAACTACTTTCTTATTGATCTTACCGGTGATCTTATCGAACGTACCCGGTGCGTGCCACAACGTCTGGTCTTTCTCGGCCAGGTCATAGCCCTTGCCCTTTACTGTTTTTATGTGCAGCAGTTTTGGTCCGGGTATGTCTTTCAGGTGTTCCAGTATCTCTACCAGCTTCAGCACATTGTGTCCGTCTATCGGGCCGAAGTAGCGCATCTTCATCGCTTCGAACATATTGCTCGATTTAGATACAAGACCCTTCAGGCTGGCTTCCAGCTTCGATGCCATGCCCTGCTGCATTTCGCCATAAGGCAGTTTGCCCAGCAGTTTCCAAACATCGTCGCGGAACTTATTGTAGGTATGAGAAGTAGTAATGTCGGTCAGGTATTCCTTCAGCGCACCCACGTTCGGGTCTATCGACATGTTGTTATCGTTGAGGATGATGAGCACATTGCTGTTGCTCACCCCTGCGTGGTTCAGCGCCTCGAAAGGAAGACCAGCGGTCATAGCACCGTCGCCGATCACGGCTACGTGCTGGCGGTCGGTCTCGCCTTTGTATTTACTGGCAATGGCCATGCCTAATGCCGCAGAGATAGAAGTAGAAGAGTGGCCGACACCAAAAGCATCGTACTCGCTCTCGCTGCGCTTAGGGAAACCGCTCAGTCCGCCATATTTGCGGTTGGTATGAAATATCTGCCTGCGACCTGTCAGTATCTTATGTCCATAAGCCTGGTGGCCTACGTCCCAAACCAATTGGTCATCGGGTGTATTCAGCACATAATGCAGGGCAACGGTAAGCTCTACCACGCCAAGACTGGCGCCGAAGTGGCCCCCGTGTACGCTTACACAGTCGATGATGAATTGCCTGAGTTCGTTGCAGGCTTGTTGAAGGTCGGCTTTACTTAATTTTTTAAGATCAGCTGGTGAGTTGATCTTGCTAAGTAGTGGCCCAGCGGCTATTTCTTCCATTCACGCGGTTGTAAAAACGTACAAAAATAGATAAAAGAAACGAGGTTAACGGAGTTATATTAAAATTCGAATTAATGTTGAGTTCCCGGGCTATATATAGTTCCTGTCTTAGTATTATCATCGGTTTGTAAATCCAAAGCAATTATTCTGCCAATATTTAGATAGGGTGCTACCTTTGCCTGCGAAAAAAATCTTAATGTTCAAGAACCGATATTGGCGAGAGTATCCGTGGGGGATGCAGTTCCTGTTGTTCGTGTTGATGATCTTTACGTTGACCTCCTTCTTCACCGTGGTGGCCTACCTGGTGGTCCCTTTTTTCACAGGAGTGCCCATTGCCGAGGTCGCGGGGCTGAACGAGCAGAGCAGCGGCCGTATAAAAGATGCCTTCCTGCTGCTGCAAGGCATTTCGTCTATCGGCGTGTTTTTGGCGCCTGCCTTATTGTTTGCCTACCTGGCGCACCCGCGCCCGGGCGAATACCTTGGGCTGCGTAAGCCCGGAAAGGCGATACACTGGGTGCTGGTACCGCTGGTGATGCTGGGTGCTATGCCCCTGCTGCTGGGGTTGGAATCGCTGATGCGCGAGATAAACCTGGCTGGCAAGGCAAAAGAAATGCAGAACACCACAGATACTGCTATGAAGGCGTTGCTGACGATGCACTCGCCTGCCGATTTTGTGAAGAGTTTTATCGTGATGTCGATAATACCTGCCATTAGCGAAGAATTCCTGTTTCGTGGGGCTGTGATGCGCATTATACACTCCCGTAATAAAAGAACCGGTGTGGCTATTGCGGTATCGGCGCTAACGTTTGCTGTAGTGCACTATAACCCGGTTGGCCTGTTTGCGATATTTTTTGCAGCCGTGCTGCTGGGTGGTATCTATTACCTTACCGGTTCGCTGTGGCTGAGCATACTGGCGCACTTCCTGAACAATGGCTTGCAGATAGTGATGATGTACCTGGGTACGAAGAACGCCGCGATAAAAGCGTTTGTAGACGGTGACAGCATACCGCTGTGGCTGATAGGCGCGGGAGCCGCCTTGTTTGCCGGATCGTTCTACCTGCTATGGAAAAACAGCACGCCCTTGCCTGATGACTGGTCGGACGACTTTAAAGGGGAGGAAAGACCAGAGCATAAAGCAGGAAATGAAGAACGCGCCGATGGCGACGAACCAGAACAACTCTTTTAACTGAATTAACTGATCCATGGCTTTACACTGGCCTACATTCTTTACCCGTCTGGGTAGCGCAGTAGTTTTCTGCATCGTGATGATGGCGGGTTTGCTGCTGCATCGCTGGGGTTTCCTGGCGCTGGTGGCGCTAATACAGGCGCTGTGCCTGCGCGATTATTTCCGGCTGATACAGAAGATATACCCAGCTGCTAAGTGGCCCAAGGCGCTTCCTGCCGTTGTGCAGACAATGTCGCTAATAATATTGATGCTACTGCAGGTATATTATGAAATGTCGGCAGCACCGGTGATGCTGTGTTTCTGGCCTTTGGTGGCTGCTGTACCATTACTGTTGCAAAAAAACAAGTTTGCTGCCGATGGCAGGCTGCAGGCGCTGGCTGGTATGTTATACATAGCAATGCCGTTGGAAGCGCTGCTGCTGCTGGGACAAAAACATATGATGCCACCGGTATTTCCACTAGCGCTGATATTGATGATATGGACCAATGATACCATGGCCTATCTCGTAGGTTCGTTCATTGGCAAGACACCTTTCTCTAAAATATCGCCTAAGAAAACCTGGGAAGGAACCATAGGCGGTGCGTTGCTCACTGTTGTTGGTGCAGGCATTTTCGGTTATTATACCAACCTTCCTTATGGTATGGGAGTATGGATGGCACTAGCCTTGTGCGCTGCTGTACTTGGTACTATCGGCGACCTGTTTGAATCGAAGCTGAAACGCACAGCCAATGTAAAGGACTCAGGAACTATGATGCCGGGCCACGGCGGCGCGCTCGATAGGTTCGACTCGCTGCTGTTTGCCGCGCCGTTTGCGTGTTTGCTGGTGTATTTGATGGTCTGATCTCTGAACCTCAGATCAACCGTGATTTGACTGATTAGGGCTGATTGGTGTCGCAGTTAGAGAGTCATAGTCACATTTCCTTCATTTTTAGGATAGTCAAAAAGAGTTAGTTTTGCCGCCATGAAATTGCACCGCGAAGGGTATAAGTACATCCTGATAGCATCTTTACTGTGGGCTATCATCTTTTATGTGAGCACCGAATTTTTGATGGACTGGCCATGGCTGATGTGGCCGATCCAGTTCGTTTGCTTCCTGCTGTGGTTCTGGGTTATCTGGTTCTTCCGCCTGCCTAACAGGAATTTCGTGCACGGGGAGAACACCATTTATGCTCCAGCCGACGGCAAGGTAGTAGTGATAGAAGAGACCTTCGAGCCGGAGTATTTCAAAGACAAGCGCCTGCAGGTGTCGATCTTCATGTCGCCGCTCAACGTGCACGTAAACCGTAACCCCATCAGTGGCGTTATCAACTACATGAAATACCACCCAGGTAAATACCTCGTAGCGTGGCATCCTAAATCATCTACCGAGAACGAACGTACCACTATCGTTATCGGGAACGACAAGATGGAGATACTGATGCGCCAGATAGCTGGTGCGCTGGCCCGCCGCATTTGCTTTTATGTAAAGAAAGGCGACCAGGTGAAACAGCACGAAGAGTTTGGCTTCATCCGCTTCGGATCACGTGTTGACCTGTTCCTGCCCATCGGTACCAAGGTAGATGTGCAGATAGGTCAGGTGGTACAGGGTGGCCTGAGCGTGATCGCGCATATCTAAAATGTTAAAATGTTCCAAAACCTCCTGCGTAACAGCTTCGTTAGCAGGAAATACCTAACTTTAGTGTCCTAAAACAATCCGTATGAAAAAACTTACTCTTCTTTTAAGCGCCCTTCTGATAGCAGGTGTAACTTTTGCTTGCGATGGCGATAAAGGCAAAAAAGCTTGCTGCAAAAAAGGTGAAGCAAAGAAAGAATGCTGCAAAAAAGGTGGCAAAGAAGCTAGCAAAGAAAAAGCTGCTACCAACACGAAGAAAGCTTAATAGCAACGATAGTCATAATAAAGCCCCGTACTACGGGGCTTTATTATTTTATGGCCAGTATCTTATCGATGGCAGTTGGGTCATCGGTACTGAACCAATGAAAGTCTTTGTCTTTGCGGAACCAGGTGAGCTGGCGCTTGGCGTAGTTGCGGGTATTTTGCTTGATCTTGTCTACGGCTTCTTCCAGGGTCATCTTCCCGTCCAAGTAGTCGAACAGCTCGGTGTAACCAACCGTTTGCAGGTTCTTTAAATGCCGTTGCGGGTACAGTGCTTTTGCTTCTTCCAGCTGGCCTTCCTCCATCATGATATCTACCCGTCGGTTGATGCGATCGTATAAGACCTCACGGGGCAGTTCGAGCGCTATCTTAACCACCTCGAAGGGGCGTTCTTTCTTTTCTCCTGTACGGAAGTGAATGATGCTGGCGCCGGTAGAGCGTTTGAAGATGAGCGCGCGCAACAGGCGGGCCGGGTTTTTCACTTCGCCGTGGGCGTAGAATTCCGGGTCTTCGTTGCGAACCGTTTGCTGCAGCCACGATAGGCCCTGTATGGTATAGTCTTCGTTTACCTGTGCGGCAATCTCGGGATTAACCTCAGGCATGTTGTCGAGTCCTTCGGTAAGGGCTTTGATGTATAAGCCTGTACCGCCAACAACTACGGCAGTGTTGCGATGTTCGAATATTTTGTTGAGATAGTCTAACGCTATCGTTTCGTAATTGGCTGCAGTAAGCGCCTCTGATACCGGGTAGCCGCCTATGAAATAGTGCTTTACCTCGCTAAGTTCTCCAGGCGTAGGTTTGGCTGTACCGATGCTCATTTCTTCATAGCATTGGCGGCTGTCGGCAGAGATTATGGATGTGTCAAGACGTTTGGCTAGCTGTATAGCGAGACCAGTTTTACCTACTGCGGTAGGGCCTGCTATGATATAAACCGTTTTGGATGAGCTGCTCAAAGTATTATTCTTCGTAGCTATCACCGCCGCCGCCCGAGTTATCGAAACCGAAGCTGGTAGTGCCGTCTTCGCCTTCGTTGCCGAAGCCTTCGGCCATTTCATCGGCGCTGAGGTCGTATTTTTCTTCTACTTCCGTTAGCTTGTCCGGGTTTACGCCTTTAATGCCATATTGCGCAGGGCCAATGCCTTCTTTGCGCAGCACGAAGGGATAAGTGCGTTTGGGATCTTCCTCTTTTACCACACCTATCAGCTCTACGAGAAAACTCCATTTTTTGGCGGGATCGTATTCGTAGAGGAACTTCTGGTCCGGCTTTGCTATGAGTGCAGACACCGGTGTGCGCATCATGGACAGCGCAGGGGCGTCTTTTTTATTGACCAGTACCTCAGAGTTGATCTCGCGTCCGCGAGTCCAGCGGTCATTGCTCTCGAAAAACGAGGCCGTGTGCTTGCCGTCGAACTCGTAGGCCTGTAAAATAGCTTTATGAAATTCCAGGAAAGTCTGGCCGTTCTTTACTTCAATGTCGCGGTAAACCTGGTCGTCTTCCTCCCAATAAACCCTGAATCTGAGTAGTGGCATATAGTATTCGTCGTCGTTGGTGTAAAAATAGAGAATAGCAGGCGAATTTGAGTTTTATGAGGTATGATTTATAAGAGGCTATGCCAATTATCCGGCTTTTAGGCCGAAATTTGCCTGCCGAACGGGAAAAGGACCTGATAATCATGGCGTTTTTCTATATGCAACACACAAATTCTTAGTTTTCAGTCTCGTTGCAGATATAACAGTAATATTATTTTGGAGAAATTTAAAATAATGTTACCTTTGCCATCCCAAAATTGAGACCATGCCAAAGGTGAAGACTCACTCCCGTGCTAAAAAAACATTTAAAGTAACAGGTACGGGCAAGATCCGCAGGTACAAGGCTTTCAAAAGCCACCTGCTGACAAAGAAATCAAAAACTCGTAAGCGCCACCTGCGTCAGGCTGCGTTCGTACACACTGCGAACATGAACCTGGTTAAACGCATGCTGGGTCTGAGAGGTTAAGATACCCATTAGTCCCTGGGTTAATAAAGGGATATAATCCTGTCCCGAATGGGAAGGAAAAACAAAGTGTAAATTATACCACCTCAAACTCCCAATAAGGTGAGTCGGGGTCAAAAAAACAAAGAGTACTATGCCACGTTCGGTAAATGCCGTTGCATCACGCGCAAGAAGAAAGAAAATCCTGAAGCAAGCTAAAGGCTTCTACGGAAAACGTAAAAATGTCTATACCGTTGCCAAGAACGTCCTTGAGAAAGGTCTTGGTTACAAATATGTTGGTCGTAAGATCAAGAAACGCGACTACCGCGCACTGTGGATCGCACGTATCAACGCTGCATGCCGCGAAGAAGGTATCAGCTACTCACAGTTCATGGGCAAACTGAGCGCTAAAAGCATCGACCTGAACCGTAAAGTACTAGCTGATATGGCTATGAACGAGCCAGCAGCTTTCAAAGCCCTGGTTGCTTCAGTAAAATAGGTTATCCACCCGAAAGGGTTCTAAATAACAGAAATAGCCGCTGTCTGATGACAGCGGCTATTTCTGTTTTGTCATGACAGTCTCACAACACCCTGTTGTATTTTTACGTATGCGGTGAAAATCAATGCGTTCGTTACACCTTGAAAATCCATAATGTTATACATTATATCATAAAATATAGTGTTATGAATGAGGTTGCTCCATTAATTCCGGGTTAAATTGAGGGATTATTAACGCCAAAATATAAGGGAACATGAGAGAACTTTCACCAATTTTCAAGGCGGCCTTACTACTGGTCGCCGCAGTGGGCGTCAACTTATTATCGACGCAAAACGTTACCGCCAAAAACCAGCACGCACCTCAATTTCTCGGGCCTACACCGCCCGCTAATGACACCCTCAAGGTGGACGTGGGCCAACACCTTAGTTTCCAGGTATTGGGAAAAGATGTGGACGTGAAACAGCCAAACGGGAGCAAACCCCAGCCGGGAGACTCCGTTACTATGATGTCTACCCTGCTGCCGGGCTTATCCACCATGACGCCGGCCCTGCCTTTTAAAGTGCACATGTCAGGCGGTGGCAGCACCATCGGGTCCACGTTCAACTGGACACCGCTGATAGCTGACACCGGTTTGCACGGTATCACCTATACGCTTACCGACAACAGTCCGGGCTTTTTGAACGACTCCAGAACCCTGTACATACTGGTAAGAGATACCACCACTGTCCCGCCTCCACCTAACCCCTGCAGTCTGGCTGTAACGGGTATAGTAACGCCGATCATCTGCGACAGCGGTATGATCAACCTGACCATCCTGAACAGCGTAGACACGCCATTTACCATTATGTGGAGCACCGGCGATACAACGGAAGACATCGATACTCTTCCAGCTGGTACTTATTGGGTGACCGTTACAGATACCAACAATTGCGTGGCTACCGACACATTTGTAGTTGACACGCTAGATCCGACCATTTTGGTCAGCCCTGCGTCGATCATTATCAACGGTGTGCCGACATTGTATACGGGCTATGGTCCGCAGAGCGCCACCCTGTCTATTGACCTGGACAGTAACAGCGGCTATGTCATCAACTGGTTTGCTGATGCTGTGCTGATAGATTCAACATCACCGCTCATTATAGTGTCGCCTGATACTACCACGACTTATGTGGTGACGATAACGGACACGCTTAATAACTGCTATGTCAGTGACACGGTGACCATAGATGTGCTGGATATCAGCTGTGGTTCGCACAAGGTTAAGGTCTGTCACAAAGGCAAGACTATTTGCATAGACACCAATGCAGTGTCGGCTCACCTGGCGCATGGATGCTCGCTGGGCGAATGTGATATCCTTGGACCAAAGATGAGCCCGGGAATGTCAGGGAAAGCGCTTGACATTTATCCTAATCCAAGCACCGGTGATTTTGTGGTAGCAGTGCCTGAAGAGGTGACAAGTTCGGCAACACTAAACGTGACGGATATGAACGGAAAGGTCATTATCAGTCAGCCGGCCAATGGTTCACAATTCCTGAACCTGCACATCGACAACGCGATAAAAGGCTTGTACATGATACAGGTAGTGGATGGCAAAGGAGTGTACCGGTCGAAGGTGTTTATACAACAACAGTAATGCGTTAGAGAGATGAATAAAGAAGCCGCTGTCTTTTGACAGCGGCTTCTTTATTTTATTTATTCTTTTCGCAGACGAAATATAATCCGCTAATGCAATTCGTAGAGTAAAGGTACTCTCCAGCTTTTAGATCTAGTATCGGTCTGCTATTTTCACCAAATATTACAAACCATCTTCCAGCGATAGTTACATGCAGTCCTCCAGCATTAACATAGTCTATCATTTCTGCGGCTGTAAGTTTATACTTCTTACCTATTTGGATGAGCTCACCGTTCACAGAGCTGCTTTTCTTTGAAAGGAAATAATAGCGGGCAGACCTTTTCTTAAACTCTAACAGGTAATAGCCATCATTATCCAAAAGCGATGAGTCGATTCTCTGAAGTTTAAAGCTGCCTTTTATTTCTTGCCCTGAAGCAGCATTAAAGTAAAATGCGAGTGCGATCAAAAGAAAATATCTCATGCTTGGGTATATCCTATTCCACATAAAAGCTTTCGTAATCCAGCGAAGTAATGATCCCGGTCTTCCTCCCTTTAGGAAACAGACCAAAGATAGTGCTGCCACTGCCACTCATAGAGGCATAAACAGCGCCGCCCGTGTATAATTGTTGTTTGATAGCTGCCAGTTCGGGGTGCTGCTCAAAAATCGGCGCTTCAAAATCGTTGGTGATGTTATCCTTCCATTCAATAACAGGGAGCTTATCCAGTTCCCGTAAGTCGAAAGGAGCAGGGCGAGGTGTGATCATCTGGAATGCCTTGCCTGTTGATACGTGAACCGAGGGGCAAATAAGCAATAAGCTAAAGCCCGACAGATCCAAATTGATGGGTGTCATCTGCTCACCACGGCCTTTGGCAAACTGCGGTGTGTTGTAGATGAAGAAAGGGCAATCGCTGCCAAGCTGCAGGGCGGTATCCACCAGTTGAGCATCGGTCAATCCGATTTTGAAATGATCGCTGAGCAGTTGCAGCATGAAAGCGCCATCGGCAGAACCGCCACCGAGTCCCGCACCCATGGGTATTGCTTTGTGCAGGTAGATGTCCAGCTCGCCAACCTGCTGTGGAAATTTTTCCTTCAGCATCTGGTACGCTTTCCAGACAAGATTGTCTGTGCTGTCTCCCGCCACCGTGCGCCCACTCAGGTGGATAGATGCTTTGTCCTTCGCAGGCACTATTTCTAATGCATCGCGGAAAGGAACAGGGTAGAATACCGTTTCGAGGTCGTGGTAACCATCGGCATGGCGGTTGGTGATGTAGAGGCCAAGATTGATCTTGCAATTGGGGAAGCGAACCATATAAAACAGTGGCGGTAAAATTATCTGTATTTTTGAAAACGGTGCTGTAATTGTACCTTAAATCCGAAATGAAAGAGATCATCCGCCTGGCCGATATCAGGAAGAGTTATTTTCTCGGTCGGCAGGAATTGCCGGTACTGAAAGGCATCGACCTGCTCATCTCCCAGAACGAATATGTGGCACTGATGGGGCCCTCGGGTTCGGGCAAGTCGACCCTGATGAACATCATAGGATGCCTGGATACACCAACCGCCGGGCAATATGTACTGAATGGCAAGGACGTGAGCAGGATGGATGACGATGAGCTGGCAGATGCCCGCAACAATGAGATCGGTTTCGTGTTCCAGCAGTTCAACCTGCTGCCCAGGCTGACGGCATGGGAGAATGTAGCACTACCACTGATATATGCAGGAGTGGGCAAGAAAGAACGTGAAGACAGGGCGAGGGAGATGCTGAACAAAGTAGGACTGGCAGAGCGCGCGCACCACAAACCCAATGAACTATCTGGTGGACAAAGCCAGCGTGTGGCCATTGCAAGAGCGCTCATCAATAATCCATCGTTGATATTGGCCGATGAACCTACGGGTAACCTCGATACCAAAACATCGGTAGAGATCATGGAGTTGTTCAGCCAGATACAATCGAGTGGTAACACAGTAGTGTTGGTAACGCACGAAGAAGATATAGCGAACTATACCCACCGCATAGTGAGGATAAGAGACGGTGTGGTGGAGAGTGATAAGCGGCATGAAATGACGAAAGAAAAACTTACTTAAACAACATTCGATGGCATTCAAGATATACACTAAAACAGGCGATAAGGGCAGCACCAGTCTTATAGGCGGCGTGCGTGTGCCTAAGAGTCACATACGCATAGAAGCATACGGTACGGTTGATGAACTGAACTCCTACCTTGGTATGGTGAATGATACTGCGGCCAACGAAAAAATAAGCGGCTGGCTGCGCGAGATACAGGACAGGCTATTTACTGTTGGTTCTGTGCTGGCTACCAATCCTGATAAGGAAGTAAAGATGAAATTGCCGGATGTGCATGCAGAAGACGTGAGCTGGCTGGAGCAGCGTATAGACGAGATGAATGAAGTGCTGCCAGAAATGCGTTCGTTCATTATACCAAGTGGACAATTTGCAGCTTCTACTTGCCACGTGGCGCGTTGTATATGCCGCAGGGCAGAGCGTATTTGCGTCCACATGCAGCAAGATGAGGAAGTAATACCAGAACTGATCATACAATACCTGAACCGTCTGTCGGATTTCCTGTTTGTGCTGGCACGTTATATCGCCCACATCAATGGTGTGGAAGATCTGCCGTGGCGCGCAAGGGTGTAATTATTTCCCGATAAATTTTTTTGAGAACGTAACCGTATCATTGGAGACGAGTGTGATATCGCCGCTCATCTGCAGCTCGCGGTACAATATCGTCATGTCGTCTTTGGTCATGCCGGGAATAAAAGCCTGTAGTTTTTCAAACAAGTCGTCTTTGAGTATGGCAGGGTCGCTTTCTTCCATCGAGAGTCGTTCCATGCCTTCGTATTGTGTTTTTACTATGTCGCGCGTCTGTTCTATAAGTCTGTCGATATGCATAAGCTGACTCATCAAAAATGTATGCCATCGTTGTGCTGCTATAAAGCGATAGGGGCAACTAACCATGTTGCCCCATCAAACAAACGCTATTATTCATAGCGGTCAACTATCCAATGTCTTAATGCACTACGTCTTTTCCTCTGATCATTCTCAGAATCACCAGCAGGAGTATAGAACCACCTATGGCCAGCAGAAAGCTGCGGAAAGAAAATCCATTCACATCTCCCCAACCCAGCGCCATACCGATCCATCCACCTATTACCGCACCTATGATACCGATAATGATCGTCAGGATCCAACCACCCGGATCTTTGCCTGGATGAATTGCTTTGGCAATAAGTCCTGCTATAAGTCCGAAAATTATCCACGCTAACACGCCCATGATCATCCAAATTTCACTGCGAGAGAGGGAGTAAAAACTATACCAGCGGTAAGTGGTATGTGTTAATTTTAGCGTTAAAGCCGAGACTGTTTATTATTATCCTTGAAATCAAAAAATCATGAAACGACTACTACCCCTGTTGTTACCGGTATTGCTGCTTACAGCCTGTTCTGATGAGATCGCACAAACCGCTTCGGGAACTGAGGAGCATGTTATAGATCGCCGCATCAATAATGTGCGCTGGATGCTCGGGGAATGGGTAAAGGAAATGCCCAACGGCGTTTTCGTTGAGAAGTGGCAGGAAGAAACAGACACATCCTATATAGGAGAAGGCACGTTTACAACTAACAATGGGGATGTGATGTTTTCGGAAAAGCTTCGGCTGGAGCAACGTGGTGATGAACTGTGGTATATTCCAACAGTAGCTAATCAGAACAACGCTCAACCGGTGTTGTTTAAAGAAACGAAGATCGTAGACAATGAAGCGGTTTTCGAAAATCCCGAACACGACTTCCCGCAACGCATCATTTATAAACGAACATCGGATAGCACGCTGTATGCACGAATAGAAGGCAAGCAGGGCGGGCAGGACGCGAAAGAAGAATTCAACTTTAAGAAGAAGAACCGATAAAAGAAAAGCCCCGCAATGCGGGGCTTTTGTATGTTTAGGAGTGAACCTACTAGTGATGATGGTGGTGAGCAGCGTGTGCATCAGGAAGTTTGAAGAACTCTTCTTCTGATATTTCTTGCTCAGCCAGGCTGAATTGTCCTTCCAGGTGTTTGAACAACCTGTCGAACAGGATACGACGGTAAGTCTCATCCATTGTTTTGTCGTCTTTCAGCACTTTCTGCATATAGCCGTCCAGCCATGGTGCATCAGCTGCATCTTCAACGCTCATACCGAAGTAAGCCAGTACGCGACCTTTGAGATCTTCCAGTACTTCTTCGCGGGTAACGTTGATGTCGTTGTCCTGGATCAGTTTGTCTGATATCAGCGTCCAGCGCAGCTGGTGATCAAAGCCGCCGAATTCTTTTTCTACATCAGCTTCGCTCTTTGGCTTGTCGCCACCTTCACGCATCCAACGTTTCAGGAAGTCAACAGGCAGTTGCAGCGGAGTCTGGTGTACCAGCAGTTCGTATATTTCGTTGTGCAGACGCTCGTTGCTGATGCGGTCGTATTCGCGGCTCAGCTCAGTGCGGATGCGCTCTTTGAAAGCAGCTTCGTCTTTGATCTCGTCGTTAGGGAACAACTGTGAGTACAGTGCTTCACCTAGTTCAGCAGGTATCAGCTGTGCTACTTTGGTCAGCGTCAGTTTGTAGTAGTTGTTGGCAGCTTCTACACCTTGTTTCAGCGGGTCTTTCATGAAGCCAGCCAGTTCTTCTTCAGTGCAAACGCTTGCAGGCTGGATAACCAGGGTGTCCTCAGCTTTTTTGCCCATCAGCATATCTTGCAGTTTAGCAGGGTATTTTTCCAGCAGTGCAGTGTCTTCTACCATGTTGGCCTCAGGCAGTACGTTGCCATCAGCATCGCAAGCTTCGTATTTGCAGTAGATGATGTTGTCTTTGTTTGTTACAGACTCCTGGTCTTCGGCTTTACCGTAGCGACGTTTTACGCGCTCGATCTCATCTTCCAGCATTTTGTCTGATACAGCTACTTTGTATTTGGTCAGCGCTGGTTTGCCTTTCAGCGGAGCGATCTCGAAGTCAGGCTTCAGACCGATCTCGAAAGTGAAGTCAACATCGCTTGGAGCATTCATATCCAGGCGTATTGGCGTTTCGCTAGGCATTACCATTGGCTGAGCGAAGATGGCTACCTTTTCGTTCTTCAGGTAATCTTCCAGCTTGCTGCCGGCAGTACGCAGTACTTCATCGCTGAAGATAGACTGGCCGTACATTTTCTTTACCATGCCTGCAGGCACCATACCCTTACGGAAACCCGGTACGTTAGCAGTTTTGGCGTATTGTTTCAGAGATTTTTCGAAAGAGGGGAGGTAATCTTCCTTAGCAAGTTTTACGGTGATCTTTTCGTGCAGGTTGCCGATATTTTCACGTGTTACCGTAGCCATTTATATAGCTTTTTAAAGTTTAAAAAAAGCCGATCATCGACCGGCTGTTGTTGTTATTTGTGGTGCGGGTGGAGGGACTCGAACCCCCAAGCCTCGCGGCACTAGATCCTAAGTCTAGCGTGTCTACCAATTTCACCACACCCGCATAAAGGACGGCAAAGGTATGTATTATTAAGCAATGACCAAAAAGCCTGCAGAATATTTACGCATTAGTGATAATTCATATTAAGGAATGCCCTAATTGTCATGCGAAAACCATATCTACAGTCTAGCTTGGAGGCAATAATCAATTGTCATTATTTTTATGTTTAGAAACCAAAACACGAAACTTATGACGACAAAAGCTAAGAAAGCCTCACTGTTAGTGGTAGAAGATGAAGAAAGCCTTCGTGAAGCCCTGAAACTAAACCTGGAACTGGAAGGTTATGAGATAACCACTGCAGACAACGGCCCATCAGTCATCAAAATGGTCAAGAACGAGTACTTTGACCTTATTATCCTCGACATCATGCTGCCCGACATGGACGGAATCACGGTATGCGAGACCATCAGGATGCAGCACAACGATGTTCCTATTATGTTCCTTTCTGCCCGCAATACCGGCGCCGACAGGGTAGAAGGCCTGAAAAAAGGCGGCGACGACTACATGACCAAGCCTTTTAACCTGGAAGAGCTGCTGTTGCGGGTAGAGAAGCTGATAGTGAAGAATAAAAAGATCAAAGACCCGCATGCGGTACCCGACGTATATAAGTTTGACGGGTGCACGATAGATTTTGCCGCCCACGAGTGCATAGATGTGAACGGAAAGACACAGGAGTTGAGCAAAAAAGAGGCTGCCCTGCTGAAATTACTGGTAGAACACGAAGGGGAAGTGGTGAGCCGCGAGCATATTTTACAGGTGGTATGGGGGTACAACGTATATCCAACCACGCGTACAATAGACAACTTCATACTCAACTTCCGGAAGCATTTTGAGCACGATAGCCGCAATCCGAAGCACTTTCACTCGGTAAGGGGTATTGGATATAAGTTCACGGCATAATTGCATCTTTAAAAGTTTTTAGTATTTTCATTCCTGAATTTACTTATCTCAACATCCGATCATGCGTAAATATTTACCGGGCGCGGCGCTTATTCTGTTACTTGCGGTTTCATGTAATCCTGATAAAGATCTTGTGAAAGCTACGGTTGTAGATACCGGCGATATCGCACAAGATGGTTGCGGGTACGTGCTGAAGCTGGAGAACGGAAAGCTGGTGCGTCCTGCATATATTCCTTCTGCTTTCCAGAGCAATGGTATGCATGTAAAGGTGAAATACAATACTAACGGGCAGGAAGAAATTTGTCACACACATCCTGTGAACACCACGTTTGAAGTGGTGGAAATAGCTAAAATTGAAAAAGACCTTGATTAAGGTCTTTTTCAATTTTATTTCAGTTCCTGGAATCTTTTATCTTTTACGAACTCCTCATCATTGAGGGTATTTAGGAACGCTAACAAGTCTGTGCGTTGCTGCGTAGTCAGCTGTATGCCGTTTTGCAGCATCGGGTCAAGCGTAGGCGATTGTTTTACGCCACTTGCATAGTGGTCGAGCACCTGCTCAAGCGTCGTGAATCTGCCATCGTGCATATATGGCGGTGTGTATTTCAGGTTGCGCAGCGATGGTGTTTTGAACTTGCGCATATCGCCCGGCAGGTGCGTGATACGTGCACGGCCACTGTCGTTGAGTGCGTTTGGCTCCAGCCCATTGTTGCGGAACTCGAAATCTGAGAACAACGGTTCTTTATGACAACCCGCACATTTATCCTGGTAAACAGCAAGGCCATTCAGTTCACTCTCGTTCATAGCACCGCCGGCTTCGCCTCGCCTGTATTTATCAAACTTTGAATTGCTGGAAACCATTGATCCCATGAACTGCGCCAGTGCTTTCAGCATGCGCTGCGAGTTGATGGTCTCATCGCCAAATGCTGCCTTGAACATTGTTTTGTATTCAGCATCTGCGGCCAGCTTTGCCACTACGTGTTCCAGCTGCTCACCCATTTCCACAGGGTTCTGTATAGGGCCAATGGGTTGCACTTCAAGGTGGTTCACGCCGCCATCCCAAAAGAAGCTGGTATGCCAGTTCATGTTGAAAATAGGCGGAGAGTTACGGTTGCCAAGCTGGTTGTTAATACCGTGGCTCAGGTCGTGATCGAGGTGCGCAAACGCTGCAAACGGCTGGTGACAGCTCCCGCATGCAGTAGAATTATCTCGCGAAAGCCTTTGATCGAAAAATATCTTTTTACCCAGCTCAAAACCTTCTTTGGTCAGTGTATTGCCCTGGAAATTGTAAACCGGTGCCGGCCAGCCCTTAGGCACTTCGAAACCGATGTCGCCACTATGGTCAGGTCCGAGCGAAGGATCAGGCTTGCAGGCGGTTAATGCCGTTGCAGTAATAAAGAATAGAGAGCAACCTGCTATAATGATCCGCTTCATTTGAAAAATGCCAATATGGGGTAAACGATTAGTAAACAGAAGTAGACGAAATTACTAAAAAGTATCTATAAAACCCTTTATCCATCACCATTCCAGGTCTTTGTCGGGGTCTTTTTTTGTGGCTTTGTGCTGCTGGCGGCTGCGGTATTTTTCCAGCTGGCGCTCGTACACCAGCCAGGCTATTTTGAAGGCTGCGTCTGGTTCCCTTATCACAGCGTTTAGCTTCTTCTCCGATACGTCCAGCCGGTACATGATCTGGAAAAGAGTTTCCTGGTTGCCCTTTAGTAGTGTAGCGATCTTTTTAGCCAGGTGCTGCACGATCTCGTCTTGCGAAATTGTTTCGGGTAGTGCAAGTCCCAGTTCTTCTTTCAGAACCGCGGACATTTCGTTTGGGAAGCGGTGACCTGACATAAATAAAATTGCCGGCTATTAACCGGCAATTTAAACTAAAAAGCTTGTATGGCTTTCATCACCATGTCTCTTACAGAAGCCAGCGGTATGCGTTCCTGCGTCATACTGTCGCGGTGGCGCACTGTTACTGTCTGGTCTTCTTTAGTTTGGTGGTCTATCGTTACACAGAAAGGAGTACCGATGGCATCCTGCCTGCGGTAACGTTTACCAATGCTGTCTTTTTCTTCGAAGAAGCATTTGAAATATGGTTTGCACTGATCTATTAATTCACGTGCAATTTCTGGTAGGCCGTCTTTTTTGGTCAGTGGCAATACTGCGAGTTTTATGGGCGCCAGCATAGCGGGCAGGCTCAATACTACGCGGCTATCTTCTTTACCATCGGCGCTTAGGTCTTCTTCTTTATAAGCCTGGCTTAGCACCATCATGAAACAACGGTCAAGACCTATAGATGTTTCTACAACATAAGGCACATAGTGCTGGTTCAGTTCAGTATCGAAATAAGTAAGTTTTTTACCGCTATACTGCTGGTGTTGTTTCAGGTCGAAATCGGTGCGGCTGTGGATACCTTCTACCTCTTTAAAGCCCATTGGGAAATCGTACTCAATATCGCAGGCTGCATCAGCATAGTGGGCCAGCTTCACGTGGTCGTGGAAGCGGTAGCGTTCCTGCGGAATGCCCAGGCTCAGGTGCCATTTCATGCGTGTTTCTTTCCAATACTCGTACCATTTCATCTGGTCGCCCGGGCGCACGAAAAACTGCATTTCCATCTGCTCGAATTCGCGCATGCGGAAGATGAACTGGCGTGCTACGATCTCGTTACGGAAAGCCTTACCTGTTTGCGCGATACCGAAAGGTATTTTCATACGGCCGGTCTTCTGCACATTCAGGAAGTTGACGAAGATACCTTGTGCCGTTTCAGGACGCAGGTAAACTAAGTTAGCATCATCAGCCACAGAACCCATTTCGGTAGCAAACATCAGGTTGAACTGGCGTATGTCCGTCCAGTTAACAGTACCGCTGATGGCGCATTTTATTTTATTGTCTTCTATCAGTGTTTTCAGTCCCGCGAAATCGTTTGCAGCCAACAGTTGATCCATTTGGGCCAGCAGGGCGTCACCCTTTTCTTTATCCAGCGTTTCCACATAGCCTTCTATCAGGTGGTCTACGCGATAGCGTTTGTTGCTGTCCTTATTATCTATCATCGGGTCGCTGAAGTTGTCAACGTGCCCGCTCGCCTTCCATACTGTGGGGTGCATAAAGATGGCCGCATCGATACCCACAATGTTCTCGTGCATCTGGGTCATGCTTTTCCACCAGTAGTCGCGTATGTTCTTCTTCAGCTCGGAGCCGTACTGACCGTAGTCGTAAACAGCCGCCAGGCCATCATATATCTCGCTCGACTGGAAAATGAATCCGTATTCTTTACAATGTGCAATTATATTCTGCAGGGTATTCTCGTTTGCCATAACGGTGGCAAAAATAGGTAAAACCATAAAAGCCGGAGTTTTAATTCATTAAACCAAACCTGCGTTTCGATGGATGAAACCGCCATTTCACAAAACGTGACAAAGCTGAACCGCAGATTATCAGCACCTTTGAGCTACCTATAAAGCCACCTGTAAACCCTAACCTGAAAATCTTTCGTATACCCGCCCCTTTAAAACCATCCTATGTCTTAGGTAATCAGAGGCCATTTTGATTACCTTTTTTTATTTTAACCCAATGAAACTATACATAACCTTGCTTGCCATGGCACTGTCCGTGGCGGCATTTGCCGGCAATAAAGATGAACAGGCCATCCGCACCATGCTGATGAAACAAGTGACCGAGTGGAACAAGGGCAATATAGAAGGCTATATGAAAGGATACTGGGAAGACGACAGCCTGCTGTTCATCGGCAAGAGCGGACCAACCTATGGTTATACGCCCACCCTCAACCGCTATAAAAAGTCTTACCCCGATGCTGAGAAGATGGGCAAGCTGACTTCCACCATTGTGAGCTTGTCAAAGCTGTCAGACAAATACTACTTCGTGGTAGGCAAATGGCACCTTGAGCGAACTGTAGGCAACCTGGAGGGGTCGTATACATTACTATTAAAGAAGATTGATGACGTATGGGTCATCGTTGCCGATCATAGTTCGTAGCAGCACTATTATTATATATGGTATGTCGATTTGTCTGTTACATGACGAAACAGACTCAGGACTTTTGCTGGAATATATTGTCAATGCGCTCCCGGGAACGGGAGCTTTTTCTTTGATCTGCACCGTAATGGGCAACATTTGGGTGGCTGGAAGGTCGTTACAAGGTGTTTTCAATCAATTAATAGAGTATTATAGTGTTATTCGTTTTGTACTGATAATCAATATGAAATAACTTGTAACGAACATGTAACGCTGTAACTGTTGACATTAAATATTAGTCTGATAATATTTGTGTCCCATTTTCAGGATCAGCTATTTATAACTGATCAATTAGAAAGTGGTTAATGCATTAGGGAGAATTAGCGCGTCATAAAGGCGGCCGGTTCTCCCTATTTTTTTGACCCCAGTACGAATAAAAAAATGTCAACATCTATGAAACACCAGTTGCAACGGGCATGGCGTCTCGCCATTTTACTGCTTCCCGTTCTCTTGCTTTCGTTCGTCAGAGCGGAGGCCTCGCACTTCCGTTACGGATCGTTGAGTTGGTCGAAGACGGCCACTAACGGTACCGTGAAATTCAGCTTTAAAGCCGCCTTCCGGCGCACCAGTTATTCTGGTACTGGTACGGATAGCCGCCCCATAGTTGGTGACATCATCACCGAAACTACAGGTGCTACGGCCCTGAACTTTGGTGATAACACGAACACCGGCACACTGCGATTTGTTGTAACGTCTTATAGTGTTGCTGAAGATTGGATACTGGGTGAGGCGTTGGAGCCGAATACCAACAATGCAGGTATTCCCCACGCATATGCAGGTAACGGCCCTTACGTAGCGGCAGTAGCCGGCAGCGCCAGGGTGGCTACCCTGAATAACGGTGCCAACGGTGGGTATAGGATGGAAACCTCGGTAACACCTTTCGGAACAAACAGCTCCCCGGTTACATCTCAGCCCCCCATCGTAACGCTGCCTGCATCTACTTCAGCCAGTTTTACAGTAGTGGGTTCAGATCCTAACGGTGACAACTTACGTTACCGCCTTGCTACGTCTACAGAAAGTGGAGTGCCTGCGCCGGCTGGTTTGACGATTAATGCCAATACCGGTGTTGTAACGTGGAATACGTCTACGCTTAACCAGGCCAACCTGTGGACTGTCCAGGTGATGATCGAAGATCTGGATGGCAATGGCAACGTAAAAACCAAAACGCCGATCGACTTCCTGATGAAGATCGTTCCGGTGGTTGGTGTGGCTCCTTCAGTTGCTATCAACCAATCAAGCCCAATAAGCGTTTGTAATAGTTCTGTGAACTTTACCGTGACCGCCACAGATCCTGATGCCGGTGCAACGGTTACTCTCGCAGCTGCAGGTATGCCTGCAGGCGCTAGCATGTCGCCTTCGCTGCCTGCTACAGGTAGCACGGGGCTGAGCTCTAACTTTAGCTGGACCCCTACGGCAAGCCAGACAGGTTCTTTTGTTGTCAACTTTACAGTTACAGATAACACGGGTCAACAAACCCAGCAGTCGATGATCATCAACGTGTCGTCTCCAACGGCTACCGTTGCCAACAAAACTATCTGCGTGGGTCAGTCGACAACACTTACTGCTGCAACCAATGCGAACAATCCAACCTACTTGTGGAGTCCCGGTGGTGCAAACACTCAGTCTATAACGGTTTCCCCGGGTTCTACCACTATTTATACAGTAACGGTTTCTGATGGTGCTTTGGCATGTTCTACATCGGCCACCGGTACCGTAACGGTAAACCAGCTTCCAAATGTTGTTGCAACCAGCAATAGCCCGGTAAACCAAGGTGGAACAATTACCGCAAGTGCTACAGGTGCTACCAACTACACATGGAGCGGTCCAAATAATTATATAGCCGCAGGTTCTGGTTTTTCTATCAATAATGCACAAGCGATCAATGCCGGTGTGTATACGGTAGAAGGAACTGATGGCAACAACTGTAAGAATACTGCATCAACCACGGTTCTTGTAGCTCCTGCTGCTACTGCGCTGAACTTTGATGGTGTTGACGATTACGTTAACATCAATAACACGCTTGGCAACTTCGGCACAGGAGACTTTACTGTTGAAATGAACGTGCGCACCACGCAAACGTCGAACTTCTACCTGATAGGCAAACGTGCTATCTGCGACGCAAGCAACTTTTGGAATATCGGCGTTGGTGGTGGTAAGCCTGGCATGGAGATCAATAATGGCGTTTCAGGCGGTAGTCTGAACAGCACCATAGCGATCAACAATGGTCAATGGCACCACCTTGCAATTACCAGGAAAGGAACTACGATGTCAATATATATTGATGGTGCTCTGAACATAACAGGTACAGTGTCTTTGTTCAACCTGACAAATACCAGCGTACTGCAACTGGGTAGCAATGTGTGTAACAACCAGAACCCATCTTTGAAGTATATAGGCGATATGGACGAAGTTCGTATCTGGAACCGTGCACTTTGCGCGGCTGAGATCAGCAACAACAAAAACTGTGAATTACCTGCAGGTCAAACAGGCTTGCTGGCTTATTATAAATTTAACCAAGGTTTTGTTGGTGTTGCAAATACCGGCGTATCTACCCTTGTTGACGAAACAGGTAATAATAATGGCACGCTGCAAAACTTTGCATTAAACGGCACAACCTCTAACTGGATGACCGGCAATGTAAGTGGAGCATGCGCAGCGTATACTGTACCCGTTGCTACTATTACACCAGCAGGTTCTACTACAGTTTGTGGTGGTTCAGTAGTACTGAACGCCAGCACAGGCACAGGTTATACTTACCAGTGGAAACTTAATGGTAATAACATAGCTAACGCTAATGCTGCAACGTATACTGCAACTATCAGCGGCAACTACACAGTTGAAGTATCAACAACAAACTGCCCGGTACTTTCTTCTGCAGTTAGCGTAACGATCAATCCTGTTCCGACTATCGCCGCATCAAACAATGGTCCGGTTGGCCAGGGCAGCGCAGTGACACTGACTGCTTCTGGTAATGCTACCTCCTATAGCTGGAGTGGCCCTAATAACTACTCAGCCAGCGGCACTTCGGCAACCATTACAAACGCACAGTCAGTTAATGCCGGTATCTATACACTTATCGGCACTAACGCACAAGGCTGTAAGGATACTGTTGTAACGACGGTTGAAGTTAGTACGATACCTGCCGGAGCTTTGAACTTTGATGGATCAAACGATCGCGTTGTGCTCCAGCCGACAATTGCTAACCTGCAGAACTTTACTGTAGAAGCCTGGGTAAAATGGAATGGTGTTAATTACGCTACTATATATGCCGAAGGTCTTACATCGTCGCTGAACCCAATGTTCTCGCTGACCATGAGGTCTAACGGTTATGAGCTGGTATTAAGAAATGGTGCTGCAGTGGGCCTGGTGGCTAACCCTACCAGCAGCCCGGTTGCTCCTAACCAGTGGGCACACGTAGCTTTCGTGCGTACGTCTGCTACAACAGGCCAGCTGTTTGTGAATGGTGTGAAAACAGAAGATTTCACCTTTGCTGATCCAGGATTTATTCAAACGAATGTTGCAACACTTGGTGTTCGCCAGCGCTCGCAGTTTGATGGTTTCCTGAATGGTAGCCTGGATGAAGTACGTATCTGGGATCGCGCACTATGCCAGGGCGAGATACAAAATAATATGAACTGCCAGCTTGGTGGTGGCCAGGCAGGCCTTATATCTTACTATCAATTCAACCAGGGTTTCCTGAATGCGAACAACAACGCAGTAAACACTCTGCTGGATGCTAGTGGTCATAATAATAATGGTACCCTGAATTCGATGGCGCTTAACGGTGCAACATCGAACTGGGTTGCGGGTAACATCGGCGGTAGCTGCGCTACTTTTGCTCCGCCTGTTGCGGTTATTACACCTGCAGGTCCTACTACTGTTTGCGATGCTACAGTGGTATTGAATGGGCAAACAGGTACTGGTTATAATTATCAATGGAAACTCAACGGAAACGATATTCCAAATGCAAACAGTGCAAGCTATACGGCTACAACCAGTGGTAGCTACACCCTGGAAGTGAATGCCAACGGTTGCATAGATAAATCGGCAGCAGTTAATGTAACAATAAATGCCGCGCCGGTATTTGCTGCCTGTCCATCTAATATCGAGGTGGCAACAACATCGACAACTTGTAATGCTGTAGTCAACTACACAACAAGTGTAACCGGTACACCTGCTCCCGCAGTAACCTATACACTGAGTGGCGCTACAGCCGGTTCTGGTGCAGGGAATGGTTCTGGTCTTACCTTCAATAAAGGTGTGACAACCGTTGCCGTTACTGCTGCCAATTCTTGCGGTACAGCACAATGCTCATTCACCGTTACTGTAAATGATAATGTGAATCCAGTGGTAGTCACTAAGAATATCACTGCTTATTTGAACGCGAGCGGTGTGGCAACTATCGCAGCGGCCGATGTGAACAATGGTTCTTCAGACAACTGCGGAACAGTGAGCCTGAGCCTGATAGGTACAACTACAACAACAGGCACTATTTGTGCTACCGGTGTTGAGCACGGCAACAGTGCGGTTCTGACGGCTCCTGCCGGCGCTGTGATCTCTGCTATCAACTTTGCCAGCTATGGTCTGCCGAATGGATCTTGTGGAAACTTTACAACAAGCAGCTGCCACTCGGCCAGCAGTATGTCTGTAGTTTCTAACCTGGCAATTGGCCAGAATTCAGTAACCATTCCTGCTAGCAATGACCTGTTTGGTGATCCTTGCTTCGGTGCAGGTAAACGCCTGTATATACAAGCGACTTATCAGATGACGACGCCTGCCAATGTTCCTTTACTGAGCTTTAACTGCGGCATGGTAGGTAGTAACACAGTAACGCTGGTGGGTAAAGATGCCACCGGTAATACTTCATCTGCTACCGCGATCGTAACCGTATTGGATACGATCAAACCTGTACTGAATATACCAGCAAACATCACTGTTAACTGCAATGGTTCATCAGGTCCGGCTGCAACAGGTAATGCTTCTGCAACTGATATTTGTGGTGCAACTGTAAGCTTTACTGACGCAAGTACACAAAGCGCGAACATAAACAGCGCGGCACACTACAACTATGTTATTAGCCGTACATGGACAGCTAAAGACGCGAGCAATAATACTGTGTCTGCCGTTCAGACAATAACTGTTCAAGACGTAACTAAACCAACTATCAATTGCCCCTCGGCTATCACTATCGCCTGCGACGGTGACAGCTCAATATCTACCACGGGTACGGCAACGGCTAATGATAATTGCGGTCCTGTAATGATCACTCGCAGTGACGTTAGCACACAAAGCGCTAATGTGAACGATGTTGCTCATTACAACTATACGATCACTCGTACATGGGTTGCGAAAGATGTAACTGGCAACAGCAACAGCTGTACACAGGTAATTTCTGTAGAAGATGCTGCTGCGCCAACAGTTACTAACTGTCCATCGACTGTAACTGTAAACTGCCAGGATGATACAACACCTGAGTCACTTGGTGCAATGACTGCGGATGATAACTGCAGTCCGGTAACTATTACTCATAGCGATGTGAGCACCCAGGATGCAAACGTGAACAATGCTGGTCACTATAACTATGTGATCACTCGTACATGGACGGCAACTGATGTAACAGGCAACAGCAATGGCTGCACGCAAACCATCACAGTACAGGATGTAACTAAACCTGGTATCACTGTACCTGCAAGCGTTACGCTGAACTGCCAGGATGATAATTCAACTACAGCTAATGGTACTGCAACAGGTATAGACAACTGCTCACCGGTTGCTATTACTTACAGCGATGCCAGCACGCAGAATACTAATGTGAACAACGCTGGTCATTACAACTACGTGATCACTCGTACATGGACAGCAACTGATGTAACTGGTAACAGCACTTCGGCTGATCAGACAATCACGGTACAGGATGTAACTAAACCTGGTATCACAGTTCCTGCAAACGTCACCCTGAATTGCCAGGATGATAATTCAACTTCGGCTAATGGTACTGCTACCGGTACAGACAACTGCTCACCGGTTGCTATTACTTACAGCGATGCCAGCACTCAGAATGCTAACGTGAATAACGCAGGTCATTACAATTATGTAATTACCCGTACATGGACAGCGACTGACGTGACCGGTAACGCTACATCAGCTAACCAGGTGATCACTGTACAGGACGTTACTAAACCAAGCATTACATGTCCTGCTAACAAAACAGTAAGCTGTAAGACAAGTGTAGCAGACAATGGTACTGCAACTGGTTCTGATAATTGCTCTCCAGTTGCCATAACAAGCAGCGACGTAAGCACTCAGAATAGCAACCCAGCCAACAGCGGTTACTACAACTACACGATCACCCGCACATGGAAAGCAACTGACGTGTCAGGTAACTTTACTACCTGCGACCAGGTGATCACAGTTCATGCGCTGAACAATGCAGCAGTTGCAGTGAGCCCTGTGAACACGATCAATGCCAACCACCAGATTCATACGATCTACCTGGGTTATGGTCCACAATCGGTATCGCTGAGCTCAACGGTTCAGGATGGTGTTGGTCCACGCAGCTACAGCTGGACACCTATCACTGGAAGTGTTACCCCTGCTTCTGCTACGACATCGGTTAGCCCGCTGGTAAGCACAACCTATACGGTAACTATTACCGACGGTACGGGTTGCAGCATCACGCAAAGCATGCCGGTGCAGGTAATAGATGTACGTTGTGGCAACAAAGTGAAGATCTGCCATTATCCTCCGGGCAACCCTGCTAACACACAACAACAGTGTCTGCCAACATCAGCTATCGCTGCCCACCTGGCACACGGCTGTGTATTGGGCGACTGTCCGAGCAACAAGAACAGCGGAACTGGTGACGGTGAAGAAGGTGATAACCACGGTGTAGAAGCTATGGTAACTACAGATGTGAAAGTATACCCGAATCCGAACACTGGCGCGTTCACGGTAGAACTGCCAGCTGGTCTTGAGAAGTCAGAAGTTGTGATCACGGATATGGCAGGTAAGGTTATCCAGAAACAAACTGCTCTTGAAGGCAACAAACTGCAGTTCGACCTCGGTCCGGTTGCTCGTGGCATGTACATGCTGCACCTGACCAACGGCAGTCAAAACTTCAGAACAAGGATCTCGGTTCAGTAATTATATATCGTCTACTTGGGTATATGAATAATAAAAGGCCCCGCAATTTTGCGGGGCCTTAATATTTTATAGATTTTTTCCTCTATTTAAGTATTTTATTATTAATATGTAAATAGTTCAATTAAAATATATTGAGGAACTGTAACTCGACTGTAACGGAAATGTAACGTTGTTTTAATGAGTGTAACTTGACATTAATAACCATAATTCCAATATTTGTCGCCCGGTTAATTTGTAACATATAAACGGCCGTCCAATAGAACCGTTTTTTATGTATGCAGCAGTTGGATAGGAGCGTCTGACGCCGATACAGGCACCGTGTTGTTTTAAAACCCATCAATTATCCGCACTTACATTTTGTTAGGCTGTAGCGTTTATTTCATTAAAAGTGAATAAGTAAAATATTTGCCGAGACTAAAAAGTTGACATAGAAGCTCTGCTCTTAGACCTTGTTCACCCAACCCCAATGCGAAATTTAAACTTTTCAATACCAGTTTATGAAACACACAATCCTGATCTCCTCATTACTCTTGCTGCTTTTGACGGTTTTTTCGGCCAGCGCACAAACTGGCGAACGCGGACGGATAACCGGAGACTTTAGCCCGAGTGCCACATGCACCGTTCACTATTCGCTGTCACCTATTCCGGTTACCGACAATAACCTGGTACTGGAGATAAGCGTCACTTCGGCTTTTGAGCTGAACGCTCACATCATTGATGCTGATAACAAGGAGATGATCGATCTGGAAACTCAGACCGTTACCCGCAGGATGGGGAAAAACATAGATATATCCAGCCTGTCTCCCGGCAATTACTATGTTGAATTCATGTATGGCGAGAACCAGGAGACTTACAAGGTAGCCTTTAGTAAACCTTAACCGGTTCAGCCACTAAGACATTCATTATATCATTACCACAAACTTTTTATGAAAACGATCAAAGCATCTTCAAGGCTTTTTATCAAAAGCACGGCCCTGCTGCTTGCGTTATTACCGATAACTGCCTTTGCGCAGCTATCTGTGGTGGCCAACCAGGCGGCGACGCAATTGGCCAACGCGCTTGTGGGATCGGGCGTCACGATCTCCAATGTTACGCTTACCTGCCCTGGGGTGGGTAATGGAACCTTCTCTGTAAGTGGCTCTAGTCCGCTGGGTATTTCGAGCGGTATTATCATGACAACTGGCCAGGCTGCAAACATGCCGGGCGCAGCATCATCGCTTGCCGACGTAGCGACAGGCGGAGCCGGCGATGCGCAATTGTCCTCGCTAATGGGTGGCGCGACAACAGCAGACGCTTGCGTCTTAAATTTTGATTTTGTTCCCCAGGGCGACACGGTGCGTTTCCGCTACCAGTTTGCGTCTGAAGAATACACCGGGTATGGTTGTAGCCAGTACAATGATGCCTTTGCCTTTTTCATTTCCGGTCCAGGTATCTCGGGATCTAAGAATATGGCGTTGATACCCGGGACCAATACTCCGGTTACAATCAACAGTACTTCGGGTGTTGTGGGTAATGCCGGCCAGTCAACTTTAGCGCAATGTACCAACACCGGAAATAATCCACTCGGCATAAATTATATAAACAATAGTGCCGGTACATCAATTAAGTTTGATGGCTTTACGAAGCTGTTTGTCGCTTCGTCGGCAGTTATTCCTTGTTCTACTTACCACTTAAAAATAGCAATAGCTGATATTTTTGATGACCGGTATGATTCAGGTGTGTTTATTGAAGGTGGAAGCCTTAGCTCAACACCCGTGGTTGCATCTTTAAGCCCTGCTCCTTCGTCATGGCCTATGACAGGTGGTGTTCAGGTAACGATCAATGGTACCAATTTTAAACCAGGCAGCACCGTAACGCTTGATGGGATACCGGTAGCAGTTACCTCAGTTACGACAACAGCCATCACCTTTACTCTGCCAGCCATCACCAACGCCATGTGCTCTGGCACAGTGATCGTTAACAGTCCCTCAGGTTGTGGTTCTTCGTCAACAGCTTTTAGTTATACCATAACGACGCCGCCATCTATTGCAAATATTACCCCAATGAACGCGGCTCCCGGATCCACCATTGTGATCAGTGGTAATAACTTCGGACAGTCGGGAACAGTTAAATATGGCAGTACTAATCTTTCGATAATATCGTACAATAATACCAGCATCACAGCAGTACTGCCATCGCCCTCGGCGGCATGTGCAGGTAATATTGTAGTGACAAATGCTTGTAATGCCATATCAGGCTCAGTTCCTTACGTGGTATCGCAGCAACCTGTAGTTACTAACGTAATAGCTAATTCACCAACAACAGCTGGCGGATACCTGGTAACGATCTCAGGAACCAATTTCATTCCCGGTGCTACTAGTGTGAACTACCTGGGCAGCACCATTTCAGCGAATGTAAGCTCGCCAACTTCACTTTCTTTTATTGCACCTGTGGTAACTAATTGCAGCGGTGCGGTAATAGTAAATAACGGTTGTATGGCGTCGGTACCCTTCAGTTTCGGGATCACTGTGCCACCAGTAATTAACGCTATTACCCCTAACAATGCTATTCCCGGAACAAACGTCACTATATCGGGTACCAATTTCGGTACTACACCGGTGGTGAATATCGGCAGCACCACAATGAACGTTGTTGCTTCAACTCATACAAACATAGTGGTTACGCTACCGCCGGGCGTTTGCTCACTTCAGTCCATCACTGTTGCGAACAGCTGTGGATTCGTATCTTCTCCAGCCCCATATATGGTGCAAGTTCCAGTGGTGACTGCCAGTAATGATGGCCCGGTACCAATCACGGGCAATATTGAATTATCTGCAGCAGGTGCTACCACCTATTCATGGAACGGTCCAGGTGGCTTCACTGCCAACGGTCCTACGGCCACCATCGGTTTCGCGCAACTTTCTAATGCAGGTACTTATACTGTTACCGGTACAACTGGTGGCTGTTCTTCTACGGCAACTACGCTGGTTAAAGTATTGCAAGGTCCGGCAGACGTTATCAGTGGTATCCGTACCTGGCTCGATGCTTCGGATATAGATGCCGATGGTAACAGCGGTAATAACCCTGCTAATAATTCGGCTATCAATACATGGAACGATAAATCGGGAAATGGTAATGATGGTGTACAGCTGGCTGGCACTAACGCAGGTGTTATTAGATCAGATGCAGCTTCGGTGATTAACGGAAAACCCGTGGTTCGTTTTGCAGGTAGCAACGTTTATAACTTTGGTAATATCGATATACGCGCAGGTGTAACACCTGACGTAAGTGTTATTACTGTTTACCGACTCAGCGGCCAGGGACATGAAGGTATTTGGGGTAATGATGACGGCAACTGGGACAGGTTCGCATTGGCTTCATTTAGCTTTACCGGCAACAACAATAATGGTATTGCTTCACGCGGTCCCAACCAAAATCCTCCTTATACAGTAATTCCTAATTCAGGTGTTCCAGGTAATCTCTACCTGTTCACTGCTATCTATGATGGCCAAGTGAGCGGTGGTGTAAATAATGGTCCTGCAAATGGTTCTTCATTCTGGTTCAATGGTAGCCTGCTGGGCACGTTTACAGACCAGACCGAACCGTTGAATGCAAAAACATCGCTGCGCCTCGGTTTCGATGGTGATGATGGATTCATGGATGGTGACATCGCTGAGTTTATTGTTTATGATCGTGTGCTTACAGAATGCGAGATCCAGGATATAAACGTATACCTGAGCAATAAGTATGGTGTTACTTATTCAACTGCCAAGATCACTCCAAATAGTACTACTACATTCTGCCAGGGCGATTCAGTTATCCTGTCAGCAAGCGATGGAAGTGCTTACCAGTGGAAGCTTAATGGAAATAGTATTAATGGTGCCAACAGTCAGACCCTGGTGGTTAAGCAAGCCGGTAGCTATACAGTAGATATCACTGGCATTTGCGGTAAGGCTAAATCTGCGCCTGTCGTGGTGACGGTAAATGCATTGCCTGCGGTAACTGCTACTAACAATAGCCCGGTAAATATGGGAGGCACTGCCACCGTATCTGCCAGCGGCGCAACTTCTTATACATGGACTGGTCCTAACGGCTTTATCGCTGCGGGCCAATCATTTAATATTAATAATGCGCAACTTACAGCAGCAGGTGCCTATATAGTTACAGGTACAGATGCCAATGGCTGTAAGGATACAGGTATGACTACTGTCGTAGTTAATCAGCCGGGTAAGGCGCTTCATTTTGATGGTATCAACGATTGGATAGGTATACCGGTTATGCCTGCTATCAATTCAATCCCTGTTACGCTCGAAGCAATGGTAAAACCAGAACTTCGTCCGGAAGGCGATGTGTTCTATCCAAACAATGTACTCAGTAATGACCTACCCGGTAATTACGGCTTAGGTTTTGGTGTGAACGTATACAATGGTGGTTCTCGTATAGTAATTGAATACAAGAACGGTTTCCACGAGATATTAAATGCGCCCGGTATCGTCGCTGACCAATGGTCGCATGTGGCTGTGGTATATAACCTGGGTAATTTTAAGGTATTCGTAAACGGTACTGAGGTTGCAAGCATCAACCATGCAGCTGTTGCGCTGAATAACACGGTGCACATGCACATCGGTAAACATAACGATGATGCTGGCTATGGCACACGCCGTTTCTTCAAAGGAGCTATCGATGAAGTTCGTGTTTGGAATAGGGCGTTGTGTAGCGCTGAGATCACTGCCCAGTACAGCTGCCAGCTGAATGGACAAGGTAACGGCCTGTTTGCTAACTACAACTTTGACCAGGGCTTTGCTAATGCAAACAACAGCAGTGTAAATACACTGACTGATGCCACGGCTAATGCCTCAACTGGTACGCTTAATGCCTTCGCACTGAATGGTGCTACATCAAACTGGATAGCTCCAGGCGGTGCTACTACCAATTGCACGCCATACCTGGTGGGCGATATTCATGTGAAGGGTAACGGTCAGAATATCTTTAATAATACTACTACTGTATCTGCGGCCGCTAATACTGATATGGGTAGCACAGGTCTTGGGAACACGATTACCAAAGCATTTGCTATCGAGAATAATGGTACAGCGCCGATAACCGTAAATGGTATCAGCTTTACCGGAGCACAAGCGGGCAACTTCTCAGTCAATGGTATCAGCTTCCCTATAACCATTCCGGCTGCAGGTAGTGCTAACTATAACATTGTCTTCAATGGTTCTTCTGTAACCCAGCACAATGCTACGGTGAACATCGCCAGCAATGACTGCGATGAGGCTACGTACGCGTTTGCAATACGCGGTACGATCAACTGCTCAATGCCAGCATTTACTCAGTGTCCGCAGCCTATATCGGCAGACAACGCACCGGGTCAATGTAAAACAGGTATAGCTTACAATGCGCTGGTAGCTACTACTGGTACACCTGCTCCTGCTTTGACATATTCTATGACTGGTGCTACCACTGCAAGTGGTTCTGGCAATGGTAGTGGTACTCAGTTCAATGTTGGTGTTACCAATGTTACGATCACCGCAACAAACTCCTGCGGTTCTGCTACCTGCAATTTCACCGTTACTATCAAAGATGTGACCGCACCGGTATTCGCTGGTGTCCCTTCTAATACAACTGCATCATGTGAATCAGTTCCGACACCTGCAATAGTGACAGCAAGCGATAATTGCAACGGTGCAACCGCAGTTAACTACTTCCAGTTCCCGAACGTGGCCGCTAATCAGACACACTACTGGCCGGCTGATGGTAATACCAGTGATGTGGTTGGTGGCGCTAATGGTACTGCATCGGGTATCCAATATGCACCGGGTCTCTTTGGTGCCAACAGCTTCCTGTTCAATGGTACAGCAACTATAGACGCAGGTACTGCTGGTAGTATTAGTGGTACTGGTGACTTCTCTGTAAGTGCATGGGTAAAAACTACCAGCAGTGGTGGAATGACCATTATTCAACAGAGAGATGCCAGTGTTGATGGTCAATATATCCTGAAAATAGGTACGAACCACAATGGCGCAACCAGCGTGCCGGGTAAGGCTTACTTCCTGGTATCGGGCGACGGTGGTCTTGGCGAGATGTATTCTAATGCATCTGTGAACGATGGCCAATGGCACCATGTTGCTGGTGAAAGAAATGGTACAGCACTTAAGCTGTATATAGATGGTGTGTTGGATAACACTACATCTACACCGGGCGTGGTGACCATGAACAAAGATGGCAACGTCCGCACCTTTATTGGCTATGACTATCGCAATGTCTTATTCAATGTGTCTGCTAACAAGTTCGTTGGTCAGATGGACAACGTAAAAGTGTTCTACAAGTCTGCATGCCCTACGGCTTATCAACGTAACAGGGTTTGGACTAGTAAGGATGCTGCTGGCAACATGGCTGCTGCCGAACAGAATGTCAGTGTAATAGATGCAACTGCACCTACACTAAACTGTCCCGCAAACATTGTAGTAAACAATGACAACAACCAATGCGGTGCTATCGTGAGCTTTGCTGCTACTGCGACAGACAACTGCGATAATGTTCCGGTTATTACCTATTCTAAGAATCCGAGTACTTCGTTCCCTATTGGTATAACGACGGTAAATGTGCAGGCTAAAGATGGTTGTGGCAACACTTCTAACTGCAGCTTTACAGTTACAGTGAAAGATGCACAGCTGCCGGTTGTGAATGCTCCTGCAAGCACTACTATCAATTGCCATGCTTCATCTGCACCAGCTGCAACCGGAACTGCAACGGCTAATGATAATTGCGGTGTTTTGGAAATTTCACACAGCGATGTAAGCACACAAGATGCTAACATAAATAATGCTGCACACTATAACTACACCATTACCCGTACTTGGAAAGCAATTGATGTAAACAATAATGCTAACACAAGCATTCAGACAATTACGGTACAGGATGTAACTAAACCTGGTATCACAGTTCCGGTAAATGTTACGCTGAATTGCCAGGATGATAATTCAACAACAGCTAATGGTACTGCTACCGGTACAGACAACTGCTCACCGGTTGCCATTACTTACAACGATGCCAGCACACAGGATGCTAATGTGAACAACGCTGGTCATTACAACTACGTGATCACTCGTACATGGACAGCAACTGATGTTACTGGCAACAGCACTTCTGCTGACCAAACCATCACCGTTCAGGATATAACTAAACCTGGTATCACAGTTCCTGCAAACGTTACCCTGAATTGCCAGGATGATAATTCAACAGGTGCTAATGGTACTGCGACTGGTTCTGACAACTGCTCGCCAGTTGCCATTACTTACAGCGATGCCAGCACGCAGAATGCTAATATGAACAACGCTGGTCACTACAACTATGTAATTACCCGCACATGGACAGCAACTGACGTGACCGGTAACAGCACTTCGGCTGATCAGACCATCACTGTTCAAGACGTAACTAAGCCAGGCATCACAGTTCCTGCAAACGTTACCCTGAACTGCCAGGATGATAATTCAACTTCGGCTAATGGTACAGCAACAGGTACTGACAACTGTTCACCGGTTGCCATTACTTACAGCGATGCCAGCACGCAGAATGCTAACGGGAACAACGCTGGTCATTACAACTACGTGATCACTCGCACATGGACAGCAACTGATGTAACTGGTAACAGCACTTCGGCTGACCAAACCATCACCGTTCAGGATGTAACTAAACCTGGTATCACAGTTCCTGCAAACGTTACCCTGAATTGCCAGGATGATAATTCAACAACCGCTAATGGTACTGCAACAGGTACAGACAACTGCTCGCCAGTTGCTATTACTTACAGCGATGCCAGCACGCAGAATGCTAACATGAACAATGCAGGTCACTACAACTATGTAATTACCCGCACATGGACAGCAACTGACGTGACCGGTAACAGCACTTCGGCTGATCAGACCATCACCGTTCAGGATGTAACTAAACCAGGTATCACTGTTCCGGCGAACGTTACCCTGAATTGCCAGGATGATAATTCAACTACCGCTAATGGTACTGCTACCGGTACTGACAACTGCTCACCAGTTGCTATTACTTACAGCGATGCCAGCACACAAAATGCTAACGTGAACAATGCAGGTCACTACAACTATGTAATTACCCGTACATGGACAGCAACTGACGTGACCGGTAATAGCACTTCAGCCAACCAGGTGATCACTGTTCAGGACGTTACTAAACCAAGCATTACATGTCCTGCTAACAAAACAGTAAGCTGTAAGACAAGTGTAGCAGACAATGGTTCTGCAACTGGTTCTGATAATTGCTCGCCAGTTGCCATAACAAGCAGCGACGTAAGCACTCAGAATGGCAACCCTGCTAACAGCGGTTACTACAACTACACGATCACCCGTACCTGGAAGGCAACTGACGTGTCAGGTAACTTCACTACCTGCGACCAGGTGATCACTGTTCACGCGCTGAACAATGCAGCAGTAGCAGTAAGTCCTGTGAACACGATCAATGCCAACCACCAGATCCATACGATCTACCTGGGTTATGGTCCACAATCGGTATCGCTGAGCTCAACGGTTCAGGATGGTGTTGGTCCACGCAGCTACAGCTGGACACCTATCACTGGAAGTGTTACCCCTGCTTCTGCTACGACATCGGTTAGCCCGCTGGTAAGCACAACCTATACGGTAACTATTACCGACGGTACGGGTTGCAGCATCACGCAGAGCATGCCGGTGCAGGTAATAGATGTACGTTGTGGCAACAAAGTGAAGATCTGCCATTATCCTCCGGGCAACCCTGCTAACACACAACAACAGTGTCTGCCAACATCAGCTATCGCTGCCCACCTGGCACACGGCTGTGTATTGGGCGACTGTCCGAGCAACAAGAGCAGCGGAACTGGTGACGGTGAAGAAGGTGATAACCACGGTGTAGAAGCCCTAGCGGTGACCGAAGTGAAAGTATACCCGAATCCGAACACTGGCGCGTTCACAGTAGAACTGCCAGCTGGTCTTGAGAAGTCAGAAGTTGTGATCACGGATATGGCTGGTAAGGTTATCCAGAAACAAACTGCTCTTGAAGGCAACAAACTGCAGTTCGACCTCGGTCCGGTTGCACGTGGCATGTACATGCTGCACCTGACCAACGGCAGTCAAAACTTCAGAACAAGGATCTCGGTTCAATAGGAATTTACAGACAGAGGTATATGAAGAAAAGCGCCCGCATTTTTTGCGGGCGCTTCTTTTTTTATTAAATATTGTTATTAAAAACTGGTTAAAACAAAGGCTTTTTGCGTTTCAAAGTTGGCTCTGGATCAAAAGGCTGCCATGATATAATTTACAGATTTTGATTGCATTATAAGTTGTAACGATGATTGTAACGTTGCTTTTAACGCAAGCACTTGACAAGGAATATTTCAAAAGCAATATTTGCAGCCTGAATTACCCCGGCGATGCATAACGATTAGTTGTGTGTTGCTCACCACATAAGTTCTATTAAGAGAGAATTGAACGTTTCGGCGTCCATTTCTCTCTTTTTTTTACCTGTTAGCGAAAATCTTTTACCAGTACAATTAAACACAAACCAAATGAAACGATTACTCCTGATGGTCGGGTTATCCCTGGCCACGTTGTCTGTCTACGCACAGGCGACACGGGCAGACCGGGGCCCCGACCGTGCCCCAACGTCTGGTGCCCGCGGCATTAGCGCAACGTCGTCTGCCGCAACCGAACAGATCGTGCTGGCTTGCATCAACCAGCCGGGCTTTGAAAAGTATTATGCGGCCAACGGCAAAGGTGCTGTAAACGTTATGGGATTGCCGGCAGGCGTTCAGCTTGCGCGGGAGGCTACCGCCCGTGGCCGTTCCCTGAGTCTCAGGTCGACCGATCAAATAGCTTCGGGGTCGCTTTCCAACTATTTTGTGGTAGGCGCAGTAAAGAATGAAGGCAAACAGGTTGCTGTTTCTCTGACCTACTTCTACAACCATACCGAACAGGGCTACAAAGTAGTGATGGTGGATATGGATCTTGTTCAAAACGGAGACCAATATCAAATTGTTAACGCAGACTTTAAAGGAGACCTGTTATGAGAAAGAACATTTTGAAATTCGTATACGCTCTTGCTCTTCTTTTTGTAGCAGGACTGCCGGCTGAGTCATCAGCCCAGTTTAGTAACCCGGGTTTTGAGGACGGTACGCTTTCGGGCTGGACCGCGACCTCAAGCACTTCGGTGGTCTCTGGGTTTAATCAACAAAGCTGGCTGGTAACTCCGGCCAATACCCGTATGGCCCGTATCGAACCTGCATCAGGAACATCCAGGAGTTCTACGGAAACCTTTTTGGGATTGACTGCCGGTGCGCTGACCAACATGAATGCCAGCGTTATCAATGGTTCAACTAACTACGGAAGTATTAAGCAATCGGTTTTCCTGGGTGCTGGTCAAACCGTGAATGTATACTGGAACTATGTTTCCCAGGATTATTCTCCGTATAACGATGGCGTATTTGCCAGCCTGGTTGGCCCCGGCTACCAGCAACTGCAATTACTTGCCGTTACGGTTAATTCTTTTAGCTCACCGGGAACCATCGTTACCGGGAGCTATGGAAGTACTGGCTGGCATTCTGCCAGCTTTACTGCCGGTGCAGCAGGTACATACACCCTGGGTCTCGGCTGTTTCAATTACTCAGATCAGGCTGTTAACCCAATATTATTTGTGGATGACGCAGCTGGCGGTACGTCAGCTCCGGGCCAGCCTGTGGTAACTACCGATGCTGCTACCGGCGTTACTAGTACAGCTGCCGTAACAGGTGGCAACGTAACCAGTGATGGTGGCGCTGCTGTAAGTGCGCGTGGTGTGGCATATGGTACTTCGCCTGTTCCTACTACTGCTAATAATTTTACTACAGATGGTACCGGTACAGGCGCCTTTACTTCGAACCTTAGTGGACTCAGTATGGGTACAACTTATTATGTAAGGTCGTATGCTACCAACTCTGCGGGCACTTCTTACGGAAACGAGGTGTCTTTCACTACAGCTTCTCTTCCACCTGCGGGCGCATTGGACTTCGATGGTGTTGATGACTATGTTAGGATCGCGAATCCTTACAATAGCTTTGGCAATGAGCTGACCGTAGAATGGACAGCGATCATTGACCCGTCAAGCGGTATGGGATCAGGTATTTCGCAGTCGGCGGAGAACGTGAACACTTCTATGCAATGGCTGATGCACTATGTTCCCGGTTACCATGTTGTGCAGTTCTATATTAATGACAACGGCGTATCTAGGGACATAGAAGTGCCGGTAACTCCAGGTTGGCATAAGTATACTGGCGTAGCTAGTCCTGCCGGTATGAAGTTTTACAAAGACGGTGTGCTGGTGTCTTCATCACCCGTTGGTGTTACAAATCATTTAGTAAATGAACCTAACTCGGTTATAGCACTTGGTAAAGACAGCAGGTTCGCTACCCAAAGGTTTATGAAAGGCCAGATAGACGAAGTACGCATCTGGAACAGGGCACTGTGTGAAGGCGAGATAACAAACAATGTTGGCTGCGAACTCAGCCTGCCACAAAATGGCCTTGTTGAATATTATAGGTTCAATCAGGGCCTTATTGGTGGTAATAATACCGCAGTAACTACTCTTACAGATCTGAGCGCAAGCGGTAAGAACGGTACGCTGCAGAACTTCGCATTGACTGGTGGTACCTCTGACTGGGTTGCCGGAAATGCTTCGGGCACTTGTGCAGCTTTCGTTCCTCCTGTTGCTACGATCACACCGGTTGGTGGTGCAACAGGCTGCGGCTCAGTTGTGCTGAATGCGAACACAGGTTCGGGTAATACCTACCAATGGAAATTGACTGGTAATAACATAGCAAATGCTAACAACTCAAGCTACACAGCAACTGTAAGCGGCAGCTACTCCGTTGACGTTACTAAAACAGGTTGTACAGCCACTTCATCGCCACTAAGTGTAACCGTAAACACAATGCCGGCATTTTCGGCATGCCCGTCGAACATGAATGCAAATACAACCCCAGCTTCATGTAATGCAGTTGTGAACTATGCTACAAGCGCAACAGGTATTCCTGCACCAGCTATCACGTACACCTTGACTGGTGCTACAACAGCTAGCAGTTCAGGTAACGGCAGCGGCCTCTCTTTCAACAAGGGCGTTACCAATGTGCTTGTAAAAGCCACCAACTCGTGCGGTACAGCACAATGTTCATTTACTGTTACGGTAACTGACAATGTGAATCCGTCAGTAGCGGCTCAGAACATCACTGCTTACCTGGGTGCTAGTGGTACTGCCACTATTACACCGTCACAGGTTAACAATGGTTCTTCAGACAATTGCGGAACCCTGAACCTGAGCCTGGTAGGTGCTGGTTCAACAACCGGTACTATTTGTGCTATCGGTATTGAGCATGGAAGCGATGCAGTGCTTACAGCACCGGCAGGCGCTACTATTTCGGCTGTCAATTTTGCAAGCTATGGTACGCCAAACGGTTCATGCGGCAACTTCACAACAAGTGGCTGTCATTCTTCCAGCAGTATGTCTGTAGTTTCAAGCTTAGCGATCGGGCAAAACTCAGTAACTATCCCGGCTAGTAATACCCTGTTTGGCGATCCTTGCTTTGGCACAGGTAAACGCCTGTACATACAGGCTACTTACACAATGCCTAAAGTTTCTTCGCTGACTTACAACTGCAGCAACCTTGGTGCTAATACTGTAACACTGGTAGGTACTGACGGAGCGAACAATACTTCAACCACAACGGCTACTGTAACTGTATTGGATACCACAAAACCAGTACTGACAATTCCTTCCGGCATTACAGTTAGCTGCGATGGTTCTACTGCTACATCAGCAACCGGCATGGCTTCTGCTACAGACAACTGCGGTGCTACTGTTAGCTACGTAGATGCCAGCACTCAGGATGCTAACGTTAACAACGCAGGTCACTATAATTATGTGATCACTCGTACGTGGACAGCGACCGACGCATCAAATAACAGTGTATCAGCCAACCAGGCTATTACCGTTCAGGATGTAACGAAACCTGGTATCACAGTTCCTGCAAACGTTACTCTGAATTGCCAGGATGATAATTCAACAACTGCTAATGGTACAGCAACAGGTACAGACAACTGCTCGCCAGTTGCAATTACCTACAGCGATGCCAGCACCCAGGATGCTAACGTGAACAATGCTGGTCATTATAATTATGTGATCACTCGTACATGGACAGCAACTGATGTAACTGGTAACAGCATTTCAGCTGATCAAGTGATCACGGTACAAGACGTAACTAAGCCAGGCATCACTGTTCCGGCTAACGTAACACTGAACTGCCAGGATGATAATTCAACTTCGGCAAACGGTACTGCAACAGGTACAGACAACTGCTCACCAGTTGCAATTACTTACAGTGATGCCAGCACACAAAATGCTAACGTGAACAGTGCAGCCCATTACAATTATGTAATTACCCGTACATGGACAGCAACTGACGTAACTGGTAACGCTACATCAGCTAACCAGGTGATCACCGTTCAGGATATAACTAAACCTGGTATTACAGTTCCTGCAAGCGTAACGCTGAATTGCCAGGACGACAACTCGACTACCGCTAATGGTACTGCTACAGGTACAGACAACTGTTCACCAGTTGCAATTACTTATAGCGATGCCAGCACTCAGAATGCTAACGTAAATAATGCAGGTTACTACAACTATGTAATTACTCGTACATGGACGGCGACCGACGTAACTGGTAACAGCACATCTGCTGATCAAACCATCACCGTTCAGGATGTAACTAAACCAGGCATAACTGTTCCTGCAAACGTTACGCTGAATTGCCAGGATGATAATTCAACAACAGCAAACGGTACTGCTACTGGTACAGACAACTGCTCACCAGTTGCTATTACCTACAGCGACGCCAGCACTCAGAATGCTAACGCGAACAATGCAGGTCATTACAATTATGTAATTACCCGTACATGGACAGCGACTGACGTGACCGGTAACGCTACATCAGCTAACCAGGTGATCACTGTTCAGGATATCACTGCACCATCTATCACTTGCCCTGCTAACGCAACGGTAAGCTGTAAGACAAGTGTAGCAGACAATGGTTCTGCAACAGGTTCTGACAACTGCGCGCCAGTTGCTATAACAAGCAGCGACGTAAGTACTCAAAACAGCAACCCTGCTAACAGCGGTTACTACAACTACACGATCACCCGCACATGGAAAGCAACTGACGTGTCAGGTAACTTTACCACCTGCGACCAGGTGATCACGGTTCACGCGCTGAACAATGCAGCAGTTGCAGTGAGCCCTGTGAACACGATCAATGCCAACCACCAGATCCACACAATCTACCTGGGTTATGGTCCTCAGTCAGTGACTCTGAGCTCAACCGTTCAGGATGGTGTAGGTCCTCGCAACTACAGCTGGACCCCGATCACGGGTTGTGCTACGCCTGCTTCGGCAAACGCTTCAATGAGTCCGCTGGTAAGTACTGTCTACACAGTAACTATTACTGACGCTACCGGTTGCAGCATTACGCAAAGTATGCCAGTTCAGGTGATAGATGTACGTTGTGGCAACAAAGTGAAGATCTGCCATTATCCTCCGGGCAACCCTGCTAACACACAACAACAGTGTCTGCCAACATCGGCTATCGCAGCCCATCTGGCACACGGCTGTGTATTGGGCGACTGTCCGAGCAACAAGAACAGCGGAACTGGTGACGGTGAAGAAGGTGATAACCACGGTGTAAAAGCTATGGTAACTACAGATGTGAAAGTTTATCCGAACCCGAACACTGGCGCGTTCACAGTAGAACTGCCAGCAGGTCTTGAGAAGTCAGAAGTTGTGATCACGGATATGGCAGGTAAGGTTATCCAGAAACAAACTGCTCTTGAAGGCAACAAACTGCAGTTCGACCTCGGTCCGGTTGCACGTGGCATGTACATGCTGCACCTGACCAACGGCAGTCAAAACTTCAGAACAAGGATCTCGGTACAATAAAGTATCATAGGGGGCCTATTGCAAACAAAAGCGTCCGCATTATTGCGGGCGCTTTTTATTTTCATATGTAATATATAATTTGTATTTTTGCTATTGTAATAGATGTAGTGGCGAAAGAATATTAGGCCGCTTCACCTGCCTATCTCAAAAAAGCGACATCATGAAAACAGTAGAAAAGAGAAAACTTTCAACGCGCCCGGTATCATTTTGCAACATTTTTCTCGGCGGGAATGCCTGTTGATAGCGAAGTATGTAATTAGTGGCTATTCGTTTTGCTTGTAATTACCACCTTACGATCACCTCTACCCTGCGGTTCAGCCCGCGTTCTTCTTCCGTGTCATTCGATGCTATAGGATCTGCTTCGCCCCAGCCTTGCGGATGTACTGTGGAGTTGTCAATGCCAACCTCGTTGAGCGCCCGTGCAACTAAACCGGCTCGCATATAAGAGAGCTGTTCGTTGATCATTGGAGTGCCGGTATTATCGGTGTAGCCATGCACCATAATATATAAGCCCTGTTTGCTGAGCCATGGTGATATAGCTTCTTGAAGGGCAGCTTTGTCAGAGTCGGTAAGTGCAGCACTGTTCTTAGGGAAGTGGATAGTGAGTATGGTGCTATCGGTGATCGGCGCCTGGTAGCCCTGAGGTAGTAATGGGATATTGTGGTCAACCACTTGCATGGAATCAATTTCTGCAAGACGAATGGTATCACTAATGTCAAGATATCCAACGCGGTCGGCACGGTATGCATAGTTAGCCCCCAGCGGTAAAGTGATCATGTAACTGCCGTCGCCGCGGTTGGTAACAAAATGAAACAGGTCTTCACCGCTAGCATCGGCAACATAGATGCTGGCATAGTTAAGCTTGTCTTTGCCCACGCTGTCGTAAGTAAACCCCTTAACGATGGCAACAGGTACAGGTTGTAATTGCGCCGGCAATTTGATGTCGTAGATATCGTAGTTGCCCAGCACGCTATCGCGGTCTGAAGAGAAATAGGCCCGCTGACCGCCAATAGTGACGCTGATGCTGCTTTCGTTGGCAGTAGAGTTAATAGGGTAGCCCATGTTATGAGCTTGGGTCCAAACAGTATCCTTCACCCTACGTGCGAAGAATAAGTCTGATCCACCCAACCCAGTATGGCCATCACTACTAAAGTACAGTGTGTGGTTATCGATATGAAGGAACGGTGCAGTTTCGTTGCCTGGTGTATTGACGGTGGGACCGAGGTTGCGTGGCAGTTGCCAAAGGCCATCCTCGAAACGTGAGACCCATATGTCGAGCCCGCCGTAGCCACCTTCGCGGTCGCTTACGAAGTAGAGCTCGCGGTTATCGGCCGACAGGCAGGGCATACCTTCATAAGCTGGTGTGTTGATGGTTGCACCAAAGCTTTCGGGTACAGACCAGACACTATCGGCGGTATAGGCCATGAACAAGTCGCAGCCTCCCTGGTCCCATCCGTTCTCGCTTTTGTTCTCGCAACGGGTGAAGAACAGGTAGTGTCCATCAGCCGATACCATTTGAGCGCATTCTTGTGCGGCAGTATTAAGTGGTGCGCCAAGGTTGCGGCCAGTATACCAGCCACCGCATGTATCGCGTAGTGAGCGGTAAAAGTCCTGATCGATGCCGTTGACCTTGCGTGTATAGTAAAGCGTCTGTGTGTCGGCACTAACGTAAGGATGCATCTCCGGGTAGGGAGAGTTGATATCGACGCCGAGGTTGTGAACAGTGTCGCGCCATTTTTCGTTCATTGCTTTTTGCATGAACAAGGCCTGCTCTTTGAGTTGAACCCAATCGCCTGGGTCTTTTGCCGGAGCAGTTGCGTGAATGATCTGCAAGGCTTCTGTAGGCCTATAGCTGGCCAGGAAGCAACGCACCAGTGGTTTGGCAAAGGTCTTGTTACAGTCGCGGCAAGCTTTTGAACCTGCAGCAAATGTGGTGATGGCATTGCGGTAATCGCGGGCCTGGTAGTACCATTCACCGAGTGCACTATACGCTTCAACAAAAGAGGGACGTTCTTTGATAGCGGTGTTTATGTAAGCGATGGCCTCCTTGTTCTGCTTCTTTGCCCTGCTGATAAGCGCAAGGTCATACATGTATTGGGCACGGTCGGACAGCTGCGCATGCGCAGGTATGTATGGTGAAATAAAACAGATGGTAAGTAGCGCCGTCAACCGCATTACTGTAAAAATAATAACCTCAGCGGTTTTCTGCATTAAATCCGAACTTTGTATTTTCCGATATTATAAGAAAAACGTATGAGCACATCTATTACCTGTCCCAGCTGTGGGAATGAATTTGAGCCGAATGATGCGATCCGGGATGAGGTACAGAGGGAGTTGAGGGCCAAAATGGCCGAATGGATGAAGAAAAAGGATGATGAGTTTAAGAGGAAGGAGACGGAAAAGGAAGACGACTTCAAGAGACGGGAGGCAGAAATAGCAGGTCAGGTGGAGGAACTTGTCCGCAAGCGGGTATCGGGCGATTTTGAGACGCGCATGCGCTTTTTGGAGAACGAAAAGCTGGAAAAAGAAGCCCGCCTTAAAGATTCCCAGCGGAAGGAGCTGGAATTCCTGCAGCAGATACAGGAGTTGCAGAATAAGGATGTAAATAGAGAGCTGGAGATGCAAAAGCGTCTTCTGGAGCAGCGCAACTCGCTGGCCGAGCAGATACGTAGGGAGGAGACCGAGCGCATGTCGCTGAAGGAAGTAGACTACCAGATGAAGATGCGTGAGCTGGAAAAGCAGCTGGAAGACCAACGTAAACTGGCGGAAGAAATGCGCCGCAAGGCCGAACAGGGCTCTATGCAGTTGCAAGGTGAGGTTCAGGAGCTGGCCCTGGAGGAATTACTCCGCACGGCATTTCCGTTCGATGTGGTGAGCGAAGTAGGCAAGGGCGTACGTGGTGCAGACTGCATACAAACTGTGCGCAACAACTTTGGGCAAGAGTGCGGTAAGATCATTTATGAAAGCAAACGTACTAAAGACTTTAGCGCTGAATGGATAGAAAAGCTGAAGGCCGATATGCGTAGCCTTGGGGCTGACGTAGCTGTGATCGTAACGCAGGCCATGCCTAAGGACATGGATGAATTTGGAGAGAAGGACGGGGTTTGGATATGTACGTTTAGCGAAGTAAGAGCCCTGGCAACTGTTCTGCGTGACCTGGTGACTAAAGTATTTAACGCGAATAAAAGCCAGGAAAATAAGGGAGATAAGATGACCATGCTCTATGAATATCTTATCAGCTCTGAGTTTTCTGAGCAGTGGAAAGCTATCCGCGAAGGGTTCATGAATATGAAGATCTCCATACAGAAAGAACGCGACCAGATGGAAAAACTCTGGAAGGCCCGTGAGAAGCAACTGGAGAAAGTGTTGCTGAATGCAGCCCACATCAAAGGTTCTATTGAAGGCATATCAGGCATGGACGCTGTAGACCTTAACCTGATAGAAGACAACAATAGTTACTTGCTGGACTAATCCTGTAAGAGCTAGCGTTGATTAGTAAGTGAACGGATGACGTACAGCTGATTGGAATTCCTGCCATACTTCTGCTACGACATCAGCCGCGGGCTTTATCTCATTGATGATACTGCTAACTTGTCCAATCTCTAGTTCACCTTCTGAAAGGTCACCCTCAAACATGCCTTTCTTTGCGCGAGCACGACCCAGGAGATCCATCAACTCCTGCATAGAGGCACATTTCTCTTCGGCTTCTTTTACCTGGTCGTAGAAATGATTTTTTATGAGACGTACGGGCGTAAGTCGTTTCAAAGTAACGATGGTGTCTCCTTCTGCGGCTTCGATAACTGACTGCTTAAAGGCATCATGACTAGAAGCCTCGGGGGTGCATACAAATCGGCTACCCAGTTGCACGGCTTCTGCGCCTAAAGCCATTGCTGCCAGCATAGAGCGACCTGTAGCAATGCCACCTGCTGCTATCAGCGGGATCTTAATCGCTTCGCGTACAGCCGGTATCAAGCACATGGTAGTTGTTTCTTCACGACCGTTATGGCCACCTGCTTCATAACCTTCGGTTACTACCGCATCAACACCGGCTTCTTCGCTCTTCTTAGCAAACTTGGCGCTCGACACTACATGCACCACCGTTATGCCGTGTTCTTTTAACGTGCTGGTCCACGTTTTAGGATTGCCTGCAGAGGTGAACACGATGGGTACTTTTTCTTCCAGTATGATAGCGATATGCTTATCGATATCGGGGTAGAGCAGGGGAAGATTTACTGCGAATGGTTTATCGGTTGCTTGTTTACACTTCTGCACATGCTCTTTTAGAACTTCAGGATACATACTGCCGGCACCTATTATACCAAGGCCACCGGCGTTGCTCACGGCAGATGCAAGGCGCCAGCCCGATGCCCAGATCATACCGGCTTGTATGATCGGGTATTTGATGCCAAATAGTTGTGTTATGCGGTTGTCGAAGGACTCACCTCCGGCTGCAAACTTTCCGTCGAAAAGCATGTTGTGTAGTTGTGTATCGTGTAAATCTTTGAGTTATTCCTCCGGCTTTCTCCTATAATATAGCGTGCTACAGTTGTCGGGCCTGAAGATGTTCTTAGCTGTATCCTGCAAGAACGCTGAGGTAACAGACTGATACCTGTTCCACTCTTCATTTACCATCTGCGCATCCCCCAGCAATTCATAAAATGCCAGGTTGTTTGCACGTGAGAGCAGGGCCATATCCTCAAAGGTGATCATTGCCTCGATCTTATTTTTGGCTTTCTGCAGTTCGTCTTCTGTAACGCCCTCGGCGATCAGCTTTTGAAACTCTGCTTCTATAGCTGCATCAGCTTCTTCAAGTGTTTTGCCTTCAACGATCTTTCCTTCTACTACCAGCAATCCCGGGTCGAGGCTGCCAGTGTGGTAGCAACTGATATTGCTGAACAGCTGTTGTTCTTTTACCAGGCGCTGATAGAGGCGCGATGCAAAGCCATTGCCCATTATTTCAGTAATAAGGTCAGCGGCATAATAGGGTAGCGATAAGCGTCCATCAATATGCCATGCCTTGTATAACGCATCCAGTGGCACGTTTGCAAATACTGTTTTGGTACGTGCCGCTTCCTGGTGTGGCTCCGGTGTTATTTTGCGGACATATTTTTCTCCCGATGGAATGTCGCCAAACCATTTTTCAGCAAGCACTCGAACGTCTTCGGTAGTCACATTTCCCGCTACGCAAAGTATCGCATTCACCGGGCGGTAGTGTTTATAAAAGAAGGCCTTAACGTCCTCCAACTGTGCTTCTTCGATATGCTTCAATTCCCTTCCTATGGTCATCCATTGGTAAGGGTGAACAACATAAGCCAGCTCACGCAGGTGCTGCCAAGCGTCGCCGTAAGGCTTGTTGAGATAATGCTCCTTGAATTCTTCACTTACCACTTTGCGCTGTACATCCAGGCTTTTCTCGCTGAATGCCAGTGCTTTCATACGGTCGCTTTCCAGCCAGAAAGCTGTTTCCATATTTTGCAATGGCAACTGGATATAGTAGTTGGTTATATCGTTGGTTGTATATGCATTGTTCTCGCCACCAGCCATTTGCAGCGGCTCATCATATACAGGAATATGCTCTGAGCCTCCGAACATCAGGTGTTCAAACAGGTGTGCGAAGCCAGTACGGCTGGCGTCTTCATCGCGGGCGCCTACATCGTATAGTACGTTGACAGCTGCCATAGGAGTAGTTGCGTCCTGGTGCACCAGAACACGCAGGCCATTATCCAGTGTAAATCTTTCAAACTGAAGCATAGGAGGACAAAGTTAGCAGTTTGCAGTATTGGTTTGTATGAGTTGGGAAATTGAAATGTTTAGCCTTAGTTAATCACCTTCTATATCTTCCCATTTTACTTGTGTCAGCCCTTTGCGAGCTGGGCCTGTGAGCAGTGCGCCATTGTAAGCGAACCGTGAGCCATGACAGGGGCAGTCCCAGCTTTTTTCGGCACTGTTCCAATCCACTATGCATTTTGCATGTGGGCATACAGGATCAAGGGCATGTATGCGGCCGTTTTCGTCTTTGTAGAGGGCTACTTTGTGGTCTTCCCAATCTGCAAGCGTTGCTTCGCCGGGGGCAAGCTCGGCGAGGGCGCTCACCTTTTCATAGTCAAAGCGCATACCGATGAACTTGCTGATGACATCAGCATTTTCCTTTACAAAATCTGCAAAGCCGGCAACTATCTTTATACGGCTAGGATCAAACAGTTCGGCATACTTGCTTTCATGACCAGTGATCATTTCGCAGATCATTTTGCCTGCCAGCGAACCAAATGTTATCCCATTGCCACAATAGCCGGTGCCTACGTAAATATTCTCTGCTCCTGGTAATTCGCCTATGTAAGGTAACCCATCAGCTGAGTTGAAGTATTGCGATGACCATTTATAGTCAATGCTATCTATATCGAAGTGTCCACGCAGGTAAGCCTCCAGTTCGCGAAATACTTGTTCTGTGTTTGCTTCATGCCCGGTTTTATGATCAAACCCACCCGCTACAATGTATTGCCTGCCATTGATAGTTTGTGTGCGGAAGTAGTTGTAAGGGTCACTCATGTCATATATCAAACCCGCGGGATAGTCGCCGCTCTTTAAAGTAAATGCACAAGCATAACTCCTGTAAGGTGCACACCTGAAGTGCAACAGGTTGATACCCGGTGGGATGTGTGTGGCGTATATTATTTTATGCGCCTTGATCTCTCCCAGCGAAGAGTCGACGGTAAAGTGTTGCCCGTTTTCCACATTGCCAACAATACAATGTTGTATCAGTACTCCTCCTTCAGTTTCATAGGCTTTAGCTAAACCATGCAGATATTTCGTAGCGTGTATCTGCGCTTGCATATCGAACCTGCAGGCATTTTTAAAGGCCATAGGTACCGGTATGTGTTCTGAACAGCTCGCTACTACACCTGCTCGGGTACTTGCTTCCCTGATCTCATCGAGGCGGTCCGATTGTTCGGCTGTATCTGCGTAGATGTAAGCAGGTAAATAGCTGAAATCGCAATCAATACCATAACGGGTAACTAGTCCCTCAACCAGGTCGATGGCCTCCCGGCTGGCGCTGGCCACCATTTTGGCGTCTTCAGCGCCAAAGTCTTTTTCAATCGAATCATAAGAAGTGTCGAGGATGGTGTTTAAGTGCGCAGTAGTACCGCCGGTTGTCCCAAATCCAATATTATATGCCTCGGCCAGAATGCATTTTTTTCCTTCCGATTGCAACAGCACACCCGCAGTAAGGCCGGTAATACCACCACCCACGATCAATACGTCAAATACCTCATCCTTATTCCAGTTATTAACAGATTGATAGTCAGGAATATTTTCCTGCCAGATGCTTTTCAGCGCGCCGTCTCTTTTCATAATGGCTTTTGTTTATTGGGAGCTTTATATTGAACAATAAAAAGTTTGCCATTATGTACGCTGCCGTGCATCAATCTTAAAATAAAAACACCCGCCATGCAGGCAGGTGTTTTTATTTATATAGAAGCTTTTTAATCTTCGATCTTTACAGAATCTCCTTCTTTTTCTTTTTCCATTCGGCCTCGTCTCATAGGATTAGCTGTGTAAAACGCATGTTCTTTGCGCTTGCGAAGCAGATCGATGCATTGGAATATTGCTTCGCGGAAAGAGGATGGCTCAGCGATGCCTTTTCCTGCGATATCGAATGCGGTACCATGATCGGGGGAAGTACGGATAACAGGCAGGCCTGCCGTATAGTTTACACCCTCGCCATGAGCGATAGTCTTGAACGGTATCAAGCCCTGGTCGTGATACATGGCCAGTACGGCATCAAACTGCGTGTAGCTGCTGCGTGCGAAAAATGCATCCGCACCATATGGTCCGAAAGCGAGATGACCCTGTTGTTGCAGTTGCTCAATAAATGGCTTGATAACAGTTTGCTCTTCTGTGCCTATCTGACCGTTGTCGCCGGCATGTGGGTTAAGGCCTAAAATTGCAATCCTGGGTTTGTCTATGCCAAAGTCTTTGATCAAGCTATCTTTCAGCAAGTTGAATTTAGACTGCAACAGCTCCTTGGTGATCATCTGTGCCACCTTTGCGACGGGTACGTGTTCAGTTACGAGGCCCACGCGCAGATCTCCGCTGTAAAGCAGCATTAAGACATCGCGGGCGCCGAACTTATCCTTAAGAAAAGGGGTATGCCCTGTGTATGGGAAGTCTGGCATCTGCGTGTTGCTTTTATGGATGGGCGCTGTAACGATCGCATCCAATTGGCCGTCTTTAAGACATTGAGTTGCCACTTGTAACGAGCGAATGGCGTATTTACCACCTGCTTCCGTCAATGAGCCGGGTTGCAGCGGTACTTCCTCTTCCCAGCAATTGAATATGTTTACCTGCTTTGGGTTGAGTTTAGTCAGATCCTTGGTGCTGGTAAAATTGAACGGCATTTCGGTGCCTGCCATTTTACGATAGAAGTTGATCACCTTATTAGATGCAAATACCACCGGAGTGCACAGGTCCATAATACGATTGTCCGACAGTGCTTTGATGATCAGTTCTGGTCCTATCCCGTTCAGATCGCCGGTAGTTATCCCAATTACCGGCTTTTCAGTGTGTTGTTGCATGAGTAAACCAAAAGTAGTTAAGCTTTTCCATAGTTAACCAGAAAATCAAGCAGCATACGCATGCCGTAAGCTGTTCCGCCTGTAGGGATATAGCCTTTTTTGGTCATAGAAAACGACACTCCGGCGATGTCGAAGTGCATCCACGGGTAATTGGTGAAATGCTCCAGGAATTTGCCGGCTGTAATAGCGCCACCCGAAGGGCCGCCTACATTTTTAAGGTCAGCAGCATCTGATTTTATCAGGTCGCCATATTCATCCCATAACGGGTATTCTACAAGGCGTTCATACTGGCGGAAGCCACTGTCGCGAAACGCCTGTTTTACATTGTCAGGCGCAGTACCCATGCAGACAATACCATGCTCGCCCACTGCTACAGATGCAGCACCTGTTAGTGTGGCAAAATCCACTACCAATTCAGGGTCGTAGCGCTTGGCCCAATGCAACGCATCGCCCAAAAGCAAACGGCCTTCTGCGTCGGTATTCAATACTTCCACGGTAGTTCCACTGTACATTTTGATAATATCACCGGGCACGTAAGCGTTCTCGCCAGGACGGTTGTCGGTAGCTGGTACTAAGGCAATAACGTGCAGCGGCATCTGCATTTTCGCAATGGCGTACATAGCGCCGCTTACCAGCGCAGCACCGCTCATATCGCTTTTCATACGGTCCATTGAGGCCGGTGTTGGCTTCAATGAAAGGCCGCCGGTGTCGTATACAACACCCTTACCAACCAGGACGATCGGTTTTTTGTTGATAGCTTTTTTAGGTGTGTACTCCATTACGGTGAACGTTGGAGGGTCGATACTGCCACGGTTTACCGCCAGAATACCCCCCATCTTTTCGCGCTCCATTTGAGCTTTCTGCAAAACGGTTACTTTAAAGCCGGCTTCCTTGCCCAGCGCAGTTATCTCCTTGGACAGTTGCACTGCGGTGAGATAGTTTAGTGGCTCGTTTACTAATGTACGGGCGCGGTAGATAGCATCAGTGATGATATTGAGTTCCTGGGTTTCTTTTACTGTTATCGACTGATTGGTAAAATTTACTGTTGTCAGCGTGTTTGCCAGTTTTTTTGCCTCGTTGCGGTATTTTAAAAACTGGTAGTTGGAAAGCGCCATACCCTGAGCCATTAAATAGGCCGCTTTTGCATTTTTCGACAGATTGGTGATCACTATTTCGGCCAGCTTCTGACGGTTCATTAAGGCCTGGAGTTCCGCACCGCCTTTCCTTAGCATCTCTGCGGTTTGCCAATCCGTTTTCTTGTTCCTGATGAAATAAATAAAGATATGCCTGCTATACTGGTTGATCGAGATATATGACTGATCGTTGTTGAACGCAGTGGTGCTGAACTTTAATTCATTTGTATCCAGATCGCTTATCTGTTTCAACGTCGCGGCGTCATCCACGATGAACAAATGGTTTTTTTTGCCTGCTTTGGCCAAGATTTTAAATTCCATGCTATCAAATTACGTTGCAAATTTATACGCACCAACAATAGGTTGGTGAGTTAGCATAACTTTGTACTGCCAGGTTTTTATAACCGGCTGAACTTTAATCGAAATTCTTTTGGGACAACCATATACGCTTAAGAAGAGTCTCGGGCAGCATTTTCTGCATGACGAGAACATGTGTAAAAAGATAGTTTCATCCCTGGCTGTAAAGGAGGGAATGCAGTTATTGGAGATAGGTCCCGGGGGTGGGGCGATAACCAAATACCTTATCGAACTGAAAGGGGTTGACTACAAGGCAATCGAGATCGATAACGAAAAAGTGGTGTATCTCCAGAAAACTTACCCATACCTGCAGGGCCGGATCATCGAAAAGGATATTCTTAAAGCAGATGTGCCGTTCGAGGGTAAATTCAGCATCATCGGCAATTTTCCCTACAACATTTCTTCGCCCATTTTATTTAAGGTGCTTGAATGGGAACCGCAGGTTGAAGAAGTGATAGGTATGTTCCAGAAGGAGGTTGCCCAACGTGTAGCTTCAGGACCTGGATCAAAGTTGTATGGTATTCTGAGTGTGTTAATGCAGGCATTTTTTGAAGTGGAATACCTTTTTGACGTCCACGAAAACTGTTTTACCCCTCCACCTAAGGTGAAGAGTGGGGTAATAAGGCTTAAGAATATCGCCAACCCATATGAAATAACAGACCAGCGGAAGTTTATCACCTTGGTTAAGACCGCCTTTAACCAAAGGCGGAAAACTCTTAGGAACGCGCTAAAAAGTATATTGCCGCCCGATGCGCTTAAAGATCCCATTATGTACAAACGGGCCGAGCAGTTGTCTGTCGGCGATTTTGTGGCCCTCTATAAGCTGTACTACTCATGACCAACCAAGGCAAAGTCCTTATAGCCGCCCCAGTCCATGAAGTTTTAGTAAAAGGTCTGGAGAATGCCGGATATAGATGCATTATTGAAGAAAAGATAAACCAGGAAAAAGCTTTCCCATTGATAGTTGACTGTGTTGGGGTTATTACTTCGACACGCCTGCAGCTTGATAAGCAACTGTTGGATGCTGCGCCTTTGTTGAAATGGATTGGAAGAATGGGGTCAGGTATGGAGGTGATAGACCTTGCCTATGCCGTTAAAAAAGGTGTGGCCTGTTACAGCAGCCCCGAAGGTAATTGCAATGCCGTTGCGGAACATGCACTTGGAATGCTGATAAGCCTAAAAAGGCATATCGTTACAAGTAATGAGGAGGTGCAAAATGGGCAATGGCTTCGTGAGGAAAATCGGGGGGTAGAACTTGAGGGGAAGACAATTGGCATTATTGGTTTTGGTCATACGGGTCGTGCTTTTGCCCGAAAGCTACAGAATTTTGACATGAATATTTTTGCATATGACAAGTATGATGCAAACAATTTTCCTTCATATGTTACAAATTGTGACACGCTCGAACCGATCTACAAACAAGCTGATATTATAAGTTTTCACGTGCCATTGCAGGCAGATACCCGGCATTATTTCAATGCGGAGTTTGCCGGAAAAATGCTACACCCTTTTGTGCTTCTCAATACATCCCGGGGATCGGTAGTTGACTCAAAATCTTTGCTGGACGGGCTTCTTAGCCAAAAAATAACCGGCGTCTGCCTGGACGTTTTTGAGCAGGAACCACCCCGTAATATGTCACCAGAAGTAGCGCAAATTTTTGAACAGATAATAAAAATGCCGCAGGTGATAGTGACGCCGCACATAGCCGGCTATAGCTTCGAAGCACTTTTCAAGATGAGCAAAGTGCTGCTGGATAAAATTGTCATCGCCCCGTAAGTTATATAGGCTGGTCAGATAATATAAGGAAAACAAACAATAATCTGACAAAAAATATGTTGCGCGGTGCTACTTTTAACAGAAGTTTTTATCTTTACCGTTCATTTGGTTAATAATTATTTAATGCAGGATATGACACGTAAACTACGTTATTTGTTCGCGCTATTGTTTGTAAGTGTTGCTGGTACAGCATTTGCACAAAGTGGCGCTATCACGGGAACCGTCGTGGATGAGACAAAAGCTCCCATGATCGGTGCTATTGTGCAAGTCTTGGAGGGGGATCTAGTTAAAGGTGGTGGTTCTACAGATGAAGAGGGCCAGTACCTTGTTAAGCCACTTGCTCCTGGTCGTTACACGGTAAAGGTTACTTATCAGTCTTACAAAACCAGCCTTACTTCGAATGTTATCGTAGGTGCGGACAAAAACACGCTGGTGAACGTGGCTATGGAACTGGATGCCAACAAGCTGAATGAGGTTGTTGTAGTTCAGTACAAAATTCCTCTGATCGATCCGTTTGGCGATGGTCGTCAATCAAAATCATCAGAAGAAATTGAAAAAATGGCTACCCGTAGCACAGAAGGTATCGCTTCAACTGTAGGTGGCGTTTATCAACGCACAGATGGTCTGAGCATCGGCGGTGCGCGTACAGACGGTACACTCGTAATTATCGATGGTGTGCAGGTGCGCGGTCGTTCGGGTATCAACCTTCCTCAAGGTAGCATCGACCAGATGGACGTGATCACTTCAGGTCTGTCTGCAAAATATGGCGATGCGATCGGTGGTGTGATCAATATCACAACAAAAGGTATATCAAACAAATTACGTGGTGGCGTGCTTTTGGAACGCGGTGTTGACGGTTATGGACACAACCTGGGTAACTTTACCCTGTCTGGCCCACTGTACAGCAAAAAAATTGAAGGTGGTAAGAAAAACGTTGCCGGTTTCTTTATTGGTGCTGATGTAGTATATGATAAAGATCCGCGCCCTGTTTATGGCGGTACGTATAAAGTTAACGATGCGAAGCTGGCAGAACTGCAGGCAACTCCGCTGAGGGTGGTACCTAGCCAGACTGGTTCTTCAGCATTAGCTTATTCTACGGAATTTGTTCGCAAAGAAGATCTGGAACTTCAGAAAGCCCGCGACAATGCAAATCGTCTGAGGGGTGTACTGAATGGCAAACTCGATTTCCAGCTTGCTGACAACCTGAACCTGACTGCAGGTGGTAACTATAGCTACAGCCGTGCAAAAGCGTATGCTGATGAAATGGGCTACTATTCATGGTCTTTATTTGCAGCAGATGCAATTCCTATTGATAAAAACACTACAGCACGTGGTTATCTGCGTTTAACTCAGCGCTTTGGTAAAGCAAATGCCTCTATCGATACAGCGGAGAAAAAACCTTTAATCTCAAACGCTTACTATACACTACAAGCAGATTACCAGACAACCAATAACAGCCGTGAGCACGAAGATCATAAGCGTGATCTGTTCAAGTATGGCTATGTTGGTAAATTCAATACTGAATATACATCTGTTTACAGACCAGGTCAAGTGGACGATACCACTGGTCTGACCGGTGTTATATTTGACGGTTCGAGGAGCGCAACGCGTACTACTTTCGAACGTTCTGAACTTAACCCAATACTGGCTAACTATACATCTACTTATTATAACCTGAGTCAAACGCCTAGGGATATTCAGGAAATATATGCTGAACGTGGCCTGCCAAATGGTACGCTGCCAGCAGGTACTTACAACCTATGGCAGAATGTGGGTGCCTCATTACAGGGTTATTCATTTTCTCAGCAGGACCAGTTTAGTGTTCAGGTAGATGCATCGTTCGATCTTCAGCCTGGCAAAACAAGGCACGCTATCGAATTCGGTTTGTATTATCAACAACGTATTGAACGTTCTTACTCAACCGGCGGTGCCAGCCAAAGTGGTGGTCTCTGGCAATACATGCGTCAGCTGACAAACACACATATCCGCCTGGATAAAGAAAATCCAGTGCTGATCGTTGGCGGCAAACGTTATACTAAAGACGACTATAGGAATGGTCTGGTGAGCTTCTCTCCATTCGATACTATATTCTATAATTACATCTCAGTTGATACTGCGCAATCTGTATTTGATCGCAATTTGAGGACCAGGCTGGGTCTGGATCCTAAAGGAACCGATTTTGTCAACATAGATGCAGTTGACCCAAGCAGTCTGTCTCTTGATCTGTTCTCTGCTGACGAACTGTTCAACCAGGGTAACAACTTTGTATCTTACTATGGTTACGACTATACCGGTAAAAAACAAAAAGGTCAGGTAAACTTTAATGACTTCTTTACAAAGAAAGATGCTAATGGTAACCTGACACGTGATGTGGCTCCTTACAGGCCTAACTACCTGGCTGGTTATATCCTTGACAGGTTCCAGTACAAGGACATGTTGTTCAACGTTGGTGTTCGTGTAGATCGTTTCGATAACAACACTAAGGTGCTGAAAGACCCATATTCTCTGTATGAGGTACGTAAATTGGGTGATGTACGTGATATCGCAAGGAATGACGCAGCAGGTGGTCACCCATCAAACATTGGTGATGATTACGTAGTATATGTAAACAGCAACGAAAGCACTAACCCTACAGTTGTAGGTTATAGGAATGGCGATAACTGGTACGATCCATTTGGTCGCCAGATCGATGATCCGAATACTTTGAAGACATATACTGGTGGTCGCGATCCTCAGCCTTTCCTGGTTAACAAAACCACAAGGATCACTGACTCTACATTTGATCCCAACAGTTCATTCACCGATTACAAGCCTCAGGTGAATGTAATGCCACGTGTTAAATTCTCGTTCCCTATATCTGATGTTGCATTGTTCTATGCACACTACGACGTTGTTGTACAAAGGCCAAGGTTTGCAGCTTATGCTCGTCCTGACCAATACTATTTCATGCAGAATAGCGGTAACCTGATCATGCCAAACTCTGACCTGAAACCAGAGAAGCTGTTTGACTATGAGGTTGGTTTCCAACAATCAGTTACAAAACAGTCTTCTATCTCACTGAGCGCATTTTACAAAGAGCGTAAAGACATGATCCAACTGCGCCCTTACCTGTTTGCATTCCCTCAGACATATTATACATATGGTAACCGCGACTTCTCAACTACGAAAGGTCTGCGTGCAGTATATGATCTGCGTCGTGTAGGTAACCTGCGCATGAACCTGTCGTATACCCTGCAGTTTGCCGAAGGTAGTGGTTCAGGTACTTCAAGCGGTAACGGTGCCGGTGGTAGCAGCTTTGTAGGTCAGAATGGTCTGCTGCAGAACCTTATCTCTGCACAGCTGCCTAACCTGCGTTTTGCTACAGCTCTTGACTATGATTCACGTCACCAGATCATTGCAAACATCGACTACCGTTTCTTCGATAATATGGGTCCAGTAGTTGGTAACAGGCACATTCTGCAGAATGCTGGCGCAAACCTGATCTTCAGCACAAGGAGTGGTGAGCCGTATACAAAGTATGCACGCACAACTGCGCTTGATCGTACCATCCTGGGTTCTATCAACGGCTCTCGCCTGCCATGGCACTACATGCTGGATCTGCGTGTAGACAAAGATTTCAAACTTGATTTTGGTAAAAAGACTGCTGAAGGGATAGCGAAGAAAGAGCCGCTGATCGTAAATGCATATGTTATGATCATGAACGTTCTGAATACCCGTGATGTGTTGAGTGTTAATGGTTATACAGGCCGCACTGATGACGATGGCTTCCTGGCTGATCCAAGTGGTATCGCACTGACTAAGAACCAGATTGATCCGCAATCGTACATCGATCTGTATAGCATAAGCACAGGTTTGAGTGGTACCCAGAACAGCATCAACAACATTAACCTGCCACGCCGCGTTAACGTTGGTCTTCAATTCAATTTCTAAAAATCGTTTGTTTTATAACTTCAATAGTTATGTTTAAGAATAAAAGTAAACTAGTTTTCGCCCTGTCGCTTGCCGCATTTTCCGGCATTGCAACGGTATCGCTTGCAAAGCCTAATATAGGCGCAGGTAGTAACAGTGGCAATGGCCAAAAGCTTGGCCAATTGAAAACTACCGCCAGTTGTAGGCCCGCGACCGCCGCTATTGACCTTGATATCAATAACGTGCGCGCAAGGCTGATGACCGGTGGCGACATGTGGTGGGATAATGGTACATCTGAAGCTCGTTATGAAGTTCCTAAAGGCTCAAGGAAAAACTCTTTGTTTGCCGGTTCTGTTTGGATTGGTGGTTATGATGCTCAGGGCCAGCTGAAAGTAGCTGCCCAGACTTATCGTCAAAGTGGTAACGACTATTGGCCTGGCCCTTTGGACGATGCTGCTAACATCGACGCTGCTACATGTAATGAGTGGGATCGTTTCTGGAAAATTAATAAAGAAGATATTAACCGTTTCAGGGAGTTAAAAAATCAAGCTGATGCGCTGAATGAACCTGCTTACGAGGCTATCAAACAATGGCCTGCAACAGGTAACATCAATGCTGTTGGTAAAAACCTTAACCCGCTGAACATTGGCGACGACAAAAGTTACGCGCCTTTCGTGGATGTTGATGGTGACAAAAAATACCGTCCTGACCTGGGTGATTACCCAAATATCCAGGGTGACCAGTACATCTGGTGGGTATTCAATGATAAGGGTAACGTTAAAGGTGAATCAAATACTGAAGGAATTGGCCTTGAGGTGCAAGCTAATGCTTTCGCATACTCTACCAAAGACTTCATCAACGATGCCACCTTCTATAACTATAAGCTTATCAACCGTGGTAATCTTACACTGGATAGCACTTATATAGCTACCTGGACCGATGCCGATCTTGGTTATCACCTGGATGACTTCATTGGTTGCGACGTAAGCAGGGGCCTTGGTATACTGTATAATGCTGCCAGCACCGATGGTACAGGTGCCGCTAACCATTACGGCGAGCAAGTGCCAATGGTGGGCGTAGACTTCTTTAAAGGTCCTAAGAAATTTGTAGGTAAAGATAAAAATGGACTTGACAGTTTTGTTGAGTTGAAAATGGAAGCGTTTACTTACTATAACAACGATAATAGCGTCATCGGTAACCCTAGAAATGGTACGCATATTTATTACTACATGACTGGTTCGATCACCAATGGTCAGCATTTCAGCAACGACTTTGTTGGTCCGAACGTTCCGTCAAAAGGGTATGGTACCTCCAACCTTACCAATTTTGTATTTCCTGGTGATCCTAGCGATAAAACTGCATGGTCTGAGTGTAACTGTAGCAACGCTCCTGGTGATCGTCGATTTGTGCACTCTTCAGGTCCTTTCACACTGGAACCCGGTGTTGTAAACGACATCACAATCGGTGCTATATGGGTATCGGATGTGGGCGGTTGTCCTAACGTTTCGTTCAGGAAGATCAGGGCTGCAGATGACCTGGCTCAATCACTGTATAACAACAATTTCCAAAGGGTAGAAGGGCCGGAAGCTCCACGCATGGTTGCTCGTGAAATGGATAAAAAGATCGTATTCTATTTGGTTAACGATCCGATCAGCAACAACTATGGTGAGAAATTCGGTTATGACACTGCTAAAAAATTCCGTGCAAACGCTACGACTTCAAAGTCAGTTAAGGTAGCTGACTCACTGTACAAGTTTGAGGGTTACAGGGTATTCCAGCTAAGGGATGAGCGCGTGCAAGCTGCACAAATATTCGATGAAGATGGTGAACTGAATACGGAGCTGGCTGCTGAGGTATTCCAGACGGATATGGCTAATGGAGTATCACGTATCATTAATTACAAAAAGCGTACAGATCTTAGCGATTCTACTTGGGAACCTCACGTTATGGTCACTGGTAAAGACAGCGGTGTTCGTCATAGCTTCGTTATAACACAAGATCAGTTTGCGAAGGGTAATGACAAACGTCTGGTAAATTATCGCAACTATTATTTCGTTGCTATAGCATATGCTCACAACGAATTTGCACCATTTAATATTAACGACATTGACTCATCTCAGGAAGCACCATATATAGAAAGTTCTAAAGGTGCAGGTGGTAGCGTAATACCTGTTGTGGTAGCTATGCCTAACCCTGCTAACGGCGATATGGGTACTGTGTTGAATGCGGATTACGGCGATGGTGTTAAGATCACCCGCATTGAAGGTTCTGGTAACGGTGGCAATTTGATGGAAATGACTGAAGAGTCTGAAAATGCTGCTCTGCAAACTCCGTTTGTTGTTGCTAATCCTGTTTATAAGCAAGGTAATAGTCCCGTTAATGTTAAAGTGATTGACCCGGTTAGGATCAAAGCTCACGATTGGGAACTGTTTATTGAAGGTGGTTTACAAGCTGGCGATCGTGGATTAAGGTTTGACAGCCGCTGGAGATTAGTCAACCTAACAAATGGCGCTACGATCTACGGTGAGCAAGATCTTAATAATTACAACGAGCAAATACTGGAAGATTACGGTTTATCAGTTGCTGTTCAGCAAGTTGTTAGGCCTGGTGACGATGAAATTAATGGCAACGGTTATATTACTTCAAGCATCACATTTATGGATCCAGCTAAACCTTGGTTAGCTGGTACTCAGGATGCTGAAGGCCGCGATCGTAAAAACTGGATTCGTAGTGGTGGTGCTAAGGATACATTTAGTCTGTGTGACTACAATGATCGTAAGTTTGATACCGTGGGCCAGTTCTACGAAAGTATGATGAGCAACAGCACGTTAACCCGTGGTACTTGGGCTCCCTATGTATTGGGTGCAACCGGAGAGCATCTTACAACTGGTGAGGTTACTACTAACTGCGGTTTCGGTGTTACTAAACAAGGTACATTCTCTCAAGGCCTGTTTAACCTGCAAAGCGTTGATGTTGTTTTCACTTCCGATAAGACCAAATGGACTCGTTGTGTTGTAATTGAGCAGCAAGAAGACAAGTCTCTGGCAGAAGGTAAAGCTGAGAAATTCAGTGTTAGGCGTCATCGCAGCTGGACGGGTGAGTTGGATGCTAGCGGTAGGCCGCTTTATTCAGCTGATGCATCGGATACCGGTATGTCATACTTCCCGGGCTATGCTGTTAACCAGGAAACAGGAGAACGTCTGAACATCGTTTTCGGTGAAGACTCATGGTTGAAGAACTATAACGGTAATGATATGATCTGGAACCCAGTTTCAGAGAGTGTAGTAACTGAAGAAGCTACAGGTGTAAGCACTTATATTTTTGGCGGCAAGCACTACATATACGTGTTGAATTCACGTTATGACGAAGGAAAGCAGTTTAAAGAGCAAGCTCACAATGCGGCTTCACGTAATAACGCATATCGTCGCGCTATTTGGGTTGGTAACCCGCTGCTGGCGGCAGGACAAAATTACCTGCCTTTGTCGGAAGGTTTCATTCCTACAGAGACCAGGGTAAAGATCCGCGTTGAACGTCCGTACGCTAACTTTAAACCTGAAGGTGTAACTCTGCGCGATCGTCCTGATCCAACTCAACAAGGTAACCCGATCTATGCATTCAGTACTAAAGATCTGGCTCCTAAGAGTATCAACGACAATCCTGATCTTGACAAACAAGCTCTGCTGGATAGGATAAATGTAGTTCCTAATCCATACTACGGATATGCTGGTTATGAAAAGAACAGGCTTGATACACGTGTACGTATAATAAACCTGCCCAAAAAATCCACGGTGAATATTTACTCTCTGGAAGGTGCTTTGATACGCAGGCTGGAAAAGGATAATGCCAATGCTGCATATATCGATTGGGATCTCAGGAACTCAAAAGGTCTGCCGATAGCTAGTGGTATGTATCTGATCCATGTTCAGGCAGAGGGTATTGGTGAAACAGTGTTGAAATGGTTTGGCGCAATGCGTCCTGTGGATGTAACAAGCTACTAATATTGAAAAAATGGGCCGGCTATGGCCGGCCCACTAAATAAAACATTTATCATACGTATAATTATGAGAAAATTACTTACAGGATCTGCAATAGCGATGTGTGTGGTAGGAGCTTCATTACAAGCGTTTGCTGGAAACAAGGATCGTGTTGGCCAGGCCGGAGCAACTGAGTTGCTTATCAACCCCTGGGGTCAGAGTACTGGTGTATTCGGGTTGAATACTGCCCAGGTGAAAGGTATAGAAGGTTTTAAAACAAATATCGCAGGTCTGGCTTTTGTTGAAAAAACTGAGGTAGGTCTGGCGTACAGCCGTTACCTGAGCGGAAGCGGCGTAGGTATAAATAATCTGGGACTTGGTCAGAAGCTTGGTGATTTTGGTGTTATTGGCGTTAACGTGATGTCTGTTAGCTTCGGTGATATCATGATCACAGATTATGATAATCCTGAAGGCCAGATCGGTACATACACTCCTCAGTTCTTTAATATCTCACTGGGTTTTGCTAAATCATTCTCTGAGAAAATACACGCAGGTATAGCCGGAACTTTCGTTTCTGAGCAAATATCGAACGTGAGGGCTAGCGGTGCAGCATTTGAAGCAGGTATCCAGTATGTTACCGGCAAGCGGGATAATTTCCATTTCGGTATCACGCTGCGTAACTTGGGTACGAACATGAAATTCACGGGTAGTGGTTTCGCCATCGAGAGCCAGGCTCCTGAAAGCGAGATCTATACACTGAACCGTGAAACTCCGTCTGAGAAGTTCGCGATGCCTACGTACCTTAACTTTGGTGCGGCATACGATTTCTATCTTGATGAGAACCATTTGCAGAACGAAGACGATCAGCCTAAGCACAGGCTTACGGCAATGGTTAACTTTACGTCAAACTCTTTCAACAACGATTATATCGGTGGTGGCGTAGAATATGCTTTCCGCGAGATATTTATGCTGCGTGGTGGCTATCGTTATGAAAGGGATATTACCAGCAGGTCTACTGGTACGTTCTACAGCGGATATGCTGCTGGTGCAACGGTACAGCACAGGCTGGGTGAAAAAGGCCCTAAAGTTGGCTTGGACTACTCATTCAGACCTACGCATACACCTGCAAACGGTGTGCATACCTTTTCTTTGAGGTTTATGCGCTAATAGTAAGGAAATTTATTATTTTTGATAGTACAACGCTTCTGTGTCTTCAGGAGCGTTGTATTTTTTTCGTATAGTAAAATCAAAAGCGAACTAATATGTCGGGAGTTAACTACGTAACGAAAGAAACATTAGATCAATTGAAAGAGGAGCTCAACCAACTGAAAACAGTTGGCAGAGCGGAGATTGCAAGGCAAATAGCAGAAGCCCGGGAAAAGGGGGACTTAAAAGAGAACGCGGAATATGATGCTGCTAAAGAAGCTCAGGGATACCACGAGGCAAAGATCGCTCAGTTAGAGTCGGCTATAGTAACTGCTCGGGTAATTGAAGCTAAAGACGTAGATACTAGCAAGGTGTCTATACTAAGCAAGGTTAAAGTGACTAATCTGGGTAATAAGAAAATCTTCGAATACCAGATCGTTTCTGAGCAGGAGGCTGACTTAAAAGCAGGAAAGATATCGGTTACCTCTCCGATAGGTAAAGGTCTCTTAGGGAAAAAGGTTGGTGATGTAGCCGAGGTAACGGCTCCTGGTGGAGTTTTGAAATTCAAAATCGAAAATATTTCGATCTGATGGCGAGTATTTTCACTAAGATCATCAAAGGAGAAATTCCTTCCTATAAGATTGCTGAGAATGAGCATTTTTTCGCCTTTCTCGATATTTTCCCGATAAGAGAAGGACATGTGCTGGTGGTGCCTAAGCAAGAAACCGACAAATTTTTTGATGTTAGTGATGAGTTGCTGAGTGAATGGCTGATTTTCGCTAAACCAATAGCAAAAGCTATAGAGACCGCTTTTGATTGTGATAGGTGCGGCATCTCTGTGATCGGTCTTGACGTGCCACATGCCCATATGCACTTGGTTCCTGTAAGCTCATCCAACGATCTAAATTTCACAAAGTCCAAGCTCAAGTTAACAGAGCAACAATTCGAGACCGTTCGGCAAAAAATATTACAGCATTTATAAAAAAGGAAGAGGGTTGATTTTATCAACCCTCTTCCTTTTAATCCAGTATAATTTTCTGGTTTACACTCCAGGCTTTTGCTTTTTCTCCAAATAATGCCTTGGTCCTCGCCCAGGTGTCTTTGAATAGTTCTGAAAAGCGATAGTGATCTAGATGTTGTTCGCTTTCCCAGATGCTATACGTGAAGAACACATTGTTTGCATGCGCATCCTGCCATAGTTCCAGGTGTTTACAACCTTCGAAATTCCGAATCATCATTTTACGTTCTTCGAAAAGCCCGAGGAATGAAGGAATATTTTCGGGTTGAAAGGTCATTTGCACTATCCGTACTATCATTCGAATACGATTTTGATTGTATTATACATAACATGTTGCTCCCTGCTAAGCTTTAGACCAAGGAGACTTGCGGCATTGCCCCTGTTTATCGCAATTTCAAGGAAGCCGGCAGCGTTAAACCGGCACAGTTTTTCCCCTTCTCGCACTGCATTGTACCTGTCGTCTATTTGCGAGATCTCGTCATCGCGCATGAATTGGATGCGGAAAGGTCTGTTTCTCCCGATTTTTGTGAATTGCTCCCGGGTAAGGTTTAAAACAACATTTTCAAACCTGTCAATGTGTATCACATGACATTCGACAGTATTGCCATCTATTTTGGGTAATATCGGTTGTGGTGCATTGTTTAATTCATATTCCGGCAGTCCTAATTCTATTGGTGTTTTAGTTTCAAGAGCCTGCACCATTTCTCCCGCAGTTGTCACCCAGTCTTTAAAGTTCTTTGTGGTATCTAGCTCGAAACATTTCCACACAGTTCCCAGCTCCCGGCCAAATGTGAGTGGCAGTATTCCATTGTCTGGCGCCAGGAAAAAGTGATTGTCTTTTTCTAGTAATACTAATGTGGGTGTCGTTTCGTAAAATGTATCGAAAAACACCAGGTGGCATGTCCTTTCAGGGAAATAGCTGTAGCTAGATCCTAACAAATAGGCCGCTTGTTGAAGATAGAAGGGTTCAAGGAGATGGGAAATATCGATAATTCGAATCTCAGGTATGCGAGCCAGAATAGCTTTAATGGACGCAACTGATGCATCCTGGAGGCCGAAATCTGAAAGAAGACTCACAATTGCCATAAAAAACAAAAATAGAGGCAGACTTGCGTAATGCAAAGCATGAACAAGCATAATTATCAACTCAATGAAAATATTTATTGCCCCCGCACGTTATTATATACGTTCCGTTAACTTTACAGACAATGAATTTGTTTCGAATACGTCCTGCTATTCTGATTGTTTTGTTGTTGAGCGCTATCTCTTTTTTGCCTGCTTGCAAGAAGGAAAAAATGCTTAATAGCGGGGGAAGCCTCAAGTTTTCAGTAGACACTCTGACCTTTGATACCGTATTTACGGCAATGGGTAGTTTTACCGTCGATGTACGTATCGTTAATACACAAAATCAAAAGATAAACATCAGTTCGGTTCGCCTTGAAAAAGGTGATACCTCGTTTTTTCACCTGAATATTGATGGCAAACCAGGTAATTCGTCAACGAACATTGAAGTAGCGCCTAATGATAGTTTTCACGTATTCGCTACAGTTAAGATTGATCCGAGGAATCAGAATAATCCCTTCGTAATTGAAGACAGGCTTATTGCAACTTTGAATGGAAAGGACTTTTCTATACCGGTAATAGCCTATGGACAAGATGCGAATTACATTGTAGGGGAAGAATTACAAACACAGACATGGAATGACACGAAACCATATGTGATCATTCACAGCGCCGCTGTTGATACTGATCAGGTGCTAACTATACCTGCCGGATGCCGGGTGTATATGCACGGCGATTCGAGATTGTATGTATTTAAAGGGGCAAGTTTGAAAGTACTCGGCACAAAAACCGACAGTGTCGTTTTTCAGGGCGATCGCCTGGACAGGGATTATTTTGGATATGAAGGATATCCCGGCGAATGGGGTGGAATATACTTTACAAAATATAGCGTGAAGAATGAGATACATTACGCTGTGCTAAAGAACTGTGGTAGCAATACGGGAGCGGGATTACCTTCCGCCATACAGCTGGAGCCTGATCTACTTGTTGGCGATAGTTTTCAATTGACCATAACTCATTCCAGAATTGAAAATTCTATCGGTTATGGTATCCTGAGTTTTAAGGGATCACTCAAAGCCGAAAATTGCCTGATTAATGCCTGTGGCGCGCAGGCGCTGGCTATAGTACAGGGTGGCGATTATGAGATCAACAACTGCGATTTTGTGGTCTTTAACAGTGATAAGATCAATCACCTGAAGGAACCTGCTCTTGCTATACTTAACTATTTCGATGTCGGCAATAATCAATACGTGGCCGATGATCTGAATGCTGTGCTTCGTAACTGCGTTATCTGGGGTTCACTTGAAGATGAAGCTTTTTTCGATAAAGTAGATAAGTATAAATACAACTTAACGTTGGAGAACTGTGTGTTACGAAAAAAAGAAGCTATACCCGACTATGTAATACAAAAGAATTGCCTGATCAATCAAGACCCGAAATTTGTTGATCAAAACAATTGGGATTTTCATTTGCAAGTCGGTTCTCCTCTTATCAATGCGGGCACATCAATTGCAATATCGGATGACCTTGATGGAAAGCCTCGTAAAGGAGTGCCTGATATTGGATGCTATGAGGCTGACTAGCTTAGTTTTGTCTTTTGCAACTCGTCAATGAATTTTGGAAGTGCAAGATGAAGCCATGCAGTAAATCTTTGCGGCTGTTCTTTCGTTTCCAGCAAAAGATTTTCGATAGAGATGGACCGGTAGTTCTGTACTTCTTCGGGATTAATGTTCACCGGACCATCATGCCTTCCAACATATACATGATCCATTTCGTTTTCTGTAAGGTCATTGCCAACTTCTGAGCAATATCTTAATGTAAACATGAACTGGAGATCACAGTCAAAGCCCATTTCTTCCATCAGTCTCCTGTGAGCTGCAGCAACTGTTTCCTCCCTCGGCATAGGATGCGAACAGCATGTATTGCTCCATAAGTTTTGCGAGTGATATTTATTTGCGGCGCGCTGTTGCAACAATAACTCATTGTTTTTATTGATGATAAATATGGAAAATGCCCGGTGTAATACACCGCTTTTATGTGCCTCAAGTTTGTCCAGAAGTCCAACCTGTTCGTCTTGTTCGTTTACGGTTATTACCTGATCCCGTTGCATAAGCCAAAAATAGACCAATTCTTTCGGACAGATATGTGATGACCGCGATTTTATCAGAAACTATATATCGATATCTAAAACTGATCACACCATCTGATCAGCTTTGAGCACAGCATTGAAAACCATCGTAACTTTAGATTAGGAGAGGTACAGTATGAAAGGATTTGTTTTTTCAGAGTACAGCGATGAGCAAAATAATAAGACGCCGTTTGAACGGCTGTTTGGCACTTTTATGGAGTTGTTGCAATACACCAATGGCGATGCGGCAGAGGCATTGAGTTGGTTGACCCAACTCGACAGGGAATATGATCTGTCATCCGACGAGTATGGTATTGGCGATTTCATCGAAGATCTGAAAACCCAGGGGTATTTGAGCGAAGACGAGCTTGACGGAAGCTTTAAGATCACTGCGAAAACAGAACAGACGATTCGGAAGCAATCCCTGGAAGAGATATTTGGCAAGCTAAAGAAAACTAAAACAGGAAGCCATCATACATTTAAGAGTGGTAAAGGCGATGAGATAAATCCTGAAACCCGTCCATATGAATTTGGGGATGCTTTGGAAGCAATAGACTTTACAGGTAGCCTCAGGAACTCGTTTGTCAATCACGGCATCGAACAGTTCAATATGCAGCAAGACGATCTGGAGATCTTTGAAATGGACTTCAAAACCCAGACTTCTACTGTTTTGATGATTGATATCTCCCACTCAATGATTCTGTATGGTGAAGACAGGATAACACCAGCGAAGAAAGTGGCAATGGCATTAAGTGAGCTGATCACCACCAGATATCCGAAGGACACACTGGACATCGTAGTGTTTGGCAATGATGCCTGGCAGATAGAGATGAAAGACCTGCCATACCTACAAGTTGGACCCTACCACACTAATACCGTAGCGGGCTTGGAGTTGGCAATGGATATCCTTAGGCGACGTAAGAATCCCAACAAACAGATCTTCATGATCACTGATGGCAAACCTACTTGTCTGAAGATTGGTAATAAGTACTACAAGAACAGCTTTGGTATTGACAGTAAGATCTTGAACCGTACGCTGAACCTTGCAGGCCAGCTTAAACGGCTGAAGATACCTGTCATCACGTTTATGATAGCAAGTGATATGTACCTGCAGCGTTTTGTAAGAACCTTCACTGAAGTAAATGGCGGCAAAGCCTTCTACTCATCTCTCGATGGGCTTGGGCAGTATATCTTTGAAGACTACGAGCGCAACAAAAAGAAACGCCTTAGATAACTAACTTACCAGCGTACCAACTTTATTGCCGCTTACCACGCTCAACAGATTACCCGTTGTATTCATATCGAATACTATGATCGGTAGATTGTTCTCCTGGCAAAGTGTAAATGCAGTCATGTCCATCACTTTCACTCCTTTACCGATTACTTCAGAGAAGCTGAGTTCTGTGAACTTGGTTGCTGTTTTATCCTTTTCAGGATCAGCAGTGTAGATGCCGTCTACGCGGGTGCCTTTCAGGATTACATCTGCATTGATCTCGATGGCGCGCAGAGACCCTGCAGTATCAGTCGTAAAGTATGGGTTACCAGTACCGGCACCGAAGATCACTACCCGGCCCTTTTCCAGATGCCTGATAGCGCGGCGACGGATGTAAGGTTCAGCCACCTGCTCCATTTTGATCGCGCTCTGCAAACGAGTCTTGACGCCTACTTTCTCGAGCGAAGCTTGCAGCGCCATACCATTAATAACAGTGGCCAGCATACCCATATAGTCTCCCTGAGCGCGCTCAATACCGGTCTCTGACTCGTTCATGCCGCGGTAGATGTTACCGCCGCCAATAACGATCGCCACTTGTACACCGATATCTGTGATCGCTTTGATATCGAGGGCGTACTGTTCCAGCATTTTGGGATCAATACCAAAAGTGCGGTCACCCATCAGGGATTCGCCAGATAATTTAAGCAATACGCGGTTGTACTTAGGCAGCATGTCGGGAAGGCTATTTTGGTTGCAAAGAAAAGAAAAAAACTTGGTTACGGTCATACTAACAAGTCGCTGGCTGCGTATATAAAACAGGATATTACGATAGCGCCCGCATATCAACTATATTTACCCCGCTCAAAGCCAGACACTCCGAATGCTCAGGAAAATATTCATAACAGGGATAGCAGTATATATTATACTGCTCTGGCTTTCTGTCAGTTTCTATAAAGAGCGCCTGCTGTTTCTCGACCACGCTTATTACCTGTTCGAGATCATCACCACAGAAGGGTTTGCCATCTTTCATTACCGGTTCATAGCTGCAGCTATTGAACTTTTCCCCTACCTGGCTGTGAAAGCTTCACTGCCGTTGAAGCAGGTAATGCTGGCCTATTCGGTGAACATCGTCATCTTCCACTTGTTGTGTTACCTGGTGTGTGGCCTGCTCAAAGACTACAAAGCAGCTATTGGCCTGCTACTCTTCCATGTTCTCTTTGCTACCCATACCTTCTACTTCACTATTTCAGAGATGATCCAGGCGACCGTGCTTCTGTTCCCTCTACTGGCGCTGGTAAGGCGTTATGAGATCGCGAGGAACCGTTGGTTAACAGCTGTCTTCATCGTTCTGCTTATACCGGTTATCGCCTTTGCGCACCCACTTATGATCTTCCCCGTAGGGTTTATGCTGGTCTTCTTCTGGCTGGACAGCAAAGAACCTGTTTCTATTCGCACCGTGCTTTGGGTTGGCGGTGTGTACGCAGCAGTGCTGTTGTTCAAAAACCTGTTCCTCAAAGAACCGTATGATGCCGGCGCTATGGGGAACCTACGCCATTTTCAAACCCTGTTTCCCGACTATATCAACCTGCACTCCAACAAGAACTTCATTCTCAACTGCCTTACCCGGTATTATTGGATACCTCTGGGCAGCGCTATTGTCATCGCCCTTTACACCCAATCGAAACAATGGGGGAAGCTGGCTTTGTTTGTGGTGGCTATGTTGGGCTACCTGCTGCTCATAAACGTCTCTTACCCGAATTCCAATATCCCCGATTTCTATACCGAGAACTTGTATACTCCACTTGCCTTCTTCCTTGCGTTGCCCCTGGCTTTTGATGTTTTGCCGGCTTTGCTGCAGCGCAGGGTAGCATTGGCTTACGCGCTCTTTGGGTTGATCGCGGTGACCGGGCTGGTACGCATCTATGCTGCGCATAAGTCGTACACAACAAGGGTGAACTGGTTGCGCCACTATGTAGCGACCAATGAGGGCAAGAAGATCATGGCCAGCGAAAAGCATGCACCCATGGATACGCTGCTCATGTCGTGGGCCACGCCTTATGAGTTCTGGCTGATCTCGACAGAAGAGCGCAACCGTACCGCTTCCATCATCTTTACAGATAAATTAAAAGAGGTGAGCTGGGGGTCCAGTCTCACCTATGATTTTGTTACCCAGTGGGGTACGTATTCCTACGACTCACTGGATAAGCGCTACTTTAAATTTGCTGACAGTTTTGCGACCTATACGGTCATGCCTTAGGCGAAAGGTATTTTTACTACCTGCGCTTTTACGGCTTTGTCGCGTATCATGATGAACACATCGCTGCCTTCTGATGCAAAGTCTTTACGGATGTAAGCTGTACCGATGGCTTTGCCCAGGCTTGGCGCTTGTGTGCCCGATGTTACATAACCTATTTCTGTGCCTTCTGCATTCTGGATCTTGTAGCCGTGGCGAGGAATTCCTTTGTCGATCATTTCGATACCAACCAGCTTGCGCTTGATGCCTTCAGCTTTTTGGGCTTCGAGTATGTTGCGTGCAGTAAAGTCTTTGGTGAACTTAGTGATCCAGCCCAGGCCGGCTTCCAGCGGAGAGGTAGTATCGTCGATATCGTTGCCGTACAGGGCATAACCCATTTCGAGGCGGAGGGTATCGCGGGCGCCTAGGCCGATAGGTTTCAGGCCTGCAGGGCCACCTACGCGGAACACTTCGTCCCAGATCTTTTCACCAGCGCCGTCTTTGTCTTCGAAATAGATCTCAACGCCACCTGCACCGGTATAACCGGTAGCGCTCACGATAACGTTAGGTACACCGGCGAAAGTGCCTTTTACGAAAGTGTAGTATTTGAGGTTGGTGATGTCCATATCGGTGAGCTGCTGCATGTACTGCACGGCTTTAGGACCTTGTACAGCCAGCAGGCCGGTCTTGTCCGATATGTTGTGCATCTCCACATTTTTAGTGTTGAAGCTGCTGATCCAGTTCCAGTCTTTCTCGATGTTACTGGCGTTTACTACCAGCATATAGGTCTTACCCTCTTCAATGCAGTATACCAGCAGATCGTCTACGATACCGCCGGTAGCGTTAGGCAGGCAAGAGTATTGTGCCTTACCATCAGTCAGTTTGCTGGCGTCGTTGCTGGTAACGCGCTGGATCAGGTCCAGGGCATCAGGGCCTTTCAGGATGAACTCGCCCATGTGGCTCACGTCGAATACACCTGCATTCATACGCACTGTGTGGTGCTCCTCATTGATGCCGGCATAAGATATCGGCATGTTGTAACCGGCAAATTCTGCCATCTTGGCGCCCAGTGCGATATGTTTCTGTGTAAAAGGTGTATTCTTCATGTGTTTTTGAAATTGCGGACAAATATAATGTTCCCGGGCGACAATAAGGTAATGCAGAAAGGTTGTGTTGACGTGATAATTTGATGGAGTGACTTCTGCAACAATGCTTTAGTGAATGTCGCAGGAGAAATGTTCGATTTTGTTGGTCTGAAAGCTGACTTTTTCCAGTAACAGCATTGATAATTAGCCAGTTGGGCTCGACTTTGCTACTGTAATTCGTATGGATAATAGTTTTCATGTGTTGATTGCCCTCTGGCAAATTGTGTCATGGTTTCAGGTCGGTTTTCGCCATGCCTCGGTCGCAAGGACAGAACGAGAAAGGTATTTACAATAACAAATATACACAATTTTAATTGAATGAAATAGCCTAATTTTAGGATATGCCTGACAAAAAGCCCCATCCTTACGTCGAACACCTGGCAAAAGACAAAAAGTTTGCTCAGCTGCTGAAGACAGCTGAGCCACTGGCACTCAAAAAGAAAAAGAACCTTTGCCTGCACCTCTGTGCTTCTATCATGAGCCAGCAATTGTCAGTGAAGGTGGCCAAAGTGATCTACCATCGTTTTCTTGAACTATACGGTGGCAAAGAACCTACGCCGCAGCAAATTGTTGGTATGGCGCCTGAAAAACTGAGAGCCATTGGATTATCGAACGCCAAAGTAGCTTATGTGCAAAATGTAGCCCGACATGCCATTGTGCACGGTATGGAGGATAAAAAGCTGTATGCCATGAGCGATGAAGAGGTGATGGAGTTCTTGTTGCCTATCAAGGGCGTTGGTCGCTGGACCGTGGAGATGCAGCTGATGTTTGCCCTGGGGCGCGAGGACGTGTTTGCTGTAGACGACCTCGGCATACAACAAGGTATGGCCAAACTGTACAAACTGGATATGGCCGATAAAAAGGCCATGCGCGAAAAAATGTTGAAGATCTCTGAAAAATGGAAACCGTACCGCACCTATGCCTGTATGCATTTGTGGCGGTGGAAGGATAACTGATGAAAAAGTACTGTTTCATACTACTAGCGCTATTGTATGCCACCACTGGATGGTCGCAGGGAAAAGTATGGCTGCCGGAGCTGTTTGTGCAGCATGCCCTTGCTGGCGATGCAGCAGAACAATACCTGCGACCTTTTGAGTTTATTTTCGATCCACCTGACAGCGGGCTGGTGTGGACCTATGGTGCGCCACAGGCCAGCCGGGTTGACCTTAGACTTGTATCGCATGAGGGGAGAGAAAAGTGGCAAGTGCTGTACCTGGCCAATCATTTTTATCGCAACGTCAATCCAAGAGAATACATTGACGGGTTTTATGGCTCGATGATCTACCTGTCAAGACATGGCCAGAAGCTGCGGCTTGAGATCATAAAAGATGATAAGACCGAAACTATTGACTTTGTTGACAGGGCAAATGGTCAAATATTTATCGATGGGAAAAAGGCTATAAAACAGCTGCGTCAAAACGATAATTGATGAGAAGGCTGTTGTTACTATCGGTAATGTTTTTCGTGGTGCTTGTATCAAAAGCACAGGAAAAAGTATGGCTGCCGGAGGCATTTGTACGGCATGCGCTTGCAGGCGATTCTATGTTGGTAGAATATCTGAAGCCTATTGAATTTATTTTGGATCCGCCCGACAGCGGCCTGTGGGTTTATGGTGCAAAGGGCGAAGACGCGGCGAAAAAGCCGTTGAAACGAGTCATACACGAAGGCAGAGAAAAATGGTCGGTGCCGATTAGCGAGTATGGCCTCGATACAACGTGGGTGCCGCACGCCGATATTGAAAGATTTGCTAAGGCAGATATCTACCTGTCGCGAAACGATAATAAACTACTGCTGGAAATAGTTGAACCCAATCGCACGGAGCGCATTGATTTTATTGATAGTATGAACGGAGACAAATTTTCGTATGGGTTCGAGGCGATCGCCGAACTGTTTCAGCGCAGTGCCAGCAAGGTATGGATGCCTGAGACGTTTGTGCAACGTGCAGTTGCGGGCGACACGGCTCTTGACCAACACCTAAAGCCATTTGTTTTTGTCTTTGAGCCGCTGGACTGCGGAAATTTCCTTGCCTATGAAGCTGGTGACCCCAGGCTAACAGGAACCAGACGGGTCGTGCACAATGGCCAGGAAAAAATTCAAGTGTTGAGTCCATCCGTTCTTTTCCCAATAAGGCCTGAGCTGCAGGACTACGTTGCCAGGCTTGAGCGATCGCAGTTATACCTTTCTAAACAAGCAGGCAAGGTTGTGCTTGAAATAGTGGAGGGAGATACTACTGAGCGAATAGAATATACCGATCGCGTTTATGGAAGAGTGGTCTCCAATGGATGGATTGAAATGAATAAGCTACTCGGAAGGTATAGGTATATAAAATGATCGTCAACATTAATGGTAACAAAACCTAAAACTAAATTCTGGAAAGGCTTCTGGGTGGGAATACTCACATCGGCTGTATTGGCAGTGGCCGGCACGTACGGTTTCATCAAGCTTGGCGAGGCGCTGGTCAAAAAACGACTAAAAGCGCCGGTAGTTCCCACCAGACTGAAGGAGGAATTTGATTTCAAATACACTACACTGCAGGGCGAGGAAAAGCACGTGTCACAACTGAAGGGGAAAGTGGTGTTTGTGAACTTCTGGGGTACATGGTGTATACCCTGTGTGGCAGAGATGCCTACCGTGCAGAAACTATACAACCGATTTAAAAATGATAGTTCAGTGGTGTTCGTGATTGCCTCGCGACAAGATACGCCCGAGAAGATCAATGCTTTTGCTAAAAAGAATAGTTACACATTGCCTTTCTATACCATTACGGACGAAGACATTCCTGCGTCTATGAAATTCAACCAATACCCCGCCACGTTTATTTACGGCAAGGATGGTAATATCGCCATGAAGCATGTGAATGGGGCTGATTGGTCGGATACGTCTGTGGTACATTTTATTGAGCGGCTGGCGGCAATGTAGGATTGCGGGCAAGTAACACATATTCAACTCCCCTCCTTAGTTAAGGAGGGGATGTTTGCAAAGAGACGGTACGCTCTTTGCAAACTGGGGTGGTGGGACGGTGAATTATGTTACACAGCTTATCAAGATGTTTCAGCTTTTTTATCGACTCTCAGCATGTCAACCACCCCAACGGACAACGGGCTTGCGCCCTCTGCCGGTGTCCCCTCCTTAACTAAGGAGGGGAGTTGATGAATGTTTAGTTGTAAAGCTCTATTTTGCTCGCATGTTTCGCAACTTGTATCGCTTAGGAATGCTGATGTACCTGCCTTTGCTGGTATTGGCTGCGGTGTTTTACCTGGAGCGAACAGCCTTTATAGATGTCGCTTTTATTTTCTTCAAGGTATTGTGGACAGGCGACATGGCTATACAGGGGCACAGGTTCGGATCGGCCATTACGCAGGTGGTACCGTGGGCTGGCGGCAAGTTGGGCATCGGCTTGAAAGCGCTGATGATGGCCTATTCTGTATGGGCGGTACTGTATCATTTTGTTTGTTATCTGCTATGTGGGTCTGTTCTTAAGAACTACAAAATGGCACTGGTGTTGTTGTGCAGTGCCATACTTTTTGTGGCCGATAGTTTTTACTGGATACAATCTGAACTGCCACAGGGATTACCATTTATGGCGGTGGTGCTGGCGTGGATGAGTAGCGAACGGTTTCGCGGTCGTAATGCTTTACATTATGCGTTGTTGTTGGCCTGTCTTGTTACCATCGCCTTTTTCCATCCGCTGATGTTTATCCCAACCATCTACCTGGTGGTGTTCTTATGGTTGTCGGACGAGGGCATCAGCAAAGCCGATATTGCAGTGATCGCAGGCGGAGTGTTGGCAGCTTTCCTGGCGAAAGTGTTCCTGTTCCCTACTAATTACGACAGTTCGGCACTGGACCATGCCGGTGGCTCCCTGGGACAGTTTACCGAAGTGTTTGGTTTTGAAACAACCCGGCTGTTCTTTAAAAGCTGGCTGACGAAATACTATTGGATACCCCTGCTGTCAGTGGGTATTGGTGTGCACTATCTCCTGGCAAAACAATATGCTAAGCTATTGCTGTTTGTGGCAGCCATGGTGGGTTATATAGTTTTGGTGCATACCGCCTTCAGGCAAAACGTTCGTCCGTTTTACATGGAGAACCTGTATCTGCCTATGGGATTTTTTATCGCTGCTGCTCTGGTGTACGATGTGCTGCCGCCCATGCGTCCGAAGTTGGTCTATGGGCTGTTGGCCATAATAGCGCTAACTGGTATAGTACGCATATATACCACCCACGAAAAGTACACAGCGCGCCTGCACTGGGCGGAGCGGTTTTTAGACCGGCACCGTGAGGGCAAATGGGTGTACGATGATTCGCGCGTGCCGATGGATACGCTGATGATGAACTGGGGAACACCCTATGAGTTCTGGATGCTGTCGACCATCAAGTACGATACTACGGCTTCAATAGTAATAGCAGGTGATGCGGAAGCCTACATCACCCCTGCCTTTAACCGGATGGATTTTCTGACCAGCTTTGAACCGGCACCTTACCCCGAACTGCCGGGCCGCTATTTTAAGCTGAGGGACACTATGTCGCACTATGCCATAGTGGGAACTGTTGGGGAATAGCTTCTTTATAAAATCTTTATACGCCTGCGCAAGGTTTTTACTTCTTACTTATGGCTACCTGACTACCTTTGCTTCGCGCAAAGACAATGTCGGAGCTATTCTCTCATAAGATCAGTTTAACCAAGCAGTACATATACAGCATTGTCCTGGTATTGACCGCATCGGCCATATGTTATGGCCTGCAGGCCTACCTGGGATATAAAGTGGTTGCTTTTATCCTGTTATTGTGTGTCTCGGTAGTGGCGGTATCGTTCGATATATTACCTGTTCTTATTGCAGCCATATTGAGCGCCCTGATCTGGGATTTCTTTTTTATTCCTCCCAAGTTCACGCTGCATGTAGATACGCCCGGCGACGGCATTTTATTAATGATGTACTTCATCATTGCCATGGTAAATGCCGTACTCACATACAAGATCAGGAAAGTACAGAAAGATGCGAGAAAGAAAATAGAGCGCGAGAACATTGTAAGGCTTTACAATACTTTCCTTAATTCGTTGTCGCACGAATTACGTACGCCTATTGCCACAATCATTGGCGCTACCGATAACCTGCTGACCAGTAATGCTCGTCTCACCGAGCTCAACCGGCACGACCTGGTAGCTGAAATAGCTAAAGCATCTTTCCGATTGAACCAGCAAGTAGATAATCTGTTAAATATATCGAGGCTGGAGTCAGGCTTTTTGCAACCGAAATACGACTGGACGGACATTAGCGAAACCGTGTACGATGTGGTGCAGCGTGTAGAAGAGAATAAGATATCGCAGAAGATCGTGATCAACATCAATCCAGGTCTGCCGCTGTTTAAACTAGACAAAGGCATGCTGGAGCAGGTGGTTTACAACCTGTTGAATAACGCGGTGCAATACACACCGCCCGGTAGCCGGATAGATATTGTAGCCAATGACTTCGGTCACATGCTGCAGCTCACTATAGAAGATAATGGAAAGGGATTCCCGACAGAAGAGAAGGATATGGTGTTTGATAAGTTCTACCGCCTTAAACATTCAAAGGCCGGGGGTACAGGATTGGGGTTGTCGATAGTAAAAGGTTTTACAGAGGCGATGAAAGGTAGTATAGACCTTGATAATGTTCCCACCGGTGGTGCGAGGTTTACAGTGCGCATCCCGGCAGCTACCTCACAGCTTAAAGCATTGAGACATGAATAAGGGTAGCATACTGGTAATAGATGATGAGGTGCAGATGCAGAAACTTCTGGAGATCACCCTGCAAAGCAACCAGTATGCGGTACAGCAAGCTGTAACGGCGAAAGAAGGCATGGCTCTGGCCGCGTCCCATCCACCCGATATGATATTGCTAGATCTTGGCTTGCCAGATGAGGATGGGCATGCCGTATTACAACAATTGCGCGAGTGGTACACCAACCCTGTTATCATTTTATCGGTACAGAATAGTGAACGGGATATTATCAGGGCGCTGGACAATGGCGCGAACGATTACCTGACCAAGCCTTTCAGGACCGGCGAGTTGCTGGCCCGGATGCGCTCTGCGCTTCGCAGCAATGTGATGCAGGAAAATGAACCCGTGCTGCAATTCGGCACCTTGCAAATAGACCTGTCCGACAGGATAGTGAAGAAGAACGGGGAGCAGGTAAAACTCACCTCAACAGAATATTCACTGCTCACCCTGTTTGCCCGACATGAGGGGAAGGTGTTAACGCACCAATACCTGCTCCGCGAAATATGGGGAGCCGGGTATATCAGTCAGTCGCAGTACCTGCGCGTATTTATTGCACAATTACGAAAGAAAATAGAAGATGACCCTAACCGCCCGTCGTTTATTATAACAGAGTCGGGAGTCGGGTATCGGTTTGTAGGAAAAGAATAGTTTTTATGTCAACAGCTAACCACAACAAGGTAACATTTGCCGGTTTACTTATTGCCCTCGGAATTATTTATGGCGATATTGGTACCTCCCCGCTTTACGTACTCAATGCCATCATTAAAGAAAAGACGATAACGGAAGATCTCGTTACCGGCGTTGTCTCGCTCATTATCTGGACGCTGACACTGCAAACGACAATAAAGTATGTGATACTGACCCTCCAGGCCGATAACAAGGGTGAGGGTGGTATATTCTCGCTTTTTGCGCTGGTGCGGCGCAGGCGCAGGTGGCTTGTTGTGCCTGCCATAATAGGTGGGGCTGCGCTGCTGGCCGACGGTATGATCACGCCGGCTATCTCGGTAACCTCAGCAATAGAAGGTTTAAAGCAGGTGCCTGCCATGGCCGGTATCAGCCAGACAACGATCATTTATATAGTCATCGTTATACTCACGGCGCTGTTCCTATTGCAGCAATTCGGTTCGGCATTCATTGGTAAATTTTTCGGACCGGTGATGCTACTGTGGTTCTCCATGTTGGCAATTTTGGGATTGGTTCACATATCTGACGACCTGGCTGTATTTAAAGCATTCAATCCGTATTATGGTATCAAATTGCTGATCAACTATCCGCATGGATTTTATATCCTGGGTGGGGTGTTCCTGTGTACTACGGGTGCTGAGGCGCTTTATTCAGACCTCGGTCACTGCGGCAAATGGAACATACGTTACTCGTGGATATTTGTGAAGGCTTGCCTGATACTCAATTACCTGGGCCAGGGTGCATGGTTAATGCACGAGTATAAAGGCAAAGCGATCACCCTCGAGATGATAGAACATGGCTTCAATCCGTTCTTCAGCGTAATGCCGGATTGGTTCCTGTCTTTTGGTATCGCAATTGCTACCGCTGCTACCATCATTGCCAGCCAGGCTTTGATATCAGGTTCGTTCACGCTGATAAGCGAAGCTATGCGCCTCAACCTGTGGCCGAAGTTCAAGATCAACTATCCTACAGAAGCACGTGGTCAGCTGTACATACCGGCCGTTAACCTGATGCTGCTCGTGGGTTGTGTAGGCATGGTGCTGCACTTCGAAAAAGTATCCAACATGGAAGGCGCCTACGGTCTTGCTATCACTATGTGTATGATCGCAACTTCGATGCTGTTTGCGAACTTCCTTGTGTTGCGGCGTGTTCACCCTGCTTTGATCTACCTATACCTCATAGTATACCTTACTATCGAAGCCAGCTTCCTGATCGCCAATCTTGACAAGCTACCACACGGTGGTTATGTGACGGTACTTGTGGGTGGCGCTTTAGCCTTTGTGATGTATAACTGGTTCAAAGCAAGGAAGATCAAGAATCGCTATGTGGAGTTTGTGAAACTGCAGCACTACGTGCCTAAGTTGAAACTGCTCAGCAATGATCAGACGATACCCAAGTATGCTACTCATCTGGTATACCTCACCAGTGCCGACAATCCTAAAGAAATAGAACATAAGATCATCTACTCACTGCTATATAAAAAGCCTAAACGTGCAGACATCTATTGGTTTGTACACGTAGACACGGTCGACGATCCGTATACCTGTGAATATACGGTCGAACACCTCGAGCCGGATGATGTGATACGTGTGGAATTCAGGCTTGGGTTCCGGGTGCAGCCACGTATCGATCTGCTGTTCAGGCGAGTGGTAGAAGACCTTGTGGAATCAAAGGAAGTGAACATTACCAGCAGGTACCAAAGCCTGGAGCGCAGTAACGTGATCGGTGATTTCTCTTTCGTAGTTATGGAGAAGTTTCTGAGCCAGGACAATGACCTGCCATTCTGGGAGCAGATCATGATGAAGATACATTTCATGATCAGGGAGTTCAGCTTGTCGGAGGAAAAGGCCTTTGGTCTGGATACCAGTAACGTGGTGGTTGAAAAATTCCCGCTAGTAGTGGCTCCCGTTGGCAGGATGAAACTGAAGCGCATAAAGCGCATCTAGTAACGACCCCGACAATACATTTCTTAACATTATATAAGTGTTATAACGGGTATTTTTGTGGTTTAATATAGGGAGTGATGAGATACGTGTTGTTGATATTGCTGGCGGTGGTGACGATGTCGTTGGACGATACCACCAGGTTGCAGCAGGCTAAGCAGGTAGCAAAGACCGAGCAAAGACTGATACTGATCCATTTCACCGGTTCGGACTGGTGTGGCCCCTGCAAGAAAATGCATAAGCGCGTTTTTCAGAGCGATAGTTTCAACACCTTTGCAACAAAGCACCTTGTAATGATCGAGGCCGACTTCCCTAAAAACAAAGACCTCGACGGCGACATTCGCAAAGAGAACAAAGAACTTGCGCGCAGGTATCAGAAAAGCCAGAGCTATCCGTATACCGTATTGCTGGATGCCGATGGCAAACTGCTCAAAACATGGAAAGGCTATGGCGGCGATTATCCGACCTACTATATCGAGGAAATGTTACCACTTGTGCCAAGGATAGAAGAACCCACGCCGCCGACAGTGAAGCGATCAACTCTTGATTCCACAGTTATTGCCGATTCTGTATCCGTACGCCGTTAGCAAATGCCCAAGCCAGCCCATGGCGTAATATTTGCAGAGATAGGCGTACATGATTCAAAATCTCTAGAATTGGAACTGATGGACACCCAACGTCTTACGCAAAATCTTTATGACCAGCTGCTGGAAGAAGGATACGAATTCCTGTTGCTTAAAGACGTGATCAAAAAGCAGAATATTATCGAAATAGTGTACGAGCCGTTGAAGAAAACGCCTGCAGGCACGCAATATAGCCTCACCTCGATGAAGGACGATATGGTAAAGGGGCTGACAGGTGGCTCCAGCAGTCACATACAAATATTTATTGAAACTCCTGAAGCTGCATAGTTGCTGAATTAATGTAATGTAGACATCGTTGTGCCTGAGTTGTTTACCGCCTCTGGTGCGAAAGTGCTATTTTAGCAAAGTATGTCGCACCTTCCCTTACTTATACAGGATCTTGCGCTGATACTCATTGTAGCCGGTATCACCACGCTGTTATTTAAAAGGCTGAAGCAACCCGTGGTACTGGGATACCTGTTGGCGGGATTGCTGGTGAGCCCGGGATTTAGTTTGTTCCCCACTGTTTCAGATCCGCACAATATCAGGCTGTGGGCTGAGATAGGGGTGATATTTCTCCTGTTCAACCTCGGTCTGGAATTCAGTTTCAAGAAGTTAATGCGCATAGGAGGTACTGCATCTATTACGGCGCTTATAGAGATCGCGGCAATGCTGGCCATTGGTTTTTCCATAGGTCGTGCACTGGGCTGGCCGTTAATGGATTGCATCTTCCTTGGTGGTATACTATCCGTGGCCTCAACCACCATCATTATCCGCACCTTTGATGAGATGAACCTGAAAGGCAAGCGCTTTGCTAACCTGGTATTAGGTGTGCTTATTGTTGAAGACCTCGTTGCAGTTGTGCTAATGGTATTGCTTTCAACAATTGCCGCAAGTCGCCAGTTTGCGGGCACAGAAATGTTGCTGTCGGTGGTCAAACTGATCTTCTTCCTGCTGCTCTGGTTTATTGGAGGCATTTTCTTCATACCCAGCTTCTTCCGGTGGACGCGCAGGTTACTCAACGATGAGACCATGCTGGTAGTGTCGCTCGGACTTTGCCTCATGATGGTGATACTTGCATCTAAAGCCGGTTTTTCCCCGGCACTGGGCGCGTTTATCATGGGCTCTATATTGGCAGAAACAACACAGGCTGAGCGTATTGAACAATTGATACGTCCTGTGAAGGACCTGTTTGGCGCAGTGTTCTTTGTATCGGTGGGCATGCTGATCAACCCTGAGGTGTTGGTGAACTATGCAGGGCCTATTACCATCATCACGATTGCATTCATTGTCAGCAAGATATTCAGCGTCACATCGGGCGCGCTCATTGCAGGACAGCCGCTAAAGACATCGGTATATGCAGGTATGAGCATGGGACAGATCGGGGAGTTCTCTTTTATCATAGCATCACTCGGTATCACCTTAAAGGTGACAGGCGATTATCTATATCCCATAGCCGTTGCTGTTTCTGTATTGACCACGTTTTCTACTCCCTACATGGTGAAACTGGCGCTACCGTTGTATACGTCAATAGATAGGCATTTACCTTCCCGGTGGAGAAAGATACTGATGCGTTATAGTGAGGGTACCCAATCGATTAGCGCGGCCAGCGACTGGCAGATAGTGCTGCGCAGTTATTTCTTTTATGTACTGCTGTTCTCTATCATGATACTCGGGATCATCTTTATGTTTTCGAGGTATGTAGCACCTTGGCTAGCAGCCAACGTAACGAATGGATACCTCGGATTGATCATAACCGCAGTATTGTGCCTGCTAGTGTTGTCGCCGTTGTTGTGGGCGCTGGTTGTACGTAAACTGCAGCCTGAATCGTTTGCCAATTTGTGGGGAAATAAAAAATACCGCGGTCCGTTGTTGTTCCTTCGCCTGATTCGGGCCGGTCTTGGTATTGTGTATATGAGTGTGCTGTTGCTCAGCTTTTTCCCATTTTATGTCGCAATGATCGGCACTATGTTCCTTGTGGCGGTGGCCATCATATTTTCTCACCAGATCCACGAGTTTTATATCCGGATAGAAGAGCGGTTCTTTTTCAATTTTCACCACCGCGAAATACAGGAAGCGAAGGCGGCGCGGCACGAGCTGGCGCCCTGGGATGCTCATATAGCGCAATTCAATTTGCCTGTCGGCTCACCTGTTACTGGTATGAACCTGGAGGAAATGGGGCTTAGGGAGCGATTGGGTATCAATATTGCCATGATTAAGCGGAGCGATTACATCATCTCTGCTCCCAGCAGGTATGAAAAAGTCTATCCTGGCGACAAGCTATTTGTGATAGGTACTGACGAGCAACTGGAGCAGTTCAGCAAACACATAGAACCGTTGAACGGCAAAACTCCCGAAGCAACGTCGCCACAAGAGGTAGTGCTTAAGAAAATGGAGATATACCCTGGGTCCGAGCTGATTGGTCAAACCATACGTGGAAGTGGTATCCGCGAAAAGACAAATGGGTTGATCGTTGGAATTGAACGTTATGGGCGCAGGATACTTAATCCTGATTCCACTACGGAGTTTGCCGAAGGCGATAGCGTTTGGATAGTGGGAGATAAATACCTCATATCGGGCTTTCTTCGCAAAGGCCTGCCTTGATCTAAATTTTTGGTTTTCAATCCTTATTGCTTAGATGTATAGGTAGTCGTAATAGGAGTACTTGTGTACATGCTCTTCTCGCATTGCTGTTTACGCAAGCGGGTTTTTGCTGCCACATATTCATATCGGCATGCTTTTTATGCAGTTAGCGTGCATTCCTCCACCCGCAATGACTAACGAGAAAATTGTAATAATCGAAGACAATGACGACACTTATTTTCTCTTTCGTAACCTGTTGAAGACAATGGGTTACGACGAGCAGAAAGTGATACGTTGTGCGCAACTGCACGAGCTGGAAAAGATCGATCCTAAAGAAGTTAGTGTCGTGTTAACAGACCTGAGTCTTCCCGATTCTCCGTATCGGCTCACCTTCAAAAAAGTAAACGATCATTTTGTTTATAATCCAATTATCGTTTTGACCGGCACGTCTGAAACGGAAGTAGCAAATAACATTCTTAAAGCTGGTGCACAGGATTACCTGATTAAAGGTGAAATTGATGCCCGCGTTCTGGCTAAGTCCATACAATATGCTATAGAGCGCAAAAGGATGGCGAACGATTATAAACGTTTGTTCCTGGAGAGCCCGGTGCCCATGTATATTTTTGAAAAGGACACACATCGTTTTCTTGCGGTAAACGAAGCAGCGCTGCGACAATATCAATACACGAAGAATGAATTTCTCGCAATGACAGCTCTGGACATCAGGCCCGAGAGCGAGTGGGAAAGATTCTATAAAGTAAGGCAGTCGATGCCCGATTCGTATTTTGATGCGGGCAGGTGGCTGCACCAGCGTAAAGACGGTAAACAATTTTATGTGCACGTACACGCACATGGTATTGAGTTTGAAGGGAAAGAGGCAACTATTGTGCTGGCGTACGATGTTGACGACCATGTAAAAGCCGAACGTGAACTGCAGGAGAAAACCACCCAGATAGAAAAGATATTAGGTAGTGTGGGCGACGGGTTCCTTACCATAGACAAGGACTGGAAGTTTACATACGTGAACCCGGCAGCTGAAAGAATGTTGCGACGGAAAAGAAGTGAGATGCTGGGAAATAATGTATGGGAGTGTTTCCCTGAAGCAAATGGAACTAAACTGCAGGAATGTTTACAACAGGCTGCTGATACAAAAAGAAGTGTGCACTTCGAAGACTATTTCCAGACACTGGAGCTGTGGATCGAGGTAAATGCCTATCCTTCAGAAGATGGACTGACCGTTTTCTTTATTGATACTTCTGCCCAGAAGCATAATGAGGGTACCATCGAGAAACAAAGCGAACAATTGCGTGAGATAGCTTGGGTACAGTCGCACAAGGTTCGAAATCATATTACGACGATACAAGGCTTAACAGCATTGTTCAATGCCGCTGACCCAGCCGATCCTGTGAATGCAACCGTGATAAATGGTATCAACGAAACGATCAAAAAGCTGGATGAAGCTGTAAAGGATATCAACCATAAGGCGCAAGATTCGGCGCCAGGGAAAACTGACTGATCATTTCTTTCCAAAATGATAGCTGATTCCCATTGCCATGCTGAACATGTCTGTGAAGTTCAATGGTTCGTTCATGATATAGTAATACACGTAAGAATCAAGCGTACCTGTTTCAACATATAGTTCCAGTCTCTGTCCTTTTCGGCAGCCTAAGGGCAATCCAAACTTCCCTCCTGCAACTATCGCCATGTGAAATGCTGACATCTGATAGTATTTACGATCGAGAAAGCGATCTGGCAGCTTAGTATAATAGGCATTGCCGGAGGTTTCGAAATGTGCAGCAAGACCCGCATAGGGTGACAGTGTTTTCCTAGCAATATCAAAGTGAACAACGTCGTACGTTGACTTTAACGCAACGGTGTTGATATTGCTGCCTGCGATAGACGCGGGTACAAATCCATCCATCAATGTAACGTGTAGTTTGTCTTTGACCAGGTCATAGCCTAATCCAACAGATAATAGGCCAACGTTACCTGCATACTGTAGCTGGGCGTGGTCGGGACGGATGGTTTTCAGGAAGCCATTTTGCGCATGAATGCCTGTGTTCAACAGTAACGTAAGCAGTATTGACAGGATAATGCGCATGGACTAAAAATTGACGGTTGACACTACGGGGTCTTTCTGTGGTTCACCGAAGGACACGATACAATAACTTTTTTTGCCAATGCTGGGCACTACGAGACATTTGCTGTTGTCGCCTATCTGTGTATATGAGTAAGTGTGTTGGTGACCGTGTACGGACAATGAAATATTGTTGTTACGAACTATCTGCAGGTGTTTTTCTCTTGAAGTACTATCATACTGGTCGCCAAAGAAGGGGATGTGACTGATGAGTATAGGCTTCTTGTTTTCGGTGACCGCTGCTGATGCCTGAGCGTTCAGCCAACTAAAATCAGGCGTTGCATTCTTCTCCCAAAAGACATTATCAAAGAAGATGAAACGGTAGCCATGAAAGTCGAGTGTATAGTTGACGGGACCGAACATCGTTGCGTAGATGTCTTCTGCATTAGCCAGGTAGTCGTGATTGCCAATCACGGTGAGGATAGGTTTGTTTAGACGCAGGCCCTGTTCGTAGAGATAGGTGTATTCTTTTTGCATGCCCTGGTCAGAGAGGTCGCCGCATATCACCACGAAAGAAATGCTGTTGTCGGCATTGATGTGTTCAACCGCATCTTCAAGTTCGTCATGGAAGTAATGTGTATCACTCAGGAAAGCCACTTTGAACCGGTCGTTTTCCACGTTTGTGGCAATGATCTTGTCAATGTTCTTACTGGTTCTGAGCTCGGTATACGTTTTATCTGTTTCTCCGGAATACGGGCTGTACTCAAATGTTTTTTTGCAGCCGAAGAAGATGGTACATAAGCAAATGATCATCAGCAAGGTCAATCTCGTAGATCTCTTCATCATCTATAACACAATATTCTGTTAAGACGGTTCAACAACTATTCCTGCGATCCTTAAAATTTTGTTTAAATCGTCCGGTGCATACACATACTGCTGCAAATAATCCGGTTATAATAAACCGGCAATACGATGTGTACGTTTTTTAATGACTGAGGGCATGGTTATTGACCTGCCAACCGATAAAAAATGCGAGTCATGAAAGCGATAGGAAGCCTATTGGTTATACTGCTCTTCAGTACGTTTGCTGCGTGCAATTCGTGCAATGCCGACAATCCAACTAACTCTGCACCCAGCAGCGATACTGCCACTGTTGTGACACCCGACATGACGACTGGAGTGCCTGAAACATACCAGCTCGATACCATGCAGTTGGATACAACAAAGAAAGATACAATGAGCAGATAGAAAAATAAACCCCGGGCGAACCGGGGTTATTTTTTTGCTGGAACGAATATTTCTTTAAGCTGTCCTACAAGATCACCACTGCCTGTTACGGAAAGTGTATTGATCTTATCAGCTATCTTTTCGACGTATTCCATTTCCTTCAGCTTAAACAACATCTCGTTGTCTTCCATCAGCCGCGCAGTGTTTAGCAAGCTTCTTGTGCTGGCTGTTTCTTCCCGCCGCATGATGATGTTCGCCTGCGCGTTCTTCTCCGCTATCAACACCTGGTTCATGATGTCTTTTACATCACCCGGCAGTATGATATCTCTTATGCCGCAGTTCAACACCACTACTCCAAGAACCAGCACACTATCCTGCACATTGTCCAGTATCGTTTTGGATACTGCGTCTCTTTTATCCAGCAGTTCATCCAGCGTGTATCCGGCTACCAGCTCCCGAAGGGCCAGCTGCATCAAGGTGTACAATTGCTTTTCGTACTCTTTGTTCTCCGATGCTTTTACAACGTTGGTGATCTTGTATTGTACGGTGAAGTTGATCCGCAGGCTTGCTTTATCCTTCGTCAATATCTCCTGGCCATTCATTTCCAGTTGCAATTGCCGGATGTCCGCTTTGTATACGGTCAACACTATTGGGTTCTTCCAGAAGTAGTAAATGCCAGGCTTCAGTTCTGAGGCAAACTTCCCGTCCACAAACAACAAGCCCTGCTCATAGCTCTCTACGGTGTATATCCGCAGGTAAGGCAACAGCTCAGGCCGTGCAAGTATCAGCCTGTCTATTGGCTCTGTTATTTCATACTTGCTAACATCTGCTTTAATGAAGGAGAGTTCTTTCATTCCTTTCCAGAAAGCATATCTGCCAGCTGGCAACACGGCTTTGAACAAGCCATTCTCGAATTTCAGAGCTATCTCGTTGTCCTTCACATCTACCACCTCTAGTGCATCTGCCAGCAGTGAGTCATTTAGATAGATGCTGAGATCATCCGCAGGCGCGAATGGCCGATGCATATCGTAGACAATTACGTCTTCGTTGAAATTTAACCAATGCCGTCCTTCGTCCAGCATCCGTATGTATTTGTTGTTTTTGTACACCAAGCCTTTTGTGTACGCTTTGATCTTTACAGTCAACATAATTTGGGTTTTAAGAATTTTAAAAAATAAGGAGCCGCCGATAATTCCCGCCCGCGCAAAGCGGAAGCCGGCTTTAGTTATTGTGTAGACAAGTCCTGACGATCACCTTTTGGTGACTGCCGGTGCTCTTTACCCAATTACGGTATCTGCGTTTTTCAAAGCTCATTGCAGGTTGCTATTCGCAATGTTCGCTAACAGCAGGGTGTTATGAGCGACTCCTGATGTTGGTGGCCTGTTTAGAAGCGGCCTACTTCATAACCATGGATCCACAATCCATTGTTCAACCATTGAACTTCTCCTAAGGTGGAGGTGGGATTCGAACCCACACAGGTTGGTCTGTTACTCTAGCCACTGAGTTATACCGTTACCGGCAGGGGGATTCGAACCCCCGACATACAGAGTCTAGCAGGTGCTTTCGCAGGCAGCAGCATATTGGTTGCTATTGCAGCAATACTATGTAGCAGTTTCAAGCTAAACATCGTGGGCTGCCTTTTTGCCTGCTCTTCCCTCGCGGGAAGCTTTTTATATTGAATCAACAATAAGTCTTCTAGTCTTCGCGGCTACCGTCATCGGCCATACGCACCATCTTGGGTTTGAACGTCGCGACGATATCTACCAGGTCGGTCTGCGCGGCCATTACCACGCGTATATCCTTATATGCCCCTGGAGCCTCATCCAATCCGCCGCCTATCAGCGTGATGCCCTTCACTTTCAGCAACTCGCTCAGTTCTTTCTTTGAGAACGTTTGCTGCGCTTTGGTACGACTCATCTGCCGGCCCGCACCGTGCGATGCCGAGTTGATCGAATCAAGGTTACCGCGACCACGCACCAGGTAGCCGGGGGCTGCCATAGAGCCTGGAATGATACCTAGTACACCTTTACCTGCCGGCGTAGCTCCCTTCCGGTGCACGATCACTTCACGACCTTCATATTCCTCCTTCCAGGCGAAGTTGTGGTGGTTCTCAATACGTGCCAGCAATTTTCCGCCTATCGCTTTCGTCAGCTTCTCGTGTATGATCTCATGACATGCAGAAGCGTAGTCTCCTGCAAGGTTCATAGCCAGCCAGTACTCCATGCCTGCTTCCGTATCTAACCCGAGGTAGGCCAGCTGTGCTGCTTCTTTTGGCAGGCGGCACAACTCTTTCGCCAACTTAGTATAGTGGTTGGCTATTGTTGCACCTAGCCCGCGTGAACCGGAGTGTGACAACAGTGCCAGGTATTTTCCTTTCCTGATGCCGAGTTCATTATCATCGCCATGCAGCTCCATGATACCCCATTCCACGAAGTGATTACCACCGCCAGATGTACCCAGCTGCGAGTACGCCTTGTCGTGCAGGTTTTTCAGGAAGCCGTTCATTTTGAACGTTTCATTTTCAAGTATGGCATGGTCTGCTTTGTACTGCCCATGAAAACCATTGCCTGCACCAAATTTTGTATGTGCTATCAGCTCGCGTTTATACTGACTTTGATTTGCCTCGAAATGTGACTCGGGTATATCATAAATGCTCAGGCACATCCGGCAGCCGATATCTACACCCACACCGTATGGTATAATAGCATTGTCGGCTGCCAGCACACCGCCGATAGGCAGGCCATAGCCGTGGTGTGCGTCAGGCATCAGGGCGCCTGCAACAGCTACCGGCAGACTCATAGCTGTTTCCATCTGCTCGCGGGCGCCCTGTTCAATGAATTCGCCACCGTATACTTTATAAGGAAGTGCATCTTTCAGTTTTATGATATCGTTTTCAGGATGCAGCAGCAACTTGGCCACCGGTCCCAGTTGTTCGTCATTTGCGTAATCGGCAGGGTTGGCTGCTACCTTGCCCAGCATTTCCAACACTTCGTCTCTTTGGGTCAGCTTGTAGTGTTCACCCACTGTAATTGCAGCTGCAATAGCAGGTGACTGCGGATAGCCTATCGCTAAAAGTTCTTTGCCGGTAAGGGTTAAACGTGCCATAGTAGTTGTGTTTTGTTTGATGATACAAAGGTTATACCCTACTGCGCAGTCTTTTTGCGCAGTAAATTTTTTTTTCTAATTTTCGTAAAATTTTTTCCTGATGCCTGTAAACCGCAATGCGCTCATACGCTATAAGACCATAGATAAATGTTTGCGCAACAGGCTGAGGAAATGGACGCTGGAGAAACTGATAGAAGAGGTGTCGGATGCATTGTATGAATATGAGGGCATCGCTAAGGGTATCAGCCGGCGTACGATACAAGCAGATATACAGATGATGCGCAGCGATAAGCTGGGATACAATGCACCAATCATTATCATAGACAAGAAGTATTACACCTACGACGATCCCAACTATAGTATCACGCAGATACCTATCAGCGAGCAAGACCTTGGCAGGATGAATGAAGCCATTGAAGTGTTGAAGCAGTTCAAAGGCTTCTCGCATTTTGCTAATCTCGGCGAAGTGGTGAATAAACTGGAAGATCACGCGTATGCGACATCAAACAATATTCAACCGGTTATAGACTTTGAAAAGAATGAGCAGCTACGCGGATTGGAATATCTCGACGTGTTATACAATGCGGTCATCAACAAAAAGCCGCTGCGCATTACTTACCAGTCATTCACGGCACATCAGGCATCTGGCTTCCCATTTCACATCTGGTGGTTGAAAGAATTTAAGAACAGGTGGTTTGCTGTAGGCACGAAGAACGAAAAAAGAAATTACCCACTTACCCTGGCGCTTGATCGTATTTTATCCGTGCAGCCGGAGGAGGGCGTGGAGTATGTAGATAGTAATGGACTGACCCCGGATGTTTACTACAAGGATATTATAGGCGTGACCGTATCGCCGAATATGCGTACAAAGGAAGTATTGATACAGGTGAACCGGGATAACGCGCCCTATGTAGAAACCAAACCGCTGCACCAATCGCAAACTGTTATAGAGCAAAACGAGGATGGTATCGTTATCAGATTGAAGGTGCAACTCAACTATGAGCTAGAGAAAGAGATTTTGGGCTTTGGTGAGGGCATGACCGTGCTGGCGCCCGATGCATTAAAGGGCCGCCTGTATCATAGAATGAAGACGGCGGTTGAAAAGTATAAAACAGAGGTAGAAGCTACTCGCATAAAGGAGCTAAAAGGACTCTCTCTTACGCGGGATGTGTAGCTATAGTTTTTGAATCTTGCGGCTTATTGTTCCGTTGGGAGTTTCGTATGTCAGTAAGTATACGCCACGGGCATAGGGTGCCAGATCAATCTCTTTGCGCTCTTTGGCGTGCAGAGAAGAGTGTAGCAGCACCTTGCCATAAGGGTCTGCGAGTGATATTTCATTGATGGCATCCTGTCCTGCTTCTATATAGATCTTGTTAGTTGTGGGATTGGGGTAGATATTTATCGCGTCGTTATCGATTTCCGATACTGCCAATACCCTGGACGTGGACGTCGTATCGCATACCCAGTTAGAATATGGGGTGGTGGCGAAGTCGCATATACTCCTGACGCAGAAATTATGAGTGGCAAGAGATGGAACACCGTACACCGCAACAGCAGTTTTATTGGTTGGTGTGCCAGTAGCGCTTGAACCGGGTTTGTCGGGCCATAGTACAACTTTGTACTCAGACGAGTCGGAAAAGCTTCCCAGGCTCCAGGAGGCCGCAATGCCGTGTGGGCCGCTTGTATAAGCACTCACGGAGGTTGGGTCATAGCAGGGTAGTGTGGGCTCAGTTCTAAAAGTGTCGCAGTACCATGTAGAGACCCCGCTGCTACATACAGTACGAATGCAAACATCGTAGGTGGTATGCGGTGTAAGTGATCCGGCATAGAAGCCATTGGTGTAAGCGAGTGTTCCCGCGCTTGAAGGTGGAGGCAATGTCGCAGGTTTAGGTGCGATAAATACCTGGTAAGAGGTTGCCCCTGCTATAGCGGACCAGCTTAGCTGAGCACCTGTTCCCGGTGGGACTGTAGTTGCAGATAGCAAACTAGTTGGATTACATTGTGCCAATGAAACAGGCGTGTTGAGCAAGGCAATAAACGACAGAAAAATAGCAGAGCAGAGTTTACTATACATAATGAAGGTTTTAGTGGTTTCTACAAAATAGAAAAAGCCCGGCAATAAGCCGGGCTTTTTATTGTAATATTTATGTCGTTTCTGACGATTACTCAGCGCCTACCATTACTGTAGGAGCAGCAGAGCGGATCTCTTCGTTAGCTTGTGCAGCATATTTATCGAAGTTCTTCACGAACAACTGAGCCAGCTCGTTAGCTTTCTTATCGTAAGCTTCTTTGTCAGCCCATGTGTCGCGTGGGTTCAGGATCTCAGCAGGAACGTTAGGGCAAGACTGCGGAGTCAATACACCGAACACAGGGTGTGCTTCGTATTGTACGTTGTTCAGTTCGCCGTTCATCGCTGCAGTGATCATAGCGCGAGTGTATTTCAGGCTCATACGGCTACCTACACCGTAAGAACCACCGCTCCAGCCTGTGTTGATCAGCCATACGTTTACGTTTGGTTGCTCTTCCAGTTTTTTACCCAGCAGCTCAGCATACTTAGTTGGGTGCAGCGGCAGGAACACGCGGCCAAAGCATGCAGAGAAAGTTGTTTGAGGTTCAGTAACACCAACTTCAGTACCGGCAACTTTTGCAGTATAACCGCTGATGAAGTGGTACATAGCCTGTGCCTTTGTCAGCTTGCTGATTGGAGGCAGGATACCGAAGGCATCGCAGGTCAGGAAGAAGATGTTTTTAGGATCGCCACCGAAAGAAGGTTCTTTCGCGTTTGGTATGTGGTAGATCGGGTAAGCAGCACGAGTGTTCTCAGTGATGCTACCGTCAGCATAATCTACAGTTTTTGTATCGCCTACGAACTTGATGTTCTCGAGGATAGCATTTGGTTTGATAGCAGCGTATATCTGAGGCTCTTTTTCAGCGCTCAGGTCGATAACTTTTGCATAGCAACCACCTTCGAAGTTGAATACAGAACCATCAGCCCAGCCATGCTCATCGTCACCGATCAGTGCGCGGTTAGGATCAGCGCTCAGGGTAGTTTTACCTGTACCAGACAGGCCGAAGAACAGCGCTACATCGCCATCTTTACCTTCGTTAGCAGAGCAGTGCATGCTCAGTACTTTGTGCTCGTGTGGAAGCACATAGTTCAGTACGCCAAAGATACCTTTCTTCATTTCGCCGGTGTAAGCAGAACCGCCGATCAGGATGATCTTACGAGTGAAGTTTACGATAGTAAAGTTAGCCTGGCGTGTACCGTCAACAGCAGGATCAGCCTGGAAGCCAGGAGCCTGCAGGATCAGCCACTCAGGATTTTGAGACTCTACCTCTTGAGCTGTAGGACGCAGGAACAGGTCGTTACAGAACAGGTTAGCCCATGGTGTTTCGTTTACCACGCGCAGGTTCAGGCGGAATTTAGGATCAGCGCAAGCATAAGCATCGCGTACCCAAACTTCTTTGTTGCTGAAATAAGCGCAAACTTTGTCGTATAATTTGTCGAAAGCTTCAGAAGAAAAAGGAATGTTCACATCACCCCAATCAACACTTTTTTCAGTGTTTGCATCCTTCACTGTGAACTTGTCTTTAGGAGAACGGCCTGTGAATTTACCAGTGCTTACGCAGAGGGCGCCGGTATCATTCAAAGTGCCCTGGCCAAGATCTAAGGTTTTTTGTACCAGTTCTTCGGGAGAAAGGTTCCAGTGAGCAATTCCAACATTCAGACCCAGATCAGCCAGATTAGCTGATGGGTTTTTCTTACCAAATTCCTGCATAGAATTTCTTTTAGAATATAAGATTTTAAAGAGAGGGCAAAAATACTATATAAAAGCTTTTCAGCGAGTTATTTTTTACGGAATTGTTATGTTTTTTGGGCCCGGAGAGGCTGATTTACATCATCATGTGTAAAAAGATAATGTATTACTGGTGTGTGACATGCGTAGTTCGCTTCATTGTCATAAGCTCGTAACAAACCAGTAGCCAAACCGCGATGCACGGCACCACTTTTGCCACATAGGGAACCAGGATATTCTGTCTTACCGGGGCTGGGAAAAGATCGGTGGGTGAGAGGCAGGTAAAGATGAAAACCACCCAGAGTAGCACCTTTTTCCAGGTTACAGGTTCACCGGCAAAATACCAGATGCCCACGCCGGATACAGCTATAATAAAGGTAGATGACTCAGCCTTGTGGTTGAATATAATAACCCAGATGAGCATAAATGCAAGGAACAATAGCCTGAAGACCTGGTTCCCATATTGCTTAACCCGCACTAACGGTAGAAAGAACAGGAAAATCCCAAGGAGTGTCACGACGTTTTTGGCTCCCGACAGGCCAAACCAGCTGTGCAGCCAGCCCATGACAGAAAAACCGTAGGATACGGACTGGTCGTGCGCCATCATGTCGACCCAGCTTTGGTATTGGACCATTAATCCCGCTGGTGTCAGCACCACAAGGGGTATAAAGAACATGACCACAGTCCAGAAGGCCGTATATAATATGAACTTGATCTTATCCGGGTAAAACAGAAAAATAGCCAGCCCGATAATACCATATACCTTAATAAAAGTAGCCGCCATGATCAGGAAGGTGGCCCAGAAAGGCTTACGACGTTCCATTAAGGCAACAGCGCCGATCATGCAGGCAGCCATCAGGCCGTTACTCTGGGCGCTTTGCAGCGAGGTGAGCAGTTCCAGCAAGATAAACCACAGCAGGAGGCTGGTCTTTTTCTTGTCGAAAGGCAGCATCCTGATAGTCACATAGACGGCCAGTGCATTGGCCAGGTTCCAGAACACAAGGCCAATCACATCGGGCATCCAGGCCAGCAAACCCATACAAAGGGCGAAAGCAGGGCTGTATTTAAAAAGGTCCCACTGGTCGTCTAGATGCCAGGCATATAGATCCTTACCATTGAGCAGGTGGAAGAACGACTGCTTGAAAATGACGTAGTTATTGTATTCGGTATAGAGCCTGCCTGCAAATTCGTGGGAATTGCCCAGCGAGTACAGGTGCACGCTGGCGATGACCGTAACTGCTACATATATAAATAGGATGACCCGGTGCTGAAGGAGGTAACCTTTAACGGTTTGCCATTTATTCATGAAAAAACTGAATTCGGCCGCAAATTACTAAGTGCTGAATGTCAAACAATATGTGTAAAATAAATAATGTATTAAGTGCTTTTAAACTGTCTGCTATAAAAAAGATTATCACACTTTTTTCTTGACCGAAAACTAGTATCTTTGCGCAAAATTTCAGGGCTGCGTAATGATTTCCAGACGTCTGTTTTCCGTACTGATATTGACTTTTGCGCTGTTTAGCGTATCTAATAAAGCTATTGCTCAACACGAAGAAGGCCACGAGCCTGCCCAGCACGAAGCTGCTGCGGCTGGTCACGAAGGTCAGCATGAAGAGAAAAAAGGCTTCAATGCTTCCGAAGTTATCTTCGGTCACATTAGCGATTCTCACTACTGGCACCTGTTCGACGTGAACGGTGAGCCGGTGAGCATGTCGCTGCCTGTGATGATCTGGCATCCTGAGAAAGGTCTTTCTACGTTCTCAGCTTCAAAGTTCGAGCACGGTCATGCCAGCCACGAAGGCTACAGCCTGCAGCACGGCATGAAAGAAAAGATCGTTTCTGAAGACGGCGCTTCTATCATCGACTTCTCTATTACCAAGAACGTACTGTCAATGATCATCTCAGTAGTATTGCTGCTGTGGATCATGCTGAGCGTTGCTGGTAAGTATAAAAAGAACGGCGTAATGAAAGCTCCTACCGGCATGCAGAATGCACTGGAGCCTGTTCTGACTTTCATCCGCGACGAAGTTGGTAAACCTAACCTGGGTCATAAGTACATGCGCTATATGCCGCTGCTGCTTACCATCTTCTTCTTTATCTGGATCAACAACCTGCTGGGTCTGCTGCCAGGTGGTGCCAATTTTACCGGCAACATCGCAGTTACGGCTTGCCTCGCAGTAGTAGCTTTCCTGGTAATGGTGTTCAGCGGTAACAAGCATTTCTGGGGCCACCTGTTCAACCCTCCGGGAGTACCCCTGGGTGTTAAGTTTTTGCTGGTACCTATCGAGATCATCTCGCTGTTCATCAAACCCATCGCCCTCATGATACGTCTTTTCGCCAACATCCTTGCTGGCCACATCGTAATCCTGAGCGTTATCTCTATGATCTTCATCTTCGGTGCACTGAGCGAAGTAGCCGGTTGGGGCTTTGTACCGGTATCACTGGCTTTCTCGATATTCATGTTCTTCCTTGAGTTGCTGGTAGCAGCTATCCAGGCGTTCATCTTTACTAACCTGACAGCTGTGTTCATCGGCCAGGCTATTGAAGAAGGACACCAACACGATCATGCGCATGAAGACTATCATGCACACAATCCTGAGACTGGTCAGAAATACAACGTTTCGAAAGAAGAGATCATTGCTTAATTAGTTTTTTCATCAAAAATCCATATAACATGTCTTTGTTAAACACAGTTTTGTTAGCAATTGATGGTACAGCCGCTGCAGGTGGTGCTATCGGTGCTGGTATCGCTGCACTGGGTGCAGGCGTTGGTATCGGTCAAATCGGTAAAGGTGCGGTAGAATCTATCGCTCGTCAACCAGAAGCTTCTGGCGACATCCGTGCTAACATGATCCTTACAGCTGCCTTCGTAGAGGGCGTTGCCCTGTTCGGCGTTATCGCTGGTCTGCTGGCTATCGTACTGTAAGTACAACTTTTTAACTGCGCCCAAAGCACAGGGCGATGGGCGCAGTTATTTTTTTTTGATGAGAAGAAACAACAAACGAAAACAATACTATAAATAGATAATTATGGATTTGCTTACTCCCGAATTAGGCTTATTTGTCTGGACGCTGATCGCGTTTCTTGCTGTGTTTTTCATCCTGCGCAAGTTTGCATGGAAACCCATCCTGAATGCACTGAGCGAGCGCGAAACAGGCATCGCTGATTCTATCGCTTCTGCTGAACGCCTGAAGAAAGAAATGGGCCAGATGCAAGCTGAGAACGAAAAGATCATGGCTGATGCTCGTGAAAAACGCTCTCAGATCCTGAAAGAAGCTAAAGACGAATACGAGCGCATCATAGGCAAAGCAAAAGAAGATACTAAAGCTATCACTGATAAAATGATGGCCGACGCATCACAACAAATTCAGCAGCAGAAAATGGCCGCTCTTACTGAAGTTAAGAACGAGATAGGCAACCTGGCTGTAGAAGTAGCTGAGAAAGTACTGCGCAAACAACTGGCTGGTGCCGACGCGCAAAACGACTATGCTAAATTGCTGGCTGAAGAAATTAAACTGAACTAATTCCTGCCTTAACGACAGGTATTAAATAGATACTATGCAAAATCCACGTCTCGCGTCACGTTATGCAAAATCGCTGCTGGACCTTGCCATTGAGCAAAACCAGTTAGAGACAACTTTGGCGGATGTACAGTTGCTGTCAGCTGTTAGTCACCAGAGCCGCGACTTTGCCAACATGCTGCGCAGCCCGATCATAAAAGCTGACAAAAAGCAAACGATCATCAATGCTGTTATCGGCGAACGTCTCAGTGCACTGAGCAAGGCCTTCATCGCCCTGCTGGTGAACAAAGGCCGCGAAGGCAATCTGCCTGAAATTGCGGATGCTTTCATCAGCCAGTACAAGGAGATGAAAAACATCAAAACCGTTAAGCTGTCTTCAGCTATGCCGCTCAGCGATAGCGTGAAGCAAGCTATCCGCGCCAAAGTAGAAGCCGGTATGCCAGGTGCCAAGATCGAACTGAAAGAAGAGATCAAACCGGAGCTGATAGGCGGGTTTGTACTGCAGGTAGGTGATAACCTGGTTGACGCCAGCATTCGCCGCGACCTGAATGATGTAAAAGCGCAGTTCCTGAAGAACATATACGTTAGCGAACTGGGTAATTAATTTTAGAAACAACTTTTTGAATTATAAATCAATAAATCATGGTTGAGATTAAACCGGATGAAATATCGGCGATACTTCGCCAGCAGTTAACCAACTTCAACGCTTCTGCCAACCTGGAAGAAGTAGGTACCGTACTTCAGGTAGGTGATGGTATCGCCCGCGTATATGGCCTGAATGGCGTGCGCCAGGGTGAACTGGTTGAATTTGAGAACGGCGTTAAAGCCATCGCCCTGAACCTTGAAGAGGATAACGTGGGTGTGGTAATGATGGGTGAGTATACCGACATTAAAGAAGGTGCTCAGGTAAAACGTACCGGTAAGATCGCCTCTATTAAAGTAGGTGAAGGTATGGCCGGCCGTGTAGTAAATACACTGGGTGAGCCTATCGATGGTAAAGGTCCGCTGAAAGGTGACCTGTATGAAATGCCACTGGAGCGTAAAGCGCCGGGCGTTATCTTCCGTGAGCCGGTAAAAGAACCGCTGCAGACAGGTGTTAAAGCTATCGATGCGATGATCCCTGTAGGTCGTGGTCAACGTGAGCTGGTTATCGGTGACCGTCAGACTGGTAAAACTGCCATCTGTATCGATACCATCATCAACCAAAAAGAATTTTACGCAGCAGGTAAACCTGTTTATTGCATATACGTAGCGATCGGCCAGAAAGCATCTACTATCGCCGGTGTTATGAAAACACTGGAAGAGCATGGCGCTATGGCTTACACTACCATCGTAGCGGCTTCTGCGTCAGAACCAGCTCCGCTGCAGTTCTTCGCTCCGTTCGCTGGTGCTGCTATCGGTGAGTTCTACCGCGATACAGGACGTCCTGCACTGGTTGTATACGATGATCTGTCTAAGCAAGCTGTGGCTTACCGCGAGGTATCTCTGCTGCTGCGTCGTCCTCCGGGCCGCGAAGCTTACCCTGGTGACGTATTCTACCTGCACAGCCGTCTGCTGGAGCGCGCTGCGAAAGTTATCAACAACGATGACATCGCTAAGAACATGAACGACCTGCCGGAAAGCATCAAACACCTAGTAAAAGGTGGTGGTTCTCTGACAGCCCTTCCGATCATCGAAACGCAAGCTGGTGACGTATCTGCATACATCCCTACAAACGTTATCTCGATCACTGATGGTCAGATCTTCCTTGAGTCGAACCTGTTCAACGCCGGTATCCGCCCTGCGATCAACGTAGGTATCTCGGTAAGCCGTGTGGGTGGTAGCGCTCAGATCAAATCGATGAAGAAAGTAGCTGGTACGCTGAAGCTTGACCAGGCTCTTTACCGCGAAATGGAAGCGTTCTCTAAATTCGGTGGTGACCTGGATGCTGCTACGAAAGTAGTACTGGATAAAGGTAGCCGTAACGTGGAGATCCTGAAACAACCTCAGTACACTCCGTTCAGCGTAGAAAAACAAGTTGCTATTATCTACCTGGGTACTAACAACCTGGTGCGTGAAGTGCCTGTTAAGAACATGAGGGCGTTTGAAGACGCATTCATCCGCGACATGGAACTGAAAATGCCTGAACTGCTGGCTGAATTCAAGAAAGGTAACCTGCCTGAAGACGGTCTGAACAAGATGGTGAAAATGGCACAAGACCTGATCCCTCAGTTCAAAAACTAATAACTAAGATTAGTTAAGTCATACGATCCCCTGCCGAAAGGCAGGGGATTTTTATTTACTGTAACTTCAGGTATGCACATACGCAAGGCAACACTGGCTGATGCAGATACTGTTTACCGTTTCATTTGTTTACTGGAAGAGAAGCAGATGGATCGCGGAGGTTTTGACATCTGTTACGAGTACAATAGCAACTCACCATACAATCATTACTTGCTGGCTGAAGATGGAGGCACGCCTATTGGCTTTCTTAGCTGCCAGGGGCAGATGTTGCTGCATCATGCTAATTGGGTTTACGAGGTACAAGAGCTATATGTAGAAGATGCCTGGCGCAGCAAAGGTGTGGGCAAGCAATTACTGGATGAGCTGGACAAAATACTTGCTAATGTACCTTATGATGTATTGGAGGTATCATCCAACAAGCGCCGCACTAAGGCACATGGCTTTTACTTGCAGAATGGCTTTGAACAGACGCATTTGAAGTTCATCAGGCCGAAAAGCCGGTAAACAACCACCGGATGTCGAAATACAACTGCAAGTAGTGGACCTACAACTAAGAGGAGCGGCGTTTTTAGTGACGCCGGGGATGCGGCAAAATACCTTTGCAGCGTCGGAAAAAAACAAACGACGAGTACTAATGGATGCAAATACGATCGGCAGCAAAATTGCCAAAGCACGGAAGGAGAAAAACATGTCGCAGGCACAGCTTGCCCAGCTTCTTTTTATCAGTCCGCAGGCGGTAGGGAAATGGGAACGGGGAGAATCCATCCCGGACATCATAACCTTTGCCAGATTGGCGGAGATCCTGGGTGTTGACCTCAACTATTTCTCAGAAAACTTTCCATCGGCTAATGCCGATATATCCGCGCAGGACGACAATGCTGCTACACTAGATGTGGTTGCCAACCTTTCCCGCTCGCAGGAGCCGGATCTGCTGACGAATTTCAATGGCGGCAATCTCGCTAATACAGACTTCGCTGGTGTTACTGCGCACAAAAGGAAGTTTTATGGCAGCGCATTGCGCGGATCCGATTTTTCCGGTTCGGATCTGACTGGCAGCTCCATTACCGGTAGCGATGTGCGGGAGGCCAGTTTTGACGGCGCGAACCTGACAGATTGTACCCTGTCGGTAAGTGATCTCACAGGTGCCAGTTTCGACAAAACCATTCTTGTACGGACCGAATTCAACAAATCAGGACTAGACGGTGCAAAGTTCATAAATGCGGAACTCGTCGACGTAAAGCTTACCAAAACCGACCTCACAAAAACGATCTTCGAAAACTGTGTCTTTACTGGTGTGGACTTTGACTGTTCGGACCTTCGTGGCGTGCGCTTTGATGGACAGACCTTTATCGGTGTTAAGTTTCACAACGGCGCGATGAATGACGCGACGTTCAACGGCGCCACACTCAAAAACGTGTCCTTCCGTTCTACGTTTGCTTTGACCAATAGATACTACCGCGCCATTGCAACCATCCGCTTCGACGGCGCGACGATGGATAAGTTGACCTATGCTTCGCTTAAAGGTTTGGGGGCTGATCTGTCGAAGGTGACGATAATATAGCAGACGATTTAGAAAGTATAGCCACAGCCGATGGTCCAGCTTACTTTTGATTCCGGAAATTGCTTTGCAGGTCTAAGGCTTGATAAACCATGATCGGGATTGATGTCAAATGAAATCGCTGAATGGACATTAATGTGCTTGTTGATGGCATAGGAGGTGTAGTTATTTAAACCGACGAATGCCAGACCATAATTAGCAGTCCATTCGCGATCATACAATTCATTACTAGGAATTTCCTGCGCTGTAAAACTATGGTGATCGGACTGTCTGCCATACGTTATGCTGGCACCAAAATAACTTTTGATTAGGGACGAGGCTTTTGTGACACGCCATTGCGCAGACGCCTGGCAGTCGAAAGTATTGACGATGCGCCGGTAATTTAGTTCACGATAAGATGGAGCATCAAAGACAATGACATCTTGTGGTGGGTATTGATAGTTAAGCTTGTTGTGTGTGATCGCAAGGTCAGCTGCAAACCGTTTATTACTCTCATACCTTCCATAGATGGATTTCTCCCAACTGAACCCATTGGTTCCTTTGACGACTTCAACGGTATACTGAGTTGCTGGCCAATAGCTTGCCCCATTGCGTACGCCCGCAGAAAAACGCTGTGCTGTTATAGCAGAAGCGATAAATGAAAGGCCGAGGATAAACAGGATTGATTTCATAGGGAAGTCTTTTTTGTTTGGAGAATTAGAAGGTGTAGCCACATCCTATATTCCATGTTACATTCGAATTCGGCGAATACTCATCAATGTCCCAGCGAGACCTTTCAAAAATATTTTCCGGATCGAATTTGAACGACAGTGCAGATACGATATTAATGTGTTTTGTAAGCTGGTAAGAGGTGAAATTGCTAACGCCACAATAAACTAAGCCCGAAGTGTATTTCCATACTTCATTGCGTACGCTAGCTGTGCTTATGTCGCGGATAGTAACGGCTGTAGTGGAATACACCCGGGTTTGTGAGAAGGATAATCCGAGATAGCTTTTAAGTTTTGTGCTATTGTCGCTTGCAATCCTATATTGTACCGACAACATGAATTCTGCTGCATTGTACTTTTCATTCAACGACAATAATTCCTCGCCGGCCATGCAAAGCGGAGCTTGGTACCATTCAACCTGATTAGGGATGTATTGCATGGCTGAAAATTCAAAAGCTAATCCGCGTTTTGTTTCATATCGCGCATAAGCTTCCTTATTCCATGTAAAAGTACCTTTCGTTACGACAGACTTTTCTTTGTGCGCATTCAAAGAGAACCAATTTGTTGCCCCAGTGCGCAAGCCTGCAGAAAAGCCTTGAGCGAAAACCTGGCTTGAAATAAATAAGCTCAGTGCGATAAGAACTGGTTTCATAGGTTTAAGTGTTGGGTACTTTAAAGTTAATGCAAATGAAACATTCAGCGTATGTTCATACAACAGTTTTCATGGAATTGTAACTGGCGGTTAAAAACGAAAAAGCCGCTTGGTGGCGGCTCTTGTTTATTCGAAAGTGTAAGATTTTACATAGTTCATCTTGATCGTTCCCTGCTCGGCTTTCACCTGGTAATAAGGATAGAATGTTGTATCATCTTCCATATGGAAACCGATCATGAAACTATAAGGCGCAGTTTCACGATGCAGCGCAGGCTTGAATTTTTCGCCGCCTTTTGGGAGAGTGAACTTAGAATCTGCAATGTTGCCACCCCAGGTAGCCATGACATTATAAATGCCTTTTGCTGTTTTGTCCGAGGTCTGGAGTTTTACGGAAAAGTACGTATTGTTCAGGCTGTCTTCTTCAACCTTTACGCTGTCAGCGGCAAGCAGTGTATTAGCCGGTAACGTGGCAAAATCAGTTCCTTGTTTGGGGGTATTGCATGCCGCAACAAAGGCGCACGCAGCAATGAGCAGGCGGTATTTCATAAGCTGCCAAAATTAATCGTTTTAATGCAATAGAGCCTGATAATCACACGGTAAGGGTGAATTTCTGATGAGATTTCTGTTCCTGTCTTGAAAGCCCTATTTTTAAGCGTAATCCTTTATTTTTTATATGAAAAAACTAACCTTGCCGGCTATGGCGATAATTGGTTCTTCTATGCTCTTTACCGCCTGTCAGAGCGGTAATGTGAGCAGCGCAGAGACTCCTGAAACACCCGCTGTTGCTTCAGGTTATGACACAAGCTTTAAAGTAGAAGCAGAGTCGTTTGCAGACCTCCAGGTGCTGCGTTACCAGGTGCCAGGCTTCAATGAACTGAGTCTACAGCAAAAACAGCTTGCATATTATTTGTATGAGGCCGCCCTGGCTGGTCGCGATATCATCTACGATCAGAAGAGTAAATATGGCCTGCTGCTGCGCAAAACTATTGAAGCAGTGTACGGCACTTATAGCGGAGATAAATCGGCAGCAGACTGGAAAAAGTTTGAAGATTATGCAGGCCGTTTCTGGTTCAGCAATGGCAACCACCACCACTATAGCAACGAGAAATTCATACCTGAGCACAGCTATGAATATTTCGCTACGCTGGTAAAAGGCAGCGACCAATCGAAGCTACCGCTGGAACAGGGTGAGACCGTTGATGCATTTCTTGCGCGCATCAAGCCGCTGGTTTTCGATCCTAAAGTAGAACCTACAGTAGTTGATCTGCGTCCGAACGTTGACAACATCGTGAACTCTTCTAACAACTTCTACGAAGGTGTTACGCAAAAAGAAGTAGAAGCATTCTACGCAAAGTTTGATACCAAAGGCGACGCACCCTCATGGGGTTTGAACAGCAAGACCATGAAAGAAAATGGCCAGGTAGTAGAGAAGGTTTGGAAAATTGGTGGTATGTACTCACCTGCTATCGACCGCATCATTGGCTGGCTGGAAAAAGCATCGGGTGTGGCTGAAAATGCCCAACAGAAAAAATCGCTCGACCTGTTAATACAATACTATAAGACAGGCGATCTGAAAACTTTTGATGACTACAGCATTGCATGGGCACATGATACCGCATCACGTATCGATGTTGTGAATGGTTTCATCGAAGTGTATCTTGATGCTATCGGTAAAAAAGGCAGCTACGAAAGCGTAGTGTCGATGAAAGACCTCGAAGCTACTAAACGCATTTCTGCTATTGCTAAGCAAGCACAGTGGTTTGAAGATAACTCGCCATTAATGCCTGATCATAAGAAAAAGAGTGTGACTGGTATCACTGCCAAAGCAATCACCGTAATGGTAGAAAGCGGTGATGCTGCACCAAGCACACCAATAGGTGTTAACCTGCCAAACGCTGACTGGATACGCAAGAACCACGGTTCTAAATCAGTATCGCTCAGCAACATCATTCACTCGTACAATGTAGCGAGCGCAAAAGGCGGCATGCTGGATGAATTTGCTGTGAACGATACTGTTAAAGCACGTGCTAAACAATATGGTAACCTCGCTGCAGATCTGCACACAGACATGCACGAGTGTATTGGTCACGCATCGGGCCAGATCAATCCAGGTGTTGAAACAACCGACAAGACTTTGAAAAACTACGCATCTACACTGGAAGAAGCACGTGCCGACCTGGTAGCGCTGTATTATGCTATAGATCCTAAACTGGTAGAGATAGGTGTTGCACCTAACATTGAAGTAGGCATGGCAGAATACGACAGTTACATGATGAATGGCCTGATGACACAATTGACCCGCCTGAAACCGGGAGAGCAACTGCAGGAAGCGCACATGCGGAACCGTGCAGTGAATGCTCGTTGGGCTTATGAAATGGGCAAGAAAGACAACGTTGTTGAGTTCGTGAAGAAAGACGGCAAAACCTACGTTCGCGTAAACGACTATCAAAAACTGCGCAACCTGTTTGGTCAGCTGCTGCGCGAAATTCAACGCATCAAGTCTGAAGGTGATTATGCAGCGGGTAAAAACCTGGTTGAAACTTACGGTGTAAAAGTTGATCCTGTGTTGCACAAAGAAGTGCTGGCACGTTATGCTAAACTGGGTATCAAACCTTACCGCGGTTTCATTCAGCCACGACTGGTTCCAGTTAACAGCGATGGCAAGATCACCGATGTTCGTGTTGAATATCCCGAGAGCTTCTTTAGCCAGATGATGGAGTATGCTGATAAATACTCTTATCTGCCGGTGAAGAACTAAGACACTAAAAATCATTAAAAAAGGGCTTTGCGATCGCAAAGCCCTTTTTACTATTTAGCAGCTGCAAGCTTTTATTTATTGGCGGCCTTTCGATAGTTTATGACCTTTTATTGTAAAAAGATCGTCCACCGAAAAAAGGTTATTCCATCTAAATACGACCGCAGTGCCTTCTCTTTTCACAGGTGTAAAGTTGCTGCCTTTGCTTAGAACCTCGCTTATTTTTCTGTTTAACGTACTATAGTCCTTTCGCTCGGGCGAATTCCCATCGATATTTATCTGCGAGGTGTGGTTATAGACAACCTTTCCTTTTTTGTCGATTATCGTCTGGAATGTGAAGATAAAGTAAGTGCCGTCATCAAGCTTTTCCAGATCTGTTTTAATGTTTTTGAAAATGTAATTTTCGATTTCCTCTTTTGTTTTATCGGCTGCTATTTTTTCATCTGCCGTCAGCTCATCTTCTTTATAGATATGTTGGTCATTCATTTTTACAGGAAATGAATCAATGGTGGCGATCTTCATAAACTCTTCGCCGGTAGTAGGGTCTACCACCATTACAGTATCTGGCCCCGGCGCCCAGAGCTCAAATACATTTCCTTTGTAGTGTAACTTGTTGCCTTGCTTTTTCTTTTCGTCGGAGAAACCCTTTTGTGTACAGAATACCAGGGCTACTAGCAGTAACGGTGTGATCACCAATTGTTTTCCTTTAGCTAAAGCAGATGTCTTACGTGTAAGCATAATAATGCGGTTTTTAATAGGTGAACGATTAAAAGAATGTGATAATGCCGGAGCTGATCGAAGCATAGCTTGCTCTACCAGAAAGCGACCATACTCTTCCGGTTGTTTCTCTACTGCGGCATCTGCCTGATACTCGTGGACCATTAGTAGGCGGTTATTGAACACATACACTAGCGGGTGAAACCAGAGAAATACTCTCGCCAGCTGCATTAGCAGCAGATCTATGAAATGCAGCGAATGTCCATGTTGCTGCTCATGCGTTAGTACTGCACGCAGTTGGTTTGGCGTATAGTTGTCTTTGCTGTTAATAAAGACCCATCTGAATGCAGAGAATGGGCTGTGTTCTTTGTTTGTTTCAATTACCGTCCATACGCCGTCTTTCGACCGCTTACCTGTTTTGTAGTAGGAGATAATGAGCACCACGTCGCGGATCAGAAAGACAACACTTATTGCGATACCGACCGCGTAAGCGATCAACAGCCATTGCAGCCAGTTTGTAGATGCAGTAGTTGCTCCGGCATCAACAATTGTTTGGCGCACTACTTCTGTACGTTCAACAGGTCTCGACATGCCCGTAGCTTCGATCACTGACGCGTCGCTCCAACTCCAGAATGGTAACAGCAGACCAATGACAAACGTGATCAACAGGTAAGCGCGGTTGTACCCATGATATGTTTCCTTCCGTAGGAAAATATCAAATAACACAAGGCTAAGCAACCAGATTGCGGAAGTGTTCAAAAGATGTTGGAGCATAAAATGCTGTTTTTAAAGATGAACAACTATTATTTATCGCTTTGCTTTTTCTCAAAAGCTTCAATTTCCGGCAATTGCTTTTTGTAATCAGCAGCACTCCACTGCATCTGCCAGTTGCGCACATAGTCTGCCAGTGGCGATAATCCAACCTCGGCACGACGCTTGTCTACATTGTCTACGTCTTCTAGTGGCTGCACGTAATACCGGCCGTCGGCGAAGCGACCTATCTGGCTACCGTAAAGTTGCTTTTTACCGGTGCGTAATGCAACGCGGTCCTCTAGCAGAGCGAGGGCAGAGGCTGATGCTTTTTTATTCTTTACTGCTTCGCGCATCAGGGGCAAGTATTTTTGTTGAGTGGCGATATCTGCGTGTTGCACTACCAGGAATAAGGCCTGCGCTCCCTGGCCACCTACTACATCATAACCTACCCAGCCATACTTATCTAATATGCCGATCACCTTAACCAGGTTGATCGAATCAAGTCGTTCTATTGCTCGCCACAGTTCTTTCATTTCTTTTGAGTCGCCACCGTACTTTTTCTCCATGTCATCTATCTGCATACGGTACTTCTGGTCGTCTTGCATGATAGTATCCAGCATGGCCACTAATGGCTTGTTTAAGTTGGCTTCAGCCTTTTCTTTGTTTTGTTTTACCAGGGTTACTACTTCATCCCAACGTTTGTCGCTGTGCAGTTGCGTAAGGTCTGCATCTACCAATAAGTGATTCAGGTTGCTGTAGTTTCCCCGCTTTGCAATTCGCAGTAATTGTGAAAACGCAGAGTCTGCATTACCCGCCTGCGACCAGCTGCATGCTGCATTATAACGGTCGGGGGTAAAACCCATGTTATTGTTGGCTTTAAATGCTGCCGCATATGCTTCGCCGGAAGCTTTGTATTTCTTGGCATCGTAAAATACTTCGCCCTCGTGTACAAGGCTGTCATAGGTTGCATTTTGGGCAAAGGCAGCCAATTGCGGCACCAACGTCAAGGTAAGCAGTGAGAGAAGTCTTTTCATAATCGATATAGTTTTGGCGTGAGTGATCTATTTCTTTTTGTTGGTATCTAGCAGCTTCAATACTTCATTTAGCTCCTTCAGGTTCATGTCGTCGTTTTGCACCAGGAAGCTTACCAGTTTTTTGGGCGACCCTCCAAAGTATTTTTCAACCAAGCTCTTTACGCCTTGCTGTGCGTACTCTTCTTTTGTTACGATGGGGAAGTACTCGTGGGTTTTGCCGTAGGCCTTATGACCAACAAACCCTTTCTTCTCCAGTATTCGTACAACAGAGGAAATAGTGCTGTGCGGCATATCGGGATCTCCAAGCTGCTCGATAACGTCGCGAACCAGGCAACGCTCTAGTTGCCAGATGATCTGCATCACTTCTTCTTCGGCCTTGGTAAGCGTCGGTAACGATGTTTTTCGCTTCATAACGTAATGTTACGTTACATAACTGATATGTCCAAAAAAATAGTTATAAAAGAAAAGGGACTACCACGGTAGTCCCTTCAAATACAATCCGTTAAAGAATGAATTTATTTTTTCATCAGCGCAAAGTTCAGCACCTCACTCATTTCGCTCACGTAGTGGAACTTCATGCCTTTGATGTAGGCTTTGTTGATCTCTTCTACATCCTTCTGGTTTTGCTCGCACAGTATCACGTCTTTGATGCCCGCGCGTTTTGCAGCGAGCACTTTTTCTTTGATACCGCCCACAGGCAATACTTGTCCGCGAAGGGTGATCTCTCCAGTCATGGCCAGGAAAGGTTTGATCTTGCGGCCGGTGAAGGCTGATGTAAGCGCAGTAAGCATCGTTACACCAGCGCTCGGTCCGTCTTTAGGTACTGCACCTTCAGGTACGTGTATGTGTATGTTCTGCTCTTCAAACTTCTGGGCCTCTATCTTATACTCAGCAGCATGCGCTTTAAGGTACGATAGCGCAGTAGTAGCACTCTCTTTCATCACATTACCCAGATTACCAGTCAGTGTCAGGCCGCCTTTGCCTTTCGACAAGCCTGTTTCGATGAACAGGATATCGCCGCCTACGTAGGTCCATGCAAGGCCTACAGCTACGCCCGGTGGATGGCCTTTGGTATAGATGTCGTTGGTGAAGCGCGGCTTGCCCAGTACTTTTTCTACTTGTTGGTCGCTCACCGTTGGACTCACCTTCTGTTCCAGGGCCACGTCTTTGGCAGTAGAGCGCATAATACTGGCCATCAACCTGTCTAGTTCACGTACACCAGACTCGCGGGTGTATTCCTGCACGATCTTGTTGATGACTTTATCATTGAACTTCATCGGCACTTTGTTGAGGCCGTGAAGGTCTTTTTGTTTTGGTATTAGGTGGCGTTTGGCTATCTGTATCTTTTCTTCAGCACTATAGCCTGTCAGCTGGATAATTTCCAACCTGTCGCGCAAGGCAGGTTGTATGTCGGCCAGCGTGTTGGCAGTAGCAACAAACAGCACTTTCGACAGGTCGAACTCCAACTCGAGATAGTTATCGTAAAACGAATTGTTTTGTTCAGGGTCCAATATCTCCAGCAGGGCAGAACTTGGGTCGCCTCGGAAGTCTTTACCGATCTTGTCTATTTCATCGAGAATGAACACAGGGTTGGCCGACTTTACTTTACGCAGCGACTGAATGATACGGCCGGGCATAGCACCGATGTATGTCTTGCGGTGGCCACGCAGTTCACTCTCGTCGTGCAGGCCACCAAGGCTCAGGCGCACATACTTTCTGTTGATAGCATTTGCAATGCTCCTGCCAAGCGATGTCTTACCAATACCCGGAGGGCCAACGAAGCATAGTATCGGTGATTTCATATCACCTTTCAGCTTCAACACGGCCAGGTATTCCAGTATGCGGTCTTTTATCTTGTCCATGCCGTAATGGTCATGGTCCAGTATCTTTTGCGCCTTCTTCAGGTCATAGCTGTCTTGTGTGTAGCTGCTCCAGGGCAGGTCCAGCATCAGGTCCAGATGGTTATAGATCACCGAGTAGTCGGGTGTGCTGGGGTGCATACGCTCCAGCTTCTCTATGTTTTTCTGGAAAAGTTCCTTCGCTGATTCCGGCCATGTGATGCCTTCAGCGCGTTTTTGCAGATCTTTTATTTCACGCTCATTAGGATCGCCACCCAGCTCTTCGCGTATAGACTTCAACTGTTGCTGCAAGAAGTACTCGCGTTGCTGGCGGTCAATGTCGGCGCGTGTTTTATTGGTGATCTCGTTCTTCAGTTCTACCAACTGCAGTTCTGCCTGCAGCAGTTGCAGCAGTTTCTCTGCACGCGTTTTGATATCATTCTCTTCCAACAATGCCTGCTTTTCAGAAAGCTTGGCGGCTATATTAGAAGCGACGAAGTGCACGAGGAACGATTGCTGTTCTATGTTGCGCAGCACGATGCTTGTTTCAGTCGGCATATTGGGCGACTGCTGTGCGATGCGTTCTGAGTGGTCTTTGATAGACGACACCAGTGCATCGAACTCGGCATCCTGCTGCGGAAATTTATCTTCGAGGTAACGTATGTGTGCTGTGAAATATGGATCTACCTGCGAGAACGCTTCTATCTGGAAACGCATACGGCCCATGATGAAGATGGTCGTATTGCCATCGGGCATTTTTATCTGCTTCACGATGCGGGCCAGCGTACCCACCTGGTAAACGTCTTCGGGCATCGGGTCTTCGTTGTTGCTGTCTTTTTGGGCTACAACGCCTATCCACTTGCCGGCCTTCTGGGCTTCCGTTATCGCTTTTACTGATTTCTCGCGCGCTACGGTAATAGGTAGTACCACATTCGGGAACAACACTGTATTCCTTAATGCGATGATGGGTATCTCTGTTGGAAGACTTCCTTTTTCCTGTTCATCCATCTCGTCTTCGCCCAGCGGAACGATGGGCATGAATTCCATTTCCTGTTCCTGAACACCGGTGAACATATCGAACATTGCTTTCATTTCGGACATTATGACAATTTTCCCCGCCTTAAACTACAAAACGGGAGAGTAAATATAGTTGTCAATACCTATGCCAACGCCAAAAAGCTGCAAATTTTACAGGCAATTTGTTTTATATCTTTACCCCAAACCCCGATGTATATGAGATTGGCTGCCAGCCTTACTCCTTTATTTTTAGCTAATTGCCTTTTTGCCACACCCGCTTTGGCGCAGCATATAGACATAAATACCCTGGACGATACCACCGCTGTAGAAATACAGGCGGAGGTAAAAAGCAAGACTTTCTATTGGAGCAATGGCCTGGACGCCGCTATTTTCTCCACTTCTACCATCGACAGGCCGGGTGATGACGGAGCACTTACACCGCTTAGGTTCACTTTTTTTGTCAATTATGGCATGAACATCAACCATGATTTCAGCAACAATTTCGGTGTGTTTAGTGGGCTGGGTATCAAGAACATCGGGTTTATTGAAAAATTCCACGCGCTTGATAGCACGGTAAAGCGCAGGGTGTATACGCTGGGCGTTCCGCTGGGTATTAAGATCGGCAACCTTGGTAAACGCAATTTCGTGATGCTGGGTGGCGGTGCCGATCTGGCGTTCCATTACAAGGAGAAAGGCTTTATCCGCCGCGGCAATAAGACCAAAACAAGGGAATGGTTTAGCGAGCGTACACCGCTTATTATGCCAAATGTTTTCCTCGGTGCCTCGTTTTCCCCCGGCTTTACCATCAAGGCGCAGTATTATCCCGGCAATTTCCTGAATAAAGACTTTACTCAGACTGCGGCTGGCGTTAAGGTGCAGCCATATGCCAGCTACCAGGTCAACCTTTTCTTACTTAGTGTTGGCATTGACATTCACTACAAAAAAGTAAGGCTGATCGCTCCCAAAGATGACGGTAAAAGAACTATGTAAAAAGAAACGCGCTTCTCACGAAGCGCGTTTCTTTTAATCAGGCAGTGACAATTATTTCAGTATTCCCGCAAGCGTGGTCTCCAGGTCGGCGCCATGCAGGTCACGGGCAATGATCAGGCCGTCAGGGTCTACCAGGAAGTTGCTGGGGATAGACTGCACATCATAGTTGCGCGCAGCTACAGATTCCCAGCCTTTCAGATCGCTGATGTGTGTCCAGGTCAGCTTATCATCCTCGATGGCCGACGTCCATTTGTCCTTGTTATCGTCCAGCGATACGCCTAGTACGGTAAAGTTCTTGTCTTTGAATTTGCTGTATGCAGCTACAACATTAGGGTTTTCAGCCCTGCATGGTCTGCACCATGACGCCCAGAAGTCAACCAGTACGTATTTGCCTTTGAACGAAGCCAGCGATACGTCTTTACCGTCAGGGGTAGTCAGTATCAGCTCAGGCGCGGCAGAACCGATGGCTGGCCCCGCAGGAGCTTGTTGCTGCTGCTGTGCACCCTGGGCCGCTTTCAAGCGGTTATAGTCGGCAGCAAAATCTTTGGCCATTTTAGCATTGGGGAAACGCCCCGGCAGGTTGGTTACAAACGCATCAAGGTATTGACGCTCTACCATTGGGTTCAGCATACGGGCTGCAAACAGGGCATTGGGCAGGTATTTGGTGGTATCCGAATATACTTCAATAAAGCGGGTGAAGTTCATGTTCATCTCCTGCAGGTCGGTCTTAGCCTTGGTCAGCATGCTGTCGTTGCCGCGGGACTCAAATGTGTCTATCACCACGCTCATGGTGTTAAAATCACGGAGGTGATTACGTACCGCCAGCAGGAATTTCCTCAAGCTTTCAGAACTAGAAGAGCCCGAAACCGTGTAGTTCTCCAGCGCTTGCCAGTCGCCTTTTACATCAACATTGCTGTTGTCGATAGACAACAGGACAAACTTATTCTCGTCAAAACGCAGGCGGTACAATCCCGATTCAGGTGCGCTGCCCGACAGTTTGAAAGAGCCATTGCCATTGTATTTTTGAGAATCGAGGATAACGATATCATTAATATTAAGCTCCTCGAGGTAGATATTCTGGGCCGGCATATTGGTAATATTGCCGGTAATAGTGAACTTATTTTTCTCTGATCCGCAAGAAAATAGGAAGATTACAGGTGCAATAACAAAAAACAACAGGTGTTGTACACGCATTATGAGTGAATTTTTCGCTGCAAACCTAATTAATTATTCGCTTTTTAGGGGCGATGGACATGCCAAGGTCATCTTTTGGGGGATTTTTTAACAAACTGCCCTGAATGACAAAACTCTGACATAACATTATTGACGCTAATAGATATTTGCATTGTCATGAGGACGTACCAAATTAGTTTTCTTTTTATTGCAATAGGTTTCCTGCTGGCTTCCTGCGAGAAAAAAGAAAGTCCTATATCCCTGCCTGAAAAAGGTGTCGCCGCGATAGATCGCGTGGACATGGGCGAGGATTACCATGACCAGATCTTTTACGATTTCGAGAAAGGGTACCCCGTTTATACCAGCGCAATAAATTGCTGGGACCTCGCGTTTGAGGCGTCTCCTACCGGTTTTCATGTATTTATGAATGGTGGTAAGGATATGTGGGTATACAATACACACCAGACCGATATCAAGGCTGTGCTGGAGCCGCCAAAAATAAAAGCAGGCGAATGGCAATTTGACTCGCCTTCGGGCCTGCCAGATTCTACTGCTATTGGTAACTGGAAGAAGAGCCGCAGGGCTGGCAGCGATGTGTATGTGGTAAAAATGAACCCAGCCCATTTTAAAGACACGTTCAAGAAGATAGTGCTGGTTGACTATTCAACCACCGAGTATCAAATGATAATTGGCGATCTGAGGAGTACGAACACCAAAATGGTCAGGATACCCAAGGACGATAAATACAACTTTGCTTATTTCAGCTTTGACGATGGCGGTAAGGTTGTTTACCCGGAGCCACCCAAAGATTCCTGGGATATAGTGTTCACGCGCTACAGGTATATTTATTATTATCTGAACAACTTCCCTTACCTGGTAAGTGGTGTTCTGCTCAATCCTTATAAAACTACAGCATTTGCTGATTCGACCTCCGGTTATGAAGCAGTTACCATAAACAGCGTAGCTACAGCCAAATTCCTTAAAAACCGTGATGTGATCGGTTTCGACTGGAAGTATTACGACATTCCCAATGGTAAATACACGGTCAACAAGAAAAAGGCCTACGTGCTCAACACCCGCCAGGGCCAGTTCTGGAAGATCCGCTTCCTAGATTTCTACAATAGCGCCGGTGTAAAAGGCAGCCCTTCGTTCGAGTACGAGCGACTCCAGTAACCTGAAGTGTTTATGTATATTTAATATTTGCATGGCTGATTGGGGGCAATTTTCTTTTTCCCTTTTTACTTTTGACATTTCCGCTGTATACCCTTACCTTTGCGCCAAATTTCAGAGAATCCATTTCTTTTTATATAACTGAGTATTATGCCAAACGTTGGTAAAATCAAACAAATCATCGGTCCGGTTATAGACGTGCACTTCAGTGCAGAGAACAAACTGCCGGAAATCTATAACGCATTGGAACTGACTCGTCCTAACGGCGATAAACTGGTTCTGGAAGTACAACAGCACCTTGGTGAAGACAGCGTACGCTGCGTAGCGATGGACGGTACTGAAGGTCTGGTACGCGGTATGGATGTAGTTGACACCGGTAAAGCGATCGCTATGCCTACAGGCGAGCAGATCCACGGTCGTCTGTTCAACGTTACCGGTGATGCCATCGATGGTCTTCCTCAGCCTAACAAAGCGAATGGTCGTCCTATCCATGCTAAACCGCCGAAATTTGAGAACCTGAGCACGGCTTCTGAGATCCTGTTCACAGGTATCAAAGTTATCGATCTGATCGAGCCTTATGCAAAAGGTGGTAAGATCGGTCTGTTTGGTGGTGCGGGTGTAGGTAAAACCGTACTTATCCAGGAGCTGATCAACAACATCGCGAAAGCATATAGCGGTTTGTCAGTATTTGCCGGTGTGGGCGAGCGTACACGTGAAGGTAATGACCTGATGCGTGAGATGATCGAAGCTGGCATCGTGAAATACGGTGAGAAATTCAAACACAGCATGGAAAATGGTGGCTGGGACCTGTCTGCAGTTGACCAAAACGAGCTGAAAGAATCAAAAGCTACTTTCGTATTTGGACAGATGAACGAACCCCCAGGTGCCCGTGCACGTGTGGCCCTGTCTGGTCTTACCATGGCGGAATACTTCCGTGATGGCGACGGCACAGGTAAAGGTAAAGACATCCTGTTCTTCGTAGATAACATCTTCCGTTTCACCCAGGCAGGTTCTGAGGTATCGGCTCTTCTGGGTCGTATGCCATCAGCGGTGGGTTACCAGCCTACACTGGCTACAGAAATGGGTCTGATGCAAGAGCGTATCACTTCAACTAAAAACGGTTCGATCACTTCGGTACAAGCAGTATACGTACCTGCGGATGACTTGACCGATCCGGCTCCGGCAACAACCTTTGCCCACCTGGATGCGACAACCGTACTTAGCCGTAAGATCGCGGATCTGGGTATCTACCCTGCGGTAGATCCTCTGGATTCTACATCACGTATCCTTACTCCACAGATCGTGGGTGACGCACACTACAACACTGCTAACCGCGTGAAGCTGATCCTCCAGCGCTATAAAGAGCTTCAGGACATCATCGCTATCCTTGGTATGGATGAACTGAGCGAAGAAGATAAACAAACAGTAGCACGTGCACGTAAAGTACAGCGTTTCCTGTCTCAGCCGTTCCACGTTGCCGAGCAGTTCACTGGTCTGAAAGGTGTACTGGTTCCAATCGAAGACACTATCCGCGGCTTCAACATGATCATGGATGGTGAAGTTGACGAATATCCTGAAGCAGCATTCAACCTGGTAGGTAACATCGAAGATGCTATCGCTAAGGGTAAGAAACTGATGGAACAAGCTAAAAACTAATTTTAATGCAATTAGACATTCTGACACCTGAGCATAAAGTTTATAGCGGTACTGTATCTGGCGTACAGCTCCCGGGCATCGAAGGTTCTTTCGAGATACTGGACAAGCACGCACCTATGATCGCTACGCTGGGCAAGGGTAAAATGAAGATCATAAAAGACAAGAACACTACTGAGCTGTATGAAATTTCAGGCGGCTTTGTAGAAGTGCTGAACAACAAAGCAAGCGTGCTGATAGAAAGTGCTACTGCTCTGGACTAGGCATTGTCTCAGACTTTACTGAAAAGGAACCATCATCGATGGTTCCTTTTTTCTTTGCCTATTGGCAGAGTTCTTTTAAACCGTATTCTGAGGTTCACACCTTATATTTGAAGGCAGACAGAATGAACTTACCATTTTTCATAGCCAGGCGGTTTATGTTCCGGGGCAGGGACGGGTTCTCGGCTTTCATCATACGCCTGGCCATAGTGGCTACTGCGCTCAGCGTGGCGACCATGATCATTACCGTGGCCTTCATTAGCGGTTTCAAGCACGAGATACGTGATAAACTGTTCAGCTTCTGGGGACATGTACACATTACCCCATTTACGCCTAATGCCAGCACCATCATAACGCCTGATCCTATAAAGATCGACCACAGGCTGGAAATGCAGGTGAAGCAAATGCCGCATGTGCAAAGCATGGATGCTTTTGCTGTTCGTCCGGGTATAATCCATACCAACGACCTGATGGAGGGCGTACAACTAAAAGGCGTTGATAGTAGTTACAAGTTTCCCCGGAGTATTACACTCACTGGCAGGATCGACTATTCAGATACTTCATACTCTAAAGAAATATTGCTATCGACCGTTATGGCCGGCCGGCTGAAAGTGAACGCCGGTGACGAAGTGCAATTGTATTTTCTTGAGCCGGGCTCTACACTGCCGCGTATACGTAAAGTAAAAGTGGCTGGTACGTTCCATACAGGCATGGACGAAGTGGACAAAGAGTACGGCATTTGTGATCTGCGATTGCTGCAGCGTATTAACAGCTGGGGGCCTAATGACATCAACGGCTACCAGGTGATGCTCGACAAAGAAGAAGCGTCAGACACGGTGTCGATGCAAATATTTAACAATTACCTGGAAGCGCCGCTCACCACGCACACCATGGCAGAGATATTTCCCAATATCTACGACTGGCTGCAACTACAGGATGTAAATGCACGCATCATCATCATTATTATGGCAGTGGTAGCTATCATCAACCTCGCAGTGGCCTTGTTAATACTAATAGTAGAACATGCTCGCATGGTCGGTCTGTTCAAAGCGCAAGGTATGACGCAGGGCAGTATGCAGATGATCTTCCTGTATTACGCGGGCCTTATTGCAGCTATGGGAATATTAGCTGGCAACCTGCTGGGTATCGGGCTTTGCATATTGCAACAGGAAACTGGTTTTCTTCGCCTGTCAGAAACTACCTATTACGTGCGACAGGTGCCCGTTCGCATTTTCTGGTACGACGCAGCACTTATTGATATTGGTACGCTGCTACTCTGCATACTTTGTATGTGGCTTCCCTCGTTGTATATTCGTCGTATACAACCGGCAAAGGTGCTGCAATTCAAATAGCTTGACCAACAAAGAACAATACCGTGCTTTCTGCAGTCGTCGTAACGATCTGCCACCCTTCCTTTGCGATTGGTGGATGGATGCTACTTGCGATGATTGGGATGTTGCTATTGAAAAGAACGGCGATAACATCGCGGGTGTGTGGCCTTATGCTATCAGCAAACGCATAGGCGTTGAGTTGCTGCGCAATGCAAGGCTCAGTCCTTACCAGGGGCCTTTTGTTTCATTTCCTGCCGACCTTAAGGAAAGCAACCGCGATGGTTTTGAGCATGAAACGATCTCTGCAATGCTGAAACAAATACCGTCGGCTAAGGTGTGGAACCTTGCGTTGCAGCCCGGTATCAGGCAGGTAGGTATGTTTAGGAATGCGGGTATGCAGGTACAGGTGCAACAGACTTTTCTCATTGATCTGCATCCAACCGAGCAGGAACTCTTGTCGAACATGAAGGAAAATCTGCGACGCAACATACGTGCTGCAGAGAAAGAGTTCGATATTGCTGATTCTTCAGAACATCTCAATAAGCTATACGAATACCAGAAACATACACTGACAGGCAAGGGGGCAGGACAGCCATATTCGCTGACCGACATGCAAAAACTTATGGATGCTTGTATGCAACATAATACTGCTGCGCTATGGGTAGCGAAAAAAGGCGGCGAAATACAAGCGCTGGTTTGGAACGTATGGAGCGCAGACACGAGTTATTACTTCATGGGTTCGCAAAAGCCGGGAGGCGATAGTTACCGCGCAATAACAGCCTTGTTATGGCATTCAATAAAAGAAGCAAAACAACGCGGCAACAAAACATTTGACCTTGAAGGTAGCATGGATGCTGGTGTAGAAAAGTTCTTCCGCAGCTTTGGTGGAAGGCGTGAGTTATACCTTGTGCTGAAAAAGAATCATTCCTTTATCTGGAAGTTGAAAGAACTGGTTTCCTAACCTTAACTATAAACACACTATATGTCTTCACGAAATCTGTTCCGCATCATTTTAAAGGTGCTGGGTCTATTCCTGATCAAAGACTTGCTGTTCAGCCTAATGCAACTTATCACTTTTCTGATCGAGGTCTTTACCGCCAGTAACAGCGACGGTTCCGGGAGTTTAATCGGATTGCTGGGTACCGCCGCAATTGTTGCTGTTCACCTGTTTTTGATGTGGTTTTTGCTGTTTAAGAATGATGTCATTATCGAAAAACTGCAACTTGACCGTGGCATTGATACGCAGTTGTGGCCTGCACCCGGTCATGATACCGGAGGAGTCAGATTTAAACCGATTATTTTGCTGGCATTGCTGCTTGTAAGCACTTATATCCTTGTTGAGGAAATACCCAATTTGATAACCCTTGCGTACAATAGGTATCAGTTCAGGCAATTCGAAGAGACGACAAGAAGCATTGGTACTTCACTTGTCTTATCTGTAGCAAAAATTACCGTTGCAGCTTTGCTTATTGGCAACTGCAACGTCATCACTGCTTTTATTGAAAGTAGGATAAAAAAAGACGAAGACGCAGTCCCAGGGCACAATGACCGCTGATTTTTTATTGCCCTACATATTCCAGTGCAGCCTGCGCAAAGCCCTTCCACTTAGCTTTATGATCATAGGGTATCTGCATCCATTCTTTCATTGCCCGGCCTTTGCCCGATGGGTCGAACAAGACCGCACCTTTTAGCTTCATTGCTGCTGCATGTTCGTCGCCCGTTAGTTTGCACACCAGGCAGTTTTGAAAAAAGCAGATAAAAGCCTTGTTGTTGATTTTAAAACAAGGTTTGCCAAACATCTGGCTTTCTACTGCGTCTTTTAGGCTGTTGCCGATCTCTGTATATAGTTTTTGCTCTTTGTCCATTGTATTAAAAATTCAGCATCGGGTGGCGTTTAAATTCCTTGTTCCTGTCGAATAGGTAGCGAAGGGTTTGTAGCGTACGCGAACGTATGGGCGTAAGGCTTTCAGCGATGTTGATCATTTTCGGATTGAAATCGCCTATCCACTGCATCTCATACTTCTCATACTTGGCCGCTGGTTGTATCACCTTGGCGCCCTCCACTATCATAAAGGCATCCACGCCTTTGCCCTGATGTTCGGGGATGATGCCGAAGGCTATACCCAGAAAACGATTGCACTTACCAAACTTCTGTAGCCACAGGAATTTCAGTTTTTGCAGCAGGCCAAACTTGCCGTTCAGGTGTTTGAAATACTGGTTCAGGTCGGGCAGGTTTACCCAAAAGGCAATGGGTTCGTCTTTATAATAGGTAAACCAGATAATGCTTTCATCCATCACAGGTTTCATCTTGTCAAACATCTTGCGTACTATCTTTTCTTCCAGCGATTTGCCACCGCCATGCAGCGCAAATGCCTTGTTGTAGATGTAGGTAAAATCCTTGGCGTATTTCTCGAGCTGGCTTTTCTTTATATGCCGTGCACTATAATTCGGGTCTTTTGATATCTCCGCGTGCCGTGTAAAGAATTTCTCACTTAGCTGATCTGTCACATTCATGCCAAAGCACACCTGGTTGAAATAGGTTTCAAAGCCGTAGTTCCTAAACAATTGTTCGTAGTAGGGTGGATTGTAGTTCATGCAATACAATGGCTCCTGGAAGCCATCCACCTGTAGGCCCCACCATCGCTCGCGCTCACCGAAATTTATAGGGCCGTCCATGGCTTCCATTCCACGGTCCATCAACCATTTTTTGCAATGGTTGAACATTAGGTTGGCGGCCTGTTGGTCGTTGATGCATTCAAAGAAACCAATGCCACCGGTTGGTTGGTCTGCCTTGTACTGCTTGTTGGTAAACGCTGCTATACGTCCAATGGTCTTGCCGCTGTCATCTTTCAACAGCCAGCGGGTGCATTCACCTTTTTTGAAGAACTTATTCTTCGCCGGGTCAAATACCTCTTCAATATCCTTATCTAGCGGACGGATCCAGTTCGGATCATTTTTGTAAAGCTCTACGGCCATCTCCAGGAACTCTTTCCTGTCAGTATCCGTTTTCACCTCGTGCATGTGCATGGCAGCAAATATAGTAGATTGGGGGCTTTGCTCTTTGAAACCAATCTTACAACATAGCTGATTTATATTCCATAACAATTTTAATATGAAGCGGTTTTAGGACGCAATTAACTTTATTAGCATAATTCACCCATTCAACTTAATTCAATTCGATTAAATTGCAGTAGCATGCAATGGTTCCTCTGGTTACTGGCCCTACTTATATCTGCCGCTGCGGGGTACTGGGTGTACCGCGCCGACGTAAAGCGGGCAGTCCCTTATCCGTGGCTCACTGCCTTATTAAGAAGCATGGTTATCCTGCTCACGTTGCTATTGTTGATAGCCCCGGTTATTACTATTACCAGGAATGATACCCAGAAACCGATAATCGTATTGCTGCAGGATGAGTCGCAGTCCATTGCACACAATCTTGGAAAGGATACCACTACGTATACCAAGGCCGCTCAAGGTCTGGCGGAAAAATTATCCGACGACTACCGGGTAGTAACCTGGGGGTTTGGCGGCAGTGTACAGACAGATAGTCTTTTCCGTTTTCGCCAGCAGGCTACGGATATATCAACAGCTATGGCCCGGGTGCAGGAGTTTTATGGTGGGCAAAACCTTGGCGCCGTTATCCTGGCCAGCGATGGCCGCTTTAACCAGGGCAGCAACCCGCTTTACCAGCAAACCACTTTGCGCAGTCCATTATACACGGTTGGCATTGGCGATACGGCATTGCAAAAAGACATTCGCATTGCGCAAGTGTTTTCTAACAAGACGGTAGCGCTCAACAGCCAGTTCGAGATAAGGGCTGATATAGTAGCAACCCGTTCCAATGGCTATAGCAATAATGTGACCTTGTCAGAAGCAGGTAGTACTGTCGGCACTTCAGCATTTACAGTTGCTTCCAACCGTTATGACCGCTCCGTGTCGTTCACCGTTCGTGCCGATAAACCGGGGCTGCACCATTACATAGTTAATATACCTGCTGCCGATGGGGAACAGAACACGGCTAATAATCGCCGCGATGTATTTGTAGAAGTGGTGGATGAGAAGAAAAATATCCTGATTGTAGCCGCAGCGCCGCACCCAGATATCAATGCGATACGCGAAGCGCTGGCCGGTATGGAAAGTTATAGTGTTACCGTACGCATGGCCGATGAACTGCCTGCCTCTTATAGCGAGTATGATGTACTCATCCTTCATCAGATACCTTCAGTTAGTACTGGATTTGGTAACCTGCGTGATATCGATAAACCCATGTGGTATATCCTTGGTTCACAGTCCAACTACAGCCAGCTTAATCAAATGGGATTGCCTGCCAATATCCCGATGAATCCGGGTGCGTTGCGTAACGTATTCGCTGTTTACAATACTTCGTTCAATGTATTCACACTGCCGCAGACTCTGAATTCGGTAATGGATAAAATGCCGCCTTTAAATGTATCGAACGGTACAGTTCAGCCTCAGCCCGATGTGAACATAATGATGCAGACAAAGAACGGCGACAACATGCCGCTCTGGATGTTGAAGCAGGGGAAATCGCCGGTAGCCATACTGGCGGGCGAAGGCATCTGGCGCTGGAGGTTGTATGAGTACAAAAACTTCAACACGCACAATGTTATCGACGAATTGATCCGTCAGACTGTGTCTTTCCTATCAGTAAACAGCAACGATAAGCCTTTCCAGGTGCAGCTGCCCAAGTATGTCTGGAGCGACCAGGAAACGATCAGCCTGAACGCGTATCTACTCAATGCGAATAATGAGCAGGTAAACACCCCTGACGTGCAGCTGAACATCACTGATAGTTCGGGCCGGAAGCAGAACTTCTCTTTTGAGCGTGCAGGTAGCGCCTACAAACTGAATATCGGTATCTGGGCAGGTGGTACTTACAATTATACAGCCACAACCAGCTATAATGGCAAGCCCTATAACGTTTCAGGAAGCTTTGTGGTAGAAAGCATGCCGCTGGAGTTGATGCAAACAGGTGCCGATTATCCACTGCTCTACGGCATGTCGAAAAAGTATGGCGGATCGTTTGTGCCTGCAGCTAACATTGGTTCGCTGGCAGACAGCATTAAGAAAAACGGCAACATCAAACCTGTTATACAAACCAATGTTGACACAGTACCGCTGGTTGACTGGAAATGGTACTTCTTCCTGCTTCTGGCATTTGCCGTGGCTGAATGGCTGATGCGGAAGTACTGGCTGGCACAATAAAAGTTTAGCTAGTTTAGCAGCAATTCTTCCCGGTATGAATATTGCTTTTGATGCCAAGCGGGCATTCCAGAACACCACAGGCCTCGGCCATTACAGCCGCACGCTTATTACCTGGCTGGCCAAAGGGTATCCGCAGCATCAATATTACCTGGCTGCGCCGAAGCTCACGTCGCTGTATGATCATTCTGCACTATCCAATGTACACGATCTGACCCCATCGGGTGTCTCGAAATTCTTTGCATCAGCCTGGCGTAGTAAGTCAGTGGTAAAAGACTTGCAAAAACTCGGGGTTGATCTGTACCATGGCCTGAGTGCTGAAATACCGGTGGGTATCAGGGAATCCGGCATCAGGTCAGTGGTTACTATTCACGATCTGATATTTGAACGCTATCCTCACCAATACTCCAAGATCGACCTGCAGATATACCGCAGCAAAAGCAAGTATGCATGTCACAATACCAGCAGGATCATTGCCATTAGTGAGCAAACAAAAGAGGATATCATACACTATTATGCGGTAAAGCCTGACAAGGTAGATGTGTGTTACCAGAGCTGCAACGAAATCTATCAGCACAAAGTGAGTGAGGAAGAGAAGCGGAGGGTCAGGGCAAAATACAGCCTGCCAGGAAAGTACTTTCTATCGGTGGGCTCGGTAATAGAACGGAAAAACCTGTTGACTATCTGCAAGGCCATGCATTTGTTGCAAAGGGATGGCAAAGAAAACATTCCATTGGTGGTTATCGGAAAGGGAGGCAGGTATTTTGCAAAAGTGAAGGAGTATATACATGAGAAACAGTTGGGAAGCTTGGTGATCTTTCTTGATGAGAACGAAGCAATAGCTAATGACGCCGATTATAAAAGCTCAGCCGATTTTCCTGCTATCTACCAATTGGCTACAGCTCTCATCTATCCTTCTTTGTTCGAAGGGTTTGGTATCCCAATTCTGGAAGCACTCTGGAGCGGGTTGCCGGTGATCACGTCCAACCAATCCTGCATGCCAGAGACCGGTGGTGATGCAGCCTTCTATGTGAATCCGCTTAGCGCAGAAGATATGGCCGCGGCCATGCTGCAGGTGAGTACACACGAAGGCCTAAGACGGTCGATGATCGAAAAAGGCTACGTACACGCAAAAAAGTTCACACCTGAAGCTTGCGCAGCGCAGGTGATGGAAGTGTATAAAAAAGTAATGGCTGATTAGGCTGCTACTTATTGGGTTCCAACTTTGGTTCGGCGCTCTTTGGTATTATGAGTTTGCTGCTAATGTTGGGAAACATCTCGCGCATTTTGCGAATGCTCCTGTCGGCAGTGTCCATAAAATACCAGGTCTTGCCTTTGTCGGGAGATAGTGCGATGAGCGTAGTTTCGGTGGTGAGTTTACCTTCAGGTATTTTCATCGTCATCTTCTGCGGAATGGTACACTGAAGTTCGCCGGCTGTATCAACGAATTTAGAAGGTTCTCCTGGCCACAGCGCGATGACAGTTGTGCCCTCTTTCTCCATCTGTGCTATCTGGGTTTGAAGGTCTTTGATCAGTTTTTCCTCGCCGCCTTCGGTAGCCGCAACTGCAGACGGGTAGGTAGTTTTGATGAAGCTCCGGTAGTCTTTCTTTACCAATGCAGTCCCCATGTCCTTAGCTGCTTTTTTTACCGTGGTTTTAGGGTCGGTGGTTTGAGCAAACGAGAAGCTGTATCCAAGTGTAATAATAGCCAGTGTTAAGAGTGTGCGCATGTACCAATGATTGAACGTTTAAAGATACGACAAGCAGCTCATCTAAATTGCTAAAGGTCAAGGCGCATCAGCCAGTCAGTTTGGGGGTCATTACCCAGCTGGAAGATGTGTTCGCCAAACTTCTTAAAGCCCCAACGCTCGTACAGCCTGATGGCGCCGGGATTGTGTTCTGACACCCCCAGCCAAAGAACTTTGTTCTCTTGCGCACGGGCCGTTTCAATACATTGTTGCATCAGGCCATGTCCGATCTTTCTATTCTGGAAATCGGGATGGACATAAAGACGTTCCAGTTCGATGCAGGAGAGGTTATGGAGTGCTTCCGGGGTGCGCTTTTTAGTCAGTTTAGCAAAACCTGCAGGTTGATCGTCGGCATAGGCTACGTAGTATGTTACCGAGGGTTCTTCAAACTCTTCACGAAGCTTTTCTTCAGTAAAGGTCTCGGCCAGGTACAGCTGCATATCTTCAGGGGTGCTAAAATCAGCAAAGGCGTTGTAAAAAACCTTAGCCCCAAGGTTTGCCAGTGTGGCGGCATCTGCAGGTGTAGCTTGTCTGATCTCAAAATTCATTGCGGGCTAAAGGTAGTTACAAACAGCATAGGGGTCGTTTAGAAAAAGAGCGTTTACAATGAAAGAGTTCAAGAAATGAGGGCGATCTATACAGCAGCTATATTGCTGTTATCACTTAAGGGTTTTTCAAAAGGCATCAGGCTCATAACCAGTGAGCCTCTTAATAGTACCGGGCAGGAGCTGGCTGTGAAAGGAAGAATGGGCATTCTGATCAAGCAAAAGCTGAGCTTTGGCGATTTCCATACGGTCTCAGTTAAGCGTTCTGCCATTCAAAAATGGACGGGCTATACTGGTATGCCGGGTTTTATCTGGACCGAACATATAGAAGGCAAACAGTCTATCAAGTTTAAACTTACTAACGGTGAAGATACCAGCGAAGCTATAGCTATCAGCCGTATAGATAATACCGATCTGGCTTTTGGTACGACTAATCCAAATGGTCCTGTTTCATCAATATTCAGAGTAGGCACGAGAGATCAGTCCAATAACTATTCTGTAGCCATCTACCTTAATAAGACAGAAACACCATGGGAGTTGTTCCTCGATAACAATGAGGCACACATGTCAAGGCAATCTTATACAGGCTATGTCAGGCGTGACGAGGTATACTATACAATCGTTCCTATATGGACGATAGAGCGCAAGGGCAAAATATTTAACCTGCCTTTTGGAGTCGCAGGTTTCGAGATCAGGAACGACGAGGACAAAGCCCTTGCTGCCGTTTCGTTAATAGATAATGGTGTGGTGTACCTGGGGCAGTTGAAAGAACAAGAGAAGTTGTTGATGGCCAATGTTTGCGCCGCACTATTTCTACAGACTAATATCGCAGAATGATCGTTATAAAAACATTAACAGTTGAGTTTCAGCATACGGAAGAGGCTGGCACGTTTTTTTATTTAGTATCAGTGTAATTGAAAATCAAACAATCATGAAAAAAAGGACTCTAGCTTATTTTAAGAAGATAAAGGCGCAAAAGATATTGAGCAATCCGCTGGCGGCAGATCTGCGTTCGCTGTTGAATGCAAGTTTTGAACTAGCCCAAAGTAGGGTAGTGAAAAGGCATGTTCAAAACCAAATCCGTAGCCTGGAGGAAAACTGGTATCGCTTGAGCGCCTAGTTTTAAAAACAGGTGTTATGAGAGACGAGAAGAACGAAAAGAAGACAGGGCGCGAGCCGGAAAAGGAAGATGAAAAGAAACCATTAAGAGTAGTTAACGCGGAAGAATTGGCGCAATTGCCTGAATTGCCTAAGGAAAAAAGACCCAAGTTAAGAGATTGGGATTGGATGTCAGGAAGTGATGGTGGATCGGGAACGAGTGGTGCAGCTGCCTAAGATTGGATGTTGAATATATATAAGAGCCGCAAGCGATTGCGGCTCTGCTTTTTTAACGAACGATTATGTTTGTATATTGCTGTATTCTAAATACTAAACAGCGATGACAATAAGCATTGATCCTCAAATGCTGCTGGAAATAGTGGACGATAGCCATGCGCAACAGCTTTATGAGCTGGCTGAAAGGAACCGCGACCATTTAGGCAAGTGGCTACCTTGGGTCAATCATATGCAGTCTGTAGATTTTATTAAGGGGTTTATAGCGAGCAGTAAGAAAAAGGCCGCCGAGAAAACCGACTTTGCCTATGTAATAGTATACCAAGGTCAGATGGTGGGACGCATTGGGATCTATAATATCGATCATCAGAACAAGATAGGAGCAATAGGATACTGGATAGCCACCGAATTTGAAGGGAAAGGCCTGACGATGCGTGCCTGCCAGGAGCTGGTCAACTATTGTTTTACTTACCTGGGGCTTAACCGTGTAGAAATAAAATGTGGAACTGAGAACCACAGAAGCCGGCAGATACCAGAACGATTGGGTTTTAAGCTGGAAGGCATTATTCGCGAAGGTGAGCATGTCAATGGCCGGTTTATTGATCTTTATAGCTTTTCTATGCTGAAAAAAGAATGGTTAGCTAATAATAAACCAGATTAGAGACTGCCGCAATATGCGGCAGTTTTATTTTAAAGGGCAGCCATAATTCCCAAAACGCACGAATCTCAGTCAGAAACAGCCCGGCACGAAAATTTTATCTGTTTAGCTGATTCCTACGACCAATACAGAATTCCACGACTGGCTTTATAGGGATAGTTGTATCCCAGCATCGAATTGCATTAAACAGCTAAACCGGATAATTATGCATATAGCTATCACCACACAGGTACTAAGTACCCTGATCAGAGTCAACAACGAGCGCATTTCTATGTACGACCGCGCTATCAGGTCCATGAACGATGCGGAAGTTGCACCGCTAAAACTATTTCGATGCATGATAATGGAGAGCGAACAGTATAGGGAGCAGCTGGAGCAAACCCTGAAAGCGTTGGGCGCCGAGCCAGATCGCGAAGATCTTGCGGGCCTTTGGGGAGGGTTACTGGACACATTTCTTACTCAAAGACATCTTTCTCTTTGCGAAATGGAAAAGGCTGCAGTGCAAAGAGCATATGAATACGCACTTTCGCAGCAGCTGGACAATGGCATCGCCCGCATATTATATGAGCAGCACGAAGAACTTAAGATATCATACCATATGGTGAAAGGCTGTACTTTGCAACAGCCTTTCTTACATTAAGCTTAAAATACAACCAATAAAAAAGGGGAAAGATCATTCTTTCCCCTTTTTTATTATCAATGTCGATATTAGAATTGAGACATACCACTAATAGCAGGGTAGAAAGTCTTTTGCAGATCCCAGATGATTGGTGAGCTTTCGATCAGGCCATTAATGTTGTGTTTCCAGTGCAATACACCACTGCTGTCGAATGAGTACATGTTTTTATCGTGACTGCCTACGTAGACGTTGCCGTTATACATAAGCGGCGAAGATTTGATTAGTGCGTCGGTTTTGTATTTCCATTTTTCCTGGCCATCTATTACGTTAAGGGCGTAGAAATGGAAATCGTAGCTGCCGAAGTAAACGATGTTCCTGTCGGCTGTAGGCGAGGATACTATCCTGTCTGCGGCCTGATACACCCAACGTTCTTTCTTGGCTGCAGTATCCAGGCAATAGAGCTTGCTATTATTGCTACCGAAGATAACGTTACCTCCGTATACGATCGGCGAAGACTGTATCTGTGCTTTGGTATCAAAATTCCATTTCAGGGTACCTGTTGCGAAGTCAAGTGCGTACATGTTTCCGTCAGTGCTGCCTATAAACACATAAGTGCCACTTACAGCAGGAGATGCAGTGAAACCGCCCGCAGAGAAAGACCATACTTGCGCGCCCGTTGCTACATCCAGAGAGTAAACCTTGCTGTTAGCGGCAAAAATTACCCGTCCTTGCGAAATAGTAGGTGATGAGATAATGTCGCCACCTGCATTAAAACGCCAGTTCATGTTGTCGCTAACGGTATTTACAGAGTACAGCGTGTCGTTAAGAGAGCCAATGATGATGTTGTTGCCATCTACAGCCGGCGAAGACACGAACGATTTAAAGTCAGCGTTATCGTACCAGTATTTCTTTTGCACTTTACCGCGGTTAGCGTCCAGCTTTATCAGGGTGTCCGTAGTAGGCAGGTAGAGAGACTCGCCTATAATAACAGGAGTAGCTTCTACATGCTTGCCTATGTAATATTCCCATTTTTTCTCACCCGTTCTCGGGTCAAGGGCATACAGGAATTGATTTTGACTGGTGATATACAGTGAAGTAGAAAAGGTCTCAGGTAACTTATCGTCTTTGCTGAATTCGCTTTTTCTACAGGCTGAGACCACCAGGGTAGCAGCCGTAAAAAACGCCAATATTTTCATCCAACGTTGCGGCATGATGCAGAAATTAAAGTATTTAAGTTATGCAAAATAGGGTTTTTGCCCTTTTATTGCAATACGCCGTTAAAAATAAATCCGGTCTTTCTTGGAAAAAAGACCGGATTTTTATGCTTTTGGTTTGCAAGTCTAGGCGAGCATCTTTTCTTTTTGGCGTTTCATGCGGTTTACCATCGAATCGAAGGCTACATCGAATGATTCTTCAAATGTTTTGGTCTTGTGTTTTACGAAAAATGAATGTTTAGGGATGTTGACTTTGATCTCGGCCACTTTGTCCTTGATCTGATGGACCACGTTATCCAGCTTCAGGAAAACTTCTACACTCACGATGTTGTCCTGGAATGTTCGTAGCTTTTCGATCTTCTTATTGACATGGTCTATCAGTTTGGTGTCGGCATCGAAGTGCACAGTCTGAATTTGCACGTTCATAAAGTCTCAATTTTTATGGTTAACTAAATGGATCTATCCTCTCGGATGATTCTGCTTGTGAATCTCTTTCAGTTTTGCGATGTTATTATGTGTGTACACCTGCGTCGCAGCCAGGCTGCTGTGCCCCAGCAGGTCTTTTATGGCCTGTATATTGGCGCCGTTATTCAGCAGGTGGGTTGCAAAGGTGTGCCGCAGTACGTGCGGGCTTTTTTTCTGTAGAGTTGTTGCTATAGAGAGGTATTTTTTAACTGTACGATAGATGTATACGGGATATAAAGGTCCTCCGTTTTCCAGCACAAGTAAATGACCGTCGTCAGGTAGGCCCATGATCTTTTTCTCGGCGATATAGGATGTCAGCTCATCAAGCAGCACCGGGTGAACCGGTATCAGCCGTTCTTTGTTGCCTTTACCCAGCACGCGTACCTGCTGCAGGCTCCATTCTATATCGGCCTCCTTCAGCTGTAGCAATTCCTGCCGGCGCATGCCCGTCTGGTAAAATAACTCGCAGATGAGGCGGTCGGTAAAGCCCTTGAAGCCTTCATCAAACTGCAGCTCTTCCAGCAAATGCTGGGTTTCCTGCTCTTTCATATAAGATGGCAGACGTTCAGGCAGTTTCAGGGCATGCAGCTGCCTCACAGGGTTCTTTTCCACTGCCTGCTGGCGTAGCAGGAATTTATAGAACGAATTGAGGCTGGATAGCTTGCGATTGATAGTACGAGGCGACTGTTTCTGGTCCTTTAAAGCGGCCAGCCAACTCCGTATATGAAAATGCGAAATGTTAGTTGCTGAATCTAAGCTGAACTGTTCGAGGGCAAAATCCCTGAACTGTTCCAGGTCTTTTTGATAAGAATCAAGCGTATGACGGGAAAATCTCTTCTCGAATCTTAAGTAGTGTATGTAATCAGTAATCCGGTCGCTTAACATAGAAAAACCTGGTATTGTAAATATAAGCATTTACAACACCAGGCACAAGATATTTCCTATAAGAAATGTTAAACCGGCTATTAATCTTCCAGCTTGCCAGACGCAAGTTGTTGACGATAAATAGCTTTCAACACTTGTGTGCGACGTTTTACGGATGGTTTGGTGAACGATTGACGCTCACGCAGCTGGTTTAGAGTGCGAGATTTTTCGTACTTCTTCTTGTACTTCTTCAGCGCCTTATCTATGTTTTCGCAATCTTTTGAATCGATGATCAGCATAACTTATATACCCCCTTTTTGTGAAAATAGGACTGCAAAGGTAGTATTTTTTATGATTTGACCAAAGTTTTTAGTTTAAACTGTTTAAACTGAATAATTTTGAGGTACATCACACGTTTATAAAAGATTATGGGCAGGATAGGGGTTCTAGTTTTACTGATGACGCTGGCTGTGCTGGCTTGTAAAAAGTATGAGGATAAGCCGGGGGTAGCTGATCTGCAGAACCCTTATTGCAATGACCCGGAGGCTGTTAACTATAATTGGGGTTTCCCGGGCAAGCCTGACAATACCACCTGCTTTTATCCCGATTCAGTATTTGGCGGTACCTATATCTTTTCCGACACGGTATACTATTCTCAAGACTTCACCTTCGCCAGAACACAAACCGATACCATTTCGATCACGAGGCGATCACCCGACAGCCGCCTAAAGCTAAGTGTGGAATGGAAGAGCTGCAATATTAAGATGGACTTTACTGCCGACCGTTTTTATAAAGCAACAGCCGATACTCTATTCGGGCAGGATACTATCATCAGGGCCGGACAGCCATTTTGCCGCCAGGCCGATACACTTACCGGCTTCATTATGAAAGACCGGAATGATGACAAGCGCCTAAAGGTGAATTTTACCATACGTACTGATACCGGCAGCAAGGTGCTCTATCTTATCGGTACAGCCATCAAGAAATAATAGAATGTTTACAGGAATAGTTGAGGCGTTAGGTACTATCCGCGAGGTCATCACCTCTGGGTCTAATGTCGATTTCGTTATTGAAAGTCCGTTTACGGGTGAGCTGAAGATCGACCAGTCTGTAGCGCACAATGGTGTGTGTTTGACGGTGGTTGATATATCAGGAAGTACCTACCGTGTGACGGCCGTGGCTGAGACACTCGCGAAAACCAATCTTGGCCGTTGGAAAACCGGCGACAAGGTGAACCTGGAGCGTTCGCTGCGCGTGGGCGACAGGCTGGATGGCCACTTTGTGCAGGGGCATGTAGATGCAACTGCCGAGTGTACAGCTATAGAAACACTGGAAGGTAGCTGGTTGTTCCGTTTCCGTTTTGCAGACGAGTTCGCTTCGCTGGTAGTAGAGAAAGGTTCCATTTGCCTGAATGGCGTTAGCCTCACGGTCTTCAACGTGACCGATACGGAGCTCACCGTTACCATCATTCCTTACACTTACGAGCATACTAATTTTCACGCAATACAGCCGGGTGATGTCATCAATGTAGAATTCGACATACTTGGTAAGTATTTCCTCCGCAATCAAACTGTCCAGAAGGCCATTATCTAATTCCCTATCTATCCTATGCGAAAACCTGAACCCAAAGAGTATTATGATATAGTGATCATAGGCGCGGGTGTTGGCGGACTTACTGCCGGTGCCCTGCTGAGTAAAGCCGGGTTCTCGGTATGTGTGCTCGAGAAAGAACCTCATGCAGGTGGCTACCTCGCTGGCTTCAGGAGGAAGGATTTTAGGTTCGATACGGCTATACACTGGCTGAACCAGTGCAACCCGGGTGGCATGGCCGCCAAGATATTCGATATACTGGGCAGCGACCGTCCGCAGGCGGTGCCGCAAAAGCGCATTAGGCGGTACAAGGGTGAAAGCTTTGATTACCTGCTGACCAATAACCCTAACCAGTTGCGCGACCAGTGGATAGCGGAGTTCCCGCATGAGAAAGAAGGGCTCATCCGCTTTTTCAAGGCAGCAGAAAAGCTGGGCAGGTCGTTCCATAACTTCAGCAAGATCTTCCGCTCGGAAGAGACGATGACCTTTGCGGAACGCATGGCTAATAAGATACCGCTGCTACAGTTTGCTATGCCGTTCATTCCATACATCGGCTACACGGGAGACAAAGGCATCAGAAAAGGGCTCAATAAATTCTTCAAAGACGAGCGCCTGCATACAGTGTTCTCTTCTGAAACCGAATTGCTTTCATGCCTGGTGCCTATTGGCTGGGCATACTATGGCGATTACCAGAGTCCACCCGAAGGTGGAGGGCAGGTAATACCTGAATGGCTGGAGCATGTAGTGAACTACTATAGCAACGATGTGTTTTATAAGAGCAAAGTGAAACGTATACTGCTGGATGGCAACAAAGCTACAGGCGTTTATTTCGAACATCGTGGTGAAGTACACGAGGTGCGAAGCAAGTATGTGATTGCTGCCTGCGATGTGGAAACCTTGTATGAAAAGATGCTGCCTGAATCGACCATACCACACCAACTGAAGCAGAAACTCAAAAACGCCGAGCTGTATAGCTCGTCGGTAACGGTGTCGATAGCGCTCGATTGTCCTACCGAGCAACTGGGCTTTGGTGAAGAACTGGTACACCTGGCAAGTGAGAAAGTGCCGCGCGGACAACACGACAATGGTAATCCGCTCACCAGCGAGATTAGCATACTGGCACCATCGCTGCGCGACAAGTCGCTGGCTCCGGAAGGCAATGGTACACTTACTTTATTCATGCCTGCTCTTATGAATTATAACAGCGAGTGGCAAACTGAAAAGGACGAACACGGCAACTACATACGTGGCGAAGAATACAAAAAGCTGAAAGCTGCTATAGCCGAGGCGTTGATAGACCGGGTAGACAAAGAGCTGGCTCCGGGTCTGAAAGAGCACATACTGTTTTACGACGTGGCCACGCCTGTTACACACTGGCGCTATACCGGAAACCGCAACGGTACTATGATGGGTGCCAAGCCCGGCCGCGCTAATATGCAGAGCAAAGTGGCGCATTACCATACCCCAGTAGAGAACCTGTTGTTGGGTGGTCACTGGGCTGAACTGGGTGGCGGTGTTCCTATTGCCGTAAAGGCAGGAGCGAATGCCACGCTGTTGATACTGAAGAAAGAAAAGCCTGAGGCCTTTAAAGTGCTGGCTCAATACATGGACGGTAAAGCACCTGCAGAGAGTATCATGACCTCAGGCCAGTTCAAGCCTTACGACAATAGCTGGAAACGCGACCTCACCCCAGCTGAAAAACTGGCATTGCGGCAAGCATAATACCTTTCAAAAAATCACAGCTTCATGACTGATCAAAATCTGCAAATAGCACGCAACTGGTTCGATGCTTTCAATGAGCATGATCTTGAAAAGCTGCTGGCATTGTACGATGATGCCGCGGAGCACTACAGCCCGAAGCTGAAGCTGCGTATGCCTGAAACCAACGGCCTGGTAACAGGCAAAGCCGCTTTGCGCAGCTGGTGGCAGGATGCATTCGACAGGTTGCCTACCCTGAATTATACTTATACCACGCTGACCGCAAATGACGATCGTGTATTCATGGAATACATCCGCCGCGTTGATGGTGAACCCGATATGCTGGTAGCCGAAGTGCTCGAGATACAACACGGCCGCATTGTTGCCTCAAGGGTGTATCACGGGTAGCAATGTTTACAATTGTTAACATTGTTAGCGCTTTTTTTCGGAGTTGAAAAACGTTAACAACGTCAACAGTTACTCGATGTATTTCACGCCAGTGTCGGGTATCTCAACAATGCGATTCCATTCTTCTTCCATTATTATCTATGAGTATGGCACGCATGCGATCATTAGGGGCGGCCTTTACTTTGCTGGTTTGCGTTTCTCCTTTCTTAGTTGTCTCTCTTTCAGTTGTTAGCTCACCACGAATGATCTGAGCCAGGACTGCGCGCTTTTCTTCAATATCGCTCAGCTTGCCTTCGTATTTCTGCTTTATGGTTTCAATCGCCTGTTGCTTCAATTCCAGCAAACCTTCGCGAATGGCATTAGCTACTTCAGCACGTGTTAACAGCCTGCAGGCTGCGCTACGGGCACTATTGTTGGATGTATCGGGATAAGCTTTCTGATAAGCAATACGCCTATTGCCGGTTGCGATCATTTCGGCTACAAAGATGGCGTGCGCGGGATTTTTAACTGAGCTGATGATGTGCGCAAGAGCTTGCGTGTTTTCTTTTGACATGATTGATAGAGGTTTAGGTTACTCATGAGTTTATGATAACAAAAATAGTCATTTTATAGGTATATAACAAATAATTTTTTGTAACAAATTTTAATCGTATTTTAAACTGTGAAATGTTTTTGGCGGAGGTTGTTTATTCTCTTCAGCATGTTGCCGGCGTTTGCCGGTAGCTCCTTCGCGCAAGATACCTTGAGGTACTTCGTTGATTATGGCGGCATAAAATGTGCCCAGCAAAGCGCTTATTGTTACAGGTTGGCAGCAAAAGAAGACAGTTTGTGGCATATACAGAGCTACTACCTGCCGGAGGGGGAAATGCAGATGGAAGGTCAGTTTTGGGATGAGGAGGCTACAAAACCCCAGGATACTATTGTCCGATATCATAAAAACGGGGAAACCGAAAGCATTGAAATATATAAGGACGGGAAGCTGGATGGCCTGCGACTGGCATACGATACTGTGGGCCAACCGTTAGACTCTTGCTACTACAAAAATGGACAGCCGAGTAGTTATCATTTCAGCTGGAATACAGATGGCCTGCTAACGGAATTTGGTGATTATGATGAGGAAGGCAAAGGCACGGGTATGGTCTGGCACTACCACGATAACACAAAATTGTGTTGCTACGGCAAGCGGTCGGCAGGGAACGCCGCCGATGGTCCATGGACCTTTTATTATGACGACGGAAGCGTGAGCACTCACGAAACATACGTAAGAGGCAAGCTCAAAAAGCGGGTGTGTTATGATCCCGCCGATTCTACCTCACCGGTAAAATGCAAAGATGCAGAATCGGCTTCCAAGGCATTTAAAAAGGAAATTGAAACTCTGCTGGCGGCTCAAACAAGCACTATGTTTGGTTGCGGTGAAAAGCTTGTCGACAAAAAAGGCAGGCTGGTAGTTGATGTTTGTGTAGAGATAGACGGACAGGTGACAAGCACCATTATTCAGCCTTTTGATCCCTGTGTCGATTACCACGTTACGCATGCTTTAGGTGAGCTGACGGTGCCTGTGCAGGTAAAACATAACCGGTATGAACGGACCTGTGAGGTGCGGAATATAGATTTTCAGTAGCCTCGTGTTTTTACTACTCTTGTTTTAGAAAGGCGATCGTGCCAGAGGCCATTGCTGCTAAATGCGCTGAGTGCTTCGAAGGGTATAAACCGGAACAGCGAACGAATAACCGCGTCGTCCCAGGTTATTGGTGTATTGTCTTCTCGTACTGCTCGTGTGCCGGTTACCAGTTTTCCAGGCGTGCGGCCCTTTGTTGACCCTTCGAAGAGAAGATAAAGAACGAACATGAAAAAGGAGTTACACAGATATGCGAGTAGGCGGTCTAACGGTTCTTCGCTGACGAAAATTCCGGAAATATTGATACCAGATAATGTTGTGATCACGTCGAGCACGTTCTGGATCAACAGGAGCAGCAAAAGAGCGATAATGCTATCTATCAGGTTGTTCGCTAAACGCAGCCAGTTGGAAGCATAAGGTAGGGGCTTGTATTGCTCCATCTCATCGAAAATAGAAGACACTACAGGTTCCATAGCTGTTGGTTTTCTCTCAAAATAAGCCACTGTCGCATTAAATAAAAATGCCGCTGCAATCGCAACGGCATTTTTATTCTGAATGTTTTTATGGGCTATCTCTTAACGCTATTCAACTGGCGTATAGCGTGACAGTTGCTGTATTCTTCATCCACCTTCAGATAGTAAGAAGGTGATTTCTCAGCCATCCACTCGTCCAGCTTCTTAGCTTTCTTTTGCTGTAGGGCTACTTCCTGTATGCGGCCGTAGTCATCCTGCAGGTTGGCCTTGTGTGGCTTGGTGATGCTGCGCATGTATACGATGCGTGTAGAACGTTCGCCATTACCCTTGTCGAAAATCTGGGGGCTGGAGAAAGTGCCGGGCTGCAACGTGTCGATCATCAGCGCCAGCGCAGGATCCAATTTGTCGATCTCAAGGCTGGTGCTTCCCGTTTGCTGGTCGGCTATCATACCACCGGTACGACTGGCTGCTTCGTCTGTATTGTATTTGCCTACTGCTTCCTGGAAGGTGATTGTACCGGCTACCAGCTGTGCACGTATGCTGTCCAGTTTCGTCATGGCTATCTTGAAGTCGCCAGAAGTACGCTCAGGTCGTTTCAGGATGTGACGAACGTGTACCTGGTCGCCTTTACGTGCTACCATCTGTATGATGTGGAAACCAAACTTTGATTTGATAACAGGAGATATCTCTCCGTTCTGCAGTTTATATGCTGCGGCAGCAAATTCAGGCACCACATCGGTACGACTGATAGTACCAAGATCACCACCGTTATCGCGGCTGCCGGGGTCCTGGCTATGCAGGCCGGCCATCACTTCAAAATCCTTACCGCCCTCCACTATCTCTTTGCGGATCTTCTCCATTTCCTGGCGGGTATAAGCCTCCAGTTCGGGGTTCAGTGGTGGGTCGATCACGATCTGTCCCATCTCAACCGTAGCCGGGAAGAAAGGAAGGCTATCGGCGGGTATCTGTTTATAGAACACCTGCACTTCGGCAGGAGTAACTTTTACGTTCTGCAGGATCTTGGATTGCATCCTTTCAGACAGCATACCTTCTTTAATGATCTCGCGGTTCTCTTCTTTCAGCTGGTAAATGGTTTTACCAGAGATCTCTTCCAGCTTTTCTTTAGAGCCATACAGGCTGATGAAATAACGCACGCGCTGCTCCAGGGTACCATCTACTTCTTCGTCGCTTAAAGGGATACTATCACGCTCCGCCTGTTCTACCAGCATTTTGCGCATGATCATCTGCTGAAGCAGATCGCATTTCATTGAGTCGTGAAATTCGGGCATCTGTTGTTTGTAGTTGGCCGCTTCAGCATCCAGCTCAGACTGAAGGATGATGCGGTTCTTGCCGATAACCGCTACGATCTTATCGAGCGTCTGGGCATGGGCGCCGGCCGAAATAGCCAGCACAAATAACAGGGTAGCAATACTATAAGTAAATTGGAAAAAGCTTTTCCTGGTCATGATCTTGTGAAAACGTATAAGGGGCAAAAGTAGTGTATTTAGGTCCGAACCAAAGGGCCGGGGGAGATTTTAACTTTATTATTAGCCTTTTTTCTTCTTCTTAAAAAGGTCGTCTACCTGTTTATTATTATGGAAATCAGCTCCGCCCGGGTGGTATGGGTTCTCTTTCAGGTATTCTTCCATTTCCGGTATAGCATCGGCGTGAAACTTAGTCCATGCATCGTAGACAGCCGGATTTTCGGCCTTGCCGAACAGCCACTGGTTGTAGATATCGAAGTATCCGTTGCGGATCATATCGTCGTGGCGGGTAAAGAGACTGAAAGGAAACCTCCTGTTATAACCCATGGTGAACCAGTCCATCATAAAGCGCGTGCGCAGCATGGTCAGGTTTTCGGCGGTAAAGCCATCAGCTACAACCGGGGAAAGCTTGATATAAGTATTGTATACCGCCCGCTCAAAGCCGGAAACAGGCGCATTGGTCTTGCCAAATTTCACTGCTTCTACCGACTGGAACATTTTTGCATATGAGTTCATCACCATCTTTCTCATGTCGTGAGAACGGGGTGTTTGTTGTTCTATATTGATGAACATTTCGCCATACAGGATAGCCCATGTGTAGACGCCGGCATCCATGTAGGCACGGGCAGCATCGTAATAGTTAATATGGTAGCCGGGATCGTTCTCTATGCCGAGCAGCCAGGCTTGCAGCGCTTCAGGGCGTTCATTGTTGGCCTCGTACATTTTGCCCGACAGGTTATATAATATACCTGAGTGCGGATAGCGCTCCAGGGCGGCTTTTATAGTATTGCGTGCCTTTTTGTGGTCGCCACGAGACATCTGGCTGGAAGCCATGATGTGGTAGGTTTCCTCATCGGCAGCGCCATTGTCTATAACAGGTTGCAGGGTATTCTGAGCTTCAGCATAATCGCCTGAGATGTATTGTGCCTGTCCCAGCTCACGGTGCAGCAGCATGATGCCGGGAGCAGCCTGTATAGCTTGCTTGTACATCATGATGGCCTGTTTCAGGTTACCTTTCGAGTGAAATTCGCGGGCCTGCTTGTACATCTGCTCCACTTCCGGCGAAGGCCAGGAAACAGACTGCTGGGCTGTGGAAGTATTTACCAGTGCCAGCATGCTAAGGGCTAAAAAACATGTTCGAACCATACCCATATAGTGCAAACATAGCGCAAAACAGGCAGTAAGCCGATGGGCGCTAAAGCGTTTGCTGGCAATGGATATAGTTTTTAATTATCCGGTTTAACAATTTCTTATCGGCAAAACTGGCGGATGGAACGGAGTTTTTGCCTTTCTTTGCCACGGATGAAGAAATTTATCGCCTATATATTCTTACTGATCTTCAGCTTCCAGGTGCTGCCTGTGAAGGAGATAGGCAGCATCCTTTTCAAAGGCCAGATGACCGAGGAGATCCACGAAACGGCGGATGATAGCCCTCCGGGATCCAAGATCAAAAAAGAATCAGATACCAAGATCTTTGCTAAATACGAAACGGTGGCGTCAGTCATCCATTTCACCAAAATAGTGGAACTCACGCTCCACCGGTCCGAACATTTGCCACGGCATTTCGTTCCCGACATCCTCACGCCTCCTCCCAACTTCATATAACGTCTTCTTTCAAACTTGTCCGTAAGGACGAATTGTATGCGTATGGCCATGCCTGCGTCTTAACCATTTTGAATAAGTCATTATATGAATCAGAAAGTATCTTTTTTCTCAAGCTATAAAAAAGACTTGCTTGCAGGTCTTATCGTATTTCTTATTGCCCTTCCGTTGTGTCTTGGTATTGCGCAGGCATCAGGCGCACCGTTGTTTGCGGGTATCGTGGCCGGTATCGTAGGCGGTCTTGTTATTGGTGCGCTGAGCGGATCCGCGCTTAGTGTTGTTGGACCAGCCGCGGGTCTTACGGCTATCGTACTGGTGGCTATCAACGATCTTGGCGCGTTCGACATATTTCTTTGTGCCGTAATGGTGGCCGGAGCTGTTCAGCTGGTGCTGGGATTTTTGAAGGCCGGCTCTATTGCCAACTATTTCCCCAACAGTGTTATTGAAGGGATGCTGGCAGGTATCGGCCTGACTATCATTCTGAAACAACTACCAGAGGCGGTTGGTTACGAGCCACCCAACAACGCCAACATGATGGATGCCGACGACGGTTTCCAGTGGACAGATATTACAGGCGCGCTCGAACATATTCAGCCTGGGGCGGCAGTTATTGCATTGGTTGGTTTGGCTATCCTGGTATTGTGGACGACCAAGCCATTCCAAAAACTAAAGCTGATACCAAGCGGACTATTAGTGGTTGTGCTGGGTGTGCTCGTCAACGAACTGTTCAAGATGAACGGTTCAGCGCTGGCGCTGGATACGACTCATTTGGTAAATCTACCTATAGCAACAAGCGCCAGCGAGTTTGTCAACCAGTTCACCCTGCCTGACTTCGCTGGCTTTACCAATCCAAAAGTTTGGCAGACGGGTGCAGTTATTGCGATAGTAGCATCGATAGAAACGCTGCTGTGTATAGAAGCAACCGATAAGCTGGACCCGCTGAAGCGCTATACGCCAACCAACCGTGAGCTGAAAGCACAAGGTATCGGTAACATGGTGAGCGGCCTGTTGGGCGGTTTACCGGTTACATCGGTTATCGTTCGTTCGTCGGCCAACATCAATGCCGGCGCGCGCACTAAGCTGTCGACTATTGTACACGGTACTCTTTTGTTGATATGCGTTGCGGCAATACCGGCAACACTCAACCTGATACCGAAAGCAGCGCTGGCAGCCATCCTGATCTTTACCGGTTATAGACTGTGTAATCCATCGGTTTTCAAACACATGTGGAAGGAAGGCGGCTTAACGCAATTCATTCCTTTCGTTGTGACAGCTGTTGCAGTAGTATCGCTCGACCTGCTAAAAGGTGTAGCGATAGGTATGTGTATCAGCATATTCTACATACTGCGTCAGAACATGCGCATCGCGTATTACTTCCAGCGCAGCAGCTTTACCAGCGGTGAGCTGATAAAACTGAACCTTGCGCAGGAAGTGTCTTTTCTGAACAAGGCCAGTATTAAACAAACCCTGGAAAACCTGCCGAAGAACAGCAGCGTGATCATAGATGCGAGCAATACCGAGTACATCGACTTCGACGTGCTGGATCTGATACGCGACTTCGATGAGAACCAGGCGCCGACAAAAAACATCAAAATGTCGCTGGTAGGTTTCAAGAATACCTACAAGGTGTCTTCATCAAACTCGGAAAAGCAGCTGGTGTCCGGTTTTGTGGAGACAGGCGAAGTACCTAAGCGTACATCGGGCAGCTTTCAAAACCTGATTAAACAACTTACAGAACAAAACGACCTCTAATACCTAATAAAACAAAGAACAAAATGAGACAACACGAGCATAAAATATTACCACAAGACGTGAGCCCGGCAGAAGCCCTGGCTACGCTGAAAGAAGGAAACTTCCGTTTCATCAATAACCTGAAACTGAACCGCGATCTGTTGGAGCAGATGAACGATACCAAAGACGGTCAGTGGCCATTTGCGGCCATTTTGAGCTGCATGGATTCACGTACATCGGCCGAACTGATATTTGACCTGGGACTGGGCGATATCTTCAGCATCCGTATTGCCGGCAATATCATTTCTGAAAATACTCTGGGAAGCCTGGAGTATGCTACCGCCGTAGTAGGATCAAGGCTGATAGTGGTGCTGGGTCATACCAACTGTGGTGCTGTAAAAGGTGCATGCGACGATGTACAATTGGGACATATTACCAACCTGCTGGAAAAAATAAAACCTGCCGTAGCCAATGAAACTACTGTGACAGACAACAGGACCGGGGGTAACCAACACTTTGTAAATGAAGTAGCAAAAATAAATGCTGTAGAAAGTGTCCGTCAGATAGTTGAAAAAAGCGATATCATTCGTAACTTAGTAAACGATGGCAGAGTAGGGATAGTGCCCGCCATGTACGATGTGGCCACCGGTAAGGTGACCTTTTACGAACAAGATACATTGATGAAGACAGAGGCTGCTGCAGCAACCTCTGTAGCATAAATAAAGATGCTTCATTTAAGGCCGTGATGTAGTACCTATGTTTACTCACAGGCAAAAGGCGGGTCCGGTAGTGTGGCCCGTCTTTTTTTTGTGCTGGCAGGAATTTTGATAATCGCTAATTTTCAGGCTATGACAAATACCATCCGCAAGATCGGGATCATGACATCAGGTGGCGACAGCCCGGGTATGAATGCAGCTATACGCGCCGTAGTGCGCACTGCCATTTACCATGGCATTGAGGTATACGGCATTCGCCGCGGCTACCAGGGCATGATAGAAGGCGATATTTACAAAATGGCCACTACAGATGTAGCAAACATCATACAACGTGGGGGCACCATTTTAAAAAGTGCACGTAGCAAGGAGTTCATGACCGACGAGGGCATGAAGAAGGCTTATGATCAGCTGACCAGCCATGGAATAGAGGCACTCGTACTGATAGGCGGCGATGGTACATTTCGTGGGGCGGTCAAGTTCTTTGAGAAGTTCACTATACCGGCAGTTGGTTTACCGGGTACTATCGATAAAGACCTTGCGGGAACAGATTATACAATCGGTTTTGATACGGCAGTTAACACCGCGGTGGAAGCCATCGATAAGATCAGGGATACAGCAGAAGCGCATGATCGCCTGTTCATTGTAGAAGTGATGGGACGGGATGCTGGATATATCGCATTGAATAGCGGCATTGCCTGCGGCGCTGAAGATATACTGCTGCCGGAGACTGTGACCGACATTGAAGCCGTACTGAACAGGATCGACTACGATGAACGTCGCAAGAAGACAGTACACATATTGGTAGTAGCGGAAGGAGATGATTTTGGTGGGTCTGAAGCGATATATAAAAAGATCGTTGAGCGCTTTCCGAATATCGACGTGCGAGCTACAATTTTAGGTCATATACAGCGCGGTGGCTCGCCTAGTTATGCCGACCGTGTGCTGGCCAGCAGGCTCGGGTATGCAGCGGTAAACGCATTGCGAGATGACCGAACCCAATGCATGCTGGGTATAGTGAATGATGAAGTTGTATTCACTCCATTTACACAGGCAATTAAAACTAACAATACGCTACGCGCGGACATGGTAGAGATGATACACGTGTTGTCGGCATAAGGTCAGAATGCATACTGCAATCCTGCAGACAAAGGAAAATAGAAAAGCTTTGGGCGGTTTTTGCCAATGCTGGTGTAACGGCCTGCCGCTTCTATATTGAAACCAAGTTTGTTGCCGGCGTTAATGTTTAATCCCGTGTGCAGTCCTACCGAGGCGCCGTAAGTGCCCTGGTTTTGTTTGACCACCGTGTAAGGCGTCGGTGCCTCCATAAATGTTGTTTTGCCAAACATGTAGCCAATGTTGGCGCCGAAGTACCAACTGCCAAATTTTAGCGGTGTGCGCGAGTTGACTGAAATATTCGGCATGATAAAATAGCGTGCGTATTCTTCGGTATATGCAATGACCTGCAACGCTTTTTTGGATGAATCGACATATTGAACGGTGGTATTGGCATCGAGCGAACCTATGTCGAGGCAGAACCCGAGTTCAATATCATTTATTGGTTTATACACACGTAGCGATCCGTATGGCTTTACAGCAGTTGTGGTGGCAGGCTTTGGTGCTGTGTTGTACATGATGCCTCCATGTATGCCGGCAGTAAGGCTTTGCGCGGTAGCCATGATAGGGAGTATACAAACGATCAATCCTGCTATAAGCTTCATTGGTAACTATAGTTAGTCACAAAATTATACAAATGTTTATACGGCAGTTATAGCTGTAAGTAATCAGATTGTCATTTAGATAGCTAAAATAATTAACCGAAGGTGTAGCACTTTTCGGGAAAGGCGGCTGCGTGTTTGAGTATCAGGTTGCGGATGTAGTCATTGTCTTGGTATGGTTCCAGCTTTTCCTGCAACAGCTCGATGTCATCAAGTTGAAGGCTGTTTTGGATGTAGCCCATGCCGTAAAAATTACCCTTCTTCACCAGGATGCAGCTCTGCTCGCTTTCATCGATCCCTTTGTCGATAAAGGCGAAGCTGGGAAGGTGTTTGCCTATCCATGTGATGGCGTCGTCGGCTCTTTTGTTGTAGCTGGTTGGGTTGTTGTGAATTTCACAATCCCATTTTGTATTCGAAGCTACTTCGCCATTGCCGCAATCAGCCACCTTAGCCAGGTTGCACAGGCGTGGGCAGAGATCAAATTCTCCTATCAGCTCACGCAGCCAGTTGTGTCCTTCAATGAGTGTATTGAAAGTATAGAGCGGCTTGTAATAGTGTTTGTTCTTCTCTATTGCAAAACGCTTGAAGCCCGAACGGTCTTCGTACACGAACAAACCAAACTGCGGCAGGTAGCCACGCTGGCTGCGGTTGTAACGCGGCCACAGCCTACGTATTTCTGTGCTCTCCAGAATGTGTGCCATCAGTTCTGTAGCGCATTCCTTATAGCTGATACGGTGTATCTCGCGCAGGAAATCCTGTTTCTGTTTGCCGGATTTATTATTAGAGAAATGGCTTTTTACGCGCTTGAATATATTGTTGGCCTTACCTACATAAATAGGCTTACCTACTTCGTTGTAGAAATAGTATACGCCGGCACCGCGAGGTAAATTATCCAGTTGCTCTACCGGCAGGTGTGGTGGCAGGTATTGCTCGCGGTTACGGCCCTTCAGCATTTGTGGTATCACGCCAGCAGCATCGTTGGCTACCAGCATGGTAAACAGGTTGGCGGTGGCCATGGTATCGCCACCTGCGCGGTGGTGATTGTCAAGGCCTATACCCAGCTCGCGACAAAGCTTGCCAAGGCTATAGCTTTTTTTGCCGGGCAGTATTTTGCGTGAAAGGCGAACGGTGCAGAGTTTTTTCTCTTCCAGCTTATAACCGGCTTCCTGCAAATGGTGTTTTACAAACGAGTAGTCGAAGTTGACATTGTGTGCCACAAAAACCTTGTCTTGCAGCAGCTCGTGTATTTGTCCTGCTACCTCTTCGAAAGAAGGCGCATTAGCCACCATTTCGTTGGTGATGCCGGTAAGCGATTGGATAAAATATGGGATAGCCTGGTGAGGATTGACCAGTGTTTCGTAGAAGTTGATCACCTGCTCGCCATCATGTATGGCGATGGCTATTTCTGTAATGCCATTACCCGAAGCAAAACTCCCCGTTGTTTCTATATCCACTATCGCGTAAAGCATACCCCCTAAAGTACAAAGTTACGGGGCTTATTTCAAGCTCAGCGGACGGGCCATAAAAAAAGGCCGGTTGCCCGGCCTTTTTGTTTCATATAGGGGATTAATTAAAAGTTTCCGCGCAGCGTAACCACAAGGTTGCGACCCGGTGCGCTGAGGCCTGAGGCAAAAACACGGTAGTTATAATCCAATATGTTTTCCAGAGCTACCTCTGCGCTGATGCGATGGTGCACCTGATACCCGGCACGTAGGTTCAGCGTATACCAGCCCGGCATGCCCATAGCTGTTGCATAGGCGAGGTTGTCTTCGCCGGATGCGCTATAGTCTTTCAGTCGCTTCATGCCGTTGTACAGGGCAAATACCTCGCCGGTGAATTTCTTTTCACGGTAAATAATACTGGTCTTCCCAAATACAGGTGGAATATGATCGAGTGGAGTTTCTTTATCTGCCGCATTGAAATACCTGCCGTAGGTAAAGTTGATGGTGCTATACAAAGTAACACGTGGCATCAGTTGAGCTGTAATAGCTGCATTGAAACCGTATAAACAAGCACGTGCTTTGTTTTGGCTTGCGAATATAGCTGTCATTTTACCATCGTATTCTACACTATCTGCACCATTGAGCGTGAACTTATCCGTAACGATCGCGTTGCGGAACCAGGTGTAGAAACCACTTGCTTCCAGTTTTAGTGTATTGTCAACGATGTAGTTGATACCAAGATCTACGTTGTAGGTGTACTCAGGTTTCAGATCCGGATTAGGAACGATAAGGTTACCGCCTGCTGTCGATTCAAATACTTTTACCATATCGTCTACATTCGGCGCACGGAAACCAGTTGAACTGTTGGCTGCAAAACGCCATCTTTCGGCCGGCATATACACTAACCCAAGGTTGCCACTCCATGCCAGGTTGTTCTGTTCTGCACTGCTAAAGGGGAACGGGAAGAAGGTTTGATCTTCAAACTTGCTCTTCAGGCTGGTATAGTTGAGGCGCACACCGTCGTTCAACACCAACTTGCTATTGATCTTGTAAAGGTGCTGACCGTACACCGCTGCATACAACATGTTGCTGCCGCCATCGGGGTAGCGCGTGTCGAGCGGTGTGGTTTCCGCGGTGTTGACATTCTCTATGTGAGCGGTTGATTTCACCTTATTGTATTGCCCATCGGTACCGAGGGTCAGCTCGTGTTTCTTCATTTCTTTGCGGAAGTCGACATTGTAACCGATCACATCCACATCTTCGATGCGCGCCTGCAGGTCTTTCGACTTGAAAGAACGCTGGTAGCGGCTCTCCTGTATACGCTGGTAGCTGGCACCTGCTTTGATCTCGTCGAAGAAGCCTACAAGGTCGTGTGCATGGAACTGGTAGGCGCCCATCATCCTCAGCTGAGGACCGTAATACCACTCCGCATAGCGCAGACGACCATTACGCATATCCGTCAGCCTGTCGTAACGTGGGATGTTAGAACTGTTGGAGTATTGCAGGTTGAGTGTATGTGATATACGCCAGCTTGGACGGAATAATATCTTCTCCATCACATCCACCTGGTTGTATCCGCTAAACTTCTGGATATTGTTGTCATCGTTTGCTACGATATTGTCTACTCCATCGATGGTAGTTACAAAGCTGTCGCGCAGGCCCAGGCTGCCATAGAACGGATTGCGGAACGTACCTTGTCTCAGGTCGTCGAAATCGCTGTAGGTGACGGAGGTGAGGAAAGCGATCTTTTTAAGACCGAGGTTGAGATCAACATGGGCTGTCTTTTCATGATTGGCCGTGCTGTAGCGTGTCATGGCATTACCACTTACTTTGGTTTTGCTGCTACCCGACACGACAGGATTCTTCGTATTGAACACGATTACACCGCCTAAGGCATCACTACCATAAAGTGTAGAGGCCGGACCGTAGAGTATTTCAGTGCTCTCCAGTAGGTTATTATCAATAGTGATGATGTTCTGCAGATGGCCTGCACGATAAATAGCGTTGTTCATACGAACGCCATCTACCACCATCAATACACGGCTGGCCTCAAAACCACGGATGACTGCACTACCGCCGCCCATCTGGCTGCGTTGCACGAATACATTTCCGGTTTGCTCCAGCAATGAAGCTGTAGTCTGGGGCATGGCCCATTCGGTTTCCTGGCGGGTGATGAGTTGCAGGGGCTGGGCAATATCCTTTTTGCTTTCGTTGAATTTGTTGGCAGATATCACCACCTGGTCCATCCGTATCGGGTGTATGCTATCTGTTTCTGTTTGTGCATGGGCAGCTGTACATAGCCCCATTACACCTATTAGTGTAAATAGATTTTTCATTTGTAAGTGGTGTGATTGTTTCAAATAAGAGTGCAGTCGCCGGTGGCGACAAACGATCAGTTATGCAAAACACACATTGGGCGGGGGCACCGGGATGTCCGGTGAGTAGCTGAGATGAAAGTGCTGGCCGTCCTTAGAGAAATGGCGTAAAATTATCTTTGGATAAGTCGCGGATGTTAAATGATTGCCGGGCAAAACTGCATCTGCCAGCCAAAAGAACTCATTTTCGTTTTGCGGGGTTTGCCCGGGAGAAGGTTCAAGCAGTCGCTCCAATTCACTGAATAAATCACTGTCCCAGCTATCGAAATAACCTACCAGCATGATCTTGCCGTTGTCAAGCGAAATCTGTTTCTTAATATCATACATCTGGCCGTGGTAGCGGATCTCATCGTGTCGCACCCAGTTCAATTCTTCGTTTCCTTTGATGGTTTCGGCAGAGACCGTAATAGTGTCCCTGAACTTCAGCTCATTCCCGTAGCTCCGTACGTATTCATACGAGATCTCGCGGGCTACATTCCATACCACAAGTCCACCCGTATAACAAAGCAATACGATGAACACCAGGCATAGCGCTATGGTGCCGGGGATTGTGCGTTTGTATGTCTTCGGATGTGCCAAATAAAAAGTCCTGCCAGAAGCAGGACTTAAAAATAATAGAAAGTTTTTATCGGCAGTGTTATTGACCTTTCAGGTCTGTTTCGCCAGCCTGTAGCACTTCTTTGTTCTCGCCTTCTCCATGCACATAAGCTACCACTACACAGTTCTCAGGTTTCCATTTAGCATCTACCGGGTAAATGAAAGTACGCTCGTACACACGGCCAGCGTCTTTGGTAGCCTGGTCTTTCAGGAACTCGTCGCCATTCACACCTGTTATCATATCGCGGAAGGTGTGTTTGAATGTGTAGTTGGGTTCAACACCAGTCGTTGTTTCCTGGGCATCTACAATGTCTTTTTCCAGAATGGCTACAGACAGGAACTGTTTTTTAGAAACAGCCTGGGTATAGCTTGCCGTTATGGTGATCACAGCATTTTTTGACGATTCATCGTAAGTGCTTTTTACCTTCACATTTACCGGTGGCGTTTTTTGCAGTTCTTTGTCAATAGCGCCGGCCCACGAAGGAGTCGTTAAGGCGTTGACGTTGTTCACCGGCACGCGGTCTATACCAGCTACAGGAATACCTATCATATCTGAGTAATACGCTTTCTGGATTTCTGTACCATCGTCGGTTCTCAGGTCGTATTGGCTATGATCTTTTATGGGTTTTGTTTGTGGAGCGTTCGCGAAAATGTGCATTTCCATTACTGCTATTTGTCCCTCGTGTTGGCTGACGATCCCGGCCAGCATTTCACGGGCAGGAACGCAAGGCGTGCATGATGCGCCTGTCAACTCCTCTACTAAAACTACTTTCTTATCTGGCGTTTCTACTTTGGCCATGTAAGTCGTGTCTTTGGCAACGGCAGTGGTTCCGAAATCAATGGCCGGTCCCTTTTCCTCACAAGCACTAAGGCTGATAACGCCGGCTGCACTCAGCAGCAGATAGATCTTTTTCATTAAAACAATTCAGGATTTGCGGCTACGAATTTAATAAATACTAGCGAATTGAAGATGAGAATTCAGCCAAATATGACAATAAATGCGCTTTCCTTTACCTTTACCTTCGTAAAAAGCCCGAATATGGAAGAAAGCAAAAGGCAGAAACAGGTTGGAAAGCTGATAATGGAGGAACTGAGTGACATATTTCAGCGAGAAGGATATAACATCGTGGATGGCGGGATGATCTCCATTTCGAAGGTAATGGTGACCCCGGACCTGCTGGAGGCGCGCATTTACCTGAGTCTTTTCCAGGTAAAAGACCCGGCGAAGATGATGCACGAGATAAAGGAGAAAGGCTGGGAGTTCCGCAAGGTACTGGGGCAACGTATCAAAAACCAGCTGCGCCGCGTTCCCGAATTAATATTTTTTACAGATGATACTTTGGACTATGTGTTCAAGATGGAAGAGCTGTTTAAGAAGATAAAAGAAGAACCCAAACCGGGCGATAATAAGCCTGCCGAAGAGTAAGCATGAACTCCGTCCTCACCCGGCAGCTTGCGCTAAGGTACCTGCGCGGCAAACGCACGGCCAACATTGTACCCATTCTGTCACGCATCAGCATGACGGCCATTGCCGTGGCCAGTGCTGCTATGATCATCCTATTCTCGGTGCTGAATGGCTTTACCGACCTGGTCAGTGACCTGTATAAGGCCTTCTACCCCGAAATAAAGATCACGGCTACTAGGGGAAAATTCTTTTCGCTGGATGCGCAGCAGATGGCCAGCGTAAGAAGTATCGAGGGCGTGTCTGGCATCACTACGGTGCTGGAAGATAATGTGCTGCTCACCGGCAACGACGAAACGAAAGTGGCCATGCTGAAAGGCATCGACCAGAACTATCTTAAGGTAAACGAGGTCAAGCCATATGTCATTGAAGGGACAGATTCAGTCAGCCTCAGCCCGGCACCTACGGCGCTTATGGGTTTGCAGCTGGCCAATGAAATGGGGCTGGATATCACCAATGCATTTAGCACGCTGGTGCTGCATTATCCGAATGCCAAATCCTCGAACCTTGCGCTTAACCCGACATCTGCTTTCCAGACCTTACAGCTGAAACCTGACGGTGTATTCCAGGTGCAGGATGAATTTGACAGCAAGTATATACTGGCACCATTGCCATTGGTACAGGAGCTGATGCAAACTGATGGGCAATACTCATCTGTGGAGTTAAAGCTGGCTGCCAATACGAGCGCGGACCGTGTGCAGCGCGAGCTATCTGAAAAGCTGGGGAAGAACTTTACTGTAGCTACCCGCTTTGAGCAGAACAAAACACTGTACATGGTGATGAAAAGCGAGAAGTGGGCGGTGTTTGCCATTCTCGTTCTGGTGTTGTTGATCGCTTCTTTCAACATGGTGGGTGCGCTAACCATGCTGGTGCTCGAGAAGCAAAAGGACATGTCGATTCTCAAAGCCATGGGTGCAGAGCCATCTACTGTACGCAATATTTTCCTTGCCGAAGGTGTGCTCTGGGCGCTTACAGGTGGCGTGATCGGCTTGTTCGTAGGGGCGCTCATCAGCATGGGCCAAAAGCATTTCCAATGGATAAAAATGCAGGGCAATTTTATCATCGAAGCCTATCCTGTATCACTGGAGTGGTGGGATTTCGTGCTAATACTCGGAACTATTCTGCTGGTGGGATTGGCGGCTGCCTGGTATCCTGCCTACAAAGCCCAAAAGGCGCAAGTGCATTTAAGGAGCAACTAGTGTACTTGTAATCCGCCTGTCATTTCCTGGTAACGTTGATGCGTGGGTTGCATCCATATGTAATTTTACTTCATGAAAGCTTATTTAACCCTGTTGTGCTTGATAGCTTCTTTTATTGTAGAGGCTAAAGACCGTTATATAGTTTACTTCGGTAGCAAAGCGGGTGGTGGCGAAAATGCCATTTCTTTAAGTCCTGCTGCATTACAGCAGCGCAAAGCACAAGGTATAGGTTTCGACATATACGATGTCGCGGTAAATGAAGCCGATATTGAAAAACTACGCTCAGCGGGAGTACAGGTTGTCCGAACATCGCGTTGGCTGAATGCTGCGTTGGTAGAAACGGACATGTTGCCTACAGCATTGCGGCAGGTGTCAGATAACATTGTTCGCGTGCAGCAAGCGCCAATCCAGGCTGCAGCAATTAACAAATTTGAAGTTGCAGGCACGCAGCAGGTAGATCTGGAAATGGCAAATAAAACAACGGCACTTATTGACTATGGAGCGGCTACCATGCAGAACCATTTATATAATATTGACTATCTGCATAATAAAGGATATACAGGCAAAGGTGTAACTCTTGCATTCTTTGACGCGGGATACAACGGCTTTGACACTATCCCGTATTTCGAGGCGCTAAGGCAGCGCAACGGACTTAAGGCTACTTATGATTTCTGGACAAATTCAGCCAATGTCTATCACGGTTCGGGTCACGGCACTTTTTGCTCGTCCAAAATTATAGCTAATATACCTGGAAGCTTTGTGGGACTGGCACCTGATGTAGATGTGTTACTGGCCGTGACCGATCACCCGGTTACTGAAACGCACGATGATGAATTTAATTATATCGCGGCGCTGGAGTGGGCGGATAGTATTGGCGCACAAGTTGTCAGCGCATCTATCAGCTATAAAAAGTTTGATGCGCCAACTGCAGATTATATCTATTCTGATATGGACGGGAAAACAACGATCGTGACCAATGGTGTGCGTGTGGCTGCAGCAAAGGGAATGATCATTGTAAACGCAGCAGGCAATTCAGGTTTTATCTGCGCACCTTGTGACGCGGACAGCATCTTATGTGTGGGTGGGGCAGACTCGCTACGCAATTACGACCAGATTTCATCATTCGGTCCTTCGTTCGACGGACGGGTGAAGCCTGATGTTGCAGCGCTTACACGAAATGGATATTCAATCAGTGACAATGGGCAGATATATACTTCTTTTTACGGAGGAACGTCTTCCGCAACCCCGCAGATAGCCGGCATTGCCGCCTGCCTGAAGCAGGCGTATCCTTATGCGTCGAACATCGATATTATAGAGGCGATCAAAAAGAGCGCGCATCAGTACGCCACCCCCGATTCTCTTATGGGCTATGGTGTGCCGGATGCCAGGAAAGCGGATTCAATTTTATACGAGCGTTTCCTGGCAGTACCTCAAACTGTAAAGTCAAATACAGGATTTCGCGTTTACCCTAACCCGGCAAAAGACGAGTTTATCATTGAAGGGATCGAGAACATCCAGACTGTCCAAGTGACGTCTATAGTAGGGCAAACTATCTTCCGGAAGGACATAAAAACACCCGTTGCAGTTATCCGGTTGAACGGTGCTGCACCGGGTGTGTATTTTGTGACGGTGGTGACTGAAGATAATACTACATCCACCCACCGACTAGTACTTGAATAGCCTTACATTTTTTCCGGCAACCTGATACCCAGAAGATTCATGGAATGCCTCAACACCTGTGCGGTCATGATGATCAGCATCAGGCGCAGTTGTTTTTTCTCTTCGTTCTCAGCACGGGCAATGCTGTGCTCATCGTAAAACGAGTTGAACTGTTGTGCAAGTTGGAATGCGTAGTTGCAAAGTTCAGACGGATTGAATTCTGCGGCTGCGTTTTCAACTATCGTCGGGTATTGCTCCAGCATCACTGCCAGTTTCTTTTCAGAAGGGAATATTTCTTCTGACAAGTGCAACGACTGGAATTTGGTGCTGTCCGGCAGCAGGGCAACACCTTCTTTTCTCAAGATAGAACAGATACGTGCGTGTGCATATTGAATGAACGTAGCAGTGAAACCATGCAGGTCTATCGACTCTTTTGGGTCGAATATCATTTTCTTCTTCGGATCTACGCGCAGCAGGTAAAACTTCAGCGCGCCCATACCGATGGTGTTATACAGCTTCGTCAATTCCTCTTGTGAAAAACCTTCGGTCTTGCCGGCAGCTTCTGTTTGCTCGCGCGAGAGGTTGATCATTTCCTCCATCATGTCGTCAGCATCAACTACGGTGCCTTCACGGCTCTTCATACGGCCTGTAGGCAGTTCCACCATGCCGTACGACAAGTGATAGATACCATCTGCACAAGGTTCTCCCAGCTTTTTCAAAATCAGCTTCAGCACCTGCATATGGTAGTTCTGTTCGTCGGCAATGACATATACAGATTGGTCAAGCTTAAAATCGTTGAATTTCAGTTTGGCAGTACCCAGATCTTGCGTGATGTACACAGAAGTGCCATCACCGCGCAGCAGCAATTTATGATCAAGGCCTTCTTCGGTAAGATCAACCCAAACAGAGCCGTCTTCTTTTTTATAGAGCACACCTTTTTGCAGGCCTTCTTCTACTATGGCTTTACCCAGCAGGTAGGTATCGCTTTCGTAGTACATCTTCTCAAAGTCTACGCCCAGGTTTTTATAGCTCACGTCAAAGCCCTTGTACACCCAGCCGTTCATCATTTCCCACAGGCTGCGCACTTCTTTATCGCCGGCTTCCCACTGACGCAGCATTTCCTGCGCTTCTTTCATGATGGGTGCTTCTTTTTCAGCAGTGGCCTGGTCCATGCCTTTGCCAACCAGTTCGCCCACCTCCGCTTTGTAAGCGTCGTTGAACTTTACATAATAGTCGCCCACCAGGTGGTCGCCTTTGATGCCGGTGCGTTCAGGTGTATCGCCATTTGCATAACGTTGCCAGGCTATCATCGACTTGCATATATGTATACCACGGTCGTTGATCAGGTTGGCTTTTACCACCTGCTCACCTACTGCATGCAAGATATTACCTACAGCATAACCAAGGAAGATGTTCCTTAGGTGGCCAAAGTGCAGCGGTTTGTTGGTATTAGGCGAAGAATATTCCACCATTACCCGTCGGTCGTGACCAGACTTTTCGCCGTAATGGACATCATTAAAATGATTTTGCAGGAACGAAAGCCAGACACCGTCCTTTATTGTCATGTTCAGGAAGCCACTCACAATATCATAACCGCTGAACAAGGTGCATTTTTCTACCAGGTAGTCGCCCAGCATTTTGCCTAAGGCATCGGGCTTTTGGCGCAGTTGCTTTACAAAAGGGAATAATACGATAGTGTAGTCTCCCTTAAATTCAGGTTTGGTCAGATTAATAGTAATGGAAGCGGGATTGATCTCCGCATCCGGGAATAGATGCTTCAGGGCATCCTCAGTAGCGCATTTTATCTGGGCAGCAAGCGTCATAGCTCGCAAAAATAAGATGTGGGGAGGATAGTTGGATATTAGATATTGGATACTGGATACTAGATTTTTGATAATTTGAGATAGATTATTCGAAATGAGTTACCGCCAACTGGAAATATGGGCACTGGCAAGGGAGATTTCTATCCTTGTTCACAAGATGAGCCTTGAATTGCCAAAATTCGAGCTATTTGAAACCGGTCAACAGATTCGGAGGTCAAGTAAATCGGTAAGAACGAATATCGTTGAAGGCTATGGACGACGTGCATACAAACAGGAATTCATCCGGTTCATCATATTTTCTTTGGCTTCGAACTGCGAAACAATGGACCATTTAGAAACCCTTTATGAAACAGGGTCTTTGCAAAACCAGGTGCTATATAACGACCTGCACGAAAAAATTGACCGGTTGGGAAAGAAACTGAACAACTTCCTTGATGCAGTTCAGCGGGGTCACAATCAAATGGTGAAATAGTTTAATGTTGCTTAGGAAAGTCAACACTACATAGGGTATCCAACATCAAATATCTAAAATCCAACATCCCTCAATAAAAATTATTAATTAATCCAACAGTTTTCCCTATCTTTGCAAACTGAAAAAGTGTCGTTATAAAAATTTTGATGCCAAATGTCTCATTTAACTGCTGAAAAAAAGACAACCATTTTTAAAACTTACGGTGAAAACGAAAACAATTCGGGTTCTATCGAAGGCCAGATAGCTATGCTCACTGAGCGTATCAATCACATCTCGAATCACCTTAAGACTAATAAAAAAGATTTCTCCAGCCAACGCGGACTCATGCAAATGGTAGGTCGCCGCAAGCGCCTGCTGCAATACCTGACTCGCACGAACCTTGCTTCTTATCGTGCGCTGATCGAAAAGCTTGGTATCCGTAAATAAGCTGCAACTCAATAGCTATTCCCAACTGATAACGGTTGGGAATAGTTTTTCTTGAACATATCTAAATTTATCGTATGATTCCTAATCCCGTTTCCGTTTCTTTCAAATTGAAAGACGGGCGTGAGATCAGCATAGAAACAGGACGTCTTGCGCGCCAGGCCGATGGATCGGCATTGGTTCGCATGGGTAACTGTATGCTGCTGGCAACTGTTGTTGCCAACGCCGAGCCAAAACCCGGGCAATCATTCTTCCCGCTGACAGTTGACTACCAGGAAAAATTTGCTTCTGCAGGTCGTATACCAGGTTCTTTCTTCAAACGCGAAGGCCGCCTGAGCGACTATGAAGTTCTTATATCGCGTCTGATAGACCGCGCTCTGCGCCCGCTGTTCCCTGATGATTATTTCTGCGACGTGCAGGTGATCATCACCCTTATTTCTTCTGACATGGAAGTAATGCCTGATGCACTGGCTTGCCTGGCTGCATCGGCAGCTCTGGCCGTTTCTGACGTGCCCATCCAGGAGATCATCTCTGAAGTACGCATTGCCCGCATCAATGGCGAGTACGTAATTAACCCTACGCGCACCCAGCTGGCAGATGCTGATATGGATTTCATCATCGGTGCTACTGAAAAGAACATCATGATGGTGGAAGGTGAGGCTAAAGAATGCCAGGAAGCTGATGTTGTAAAAGCTATCGAGCTGGCACACGAAGCTATCCGCGAGCAGATCAAAGCACAAATTGAATTGCGTAATAAGATAGGCGTTACTGGCAAACGTGAATACACTAAGCCTTATGAGAACCCTGAACTGAAAAAACGCATTGAAGAATTTGCCGGTGAAAAATATGCAACTGTAGCACGCGCTGCTCTTGGCAAACACGAGCGCCATGATGCAATGCATGAAGTACATAAAGCATTCGAAGAGATCGCGAAAGGCGAAGAAATGCCTGAAGAAGATCAGAAGCTCATTTCTAAATACTTCCACGATGTAGAGAAAGAGATCGTACGCGCTATGATGCTGAACGATCGTCGTCGTCTTGACGGCCGCGGTATGGAAGATGTTCGTCCGCTGACGATGGAAGTTGACTTCCTGCCTTCTCCGCACGGTGCTGCATTGTTCACACGCGGTGAAACACAATCGCTGACCACAGTTACACTGGGTACTAAAGAAGACGAGCTGCTGATAGAAAGCGCTGCTACTTCTAACTACTCTAAATTCATACTGCACTACAACTTCCCTCCGTTCTCAACAGGCGAGGTGAAGATGCAACGCGGCCCCGGCCGTCGAGAAGTAGGTCACGGTAACCTGGCCAAACGTTCTTTGGAACAAATGGCACCTACAGGTGAATCATTCCCTTATACAGTACGTATCGTATCAGATATCCTTGAGTCTAACGGTTCTTCGTCAATGGCAACTGTTTGCGCCGGTTCACTGGCAATGATGGATGCTGGCGTACCTCTGCCTAAACACGTAGGTGGTGTGGCAATGGGTCTGATCTCTGGCGAGAATGGTAAGTTTGCAGTTCTTACCGATATCCTGGGCGATGAAGATCACCTGGGTGATATGGACTTCAAAGTAACCGGTACACGCGATGGTATCTGCGGTATCCAGATGGATATCAAAGTAGATGGCCTGAGCATGGACATCATGATGCAGGCGCTGGAGCAAGCACGTAAAGGCCGTCTCCACATCCTGGATGCGATGTACCAATGTATACCTGAAGCACGTACTGAACTGAAACCACATGCACCACGCATCGAGCAGATCAACATCGACCGCGAATTTATTGGCGCGGTGATAGGACCAGGTGGTAAAGTGATACAAGAGATCCAACGCGAAACCGGCACTACTATCAATATCGAAGAAGTGAACGATCGCGGTGAAGTGAAGATATTCGCTGCTAACAAAGAGAATATCGACAAAGCGCTGAAATGGATCAAAGGCATCGTTGCTATGCCAGAAATAGGTGAGACCTATGAAGGTACTGTGAAGAGCATCATGCCTTTCGGTGCGTTCATCGAGTTCATGCCTGGCAAACAAGGTTTGCTGCACATCTCAGAAGTAAGCTGGAGCCGTCTCGATACACTAGAAGGTGTACTGAAAGAGGGCGATACAGTGAAAATAAAACTGGTAGGCACCGATCCGAAAACAGGTAAACTGCGCCTGAGCCGCAAAGTGCTGATGCCAAAACCTGAAGGTTATGTAGAGCCTGAAAAACGCGAGCGTCCTGAGCGCAGCGAAAGAGGCGACCGTGGCGACCGCCGTGGTGGTGGCGACCGTGGTGACCGCAGGGGCGGTGGCGAACGTCGCGAAGGTGGCAACCGCGACCGTGGTGAGCGTCGTGAGCGCCCACAACGCAACGAAAACCAACAGCAGGCACAAGCTAACAGCGAAGGCTTTGCTGCAGGTAACGAAGGTGGTGCCTCTGATGCTGACCTGGCACTGTAACAATAACGACAATCTGAAATCAAAAGCCGTCCTCATAGAGGGCGGCTTTTTTATGTAATGGATTTTGATAGCCAATGTGTTATGTCTTGTTTTTTTGTTCTTATTGTTTTTTATACACCTATTTTATTCTTAAAATAAGATCACTAAATTGGTAAAATATTTTAATCCATAATTAACGAGCAATGAAAAGAATTTTACTATCGGTCCTCGTGGCCACAAGTTTTAGTGTGTCTGCTCAAACTAATTACCCCGGTGGGATTTCGGGATGTATCGCCCGATGGGATTTTGCAACAGGGGGTGGTCCAATTAGTGCACTAACAGATGTAAGTGGAAACGGAAACAACTCTTCTTCGGTCAATAACCTGACGTCTGCGACCGGTTTTAGAGGTGTAGCTAATAAGGCGATGGCATTTAATGGATTTAACAGCCTGGCAACGATTCCCCACGCAAGCTTATTGCAGCCAACAGCTATTACAATGGTTTCGATGGTTAGGTTTAATGGGTTCTATACAGGTCAGTGCCAGGGCAATTATATTATTTCAAAAGGCGACAACCTTACCTCTGGCAACTATGCGCTCGTTGTAAGCGACAATATTTACGATAATAGTTGCACTGTCAACAGTCCATTTAACAAGCAGTTCTATGCGCTTTATGGTGCAACTAATTTGACCAACCTAGTGCCTGCGGGTAATTATCTGACTACGGGTCAATGGTACCTGTTTGTGTCAAGCTATGACGGCACAACATTAAAACATTACCAGGTAGTGATGGATCCCAACAACTACGTAAGCACTATTACACCCTTTTTTACAACAAACGTTTCAAGTACTATCGGAACAAATACCCAAAACCTATTGATTGGAGGGCATAGTGTGCCGGGCCACCCTTATCCTGTTTATGGTTCAATGGAAGAAGTAGCTTTATTCAATAGAGTACTTACTAATGCAGAAGTTCAATCAGTGTATGACTACCTGTGGGGTATAGTAGCAGTTTCGTCTGTACCCACCAATATTTGCACAGATCAGCCATTCAACGTTGGCTATACTGTAAATAATACTTCATTCTTTTCCGCCAGCAACGTGTTTACGGTGCAGTTGTCTAATGCGAGCGGAAGCTTCGCCAGTCCTACCAACATAGGTAGTGTAACAGCTACCAGCGGCGGCACAATCAGCTGTATGGTACCGAGCTCTGTACCAAGTGGTACAGGTTATAGGATCCGTATTGTTGGCACCAACGTGTCGTATACGGGTCGGGATAATGGCACTAACCTGACCGTTACAAGTCTTGCTAAACCATCTGCAGGTAGCAACACGCCAGTATGTGCCGGGCAAACACTTAATTTGTCAGGTTCATCGTCAACCCCTGGTGTTACCTACAACTGGAGTGGTCCTCTGAGCTTTTCGTCAAACCAGCCCAATCCATCAATACCAGGCACGACTACAGCACACGCGGGCAACTATACACTGTACACTACCCTGAACGGATGTACATCGCTGGTAGATACAGAAGCAGTGGCAATCGGCTCTAACACACCACCAAATGTTGTAAGCTATGCCAGCCCCGGCGATACGATCTGTGTTGGTGGTACAGCTGCATTTTATGCGCTGGTTACAGCCGGTGCTAACCCCCAATACCAGTGGATGAAAAATGGTTCGCCAATGGCGGGAGAAACCAGCGCAACGTTTGTGAGCAAGACACTAAGCACAGGTGATGTGATCAATTGTGTGGTTACCACAACAGGTTGCAGTTCTACACTCACGGCAACCAGCAACAGCCACAGTGTTGTGATAGTTGGTAAAACGCCTGCGAGCGTAAGCATCAGTGCTAACCCCGGCCTCCAGGTAAGCCCATGGCAAACGGTGACATTTACAGCCAATGTCATCAACGGCGGATTAACGCCAATTTATCAATGGAAGCTGAACGGTAACGATATCCTCGGTGCAACAGGCCAAACATGGAGCACAAACAACCTTGTTAATAATGATGCGGTATCTGTGGTTGTACGCAGCAGCAGCGACTGCGCGGAGCCAGCCACTGCAACCAGCCAGGCATCGATTGTGAATATCAATACTTCGGTGGGAGAAATTGATAAAGGAAACAACATCAGCATCTATCCTAATCCAAACAACGGTGCCTTTACTGTAACGTTTAACGAAGTACCATCAGCTGATGGGCAGATAGAAGTGCTGAACGCTGTAGGGCAAATAGTGCATCGCCAGCAATACAGGGCACGCTCGTCGTCTGTGGTGGTTGATATGTCACAAGTGGCGCAGGGTGTTTATTTGATGAAAACGGATGTTGACGGTAAGAATTACCGTTCTCGGATAGTTATTAGCAAATAATGGAATTAGCAGGTGTTTTCAATGAATGAAAAGCACCATTCGCTGGATCAAATCGCAGTTTCACAAAACGAAAGGCATCCTTCACCGGATGCCTTTCGTTTTTTTTACCAGTTACATTATATTGCTTCATATTTACAATACAGATGAGAAGAATTTTACTATCAGCCCTTGTGGCGGCAAGTTTTAGTGTGTCGGCTCAAACAAATTATCCAGGCGGGATTTCGGGATGTATCGGACGTTGGGATTTTGCACAAAGTCCCGGCCCTGTTATTTCATTGCCGGATGTAAGTGGTAACGGCCGGAATTCATCGTCTGTTACAAGCCTGACTTCTAATCAAGGTTTCAGGAATGTGGCTAATAAAGCTATGGATTTTAATGGCTCTAATAGCGTCGCGGTAATACCGCACCACAGTTCATTACAACCTTCTGCAATAACAATGGTGGCTATGGTGCGTTTCAATAGTTTTAATAGCGCACTTTGCCAGTCGAATTTTATAATAGCAAAAGGAAATGATCAGACACCAGGACACTACCAACTTACTATTACCGATGATCCGTTCGACAAAAGCTGTTTTATTAATAGTCCCAATAACAAACAGTTTTGGGGAGGCTATACTTCGGTTCCCGCTGTGAATAGCACTATCCCGGCCGGCAATTATGTGACTACGGGTCAATGGTATCTTTTAGTTTCCAGTTATGACGGGACTACAGCTAAACACTACCAGGTAGCAATGGATCCTAATAATTACGTGAGTTCGGTAACACCGTATTACACGAAAAATGTTTCAGGCAGTATCGGCGCGAATACTGCTGATCTGTGGATAGGCAGACATGATCTTGTAAACTACCCATACCCGGTAGATGGTCGGATGGATGAAGTCGCCTTATTCAATCGGGCGCTGACTAATGCCGAAGTGCAACAGGTGTACGACTACCTATGGGGTATAGTAGCCGTTACGTCAGTGCCTTCAAATTTATGCCCGGGCCAAACTTACAGCATAGGCTATTCCGTCAATAATACTTCTTTCTTCGCTGCAAACAACGTGTTTACTGTGCAGCTATCGGATGCCGGCGGAAGCTTTGCGAGTCCTACCAATATTGGTAGTGTAACAGCTACTGGTGGCGGAACAATCAGTGTTACTATACCTTCGTCAACACCTAATGGCAATGGTTATCGTGTGCGCATCGTAGGCAGCAATGTATCGTATACGGGGCGCGACAATGGTACAAACATTAGTGTTGGCGCTCTTGCCAAACCGTCTATTAACAGTAACTCACCAGTATGTGCAGGACAAACACTTAACCTGTCTGGTTCATCGACTGTGGCAGGTGTTACGTATAATTGGAGTGGTCCTCTTGGTTTTTCATCAAACCAGCAAAACCCATCTATCTCTGGTACTACCACAGCGCATGCGGGCAACTACACGCTCTATACTACACTGAACGGCTGCACCTCGCAAATAGACACAGAAGTGGTAGCCATTGGCTCTAACACTCCACCTGCTGTTACTAGTTACGCCAGCCCCGGCGATACGATTTGTATGGGTAATACCGCAGCATTCTATGCTCTTGTTACGAGCGGAGCTAACCCGCAATACCAGTGGATGAAGAATGGTTCGCCGATAGCAGGAGAAACTAACGCTACGTTTGTGAGCAAAACATTGGCAACAGGCGATGTTATCAACTGTGTAGTTACGACAACTGGTTGCGGCTCTACGCTTACGGCAAGCAGTAATAGCCATAATATTGTGATCGTAGATAAAAAGCCTGCCGGTGTGAGTATTAGCGCCAGTCCCGGATTGCAGGTTAGTCCATGGCAGCTGGTGACGTTCACGGCCAATGTTATCAATGGTGGTCTGACACCAACATTCCAGTGGAAGCTAAATGGCAATAACATTCCGGGCGCAACAGGACAAACATGGAGCGCCAGTAACCTTGTGAACAATGATGCAGTATCTGTAGAGGTAACAAGCAGCAGCGACTGTGCAGCGCCCGCTACGGCTACCAGCCAGGCAGTGGTTGTGAACATCAATACTTCGGTAGAAGGAGTAAGCCGTCAGAATGCGATCCGTTTATATCCTAATCCAAACAATGGTATGTTTACTATTGAACATGGTAACGTAAATGGAGCAACATACGAGATAGTAAACGCTATCGGACAAGTTGTGTTCAAAGGCGAATGTTCAACAACATCCACACAAACGCAGGTTGCCGTTCATGATCTGTCTGTAGGTGTTTATGTCGTGAAACTGAGGTCAGGAGATGCGATCAGCTTTACAAGGCTGGTGATCGAATACTAGAATAACAAACCGCATAAAAAAGCCGGGATAAACGATCATGTTTATCCCGGCTTTTTATTTGTAGTATACTATTAGCTGAATAGGTAAGCGATATCTTCCTTTGTCAGTCGTTTCAGGAATGCATTGTCATCTGATACGAGATCACTTGCCAGTGCCCGCTTGCGTTCCTGGAGTATCAGCATTTTCTCTTCAATTGTATCCTTACATATCAGTCGGTAAGCGAAGATGTTCTTCGTTTGCCCGATACGGTGTGTACGGTCGATGGCTTGTTGCTCTACCGCAGGGTTCCACCATGGGTCAACGATGTACACGTAGTCTGCAGCGGTAAGGTTCAAACCGACACCACCCGCTTTGAGTGAAATCAGGAACACACGGCAGTCCTCATCGTTCTGGAATCGCTGTATGGCAATCTCTCTTTCGGTAGAAGAAGAACTACCGTCGAAATAGGCATAAGGAATGTTTTTCTCTTCCAGCTCTTTGCGTATCAGCGCCAGCATGCCCAGGAACTGCGAGAAGATGAGGGCCTTGTGATTGCCCACGTTTTCATTGATCTCGCGCGTTAGTTCATCCTGCTTGATAGAGTAGTTGTGGAAACGCTCTGCTTCATTCAGGATGGCAGGCGAGTCGCATATCTGGCGCAGTTTGGTTAGACCCTGCAGGATGTGGAACGTAGAGCGTTCCATGCCTTTCTCTTCTATCATTCCTAGTATCTCCGACTGGTAGGTACGGCGATACGATTCGTATATCCTCCGCTGTTCCGTTCCCATTTCGCAGAAGAGCACTGTTTCCGTTTTTTCCGGCAGGTCTTTTGCCACCTGCTCTTTAGTGCGGCGCAGCATGAAAGGATAAGTAAGCTTCTTCAGTTGTTGCTTTACTTCGCTTTCCTGGAATTTATCGATCGGTGTCGCAAACTCGTTCATGAAGAATTCCCTGCTGCCCAGCATGCCGGGGTTCAGGAAGTTCATCTGCGCGTACAGGTCGAAAGTATTGTTCTGTACGGGCGTACCACTCAGCGCCAGCCTGTTCTTTGCGTTCAGCAATAGTGCGGCTTTAGCCACCTGAGATTGCGGGTTCTTGATCGATTGCGATTCATCGAGTACTACGTAATCGAATGGTAGCTCTTTGAATATTTTGATATCACTACGCATGGTGCCATAAGTAGTGATGATAATATCGTAAGGTGCAAATGCACGCTCGCCGGCCATACGTTTTGGCCCGTGATGAATGAAGTGCGTTAGCGTTGGGGTAAACTTCCTGATCTCATTCTCCCAGTTGTACATCAGCGTGGTAGGGCATACTACCATGAATTTGGCATCGGGATTATTATTCTTGTAATGCTGGAAGAATGTAAGCGTCTGTACGGTCTTACCAAGACCCATATCATCGGCCAATATACCCCCCCAGCCAGCTTCGTTCAGGAATGTAAGCCACTGGAAACCGGTTAACTGGTATGGACGAAGATCTGCGATGAGTTCCTTGGGCGGATCCACATTGCTGAAATCGTTAGCAATGATGTTCTCCAGTCGTTCTTTCTTTTCTTCCAGCTCGTGTTGCAGCGCTTCTTCGTCTACTTCGGCCAGCAATTCATCCAGCACGCTGAAGTGGAATTTTTTCAGGCGCAGCTTATTGCCTTTGGCCTCGCCCATCTTGATGAGCAGAGCATATTTCTTCAGCCATTCTTCAGGCAGCAAACCGATCGAACCATCATCCAGCTTGACGAAGTTCTGTTTTTGTGCCAGGGCTTTTTTTACTTCTATAATAGACACCGCCTGTTCTCCAAACACCAGGTCTATCGAAGCGTCAAACCAGTCAATGCCACTGGCAACGTTTACCCGCGTAGTAGGCTTGTGTGTGTTTATGCGCAGATTCTTCAGTCCTTCAAAACCAAACATCTCCACGTTCCATTCGCGCATGATGTCGGTGAAACGGAAGAACCAGTTGTTGGCTAGTACTGACGTTGCCGGCAGGTAATAGAAATTATTTTTCTTGTTGTACTGTATATCGCTGTGCAGGCCGGCCAGCATGTTGATGAACTGCTGCTCTTCGGTCTCGTTGCGCTCAATGATCTTAACGATGCCATCCTGAGGTTGTATCAGGTCGCCAAAGAAACCATGACGTATCTCTACTCCGTTGTACGAGAAGGCAGGTTGCAGTATCAGCATTTGCTCGCGCTCCTGCAGGTACAAGTGGTAGCTAGGTTTAGCGCGATCTACACGTTCTACAATGTCTTCAGAGAAGTTTACATACACGGTCTGGCTCCATGGCATCAACTGCTCACGCAGGAACTCAGCCCAATCTTTCGCAGCGATCTTCATTTCGCCATTGGGCAGGAACTGTTCTGCTAATGTGACTTCTGCAGTATTAGCTACAGAGTACAGCGTATAATCGTGCAGGAAGAGGCCTGCGTTTAATATAGTAGTATCAGAATAAGGGATGTAACTATCATCCACACGCCAGTTGAGACTAACGGTGTAGGTTTTCCCATCCTTTAAAACACTCAATTGAGGATGCGCCTTTTTCTCAGAAAACGCTATCGGCTCGAGGCTTGAAGCTGTAAGGTTCTTCGATGTATTGTGCAGGAAACAAAGCGAGTGGTTCGCGTAACGCTCCAGCAGCTTATGATATTTAGGCAGCAGGTATTCCCACGTCTGATCCCTTACTTCCTCATTAGGTTGTTCTTTCAATACCTGCACGTAATCATCATACAGGTCACCAAAAGGTAAGTTCTTCTTCAGGTACTTCAGCACTTCTTCCGGCATGAACTTACGTATCACCGGCAGCAGCTCACGTTCATCTTCGCGGAATTGGTGCGGGTTGACGTACTGTTGCAGTTCCAGCTTCTCTATGCCATTGATGAATTTCTTTTCGTCTTCATCTACGGATCCCGCTACCAGCAGCCAGTTGACAAATGGATACCAGCTAACCTTGGTGTTTACCACAATGCCCAAACGTTTTTCTTCCTCTACCGTTGGCTCCGGCTTTGAAGAGGTGAGAGTAGGGCGTGTGGTGTTAGTATATGTATTAGTATGCGTCTGTGCTACTTTCTGGATAGAAGGATCCAGTACACGCAAAAATGGTTTGCCATTCTCGTAAGTGAACGTGAACTTATTGGTAAGATCATCATTCAGTGTGTAGCCATATTGTTTGAGCAGCTTGTTCTTCTGCTCATCCCAATCGCGCAACGACTGGAAATACTGCGGACCAAAAGTTTTTAGCAATTGAATGAACAGCGTTGCCTTATGCACGCACAGGGGATGTTTATTTTCGCTGCAACTGCAAGATGTATCGAAATAGCGGTCGTCGTTTTGCCTGATGGCTACTTTATAAGTTTCTTCTTCGTCAGGTACTTCGGCTTCTATCTTATCGTTTTTGCTCGACGTGAGGATAGCCTTATTATTGCTTGCCCAGATCTCCGCTTTTTCCATTGCTTCGGGCGACGCAAATACGCGCAGCATTTGCATACTCACCTGGCGCATACGCACCACGGTATGTTTTTGGTCATACGTGATATCTGTATTCTCAAAAAAGCCGCTCTGCAATATGTCGTTCAGCTGGAATAATGCAGCCACTTCGTGACGGCATATCTCGCCCAGGTTGTAAGGGCATTGGCAGCGAATGGAAAGATTTTTCGGGTCGAGATATTTATTGACCGTTACTGTGTAATAGTTCTGGTACACATCATTCCGCACGCGAAAACGCACCTGTTCTATCAGGTGGTCAACATCCATCATCTGTACTCCTGCAGTGTAAAAAATCTTTTTACCTCTGCGTATCACCTCTTCGGTGCCATGGTTATAGACGTGTCTTAACAGCGGTGGTAACGACATTCAAAAACTACCTGCCCGTTTCAAAAAAGGCAAGCTACAAAGGTAACAAAAACGCGCGGGTTTTCCCGCGCGTAACTGTCTAACTATGTGTTAATAATGTAATATTTATCCCATTCCCAGTGCAGAAACTATATAATACACGAGAGCCGCAATGCCGGCACTTACCGGGATGGTGAGTATCCAGGCCCACAGGAGGTTGATGGTAACGCCCCAGCGTACGGCCGACAAACGTTTAGTGGCCCCGACACCTATGATAGAACCGGTAATAGTATGCGTGGTACTCACCGGTATCTTCAGGCTTTCAGTCACGAACAGGGTTATTGCACCGGCCGTTTCAGCAGCCACACCTTCAAATGGAGTTACTTTGGTGATACGTGTACCCATGGTTTTGATGATCTTCCAGCCACCGCTCATGGTACCTGCCGCAATCGCAACGTAACACGCCAGCGGCACCCAAACAGGCATTTCGTCAAAGCTGGATATCTTACCACCTGCTATAAGGGCTGCGGTGATGATACCCATTACTTTCTGGGCATCGTTACCACCATGGCCAATACTGAAAGCCGCCGAAGAAACCAGCTGCGAACGCTTGAGCCATACTGTAGCCCGGGCAACGTTCAGGGTGCTCAGGAACAGCGTAAATATAGCCATGAAGCCAAGTACAGAACTAAGCAGTATCCATTTAAAGTTCTTTGAATCGAAGATGATGCTTGCCAGGTAGGAATCGTAGTGGGTCTTCAATTTGTCCGGGTGGGTTTCCATGTTGTTGAACAGGATGATACCCACAATGATCAATACGCCTATTGAAACCAGTTTGGGGGCGGGCCCTTTTCTGAAAGAGTTGATGAACCAAAGCGAAATGATAAACGCCACGATCATACCCACCATTGGTGCCAGCAGGATAAAGCTAACCGTTTTAATTACCGGCTCCGGGTTTACCGAGTTAAAGCCTGCGTGTGCAATGGCTGCACCCGCAAAGCCGCCTATCAGCGTATGCGAAGAGCTGGAAGGGATACCAAACCACCAGGTAAGCAGGTTCCAGAAGATGGCTGCGATAAGTCCCGCAAAAACCACCGGGAGTGTGATGAATTCTTCTTTTACCGTTTTGGCAATGGTATTGGCCACGCCATGATCTTTAAATATGAAGAACGCCAGGAAGTTGAACAAAGCTGCCCACAATACTGCCTGGAAAGGCGTGAGCACTTTGGTAGATACTATCGTCGCTATAGAGTTTGCCGCATCGTGAAAACCGTTGATGTAGTCGAAGATCAGGGCAAGCACTATAATGACTATAAGCAATGTAGCCATAAGAGGGAGTTACGTCTTGTGTTGTTTAAGCGTATTTAATGATAATGGACTCGATCACGTTTGCCGCATCTTCACACTTGTCAGTTACGATCTCCAGCATTTGGTACAGGTCTTTTTTCTTGATCAGCTCCACAGGGTTTACGTTAGTTGTAAACAGGTGGCCCATGCCTTTGTCCAGCAGGTCGTCACCTTCGTTCTCCAGGCTGTTGATCATTACGCACGACTCCATAATGGTGCGCAGGTCTTTCATATCACGCAGCTCGTATACACCTTTGTTCAGTGCAGACACAGAGCGTTTGATGATATCGCCGAAACCTTTGGTTGTATCGTCAATATCGGTGATATAATAGTTCATCATACGCTTGGCACTGCCCCAGATGTAATCGGCGATGTCATCCAGCGACGTTGCCAGGTAGTGTATATCCTCACGGTCGAACGGGGTGATAAAGTTGCTACCCAGCTCAATGAATATTTTATGTGTTACCTCGTCATTTTTGTGTTCCCACTCCTCCAGGCTTTTCAGCATGGCCTCACGACGCGAAAAATCGGGTTCGTTTACCGCGTTGTAAAAAATACTAGCCATTTCGGTCAGGTTAGTACTTACCTGCTCGAACAGACCGTAAAACACGCGGTCTTTGGGGGTGAACATCTTCAGAAAAGAGCCAAATGCCATAAATTCTTAGTTATTAAATGAGAGATTGCGGCGCAAAACTACCATGCTTTGAGGCCATTAAAAAGCCGTAACAAAGACATAATGATTTCTTAACCTCAGCAATACATAAATTTTATGCCTTATATCAGGCGGTTGTTTGCTGGCAAAGGTATTTTCTTGCTTTGGCCCGGAAAAGAAATAATAGAGAATTAATGATTTCGTAACATTGGAGTTAAGTTCATTTTGTAACGACTTAACGTAAGCGCACGCGGGGGTCCAGCCAACCGTACATGAGGTCGGTGAGTAAGTTGATGATAATGAATATGAAAGCTGTGAGCAGCACCGAACCCATCACCAGGGGGAAGTCAAATTTGTCCAGCGCCTCCACAGTTATTTTGCCGATCCCTTTCCACCCGAATATATATTCAATAAAAAACGATCCCGCCAGTAATTCAGCCAGCCAGCCTGATATGGCCGTCAACACCGGGTTCATGGCGTTAGGCAGTGCATGCCTGAAAACTACCTTCGTCGTGGATAAACCTTTTGCATATGCAGTCCGGATATAATCCTGGCCTAGTACATCGAGCAGGCTGGCGCGGGTAAGTTGGGTAATGATGGCCAGTGGACGAATACCCAAAGCAATAGCCGGTAATATGAGATTGTGTAATGCCAGATACCTGCCGGTGAGGGCATTGTACTCCCAAAGGCTGCCGGTCATGTTCAGTCCTGTTGCTTCATGCCACAGGTAGCCGAACAGGTAGGCGATAATAAGCCCTGCGAAAAAAGAAGGCATGGATATGCCAGCTACGCTTGCTGCTATGGCCGAGGTGTCGAGCCAGGTGCCTTTTTTAAGAGCGGCCAGTACACCCAGCAAAATGCCACCAATAGTTGCCAGCACCATTGCCGCCAAAGCAAGTATTACCGTTCCGGGTAGCGCTTCCATAAGTACTTCACCTACATTTCTTTTGGTATGGTACGACCGTCCAAGGAAAGGCCACTTCACAGCCAGTATGTTTTTCTTCGATATAGGCACCAACCCCACATACTCATACTTCGCTTTTGAAGCACTATCGCGTGCATGTATACCCAGAGGTGAAATATCATTCAGGTGCAAAAAATAGCGGGTGATCAGCGGCTTGTCGAGGTGCATTTCTTTGCGCACGTTCTCGAGTGTGGCTATATCACTGCGCTGGCCCATGGTGAGCCTTGCCGGGTCGCCGGGCAATACATTGAACAGGAAGAATACCACTGTCACTACGCCGAAGAGTACCAAGATACTGTACCTGATGCGCCGTGCCAGGAAACTTACCATTCGTTATTGTTTAACGTCTGCAATTGAATTGGGGTAATCGCGGAAGCTCCACTTACCCTTTATCACTCCTTGTTCCAACAACATCAGGCCAGGGTTGCTGCGCAAGGCCGTTTTGCTCACTGTCACGTCCAGCACCAGGAATTGCATATTCTCAAAATGCCATTCTTTCTGGTATTGCTCTGCACTTGCTTTGTCGGCAGAGATCAATACATAGAATGGTATGTTTTGCTGGTTCGCTTCCTGCGCCAGCTGGCGGATGCGGTCGAAATTATCGTGGCGTGCCTTACCCGGATCTTTGATATACAACAGCCAGGTGTAGCCCGGTGCGGTCAGTATCTGTTCGGTACGATCGTTGCCATCGTAGTCGGTAATGATATAGTCCCTGATCTTCGGTTCTGCATTGCCTTTTTCTACCAGCTTATCCTTACGGTCTACAAATACCCAGGTAGTGTCTTGCCATGGATAGTTCTCCATGGTGAACTCCTTCTCTACACCGTCTTTTTTATAGATCATGATAGACTCATAACGGTCGGGTTTTGCGCCCGGAGGTATCTTGTTGTCCACATTGATATTCACGCCTTTTTTAAATGGCAGGCAATCCCAGAACGGAAGGTGCTCGAGTGTCCACCACTGAATACCGAAGGCAAAGAACGCAGTCAGCACCAGTATGGCAACGCTGGGGTATCCACTAAATATCGGTTTTACCCTGTTGCGGTAAACGAACAGTATCAATATCATCACCAGCAGGGCCACGTCTTTCCAGAAAGTTTCCTGGTTGGTTATTTTGATGCAATCGCCAAAGCAGCCGCACTCTTTTATCTTGCCCGAGAACAGCACATAGGCCGTCAGGAAGGTAAAGAAGGTGATGAGCAGTAATAATAAGAAAGAAAATACCCTGTAAGCATAACCCAATATCACCGCTACACCAGCTATGATCTCAAAAGCGATCATGACAACCGACAAGGCCAGCGAATACGGCATCAGGAAATGAGTACCCCACACTTCGAAAAACTCGTTCATCTTATAGCTGAGACCGAGCGGATCGTTGGCTTTGATAAGACCGGAGAAAATGAATAAACCACCTACTACGATGCGTAATAACCAGAGGAAGTACTTCATATTTTTATGCTAAGGTTGTGTGTTGTCTTTTAATGACAAGTAAATTTAGTAAATGGATGGTAGCAAAGTGTTAAAAAGCTACTCTCCCATTTTTATGAGGGCAAATATCCCGTAGTTCACGATATCGCAAAAGTTGGCATCAATGCCTTCAGATACGATGGTCTGTCCATCATTTGCCAGTATTTGTTTGATGCGAAGGAGCTTTACCAATATCAGGTCTACAAAGCTCTGTTGCGACATATCGCGCCAGGCCTCGCCATAGTCGTGGTTTTTTTGCAGCATCAGGTCTTCGATCTCTTTTGCCTTCAGTTCATACCACCTGCGCGCTTCGCTATACATCAGCTCTGTCTCGGTGCCTTCGGGTATGGCGCTTTGTATCAGCGCTATGATGCCATAGTTCACTATGCCGACGAACTCGCTCTCGATGCTGTCGCCTATCTTTTGAACGCCTTTTTCCTGTATCTGGCGTATGCGCCAGGCTTTGATATATATCTGGTCTACAATTGATATAGGCCTCAGTACGCGCCACGAGGTGCCGTAGTCCTTGGCCTTATTCAGGTACAGGTCTTTACATCTGGCTACTACACTGGTGTACTGCTGTAAGGTGTGAGACATTTCGGCTGTGGTGTTGGTGCTTAAACTATCCTGCATTTTCTTTGTAAGGCAATGAGTTTCAAAAATACAGTTTTACCCGTACAAACCACCTTGCAAAGCAAAGGGCGGTTGCTCGACATATCGAAACCCATTGTTATGGGTGTACTCAACGCCACGCCCGACAGCTTCTATACAAAGGGCCGCGATAGCAACACCGGCGGGCTTTTGCGCAATGCGGAAAAGATGTTGAACGAGGGGGCGACGATACTGGATATAGGAGGTGCTACCACAAAACCCGGCGCCGGGATAATGGGTGCAGAAGAAGAATTGCAGCGGGTAATACCGGCTATTGAAGCTATTGCCAAAGAATTTCCGGAGGCCTGGCTGTCTATAGATACCTACAACTCCGCCACCGCCCGCGAGGCTGTTGCAGCAGGAGTTTCTATAATAAATGATGTAAGCGCGGGCAGTATAGACAGCAATATGCTGCAGACGGTGGGAGAACTGAAAGTGCCTTACATAGCCATGCACATGCAGGGCACGCCCAAAACCATGCAGAAAAACCCCACCTATAATAATGTAGTGACCGAAGTGCGCAGCTACCTGGTGGATATCTGCGACCGTTGCAAACAAGCCGGCATTACCGACGTTATTATCGATCCCGGCTTTGGTTTTGGTAAAACTGTAGAGCACAATTTTGAACTGCTCAATCACCTGCACACCTTCCGCATGCTGGGCAAACCGATACTTGCCGGCCTCTCCAGAAAATCCATTGTGTGCCGCACACTCGGGGTTTCGCCCGAAGACGCCCTCAATGGTACTACGGCACTAAACATGGTAGCTCTGCAGCAGGGCGCCAACATACTGCGTGTGCACGACGTAAAGGAAGCGATGGAAGTGATGAGGTTGTGGGAGAAGTTGGCAATGATATGAAGAGTGGCGGTATAAGATGTTTTAATTTTAGGATATAAACACCTGTTACCATGCGCAGTCACATTCCTGCCATCATTTTCGCCCTGGCGATAGTTATTGCTGCAGCTATCCTGGGTACATCCTTCAAGAGCAAATTCAGACAGGATGCTACAGTAAGTGTTATTGGTAGCGCTGAACATAACTTTGTTGCCGATCTGATCGTCTGGTCCGCCAGTTTTCAGCGTACCGATGTTGATCTAAAGCTGGCTTATTCATCGTTGCAAAATGATGCACAGCAAGTACAGGCTTACTTAACAAGCAACGGTATTGCGCGAAACGAGATCATCATTTCTGCTATAAGTATCGAAAAAGAGTACGATGAGACTTATAACGAAGAAGGCCATCGTACCAGTAGTGTGTTTAAGGGGTATAAGTTGAACCAGACAGTTAAGGTCGAATCGAAAAATATCAATAATGTAGAAAAGGTGTCAAGGGATATTACGCAACTGATCCAATCTGGTATTGAGCTCAATTCTCAGCCGCCAATGTACTATTACACCAAGCTGGCGGATATCAAGCTCAACCTGCTGGCCAAAGCGGCGAAAGATGCAGGCAACCGCGCGCGCACGATAGCGGATAACAGTGGAAGTAAGCTGGGCGATCTGAAACGCGCATCGATGGGCATCTTCCAGATAACCGGGCAGTATAGCAACGAGGACTTCACCTCTTCGGGGGCTTTCAATACCAGCAGCAAAAATAAAACTGCCAGCATCACTGTTCGGGCAGAGTTCCGGGTACATTAGCATACTGGGAATCAAATGATACATTTAGTTGTGGGAGGCTCTGAATAAAGGGTAATGTTCGGCTGGTTCAATATATTATATTAGCCGAATGGTTAGTGAAATACAGCATCAGCTGGATGAACTGGAAAGGCAGCATTCGGTCAAAATATTATATGCATGTGAATCAGGTAGCAGAGCATGGGGTTTCCCCTCAACTGACAGCGACTACGATGTGCGATTCATATATGCTCAGCCCCGTGACAAATATTTAAGTATCGATGAGTTTCGCGATGTTCTCGATTTGCCTGTCAACGAAGTTTTAGATATTAATGGCTGGGATATTCGTAAAGCGCTTCGCCTGTTTCGGACCTCCAACCCTCCCTTGTACGAGTGGCTGCAATCTCCAATCGTTTACAGGCAGTCTTCCGTTTTCATGAACGATATCCGGCAATTAATGGCTGACTACTTTTCTCCGCGTGCTGGATTGCATCATTATTCTAGTATGGCAAGGAATGCTTTCAGTGAATTGCAGTCGGAGGAGGTTCGGTTGAAAAAATATTTTTATTGTTTGCGTTCGCTGTTAGCGGCGCTATGGATCGTGGAAAAGAACGAAGTGCCACCGATGACTTTTGGAGCTTTGAGAACGCTTATTAGCGAACCCGCGCTTCAAGAGCTTATTGACCTTTTGCTGGAGCAGAAAGAACATGCTGATGAAAAAAGCACCATTAAGTCCATCCCCCGCGTGCAGCATTTCATCCAGGAGCAGATTGCATATTGTGAAACGAAAGGCCGGGACATCCCCAAAAAAGAAACAGAATCGTCGGCATTGAACGATCTATTCAGAAAGCATCTGTATGAAATTTGAGGACATACACGGAAATGAACGACTGCAGTTGTTGAGATGCATCAGCGGTAGCAAAGCGTATGGATTAGATACTCCGCAGTCGGATACAGATATTAAAGGCGTTTTCTATTTAGACAAGAATGACTACTATAGCCTGTATTACACCGAGCAGGTGGCTAACAGTACCAATGATATAGTCTATTACGAGTTGAAACGTTTTATAGAAATGTTAGTTCGCAACAATCCGAACATATTGGAGTTGCTGAATAGTCCCGCAGATTGCATCTTATACAAACACGATGTACTAAATCTGGTGAAGCCGGAACTTTTTCTTTCCAGATTATGTCAGCACAGCTTTGCGGGTTATGCGCAAACACAGATAAAAAAAGCCAAAGGCCTCAATAAAAAAATATTTAACCCGGTAGACGAGAAGCGGAAAACGGTCATTGATTTTTGTTACATCATCAATGGTTATCACGCTTTGCCTTTACAGGCATGGCTCGATCAGCAGGGATATAAGCAGGAAGACTGCGGACTTGTCAGAGTTCCTCATGCACGGGATGTCTATGCGTTGTTTCACAATAGCCAGGTTTTCGGTCGCGGATTTGCCGGTATCTATTCCGGAGAAGATGCTAACGACGTACGGCTGAGCTCTATAGAAGAAAAGCTGGAGCCCAAAGCCCTGATCTCATTCAATAAAGATGGCTATTCAGCCTATTGTAAAGACTATCGCGAGTATTGGGATTGGGTGGGCAAACGAAACAATGTACGGTTTCAAAATACCCTGGCTCATGGTAAAAACTACGATGCCAAAAATATGATGCACACATTCAGGTTGCTGCATATGGCTGCCGAGATCGCCACTGAAAACAAGATCAATGTGCGTCGTCCCGACCGTGAATTTCTTATGAAAGTACGTAATGGTCATTTCTTATACGATGACCTTGTAGCAATGGCGGAAGAACGCGTGCAAACCATATCTGGGCTCTTTGCCAAAAGCGATCTGCCAGAAGTTCCTGATGAAGTGCAGGCCAATGAGACATTGATTAGAATTCGGGAGGTATTGTATACAAGCTAATTACGCGGCGTGTTATAAAAACACTTCAGGTTTTATTATATTGGTTTTCGGGATACTGAGAAACATATCTGTTACCACTTAAAACCATGAACCATGTGTAAAAACCATCGCAATCCGATCCGGTGCATTTTGCCGCCCTACATCGCTGAAAAGATGAAGGAGAGTGAAAAACTTAAACTGGAAGATGCGCTGAACAATGAACTCCGCGACTTCCGCCTTCGGAGCGACCGGAAATTCTTTTCTACACTTGCGGCCACTGAAAGAACTGTTTTGGCCGTGAAGAAAGCTGCGGCGCCAAAGCCGAAAGCCGTGATTCAAATACACACGGTTAGTAAAGGGTATAGCCTGCCAGGCAAGCTCATGACCAGTGCGCAGATAAAGAAAGATAAAGAAGCCAGGAATGTGTTGAAAGGCGTAAAGGCCACCTGGGATTTCTACTACGATATTTTTAAACGGAACAGTATTGACGATGCCGGGATGCCGCTGGTCAATTCAATTCATTACGGCAAGAAGTATAACAATGCACTGTGGAACGGCCGCCAGATGGTGTACGGAGATGGCGACAAGATTACGTTCGACAGTTTTACGAATGATATTGATATAATAGCACACGAACTGGCTCACGGTGTAACCGAATATGCTGCCAACTTCGACTATGAGAACCAGCCCGGCGCGCTCAACGAATCGTTTTCAGATGTTTTTGGCATCATGATAAAGCAATATGCCATGAACGAGGACGTGAACCAGAGCAACTGGCTGATAGGTGAGAATATCATGCTCGGCAAGCAGTACTCCTTGAGAAGCATGGCATCACCCGGCACAGCTTTTACAAACCACCCGCAATGGGGCGATGACCCGCAACCGGCTACAATGAAAGATTTTGTTGTATTGCCCAATACCAAGGATGGAGACTGGGGCGGTGTGCATTATAACTCTGGGATCCCCAACTATGCATTTTGCATGGCGGCCAAAGAAATTGGCGGGTATGCCTGGGAAACCATCGGTAAGGTATGGTATGCGGCGCTTACCCAATCTCTTAGCGCTGACTCCGATTTTAAAGCGGCTAAAAAAGCTACCATATCACATGCTCACCAGTTGTTTGGCAAAAACAGCAAGGTGCATAAAGGCGTCATAGCTGGCTGGAAGGCCGCGAAAGTGTAAATTTAGGCATGGTAAAATTGCAGTTGAAACGGTCGGGTGGTTTGTTAGGCAAAACACTACAGGCGTCAGGTAGCTATGATGTCGATGAAAAAGAGGTTATCGAACAGCTAAAGGCACTTGCCCCTGTTGAAGATAAGAGGGTGAGAGATGAATTGTATTACAGCATTACCGTCAACGATGGTGAGGCATTTTATGTAGACGCCACACAGACAAAAGGCCGCCTAAAAAAGATCATTGAAGAACTGGAAGGCAAGCTAAAGGCAGGGTAGTCGAGCCGATGGCAAAGTTGCCGGTAATTTGCCTTTGATATTTGAAGACGAAAGGCTGCATCAAGCAGCCTTTCGCTTATTAAGAGAATTGAAGTTTTACCCTTTTACCACCTTCACCTCAACTTCCTCCTTTTTACCGAGCACCCGCTGCTTCAGTATCGAATATATACCCATTACGGAAACAGCATTCAACGGTAGCTCCAGCAGTACATGTACCATACTGAGGAAGAACAGCCAGGTCAGCCCCATGGTAAAGTTGATAGCATACAGTGCTACGCTCAATAGCCAGGCAATGATCACGATGCCAAAACGCAGCCTGGGTACTTTGTGCCATTGTATTACCTTGGTTTTTGAGAACCAGTTGAGATAATGATAAGTGTAAGCAAAGGCCACCAGCCGTGCCACTACGATGCCGTTTGCTGAATGGAAGATGTGGTTGAGCCACATCTGGTTCGCCTCCTGCTCGGTTGTGGCAGTTACCGTTGTGCCAAACAGCAAATGGATGGTCTGTATACTCATGCTCATAAAGCCAGCTTTCCCGTCCGAGCCTATATAAGCCCGTTTGGCATAGTCGGTAGCATCATAGAAGCTGAAGTTGGGAAACAGGTTCAGGAGTATGAACGGACAAAATGCAAATAGTGCCACACTCACCAGGCCCATGCGGCTTTTAGATTTCAGTGCCCCGTATAGCATGAATAAGCCGGTGAAAACATAAACATGTATCAGCGTTGGCAGAAACACACTCAGATACACTGTCATTGTCTGGCTTAGTGAGGCTTTCGCAAGTATCAGTATACCGATAATGCCGACTATGCGATAGGCCAGCTTTTTTACACTAACAAACAGGATAGCCAATAAGATGCCCACCCACGTAAGCGTAGAAGCCATGAACGGGGGCAGTGGGATATCCATGAAATTGAAGATGGCGTCGAGAAACAGGACAGAGATACCTCCCGCAATGGCCACCAGGTATAGATAATCGTATTTGTTCTGCGTGAAATAGTTCTTGTCATGCAACCATGATACTTCGGTCAGGTAGTGCAGCGGACCGAAAATTGCATAGCTGAACAGGAACAGCTCGAAGGGCATGAAAATCGCCATGACAGCAGATAAAATGATCAGGAAAAAGTTCAGCGTGTCAATTCTCTCTGTCGCCAATAATTTCATTGAAAAGGCATTGTATTGTTGTAAAATACAGTTATTAGTGCGAAGTTGCAATAAGCTAAGATACATGCCATGACCACAACAGCACAAATAGCCAAACACCTGCGCGATGTTCACTTCGGTGGTAACTGGACGGTCTCCAACCTGAAAGAACAGCTGACAGGCGTAACGCTCGAGCAGGCACTTACACAGGTGCATGGTCTCAATACTATTGCTACACTGACCTATCATATCAATTATTACATCCACGAAGTGATCAAAGTGCTGGAAGGCCAGCCGCTGACAGCCAGCGATAAATATGCATTCACGCATCCGCCTTTTGGTGAACAGCGCGAATGGGATGATTTTCTAAACAAATGCTGGGATGAAGCAGAACACTTTGCATCGCTCATCGAAAAACTACCTGATAGCATACTCGGAGAAGATTTCACCGACCCGAAATACGGCACCTGGTACCGCAACCTCGCCGGAATTATCGAGCACGCTCATTACCACCTGGGCCAGATCGCACTCATTAAAAAGCTCGTGCAGCAGGAAGCGACCACCTAGAAATGTATATCCAAAATTGAATTAATTATTGTATATTTGCTATTTGTAAATTTGTGGCAAGGTGTACAACGTTTGTTAACGTTTTCGCTATTCGAAAAATACCGCTAACAATGTTAGCGAATGTAAACATTGTAACTGGCTCGTCCGAATGACACGATTTCGGAGTGCCGGCCTTAGCGAATAAGGCGTTAAGAAAATTCCGGGAGCGTAGTGGCCGCAACGAAAATGTTGGGTATGGTTGGTAAAGCTGATTTGAGAAAGGTCCGGATATGTTAGTGGATGCTAGTAAGCTTTTTTCGTTGCAACGAAGCGAACGGAATTTTTAGCCGTTTCGCTTAGCCTTGAATTTTTCTTTGTTACTTTCTTTTGTTTCAAGACAAAAGAAAGTAAGGTTGAGAAATGAAAATAAAGTTGAAGATGAGGATGCTGGCACGAAATCGACAACAAACGACAACAAATAGGGAGGATTTAGTTTTTAACTCCCCAAAACGGCAACAATCGGCAACAAATCCAGCCTTTCCGGAGAGAATTTCAGGAAATCGGGTGTAATTTCGGGCACCAAGCGAAAGAGGAGCGACATGAAGATCAACGAAGTACCGCAGGATCCCAAGAACTTTAAAGAAGGCGAGAACCTTCGGAAGCTGATGTATGCCGTCGATAAAGACGGTAAATACACAGGCGTTAATTCGGCAGGTTGGGAGGCAGAGAACTTTGCCATGAAGCAGGCCTGGGATGAAGTGGAGCAGGAGCTGGCTGAAACTGAGACTAAGGTTAAAGCCGGTGAACTAAGTCCTCTAGCATACTTTATGCAAAAGACGCTGATGGACGTACCTTTGCTGGCCAAATACGTTGGTAAATGGGAGTGGCAGGTAAAACGCCATATGAAGCCTTCAGTGTTCCAAACGCTCAAACCCGAAACGCTTCAGAAATACGCAACAATTTTCAACATTACAGTAGACGAGCTGACCGGTTTCGGTAAATAGCTTACATATATCATGGGTACAGAGTTCAAGCACTACCAGCACGCACACTGCGAAAGCGGCGTTACCGCCAACCTGCTCCGCCACGATGGCATCAACATCACCGAGCCGATGGCTTTCGGTATAGGCGCAGGTATGTTTTTCGGTCACCTGCCGTTTGTAAAAGTGAACGGCACTCCGGGTTCTACATTTCGCACCTGGCCGGGCGCTATTTTTAAGCGGGTGATGAACCGCCTTGGCGTGGAAATGCATACAGAACGGTTCCGTTCGCCGGAAAAAGCCATGCAGGCGCTCGATGCCGTGCTGGCGCAAGGCAGGCCTGTAGGTATTTTGTGCAGTGTGTATTACCTGCCGTTCATGCCCGAAGCTTTCCGTTTCCACTTTAACGCTCACAACACGGTGATCTATGGTAAAGAGGGTGACGAGTACCTGGTAAGCGATCCCATACTGGAAGATGTGGCGCGTATTAAATACGACGACCTGGTGAAGGCCCGCTTCGCCAAGGGTACACCCGAGCCGAGGGGTTTTATGTATTACATAAAAAATACCCCGGCCAACATTGACTACGAGAAAGCCATAAAAGCAGGCATTAAGCAGACCAGCTGGTTCATGCTCAGTCCGCCGCTGCCCTGGTTTGGTAATAGCGCGATCTTTCTGCTGGCCAATCGCATTAAAAAATATCCTCAAACCCTGCCTCCGCGTAAAGCCGCTTTGTATCTCGGCAACGTTATCCGGATGCAGGAGGAGATAGGTACCGGTGGAGCCGGTTTCCGTTTCTTACACGCAGCCTTTCTGCAGGAAGCAGGCGAAATGCTGAAGCGCGACGACTTGCTGCGTTTCTCAGAAGAACTGACAGCCATTGGCGACGACTGGCGCAACTTTGCTTACCATGCAGCGCGCATCATGAAGGCCCGCCAATCTGACCTCGTATCGTACGATGAGCTGAGCGGACTGTTGCGTATCTGCGGCGAAAAAGAAAAAGATTTCTTTAAGCGCATGGATAAGATTAAATGGTAATGTATATTAACGTTTAGTTGCCCGAAAAGCACTAATTTTGCGGCTCCTGATGCTAAGCTCAGCCAAAAATATCGTATTAGCGTTTATTGATTTTTTTCATGCGCCTTTTTCGCGCTGGATAAATCTGCAAACCTTCCGCTACCTGGCTTGCGGTGGTACTAATACAGTGTTGGGCATTTTCCTTTACTGGTTGTGCTATCACCACATTGTGGAAGAACAAGCGATATTAATTGGAGGCCTGACGATAACACCGCACATATCGGCGTTCCTGTTGTCATTCAGCATCAGTTTTCCCGCTGGTTTCATTTTGGCCAAGTATGTGGTATTCCCTGAGTCAAACCTCAAGGGCAGGATACAGCTCTTCCGCTATGCACTACTCGTAGGCATGTGTGTACTGCTCAACTATATCTTCCTGAAGATCTTCGTAGAGTGGTTTGGTTTATATCCTACGCTGGCATATGTCCTTACCAATGCTATCGTAGCTGTGTTCAGCTACATCTCGCAACGCAACTTTACCTTCAAAGTAAAAGAAGTAGACGTTGTTGCGCCCGACTATATTGAAATAGAGTAGCAGCGGGTCAAACTCCTTACCTTTGCCTCCGTTATGACGCAGGAGAACCTTAAAGAAATGCGTGACCGCGTGCAGCACCTGCACCGTTTCCTCCGTATAGAAGATCGTATAGCCAAGATGGAGAGCGATAAACAGCTCACCCTGTCGCCCGGTTTCTGGGATGATAATGCCCGTGCCACCGGTATTCTGAAAGAGATCAAGATCAATAAATTCTGGATAGACCTGTACGACCAGGTAAATAGTTCTGTAGAAGACTTCGCCGTGCTGTTCGACTTCTGGAAAGAAGGTGAGGCCACTGAGGACGAAGCTAAGGCTGGTTACGATAGCGCCCTGAAAGCGCTGGATGAGCTCGAATTCAAATCGACCCTGAATGAGCCTGAAGACGAAATGCCAGGTGTGATGGTGATCAACTCCGGCGCCGGCGGTACCGAAAGCCAGGACTGGGCCGAAATGCTGCTGCGCATGTACCGAATGTATGGCGAAAAGCAAGGCTGGAAAGTATCCGAGATCGATGTGCAATATGGAGATGGCGCGGGCATTAAGCAAGCGACCATGGAATTTGATGGCGAGTTTGCCTACGGTCTGCTGAAAGCAGAAAGCGGCGTACACCGCCTGGTTCGTATCTCACCCTTCGACTCAAACGCCCGCAGGCACACTTCTTTTGCCTCAGTGTTTGTGTACCCGCTGGTAGATGATTCGATAGAAGTAGAAGTGAGTCCCGCCGACCTGGAATGGGAATTTTACCGTTCGGGTGGTAAAGGTGGTCAGAACGTGAACAAGGTGGAGACAGCAGTACGACTGAAGCACATACCTACCGGTATTATAGTTGAATGTCAGCAGGCGCGTACACAAGGTGAGAACCGTGAGAAAGCTTTGACCATGCTGAAAAGCCGGTTGTATGAAGAAGAGCTGCGCAAGCGCGAAGAACTGAAGAACGCCGCCAACTCATCGAAGAAAAAGATAGAGTGGGGCTCGCAGATCAGGTCTTATGTGTTCCATCCGTATAAAATGATCAAAGACCACCGCACCGACTATGAAGTAGGTAACGTAGGCCCGGTGATGGATGGCGAGATAGACGATTTCATCAAGGCCTACCTGATGAGTGTAAAAGAAGAACAGGACTAAAGATTGACAGCAACTAACTCCATAAAGAAGATATTCGATACGCACTTGTTGCGAAGGATATTTGCTTTTGCAGCTCCGTATAAGAAAACCTTTTACCTGGGGATGTTCCTGTCTGTTATCGTGGCAGCGTTATCTCCCGTACGTCCTTATCTTATACAGCTTTCAGTAGACAAATATATCGGCAACCGGCTGCTGGAAGGGCTGATATGGATAAGCGTGATACAGCTGGGCGTATTGCTGGTTGAAACCATCATTCGATTCTGGTTCCTGTATAAGATCAACTGGCTGGGACAAACCGTGGTGAATGACATGCGCAAGTCGGTGTTTAAAAAGATCATCTTCCAGGATGTGTCGTTTTATGACCGTACTGCAATAGGCACACTTACCACGCGTACTATCAACGATATTGAAGCAGTAAATGATGTATTCTCCGAAGGTATCATTTCAATTGTTGCTGATGTGATGACGATTATCGCAATCATTATTGTAATGCTGATCACCGATTGGAAACTGACGCTGGTATGCCTGGCTGCATTTCCAATTTTGATCATCGCTACTTATTTCTTTAAAGAGAGTGTCAATAAGTCGTTTCAGCGTGTACGCAATGCAGTGGCACATCTCAATGCATTCGTGCAGGAGCATATCACCGGCATGTACATCGTGCAGGCATTTGCAGCTGAGAAAACAGAGATCGACAAGTTCAAAGAGATAAACAGAGAGCACCGCAACGCCAATATCAAAGCCATTTTCGCCTACTCAGTTTTCTTCCCGGTTGTCGAGATCATTCTTGCAATATCCATGGGATTACTGGTATGGTGGGGCGCAGCACGTTTGCTGGACTATGAAGTAACGCAGGGCGTGGTCATTGCCTTTGTTATGTATCTCAACTTGCTATTTCGCCCACTGCGTATGCTGGCCGATAAGTTCAATGTTCTGCAAATGGGTATGATAGCTGGTGAACGGGTGTTGGGCGTACTGGACAGCGAAGAATATCTGAAAGCCAACGGCAGTTATAAACCTGCAGAAGTGAAAGGTGCTGTGAAGTTTGAGAACGTGCACTTCAGCTACAAGAAGGGCATACCTGTTTTAAAAGGCGTTTCGTTTGATCTGCCTGCCGGTAAAACAATGGCTGTAGTTGGTCACACAGGCGCAGGTAAAACTTCTATCATCAGCATCCTCAACCGCCTCTACGAAATTGAAAGTGGCCGCATACTGATCGATGGTCGCGATCTGCAGGAATACGACATATACGCATTGCGAGAGAAGATAGGAATTGTGCTGCAGGATGTATTCCTGTTCTCAGGCACAGTATTCGATAACATTACCTTGCGTAACAAAGATATATCGCTTGAGAAGGTGCAGCGCGTAACGCGTATGCTTGGCATACATGATTTCATTATGCAGTTGCCAGGTGGTTATGATTTCGATGTAATGGAGCGGGGAAACACACTGTCTCAAGGGCAAAAGCAGCTGCTCTCATTTGCGCGTGCATTGCTATACGATCCTGCTATTCTTGTTTTGGATGAAGCAACCTCTTCGATAGACAGCGAAAGCGAACAGCTTATCCAGCACGCGATAGACACTTTGATAAAAGGCCGTACCTCTATCGTGATAGCCCACCGTCTTTCAACTATCCGCAAAGCCGATGAGATCATTGTAATGGATAAAGGACAGATCATTGAACGCGGCAATCACGGCGCGCTTATAGCAGCAAAAGGAGAATATTACAAGTTGTACACTGCTGTAGAAAAACAAAGGGAAAAAGCGTTGTAGCCTTTTCCCTTTGCGTATTTAGCTTCCGAATATTTTATCGAAGAAACTCTTGTCTTCTTTTGCATTCTTCGCATCAGCCGATGGTGTAAAGTTGGGTGAGTCGCGAAGCTTTTCCAGCATCTTCTTCTCGTCATCGGTCAGGTTTTGTGGCGACCAAACATTCACCTCTACCAGCTCATCACCTTTCTCATAGCTCTGGAATGCAGGAAAGCCTTTCCCTTTCAATCTGAAGATCTTGCCGCTCTGCGTACCAGCCGGTATCTTGATCTTGGCTCTGCCATCTATTGTTGGTACTTCTACAGAAGTGCCTAATACCGCTTCGGGGAATGATATGTGCAATTGGAAGATCACATCCATATCATTACGTTTCAGCTGCGGGTGTTTTTCCTCTTCAATTACGATAAGCAGATCGCCGGGAGGGCCGCCGCGTTCACCGGCGTTACCGCCACCGCCCATGCTCAGCTGCATGCCGTCTTGTACGCCTGCTGGTATATCCAGGCTCAGTGTTTCTTCGCCGTACACACGACCTTCACCTTTACAGTTACCACACTTGGCTGTTATCTGCGTGCCTTCGCCATTACAGGTCGGACAGGTAGTTACAGTCTGCATTTGTCCCAGGAAGGTGTTGGTCACACGACGTACTTGTCCTGAACCGCCGCAGGTGCCGCAGGTCTGTATAGAACTCTTGTCCTTTGCACCGCTACCGTGGCAAATGTTACAAGGGATATATTTCTTAACCTTGATCTTCTTGTTAGCGCCGTTAGCTATCTCAGCATAATCCAGCTTCAGCTTTACGCGCAGGTTAGCTCCGCGTGAACCCTGCCTGCGTCCGCCACCACCACCACCTGGGCGACCACCGCCGCCGAAGAAGCTGCCGAACATGTCGTCGCCGAAGATGTCGCCGAAGTTTTGGAAAATGTCTTCCATGCGCATGCCGCCACCAAAGCCGCCGCTTGCAGCACTACCCATTCCTGCATGACCGAAGCGATCGTATTGAGCACGCTTGTCGGCGTTGCTTAGTACATCGTAAGCTTCAGCTGCTTCCTTAAAATGCTCTTCTGCATCCTTATCGCCGGGGTTGCGGTCAGGATGGTACTTTAGGGCTATCTTACGGTAGGCCTTCTTTATCTCGTCTGCACTAGCCGTTTTGCTTACACCTAAGACCTCGTAATAATCTCTTTTTGCCATACCACTGTCCCAAAAAACGGGACTGCTTTTTTTATTGTGAATGATTTATTTGCCTACTACAACTTTAGCATGCCTGATCAACTTATCGTTCAGGTAGTATCCTTTTTCTACCTCGTCTATCACTTTCCCCTTCATGTCATCGCTCGGTACCGGTATTTCCGTGATCGCCTCATGCATGTCAGGGTTGAAAGCTTCATTTTTGCTTTCCATCGCTTTCAAGCCCCTATGTTGTAAAGTGCTGCGCAGTTTGTTGAAAACCAACATCACGCCTTCTTTGATCGCTTTAACATCATCTGTTGTCTCCAGTTGCTTTTCCGCGCGCTCCATGTCGTCGAGTACCACCAGCAGACTTTGAACGATGTCTTTACCGGCAGTTGAGATCAGTTCCAGCCTTTCCTTTGCATTGCGTTTGCGGAAGTTGTCGAACTCAGCTACCAGGCGTACATATTTGTCTTTAGCCTCGTCCAGGTCTTTTTGCATTTTTTTCAGCTCGCTCTCGTCACTCATCTCATCGTCCAGGTGCTGCATGCCGCTAACGCTGTCGTCAACATTTAGTTCGTTTGCAAGAGCATCTTCCATCGCCTCGTTGTTTTGTGACATATTGTCGGCAGTTCCGTTAGTTCGATTATCCTTTTTATCGCTCATGGTCTTCTTGTTTTTGAAAAACATCCGCAAAAATACGGTCAATTACTTTGCCATTCCTGTGTTTTGGGACAAATTGTCGCATATAAACGGCGACATGTATTGTTTTTGTGGTTATGTATAGCGAAATGGACATAAAATCGAAACCAGGTTCATTTGCGGAATATCTTATGATAGTTGAAAATTTCACATATTTTCTCGCGTCAAAAGGAGGGATGATTCAATTTACCTTTTGAAAATGGCTGTAACTCGATTTGTTCTGTACCCAATCAAAAAGCCTTCGGTCCCGGAGTCCTGCTCTATACCCAGAACTGGGTATTAAATTCGGTTTGTAACCCTGCCGTTTCAAATAATAAGCGGCTTTAGTGTCAATATGTTGGCGAGGTTGTCGCAATACATCAAAACTCAGAGATTGTTGGCAATTGAAAATCCTGATTGTAGGCAAGCAAACGATGAACAGCTGTGTTTAGCCCGTTGTAACGATGTTAAATTTACAATAAGCTTCCCGCCCGTCTTTATAGAGAGAAATACCTATACCAAAACCTGTAACCAATAGTATATGGAGAGAACAGTTAAATTCCGGCTATTCATGACCGGAGTCCTATGTCCAGATCTTGAAAACTCTAGTTTATGACAAACGACAGTAATGGAAGGGGAATGGGGGAAGAACATCTCTTCACTCCAGGCATCACTAGGGACCAGGCAATCAACTTCGGTAAAGCATTGAGAAATAAGACAGACCGGCTGAGTCATGCACGGTGGTCAGCACCTAAAGATCGGTTAGATCCGGTGGATGTGCTGACTGCTGCAAATGAGGGTTTGTTATCTTATCTCTTGCCGCTACGTTATGGTCGAATGCTTCGATCTCCGCTCGATTTCTTTCGTGGTGCTGCAGCTATTATGGCGGCAGATCTTGCAACCACGCCCGACACTGGTTTGCATGTGCAAAGCTGTGGAGATTGCCACCTGCTGAACTTTGGCATCTACCGTACGCAAGAAAGGAAGACAGTATTTGATCTTGTAGATTTTGACGAAACATTGCCCGCGCCCTGGGAATGGGATATTAAAAGACTGGCAACCAGTTTTGTGATCGCCTCCCTGCAAAACAAGATGAACAGGCAGACGGCAAAAATTATTGCCCGTGAGTGTATTTCATCGTACCGGGTGCACATGGCCGCGTTTGCCGAAATGGATCCGTTGCAGATATGGTACTCATGCTTTTCGGTAAAGAAGATACTGCAGATGACCAAAGATCATGAGATCAGGAATCGTGTAGCCCGTAGAGTGAGGAAGGCGATAACCAAGAGCCTGATAGGCGAAGATTTTCACAGACTTACAGAAATGAAAGGAGATAAGATCCAGCTTAGAAATGACACAACGCTCATGCAGCACGACTATCGTAAACTAATAGAAGCTGTATGTGAGAGTTATGTGGATACGTTGACCTATGAAGAACGCATACTTTTTGATCAATTCAAGTTTCGCGATATAGCTGCCAAAATTGGTGGTCTCGGTAGTATTGGTACGATCAATGGTATATCACTGCGCATGTCTGCAAATGATGATCCGCTGTTTCTCCAGGTGCGGGAAGCAAGGCCATCGGTGCTGGAGCCGTATGCAGGTAAAAGTCGATATACCAATAACGGGCAAAGAGTTGTGGCTGGACAGAAGCTTATGCAGGCAGCGGGCGATGTGTTCCTTGGTTGGACAGAGATAGCTAACGGCCGCCATTTTTATATCAGGCAGATGCGGGATATCAGAGTAGAGCCAAACGTTGAAACTTTCAACGCACGACTTATGACGAGATATGCAAGCTTGTGCGGTGGTGCATTGGCAAGGGCACATGCGCGGAATTTCAAGTCGGCGATAATTAGTGGCTACCTGGGCAGCTGTTGCAAGTTCGAAGATTCAGTTTCGCAATTTGCTGTTGAATATGCCGCGCAAAACCAAAAAGACTTTGAAGTGCTACAGGCAGCTGTTAAAAACGGTAGAGTAGCAGCCCATGCGAATTCGGCATCCACTCGGGTACAAAAGGCAGAGACCGTTCCGGTTGCTACAGTGAATCAGTAGGATAGAAACTAATAGGCATGCGCAATTTTATGGTTTTGTGCATTGGACTGTAACGATAACAAAACTGTTTGCAAGCAGAAACATTAACTATTGGCAAGGAACCGACCATTGATGATTCACATCGCATACTGACGAATGTAACTTTACTCTCCGGCCCAAAAGTATCTGTGAAAATAAGTAAATAGAAAAGATGCTCCCGGATACCGGATCACCCAACAAGGGATAAATATGCAACCGCACCTACATCACCATCGTACCCTTTCAACTTTTATTTCCCCAAGGAAACAGCCGGGCTTTTGCACCTCAGGACACCTCAGCAGGTGCAGGAACCGTGTTAAGAATATATACTTCAGACAGCCCTTTCATTCCTATCACCATGACATTCAACCTTATCACTATGATTTTTTCTATGACCCCTGCCACCATGACCATCTCTACCACCTTGACGACTACTATCACCATGAAAACTCTTTAGCACAAAACAGTATTCGCAGTCTGGATGAAGGTGGTCATGATTTATTAACCCTTTATATACCAAGCTCTACTACCGACTACTCCCATTTGATCGTCAACTACGAATCTCAACGTTGTTGACGATTTTTTACCACTACTTAATCTGGATCTATGAAAACACTAATCTTCTCAATGTTACTCTCCGGGTTGTTTATCAGCCCGGTGCTCGCCCAGGACGATGATGACGATAAGCCACGAAAAGAAATGGAGATCTACGGCTTCGTTATGACCGATGCTGGCTACAACTTTAACCAGATCCATCCTGACTGGTTTGATGTCGTTAGGCCAACAAAGCTTCCGGCTTTTGACGATGAATTTGGAAGCGATGGCAATGTGTATTTCTCAGTTCGTCAAACCCGGTTTGGTGTAAAAAACTGGTTCTGCACCAAATATGGGGAACTAAAAACGACCTTTGAATTTGAAATGTTCGGTACCGGTGTAGATGCGGGCCAAACCACTATTCGCTTGCGTCATGCTTATGGCGAACTGGGCAAGTTTGGTGCCGGTCAGTATTGGAGTCCGTTCATGGACATCGACGTGTTCCCGAATACCGTTGAGTATTGGGGGCCTCCCGGTATGGCATTCTTTCGAAACGTTCAGATCCGGTACATGCCGATACAAGGAGATAGCCGTTTAACGATAGCACTTGAAAGACCGGGCGCTAGTGCCGATCAGGGCCGTTATGCCGACCGTATCGAACTAACCGGCGTGGTACCGCGGTTCCCGCTTCCAGATCTGTCGGCCGAATACCGGTTTGGTGGAAAGAAATGGGGCTATGTTGAGCTTGCAGGTATTGTTCGCCGCATAGAATGGGAAGACCACTTAGTTGATCCATTTGATCTTTCGGGTGACGCATGGGGTTGGGGATTAAACCTGAGTACAAATATCAAGTTTGGTGATAACACAACATTCCGCGGCAGTTTTGTTTACGGGGAAGGTATACAGAACTACATGAATGACGCACCAGCGGACATCGGTATTAAAAACAACCTTATCGATAGCGCAGGGTTCCGCGTCTTCGATCCGGTGAGGCCGATCATTGGTGTAGCTCTGCCAGTGCTAGGTGTCGTAGCTTTTGTTGATCACAACTGGAGCAAAAAATTCTCATCCTCTCTGGGTTATTCTCTAATAGAGATCACTCCTTCGGACGGCCAGGCAGATGATGCTTTTCAGCAGGGGCAATATATTGTTGGTAACATCATGTACTATCCAACCCAGAACGCGATGACATGTCTTGAATACCAATGGGGTGCCCGCGAAAATAATCGCGATGGTTTCGGTAGCGTGATCAACAAGATCCAGCTAACATTCAAATACAATTTCTCACGCAGTTTCTACGAAAAAAGACACAAATAAACCGGTAAACTAAATAATCATGAAAACACTCCGATTAATTCCAGCTATCGCCTTAGCAGGACTATTGTTCTCCTATACTGCGATTGCGCAAAACTACCAGGCAGCTATCGATAATGCTTATTCGAAGTATAAAGACCTGAAAGAGGGAGCTAATGCTGACTACATAAAAGAGCTGGCAAACGTTGATCCTGATATATACGGTATAGCTATTGTTACGACAGACGGAAAGGTATACTCCAAGGGTGATCTTAGTTCACGCGTGTCCATTCAATCTATATCCAAAGTATTTACGCTGGCAAAGATCCTGGAAGAACAAGGTCCGCAGGCGATAATGGATAAGATTGGTGTTGACGCTACTGGTTTGAGGTTTAACTCTATCGTAGCGATCGAACTGCAAAAAGGTAAAGAGATCAACCCATTGGTAAACCCGGGTGCTATTGCTGCCGTTAGCTTGATAAATGGTGCAGACTCAGCCGCCAAATGGAGAAACATACAACAGGTGCATAATGAATTTGCAGGCAGTACTTTGTTAGTGAATGGTCCCGTGTATGTAAGCGAAGCTGGTGATAACCTGCGTAACCAGGCGATCGCTCACCTATTGCTGGCCTACGGTCGTATGTATTTTGATCCTGTACAAGCTACAGACGTGTACACTAAGCAATGCGCACTTAATGTAAACGCGAAAGACCTGGCAGTAATGGCCGCGACACTAGCTAATGGTGGCACCAACCCTGTTACCAAAAAGAAAGTAGTTAGTCCTGAAACTGCAGCGTATACAATGTCGGTTATGGAAACTGCAGGTCTGTATGACAATGCAGGCCAGTGGTTATTTAAAACAGGCGTGCCTGCCAAGAGTGGTGTAGGCGGCGGTATCATTGCTGCTGTGCCGGGGAAATTTGGTATAGCTGTGATTTCTCCACCCCTCGATGCAGCTGGTAATAGTGTAAAAGCACAGCGTACCATCGAAGCGATAATTGCTGAGCTGAAAGCTAACCCTAACCTGGTGATGCCGAAATAACAACCGGTGTCCCCCTGTCAAACTTAAGACTTAAAAACACGCACTATGAATGTGCTTGCCAAATACATATGTTGTACGATAGTTACTCTCGTGATCATCGGTCCCAGTTACGCGCCTGCGCAAAACAAAACCTCAGATGATGGCGTTCTGTTTAACGATAGCCATTTTCATCTTACCAACTATATCCAGGAAGGGATTACCGCAGAAAGGCTCCTCGAACTAATGGGCTCAAAGGTAGAACGTTCGACCCTCTTCGGTATTCCCTTGCAACAACAATGGTCGTATCAGAATTCAGGTATGTTTAGCCCATCTTACTACCTGGAATCAGATGCGCCATTGTACTATTACTCCTTCACTGATGCATACATTGCGATGCAGTATAGGAGCCTTTCCAGGGAGCAGCAGGCACGGTTCGACCCGATGATCACGGGATTTAACCCAGCGGATATGTATGCCGCGAGACATATTGAACGCGTATTGAGGACCTTTCCCGGAGTATTTACAGGGATAGGTGAATTTACCATTCACAAAGAATTTGTTTCACCCAAAGTGTCGGGTGAAGTAGCTAGCCTTACTAATCCAGCGCTTGATAGTATTCTTGAGTTTGCAGGCAGGGTCGGAATGGTCGTTGTCATACATAACGACATAGACATGCCTATGTCCAAAGAGAAAACCGCCCCGGTTTATCTCAACCAAATGAAGAGTTTGTTGAAACGGCATAGAAACACAAGTATTATATGGGCGCACATGGGACTGGGTCGTATTGTGCACCCGGTTGGCTATGGTTCCGCATCACGAAGCGAAGCTCACCCAACCCAGATCAGCATCGTGGAAGAGATGCTCAGCGATCCCGAATTGTCACACGTGTGCTTCGATATATCGTGGGATGAAGTAGCCAAGTATATTGTAAGAACACCTGAGACTGTAGCGGCTACTGCAAAGTTGGTTAATAAATATCCTGACCGGTTTTTGTTTGGCACCGATGTAGTAGCGCCACCTAACCAGGAATTTTACCTCGCCGTACATAAGATGTATACACCGCTCTGGAATGCACTCGATCCGCAAACAAGCGAGAAGGTGCGGAAGGGCAATTACAAAAGGATATTCGACGAAGGACGCAGAAAAGTGCGTGCTTGGGAGAAAGCGAATATCAGGAACTAGTAACTAAGAGAATTATTTCTGAACCCCGTAAGCTATCGCCATGCGCAGCCGTATCTTTTTTATTTTACTTGTTACCCTTGCAATAATCGGGAGACTATCGGCTCAGTCGCTTGATCCGGACATAATGGATAGTCTTGCAAAACATGTGCCTGGCAGTGGATTTCCCGTGATCAACTCTAAAATAGGTACTCTTATAATCAGTCCTTATGTTTCACTTCGCTATCTCAACCAGATGGCCACTGATGATAGTTACGTGGATGATTTTAACAGAGTAAAATCAGTAGATCCACGCAACGATTTTCAGATGCACAAGATCATCGTATATTTTAGGGGCTGGTTATTTGACCCTAAGCTGCGTTGGGTTTTGAATGCATGGTGTTCGAATGCGAACATGGGCCAGACCGCCCAGGCCTTTTTTATAGGAAGCCTTCAATATGACTTTAAAAAATGGCTCGGCTTCGGAGGCGGTACGCAGGGAATACCAGGAGCACGGTCGCTTTTGTATAGCTGGCCTAACTGGCTGCGCATGGATTGCAGGCCGATGGCGGAAGAATTTTTCAGGCCTTCGTATACTTTTGGCATTTGGATTCAAGGTGAGCTGGCGCCGGGCCTTAACTACAAATCAATGCTGGCAAATAACCTGAGCGAACTCGGTATTGACGCAGGGCAGTTGGATAGCGGCTTCGACACATGGGGGTCAAGTCTTTGGTGGACCACTAATGATTTTGGCAAGCTGGGCCCTTATGGAGATTTTGAACACCATTGCAAACCAGCAACGATCCTGACTGTTGGTTTTACCAGGAGTAATGAAACCAAGCAATCGCAGCCAGGGGTGGACGATCCTGAAAATACGCAGATCAGGCTATCAGACGGCACAGGCATTTTTGCATTAGATGCTTTTGTAGACAGCTCCCAGGTGACGGCCGCCAAATACGAGATGCTTTCGGCAAGCGGTGGGATAAAATATCGCGGATTCTCATTAGACGGCGAGTTTTTTACCCGGTGGATAAGCCAGATCGAGTATGTAGGTAATACACCCCCTTCCAGCCTTTTTGATAATGGCTTTTCCGTGCAGGCCTCAGCTATGATAATAAAAAAGACACTCCAGCTGTATGGTGCGGGATCTTATGTAAATGGCCAGTATGGTTACCCCTACGAGATCATAGGTGGCGTCAATTGGTATGTTTTAAAGAACAGGATACTTCGTTTCAATGGAGAAGTGATATTTCCTCATAACTCACCGGTCGGTTACCTGGCTTACCCGACAGCTGTTGGTTCGAATGGACATATATTCATGCTGAATCTGGAGGTGAATTTTTAACTCAATCGGTACTGAGCAATTGAACAATGGATAATAAACAAAAGAACGAAAAGCTCCAGTTTATTATGCAGCGTTACGATGCTTATTACTCATCAATAGGCTTGCGGGGAAATGTTTATCTCACCGTAAACATCGGTATTTTGGCCGGTCTGGTGACCGGATACTTTTCGTCAGACAAAGCGGTGCGGACCGAAGCGGAAATGTCGATACTGGTGATCTTCGTTTTACTCTGTAACCTTTCGGCCATATTGAACACCTTGGTTGCGTTAAAACCATTTGTAAACGATAAATCGATCAAGTCCGGCTATTCCTCGGTTTTTTGGGGAGCACTCGGCGGCAAGCACAGCAATAAAAAATATGAAGAGCTCTGGCAAGAGATGGACGACGATAAATGGCATGAAGACCTGAAAACCCAGGCGACATTGTTGACTTACGGCCTGGAACGAAAATTCAAGGCGCTCACGAGAGCCACCCAGCTCATCGGCATACAGGTGATCTGCGTGATCATTTTTGCTCTCAATATTTTGATCCGGATGTCTGGAATTCTAAAATGACAATTTTAGGGCCAACAATGAAAAGTTTGAAGAAAAATGAAAAATGCTGTAAAAAGGGCTTTTAGAATCTGAACACAATTATTATATTGTGCGTAGGAAAGGCTGGTTGGAGATTTTTTGCAGGACAATTCAGTAACTATTGGCAAGAAAACAGGGTTTTATTGATGCGTTTTGTGTTATCGTATTGTAATTTTATAGTGCCTTGCCTGGAGAGAGATCGGAAAGGTGCCGCGACAAACAGGTGCCATATTTGCTAACATAATAGCATATAAGGAGGATTTATGAACCCCAAGAACCACACTGGCCAAATTAAGATAAATTTGGTCCTGATAGAGGTACCCGTAATAGGGTACATTTGTCGCCTCACTACCAGATTGAGCGATCACTTCCGATATACCAATACCCGAATATTTCTTTTCTCGTTTGCACTGCCGGCTCCGGTAGTGATATATAGTCGACAGCGAAAGGCACTTAAGCGAATTGCCGGCAGGGATTAATGCCTGCCGAGACAACCAACCTCCCGACGTTATAAATAAAACTTATAGTTTTTTGATATTTTTAAAAAGTTGATTATTATAGAGTAAAAAATTAGGATTTTTAGAAAAGTTGACTATTTTTGATTTAGACATTAAAAATTCCTTAAAATCACCAACGAAAAATTTTCTGCTATGAAACCAGATGAATCAAAAAATGGACCTTAGGTTTTGCCTCTGCAAACGGCCGATCTTACGCCTCATCACCATCGGCTGATCACCACAGCTTCATCCAAAGCTGGTACTTACTGTGTTAATAGCTTCGCCTGAGTTATTACCTTAAAAAACCATTTTTTATGAAGATGACTATCGCACTACCCCAGGCACTATTGGATAAATCTGAATTATCCGATAAAACGTCAAAAAACGTCACCGTTGTAACCTTCGTTACCGCCTCTACCCTCTTGGTTTGTTGTCTGATGCTGAACATCGGCATCAATAATGCCTTTCTTCATTACAAATGGGACCTGATATTGTTGAGGAATCTTTGTGTGCTGTTGTACATGTCTTGCGCCTACTTGTATATTAAGTCTGTAGTTCTTCGCCGCTCACTCAAAACCGAAGATCTGGGTCATGTTTTTCCTTCATTATTGTATTTAATCAACTTTATTCCGCTGTTCTTTCCCCAGTATGAAAATGGTGGTACAGCCGGCAGGCTTTCATCAAACGCATCATTGCTTCCTAACACGGCGTTTGTAGGTTTTTATTACCATGCTATTGGCGTGTATCTGCTGCTGCAGGTGAATACCATGATCGTCTGGGCTCGTAAGCAGCAATATTTTACAAAACAGATCAGCCATCCTTTGGTTAAATGGTTCCTGCTGTGCATAGGTATAGAAATGTACTTTCTGTTCTTTTCGTTATTTGATCTGTATAAGGCACAAAAATTTGAAGAGTATGTAGTTTTATTTGCCATCGTTGCCAGCAGCATATTCATTGTTGCAGGGTTTGTTATCTCACAGATGAGGAGCGGTGCAATGCTGCAAGCCGCATCTTCAGAAGATTTCAAGACAGACGTGGAGTTTAAACCTGCAGACGAAAATATTGACATACAAGTAGAAGATGTTAAAAATGCTAACATGGACCTACCTGTAAACCCTAATCTTTCGTCCAACCATCATGATTACAACTTCTCGCAGATCGAACAAAAAGTCAACACTATCCTGGTAGAAAAACAATTGTTCCTGAATCATAGCTATACTATCAGGATGCTGTCAGACGATACTGGTGTACAGTCGTATATCCTGTCTGCATTCATCAACCGCAGGTATGGCATGAACTATAACGATTTCATCAACGAATACAGGATCAAATTCTGTATTGAAAAAATAAAGAATGAGGAATGGAGGTATAAAACGCTGGAAGCACTCTCGAAAGAGTCCGGCTTCAATAACAGGAATTCTTTTACGCTGGCGTTTAAGAAAGTAATGGGCGTTACTCCTTCTGATTTTTTGAAACAGATAAAAGTAGATTGATACCTGGCTGGCCTCATAGTTTTAGGCGAAGCGCTATAGTGGCACTGAACCCCCGGAACTAGTACCGGTGGTTCAGGCCGGGTGTCTACGCGGTAATGAATAAGGCCGACCAGGTCATTTAAGATCCAAGTATTTTGCTACCACCATGAATAAACAAAAAAGGGGCTGCAGCAGTGCGACCCTTTTTTGTTTATTCAGTCTTCTGAATCGAGAGGCTGTTACTTCTATATAAAACAATCTAAATAGTCTAGCGCCATATGTATGATCAGGCCTGTTGCCACCAGCCTTGTTTTACGAGGCAGCAGCAGCAGCACATAAATGACAATGGCTACATAGGAATGCAGTGGGTGAAACCCTATACTACAGCGGTTTGGGTCATATATCGGATCAGCCAGCAAATGGTCTAAGTCGACAAGCATGGTGGCTGACAATATCAGCCAGGTGCGTAGCAGTCTGTCTCTAAAGAAGAGTAAACTGTATACAAGAGGTACTATAAAATGCAGCGCAATGTGGACCATGTGACCGAATAGAAAACTCAGCAGAAAATTCAGCTGAGAAATTAAAGGGCAAAAATAAAAAAATGCACAAGTCATGCTATCTAAATAGCCTCTGCGAGCCTCGCATGTGTATAATTTCTATTTGTGTTACGCTTACTGTGATCGTGAGTTTCGAAATATATTTGCATTAGCTATGCGGCACAACACAACCATATGGGTAGGTATATTTTTATATATAGTCTACCATTTCCTGTCTTTGTCCTATTCGCCCTTACCATGGTTCGATGAGGTTTCTTTTGCCAGCATGACCCAATCTTATCTTGTTGATGGAACCTTTATGGAAACCGTTAGAAGGTATAGTGTTCCACATCCCCGGCCGGAATACGGACCCATCTATTTTGTCTTACAGTCTTATATCATAAAGCTATTTGGTTTGAGCCTATACGTTTTCCGGATGAATAGCCTGCTTTTCGGTTTTCTTAATGTATTCCTGGTGTATAAGATCTGCCAAAAGTTTGAGCTTGGTAAAAGTGCGGCGGTGATGACCATCATCTTGCTCTTACTCAATCCCGCGCTGAATCAAGTATGCCCTCCGGCAGAATGGATATGCTCGCCATTTTCTTTCTTCTGTCATCGTTGATGACCGTGATGAAAATCAGTGATGGCACTACAAAGTCCTATTTATTTGCATTGCTGGCTGGGTTGTTATTAGGAAGTGCCATGCTAACCACGCCGCGCATTGTGTTTGCTCTGCCCATGTTTGTAGTTTGGTGTGCATATGCGCTCTTTTATTTACGAGCAAGACCTGCTGTGTTATTGCCTTATTTGCTCGTGCCTGTCATTTTTGCGGCCATGTATTTTTGCTGGATGCATATTGCTTTCGGAGGGCTGGAAGGTTATATAAGTTACTTCAAAAACTCCCACGAGTTAAACAGGCATATTGGCGCGACAAGCCAGCCATTGAATTATCAAATAGGCATCTCCATTTTCGAGCTGATAGTTGGCTCGTTCGCCTATTTTGGAAAGGCCGACGCGCGTCGTAGTGCTGTTTTTCCGCTCACAGCTATTGGGCTTATCTTTTTTCATATTATCGTAGCCGGATCGTATATCTATTATGCGTTTGCAATACCTCTTGCAGCCCTGGCTATTGGTTGGAGTTTCGGTCAGCTGAAGGACAAGGTTTATTTTCGCACAGCCATATATGTGGTATTGATCTTGTCTGCGGCCACATTTGCTTTAAAATCTGCGGTGGTGGTTGCAACCGTACCTCAGCGTAGCGAGGATTATTATTATGAAGCCTACGCCAAAAATATTCCTCGCGATGCGTCGGTAGCAGGAGATTTTACCTACTACTACATGGCAGTAAAAAACAATAATCCGTTCGAGATAATAATAGAGAACGGACCATACAAGGGGATCACGCAATACTTCCTGGCGAAAAAAGTGCAGTATATAGTGCTAGGGAAAAAGAACCCTGACATTGCAAAATTTGAGAAGTTGCTTTTAAATGAGCACTATCGCCTTGTGTCGACCGTTGAAAACAAGAAGAGGATACCTGTTCTATCAAACCTAATAGACTATTTGCCATGGTTTATCACTACTGACTACTCCTATACGGTGTACAAGTTAATTGAGTAGCCAATGATACTCAGTAATGCACGCTATAAGTCTTCGAAAGAAACGATGCCGGATTTAACAGCGAAGATTGCAAGACCCTGCCTTGTCTTTAAGTTTAGCTTATCGAATAACATATTGCGATAACCCTGCACCGTGCTTGTACTTACTCCCATCTTCTGGGCTATCTCTTTTAGCGTGAGTTCGGTTGGACAGTATTTTAAGAATTGTTGCTCACGTTCGGTGATCTTATATAGTGCTTCGTCATTATCACTGTTAAGCAATTGAAAAAAGTTGCTGGCCACGAGCTCAGAACTATAATAACCTCTGTCGTGAATTGCATTCAACGCTTTTTGCAATTCCTCGAGGTCACTGCTTTTTACAATGTACCCGCGGGCACCCAGCTTTAGCATTTTTATTACAGCAAACTCATCATCGAGCATCGAAAGAGCTAATACTTTCAATTTGGGCCATTTTTCTTTGATGTAGGCCATTGTTTCATATCCGTTCATATCTGGCATTTGTATGTCCAGTACGCATATTTCCGGAAATGGTTTTGTACCCTTCAACTGCTCAATAAGTTCTTTTCCGTTGCTGGCTTCAATAGTTACTCTAAAACCTGGGAAAGTGGCGATCATTTTGCTGATCGAATCTCTGACAACAGTATGGTCGTCAGCAATAGCTACGTGTATGGCGTGGGGATTATTCATAGGCTGGTATTGTCAAAATAAGACTCGCTCCTAAACGTTGGGTCGAAGTTAACTTCAAAGATCCATTCATTACTTCAGCCCGTTGCTGCATCGTTAGCAAGCCGATGCCTTTAGGGGCTTCGTCTGTATCCGCAAAACCAATACCATTATCCGTAATGGCCATTTTGAGATCGTGGTTGTCTTGTGATATGGCAATGGTCACTTGCGAGGCGTTGGCATGTTTTACAATGTTGGTAAGAGCTTCCTGTGCAATTCTGAAAACCATTAGTTCTTTATCCGGCGGCAGGTTGTCGATCTCACCATCGAAACTAGTTGTAAATTCTATTGCATGATACGAACTCAGATAATCTAACTCTTTTTTAATGGATTCTTCCAACCCGATTCTGTTTATATACCCGCTGTTTAACACATGACTAATATTGCGGAGGTCTTTCAGTGCATGCGATACCTGGTTTTTCGTTATTTCGATCAACTCGCGGGCGTCAAAATTCTGGCTATTTAAAACAGTGATAAGATTTGCATAAACGCTTGTCAAAACCTGTCCGATATTATCGTGGATCTCTTGTGATAAGTGATTTAATCCTTTCTCCTGTACTTCCAGTTTGGTTTTGAGCAGTTGCCGTTCATACTGAAATTCGATCTCCTGTTTTTCCAATTGCAGTTTGCGTTGCCTGTTCTTGCTGATGATGATAAAGGTGGTGACAAAGAACATGAACATCGGCAATAGGATAGAGCCAGCGATCAGTATCGGTATAATATATTTATCGTACACGCTTCAATTCTCGTTTTGGGAAGATCAGCAGAACTAATCCGATTCCAAAGTAAGTGATAATATTTACTATCAAAATCATTATGGAAATAAAATGCATCAGGAATATTTTCTTCATTCCAAGGATTGCATACAGTGCCCACACGGTATAGGTCATACTCCAAAAAAATACGAGTAATAAAATAAGCCAGAAATGCTCGTGCTTATAAATGTCCAGGCGCTCGTTAGCAAGAATTTTTTGAAAGGCGTACAACGCCATTGCCATGATCACCAGCCCTTCAAACAGCAGAAAATTAGAATTCAGAGTTTGAATGGGCTGGAGAAAAATGGTATTAAATGCGGCTACGACAATGCCTAATACACTTGTTATTAGTCCGACTTTTCGTTGTTTAAATACTGCGGTGTCAAAATATCTGCCGAGCATAAGTAATTGGATAGGGGCAAATATGTGATAGACGAACATATTTGTGTGGAACTTTTCTGCTGCAACGTATGCAGCTGATTCTGCCACAAACGTTAGGGCAAGTAAGAAGACAATCATTTTAGAGGCTTTATCTCTGCCCCTGAAATTCAACATGCTTCCAGATATCGCCAGCAAGATAACCGACATGTAAACAAAGAAAAGTATTGTTGTATCCATCAAGCTTTAGATCATTGCAACGTATTTTGTCCTGCGGTTCCCGTACCTGGACAGCTGTTAGGGCAAGGAATACTAAAATCCATTACCGCCCCCTGTGGTGAATAAATATAGTCATAATCGCTTCCAAATCCAGCGATGATCATAGTCATGGCGTTATAATCCATACCCGCATATTGATTAGCATTTCCTCCGCGCACGTAGCTTAACTTATGTGCAAGCATCAGTTTTACGTGTTTGATGTTGGTGTTTTGAAGATAATATCTCAGTGCGTCCGCATCTACGATAAAGGATTTTACCTCATTCGTTCTGTTTTGAATACTATTCAGGTAGCTGTTGAGCATAATGTTACCAGTGTCAATAGAAATAAAGGGTGAGTCCAGTCCCATAATGGCGTACTTGTGAAAATCCAGTTCCTTGGTCGGGGTTGCAATTGAAGTGTCCGGTGTTGAGTTCTTTTTGCTGCAGGCTACTACGACTGTCAGCAGTAAGGCGGCGAAGCCAATGATAATTTTTCTCATGTTTCTTTCGGTTATAATCAATTATTGAGCTGCGAAGCTAGTGGAGTAAATGCGGCCACAACAGACTCAAATGATGGGTGTTAGTTGTTACAAATGATGGGTTAGGCTGTTTACAAAAGAGATTATAAAATCAATCAATCGATTAGGGAAAAAAATATGGATACAGAAGAGCTTTGTTGTCTTCAGTAATCAGGAATTCAAATGTTGATATGAGGGATAAGAGAGGGTCTATAAACTCGAACACTATGGGGTACCCAACGTTGGAGTGCATCTGGCGAACTTTCAATAGTTACATCGCCATTTCGTCGTCTCTTTTGCAAACAACTTTCCTTCCTGTTCACGGGAATTATTTGCTGTTAAGTTCTATAACAATTAAAACATTAATAACACACGACCATAATGGCCGGATGCACCATTTTTTTTAAAACCTAAAATCATATCTATGCAGACACTTCTGAAATTCGGCATGTTGATGTGTATGGTCTTCCTTTGCGTACTGGCGCGGGGACAAACACCCATCACCATCACCGGTCCCGACACACTATGTAAAGGCAGCTCCGGCGCCTATGCTATTTCTCCAACCACGGGTTTTACCTACACGTGGTCGGTCACTTCACAGGGCAATATCCAGTCTCCAGGTAACAGCGGTGCCACCGTTGTTTGGAATGGAACCGGTCTTGCTACGCTTACCGTAAATGGCGTAAACGGAGGATCAACGCAGCAGGGGAACAAAACAGTATACATACTGCCCCCGCCCGAACCCCAAATGACGTGGAATGCACAAGTAGGGTGCCAGATCACCAACCCGCTTGGTGAAGGGCACGACTCTTCGGAAACAAGTATTGGAAACAGTACCTGCCTGAGGGTGTGCGAAAACAGCTATGTGACCTACTCAGTGCCTAACGGAGGCGCGACCAGTACTTTTGCATGGACAGTAGCAGGCGGCACCATCATTTCGGGTGGTACGTCCAGCAGCTGTGTAGTGCACTGGGGTGCTGCAGGTAATGGTTCTATTACTGTTACCGAAACAGACGCTTACGGTTGCTCTGGATCTAAAACAAAATGCATTGAGATCATTCCCGGGCCCACAGCTGATTTCAGCGTTAATCCCGGTTTGAGCGCATGTATTAACCAGCTCCTGTATTTTACAGACATCTCTTCTGTAGGTACAGGGTCTCCTATCGTTTCATGGTATTGGAGTTTTGGCGACGGTACTTATTCTGCCGTACAAAACCCTACCCATGCTTACACAAGTGGCGGTACCTACCCTGTAACATTGATTGTTAAAAACGAATGTAACTGTACCGACACCGTTACTTACGACATTGAAGTAAGTGATGTACAAGCCATTCCTATTCACTGCCCGATAGTGGTATGTGAAGGCGAAAAAGACAGGTATTGGGTAGATCTTACTCAGCTGTCCGATATGGGCATCAGCTGTCCCGGCCCATACATCTGGGATGCTTCGCCATATGGTACGGTAGTGTCTTCAGGTGTTACTGGTTCCGAGGCCTGGGTGGTCATTAAATGGAATAGCGCACCGATGCCTACCTCTCCCGATGGTTTCGGTTACGTGACCTTTGACGCCAGCACTTGTACGGGTACTTGTCCTGGCCTGGTGGTAGCTAAAGTGCCTATCATCGGTACAGAGACGCAGATCACTGGTCCATCAACCATTTGCGCCAACAAGCAATACCGCTACACACTTCCTCAGTGGCCTGCTACATTATTCACATGGACACTGTCTCCATCTACAGGTGCTACGCTGATACCTACCGACCAGCCTAACGAGTACATCGTACAGGCGAATTTTGGTGGTACGTATACGCTGAAGGCAACCTGGAAGAAAACAATGCCGATAGAATGCGGCAGCAGCGCAGAACTGGTGATCAATGTAGAACCACCTGTTATTGTATCAGGATTGAACAAGGCTTGCGAGAACTCTTCGCAGACTTATACTCTGTCTGGTACTTCAAATCCCGGCGACTGGACACTGAACGGTCCTGGTGGTTTCTTGCAGACAGGCACGGGTACCAGCACCTTCAATGCCAACTTCACGGTACCGGGTACTTATACCCTGACAGTGAGTGGCAGCTTCTGCTCGCCCGATCCGCTGATCATTAAAGTAGCGCCTACGCCTCCGGCTGTAGACAGCATTGATGGTCCGGACACTATTTGCCTGGGTACGCCGTATACGTTCACAGCATTTGATGCGGTGCCAGGTTCTAATTTCTATTGGGAATATGAAGACGGTACCGGTCCTGCCGTTGTTTTGCAGAATCCGGGTACTGCAAGCATTACCTTCACCGACCCCAATGGCCCATATAAAATAAGGGTATGGCGTAAGCTGAAAGACGCTCCGTATTGCGAATCCGCTAAGCTGGAGAAAGTATTGTATACACCGAAAGTGGTGGCCGATATCACTGGGCCTACTACTGTGTGTGCCAATACCACTGCCAACTACAATGCTGGCTACGCTTTGGGCGATACATATGTATGGAGCATAAATCCATCGGTAGATGGTAGTATTGCTACAGGTAATAACACGCCGAATGTTACGGTACAGTGGAACAAAGTAACTACTGCGCACTTCGTTGATCTGTATGTTAAGATCACTAAATGCGGTGTTACAGACGAGGACACACTGAAGGTATGGGTAACACCAACTGTCAATGTAACTATCACCGGCCCAACAACAGAATGCCGTGGCGTGCCGGTTACCTTTGGCTTTACACCGTCGGTTTCACCATATACCAGCATAACCTGGGATTTTGGTGATAACACCTCAATTGTCACCGGTACGACCGCGCCAACACATACGTACAATTCGTCGATCCAGGCCAACACTACTTATACAGTTTCCCTGGAGATCACTGATCCTAACGGATGTACGGTACCTGCCAAGGCCAACCATACCATAACGATAAAACCTGCGCCTGTAGCAAACATCACGCCAGTAGGGCCAATTAATGTTTGTCCTCCGGCTACACATACTACAACGTTGACTGCTACGATACAATCGGGTTTTGGTGGCCCTACTACAGGTATCAATTGGTATGAGGCATCAGCTCCAACTATATCGTTGAATACAACTACCAGTTACGCGCCTCCGGGCAACGGTACTTATTATGCCGTTGTGACCAATCCTAACGGATGTACAGCGCAAACTAACCAGGTAGTATTTGGTAGTGCCTGCCCGGGTTCTCCGTGCACTATTTCACCCAATCCTACGGTGTCTGCTTCCTGCAGCCTGAGCGATTGCGGTGAGGTAACGGTTACAGGTTCGCATACGGGTAGCCCTGTATCTGGGCCAGTGTGGACATATCCTCCACAGGTAACCAGCGTTTCAGGTACCAACCCTAAAGTGTTTACTTTCGATAAGGCAGGTTATTACGACTTCTCTTACAAGGTGACCTACATGGGTACCAGCGGCCTCTGCGAGCGCGAGGATAAATGCACTACTACCGTGCCGTTTATTGCAGATCTGAAATACAAACTCACCTGCGGAACGGGCAACTATAACCTGACACTGCTCGACAACTCGAACTATATAGTACCAATTACCAACTTCGCGTTTTACCTGTACACAGGCACCATAGGCACGCCTGCGCAGAGCGGTACCAGCACGCAGTACACTACTACGGTAACACCGGGAGTACTTTACAACGCGGCGCTGAAGATCAGCGCTCCGGGCTATCCTGATTGCTGGGCTTTTGTACCTATCCAGGTGCCAGCACTGCCGGTAGCGAATTTCGTGGCGTCACCTAATCCTGGTTGTGTGAATACCCCAATATCCTTTACGAACACTAGCACGCCATCAACATCGCCATCAGTTTTAACCAGTGATTGGAATTTCCTTGATGGAGCAAGTGTTATTATGGAACATGCAAAACGAGTATACAGTTCGACGCTCGGCGGTGGTTACAACGTTACGTTGACTGTTACAGATAAATATGGTTGTACTGATGTAGAGACGAAGAATGTGACGATAATGTCGAATGGTTTGGTGGGTGAGTTGGATATATCGCCTGTAAAGTTCTGCAAGGGAGATCCGTTCACCATTTCATACGACAATCAGGGAACCGCTTCTCCGATTACCTACACATGGAAAAAAGATGGCGTCATCTTGCCTGGATCTCCAACTACATCTGGTTCCTATTCACCTCTATACGATCCAGGAAGTTATTGGGTTGAAGTAGAAGGAAATTGGGGTTGTAAGGCTGCAACACCAGCAAAACCTGCAGACCATATCCACGTTCCTGATGCTATCATAGATGGCGAGAAGAACTACTGCAGTGGCGAAATGGTGGTGCTGAACGGCGATGGAGGTCCTGGCGTGACCGACTACAAATGGTACCGCAATGGCAGCCTCATCGCCTCGGGCAACGTACCTATACTGAATGACTATGTAGCTGCGGTGGGTACCTATATCTACAAGCTGGAGATCAGCGTCACAGATGGTGGCGTTACCTGCACCAATACGAGTGCCAATTTCCCGGTTACCATCAGTATGCCGGCTTTGCCTCCGGGCCTTAGCTTTACCATCAACGACTGTGCTACTTACGAGGTAGAGATAACCGCTACCAGCAGCACAACAGGTACCTATACCTGGAGCAATGGTATGAGCGGCAACCCGATCACGGTGTACGAGGGCGGCCCATATAAAGTGTTCTTCCAGGCCGATAACGGTTGCGAAGCCAGCGCCGAGATCGACGTGCCCAAAGACCCTGAAGTGTACCTATGGGTATTCCCTACAGGCTGCAAGGCGCTATGTGCGGAATTCTTCCCCTTCACCCTGTATGGTCCAATCATACCGTTTAACAGGTGGGAGTGGAAAGAACATAGCGGCACCGCTTCCTGGTTGGTAGGAACGGGTTTGGTGAGTCCCTACCAGGTAACAGGCCCCGGCCAGTACACGCTGACGCTGGATAACGGCTACTGCAGCGACGAGTCGGGCGTGCTCGATCTCACAATGATCAAAGATTGCTGCGACGATGTGCAGCTGGATGTAATGAATGTGCAGCAGGTTGACGACAATGGCAAATGCCGTTACGACCTCGATGTGCAGATCAACAACCCCGGCCCGCACGATATGGATGTATGGTTGTCTTCATCGTGGGGTACGTTCAAATACGGTCCTCCGCCCTATACGGGCAGCATGAACGTTCCTGCGGGTTCGCAAAACTTCCAGGTCGAGTTCCATCCTAACCCCGGTTTCCCCGGCGGCCCTACCTGGATAAAGATAGTGAGCCAGCAAATGACCGACGATGGCCAGATAGTTTGGTGTAAGGATTCTATAGAGGTAGACTTCCCGCCATGTGCTGGTCCTTGCGAGGTGGAAATGTCGCTGGATAATGTATGGATCGAAGATCCGTGCCAGATCAAAGTACGCCTGTACATGAACAACATGAGCGGTGTAACCGTTAACGGCACCTTCACTACTCCTTACGGTACATTGTCGCCTGCTACTACCAGCATCGGCCCAGGTGGCGGCTACTACACGTTCAACTTCACTCCGTACCCGGCCTATGTAGGCGGTGGCTGGAGCACCATCAAGTTTACTACCAGCTATATGGGTACAGACGGACAAGTGCATTATTGCGACCAGGATATCAGTGTTGAATTCCCTGAACAGTGCATAACAGTGTACGAGCCATGTGGTTTTGGCCTGTTCATCGAATACTTCCAGGGCCCTAACGAGCCATGTAACTACAATGCGTACCTCGCAGTACACAATCCGTTCCCGGGCACCAAACCGGTAACGATCACCAGCAATGTGGGCACGTTCTCGCCGTCTACTTACAATGTGCCTTCGGGCATGTGGAACTGGTTAAGTCCTACGCCGGTATTTACGCCTAACCCCGGCTTCTCGGGTGGCATGGCCTGGATCATACTCAGCTCTTACTACATCAACAGCGACGGCGATACGGTGCATTGTGCCGATAGCTTCCATGTGAACCTGCCGGGCTGTGGTGGTATCATAATAGGTGGCAAGCATAGCTACGCCGGCGATGGCGACCAGTCATTGAAAGACCAGAGTCCGGATATGTTTGGACAACTGCTGCTGATGCCGAACCCATCGAAAGGTGTTACTACTTTAAAGTATCACTACACGGGCGATGACGCCAACCACGAGCGCAATATAGATGTCTATGATGTTATGGGCAGACTGATAGAGCGTGTATACGTGAAGGGCGACACAGGTGTGCATATACTGCGCCTCGACAACCAGCCTCCGGGCGTATATACCGTCATGATGAAAGAAGACGGAAAGACGATACAGCACCAAAAACTGGTAATAGCTAAATAGATGCAATGTATAAACCATGGCGGGCGAAGGCCCGCTATGGTTTATTATTTTGAATTGGATATTGAAACGTATTATTGAAGAATAAACTTAAACACCGCTTATGAAAAGAACATTAACGCCAGCACTAGTCTTTGTCTTTTTGATCTGTAACCTATCACTAGTTAGCGCTCAAAGCTGGCAATGGGGAAAGAGAGGAGGAGGAAATGCAACTGGAACTAATCAAACACCAGAAGACAATGTGATGGATATGGCGACCGATAGAAATGGAAATGTGTATATATTGTCAATTGTTGAAACCTTAGGCAACGAAGACATCGATGGACAATTCGTAAATGGTTTTGGTACAAAAGACGTTTTGCTTTCAAGTTTTAACTGTAATGGCGTCTTACGTTGGAAAAAAATATTTGGTGGCCCAAGTAGCGAAGTTCTTAGTGGCTTTAATCATTCTGTAAGAACTGATACAACAGGGCATGTGTATGTCGTCGGTGATATTTATCCAAGCGGCGGCACAAGCGGTTTTGATACAGATACCATACTGCCTGCTGGCTACAAAAAGAATCGCTACCTGGTACAGTATGACACAAGTGGAAATTTCAACTGGCTGCGGATGCCCCAGCCCGATACAATGTCCGGGGGCACGAGTAATCGCTATAGGTCAGTGGATCTTGATGTGGATAATGCGGGGAATGTGTATTGGTTGTGTATCATGGACAAATGTCAAATTGCGGGAACATCACAAAGCATTCCGAGCCAAGGTCCTTATGTTTTAAAGTATGATGTTAATGGCAGCTTTTTGGGTTATACGACATTACAGATGCAGGCAGGCGGGCTATTGCAATCAAATTTTAAATGCCGCCTGGAGAGAGATAATTCCAATGGCCGTTTTTACTTAGCCGGTCAATACGAATCTGGTCAGCTAATCATAAGTACGCAGATTGTCAATTCCTGCTATGTAGGTGCGTTTGATGCTGCAGGAAATCTTCTTTGGAAGAAAGAAAATTCTTTGCTTTCAAATGGATTTTCTGGCAGGCCGCAAATAGATGCGCAAGGCAATATTTACCTATTAGGTCAATCGCGTGGCGGAGACAATTTTAATGGAACTGCCATCAACAATCCTCTGGGGTTAGGTGCTTTCCCCTTTATTGTAAAACTGGATGCAAACGGCAACAATATCTGGTTGAAAAGTTCAGCGACCGATGCTGCGACCTTTTGTGGTGGGATAGCCCTAAAGAACAATAACGAAGTTGCTATCTCTGGATCATACCCCCGTCGCCTTTATTGGGTAGGAATGGACTCTTTAGAGAATCCTACTAATACGGGCTACGATATTTTTGTGGCGCGGTTTAATGCACAAACGGGTGCTATGCTTCGATTGGACTCTTTGGATAGTCCGACAGGATACGATGATCACTCTTCTGCCCTGGTGGCAGATAGCAAGGGTAACTATTACATCGGTGGAAGCTTTGCAGCGCAGCTTACTGTCAATTCTAACGTTCTCAACAACTCTGGCGGTCCTACAGATTTCTTCATTGCCAAATACGGCAGTGCCAACTGTACCTGTACTGCACCGGTATCAAGCTATACCTTCAATGCACCTGCCAATAGTGCAATAGCAGCATTTACCTACAATGGCACCTCGCCATACGATAGCCTGCGCTGGGATTTTGGTGATGGTGGTACCAGCACCAGTGCTACGCCTACGCATACTTATGCCAGCACCGGCACTTACAATGTATGCGTAACCGTATACAACCCCTGTGGTTCAGACACTAAATGCCAGACTGTTAGTGTGACTGTTGGCATAGACGAAGTACAGGTGTTGGATGAGATCACTATTTATCCAAACCCTGTAAGTAACAAGCTAACCATAAACGGTGCAGCCGGCGCAACAGCAGAACTGTACAACGTAATGGGTAGCAAAGTATACTCCGGCAAGCTGTCAGTCGATAACGCAGAGATCAGCACAGCGTCATTGCCAGCCGGCAGCTATATACTGCAACTCACCACAGCAGACGGCCACCGCAAAACAATAAAACTGGCAAAAGAATAAAAGCAGCATACACAACAAAAGCGGCAAACCACATTGTCGCTTTTGCTGTCTTAAAAAACTATAAACCGCTTATGAAAAGAACATTAACGCCGCTATTATTCATGTTAGCCTGCGTATTACTATTTGCAGATATTTCAACTGCGCAAAGCTGGCAGTGGGGAAAGAGAGGCGGAGGAAATGCAACTGGACTCAACGTAAATCCTGAGGATAATGTAATTGACATGTCGACGGACAAAAATGGGAACGTATATGTGCTTTCTGTTGTAGAAACGAGTGGCTCAGAAGATGTCAACGGTCAGTCTTTTGCCGGTTTTGGTGCAAAAGATATGTTGCTTTCCAGCTTTAATTGTAATGGTTCGTTCCGATGGAAAAAAGTCATTGGAGGTCCAAGTGGCGATGTGTTAGCGACTCAACGATTTGGCGTTAAAACAGACTCGTTAGGCCATGTCTACGTTGCTGGATATGTTTTCTCGAGTACAGGAACAAAAGGTTTTGATACCGATACGGTGCTGCCATCAGGGTATGCAAAGACGATGTTCTTAGTACAATATGATACCTCGGGTGCCTACAACTGGCTGCGCATGCCTCAGCCGGATACTATGCAGTCGATATATAGCAACAGGTATGGCACAATCGATATGGAAGTAGACAACGCTGGGAATGTATATTGGTTGTGCATTATGAATCCATGCTCTTTGGCTGGCAGCACTCTCACAATACCGACTCAGGGAATTTACATACTGAAATATAGTGCGTCTGGTAATTTATCGTCCGTGACGCCTGTAGAAATGCAGGCAACTTATCAATCTCAATTTCGAGGTTCTTTGACACGAGATAAAAACAATGGACGTTTCTACCTGGCTGGTCAATATACATCAGGAACGTTGACGGTCGGAGGCCAACCCATAACAAAGCAAGGGTATATCAGTGCATTTGATAATTTGGGCAATTTCCTTTGGAAGCGGGAAAATACTATCGGTGGAGGTTTTACGAGCCGTATCGCTATTGATGGACAAAGCAATTTGTATGTTTCTGGCAATTCGGCAAATGGCGATAATTTCAATGGCACAGTTCTAAATAATCCATTTGGTGGCCACGGATTACCTTTTGTAGTTAAGATAGATCCCGCCGGTAATAATGTCTGGTTGAAAAATTTTTATACCAATGGAGCGACGTTCGCTGGCGGACTTGCTTTGCGCGGCAGTAATGAAGTCGCTATTAATGGATCTTATCCTGGTAAATTGGTACTGCCCGGTGTAGACTCACTCAATCACATTTTAAACCAGAGCTATGATGTGTTCCTTGCCAGGTTTAACACACAAACTGGTGTTCTTATTGGATTAGATTCTATTGCAAGTCCTTTTGGCTACCGTGAAATAGCTAGCAGTATGACGAGTGATACTAAGGGTAACCTGTATGTAGGTGGCCTATTCGAGGCTCAGGTAACAATAGCATCAACGATGCTCAACAACTCCGGCGGCCCTACCGACTTCTTCATAGCCAAATACGGCAGTGCCAACTGTACTTGTACTACACCGGTATCAAGCTACACCTTCAATGCGCCAGCGAATAGTGCAATAGCAGCCTTCACCTACAACGGCACATCGCCTTACGATAGCCTGCGCTGGGATTTTGGTGATGGTGGAACCAGTACCAGTGCTACACCTACACATACTTATGCCAGCACCGGCACTTACAATGTATGCGTAACCGTATACAACGCCTGCGGCTCAGACACCAAGTGCCAGACTGTGAGTGTAACAGTAGGCATAGACGAAGTGCAGGTGTTGGATGAGATCACTATCTATCCAAACCCTGTAAGCAACAAGCTAACTATAAACGGCGCAGCAGGAGCAACAGCAGAACTGTACAATGTAATGGGCAGCAAAGTGTACACCGGCAAGCTGTCAGTTGATAACGCAGAGATCAGCACAGCATCCTTGCCAGCCGGCAGCTACATACTGCAGCTAACCACAGCAGATGGCCACCGCAAAACAATAAAACTGGCTAAAGAATAACACAACGTAACACAACAAAAGCGGCAGCTATGGTTTGCCGCTTTTGTTTTTAAACTATACACACCGCTTATGAAAAGAACATTAACGCCATTATTGATCCTATTGGTCATATTGCAATCAGCTTCATCATTTGCGCAAAGCTGGCAATGGGGCAAAAGAGGAGGTGGGAACACTAACGGACTTAATTCAACACCAGAAGACAATGTGATGGATATGGCTACCGACCGAAATGGAAATGTCTATGTTTTGTCGGTTATCGAAACCTCAGGGTCTGAGGATATTAATGGACTGCAGTATACAGGTTTTGGGAATAAGGATATACTACTGTCTAGTTTTAGTTGCAATGGCGCATTCAGGTGGAAAAAAGCGATTGGTAGTCAGTCAGACGATCCGATGAATGGTTTCCCTTATTCATTGCGGGTGGACACTGTGGGACACGTTTATGTAAGCGGCAACGTGTATGCAAATGTATCGGGATCTGCAAAATTTGATAGTGATACTACGCTGCCAGTTGGATATCCGAAGAACATGTTCATAGCTCAGTATGATACCAGCGGTAACTACCAGTGGCTGCGGATGCCACAACCCGATACAATGCTTCGTACAAACCGCAGCAAATACCGCGCGGTAGATTTTGATGTAGACAATGCGGGGAACGTTTATTGGTTGTGTGTTATGTCTCCATGCTTATTAGGAGGTACGTCACAGGTTATCTCCGCTTTGGGGCCCTACATTTTAAGGTATGATGGACAAGGTAATTTCCTCGGTGTGGTAGCCCTGCAAATGCAAGCGGGAGCCTTCTATCATGGTTCTGATTTTAAATGCCGTATGGAGCGCGATAAAAGCAATGGCCGTTTTTATTTGGCGGGTCAATATGATGGTGGTACTTTGTCTATGGGAGGCCAGTCAATCACAAAGTATGCTTATATAGGAGCGTTTGACAATTCTGGCAATTTTCTTTGGAAGCGCGAGAATACTATAGGTGGTGGATTTACCAGTCGTATTGGTATTGATGTACAAGGAGCATTGTATTTAACAGGCATTTCTGTCAACACCGATAATTTTAATGGTTCAACAATTACCAATCCATTTGGCATGTATGGCTGCCCGTTTGTGGTTAAAATGGATGCGAATGGCAACAATGTGTGGTTAAAGAATTTTAATACTAATGGCGCATCTTTCAGCGCCGGTCTTGCGTTACGTGGCAACAACGAAGTTGCGATCAACGGTTCTTATCCGGGTAAATTAGTTCTGCCTGGAGTTGATTCGCTTAATCACATTATTAATCAGAGCTACGATGTTTATCTGGCGAGGTTCAATGCACAATCGGGCGCTATGATTGCGCTGGACTCGATTGGAAGTCCGTTTGGATACAGAGACATGGCTAGCTGCTTGACAAGTGATGCAAAAGGTAATCTCTATGTTGGCGGCTTGTTTTCGGCGCAAATTACCGTCAACACCAACGTGCTCAACAGCTCAGGTGGAGATACAGACTTCTTCATCGCCAAATACGGCAGCGCCAACTGTACCTGCACCGCGCCTGTATCAAGCTACAACTTCAATGCACCGGCTAATAGTGCAATAGCAGCCTTCACCTACAATGGCACTTCGCCTTACGATAGCCTGCGCTGGGATTTTGGTGATGGTGGTACCAGCACCAGTGCTACGCCTACGCATACTTATGCCAGCACCGGCACTTACAATGTATGCGTAACCGTATACAACCCCTGCGGCTCAGACACCAAATGCCAGACGGTGAGTGTGACCGTTGGCATTGACGAAGTTCAGGTGTTGGGTGAGATATCCATCTATCCAAACCCTGTAAGCAACAAGCTAACCATAAACGGTGCAGCAGGTGCAACAGCAGAACTGTACAATGTAATGGGCAGCAAAGTATACTCCGGCAAGCTGTCAGCTGATAACGCAGAGATCAGCACGGCTCCATTACCCGCCGGCAGCTATATACTGCAACTCACCACAACAGACGGCCACCGCAAAACAATAAAACTGGCTAAAGAATAACTCACATAATCCAACAAAAGCGGCAGCTGGTTTGCCGCTTTTGTTGTTAAACTATACACACCCTATGAAAAGAACATTAACGCCGCTATTGATTCTGTTAGTCTTGTTGCAAGCAACTCCATCTTTTACGCAAAGCTGGCAATGGGGGAAGAGAGGAGGGGGAAACTCTCAAGGCATGAACGTTACTCCGGAAGATGAAGTGATGGATATGGCAACAGACAAAAATGGCAACGTGTATATATTGTCTTTGTTAGAAACGAACGGCTCGGAAGATATTGATGGACAACAATACAATGGATTTGGTAATAAGGATATGCTGTTATCTAGCTTTAAGTGTGATGGCACATTAAGATGGAAAAAGGCGATAGGCAGTCCCGCGGATGATCCAATGAATGACTTTCCCTATTCGTTAAGGGCAGATACTGCGGGTCATGTATACGTTAGTGGCAATATTTATCCTTATACTGGCACAGCTGGCTTTGATACAGATTCGCTGCTGCCTTCAGGCTATTCAAAAACAATGTTCCTGGTGCAGTATGATACCAGTGGAAATTTTGGTTGGTTGCGAATGCCGCAGCCGGATACAATGCAATTTACCAATTCAAATCAATATCGTAATGTTGACTTTGATGTTGATAATGCTGGAAATGTATATTGGTTGTGCATTATGCCACCTTGCCAGATTGCCGGTAGTACACAGTCGATTCCAGCACAAGGTGCTTACATTTTAAAGTACAATGCACTGGGTGGCTTTCAAAGCTTCACTGCTCTTCAAATGCAGGCTAATACGTTTGTAAATGGATCTTTTTTTACGAGCCGGATTGCTCGAGATAAAAACAACGGCCGGTTTTATTTAGCTGGTTGGTATCAAAGCGGCACATTATCTATGGGTGGTCAGCCTATTACTAACTCAGGTTATATCGGCGCCTTTGATAACTCAGGCAATTTTTTGTGGAAACGAGAGGGGACAGGTGTTATTGCGTTCGCTGGCCGCATTGCTATAGATAATTCAGGCAGTATATATGCAGCGGGCTCTGCGAAAGCAGGAGCGATATTTAACGGGTATACGGTCGTTAATACTTTAATGACTACTAGCACACTGCCTGTTATTGTCAAGCTGAATGCAAGTGGAACTAATGCATGGGCAAAGAATGGCTCGGTAAATGGCGCTACAGGAGGTGTAGGTATTGCCTTAAGTGGCAACAAAGTATTTATGACTGGCGATTATCCTGGCACGTTGACTTTTGGTGGGACGACAACGTTGAACCATATCCAAAACCAGGGATATGACGCATTTCTGGCAGGTTTTGATATACAAAATGGCAATCCACTGGTGCTTGATTCTATCGGTAGTCCTTTTGGTTATTACGATGCAGGTACCGCATTAACCAGTGATAACAAAGGGAATATTTATGTTGGAGGAAGATTTCAAGCGCAAGTAACTGTAGCTTCTAATATTCTTAACAACTCCGGCGGCCCATCTGACTTCTTCATAGCCAAATACGGCAGCGCCAACTGTACTTGTACAACACCGGTATCAAGCTATACCTTCAATGCACCGGCTAATAGTGCAATAGCAGCATTTACCTACAATGGTACCTCGCCATACGATAGCCTTCGCTGGGATTTTGGTGATGGTGGAACCAGTACCAGTGCTACACCAACCCATACCTATGCCAGTACAGGTACTTATAATGTATGCGTAACCGTATACAACCCCTGCGGCTCAGACACCAAGTGCCAGACAGTGAGTGTGACTGTTGGCATAGACGAAGTACAGGTGTTGGATGAGATCACTATCTATCCAAACCCTGTAAGCAACAAGCTGACCATAAACGGTGCAGCAGGTGCAACGGCTGAGCTATACAACGTAATGGGCAGCAAAGTGTACACCGGCAAGCTGTCAGTTGATAACGCAGAGATCAGCACTAGTTCATTGCCAGCGGGTAGCTACATACTACAGCTCACCACATCAGAAGGTCACCGCAAAACTATAAAACTGGCTAAAGATTAGAAACACTATTTGTAAAAAGAGAAGCGGCAACCCGGTTGCCGCTTTTTTTGTTTTGATAACATCCGTTGCGCCTAACCCCGCATAGTTTAATTTGTTGTTATTAATTTAAAATTGTATCTTTGTTGTTATTATAAACCACCCGTATTTCCAGGCAAGTTGGAAGCGGGCTAAAAACTATCATCATGAACTTGAATCAACACGCCTTTGTGTGCGAACTGCTGCGTCACGGCAATAAATGCGAAGCCTACAAAACTGCATACAACCCGCAAACTGAAAATCCCCGTTCCATCGAATCGGCAGCCAACAGGCTGATGAAAGATCCCGAAGTGACGGCAGCCATCGCAGAAGCGCAGGAGCGAATACTGGAAGAAGCACGGCAGGTGCTGAAGGAGAAATACATTGCAGAACTGCTTACCGTGCAGCGCAAGCGTGAGCTGCTGGCACAGATAGCCGAAGGTAAATGGATGGAGCAGCCACCGCCCGATCATATAGAAGGTCAGCGCACCCCCGTAATGGTGCCCACCATAAAAGAAAGACTGAAGGCCATAGATATGGATAACCGTATGGATGGCAGCTACCAGGCTGCTGCGCGAAGCGTGGAGATACCGGAACAGCCCGAGGGGCAAAATGAACCCGGCAGTCAGCCGCCGGCAGTTCCCTGCAAAACGCAACAAAATGCAACAAAGCAGCCCGCAACACTCCCCACAACGATCTATGTACCGGTAACAAATGGTAAAATGGAAAAGCCGGTTACCGAGCCGCGTATAGAACCTCCTTTGCCATTTCTGAATACGCCGCAGTTTTCTTTAAAAGACAACAAATTGCAACAATTCCCCAGGCTGCGAACGGTAAGGCTGTAAAGACGGATGGGCAATAAAAAAGCGTCATGCAGTGCACAACGCTTTTTGTTATTCTGTGGTCCCACATGGACTTGAACCATGGACCCTCTGATTATGAGTGGCGGATATGCGCCTCATTTTCTCATCAAATTGTTGATATTTTGCGGCTTTAAAGTGCTGAATATACTGCATTTAGTGACATATGTTTAAAATGTTGCATTTTTCTACTAAAAAGTGCAAGTTTTGAATTTGCAGTACTCAGAAAGACTTTATTGCGAGTTGTAGTGCGACTATTGGCCCTAAGGAAGCTTCAAATAAGTGAGAGATGATTACGAGGTATTTAAAGCGGGTTAGATACTAAAACCGTGTTTTTAACGGTGTTGAATAACAAATATAGTAGTTAGATTTGATAGGATAATTTAGTGAACATAGCTGATTGATAGGTAATATGATGAACTAAAGTCAATGATTAATTTACGGTTATCAATACTGACACTATTAACGTTGCTCATTAGTTCAATCAGTAATGCGCAGCCTTACCAGTCTATTTTCGGCCAGAACTCAACCAAATGGGTTTTCAAATACAATTGGCAAGGCCAATACAATTTTATTGATTCTGTTTACGTCGAAAAGGATACATCTGTAAACGGAACTCAATATAAAAAGATAGTCAGCCCACCAGGAATGCAGCGGCCCTGGCTTGTACGTGAAGATTTAAATACGGGTTCGGTCTGGGCCAGGTATACAAAACCTTTTGTTGGTGCTTGGGAGGACACGGTTGAGAAGCTGCTTTATCGAATGGACCTAAATGTTGGTGATACTTTGGACATCTACAATCTCGGTCCATCATATGGGTCCCCCTATCCCGATTCCCTGAAAACCGTTGACAGCGTGAAAGTAGTCAATGGCAGAAAACATATCTATTTTAAGGGTAAGGCGGAGCAATACCAATCGATTAATGAACCGTTCACCCTTATTGAAGGTATTAGCAGTAACATGGGCCTGATATGGAAGTATGATGGCGGCTTTTTAGGTAGGCAATATCTACTTTGCTCGTATAAGGATGGACAAAAGACGGGCTATCAAAATCTATTCTACAACGGTGATTGCTACCCGCCGTTATCTGTACAAACAATTTTGGAGAAAGGTACAGTGAGGATTTATCCTAATCCAGCCGACAATTTTGTTTACTTGGAGAAGGAGACAAATAAGGCTATATCAAGGATACATATAAGAACGACAGATGGGAAGGTTATAAAGACAATCTCGACGTCAGATTTCAGCGAGGTTGATGTACAAGATATACCTACGGGGTATTATTTCATGCACATGGTTATTGGTGAAGAATTAATCGTTAAGCCAATTATAATAAACAGATGAGGTGCATGAGAAACATATCGATTGTAGTATTCCTTCTTGTCACCTTCAAGCTCAGTGCGCAGGAACCTGGGACGTTAGATAGTACGTTTGGCAATAACGGTATTGTGCAAATGCACATTGTAGAACAGGACAGGGCAACCGCACTTGCTCTTCAACCTGATGGGAAGATTGTCGTTTCAGCTGTAGCAAATGGTTTCATTGGCGTCGCCAGGTTTAACACCGACGGCTCACTGGATAATTCTTTTGCAAACAACGGCTACGATACATTCCAAATTTCTAATTTTTGTCGAGGGAATGCAATTGCTATTCAAACCGATGGTAAAGTTCTTATAGCAGGTGACGACTTACAGAATGGCAGCGATTTCATAACTATCCGTCTGCTTGGGAATGGGTCGATAGATTCTTCATTTGGTTATAATGGGAATGTCGTTACCAATATAGGTGGACTAAACAGCTATTGTAATACAGTTTCCATAAAGTCTAACGGCAAGATAATACTCGGTGGTAGAACTGGTGCTGTTATTTCTCTTGTCCGCTATAATAATGACGGTACTCTTGATAATACTTTTAATGATAGCGGAAAGGTCTTACATGCTTATTCCGCATCTACATTTTATAATGAGGCAAATGCTGTTATGGTTCAACCGAATGACATGATTTTAGTTGCAGGTTCTGCTGACCCACCTGCTAATACGAGCTATGATTTTGTGTTGTTCAGGCTTAACGATGACGGAAGTAGGGATAGTGGCTTCGGTGTGAATGGTGCTACTGTTCTTGATTTTGCCAGCAACTACGATAAATGTAATGACGCTACTTTACTTCCAGATGGCAAGATTATTCTTGCAGGATATACCGTATCACCTGGCACAGGCAATGATTTTGCTATGGCAAGGTTTAACGCTGATGGCTCTCTCGATAATAGCTTTGGTCAGAACGGGAAAGTTATTACTGACCTTGGTGGAGGTGACATTGCTCGAGGAATAGCAGTTCAATCAGATGGACGCATAGTTCTTACTGGAAATAGCAATAATCAATTTGCATTGGCACGGTATAACCCCGATGGACAAATTGATAAGACATTTGGCACAAATGGAATCGTAAAAACTACTGTTGCAGGAAATGACGACCGAAGTGAAGACGTAGCTCTTCAGCCTGACGGAAAGATTGTCGTTACAGGATATGCAGAGTATCCGCCTAATCCTCCTTGGAATGTACGAAAGGTGGTGCTTGCAAGATATAACGGTAATTGGGCGTCACATATATCTGAAAATTCACTGGAGAGTCAATTTCGCCTTTATCCAAACCCTGCCAATGATATAATAAATATTGAAGGCAATTCGACGGATAAAATAGAGTTAGTCCAATTAGTAAACGCAGATGGTCGAATTATTAGAAGGTATGACAGATTGCTTTTAGGTTCCATAGACCTTCAAGATATACCAGCAGGCTTTTATTTCTTGCGACTAATTGCAGGAAACAGGCAAGCTATAAAACCTGTCGTTATCCTTAGGTGAGGATGCTGATACCGTAACTAAATACTACATATATGAAACACGCATTGCTGTGGTCATTGCTCCTGCTCGGGGCAATTAGCCAATCGTTTGCCCAGCCGTATACTTTTTATTTGTCAATACCGGACAACTCCATCATTACAAGCGTAGCGAAAGGGGGAGGTACTGTTACTCCGACCTTTAACGACCCCAATATTAATAGTATTATAGGCAACTATGTCGTGTCAGGCTTTAATAAGGCGTTTCCAACCTCTAAGTACGAGTACCTGAGAAACGTTTATAAAATACAGGTAGACGACTCTGCGATACTGTCCGATTTGAGGAACTATGACAGTACCTTATTCCCCAGCTATGGCAGGATAGATACAGTTAAGTCGCTTAGCTACACGCCTGGAGACTGGAGTACTCTTGGGTATGATATGGGTTATCTTGATTTCATTGGTGCCAGGGACGCGTGGGTCCATTCAAAAGGCCACGATACTATTATTATCGGCATATGCGACAACTATTTCGACCTGAATAACCCTGATTTGTGGGGTAAGGTATACTATAATGGAGGTACTGGTGTGGCGACCACGCCGGCGGACCATGGCACGGCTGTCGCCGGTTATGCCGCCGCCGCGACTGATACGAATGGTGGAGTTCCTGCAATTGGATTTAATTGCAGATTAGATATTCAGGCTCACTCTGGCTTAAACGGAGATAGTGTGATGCTGGCGATATCGCAAAGAGGAAGACGCATAACTAATGCAAGCTGGTATGAAGGAACCGAAAAGCATTTAACTTATCCGTATCGGTATCCTGTTAGCCAAAACATTAAACTTTTTGTTTGGCAAGGCCTGTATGATGAAATTTATGAAAACGGAACCTTGACGGTCGCAGCAGCAGGTCAAAATACTGGAGATACCCGACACTATATTTTCCCTGCGTCATTTGACCATAACATTTCAGTGACACATATTGGCTGGTTGAATACTGATACAGTCAACCCTAATGTTCATGACGCAGTGCTTGTGCATGAGCGATTTTCAGGTGATTCAACAACATTCGCAAATCATAATGACCGTGTAGATATATGTGCGCCAGGTCTGGACCTAAGTGGGTTAACTTATGACCCCAATGACCCGAACAAACACTGGTATAATAAACTGGGGACAGGTACATCTTTTAGTGCACCGCTTGTGTCCGGAACAGTAGGGTTAATGCGGACATTAAAGCCAGACCTAACACCATATCAAATGGAATGGATATTGAAAACTCAAGCGAACAAAGACATTTACGATGTTTCATGGAACAAGAAATATAAAGGTTCGACACTTTATAACGGCAGACTTGGAACTGGACGCTTAGATGCGTTTGCGGCAGTTTCTGTGGCAAAAGATTTCAGCTACAATAATTCGAACACCACAACATTTATAATAAAAACTATTAAAATCAGCACTAAATGCGCGCCAGGTACCGTTGTGAGTGTGCCAAATCCTCAGCTTACCGTAGAACTGGAGAATGGTACACCTCCCTACTCTTATAAATGGGAGCCTATTGACGGTAATCGATGCCACGTATCCCCGATAACAAACAGCGGTATAACGAACAATAGTTTTACTGCCACTATCCCCGGTGTCCTTGGCGCGCCGTATGTTTTCTATTATCGGTTAACTGTGTACGACGCATCTAACATTCAAAAAGTTGCGAATAAAGTAATCAAGTTTAACTTAATAGACGATGCTAACAAATGGGATTTGGTAATGCGTGATGCGTTCGCAGATACCTATGAAGAGCGAAACAACATGGAGCAGATTAACGCAAAGAATTGGAATATTTGGGAAAGCCCCGATTTATGGGTACGTGAATTGCAGGACAGCATTGATATACCACAAAATCCCGAGTATACGCAAGGTGTGAACAATTATGTGTACTCTCGCGTGAGAAATGTAGGCTGCGCTGCTTCGCCATCAGGTGACAGTGTTCGTTCAAAGTTTTATTGGACAATAGCTTCGACAGGTGAGACGTGGGAAGATGATTGGGTTGGGAATACATTCATAAATGGTCTTAAGGCTGGAGATAGCATTTGCTCTAAACCTTTGCCTTCACTTAATCCCGGACAAGAGATATTGGTAGAGTGCGCGTGGCAGCCGCCTAATCCGCAGAATTATGATACTGCTGCGAAAATAGAGGTTTGTATTCTTGCCCGTATTATAATGCCTACCGTAACGAATGATGGTATGACGTTTGCAGAGGACACACTTGTAAAAGAAAATATTTGGAACAACAACAATATCGTTACACGAAACCTTGTTGTAACAAATTTTACGCCTGGCGCTCCACCACCCAAAGGAACGGTTATTGTGGTAGGCAATGCAAACAATACGCCCACTGTTTTTACACTTGAGGTTACTACTGGACAACACATAGAACCATACCTTCATGGCCATCCAGGAGATTATTTGCAGGGCTCCCTTGTACTGGGCGATTTGTATGATTTATGGGTCGATGGGGGTAGAGAGGGAAACGCAACATCTTATGAGGATGGTTTGAAAACAGTGTATTTCGATTTACATCACCCGCTACGATTGGGCAATCTTGATATAGGTGCCATGCAAAAATATCCAGTAAAAGTTCTTCTGGAATTAAATGGGAACGCTGTCCCCTTTGCAGTCGAAAACGAGAGAGTGTGGATTCGCCAGATTATTGAACGTATCGATTCTGTCGACAATGGCGATGGGACCAAGTTTGCAATGGCACGAGATGAAGTATACGGTGCTGTTGGCTTTGCTATAAATATCGAGGCAGATGAAGAAACCGAAGGAAAGCAAGGCTCGCAATCCTTTGAAATGGATACCAAAGACTTTAAGGGCTATCCGAATCCGACCAACGAAAACTTTACTATTCAATCCGTTAGCGACAAACAAGCACTGACAATGATAACTGTTGTTGATATTACTGGACGTACAGTATACTCAAGGAAGAATATTGAGTTCACAAATGGCCAATATCAGATTAATACGAAAGCGCTACAGCCTGGAGTTTATTTCATTAAGATGATTGACAAGCAAGCCAAGCACCATTCGTTGAAGTTTATGAAAGTGGAGTAAAGTAGATAGGCATTTAACTCAAAAAATAACAAAGGGGGCAATATTGCCCCCTTTGTGTATATCTATAAAAATGAACCCGAATAAAACAGTCAAAACTGTCTTTTTTGATTGAAAAGTGCAAGTTTTTGAATTTGCAGTACTCAGGAAAACTTTATTGCGAGTTATAGTGCGATAGGAAAGTGCCTTGGAACATCAAACTTGATATAGAGTTTGGTTAGTATTGTTAGGTGTAGGAAGGTAGAAGCTCGGTGTCAATTGACACAATTTAAGCAATAAAAAAATAAGGGTTGCTTCAGTTGACATCCTATTAATGACATGTGACTTCGTCAACCGTGCTCTCAAATTTGCCATTGTCAAAGCAAAAATGCCGAAACAACGAGAAGCCATAGCAAACGAAATTGCAGCAGGAATTGTGTTTTAAATTGTGTTTTTTAAAGTTGACCTTTTGGTGTAACCTATAATGCAACTCTGGAGAAATTGAATCAAACTAAATAAATTGTAGAACAAATGAATAGCTGAAGAGACTGGAGTAAGTTGCCGGAAGACCGTTCTAAAATTAAAACAGTAACGCTGGTTGCCAAGGGAAAGGTTATAGACAACATGACGTATTCATTATATGGTACACCTTGCGAAAATGTAGTGGGTCGTAATTGTTGCTATTTCCCTTCGGGGGTGCAACAAATGTTTCCGGATGACAAAGAGCTTCAGGATTTGAAAATTGAAAGCTATATCGGAACGCCTTTAATGCATCCCAATGGCGAACCACTTGGTCTTATCGTGTTGATGAATGAGTCAAAAATTCAGCATGCTGGTGCTATTGAATTGGCGCTTTCGTCAATAGCTGAACGAATATCGCATGAACTAATAGCTGTGGTAACAGTTGCCACATAGACTTAACGTAATCCTGTCTTCGGTATGTACTATAACCCACACTCGGTAAGATATTCATCCAAGTGCTGGAATGATATTACCGGCTTACGCAAAGCTAAATGTTCATGTTTAATCGCAACCAGTACTCCAAATCCAGGCTCATTGTTATCAATGTTTTGATAAATGATTGGATTATTTGAATTGAAATTTAAGCGCACATTTCGTTCTTCATCAATTCTGAAAATAATCAAATCAATGATTACTCCTATTGTTTCCAAACCTTTGGTGTATTGAAGGCCCTTAAGTTTAAGGTGCTTTTGTTTCAATAGTGGCTGCCTTTGCAAATGTTATGTTGTTCGTGACCCCGTACATCAGCCAAGTCTGGATAATTGTTAAAGATACAATGGATAGGTGTACTGATTACTAAAATATTCTGGTTGTATCTTTGCGGACTGAAATGGAAATTTTAATTAGAGAGAGCGATATGAAGTTAGACAAGAAGGAGAAACTTGAGTTTCTACACCGTCGGATGATTGACGAAGTGCAAGACTACGCAATAATCTTGCTTGATAGCGACGGGACTATTCTTTCATGGAACAAAGGTGCACAGGAAATAAAGGGGTATAGACCCGATGAAATAGTTGGGCAGAATTTTAATATATTTTATCTCCCTGGCGATAGACAAGAAAAGCTGCCCGAACAGCTTTTGGAACTTGCGAGGCGTGAAGGCAGAGCCAGGCACATTGGCCGCCGTGTGCGTAAAGATGGAAGCACGTTTTGGGGCAGTATCGTTATTACAGCTCTGCACGACGACGATGGAACTGTTGTTGGCTTTACAAAGCTTTCCCGACAGTTACGAGACCATGAGATTGAATAATGGTTTGAAATTGACAAAGGGTCTACATCTAAAGTGCTTTTGTCAGCGTACACTGTTTCGTAGATTTCTGAAATGACTGATTAGATAGTACTTGATGATATGGTATAACGCTTTGGCGTGCTCTTCAAATTCTTTTTCTCTTTTTAACGTAACAACTGTACGTAATGAAAAGGGGGCATATAGCCCCCAAGCTTTAATAAAGCTTCGCCTATAGTAAAGATAGGCAAAAAGCTAATAGATACGATTGCTATTATCAATTTTTCAGCACTATCAGGACCCGCTTAGAATGCCTTCGAAGCTGGGAAGGTGAATTAACATTGGACTTGCGAAACATTAGCGCAAATCAGGGGGACTGGCAATCCGATTTCTTGCATCTTCGGCTTATAATATTCGAAGACAATGAAACGAGAAATATATTCAGTACATGTTCACTGGGACAAGCGCTATCCTAAGAAGGGAACAGATAAATGTCCGGTGCAGATTGCAGTCAGGATTGGAGGCGTTCAATTTAAGGTTGGTTTACAGCTTTACGCCTCTAAGGAAGAATTTGAGAAAGCCATGAGCGGCCGGGGCGGTAGCTTGGAAGTCAAAGAGCTGCGAAGCGCAATAAACAAATACGTCAACAAAGCGGAGCACGTTCTCTCACATCTGCCTAATCCAACAAGAGAAACATTTCAGCGCGTTTTTAAGTCGGAAGCTGAGTTGTTCCTAAACAACAAGACCGACGTTACCTTTTTGTATGAAGAGTACATCAGAAATCTCAAAAAAGAGGATAGACTCAGGACAGCAGAGAATTACGGACAAGGTTTAAAATCATTAAAGCAGTTCCGTGCTAAATTATACTTTGAAGAGATGGATGCCGATTTTCTTAAATCCTATAACAATTGGATGATTGCAAACGGCAATTCACCTGCCACAGCTCAAATTTACCTGCGAGGTCTGCGTGCCATCTTCAATAAAGCCATTACTGACGGTTATATCCCACAAAGGTTCTATCCTTTTAGAAAATATACAATAGGTACATCAGTTAAATCTAAGAATGTTCTTTATCCTGAGGAGGTAAAGGCGCTGTATGAGTTCCAAAGCCCGCTGATGCGGGAGCGCAGGGCAAAGGACTACTGGCTGTTCTGTTACCTTGCAAACGGTATCAATCCTAAGGATATGATGTACATGAGGTATAAAAATATCCAAGGAGAGTACATTTCTATTGTAAGGGAGAAGACCAAAAGAACGAACACGATTGCCAACAAGGAGATAAAGATTTACCTGCACCCTGAGATGCAGCGTATCATCAATGAATGGGGAAACAAGCCACAAGAGCCTGAGCAGTACGTGTTCCCGATTATGGACGATACCAGGTTCAACACTTCTGCGAAGAAGGAACTACGCCGTAAAACGATAAAGAAGAAGATTAATCACGTACTAAATGATATTGGTAAGAAGCTTGGATTTACAAAGCCATTGAACTTAAACCTTGCACGCCACTCCTTTGGTACAAACCTGAAACTACAAGGTACGCCAATAGAGTTTATACGTGACCTGTTTGGCCACTCTACTTCTGCCACTACAGCTCACTACTTAAAGACGCTTCCTGACAATAAAACGAAGGAAATTTCTGAAACGCTGCTGAAGTTTTAAATAAGGAAGGTGGCAAAATTGCCACCTCCACTTTTATCGACTCAGTTTTTCTTTTCTATCGAAACTGCAAAAGACAAAATTTTGCTTAGTACCAAACGGCGTTATATGGTCTTCCTTAGTGAAGGCCGTCATCTCAAAGTTGCCAAATCTTTTCTGCATGTCTGTTGGGTCATATTGCTTTATGTCAAGCCCACTGCATTTGGTTGGGCCATCTTTTGAAAAACTTCCAATAAACAAATGTCTTGCACCCGAAACTTCAAAGGCGCGAATGTATTGGCTAATTTGGTATTCCGTAGTCATGAAATGGAACGTGGCCCGGTCGTGCCATACATCGTATTTGCTTTGGGGTTCGAATTCTGTAATGTCTATCGCCAGCCATTTCACCAGGTCGGCTTTGTTCCCGAGTCGTTGTCTTGCACGTTCGAGGGCGCTTTCAGAAATGTCCAACACTGTGACGTTCCTGTAACCCAGTTCAATTAAATTGTCAACGAGCCTGCTATCACCGCCACCGATGTCAATTATAGCAGCTTTTTTAGGCAAGTTCAAAGACTGAATGTATGACAGTGAGGTTTGAGGTTTATCTTGTGTCCACGAAACCTCGTTTGGCTGTTTGGTGTTATAGACCGTTTCCCAATGTGATTTAGTGTTGTTCATATTGTCTGATTTAACGTTAGTGGGGCAAGCGCTCCCTGAAGTATCCATAGACCCATGTGCCGGCGATTGCGCTTAATATGACTGCAAGAACGGCAAATGCGCCTGTCCCAAGCTGGGCGAACAGAGGACCCGGACATGCCCCTGTCATTGCCCAACCCAGCCCGAATAGCAAGCCGCCGTAAATTTGACCTTTGTTGAATTTTTTTGGATGAAATTCAATCTTCTCTCCATAAATAGTCTTCGCATTATATCGCTTGATGAGCCATACTGAAATTGCCCCAACGACTACGGCGCTGCCTATTACCCCGAACATGTGGAAGCTTTGCAGGCGGAACATCTCCTGTATTCTAAACCACGAGATTATTTCAGCTTTCACAAATGCCACTCCGAAAAGGATGCCGACAACTATGTATTTTATTTGGTGATACCATTTGTGCGTAAGGTGCGATTCATTAATGCAGACAGAGTCCTGTGCCCGTATTTCATGGTCGGTGTCAAATGCCGCATCTGTTATTTTAGTTTCTGCCATTTGTTTTGTTTTAGAGAGCCATAATGAGTGGTAAAATGAAGTTGGCCATTAAGAAGCCGCCAACCATAAAGCTTATTGTTGCCACGAGAGACGGCCATTGAAGATTCGATAGCCCCATTATTGAGTGGCCTGACGTGCAACCACCGGCATACCTGGTACCGAAGCCTACGACGAAGCCTCCAACTATCATGATAAGAAACCCTCTTATTGTTAAAAGGTTCTCAAAGGAAAACAATTGTCCTGGGACCAGCGAGTCGTAATTTGTTATTCCATAACCCGCCAATTCTTCAACAAGCTTTGGATTGAGCTCAATGGATGCCGGGTTTTGTAACCATATGGCAGCAATCGCAGCCCCACCTATAATTCCAACTACGAATAGCAAGTTCCAAACCTCCTTTTTCCAATCATACTTGAAGAAGGGGACTTTAGCCGGAATACATGCCGCACAGATGTGACGCAAGTTCGCTGAAATACCAAAGTGCTTGTTTCCCAGAATTAGCAAAGCTGGTACGGTGAGCCCGATGAGCGGTCCTGCGATATACCAGGGCCAGGGCTGTTTAATGATTTCTAACATTACTGATAACTTGTCTGTTTTGATTAATCGTAAATCCTAAATTGATAAAAAGGTTGTTTTCGGTCAGTATTGTTTCCGCTAACACAGGTAGGCGACTTGCGCGTATGTATCCTGCTTCCACATATCCCATCGCAGTTCTAATTTCCATACTCACGCCGGTTCGTTCGTGGTCGAAAAAATACTGTTTCTCGACTCCTGCTGCATTCAGCAATACCTCATGAGATAGCTTCAAGGCCAGGGGCTTATTTATTTTGTATTCCAGCCCCAGTTTATTTCGCAGCCTAAGAATGTTGCCGCTCTGGCTAAATATTCGATATTCAAGCATGGTTTTGTCGGTCGCGTATAGATTGCCAATCAATTTGTGCCGGACTTCAGCCGATATTGTGGTTCTATATTCATGGACCGGTGACGTATTATAATCGGTTGAGTCCTCTATGATTTTGAACAGCGAGTAATATGCGAAGGGAGACAGGCCAAATTGCAACGACTCGTCATGTTTGTAATATACCCAGTGCCGGTATGAGAAAAGTAGCTTCTCTTTTAATGGATTGATATTGTTCAAGCCATTTTGCCACCTGCCCTGTAATTCCATGTCCGTCTTCCATTTATCTGTCAACCGTAAACTCCCCGTCGTACGCAGCCAACCGTTCAGATGCTGGCCATGTGATTGAAAACCGATGGCCAAGGCAACGGCTAACAGAATAACCGCTATCGTTTTGTTCACGCCACCTTTGCTTTAAAGTCTGTCCAGCCACCGCCGTTGTATGCCTCAAGACCAGCGTTTTTTAAAACATTAGTAGCGATGCAACTTCTTGCTCCCGAACGGCATATCAATATCACCGGTTTGCCTTTCTTACGAATATGCTCAACCTGGGTTGCGATTGTATCGAGCGGGATATTGGCCGCTCCTTGGAAATGTCCTGCGCGGAATTCATCGGCACTACGAACGTCAATTACATAAGCGCCGTCATTGTATATTTTTTTGATGTCCTGTTTCGGACCCCCGAAAAGATTGCTGATGTTAAACATAGTCTATATTTTTTATGGTTATAATAGTGTTGTAGGGCAAACGTAATCTGTAAGGGAGAATCGGTTACTGTCTTTTATGGCCTTAAAGCCGCCCTTCACGTCTATGAGATTATCATATCCGCGAGCCTTAAGTATAGAAGCGAATATCATTGACCTGTAACCTCCCGCGCAATGGACGTAGTACCGTTTATCCTTGTCAAGCAGTTTCATGCTCTCATTGACAGCATCGAGGGGGGCATTGGTAGCGTCAACAATATGCTCGCTTTGATACTCTGAGCTCTTACGTACATCTATAATTTCCAGCTTTTCGTTTTGTCCTAACCGGGAGAGTTCGTCAGCGCTTATCGATTCTATTGTGTCGGTTTCTTTACCCGATTTAAGCCAAGACTCAAAACCGCCTTCCAGGTAGCCAATACTATAATCGTAACCTACTCGCGATAAGCGGGTAACCACTTCTTCTTCCCGCCCGGGCTCAGCGACGATGAGTATTTGTTGTTTAATGTCAGGCACAAGCGCGCCGATCCACGGCGCGAAGTTGCCATCGATACCGATATTAATGGAATTGGGGATAAAGCCCTTCGCGAATGTTTGAGCGTCCCTGGTGTCGAGTACCAATGCCCCCGTTTCGTTGGCAGCGGACTCGAAGGCATCGGGAGACAGGGCCTGTAAACCACGTGTGAGAACCTCATCTATGCTTTCATATCCTTGTTTGTTCATCATGACATTTAATGGAAAGTATGACGGTGGAGGCAGCAGGCCCGTGGTCACTTCTTTTATAAATTCCTCTCTGGTCATGTCGGCTCGTAACGCATAGTTGCTTTTCTTTTGATTGCCAATAGTATCTGTCGTTTCCTTGCTCATGTTTTTGCCGCATGCGCTACCGGCGCCATGTGCTGGATAGACCACGACGTCATCGGGAAGACTCATTATCTTTGACCGCAGGGAGTCAAACAAAGTGCTTGCAAGTTCCTCCTGTGAGATTCCACCTTTTTGCGCAAGGTCCGGCCTGCCGACATCACCGATAAATAGCGTATCGCCTGAGAAAAGGGCTGTCTTTTTGCCTTCTTTATCAATGAGTAAATAACACGTGCTTTCCATAGTGTGTCCGGGAGTGTGCAGTACTTTTATTGTTGCGTCTCCAAGCTTGAACTCCTGGCCGTCTTTTGCTATGATGGCATCGAATCCAGGGTTGGCCATTGGCCCGTAAATAATAGGCGCGCCTGTTTTCTTCGACAAATCGATATGGCCAGAAACAAAGTCCGCGTGAAAGTGCGTTTCGAAAACGTATTTGATGGACGAGTTGTCCTTGTTGGCTTTTTCGATGTAGGGCGCAACTTCCCGCAGCGGGTCGATGATTGCGACTTCGCCATTGTTCTCAATATAGTAGGCGCCTTGTGCAAGACAGCCGGTATAAATTTGTTCTACTTTCATAAATTGATTGTTTCTTGATGCAAATTTCCGTTATGGAGCGGGACCCATCAGTGACTTGGGTCACACTAATCAGCGCAATAAAGTTTCCTTTATCAGGATATAGACGGCCATTATCAACACAAACCAGCCAAAGCTTTTTTTCAGTCGTTTCCCATCGATTCGATTGCTCAGCATTCCTCCGGCCAGAATGCCTGAGATGGCTATCGCCGTAAGCGTTAATAATAGTTTCCAATCAGGCGTTACGTTTCCCATATCTCCGGCGAATCCAAAGAGGGAATTGAGTGCGATAATGAGAAGGGAAGTGCCAACCGCTTCTTTCATCGGCATCCTGAACAGCAACACCAGAACAGGTATAAGGAGAAAGCCACCTCCCGCTCCAAGCAGCCCTGTCACCAGACCAACTCCGATACCGGCGAACAACAGGTTCGATAGGAAACGTGCCCCATGGTGTGATTTTGATGGCTCTGCAGGGCTATCGTTCGATTTAATCATTGAAAGTGACGCGAACAGCATTAATGCAGCGAACAGCGTCATCGTAGCGAAAGACCTGGTAACGTGAAAATCGCCAATATTGAAAAGGACGTCCGGAACGACGGGCAATAGGAACTTCCGCGATATATATACGGTTGCTATTGAAGAAATCCCGAATAGCAGAGCGGTTCTTATGCTGACCTGGCCTTTTCTGTAATTCCTGTATGCACCGACAAGGCTCGTAGTACCGATAATGAATAAAGAGTAAGAGGTAGAAAGAGTAACGTCGATACCAAAAAGATAAACGAGCACAGGTACGGTTAGGATGGAGCCTCCTCCTCCAATCAACCCCAGAGATATGCCTATTAGCGTAGCGGCCAGGTAACCTAATATTTCCATGCTGCGAATTTCGTCAGACAGCATGGCTTGCTCGGTGATTTAAGTCACATCCAGCAAGGTGGCATCGATAATTTCCACGCTATTCCGATTGAGCTTAACGGCCCCTTTTTCAGCAAGCTTTTTCATCAGGCGCGTGATAACCTCACGAGACGAGTTCAATTCGTTAGCTATCTCGGCATGTGTAAGAGGAATGATATTAGACTTGAGGCCTTTTTGCGTTTTCTTAAGGTAAAAAACCAATCGTTCGTCCATATTCCTGAATGCGATATGGTCGATTGTGACCAGCAATTCCTCGAAGCGCTTACGGTAAGTTCTCAGTACGAACTGGTACCAGTCCGTGTATTTAGCCATCAATTCATCCATTTTGGAGAGCGGGACGGTTAACACCTCGATGTCACCGACTGCGACGGCGGTCAGTTCGCTCGTGTCCTGCGTTGATGAACAAACCATAGAAAGAGCACAGGCTTGCCCTGGCTCAATGAAATACATAAAGTATTCATTGCCCTCCTCATCTTCACGAAACACTTTGACCAGTCCGTCGAGAACTATCATGGTAGAACGTATGTACTGGCCGGTCTTCATCAATAGCGTACCGTCCTTGAACGTCTTGCAGTCGCTCGCATTGGCAAGTTCATCAATTAATGAATCTTCAAACGACGGAAAAATAGACTTGAGTTCTTGTTGTGATACCATTTAGGCCGTGTTAGGTTATTGAGCGTTCATGCAATTTAACTGCAAGAGGCGACAAAATAGGCCAATCGCCTCTTGCAGTTGAAAATCAGGTGAATTTGTAATCCACTCCTGTCACTTGGGTAAGCAGTTGCCGTGATACATCCGTTGCCACAGCGTTTCCGGGCGGCTCCGGAGTGACCGGGCTAAATGCAGCAAGGTATTCCTTAACAGCTTCATGTAGCGTAAAAGAGGTATTTGCCGCGCTTTCGACACCTTTGAGACGGCAGAGGACATCATCGGGGTCGCCTTCACGCTCACAGGCGCTTAGCATATATATCCTGTTTACTTGTATCGGCTCTCCTCCAATATGCACAGACTTAATTCTCTTATTGGCTGCTCCATGAGCTTCAAATACAACGTTCATCCCGCTGAACTTGACCAGCCATCCCCCGAATCGTTGTTCGGCCTGCGTGGCAAATACGTTGTTCATTTCTTTTTCGAGCCATTGAACAATCTGCCGTCCAGTTGCTTTGGCAGTTCTGACTTTGCTGTCAACCGGCAACATGTCGTACAAAAAAGCCTCCGTTATCGGAATATTTCCAGTTTTATCCCGTTCAACGCGCGGCGGGCAAAAACGAAATCCGTTCGACAAAGCAATGTCTGCGTTCACTTTCCATTTTACGGCATTGGTAATCAGGGTATCAATCGTGTTTTCGATAACAAAGTACCTGTAAAGCGGTATGGTACTGTAGCCAATGATTTTATTCATTTCCTGCAACATCGGAGCTTCGGCTGCTTCGACTAACCTTGATATACGCTCTGTGGGCCGGTATTTCGTGGCGGTCATTTCAACCAGCTCGTAGGACTCTTCGATTATATTGCCGTTTTCCACGATGAGGTCGAGCCTTCCGGTAAATGAGCCAAAGGCTCCAGGTTCGACTACTTTCGCATACGTGCATTCGATGGGCTTCCTGACACGTTCGTGCGTGTCTCCACCGAGGATGTAGTCAACACCCTCGCAGGCAGGGTTATTGGCAAGCGCTATCTGTTGTGATAATCCAAGGTGCGACAGTACGATTACAAACTGGCATTGTTCGTTCCGACGCAGGTGAGTGACATAATGTTCGATGTTCTCCTCGGGTTCTGTGTACACGATGCCTTTGCTATACATTGGTGACTGGCGAACGGGAACTAAATGGTCTGTATAGCCGATAAAGCCGATTTTCACCCCTGCGATATTCCAGATATGGTAGGGTGGGAATATCAGCTCACCCTTCCGGCCATCGCCAAGGTCGTGATACATATTGGCGCATGTCTTAGGCGCATTTAGAGAGCCCATAAGCCGTAGCATCTGTTGTTTGCCGTATACCACTTCCCAATTTCCGGGAAGAAACAGACCGTAACCCATCGCGTTAAGTATAGGGGGCATAACATTTCCCGAAGTTTTGACGCTGAGTTCACTACCCTGGAACATATCACCGGTGTCAACGATGATTGTATTCGGGTTTTCGTTCCTCACCTCCTGAAAGTACGAATCGATATGCGCATACCCCCCTGTTTTTCTAAAGGTCATTTTGTCGTTTTCCCAGAACATTTCATCGTGTGGATGCAGCTGGCAGTGCACATCGGTTGTATGAAGAATCGTAATTTTTGATTTTCCGCTTCCCTGTTCCATATTGGTTCGTGTTTTATTTGCCCCGGCTACATCTGCTGGTCCAAGCATGAATCCCATTCCAGCCAGTGCCGAATTGCGTAGAAAATCTCTCCTGTTCTGCATAGAATCGTTTATTAGTTATTACTTAGACAGCAAGTCGACATATTTTTGGGTGTTGAAGTATCCCATACCTTCAACGGTTTTGACCAATGCCCCTTTCCTGTCAAATAAAAAAGTAGCAGGTATCGACCGCACGTTCAATAATTCGGGTAGTGGCCCAGATGGGAAATATACGGGAACCGTGTATTCCTTTTTCTGGACGTACGACAGAGCTTTAGCCGCACTTTCGTCTACCGAAATCATGATAAAGACACTGGATTCTCTTGATGTCTGTCCATAGAGACTTTGTATACCCGGCATCTCTAATTTGCACGGCATACACCACGAAGCCCAGATATTGACGAACACGTTTTTTCCTTTTAGAGATGAAGCATCGAGTTTGTTACCTTTTGCATCAACCAGGTCAAGTGACTCAAGTGGTGAAGCGAATTCCTTGCCGGCTTCTATGACCTCTGATTTTTTGTCAACTGATGAAGGCAGATTGCTGTATGCCAATGCAGCTATTGATGATATAGCCACCAGCGTTATTAAAAAGTATCGTTTCATAATTTGTATTTTATAGTTCAACAGATAGATACCCTTGCTTCTGTAATTCGAATGCCTTTATAAATCCGTTCGTGACATATCGTACCCCCGGCAGAAGCTGTTGCCGGCTAAGGTTGAATTTATTGAGCGATAGTCCGCATGCCACGACATTAACATTTAGTCGTTCGGCGTTCTTGATGAGGTCGACAGATGAAGGCTCTGTCAACATCTTTACTTCTTCACCGCATAGGATGATTACTATTTCGCCTGGGTTTATTGTGGTCGTCTTTTCAGAACTTCTCAATTGTTCTGCTGTGACTAAGGCCTGAGCCAAATGTTCCTTTTTTCTTAGAAGAAATAGTAAGTTGTCTTCTCCTGTTGTTTGAGCGATGGCCACCATCGATGCGAAAAGCAGGAATAAGAATATGCTAATTTGTTTTTTTATCATCTGGATGTTTTTTTATTATAAAGATTAGGCTGCCGGCAATGGCAACGTTCTTAAAAAAGGGTCCGAGGTCGTTGAGGTTTTCAAGTTGTACTGAAAGTGTAATCGGAATCAGGACGAGTAGCAGTGCAAGAGCCGCCTGTGCCTGGAATTTTCCAATTAGCAGCAATATTGCACCCACTATCATTATTATCCCTGTTATTATCACCATGACCGTGAACAGTTGTACAGAAGGCAATATTTCGAAAATCGTTGCCTTTGAAATGCGTCCGATGATTTTATCCGGATGCACAACATGTTTCACGCCCGCGTATATGAATATCAGGCTCGAAAAAGCTCTCAACAACCGGAAATACTTATCATTTTCCATGTTGTTTGTTTAAAAAAGTTGAAAAAAAATGCTGCGGAGGAGTTTAGCCGCGCGGCGGCTTATACAGCTTGTTGACAGGAGCCTGCAACCAAATTGAAGAGTCAAGAATTGATAGATGCTGTGTGCTTTCAGGGAACAAACGAACTGTCCGAAAATTGTATAGTTCTTGCGCACTTGTCCAATCGGTCGTTTGGCAAGTTTTAACGCTATGTGGAAGATTTTTGTTTGAGCTGTCCTCGTTTGTAGAACTTGAGCCAACGACTTTAATTCCTATAATCGATTTGTTGCATTTTTTAATATTGGCGTAACCGCTCGAGAAAACCAAGCCGACCATAATCAGCAGTAGCAAGAGATATTTAGATAGCGAAGCCATTAACTGCAAATTTCTATGATTTAGACATTCTGAATGTGACTTAGGTCACAGATGTATGAGAAAGTTATGTTAACAAGCTACGTGGAAACTGCTTTTTCACTTGCAAAACTTTAGCAATTTCCTTGCTGAGCGGGTGAACTATTAATTACATCTTCATTGCAAAATATATTGTAATGATACAGAAGATTGAATCCATTGATGATGTAAAGACGTTTTTTAGGCAGCTGAAGACGGAGGACTTAAATTTTCATCCTGACACGCCATTTGAAGATTATATCAACGGCGAAACAAAACAAGATACTTACACGAAGGAAGAAGCCATAACGAGAAATAGACTGCTCGACCGAAGCTTCGATATTTGCGAAAGGGATAATGTAGACATATACGAACTTGGAATTGAGGTGTTCGAGCCATTCACTTCAGAATAATAGAAGTTTTACTGCAAGTTCATTAGCATCTCGTATTAATACCGGTGAAAACGAGCCATGGACTGGAGCTTCAGCCATGTGATAAATGGGAACTCCCTCTGATTATGAGTCAGATGCTCTTTTGCGGGGAAACCGCTACAGCAAAGGCTTTTGGGAGGCACTATACAGCTCTTACAAGTTAACGACAAGCAACCATGCATGGTTAATGAATGGATGTAAAGATATTTCTTTTCAGGGGACTTTGAGATTACAGAGAGCGAGACCGTCTCAAAAGAAACCTGGCCAGTCCGCTACAGCGGTCCGACCAGTAAAGAAAATACAACATAACTCTCCTGCTTAGCAGAGACCTTTCCCGGGGGAGGGGGCTCCACCCCGGGGGGGGCACCAGGCGAAGCAGACTCAATAGAGGGATGATCTATTGGGTGTCTCGATCTCTAACCTGCTAGGTTATAACTGTATATATTGAATATAGGTGCTGATAACTAAAATAGTTATTGTTTGTCCAGAAAGGTGGATGTTATTAAACACTATCTCACCCTTGGTTATTTTTAAAATCGGGAGGCATTAACCTATATCAACGTTTTGATGTCGTTCTAAACAGGGGCAAGTACTGGCTTGCAAGAGATTAGCCTTATCTTTGCGCCCATGAATCGTTTCTTATCGCTGATTATTGCTTCCATTACATTGTTTTTTTCCAGCTGTGAAAAATTTGAATTATCGCCAACTGACGAAGAATATATGACCTGCAAAATAGATGGCAACAGGTGGAGGAGCGATGGTTCTGGTTTGTCTTTAGACTGGACAAGCGAATTTTTGACTATTTCTGGCTACAACGACGATGGATCTAATGGAATCATCATTTCTGTTTACGAAAAGAACATCAAATCGGGCACCTACCCGCTCAATGGTAAAAACATCGCATGGTACGACGATTTGGATGTAAGCACCAGGCATGGATGGAAAGCAGACTCAGTCCATACGGGAAGTATTACAATCAAAGTCGACGATGCCAACCGTAAGGTTTCAGGGACATTTTCATTCAAAGCAAAATATGACGAAAAAGATGACGTCGTTGATGTTACACAGGGAAGCTTCTTTATGAAAAAATAAGGCGTATTTCGAGCAACTTTAAAGTTTTATAGCCTCTCAAGCTTTACCAGCGATCTTCTGCCATCATTATCTTTTAGCTGCAGCAAATAATGACCAGGTGTCAACTGAGAAATGTTTATAACCTCTTTGCTCGTGCCCAAAACATGTTTATATAATTCTTGCCCCAGCAGATTAAGTATGGAGACTTGCATACCTGATTCTCCTTCTATCGTCAGTTCATTTGCGACAGGATTAGGATATAGTTTATAACGGCTTGCAGTAACGTCATGTACCGCGGTTTTAATATTTATCCGGGTTTTATTGCTTTCCACACTTGCAGGATCAGCACACCAGGCATTGCTGGTTACTACACAGCTGATCTCATCGTTGTCTGCAAGGTTATTGGCACTCCAGGTAGAGCTGGTTGCACCGATGATATTGCTTCCATTGCGTTTCCATTGGTATTGTGGATTTGTGCCTGAGTTACCACTTGCCACAGCTGCAAAGGTTACCATTTGCCACGGACTTAATAGAGTCCCCGGACTAACATTGACGTTTACAATAGGTGGGGCTGCTGATTGCAGAACCGTTAAACCTATTTTGGGGCTATATAACACCAGGGGGCCAGCACAAACACCTGTAGATGTCATGCGGCAATAGAAAGTGTCCCCCTGAGTAATGCCTGTCGTTGCATAGCTCACCGCAGTAGCACCTGGTACTAGGTTTCCATTCTTGAACCATTGAAATTGTGGGCTGCTTCCTCCGTTAAAAGGCACAGCGACTAAACTAGCAGCAGGGTTCATTTGGCACACTGTGTCGTTAGGGCTGGGGTATGCACCAAGGCTGGCTATATTGTTGATAATAACACTCGTATTTCCTGCAGCTGAAGTGCATCCGTTCAGTGTTGCTGTCACGGTATAATTACCAGCGTCGCTGAGGCCAGCAGGATTTATGGTAGGATTCTGTATAGTTGAAACATATCCGTTGGGTCCGTTCCAGTTGTAGCTAACACCACCTGTTATACTATTTGCATTCAGGTTTAGTGAGCCACCTGCACAAACAGGACTGTTGCTGTTTGCGGTGGGCATAGCGGGTACGGGTTTAATTACTACAGTTGTCTGTGCACTGGTGCTACATCCACTTAGCGATGTAGTGAGAGAATATACACCGGAATGACTACTCGTTACATTTAATATGTACGGATTTTGCAGGCTACTGCTGAAAGAGCTGGGTCCAATCCAGCTGTAGCTAACCCCTGATGTTGTGCTAGCCCCTGCTAGGCCCAGGCTATCGCCCGGACATAAGGGGCCATTGTTGCTGGCTGTAGGTACAGCAGGCATGGGCTTTACCAGCACTGTCACCGTGTCTTTGGCATCGCAGTTGTTTAATGTAGCCGTAACTATGTAATCCCCGCTATGGGCTGTAGTAGTACTTACTCGCAACGGGTTCTGAACACCCGCTGTATAGCTTGCGGGGCCTGCCCAGCTGTACGTAGCGCCCGCTCCACCACTGGTAGTGGTTAGACTTAGTGTGCCACCTTCGCAAATAGCGCTGTTGCTGCCTGCTGTTATTGCTGCAGGAGACTGGTTGACCGTAACAGTCACCGTGTCCTTACCTACGCAGCCATGCAGCCTACCTGTCACTATATAATCGCCCGACTGGTTAGTAGCAACATTGCTGATGGAAGGGTTTTGCAAATTGGAAGTATAGGATAAAGGCCCGGCCCAACTCCAGTTATAACCGCTGCCTGTCGTATTGGCTGTTAAATTGAGTGTAGTGCCTGAACATACGGGCGTATTAGCAGTTGCATTCAAGTTGGCTGGCGGGGCATTGCCAATGGCTATGTTCTTGATATTGATGTCAGAAGTATCAATAGGATTAGTTGAAATGATGCGCAGCTTGTAGCCTGTGCCTGTAGGTGTGTTTACAGGTATCTGGCATTTAATGGTGTCAGTAGTATCTGCCGCACGGGTACCTATACTAATGGGAGTAGCGAAACTGCCTGCTGCATTGGAAAGTTGAGCTGTAAATACATTATTACTCTTAAACCTGCCCATGGTGGTAAACGTTAGCTTAATGCTATCGAGCGAGCAGAGCAAAGTGTCTTGCATTGGTTCTTTGATAGTAACCAAGGTATCTCCGGCGAATTTAAAATCGAAGATCATACCACTGAAGCCCGCTGGGCCAATTACACGAATAGAATCTATAGATACAGAGAAAAAGTGGAGTTGCGTATTACCATTACCCTGCAGGTCTCCATTAGCATCAATATAGACGGTACCGGAAGCGCAAGTAGCAGGAATAAATGGACCAAGATTGGACGAGTTTAGGGAGTAATGAGTGCCGTTGACATAAATGCTCACTATATCATTGGGGCTAACGGACTGCATATTTACCATAACTTGGTCGACCGCTTTTGAAAACGAAAACATATATCCAGTCGGAGAGCCTGACCCTATGGAATATGGACCAACACAACTAAAACCACTGCTCGGGTTATTTATTGGGGTAACTGTAACTACTCTGCCTCCTATGGCCTGTGCACCTGAAAGATGTGTAACCGGATAATAGACTTGCGCAAAGCTTTTTATCGCCAAAAACAATAGCAGTGAAACAGTAAACAGGCTGGCAGTTTTCCTAATCATGCAGGGAGGTTTAGCCCTAAATTAAACACTTATTAAGAAAAAGCACCATTGTTTTGTTCTCAGCATTGCGTTACGATCTGCTCTGTTTTGTACTGATGGGTAGTGGGTAATGGTATGGGCGCCTTTCAGCAGGTTTATAGATTAGCTTGGCAGTAAGATTTTGCTTTTCGTTTAAACCGCTTGGCTCAAAAGTTGTCGTCGTAACTACTGCCAGGTCGGGGTAACTAATCACGTTAGGATTGAGTTATATGTAGAAACTTCCTCGGTGCTATTCGTAAGTGATTTCTAACGAAAAACGTTAAGATATTTACGAAATAAACGTATAATAAATTTGTTCTTTTGAACTAATTATTATATATTTGTATATGCATACTGTTCTGTAAATCATCAATGAACAGAAAATTTCCCATCTAAAAAGGCTTGAAAAGCTGTGGCATTCTTTGTCATAGCAGATTAGTTAACGCCAAAATTCAACAAAATGAATAAGGTGAAGTGGTATCCCATACCAGGATACCGGAATTATCAAGTTAGTGCGTGCGGTAGAGTGCGCAGTATCCCCAGGACAATAACACTGAAAAATGGTGTCACGAGACATATCAAAGGCAGGGAGCTAAAACCCGTAAAGAACAAAGGAGGCTACATGAGGGTGCGCCTTTGCGAGGCTGGATTTACTCGTTGGGAGTACGTTCATAGATTGATAGGGTTTGCAATGTTGCCTAAGCCTAAAGGAGCGACTGTAGTCCATCATAAAAATAATAACAGTTCTGATAACAACGAAAGCAACCTTATGTGGTGTAGTCATGCCCAAAATGTACAGTTTAGTTACGACGATGGTCGTAGTGGCAATAAAGGCGGAACCCATTACAAAGCTGTCGGTGTTATTGACAATGAGCTAGCCCAGTCATTCGCGACGATTGGTGAATGGGCTGAAGCGACTGGACGCAACTACAATACTGCACGCAACATAATATATGGCTACAGCAAGAGAAAAGGAATGGCTGAACCTATAATAATAATGCTAAAAAACAGTAGAGTAGTTTGCATTTATTGGATCTGGAAATGTCCCGAGGTTTTCGACTACTCCAGCAAAATATGCGCCAGTAAGGCATTGCGTTAAATGTTTTCGGCCTAGGCTTCCCGCTGGGGAAGGTCTAGGTTTCGAAAACAATTAGTAAGTATAATGTGAAGTTGTTATGAAACAGGTGAAATTGAATGAAGTGAAGGAGTATATAGAATCATATAAAAGTAGAGCTGTTAAGCGTTCAAATAGGGTCGTGTTTGGTAAGCACTTGGTCAGCCCTAGAATTAGCTCTAAAATACGCAGAATACTCCGGCAAATAAAAAGCAAAGGTGATGTAAAGGCGAGGATTCCAGTCAACCTAGATCTTGATCGACTGATAGAGGCATATCCGCCAGACATCCCGAGGTTTAATAAAGACATGGTACATGTCATCTGTAAAAGTGTATACAGCCAAATGAAGACCCTGGGTGAGGACTTTTGTCATCCCAGGAAGCATGAGCCTTTTTATGTGCCTTTGAATGCGGTGATGTTAAAAAAGCAGATTGGCAACCACTACATGAAAGTGGTAGCCTGGATGATGCAGGTCGGTATTTTACAGTGTGATGGTAGTTACCAGGCAGGTTCAGTCTCCAAAGGTTTTAAGTTTGGCCCAAGCTACAGCTACGAAAGTAGGTGGGTCACAATAACAGATACGATCCTGTTGCGGAAACTAAGGAAAATTGCAGATATGCCTATACCACGGCATTATTGCAAAAGGGTCGTGAACCGGTTGGAAAATGCCCTCCAGGATGGTGGGTTGCAGATTGACGCACCAAAAGCGGAAGCATGGGTGAATGCACGTTATAACGCTTCAATGGCTAAAGCGATGAAAGGAAAAGGAAAGTTGACACCTGAGGAGGTTGAAATTATACGTCAAATCCAGCTCGAAGACATAAAAACCATTGCTAGTGGCAATATAAAGCTAATACAAGACGATTTCGGGCATAGGTTACACACACCACTAACCAGGTTACCAAAGGAACTTCGACCCTTTATCACCTATAAAGGTGAAGAATTAGCAGAAGTAGACATATCAGGCAGTCAGCTACTCATGGCAACCAGGCTACTTGATAAGAGAAACTACCCACTGAGAGGCAATAAAGCCCAACCTGACCTTTCTGAGGTATTTACAGGTAGTTACCTGGAGGTAACGGGAGATAAGAGAAGAGATACTACTATTATGTTTCTCGATTCTCTGCAAAGCCGCTACAGTAAAGGGTTTCAAGAGATGGATTTTGTCAAAGATGCAGCTTCAGGCGAAGTGTATTCCCGTATAGTGGAGGAGCTTGAAAAGATAAGCTATTTTAAGCCAGCCCTAACTGAGAAGGAAAAAAGGGCAAAAGTGAAGAAAACTCTGTTGAAGCAGCTTTTCGCAAGCCCATATTTTCATAAACACAAATGGTTGTACAAGGGTAAAGCTGGCGAAATCTGGAGTCTATTCACCACGATATATCCGGAGTTTGCGGAGCTGACTGACCACATAAAATCCAAGAACCATAAGGATATGTCAATGATATTGCAGCGCATGGAAAGCGTACTAATCATAGGAAGGGTATGCAAGCGCATCCAGGATGAACATCCCGAGGTTTTCATCGCGACCATCCATGATTGTCTGGTAACTACAAAAGCGAATAAAGACTTGGTTCGGAAGATACTGGAAGAGGAGCTTCAGACCTACGTTGGCGTAGCTGGCACCTTCAGTGAAAAGGAATGGAGTATGCCGAAGCCTGTTGAATCACCAGGTTCTTAAAATGAAGTATGAATATGTAGCTCAGGTCTGGAATATCCTTACCTGAGCTACTTTCTGTCTCCATAATGTCTTGCGACGGTGCTATTTCAGCACAGTAGATATCACGTTTCGATTGGCTTCATCAATTTCTTCGTTACTGTAGCTCTCGAGATAGATACCTGTTACTCTGTTACCGTACTCGTGTCCCAACGCTTCCGCGATTATGTCTTTACTGTAGCCAAGCCCCTTCGCTATGTTGGCCCATGTGTACCGAGCGTAGTAGGTGCTTACAGGTATGTTGATATTACACTTCCCTGCCAGCTTCTTCATATGCGAACTACATGTTTTACACGCCTGCAATGTTTCCTTCTTCAGTAGCACGGGATCGGAAGGGTTCTTAATGACTGGCAACAGCAAACCAGTCGCTGTTTGTTTGCCCCGATAGAGCGACAGGATTCGTTCAGCTTCAGGATGCAGGTATATCGAATACAGCTTCCCTGTTTTTCGACGTTTATAAACGATTCTACCAGCCTGAATGTTATCCTCGCTCAATGTGAGCATGTCTGCGAAGTTTATTCCAACAAGGCAGAACGAGAGTAAGAACATGTTCCTCCAGTGCCAGGAAGGAGTACCCACTACCAACCGATATGACGCCATAGCAGCGAATTGTTCAGGGGTAAGCAGCCTGTTGACAGTCTTCTCGCCTTTGATTTTAACCTTATGAAACGGGTAGTGCTTCAGCTCGGTAACATCCTCATTGATTGCATGATTGAAAAGAGCCCTGATCTCTCTTAAATAAGAAGCGACAGAGTTCGGTTTGATGCCTTTGCTGAGGAGGGATGTTTTGAAGTCTTCCAGCACTTTATAAGTTAGCTGTTCAAAATAGTACTGCTTATGTTCCATAAATATGGTTAGCTGATTAATCGCACATCTGTATGCCCTCGCATTTCCAACCCTGCCTGCCATAGTAAGCTTCGTAATGAAGCTATCTGCATAAGTAGGGACTGTTGGACGGGAGTTATCGAGCGAATTTCCAGTAGTACGGATAATATCCGATGGAGTAACGACCCAGGGTAAATCAACAGAGGTAAGTATGGCCTTCTGAACTCGTGATTTTAGGTCGGTCAGGTTGCTGTTGTAATTAACTGCCAGTTTGTGCTTCTTCCTTACCTGCTGCTGCTGCTCATCCCAATATTCTGGGTTAATGAACATAGCCAAGGTCTTTTCTTTGTAATTGCTACCCTGATAGACTCTTAGTTTCAGGGGAGACGTTCCGTCTGGTTTTTGATACCGTTTGTCCAGAATGATTTTGAACGATAACATGCCTTTGAAATTGATTTTAGGCATGGCTGCTGACGCGAACTTGTTACAAGCTATTTACAAGTGCCATAGAGAAAATGGCTTCTTCTGACCACTATTCAACGAAAGTGCCAGAAATAAAAAAGCCCTGAAAGTCAATGCTATCAAGGCTTTTCGTTTTTATTCTGTGGTCCCACATGGACTTGAACCATGGACCCTCTGATTATGAGTCAGATGCTCTAACCAACTGAGCTATAGGACCGGGCTATAAAGCCGAAGGATGGCAAAGGTATTGGATTTTCTGAAAAACGGAAAAACTTCAGCCGTTATTTTTGTAAAATGATCCAAGGCATTAAGCACATCATTTTCGATCTCGGCGGCGTCCTGCTCAACTTAGATTACAACCTTACCGAAAAAGCATTTGTTTCGGGAGGCATTACCGATTTCGGTGAAATATACTCTCAACTGCGTCAAACCCCTGTGTTCGACGATTTTGAGACAGGCCGTATCGGCAAAGACGAATTCATCGATGCGCTGAAAAAGCACTGCGATATGGGCGAAGAAGATATATGTGCCGCCTGGAATGCCATGCTGCTCGACTTCCCGCTACGCAGGCTGCAGTTGCTGCAACAACTTCGTCTGCATTACGACCTGGTGTTGCTTAGTAATACAAACGAGATACATGAAGAAGCTTTTAATGAGATATTGATGCGGAGCCACGGTATACCCAACATCGGTGTGTTTTTCGATAAGGTCTACCTGTCGCACCGCATAGGTGTGCGCAAGCCGTCGGAGGAAGTATTCCAGATGATCCTTGACGATACTGGCTTCAAGCCGGAACATACTTTATTTATAGACGACAGTCCGCAGCATATAGAAGGTGCCAAAGCCCTGGGTATCCAAACCATCTGGCTGGAGAAAGGCATGACCATTGAAGACACTATTTTTCTGCGCAAAGACATAAAAAAAGGGGAGTGATGCACCCCCCTTTTTTTATGAAGTTGTATTATTATTCTTTGCCTGATGCTACGCGGCTAAACGGTATTGACCGCTCGAAAGGCAGGTTATAAAGTTCGGGATGCAGGTAAAAACCTTTTTCATTCGGCGCTTTTTCCACTTCTGCTACAATGCGGTTTTTTTGCGCGAATTTGTCATTGCGGACACCAGTTACCTGCCAGCTGACTTTGACATTAGGTTTGTCTGTTTTTACTTCAAACTTGTTGCCTGCCACCTCTTTTGATATGATAGCCTGTGCAAACTGCCCGATAACGGTTAGCTGGTATTTGAAATCTATATTCTCTACTTCAAAATAAGCAGGTAGACTAACCACGGCGACACCATTGGCATCGGTAGTGATATTCCCGTTATACACATTCATCATATCGGGGCTTTCCACAAAGCTGTGGAAGAGGTATTTATTTGCCGGATCCATGGGGTGATCTATTTGGAACGAACCACCACCTTTTGAAAGCAAGCCACTCACTATCACTTTGCCTGAGAAAACACCGGCATACCCACTGCTCGAAATGCCCCAGATGCCATATGCGGACGCGCCGTTATTTGATTCTCCTATAACCGCGTTGCCGTTGGTGCCGGTAGTTACACCCCGAATGGCTGCTTTGGAAGAGCCCGAAACAGTAGTTGAATTTATGCCATTTGCATCTGCGGTGGTATTCACTTGCAACACGTCAGAAGCGTTGCTGCTACTGAAGCTTTCGAACCTGCCGGCAGTGCCCGAAGTGCTCGTGCCCCAGACCCCTGTACCGGAACTAGAATTACCAAATACCCCGAACCCGGCGTTGGTGGCGTTACCGTAAACGCCCGCCCCGTCGGGGGTTGTTCCGTACACGCCCCAGCCGCTACCTGCCTGCGACCCATACACGCCAATGCCGAGACCGCCGGTGCCATTGTTAATGCCTCTTACTGCACTTGAAAATCCACCGGGTGAAGTGCTGTTAACAACACCCCTTACTGCGAAAGCATTGGCTGCAGTGCTGTTATTGATCCCTTCAATAGCGGGCCCCGCATCATTGTTCTGAATGGCAAACAAGGAGCCTGCATTCGACATGCTGTCGTAATAGGGAAGCATCAATGCGGCATGGCTTGCGTAGGCGGCAAAAGGTACGCTTAGCAGTTGTTTTGTGCCCAGGTCGGTATAGGTGGTACCGCCCGCGGGGTCCATTTCTATTTTTATGTATTTATCGGCTTTATCCCAGGGGATGGTGTTGATATCGCCGCTGGCGATCGTACCACCTCCAATGGCAACGGTATATAACCCGAAAGCGTTGGTCATTGGTGTATGTGTTTCGCTATACAATACCGGGCCCGTAGCATTGGAATCAAGTATGCTGATGCGCAAACCCAATGTCTGATTGGCAATTGCGCCACCGGAGGCATTCCGGGCTATTCCCTGGTAATTGAATTTCATTGGCGGCTGTGCAACCGAACTGCTTTGAAAAAGCATTATTGCAAAAAAAGCAATAATAAATACGGTGTTTTTTTTCATAAAATTTGTCTTGATGGTGAGTAAATGTTTTCATTAATCAGGTTTAATGGAGCTTTTCTATTTTGAAGCTCGATCTATGATCTGTACTATTGGCCGGAGCCTGGAAGCTGACACTAAGAACATAGTGGCCGGCTGCCAGCGAATGAAGATCAAGCTCCTGTTTTTCGTTGCCGGTTTTTAGAGTAAAGGTTCCACGGAGAATGCTTTTCCCTGAGGCGTCAGCAAGGGTATATTGAAGCTGGCCTCCGTTTTGGAATTGTGGCTCCAGGGTCAGGACATCGTGGGTAGGATTGGGGTACACGAGCAACTGTTGTATGGATGCGTCCACCTTGTCAATGCCGGTAGCGAAAGGTGCAGGTTGCAGCACGCCTTGTGTTACTACCAGGTTGGAGGACACGAAACTATTCACAAGCGTCATTTCGCCAACTGACCATTCATGAACGTCGCTGCCAATGATGGTGGCATCCCCGGCGGCGTTTATAATAGAAGGACCGATGGTCTGTGACCTCGCCAAACCTGCTAAGGGTAAAAGCAGAATTAGCAATACTGATTTTTTCATGAGAAGGAAGTTTAGTTGATCAAAAATATAGACACTTTTTCAAATGTTATAAAAAATAGATGCAACTGATGTGTTAATGCATGCCAACTTAAATTAGAATAAAAAAGCACCGGATATCCGGTGCTTTGAGTTAAGTTGATATGTATGTGTTAATGTGTTATTTCACTTCCTCATATTCTATATAATCGCCATCTACCTGTTTAGGCGCTTTAGATGCCTGCTTTGGCTGGGCGTTAGCATTAGCCTGGCGTTGCATGTCTTCCATTTGCTTTTGCAGCTGCGCCAGTTTGTCGTTAGCTGCTTTTGTAACTATGACGGGGAACAGGAACCGCATTACAAATCGAAGTACCAGCGAGATAATGATAGACCAGAAGATGAACCTAAATATCATAGTGGGGTCAAAGGTACTAAATCGGTTATTGGTACCCGTTAATGAAATTATAATTATGTTTTGCTGAATTTTGGCTGGAAAGAAGGGAAATCCTATATTTGCACTGGAAATAAACAGAAAGAAGGGGACTCGATAGTCCCCTTGTTTTTTATCTATGAGTGAAATAATTGACAAGATCAGGCAACTGACCGAACCACTTTTGGAAGGTAGCGATATGTTTATCATTAATATAAAGATTAAGCCGATAAATAATATCAAACTTTACCTCGACTCAGATAGTGGCCTTTCGATCAGCAAAAGTGCCGAAATAAACCGCAAATTGTACCACATAATAGAGGAGCAGCAAATGTTCCCTGACGGTGATTTTTCGCTCGAAGTATCCAGCCCGGGTGTTGACGAGCCACTTTTGCAGGAAAGGCAATATAAAAAGAACATTGGTCGCACCTTGCTGGTTACGCCTGTTGAAGGCGCCGATCAACTGGGGGTGCTGAAGGAAGTACGGGAAGACAAGATCTTGCTCGAAGTGAAAGTGGGCAAGAAAAAAGAGATCCAAATGGTGGAAATACCATTTGCAACAATAAAGAAAACAGTAGTTCAAGTAATTTTTTAATCTAAAATCCCGGCCATGGCTGGCAGGGGGCATAAAAGCGAAGAACCATGTCAAGTATCAATCTTATTGATTCGTTCCAGGAGTTTAAAGACGCCGAGAATATTGACCGGCCCACCTTGATGAAGGTTATTGAAGACGTATTCAAAACCTTACTCCGTAAAAAGTACGGAACTGACGAAAACTTCGACGTTATCGTAAACGACCAGACAGGTGACCTTGAGATATTCCGTCGCCGCGAGATCGTGGAAGATGAGAATATTGAAGACGAGAACCTGCAGATACCATTGTCAGAGGCAGTAAAAATTGAACCTGACTATAGCGTTGGCGAAGAGGTGTATGAGGAGATGGATGTACGTGACTTCGGTCGTCGCGCTATATTGGCCGCCAAGCAAACACTGGCTGCCCGTATCGGTGACCTGAAAAAGAACAACCTGCTGAAAAAATATGCCGACCGTATTGGTGAGATCATCAGCGGCGAGGTATACCAAATATGGAAAAAAGAAATACTGCTGCTGGATGACGAAGGCAACGAACTGATCCTGCCTAAGTCAGAACAGATACCTACCGACTTCTTCAAAAAAGGCGAATCGGTACGCGCAGTGGTAAAGAAAGTGGAGATGCGTAACAATACACCGATCATCGTATTGAGCCGTACCCATCCTTCTTTCCTGGAAAAACTGCTGGAGATCGAAGTGCCAGAAATCATGGATGGTCTTATCGTTATCCGTAAGATCGTTCGCGAACCGGGTGAGCGTGCAAAAGTGGCTGTAGAAAGCTACGACGACCGTATCGATCCGGTGGGCGCTTGCGTAGGTATGAAAGGTAGCCGTATCCACGGTATCGTTCGTGAGCTTCGCAACGAGAATATTGACATTATCAACTTCACTGCCAACCAGCAGCTGCTGATACAACGTTCACTGACCCCTGCGCGCATCAACCGCATGGATATGGATAATGAAGGTGCACATGCTGACGTATACCTTGATCCTGACCAGGTGTCACTGGCTATTGGTAAAAAAGGTGTCAACATCAAACTGGCACAAGAACTTACCAGCTTTAGCATTGACGTTTACCGCGATGTACAGGAACAAGAAGTTGAATATGATATCGATCTGGACGAATTCTCAGATGAGATCGAAGGCTGGATAATTGATGAGTTCAAGAAGATCGGTTGCGATACTGCACTGAGTGTTCTGGAACTGTCGGTTGAAGAGCTGGTTCGCCGTACAGATCTTGAAGAAGAAACAATACGTGACGTGCAGAAGGTACTGCAGGCAGAGTTTCAGAATGAGTCTGAATAACTGCTGAGTGCAGGACAAACAAGGCTAAAGAATAGCTTGGATTAAGGCTTTATCAGCGAAAAAAACGTAGGTTTGTGAGCTCGGAAAAAGGCTTTTAGAAGTAGATTTTAGCGAATATTATTTGAGTTAAAACAACGAATGGCAACAGCAACAAAAACACCAAGATTACTGGCGGCAGCCAAAGAATTTAACATCGGTAAGGAGACTCTCGTGGAGTTTCTTACAAGTAAGGGCTTTGAGATCAACGCAAGTAATCCGAATACAAAGCTCACTGAGGTAATGTACGACGCTTTGCAGGCTGAATTTGCGCAAGACAAAGCAGCCAAACGCAAGAGCGAAGAGATAGCTTTACCTAAAGGCTCATTGCTGGATAGCCTGAAGAAGAATAAAGAAGACCTTGACCTGAAGGCTAAGAAAGAAGAGCCTGAGGCACCCAAGGTAGAGAAGAAGAAAGAAGAAAAGCCGAAAGAGGTAGAAAAGCCAAAAGAAGCTGAAAAGCCGAAAGAGGTAGAAGCGCCGAAACCTGCACCGGTTAAGGAAGAAGAAGCGGCTCCTGTTGCTGAAGCTGCGCCGGTGGTGGAAGAAAAGCCAAAAGTAGTTGTTGAGAAAAAAGAAACGCCTGCCGAACCTGAGCCACAGGAAGAGGCTGAACAACATATTGAAGTAAAAGCGCCAAAGCTGGAAGGACCAAACATCCTGGGTAAGATCAACCTGGATGAAATGAACCTTTCATCAAGGCCAAAGAAAGGTGCAGCTAAGAAGAAGACAGAAAAAGCAGAAGAAGCGCCTGAAGAAACGCCAGCTCCTGCGCCGGCACCAACTCCAGTGGCAGAAGTAGAAGATACTGAAGCTAAAAAGAAGAAGGCACCGAAAAAACAGGAAGAAGAAACAGCGTTGCCTGCACCCCAACCACCAGTGGCTGAACAGCCTGCTCCTCAACCACCAGTGCAGCCAGCTGCGCCAGTGGAAGACGACAAACCGGAGCACATCGAGATGAAAGCTCCGAAACTGGAAGGTCCAAAGATCATTGGTAAAATAGAGCTGCCAGTAGCTGAGAGTAAAGGCGACAGCAAAGAAAAACGTAATCGTAAACGCATACCTGTACAAAAGAAACCTGAGTCATTCCGTCCCGACCAGCAAGGTCAGGGTGGTGGGCAAGGCCAGGGACAAGGTGGCGGCGGCTACCAGGGCCAGCGCGGCGGACAAGGACAAGGTGGCGGTGGCTACCAGGGCCAGCGTGGCGGACAAGGTGGCGGTGGCTACCAGGGCCGTCCGGGTCAGGGTGGTGGCGGTTACCAGCGTGGTGGTGGCCAGGGCGGACAACGTGGTCCAGGCCAGGGCGGCGACCGCAGAGGCGGACAACGTTTTGGACAACCGGCTCCTACGCCACAACAACAGGAGATCGACGCTAAAGCAATACAGGATAAAATAAGGCAAACACAAGCCAAGCTGGCTGGTAATACCCGCGGCAAGAGCTCGAAGTCTAAATACCGTCGTAACAAACGCGATGAGATGGCTGAAAAGCGTATGGCGGCCGAGCAGTCTGAACAGGGTAACGTGATACAGGTTACTGAGTTTATCTCGGTGGCCGAGCTCGCTAGCCTGCTGGATGTAAGTTTTGCCGAAGTTATCAGCAAGTGTATGAGCCTTGGCATCATGGTATCTATCAACCAACGCCTTGATGCGGAAGTGATCGAGCTTGTATCAAGCGAGTTCGGTTACGATGTGGAATTCATTAACCTGGAACAGGAAGCAGATATAGAAGAGGAGGAAGAGGACAATCCGGAAGATCTTATACCTCGTGCGCCAATCGTTACCATCATGGGTCACGTTGATCACGGTAAAACATCTTTGCTTGACTATATCCGTAGCGCGAATGTAGTAGCCGGTGAGGCGGGTGGTATCACCCAGCACATAGGCGCTTACCGTGTGGTTACCAGCACTGGCAAGCAGATCACCTTCCTCGATACCCCAGGTCACGAAGCGTTTACCGCGATGCGTGCACGTGGTGCCAAGGTAGCCGACGTAGCGGTGATAGTGGTAGCGGCCGACGATGCGATCATGCCTCAGACGAAAGAAGCTATATCGCACGCACAGGCGGCTAGCCTGCCGATGATCTTTGCGATCAACAAAATAGATAAAGAAGGTGCAAATCCTGAAAAGATAAAAGAACAGCTGGCGGGCATGAACATCCTGGTTGAAGACTGGGGTGGTAAATTCCAAAGCCAGGAGATATCTGCGAAGAAAGGTCTGAATATAGACCTGCTGCTCGAAAAGATAGGTCTTGAGGCCGAACTGCTGGAACTGAAAGCAAACCCTGAGCGCGATGCTACGGGTAGCGTGATCGAAGCCTCCCTGGATAAAGGCCGCGGTTACCAGGCAACCATACTGGTACAAAACGGTACACTGGAACAAGGCGACATGATCGTGTGCGGACAGTACTACGGTAAGATCAAAGCGATGTTCAACGAACGCGGCCAACGTGTCGACAAAGCAGGTCCTTCTGCACCGGTACAGGTGCTGGGTCTGAATGGCGCTCCGCAAGCTGGTGAGAAATTCAAGGTTTACGAAGACGAAGACGAAGCAAAAGAAGTGGCTAACCACCGTGCACAGATCATGCGTGAGCAAGGTATCCGTACACGTAAACACATCACGCTCGATGAGATCGGTCGTCGTCTGGCTCTGGGTAACTTCAAGGAACTGGGTATCATCATCAAGGGTGACTTCGATGGTTCGGTAGAAGCCCTGAGTGACTCGTTGCAGAAACTTTCTACCGAAGAGGTAGCAGTGAATGTGGTACACAAAGGTGTGGGCCAGATCACAGAAAGCGACGTATTGCTGGCAACAGCTTCGGATGCCATCATCATCGGTTTCCAGGTGCGTCCTTCGATGCAAGCTGCAAGGCTGGCAGAACAGGAGAACATCGAGATCCGTACTTACTCAATCATCTACGATGCTATCGAAGAGATCAAGAGCGCGATGGAAGGTCTGTTGGAGCCGAAGATCGAGAAGAAAACTGTTTGCCATATCGAAGTGCGCGAAGTGTTCAAGATCACGGGCGTGGGTACGATCGCAGGTTGTTACGTACTCGATGGAAAGATCAACCGCAATACAAAGGTCAACCTGGTACGCGATGGTATCGTAGTATACACAGGCGAGTTGGCATCACTGAAACGTTTCAAAGACGACGTGAAAGAAGTGAGCGCAGGTTACGAGTGCGGTCTGAGCATCAAGAACTACAACGATATTCGCATGAGCGACATCATCGAAGGTTTCGAAGAAGTGGAAGTGAAGAGAACTTTATAATAACTGGACTTAATTATAATAAGCCTGCCGGAAACGGCAGGCTTTATTTTTTACCTGCCAGCATGATCCTTCCACACAGTAAGCCCGATATCATCAACAACGGGAAGTAATAATAAGTGTACGTAAGCACGCCAAACATGAAGAAGAATAATAGAAACACATACAGCATGGGCAAGCTTATATCATAGATGTCCAGCTTATGTTTCCATTTTTTATGAAGTACTAGTCCGGTTATCACGAGCCCGATCATAAGTAATGCCTGCAGAATGCGTGCCTGGAACACTCGGTGCTCCATATCTCCGCTAAAGATGCTGCGCAGGTATTCGCCGAAATAAATTCCCGACACGAAGGTGGCTGAAAAAGGCGGGTTGCCAAATCCAACCCATTCGCCAACAGCGCACTCATTATGGTAAGTGAGGCCATTTACCAGTATTTTAGGGTCTTTGGCGTAAAATGGAATGATGTAAACGAACACGATCGACAGCAGTATGCTGAGCCAGACAATTAGGTTCTTTTTGATCGGCGCGTTCATCAACAGCAACAGCAGGAAAAGCGGCAACCAGAACACCATTGTGTATCGCGACAGCAGGCAAAGTATGATGCCGATGGTGGTAATAACGAGGTTTTTACTGTTGAGTCCCACGGCTAGCACCAGGTAATAGGCAGCAATGGTTGTTTCGTAAGATACGCCCAGGTCAAAGCGTCCCCATACCAGGAAGGCCCATACAACCACAGAGGGCAATAATACGACCAATACCTTTTTTACTACACTGTTGTTATATCCCCATGCGCTCCAACCATAAACACCTCCAGCCAACACCATCAAAAACACGCCCGCCCAGCGCACGTCTATATTTAGCGCATAAGTGATCCACAGAGGCAGCCAGTGCATAGGCATGTACACTGGATAAGGATACCAGAGGAACTGCTGCAAGGTCTTATAGGGAAATTCGCCCCGGGCAAATCTTGTGTATAGCGCATCTATCTGCGGTATCACATCCGACCAATGGGCCGGGTCGGGTAGATCCCAGAACAGTCGGCGAAGCCCCCAGAAGCAAACCAGGAAAGAGAGCATGCCCAGTGCAATGCCAGTCCAGCGCAGCCGCGATGGCTGCCCGATCTGCTGTGGGGTTGATAAATGTATTCTGAAGAAATATATGGGTATGGCCAGCGATACTGCAAATAGCACAAAAGGATTCTCGGCTCTACCAAATAAGTATTCGCCTTCCAGTACCAGGTATGTTTGAGCAAAGAACAGCCCCAGGGCTGCAATATTTTTCAACATTCGGCAATGATATTGAATAAAATAAGGTTTTGGGCGTTAATCTCTTATTATTCTGTGATTTTACAGGATGCCACTTATGATTCCGCGGGATAATCTTTAACTTCGCACACCCGTAATTTGGGCCAAATTATTTCAATTTAATGAGTTCTGTAATAGAAAAGCTGGAAGCGATAAAAGCGAGATTCGACGACATGGGCATTGCGCTCACCAACCCGGAGATCGTGAACGATAACAAAAAGTTCTCGCAGATCAGCCGTGAATACCGCAAGCTAGAAAGCATTGTTGACGTGTACAAAAAGTACAGGACAGCAATTGAGAATATAGAATTCGCCAAAGAGGTGTTGGCAACTGAGAGTGACGAAGACTTGCGCAGCATGGCCAAAGATGATATGGAAGACCTGGAGCAGGAGAAGGAAAAGCTGGAAGGTGAGCTAAAGCAACTGCTCATACCTAAAGATCCACAAGATGAGAAGAATGCAATCCTCGAGATACGTGCCGGTACCGGCGGTGACGAAGCAAGCCTTTTTGCCGGTGAGCTGATGCGTATGTACCTGCGCTATTGCGAACGCAGGGGCTGGAAGGTATCAGTCCTTACCGAAACAGAGGGCACCGTTGGTGGCTATAAAGAGGTGCAACTGGAAGTGTTAGGTGAAGATGTTTATGGTACGTTGAAATTTGAGAGCGGTGTACACCGCGTACAACGTGTGCCAGCAACTGAAGCCAGTGGCCGTGTGCACACTTCGGCTGCAACAGTAGCTGTAATGCCTGAAGCCGAAGAGATCGACTTTGAACTGAAAGAAAGCGACCTGAAAATGGAAACCGCACGAAGCGGTGGTGCGGGTGGACAGAACGTGAACAAAGTGGAAACCAAAGTTATCCTGACCCACGTGCCAACAGGTACAGTGATCACCTGCCAGACAGAACGTACGCAGTTGGGCAACCGCGAAAAGGCCACGGCTATGATGCGTTCTAAGTTATATGAAGAGCAAGTGCGCAAGCAGGAAGAAGAAATATCGCGTCGCAGGAAAAGCCTTGTAAGCACCGGCGACAGGTCGGCCAAGATACGTACCTATAACTATCCGCAGGGACGTGTTACAGATCACCGCATCAACCTCACCATGTACAACCTTGACGACTTTATGAACGGCAATATCCAGGAGACGATAGAAGCGCTGCAATTTGCGGAGAACGCAGAGAAAATGCAGGCAGGGGAGACAGTGATATAGGATTTTGGCCCGCTTTGTGCAGGTAAAATAGCTAAGTTTAAATCTTTAAAACACACATAACAGAAACAATGACTACCCCTCGTTTCGACCTGGTGGACATCACGCAAACGATCAGGCAGCGCCGTAAGTTCATTCTTATCGTTACCTTTCTTACCGTCCTCGTTGGTGTCCTGTTCACCTTTGTACGCAAAAACAAATACAAGGCTGAAGCAGAGTTCTTCCTGTCGAACCCACTGTATGCAGATAGGAACTATCTTTTCCGCTCGCACGATATGCACTTTGTTGACTTCTTTGCGGGTGATGATGATATAGATAAGATCATCGTTACTGCAGAATCTGACCTGGTGCGCGATAAGGTGATCCAAAACCTGAATCTCGCTGCTGCCTACAACATCAATATGAACGATGCAGGCGATCGCGGAAAGCTGAAAGGCATGTACGAAAAACGTTTCAAGATCAAACGTTCTGAGTACAGGCACCTGATGCTGCAGTACACAGATACAGATCCTAAGCGTGCTGCCGACATCCTGAATGAGCACATTCGTGTGACGGAAGAAACGTACCGCCAGTATTATAACACCATCAAGGGTTACGCTTACAATTCTATCCAGGATAAGATCAACGAAATGGACAGTTCCATTTCTGCTTTGACTGATACTCTCGGTGGCCTGAGAGACAAGTACCACATCTATGATATTGTTAGCCCAACGCGTGCCACTGTTGGCGGCAGCGTAGGTGGCGCGTCAAACGGCTTTGGTGTAGAGCAGGTGCAAAATATCTCTTCTATCAAAGATCAACTGGTAATAGACCGTGCTAAATACGTGAGCCTGCTGAACGAGTTCTCTACCGGTACCAAAGATGGCGAGATCAAATTTATACAGGTAACCAACGCAGCCACTCCACCTACCGATCCTGAGGGACTCGGCCTGATATTGACGGTTATTGGTTGTGCATTGCTTGGCTTCTTCTTTGCCACTCTGTACATATTGCTGATGACCTATTACAGGATATTAATTTCTGTACAGCGCTAATGCAGCCACAAGGTATTCAACTGAATAAATGGGAAAAGGGTATCGGCATCGGCATACTGCTGATGCTGGTAGCTCTTGCCAGCTTTTTGAGTGAACCACTGTTGCTGGTTACGCCATTTGTGTTCCTGTTCGTATTGATGACAGGACTCAACTGGAAGCTGGCTTTCTGGTTCCTTTTGTTCAGTATACCGGGTTCTATCGAGCTTAACTTTCTGGGTGATACTCTTTCTACTTCTGTGCCCGATGAGCCGATCATGTGGCTCTTGCTGTTAGTGTTCATGATACTCTGGGCAAAGCAGCCTAATATACTGCCTGCCTGGTGGTGGAAGAATCCGATCGTAATGATCGTAGTGCTGCAATATCTCTGGATGATCGTCTGTGTGATCTACTCAAAAGAGACCATGCTTTCGGTGAAATTCATGGCCGCCAAAACATGGTTCCTTGTTTCGTTCTTCGTACTGCCGGTATTTATTTTCAAAGAGAAAAAAGACTTCAAGAAAGCTTTTATAGTATTGCTGGTACCACTGTTCATTACAATGGTCATCATCCTTATCAGGCATGCTATGCTGGGTTTCTCCTTCCGTAAGATCGAGAAAGCAATCTCTGAGATATATACCAACCACGTTGACTACTCAACGATACTGTCAATGGTGTTCTGCTTATTGTGGATCGCCTTCCCGCTGACACGCGGTACCACCTGGCTGATGCGCCTTACGGTACTATTCCTGATCATTTTCTTCCTGCCCGTACTCTACCTGACCTTTGCCCGCGCGGCTATGGTGGCGGTTGTGTTCGCTATAGGTATTAGTATTATGGTGAGGCTGCGCCTGGTGAATATTGTTATGCCGTTGTTTTATGGCTGCCTGGCAGTATTGATGGTATTTGTGGTGCGCGATAATCACTTCCTCAATTTCCGTCCCAACTTCCAGAAGACCTTCATGCACAACAAATTTGAAGACCACATCATCGCCACCATCCAGGGCCGCGATATGTCTTCAATGGAACGTGTGTATCGCTGGATAGCTGCGGTGCGTATGAGTAAGGAAGAACCGGTGACAGGTTACGGACCTAACGCATTCTATTATTACTACAAGCCTTACGCGGTTTCTTCATTCAAAACTTATGTGAGCCGTAACGACGAACATTCTACCACGCACAACTACTATCTGTACATGTTGGTGGAACAGGGGTATCCGGGTATGATACTCTACGCCATTTTTGTGGTGGTGGTGTTTGCGGTAGGACAGCGAACGTATCACCGCTTCAAAGACCGGTTCTATAAAAAGGTAACGCTGGGCCTTATCATGATGTTTGCAGCAGGCTTCATCAACAACTTTTTCTCAGAGCTGCTGGAAAGCCACAAGGTGGGCACTGTCTTCTATCTAGGAATCGCCCTGCTTGTGATTCTCGACCACAAGAGCCGACAACTTGAACAGGGCATCGATGAAGAGCAGGCTGTAATTAAGCCATAACAGCAGGTGGTTCTACCCACGCGTCGTTCTCTTTCAGCAATTCTATCAGTTCGTTCACAGCTATCTCGCTGGGCACGTTACGTTTCACCACTTCCTTGCCTTTGTATAACGTGATCTTACCAGGTCCGCTGCCGACATAACCAAAGTCAGCGTCAGCCATTTCGCCGGGACCATTCACGATGCAACCCATGATCGCGATCTTCACACCTTTCAGGTGGTTGGTAGCGTTGCGAATTTTTGAAGTAGTTTCCTGCAAGTCGAATAGCGTACGTCCACAACTAGGACAGCTGATGTATTCTGTCTTGCTGATGCGCGTACGGGTTGCCTGCAGAATAGAGAATGCAGTATTATTCAGGAACTGGTGGTTGTTCTTTACTTCGAGGTAAGTGCGGCCGGTGATCTTTTCATTGCTCACGTGCTGTGTATGATTCCATAACCAACCGCCATCACCAAAGCCATCCAGCAATAATCCGCCAGAGTTGGTAGCGAAATCTATCAGCTGTTCATCAAGCGTCTTATTGCGGTTCTCTACGCAAAATACAACAGGGCATTTCACACCGCGTTGCATAAGCTCTATCATAAACCTGCGAATAGAAGGCATAGTGTGTGTATTGGTGCTTTCTACGCACAAAACAAGGTTGTTGTTTTGTTGCGTTTTAGCGACTAATGCATCTATGTCTTTCCAGTGTTGGTGCGCATCTATAACTACAAAATGCAGTCCTTTAACATCCGTGGTATTCAGGTATTCTTCGAGTTGGAAGACCGGATGGTATTTTGTTTTGTCTTCCGCACCTTGCCATGCTTGAGCGTCGCACAACACTTGCAACGTACCGGGTAGTGCAAAATCCAGCAATCGATTGCCTGTGTATACATAATCCGCCGCGGCATCACCGATGTTCCATTTATCGCTGGCTATATCATAACGGTAACCGATAGCTTCCAGCGACGTTGCCGTAATCGTTTCTTCCTCTTTATAATCGGCTACAACAATAGGCACATTATGTCCGCCTATTTTATCAACTGCTACTGTTTCACGGCGCTTGTAGCTGAATGGGCTATAAGGCAGTTGTATTTTTTCTTGCTCAGTCAACTCAGCTACCGGTTGATGTTGCGCTCGGTCAGCATAACGACTTACGATGTCGCGGCATACAGGTATCTCGAATTCAGGATCCTCAGTTAACGATACCCTGATGGTATCGCCAATGCCGTCTTCCAGCAAAGTGCCAATGCCTATCGCGCTCTTGATACGACCATCTTCACCATCGCCTGCCTCTGTTACGCCAAGGTGCAACGGGTAACATTCGCCAAACTCTTCATCCATTTTTTGGATAAGCAGTCGATAAGCTTGCACCATCACCTGTGGGTTACTCGATTTCATACTAAGTATGATCTGGTGGTAGCTTTCGCCTCGTGCTATGCGAAGGAATTCCATAGCGCTTTCCACCATGCCGATCGGAGTGTCGCCATAACGGCTCATGATGCGGTCGCTCAGCGAACCGTGGTTGGTACCAATTCGCATTGCCGTACCGTATTCCTTACAGATGCGCACCAGCGGGGTAAATCGTTCGTGGATGCGCTCGATCTCAGCATTGTATTCCGAATCGGTATAATCTATCAGGTCAAATTTCTTCTTGTCAACGTAATTACCCGGATTCACGCGCACTTTTTCAATAATGCGTGCGGCTATCTCTGCAGCGTTGGGTGTAAAGTGGATATCAGCCACCAGTGGGGTGGTATAGCCCATTGCCCGCAACTGGTTTTTAATGTGCAGCAGGTTTTCCGCCTCTTTTTTGCTAGGTGCTGTAATACGGACGAGCTCTGCTCCCGCCTCTATACAGCGCACACACTGGGCCACCGTGGCTTCCGTGTCCATCGTGTCGGTGGTGGTCATGGTCTGTATGCGGATGGGGTTACCGTTGCCAAGTAACAGGTCGCCAATTTTCACTTCGCGGGTCTGAAGCCGGCGGTAGTCAGTAAGAGAGGGGCAATATTGCTGCAGCATAATGCTTTGGAATGCAGGGCAAATTTAGGCTAATACTGCCATGTAAAAATGTGAAAAATCGCCGTTGAGGCGGCTTCGTCCCCGTGAAAACAAATTGTTATGTGTCAAAAAATCTATGATTTTACCTGAAACGTTACTATTTTTGGCCCATTGATATTATCGCCTGATGCAATACGAGATCAAACACTTAGGCAAATTTAAGTTTGTAGAGGAGGGTGAGGGAGAGCCACTCGTCCTGTTGCATGGCTTGTTTGGCGCACTTAGCAATTTCACCCCGCTGGTAGATCATTTTAAGGCTACACACAGGGTTATCATCCCCATGTTGCCCCTGTACGACCTTTCGGTGCTCGACACTTCGGTGAACGGCCTTGCCAAATATGTGCAGAAGTTTATTGAGGCTATGGACCTGAACCATGTGCACCTATTGGGCAACTCGCTGGGTGGGCACATAGGCCTGGTGTATACCTTGAAGGAGCAACATAAAGTAAAATCCATCATCCTTACCGGCAGCTCGGGTCTGTACGAGAACGGTATGGGCGAAACATATCCTAAACGCGGCGATTACGAGTTCATCAAGAAGAAGACAGAGCTCACCTTTTACGATCCGAAGACGGCCAATAAAGAGCTGGTGGATGAGGTCTATTCAATCGTAAATAATAGGCTGAAAGCGATAAAAGTCATAGCTTTGGCTAAATCAGCTATTCGTCACAATCTCGGCGATGAACTGAAGCAGATCAAAGTTCCTACCTGCCTCATATGGGGAAAAAATGACACGGTCACCCCTCCGATGGTAGCTGAGGAATTCAAATCGCTGATCCCGAATTCAGAATTGCACTGGATCGACAAATGCGGACACGCAGCTATGATGGAAGTGCCCGATGAATTCAATAAGATCCTCGACCAATTTCTGGATAAGCACAAAGGATAAAATTTCTCGAAATTTTGTCATTTTTCTGTTGAAATGTGTTCCGGGATTAAACTGGTTCAAGTTTTGTATTGTCTATATGTATAGAGCGGCTGAAAACGTGAAAGACAAATGGTCATAGAACAACTAATATCGCCTATAGTTCCTACCCTGCTCCCGACGGATACGGGCAACCGCGCCTTGTTCCTGATGGAGGAGAACAACCTCAGCCAGCTCCCGCTTATCTCAGAAGACCAGTATGTGACCCTCGTTAATGAAAATGATGTGCTGGACTGGGATGACCCTGAGAAACCCCTTGGTAAAGCAGAGTTTCACAATTTCCGCCCGGCAGTATTCGCCAGTGGCCACCCTTACGAAGCGCTCCGCCTGGCCCACTCCCAAAATCTCAGCATTGTTCCGGTGGTTGACAATGAGAATAAATACCTCGGTGCCATTACTCGTGATGAGCTCCTGAGGTACATTACTGAGAATGCCGGACTGGACAGCCCTGGCGGTATCATAGTGCTGGAAATAGATCCACGCAATTATAGTCTTACCGAAATAGCCCGCATCTGCGAGAATGAAGATGTATTCATCACCAGCACGCAGCTGCATACCAACAGGGCTACGCAAAAGCTGGAGATAACCATAAAGACCAATCAATCGAACCTGGATGCGATAGCCGCCTCATTCGAGCGTTACAAATACACCGTAAAAGAGGTATTTGGCGAGCACGCACATAAGGACGATATCATGGATCGTTATAAATCATTGATGAACTACATTAACATGTAGTGAAGAACGCAACTGAAGATGATAGCAATAGACAACGTACTGCTGAGTGATGATGTAGTGGAAGCACAATTCGTGTGCGACCTGAACGCCTGTAAAGGTGGCTGCTGTGTAGATGGTGACTGTGGTGCGCCGCTTACCGAAGAAGAAACAAAGAAGATAGCAGAAGTATATCCCATAGTAAAACCTTACCTGGCTGCCGAGTACATCGCCGAGATAGAAAAACAAGGCACGCACACCATAGACGATGAGTACGGCTATGTGACACCAACAGTAAATGGTGGCATCTGTACCTACGCTTATACTGACGAAGTAGGCATTGTAAAATGTGCTATCGAAAAAGCCTGGAAAGAAGGTAAGATAGATTTCCAGAAACCGATCTCCTGCCATTTATACCCGATCCGCATCAAGGATATGGGCGAGTACGAAGCAGTGAACTACGAGCCGCGCAAAAAGCTTTGCCGTCCTGCTTGCAAACTTGGCAAACAACTCAAAGTACCGGTTTACCAGTTCCTGAAAGGTTCCATCATCCGCAAATACGGCGAAGAATTTTATGATACTCTGGATGCTGTAGCGAAGAAGATGGAAGAAGACCGCGGTTAGTTCCTACAATTCTTTTCTTAGCCTGGCCACAGGTATATTCAATTGCTCACGGTATTTGGCTACTGTACGGCGAGCAATGTTATAACCTTTTTCCTGCAGCATATCGGTGAGTTTCTCATCAGAGTATGGCTTGCGTTTGTTCTCACCACCGATGATCTCGTTTAGGATCGTCTTCACTTCGCGGGTAGATACTTCTTCACCGCTTTCCGTCTGCAGTGCTTCTGAGAAGAAATATTTGAGTTTGTACGTACCGAATTCGGTCTGCACAAACTTGCTGTTCGCCACGCGGGATACGGTCGACACATCTAGCTGCGTGCGTTGCGCAATGTCTTTCAGGATCATCGGCCTCAACGTGGTCTCGTCGCCCGTCAGGAAGAACTCCCTCTGGAATTCGATAATAGCCTGCATAGTTTGGAGCAGCGTATGTTGCCTTTGTTTGATCGCGTCGATGAACCACTTGGCTGCGTCCAGTTTTTGCTTGATGAATAGCAATGCTTCCTTCTGGCGTTTATCCTTTTTATCACCACGGTCATAAGCGCGCATCATTTCCTTATATCCTTCTGACACACGCAACTCGGGCGCGTTCTTGGCATTCAAAGAAAGCTCTAGGACGCCATTATTGTTGAAAACGAAAAAGTCAGGTATGATATAGCTCTCTGCCTTGTTTACGATGGCAAAGGCAGAGCCCGGCTTGGGGTTCAGCTTGATAATGATATTGATGACCTCCTTGAACTGGTCATTATTCAGTCCCAGGTGGCGCTGTATCTTATCGTAGTGCTTCTTGATGAACTCGTTGAAGTATTTATCGATTACCGCTACCGCGTTCTTTACCGGCTTGGTTTGGGGCTGGCGTTTCAGCTGTAGTAGCAGGCATTCCTGCAGGGTCCATGCACCTACACCCGGTGGGTCAAACTGGTTTTGTATCTGCGTCAGTATATCGGTCACTTCTTCTACCGAGGTATAGATATTCTGACCGAATGCAAGATCATCTACCAGCGCGGTGATCTCCCGGCGCAGGTAGCCATCTTCGTCTATGCTGCCAATAACTTGTTCTGCAATCTTATGGGTACGCTCGTCCAGCTCCAGCATGCCCAGCTGGTCCAACAGGTGGTCGTGAAAGTTATTCTCCACCCTTACCGGCGAGCCTGTTCTTTCTTCTCCGCCTCCGCCATAGTAGTCGTCACCCGAGTCGTAGCCTCCGCCTTCATCGTCCTCGCGGCGCAGAAAATCGTCCAGGTCTACTTTATCGGCGGTATCGTTGCTCAATTCTACATCTTCGCTATCTCCTTCAAAATCACTATCCTCGCTCTCATTCAGGTTATAATCGTCCGTAGGTTCCTCGCCTTCATCGGTATATTCCAGGGCGGGGTTTTCCTCCATTTCTTCCTTAATTCGTTCTTCCAGGTTGGCAGTAGGGATCTGCAGCAGTTTCATGAGCTGAATCTGCTGGGGTGATAGTTTTTGTAATAATCTCTGCTGCTGCGATTGTCTAAGCATACAAGGGTTTTTCCCTGAGACAAAAATGGGAATTTAACTGTACAAAACAATGGATATAAGGCACTATTTATAGGGCTTTCAGTAAAGCTTAACAAAGTTCTGACATGTTAAAATAGTGCGTAAATCGAAAGGATTTTGTATTTTTCTGCCTCGTGACATTAAGCGACAGGGCATGAGCAAAAGACCGTACATTTCACCTTCGTTTTCCTATGTTCCTTTAGAGGAGGCGTTGGAGATATTGCCGAAGAAAAAGAAGCTATTCATTGGTATCCCCAAAGAATCATCTTTCCAGGAAAATCGTATAGCGCTGACGCCTGAAGCAGTGTCCGTTATTGTGAACAATGGCCATGACGTGGTGGTAGAACATGCCGCAGGTGAAGGGTCATTCTATTTCGATAGCGACTATAGCGAGGCCGGCGCGCGCATCGTGTATGATAAAGTGGAGCTGTATAAGGCTACTACTATCATCAAATCGGCGCCAATAGATGAAGAGGAAGCCGAACTGTTGCAACCCAACCAGGTGGTGATCTCTCCCATACACCTGCCTTTCCTGAAAACCGAAATGCTCGAGGTGTTGATACAAAAGAAGATCATCGCTATTGCATTTGAATCTATAAAAGATGATGCGGGCAGCTATCCTATCGTACGCTCTATGAGTGAGATAGCAGGTAGCTCCGCAATATTGACCGCCGCCAAGTACCTGAGCAATGTGCACAAAGGCAAAGGCATACTGCTTGGGGGTATCTCTGGTGTACCGCCTGCCGAAGTGCTGATAATAGGCGCTGGTATCGTGGGTGAGTTTGCCGCACGTACTGCACTTGGTCTTGGCGCATCGGTGAAAATATTCGACAACTCCATCTACCGCCTTATGCGCCTGCAGCACAACATCGGACAAAGGTGTTTTACATCGGTGCTCGATCCTGTTACGCTGTCAGAGGCACTCACTAATGCAGACGTCGCAGTTGGTGCATTAAAGCCCATCAATGGTATCACACCTGTTGTCGTGACCGATGAGATGGTGAGCAACATGAAAGCCGGCTCAGTGATCATCGACGTGAGCATCGACCGTGGCGGTTGCTTCGAAACCTCGAAACTCACTACACACGAAAATCCTGTCTTCAAGAAATACGATGTGATACACTACTGCGTGCCGAACATAGCTTCGGGCGTATCACGTACAGCCTCGCGCGCCATCAGCAATGTATTGATGCCTATTGTGCAGCAATGCGCCGATATGGGCGGGGTAGAAGGCGTGATACAGGCCAAGAGCGGCATTCGCAACGGTGTGTACCTCTATAAAGGCTGCGTGACCAACGCGCCTATCGCCAAACGTTTTAACCTTAAATATACAGACCTCGACCTGCTGCTAGCCGCGCAGAGTTAACACCATTTATGCCGAATAACCGCACCAATAAAACCATAGCAGGCTATCACTTGCTGATGATCCTCTCAGCTGTCGACTTTCGTGTAAGTGCGGCTGAAGACGAGGTGATACGCGAGTATATTGTTGAAGAATTTCCTTTCCGGGTTAATCTTGATCGTGAAATGGAAATAATCAGCAGCCTGCGCCCTGATGAATGGGAACGCCACTTCCTGAAGATGATGGATGATTTCTACGATGATGCTACGGAGGAAGAACGTTATAACCTGATACAATTTGCCATCGAGTTGACGAAAGCGGACAGCGTCATCACCAACGAAGAAAACAAATACCTGAACTTACTGTTCGAGCACTGGAAGCCTGAAGAAGCTTAGCCTTTCCAGTTCCAGCCAAGTACCAGCAGCATAATGATACCGGCGATGATACGGTAGATGCCGAACACTTTAAAGCCATTCTTTTGCAGGAAAGCGATAAAGCTTTTGATAGCGATCATCGCTACTACGAAAGACACGAGCGCGCCAATGCCAAAGACCTTTAAGTTCTCAGGCGATTGTGTGAGCATCTCGTAACCTTTTATTTCGCTGCCATCTACTTTCCAGTCTTTCAGGATAAGTGTATAACCTGTGGCTGCCGCCATAGTAGGCACGGCCAGGAAGAAAGAGAATTCAGCGGCAATGCCACGTGTCAGCTTTTGCTGCATCCCGCCTATAATGGTGGCTGCACTACGGCTTACTCCCGGTATCATAGAGATACATTGCCAGAGCCCTATCCACAGGCTGTTCTTTAGCGTTACTTGCTCTTCAGTATGTATCTGCGGATTCTTAAATGCTTTGTCAATAAACAACAGCACAATACCACCTAAAACTAGGGTTATTGCAACCGTTTCAGGGCGTTCTAATAAGTCTTCAATGGCATCATTAAATAGGAAACCCAACACCAGCGCAGGTATCACCGCCACAAACAGTTTCAAATAAAACTGCCACGATTTAAAGTCAACGAACTTTCTCCAGTAAAGCACCACTACGGATAGTATCGCGCCCAGCTGTATGCACACTTCAAACATCTTAGTGAACGGATCGGTGGCAATACCCATAAAATGGCTGGCCAGGATCATGTGCCCTGTTGAGGATACAGGTAGGTATTCAGTTATCCCTTCTACTATTCCGAGTATGATAGCTTCTAACGTGGTCATTTGTGCTAAGGAATGTTGATGTATTTATGTGTTTGCAGCGAGAGCTGCCACTGCGGGTGTTGTTGTATATAATCAATGATCAGCGGTGTCATCTGGTCGCGCTTGCTCCACTCTGGTTGCAGGTATAGTTTGCATTCCGGTGACATGTGCTGCGCGTATTCTTCCGCCCATTTAAAGTCCGACTTGTTGAACACGACGATCTTCAGCTCACTTGCGTGCCGTAGGTTTTCCTCAAGCGGCGCCTTAAACTTCTTCGGCGATAGCGTGACCCAATCCAGGCTGCCACTCATTGGGCTAGAGCCTGATGTTTCTATATGTACACGAAAACCTGCTTTATGCAGTGCGTCGCTCAAAGCTGTAAGGTCGTGCATCAACGGTTCTCCGCCGGTAACTACTGCTATGCGGCCCGGGTGAGTTGCAGCTGCAGCAACGATCTCGCTCACCGGCATCTGCGGGTGGCGGCTGGCATCCCAGCTATCTTTAACGTCGCACCATACGCAGCCCACGTCGCACCCGCCGAGGCGGATGAAGTAAGCTGCCTGCCCCTGGTAGAAGCCTTCACCCTGCAGGGTGTAAAAATGCTCCATTACCGGGTAAGCAATGGTATGTTGCTGTATTGCTTCCAATCTTAGTTGTAAATGGTCTTTGGTTGCCTGGCGGCGAGCAGGGTGTTTTTCATCAGCCCGCAAATGGTCATCGGGCCAACGCCCTTAGGTACCGGTGTAATATAGCTGGACTTAGGTGCTACGTTGTCAAAGTCTACGTCACCTACCAAACGTGAACCGCTTTTGCGCGTGCTGTCTTCTACGCGGTTGATGCCTACGTCAATTACAATAGCACCTTCTTTCACCATATCAGCAGTCACAAAACGTGGACGGCCAATAGCGGCTACGATGATATCGGCCTGAAGCACCATTTCTTTCAGGTTCTTTGTTTTAGAGTGGCACATGGTCACCGTGCAATTGCCGGGGTTGGCATTGCGGCTCATCAGTACCGTCATAGGCGTACCTACTATGTTGCTGCGGCCTATCACCACGCAGTGTTTACCTGCGGTGGCAATATTGTAATGCTCCAGCATCAGCAGGATGCCGTATGGAGTAGCAGGCAAAAACGTTGGTTGTCCCAGTAGCATCTTACCCTGCGATATAGGGTGGAAACCATCCACGTCTTTACCCGGGTTGATGTTGTTGATCACCAGGTCGGGAGAGATGTGTTTGGGCAGGGGCAGTTGCACCAGTATGCCATCTACTTTGTTGTCGTCGTTCAGTTTGTTTACCTGGTCCAGCAGGAATTTCTCCGTAATGTTGGCGTCAAACCTGAGCAGGGTAGAGTCGAAACCCAGTTCCTCGCAGGTCTTCACTTTTGATCCGACATAGGCTTCGCTGGCAGGGTCGTTACCAACCAAAATGGCGGCCAGGTGCGGGGTTTTGCCGCCTTTGGCTTTCAGATCGGCTACTTCCTGTTTCAAACTTGCTTTGATATGGGCAGCTACTGCTGTTCCGTCCAGAATTTGCATGGCGCAAAGATAGCATGAACCCGCAACAGAAAAATGACAGCGTTTTGTTATTGTTGAGTATCCTGCCCGAAAGCACTAATTTTCCGCTTCAATAACCGGATAGTATGCAGGTAAAAGATATAATGCAGGTGATAGAAGCCTATGCCCCGCTGGCCTACCAGGAGAGTTACGACAACAGCGGGCTGCAAGTAGGCAACCCCAGCGACGAGGCAAAAGGCATCCTCCTTTCCCTTGATGTGACTGAGCAGATACTGGACGAAGCTATGCAGCGGGGCTGTAATATGATCGTGGCGCACCACCCGCTCATCTTTTCAGGCCTTAAACGCCTGTCGGGTCGCAATTATATCGAGCGAATCGTGCAGAAAGCTATAAAGAACGATATTAATATATATGCCGCGCATACCAACCTGGATAACGTGCGCAACGGCGTGAACGCCCGTATCGCCCAAAAGCTGGGACTGCAGAATACTGCCATCCTGCAACCTAAAATGGAGACCCTGAGCAAGCTATATACTTATGTTCCTGTAAAAGATGCCGACCAGGTGCGGGATGCCCTGTTTGCCGCCGGCGCGGGCAATATTGGCCAATACGGCGAGTGCAGTTTCAATACCCCTGGCACAGGCACTTTCAGGCCCGGTTCGGCCGCCAACCCTGTCATCGGTGTCACCGGCGGCCCCCGGGAGGTGGTGGATGAGGTGAAACTGGAGGTGTTGGTTCCCACCCATATACAGTCGGGAATATTACGGGCACTCAGGGCGGCGCATCCCTACGAGGAGGTGGCCTATGAGTTTGTAGCCTTGCAAAACGCCAACCGGGAGCTGGGGGCAGGCATGGTAGGCACCCTAGCCAACCCGATGGAAGGTAACGCCTTCCTGGCCTATGTAAAAGAGCGCATGAAGACCGATTGTATCCGTCATACTGCATTGCTAAACAAACAGATAGAAAAAGTAGCCCTGTGTGGCGGTTCGGGCAGCTTTTTACTGAAAGAGGCCATCGGGGCGGGGGCGGATGTCTTCATAACAGGGGATTTTAAATACCACCAATTCTTTGATGCCGACGGCCGGATAGTGATAGCCGACATAGGCCATTTTGAGAGCGAGCAGTTTACCGTAGAAATATTTGAGGAGCTACTTAAGGAAAAATTTCCTAATTTTGCTGTTCTTTTATCGAATTACAAAACGAATCCTGTAAAATATTTTTGCTGATGGCTACTGTTAAAGACTTTTCAGTTGAGGAAAAACTGACCGCGGTTCTTACCCTGCAAAAGATCGACTCTAAGATCGACGAGATCAAGACGTTGAAAGGTGAACTGCCTATGGAAGTAAAAGACCTCGAAGATGAGATCGAAGGCCTGCAAACCCGTATCCAGAACATTGATGCTGAGATCAATAGCATCAATAACTTTGTTGAGCAGAAAAGCAACGCCAAGAAAGAGGCGCAGGCGCTGATCAAGAAATACGAAAAACAGCAGGACAACGTAAAGAACAACCGCGAGTTCGAAGCTATTAATAAAGAAATGGAGCTCCAGGAACTGGAGGTGAAGCTGAACGACAAGCACATCAAAGATGCGGCTATCGAGCAGAAAGAGCGTGAAGTACAGCGCAACCGCACACAGGACAAGATCACTGACCTGGAAGATGCGCTGAAAGCAAAGAAAGCTGAACTGGAAAAGATCATCGGCGAAACCGAGAAAGAAGAGAAAGCACTGAGCGCGAAAAGCGACGAAGCGAAAGAGAAAGTTGATCCACGCCTGCTGTCTGCTTACGAGCGTATCCGCAGCAGCTACCGCAACGGACTGGCAGTAGTGCCCATCCTGCGCGATTCTTGCGGCGGTTGCTTCAACGTGATCCCTCCTCAGCGCCAGTCTGAGATCCGCCAGCACAAAAAGATCATCGTGTGCGAACATTGCGGCCGTATCCTGGTTGACAACGACCTGAACGACGCGATCAACGTAGGAAAATAAAACAGTTAGTCCACACTCAATATTGAACGCCCCGCTTGTCGGGGCGTTTCTGTTATATCTTTTTCTCTCCTAAACCGGCCTAAGCGACGAAAGCGTTAAGAAAAATGTCGGAACGGAGCGGCCGCATTGAAAGGTACAGTAGCGATTGAAAGACCAGATCAACATTGCCCGGCACTTACCCAAACAAGTGATAGTAAGCTATTTCAATGCAGCGGAGTGCAGAAATTTTTTAGCTTGAGTCGCTAAGCCTTGAACTTTCTTTTTGCTTCTTTTCTTTGGTTCAAGCCAAAGAAAAGAAGGAGGTAACGAGGGGTTAGTCACATTGCGTAATTTCATAGCTTGAACGAGAAGCATCCATAAAATGAACACAGCACAATACTGGATCGACAAATTAAACCTTGAATCCCACATAGAAGGCGGCTCCTTCAAAGAGATCTACCGCTCAGAGCTGGTGCTTTCACAATTGGCGTTGACAGCACACCACCACGGCGACAGGAGTGCGATGACCAGTATTTACTTCCTGCTACAGCATGGTGACTTCTCCGCTTTTCACAAAATTGCCTCCGACGAGATCTGGCATTTTTACGATGGATCTCCACTTTGCGTTTATGAGATAACTACAGACGGCACATTAGAAAAACACTTACTCGGCAAAGACATAGAAAACGGCCAGCAACCGGTAGTAATCATCAAAGCTGGCAGTTGGTTTGGCAGCAGGTGCGAAGAGCCCGGTGGCTTTACCCTATGTGGCTGTACAGTAGCACCTGGATTTGATTTTGCCGATTTTGAATTGGCAGATAAAGAAGCACTGCAAAAAGAATTTCCGCAGCATGAGGACATCATCAGGCAGATGACGAGGCGAACAAATGCTGAGTAATATCCTGAACCGGCATTACTCTCTCTGATGGCTTGTTAATTGTGTGTACCGGATAAAAACAAGGTATGCACGCTCTTCGTACATCCAACGATCTAACCTCGTTGCTCGAAGATATGGGCGACAGGCGTATAGTGATGCTTGGCGAGGCCTCTCATGGTACTCATGAATATTATGCGTGGAGGACAGCCATTTCTCAAAGGCTGATAAAAGAAAAAGGATTCAACTTCATTGCAGTAGAAGGCGATTGGCCCGATTGCTATAAGATCAACCGGCACGTAAAATCTTATGGCGATACGCCGCACGATATTGAAGAGGTCTTAAAAACTTTTGACCGGTGGCCTACGTGGATGTGGGGCAATTGGGAGATCGCCGCTTTGGCCGATTGGTTGAGGCAGCACAACCGTTCGTTTACTATGGATAAGATGGTTGGTTTCTACGGTTTGGATGTGTATAGCTTATGGGAGTCGATGACCGTCATGATGAACTACCTGGAAAAGGAAGATCCTATAGCAGCCCGTGCGGTCAAAAAAGCTATCAATTGTTTCGAGCCCTTCAATGAAAGCGAGCAATCATACGCCCGTTTTACGCTGAACAACCTCGGCTGCAGCAAAGAGTTACTGGCCATGCTAAAAGAGATAAGAACGAAAGCTCAGTTCCTGGATGGCGACAGGGAGGCCGGGTTTAATGCAGAGCAAAACGCACTGATCGCTGTCAATGCCGAACGATATTACCGAAGCATGATGAGCTTTGACAACGAAAGCTGGAACATCAGGGACAGGCATATGATGGAAACCCTTGACCGGTTGATGAAGTTTCATGGTAAAAATGCGAAAGCCATCGTTTGGGAGCATAACACACATATAGGCGATGCCCGGGCCACGGACATGAGTCGGGCAGGCATGGTGAATATTGGCCAGCTGGCGAGGGAAGAATATGGTGAAGAAGACGTTTACCTCGTCGGTTTTGCATCCTATGGTGGAACTGTAATAGCAGGAAACGAATGGGGAGCACCGATGAAAATCATGCAAATGCCAGACGCTAAAGCCGGAAGCATTGAAGCAGACCTGCACCGAAAGGAGGAGGGTGATCACTACCTGTTATTCAGCGAAGAAAAAAACCATAGCTACCAAACAGAAATAAATCACCGTGCAATCGGGGTCGTCTACAATCCGGCAATGGAACGATCTGGCAATTATGTTCCGTCTGTGCTTTCCCGGCGCTACGATGCATTTATGTATCTCGACAAAACCATGGCGCTTCATCCGCTCCACCTTCATCCAGACCGGCACAAATTACCGGCAACCTACCCGTTCAATTTATAGTAGAACAAACAACCATCTTATGTACGAGGACAGAATCGAGGCGGGATTTGTACTTGCAGAGCAGCTGGAAAAATACCGGAACCAAGACGCTGTTATCCTGACCATACCGCGGGGCGGTGTGCCGGTGGCGTATCCCATCGCCAGGCAATTGGGTTTTCCTGTAGACCTATTGCTGATCAAAAAACTCGGGCATCCTACCCAGCCGGAATATGCAATTGGTGCAGTAAGCCTGTCGGATGTTGTGGTTGCACGCGATGAATATGTTGACCCATCTTACATTGAAGAAGCAACCAGGGAAATTCGTGAACGGCTGAAAGAGATGTATCAAAAATTCAGGGGTAACCGACAGCCGGAAAACCTAACGGGACGAATAGTGATCATCGTGGATGATGGCATCGCTACGGGGCGAACGTTATTGAGTGGAATCAACTTCATCAAAAAAAATAACCCCGCGAAGATCGTGATCGCTGTGCCTGTTGCTGCAAGGGGCTCACTGGAGCTTCTGGCACCAATGGTAGATGAGATCATCTGTCCGCTGGTGCCTGACCGGTTTTTTGGTGTTGGTGGGTTTTACCTGGATTTTTCGCAAACTACAGATGAAGAAGTAGTTGATTATTTATCAAAATTGTCGAACGATCAAGCAGCCTGATATGAGTAACGAAATAGAGATACCCTTAAGCAACGTCAACCTGAAAGGCAACCTCGACCTGCCGCAAAACTTCGACAGCATCATTGTGTTTGCACACGGCAGTGGCAGCAGCCGTTTAAGCTCCAGAAATATTGCAGTGGCGCGTTTTCTGCAAGGCGTGGGTTTCGGTACGCTGTTGTTCGATCTCTTGACGGAAGAAGAAGACAGGGATTATGCCAATCGTTTCGATATACCACTGCTCGCTGATAGACTGGTAGGCGTTACAAACTGGTTGGGAGACAACGAAAGCACTGCAGGGAAAACTATAGGCTATTTCGGTGCGAGTACCGGAGCTGCCGCAGCACTGATCGCGGCAGCGCGCTTGCCCGGTATCAAAGCTGTCGTGTCCCGCGGGGGCAGGCCCGACCTGGCAATGCCGGTATTAGACCGCGTTAACGCACCTGTGCTGCTTATTGTTGGCAGCCTTGACACCGATGTTCTGGAACTGAACCGGCAGGCATATGAAAAGCTCACCCGTAAAAAGCTGGAAATAGTGGAAGGTGCAACGCATCTATTTGAAGAACCCGGTACAATGGAGGAAGTGATGAAATTATCTGCTGAGTGGTTTGAGGCTTATTTGAGGTATTGATCAGACAATAGCTTATAGTTGCCGGACCATACGATAGAGTTCCGATTTTTTCAGGACAGCGACTATTCGCTCTTTTTCTGAGACCGAGGGAAGTTCTAAACTGTATTTGTAGACCTCGTCTTCATATGGGCCCGGTAAGCCCCGGTAGAAATAACCGATCTTTACTCCAAGGAAATTGAAGAAACAATATACCATTGTGTCTTGTCTTGTATCTGTTCGATCATATACAGTATCGAGAGAATAGTTTTCGATAGCCTTTTCGATTTGTTGATTCAGCGTATTAGCATTGTCGTATTTGCTAAAAATTTCGCTAAGCCTTTCCGATGCAGAGGCTCCATACTCACCTTCATAACCGCGCTTTGTAAACGGTACATATGTTAGTAATAGTCTTTCGGCATCGCGGACCTGGTTTAATTTCAAATGCAGGTTTGCGCGTCTGATCGCAGAGCCTTCCCGGGCTAAATCCTCTCCAGTTCCACAGCCGTGAAATATACTCAGCGCAGTATCTTCAGCGTAGAGAAAGTATAGTGCAGAATCATAGTTGCCGGTTTTTTCGTAAAGGTCAATTAACTGCTTTAATGAATGAACTGCAGTGCCAAAGTCACTAAGCACCGTGTCTCTGGGTGGCAATTGTTCATCCTGGCCCAAGATCGAACGTCTGTACGCGCTGATTGCCAACCGGTCATCGCCTTTTTTTTCATGCACTTGACCGAGGAAGTAGTATGCGTCCGTACAAAATCTGCTCCTGGGAAAGTGTTCGACCAGGTAGCTAAAATTTGTCAGTACTATGGAATCGGATATAGATGTATCGGAAACGTGTATCGTCTCGTAGTAGTAGTCTTCAGCCATTTTTTGACCCCGCGCGTTAGCGGTAGCTGCAATGCAAAATATAACCAGGAGAACTAGTCGTATCATAAACTCAGTTTATAACGATAAATATTACTTCCATCCCTTGCGTAAAGAATGAATTGATCGGCACCAAGTTGAAAATTTGGGGAGAGCTTGTAGCGTAGCGGACCTTCAAAGGGTATGCTTCTTGGCCAGGCTCTTTTTCGATGGTTTATCGTAAGCTCATATTTCTCTTCACCGGTTTGCTGCAATATCCAATAGCCATGGTCATTAACTTTTGCATGAATTACGTTCCCGTTCCAGTTCTCAATCCTGGCTAGCGGTGGTGAGAGTGTGTTATTATAGACGACATACGACACGCTGTCTATCGAAAGAATGGGAAGGTATGCTCTGTTTCTTTCACTTATCCAGACCTGGCTGTTTTCCATAAATGCAAACCGTGAAACATGACAGCGGCCAAGTAACCTGTCATTCTCATAAACATATACCGAATCATCTGTCTCGTAATAGCAAAACGTGTTCCCGTTGATGTCGATGTTTATAGGTTTGGCACGTACACCGTGTTTTGACAACGGCGTTACGATCTCCTTTCCATTTATGTTTTTGTAGAGGTAGTAGTCTCGCAGCCCGAAGAAAGCGTACTGCCCGGATGAATCAATGGTCGGCAGGCTTATTTCTTCGTAGGGCATGTCTTTTCCCACACCATTAAAACATATTCTTGTAGGAGGCAATGCCCGGGATTGCGGCCACGCACGCGCCTGCCTCGGGCTAAGCCGGTATCCAAAAACGGTGTTGCCTTTTATTAATACCGCTACCGTATTGCCCTCAGTTGGTTTGTCGAAGACGGGCAAGCTTAATAAATTTTTATGCTTAAAATTGCCATAATAGCCTACGGTGTCCTGGTCGTCGTATCGAAAATAGTTGAGGCCCCATGGATTCGAAGGGCACAGTATTTTATGAGGTTCATGGCGAAGGGCATTAAAATGAGATCGTTCGCCAACAAAATAACCAAGACCATAAACATAATTACCCATGTCATCAATATCCAACATGCCATAATAATGATGTGAGCTATCAATTAGCTTACCGTCTATATGCAGGTAATTCCACTTGCCTTTCTTTACAGTATACAGCGCGATTCCATTTTCACTAAAAGTGCACCAACGTGTAGCTCCAAGAGTGCGTTCAAGATAATCCGACTTGTGTACTGTGGCTATATTGATGCCGTTAATATAATAGCGAAAGCTATCGCCGACTGATACAGCATACGCGCACCCGCCTTCAGTCAAATTCTGGTGAACAGTGCCCAAATATGGGCCATATACAGCAGAAGTATTGGCGTGCTGAACTAATCTTTCTCCGGTGGTTCCGTTCCTATAAACATTAGATGTTCTCCTCTCGTAGATCAAAGGAGGACCATATTTTCCTGCTTTTGTCAATAAAAACTCTGAGTCACGATCATAGTAACAGTATTCATTGCCTGATCCGAAGCTCATCTGTGCGTTTAGCAAGCGCTCGGCGCTGGTATCAGGTAATACCATTACCAGTTGTTTCTCAACCTTTTGAGCCGATGCGGTGACAAAAGAAAGAAGAAAGATCGGCAGCCATATTGTCCGTGCGATCATCAAACTGCTTGGTTTCTTTAAAGTTACAAATTATTGGCAGTTTATAGGTCTGTCTTCTCATTCCCCGCCGGGTTTCCTGCATAGTGCCCCGGCGGAATCATGGAACTGAAGGCCATTGTTTAAAGGACGCTACTTTGTGTCTTTATAAAATGGGTAAATTATTGTATATTTGTAATAATTAAAACTGTAGATCCACACACTGTCATCCCGAGCATCCACAGCTACATTAAAAGCTTAGTATATCGCGAGGGAATCCACATAACATCGGATCCATCGCAGCAACTTTTTCTTTCAGATCGACTTCAATAACCCGAAATGATAGCAAAAGCCACAGGGGGTGCCGGTATGGCAACAAATTGACACAAATTGGCGGTCAAACGCAATCCTGGCGCAATTCTACGAAACCAGCCTGCGGTCATTTGTAACAAAACCAAAAACACCTGAAACGACGCAAAAAAACTAACACTTTCGACCTGAAACCCTTATCAACACTATAACATGAAGCGTAATACTGTTTTAAACTCACCCTCGGAATGTTTGCATGGTTCAGGTGCTTCATTGTTACAAACTAACAGCAAGTTGTTCCCTACTGTTTGTATTCCGAGACTCCAAATAGCAACAAAGGCAACAAAAGCCATGGATATGATGGTAACCCTTCAACCGCAACCAATTGCTGCTCAATCACTCAAGCCCACGACCGCCGAAATGCGAGAACAGAAAAGCGAAAATCATGACAAAAACGGCAACAAAAGTTATCAATACATATAAGAAAAGCCAAAGCGACGAAGCGTGGACACGAAAACCGTCAACGGCCAGTTGGTTCCCAATTGGAAAACGGCGCATTTTGCCTTAGGTTTGCAACGATTTTCCGGGGCCTTGAGCCTTTTATATTAATAAATCTGACTTCTGATGAAGATATTAGTTTGTATCAGTCAGGTACCTGACACTACTACAAAGATCGCGTTCAGCGATAATAACACAGTTTTCAATACACAAGGCGTAACCTTCATTATCAATCCATACGATGAATGGTATTCGCTGGTGCGCGCCCTCGAGCTGAAAGAAGCTGGTGTGGCTACAGCTGTTAACCTGGTAACGGTAGGCAAGGCCGACGTAGAACCGGTTATACGTAAAGCACTGGCCCTGGGCGGCGACGAAGCTATCCGCATCGATGCAGACAGCAACGACCCTTATGTGATTGCTTCTGAGATAGCTGCATACGCCAAGAGCGAGAACTACGACCTGGTACTTTGCGGTAAAGAAACCATCGACTATAACAATGGCGCCGTAGGCCCAATGCTGGCTGAGCTGCTGGATATGAACTTCATTGGCTTTGCAACAAAAGTTGACGTAGCTGGTGGTGTTGCTACAGTAACCCGCGAGATCGAAGGTGGTGAAGAAGTAGATAGCAGCGCGCTGCCGCTGGTTATCTCTTGCCAGAAAGGTGTAGCCGAAGCCCGCATCCCTAACATGCGCGGTATCATGGCTGCCCGTACCAAGCCTTTGAAAGTGGTTGCTTCAGCTAACGTAGCTCCACTGAGCACGATCGTTTCTTACGATCTGCCACCGGCTAAGACCGGCGTGAAGATGTTCACGGCAGAAGACATGGATGCACTGGTAAGCGCCCTGCACACCGACGCAAAAGTTATTTAATCATTTAAAGTTTCAACTCAAGATATTTTATGTCAGTTATCGTTTTAGCAGAACACGCACAGGGAAGCTTTAAAAAGAAAGCTTTCGAAGCGATACAATACGCGTCAGGCATCGCTCAAACCCTGGGTACTTCAGTTACTGCTGTAGTACTGGGTACAGCCAGCGAAGCTGCCCTGCAACAACTGGGTGCTTATGGCGCTCAAAAAGTGTTGCACGTATCAGATGCTCGCCTGGACAACCTCAACTCACGTGCTTATACAAAAGCTTTGATCGCTGCCGCTGAAAAAGAAGGCGCAAAAGTGATCATCGCTACTCACGATGTTACCGGCAGGGCAGTAGCTCCCCGCGTAGCAGCTCGTTTGAAAGCTGGTCTTATCGCAGGCGCGGTATCACACCCTGATACTTCTAAAGGCTTCGTGATCAAGAAGAACGTATTTGCAGGTAAAGGCATCGCTTACCTGAACATCACTAGTGATGTAAAAGTGGTTACACTGATGCCGAACACTTTCCCTGTAAAGAAAGGCGAAGGCACTGCTGCTGTTGAAGCGCTGAGCGTAAGCTTTGATGACAAAGACTTCGGCGTAACAGTAAAAGAAGTGAACAAAGTAACAGGCGCAGTACCACTGGCAGAAGCTGAACTGGTAGTATCAGGCGGCCGCGGTATGAAAGGTCCTGAGAACTGGGGTGTGCTGGAAGACCTGGCAGGCAGCCTGGGTGCAGCGCTGGCTTGCTCTCGTCCTGTGGCAGATTCACACTGGCGTCCTCACCACGAGCACGTAGGTCAGACAGGTGGTACCATCCGTCCTAACCTGTATATCGCTGTGGGTATCTCTGGTGCCATCCAGCACCTGGCCGGTGTAAACTCTTCTAAAACGATCGTTGTCATCAACAAAGACCCTGAAGCGCCATTCTTCAAAGCCGCAGATTATGGCATCATTGGCGATGCGCTGGAAGTGGTTCCAAAGCTGACAGCAGCAGTTAAGAAGTTCAAAGAAAGCCAGAACTAATTAAGAGATAAACGATGGGGTGGCACTGCCGCCCCATCCAATTTTATACACACCTACCAAAGCCGTAACAATGTATCTTTGGCGGGTACCGGAAAAATATACGAAGTGAAATATCGTAGCGCCTTACTGATCGTTTTCCTGATAATAGTTGCCGACCAGCTGCTTAAGTTCTATATCAAGACCAATTTCTATTATGGCCAGGAGGTGAACATACTGGGCCATTGGTTCAGGCTGCATTTTATAGAGAATGAGGGTATGGCTTTCGGTATGAAGCTGGGTAATGCCGATCTGGGTAAGCTGGTACTTACGCTATTCAGGCTTTGTGCAGTGGCGTTCGGTTTCTACCTGCTCAAGCGTATTGTTGACAGGCGCTATACCCGCGGCGCTATCGTTTGCGGTGCGTTGATCCTTGCAGGTGCGCTCGGCAACCTGATCGACAGTATCTTCTACGGCCAGATATTCACGGAGAGCACTTTCCACAGGGCGCAGCTTGTGGCATTTGGCCAGGGATATGGTAAGTTATTCCACGGCAGGGTAGTAGACATGCTTTATTTCCCGCTTATAGACACTACATGGCCTAAATGGATGCCTATGATAGGCGGTAGGGAACTGGTGTTCTTTGAGCCTGTATTCAACCTTGCCGATGCTGCTATCTCTACGGGGGTACTGGTGCTGCTGTTCTTCCAGAAGCGATTTGTGCACACACGCATTTCGACCCCTAAAACAAAAAAGCCTGAAACGGTAACCAACTAGCCATGTCAGACCAACTCATTTCGATCAACGTATGGCTGGCCGGGCGTAGTTACCGGATACGCATCAAGCCGCATGAAGAAGAGGCGGTGCGTAAGGCTGTGAAGGTTGCCGATGATAAGATCATAGAGATGCGTACGCATTACGCCGGTAAAGACGACCAGGATTTCATTGCTATGTGCCTGCTCATGTACGCTGCAGATAGTGCCATAGAGTCGCACCACAACCCGGTTGCGCAGTCTGAAATAAATAATTTGATCAAAAAGATAGACGCAGCCCTCTACTAGGCCGGCAGCGCTTCCAGCAACACTTCCATCTTACTTCCCCGTGAGCCTTTGATGAGGATGGCGGCATCGTTTGGTTGATTAGCCTTAACGAACTCAGCGGCCTCGGCTGATGTATCGAACCTCTGGTAGTCGCCATTGAGCCCATTGAATTCCTTACCTACCAGTAGCACGTTTTTCCATTGGTATTGGTTGATGAAGTCTACGAGCTCCTTATGCTCTTTTTGTTCATCAGGGCCCATCTCTTTCATGCCACCCAGCCACAGCATTTTATCTGTGAGGTGTGCAGCAGCAAAATTCTGGATAGCTGCGCGCATGCTGGTAGGGTTTGCGTTATAGGCGTCAAGGATGACCTTATTAGAGCCTTTTTGCAGCCACTGAGAACGACTGTTGTCGGGTGAGTAGTTGGCGATTGCTTCTTTGATGCTGTCGATGCCGATACCAAAGTGTAGACCTACCGCGGTTGCTACCATTACGTTCGGGAAGTTATAGTCACCTACCAGTTGGGTGTTAAGGGTTGTCTCTGCTCCTGTTGACAGTACAGCTACCTTAAGGAATACATCGTCCATTATGGGCTTGCCTATGTACTGGGCATTAGCGCTGCCATAGGTTACCTGGTCGGCAATGCCATTAGCCATATCTTTCAGGTAGTCCAGGTCGGTATTACGGAAAATAGAGCCGCCATTCTCGCGCAGAAAGTCGTAAAGTTCGCCCTTGCCTTTACGCACGCCCTCAATACCGCCAAAACCCTCGATATGCGCTTTCCCACAGTTGGTAATGATACCATGAGTAGGCAGAGCTATCTGGCAGTAGCTGGCTATTTCCTTTTGGTGGTTAGCGCCCATCTCTATCACGGCCATCTGCGCGTCCTTGCCGATCTTCAGAAGTGTGAGTGGTACACCGATATGATTATTGAGATTGCCCTCCGTGGCATATGTTACGAACTTCTGCTTCAGCACCGTGGTTACCAGTTCTTTGGTAGTTGTTTTGCCGTTAGAGCCGGTTATAGCAATGAAGGGTATGTCAAATTGCTGACGATGATGCTTAGCCAGTCGCTGCAAGGCCGTGAGTACATCGTCTACAACAATGTACTTGTCACTCTCCGCATAAGCGCTATCGTCGATTACAGCATAGGCTGCACCTTGTTCCAAAGCTTGCTTGGCGTATGTATTTCCATTAAAATTTGGTCCTTTCAGTGCAAAGAAGATATCGCCTTGCCTAAGCTTGCGTGTGTCTGTCTGTACTGATAAATGTGCCAGATAGATATTGTATAGCTCCTGTATAATCAACTTGCCTAGTTTAGGGTATAAAAATAAAGAACCCCTTTCGATTGAAAGGGGTTCTTTTTATGAGAAGATCTTCAATTATTTGTTTGGCCTTCTTCCGCTCCTACCGAAGTAGTTGCCAGCTTTCTCATCGTTGCGGCCGTTAGGAGAACCCAGGCGGTCCATTACCAGACGGAAACCAACAGAAGAGCTAGATTGGTTAGCCTGCATGTAGCGGCGGGTACCAGGAGACATCCAGTAAGCGCGATCATTCCAAGATGCACCTTTGTATACTTTTGCGTTGTTGCTCACCAGTGTGTTAGTACCGTAGTTGTAAGAGAACTGAGAAGAGCTGTCACCATCCTGGTAGTCGCGCAGATCAGTAGTGTTACCATCAAACTGTTCTTTTGCAGCCATCTCTTCAGCTGTCATCACACGTGTAGGCAGATGACCCAGGCTATCTTTCTCTTCCAATGTGTAGTCTTCAGCAATGCGTTTGTGAGCCTCGTAAACGTTACCACGGAAAGGACGGAAATCGTTCAGATTTTCTGCGGCTGGGCGGTAAGTATCCATTACCCACTCACTCACGTTGCCTGCCATGTTGTACAGACCATAAGAGTTAGGCATATAAGAATATACTGGACCAGGAATATCAGCGTTGTCGTTCAGACCACCTGCCAGACCCATCGCATCACCTTTACCGCGTTTGAAGTTTCCGAAGAATTCACCTTGGTAAGAGTTACGCAAGCCATAGCGTGTAGTATACGCGTCACCCCAAGGATATACGTTGCGGTCAGTAATAACCTCTTCACCACGACGGCGTTTAGTTTCAGGCTCTGGGTTGTTGCCAATGTTGCCATAAGCAGCATATTCCCACTCAGCTTCCGTTGGGAGACGGTAAGAAGGCAACAGGTAGCCATCAGAATAGGTAAGGTTACGACGACCAGAGCTTTGCGGATCTAAATCGCGCTTGCGGCTTCTGCCCGGAGTGCCTTCGTATTGACCGTAAACATAAGTTTCGGTATTGAATACGTCCTCGTTCACCTGGTTAGCATTGCGCTTCAGGAAACCATTTTTGATCAGGATATATTCGTTCACGCGATCAGTGCGCCATTTAGCAAATTCGTTAGCCTGGTTCCAGCTTACACCAACCACCGGATAGTAGTCGTATGCAGCGTGACGCAGGTAGTACTGAACCAGCGGTTCGTTGTACGAAAGCGCCTTGCGCCATGTTGTTGTATCAGGCAACGCTTTAACCATTATTTCCGGATAGTCAGATCCGTAAGTACGGCCCAGCCAGAAAAGATATTCGCGGTAATGAACGTTAGCAACCTCTGTCTCATCCATGTAGAAAGACGAAACTGAAACAGTATGGGGCTCGTTGTTGCGCTCCATTACCAGGTCTTCTTCGGTTTGCCCCATAGTAAAGCGGCCGCCTTCTACGAATGTCAGGCCCGGACCAGTTTGCTGTCCAGGGTAATTGGCTACATCGAAACCACCCAGGCGCGGATCGTTGTAATCCCAGCCGGTCGTTTGCGATACACCGACAGATTTTTTCGAGGAGCAGGCCGAGAGAAAAGTGGCCGCCCCGATGCAAAGCATGCTAACGCCGATGAGAGATCTTTTCATAATCAGAGAAAAATATTTTCTACAAATTGGTTTGAACAATTGATAAAGTGATTACAATGATAGAGCATTCTTTTCAAAATGTCAAGCTTTCAAACTTGCAGCAAAAAAAAATATCAGTTTCCTATGCCGCAGGCCATTATCGTAATAATATGCTAAGTTTTACGTTCTAATGATGATTCACTTACCGGGCCCGGCAATAGAATCAGCCGATTAACTTAACTTTGAAAACGTGCAGTGTACTGCAATATAATCAGAAAAATGAAGAAACTTACTATTGGCTTATCGCTTCTACTGGCAAACCTTCCGGTTTTCGCCGATTTTAACAATACCTATCAAGTTTCGCATAAAGATATTACGAATGGATATGTTGTAAAGAAGGTTTGGCTGCAAAACTACGCGGTGCCTAAAGTGCGGCTGACCGGAGTCTCCTACAAAACGGGCGTTCCCTTGCCCGAGGAAGCGTTGCCCGGCAATGCCGATAATTTCGATATTATACTTGGTAAGGATCGTAAGCGTCCTTTTGCCCTCGTTCGCATACCTGCTTTTGCCTACGAAAACGGGGTTGTTAAACAGCTAAGTGCGGTAACAGTCGAGGTATCGGAAAACAAGGCGACCGAGCCGCCTCCGGTTGCTGCTAAGACAACTGCATTGCCTTCGGTATTGGCGAGTGGTAGTTGGTATAAAGTTGCGGTGAGCAACACAGGGCTTTTCAAGATCGATTATGAGTTCGTAACACAAAAACTTGGGGTCAGCGCCTCGTCGATCAATCCCGCAAATATCAGGGTGTTTGGAAATGGAGGAAGAATGTTGTCGGAAAACAATGCAGTGCAGCGTAAAACGACAATAGAGGAGGCTGCTATCTGGGTAAACGACGGTGGTGATGGTAGTTTCGGACCTGGAGATTACTTTGTATTTTATGCAATGGGACCTACGGGTTGGGATATAGACAGCTCGAAAGGCAGTTTCCGTCATGTAAAAAACCTATACGAGGATAAGGGCTACTATTTTATCAATTTTGATATTGGACCCGGAAAACGGGTTTCAGGTCAGCAGGAGTCGCTGCAGGCTAATGTTACAACGAGCACCGCCAACGGATATGCGTTGTATGAAAATGATCTGTTCAATCCTGGTAAATTCGGCAAGTCGTGGTATGGCGAAGACTTCGGTACCGACGGAGGAAAGCAAAGCACCCGGGAAATTGAAATGGAGATCGGTCCGGTAGTTGAGGCCTCATTCAATATACAGGTGGCATCACGCTGTCCGGCCTCTCTCAATATTTTCAATATATTTCTTGACAATCAACCACTGCCCCAGGCGCAGTTAGGTGCCTCTTTCCGTACTGATGATGACAGGCCTGTGGATGTAGTGGATGTAAACTGGGTGGGCCCATATTCAAATAGTAAGCCCAAATTAAAATTCACCTACCAACCAGGCGCCAGCAACTGTACCGGTTATCTTGACTATGTTGAGGTGAACACCAAGCGTGCACTTTATTTTGATAAAGAAGAATTCAGCTTCCGCGACTGGAATTCCGTAAAAGCCGGCAATGTTGTCGGGTACCAGATCAGTAATGCTGTCGCAGGTACTCAAGTGTGGGACGTAACAGACCCACATAATCCAGTTCGGATGAATGGAACATTGACTGGCAGCACTTTTGCATTTAATCAAACCGCCAATGTGCTCCACGAATTTGCGGCAATGAAGAGCAGCAATTTGCCGCAGCCTGAATACGTTGGCAGCGTACCTAATCAAAACCTGGTGGGCAATGACGCTGTGGATTATATTATCGTAGCGTATCCTGATTTTGTTGGTGCTGCAAATCAACTGGCAGATTTTCACCGCCAGCGTAGCGGCATGAAAGTGCTGGTGGCTAGTACACAACAGGTGTATAATGAATTCTCATCTGGTGGCCAGGATATTTCTGGTATCCGTGATTTTGCACGTTATTTTTATGATCGCGCTGGAAGTGATTCCAGCCAGATGCCTCGTTATTTACTGCTGATGGGCGACGCATCGTTCGATTATAAGAATCGAATAAACGGCAATACCAATTTTGTTCCAACATTTGAGTCGGAACAATCGTTGAACTTTATCAATAGTTTTTTGAATGATGACTTTTTTGCGATGCTTGATGATAACGAAAACATTGAGAATACAAGTATTGCCAATACCCTGGATGTCGGTGTAGGCAGGCTGCCAGTGAAAACGCCTGAGGAAGCAAATACTGTCGTTAATAAGATCGTCAATTATAAAAGCGCAGCTTCATTAGGTCCCTGGCGACTATCAACCACGCTTATTGCAGATGATGAGGATAACGCAGGTGCGCATATGACCCATGAGGAGATCATGGATACCATTATTGTTAGCAATAGTGACATTTACAATCATACTAAGGTGTACCAGAATGCCATACCTATGATCTCCACTCCAGGTGGGAAAAGGGCACCTAATGCGAATAAAGCTATCAACGACCAGGTATTTAAGGGGACACTATTACTGAACTATAGTGGTCATGGTAATACCCAGGTTCTGTCCCACGAACGGATATTAACGCAAGACGACTACAATAAATGGAAGAACATTGATAAACTTCCGTTCATGGTGACCGCAACGTGCGATTTCGGACGATTCGACCATCCGGATTATGTGTCAGCAGGCGAACGTTTGGTGTTGAAAAACGACGGTGGCGTTATTGCCATGGTGGTAACAACTCAGCTGGTGTATGCTTATGCCAACCTGATCATCAATAGAGAGTTCCTGGATGCCCAGTTCCAGCATATCAACGGCCGGTGGAATACATTTGGCGATGCGTTTCGCATAGGTAAGAACGTTGTCTATGGCAATAGCGCTACTACCAGTGACATCACCATCAACTTTCGAAAATTTGCGTTGTTAGGAGACCCTGCGCTTGAGCCTAACTTCCCTCAATACTTTATCAATACAGAATCAGTATTGGATGGAGTAACCATGCAGCCGGTGGACTCTATAGGAGCGCTTGGGTCTTATGTTATCAAAGGGAACGTTGCAGACGTGAACGGCAGTGTTCTTGAAGGCTTTAATGGCCGCCTGTCGCTTACTTTCTTCGATAAGCCAAGAACAGTGTCGGTGACCACACAGTATGGAGAAAAAAAGTTTCATGTTCGAAACAATATTATCTACAAGGGAAAGGCAACTGTAACTAACGGACGTTTTTCCATCGCATTTATTGCTCCGAAGGACATTAACTATGAATATGGCAGGGGTAAAATGAGCTTTTATGCAGAAAATGGCAAAACTGATGGTGCGGGATCAGACACAAGCTTCACAGTTGGTGGATTTTCAGACAATCCTGTAATTGAATTCAATGCACCAATCGTAAAGCCGTACATAGGCGATAGCTTATTCCGGAATGGCGGATTGACAGGGCCGAATACGCTGCTGTATGTAATCCTCGAGGACGAGACTGGTATTAACGTATCAGGCAACAGTGTAGGTCACGACCTTACAGCAGTGCTGGATGGCGATATCGCAAATCCTATGGTGATGAACGATTATTATGAGACCGCACCTAATACTTACAAACGTGGTTATGTCAATTTTCCGCTAAGTGGATTGAGCGACGGCTTGCATCGCATTACAGTAAAAGCCTGGGACGTGAACAATAATTCTGGAGAAGGGTATGTTGATTTTGAAGTAGCGGATGGCAAGATCGTGAAAGTTCAAAATCTTATCAATTATCCTAATCCGTTCAGGGATGTGACGCATTTCAGGTTTGAGCATAACCACCCCGATGAAATGTTGAATGCGGAATTAACTATTTATACAAGTGATGGTACTTTGGTTAAAACGCTTAGGCAAAACTTTACTCCAACAGGTAGTCATGCCAACGAAATAACCTGGGATGGTCATTCAGATAGCGGCGTAATGTTGCCGTCCGGAGTGTACATATATCGTATGAAAATATCCACCGCGCAAAGTGTTGAAACTACCGCATACCAAAAACTGGTTATTGTTCGTTAATTGATTGTCTTTGACTATTATTGCATATCTTTCGAAGACTAAAGGGGATATTGCTTGCGTACAGCAAATAAAATTACCTTTGTCTAACTTTAAAATTAATTTTAATAGAATGGCAAAACGTTTTGCTTTTATTGGATTAACGATCGCAGCGGGTTTACTGGCAACCAGCTCTTTCGGCCAAACTAACATCAATGGTACCACAAACACCATCACCACCGCTGTACCCTTTCTAAGAATATCGCCAGATGCCCGTTCAGGCGCTATGGGGGATGTAGGTATTGCTATTAGCCCTGATGCTAACGCTCAGTACTGGAACTTGTCGAAACTTCCGTTTGCCGCAAAACCTTACGGTATATCGATGACCTATACGCCATGGCTTAAAGACCTGGTGCCGGATATATTTCTTGCATATCTTTCAGGCTACTCGAAGTTTGGACAAAACGACAACCAGGCTATCAGTGCGTCATTCAGATATTTCTCTCTTGGGGAGATCAACTATACCGATGCTCAGGGCCAATCGCTCGGCACCGGCAAGCCTAACGAACTTGCGCTGGATCTCGGTTATTCACGCCGCCTGTCTGAAAACCTGTCGGCAGGTCTGGGCTTCAGGTATATCCATTCGGCTATTGCATCTGGTCTGTCTGCAGGCCTGCAGTCTGCACAGTATAGCCCCGGTAATGCAGTAGGCGCTGATCTGGGTGTATACTATACTAAAACAACCGAGATCGACGAATATCGTAACAGGAACCTAAGCCTGGGTGCAATCCTGAGCAACGTTGGTTCTAAGATATCGTACACTTCTACCAGGAGGGATTTCATTCCTATCAACCTTGGCTTAGGTGGTGCGTACACTTACCAGGCAGATGAATACAACAAAGTGACTTTTGCACTTGACCTGAACAAACTATTGGTACCTACTCCAATTGATACTAACACCGACAACGACCCAGTTGATCAGCCTCAGTTTGATCCTCGTAATGATAAGGGCGTTGTGTCTGGCATGCTTGGTTCATTTGGCGATGCGCCGGGTGGTTTCAGCGAAGAGCTGAAAGAATTCCAGGTGTCAGTTGGTGCAGAATACTGGTATCAGAACCAATTTGCTGTTCGTGCCGGGTATTTCTACGAGAACAAAGACAAAGGTGATCGCAAATACCTGACGGTAGGTCTGGGTGTACGTTACCAGGTGTTCAACCTGAACTTTTCTTACCTGATACCTTCAGGTAGCGGAACTAACCGTAATCCACTTTCTAACACACTGCGTTTCTCGCTGCTGTTCGAATTCGATAGGAAAAATAAAGACGCAAGCACAACACCATAATGGTGAAGTTTATAAAAAAGAAAAAAGCGGGCATTGCCCGCTTTTTTCTTTTTACATGTATTCGCTTAGCTCTAACCATCGGAGTTCCTTTTCCTCCAGCAAATTTGTTACCTCAGTTATCCGTGCGCTTAGCTTTTGCAATTCATCATAGGCAAGGCCGGGCTGGCTCATTTTTTCGGATATCTCAGCCTTTTCTTTTTCAAGGGCAGGCATATCCTTCTCCAGTTGTTCAAATTCGCGTTTCTCGTTGAACGAGAGTTTTTTCTTCTCTTTCGCAGGCTTTGCAGGAACAATAGTTTCGACTGTGCTTGCGCTGTCGTCTGCCTGCTGGAAGCTGATAGCTGGTTTCTTTTCTTCCGTCTTTTGCCAGATGCGATAGTCAGAATAGTTGCCAGGAAAGTCGCGTATCTCGCCATTGCCTTCAAACACAAAAAGGTGGTCTACGAGTCTATCCATGAAATACCTGTCGTGCGATACGATAACGAGGCAGCCCTGGTAGTCATTCAGGAAATTCTCGAGTACGGACAATGTGGGCAGGTCGAGATCATTTGTCGGTTCGTCAAGTATCAGGAAGTTGGGGTTGCGGAAAAGGACTGTAAGCATTTGTAAACGCTTTTTTTCGCCACCACTTAATTTCGACAGGTAGGTATATTGCTGTTCGGGTGTGAACAGGAACAACTGCAGGAATTGTGCAGCGCTTAGCGATCCACCTCCGGCTAATGGGAAGCTCTCAGCTATGTTTTTTACATACTCGATGATCCGCATGTCCTCCTTAATAACGAGGCCCTGCTGCGAGAAGTTGCCGAATATTACCGTGTCTCCAATATTTATCTTACCGCTATCGGCTGCTTCATGGCCCTGGAGTATTTGCAAGAAAGTAGATTTACCCGCACCGTTCTTACCCACTATCCCAATACGGTCGCCCTTTTTGAAGGTGTAATCAAAGCCGCGCATGATGACCTTATCGCCATAGCTCTTGTATACTTTCTTCAGTTCTGCGATCTTACCTCCCAGGCGGTTCATCTTCATTTGAAGCTGCACTTTGTTGTCTTCAATGCGTTGCTTGGCGCGCGCCTCTACATCGTAAAAAGCATCTATCCTGCTCCGGGCTTTGGTTGTACGTGCTTTCGGCTGCTTGCGCATCCATTCCAGCTCCTTGCGGTATTCGTTGCGTGCTTTGTCGATACTTGCCTGTTGGCTTTCGATGCGAGCTGCTTTCTTTTCCAGGTAGTTCTCGTAGTCGCCTTTATATTCGTACAACTCACTGCCATCCAGTTCCCAGATCTCGTCGCAAACGGCATCCAGGAAATAGCGATCGTGGGTTACCATTAGCAGCGTCACGTTCTCCTGGTTCAGGTAGTGTTCGAGCCATTCCACCATTTCCACATCAAGATGGTTGGTGGGTTCGTCCATGATCAGCAGCACATGTTTATGCTCGAATCCTATGTCGATTAGCGTCTGCGCCAGGGCAACACGTTTGCGCTGACCACCCGACAATGTTTTTACAGGCTGATCCAGATGATGGATATTCAGCTTGCCCAGTATCTGTTTCACCTTGGCTTCAAACTCCCAGGCACCCAATTCATCTATACGTCCTAAAGCCTCCGACAACTTCACCGGGTCTTTTTCTTCAGCATCAAGTATGCGCTCATAATCTCTAAGGGCTTCAGCAACCGGGTGCTTATAATGAAAGATGTTGTCGACAACAGACAGGTCTTCGTTGAAAACAGGTTCCTGTTCAAACAACGCAACCGTCACATCTTTGTGTATCCATACATTGCCGCTGTCTGGCTGGTCTTTACCCGCAAGGATCTTCAATAACGTCGATTTCCCGCTGCCATTTTTCGCGACTAGCGAGATCTTGTCGCCCTCGCTGATATGAAATGATATATCCTGGAACAGCGGTTTAATTCCAAACGACTTGCTAATACCTTCAGCCGAAACATAATGCATAGGCGCAAAGATACTACGGCAGCGGGTATGGCATTAGAGTAAGTGAAATCGCTATCGCATATTTTGGACTTTCAGATTAAAACGTATATTTTCATATCTGTCAAATGAATAGGAACTACTTATGGTTATAGGTGTATTGAAAGAGCAGGCGCCGGAAACTAGGGTTTCGCTGGTGCCAGAGGTAGTGAGCGCATTGAAGAAGATGAATGTAACGGTATGGATAGAGCAAGCGGCAGGAGAGCACGCATTTTATAGCGACAGCGCTTTTCGCGAGGCTGGCGCTGAATTAAAGGACAGGAACGCGATCCTTTCAGGTGCTGATATTATACTCGGTATTCATCACGAGAACATAGGTGATGCAAAAAAAGGCGCCATCCTGATGGGCATTTACCAGCCGCTTTTTCATTACCAGAAAATGAAGCAGTGGGCTTCTGATGGCTATACTGTCTTTAGTCTGGATACTATACCGCGCACTACCCGTGCCCAGTCGATGGACGTACTAAGCTCGCAGGCCAATATTGCTGGCTATAAAGCAGTATTGTTGGGCGCATTCCAATACGGCCGTTACTTCCCAATGTTCATGACCGCTGCGGGTAGCATTGCTCCTGCAAAAGTGCTGATACTAGGCGCCGGTGTTGCCGGCTTACAGGCCATTGCAACAGCCCGCCGGCTGGGCGCTGTTGTTGAAGTATTTGATACGCGCCCTGCGGTGAAGGAGGAAGTAATGAGCCTTGGTGCAAAATTCGTAGAAGTAGAAGGCGCAGCTGATGCTTCAAAAGCCGGCGGCTATGCCGTTGAGCAAAGTGAGGATTTCCAACGCAGGCAAAAGGAGAAAATACATGAGCATGCGTATAAAGCAGATATAATCATTACTACGGCGCAAATACCCGGGAAAAAGGCGCCGATATTGATAACCGAGTCCATGATCAATGATATGCGGGCTGGGTCTGTGATCGTTGACCTGGCAGCTTCTACAGGAGGTAATACTGACCTTACAAAAAATGGGCAGACAGTGATGCACAACGGGGTTGCTATTATAGGCAATTCTGCGCTTGCAGCCACCATGCCGGCAGACGCCAGCAAGCTGTACAGCAAAAACGTACTGAACTTTTTAAAACTGATCATCGGCAAGGAAGGCAATATCAACCTCGACTTCAATGATGACCTGGTAAAAGGTACTTGTATAGCTCATAACGGAACAATAACTAACGAACGAGTAACGGCGCTTTTGCCGCAATCATCAAACGCATAGATCATGGAACAATTACTTAACCTGTTTACCGACGAAGCCACATACAGGCTACTTACGATAGTCATATTGTCCATTTTTCTTGGTATCGAGGTGATCTCTCGCGTGCCATCTGTATTGCACACGCCGCTTATGAGTGGTGCCAACGCTATACATGGTGTCGTGATCATCGGAGCCATCATCGTTATGGGTAAAGCACCCTCGCACGACTACCTGGCATTGACGCTCGGTTTTCTTGCCGTGGTATTAGGAACGCTCAACGTAGTAGGTGGTTTTGTGGTAACGGACAGGATGCTGGAAATGTTTGATAAAAAGAAAAAGAAAAAATAGCAAAGCGATAGAATAAACGGACTTCTCTATGAACATGCAAGCCATTTTAGCATTAAGTTACCTGATCGGGTCAATCACTTTTATCGTTGGTCTCAAAATGCTGTCGCACCCTGATAGCGCCCGCCGGGGCAACCTGGTAGCTGCCGCAGGCATGGCCGTAGCCATTCTGGCAACGATTTTCCTGTACCAGGATGAACTGGGTAGCCCGCTGCATAACTACGGATGGATATTTGCAGGTTTGGTGATTGGTACGGTAGTTGGTACGGCGGCGGCGAAAAAAGTGCAGATGACCGCCATGCCTGAGATGGTAAGTATGTTCAACGGTATGGGTGGTGCGTGTGCCATGCTTATTTCTATTATCGAGTTTCATCACCTCACTTCTGATTTTACCTGGGAGCTGTATGAAGATTCAGGTTACACTTTTTTTAGTTCTATACCCGGTGGCATGTTAGCTACCATACTCATAGGCATGGTCATTGGTAGCGTGTCTTTTGCCGGTAGTATCATAGCGTGGGGTAAATTGAACGGCAAGATCAAAGATCGTTCGTTCAAAGGCCAGCATGTAGTTAATCTTGGTTTGCTGGCTATCATTGCGGGCCTTATTCTACTGATACTCGTTGCGCGTCCGGGTATGACGATCACTTACTTTTATTTGATCCTCGCGCTATCACTTATTTACGGAATTATGTTTGTGTTACCGATAGGTGGCGCCGATATGCCTGTGGTGATATCGCTGCTTAACTCTTTTACAGGTGTGGCTGCTGCTTTTGGCGGATTCCTGTACAACAACCCGGTAATGCTCACAGGTGGTATTCTTGTGGGATCAGCAGGTACTATTCTTACTATCTTGATGTGTAAAGCGATGAACAGGTCGCTGAAGAATGTATTAATAGGTAGTTTTGGCGGAGGCCACGCTAGCGCAGGAGGTGGCGAAGCTAAAGATCAGGGGCACTATAAAGAAATATCTCTTAATGACACTGCTGTATTGATGGCATATGCACAAAAGGTAATGATAATACCGGGCTATGGTCTTGCAGTTGCACAAGCCCAGCACGCATGTCACGAGTTGGAGAAATTACTCATTGAAAAAGGGGTAGAGGTATACTATGGCATACACCCTGTAGCAGGTCGTATGCCCGGCCACATGAACGTGCTGCTGGCAGAAGCTGATGTGCCATATGATAAGTTAATGGAAATGGAAGATGCCAACGAGCAGATGAGTACAACCAACGTTGTAATGATCATCGGCGCCAATGATGTGGTGAACCCCGCGGCTAAAGAAGACCCATCAAGCCCCATATACGGAATGCCAATACTGGAAGTTGAAAAAGCTGACCACGTGATCGTGAACAAGCGCAGTATGAAACCAGGCTATGCCGGTATCGAGAATGACCTTTTCTTTAAACCAAAGACATCCATGCTTTTTGGAGACGCCAAAAAAGTATTGCAGGACCTGGTGTCAGAGTTGAAGCAGCTCTAAGCTTATTGCCCGATCACAAACGGTATCTTCAGCATTTCATCTTTCAACTGAAGGCGGATAAAGTACACGCCGTTACTTAGTTGTCCGTGCATATCTAACTTGATATCAAGGAATTTCTTGTTGGTAGTAACCTGTCCTCTGTATAATGTTTGTCCCGTGCTGGTCACAACTTCAAACGGGATCGTTTTGCTTACAAGGTAGTTGCCGTAGATGCGTATATCGCCGTTGCCCGGATTGGGCGTCAGGTAATAACTCAATGCAGCTTGCAACACATCGATAACTACAGAGGTGGAAGATGAGCAGCTGCCCATGGTGGATGTTACTTTGTACTCACCTTCATCGGTTACGTCCACGAGTGTCTTTATGGGGTTTTGTTCTGTGCTGCTAAACCCACCCGGACCTGTCCACTGATAGCTGGCTCCGGGTACTCCTGCGGCTCTGAATACGAGGCTGTCGCCTGGTTTTACCGGGTTATTTACTGATATCACTGGTTTCTCCGGTCGTGGATAAATGGTAACGCTAGTGCTGTCAGCGGTAGAAATACATCCATTCAAATTGGCAATCACCGAATACAGGCCGTTTGAGCTGATGCGAACATCGGATAGCTTTGGAGAAGGCACATTAGAAGTAAATCCACCTGGTCCCGTCCAGGAAAATTTGGTGGCAGTATCGCTTGCTTTCACTTGTAGCACGATTTCTTCGTTCTCACATTTCGGGCTGGTGTTGTTGATGGAAGTTATAACAGGAAGCGGTTTGATCGTCACGTTCGTGCTCACGGTAGTGATACATCCGTAATTGTCTGTAGTCACTTCATACTCCCCGATATATTTCATTTCCGATATAAAGGACGGATTAGCTACGGTTGCAGAAAATCCTCCCGGCCCTGTCCACTTCAGGTTGGTATTGTCAGTTACAGCGTTAAGCCTAAGTACATCGCCCGCACAAATTGGGCTATTTGAACTCACGGCAAGTGTTGGATAATGTGCTACCCTGATCGGATAGGTGTTGCCGGTAGATGTATCCGCCGGCAGGGTCGATATTATACGGAAATGATAGTTTGTGCCCTCTGGAAGCATGTCGGGTATTCCACACAGAATAGTTCCTGCGGTATCTGATTGTCTTGAGCCGATGATCGTGCCGTTTGCAAAATTTCCGTTCGCGTCCGATAATTGAACCTTGAAAGTATTTCCTGCATTGAAGTTATCGCTCACTTTCATTCCAACCTGTATGGTATCGCCTGCACATGCGATGGTGTCGTAGAATGGTTCTTTCAAATAAACATGTGGGTCAATGGCATACCAGATGCTATAATTGAATCCGTTCCCATTACCCCGGTAGGAGAGCATCACATTGTTGATCAGGGTCGTTGGATTAATGTCCAGTTGAGCCTTGCTATACGGATAGGCACCTCCACCAGTACCGGGGTCAGGGCCAAGTAAACCATTGTAAACCTGGCAAAGCGTAGTGTATCCCTGGCAGAAGGTGGATACATTGGGAGATATGTTCGATGAGGTAAGCGGGTAAAAATTGTCGTTAATATATAGGGCAAGAGTGTCTTTATCGCCCACATAAGCTACCTGGATTCGGATGCCTTTAACCGGGTACCCAAACTCGTACCTGAAAAGCTGCAATTTGCCATTTTTCCCAAGGCTGTATGGACCAACGTTGAAACATACTAATCCAGGTGCTTCTGCACTGCCGGTATCAGATACCGTAACAGGATTTGTGCCTACTATCTGTGTGCCATAGTCGTGAGTTAAATTGTAGTACGTCTGCCCTGTAGAAATAACAGGGAGCAGCAAAAAAATGGCAATACGTAAAAGTTCTTTCATCTACTGGGGCGCAGATTAACCCTGCTGCGTTAAGTTAAAAAAATATCGGCTAACGCGTGATGACAAAGCGAAGGTCAATATCATCATCACCTTCAAGCGGTATGTGCAGCAGGTATACTCCATTACTCAGGTTGGCTCCTAGCGAGAACTCCTTAAGCAACAGCTTGCCTTTCACGTCCACTTTGTCTTTATACACTACCTGTCCAACGGCGTTAACGATAAACAGGTCGGCTGCCTGGTCTTTACCCAAGCTGGCTTTCAGAGTGAATTTTCCATCGTTTGGATTGGGATATAGGACTACATAGTTGCGGTTTGACACAAACACTTCGGTTTCGGCAAGTGTCTGGCAGCCATCGAGTATTGTTCTAATGGTATATATGCCTTCGTTGCGCTTACTAATATCTTTGAGCACAGGGTTTTGTTGTGTTGATGTGAAGCCATCCGGGCCAGTCCATGAATAAGTGATACCGGGCGTAGCGTTTTCACTATACAGCTTTATCTCCTGTCCAACTTTACGTGCGCTGTCTGTAGTAGAACTGTTGTTGCTTGCTACTGGTATAGCGGGCAAAGGTTTTACTCTTACATCAATTATGCCCGGAGCTTTCGACTGGCAACCTTCGTGATTTACATATACGCTGTACCTGCCTGCTGCCTTACCGTCAGCATTAGCAATTGCGAGGTACTTCTCTGTGAAGTTACTTCCACTAGGCAGTGTCCATTGGTAAGAAATGCCATCCTGCGGACTAATAGCAGCAAGGTTCAGTGTGTCGTTTTCGCATATCAGTGTATCTCCTTCAAGAGTAACTGTAGGTGAGCGTTTCACATCGACAGTAACAGTGTCGGGTAGCGAGATGCAACCATCGACATTTGCCTCAACGATGTATTGGCCTGCAGTTTCAGGAGCAGCGTTAGGCAATGCCGGATTTTGCGCATTTGAACTGAAACCTCCCGGTCCTTTCCACTTGTAGCTGGCATTAGGTATTTGCAAAGCAGTTAGCTGCAGATTGGTTCCTTCGCAAATAGGGCCGTTGCTACCTGCTTCTGGCGTAGGCGTGGTGATCTGTAGTACTACCACTGTAGTGTCGGCCAGCGACATGCATCCGTTTACATTTACACGCACATAGTATTTACCCGCAATGATGCTGGTCGCGTTGGGTATTGTAGGGTATTGACCGGTTGTCGAAAAACCGGCTGGTCCCGCCCAGTAGTAAGTGGCGCCGGCTACTGTGTCTACAAAAAGTTTTAATGTGGTATTAGGACAAACAATGGTAAGGCTGTCAGTTTCCGGTGTAGGGGTGGTAATGTCCAAAGTGACCACCGTACTGTCGGGACGTGAAACACACCCATTAATAGTTGCCGTTACAAAGTATTTTCCAGCAAAGCCTGCTGTGGCATTGGGTACCGAAGGGTTTTGCACTGGCGATGGTGTTGGGAAAGCGGGGCCAGTCCATTTAAATGTTGCTCCCGGCATATTGGCGACATTCAATTTCATCGTGGCTCCTGGACACACGACGATCGCACTATCTGCGTCGGGTGTAGGGGTCAATATGTCAACCTTTACCGAAACGCTATCGGGCAATGACTGACAGCCGTTGGTCACTGAAACGACGTAGTATTTTCCAGAATCGGCAAATGTAATGTTGGATATCGACGGCGTCAGCGATGTGCTCGAGAAGTTATTAGGGCCTATCCACAGGTATGTCGCATTTGGATCAGGAACAGTACTGGCAGACAAATTCAGCGTCTTTCCCGGACAAAGCGGTGCAACTGGTGCTGCCGTTGGCGTAACGGCCGATGAAAACAGTGTTACGTTAGTTGTTTTAGGTACAGATGGACAGCCATTGTAAGTAGCAACAACACTATATGTACCCTGGCTGAGGAAACTGGTGTTGGTTACCGTGGGATTTTGCTGAGCTGAGGTATAGCTATTGGGGCCAGTCCAACTAAAGGTTGACCCTAATGAATCGGCGTCTGCACTCAAGTTAAAGTTTTGTCCCGGACATGGCGCAGCAGGAGACGAAGATATTGTAGTGACAACTGGTCTTGTTTTTACTTTTACTTCTATATCGTCGGTGTACACACAATTTCCGCGCGTAGCAGTTAAATAGTAATAACCTGCATCTGCTTTTGTGATGTTGGTGATCGTTGGATTAGCAATAGCGCTGCTAAAGGCAAGGGGTGGAATGGTGCTCCATGAATAGTCGGTAACGCCTGGCGGTACATTTACAGCTCCAAGGTTTAACGATTGGCCTTCGCATGGCGTGTTAGCAGTAGCTGTTAGCGTATTAGCGCCACAAGTGTCGTTCACAAAGTATATTTCAAAAAGCGCGGCACCGCTGCCCGCGGGGTTTTGCTCATAAAAGAATTCAAAGTCGTTGATCTGTGTGCCTGGATTCAGATCTATCTGTGCTGAACGTCCTTGCGAAGAGGTGGGCGAGTATGTTGTCAACAAACCGTTTTCAATTGAATCTGCAGTTTGGTTATTACAAGTCAGGTTGAGCGCCGGGTCGATTGGGCTCACTTCACTATACTGCAGAGTGTGCTGTAGCGAGTTGATCTTTACACCAACAAAATCGCCAACATTCATATCCAGTAACCTGATACGGATATGGCTGGCAGGAGCAGAAAAACTAAACATAAAGCTGGAGCCAGTACCACCTATGCCTGTTTGCAGCGCGTAGGCATTGGAAAGATTGCAGATAGATGCCTGCGTAGTTGCATTGTACGGTGTTACAGTGACAGTATTACCGCCAACAGTAACCGACGACGTTGTGTAAGGTATGTGATGATACATTTGTCCACGCATTAACAATGGGACAAACAACATCACGACAGGTAACAATAGGTAAAGGCGTAAATGTCTAGACATTTATGGCAAAAATTAGGTCTTTAAAATTAACAAAAATGTTACATAAGGAGAATTAAAACCTATTAATCCCATTAAATAATAAAATAATGTTTTTGGCTGGAAGCTCTAAAAAATGGTACAGTGTTTGAACTTTTGCTATTGCGAGTCAACAAATCAGAGGTAGGCGGATTTTGCCATCTGCAAAAACGACAACAAATGACAACAATATTGTTTGTAACTAATTCAGGCGTAAGTTTTTGGAACATTTCATAACATTGCCATGAAATGAGACAGTTATCTCCCATTGTGTATCGGCTTGCTTTCCTGTTCGTTATCCTGGTGCTAGGTTCTTGTATTAAGGACAAATGCGGCAAGGTTATTTGCTACAACAAGGGTGTGTGTGTAGATGGCCAGTGTGCATGTCCATCAGGGTTTGAAGGTTTGTACTGTGATACTGCCTGGTTTGAAAAATTTAAGGGTACCTGGCAGGTTGATGAAACCTATGTGCGCGATACGGGTGATGCGCATTTTGGTTATGATCTCAAGATAGTTGGTGCTGCAGATAGTTTTACTATCACAGGGTTGCACGATTCGCTTAATGGAGTCGTTTGTAAAAGGCAATCGCGCTACGAGTTTTCAATAAAAGCCAACCAGGTGATGCGCGCAGATAGTTCCATCATCATTCGCGGTGGGGAGGGAAAAATGAAAAACGACCTGGTAACAGGCGTCTATTCCTTCAAGTATAAAGACACAACTCTGAGTGTCAATTTCAAATGGAAGAGGTAGATTTTCGATTGAGATATTTCTGCCATACGCTAAGTGTGAAACGAAAGCCTTGATTACATTTTTTTCAACCTGCTCAAAAAAATTTGCAAAAATCATTTTGTTGCCTACTTTTGCAATCCCGTTTTGAACGCGGGGGTAGTTCTTAAGAAAAAATAAGCCGCTTTAGCTCAGATGGTAGAGCAACTGATTTGTAATCAGTAGGTCGCTGGTTCGATTCCGGCAAGCGGCTCAGAAAAGTGAAGTGTGAATTTCTAAAAATATACATTCGTATTTTTTTGTTCCATTTTTCATTTTTTGGCCTGGGCAGATACTCAAGTGGCCAACGAGGGCAGACTGTAAATCTGCTGTCTTACGACTTCGGAGGTTCGAATCCTTCTCTGCCCACTAAAGTTGACAGTTTGCAGTCAACAGTTTGCACACAGTGCATACTGTCAGCTGCAAACTTTTAACTCTGAAAGCGGGAGTAGCTCAGTTGGTAGAGCGACAGCCTTCCAAGCTGTAGGTCGCGGGTTCGAGCCTCGTCTCCCGCTCAGAACGAACAGAGAAAAGTTTTCTCCAGGCAAACAAAGTGTGCCGGGTGAAAACTAAAAGTGTTGAATGGCAGTTCTTTAAGCTGTTGTAGCTCAGTGGTAGAGCACTTCCTTGGTAAGGAAGAGGTCGGCAGTTCAATCCTGCTCAACAGCTCTGAGGTGAGGTCAAGAGTGTGGCTGTGACAGCATCGGGTAGTGGAAATTTAGGGCAGGTAAGATGGCCTTGAACATAAAGTAGAAACAAACAATTAAACAACTCTCTTAAAAAAAATAACAATGGCAAAAGAGACCTTTAAGCGGGAAAAACCCCACGTAAACATTGGTACCATCGGCCACGTTGACCATGGTAAAACCACTTTGACTGCAGCTATCACAACTATCCTGGCAAACAAAGGATTGGCTGAGAAGAAAGGCTATGATGAGATCGATGCGGCTCCAGAAGAAAAAGAACGTGGTATCACCATCAACACAGCTCACGTTGAGTACCAGACGGCTAACCGTCACTACGCTCACGTTGACTGTCCAGGTCACGCTGACTATGTGAAAAACATGATCACTGGTGCTGCCCAGATGGACGGTGCTATCCTGGTGGTTGCTGCTACAGATGGTCCTATGCCACAAACTAAAGAACACATCCTGCTGGCTCGCCAGGTAGGCGTTCCTCGTATCGTTGTGTTCATGAATAAAGTTGACCTGGTTGATGACGCTGAGATCCTGGACCTGGTTGAAATGGAAATTCGCGAACTGCTGAGCAAATACGAATACGATGGTGACAACACTCCGATCATCAAAGGTTCTGCTACAGGCGCACTGGCTGGTGAAGCTCAGTGGGTTAAAGCTGTAGAAGATCTGATGGAAGCTGTTGATACTTACATTCCACTGCCTCCTCGTCCGATCGATCAACCATTCCTGATGTCAGTTGAAGACGTATTCACTATCACTGGTCGTGGTACAGTTGCTACTGGTCGTATCGAGCGTGGTATCATCAAAGTTGGTGAAAACGTTGAGATCGTTGGTTTCAATGATTCTCCTCTGTCTTCTACTTGTACTGGTGTTGAGATGTTCAAAAAACTTCTGGACCAAGGTCAGGCTGGTGACAACGCTGGTATCCTGCTCCGCGGTATTGAGAAGAAAGATATCCGTCGTGGTATGGTTATCTGTGCTCCTAAGAGCATCACTCCGCACACACAATTCAAAGGTGAAGTTTACGTGCTGAGCAAAGAAGAAGGTGGTCGTCACACTCCATTCTTCAACAAATACCGTCCTCAGTTCTATTTCCGTACTACCGACGTAACAGGTGAGTGCACGCTGCCTGAAGGTGTGGAAATGGTAATGCCTGGCGATAACGTGAATCTGAATGTAGTTCTGATCGCTCCAATTGCGATGGAAAAAGGTCTGAAATTCGCGATCCGCGAAGGTGGCCGTACAGTAGGTGCCGGTCAGGTTACTGAGATCGTAAAATAATCCAACGTCCCGTGATGCGGGGCCGGAAATAAAGCTAATAGCCATCGGTTCGCCGGTGGCTATTTCTTTTTGGCTGCTGCTCATTCAATATATTTGCTAATATCACGATCATTATGAGCCAGCCAGAACTTACTTACCTCAACACCGCAGCGGCGGGATTGCTCAGCAAGTCGTCGCTTGCAGCCACTCATTCCTTTTACGATGCGTTGCAGGTAAATGCTAGTGCTCGCTCGGAAGAATGGCGGTTTAAAGAGTGGCCGCAGATCAGGGAAACACTGGCGGCATTCATGGATGCGCCGGTAAGTAATGTGGCATTCGTTCCCAATTTCTCTTATGCGCTCACTGCATTAGTTCACTCCATGACAGGAAAGGAGCGGGTACTGCTTTATAATAATGATTACCCTTCTGTGCTGGATGCCTTTCGCCTGAATAACTTCAACATTACATGGATAGATAATGAGGACGGCTTCCATATCTCCTCCGATAAGTTGAAGGATACTCTGCTTTCGAAGAAGATAGACCTGTTAGTGATAAGTCATGTTCAGTGGCTGTCTGGTTTTAAGCTGGATATTAACGACATGGCAGCATTCTGCCGGCAGCATAACATCGTATTCATTGTAGACGCTACCCAGAGTCTGGGATCGGTACGGTTGTCTGCCAGGGAATTGGATGCAGATGCGATCATTGCCAGCAACTATAAATGGATGAATGCCGGCTTTGGAAGTGGTGTAATGTACCTGGGGGATAGGTTCCTCGAGCGGTTTACACCTAAAATAGGAGGTATGGGCAGCTATACTATGCAAGGCGATAAGATGTTTTATGAGCCGTCGGTACGTAGCTTTGAGCCTGGGCATTTGAACATGGCTGGATTGCTATTGTTGAACGGCGCTATGAAGGAAAAGCTGGAGAAGGGACTTGATAAGATTGAAATGCATAATCGAAAGCTGACCAATCAGCTATTAGAGGCTATGGTTACAATGCCTGTGAAGTTGCTGGGGCCTGCAGATACAATTGACCGGAGCTCGATAGTGATAATTAAAGATGAAAATGGTCTGGGTAAATACCTTGCAGACGACAGTATCATTGTGACGCACCGGGCTGGTAATTTGAGGGTCAGCATGCATTTTTACAACACAGAAGCCGAAGTACAGCGCCTTATTGCATGCCTGCAGCGGTTTTATAGCCAAGGCAATACATGATAATTAAGAATTTATAACTTCACGAGGTTAGAGAGATAAAAAATCAAAATTATTTTCCTTAATTTTGCTTCCCAGCTTGGAAGTCAAAAGGCAACTTTTGGCTTTTTAGTTTGAGAAAAAGCTCAGAGGGTCAAAGCTCTGAAATTGAAATACGGGCATAGTTCAACGGTAGAATAGAGGTCTCCAAAACCTTTGATCGTGGTTCGAATCCGCGTGCCCGTGCAAAAAAACTCTATCCATCCCCTAAAGACGGCTAGAGGAATGAACCGGAAACGGCGAATTCATATTTATTAACGCAAAAAAATTAAGCCCCTAACAGGGGTTTCTGGTATTATGGCTAAATTCGGTACATACATAACGGAAGCATACGATGAACTTTTACATAAAGTGACCTGGCCATCGTGGGAAGAGCTGCAACAGACTACCATTATCGTACTGGTAGCGCTCGTTATCATCACCATGGTGATCTTTGGTATGGACTTCGTGTCTAAAGAAGTAACATCGCTTCTGTACAGCATTTTAGGCAAGTAAAGCATTCTTAAATGACGGAAACTAAAACTAACCAGGAAACTGGTACCCAGCAGGAAACCAAATGGTACGTGCTGCGTGTCATTAGTGGTAAGGAAAAGAAAGTAAAGGAATACCTGGATAAAGAAGTGAAGATAAGCGGCTGGAGCAATGCTATCTTTCAAATACTGTGTCCCGTTGAAAAAGTATTCAAAGTTCAGGGCGGTAAAAAAGTACTGCGTGAAAAGATCCTTTTCCCTGGTTACCTGATGCTCGAAGCTTTGGAAGGCAAGCTGACTGACGATATGATCCAAACGATCAAGAACGTTACAGGTGTTATTCACTTCCTGGGTAAAGACCAACCAACGGCACTTCGCAAGTCTGAGGTGAACAAGATGTTTGGTAAGATGGATGAGGTAAGCGAACAAGGCATTGGCTACGCTGAACCATACATCGTTGGTGAAACAGTTAAGATCATCGACGGGCCGTTCAACGACTTTAACGGTACTGTAGAAGAAGTAAACGAAGAGAAGAAAAAACTGAAAGTGGTAGTGAAGATCTTCGGTCGTGCTACGCCGGTAGAGCTGAACTACATGCAGGTAGAAAAGATTGCTTAGTAAGCATCAAGAATATTAAAGAGAGCGCCCGGTTTATCCGGGCGTTTTTTGTTTGTGCTTATTTTTTGCGGATGTTGATGCCTCTTTTCTTTTGCTTGATCTCGAAGTAGAGCGTCTTATCCTGGTTGTTGATGAGATCAACGCGTTGTGCCAGTTGGGTTGGACGGAAATTATCATCAAACGCGCCCTCGTTTAATTTTACAAGGTAGTTGCCGTCTGGCAGGCTGAAATGGAACTCGCCATTAGCATCGGTGATGGTAGAGTAGGTTTGAGAACCATCTTCGCCCGTTGTAGCTGTTACCCTGATATTTGCAAGGCTATAGCTTAGTGCCGAATTAGAATCGACCGTCAGTGTCAGCTTACCCTCAATTGTTTTACCTGCTTTGTAGGGAACGTAAATGTTCTTGTTGCCCTGGATGTCAAACTGCTGAATAGTGCCTCCAACAGGTATCCAGCCTTTCACCTTACTGGCGTAGCCCAGATCAAGTTTATAGGTCCCCGCGCTGATATTTTTAAAAATGGCATGGCCGTCCAGGTTTGTTACGAACAGGTTGTTGTTAACCGAAAGCATCTGGCCGGCGATAGCATCTTCTCCTGAATCTTGTCTGCCATTGCCATTCTCGTCCTTAAACAGGATGATCCTGGCGTCATAGTATTTACGCACAGCAATAAACGGAGCGTGAAGCCTGAAGCGCACCGACGCGTTGATAAATGGCTGTGTGTTGCGCTGCTGCACCGGTATGATGCCTGATACGCTAAAGTCTACTCCGCGCAGGTAGTTGGAATATTGAACGCTTGTCAAAATATTCGAAACCTCGTTGAAGTTTGGAACCGTCTTAGCATAGTTGAACTGGGCACGCATGCTCAGTGCACGATTAAAAAAGTTCGCATCTACATACGGGCTCAAAATAACACGCTGGAATTTTTCGGGATTTTTCAGATACGCGATATACTCGTGATAATAGTAAGGCCCAACATCATAGCGTAATGTAAGTCCTGCATTTTTATATTGAGCGCTGGCCTGGTTACTGTTGATAAGCACTTTGTTGCCGCTAGTGTTAGCCAGGCTGCCGTGACCAATGTACGAGTTGGTACTAAAGAACAAGCCTTCTATCGGCGACGTAGAAACATTTAGGTTTAAATAAGTAAACTGGAACACCGGGTTATTGGGTTCGTCGGTTGGTTGCTCTTGTTCCTGGCGGCCTGCAGACAAAATGAAGTTTGCTTTCTTCATGTTATGACCAACGCGAACACCATAGTTCTTCGTTCTTAAATTGAATACATCTGAGTAAAGGCTGTCATCCAGGAAATAGTTTTGCTTCCTGAACGTGTACTCGTAATAGCCTCCCATAAAAGATGAGTTGTGAAACACTCTCACATCGTGTATTTGCAACCGTTGTCCCTTATAAATGCCGGGAAACGAATTGCTGTAATTCGAAACATTCGATACAACACCCAGTCTTTTATTACTCCACTGCAGATCATATCCAAAATGGCTGCCAAGTAGTCTTGAATCAGAAGTGCCGGCCAGTCTTCCTTTTGTTTCGTCAAGACCAACACCACCAGTGGCGATCAGTTTGCCATTAGCACCGAACCTGATATCCAGACCTTGCTTGGCGAGGTAGCTATGCAGCTGTTTTACATTCTCAAAGTTGGCTGTAAGAGTGCTGAAGCTCGTAACGTTTTTAGAGAGGCCATATGAAAAATTGCCTCCATAAAGCTGGCTATTACCAATACGGCTCTTCAGCATACCGAAGACTTGCGCCTTGTTGCGGTCGTCCCATTTGTAACCAACCTTGCCGCCATAGCCGTCTACAAAGAAATCGGTTACCTCCAGCAGGTTACCTGCCATAGCAACCACGTGTTCGCCTCTGTATTCTCCGCGTATTATCCGGTTATCTATCACTTGGCCCGGAGCATAAGTATTGCTACGGAAGTCAACTGATACACGATCGTTATCTGTTAAGTCTACATAGCCCGCAATGCCGCCATAATACTGCAGGTTGCCATTGCCCGAATACATGCCTCCAGCCTCCAGGCGCAGTGGCATGTCCAGATAAGCGGTAGAATTTTCGCGCAGCATGTAGCCGATCTTCGACAGGTTTTGCGACAGGTTTACAGTTTCGCCTACCTGGTTGCTCACTAGTATTTTGATCTCTTCCTTTCGCAATACTGAGAACTGACCTTCGGTCAACCTGATGTTCAAGGTATAAGTGCTATCCTTACCGGCGGCAAGAGGAAAAGATATCTTATCCTGTAGTTGTAGCTGGTCGTTACTGAACGCAATGGTAAAAACATCGGGAGTGTTACCGAGGTTTTTAACAGATACGGGAAAGGAATTATTCTTCTGGAAGGCTGGTAATACAACGTTTGAGTTGAGGAGCGTAGCCTTGAATTTGCTGAACTCCTTCAGACGCACCCGGAAGGTGTCTGCATCAGGGACAGCATTATTATTAACGTGATATTCCAACTTTACCGTTTGCCAGCCTACGGTTGCTGTGTTTTGAGCAGAAAGGCGAATAGGGACTATGGTATTCTCATTGCCATTCAGGCTGAGCGTAATGACTTTTTGCGTGCTGCTCCAACCTTTAGGTGCATCGACATTTACAGTGATGCTGATCTTTTCGCTGGTGAGGTTGGTGATGTTGATGCTATTGAAAAGAAACTCTTTGTTGCTATTGGCAGTGAGTGTATCGTAGAGAACATGAGAGCTGTATAACCTGTTCCCAGGTTGGGCTACAGCTTGCATGCTACACACTGTAACCAGTGTTATCAGCAGGAAGCTTAGGCAAAAACGATATGTGGATTGGCGGCTCATATCAGTTTTTTATCTTTTTCTTGCATGTTATAGCCTGGAACTACAGGCTATGTCTCTTCTAAACAGCTTTTAAGGGATAAAAAATGGTTTGCAAATATCCTGTTTCCAGGGCTTTTTTATGGTGATCCAGGTTAGCGTTTGCGCTTTTTTTAAATGAATGAAGAGCCTTTTTACGGGCTCTTCATTGCTATTACTGGATAAGAGAGAGCTGATTAAAGCTGTGTAGCAGTGTACACTACATCTACTGCGTAGTTACCGGCAGGGAAGTCGAAACCAGGCTCAGCTTTGTATTTTACTGAGAAAGTTTGGTTGCCGCCTTTGCTGCAGTTGCTCAGCATGTCGATGTTTGAAGTAGGTACGTCCTGGTAGCCAGAGAAGCTGTTAGCGATAGTACCACCTGTGTTGTTGGCGCTTACCATTACATTCAGTACGTCTGCTACTACCATGGTAGGAGCTGGTGTAGTGCTACCTGTATAAGTAAAGTTGGTTGCGTTCGATTTTACAGCCACTTTGAAGTTCTTGTTAGAACGAACTTTCAGTTGCTGTTCGCCGGACTCAACGCCATCAGCGTAGTGAGCTACTGTTGTAAAAGCCATTGTAGTAGGATCGCCTGTTGCAGTACCAGAACCCGTAAAGGTGATCTCGATAGCGTTTGACAGGTTCAGGTTAACTGTCTGGCTTGCTGAGCTGTTAACTTGAGCTTTTGCGGCAACAAAAGTGAAAAGGCTGGCGGCGAGTATAACTATCTTTTTCATAATTGTTTTGTTTTTGGTCGTACGTGTTTGTTTGTTTGATGATGCAAAGATTAGACGCCAAACAGCCTCAGCAAAATATTTGGATGAGTTTAACCGCAGCTTTGCAACTGGTTAACTGCTGATTTACAGCGGGTTAACGAGCAATTAAGAAATGAGAATTATCGTGAAGTGAGCTGGAAAGCTTGACAGTAGCGGGTTTCATAGGGTTGGTGTTTTGTTAACGGGTAGGTGATGTAACCGTTGTATCAGACGATGTCGTCATCATCGCTCTTTTCGCTGTTTTCGTCAGCAAGTTTGTTTTCAGCGCCCGAAGTGTCTATACTAACGTTAGATGAGTCGGTATATTTTGAGATGATCTCGTAGGTACGCAGGTTTATTTCCTGCTTTACAGAAGAGATAGAAACACCGTCGCGCATAGGGTCTGGCAAATGATAGCTAAGCGTTAGCTGCATTACATTCTCGCCGAAGTTATCAATGCTGATCTCAATAGGATGTACTACATGCAACGATCCCTGCACCATATCTTTTAACTCCGACACCATTTGCCTGAATGCAGTATGCGCAATGCCGTATTTGATATTTACTATGATGCGCACACGCCTGCTGGTCCTGTTGCTCAGGTTCTCTACGTTCTCGTTTACCAGCTTTTTGTTCGGTATTATATATAGCGATCCATCGGCATTGCGAAGGCCGGTGCTGCGAAAGCCTATGCGTTCTACACTGCCTTCAAGGCTGCCCAGCCTGATGGTATCGCCTGTTTGAAAAGGCTTATCAGTGAGAATGGTAAATGCAGCAAAGAGATTCTCAATGCTTTCTTTGGCCGCCAGCGCTATAGCCACACCGCCAATACCCAAACCGGTAATGAGCGCGGGCACATTTACATGGAACACAGAGCCAAGCAACCAGAATATACCCAGCGACCATAATACCAGCTTCACTATTTCTTTCAGCAGTGGCAACAATTGCTCACGTTCATTGTTCTCGTCAGCAATCGCCTTTTCATGCTGTACCTGGTAAATGAAATCGGCGATACGTGAAAGGATAAGCGTTGTAAATATGATGGCCAGCAACATAAAGACATGATCGATCACATCTCCAAGACGAATGGCAAGACCACCTTTTGCCCCTTTATATCTATGTAGCAGGAACTGGTCAAGTAAAACTTCCAGTTGGTTGAATGCTATATAGAACAGAATTGTTTGCAAAAGCGATTCGATAGGGGATTGAACCAGGCTGCGAAATTTCTCGCTATGGTTTCTGTCTGTAAAGCGATTGGCAAGGCCGGAGATAAGCCGGGTAAGAACATTCGCCAGTGGTTTTTTGATAAGCAGCGTAACAATGATGATGCCGAGGCACCACGCAAGGTTATGCAGCTTTTCTCCAGCCAATGGTGTTTCCAGTTCTTTCCAGCTTATCTGCAGCAGTATTCCAATCATTTGCCAAACGTCTTAAAATATTATACCGATACGTTAAAGTCGCGCAGCGCGTCGTTGAGGCTCGTCTTCAGGTCGGTTGAAGCCTTGCGCTGACCAATGATGAGCGCACAGCTCACCTGGTACTCGCCGGCAGGGAATTTCTTGGTATAGCTACCTGGAATTACCACGCTGCGTGCCGGTACGCGTCCTTTGTATTCTATCGGCTCGGTACCGCTTACATCGATGATCTTGGTAGATTGTGTCAACACTACGTTAGCGCCCAGTACCGCCTCTTTTTCTACAATTACGCCCTCTACAACAATGCAACGAGAACCTATAAAGCAACCGTCTTCGATCACTACAGGAGACGCCTGCAGAGGTTCCAGCACGCCACCGATACCTACACCACCACTCAGGTGCACGCCTTTACCTATTTGCGCGCAAGAGCCTACTGTAGCCCAGGTATCTACCATGGTGCCTTCGTCAACAAAAGCGCCGATGTTTACATAAGACGGCATTAGGATCACGTTAGGTGCTACGTAAGCGCCGTAACGAGCTACGGCATGGGGAACTGCCCTTACGCCCAATGATGCATAATCCTTCTTCAACAGCATTTTATCATGAAACTCGAATGGTTCGATGGTCCATGTTTGCATAGGCTGTATGCCGAAGTATAAAAGTATTGCCTGTTTTACCCACTGGTTAACTTCCCAGCCATTAGCGCCGGGTTGTGCAACACGAAGCCTGCCTTTATCTACTTCCTCGATCACGGCTCTAACCGCGTCCTGGTAAGTGCTGTCTTTCAACAATTCCCTGTTCTTGTAGGCATCCTCTATCATTTGTTGCCATTGCTGTTGCATAAAGTGCTTTGTTTTTGTGGCGCGAAAATAAGAAACGAGGGGCTATAACATATTGCAAATGATTTTTTTTGAAAAAGGATTTGGCAAAATGAAAACGCCGCGTATCTTTGCAATCCCAAACGGGAACGGAAGCATAGCTCAGCTGGTTCAGAGCATCTGCCTTACAAGCAGAGGGTCCGCGGTTCGAATCCGTGTGCTTCCACAGAATAAAACCTCTTAAGTGCTTTACTGACAAGCGTTTGAGAGGTTTTCTGCTTTTCAAGCTGATTTGTACTTCGCGACCTGAAATCGTTTAAAAAACACCGTTTACTTGTACATAACTTGTACATGTTTTCCGTCCAAGTAAGTCTCGAGTAAATTATCTCAAGCATGAGCTTCACAAGTTTGTGTGCCGCCGATTGATAGAAAGAGGCTCAACTAATATCCATCAAAAGTCCCCACGCTCACAGCATAGGGATTTTCGACTTTGATGTAATAACTCAGTAGAATGTTTACTGTCTATTTTGTTTAAAAACAACTTTTAGCCCTGGGGACTGTGTTCATTAAGCTGATTATTGACATTGTAAATACAAAAAGGTTGTCTAGACGCCAGAATTCAGACGGCATTGAATCTTTTATTATGTTTGAACCAGTCCAAACAAACAATGAAATACTTGATATTAATATAAGTATTATCCCCGCCCTAGTTGTTTGGATCCATCGCAGAATTATCATCAATTATTCTTATTAATAGTTATTATTAATTAGTTGACCAAAGAATGATGCTGTGTCTACCAACAGCCAAACTAGCTAAAATTGTTATAATTCACCAGGTAAAAGGTTTCAAGCTTTAGTTTGAAACCTTTTCTCATTTTATAGCTGTTTGCTTCCCACTAACACCTGCCCCAGAGTATTCCTTCATTTGTTGTCATTTGTTGTCGTTTTGGGTAACGCCTTTTCGTTATTGGGTTTGGGCGACAATGCGTTCAGGCACACTATAAAAGCTATCCAAGCCATGCCTATGCAGAATCCCGCTATTACGTCGCTGGCATAGTGCACTTTAAGAACGATCCTGCTAATGCCGATTATAGCGGAGAATAACACCAGCAGGGCGCTGAGCACATATTTCTCCTTGTTGTTCCACCGGCTTTGCCAGACCAGGTGGATCAGCATCGTGGCAAACACGAATGATGAGAAAGCGTGACCGCTTGGAAAACTATAGTTGTTGACGATCTGTGCCAATCGCAAATTAGGCCTGCTGCGGTGAAAATAGTCTTTGAGTATCAGCATCAATGCATAGCTGGATATGGCCATTGCCGATATTATTACGGCATCGCGCCAGTGTCTTTTAATACAAAGTGTCAGTACGATCAGGGCGTAAGCTGGTAGTAAGAATAAGTGGGATCCAAAGAAAGAGAATCCCCGCATTATGATCAGTGTGAATTTATTGGTGTAAGGGGCCAGCAAAAGAAATGTAGCCGAATCGAACATGTCTTCTTTTTCCTGTACTACTTCATGTGCCAGGTAGCCAAAGGCAGTTATCGAGACAAGGAATACAGCAATTGCGATCAGGATATTTCTCCGGTTGCCCACTTTGTTGCTTTTTGTTGTCGTTTGTTGTCGGTGATTCCGGTCATCATTGCCCATGTTTACATTTGTTAACATTGTTGACGGTTTTTTAAAGCGTTGATCTTGTTAACGGTTTTTGACGAGGATACTTGGGTTACAGTGTTTTATAGTCACCGGTTGTGTACAATTGTGTACTTTTTCATGATTTTCAGTTTTTACACGTAACAGTAAAAAATGTAATTTTACACTTCCGCTATAGAGTTGCGCTCAAAGAACTGTTAGATACCTGACCGGTGTCGACTATAGCAAAAATACTAAATATTTATGAAAAATAAAAACACTGCTGAAGGTGTAGCTTTCAGCGGCTACCAGAAGTTTGCAATATTCATTCTGGCCATCACCCAATTTACTGTGATACTGGATTTTATGGTTATGTCGCCGCTGGGTGATATGTTGATCAAATCACTTCGACTCACGCCGTCGCAATTTGGTTTCGCTGTATCTGCCTACGCGTTTAGCGCGGGTTGCTCTGGCCTGTTGACCGCAGGCTTTGCGGATAAATTCGATAGGAAAAAACTACTGTTGTTCTTCTACATAGGCTTTATAGTAGGTACCGTGTTTTGTGGACTGGCTAACTCGTTTGCAACGTTGATGGCGGCACGGATTATCACTGGTTTATTTGGTGGGGTTATCGGTTCCATTTCCATGGCTATCGTCACCGACATTTTTAGCCTGCAACAACGGGGTAGGGTAATGGGTTTTGTGCAAATGGGTCTTGGCGTGAGCCAGGTATTAGGTATTCCAATTAGCCTGTATTTTGCCAATGCATGGGGATGGCAGGCACCATTTATGGCCATTGCGGCATTGTCACTGGTAGTCGCATTGCTGATCATGGTCAGGATGCAGCCTGTAACAGAACATCTGGCACTTCAAAAAGAGCACAACGCGGTTAACCACCTGGTAAACACACTGACCAAAAAGGAATACCGGATGGCGTTCACCGCCACAACGCTTCTGTCCGTAGGTGGATTTATGATGATGCCTTTTGGTAGTGCCTATGCTATTAATAACCTGCAGGTTACACAGCAGCAGCTGCCGCTGATATTTATGATCTCCGGTATCGGCACCTTGTTCATAATGCCCGCTGTTGGCAAGTTGAGCGACAAGATGGATAAGTTCAAGCTGTTTACTATTGCTTCGTTGTGGATGGCTGTAATGGTAGCGATCTATACTAATATTCCCGTGCTGCCTTTGCCCATCATTATCGCACTTAATATCCTGATGACCATCGGTATTATGGGGCGATTTATCCCTGCGGGTGCATTGACTACTGCCATACCGGAAATGAAAGACCGCGGAGCATTCATGAGCGTCAGCTCATCTTTACAACAGGTATCGGGAGGCGTTGCTGCTGCATTTGCGGGGATGATCGTTGTGCAAAAGGATCAGTTCAGTCCGCTGCAGCATTATAATACTTTGGGTTACATCATAGTGGTAATTATCGCCGTTTGCGTTTTTATGATGTACAGGGTAAATGCAATGGTGCAAAAAAGACAAGAAAAAACTGTCGAGGTTGAAAACGGATCGGACGTAATAGTTGAGCCTGTTATTTTAACCGAAAGGCAATAAGCCATTGAAAGACAATTTCAATAGTGTCATAAAACTGTAACCATTATTGTGTTCACCCTTTAATAACAAGGCTTTCGGCCGATGGATATCATTAAATCGTAATTTGCATTTAGTCTTTGCATAAAGCAAAACAAACCCGGAATGAGATCGCGCAGAATTTTGCCAGTGCTGGTCCTGGTGCTCTTAACAACGTTCAAGGCGTCAGCCACGCATATTTTTGGCGCCGATTTTTTTTACACGCATGTTAGCGGTAATACTTACAATGTTACCCTTTGGTTGTATGGCGATTGTAGCGGCCAAAATTTTCCAACCCTTGTGAACGCCACTCCGGTAGTGGAGGTTTACAATGGCCTGAATCCATACACCCAGTTGACACTTAGTCCGCAGGCTCCGGTTAACGGTGTCGAGGTGACGCCTGTTTGTCCGGGGCAAATAAGCAATACCAGCTGCAACAATCCTACTAACCCGGTTATAAATGGTGTAAAAAAGTTTGTGTATTCGGAACTTGTTACCCTAAATGGACAAAGCGTCAGTTGGCGGTTCGTTTTTAATGGCAGCCTAGCGGCCACCGCAAGCGCAGGGCGCAGCAATTCTATTACTAATATTGGTTCGGGCACGCTGATGGTGCTGGAAGCAACGCTAAACAATATCGGCGCCTTCAATTCGTCGCCTACTTATACTACCATACCTACGCCATTCTTCCCGGTAAACAAGGCTGCGAATTATAATTCAGGTACCGTTGATCCGGGCGATAGTCTTGTATATGCACTGGTCCCAGGATTGAACAATAATGGCAGTGCAATGGTGAACGTTCAGTATACATTCCCTTATACGGCTACACAGCCATTGTCAGTTGCTTCAGGTACGTTTTCTTTTAACACCACAACAGGCCAGCTGAGTTTTACACCCAATATTTCGCAGAAAGCCCTGGTGGTTTATAAGGTGTCTGAGTATCGTAATGGCGTGTTGAGGGGAACCAGCATGCGCGAGATGACCTTTGTAGTGCTGCCTAATGGTAATAACCCACCGGGTGGCAATGTCAGTTCTGTAAACGGAGGAAGTGCGCTCAACAGTACAACCGTGCAAGTCTGCCAGGGTGCAGCTTTAGGGTTTAATATTAATCCTACAGATGCAGATGGAGATAACATTAATATACAATGGTCGGGCCTTCCACCGGGTGCAAGCTTTAACGTTACCGGCAACAATACAGCAAGTCCGCAGGCTACTTTTTCATGGAATACCACGGGGGTACCCGCTGGTAGCTATACATTCTTTGTAACATACACCGACGATGGTTGTCCGCTGGCCAACAAGCAAACGATTGCGTATACTGTGATCGTGCAACCTGCGCCGACCTTTACCTACACTTTGCTGGCTGCAGCCACTTGCACGAGCAAAGCGGCTTTTATGGTAACGCACACCGTACTTGGTGCATGGAAGTTGAAAATTTACCAGGGTACAACTTTAATAGATAGCGCTGTAAGCGTGTTGCCAAATATCAACGACAGCTTGATGCCCGGTACATACACTTTCCGGGTGGCCAACAGTGGCGGGTGCGCTAAGGATACAGTCATTACAATTATTAATCCGACCACAACAAAGCTCAATCTTTCTATCGATCGGCCAACCTGTAATAAATTCAACGATGGTACGCTTATCATTACTGCTTATAATAGTACGGGGCCATACTCGTATTCATTGAACGGTGGCCCTTTTTCAACCACCGGAGTGTTTACAAATATTTCGTCGGGTACCTATGCACTATTCGTAAAGGATGGGCCAGGGTGTATCAAGGACACGTCGATCATATTGACAGACTCTCTAAAGGTGTCTGCAACCACTACTGTAACCGATGTGCTTTGTAATGGAGACCCAACCGGTAGTATTGTTTCCGTTGCAGCTGGTGGTCACGGCAACTATAAATACTCGCTTAATGCTGCGGCCCCCGTATCGGCGGGCAACTTTATCAATTTGTTGGCAGCCAGCTATGCGCTGCATATTGAAGACGTAGCTGGTTGTTTTTTTGATACTGCTATAACCGTGACCCAACCGCCGCTGCTCACCACATCAACGACCCCGGTAAATATAGATTGCTACGGAAATGCTTCGGGTTCTATTAACATCAGCTCTGCCGGTGGCGTGGCACCGCACAGTTACAGCATTAATAGTGCGCCTTATACGGCTTCGGGTAGTTTCAACAGTCTGGTAAAAGGAACTTATTTCCTTTCAGTAAAAGATGCCAACGGCTGCATTCAAAAAGATACTGTAACACTTACAGAGCCGCCTGCGTTGTATGTTAACTCTATTGGTCTTATTAATCCCCGCTGCACAGGAGATACTAATGGTGTGGTGATGATCAATATTTCAGGCGGTACACCACCTTTCACTTATGCAGCCAATACGAGGCCGTATCAAATATTCCATCACCTGACGGGGCTGCCTCAAGGTAGCTATGTCGTGCATATCAAAGACGTGATGGGATGCATCAAAGATTCAACAGTAACGTTGACAGATCCACCGCCTGTGGGTTTGGATTTCATCTCTTCAAAAGCTTTGTGCTGGCCGCTTGCAACAGGTATAATTGACCTGGTGGGTAAAGGTGGCACTCCGCCATACATGTATGCAATAGATGAATCAGGGTACACTACTTACAGGACAAAGTATAGTAGTATGGTATCAGGACCGCACACCCTGTACGTGAAAGATGATAATGAGTGCATACTGAGCGTGCCTATGACGCTGGAAGATTCTGTGGTGATAGATGGTGGCATTTCGGCGAAGTCTGTTACTTGTTACGGCTTGGGTAATGGTGAGATATCACTTAGTCCAAGCTCAGGTTTTCCGCCATATCGGTCATCGCTGAACGATAATGAGCTCACCAGGAAATTACATTATTCACAGTTGAATGCCGGAAACTACACCGTTACCATAAAAGATACTGTCGGGTGTATGTTGAATAAGCTTGTCACCATCACCCAGCCTGCAACACTGGCTCTGGATACTTTTGTAACGCACAGCAGTTGCTACAGCGCAGGTGGTACCGGCTCTATTAAAGCAGAAGCCCTAGGCGGAACGAAGCCATATAAATATACCTGGAGCAACGGGGCCAGCGACACCACCACCCGCTTAACAGGACTCGGCAAAGGCAACTATTATGTGCGCGTTGTTGACTCTAATGGTTGCCGTGATTCTGCACTCATTATGGTGGAATATACAGATTGCTGCACGCCAATGATGGCTAATGCCTTTACTCCAAATGGCGACGGCAAGAACGATGTTTTCCGCGTGGTGTCACAAGGACAAATGCAGCTGAAAGCATTTGCTGTGTTCAACCGTTTTGGACAGCGCGTGTTTTATACAACCGACATAAACGAAGGTTGGGACGGTAATTTCAGTGGCAGTCCTGCCGAAGTCGGTACATATTTCTATCACGTAGTAGCAAGCTGCGGCGCTGGAAATGAGCATGCTGTCAGCCTGAAGGGGGATATCATCCTTGTGCGCTAGTTCTAGAACTGGAATCCAAATCCAATGATCGGCATGATGTTCTCCTCTTTTGAGTGAGCAACACAACCTGTGAATACAAAGCGGTGAACAGGCGATACCCAGAAGCCGCCGCCAAACCCGTCGTGCCAGCGTGCGGAAGCTTCATCGTCGATCCATACCCGACCTATGTCATTAAATGCCATGATGCCCCACGAACCCGGGAACAAATAAGTTTTGAACTGGTGAAGGCGAAGTCTGATCTCTGTGTTGTTGTACACCATTCCCCGTCCTGCAAAACGATCCCTGCGAAATCCCCTGAGATTGGCAGGGCCGCTCAGATATAGTGCCTGTGGAAAATCAAAGTTGCCCAAAATATATCCTCCACCGAATCGGGTAGCAAGCACAAAATACTGCGCCTGGCTTATGCTCATGAAGAATGCAAGATCGAGATCTGCCCGGAACGGTGTATGGTGATCGGCATTTAAACCTATCAGTTGCCGCAAGTTCAACTCCATTGTAGCACCACGTGTAGGCATTACCTGGTTATTCTTTGAGTTTACCAGCATGCGTGCTTCAACACCGGCAAAATATTTTGGCTGGTACAGATCTGGAGTAGCGGGCTTGGTTAGTGTATCAGTCAGGTATTTGCCTTCGTTCTGGTTTTCTCTTACCTGGTAGTATTGCAAAGAGGGTCCGATATCAACGTTGAGCCATGACTGAAGGTTTTTGCGGATGCCCACAAACAGATCACCTATATCATACTGGGTGCGATAGTATTCTATCTCGCCGGGTTTATTCTTATCAAATTCAGTGTTGTTGCCAAGGCCGAAGAAGTTGGTGACATATCGTGGAGCGCGTATGTCCAGGCGTGCTATAAGGTCTTTGTCGTACCAAATATCGGTGTAGTCAAACTCGTATTTGAAGCGATATGACTGTGTACCGAATGCATACTGTGCCCCGATCAAATGACGGGTCCAGTATGGGTCTTTGCGGAACTTGTGTTTAAAGAACTCGATCTCGCCACCAAGAATAAAGCCATTATCGGTATTGTATGCGAGGTTAACTCCGGGCAGCGCATAGCTATGCTTGAACTGCTGCCGGCTGTACAAATTGGTTCGCGGATCGGCGTCTATCTTCGATACTATCCCCGGGTTACCGACTATCATATTGTTCTCAAAGTTTACGTCGTAGGCCAGGAGTTCTCCACCATTGCCGGTATTCAGAAATTTATCTTCGCCGGGACCACCTATCATACGGACACGGATAGGTGAGCCGCCACCCGTAACCACAAAGCTGTCATTACCTTCCAGTCCATATAATTGCACTTCATTAGTAACGGCCGGGTCAAAAACGCGGTCGTACATTTTTGCCGCCAGCGATCCTTTTACATCCAGTTCCTGTACAAGAAGATGTATTGAGCCATCGTCATTTTTAGTGACCGTGAATATCTCTCGCTGCTTTGAGCCTGTAATAGTAGAGGTGTGCGAGATGTATCTATAGTACTTCAGCATTTCGTCCTTGAAGCTTTTGCGACGGTTACGAAGTACGCTGGATATATGATCGGCGTGGTGCTGTGCAATAGCATAAGGCTGTTTGTTGACCGCAGCATCGATATTGGCATCGGTCATAGTATTCAGGAACGCATCTATTTCATTTTCCCAGTCTTCCTGCGTTAATGCATTCAGGAAAAAGTGATCGAAGTTATAGGCTTGTTTATTGAAGGCTGTAGGATACCAGTTGCGATCGCTAAATCCCTGTATCTCTGGTATGGCTAGTATTTTTTGCGACAGGTAGGGGATAACACCCTGGTTGACAAAAAATGCCTGGCTGGGGTTTTGCGGTATGGGATAATATACCTGGTTGCGTCCTGTATCGTAGGTAGCCCAGGTAAACTGCGCATCGTTGCGATTGAAATCCATAACAAAATTGTCCATCAGGCGTGCACGCAATACTTTCTTTTGGTCTACTGTATTGTTATTGCTGCGCTGCATGCGTAGTATCAGCTCTTCTGTGCTGATGGTTTTCATCACGCCTTGCGGTTCACGCTCTTCCAATATGCCCACCGTATTCTTAAAGTCATTTCTGAAACGGTTCAGGCGCGGATCGTCAGGTATATACACCAGCTTGCGGCGCGGGGATGGAATTTTGGCTGAGTGCTGCAAATCGCTTACAATGACTGCTGCAAAAGGATAGGTAGCCGACATCGCATCGTCCTTTCTATTAAGGTCTATCCTCACACGCAGGTCTGAAGGAATAACATTTTGTGGAAAGCGTTCAATTGAACGTAGCTGCCATTGTTTGCCTTTCTTTTCTTCGAGTGTAAGTGTTCGTGACTGTCCAGCCGTTTGTCTTACTGGTCGCAGACCGCCCGATTCTTTTGTAATGTCAAACACTGGTATTGTAATGGGCTCGGTCCACTCTTCGCGATAGTTTTTGCCAAATAGTGCACGTTTCACGCCACTGCCTTTCAACTGTGCGTTAGCTGCTACAGTAACAGAATCCGGCAGGGTTTGGTAGTTTGTATCCAAAGCCGGCGGTGGTGTGACCGGAACTATCGTTTTTAATTGCTTGGTATATAGTGGAGTTGAAAGATCCTTACTGTCCACATCATAAAACTTCACCAGTACCTTACCATTCTTGTATACTTCCAGAAGACTGCAGCCATAGTTGAGGTGCAGGAAATCATTGTGTTTGCCGGGCTTGATGATATTGAGTTTAGAACCTGAGCCGCTTACTATATAAGGAATGCTGTCTTTAATGTTGAGTTGCAGCGCGTGCTCGTGTCCTGATACGTGTACAGGATTCGGGTGTTTCTTAAGAGTCGCCTCAATATCGTTGATCATGTTACGATACAGTGGGTGGTAGATATCCTGCAGGTTGCCGAAGTAACCACGGGCGATAGGATAGGCCGAACCCAGGATCGGTAAAGGAATATATAAACTGCTGGAGATCGCCCTGAATGGAAATATATGGTCTTGCCAGGTGTAGCCACCACCATGTGGTCCAGATGTATAGAACGGGTGGTGCACAGCGAAGATAAGTAGTTGATTAGGGTGGGTTTGAACAATCTCATTGAGCTCAGTGGTGAATTCGTCTATTGTTTTGGCAGCACACGATGAGCCAGGTCCCGGTTTATCGTGCACATGCAGAAACCATTGGCTATCACCAAATACGATCACGACTTTATCGTCTACTTCGTTCAGCACAGGGCCTGGGCAACCATCCAATGGCCATGCCTGCACATTGGGCAGCCCAAGACCATTTATATAGTTCACCTGGTTGATAGCAGCCTGGTCGCCACCTATTTTACCGTTCATCCAGTCGTGGTTGCCCGGAATAAAGTAAGCCTTTGCTTTTTTACCTCTTACCAAACCTATCTGGTAATCAATAACGGCCTTGGCTGCCGCGTAGGTAGGTGCCCCTTCCATGGGCAAACCCATATCATATATATTGTCACCAAGGTAGAGGACCCGGTTTTGGGTATCGTTCCAGTCTACATTCTTCTTCAGCCAGTCTATAACCGGTTGAGTATTGTTGTATAGTTGGCCTGCATCACCAACCAGGAATATTCGTTGTTGAATAGTATCAGACTGTGCAAAACCGAAAATAGGAAATAGCAGAACGGAGAGGAAAATGATCCCTTTCATGATCGTTAGGAATATTTTATCCTAACAGACTGAAAAAAATCGCTCCAACAGGGCTGATCAATAAGCAACAATATTTTGTAGATAAGGGGAAACTATGCCGTAAAAAATATTTTATGTAGAACAGCGATTTAGATATGCTGTTTAATTATTGATTGTTTTGGGCACAATTTTGGATGCCTCTTTGATAGGAACCAAGTGCGCTCATTACTTAGGATTTATTGCAGGGTTTTGGTTTTTTATTGCAGAGTGTTGATGAGCAGTTAGGATTTATTGCAGAGTTCACTTCTTAAAATAAAAATTATTTGCATAGTTTTTGTTATTCAGATGTTAATGACGAGTTTTGTGAACCATTAAGTATAAGGGATTATGCTGTATAACTACTTAACCGAGTATCTTCCGCTTGCAATATTCTTTACTATTGGAATTTTTGCCTTTATCAAACTGGTTACAGTAAAGATCACCCGCTTACCCGATTCCGGAAGCCTTTTCGTCGAATCATTCGGATTGTATAGCGAACAATACATCAGAAATACTTTTCATAAGCAAATGCAAAGCTATTATAAGTCGAGCAATAAGATCAACTCCTGGTTTTATCTGTTCCTCTGCATGCTGCTGGCAGTCTATGGCTTTATAGTGTTGGTTATCGGCTAGTTTTAGGTTAGTCTAAAAAAATATTTTGACTGAATAAAATTTAGGTTGATATTTGCCTAAACTTTCTGTGATATGAGAAAGCTGGCAATTATCAGCCTTTGTTGTTTACTGGCGATTTCGTGTAAAAAAATATTTCCTTCAGCTCCTGCTGACGAAGACATCCTTGACGGGCCGCTCGAGGGTTTGACCACCGAACAGAAATCACAATTCCTGGCGGGCGATGTAGCCTTCAACGATGAAGTGTTTACCGCTGAAACCGGTTTAGGTCCATACTTCGTAGCAACATCCTGTGGCTCGTGCCATGCGGGCGATGGAAAAGGGCACCCATTTACCACGCTTACCCGCTTTGGTCAGCTTGACTCGAACGGCAACACCTGGTTGTTGCACGGCGGACCGCAATTGCAAAACAGGGCACTGCCCGGTCATACACCTGAGCAAGTTCCGGCTGGTGCACCGTTCTCGCGGTTTACGCCTCCTGCCAATACCGGGTTGGGTTTCCTGGCTGCACTTACCGATGAACAGATATTGGCCAATGCCGACCGTGCGGATAGCGATGGTGACGGTATCTCCGGCGTGCCTAACTATATCACACCTCCAGCTTACTTTGAACCTAAATGGTTTCATGTAGCGAAGAACGGTAAGTATATAGGACGCTTTGGAAAGAAAGCCGCGGCGATCGATCTGCTGCAACAAACAGTAAATGCCTACAACCAGGATATGGGTATTACCAGCGAGTATTCGAAAGATGAACCGGCCATTTACAACAGTACGAATGAACAACCGGATAACGTTCCCGATCCTGAAGTATCAACGGCTACTCTTAATAATGTGGTGTTTTATCTACGAACATTGAAAGTACCTGTACAGCGCAATGCCAACGATGTGGATGTAATAGCCGGTAAAAACCTGTTTATAGAAACAGGTTGTGGCAAATGCCATACGCCGCAGTGGACAACGCAAGTGAGTGACGTAGCATCCTTGAGCAACAAAACCTTCTATCCTTACACAGACCTGTTGATGCACGACATGGGGCCGGGCCTGGATGACGGCTACACTGAAGGTATTGCCAAGACCAGCGAATGGAAGACACCGGCCTTATGGGGACTTGGTCTTTCTATGAATTCACAAGGTGGACAATACTACCTGATGCACGATGGACGCGCCCACACCATACACGATGCCATATCGCTACACGGTGGCGAAGCAGAGCAGATCAAGAACAAATACCTGCAGCTGAGCGAAGCCGATAAGAATAAACTCACCAAATTTTTGGAGAGCTTATGACGCGGCAGGAGTTCTTAAAACTGTGTGGTGGCGGCTGCCTTGCTGTTGTTGCAATGACTGCCTTAGGTGGAGTGGCTAAAGCTGCTATAAAGCAGCCGTTGCAAGACGAGGAGAACAAAATAGCGATAGAGAAAAGCAAGTTTGAGAAGAAGAAAGACGACGAAGTGACCTATCGCACGTACATAAAAATTTCTCCTGAAGGGCTGGATTTTCCGATAGTCGTTTACCGGTTTGATGAAAATGACTATGCTGCACTATTGCTACAATGCACACATCGCGGAGCCGAGTTGAACATAAATGGTGATACAGTGAGCTGTCCTGCGCATGATAGCGAATTTAGCAACAGGGGCGAGGTGCTGAACGGCCCTGCCGACGAACCTTTAAAAACATTCGCTGTAACCAGCGACGAACAATTTATTTACGTAAACCTGGTATAAGATGAAGCAAGTATTTGTACTGGTATTATTGCTGACGAGTTTAAGTGCGACCGCACAAACCGACTCTCCGTTTATCAAACGCATCCCGGTTGATACATCGAAGTCGCAAATGAATATGGATGCTGTGTATAACCGCCCGTTTTTGCAGGCAGGTAAAATACCGGTGTCTATAGGTGGCTACCTGGAGGCCAACAGCAGCTATTTCGTAACCAATGGTATTACGGAGGGCTTGTCTTTCCAGCTGCCGAGAATGACGGTATTCATTTCGTCCACCATCAAAAAACGCATCAAGTTCCTTTCAGAGATTGAATTTGAAGAAGGTGGCAAAGAGATCAATATCGAATTCGCATCAATGGATATAACCTTGCACCCGCTGGCCAACCTGCGTGGAGGTATTATCATGAATCCCATCGGCGCATTCAACCAGAACCATGATGGTCCGAAATGGGAGTTTGTGAGCAGGCCGATTGCTTCTACTACTATCATCCCGGCCACCTGGAGCAATGTTGGTTTCGGCATGTATGGCAAATACGCCAGCAACAATTGGGTATGGGCATATGAGGCTTATGCTACCAACGGTTTCGACGATCGCATTATCAACAACGACATGAACCGCACCTGGTTGCCAGCCAGCAAAGAAAATGGAGAACGTTTTGAAGAAAGCTTCAATGGCGTGCCGTTGGTGACAGCCAAGACTGCTATTAAGCACCGCAAAGTGGCTGAGATTGGACTGTCGTGGATGGGCGGCGCGTACAACAAATTTCGTGAGGATGGTATTGAGTTGGATAAGAAGAGAAGGGTAGACCTGTTCGCTATAGATGCTAATACTACCATACAGACTACAGGGACCTACATTACCGGCGAATGGGTTTGGGCATTTATCGATGTTCCCGGCAGTTTCAGTCAACAGTTTGGCGACAAACAACAAGGAGGATTTATCGATATCGTGCAACCTATTGTAAAACGAAGGATGTTTGGCTGGGATAACAGCACGCTGAATGTGGCCCTAAGGGTAGAGCATGCCGATTATAATGTGGGACAGTTTACCGAAACAGGTGGGAGATTGTTTGACCATACTTATGCCATCACTCCTGCTGTTAGCTTCAGGCCCTCGCAGCAAACTGTTATCAGGGCCAATTACAGGTACCAGTGGGAAAAGGATATTTTGGGCAACCCGGAAAGCCGCACTGCCGGCATACAGATAGGATTTTCCACTTATTTTTAACCTGATTGGTATTAGGAAAATAGCCTAACTTTGCGGGCAAATAGTGCCAATGAATACTCTACTACTTTTATCGATGCCCGGAGGTGGCGAAATGATTTGGATAGCACTGATAATCATCGTGCTTTTCGGTGCAAAGAAAATACCCGGCCTGATGGGGGGGATCGGCAAAGGCATCAAAGAATTTAAAGATGCCAAAGAGGGTAAGGATACCGATACGGACAAATAAGGACTTCAATAGAAAGGGCTGCAATTGCAGCCCTTTTAATTTTCTACACGGGCTACATCTATTAGCCCGTATTTTATTGCAAATAGTACCAGTCCCGTTTTCGATTTGATGTTGAATTTCTCAAAGATCGCTTCGCGGTAGCCATCCACGGTGCGACGGCTTACACCCATTTGGTCGGCTATCTGTTCATAGGTAAGTTCCTGCTCGTTGCACACCAGGCGAAGGAATTGTTTTTCGCGGTCGGTTATCTGTTCGTGTACCTGTGTTTTCTCATCTTTCAGCTGGTGGTGTTCGGTCGTGAGCGCTTTCATCAGCATTTCATCGTGGTAGTAACCCGTTTTCAGTACATCGTCTATCGCTTTCTTCAGCACATCGGCAGTGCAGCTCTTAGGTAAATATCCACGAATGCCAAATCGGAATAATTCGATGATCGTTTTCTCGGTGGTTTCCAGTGTCAATATCATCACCGGTGTTTTTACACCACGTGCTTTCAGTTCTTTCACTGTTTCAGCGCCATCCATCACCGGCATGGTCAGGTCCATGATAATGAGATCGGGATTGTCCGTAAATGGAAGGGTGTCTAAAAGTTCCTGCCCGTTGTCAAACTGTTGTATAATGCTGTAGCTGCCCATTTTTTCAATGAGCGCTTTCAGGCCGTTGCGTACTATCGGGTGGTCGTCTACCAGGTATATGGAAACATTCTTAGTCATGGATCAGATGTTTGTTTCAGAAAGTGTAAAGGTACTGCCTTTGCCAACGGCAGTGTCGATATGGAAATGCAGGTTGGCCAGTGCTGCACGTTTGGTCATGTTCTTCAATCCCGCACCACCGCCGGAACGCATTGTTTCAGCAAGGTCAAAACCTTGTCCATCATCGCTCAACAGCAGCGTAAATTTATCTTTTGCCTTCAACTGCACATGTATGTTTTTTGCACGCGCGTGTTTCAGCATATTGTTCAACAGTTCCTGGTAAATGCGGAAGGCCATGATACGCTGGTCTTTGTTCAATACAGGTTCCGTTTCATCGTGCTGCAGGTGTATCGATATCTTTTTGAACTGGCGCAGCCTGTTGGCTTCCTGTTCTACCATTTGCAGAAGACCCTTCTGCTCCAGCACATCGCTGTTCAGGCTATGGCTTAGCAAGCGGACTTGTTGTATGGTATCTGTTAGTGTCGAATCGATGGGCGCCAGCGTAGTGACCACCTCTGGTCTGTCCAGCTTTTCCTGTTCTATTTGTATGCGCATCAGCGTGAGCAGATGGCCGATATTATCGTGCAGTTCGCGCGAGATGTTATTGAGCGTTTGCTCTTGTACTTCATTCTCTACAGCGCGCAACTCTTTTTCGTAATTGGTTTGCATCAGCGCCATCTTTACTTCCTGCTGCACATGTCTACGGTTGGCCAAAAAGATCGTGATGATCACACCAGCTATCAATAATAGGATAAGAAGTGTAGTAACAACAATGGTAAAACCTATATCAGAATCAAACATGATTGCGAAGTTTTACAGTTGCGAGATGTTGGCGTCCTGCCAGGAAAAGACCAATGGCTACCATAGGATACCGCAGGTGGTTCAACACTTCTGTAATGATGAATAGCTTTTCGAGTAGAACGGGATTGGTGGTGTATAGGTAGTTGAACATGCTATAGTACGGTACAATGCCGCCGAAAAATATCAATACTGATAGCGACAGCCAGAAAACCGGTTGTGAAGATAGTGCTTGTCGGGTGAATGACGCGTGGAAGAGGACAGCAATAAAGATCACAATAAGCGTGGTGCCTATGGCAGTAAGCGCTGGTGCGGGATGCATATCGATACCATTGATCGAAATGAAATAGACCCACAATGCTGTTGGTATTAGTAACAACCCGAGAAAACCTTTTTGGAGTACCCGGTTTTTTAGCAGCAAGATCCCTGTGGTACCCATGACCCATAGCTCTGTGAGCCAATACCAATTGAACAACCAGAGATTATGCTCGCGATAAACTGCTGCGATATACCAGCCGCCCACTTCTGCCATCATACCCAAAAACACCTGTAGCAATGCCAGCCGGTAGGGCAGCGCCATACGCCGGAAAAATGCCAGGCCTATGAAGAGTGCCAGTATTTTGGTAGCGATAGTTGTGAGTAGATACGTCAGGGGCATCGCTCACAAAATATAAAAAACTGGAGCGTACTTGTACCGTGATAACTGAACGTTAACAAGTTACGTGGCGCGCTGTTCGGCCAGTTGTTGTCTGCCGGCGAGATAAAAGCTGAACGCTACTAATGGGTAACGGATAGCCACGAGGATATTGTTTATGTAATATAGTTTATCAAGTAGCTCGTGAGATCGGGATGAAATCAGGTTGTACATTCCAAACAAAGGAATATTACAACTGAAATATAGAATGACAGAAACCGAGAGCCAGAATGCTGCGGACTTGAAAAGGTTTTGCTGATACAACGTGGAGACAAGAACTATCAAAAATATTAAGGTAAGGCAAATACCAACATATAGTAACGAAGCTGAAGACAGAACATTGACGCCGTATTGGGTAATATCAAAAATCCAAAGTGCAGAACCAGCTAACAGGGCAAGCGGAATAGCTATTTTTACCAGTCGTTGTATTGTCAACATTGCACCGGTCAATCCCGTTAGCCATAATTCTGGCATGAGATAAAATGAATTGAAAACCCACGCGTTCCCCCGGTGATGCGCAGAACTAAAGTGCCCAAGTATCTCGCAAAGAAGCGTAACACATACCAGCGCCAACATCAACCGATAAGGCAAAGGCAGATGCTTTACCCAGTAAAAACCAAATATGACGGCTAATAAGTTGCCGCCGACGGCAAATAATAAATATTGCATACGCAATTACAGTGCGAAGGTAAAAAGCGTATGCAATATTTGGAATTATTACGCTGTAGTTGCCATTGATGACACTGCCACACCTACAGGTGCAAAATATCCGTTGCAGCGAGGTGGGCACAACGTAGCCATATCGCAACCTTTATAGCTGAACATAGATACGGTACTATCATTGTCCAGAAGCTTTTCATCGTTCACTTCAAGGTATAGAACCAGGCCATGTGGCCATAATACGGCATCAGCACCGGGCTCTGATTCGGTATAAGAAGCAGCACAGAAGTGTAAACGCACGTTATCTGGTGGATCGGTTGGGGCGCCATTGTCTTGATACATCTGGTAGATCTCGGCTTCCCACGGGAAAGTGAGGGTGCGAACATAGGTAAACCCGCCATCGGCGCTTAGCTCCTGCGGAGTTGAGCCTTCTTCAAGTGTGTACTCAAAAGAATCGAGATAAACCGGGTCGCTAAAAGAGCAAGCGGCGGATGGTGTTGCAGCAATGCTGTTTTCTGCTACGTCATACCATGACTCGCAACCATTGGCCAGCAACTGGTACACCGGATTGTCGTAGTCGGTAATTGTAGTTGCCTGCATTTGACAGATCTGCATGCGCAGATATAACGACGCTGTTGCAGTGTTGTAGCAGTGAACAAAACGAATGGCTATCTCAGAAACAGGAACTGAGGGAAACTGGCCCTGGTAATCGTTAACGGCTTGTTCGAGGTAATTCCATGGAATACTGAAATCTGACGAGAATTCCTGGCTACCGCTTGGGTAGAGGGAATAATGTTTTTTGAAATTGCGAATACCCTGTTCCAGCTTCTCCTTCGTAATAGCGAGGGAAGCCGGATCTGAGCTTTCGTCTTTTAAAATACGTACCGGCATAGTTGAAAAATTTTTTTCCAAAATACATAACCCGTACATAATCCGCCACCGTGTAAAATACCCCCCTGCAGTTGCACGTATTCACCTTGTAGCCGTTTTGTAGTTGCCGCAACTTTGTAATGCAATCAGGGCAATGATTTCACTGCATGCAGCCCCCTTAACCTTATTACCTGACTGTAAACTCTATCGCTTTTATTAAACATTATTTAACAGAAACACTATGGTGCGCATCACCTATAACGGCTTCAATAAGAACCTTCGCCTCGCGGTAAACAATGTGAACAACCTGCTGCAACAGGAGTACTTCTATATGGGCATACAAAAGCATAATGCTTTCGACATGTGCGATGTGAGCCCTGCACAACTGGCCGACCTTATGCGTATAGCAGATATCCAGCTTTCTGTCGACCTGTATTATTCACTCTACCCTTTCGGTAATACGCTGGTGACCGACAATGCAGAATCGCCCAATGTTATCAGGGTAAATAAATGGAACATCAATTGCTCGCTGGCTATTTTGGGTAGCGCGTTGATGCACCAGTGTGTTCATGCAGTAAATGCGTACTTCCCGCAGTTTACCTTTGGACACGGGGATAGCGACGATAGCAACAATGTGAATACAGCTCCCTACTGGATCGCACAGCTGGCTGAGCGCTATATTGCTGCTGATAATATTATTTACGAAGCACTTGCTGACGAAGCTGTTTCAGAATTGCCTTTTCTGCAGCAGTTTGCCGGGGTAGCTAAAAGGCGCGCTGCCTACCTGCCTGTACGACAATAAGAACAGGCTGCGAAACCTCGCAGCCCGTTTATCTAACTTAAACTACCTGTCTAGACTACATTTCTTCATCGTCCATGTCGCGGCTGCTGCGGCGGCTTTTGCTGCTAGGGCTGCCACTGCTACTGCTGCTGCGACGTCCGCCACCATGTGAGGACTGGCCACCTTTGCGGGCTATCTCACGTTGTTTCTCCTCGTCCAAAGACGCAAATCCGCGTTTTGATTTGCTGGCGCCACTGCTGGTATTGCTGCGGCTTCCCCCTTTGTTGCCAGAAGAACTGCTACCACTACGTCCGCCGGAATTGCCGCTACCGCTGCTGCCTCGGCCACTATTCGAATTGCCTCCGCGGCCCTTACTGTTTTCTGCCATAGGTTTGAGATTTTGTGTTAAAAAAGTTTTGCTCAATAAGCAAAAGGAATGTGCCAACATGCGGCGCGATGCACTGTGGACGCGGCTTTCAGGACGGAAGTAATAACACTCACGGTCTGCGATCCGTTATTTGTGCGCGGCAAATTGCTGGTTATACATAAGATGTACAGCGATGGGTATCTGGCTATATGTTTTGCGATTTAACAAGGGTGGTTCTTGTTACGCAGGCCGCCTATTAGATCCACCATGCATAATTGTAGAAATCGCTACACAGGATATCTTCTGCGACCCATTAGTCGGCGTACTTCTTGCCGGTGAAAAGACCTTTGAGCCATTTGACAACGGCGTAGTCGCCAGTGTGGTTTTTCTCGTCTTCGCCCACCAGGTAGCCGTATGGTTTCAATGCCGATATATTGTCGAAGATGATCTTGGTGATAGCCAGCAACGGTAGCGCCAGTATCATGCCGGGTATCCCCCAGAGAAATTCGCCGAACACGATAATGAGTATGGTGAACAAAGGATTGATGCTCACCGCCCGTCCCACCACCAATGGCTCCAGGATATAGCTTTGTAAGAATTGCACGGTGCCATATACACAGACGATGCCTATCACGTCATTCATATCGCCTCCCTGTGCCAGGGTAAATAATACTGTGAGCGTAGTACCGGTTATGTTACCCACAAACGGCACGATCTCCAGCAGGCCGCAGAGCACCGCGAAGAACAATGCATGTTTTACGCCGATGATACTGAAGCCTATGCCATACATGATCCACAGGCAAACGATCATCATAGCCAGCCCGGATAAATACTTTTGGATGACCCCTGACGTGGTATCCATTATTTTTTCAGCCTGGTGCTTACTGTCTGTGGGGGTCAGCTTCAGCACAAAATTGCGCAGGCGCGTGCGGAAGTACATGAATAAGTACATGTATACCATCACCAATACGCAGCTGGTAAGGATACCACCCAACCCTGCTACCAGCCTTGTGATGGTTTGAGAGGCTTTGCCGGCCGAGGCTGATCGTTGGTGTTCCAGCATTTGTTGTTGTTGCTCATGCGAGACGCCCAGCTTGGTGCTGATCAGTACTTTGATCTTCGCTACCATTTGCGCGAACTGCTCTTGCAGCTGATCGGCATTGCTGAGCAGGTCGTTGATCTGCCAGGCTACCAGCGATACTATACCAGCGAACACCGCCACCAGTATCAGCACGCAGATCAGTACCGCCCAGCCACGGGCTATATTCTTTCTTTCAAGTTTTTCGCTGAGGGGGGTGAAGAGCATGGCCAGCAAGGCTGCAAACACCACCGGTACCAGGAACCCCTCCAAATAATACATGCCCGCAAACAGCAGGAAAAAGAAGGCGAGCAGGCGTATGGCCTTGGTTAAGTTGATGTTGCTCATCAACCCTTATGGCTAAAAACTATGCCACCTGGCCATTTTCAGCACGTAAGTGCTTAACCCTCAAGGTGTATGGAAATAACCACCATGCGCGTGCTAATGAAGTCGATGGCGTTGCTGAGCGGGATATTCCCGTCTTTGAACTGCTGGTTCAGCAGGCCCTGGCTTAGTTTCAGCTCTGGGGCAAAGATGAAGTTGGGATTGTAAAACTCGAAGCCTACACCTATTTCATAGCCGGCATCGAAAGGCTTTACTTTGATAAACTCGTCGCGGCGGCGCGAGCGGGCGTTGGCGGCCAGGTCTATATCGAACTTGCCACCCAGCAGGCCGTAAAAACGGAAATTCTGTATGCGGTCGCTTTTGAACTTGAGCTGCAGCGGCATATGCATGTAAATGGCCTCGATGGTACGGTCCGAAGCTATAACGGCTCCGCCTGTATCGGTCTGCTCCAGGTGGAATGCCTTTTCGGCAAAGGCCAGGCAGGGGTTGAAACGAGCGTCTATAAAACTGCTCAGCTTCACATTGCCCATCAGGCCCAGGTTGAAGCCCGGTTTGGAACTGGTGTTGATGACCTTGAAACTATCGTGTTCGGCGAACGATTGGGTGAACTTGACCCTGTAGGTAGAGTAGTTCATGCCGAAGGTGATACCGAAGTAATACGCCTTATCGTCGTGGTCGGCCATATTGATGATCTTGCGCTGGGCCGAAGCCTGGTTGCCAAACAAAACGCAGATTACCAATAAAATACCGAGTCGCAAGCGCATATGGTTATATAACGGAGGATACGAAGATACAGTATACAGCCAGTTAACCAAATGCTTATGATTATCGTGCATAGATTTTATTTAATACTCTTCTTGCATACGTATCTTAGATTTATTATTTTCATTCACCATCATAAACTAATAATTATGGCATTAAGACTTGGCGACGAAGCGCCAAATTTCCGCGCCCAGACCACTGAGGGCGAAATTGATCTGCATCAATACCTGGGCAATAGCTGGGGCATCCTGTTCTCTCACCCGGCCGACTATACGCCGGTATGTACTACCGAGCTGGGCCGCACTGCGCAACTGAAAGACGAGTTTGCAAGGCGCAACGTAAAAGTGCTGGCAGTAAGTGTTGACCCGCTGGACAAACACCAGGGCTGGGTGAATGACATCAACGAAACACAGAACACAACTGTCAACTTCCCGATCATAGCAGATGAGGGCCGCACCGTGGCTACCCTGTACGATATGATACACCCCGAGGCCAGCCTGACGCAGACCGTGCGCTCGCTGTTTGTGATAGGCCCCGATAAGAAGATCAAGCTGACCATCACATACCCGGCTTCTACAGGCCGCAACTTTGTTGAAGTGCTGCGAGTGATTGATTCTCTGCAACTTACAGCAAATCACAGCGTAGCTACCCCTGCCGACTGGAAACACGGCGAGGACGTGATCGTGGTGCCTGCAGTGAGTACAGAAGATGCACAACAAAAATTTCCTAAAGGATTAAAAATTGTAAAACCGTATCTTCGCTATACGCCACAGCCAAATCTAGAATAACGATATCCACCCGACAGCATGAAAAATGAAGAGTCCCGCATTGCATCGCAATGCGGGACTTAGTTTTTTATTAATACCAAACGTCATTGTTTTCCAACTCCCCTCCTCAGATGAGGAGGGGCACACCGGCAGAGGGCGAACAGCCCGTTGCCGGTCGGGGTGGTTGAAAAAGCTGAGAATTTAAACTTCAGCTGAAAGAACTTCCTTCAGCCATTCAACCACCCCGGTTTGCAACGAGTCGTTCCGACTCTCTGCAAACATCCCCTCCTTAACTAAGGAGGGGAGCTCTCACGTTATTGCATTAGATACAAAATGAATAATTTATTGTATATTTGTAGTAGATAAAACTGTAAACCCAATGCCTGTTATCCCGAGCAACAGCCGCTCATCAGAAAGTCATTGCTCATCGCGAGGGAACCCGCAAAACGTGGGATCCTTCGCGGCAACTTCAACACGATCACCAGCAACAGCGACTCGGGATGACAGGACGAACAAAACACGTAAAACGCGTATAAAAAGCGAACAAATTCGAAGCGAAACCCAATACCAGCGCAGTATCCAGCGAGTAACAATTCCAGGCCGTGTAACAAATGTCTGAACTGGAATTTATGGAATGTATGAATACCCGGAATTCTGAAAATTCTTTAATTCAACGAATTCCGGTTCAGACAAGAAAAATGACAACAAACGGCAACAAAACAAGCACCTGGCAACAAAAACTATAGCCTATGAAAAACACCAAACCTATCCATCCCGCTCTGCGCCTGCATCTCGCTTTAAATGCCGCATGGTTACGGCAACAAAACCGCAAATCCATGACAAAAGCGGAAACATTTGCTATCAATACATAGAGAAAAATGCAAACTGGAATGGTTACACCTTAGACCACTTATTTAGCTGCTTTACGCAGGCGGCAATGTCTTTGGGTAGTGGCGCTTCGGCTACTATCTCGGTGCCATCCTCTTTTTTCAGCTCGAGGCGCGAGGCGTGCAGGGCCAGTCGGCTAAGCAGGGGGCGTTCGGCTTCGTCGTTATCTGACAAGCGGTATTTCTTTTTGATGGAGGAGAGGAAGAAAGGTTTGCCGTCGCCATAGAGCGGGTCGGCTACAATAGAGTGGCCAATAGACTGTGTGTGTACCCTGATCTGGTGCGTGCGGCCGGTGTGTATCTGGAACTGCACCAGCGAGTGCAGGGGCCATTCTTCTACCACCTTATAATCGGTAATAGAGGGCTTGCCTTTTTTAGCGGTTACCATCTTACCGTTCTTGGCAGGGTGCTCAACGATAGGTTTTTCGATGCGTCCTTCAGTAGGAATGAGGCGGCCATGTACCAGCCCAAGGTAGTACTTACCTACCTCGTGCTCCTGGAACAGTTTAGAGAGGTACTTATGGCTCTCTTCGTGTTTGGCAAAACAGATGACACCGCTGGTGTCGCGGTCTATACGGTGCACGACAAATACCTGCTTGCCGTAGTGCTGCTCCAGCAACTTGTTGAGCGAGGGCAGCTCGCGGTTGAACCTGTCGGGTATCACCAGCAGGCCGGCGGGTTTGTTCACAATTACCAGGTCTTTGTCTTCGTATAGTATGTCTAACTGCATGCTCAGGCTTTAAAATATTGTTTCAGGCAAAGGTCTTCTTTACGGCGCATCTCTTTGCGGTCGGCATCGGTCTTGTCTTTGTAGCCGCACAGGTGCAGGGCTCCATGGAAGATGACACGATGCAGCTCGTCGTTGTAGCTCACGCCAAACTTTTCGGCGTTATCGGCCACGCGGTCCACGCTGACGTAGATCTCACCGATCATCTCGTCGTCGTACTCGCCAAGGTCAAATGTTATAATATCTGTATAGGTGTTGTGTTTCAGGAACTGTTGGTTGATGCCCAGCAAGTGTTCGTCGCTACAGAAGATGTAGGTGAGCTGCACCTTCTGCGTTTTTTTCAGGTTTTTGCGCACCAATTCGTCCAAAAAAGCCGATAAACGGCGTTTTTCTTTGAGTTTGGCGCGGACTTCGAGCTCGTGAAACCGTGAGGGCATTAACAAAAGTTTGCGGCGAAGTTCGCAAACATTTTTGTGGATAGCGGCATGGAAGCCGTAATTTTGTAATAATGAAGGTGTTGGAGGAAAAACTGTTGCGCCTGTCGCAACTGCCCGCCGGTCAAAAGGCGGTGATCAAAAGCCACGAGCAGAGCGATTTTCAGCTTACCCTGATGGAAATGGGCTGCATACCGGGAGAGCCGGTGTGGATAGAGATGATAGCCCCCCTCGGCGACCCAATGGCCATACAAATAGCCGGCTACTACCTGAGCATCCGCAAACAGGATGCAGATAAGATATGGGTGGGTACCACTGCCTGACCCCCAAACCCCCTGAAGCGGGCTTTACGAACTGAACGATTTTTACATTGAATAACTAATTCCCCCAATGCCCCTGAAGAAAGGGCTTTTTTGTATATGTCGCGCCCGGCAAGGATTAACCGGGATTTTAAATGGTGGCTTATGGGCCTTAGGTCTTTTCGCTTAGATTTGCGCCATGCATATAGGGTTGTATTTCGGCAGTTTTAATCCCATACATATAGGTCACCTGATAGTAGCGAACCATGTAGTAGAGAATACCGACGTAGATAAGATCTGGTTTGTAGTATCGCCGCACAACCCTTTGAAGGACTCGCACACCCTGCTGAATGAATACGACCGCCTGCACCTGGTGCAACTGGCCATAGAAGACAACTCCAGGTTCAGGGCCAGCAATGTAGAGTTTCACCTGCCAAAGCCGTCTTATACCATCGACACCCTTACCTACCTGGCCGAAAAATTCCCGCTGGAAACCTTTTCGGTGGTGATGGGATCCGATAGCTTTTCCAACATCCATCGCTGGAAGAACTATGAGCAGCTGGTGAGCCAGTATTCTTTCATCGTTTACAACAGGCCGGGTTTTCCCGTGGCAGATACTTACGGTGCAAAGCTTCAGGTGGTGGACGCTCCGCTGCTGGAGATATCGTCTACCTTCATCCGCCAGCAGATAAAAACAAAGAAGTCGGTACGCTACGTGCTGCCTGACAAGGTGCGCGAGTACGTCGAGAACAGCAACTACTATAAATAACTAGTCTGTTGCGCTGCCCCTTGGGGAAAATTCTACACGGAAAATCTTGATCAACAGCAGGAAGTAGGAAATGAGCATGGGGCCGAAGATGAAGCCCATAAACCCGAATAGCGGGATGCCCACCATGATGCCCAACGCAGTGGTGATGGGGTGAATGTCGCCAAGCCGACGCAGGATGGTAAAGCGCAGAATATTATCGACGCTGCCGGTAATAAGCAGGGAGTAGAATAGCAGGCCGGTGCCTTGTCCGCTCCTGTCGATAGCATAGAGATAAACGCACAATGGAATCCATACTACCGCTGTACCGATGATGGGTACCAGCGAGAAGACCCCGGTGATCACTCCCCAAAGGATATACTCCTCAATGCCGAACATATAGTAACCGAGTATGGATACAATAGCCTGGCTGGCTGCCAGCACCGGAATGCCAATGGCGTTTGACACCACCATGATGCGGGTGGCCTCCCAGATGTCGTCGATGTTAGTATCCTTTAGAGGGATGTATTTCTGCACGGTGTATTCCATTTTGCGGCCATCTACCAGCATGTAATACAGGAGGAAGAAGGCGAGAATGGCATTGGTGAGCATATTGAGCGTGGCATTGAGGACAGTAGGCACCGAAGTGGTGGCTCGCTGTATCATGCCGCGTACCTGGTCGTCGTTGATAGCCAGGTGAGGAGACAGCTTTTGTAGTTTTCGGCTGAGGGTTTCCAGGATGGTGTTGAGTTGGCTTTCATCGCCCAGGAAGGCAGTGAACTTAGGTAGCAACACCTGGACGAGGGCGGCTATGGGTAATACGAAGATGACGATGGCAACAAGAATGAATAATAAAGCGGTGAGCCATTTCTTCCAGTTTTTGATGACCGTCAGCTCAAAGAATTTCTGACGCATCAGGATATATAGGGTGATGGCACCCAGCACGCCCGGGAAGAAAATATAGAGCTCCCGGCCCAGGGCATAACCCAGGACGATGATGAGGCCAATGAGCACAAACTGCTTCAGGTTATCGGTATTCAGGAAGGTCATTATCGATGCCTGTAATAGCTTTATGTTTTGTATTTAAACTGATAATAATCAATTAAAATCCTGCCAACCGTTTGATCAAACTCTGGCACGATATTTATTAATTTTGTTGTAGACAATTCATCCGTTGATTTTTAAATTTTAAGAAGTATGGCTAACAACACTGGAAAAACTGTTGCTACGTTATTGATTGGTGCTGCAATAGGCGCAGCAGTAGGTTACATTCTCGCCACAGACAAAGACACCCGCCAGGAAAACATGGAGCGTATCAAAGATCGCCTGAGTAATCTGAAAAACAAGTTCAACAAAAGGAACGTTGACCTTGAAGAGGAGATCTACAACGCTTAATTCTGAGGAATGAACTTTATCAATAAGTGGAAAGATAAAATAGCTCATTACGTTGACGTTCGTATTCAGCTGGTAAAGCTGAATGTAATAGAACGCTCGTCCAACGTATTGAGCTATCTTATTTTCGTTTTCATCTGCCTGTTCCTCTCGCTGTCGGTGCTTATTTTCCTGGGCATCGTGATCGGTGAGCTATTTTCAGGCATATTTGACTCGCGCCCTCTGGGTTACCTGGTTACCACGGGTATCTACATCTTGCTTGTAGCGCTGATGTTTGGACTGCGCAAGTCTATTATCAATACCTTCGCCGGCGTATTTATCCGCATTCTCACTTCGGTGGATGAGGATGATACTGACGAGGAAGAACAAGACGCTACAAAAGCGGCATAAAAATCGACCCCCCAATGAGACTGTATCCTAAAAAGCTGAACAGCCTTGAAGAGCTGAAACGAGAGAAGCAGGTGCTGAAGTACGCCCGCAAGCATAGCAAACCTGAAGGCTTTATGGATATGATCCCGAAGCCAAGCGCTAAGGAGGACAAACAAAGTGACATCCTTTCTTTTGCCGGTGATCTACTCACATCCAGGTCAACGATCGATACCCTGATGACATTGGGGCTGCCCATGCTGAAACTAGTGGGTCGTAAAACGGAAAAGAGTTTCCTGAAGACGGTGGTGGGTGAAGTATTCGGAGGTTACATCAAGTGGAAGGTTCTGCAGATGGGCGTTAGAGGCGTACGCCTGCTGGTGCACATGCAGAAAGAAAAAGCTAAAAAAAAAGAGGCACCAAAGGGGTACAAGGTGAATAACCAAGAGTTCAAAAAAGAACAGACTAAAAAAACTCACCCCCAAGCAGAGTATTCTACTCACTAGCAGGCTGATGCTCGTGCAGGGCCAACAGTGGTATATGGCTCATCTTTACAATGGCGCTAGTGTGGCTTTTCTTAAACAGGCTATCGAAAAATGAATGTTTGTGTGGTATTACCACCAACCAGTCCATACCTTTCTCGGTTACAAAATTGCTGATGCCTTCTTCCAGATCCTTACTTTCAATATAGTGATACTGGGGAGCTGCTGTTTTCAGGTAATTGTGTATCACCTCGGTATTGAGGGGCATCTCAGTTCCAAAATGTTTATTGTCATGGTCTACATTGAGTATGTGCAGCTGGGCTTTTGTTTGCTGTGCCAACGCAATGATATCTGCAGCGGGAAAAGTATTGCCAACCTGCTTGAAATCGCAGGCCAGGCAGATGTTCTTTAGTGGTTTAAAGTTAGTGCCCGGTGGCACAGCTAATACGGTATGCGGTAGGTCGCGCAACTCGCTGATGAGGTTGCTGCCCAGCCAGAACTGTGTATCACTGGTGCTGCTGTTGCCTACTACTATCAGCCAGGGCTTTTGTTGCCCAGAGTATTCTTCCAGACTGTCGGTTATGTCACCGTAGGTAATGACTTGTTCGATAGTTACACCCGGATAGGACTGACGTAACTGGGTCACCAGCTCTGCCATGCTTTCTTCTGCTATTTCGCGTCCGTCGTCTACCGGCATTAAAGGCATGGGGGTATCGCCGAAAGTTACAGGTATAACAAAAGAATGGACGATGTGCAGCGAAGCGCCGTAAGCCTGGGCCATCTGGCAGGCATAGTCTACCGCGCTGTTGGCTGTGGCAGAGAAGTCAGTGGCGGCTATAATAACAGACATGGTGTGTTTTTTAGTGCTCAAAAAATAAGCATAAAAAACACACCACGAAAATATTTTACAGAAAGATAATTAGTCTTTTTTCAGTAATCCGGAGAGACCTTTGCCAATAACCTGGGCAAAAGTGGTGAAGACAATAGTGATGTCAAGCCACACGCTGCGGTTCTTCAGGTAGTAAACGTCCCATTGTACGCGTTTACGCAGTTCACGCTCAGCATTAATCTCGCCTATATAGCCTTTGATCTGCGCCATGCCGGTCATTCCCGGTACAGCTTCGTGACGAAGATTATAATAAGGTATGATCTGTGAGTAGTAGCGGGTATGGTAGAGCATGTGCGGGCGAGGACCCACAATGCTCATATCGCCCAGCAATACGTTGAAGAACTGCGGAGTTTCATCAAGGTGCGTAAGACGGAGGAACTTACCGACTGTAGTAATACGCTTATCGTTGGAGGTAGCTTGCTTGGTGTCTGCATCAGCGTTGACGTACATCGTACGAAACTTGAAACAGTCGAACTCTACACCCTTATAACCAGTACGTTTTTGAATAAAGAAAACGGGACCCCTTGAAGTTAACTTGATCAGCAGGGCAACAATCGGGTACACCCACGACATTACCAACAGGATAAACGTCATGGAAATGGTCACATCCATCGCGCGCTTCAGCGCAGAGTAATAGGCCGGCGGCTGGTAAACCATATATCTATGGTTTATTTCCCTGAACATCTCCCTGATCTCTGCAATATCAGACTGGGGAGCTGCCGGACGGGACGACTGGGCGGCCGGTAGTTTTATTACAAAAGGTTGTTCCATTTAAAGTATTGGGTCGGGAGCTGTTTTTCTAATTCATTAGCTTACAGCAAAAATCGTGTCAAATTTTCACCGAGGTGCAAATTTCTTTAAACTTTTTTAGATTTTGAAATATTCATCTGCATATTTTTGCCCATACTATCACTATAATATATATTCCAAAATATTTGTGTAAAAAAACAATAATATATAACGCCTGCGTGGCTTTGCAATGCGGACTCCTGCATCATAAAAGCAAAACCAACTAAATGAAAAATAAAAAAAAGCGAACTATATATTATTTTTCGTACATATAAAAAGGGTGATAAAATAATTATCATACAAAGAAGCAGGCCTGGTAATCCTATCATCAGAAAGGATTGAAGGAACATATTGTGAAGATTTATGTTGTAAAGTTCAGAGGTATTATCGAAATACGTTTTATCCCAATTCTGGACATGGTAGCGGCCAAATCTCTGATTTTGTAATTCCTGCCAGTCGCCACTACCACAGCCGGTCAGCCATAGGTTATTATCTATAATGTTTTCAATACCTATCCGCCAGGAGAATACCCGGATGGTCAGGTTGCTCAGGCGGCTCTCGTCCACCTCGCGGTAGTCGGTAAGGAATGCTTTATTGAGATCGTTTTTTTGAATTACATCGTTGTATCTCTCTTTAATTGGGTTTTCGGTAACCACGAGAGCTGTAAACAAAGCAACCGCCGCGGTAGCCAGGATTGCAACCTTGGCAGTACCAAAGCGAGTTTTCAGTGTTTTCCGCAGATAAAACGGAGTAATGATCAGAAAAAACAAGACAATCAGTGTCTTGGAAGACAACAGAATAAAAAAGACAATTTGTAGTGCAATAAGTATGAACCTGAGGACTCGCCAGCTACCCACAAAAAAGCGCCCCCATGGAAAGAATAGTAAAGCACTTAGCGAAAATAGCGCATACCAGGCCATATATACAGCATGGATATCGTCTATGGGTTTCACCAGTTTATTGTAAAACAATACCTCAATATCGCCTGTTGACAGATAAGACCGGGTTGCGGCCGTGATGCATATTAGAGCGGCGACGCTTATGCCGCTGACAAATGCAAGAAAAATATTTTCGACTGATTGCCGTTTTAAGGTAGTGCCGGCTCCGACCACGATAGGTAGCAGCAGCATGCTGAGTTTTATCTGGGTGTCGAAAAGTGACAGTTCTTTATTACTGCTATAAAAATAGCTAACTGCAAACAAAAAGAAATAAGCGAGCCACGCCCAGAGAGCCTTGCGTGTTTTCAGGTTATGCCAGGTTAGTTTCGCATCGCCGCCTAAAAACCAGGCTACCGAAAGCGATATGACACCAACTGACGTATATATAAAAGGAAAAGGAATAACGAAGGGGAGGCAATAGAGTAAGATAAGCTGTATGTGCCTGAACCATCCTACGTTGAGCATGCGCAAAAGTAGATAAAAATAGTAATTTTGCCGCCCGGTCCGGCGCACAACATCTTTCTGTGAAAAACAATCTCATAAAGCTAATATTTTCCTCAGGTTTGCAGGCATTGGCGGTCCAGGTGTTAGGAGTTTTGTTTTTTTATGTCATCGCCCAGTATCTCTCAAAAGACGATTTCGGTATAATAAACGGTGCCAACGCAAAGGCTGTAATGCTTACCACCCTGCTCAGCTTCGGTATGGACCAGGTGGTGGTACGAAGGATCGCAGCCTCCCGTAGCTCTGATTGGGCTGCAGCAGCCTACCTGTTTCATGCGTTCGCGGGCTCTGTATTAGTATTCCTGTTGTTACTGCTAGGTAGCCGCCTGTTTAGTGAGCAGGTAAATGTGCTTGTATACTTGCCATGGTTTTTTGCAGCGCAGGCTATTACGTTTATTGGTGCGCCACTTAAGCAATTCTTAAATGCCAAACAGCAGTTTGCTCCCTACGGAGTAATAGCAGTATTCTCGAATGTGCTGAAAATTTGCTTGGCATTTTACCTGCTTAGATCACAACAACTGTCACTGATGACGGTGGTGGTGGTTCTGATGGTGTGCGCTTTGTTGGAGTTTATTGCTTTATTGATATATGTGTTGAGGAAGGCGGATTTCAGTTTCCGATTCAAGACGCTGGCGTATAAAAAACTTATCCGCGAGTCGCTGCCACAATATGTTTCTGTGATCTTCGATTCCAGTTTATCGCGGATGGACTGGGTGCTGTTGGGATTTTTGAGTACCGCGGCCATGACCGCCGACTATGCGGTGGCATCACGAGCGTTTGAGGTAGCCAGGCTGCCGCTAGCTATCATTGCCCCAATACTTTTGAGCCAGTTTGCTCGTATGCTCGCCAACAACCGAATGAGCGAGGATAAACAAGAGTTGGTAAAGCAACTGTTTACTCTAGAAATGTTTGTGGCGATGTTAATTCCACTCGTGGGAAACATTTTGTGGGCGCCTGTGCTGGATTCGTGGTTTCATGGAAAGTACGGTTCGGTGAACGCAACTGAATTTTTGTTATTGTCTATTTGTATACCCTTGCAGTTTGGTATTAACCTTTTGTGGACCCTCAGTTTTTCGGGCAGGAGGTACAAGCAGATATCAAGTATTACTATTTACAGTGCCATCACTAACATCGTAATAAGTGTGGTGCTGATCCCAAAGCTGGGAAGTCTAGGGGCGGCCATTTCTTTTCTGACCACTTCGGTGCTTCAGCTGGCCGGCCACTATTTCTTGGTGCGCAAAAACCTGATGGCGGCGCCTATTCACACGTTCTTTCTGTTTCTGATAGTGGCTGCCGCAAGTTATGCTGTTTCGATCTACCTCACCGATTCAATAATTGCCCGGGTGCTTATTTCTGTAGTGTTGTATCTTGGCTTGTCTCTGTTGTTCAGGCTAGTTAGCAAAGAACACATGCAGACTCTAAAACAGTTTACCAGGCGATGAATATTCTTTATATCTGTGATGAATACCCACCGGGGCGTCATGGGGGCATAGGCACGGCCGTGCAGTTGCTGGCCCGCCAAATGGCGAAGCTGGGACATAACGTTGTGGTTGCAGGTTATTATGACTGGGGATATGAAGGTCTGAATGAATTTACCGACAATGGTGTTAAGGTCTACCGTTTCAGGCGCAAGCTGAGCTCGGGGCTTTTCTCAAAACCTAATGCGTTGACGACTCGTGTTGCTTACCGGTTTTTGAAATCATCGGGAGTGTTCCAATGGGATATTAATATTAGCCTAAAACGTTACCATCATTTTTTAGAAAATATTATTGCAAAACATAAGATCGACATAGCTGAGGTACCCGACTACCACGATTATATGCGTTTTTGCACGACCTATACTCCGTTCCCCGCGCTTTCAGTGCCCACGGTAGTGCGGCTGCACGGGTCGATCACTTATTTCTCGCGCGAGGCAGGTATACAACCTCCGGCCTATGTGAGGCAAATGGAGCGCGAGTTGCTATTACAGGCAAGTGGTGTTTTCAGTGTTAGCAGGTATACCGCGCAAAAAACTGCTGAATACCTGGAAGTGGGTAAGAATATCGATGTGATCTACAATGGTATTGATACCAGGACCGCTATCAACGCTGAAAAAGTACCCGGGAGAGTCATTTTTACTGGTTCGCTGGCACATAAGAAGGGAATTTATCAATTGATGCAAGCCTGGAACACTGTTTACAAACAAGTGCCCGGTGCCGTATTGGAGATATACGGTAAAGGTCCTGTAAAAAAGATAAAACGATTCCTGACGCGTGACGCCAAAAACAGTGTTCGCTTTAACGGGCATGTAAGCAGGTCCGATCTTATGACAGCCCTGGCGCAAGCCAACGTAGCCGTGTTCCCGTCGTTTGCTGAAACCTTCGGATTGGCAGCCCTCGAGGCAATGGCCTGCGGTACCGCGGTAATATTTACTAACCGTACTTCAGGACCAGAGGTCGTTGAGGATGGTAAGGACGGCTTGCTGGTAGACCCGGCTAATATCGTGGATATAGCAAATAAGCTCTGTCTTCTGCTGAAAAACAAGGAACTTTGCACCCAATTAGCTGAAAACGGCAGGCAAAAGGCGCAAGAAAAATTTGACATTGTTCATATTGCTAACCAGCACCTGGCGTATTACAACCGTTTTGTGACTGTGTAAAAAACCTTATCGCTCGTAGGGCATCAATGGATAACAAGCAGAAAATACAAGGCAGGGTAGACTGGGTATTCTTTATATTCCTATTCCTCTTTACCAACCAGGCAGTACTAAGTCTGAAGGTGGCGGGCTTAGTGTTCATATACCTGCTTCGACCGAATTTCAAATTCGGTTTGTCGCAAGACCGTTTGCCTAAGTTCTATTTATATATCATATTACTGGCTGCGATCAATCTGCTGGTGCATGTGCGAGAATTTTCAAGTGGCTACCTGGCGGCGTTCTCGGTTGGTAGTTTGTTATGGCTTTTTGCTTTTTTAGCATATCACCAGTTAAAACTTCACCTGGAACGTTATGGCCCCGAAGGCGTTTATGAAACTTTGAAAGCGTTTACCCTCGCCAACGTGCTTTTTAGTTTCTGGCAACTGGGTAAGATAATTCTTATTACTGGTAAGCTTAATCCATACAGTGGCCTACCGTTCCCATACGGTATGTCCACCGGCGACAACATCTTTGGCTTCTTTATGCAGAACTCTTACTACAACATGATGGTAAGTGCGATGCTGGGCGTTTATTTCATATTCAAGCGAAATTTGCTATTCTCGGTATTGTCGGTTATTACCCTGATGCTGGTGTTTGGCAATATCGGTACTATCGTGTTTGTTGCTTCAGCAGGTGCCTTGCTGTTGACCGGTATCATGAATGAAGTAACAAGTGGCCAGTACGGATGGTTACAACGCCTGTCGCCACCCGGAAGTTACAAGGTCTACATTCCAGCAATGTTGTTGTTCGTAGGTGTCAGTTATGCATCGCTTTCGCCCGAAAATTTCAGGTATGCTGTCAAAAAAATGCAGGATAAGGTATTTGCGCTGAAAACAACGGAGAAGAATAATTTCCGAACAATGATCTCGGCAGATGAACCCGATACAGCGGTATATAACCCTTTTGCGCCCAATGCGCCAGAGATCACTGAAAAAATAGCCAAAACGGAGGTAACCTTAAAAGACCTTGAAAGTCAGGCAAAGACGGCGCCGGAGGACAAAAAACTTGAAGCGAAGAAGAAGTTGACGGAAGATTATATCCTACGTTTCAAAGGCAAGTCGCTGGCGATGGTAGAGGCATTTAATTATGTAAAGTCATCGCCACCTGCACTGATGTTGGGTGCAGGTACCGCCAGGTTTTCGTCTCTGACAGCACAAAAAGTGGCTGGCTTTGATTCAAGCCGCTTATTTATGAATGTGCTGCCGCACTACCGGTCGCCGGAATACGCGGAGAACCACATGCTTATTATAGAAGGACGTATAAAAGCCCACAGCAAATATTTCTCGAATGCTAACTGGCCCGATAGTTTTTTTGCACAGCTAGTTAGTGAGTACGGGCTGCTAGGTGTCATCACGTTCCTTGTCTTTTACGTGTATTATTTTGTAAAACGGCGCAAATATTGGACTTACGGCTTTTGGTTGTGTATCATGATCATACCTTTTGCGCACATGACCTACTTGTTTGAGCCGCTATGCGTAATGGTGTTTTTTGAATTGTTGATGGAAGCGGATATTAAAGAACAGGAATTAAAAGAGCAGCAGCAATGAAAGATAGATCCCCGATGGTGACAGTATTGATGCCTGCCTACAACGCCGGACCGTATATCCGTGAGGCGGTAGATAGTGTGCTGGCTCAGACCTATACTGACTTTGAGCTATTGATCATTAACGACGGTTCGAAGGACGATACTGCCAACATACTGTCGACATATACCGACCCTCGTATAAAAGTGCTGCATCAGGATAATATGGGACTGGTGAAGACTCTAAATAAAGGATTGTCGATTGCTCAAGGTACACATATAGCACGTTTTGATGCCGATGATGTTTGTTACCCGCACAGGTTGCAAGTGCAGGTAGACTTCATGCAACAGCATCCTGATCATGTGCTGGTAGCCAGCGAGGCTGATTATATGGACGAGCAAGGGAACTTCATATTCACCTATAAGCTGAAGGATTACGAGGACAGCGCAATACGTGCCAGCGCCTTTAAAGAATGCCCTTTCATCCATTCAACCGTTATGTTTATTAAAGACGCAGTGGTGAAGGCCGGCGGGTATGATGCACGTGCGGTTACCTTCGAGGATCACCTGCTTTGGCGAGACCTCGTGCCTTACGGCAAAATGGAAAACCTGCGCCAATCCCTGATCAAAGTCCGGTTGAATCCTGAATCTGCAACCATTGATGAAAAATGGAGGGGTAAAGAGTTTATTGAGCTGAAGCAACGTTCAATTGAAAATGGATCGGTAAGTGATGCTGATTATCAGCTGTTGAAAGACATATTAAAAAGCCAGAATTTTACAGCATATAAAAAAGCGGCATATCACAGTATGCTGGGTAAGAAAAACTTATGGAATCAGCACCGTCCGGAACTGGCCCGTGAGCATCTGAGAACAGCTATTTCTATTATGCCCCGTAAAGCAGAGCCTTACGCATTATATTTGCTTTCTTTTTTGCCCCAGGGCCTGATCGAATGGCTGTATAGCCAGATGAAAAAATAGACTTGTACATGAGGATCGCATTTATTGCACGTGCTACATTATACACAACACCGGGTGGTGACACCAAGCAGATCGATTTCACAGCCCATTACCTGCGCACGCTGGGAGTAGAAGTAGATATTTTTCCCACAGATAAGCCGATAGACTACACCCAATACGACCTCCTGCACTTTTTTAATATCATTCGTCCGGCGGATATTCTCGGGCATATTGAAAAGTCAGGTAAGCCTTATGTGGTTTCTACCATTTTTCTAGACTACGGCGAATATGAAAAGAAGGCGCGTGGCGGTGTTATGAAATGGATGAATAAGATATTCTCTGAAGACCAGATAGAATATATAAAAGCCATCGCGCGCAGATTGAAAAATGGTGAGAAGATAGGCAGTAGTAAATACCTGGTGTGGGGGCACCGAAAGTCTATACAGTACGTAGCAAAGCATGCAGGTATATTGCTTCCCAACTCGGAAAGCGAGTACCGCCGCTTTGCAAAAAAATATAACCTGGAGCATGCCTATCGTGTGGTGCCCAACGGCATAGACGAAAAAGTGGCTAAGCAGGTTAGCAAGCGTAATCCTAAATATGAGAATGCAATCCTTTGCGTAGCCCGTATTGAGGGTCGGAAAAACCAACTGAATCTCATCCGTGCACTCAACAATACTCAGTACAGGGTGCAGATACACGGCAAACCTTCGCCCAACAACATCGGTTATTTTGAGCAATGTAAGAAGGAGGCGGCGTCAAACATTCATTTCTCCAATTGGTTGACGGAAGAGGAGCTTTATGAAATGTATCATTCAGCTAAAGTGCATATACTGCCCAGCTATTTTGAAACAACAGGTCTTTCGTCTCTGGAAGCCGCAGTGATGGGTTGTAACATAGTAGTGACCGATAAGGGGGATACAGTAGATTATTTTGGAAAAGATGCCTGGTATTGTGAGCCTGACGACACACGGTCTATTAAAGCCGCGGTAGATGCGGCCTACCAGGCGCCTTACAACCCCGCTTTCCGTGAGCGTATATTAAAGGAATATACCTGGGAGCGTGCTGCGGAAGAAACTTTTACCGCATATAAGCAGGTTTTAAAAGATTAATGTTCCTTTGCAATCGAACATGAGCGAAATAAGTCTGAAGGTCGGCATTCTAGGAACGCGGGGCATACCCAACCGTTATGGTGGGTTTGAACAGTGTGCCGAGTATTTGGCTGCCGGGCTGGTGAAGAAAGGCCATCGTGTATGGGTGTATAATTCGCATAATCACGAATACCAGGAAAAAGAGTGGAATGGGGTGGAGATCATCCATTGTTACGACCCTGAGCATAAGTTAGGTACGGCTGGGCAATTTATATACGACCTCAATTGCATCAACGATGCGCGTAAGCGCAACTACGATGTATTACTACAATTAGGCTATACCAGTAACAGTATATGGTACCGTCGCTGGCCAAAATACTGCAGTAATGTAGTGAACATGGATGGCCTGGAATGGAAGCGCAGCAAGTACAGCAAGCAGGCACAGAAGTTTTTGAAGGTGGCCGAAAAATGGGCAGCTCAAAACGGTGATGTGTTGGTGGCAGATTCCGTCGGTATCCTGCAATATCTAAAAGAGACTTACAATAAGGACTCCTTCTTTATTGCATACGGAGCGGAAATCTTCGATAGTTTTAGACCCGATGTATTGTCTAAATATGGCATGCAACCGTTTGGCTACGATATGCTGATAGCCCGCATGGAGCCTGAGAATAACATCGAGATGATCATCAGGGGGCATGTTGCCAGTGAAACTGACAAGCCTTTACTAATAGTGGGAAAGACTGGTAATGAATTTGGCGGCCATCTCTTAAAGAACTATGGAAAAGCCCGTGGTATCCATTTTCTCGGTGCTATATATGATACCGAGATCATTAATAACCTTCGTTACTATTCACGTCTGTACTTTCACGGACACTCAGTGGGTGGTACCAATCCTTCATTGTTGGAAGCTATGGGGTGCAATGCGCTGATCGCTGCTCATGCTAATCCTTTTAATCGGGCAGTCCTCGGTGAAGATGCATTTTACTTCTCTAGTGAGGATGAACTGGCAAGCACTATCAGGAATTTTAGCTCGAAGCCAGCGTATGAGTCGAAGCTTAAGAATAATATAGAGAAAATACGCACCAGGTATAACTGGCCGCGGATAGTAGATGAATACGAAGCCGTGTTGCAGGAAGCGGTAAGACGCAAAAAGGAATTATAAAAAGAAAAGCTACCGTGGAGGTAGCTTTTCTTTTTTGTCGCCAATTATCTTACTGTTTTTGCTTTGAATTTGTTGATGGCATTGCGGGTGAATTCGCTCAGCACAAGACGGCCGCTAACCGCGGCGCGATCCGCCAGCAAAGTGTCCCAATGCTCAGTACCCTGCCAGAACACTTTCTTGAGTGAAGCCATCGCTTCTGGGCTGCTGTGAGACAGGCGCTCTGCTAACGCTTTTACAGAATCATCCATTTCTTCAACGCTGCCGTGCAATTCTGCATACAAGCCGTGTTTCTTAGCCCACTCAGCAGAACGCCATTCTGTAGCGTCGATAGCCAGCTGAGAGAAAGAAGACAGACCTACTTTGCGTTCAACGGCTGGGCCAACTACGAAAGGACCAATACCTACTGCGAGTTCGCTGAGTTTTACTGCCGCGTCTTCTGTTGCTATCGCATAGTCAACTGCTGATGCCAGACCAACACCGCCACCTACAGCTTTGCCCTGTATGCGGCCAATGATGAATTTGTGGCATTTGCGCATCGCATTGATCACGTTCGCAAAACCGCTGAAGAATTTCTTGCCTTCAGCTTCGCTAGAGATCGCTACTAGTTCGTCGAAAGAGGCTCCTGCACAAAATGCCCTGTCGCCTGCGCTACGGAGGATGATCACCTTTACGCGGTCGTCAATGCCTATATCGTTAATGGTTTTTGCCAGGTCGTTAAGTATGGCAGATGGTAATGAGTTGCTGGACGGGTGAAAGAATTCAATTGTCGCTATACCGTGTTCTATTTCGCTACGCACGTAGCCTTCAGAATGCTGCATTAGTCACTGTTTATTATGCAAATATAAAGGCAAACCACATGCTTTTAGTGCTGCAGGACAAATTTCCGGACAAACGGTATTTCGTCGGTACCGAGCCAGACCATGTAGGCACCGGGCGGCTTGTCAGAGCCGTCCCAAACATAGGTATAACGACCCGGAGCCAGGTATCCACTCATGATCCGCTGAAAGTGCCGTCCGTTGATATCGACCACTTCCAGTGCGGCGTTAGTAGTATGACCTAGTTCAAATGTGATCGTTACAATTCCCCGGGCGGGATTGGGGGAGACGGGGTGGAGTTTATGAGCGGCATCATAGGAAACAGCCCGGCGAGGCACTTCAGTTGCCCACCCCGGCACGTATTTTAACACCCCTGAGCCGGTGGTGGCGTATAGTGTGCTGTCATTTACCCTGAAAATCCTGTTCATGTTATAGGCCTCGGGAGGTGTCTGGTAGGTCCACGTCTTACCGCTGTCAACAGTCTCAAACAAGCCCTGGTACCAACCTCCGACCCAACCTACAGCCGGGTTAATAAAACCCACGGCCTGCGTTCCGATAGTAAAGCTGAGAGCAACCTTTCCTATATGTATCATAGACCATGATGCGCCCCCGTCTACAGTTTTGAGTATGCAAACCGTATCGGGATAATAGTAAGGCTCGATGGCTGCGAATCCGAGGCTATTATTAAGAAATTGCAGCTTCCATATCCTGCCACCCATTACGGAGTCAGTATAGGCAGTTGTCCAGCTGTTGCCTGCATCTGTTGATTTGAGAATGACGCTGTACCGTTTGCTGTTGATAAACTTTCCGCCGGCAGCAAACAGTGTTTGCGCATCAATGTTTATGATATCCACTAGACACGTGGCCAGTGTAGTATCAATATAATTCACCTGCCAGGTCGCGCCTGCATCGGTACTTTTATAAACCCTTGCGGTAGTTGATGCCCACCAGCCAACAGCATAAAACTGGTTGTTGCCGTAGTGACTCATGCCACATACCCGCGCAACGCCTGTATCGGGAATGTTTGCTGAAATATTTGTCCACGTTTCCCCTTTATCAGTGCTACGTACAACGACGCCGTTCAGCGCGCCGGCAATGCCGACCTCGTGATCATCCGAAAACTCGATGCTGCGTACCGTCGGGTTGTTTTGCATTTGGTGCTTCGTCTCCCAAAGACCACCGGCATTGACCGTTTTAATGATCTTACCATCGCCTGATGCGAGGAAGCCAGTATCCTTGTCAAAGAACCAGGTATCGCTGAAACGGTTGGTGTTGCCCAAAGACAGGATCGACGGCTCCCAGTGATAACCTTGTGCGAAAGAATGCAATTGCAGCAAGAAACAGGCTGCTGTATAAAGCAGCCGTTGTAAACAACAAGCGGACATATAGGACAGGTTTGGTTACTCCTGGTTCCTTTTCTTCACCATTGTTAGGATAGTGGCGATGGCTACCGTTTCACCGGTTTCGTCGTACACGTCTACCAGCCACTTTACAATGCCTTTGGCGATATCATCTCCGGTGCGTTTCTCCTGGTCTACTTTTTCTTTCACGGTTAGTTTTACGCCGATCGTCATTCCGGGGTATACCGGCTTCGTGAAACGGGCTTCGTCGATACCGTAGTTCAGCAACACCGGGCCTTTCTTTGCATCTACAAAAAGGCCGGCTGCTTTTGAAAGAACAAAGTAGCCATGCGCTACGCGACCGGTAAATATGGTGCCTTCCAACGAAGTTGCATCCATATGTGCGTAGAAGTTATCGCCACTCACATTGGCAAAGTTAGTGATGTCGGCTTCACTTACTGTGTGTTTATGTGTAATAACTGTGTCACCAACTTGTAAATCTTCGAAGTGCTTGCGGAAAGGATGAACCTCTGTTTCATTTTGTTTAGCTCCCTGCTGATAAACGTTAGTGATACGCGTAATAGTGGTAGGAGAACCTTGGATAGCCGTGCGCTGCAGGTAGTGCAAAACACCGCGTTTTCCGCCCATTTCTTCGCCACCACCGGCTCGACCGGGACCACCATGTACCAGTAATGGCATAGGTGAACCGTGACCAGTGCTTTCTTTAGCGCAGTCGCTATTGAGTACCAGTATACGACCATGCATAGAGGCGGTGCCCAGCACAAATTCTTTAGCTACATCATCATCAGCAGTAATAACCGAACATACCAGCGAGCCACGGCCCATCTTGGCTAGTTCTATCGCCTCGTCTATAGTATTATACGGCATCAAGGTAGATACCGGACCGAAAGCCTCAATATTGTGACAGTCGAGCTTATGGAACGGATCGTCGTTGAAGAACACCAGCGGTGCCAGGAAAGCGCCTTTTTCTTTGTCCGCACCTACCACTTCAAACTTTTCCAGGTCACCGATCACGATTTGCTGTGACTTGGCAAGCTGCTGCACCTTTTCGCGAACCTCGTTGCGTTGCGAAAGGCCCGCCAGCGGTCCCATACGCACACCTTCCACCGAAGGGTCGCCGACAGTAGTGCCTTTAAGCCGTTTGCCTAATGCTATTTGCACATCTTCCACCATATTGGCAGGGACCATGATGCGACGGATGGCCGTACACTTCTGACCCGCTTTGGTAGTGATCTCGCGTGTTACTTCTTTTATAAAAATATCAAATTCAGGACTGGTAGTTTTTACATCAGGACCCAGCACGCAGCAGTTGAGCGAGTCGGCTTCGAGGTTGAATGAAACACCTTCAGAAATAATGCGTGGGTGCGACTTTAGCGATTGGCCTGTAGATGCTGAACCGGTAAACGTAACTACATCCTGTGTTTCGATGCTATCAAGGATGCCACGTGCGGAACCGCAGATAAGTTGCAGTGAGCCTTCGGGCAAGATGTTTGACTTAATGATCTCTTCAAAAACCGCTTCAGTAAGGAACGACGTAAGTGTTGCAGGCTTCACGATGGCAGGGACGCCTGCCAGGAGGTTTACGGCGATCTTCTCCAGCATACCCCATACCGGGAAGTTGAAGGCGTTGATATGTATGGCAACACCTTCACGCGGCACCATAATGTGATGGCCGATAAAGGTGCCATTCTTTGACAGTTTTGCGGCTTCGCCATCTACATAAAAGCGTTCGTCGGGAAACTGGCGGCGCAAGCTGGCGTTGGCAAACAGGTTACCAATACCACCTTCAATATCCACCCATGAGTCTGACCGTGTAGCTCCTGTTAAAGCACTGACCTTATAGAAATATTCTTTACGCTCCATCAGGTGCATGGCCAGAGCCTTCAGCATGCGGCCACGCTGGTGGAAGGTGAGCTTACGCAGGGCAGGACCGCCAACCTTGCGCGCATAGTTCATCATAGCCCCGAAATCCAATCCCTCGCTGCTGGCTGTATAGATAGCTTCGCCGGTGATGGCATTGTGCAAAACATCACCTTCTTTTTTGGCGGTCATCCATTTGCCTTCGGCGTAGTTCTTCAGTTGTGTAAGCGCCATAAATTAGTATTGTGGAAATATTTAAAATCTTTCGCGATGAGGCTGCAATTTATAATATTTACAAGGAATTAGCTGCCCGTCCATGTCCGAAACCACTGCAAGTAGCCATCGTTACGACAGATACTTGAAAATTTTAACAATCCTGGCCATTGCCGGGGGAGTATTAGTGCGGTTGATCATTTACCTGCAGAACAGGAATTTGCTCCTTGATGAGGCAAACGTAGCCCGCAACCTTTTTGAACGTGGCTTCGGTGGGCTAGCAAAACCGCTTAGCTACGAACAGTATGCACCACCGGTATTTCTATGGATAGAGAAACTGAATGTCGTGCTTTTCGGGTTTGGTGAATATGCATTGAGATTATATCCATTGCTGGCTGGTGTAGCATCAGTTTTTGTGATGCATGCACTTCTCAAACGGCTGATGCCTACAAGGGCGTTGTGGTTTCCATTGCTGCTGTTTGTGTCGACACATATGCTGATACGCTACTCATCGGAGGTAAAACAGTATATGCCGGATGTTTTCATTTCACTATCGCTGCTTTTGATGGCGTTAAGAATGGATATCGGTAAATATTCAACGACAAAATTTGCTACAACCTGGTTTTTGATCGGTTCGCTTGCTATCTGGAGTTGTATGCCTTCTGTATTCGTGCTGGCGGGTGTAGGATGTTTCTACGGGTGGATATCATTTAGCAGAAAGGAATATAAGCGACTGGTTGCGGTAATAGTTACAGCTATATTATGGTTGGTGCAATTTGGTTTCTACTACATGGCCGTATTAAAGCCGCAGGCAAATTCTGACTACTTACAGAACTTTCATCAAAATGATTTCCTCTTTGCCACTCCGGATAATGCAGGCGAATGGATGCATAACTGGGCGGTGTTTAACGCCTTGTTGAAATTGATGGGCAAGTGGCCGTTAATGCTAACGGTGTACATGGCTTTGGTGATAACAGGAGCGGTGAGCTTAATTCGAAATAATATTGCAAAGGCATTTCTGCTGTGTGTGCCGATAGGCGGCCTGCTTGTGGCGGCCGCGCTAAACCAATACTCACTGATGCCGCGTGTAGCGCTATTTTCGGTGCCGCTGTTTATGTTGTTGATAGGCGTTGGGTTTGAAGCCGCATTGAGAATTAACGTGCGTGAGTGGAAGCTTGCCATGGTTGTATTGGGAGTATATTGTATAGCCGGCGATATCTCTAAGAGCATTACAACTCCTTATAAATATGAACAGCTGACAGAAGGGCTGAATTATACCGTTCAACAGGGTATTCGTGGTCACGATGTCTACCTGCATCACTCCAGCGTGCCAGCATTTATTTACTACACAGAAATGCATCCCAACAGAGATAGGTACAGAGATCTTATAGGAGCGAACAGGCTTGGCTGGGATACCTATTATCCACTGCTTGGCTTTGAGCTAAAAAATAAACAACCTGCGGACAGACCCGTCGCACTTTTGTTTACCAATGCAACCTATACTCAATCGGCTGCGTATGCTGAACAAGTAAGACGATACGTACCTGAAATTGGTCGTCTCGAAAAAGACTACATAAAGGTGTTCGTATTTGGGAAGAAAAAGAAAGCAACAGTACAGCGCGGGGAATAGTGTTACGGTTTTAACAGTATTTTATTGCCTTCGACCCGTAGATCATAGGTTTTTATCTTAGACTTTGCAGGGCCGGCGTTTACATCCCCGGTTGCTACGTTGAATTGCGATCCATGCCAGGGACATTGTACTGTACCGCATATCATGCTGCCACCGGCAAGAGTTCCGCCTTTGTGAGAGCACCTGTCATCGAAAGCAACAAATCCTTTTTCTGTTTGCGCTATAACGATCCTCTTACCATTGAGGTGTACCAACTTCATCTGGTTGAGTGATATTTCGCCAATACTAGCTACCTGGACCTCGTTTTGCTGTTCGCTGAAAGACGCTTCATTCCATTTGCCTGCGCCTGCATACCTGATATCAACGCCTATCTGGTTGCGGTATACGAGTGTGCCTCCCATCCATCCGGCAATAGTTAGCACTACAATAGCGACGATCTCGAGCGATAAATGCAGTAGGGAAAGTGTGTTATTATCCCGCATCAAATAGATGACTAAAAAAATAAGAAGCACTGTAGAATTTAGTAGCCCGTGTTTAGTGGCGCGTGTTTTGGCTGAGCTGTTAGGAGGCACTGTAGCGAAATAATCGATGATGCCAGGGATTGCCGCCAATATGGCTCCTATAATGCCGGCGAGGTTTAGGTACTTTGCTACTAACAAGTGCTCTTCATTATTGTTCATTACGAAAAGCATATCGAATACTAAAGTGCCGACAAAAAAAGCGATTGGGAAGGCCACTAATATGGGATGCAGTGGATGACTTTTGAAGTTGGCTTTGCTTTTCATACTGTATTTTGATTGTGAGGCATAAAAATTGAGCCGCGCAAAGTTGGAAGTGTCGATAAAGTTCAAAGTTTCCTAAGTTTGTCGTAATCAACCGGTTTGGAGCGCCTAGTTTCATTGGCTGGTTTTAAGACATAATAAGTAGCCATCCAATGAGGGTCATCGTTTTTGTATTAATACCATTGCTGCTGCTGGTAACGGTAGGGAAGGGGAGCCCCAAAACTGATAGTTTGCGTGCTGTGTTAAAAACACGTAAGCAAACTGATACGGTGAAGGCATTGCTTTATCTGCAACTGGGCAATGAGTACGAGTTGTCTGACGGCGACTCGGTGCTGAAATACGGTAACCTGGCGTATGAAGTTTCGTTAAGGACCCGATTTAAGAGAGGCGCCATAAATGCATTGGAAGTGCTGGGGGCTGGCCATCAGGTGAAAGGCCGCTATGATAGCGCGTTACATTACTATTCCAGATCGTTAGCGTCGGCTAAAGACACAAAGCTGGTGCAATCCTATGCCTCTAAGTACAATCATATTGGGAATGTATATTTTTTGACGGGGAGGTATAGTGACGCCAAGATATATTATGACAGTGTTGTACACACCGCCACCCAATACAAAGATGACATACTGCGGGCAAAAGGTCTTAGCAATATTGCTAATGTATACTATAAGATGGGCGATTATGCTACCGCTCTAAAATACTATCTGCATGGGCTCGAGATACAAGAGCAACTAGGTATTCCAGAAAACATGGCTTCTGATCTTAGTAATATAGCCAATGTATATTATCGGTTGGGTCGCTATAACATGGCCAAGTCGTATACTGACAGGGCCATGGCATTGCACCGCAAGTCGGATAACAAAGAGCGGATCATCGGGTCTCTGACTACGTATGCGATGATCTATAATGACAAGAAGCAGTATGATTCCTCATTGCTTTATTTGTCAGAAGCTATGCAGCTTGCCAGTGAAATGCAAAGTCCTTATCTGGAAAATATACTAAAGGGGAATATTGCGGAATGCTATTTGAAAAAAGGTGATTATGAGCGAGCGGAAAAACTATACAGTGAATCGCTGAATATGTCAGGAAAGCTTGGTGATGCAGAGGGCGTGGCTTTTGCAAAAGCAGGATTGGGTGACGTATTCATCAATACCGGAGCGACCAGCAAAGGGAATCAATATTTGAGGGAAGCACTTGCTGAGATGAAGCAGCTGGGGATCAAAGAGCAGGTAGTCTCGATAGCAAAAAAACTGTCTGAGAGTTATGAACGCGTGGGTGATAATAAGAATGCGTTGTTTTTTTATAAGCTACAGGTATCTGTCGAAGACAGCCTGAAAAAGCAACACACGCGCGAAGAAGCCGCGCAGATGACGTTCAACTACGATCTGTCGAAAAAAGAGAGCCAGATAAAATTGCTGGAGAAAGACAGATCGATCATTGCCAGCAAAAACCAGAACCAAAAGATCATTGTGTGGGCTTCGCTGGCTGGTATTTTATTGTTGTCTGTTGTAGCCTACCTGTCGTATCGCAATTGGAAGAATGAAAAACATAGCACGTTTCTTATACTCGGTCAGAACGAAGCCCTGGAACAACAGTCTTTAAGGCTCTCGGAATTAAACGATTTTAAAAACGTCGTTTTTTCGGTACTTGCTCACGATCTGCGTGGACCGGTAAGTGGACTTACCACTACAATGGAAATGCTTGATGCCGATGTGATGACCACCGAAGAGTTTCTCTCATACCGGCACGAATTAAAAAATAGACTGCAGCCAGTCAATATGCTGCTGGAAAATTTGCTGTATTGGGCGAAAAGCCAGATGCAAGGCGAATCAGCACCGCAAATAGAACGACTGAATATCAGGCGAAAGGTGTTACGTGCCATTTCTGTACTTGGCGATAGTGCTCACGGTAAACACATCGACATCGATAATATGGTTCCTGACAATGTTTGGGCATTCGCTGATCGCGACCATGTTGATATAGCCATGCGCAATATCATTTCTAACGCCATTAAATTTACTCCTCCGGGAGGGCGTGTAAGTTTATCATCGTCTATCAACGGCAATATGCTGCAGATCAATATTGCAGATAACGGAGTGGGAATGTCTCAGGATACTATAGCAAATCTTTTTACTAAGACGGGCTTGGTCAGCATGCCTGGTACAGCTGGCGAAAAAGGTACAGGCATCGGCCTCAGGCTGTGTTATGACTTGATCAGGAAGAATAACGGAGATATAAAAGTGTCGAGCACTCCAGGCAAGGGTACCACTTTTGTAATTGAACTGCCGGTTGCATAGCTGTCGGTACAATATTTTTAAATTCACCTCGTTACAGTACCTTTAGTTCACTCAATAACCAGAACAGTATGAAATCATTGTCCTTAGTTAGTCTTTTTGCAATAAGCACACTAGCCGTTGGCTGCGTCAGTCAAAAAAAATACAACGAACTGCAGTCGCGTCACAACCAGCTACAAACGCAACACAATGCGCTAACCAGCCAGAACCAGCAGTGTCAGAGCGATCTGTCGTCTTCAAAAACACGTATTTCCAGCCTGGAAGATCAATTGACTTCTGAGCGAGCTAACCTTAGTTCGCTGCAGGCGGCGCTCGACAAATGTCTTACGGCATCAACCCAAGGCGGCGTGAATATTGCCAAACTTGTAGACGAGATCAATGCCTCGAACAAATACATACAGCACCTGGTAAACCTGAAGAACAAAAGCGACTCGCTCAACATGGTGCTTACCAACAATCTTACCCGCTCACTGGACCGCGATGAGCTACAAGATGTTGATGTAAAAGTGCTGAAAGGTGTTGTTTATATATCTCTTTCTGACAACATGCTGTATAAGACCGGCAGCTATGAGATATCAGAAATTGCTGGCAATACGCTGGGAAAGATAGCGAAAGTGATAAAAGACTATCGCGATTATGATGTGCTTGTGGAAGGCAATACCGACAACGTGCCTATTAACAGGCCGAACATCCGCAACAACTGGGACCTGAGTGCTCTCAGGGCGTCTTCTGTGGTACAGGCGTTGCAAAATAGCTATGGTGTTGACCCTAAAAGGTTGACAGCAGGTGGTAGAGGAGAATACAATCCAGTTGCAGGCAATGATACTGAGGCGGGCAGGACACGCAACCGCAGAACGCAGATCATTGTCACGCCAAAGCTGGATCAGTTCATGGATCTGATAGAAAAGGCGCCAGACAGCAAGGAATAACCAATACTCCTTTGTATAAGACAATTGAAAGGTCCGGATCATTCGGGCCTTTTTTATGCCAATCTTTATAAAAAGAAAGCGGCAGCGCGAAAACTGCCGCAGGTAAGATGAGAGGGTTTATGCGATCTATTCTTTCACCAGTTTACATCTTTCGGGACGATAGCTTCGCCAGTCCGCCCCGATTTCTTTTTGCATCTCACCTTGGGAGTGAAACGCTTATCTTAACCCTGCTACAAATTTCCACCTCTCGTTGGAATTTATTCGCAGTCGAAAAGCTGATTTTTTAAATTTTTTTATTGGCTGTGTTTTGTGTTTTTGGTACTGACTAGTACCGTTAATTAACGGTACAAAAAACTGTTTTTCAGCTCTAGTTAGATTTACGAGGGCGGTTTATCTTCACTTTGGTCAAAACCTTACTATTATAAAAAATAAATTTTTATGAAAAACCGAGTTCTGCTGATCCTGGCTGGTATTACATTGGCTTTTGCATGTAGCAAGAAAACTTCGCAGCCGGATAAAAATGTCAAACCTCTCAAACCCGAATTGGATTTTAGCCAATATGCCGAAATGGGGCTTGACTCTCCTTTTATTCCTGTAGACACTGCAAATGCGATGATAGGGAGCTATCTGAATAGCATTAATGGCAATAGTGGCAATAATGGGAATACCGGCTACGGTCAGAGTCAGAATATCAAATCATTTATCGTGGACGCAAATGCCCTGAGATTTTATCTCCAGAATACGAATATCAGGTACGTTAAGCTGTTGATGGCACATAAACTGAATTACATTAACAAAGGTGGAAAGAATAAAGATGCCGGTTATCGGGGTGATGCCTTAACTATTGTAATATCTGGATTTGATTCGAGCAATAACTATATTTATAGTCCCCAGGGAGCTGTGCTGGATTTTAGTGCTCCGTGTCCGAATAATTGTCCGGGAACCGGAACTGCATCGAATGATCTATTACCACCTAGATAGCGTAATTATGCAATGACGTCGAGTATTTCGTATGCAATATATCTTGGCGTTATCCTTGTTTCTTTTTTAATAGGGGTTTGGAGATTCAATGTGCTCCGTAATGGGGCCAGGATGATCGTGGTGTTACTTGGGTGCACACTATTAAGTGAATATGTGGCAGACCTTTTGGCTGTGAAGTATCACAATAACATGGTCGTTTATCATGTATTGGCGCCGCTCCACTTATTCCTTGTTTCGCTGTATTTTAACCAAAGCATCCAAAGTTTCAAGGAGCGGCATATAGGATGGTTTATTGGTCTGGGGGGCTTCGCTATTGCGTTGGTGAGCAGTATTTTTTTGCAACCAGTAAAGGAATTAAATTCCTATTTCCTTTTGTTTGCAGGTTTTGTCATCATTTCAATGTGCCTTTATGCGTTCTATAAAATACTCGAGAACGACGAGATTGGCACGCTGAATAATCCTCACTTCTGGTTCAGCTTTATTTTGCTGTTTTTCTGGAGTGTGACATACCTTAATTGGTCGGTTTATCAGCTTCTGAGTAAGAAAGTGGTGGAATATATGGCCTTGGTAGGGTTTGCTTTGCCAATCATCAGTGCGATTACGTATATCGGGTTCGGAGTTGTGTTTTTACTATATCCTAAAATGAAAAAACTTGGACGATAATTACCTCGTAGTGGCGGTGATAGCGGGTTCAGTCATGTTGACGCTCCTGGTATTTTACCTCACGATCTTTATGGTGATTCAAAAAAGCAAAAACCGGAGGCACCAAATGGAAAAAAATGAATTAAAACTACGCTATGAGAACGAATTGCTGCACACTCGTCTCGAAGTGCAGGAGCAGGCGCTGAACCAGGTATCGCAGGAGATACATGACAACATTGGACAATCGCTTAGTGTGGCCCAGGCTAACCTCGATTTTCTGACGGGTGTAAGCGATACTGCGCAATCCCAAAAGCTTATTGACGATTCAAGGCGCATCCTGCACAAAGCGCTGAACGACCTGCGGAATGTTAGCCATGTATTGAACAGCGAGAATATTAACAGGATCGGGCTTGAAGAGTCGCTGAAAAAAGAATTGGACTACCTTAGCGCTTATAATAAGATACAGTTTTATTTGCATGCTGACGGTGAACCTGATTCCTTGTCGAACGAGCAAGAGCTAATGATATTTCGGATAGCACAAGAAGCATTGGCTAACATTATTAAACATGCTGAAGCCAGCGCGGTGCAGATAAGGCTTGAATACAAGCCAATGCATTTTGAAATGTGTGTTGAAGACAATGGCGTTGGCATAAAGAACGATGAGAAGAATGGTAATGGAAACGGTAATGGAAAAGGAATTGGATTGATAAATATGAAACAACGTGCCAAAGTGATGAACGGCCAGCTGAGCGTAGTTTCGCCTCCGGCAGGCGGAACGATTGTGACACTAAATTTGCCCTATGACAACTAACCAGACAGTTTATATTGCTATAGCAGACGACCATGAAATGTTTCGCGATGCGATCAAGAATATCGTATCTACCCTCCCTGATTATAAGATCACAGTTGAAGCAGAGAACGGGCAACAGCTGATAGAACGTCTACAACGTTCTGAGATATTTCCGGAAATATGCATATTGGACATACAGATGCCGGTGATGAACGGTTATGAAACTCTTGTGGAATTGAAAAAGCGCTGGCCAGAGTTGAAGGTATTAACACTCTCAATGTTCAATCATGAGTTCAGCATCATAAAAATGCTGAAGAATGGTGCTAACGGTTACTTGCTGAAAGGCGCTAAGCTAGCAGAGGTTCACAATGCACTCAGGGATATCCATGAAAAAGGCTATTACAGTTCAGAGCTCGTGACCAGCAATTTCTTTCAACTAGTACACAATGCACATGAGAACCCTTTGCTCAAGATCAACGAGCGTGAGATACAGTTTTTAAAATACTGCTGTACCGAACTTAACTATAAGGAGATTGGTAAAGCCATGGGGGTAAGTGCCCGAACCGTAGAAGGGTATAGGAATACCTTATTCGACAAATTAAACCTGCACACGCGTGTAGGCCTGGTGATGTTTGCCATTAACACTGGTATTGTGTCTGATGATTTGCTACAGATGCATACATAGCAAATATCCAGAACTACTGTATTTTCTCCATCGCTACCCGCATCATTGTAGCAATCTTATTGTTGCAAAGATTGCCGATGCTGCCTTCATGTGTGTGTTTGAGCGCGCCATTGAAAGTGAAAGTTCCTTCCGCAACTTCATTGCCTACCTGTTTATAAGCATCGCGGAATGGGATGCCATCGTTCACTAGTTGATTGATCTTTTCGACCGTGAACAGGTACTTGTACTTTTCATCTTCCAGGATGCCGCTTTTTACTTTGATTTCGCTAAGCATGATCATTATCACATCGAGGCAGGATTTCAGATCCTCGATAGCAGGAAACAGAATTTCTTTGGTTAACTGAAGATCACGATGATAGCCTGAGGGCAGATTGCTGGTCAGTAGCGTCAATTCGTTGGGTACCGACTGTATGCGGTTGCATTTTGCTCTTATCAGCTCAAATACATCCGGGTTCTTCTTGTGCGGCATGATGCTGCTACCTGTCGTTAAATGATCAGGGAAGGAAATGAAACCAAAGTTCTGGTTCATATACAGGCATACGTCCATGCTGAAACGCGACAGCGTAGCTGCAATACAGCTCAAAGCCATTGCCAGAACTTTTTCTGACTTGCCGCGGCTCATTTGTGCATACACACTGTTGTAGTTCAGGTTGCCAAAATTCAGTAGGGTTGTGGTGGTTGTCCTGTCTAATGGAAAGGATGAACCGTATCCCGCGCCGCTGCCCAGCGGATTTTTGTTGATCACGTTATATGCTCCAGCCAGCATTTCCATATCATCTACCAGGCTTTCGGCATAGGCCCCGAACCACAGTCCAAATGATGAAGGCATGCCAACCTGCAAGTGGGTATAACCAGGCAACAGAACATTGTTGTGTTCGTCGCTTAGTTGTATCAGCTTATTAAACAGGGTTTGTGAAAGTTGTTTTACATGGTGAATTTCATCGCGCAGGTATAGTTTAATATCGACAGCAACCTGGTCGTTACGGCTTCTTCCAGTATGTATTTTTTTACCAGATTCACCCAAACGGTCTGTCAGCATGGCTTCTATCTGCGAGTGGATATCTTCGCATTCGTTATCAATAGCAAAGTCGTTATTATCTATGTCTGAAAGAATATTCTTCAGTTCAGATTCAATAACCGCGTGCTCACCTTCTGTCAGCAAACCAACTTTTTTCAACATTGCAGTATGGGCAAGGGACCCAATTGCATCGTGTTTTGCCAGTAGCAAGTCAAACTCCCTGTCTCTGCCTACGGTAAAGGCGAGTACCTTATCTGAAACTGCGGTGCTTTCTTTTTGCCAAAGCTTCATAAAACCTGGTTTAATAAGTTGATGTAGATGTTTATGCCTTGTTCGATCTCGTGCAGGTAAATAAATTCATCTGCGGTGTGGCTGCGTGCCGAATCTCCCGGACCCATTTTTAAGGCAGGGAAGGGCATGAGCGCCTTGTCGGATAACGTAGACGAGCCAAATGTTTGAAGTCCTAAGGAACGACCTGCATTTACTAACGGGTGTTGCATGCCAATGGAGGTAGATTTCAATCGGAGGCTTCTCGGCTCGACAGCGCAACTCACGTTGCTTCGAATAGATTCCAATACTTCGGTATTCGCATAGCACTCATTGAGGCGGACATCTACTGTAAAACGACATTCGGCAGGAATGACATTGTGTTGTTGACCCGCCTGTATCATGGTTACAGTCATTTTCACCGGACCTAGAAGATCCGACACCTGCGGGAATTGGTAGTTGTTGAACCACGAAATATCCTGCATGGCTTTGTATATCGCATTGTCGCCTTCGTTTCGCGCTGCATGTCCAGCTAGGCCATGAGCTAAACAATCCAATACCATCAGGCCTTTTTCCGCTACTGCCATCTGCATTTCGGTGGGCTCGCCTACTATTGCGGCTGATATCTCTCCCAGTTCAGGGAGTAGAGCTTCAATACCGTTCTTGCCAGATATCTCTTCTTCTGCCGATGCTGCAAATACAAGGTTGTAGGCCATGTTTTTGCGATCGTAGAAGTGCATAAATGTTGACAGCAAAGCGACAAGGCTAGCGCCTGCGTCGTTACTGCCCAGTCCGTATAGCTTGCCATTTTCTTCGATAGGAGCGAATGGACCCTTCGTGTACCCCGCGTTCGGACGTACTGTGTCGTGGTGTGAATTAAGTAATAATGTCGGCTTGGTTGGATCAAAATGCAGGCTTCGTGCCCACACGTTGTTCATGAGCCTGCTTGCCCGGATGCCTTTGCCTTGCAAATAGGTATGCAATAATGCCGCCGTGCCCTGTTCTTCCTTGCTAAAGGAAGGGATCGCTATCAGCTCCTTCAAGAGCTGCACTGCATCACGGGATAGTTCTTTATTAGCGTTATTACTCATTGTATTTGTGTGCCGGTTTTGCCCGCTATCAGGTCGTCCAGATCATCTGCATGACCGATAATAACTCTCGATACTTTTGTTCTGACTGCCGCAAGCGCATTTTCTACTTTGGGTATCATACCGCCCGAAATGGTACCGTCTGCTTTCAGATCGTTATAGGTAACCTGGTTTATGTTGGCGATGACAGATGCGCCATCATTCACGTCGGATAACAGTCCTTTTTTCTCAAAACAATAAACCAGCTTTACGGGCATAATATCTGCCATTGCTTCGGCTATTTTCTGTGCTATGGTATCTGCGTTGGTGTTCAGCATTGTTCCTTCACAGTCGTGCGTCAAGGGTGCTAATACAGGTGTTAGCCCGGTGTTCAATAGCTGCGCAAGCATGAATCCATTAACGCCATCCTTTTTAACATCACCTACATAGCCAAAGTCAACCTCTCCGACCAGACGCTTGTCTGCCGCTAGTATATTGCCATCAGTACCAGTGAGACCAATCGCATTGCATTGTAAGGCCTGCAACCGTGCAACTATTTTTTTATTTATCAGCCCCCCATATACCATTGTCACCAGGTCCAGCGTTTCCACATCGGTGATGCGTCTTCCATTATGGTATTTAGATTCAATACCCAGTTTGTTGCCAATAGTTGTCGCGATCTTTCCACCGCCATGCACCAAAATCTTTTTCTCCTTTATTTGCGAGAAAGACTGTAAGAACGAAGAAAGCTTCGCTTCATCGTCAATGATATTACCGCCTATTTTAACTACTATCAACTGTTCCATGGTCATTTCTGTTTTATAAGTTCAGCTAATACTGCTTGTGCTGCCCAAACCCTGTTTGCTGCCTGTCGCGTTACGAGGCTATTTGCACTATCTAGTAGCTCGTCTGATAATTCAATATTCCTGCGTACCGGTAGACAATGCATAACAGAAGCATTGTTTGTTTTGTCGATGTCAGTCATAGTCGGCATCCAGCCTGCATTAGTGCTCAGTATTTTGCCATAGTCGTTGTAAGAGCTCCAATTCTTGACATAGACGTAGTCAGCATTCTGCAACGCTTTATTCCGGTCGTATTCGATGGTCGCACCGTTTGTGTATTGCGTTCCAAGTTCATAGCCTTCTGGATGAGTGATTACAAAGTCCGCCGCATCCCATACATTCATCCATTCAGCGAATGAATTGGCCACACACTGAGGCAAAGGTTTGATATGTGGCGCCCATGTTAAAACCACCTTAGGTTTGCGTTTTTCCGTGAATGTTTCGCTTATGGTCATTACATCAGCAAGACTTTGCAAAGGGTGCAGTGTCGCGCTTTCCAGGCTTACAACCGGTATGCCCGTATACTTTTTGAGACTGCTCAATATCGCCTCACTGTAATCCGCATCCTTGTCTTGTAGTGTCGGAAATGAGCGAACACACAATACGTCGAAGTAGCTTCCCAACACCGGCGCAGCATCTTTGATGTGCTCAACGGTTGTGCCATTCATGACAGCCCCATCTTCCAGCTCCAGCGCCCAGCCTTCTTTGTCGATATTGAACACAATGGCGTCCATGCCCAGGTTTCGTGCAGCTATCTGAGTGCTCAGACGCGTGCGCATGCTTGGGTTCATGAACAGTAGGCCTATACGTTTTCCTGTTCCGATATGGCTATCCATAAGCGGATCAGATTTATACGCTAGTGCGTTCTTTACCAGCGTGTCTATCGACGGCACATCGTGCGCGGAAGTAAAATGCTGCATTATGCTACGTTTACTGGAGTTAATTCAGCAATGGCTGTTTTTGTTTTTTCAATAAATGCATCCATGTCAGAAGCAGAAATATTAAGTGCAGGCAACAGCCTGATCACATTAGGTTTCGCTTCGCCGGTAAATACTTTATGCTTGCCGAGGAGTTCTTTACGAAGTGCTGCTAACTCGCCCGGAACATCAAATCCTATCATCAAACCTTTGCCACGTACATTATGAAGCGTGTCGATCTCGGAGAGTTTATTCATTAGGTATGCACCGCTGTCCGCAGCCTGTTGTACCAGGTTGCTGTCATCTATTACTTCGAGTACTGCTAATGCCGCTGCACAGGCAAGATGATTGCCACCAAACGTGGTGCCCAGCATGCCGTGTTTGGGTTTGATGTGAGGCGCAATTGCTATGCCACCAACAGGGAAGCCATTGCCCATCCCTTTAGCCATGGTGTATATGTCAGCATTAGTACCCGAATGATCGAACGCATAGAACTTACCACTACGGCCATATCCACACTGCACTTCATCGGCAATACAGACTGCTCCATATTTGTCGCAGCAATTCCGAATGGTTTGCAGGAATTCATCTGTTGCAACGATTATGCCGCCAACGCCTTGAATGGCTTCTACTATGACAGCTGCGGTTTCATGACCCTGCTTGTCGAAGTACTCAGTCAGCGCAGTTGCATCGTTGAATGGCAGGAATACCACATTGTCAGTAGCATTTACAGGGGCAACTATCGATGCATTGTCGGTGGCTGCTACAGCCAACGACGTGCGACCGTGAAAACCGCTAGAGAATGCAACTACTTTCTTTCTTCCTGTATGAAAGGAGGCGAGCTTGATAGCGTTTTCATTTGCTTCAGCACCGGAGTTACAGAGAAATAGCTGGTAGTCTTCTTTTCCCGATACTTCGCCAAGCTTTTTCGCCAGCTGCTGCTGCAATGGTATCTGAATAGAGTTAGAATAGAAGGCTATCTGATCCAGCTGGTTTTTCAGTCTGGCAACAAAATGAGGGTGCGTGTGACCAATAGAGATCACTGCATGCCCGCCGTACATATCCAGGTATTGTATGCCTTCACTATCCCATACATAAGATCCTTGTGCGCGGGTGATGGTTATATTGTTTAACGGATAAACGTCAAATAAGTTCATCTTACTCGGTTTTAGAATGAAGTTGCTTTTAGTTTCAGTCCCATTGTCTCGTCGAGTCCGAACATGAGGTTCATATTCTGAACAGCTTGTCCGGATGCACCTTTCAACAGGTTGTCAATCGCTGCGTGTATTACAACATTGTCGCCCACCTTTTCAAGGTGCAGCAAGCACTTGTTGGTGCCCACTACCTGCTTCAGGTTGATCATTTTGTCGGAAACAGTTACAAACGGATGCTCCACGTAGTAATCCTTATACAGGTTTGCCAATTCTGCTAATGATTTGTCAGTTTTGGTGTAAGCTGAGATATAGATACCGCGAGTAAAATCGCCACGCCACGGCACGAAGTTGATCGATGCCAGGCTCGGCTGCAACGTTGTGAGCGTTTCTGTTATTTCGCCAAGGTGCTGGTGAGATAATGTTTTATACGCCTCTATGTTGTTAGCCCGCCATGTAAAGTGGCTGCTTTGTTGCAGTTTCTGTCCCGCGCCTGAAGAGCCGGTAATGCCTGTTGCGTGAACATCGTTGAGCAGACCATTGGCAGCCAGTGGCAATGTTGCCAGTTGAATAGCAGTCGCAAAGCAACCCGGGTTAGCGATAGCGTTTGCTTCCCTGATATAATCACGGTTTATTTCGGGCAAGCCATAGATGAACTGTCGTTGATCGATTGTAGCGTTTGCTGCCAGCCTGTGATCCTGCGATAGGTCGATGATCTTTACCTTGGTGGCGAATTTTGTTTGCTGCAGTTGTTCTTTTGCTTCGCCATGACCTACACACAGAAATACAACGTCGACATCATCGGTGATGTCTGAAGTAAACTCCAATTCAGTTTCGCCCAACAGGTCAGTATGAATGCTGTGTACAGGTTGTCCGCTCTGGCTTCTGCTATTGATGAATGCAATTTCTACATGCGGGTGATTCAAAAGCAGCCGCAGTGTTTCACCTCCAGTATAACCAGCACCGCCAATAATACCAGCCTTTATCTTATTGCTCATTGATTACTTCGTTTAAACTGTTGTTTACCGCATGGTAAATAGACACCTGGTTACCGAAAATTTTTGCAAAGCCTTTAACGTCGTTGCCGCTCCAGCTGTTGTTCATTTCGCCATATGCGCCAAACTTGTTGTTCATAAGATCGTGAGGCGTGTCAACACCTGTTACGATGAAATGGTAAGGTTGCAATGTGACAAATACCTTACCTGTCACATTCTTCTGCGTATCGTTGAGAAAACATTCGATGTTACGCATGGTTGGATCCAGCATCATGCCTTCATGTAACCAGTTGCCATACCAGCTGCTCAGTTGATCTTTCCAATACAGCTGCCATTTGGTAAGTGTGTGCTTTTCCAGCAGGTGGTGTGCTTTTATAATGATTAACGGTGCTGCTGCTTCGAAACCTACGCGACCCTTAATGCCAATGATGGTATCTCCGACATGGATGTCACGACCGATGCCATAAGGTTGCGCCATTGCCTGCAGTTGCTGTATCGCAGTAACAGGGTCAATATTTACATCGTCATCAATGCCACATAACTCACCTTTGTCGAAATGCAGTGTGATACTCTTTGGTTCATGCTGTGTTACCTGCGTAGGCCATGCAGTTTCAGGCAGGTATTGATCGCTGGCAAGCGTTTCCTTACCGCCAACAGATGTGCCCCAAAGCCCTTTGTTGATGCTGTATTGAGCTTTTTCGAAGTTAAATGCAACACCGTTTTCTTTCAGAAAGTTGATCTCTTCTTCGCGACTCAGTTTCTGATCCCTTATCGGAGTGATGATCTGCACACCTGGTATCACTGCCTGGAACACCATGTCGAAGCGCACCTGGTCATTGCCGGCGCCGGTGCTACCGTGTGCTACGTAGTCTGCGCCGATTAGTTTTGTATAGTCAGCAATAGCCATAGCCTGCACCATACGCTCGGCACTTACGCTTAGCGGGTACACGTTATTCTTCAACACATTGCCAAACACCAGGTATTTGATGCAACTGTCGTAGTAGTGCTGTGTTACATCTATCAGCTTAAAAGATGCGATGCCGAGTGCAAGCGCACGGCGTTCGATCTCCTGCAATTCTTCATCAGAAAATCCACCAGTTTGGATGGTTACTGCGTGCACTTCATATCCTGCCTGCGATAGTTGTACTGCGCAGTATGTTGTATCGAGACCGCCACTATAGGCGAGTACTAACTTCTTCATCGCTTATACTTTTTGTGTTTGTTTTTTACGGAATGGTTTTAAAAGCCTGATCCTTTTGATGCTGAGCAGGCGCTCGTGAGCTTTCTTTTTTTTGCTGAACTGCGCTGCTGTTTCCTCCGGTTTGTAATGATCCTGCGGATCGTACAGCATAGCAGTACACAAGCAGTTCTTCCTGTCCTTGCTCGTCAGTATGTCGTAGTTGACACAGCTTTTGCAGCCAGCCCAGAAGGCATCGTCCTGCGTTAGTTCGGAGTAGGTAACAGGCTCATAACCGAGGTCGCTGTTTATCTTCATTACTGCCAGGCCGGTAGTAAGCCCGAATATCTTAGCATCAGGATATTTGGTCCTGCTCAGTTCGAAGATCTTTTGCTTGATCTGTTTAGCTAGTCCGCTCTTTCGGAACACGGGCGACACAATGAGTCCGGAGTTTGCCACATACTCATCATGGCTCCATGTTTCGATATAGCAGAACCCAGCCCATTGGCCTTCAGTAGTCAGGGCGATCACAGCTTTGCCTTCCAGGATTTTGGTGGCAATATATTCAGGGGTGCGGCGGGCGATGCCGGTACCACGCGCTTTGGCCGAAGAAGACATTTCTTCGCAAATAGCGCTGGCATACCCCGTATGGCGGCCATCAGCCACCATTACGACGAAGTTTCCGTTCATTTTGAAAATGTTAAATAGCAGATACCATTGCCGTGGCTAAAACACAGCTAATGCATACGATTTTTGAAGATCCTAAGCGGATCTCTTCAACAGTCAGTTACCGTTGGAATACGTGAGTATCAACGTCGCACCCAGAAGGAAGTAGGGCGGAAACAAAAAACTGAAACTGTAGAGGTTCCAGCAAAAAACCCGTGTCCGGCGCCGGTTTGAGCCGGCAGCACTTCAGACAATATCAGGGAGGTTTTTTTCATCTTTTGACGTTGGTTCGAAAGAGAGTTGTAAAAATTTTTGCGATACAAAGTAACGGATAAATTACTTAATATAATCCAAAAATTTTTTTTCCTCATATTTGGGAGAGCGCAGTAACCCTTGACTGGCTTGGATTTCAGCGGATTGTAGGTTTCAGTTATCTGTTATTTCTTTTTGTCTTTGCCTTGTTTCTCTTATCGTCAGGTACAACGCCAGAAGAGATCAACTTGCCCGGGTTTTGTTTGTTGAGCGTTGTCATTAATATACCTATGTCGGCGATGCCGTTAGTGATCCTGCCTTTGTTCATCAGTGCGTCGAAGATATTTAGTGCACGGACTTTGCCTATGCCTGTAAGAGCCATAAATGGTGCAGCCCGCTCGTTGTCATTGTTCGCATTATCATTGAAAAGGTTCGCAAGTACAACAGGTGTTTTCGGACGCAGGCCTAGCTGGTATTTGGTCATGTCTCCGTAGCCGATATCGTTCGTTACGCCGCTGGACACACTTTGCTCGCCGCCAGATGCTCCTTTAACAGTGGCGCTGCATCGAAGTGAGTTTGGTACATATTGTTCTGCTGTCAACAGGTCTGTCACCTCCTGTATGTCCCAGCCAGACTGCCAGCCCGGTATGTCTGAGGCTTCCTTATCAGTTTCTCCTCGCAATATCCGGAGACTCATAGGCACACCGCGTCCCACCGCTACTGTTACACTGAATGACTTCATGTATCCAAATCTCGGACCACTACTGGTTGCTGCACCGCGCGCAGGACTGCCGTTAACAGCTGTTTTCACAGCGTCTTCAAAATTCAGCTGGTGGTTCTTGTTAGCGTCACGGTTGATAGGCGTCAGGTTGGCCCACGTATTGCCCGGTCCGCCGAGGTTATCGTTCAGCAGGTGGCCTTTCACATAGTAAGATCCACTGCCATCCTTCCGTACATTGATGTAGCTGAAGTTAGGCGAGTTCACCGCAGGCTCAGATCCTCGGTCAAAAGGTTTCTGTTTAAATATAACGGTTGCTGATGTGCCCCATTCTCCATGCAAACCACCAAAGAGGTGACCAGAGTTAGCGGTCGATGGTCCCAACGGTATTACTGCCATTTTCATTGCAAGGTCTACCAGCAACGTGTTGATCTCATTGACCTGCTGTGCTTTTTTGTTCTCGTCCACATGGTTCTCAGCTTGCTTGGCTTCTATCTGTCCGACTACCTGCAAGGATGGTCCAACTTGCGCGTCTGTCAAATTGTTATCGCGTTTTATGCCCGTTATGTAGTCGCGCACTGGCATTGGTGTTGTGGCTATCATCAGTCTTGGTGGTGAACCTGCAAAGTATAGTGTGTGTTGCACACCGTCCGTCGACCGGAGTTGCTTTCTCAATCCAAGCCAACCTGCAACAGACTGCACAACAAACCTGCCCAAACGTCTTGCGGTACTGATGATCCAATCTATGACGCGATCAAGTGCACGATCTATTGGCTGCCTGATGCGGTTAATAACGTTGGTGATGGCATCACTCACTCTGCCTAATCCTACCAATCGTGCCAGGAAGCTGATGACGAGCGTAAGCATACCAGCCATGGTTTGTTCTACACGGTTGGCTGCTGCTGCCAGATTGCCGGACGCGATGGCCATGATGGAGTTCATGAACGCCACGGCTACCTGCGTTATCTGTCTCAGTCTTTCGATAAAGAACATGATGGTATTGTAGATAGCGATGATAGCCTGTATAAAGGCACCTGCAGGGTTGAGGCTTGTAAGCAGTCTTGTAATAGCGGCTTGTACTATCCGTGTGCTCACAAATTCCATAATACCTTGCATCACCATTTGCTGCAGGTTGCTGATGGCTTCCTGTATCTTTTCCCATGCCGCTGCCGGACCCTGCGTTATGAGCGTCTTCACAATATCGAAAGTTGCTTCCATGGCCATTACTACGCGTTCGCCAACCGCACGCACCAGTTTTTGCCTGATATTCTGCCAAGTGAGTCCAAGCACTGATAGTACGAACTTGATGATCTCCATCACCGTCAGCGACTGCGGTATGTAAATATTGGCGCCAGACAGCGCTCCCGTTATCCACTGTATCAAACTGTTTCGTAAATGCGACAGGAAGCGTGACGCGAATTGCCTGAAGCCCATAATGCCTGCGCGAACAAGGTTGCCGATAAAGCCTATTGGATTGGCGAGGATGGACCGGAATGCGCCGGCTGCGCGTCGCAGGTATGGCATTGCGCCCGGTGCTACTACCGAGAATAGTATTTCCAGCAGATCCCACACGGTGTTGCCCGCCCATCTCATGAAGTCCATGATGAAGCTGCCAAACACACCAGCTATTTTTGCAAATGCCCTTGGTACCAATACAATATCCATCAGTTCGAGCGAGGTGAGCGCCCGTACAAATAGAGTTGGAATTTGTCTTACGAAGCCAAGCAAACCGGATAGAGCTCCCTGGAACCATGCCCATGCGCGTGGAATCGCGTTACCTTTCTTGATGTTCTCCCATATTTCTTCCTGGCCTATCAGCTTCATGAATCCGCCTATGAGTGTATCGGCTGTGCGTGGCACTGGGTCGCCGGTTATCGGGTCCTGGCCTAATACAGCCTTCAACAGATCGTAACCGCGCGTGCCTTCAGCCAGGCTAGCCAGCGGACGCAGTATTGCATCTTTGATGAAGACGATGATGTCTCGAACAAGGCTTGTAATAAAGCTGATAATGCGGTCTATCGGTTCGGTGAAAATGCGTTTGGCCCGATTCCATACGTCACCGAGATCGAAAATGTCAGTCCAACTTAGCGAATCAATAAACCTGTCGATAGCGTCACCGAATAGGCTTGCAGCCATTCCCAGCTCAGAGAATTTGCCCATCATCCAGTTGCCTACGCGATCGAGGATGCCGTGGTTTTGGAGTGCTTCGAAAATCAAGTTGCCGCCGGGTATCAAACCAATGATCCCGCGGAAGAGATTGATAGGGGTGCGCGGCACATCGCGCCAGTTTATTGGATTGACACCAATAATGAAAGTAAGCAGTGCAAAGCCTGGTATGTTGTTGGCCTTGTCTGCAAAGTAGTCTAAAACGTCTTGTATACCCAGGCCTTGTATGGCAGGGCCGGGGGGAGGACGTTGTGATATCTGTGGAATAGAACTGCGCTGTATTGCAGCACCTTGCTGTACCACGTGCGTCAATTCGTGAGCAAGCAATCGTTTACCCCCCGTTGTACCGGGTTGATATTGTCCCTGGTTAAAGTAGATATTGTTGTTGTACGCAAAAGCATAACTACCCAGAGCATTGTTCATTTGCGCTGCGGTGCGGTCGGTATGTATGCGCACACCACTAAAGTCCGCGCCGAAGCGCGGTTCCATAAAAGCTCGCGTTTTAGCATCCATAGGGCTGCCGCGCCCTGCTGTGCTATTGAGTTTGGCTTCAATATTTAATGGCCTTGCGGCCGGAGTATTTGTTGTTACTTTTCTTGTACGTTGGCATTGCACGCGTTTCATCGCGATGCGCGAGATGCGCATGGGATATACGATACCCGGATGCGCTGTTTTGCGTTTGATGCCAGTAGACGTTGGTGCGGAGACTGTTACGGCAGAATCTGGAGTAGTTACTACTTTTTCGGCAACACTATCTGCTTCTTGTTCGTATCGATCGTTTGGAGCACCAATTTCTATTTTGGTTTGAACAATTGGTCTTACAAAGTGTTCATTTACCTTAGGTTGTATAATGGTTTGCCGGCTTGGTTGCGCCGACAGTGTAGTGATGGTATTGTTCGCATTCACGAACGTATTGCTCAACTCCGGCTTAAGCTGGAGTGAATTGTTGTTACCCAAGAATGAGATCCTGGAAGGTGCAGAAACAGCCGGCTGTGCTTTTCGTTGCACAGTGTTCTTAGAAGCAGGCTTTGATATTTTAGCCGCGGCTGTTAGCAAGGTGATGGTGCGTTTTCAATTTTGAAATTACGAAATCTATTATCAGAATGGCAAGCTTTTTGTCATATTACATTGCCTTGCCTTCTTTAACGAATTCACGTTTAATACCTTCCATGAGATCTGGCAAAACAATTTTTTCTGCGTTGCGTGATAGTGCCATGAGCGAACAAAACCTGACAATGTTGATGATCGAACCACCACTTAGTTCGTACTGCTCGGCCAGTGCATCTATATTAATGTCAGCATCCAATTTCAATTTCTGTGGCAACATATTGAGCCAGAGTTTTTTGCGTTGCAACGCTTTTGGCATGGGGAAGTGTATGACCGTCTGGAAGCGACGGGCAAAGGCATCATCAATATTTGATTTGAAGTTAGTTGCTAAAATTACAAGGCCATTGTATTCCTCTACACGTTGCAATAAATAGGAAACCTCCTGGTTGGCATAACGATCATGCGCGTCCTTCACGTTTGTTCGCTTTCCGAATAGTGAATCTGCTTCATCAAAGAATAGTATCCAGCCTTTGTGCTCAGCTTTTTCAAATATTTTCGAAAGGTTTTTTTCTGTTTCGCCTATATATTTCGATACGATCATCGACAAGTCAACTCTAAACACTTCAAGATTGGTCAGTTTGCCGATCAGTGTTGCTGTAAGCGTTTTACCTGTGCCGGGTGGGCCATAAAACAAACAACGATGACCGGGAGTTAGTTTTGAGTTTAGGCCGAGTTCTGTATGCAGCAGGTGCCCGTGCTTTACCCAGGAACTGATCTCCTCTATCTGGTTCATCACATTGTCTTCCAGCACGAGGTCACTCCACGTTTGCTGCGTAGTGATCTTTTTTGCCGGAAGCCCGAGCGCAAAGCGTGAGCTATTGCTTTGTCCCGGCAGCAGTATTTCCAACAACTCCGAAGTGGGGTGAACAATAGCACTTGTCAACGGCTCGTGTGCCGGGCCATTTTCCAACGACAGAAAATTGTGCAGGAACAAGAGATGATTGTTGTTTAGCTGCGCCAGGTAATTCAGGCGAAGCTGTAAGTCGCTCCCGGCTAGTATGAATAAGATTGTATCCAGTGTTGGTAGCAGTCCACTGAAATTTGTTCCCGTTACACCGCCAAATTCGACGAAGCGCTTGTCGGTATTGCTATTGCGTATCATCAGCATGTCGAACAACTGAGGTTGCAATAGTGGAACTAACGATGCTGCCAGCAGTATACGATCTGCAAATCCCAGGTTATGGTCGACAACGAACTTGCTGTAGTTGTCGATAGGTTTGCGGATCGCCGGTGGTGGAATAGACTCAATAGAATTGTACTGTGTTTCTTGCGCGAAATACAGTCTCAGCCGGGTTTCCACTATTTTTGAGAGCCAGCTCAACTCGCTATTTACAGTCTGGGGTATTTTCATTGCTGTTACCATAGTACATGTATAAATTGTTCGGTCCATGGAAATTTCACTACGCTGAATCCCCATGGCAATTGTTCAAGTAATATATCAAATGCTTTTCGCTCTACGTGGAGTGTCCAGTTGTCGTCCTCCTTTTTCAGCGTACCGTTTCTTTGAAGAAAGGATTGCCGAAAACCGGTGATACTTGTGCCTCTCAAAGGTGGCCAGTTATTAATGACCGCGTTTAGTAAGGTCTCGCACATTTGTTTCTGAGCCTTGGTCAACCTCAATGTACCAGGGCAGGGCATCGCCATATCTATTCCGCAGAGTGCTTTATTCAGGGCCAGTAAGTGTTCTGGTGTTTTAGCCGATCCCGTCGCCAGGTATTGCAACATTTGCACTGCTTTTAGTTGGGCTGCAGGGCTACTAAACTCTTCATCCTTCATCAAGCCAATCTCGCTAAAGAACATTTGAATGTATGGAAACAGGATGACGAGGCCTGCATTGTCTACTGTGAAGGATGTTATGCCTGGATCGTTGTTCTTCTTTTGCTCTTTTACTACTGCTTTTTCTTCTGTGGGTGTTCCATTGGCCATTTGTCGTTGAGTCTGGATTGAGTCATTTCTGGTATTTGCGTGGCTATATTTTTTTTCCATCTCTCTGAATATCGTAACGATTTTTTCAGTGAGTATGTGTTTTTTAGGTATCGTCTTTAATTCGGAGACTATTTCTGGTAGTACAGATCTGTCAATTTTTAAGTGCGGTAATATCAAGACTTCCGAAAAATCCGTTAGGAATTCGATCTCGTTCTTAATTATCTCATGTTTTATAGCAAAAAGAAATGTTCTTTGAATCTGGCCCGGTTGCTTTGCGCCAACAAATTGGTACCAGGCAGTTAGTGCAAGCTTGAATGAGTTTTCTGCGATGAATGATGCGAATATCTCGTAAACCTGCTCCTCTGAAAATTGAAGAATGAATCGCCGCAGTGTTATTTCATTTTTTTCAAAAGCCTGCTTGAGTCTGTGCTGCGTCTGTATTTTGTTCTTTTTTAGAATATTAATAAGCAGTTTACCGGGCGAGGTATTCTTGTCGTGATGCCATGGCAACGTACCGGTCTGCAAAAAGTAGAGCAAAGTATCGAGGTCTTCTTCTTCGCTGTTTGCCTTGTTTTCCTTTGTTTGCTTTGTCCACAGTGGGTTTGGGAGGTGTTTTGCGAGCTCTGATTCCAGTTCTGATAGCAATTTGTCTGGAATGTCAGTCAGCGTGGTTTTGTCCAGGTCTATTGTGAGCGAATCTATCCGAATGATAGAATTGTTGCTATGTTTAGATAGCAATGAATCTATTTTTGGCAACAAATTGTTGTAGAAAATTTCTCTGGTTTCTTCTGTGGCTTTACGGCTGCCTTTGCCATTCACTTTGAAAGTAAAGTCCAAAAAAATTTTATCGATGATATTTTTTGCGGACCTCATTTATTTTCAATGTTTTAGATGATGATTGTGGTTTTGGTGTTTAAGAATTTCTTAATCAAAGTTTGAAATAATAAAATTGTTATCCTAATTTTCTCATCGAATCACCACACTGAAAACAGAGAGAGCGATGATAGATGTATCATTGAATTTCATTAAACGCATCCTAACTGCCCAGATCGAAGCGCGAACGACCGCTGGTCCGGATGTTGAAGTAGCAAGCCTTCCAAAGGATCCGGATGCTAACGACAAAGACAAAATACTTGTCACTCTTTTCAACGTAGAAGAAGACAAAACCTTTCGAAATCTTCCTGTTTATTCAGTTGATTCGGGCGATGCAACAAAGTTAAATCTGAAGAATCCCGTGGTCACTCTCAATTTATGGGTGCTGTTTACTGCGCAATTTGCAAAGGCACGCTATGAGAGTGCGCTCAAGTTCATTTCGCTACTCATTACGATCTTCCAGGGAAAGAATGTGTATGAGGATATGGACTTCACAGTTTCCGAACGCAACGCGGGGTTGGAGAAGATCATACTGGAGTTGAACTCGCCCAATTTTGATCAAAGCAACCAGATATGGCAAACGATGGGTAGCAAGATGGTGCCATTCGTTCTATATAAAATGCGATTGGTTGTTATCCTGGATAAGGAGGCACCGATCATAAGAAATACGCATATAGTTCAAGGAATAGATTTAACGTTATCGGACAGGTAGCAATATAGAGTTTTAAATAAGGGATTTTTTCACCAGTTAACAAGGATCAGCGCATGGCAGCTGTGTTCTATAAAATATTATTCACTGTGGAGTTGCAGCATGAGTCTGCACCCGGCACGCCCTGCACTTCGTTTGGCCTGGAGCCAACCTATATGTGCAGAAAGGTGCTGCGTAATCATCGTATGGAATACCGGAGCGAGCCCGGTAAACTAACCGTCTATTACTCCGGTGATATAGTGATAGAGAACGAAGATCCGCTGGAAACTAAACTAGTTCCCAATGTTGAATTACCTGACGATACTGAGTTTGTTTTCATAGTTACCTTGCTGGAGAGGGATATCATCAATAAGACTGTAATACCTGACGAATTTGATATAGCTGTTACTGATACGGAAATAGCGATACCGCAAAAGTTTATTGTCAATTCCATTCCGGCGCTGAAGTTTGATGGAACGGCTGATACCAGTCCAATCGAAACATTCAATGTTTTTAATAGTAACGACCAACTGATACTAAATAGTACCGTGCCCATTGATGACGATGGCGTCTACAACTGCACGGCTGACCTGAGAACAAGAGGACCAGGGATCTATTTCTTCGGTCTGGAGGGGGACGACAGCCTTACACGAGCATATTATGTAGACACCTTAGCCGAAACCAACGGCCACTATGGCATCCTGCGATTGGTAAAAGGCAATACATGGGTGTTGCCCGACGAACTGCAACCAGTGCCTGACATGCCCGACTATAATGTTTTCACTTACACCTTTATAAAAACACCATAAAAAATTCTAAACATGGCTACTTCTTACAAGACTCCGGGAGTTTACGTTGAGGAAATCGTGAAATTTCCACCTTCTGTCGCAGAAGTGGAGACTGCAATCCCTGCTTTAATCGGTTATACACGTTTCGCTAAAAGAGATGTAGCAGATGACCTGTTGCTTCTGCCTTATCGCATTACAAGCTTGCTGGAATATGAACAATATTTTGGTGAAGGACCGGAGTACACCTCGTTTACTCTTGCTGTTGACGACAACTTTGCCCCCATTGAAAAAGACACCACGGTAGGGGATAGCAAATTCTACCTGTACGACGCCGTGCGTGCATTTTATGATAACGGTGGCGGACCTTGTTACATTGTGTCTGTGGGAGATTATGGTGGCAATATAGAGGATACCGAAATAGGCGATGGAATAGATGCACTCAGCAAATTTGATGAGCCAACCCTTATTGCATTTCCCGATGCTGTGACGTTAGATGCAGACAAGCTTGGCTCACTGCAGCAAAAAGCACTGAAGCAATGCGGAGAGCTGGGTGATCGTTTTTGCGTATTTGATCTGAAAAGAATGGAGAATGGTATCGGAACTGAGAATTTGAGCAGTTCGATTGACTCGTTCCGTACCAATGTGGGTATGAACTACATTAAGTATGGTGCAGCTTACCATCCGTATATCAAAACTACATTTGATAAAACCTTCCGCTTTAAGGATATTAATAACAACATCGAACAGTCTGGTAGTCCAAAGAAGTTTAAAGATTTCTTTAAAGACACCGATCTCGATACCGACGGCGTGAAAATTAAAGACAAAATAGCCAATTATGAATCGTTGGTAGGTATTACCGGCACACCGGGTGATAACCAGAACCTGGGAACCGGCCTGGAGGCATTTTACCAGACTGTTGGCGGCGCAACCAATTCAACTACCGCATACAATTCGCTCGCTGCTGCGTATGCTGCAGACAGAGATAATATGACCAAATTGAAGGCTGTTTTTAATTATCTGTTTCATTATGCGCTGCAGGTTGATGGAATGATAATTGACAATAGTGACGCCATTGTTAAAACCGACGTTATTAAACATCCTGATTTTCTGACAAGTACAATGAACTTTGTGAAGATCAATGTAAAGCCAATATTACAAGACCTTATTAACCTGGATAGTGACGCTTTTTCGACTACCAAAATAGACGATCCTGCACCCGGCAGTTTGACCTTTGCAGGAGTTAGTGCGAAATTTAAATCTGTTAACGGTGGAAATATTCTAAAAGGTATGGCGGTATCTCCGGGTATAGAGCCAATTCCGGCAGGTGGCACAGAGGCCACACGCAGGGATGCTGCAGTGTTTGTTTTGAATTCCATTCACAATGAGCTCAAGGCTGCGGTGGCAACTATCCTGTCGCTTGGCGAAGGGTATGAGACCAGTCTGGAAAAAACAATGATCAACCTTGTGCCGGGCTACAAGAGCATACTGAAGGTGCTGAACTCTAAAGTGACCACCATGCCACCAAGTGGTGCCGTATTAGGCGTTATCGCCATGGTGGATCGCGATAGGGGTGTATGGAAAGCGCCTGCAAATGTCAGCCTGTCGTCAGTATCCGGTGTTGACACATTTATAGACGATAAGACACAAGAGGGCATGAACATAGATGCTAATGCGGGTAAGTCGATCAATGCCGTTCGCCCATTCTATGGCAAAGGTGTGTTGGTATGGGGGTCGAGGACACTTGCCGGCAACGACAACGAATGGCGTTATGTGCCTGTAAGGCGTCTTTTCAATTTTGTGGAAGAAAGTTGTAAGAAATCTACATCGTGGGCAGTGTTTGAACCAAATGACGCTAATACATGGCTGCGTATCAAAGCACAGATCGAAAATTTCTTAAACAATCTTTGGCGTCGCGGGGCCTTAGCTGGCGCAAAACCAGAACACGCGTACGTCGTGAATTGCGGCTTGGGCATTACCATGACAGCCCAGGACATTCTTAACGGGTATCTGAACGTAGAGATAGCTATGGCAGCAGTAAGACCTGCTGAATTTGTTGTGCTTAAGTTCTCTCACAAACTGCAGCAATCATAATCTTCTTAAAACAGCATTTTTCAACGAAATAACCAGATCATAATGGCAACACAATATCCACTACCCGCTTTTCACTTCCGCGTTGAATGGGGCGGTACTAATCTGGGCTTCACGGAAGTTTCGGGTCTGAACGTAGAAACCCAGGTGATCGAATACCGAGATGGCCTCAGTCCCGACTATTCTACTATCAAAATGCCGGGCATGCAGAAATACGGTAACATCACCATGAAACGTGGGGTAATTGCCGGCGACAACGAGATGTTCCAATGGTGGAACACAGTGCAGATGAACAAGATCGAGCGCAGAGATATTACCATATCACTCCTGAACGAAAAGCACGAACCTGTTGTAGTATGGAAAGTGCGTAACGCCTTCCCTGTAAAAGTTGATGGTGGTGCGTTGAAAGCCACAGGTAACGAGGTGTCGATCGAGACGCTTGAAGTAGCACACGAAGGTATCACCGTTTCTAAACCATAGTAACTGATGGCTGCGGAAGCAATATACCCCTCGCCGGGCTTTCACTTCAAAGTTGTATTTGAAGGGTTGGACGGTGAAGCAGAGATCGATACGCGATTCCAGGAGGTGGCTGGACTGAATGCCGAACTAACTGCTGAAGAATTGGTTGAAGGTGGGGAGAACAGGTTTGTGTATAAACTGCCTGTACGTGCAAAGTTTCCAAACCTGGTGTTGAAGCGCGGGATGCCGACAACGCAATCGTCACCATTGAACGACTGGGTGCGGAATGCTATGTACAATTTCGACTTCAAGCTTTGCGATGTGCAGGTGACGTTGCTGAACGAGAAGCATGAACCAGCGGCAGCCTGGAAATTCAATGGGGTGTACCCTGTAAAGTGGAATGTGTCGGACCTGAAGGCAACAGATAACTCATTTGTGATCGAAGTTTTGGAGTTGGCCTATCAACGCTCGGAGCGAATGGCTTCTTTAACCTGATCCAACTATGCCGATAGAAATAAGAGAACTCGTAATAAAAGCTACGATAGATGAAACCGCACCACAGCAATCTTCATCTTCTTCCGGCGGTGGCACAACAAAGGTTGACGATACCGCCGTTCAAAAGATCATAGACCAGGTACTGACTAAGATCAGGAATATCAACGAACGTTAATCCGAATGGCTGATTCATTAGAAAACGGACAACTGACAAAACTGAAGTTTACTGCTTACAAGGCAATAGACTTTTCGGAAAAGAACACCGAGGCCGGTGAATACGAGGTCATGTTCAATCCGGCCGCTATTTCCGTTAAGCTGCAGGTAGATAGGGAAGAATCGCAAGGGAATGGTTCGACCACCAGCGAAATGCGGTTCAAGAAGATAAAGCCGCAGGACTTTCAGTTTGAGTTTATCATTGATGGCACCGGTGCGGTCAGTGCAGACAAAAAGAATGTTCCAGAGGAAGTTGAGAAGTTTTTGAAAGTGGTATACACCTACAACGGAAGTACCCATGCTCCCAATTATATCATGGTGCGCTATGGGGCTGTATTGCTGAAAACGGTGATGAAGACGGTGGACGTGAACTACACACTGTTCAAAGCTGACGGAACGCCACTGCGTGCTAAAGTGACAATAGCATTGACCAGCTGCGTTGACCAGGAGCTGAGCGAAATGATCAATAGCAAGAGTTCTCCTGATCTTACACATAAAAGAACGGTGAAGCAGACTGAGAGACTGATTGGTATGTCGTACTCTATTTACAATACTAACCTATACTATATAGATGTGGCAAAAGTAAACGGGCTCAATAGTTTCCGGCGCGTAACTACCGGAACGGACGTATACTTTCCGCCTTTAGAAAAAACAACCAAGAATGCCTGAGGATAACAACCGATTAGTGCCAACACCTGCCAATAGCGATCTGCCAACAGCTACCATATTGCTGAATGGCGAAGCTATTCCGTCTACTTACCAGGTCATGGCTGTAACGGTTTCTAAGGGCGTGAATCGTATTAGCGAGGCGGAGATCATTTTCCTTGATGGGGACGTATCGGCTGAGACATTTCCTCTAAGCGACAAACCTGATTTTATTCCGGGCGCGGTTTTAGAGATCCATGCTGGTTATCACCAGCAGGAAGAAACGATCTTTAAAGGCACTATTGTTAAGCATGCAATTAAAGTGATTGAAAACGATACACCGGTCTTGATCATTACGCTGAAACATGATTGCTTTAAAATGGCGTTGACCAGGAATAGCAGGTTGTTCCCGGATAGTACAGATAGCGATGCCATTTCTACTATTCTCGACGAGTACAGTCAAAAGAAGGAAGTTGAAGATACGACAGTGACGCATGAACACCTCGTGCAATACAATTCGACCGACTGGGATTTTGCCGTTATGCGTGCAGAAATGAATGGGCTGGTGGTCATTAATGAAAATGAAAAGCTAACTGTAAAGAAACCCGATCTAAGCGGTGATGCAACGCTCGAGTTGCATTATGGAAGCTCAATACTCGAAGTGGAGGCGGAACTGGATGCACGAACAAGCTTTAAAGAATGGAAGGTGAAAACGTGGAATCCTGCAGACCAGGAGTTGGCGGAGGAAGAAGGGACTAGTTCGCTGGCTGAAGATGGAAATCTTTCCGTGTCAGATGTAAGTGGTGCTATCGGGGATCCCGAACTAAAAATAAATATTCCGAATCAGTTGGAAAGTGCTGAGGCGAAAGCCATAGCCGATGCCAAAGCTGCAAGGACGAAGCTTTCAAAGATAAAAGGTCGTGCGCGGTGTATTGGGTTTGCCGCCATACAACCCGGTGATATTATTGGATTGAATGGGATAGGTGAGCGTTTTAATGGCAAGGCATTTGTTTCTGGCGTGCGGCATTTTATCACACATGGCAAGTGGGAGACAGACATACAGTTTGGAATGAGTTTCACTACCCACGCCGAACGATTCAATGACGTTGCCGATAGACCAGCAGGCGGATTGCTACCTGCAGTGAACGGATTGCAAATAGGCATCGTTGCGCAACTGAAGGATGATCCTAAAGGCGAGGACCGCATATTGCTTAAGATTCCCGGGGTGTCTGAAACTGACGAAGCGGTTTGGGCTCGTGTAGCCTCTCTTGACGCTGGAAAGGAACGCGGCAGTTTCTTTCGTCCCGAGATAGGTGATGAGGTGGTAGTTGGCTTTTTAAATGACGATCCGCGTAATGCTATAGTGCTTGGAATGTTGAACAGCAGCAAGCTGCCTGCACCGCTTCCGGGTAGCGATGATAACCACCAGAAGGGGTTTGTGACCAGGGAGAAGATGAAGCTGCTCTTCGACGATGAAAAGAAGAGTATTACAATAGAAACACCCGCGGGCAATAAAATAATCATCAGCGACGATGAAAAAGGCATAAAGCTGGAAGATGAGAATGGAAATAAGATGCAGATGAATACCGATGGAATAATAATGGAAAGTGCGAAAGATGTGCAGATAAAAGCAACGGCTGATATCAAGATAGAAGGAGTGAATGTAGAAATAAAGGCCAGTGCTAACCTGAAAGGTGAGGGTTCTGCAGGTGCGGCTTTCAAATCGAGCGCAATAACAGAGATAAAAGGCTCAATGGTAAATATTAATTAATCACACACACTGCTGTTTTGCAGAGAGGAGCAGGCAGCAACTATAAGAGGATACAATGGAAGAGACTAGATCATTTTTGGGCAGTGGCTGGAGTTTTCCGCCGCAGTTCTCGAAGCCTACCCGCAGTGCTTTGATGATAAGCGACGAGACAGATATAAAAAACAGCATGGAGATATTGCTATCTACACGGGTAGGAGAGCGTATACTTCAGCCCAAATATGGCTGTAACCTTGATGAGATATTATTTGAACCGCTGACGGTTTCGCTACAGACGTATATCAAAGACCTTGTATTTACTTCTATCTATTATTTCGAGCCACGAATAAAGCCTGAGAATGTAACACTGATTCCTTCTGCAGAGGAGGGATTGGTCATTGTGTCTGTTGAATATTTAATACGAGCCACAAACACGCGCCACAACCTGGTGTATCCTTTTTACCTAAATGAAGGCACGAATATCAAAAAATGAGTGAATCGTGTAACATACCGCACCCTCTTCAGCGTGAAGGCACTTACCAGTTTGAACGGTATCCCCAGGCGTTGCGTCCCGACTATGTAAAGTTGGATGAACGTTCAATAGAGGACCTGTTGAAACAAGCGGCACGGTTTGCTGAATCCGTGGTTTATTATAATGATCAGAACCACCAGGATGGCGACTGGACCGCTTTTTTTGAAGAAGTTTATGACTATCAATCGAAGCAACTGAAATTCAGTTCGCTCGAAGATCTGGAGGATAAAGCGTCTACTAGTCCGCATATCGCCTTGTTCCTCACCTTCCTGAAGTTGTATGGGTATTCGCAGGAGCATTTGAATAGCCTTACTAAGAAACAGCTGGATTTTTATTATAAGGATGTTTTGCGTTTGAAACCACTAGCTGAAGAACCTGATAAAGTGGCTGTGCTTTTCGAGCCGGAGAAAAATACAACACAGGCGTTAGTGCCGAGTGGAACTGTGCTACTTGCCGGCAAAGACGATACAGGTAAGCCTGTTTATTTTAAAACGAATGATGACTTGATCGTCAATAAGGCTAAGGTTGCAGAAGTAAAGACCGTTTTTGCGAAGAAAGATAGCGGTAAAGTACTTGGCCTGTTTAAAGCAGATAATGCGCTGACTGAAAATATCGTTGATCCTGCTGGCACGATCAAAAGCTGGCGTGCCTTTGGTTCTGAAGATAATATTGAGGCGCAACTGGGTTTTGCCTTTTCATCGCCGATGCTAAATCTTCCTGAAGGCAAGAGGCGTGTGACACTTCAGTTGCAAGGCATCAATAATCTCGACAGAAGTGCGTTGATCGCAGAGTATTCCTCAACAAAAGGATGGCAAAGAGCGGAGGTTGATACCATGCCTGGTTTGGACAACGTGAGCGGCGATAGCCTTCCGTATTTGTTGGTAAAGATAGATCCGGGCGATCCGGCGGTTATCCCTTACAATGAAGCGGTCCACAAGGCCGGCTTCAGTACCAATCATCCTGTTATCAGGATCAGTCTGGATAATAGTGACCAAACTGCGTTTGGCGATGCTTATTCCATATTGAAGAATGTACCAGTCTCGTCGATAAAGCTCACAGTGAATGTAACTGGTTTAAGAAGTCTGATCATTCAGAATGATGGAGGTGTACTTGATCCCGCAAAGCCATTTTTCCCTTTCGGAGCACAACCAGTGAAATACAAGTCAACTTTGTATGTTGGTGCTTATGAGGCGTTCAATAAATACTTGAAGTCGTTCCACCTGTCGATGAACTGGAAGGGCATACCCGGTAATATGAAGAAACACTATGCCGAGTATACTGACGCGGGAACTGAATTTCTGGATCAGTGGCGTACACCGACACACAAAATGAAGGTGTTTCAGCAGGGACATCCTCCCGGCAAGCTATCGATATTGGATGACGGTGGTTGGAAATATCTGGAAGTGAATGATGGAGCACAATACCTTGACAGTTCTAAAAATTCAACCACAAATACATTCAAGCCAAAGAACAACACATTAAAAAGCGGCTACGAATACGGCCAGCCGAAAAACTATGCGGTAAATAGTCGCTGGGGTTTTATTAAGATAGAATTAGGTTATGATTTCGGACATGTATACTATCCGAAGATTTTGACCAATGCAGCCATAGCAAAAGCAACAGATGCGGCAACACCACTCCCCAATACACCGTATACGCCCGAGTTCAATTCGTTGCATCTCGACTACGTCGCCCAGGCAACGATCGACCTGGATGAGCATTCAATGTATCATCTTCATCCTTTTGGTGTCGAGCAGTTAGAGGGAACTGGTAATTCGCTTATCCCCGAATATAATGACGAAGGGAACTTGCTAGTAGGACTGAGCGGTGTGGACTCATCCCAGGTTGTGAGTATTTTCTTTCAGCTGCATGATGATACCGGCGACCTGGACAAAGAGATAAATGAGGATAACAGGATAAGCTGGAGCTACCTTTCGGGTAATAACTGGGAGTCTTTTGGTACAGAGCAAATTATAAAGAATACCACACTCAATTTTTCCGACACGGGTTTTATCAAATTCAATATTCCTGCTGCTGCCGTGTCTACGCATAGTATTTTGACCGACGGCCTGGTATGGATCAAAGGCTCTGTTCCACAGGATAGCTCCGCATATCCTTTTGTCATAGGTATCGAAACGCAGGCCATAGAAGCTGTATACGATAAACGGATAAACGATCTAGGAAGATTAAACAAGGCGCTACCAGCAAGTTCAATAACCAAACTCGAGAATCGGATCCCTGGTGTCAAAAAAGTTACTCAGCCATATGCATCGTATGGTGGCAGGCCGGAAGAGCAGGATGAAAGCTATTACACGCGCGTAAGCGAAAGGTTGAGGCATAAAGGACGCGCATGGAGCATCTGGGATTATGAACGGTTGGTGTTGGAGCGCTTCCCGTCTATTTTCAAAGTGAAGTGCATTTCACATAGCAACCTGCAATCGGAGTATGTGACAGGCAATGTAACAATTGTATTGCTGCCAAATCCAGCCAATGTCAACTTCCAGGACGCGCTGCAACCACGCGTCAGTAAGTCGGTTATAGAATCGGTGAAAGAATATATTGCCGGTCTCACATCTGCATTTGCGCATCTAGATGTTGTCAATCCCCAGTATGAACCATTGAAAGTGGTCTGTGACGTGAAGATAAGACCTGAGTATGGCGACGAAGCATTTTACAGCAACCAGTTAAAGAAAGAGCTGGCGGCGTTCATAGCACCCTGGAGCGTGGACAGTAAGCAGCAGGTATCGTTTGAAGGAAAGATCTATCAGTCGCAGCTGATCAACTTTATTGAAGAAAGACCATACATAGACTATGTTACCAATTTTGAAGTGATCAGAACGAATAGCAATACGAAATGTGAAGAACTTATAGTAGCGGATAAGGAGAGTAACGTCATCACATCCGTGGCATTTGAGAACCATATAGTGAATACAAACGCAGCATGTTAGCAACTGAAACCCCTAAAATACCTGCGGTACCTACACGTCTTCCTGCTGAAGATTATGATCTGTTGCGTAAGACGGGTATTGAATATTTGCAAAAATTGTCGGGTAAGATATGGACCGACTACAACGTTCACGACCCCGGTGTAACGATTCTGGAGCTTTTGTGTTATGCGCTGACTGACCTTGGTTACCGAACATCGTTCGATATAAATGACCTACTTACAGATGCAGGCAAAACGGCACCAGCAAAGACGCGTTCCTTTTTCAGTGCAAAAAAGATATTGACATCTCATCCTGTGTGTATTGCAGATTACAGAAAGATGCTGATAGACCAGGTGCCCGGGCTTCGAAATGTATGGATACTCACCAATGATAATGAAGAGGCCCGTCCACCCATATATTATGATCTGAAGAAAGCAGAGCTCAGCGCCACTCAACCGCTTAATGCATTTGAGAAGCTAAAACTCAAAGGGCTGTACACTGTGAAGTTGGAAATGGAGGAATACGAGATTGTATGGTCGTACCACAGAAATTTTCTGGAAACGCTTGAGAAATACCGGTCAGCAGGCAATGCCAACACAGGTAATATAAAGAAGGAGGAGTTTGAGGAATGTTGTATAAACTACGTATGCGCGCTGTTGCGCGATTGGCGAAACCTGTGCGAAGACGTGGATCGGATTTCTGCGATAAAGGAGGAGCGGGTCGGTATATGTGCCGATATCGAGCTGAAACCTGATGCCGATGCAAAGAAAGTGTGGTTCCAGGTATATAATGATCTGTACAACTATATAAGCCCCGGTATCAACCTTTATACTTTTGAAGATCTGCTGAATAAAGGCAAGCGCATTGATGAAATATTTCTTGGCTCAATAGCAAAGCGTGGTTTTATAGATTATGACGAGCTTGCGAAGTTTAACCACCGTGATGTTATTTATACTTCTGACCTCGTGAATATCATTATGGATATCGAGGGCGTGCAGTCGGTAAAGGATATTCATCTAAGTAGCTACAAAAAGGTAGGTGGAAGTTTTGTCAACATTGAGAATGCTAAAAAGCATTGCCTTCATCTTTCCGATCCATTGGAGCATACCTTCAGGCTCGCGCTTGACTTTAATGAGGTAGACCCGAAGAAGCGTTTCAACAGGTTCAACTTCAACAAAGGACTGATCTATTTTGACCCGCCATATGATGCTAACCTGAAGATAAAGGATGTGATCAAGCACCGGCATTTTCCAGGAGATTTTCAAAGCGATCTTCCGTGGCCGACAGGTACACACCGCGATACCGCAAGGTTCTATTCGATACAGAACGAATTTCCGAAGAACTATATGCTTGGTCAGGAAGGCGTGCCCGATAGTGCCTCTACCTTGCGCCAGGCGCAGCGGATGCAGCTAAAAGCATACCTGGTGTTTTTTGAGCAACTGCTGGCTGACTATCTTGCACAGCTATCCAACTTCAAAACCAATTTGTCGTGGAATGAGGCTGCGAATAAACAGACCTACTACTACCAGGACCTGAGAACAATCCAGACGGCCGACGGTTCTGACGAGATAAACGACATTCAAAAGCTTATTGAGAATTACGAGCCGGAAGGGAAAGATTATTCTGAACTGCTGGAGGATAACAAGAGTACCCAGGCAAGGCGGAATAAGTTCCTTGATCATCTGCTTGCTCGATTCAACGAAAAATTCATTGACTACAGCCTGTTCCGCTTCGAACAGAAAGGCGACGATTTTTACCAGAACTATTCAGGTGCGGAGTTGATAGATAAGAAGATCGGTTTCCTCACTCAGTATCCCAAGATAAGCGCTGGACGTTCCCACGCACTAAACTATTCGAAGGATGTAAAAGCTTCTGGTAATATTAGCGGTCTGGAGTATAGGGTATCCCGTATGCTTGGGGTTACGGGCAGTTCATTCAAAAAACTGGTAAACATAAAACTTGAGAGCGGTACGAATGCAGAGATCTGGAATGATGGTAAATACCGCATAATTGACAACCGTGCTGGTTCATTCGAATCAGTGTTTGGATTGCATGTGATCGAACATATACTGTTGCGCCCTTTGCATACACCACTTGCCGGCGATCCTCCGTTTCAGCCGTTGAATTTATGTCGCGGGGGCAAGCATGGAGCGGACTGTGAGATCAAGGATACTTATTCGATGAAAATATCGGTCGTATTACCTGGCTGGCTGAAGATATCGGAAGACATGTATTTCAGGCAGTTTATAGAGCAATGCATCCGCATGGAAGCGTCCGCTCATATCGGCATCAAGATATGCTGGCTTAATCCGGCACAGATGTACGAATTGGAGAAAGCGTACGTAGCATTTATGAACGCGCTACGTGATTTCAGGAAGTGCAACCAACCCAACGGTCTCGATCCCAATCCCGATAAGAGGAAATTATACATTATAGCGCTCGACAAACTGGGCGAGGTGATGTCTGAGCTGAAGAATACTTATCCGCCTTCTGTGCTTATGTCGTGCGACAAAGGCGATGAGATCGCCTCAGGTGAAATGATAGACAGGCCGGTGATCTTGAATCATAGTGCGCTACCAGGTGTGAATAATGACAACTATGTTTTTGTAAAAAGCTGATAAAAATTTTTGAAAGCGTTGTAAAACTTATCATATGGAATCCAGGAATACACAGTACCCCGTATACGTTCCAGATCAGTTTCTGACCAATGAGAACCTGAACGAAACTACCGGATATGTCGAGATAGAAGAGCGGGCGACCCGGTCTTATCTCTTAGGCAACGGGGTTATGAAAGGACTGAATATCACCAAAACAAACCTTAGTGGTACCAATGTTCTGAGTTATGAGGTAATGCCCGGTTATGGTGTTACTCCAGATGGATACTTGCTGGAGACTGCCAATGCGCTGGCAGCTAACCCTGCCGCTTTGGTTCTGGGTTTTGCAACTGATGAGGGTAGCTACAAGTTTATCAAAAGTGCTTCGCGCAAGATATTTGTCAACAACGACGAGAATCTTTCAGAATTTATGAACGGTGCCGTGCCCAAACCAGGCGTGACCGTAACAGAAGTAAAATGCGTGGAGATATTTACAGCTGCTCCCGATCCGCAGGTGGATAAACGTACGATATCCCCAAATATTCAAACCGCCGCGGCTAAGATCGCTGGCTTTAACCTAAATAACTGTGTTCTTGCTTTTGTTGCGGATATCGACGATGTGCAGTACGACAACTGCTCGCAGGGCGACTGTAACGACAAGGGTACTGACCGCATCATCAAGGGACGTTATGTCATTATTCCTGTCAGTTCATTGCAGATAACAACAAACAACGCAAGCCTTCTTACCATCAATTATCTGCTGATGTCCCGCCTGCCGAAGATATCTGCCGTGACCAATCCCGGAGAGTATCTGACTAATGTGACGAACACATTCAACACCAATAAGAGTGCCATTGTCGCTAAACTCGGTGTTATCGCTACAAATGCAAATAGTTTGATACCGCGACTGGGGATGGATCTCGCAATTGCGAAGCTCAATACGTTCAATCCGGCATCACAGACAAATTTTGTGTCGTACTACCTTGGATTCATATACGATATGCAGCAAGCCATCAATGAATACCTGGCTGTTTATAATGATTTCGCAACTAAGTATCCCATCATAAACGGCGACAGGATCGACAGACTTATTATTCTCGGCGGTCTCGGCGTTTCAGGGGCCGGCACAGATCCGTACAGGTATTACTATAGGTCGGTCGCACAAGCGGATGCGTACAAGTATCAGTTCGAAAAACTGCAGCGCCTTTATCGACGCATTATGGCACTCATCAACCAGTTCTTCAATGTAGCCTCTGCATTAGTAACTAAGATCGGCGCAACATCAGCCGCTGTGAAGATCATTCCTTCGGCAGAATTTTCGATGCCTTTGGGAGACAAGGCTATACCATACTATTACAATGTAGATGGGGTAAATGACCTGTTGAAATACTGGCGTGCACATGCGCCGGAGAGTCAAATTGATCACATCAATAACTACTTTCTTGCACCGCAGGTTCCATTTGCCACACAGAACATAAACGATAAGAACTTCTTCCGGATAGAAGGGCACCTCGGCCTTGGCTTCAGCGATGCACTAAGCAAAGTTTCATCGTTGATATCCACGCATGATCTCCCCGTTAAGGTCATAGCTGTCAATCTCAAGAAGCCAACCAGTCCACCGATAAAGGGACTATGGGATAATTTCCGGGACAAGTACAAAAAATTCACTGATGATCTTTTGACGGCGAAGATCAACTACAAAACCCATGTGCCCGTTGTCAATTACCTGTGGCAGGATTTTAACCAATGGTCCTATCGCGATACTGCCTCAATTCAAAAGGTGTTGAATGATGTATCTGCTGTAATGAAGCCGGTAGAGAGCTATAAAAAAGCTGGCACACAGCAGGAAAAAGATAAAATTGCCACGAATTGGGTATTCTCAAAATTGGCGAAGGATCAACAAACAACTATAGGAAATTCAATTGCAATTGCAGACCTGCTAAAAGCACGTCAGGATCTTGAAGTTGCGATCAAAACAACTCCTCCATCTGATGTGGTTACAATCGCTGATTTCTTTGGTCTCGAGTACCTTGGCGGTGTGTATAAAGGCGGGACATTCATATTGTTGCACGATGGCGCGAAAGTAGTTGGAGATTGTTCCTTGCCTTATTTCGTTAACGAAAAATAACTTGCTGTTTTTTGTACAGCTTCGTAACTTTATTAGTAGAAAAAGAAGTTCTTCATTTACGATATTATAAAGACACTTTTATTGGTAGTTGTTTTTCTGTTGTAGTTTTTCCGAGGGCCGAAAGGCTTTAGGGTATTGGTTTAGGTATGGTGGAATAAGCAGGCTATCGAATGGGGGTAAAGCTAGATACTGCGGCATTAAGTTCGAGGTATAGTTGGAGTATGACTCTTTTCTCGCAAGAGAGCAAACTTTAGCATTAGCTAAAAAAAACGGGGTAGCACACTGGCTTCTGGGATACGTTCTAGCAAGTTGGGTCTACCTCTTTTTTTTGTCTTTTTTTTACTGAAACTGTTCTGTTATCCTGAATGTAAGATTGATACGCGGGCCAATTCGTTTTGAGGTCTTCGGGATGTGATGCTCGTAATGTAGCTGCATCGTTTCGCCCATCAGTAATAGGCTGCCATGTGTAAGCGGTATGTCGAGCTGCTGAATATCCTTTCTTGTTTTATGTCGCACTTTAAAGATCCGGGTCTCTCCAAATGTTACCGACGCGATCGGTGTGGCCTTTCCACTTGCTGGTAGCGTATCGCTGTGCCACGATACTGAATCATTTCCATCTCGATAATAATTGAGCAGTACGCCATTAAATTGTATCCCAACCGCTGCTTCAACTTTTGCTTTTATGGCGAGTAGCTCAGGTGTCCACTCATTAGTTCCATCTTTGCCATACCATGCGGTCAATCGTGGATCGGGTACGATCTTATCATACATCTTACGCCTGTATTGTGCCCACGGAGTCTCAGTAATAAATTTCTGATAATAGCTATCAGATTCAGAGCGAGGAAAGAACTGCTCCCATAGTTTAAGTTCAGTATCTGGAAGGCTAAAGTCTATAAATCGTTTTTTACCCTCATCAAACAGCTCTACAGCATCAAAAAGTCCAGCCACACGCAAAGATACCAAACAGCTGAGCTAGTTGATTTGAGTGAGTGTAAACGCCATGCGCTGGCACTGTTTTTAAGTTTTCTTTAACGAACAACCACTATCCGCAATAATCAATCAATTACTCACTTCAATATTTAGACCATGAAACTGAAACTCAATTTATTATCGACTTTTGCCATTGCTATTTTGGCGATTCCGTGCGCCGGCCAGGATAAGATCGTCTTACCAGCTGCAAGCGGAGGTCCTGACTTTGAGGCACCATCCTCTGAAACAGAGACAGAATTTGTAAAAGATGCGCTGGAGGATAATCTTAAGGAAATGTCCTGGTTGAACGCAGGTATGGAAAAGGGCACGAGCAGCGAGTTGAAAACACAGGCTGCGCAAATGCTCGACGACCATAAGAAGATGGACAGCGACTTGCGAAATTATGCATCGAAGAAAGGGATATTGCTTACCGATATTGATGGCACTGGGAATGTGAACTTCCTGAACGTAAAGCGAAAAAAAGGTCCTTCCTGGGACAAGGAGTGGACTACTGAGATGATCAGCAAGCATCGCAAAGAAATAAAGCGTTTTGAAGACGCACAGGGATTTGTGACTGATAACGACTTGAAAAATCTTGTTGCTGACACGCTCCCTGTCCTTCGCTCGCATTTAGAAACGCTGATAAAATTGAAGGCAGCGCTAGGCGAGGGGTAAGATATTTAATGAAACAAAAAAGCCGCAGAATGTTCTGCGGCTTTTGCTCCCCCTTCTGGACTATTCTCGAACCAATTATATGAGGATTTACGCAGAATCTACGATCTACGGGCATTTGTGCCTCTAATGGATGCGCCTGGAAGCATCAAAAATAATATCCATAAAATCACTTGAGGCTATAGTTTACTTCCCAGTATAGCCTTGAACCCTATAGTATAAATGGCTTAAGTACTACAGATGTAGAAAACTGTAGTACTATTATTATGCTAACGTGCATAGTGAGTATAAACGGGATAATATGTAGGGCTGATACAGGTCTTAAAAGAATAGGCCAACGGGCGCAAGATGCTACAACAGCACATTTTGTCGTCAATACACGGTTATTGTTGCTGATTATACTATATATAGCCGGATAAGATATTGTAACTGTAGTATTAAAGTAGCTTTAATTGAAATAGAAGCTATGATATACTCAATAGGTTATGGCAATAGAAACAACGCTCATTTTCTGTCGCTACTAGAACAATTTAATATTCAAATACTTATAGACATCAGAACCAATCCGGTTTCTCGTTTTCAACCTAATTATTCAAAAAAGAGATTGGAAGACTATTTAAGCCAAAACGGCGTCAAATACGTCTTCATGGGTGCAGAATTGGGCGGTAAGCCTAAAGATCAATCATTGTATCTCAACGGGAAGCTCAGCTATGATTTGGTTGATAAAAGCCCTGATTACAAAACTGGCATTCAAAAGCTAATTCAACTCAGTGAGGATGTAAACACTTGTATTATGTGTTGCGAACTGAAGCCCAGGGAATGCCACCGGGCGAGTATGGTTGGACGAACATTGCTGCAATTGGGCACTGACGTTATCCATATTGACGAGCGAGGCGACATAATCCCTCAATCTAAATTGTAATTACATTTTACAAACACTCCTTTAAATAATGTTACTATGAAGTATATAGCCTACTATAGAGTTAGCACGAAAAAACAAGGAATCTCAGGCTTAGGACTTGAAGCCCAAAAAACGGCGGTTGCACAATTTTTAAAAGATGGTAATTGTTTAGTTACTGATGAATTTACAGATATAGAAAGCGGGAAGAACAATCAAAGGCCAGAGTTGATAAAGGCTATCAAGAAAGCCAAAGAAACTAAGGCTACATTACTTATTGCTAAGCTAGATAGGTTGAGTAGAAACGCCGCTTTTATATTTACTCTTCGGGATAGTAAAATAGATTTTGTTTGCGCAGATATGCCTAATGCAAATGCAGTTACAATAGGCATAATGGCAGTCTTGGCTCAGGACGAAAGGGAACGAATTAGCCATAGAACTAAGGCTGCATTGTCAGAACTAAAGAAGCAGGGCAAACAATTAGGCAGTCCAACCAATTTAAGCATTGATGCCATAAGAAAAGGAATGGAAATTAGGCGAGCAAATGCAATTGAAGACGATAGTAATAAAAAATCGACGGCACTGATAGTCTCCTTACGGTCGCAGGGAAAGTCATTTTATCAGATCACAAAGGAACTTAATCAAGCTGGTTTCAGAACTAGGAGAGGAAAAGAATTTACTCAAACCCAAACTCAGAGACTATTCAGTCGAAATTGCGAGTAGAAAAATCTAGACATTACATCCCTTTCAGAAAATCTGACAATGTGGTTTGAGCTAATATCATAATACAGCGTCTGGATCAACATCCTTTACGGGTTACTTTGATATGTTTTCTGATAAGTTTGATCCACGATCAAACTTATCGTTTGGTCAAGATTCTAAACAGAATTAGCAAATGGCGAGAAGCGTACGGCGCGGATGGTGATAATACCAATCACCTTTATCAAAGGAGAACTTTATCCTGTTTGCAGAGCAAATGCAGATGTTGTCGCGTGCCGGTGATCGAGGTAACCCATTTGCAGCTGATAATAAGTGGGGAAGGGTGGGCTAAATCTATACGCGGTAATTTGTTTTCAAGGAGTAGTTATTGATAAAATTTATTAAAGCAAAGGGAGTGTTTTCAATAGTCATCGGGTTGTCCTCATTTTATCCACATTTTGAAAATGCCCAATCAAAGGCACTGTAAACGAGGTAACTTTACATTATATTTAAATATGGAGAAAAAGTACACTTTTAGTGGTCACGAGTCATTCCAATGTCGGCAATTATGGCCCAAAAAAGGATATGACTTTATAAGTTCGGGTAAGTCGTTTAATGATGATGATGCGGCGATAATGCTTGGTGTAGGTAAAAATATGGTTGCATCCATTCGCTTTTGGATGAAATCTTTTGGTCTTCTTTCGCTCGATGATAAAATAACACCGTTTGCCGATAAGCTTTTAGCTAATGATGGTTGGGATCCTTACCTAGAAGATGAGGCAAGCCTTTGGCTTTTGCACTACCATTTGGTGAAAAGTGGGATTGCTTCGACATACTCTCTCGTTTTCAATGAATTTCGAAGGGAGAAGATTGAATTTACCCGCGAAAACTATATCTCCTTTGTAAAAAGAAAAGCCGAAAGCACCGGACAGTTTCAGGCGAATGAAAAAACGATTCATGACGACTTCAATGTTTTTGTGAAGTTATACTTACGGACTTCGCACCATCTGAAAGATAAAGAGGATTCGTTTTCAGGTATTCTATCCGAGTTAGACCTCATAAAGGCTTTTAGTAGAGGGAAAGATGACTACTTCGTAATTGAAAATACTGATAGAACAGAAATACCAGATGAGGTTATTCTATATTCTATCCTGGAAGCTGGCAACTTTGACCAATCTGTCAATCTCATAACACTCGAACAAGAACCTAATAGCATTGGAATAGTTTATTCTTTGAGCAAAGGCGGTTTGCTCAATAAAATAGAGAGCTTGGCGTCAAAACCAGCAAACGGTATTACGTTCAATGACCATGCTGGCATCAAGGAGCTTCAATTTAAAAAGAAACTATCACCGTTAACAGTATTAGATAAATACTATGCAAACTAAGTTCACAACATCCATAAATATAATTAGGGATTCCGACCGAGAGATCAACTACATCCCTACACCAAATGCAACAAGAGTAGTTAATCAAATCTCAAACGACTTTAAAAAAGGAATCCGGTCGTTCAATATAATTGGTTCATACGGTACAGGTAAGTCGTCCTTTTTGTGGGCATACCAACAGAGCATTACAAGGAAAAAGCGTTACTTCAATGTAAACCTCGTTTCCAATCCAAATTATGAGATAGTAAATTTTGTTGGTGAGTATAAGTCAATTACGTCAACATTTGCTGACTACTTCGATGTTAAAGCCAAGAAAACTGAAACAGCAAATGTTCTCTCTGAAATCTATAACCGATATCATGATCTTGGGACATCAAACCCATTGCTAATAATAACGATTGACGAGTTTGGAAAGTTTTTGGAATATGCGGCGCAGAATTCTCCGGAGAAAGAATTGTACTTTATTCAACAGTTGTCTGAATTTGCTAACAACCCTAAACACAATATCTTACTCTTAACTACAGTGCATCAAAATTTCGATGCATATGCTATGGGGCTATCGTCATCCCAAAAGCAAGAATGGACAAAAGTAAAAGGTCGATTCAAAGAAGTTACTTTCAACGAACCAGTAGAACAACTCCTTTATCTCGCGGGAGAGCATATCAGTCAAAATGCTGATGTTTTTAAGAACGACAAGCTTGCTAGAAAGGCACTGGACATCGCGTTAAGATCAAAAGCGTTTACGACTAACTCCGAATATCTTTCTGAGATTGCTGCAAAGCTATTTCCATTAGATATTTTGGCAGCTAGTGCAATTACACTTTCACTTCAAAAATACGGGCAAAACGAAAGGTCTCTATTTTCCTTTTTAGAAGCGACGGATTACACAGGAATAAATAACGGTGATTGGAGAAAGAACAATCCTTTCTACAATATTTCTTGTGTTTACGATTATCTCGTCTTTAATTTTTACTCATTTGTAAACTCGCGTTATAATCCGGATTATGCAGCATGGTCTGCTATCAAAAACGCTATTGAAGAAATAGAACGCTCCTTTGACGGAAACATACTTGATTATCTCAAAATTATTAAGTCAATAGGGCTACTTAATATTTTGTCCGCAAACGGTGCGGTCTTAGACAAAGCATTTCTGGTAAACTACTCCAAAGTTTGCCTGGGAATCGCGGAGGCCGAGGAGCTGATCGCTGAACTTGAGAAACGAAAGATCATTTTATATCGCAATTATAACAAGCGATACGTTCTCTTTGAAGGGACCGACCTTGATATACAGTCGGCGCTAATCGAAGCTGCAAATCGCGTTAGCGAAATTAGCGATGTGCCAACATTGTTAAATAAACACTATCAATTGCCGCTGGTTTTCGCTAAACAATATTCCTACACAAGCGGCACGCCGAGATTTTTTGAATATAAGATTTCTGATTTCCCTATTTCGATCATCCCAGAGGGGGAAATTGATGGTTTTATTAATCTCATATTCAATGAAAAGCTTTCGTTGAGTGAGGTAAAACGACATTCCTCTGAACAAAAGGAGGCAATTTTATACGGATACTATAAGGACTCAAAAACTATCCGCGATCTACTCTTTGAAATTGAAAAGACAAAACAAGTAATTGACGACCAGGAAAGGGCTAATGACAAAATAGCCGTGCGAGAACTAAACAATATTCTCCAGCATCAACAAAACCTACTAAACCATAAAATATTAAACAGCTTCTATTCTAATTCGAAAGAAATTGCGTGGGTTTATAATGGTGAATTAAGGGATATACCGACGAAGACCGACTTTAACAAGCAGCTGTCGCAAATCTGTGAACTCGTCTATACCGACGCACCAAAATTCAACAATGAGCTTGTAAACAAGCATAAGATTTCAAATTCAATTCACACAGCGAAGAAGAACTATTTGAGGGCGCTTGTCAATAATTGGAACCAACCAGATTTAGGATTCGACAGGTCAAAGTTCCCGCCCGAAAAGATGATCTATCTTTCTTTGATTAAAGAAAATGGAATTGAACTTTATTCTGATGAAATTAACTTCACGACTACCGTTTCAAGCAGATCATCGTTCAAAAAGCTATGGAAAGTTTCAGAAAAATTTCTGAACAGCGCAAAGGCAGGTAGGCGTCGTGTATCTGATTTGTCTGATATTTTGAACAGACGTCCCTTTAAACTAAAACAAGGGTTCATTGACTTTTGGCTTCCTACCTTTTTGTTTGTTAAACGAAATGATTTTGCTTTATTTGGTGAATATGGGTATATACCAAATCTGACAGATGAGGTTCTCGAACTAGTTATCAAATACCCTGAAGAGTATGAGATTAAAGCGTTCGATATTGAGGGGGTGAAACTGGATATTTTTAACAGCTACAGATTATTCCTAAGCCAAGACGTAAAGCAGGAGATAAACAATTTAACCTTCATCGAAACGATTAAGCCATTTTTGACGTTTTTTAAAGGGCTGCCTGAATATTCAAAAGCAACAAGGAGATTAAAAAAAGAGACTTTATCACTGCGTGATGCTATTTCGACCTCAAAGGATCCAGAACAGTCTTTCTTCGAAGAATTTCCTGCTGCACTCGGTTTTTCAGTGCCTAAACTACAGAGTTCCAAAACTGAGCTTCAATCGTATGTTAACAAGCTGCAGGAATCAATCAGGGAACTAAGAACCTGTTATGACGCATTAGTGAATAGGTTCGAAGATTATATTCAATCAGAGTTTATTGGAGAGAAAATAGAGTTTGAAAAATACAAAGCAAAACTCCAGGCGAGGTTTCAAAAGCTGCGAACACACCTTTTGCTGCCATATCAGAAGACATTCATACAAAGACTTAACTCATCTTTGGACGATAAAAAGGCATGGCTCAACTCAATTACTCAGGCGGTCATAGGAAAGTCGCTTGATAATTTAAAGGACGAAGACGAGGTTATTTTATATGATAAGTTTAAATCACTGATTATCGAGCTGGACTCACTAACTAACATTTCTAAAACAGATGTAGATGAAAGCAAAGAAGAGGTATTTGGGCTGGAAATCACGTCGTTTGTTGATGGTGTAAATAAGAAGATGATCCGTCTGCCGAAAAACAAAAAGGAACAAATTACTAGTGTAGAAACAGAAATAAAGAAGAGACTAACCAAGGACAAAACAACCAATATTGCAGCATTAGCGAACGTCTTAAAAGATTTATTGAGGACATGAGAAAGGTTAGACACGTTTTAGGGATTTCTGGTGGCAAGGATAGCGCTGCATTAGCTATCTATATGAAGAATAATTACCCCCACTTGGACATTGAATATTATACATGTGATACAGGTAAAGAGCTCGATGAAACCTATAAACTTATTGAGAATCTGGAGGTTTACTTGGGCAAGAAAATAATCAAATTGAAAGCCACTGGAGATAGTCCGGAACTTCCATTTGACCATTTTTTAAAAATGTATGGGGGTTTCCTTCCTTCGTCCAATTCTCGTTGGTGTACGAAAAAGCTGAAACTTGAACCCTTTGAACGGTACGTTGGAAATGATCTTGTGATTTCATACGTAGGCATTCGTGGAGATGAAGAAAGAGAGGGGTACATTTCAACGAAGACTAACATCCAATCAATTTTTCCATTTAGAAAAAATATCTGGAGCGAGGATGTTGTTCGTAGCGCCTTAGCAAATGAGAATATCACACAAATTCTCCAATTCCATGCTGGCCTTGAACAGAATGCAAAGTCGGAACGATTTGCCGAAATTCTAAGGACTACCTTAACTCCAAGCTTTATACTGGAACGAAAACTTAATTTGTTACTAGACCTCGACACGAAGCAGCTTAACGCTGTAGTGCATGAGTTTTTAAAAAAGACTTCCTATCCGTTGGCGACGGAACCGCATTTCCCGCTAATAGACAATGAAGATATTCTAGTAAGAGACGACATTTTTAAGATACTCGAAGAAAGCGGTGTAGGCGTACCAGAGTATTATAAAAAAGTTTCTTTCGAGATAAATGGGAAAACAGGAGCGTATTCACGTAGTCGCTCGGGTTGCTTTTTCTGTTTCTTCCAACAGAAAATTGAATGGATATGGTTATATGAACAACATCCGGAGTTGTTTAAAAAAGCAATGGAGTATGAAGGTGATGGTTATACTTGGATGCAAGATGAAAAGTTGGAAGAACTGCTAGTGCCTGAGAGAATGGCAAAAATTAAAGAAGATTTTATTAAGAGGGCATCAAAAAACCAAAACCAACAAAGTTCGTATCTATTAGATATTTTAGATGAACAAGAAGGTGTAGGTTGCGCTGCTTGCTTTATTTAGAAAGATGACGTCTGAACAAATAGACTATTTACGCGCACTTGAAAATGACGACCTATACTGGGATTCGTTTGAACAGACCTTGTCCATAAGCAGAGATCATTGGGGTATCAATTTAGTTATAAGGTTAAATATTCCAAACGAAGCCGATCTTGAGGAAATAGAATTGGACGAAATACAAGATTTGGTACAAAGCGATCAAATCAAGGCGGCAACAATAAAGGAAATTCTTATTACTGACTCAGCGACCTCGTTTGGGTCGGAAGATTTAGCCTTTATTCAGGAGATATTTGTCACAGCAACAAGCTTTACTATAACAGAAACCTGTGCAGCAGGTAAATTGTATGCGCTGCTTCGCGATTATTTTCAAGAAAATCGGAAAGTCCCATACTTTATTCTTACTGATCCTGTCGATTCTGGGTTTTGTCCAACAGCCCATATAAAGTTATATGAAGTTCATTTCGATCCGAGCCAACTTGAGCACGCATCTCAATTTTATAATAAAGTTGCAACGAACACGCCAACAAGTATTTTGCGCGGAGCCTATTTACCATTGACTCAGGATAAATATTTCTATGATAGGTATTTCGCGAGATTTAATGATGTTCCAATACTGCAAACAAACGCAAAAACAAGGAGGCTTGGGTATCTAAGATTACTCGTTAAGGAGTTTGAGATATCGAACTATTTCCCAACCGACTATTTTGCAAAAAGGATAGAAAAGGATATTGAAAAGACAAACGCCGATTTAGTCAGTTACAAGGCATTAGGCGGGGACGACAAAGGTATAATCAAGAATACCTCTAGAGGGACTTCAGCAAAACCATATTTGGAACTTCTCCAACACTTGAATATTGTTACTGTATTAAATAGATCCTATGTATTAACGAAGCAATCAAAAGTTTATAGTACTCTTCTGAAAGCGCGAACTGACGACTTTACTAACCAATTCAAGCTAGAGCTTGTCGACAAGCTCTGTCTTTTTAAATTTCTCTATAGCTCTGATTCGATGTACATCAATGCGTTGTTATCAGTTGTTGCGATTTGCGGTCAGGGAGTAACAGTACAAACGATAAAACAGCATTTCAAGGAATACCTCTTGCAAGAACTCCAACGGTTATTAGGTGGTCACTTGGCGAACAACACAATTAAAAGAAAAGTACTGGAGCTTCGAAAACGCATCGACTCCTGGGAAAAGCCTGAGGTGTATTTGGGCCACATTATAGAACCCCGTTTGAATTGGCTGCTGGATTTGGGGCTTGTTTCCACTAACACAAGAGGTAGATATAACGACTACAGTCTAACGGATTCTGGAAAAAAGCTGCTGGAAGTTAGTCAGGGTATTTACGAAATTACTGGAGCTAATTTGATAAATGTGGATTATACGTTCGAACATCAATACATATCTATGTTTTGCTACATTTATAGTGTTTCGGCTACGGTAAAAGAGGATGTCGACGATTTATTAGAGAGCTATATTGACAAGGCCTTCGTACTTTTTAAAACAGAAGCGCCCAATAGAGTTACGGCTTCTCAAGCGTTTGAGTATGCGTCATTTAGTTTGCTTCTAAACGACAATCTTATAGTCGAACAGATTTCAATTAAAGATAAAATAGCAAAAAATGTAATAAATAAGTATGCGTTGGATTGGTTTAGTTCCGAAAATGACGGTTCTTTGTCAAAAAAAGTCAGATGACGCTTGCCAATTACGAGTTAAAGGAGAACCCGTTTCGAATAGGTCCCCCATTAAACGCAAAGCAAATCCTTTGGGCGGGATTCCCAGAATTAAAGTCAAAGATTGAGCAGCGGATTGTCTTTGGAATCAAAACAAGTCCGTCTCGGATTGTATTAAATTGGGGTCGATATGGTAGTGGAAAGACCCACGCTGCCAACTTTTTCACTAGGACCGATGCTGTATTGCAATTAGCAAACGAAGCAAATGCTAGTCCAGTTAAGTCGATAAAAGTTAATTTGCCGAGGACTTCCAAAGACCCAGTTCAAGCGTTCTTGAGGTCATTTCTTGGTCAAGTAAGCTTACTTGAGATAAAAAAGGACTTTGACGCATTGACTCAACGCCTAACGGGACCAGTGGTGTCAGATTTATTAGCAGGAGTAAGTTCGGATAGCGTCATCATGGAACTATTTAAGATCATCATCAACGATGAAGACGGTGATAAGTATTCTAAAATTGAGGCCTATCTCTTTGGCGATTCTACAAAAGGAACCCTAACAAATCTTGGCTTACCGGCCGGATTAAAAGATGACGAGCAAATCGTGAATTTGCTCAGCACATATTTCAACTGCATTACCCATGAAAAGGTATTATATTCTTCTATAAACCTCTGGATTGATGAGTTTGAGGACATAGATACCCTTTCCAAAGTTAGCCAAGATCGATTTACAACCTTTCTTCGTCAGCTTTTCGACAAAACACCCAACAATCTGACGTTATTCTTGAATTTTACGCCAAAGACTTTTTTCAATGTAGAGGATCTCTCTATAACTTTAGGGGAAGCGCTTGCTACAAGGGCCAAATTGCAGATCGTATTTGAAGAGCCATCCATTGCACAGGCAAAAACGTACATCGCTGAACTTTTAAATGCGACGCAGTACCGTGCTGAACCCAAAGCAGATAACCCCTATTTCCCATTCGACGATGGTGCTTTGACATTTGTCTTGAAGAATATTGGACGCTTGTCAATTCGAAAAATCAATGAAGTGCTTTCACTCATTCTCGAGTTAGCAATGGCTAACGATGCAGAGTTGATAACAGAGGATTTTGTTAACTCGATCAAATCGGAAATAGTTAGCTGGGAGCAGGTGTCATGATTGGAATTTTAGATGCATGTACTATAATAAATCTTGTAATGTCGAATGGCGATGACCGCTATCTTCGATATGCAGAACAGTGCTTCTCTGAAGTAAAGATATGCCCAAAAGTGTTCGAAGAGGTAGGAGCAAACTGGAGAAAAAATACTTATCACGAGCAACTGGAAGAAACGTTTTTATCAATTATAAATGGCCGACTTAGGTCCTATATTGAACATTCCTCGTTTGATAAAGAATGTGACTTTGTTGAGAAGGAGCTAGCTTATCAAAAAAAGAATGGCGAGTTTTTCTCGATTTCTTTAGCTCTATTTTATAGTAGATTAGGTCATGAGGTTTTACGTGAGAATCTTTTGAAGGTACATTTTACGACAGACGACGCTCCAGTAAAAGCAGAGTTTGGGGATTTCTACGCTCGCAACCTGATTGGTTCTATTATCGATTCAATTGACCTACTGACAATGTTTTGTTTGAAAGGGTATATTGGAAAAGGCGAGCTGCATAGCTTTTGTACGACTTTAAAATTATTATACTCAAACGTAGGTTCGAAGGTGCTACAAGAAGTTAAGGCAATTAAAGATAGTGGCCAATTAAATTCAAAAAAGCTAGAATCACAATTGACCAAAATTGTCGAGCTTATTAGCGATATAGATGAACATACAAGACAACGAATACAAGACCTAGCTAGCAGCCAAGAGTTAAAGGCTTATTTGAAAGATAATATTAAATTATCCCGCCTCTTAAGCACATTCTTAGAATCTGAATCCAGAGAGAAAATTCCCATGATTAATGAACGCATTAATAAGCTTAGTAGAGTGTGGGAGCTTGAATACTAAGTTTTGAAATACAGCCGTTCCGAATGGCTTGGGCGGTCAATTGCAAAAGTATCATTAGCCAATTCGACAAGCCACTTATATAGTATCTGGATGTTTTCTGTTAATTCCCATTTTCTTGGAGTTGGCACATCAGCACAATTGTCATGAATCCACTTTTTTGCTTCGCCGAAATATATCTCGCCGCCTTTAAGCTGAACGTATTGCACGAATGCATTAATAAATGGATGTGAAAAGAATGCTGCTTGTAATCGCGTAATGAATTCACCTTCACTCAAGCCTAATGGCATCTTATAGAGTGCGACATCATGCAATGCACAATTGATTTCCTCATCATTAATGCCCTCTTTTTCAGAATAGACGCGCCAAAGTGTCTTTACGGTGTTGCTCATCGGTAACGAGGAAATAAGGAAATTCTTTTCATCGGCAACATGCTCAATCTTAAAATCTTCTATTTCCTCGATTGGTTCTATCCGCTGAGAAATCTGATTTTTAATTTGACTGTAAATATCATCTGTTATCAAGGTTGATTCGTTGAGTATAGTTTTAAAATACAATCGATCCTCAAAGCCCAAGCTTTCACATATCCCACATATCTCATAATTGTAGTTGCCAATAGGAGGGCTATTAAGCGCTCTTCTGGAGATATTTGCGCTTCCGAAAAGGCACCGCTTATAGTCGTCCACAAATGCTTTCAGATGTAAACGAGGATTTCTAAATAGCTTTATTCCTTTGCTCTTACAATAGTCATAGACTTCAACATCAGACGAGTTAAAGATGAAGTCTGATACGTCCCACCGGACTACAATTGCCTGGCAATGGATTGCCTTGTTTAGCAACAATTTTAGTGCAGGTAATTTGATATAAGGTACATAAATGAATAGATTTTGCGAGGCATTGACAAATGCTTCGATTTCATCAAAGAGGTTTATTCCATTTTTAAGCAACTTCATCGCTCATGTAGTTTTCAAGCTCTTTGATTGCGATCTTTATATCGTTTTCCTGGAGGTAGTTCTTTAGGTGAATACCAACATAAGTTCTAAAGTTGTCGAGATACCTTTTCTTGTCGGCATCGGTATCGAAATGTTCATTTTGTTCCCACGCAAGGCTGCTTATAAATAGCTCGATAGCTGTGAGAGCAGACTCAAACTTCATTGTTCGGAAGTGGGCAATTATGTTGTTGTAAAAGTCGTGGTGGGTATTAATAAAGATAACCAGGAACCCTCGAACTTCACTATATGACCATAACTGGTCACTCCCGTCAATCGGACAATAGATGACGCACCCACGAACAAGGGATTTATCGAACTTATCAACTGCATAGATAACTTCTTCTTCAGTCAGCGTTTTGAACTTGTCTTTCAAAGTATCTATAAGATCACGTTTTTGTTCGTCATCAAATCGCCCCTTTCGTTGTTTGTCAGTGTTCTTTATAGCTTGTGTTGTTTGATTGGTGCCGGTAGGTACTGAAGTGTCGTCATCATCTTCGTCCTGATTAAGCAAGTGTTCAAATTGTTTTGCTTGCTCTCCAAGAATTTTTGACACAGCCTGTATAGCCTTAGTAATCTTTGTTGAAAGTTCAAACCATAGCTTTTCTCGAGCTTGTTGAAGTGACGCCGTATGCTTGTCAAATCCAAGAGAAGACTCGTCGTCAATAGTTTTTGTGAACTTAATGCCCTGCTTGGTGTTTGATACGCCTAGCAAATCATCAGCAGTGGCGTCAAAGTCCAACTCTATTGTCCACCATCGATTGTTTTCTGCTGATAAATTATAAAATCCATAGTGGCCACAAGAAATCTCACGTTGATGTCTAGTGAAATAAATGTTGCCATTCTTCATTTTTTCACCATAGATAGTTCCAATTTTGGTCTTTCCACCTTCTCGAATACCAGGTTTCTGAATGTCGAGCTTTGCAAAAGATGTCTTTATCCTGATATGATATTCATTGCCGTCCCATTCAAATTTGTGAACATAGGAATGATCCTCAAGCCTTTCACTTGTCGGTAAGCTTTCATTCTCGGGTAAACCAGCAATGAACTTTCGATAGTACATGGCAGGGTCAAATCTTTCCTCAATGGACTCGTCACGTACGGACGCTTCACGCAACGGCTTGGTCATATATCCATTTGGAGTGAGAAACATCGGGTCGAACAAGAGTACTCGCTTGTCGATATTTTTTATGAAGCTATTTTCTTCTGCATTATGTAGATAAACGATCAAATTGACAGTACAACCAGCTGCGAGATGGTGTCGAAAGAGGCGGCCTAAGATACTTTCCGATCTTTTATAGAGAGTATCTGCAAACTGGCGGTCAAGCCTATCGCAATCGCGCCAGCTAACAATAGTTCCGTGTGATGGATTGATGACAACTTCTATATTATTGTAATAATCTGGAAGAGTCGTTACGGCCATGTCAGGCAATTCCGTAGAATCGTTAGTAACTAACTCTTTAATATTAAGATGTTTACTTCGCCATTCGCCGCCCTCAATTTTGGAATAAACACTAACTGTTTTACATTGACTAATCGAAGAGTTAGGCAACCCCATCCCAAACTTTCCGATCTTCTTCTTTCTTACTACTTCGGTCAAATCTTCATTTGTGCCATAGGCGAATGTTAAACAGTTATTCAGCACGTGGTCTGTCATCCCCGTTCCGTCATCTGAAAATATTATTTCATCGATATAACGCTTATTGTGTCGATCACGTTTCTCAATGCAAATTATCTTCACACTCTTAGCATCTGCGTCAAAAGAGTTGTCAATTATCTCTGCGAACGCGTAACTCGTACTTTGATAATCCGAAGAACGCATCTTTTCCAAGAACTTGGGAGTAATAATATTAGTTGCCATAAAAATTATATTTTTTGCCAGTCACCCTCATAGTAATGATACAGGAACGACGCTCCTGGGAAATTGACAAGATTATCTTTAATATTAATTATTGTGTTAGTTTCATTTCCGCCATTTCGAGGCCCACGTAATGCGCGGCCCAATATTTGACTGATAAGATTTGGTGAACTAATTGGCTTCGCAATGATCACTTTATTGACATTTGGTAGATCAATTCCCGTTGAAAGAATGTCTAGGTTTATTAGTATTCTGAATTTTCCCTCACGAAACTCCCGTAAAATATCGACGCGGTCAGCTTGGTCGACCTCACCAATAATAAATTTTGCATTGATATTGCGTGACCTGCAGAGAATCAAAAGAGCATAAACGTGATCGATAGTGCAAGCAAAAACAATTGTTGATTCTTCATTGTCGTGGGCAATTTGTATTTGCTCCATGACTTTTTCGTTTCGATCGCTGTTCGATGCTAAATCGTCTAATACTCGTTCAGTATCATCATCTTTAGAGTTTATTCCTGTTTCCAAAAGCTTTGTATCGAGTTTTGCCAAATAGCCTAAGTCTTGGAGGTATTTTATTGCACTTGGTACTTCCTTCCAGTCGGGATCTCTTATTGAAATTTTGTCGCTTGAATATAACTCAACTATTTTCTTCGTCGTTTCGTAATCATTCGTGCCAGGAGTAGCGGACAAACCAAGCAATTTGATCAACGGGGTCTCCCGAAACTTGCTAATACACTGATAGTATGTCTCGGCAAGAGAGTGATGGGCCTCGTCAATTGTCAGCAATTCTGTATTTGCAATTAAATTGAGGACTGATTTGTAAGCTGCGTGTTTTTGGTTTTTTAAAATAGCATAAAGCTTGTCAAATCCAGCAAAAACCACACCGCCTTCCGTTGATGAGAAATCTGGCTCAAAGTCTTTAAATAACCGGTATGCCTTAACCGTTCTATCGCCGCGCAGCTTCCAAAGTTTTACAAAGGATTGGAAGGCTTGCTCAGCGAGTTCATTTCTATCCACGAGCCACACAAGAAATTTATTGTTAGTTATATTCTTTCCGTCGTATAGCTGAGGCCTTCTCAGTAAATCAACAAAGCACTCTAGTGCCATAAATGTCTTTCCCGAACCAGTTGGCATTTGTATGAAGAAAGATTTCTCTGTACGCTGAATCAGGCGGGTCATAGCTTCGTCCTTTACCTTTTTCTGGTACGGGTGTAAGTACGGAACAATCTTCATAGATTCGCCGTATCGTACACTAATTTCTTCAACTGCTGTGCGGCTATCGGTAGTGTGCTTAAGGATAAATTGATCGTCAAGTCCAAGAAAGTTAACAAGTAGGCGACTTTTATCAGTATTGTAAGCTTTTTCAAAAAAGGCAATGAGCTTGTTGTAAGCCTCTCTCGACGAAGTGCTGTCCAAAGAACACGCTTTGGACAAAGAAAGAGCATCACTCGGAGACAAAGAGTTAATCAATGCTTTGCGCGTGTCAGGGTAGTTCAAAATAAGATACCCGTACTTTAATGAGAGTATCTCGGCAATTGTCGTTTCGTTACCTTCCTGATGAATTGATTTTATGGCCTTTAATATTACTGGGCCAACTAATGAGTGTAAAGTTGGGAGGTCAATGCGCTTAATTACTTCAATTATTCGTTGGCTCATTTCTCAGAGATATAGTGTAGTAACATTGATTTTCAAGCAGGCAACAAAATCTCATTTTTATATATGTAAGACTAAGGTAATAAATTTAAGGCTTATCACTTCCTAATTTAGACAACATTGGATTACTTAGGTTGATGTGCGTTTTTTAGCTTACCTCGGTTTCGGGTGTGTCAATCTGTTATTGCACAAATCATTCGTTTCCGAGGATGTGAATACTGCGTTTATTTCACACGTTGGCTCGATTTCGCGCTTGTTGAAGTCTTTGGACAGATTATCCTTTGTCTCGTCCGTCTCAGTTAGCCAAGTTGGATAAAAACACTTTAAGAATTCGCCTTTTTTGCTTGCGCTTTTTACTTGCCTATCTTTTTCAAAATGCTGTAGATAGTCTATAGCTCCCATTCTAAGGTTTTCATGTGTCTACCAATTTTAGATAATCTGAGTTCGGGATGGCAGCTATGCACTCATGAACATGCGTTAAGAAGAACCCGTTGATCAATTGGTGTGATGGTTTAAAGTGACTTTAATTAGTTACTTTTCATTTTGCTATCTTTGTTGTCGTTTTTCTTTTTTTGAGAAAAGAACAGACAGAAATTACTCGCAAGCTACAGTCATATCCACAAGCTAACAAAAGCTACTTCACGTCTACTCAATCTAACGCAAGCACTCGTGCAAAATTTACAGCACTATTAGCAAGCATAATACTGTTATAAGTTACATCAAGATTATTCGTAAGCTAACAAAAGCTCCTACAAGCTAACAAAAGTTACTACAAGCTATACTCCAAATGGAGAAGTGCATATGTCTATGGTCATGGACATATAGGTAGCAGCATTTTCCGAACTGTAAAACTGAATGCTTTCATTGCTTTTATAGTGCTTTAAGGTAACTTCAATTAGCTTAGTTTCCCTTCAATGACTATTTATTAATAGTAAGATTACTCTTTCTGCTACCTAGGAGTATGGATGATTTGAAACAATGCTAAGTGTTGAGCAATGCCGTGAAATATTGAATAACCAAGGAGCAAAATATTCTACAGAGGAGATAGTTACGATCAGAGAATTACTTTATCAACTCGCAACTATCGAATATCAAAATTATCAAAGAAATCGTGATGAAGAAAGCAGTATTATACACAAGGGTATCAACCGATGAGCAGAAACGAACAGGTTTTAGTTTGCAGGAACAATATAACCGCTTAAAAGATTATTGCACAAGGAAGGGTTATCAAATTGTCGGTCACTATCAAGATGACCATTCTGCGAAAAACTTCAAACGGCCAGAATATCAGCGTTTCTTAGAGGATGTCCGTCTGAAAAGAGTTCGTCCGGATTTACTTTTGGTTACTAAAGCTGATAGATTCACGAGAGATGCATTTGAGGGGTATACTCAAATTACAAACCTTCGGAAAAATAATATCGAGGTTGAGTCACTTAGTGACGGTTCGTATGACTTCACCAATCCGAACAAGTTTTTTCAAAACCTTCTGCAGTTTGGAGCTGCTCAGCATGAGAATATTCTAAAGGCCGATAATACTAAAAGGGGCATGCGTGAAGCGCTAAGGCAAGGCCGTTGGGTCTGGCCTGCCCCGGTTGGTTATGATAATGATACCAATACAAAATTGGTAGTAATAGACAGCGCAAATGCGCCTTATGTCAAAAAGGCTTTTGATCTAGTTGCATCCGGGCTTTATAGCTGTGAAGAGGTCAGGAGAATGCTGAATAACGAGGGTTTTAAGCGAACAAAGCAAGCGTTCATGAACATGCTTAGAAATCCATTCTATTATGGCTATATTCTTGTTAAGGAGTGGCAAAATGAGCCTGAAGAATTGGTAAAAGGTATACATGAGCCTATAATTTCTGAAACCGTTTTTAGCAAAGTTCAGCTTGTGTTGAAAAGACGGAAAAGAAACTGGCCGAAAACTCAGGCGCTAAATGAGCAACTGCCACTGAGGGGGCATCTCATTTGCCAAGATTGTGGTAAGAGTTTAACTGGAAGCGGCTCGGTGAGCAGAAATAAGTCAATTCACCACTATTATCATTGCCAAAATGGTTGCAAAGAGCGCTTTAGGGCTGATAATGCCAATGTATGTTTTGCTGAATACCTCAAAACCTTTGAGGTTCCAACCGATGTAGTGCAATTATACAAAGAGGTTTTAAAGGACATGTTTCAGCAAGACGATAGTGAAAGGAAAAAGAAGCTCGCGGATATAGATAAACAAATGCGTTTAGTAAATGGGCGTTTAGCTTCGCTTGCGGACAAACTAGCTGATGACAAGATTAGCTATGAAGACTTCAATGAAGCCAAGCTACGCTATAAAGAAGAACTTAATAAAATGGATATTGAATACCAGGAGCTAAATGGCATAAAATCATCTTTTGACAGGTATCTCACTTACGGATTGATGATCCTGCCAGACATATCGAAATACTATACACAAGCTGATCTCACTGCAAAGCGGGAGATTGTTGGTTCGATATTTCCCGAAAAAGTGATTTTTGACGGTAAAAGTTATCGAACCAGTCGTGTTAATGGATTATTCAGTCTCTTTTCCAATACTGGCAAGGGTTTGGGAGGTCAGAAAAATAAAAAGGCCGGAAAAAATTCCGACCTTTTTGATCTTGCTCCCCCTTCTGGACTTGAACCAGAGACCCCATGATTAACAGTCATGTGCTCTAACCAACTGAGCTAAGGAGGAGTGCGAATTGGGATTGCAAAAATAATCAACTTCTTAGTTTTGCAAAATCTTTTTTTAAAAACTTCCCAGATATTTATAATTCTTAAGCATTAGGTTGATGTCTGCAGTAGGCGTATACTTCTGTGCATACACTGTATTTAGCTGTTGTTTAACCTCGTACGGCGGCTCAAAAGCTGGTAAAATGTTGTATGGTGGAATGATCCCGTCTTTTATTTGTGGCAGTCCTTTTGTGCTTACTCCGGCTGCATAGCCTACCCAGGTCTTCCTGCCTGTCAATACCGTGAAGATATTGCCGAAGAAAGCTCCCGGCTTTTTAACAAACCAGCCTATGAAAACAAACAGCAGTAAAAAGCCTGCAGAAGCGAAGATGTCCACCATCCGCTTGTTGCGCTGGTGCGAGAAAGCCGACAAATGATAACGCTTGTCTATGGTATACAGGTCGCCGGCTGTATGGCTTGAGTTGCTGCCTACAAAGCTCTGGCTGCCCGGCAGGTGTATCTTGTAGTCATAATCGGGTCCGCACTGCTCCATTTGCGTGAAGATCTCAGTATAGGTCAGCCCGTTCACACAAAATATCACTTCGTTGATGCTGGCTGTATACATCAGTTGCTTCATTTCGTTCAGGCTTGTTAGCGCACCTTCATGGTATTCGTGTGTGCTGATACGTCCGGCCAGGTCGGGGGCATAGTGCACTCGCTGCAGGATGGCGGCTGTTTCACGATACGGCTCCGGCGAGGCGACGATGATAGCCTTACGTGGTAGCTTGTCGTAGGGTATGAACTTAAAGATGCCCAGGCGGTATAACAGTTCATGCAGGGCCAACATCATCACCGTTCCGCTGAAAGCCGTAAAGATGATGATAGCGCGCGAATATCTGAGTTCGGCGGGCAGCAAGCCAAAGAAGGCCAGGATCACTACTGTGCCGGTGACCATACCTCTTATCACGCGCAGTGCCTTGTATGGCTGATCGTATGCGCCGTTGATATATAGGCTGAGTACCCAGATCAAAATATAAGCTGGAAAGGTTGCCAGTATCGACCCCAGTGGAATGGGCCGGATCTCCTTTACCTGCTCTACCCAGAAGTCTTCTATCACCCAGAGAGTGCCCAGTAATATGAGGGCGTCAAACAGCGGCATGCGGAGCACTTTCAATACTTGTCTCACCCCACCAAGTATGGCCCTAAGTACAATGCCGATATTGATCAGCAAAATGAACAACGCAGCGTTTTGCTTGCTGTAGTGCTTCTTCACGAAGGTTGACAGCGCTTCGTTAAATATCCTTACATAAGATAGGGTAGCCTTGCGTGTACTTTCGCCTTTGTAGTGTATCAGGTCAACTTCAGGGTAGTATATATTCTTGTAACCTGCCTTTTTTATTCGGTACGACAGGTCTACGTCCTCGCAGTACATGAAATAGTCTTCGTCAAAAGCTCCTCCTGCCTTTTGCATCGCGCTGTTCCGTACCATCATACAGCAGCCCGAAAGCACGTCTACTTCAGCAGTTTCGCGTTCACCTATGTGTACTGCATAATACTTGTTGAAATAAGGCGATTTCGGGAAGAGTTTATTAATGCCAAGTGTTTTGAAAATAGCCACCGAGAGTGATGGAAAAGATTTCTTGCCATCCGGCGCAAACTGCCCTTTTCCATCTATTAGCCGAGGACCTATAGAACCGGCCTCAGGATGCGCGTCCATGTACGCCACCATTTTGTTGGCGAAATCTTCAGGCATCACCGTGTCAGGGTTCAGGAACAGTACATATTCTCCTTTGGCTATGGTCACACCCTGGTTGTTGGCTTTTGAAAAGCCGGTATTCTCATTATTTGCTATCAGGATGATCGCCGGAAACTTGTCTCTTACCATTTCCACACTGCCGTCTTTCGAGTTATTATCTACTACAATGATCTCCGAAGGCATGCCTTGTATCGCTCTTTGTACAGAGTGAAGGCATACTTCAAGGAAGTATTTTACATTGTAGTTAACGATAATTACCGAAAGCTTCATTGGCGGTCTGGCACTTGCGTTGCGAATATAGCAAGCTACTGGCTTAATAACGAAAAAGCTGCGCTCACATTGTAAGCGCAGCTTTTATATGACAATTTTCTGTTACTGGAGTATGTAATAGATATTCGTACGCCATTTGTTTGAGTCTGCTTCCTGCTCAGGGCCAACGATGTATTCTTCGATCACGTAGCTCTGCTTCTTGCCATTGGCTGCCATACGCTTGCCGATAGCTTCGTGCGCGCGTATCATACCGGTTTGACCGCCTTTATATTCCACCATGTACGCCCTTGAGTCAGGTACTGTTGTCAATATAGCGCTGTTCACTGGTTCACTGCCAGATATTGGAAAGGCCGCAGCGGCATCGGTCCTATGGTTTTGCTCATTCCAGGTATAGAATATACCTGCGGGAGCACCAGTGATCCTCTGACCTGCTTCTTTGCCCAATACACCCCAGCTCTCGCCAAAGAATTTGTTCATCTCATCCCAGCCAATGTCTTTGCGAATAGTAGCATAAGTATTGGCAGGGAACTGCACTTCTTTAATAGCAAAAGCACCCGCAGCGCCGCTCTCCACATGTTTTTTCAGCTTGGCCAGGCCTTTGTCAAAGCTTTGCTCCAGCATGCCCCTCATGTTCATAGCCATCATAAGGCCATTCATAGGGAAGTTTTCTTTTTGAGTAAATGTCTGGATAGCTTTGGTTTGGCCGTTACCCATATCCTCTACCCGGTAGGTACCTTCAGCATCGCTTTCAAAAGGCTCTACAAAGTGCAGTGAGTAGCTCATTCCATCAGGTCGTGCCTCTTTGGTCACCATTTCACCTTCGCCTACTTCGGGACCTGTCCAGTGGTACCTGGCGCCGGGCGCTCCGTCTTCACCGGTCACATCCCATTTCATGTTAGAATCCATATCAGCCCAGGGATTCCAATATTGATAATTGTTATATTTCATCATTTGTTCGGACACTATGTCCTTCGAACCGTTGATCGCTATAGAGCGCTCTACTGTTATCTCTTTTGGTGCTATGAGCCCAAGAATTACCACCGCGGCAACGATGATCAGGATTAAAATGCCCACGAAACGGAGAACTTTTTTCATATGTGTGATTTTGCTCTAAAATATAAAGAATTTTTTATGATATCCGCACCTTAGTTTATGATTTAATGAAATTTTGAGCTCGTACCTTTGCAACATGAAGAATTTGAGGCATCTAAGCCTGGAAGACCTGGAAAAATTATTCAAAGAATGGGGTGAACCTAAGTTCAGGGCCAAACAGGTGTACGAATGGATGTGGAAGAAATTTGCGGGCGATATTAGTGATATGACTAATCTGTCGAAGCCCCTTCGTGAGAAGCTGGCTGAAGGATATTATATACCCAAGGTAAAAGTGCATCATAGCCAGTTCAGCAGCGATGGCACTATCAAAAACCGCCTGCAGCTGCACGATGGTCATTTTATTGAGAGCGTGCTGATACCTACTGAAAAGCGTATGACAGTCTGCGTATCCTCGCAGGTAGGTTGCTCCCTGGCTTGTAAGTTCTGTGCTACTGGTTTTCTACCGCGTAAACGGAACGTCGAATTTGATGAGATCGTGGATGAAGTAGTACTTGCCAACCAGCAGGCGCTGGAGCATTACGGCAAAGGCCTCACCAATATCGTCTTCATGGGTATGGGCGAGCCGCTGCTGAACTATAAGAACGTGTTGAAGGCGATCGATATGATCTCGTCTCCGGATAGCCTGGGTATGAGCCCGCGCCGTATTACAGTTTCTACAGCGGGTATTTCGAAAATGATCCGCCAACTGGGCGACGATGAGGTGCGCTTTAAACTTGCACTGTCGCTGCACGCTGCCAACGATAGGAAACGCGATGAGATCATGCCGATCAACGAGACCAGCAATTTGGAAGACCTCGTTGACGCGCTGAATTATTTCTACAAGAAGACGAAGAACGAGATAACCTTCGAATACATCCTTTTTCGCGACTTTAATGATAGCCAGAAGGATGCCGATGAACTGGTGAAACTATACAGGCAGGTGCCAGTTGACCTGGTCAACATAATCGAGTACAACCCGATCGAAAAGGCTGACTTTATTAAGCCTGAAGAAGATGTGACGGATCAGTTCATGCACTACCTCGAAACTAAGAAGGTAAATGCCCGCCTGCGACGCAGCCGTGGTAAAGATATAGACGCCGCGTGTGGCCAGCTGGCCAACGTAGATAAAGCGAATGGTTAAAAAAACAAAAGCGCCGGTTGTTACCGGCGCTTTTTCTATTTGAGAAATTTCAGGATTATTTAGTGTCGTAAGCCCACTTGATATAAGTAGCGCCCCATGTAAAACCACCACCGAAAGCTGCCAGTACGATGTTGTCGCCTTTGTGCAGCTTGCTTTCCCACTCCGATAGACATATAGGTATCGTTCCGTTAGTCGTATTGCCATAACGCTGGATGTTCAGCATTACTTTTTCTTCAGGCAGGCCCATGCGGTTAGCAGTTGCATCAATGATGCGTTTGTTGGCCTGGTGAGGCACCAGCCATGCTACGTCGTCCGACTTCAGGTTGTTGCGCTCCATGATCTCGGCAGATACATCAGCCATGTTCTTCACGGCGAATTTGAATACGGTCTGACCTTCCTGGTATACGAAGTGTTCTTTGTTCATTACCGTTTCAACTGTAGCAGGTTTTACAGAGCCGCCTGCTTTCTGGTGCAGGTGAGCGCGACCGCTGCCATCGCTACGCAATACAGAGTCCATGATGCCGGTGCCGTCTGTGCTAGGTTCCAGCAATACCGCACCACCACCATCGCCAAAGATGATGCAGGTAGCACGATCTTCGTAATCTATGATGGAACTCATTTTATCTGCGCCTATCACGATTACTTTTTTATAGCGGCCGGTTTCTATGAATTGTGAGCCGGTGGTCAGCGCAAAAAGAAAGCCACTGCAGGCTGCATTTACATCGTATCCAAAGGCATTGATCATGCCCAGCTTATCAGAAACTACGTTGGCCGTAGCAGGGAATTGAAAATCGGGAGTAGTAGTAGCGCAGATCACGAGGTCAATTTCTTCAGGCCCGATACCGCGCTTTTCGAATATCTGCTTGATAGCTCCAACTGCAAGGTCAGAAGTGCCTTTGCCTTCGCCCTTCAATATCCTGCGTTCTTTGATACCTGTACGGCTGGTTATCCATTCGTCATTAGTATCTACTATTTTTTCCAGCTCTGCGTTCGTCATTACGAAGTCTGGAACATATGCGCCTACTGCGGTGATCGCAGCACGAATTTTCTGCATCTATTTTCTTTTAAAGGGGCAAATTACGGTAAATGTGCTTTAGCCGCTTTCTGCCTGTTAAATGGTTAAGTTAAAGCAGTGATTACTACATACTCATGCCACCGCAGGCGCTGATCACCTGGCCGGTCACATAGCTGCTCATATCACATGCAAGAAACAGTGCTACGTCTGCGATTTCTTCTGGTTTGCCGAAGCGTGCCAGGGGGATGCCCGAAAACCATTTTTCGGCACCGCCATCTTTCAGGTAATGGGTCATGTCTGTTTCAATAAAACCCGGAGCAATGGCGTTGCAACGGATGTTGCGGCTACCAAGCTCTGCAGCTATCGATTTGGTGAAACCAATGATACCTGCTTTAGAAGCTGCGTAGCTGCCCTGGCCTGCGTTACCTTTTACCCCTACTACAGAGCTCAGGTTGATGATGCTGCCTGAACGGGCTTTCATCATCGGTTTGATCACTTGCTTGGTCAGGTTGTAAACAGATTTCAGGTTGGCCTGCATCACTTCGTCCCATTGTTCCGGGGTCATGCGCAGCAACAGGTTGTCGCGCGATATACCTGCATTATTTACGCATATATCAATAGTGCCAAATTCTTTCATTACGTCTGCAGCCAGTTGCTCAGCTGCGGCGTAGTCGCCAGCGTCCGATTTGTAAGCTTTGGCTTTCACGCCCAAAGCAGACAGTTTTTCTTCCTGCGCTTTCGCACGTTCCTCTGAAGAAAGATAAGTGAACGCCACGTTAGCACCTTGCTGGGCGAACTTCAATGCGATAGCTTCTCCGATACCGCGGCTCGCGCCGGTGATCAGGGCAACTTTATTCTCGAGCAATTTCATTTAAGTGGATTTGGGCTGCTAAATTAGGCAATCGGCATATAACTTTAATAGTAGGCAAAAAAAAGCGCCTCACTGGGAGGCGCTTTCCAATTTATTAGGTTTTTTAATCTTTCACGATAAACCTGAGGTTATCAGTGTGTCCGTCAACCGTGACGCGTAGCATGTACATGCCTGCGGCGTTGTGGCCACCCAGGTTCACGTCTACTTCCAGTTCGCTGCCTCTAAGCACAGTCGTGTTTTTATATACCACCTGGCCTACGGCGTTCAGAACTTCTACTGAAGCTTGACTGTTTGCGGTTGTTTTAGCTGTGCCTTTTACGGTGAAGTTGCCGCTATTCGGGTTAGGGAACAGAGCCAGCTCGTTGAACGAAGAAGTTACTGTGTTGATCGCAGTCACCTTACCAACATCCAGCGTATTGCTCAGCAGGAAGGCAGGGTTCGCGCATTCGGCGTCGGAGTGCACGAACACATTGATCTGGTCTGCCGGAGCCAGTCCAATACCTTTATAGGTAGGTCCCGTTGCTCCTTGTATATCGTGTCCATTTTTCCTCCACTGGAAGGTTGGGTTCTGGCCGCCTTCAGTAAGCGTTGCTACAAAGTTGATACCCAGGTTGTCAGGGATGCCTACTATTGTCAGGGTCGGCACTGGCGACGGTACGATCTCAATGCTTATCGGCTTGCTCATCACAGGTGCGGTACAAACGCCATTGCTGATCAGCTCGCAAGCGATCATATCACCATCAACCAGGCTGTTGCTGCTGTACACTGCTTGTGAGGCACCCGGTATCGGCGTACCATTCTTATACCATTTGAATGCGGGGTTGGTGCCGCCCAAAGTATAGAAGCTATTAAATGTGAAGGGAGTCTTTTCACATCCAACTGAATCCGGAGTCGCAGTCACGTTGATGCTGGCAGTAAGGTTCGGATTCATCGTCATGGTCAGTGTATTGCTGGTAGCCGGTTTAGGTGTTGAGCAAGGTATAGATGTAGTTACTACGCAGCTTACGGTGTTACCTGTTGCAAGTGCAGCATCCACATAAGTTGGACTATTCGTACCCACGTTGTTGCCATTTAATTTCCACTGGTAGGTTGGGTTAGAACCCACATTTGTAGCTGCGGCAGTAAAGGTTACCGGCAGGCCTGTGCAGCTTACTGCATTACCCGGGTTAGAAGTGATGGTTACTGCTGCGGTAACATTTGGCCATATAGTCATATTCACCGGTGCGCTGTTTACGATAACAGGCGAAGCACAAGCTGCAGAGCTGGTCATTTCGCAGCTGATAATATCACCGGTTACCAGTGTGGCGCCCGGAGCATAGCTGCTACCAGTTGCTACTAGTGAGCCATTCTTTTTCCATTGGTACGCTGGCGTACTGCCTGCATTGGTGGTAGTGGGCGTAAATGTTACCGACGAACCTACGCAAGCATCACCGCCTGGCGCCTGTGTCGATGCAATTGAGATAGTTGGTGTCACGAGTGGGCTGATGGTTTTGTTCAGCGTGCCCGTAGCCGTTGTAGTAGTGATACATTGTGTAATGCTACTGATCATCGTAACGCTAATAGTATGTGCAGTTGCGGTCAGCGTACCGTTGTCAGTATAGCTCGGGAAGTTAGTACCAACGTTGTTACCATCTATCTTCCATTGGTAGCTTGGTGTGTTACCACCGTTCAGCGGGTTGGCAACGAATTGCAACACGCCGCCTACGCAGGCGGTTCCTGAAGGAACTGTTGATATAGTTACAGACGGTGTTACCGTACTGTTCACATTCATAGTGATCAGGTTGCTATTTGAAATTTGCGGTATCGCGCATGTGGCAGAGCTGGTCATTACACATTCTATGGTGTTGCCATTGGTGAGTGTAGTGCCGGCATTGTAAGTTGCACTGTTAGTGCCTACGTTAGCGCCATTCCTCTTCCATTGGTACGTTGGTGTGCCTCCGCCTGTTGGTGTAGCAGTAAAGGTCACGCTGGTACCCGAGCAGATAGTATTGCCTGGGTTGGCCGAGATAGTAACCGATGCTGGAGTTACCGGGTTAACCGTTATAGTAGTAGTGCCTGTTGCTGTTGCAGGAGCTACGCACACATTGTTGCCTGGGGTCATGACCACACTCACCACGTCACCATTGTTCAGGCTGCTGCTACCCCAGTTGTTGGTTGTAGCCACGTTGGTGCCATTCAGCTTCCATTGGTAAGTAGGAACGAAACCACCGTTGGTTGGAGTAACTGTAAAGCTAACCGCTGTTCCCGGGCATATGGCTGTACTCGGCGTTTTGTTGATAACTACACTCGGTACAAGTGGTGTAATAGTTGGCGGGGCGATCGTGTTTGAGGTTGCTGGTTTGGGTGATGCGCAAACTATGCTGCTGGTCATCTGCACGCTGTATACATCGCCGGCAGCAACGGCGTCAGTAAAGGTGCTCAGCCCCGTACCTACGTTGCCTCCATTCTTTTTCCACTGGTATGCAGGTGTACCACCGTTAGTTGGTGTGGCGGTAAACGTAATTGAAGTTCCCGGGCACACCGGAGCCGACGTGCTTGCCACGATACTTACAGAAGCAGGGAAAGATGTATTGATAGTAATACCGTTGCTGGTAGCCGTTGCTACACCGCCTGTAGGGCAGGGGGTATTACTTGTCATCACGCAAGTGATCACATCGCCGGTAGTAAGTGTATTGTCAGCATAAGTTGCACTGTTAGTGCCTACATTAAAGCTGTTCTTCTTCCATTGGTAAGCTGGCGTTGTTCCTCCGTTGGTTGGTGTAGCTGTAAAAATTGCATTAGTGCCGGGGCAGAAACTGTTGCCGGGGCTTACGCCTATACTTACTGATGGTGTAAGGACAGGATTAACTGTCATGTTAACAGTATTGCTGGTAACAATAGAAATGCCTCCTGTAGGGCAGGGATAGTTGCTGGTCATCACACAGGTGATTGCATCGCCGGTCGCCAGTGAAGTACCTGCATTCCATGTTACGCCTGTAGCAATGTTGCTACCATTTTTCTTCCATTGGTATGTTGGAGCAGTTCCGCCATTGGTCGGGGTAGCAGTGAAGGTTACGCTTTGGTTGGCGCAAACGGTATTGGATGGACTGGCTGAAATAGAAACAGAAGGAGTAACTACAGCATTTACGGTAACCGTTTTTGATGTGCTGGCAGATACGCCGAGGTCACTTGTTGCAGTTAAGGTTACGGTATAAGTGTTGGCGCTTGCGTAGGTTTTACCCGATGGACTTGTAGCTGTTGAATTGGTTAGATCGCCAAAGTTCCAGCTATAGGTCATCGTGCTGCTTGCACCTGCGATAGTAGATGTATTGGTGAAATTGAAGCTATTGCCAGGCAGGCACTGTGATGCATTGTTGATGGTAAAGTCGGGTACGGGCGTTGGAGCCGGAGCATACAATTCAACGTTGTCTATTATCCACCACCAGCTCCAATTAGACCTGAAGCGGAAACGTACCTTGACATTTGTCTTATTGGCAACCAGGGACGTAACATCTATATCTGGCGAGTTTTGGATCTGGGCGCTGCCGTTAGTAGCAAATGCATGGTATTCGTAAACCTGGATCCAGCTGGTACCGTCAAAGACTTCTACGTTGATACTATCGCCCGACTGGTATCCGCCATGATAATCCTGGTCCCATTTTAAATGGATGTTAGAAGAAAATCCTGAAGTGTTTGCCACAGGCGATTCAAGCGCAACATTTTCCAGGCCACCGCCTGACGATGTGTTGTCAGAGTCAAATATGGCGAAAGTGCCTGCCATGTTTGAGTTGCCGGTTGTCCTGGTGCCGGGGTTGCCAACTGAGTTGAACACACCCGATTGCCCGAATCTCCAGAAGTCGAAACTTGGGCTGCCTGATATGAGGTTATTTGACCAGCCTGCAGGAGGTGTAGATCCACTTGCTGTAGTGAAAGGTTCCTTGATAAAATAATATGTAGGCGGTATGGAGTAAACTTGAACATTATCAAACATCCACCACCAGCTCCAGTTGCCACGCCACCTGAAACGGACTTTGCAGCCGGTTTTGTTGGCAAGTACAGAAGTAACATCTATATCAGGAGAGTTCTGTATGGCAGCAGCACCAGTGGTAGAAAAAGCACCATATTCATACACTTTGATCCATGAGGTACCGTCAAACACTTCTACGTTAATGCTATCGCCGGATTGATAACCGCCGTGATAATCCTGATCCCACCGCACATGCACATTAACTGCGCCTGTGGTATTGAACGATGGCGATTCCAGCGCTACGTTTTCGAGCCCGCCCCCCGATGATGTATTGTCGGAATCAAATATGGCGCATATTCCTGTTACAGAACTATTGTTGGAGGTTCTTGTGCCGGGATTGCCGACAGCGTCGAATACGCCAGACTGTCCAAACCGGAAGAAGTCAAAACTTGAGCTGCCGGAAATGAGGTTGTTACTCCATCCGCTAGGGGTTGTACTTCCAGCCGAGAGGCTGTTGAAGTTCTCGTTAATATAATAGGTCTGTGCCCTGGCGGCAAACACTGACCATAACACCAAACACGTGGTGAATAGAAGTAGTTTGTTCTTTTTCATTACTTGGTCCATCTTTAGATTTGTTAAAATAATTAAAATCCCCTGAAAGCAGTGGATTTTAACATATTTCATAATGCATTGGTAGACAGATGAAAAAAGGCACCCTTTTGATAGGGTGCCTTTGCAATTGTTAAGATTTTTTTGATTATTCCTAGTCTTTCACGACAAACCTGAGGTTATCAGTGTGTCCGTCAACCGTGACGCGTAGCATGTACATGCCTGCGGCGTTGTGGCCACCCAGGTTCACATTCACTTCCAGTTCGCTGCCCCTAAGCTCAGTTGCATTTTTATATACTACCTGGCCTACGGCATTCAGCACTTCTACTGAAGCTTTACCGGTGTTTACTTTAGCAGTGCCTTTTACAGTGAAGGTGCCGTTGTTCGGGTTAGGGGACAGTGTCAGCTCGTTGAAAGAAGAGGTGACTGTGTTGATCGCAGTTACCTTGCCAACATCCAGCGTATTGCTCAGCAGGAACTCTGGGTTAGCACATTCAGCGTCGGCGTGAACAAACACGTTGATCTGGTCACCTGCATTCAGGCCTATTCCTTTGTAAGTAGCTCCTGATGCTCCCTGAATATCATGACCGTTCTTCCTCCATTGGAAGGTTGGTTGCTGTCCACCATTAGTGAGAGTTGCCACGAAGTTAATACCCACATTATCAGGTACACCGACTATCGAGAGTGTTGGTATAGGCGATGGTATGATCTCTACGCTTATTGGCGCGCTCAATACAGGAACAGTACATACAGCATTGCTGATCAGCTCGCACGCGATCATATCGCCATCAGCCAGGCTGTTGCTGCTGTACACTGCTTGCGCAGCACCAGGGATAGCAGAGCCATTTTTGTACCATTTGAAAGCTGGGTTTGTGCCACCACCTGTATGGAATGTATTGAAAGTAAATGGTGTCTTTTCGCAGCCCACAGTGTCAGGCGTCGCAGTCAGGTTGATACTGGCTGTAAGGTTCGGATTCATCGTCATGGTCAGCGTGTTGCTGGTAGCCGGTTTAGGCGTTGAGCAAGGTATAGATGTAGTTACTACGCAGCTTACGGTGTTACCCGTAGCAAGTGCAGCATCCACATAAGTTGGACTATTCGTACCCACGTTGTTGCCATTTAATTTCCACTGGTAGGTTGGGTTAGAACCCACATTTGTGGCTGCGGCAGTAAATGTTACCGGCAGGCCTGTACAGCTTACTGCATTACCCGGGTTAGAAGTAATGGTTACTGCTGCGGTAACATTTGGCCATATGGTCATGTTCACCGGTGCGCTGTTTACGATAACAGGCGAAGCACAAGCTGCAGAGCTGGTCATTTCGCAGCTGATAATATCACCGGTTACCAGTGTAGCGCCTGGAGCATAGCTGCTGCCTGTTGCTACTACTGAGCCATTCTTTTTCCATTGGTAAGTTGGCGTGCTGCCGGCGTTGGTAGTAGTAGGTGTAAATGTTACCGACGAACCTACACAGGCATCGCCGCCCGGCGCTTGTGTCGATGCAATAGAAATGGTCGGTGTCACGAGTGGGCTGATCGTTTTGTTCAGTGTTCCCGTAGCCGTTGTAGTAGTAATACATTGTGTAATGCTACTGATCATCGTAACGCTGATAGTATGTGCAGTTGCGGTCAGCGTACCGTTATCAGTATAGCTCGGGAAGTTAGTACCAACGTTGTTACCATCTATCTTCCACTGGTAGCTTGGTGTATTACCACCGTTCAGCGGGTTGGCAACGAATTGCAACACGCCGCCTACGCAGGCGGTTCCTGAAGGAACTGTTGATATAGTTACAGACGGCGTTACCGTGCTGTTCACATTCATGGTGATCAGGTTGCTATTTGAAATTTTAGGAACAGCGCAGGTTGCAGAGCTGGTCATCACACATTCTATGGTGTTGCCATTGGTTAGTGTAGTACCGGCATTGTAAGTTGCACTGTTGGTGCCAACGTTAGCGCCATTCCTTTTCCATTGGTAGGTAGGAGTACCGCCACCTGTTGGTGTGGCCGTAAAGGTTACGCTGGTGCCCGAACAGATAGTATTACCGGGGTTAGCCGCTATTGTAACTGATGCTGGTGTTATAGTATTAACAGACATAGTTGTACTGGCGGTAGCTGTTGTGGGCACTACGCATCCATTGTAGTTTGATGTCATCACTACACTCACCACGTCGCCGTTGTTCAGGCTGCTGCTGCCCCAGTTGTTGGTTGTAGCTACGTTGACGCCGTTCAACTTCCATTGATATGTAGGTACGGGACCTCCATTGGTTGGAGTAACAGTAAAGCTTACTGCTGTTCCCGGGCATATAGCCGTGCTTGGTGTTTTTGTGATGGTAACACCAGGCACAATCGGTGTAGTATAGGTGATGGTGATCGTGTTTGATGTAGCCGGTTTGGGCGATGCGCATACAATATTGCTGGTCATCTGTACGCTGTACACGTCGCCATTGCCCGGTGCATCAGTATAAGTGCTGCTGTTAGTGCCCACGTTGCCGCCATTCTTTTTCCATTGGTAAGCAGGTGTGCCGCCGTTGGTTGCTGTAGCGGTAAAAGTAACAGATGAGCCAGGGCAAATGTTGGTTGACGGACTGGCCACGATGCTTACCGAGGCCGGGAAGGATGTATTGATGGTGATGCCATTGCTGGTAGTTGTAGCCACACCGCCTGTTGGACAGGGGGTATTGCTTGTCATCACGCAAGTGATCACATCGCCGGTAGTTAGTGTATTGTCAGCATAGGTCGCACTGTTAGTTCCTACATTAAAGCTGTTCTTCTTCCATTGGTAAGCAGGGGTTGTGCCACCGTTGGTTGGTGTGGCAGTAAACGTTGCATTGGTGCCGGGGCAAAAACTATTGCCGGGGCTCACCGCTATACTTACAGAAGGCGTAAGAACCGGGTTAATGGTCATATTAACCGTATTGCTGGTGACTACAGATATGCCGCCTGTAGGGCAGGGGTGGTTGCTGGTCATTTCGCAAGTGATCGCATCGCCGGTAGTCAGCGAGGTTCCTGCATTCCAGGTAGCGCCAGTGGCGATGTTGTTGCCATTCTTCTTCCATTGAAAAGTTGGCGCTGTTCCGCCATTTGTGGGTGTAGCGGTAAAGGTTACAGATTGATTACCACACACTGTATTGGAAGGGCTGGCGGCAATCGATACTGACGCAGTTGCAGTTGCAACAACCATCGTAATGCTATTGCTGGTTTTTGTTCCTGCACATGTATATACCGGGGTCATTTCGCAAGTGATCACATCACCATTTGCAAGACTTGCATCTGCATATGTTGCACTATTAGTACCTACGCTAATGCTATTCTTCTTCCATTGGTATGCAGGTGTTGTACCTCCGTTGGTTGGAGTAGCCGTAAAAGTCACAGAAGTGCCTGGGCAAACATTGGTAGAGGCTGTTGCTATCGATACACTGCTGGCCGGGCAAACAAGAGTAACGTTGTAATCTTCGGTTTCACCATAATCATCATCGGTGCAGGCATTGCTTGCCCCAAACGCGGGACCGTCGTACTTACACCTCGTTCTCATTCTTACAGTACCGGGTGTTGCGTTATTGGGAATTGTGATTGTGCCGGTATGCGTATTGCCCTTGCCGTTGCTTGCAAATGCCAGGTCGGTGGTATTGTATAGGCTATTGTTATCGTAGTCTATCCAGATCCCGAAATATTCTGTATAGGGGATACTTCCGCTTGTTCCAACAGTTGCGGAAAAAGAATATGAGGATCCTATTGTTAGCGTTCGAACCGGCGTGGTATACAAATTATAAGATGTACTTAAATTCTGACAGCCATAGTTGCTGGAGGTGCTAACGCTGTTTAACGTAAAGGCATCAATTGCGTCACCAAACACGCAGCCATCATACATGTAGGGCACGGTTGAGGTGGTACACTGACCATAACTTGTATGCGTTTTTAGCATAAAGCATGATAACAGGATAAGCAAACAATAAAGTATGGGTTTCCGATTCATATGTAATGGTTAAATCCTTATCAGGATTACCAATATATGTAAATTTTATCGGAGGATAAAAAAATGTTAAATATTTTAATAGTTACTTTATTTAAATATCAGGTTGGTAAGTTTCTCGTCAGAGTCAATTGCACTTACCCGGTAGCCAGGTTGAGGATTCCATTCACGTTTTTCGGTTGTTAGATCCCTAAACTGGCAAAGGGCATCCCAGATAATTTCTTTTCTCTTATTTACAATAAACACCCGGTTGACACTTCCCATACTGGTCAAAAAATGCCCGTCTGCCAGTTCATTAACACTGCCACCAGAAGTACTATAGGGAAGTGCAAGCGTATCAATCTGGCAGGAAAATTCCCATATTTTCTTCAACGTATCGGCATTGTCAAGGTCTGCAGGTTCCTTAAGTAATTCAATAGATGAATTGGAATAGCCTCGCATGTTAGGTGCAATGTTGTTGTTATACAACAGGAGATTTCCGTCACTGTCTTTAGTCACATTATGTTGGCCATAGAAAAATCCATTACCCTGTTTTTTCTCCCCGGCCGCAGACGATGAACCATAATTTGCAATTACATCTCCCTGCGGATAGGAGATCTTTAATATGCTGTTGATATTCCTGAAACTGACATAGATAAAGTCGCGGTTAGTGTCAAAATAAAAACTATTCATGTGACTGCTGTAGTTGGTCCTCCTGGCTGGATTTTTCCGGGAAAAATCATTTTCTGATAAATGTTCGGAGGAGCGCCAGCTCCATACAGCATGTTTTGCAGCGTCGTACTCAATGAGCGTACCGAATTCTGCTCTTTGAAAATATTTCCCGTCTTTTTGTGTTATCTGGGGGCTAATCTTATATCGGGCGGTATCTGTTAGGTTCGGTATTTCACGCTCAACATATTCATTGCCTGCGATCATATAATGACCGTTAGCTAACCTCGTAAACTCATGGTGATAAAACTCAGATGTGTCCCGGCTTACCTGGCCATCGTTTGGACAAGACCATAAAATTTTTCCGTTATAGTTTATTTCGTAGCCATTGGAGGCTGTGAGAAAGGTAATTGTGCCCTGCGGTGTCAATTTTAGGTCCCGCACAGTTGTTGAACTGTCTGTGATGCCTGGAATATTTGGAATGTACCAGACGGGGTCTCCCTTCATATCGCGCAGGGTGCGGGTATTGTCATAGAAAATTAGCAGGTGCTTATCAGGCATCGTGTTTTTGATAACGGAGACCCGGCATTTTGTTGTATCGATGAATGGGATATAACCCGTGCGAAAATGATAAAGCTCAGTATGCTTCAGAAGAAGACCTTTTTTGAAATAACTTACTCTCCAGGTATAAGTTTCTCCGAAAGCAGGCAATAGTTGTATTGTCTTATTAGCACTGCTGTTTTTCTTAATAGCAATGTTTTTCGCAAAGGCACGTTCTTCTGTAAAAGAACCTTTTGCAAATTCAAATAGATAACGGTCGGCTTTGGTGTCTGCCGGCACTGAAAAACCAACAAGCTTATAATTAACTGTATCATTTTCCCCGGGAGTAACCTGGGCATAAACACCCAATGAATGAAGTAGCAGCAAAAAAATCAGTAGAATGATCCTCATATTTCAGTGTAAAAAAATCTATACAATATAGCTCATTGCGCCAGATAATGTTATGTTCGATCTGTTTTGCTTCGATGAAACAGAAAAGGCACCCTTGATAGGGTGCCTTTTCTGTTGTTAAGATTTCTTATTTATTCTTAGTCCTTCACGACAAACCGGAGGTTATCGGTATGTCCGTCAACTGTAACGCGCAGCATGTACATGCCGGCGGCGTTGTGGCCACCCAGGTTCACATTCACTTCCAGTTCATTGCCCCTAAGCTCAGTTGCATTTTTATATACCACCTGGCCTACGGCATTCAGCACTTCCACTGAAGCTTTAGTGCTAGCGTTAGTTTTGGCTGTGCCTTTTACGGTGAAGGTACCGTTGTTCGGGTTAGGGAACAGGGTCAGCTCGTTGAACGAAGAAGTTACTGTGTTGATCGCAGTTACTTTACCAACATCCAGCGTATTGCTCAGCAGGAACTCTGGGTTGGCACATTCAGCGTCTGCATGAACGAATACGTTGATCTGGTCACCTGCATTCAGGCCTATTCCTTTGTAAGTAGCTCCTGATGCTCCCTGGATATCATGACCGTTCTTCCTCCACTGGAAGGTTGGTTCCTGTCCACCGTTGGTAAGTGTAGCCACGAAGTTGATACCCTGGTCGTCAGGTATACCATATATAGAGAGCGTTGGTACTGGCGACGGGATGATCTCGATGCTCATTGGTGCGCTCATTACAGGAACAGTACATACGGCATTGCTGATCAGTTCGCAGGTGATGGTATCGCCATCAGCCAGGCTGTTGCTGCTGTACACTGCTTGCGCAGCACCAGGGATAGGAGAACCATTTTTGTACCATTTGAAAGCTGGGTTGGTGCCGCCACCTGTATGGAATGTATTGAAGGTAAATGGTGTCTTCTCGCAGCCTACAGAGTCAGGCGTGGCAGTCACATTGATGCTGGCTGTAAGGTTAGGATTCATCGTCATGGTCAGCGTGTTGCTGGTAGCCGGTTTAGGCGTTGAGCAAGGTATAGAGGTAGTTACTACGCAGCTTACGGTATTTCCGGTAGCCAGTGCCGCATTTACATAGGTTGCACTATTTGTGCCCACGTTGTTGCCGTTTAATTTCCACTGGTATGTTGGGTTAGAACCCACGTTTGTGGTGGCAGCGGTAAATGTTACCGGCAGGCCTGTGCAGCTTACGCTGCTACCTGGGTTAGAGGTGATGGTTACTGCTGCAGTAACGTTTGGCCATACCGTGATGTTCACTGGTGCACTGTTTACAACAACTGGTGAAGCACAGGCTGCGGTGCTGGTCATTTCGCAGCTGATAATATCACCGGTTACCAGTGTAGCGCCCGGAGCATAGCTGCTGCCTGTTGCTACTACTGAACCATTCTTTTTCCATTGGTAAGTTGGTGTACCGGCATTGGTAACGGTTGGTGTAAATGTTACCGACGAACCCACGCAGGCATCACCCCCCGGCGCTTGTGTTGACGCGATAGATACAGTAGGTGTTACCAGTGGACTGATGGTTTTATTCAGTGTGCCCGTAGCTGTTGTACCGGTAATACACTGGGTGATGCTGCTGGTCATTGTAACGCTGACAGTGTGGGCGCCTGTGGTCAGGGTGCCATTGTCGGTATAGCTTGGGAAGTTGGTACCAACGTTGTTACCATCTATCTTCCATTGATAGCTTGGTGTGTTGCCGCCGTTCAGCGGGTTAGCAACAAATTGCAGTACGCCGCCTACGCAGGCTGTAGCTGCAGGAACTGTTGATATAGTTACTGAAGGTGTTACAGTGCTGTTCACATTCATGGTGATCAGGTTGCTGTTCGATATTTTAGGCACTGCGCAGGTTGCAGAGCTGGTCATCACGCATTCTATGGTGTTGCCATTGGTTAGTGTGGTGCCGGCAGCGTAGGTAGCGCTGTTGGTGCCTACAACCACACCGTTTTTCTTCCACTGGTAAGTAGGTGTGCCACCACCTGTTGGCGTAGCCGTAAATGTTACGCTGGTACCCGAACAGATGGTAGTACCCGGGTTAGCCGCGATCGTAACTGATGCTGGAATTATTGGGTTAACCGACATAGTAGTGCTGGCAGTTGCCGTGCTCGGAGACGTACACATGTTAGGTGTCATCACCACGCTTACAACGTCTCCGTTGTTCAGGCTGCTGCTGCCCCAGTTGTTAGTTGTGGCCACGTTGACGCCGTTCAACTTCCATTGGTAAGTAGGCACTGGTCCTCCATTAGTTGGAGTGACTGTGAACGAAACCGCTGTTCCCGGGCATATTGCCGTGCTTGGATTTTTGGTAATAGTAACGCTAGGTACAGCTGGCGTTACGTGTGTAAACGTTAACGCATTAGACGTTGCAGGCTTAGGCGACGCGCAGGCAATGCTGCTGGTCATCTGGCAGGTGATCACATCACCATTGCCGGGAGCAACGGTATAAGTATTGCTGTTAGTACCTACGTTCCCGCCATTCAGTTTCCATTGGTAAGCCGTAGTACCTCCATTGGTAGGTACCGCAGTAAAGTTTACTGATGTACCTGCACAAATAGAAGTAGTGGTGCTTGCGCCAATACTTACAGAGGCAGGGAAACTTGTATTGATGGTTATGCCATTGCTCGTTGCGGCTGCTGGCAGCGGACAGGTAGCGTTAGAAGACATCACGCAGGTGATCACATCGCCTGTTGTGAGGGTATTGTCAGCATATGTTGCACTGTTGGTGCCTACATTCGAGCCGTTCTTCTTCCATTGATAAGCAGGAGAAGCTCCGCCGCCGGTTGGAGTAGCAGTAAACGTTGCATTCGTGCCTGGGCAGAAGCTATTGCTTGGGCTTACCGCGATGCTTACAGATGTATTGGTGTTGGCATTAACTGTTACAGTTTTTGACGTGCTCGCTGCAACGCCAAGGTCACTTGTCGCGGTCAGTGTAACAGTATATGTATTAGCTGACGAGTAAGATTTGGTCGGGCTGGTAGCCGTTGAGTTCGTAGCATCGCCAAAGTTCCAGCTGTAGGTCATCGTGCTGGCAGTGCCAGGAATTGTTGACGCATTCGTGTAAGTGAAGCTGTTGGCGTTGAGACACTGTGGCGTGCTGTTGATCGTAAAATTAGGCACTGGTGTTGGAGCTGGTGCATATACTTCCACATTATCTATTGCCCAGAACATAGACCAGTCGCCGGTCCACCTGAAACGTACCCTGCAGGTTGTCTTATTGGCTACAAGGCTCGTGATATCAATGTCCTGCGTCGCCGTAGACGAAGTGGAGCTTGTATAAACGGCTACCCACGCAGAACCATCAAATACTTCAGCTCGTGCTGTACCTCCAAAACTAGCGTTAAAGTTCTGGTTCCACTTCAGTTTGATGTTCGATGAAAAACCTGTTGTATTGATCACCGGAGATACCAGGGCTACGTTTTCTGCTGAGCTATTGTTGCCCAACCAGTCACTATCGAAGATCGCAAAATTGCCTGCAAAAGGAGATGACACAGAGCGTAATCCTGGATTGTCAAATCTCCAGACCTCGCTGGCAAGTCCCGAAATAATGCTGTTGCTCCATCCTGCCGGCGGTGTTGTTCCGCTTGCAGTGGTAAATGGTTCTTTGATGAAGTTGTAAGTTGGCGCTGGTGGGGGTACTGAATAAAGCTGAACATTATCTACGACCCAATACCATCCCCAATTGTCGTTGTAGCGAAATCGTACCTTAACGGCAGCCTTGTTTGCTGCAAATGCTGAAACATCAATGTCCTCAGTGCTGCCAAACAGTGAAGTGGCGTTATTGAAGTAAACCTGGTTCCAAGTGGTACCATTGTGGACTTCAACATATACCCCTCCCCAGGATTGGTTAATGCCCCGGAACACCTGGTCCCATTTCAATTTTACATAGCTGGCGCCCAGCGTGCTAACCGCAGGCGATTCCAGTGCTGTGTTTTCGTCCGGGCCGGTAGATGGGCCGGAATAGTTGTCGGCATCAAAAACGGCAAACGGAGATACAATGTTTGCATTTGATGTGGTAGATCTGCTACCGGGGTTGTTGAAACGCCAGGTATCTGTGCTGGTACTACCGGTAATAACATTTTGCGTCCATCCGGTAGGTGGCGTGGCGCCAGTGGCTGTGCTGAAATTCTCGTTGATGTAATATGTCTGGGCTTTGGTTGTCAAACCTGACCACAACAGCAAGACGAGGGTAAAGAGTAGTTTGTTTTGTCTCATAAGAAAAGTTTTGTACTGGGAATTCTTTCTTCAGGATTGTTAAAATAATAATTTATTATTAATAATCATACTGTTCAATGTGTTTTTTGGTTTATGTAAAGTGGTTTGTTTACCAATCAGGAAAATATTCACATCAATAAGTAAAATATAAGGATAAACCGCCTTGTATCGGGTTGGGTTACCATTTTGTTAAAATTGCATGATCATTTTTTAAAAAAAGGTGATGTGTGTCACCATTACTTATCTGAGTTTCAGCTATTTAACTGTGAGTTAAAGCTTAGGCCAGGAAGAGCGGGTATAAAGGACTGATGCACGACAACATTTTAGTCTTTTATAATGACATTTTTGATAATTATTTTGTATTTTTGCTTTAATTAAAGTCTTCGTTGAAGACACCCGATCATCATGAACAGAAAACAACAGGCCTTTGTCTGCGAAATGCTGCGTCACGGCAACAGAGCAGAAGCCTACAGGGCAGCCTATAAACCGCAAAGTGACAATCCCCGTTCTGTCGAATCTGCTGCCAACAGGCTGATGAAAAATCCCGAAATAGCAGAGGCTGTTCAAACTGTGCAGGATCGTATTTATGCCGAGGTGCAGGAAGAGCTAAAAGCGCGTGTGCTGCATGAAACACTCACCACCCAGCGCAAGCGCGAGATACTGGCGCAGATAGCCGAAGGACAATGGATCATGCAGCCACCACCCGATAATATTGAGGGCAAGCCAACAGCTGTGCTTATTCCCACCCTCAAAGAGCGCCTTAGGGCAATCGACATGGATAATCGCATGACAGGCACCTATTCTCGAAAAGAAAATGTTGAGGTCGAAAACGAAGGGAAAGACAACAAAACACAACAATCCGAGCAGCCTAGACAAGAAGCCCCGCTCGCAGAACAGTTTTATGATAAGGAAGTGGACGAACCTATCCCCGGGCAAAAGAGGATGCCTTTTATTGTCCCGGTCATCGGCTCCCGAAATCCTCTACTGAACCACGGCTTAGATAAACCGCTCTTGCCGGTCGTGCCAGGTATGGAAGAGTTAAAGCGTGGCAATCGACCCTGGCTACAGACAATAAGGGTGTAGCAAGCGAAACACAACAAAACATAACAAGTAGAAACGGGATTAGAACGAAGACTATTGCTTTACAAAGCGTACAGCCTGCTTATCCTGTAAGTGAAGTATGTAAGATCCTGCGGTCAGAGAGTGGATGTCAACTGTCATTGCGCTGCCATCAAAACTACCAACAAGCACGCTGCGTCCGGTGATATCAGCAACTGTATAAGCGGCTGCCTTGCTGCCTGCTATTTGTAGCACATCGGTAGCCGGGTTAGGATAAACAGTCAGGCCATTGATAACAGCAGTGGTTTTGATCACGGTAGGATCCGCCGACTGTATTGCGTCGTTAATGATCTTATATACTATATCGCTGCCATTGAACCAGGCTATGAGCTGTCCGTTGCCGTCATTGCTGCAAGAGCTTACAGCTACAGCAGGCGCTCCGGAAGTGATGTCCATAGTGCTTTGGTTCACTTTGTAGTAGTTGGCGTTCCAGCTGTTGTTCCACTGTCCTGCTGAGGTCATGTATAGCGAGCCCTGGTACATAGGGAAGAATACCGCAGCGTATTGGTCGGAGGTCTTGCCCGATCCTGCAGCTATAGCAGGTTTATCATTGTTGTAGTTGCCCAGTGGGGTAGAAATATCTGCTCCTGTTTTAGAATCGTTGTAGATAGTAGCAGCGTACATGCCCGGTGTAATAGTGCCTACTGCGGCAACTGCAGCCCATTTAGAGCCTACGCCATTGTACAATGCCTGGCATTCTATCCTTGCTGAAGAAAAGTCTTTGCCTTTCTCGAGGAAGTGGTATTGGTTCAGGCTGCCGTCTAGTTCAGTTTCCAGCATGCGCAGGTCGCTGCCCGTGTTGGTAACCGAGTTGGGTTTTACATAGAGCACACAGAGGTATTCTTTGTTGGTGGCGGCGTTTACATAGGTGGCTATGTCCGACTTTTCGGCCTGTGGTACGTAAACGGTCCAGCTGTAAGCAGTAGGAGAGGCAACGTCTGCCGCGCGCGCCTGTACAGACATAGCGTTGGTAGTAGGGTCAAATTCTTCCCAGCTCACGCCAAACTTATGCAGCGATGGTTTGCTGTTGATCTTGGCAGTATTATCGGCCAGCATATCGATATGGGCATTTCGTGCAGACTCTGTATTGAGCTTGTAAGTGCCCGACAAGCTGGTGCTTAGTACGGTGCTGGTGCCAGATATATTGTAAAGGCTGAGGTAAACGTCAGAACCAGCCTGGTAAGTAACAGCCAGTTTGAGATCTCCGGTGTTATTGAGGTCATTAGCGATAGCGATATCAGCTGCGTTAGCTCCTGCTGGCAACGTGATAAGCTGGGTTTGCGATACCTCGCCTCGCAGAAACACCTTAATGAAAGACTGGTTATTATCGTCCCAGGTGATAGCGAACAGTTTTTCAGAGTTCGTAAGCTCAACCATGTCACAATTCACTGTGTTGGACTGCTGGGCAGGCTGGCAAACTACGTCAGCGCCGGGCAAAGGATTAACCACCGCTTGAGCGAAAGCCGCAGGCAGCAGGCTGTTCAGCGCAAACAGGCAAATGGTTGATATGTATCCTTTGAACCGCATCGATGTATGAAGGTTCGAAAGTATAGATGTTATTTTTAATTAACAAGTGGTTAACACCCATTTTTGTTAATGACCGCAAATGTTTAACGGCGATTTAATGACGGGGAAATATCAGGCGAAAAGGTTGCCTGCGATATTGTCAGCAAATAGCTTGCCGCGGCTGGTAAGGACGAGATTGTCGCCCTGCCTGGTCAAAAGGCCTTTGTCAATGTACGGCTGGGCCCGCTCCAGGAGCTTATTGGCTTCTTCCGCACTCCAGGTGTGTCGCACCTTAGGCAGGCTGCAGCCCCACTGGGTGCGTAATGAGGTCATAATGTATTCGTTCAGCTGCTGTTCTGGAGTTAGGGTTTCCTCCTCGTAGGTCAGCTTGCTATCGGCTAGTATTGATTTGGCGTACAGGGCGTTATTGGCAATATTCCACCTGCGGTTCCTGCCATCGAAGGAGTGAGCAGAGGGTCCAATGCCGAGATAAGGCTTGCCCCGCCAGTAGTTGGTGTTGTGTATGGCGTATTTGTGGGGCAGGGCGAGGTTCGAGATCTCGTAGTGCTCGTAGCCCATGGCTTCAGCGGCTTCCATCAGTATCTCGAATTGGCCCGCAGCCTGGTCTGGGTCTACCGGCGTTGCGGCTTTCTTCTTTATGGAGTGGTACAGGGCGGTGCCTTCTTCCACAGTCAGGGCGTAAGATGAAAAGTGGGGAATGCCGAGGGTCTTCACCTGGTTTAGGTTGTACTTCCAGTCGGCATCGGTCAGGCCTGGGGTGCCGTATATCAGATCAATGCTCAGGTTCTCAAAGCCAAGGTCTTGAGAGGCTTTGATGGCATAATCGGCCTGCTGGGCTGTGTGTGCCCTGTTCATATACTTCAGGTCGGCTTCTTTGAACGACTGTACCCCGATACTGAAGCGGTTGATCGGTGTGGTTTTGAGTTCTTTTAGATAGGGTAGGGTCAGGTCGTCGGGATTGGCTTCCAGCGTGCATTCCTGTAGCTGTTCAGTTGGCCATTGGGAGCTGATCTTGTCGATAATGCGCTTGATGTCATCTATGTCCAGCAAAGAAGGGGTGCCCCCGCCAAAGTAGATGGTCTCAATGGGCTGGCCAGCCAGGTAGGGCTGCTGTAGTTCGATCTCTCTGAGCATGGCGGTCACTACCTCATCCTTCAGCTTCAGCGAGGTGGAAAAATGGAAATTGCAGTAGGTGCAGGCCCTCCTGCAAAAAGGAATATGGATGTAGATACCGGCCATCTGGGGTGCAAAGCTAGGTTGTTTCAAAAAAATCCTGGCCATCAGCCTTTAATATTACGCTGTGCTTTAACTTTGTAAGTATCGATTATGCAAGCTTTCCGCCAAGTTATCCTGCTGATTTTGTTGCTCAGTTGTTCGCTGGTTCAACCGGCGCTGGCTAAGGTGCAGCCCCAGCAATACGGGTTGGCACCAATAACCGCCCAGCAGGAAAAGCAAATGCTGGCAGCCAGCATGGACAGCCTGCTGCGCACGCACCGCACCCTGGCCAATACGAGGATAGTGTCTGGCATACAGCGGGAAAAAGAGTTCAAAGACAAGACCCCCGACTTTTACCTGCTGCTTACTTTGTGCATGTTCCTGGGTATCATCAGGGTTATAGATCCCAAGTACTTCGGCCAGCTCTGGAAATCCTTCCGGAATCCTGCCGGTAGCAGCCGCCATGTGAAAGACCAGCTGGAAAATGCCTCATTCTCTGCCGTACTTGCCAACCTGTTCTTTGCCATGACGGCCGGGGCTTATATATATTATTTGATCAAGCTATTTATCCCCCAACGCACCGGTGATATTCCCCCGTCTTTATTGATAGTCATGCTAATAGCGGGCATGATGGTGATCTATCTGGTGAAATATGCTGTTATGCGCTTTAGCGGCTGGGCATTCAAAGTAGAGGGTATCACCCAACATTATGTTTTTAATGTATTTCTTATCAATAAGCTGATCGGGATATTATTGCTGCCTTTTACCATTTTGCTGGCATTTGCTGAACCGGCCTTAAGTGGGCCCGCCGTCATACTGTCGCTTATACTTGTTGGACTGTTGTTAATTAACAGATATACAAGGTCGTGGCAGGTGTTTGGGTCCTTCTTCCAGTACAGTAGATTCCATTTTTTTATGTACCTTTGCGCCTCGGAATTATTACCATTAGCAGTGTTGACGAAATTGCTGGTACGTGGATTAGTGAACTGATGTGAGTGTGGATTACCTGCGATTATAAATTTTAAAAAGTATAACCCCGTTTACGACCCAAAATATGGCTAAAGCTGAACGTCCGATAAACAAAGGCGCCGGGAAAGATGGACATAAGGTTAATAAGATTTTGATTACCCAACCTCGTCCTGATAGTGAAAAATCGCCCTATTTTGAGCTTGCGAAAAAGTTCAATCTCGATCTTGAGTTTCACCCATTTATACGTGTTGAAGGCCTGAGTGGCAAAGAGTTTCGTAAGCAGCGCATCGACATAGGTGAGTACACTGCCATCGTATTCAATAGCCGCAACGCGATAGATCACTTCTTCCGCATTTGTGAGGAGCTGAAAGTGAAAATATCGCAGGAAATGAAGTACTTCTGTATCACGGAAGCGGTAGCGCTTTACCTGCAGAAGTTCATCCTTTACCGCAAGCGTAAGGTATTCTTCTCGGCCGATGGTTCTACAGACGGTCTGCTGGAAGTGATCAATAAGCACAAGAACAACGAGAAATTCATCGTGCCTACCGCCGATAACGGTAAGAATGACATAGCGAACTTCCTGGCCACTAATAAATCAGCTTACGTAGAAGCTACGCTCTACCGTACTGTAGCCAACGACATAGCGCCCATAATGGTTTCTGGTTACGATATGATCCTGTTCTTCAGCCCGTTCAGCGTGCAAACGCTGGTCGATCACGATCCCAAGTTCAAGCAGAACGGTACGCTTATAGGCGCATTTGGCCCAACAACCTCAAAAGCTATTGAAGATGCAGGTTTCAGGCTGGATGTTAAAGCACCGGCTCCCAATGCTCCTTCAATGGTGGCAGCACTGGAGCAGTACCTTGCAGTTGCAAAGAAATAGAAGGTCCCCGTCGATATTTAGTTCAATAGCTCAGTTGTTTATACAGTTGAGCTATTTTGTTTTGATAGCCCTATTGGCTGGCCGGATATGCGGTTTGTTTCATTGCTGGTTAACTTAGCACCATGGCAAACAGGCTGATCAATGAACAAAGTCCTTATTTACTGCAACACGCCCATAATCCTGTAGACTGGTATCCATGGGGCGACGAGGCGTTTGTACGCGCTAAAAACGAAAATAAACCGGTATTGGTGAGCATTGGCTATGCCGCTTGTCACTGGTGCCATGTTATGGAGCGCGAAAGCTTTGAGAGCGAAGAAGTGGCAGCGTACATGAACGAGCATTTCATCAACATCAAAGTTGACAGGGAAGAGCACCCCGATGTTGACCACCTGTATATGGATGCAGTGCAGGCAATCAGTGGTAGTGGGGGATGGCCATTGAATGTCTTTGTAACGCCGGATAGGGTGCCATTTTATGGTGGGACTTATTTCCCACCTCGCCCTGCATATAGTCGCCCCTCGTGGCGGCAACTATTGCAGCGCATGCTGGAGGTATGGACCGATAAGCCAGAGGAGGTAACAGCGCAGGGTCAGCAAATGATACAATACCTGAAACAGGCTTCCAGCGTGGGTTTTGCGGCAAGGGGGCAGGATTGGGATATGGATACCTGCCGAACGATAGCTGACGCGTTATTACAGCAGGCCGACACTGAATGGGGCGGCTTTGGACGAGCGCCCAAATTCCCGGGTACGATGGCGATCAGCTACCTACTGGAACACTACCACTACACCAAATACGAGCCTGCTCTTTCGCAGGCCATGCTCAGCCTCGATCGTATGATAGAAGGAGGCATCTACGATCAGTTAGGTGGTGGGTTTGCCCGCTATTCAACTGACGAAAAATGGCTTGCCCCGCACTTTGAAAAGATGCTGTACGATAACGCACTGCTTGTTAGTACGCTTTGCGATGCCTACTACGTTACAAAGCGCAAGCGTTACAAGGAAGTGATAGAAGAGACGATCGCGTTTGTTGAGAGAGAGCTGAAAGATCCTTCGGGTGGGTATTACAGCGCCCTGGATGCAGATAGTGAGGGTGAAGAAGGAAAATTCTATACATGGACCTGGGACGAGTGGAAAGAAGTGATTGGCGATGATGAATTACTGCAAAAGCACTTTGGTGTAGTAGAGGAAGGTAATTGGGAGCATACCAATATCCTGCATGTTGCAATGGATATTCAAACGCTGGCAAAAGAGACTAATTATTTCAGGGATGAACTGGAGACACGTATTGCCGAAGCCAGGCAAAAACTGTTTGTTGCTCGTGAAAAGAAGATCAGGCCGCTTACTGACGATAAGTGCCTGCTCTCATGGAATGCACTTATCAATACGGCCTTGTCTAAAGCAGGTGCGGCATTGGGGAATAGCCAATATATCCAACGTGCGGAGGAGCATATGCGGTGGATGTTGGATGTTTTTCTGAAGGACGGGGTGCTATTACATACCTGGAAGCAAGACGTAGCGCGTATCCCGGCCAAACTTGATGACTACGCATACTTGATCCAGGCGCTATTACAGCTAACTAGCGCAACCGGCGACGAGCAGTGGATTGTAAGGGCTAACGGGCTGATGGAAGTTGTAATTCGTGATTTTGCCCATGAAACAGGTAGCTTTTTTTACTATTCTTCGGCTGCCCAAACAGACATACCTGTACGCAAGGTGGATCTGTATGATGGGGCTACGCCCTCGGCTAATTCTGTAATGGCGCATAACATGCTTTGGCTGGGCGTTTACATGGAGCGAAGCGAATGGCTGGAGCAGGCGCATCATATGCTGCGACAAATGTCTTCCACGGCTAGTAGATATGCATATTCGTTCGCTTACTGGGCGCAGCTTTTGCAGCGATACAGTCAAGGGTTGAAAACTGTTATTTGTACCGGTGTGGACGCAGATAAGTCTTTGGAACTGCTCAACGAGCATTTTCTGCCACACGCAAGTTTTGTCGCTTCAAAAAAAGAAATATCTGACGTGCCGCTTGTAAAGCTCAAGTTTTTTTCAGGTCAAAGTCGTATATTTGTTTGTACGCACTATGAGTGTTTACCCCCGGTTGCAGACGTGGCGCGTACTTTAGATCTACTCGGCTTATAGTAAAGACTTCTACTCGATTTAATGCATAGACTTCTGCCAGTTGAAATTTTCAAACAATTGGGGTTTGAAAATCTTAACAATTTTTTTTTCGAGGCTTGCATTTTTGGAAAAAACTTTAAATATTGTGCATCGGTTGAGTTGTATAACCTACTTCAAAACCAAAAAATTACTTTATTTGCCTAATCGCAAAAACAACAATAACAACAGTAGTATGAAACAAGTTTCCCTGAAGATCTCGGCTGTGGCATTACTCGCATTGGCTACTAGCTGCGGTACACCGGGGCCTGGTGGTCAACTCGTAGGTGATAATACGATGATGAATTACAAGGCGCCTGTACCGTTAGGCATGGTGTATGTTCCTTCTGGTGTTTTAAAAATGGGAGCAAGCGACGAAGATGTTCGCGGGAAAAATGACGCGATGATCCGTACCGTTCAGATGACGGGTTTCTATATGGACGCGACTGAAATCTCGAACGCCGAATATCGTCAGTTCACTAACTGGGTGCGCGACTCTATCGCTCATACCCAATTGGGCGACTTTATCGATAATCCCGATGGTACACAGCGTGTAGACTTCAGAAGGCGTATCAACTGGCGCGATGCTGATCTTCAGGATCAGCTGTCTAACATGTTTATTCCGGCTGAGCAATCAGGTTGGGGTAGAATGGAGATGGATAACGGCAAGCTGGTTTATCACTATGAAGTGTTTAACTACCAGGAAGCTGCCAAAAATCCTACGCAGCCTCGTACCAACTTTGTACAGAAGAACGATATCGCGGTATATCCTGATACTACTGTATGGGTACGTCAGCTTACTTATTCTTATAATGAGCCGATCGCTCAACAGTATAACTGGTTCTCCGCCTTCAATAACTATCCGGTGGTGGGTGTTAACTGGTACCAGGCTAATGCCTTCAGTAACTGGCGTACTAACCTGTGGAGGGGCGAACGCGAAAGGAACAGGATGTATTTTGAAGGCGAGTTCACGCTGCCTACAGAAGCACAGTGGGAATATGCAGCCCGTGGTGGTCGTACCGAATCTCCTTATCCATGGGGCGGTCCGTACCTTGTAAACAAGAAAGGTTGTTACCTGGCTAACTTCAAGCCTCAGCGCGGTAACTATGCTGCAGATGGTGGTCTGTACACTGTACCTGTTGATCGCTACTGGCCAAACGACTACGGTCTGTATAACATGGCAGGTAACGTAGCGGAGTGGACACTGACCTCATACTTCAACAACGCTTATCAAACTATTGCTGACGTTAACCCTTCTATCCAGTACCAGGTACGTGAAAACGATCCTCAATGGATGCGTCGTAAGGTTATCCGTGGTGGTAGCTGGAGGGACGTAGCATTCTACCTGCAAACCGGCAGCCGCGATTATGAATATGCTGATACAGCAAAAGCTTATATCGGTTTCCGTAACGTTTATCAGCAAATCGCACCTGCACTGAGCAACAGGCGCTAAGAAAAAAAGAAAACAGAAAACATTAATATTATTCAACCCGTAGAAAATTTAATCAAGAATGAATTCCATACAGCTGTTTTTTGAGACCAAACAGGGCAAGTATTTTAAAAACCTGATCATCGGTATGGGTGCTGCCGTAGTACTTATGGGTGCCTTATTTAAAATTCAACACTGGCCTGGTGCAGGTATAATGCTTACAGCAGGTATGATGACCGAGGCGTTCATCTTTGCGATGCTTGGTCTTCTCCCGCCACATAAAGATTACTACTGGGAGCGTTTCTATCCTGGTATCGATGAAAACCCGCACGTTGAAGCTTATCGCAAAGGCGTAAAGTTTGATTCTTCTGCAGGTAAATCATCTCCAAGTGCGTCTCTGGACAAAATGATGGAAGATGCTAAGATCACTCCGGCTAACATCCGTAAACTGGGAGATAACTTCGAACGTTTCGGCCTGGTAGTTGAGCAGATCAAAGATATCTCTGACGTAACTGCTGCTACTAACCAATACTCAAGCAGCGCTCGTGAAGCAGCAACTGCTTTGAGCGAAATGAAAAACACTTTTGTAGGTGCAAGCAACACAATGGCATCATTCAACAGCGCTGCTGATGAAACTGCCCGCTTCCACGAACAAGTTCAGGTACTGTCAAGGAACCTGGGTTCTCTGAACCAGATCTACGAAGTAGAACTGCAGGATGCAAACAACCACCTGAAGGCAATGAACAAATTCTACAGCAACCTGGTGAACGCTTCTGATGCAATGGCATCAAGCGCTACAGATGCAGTAGCAGCTAAGGAGCAAATCGCTCTGTTGTCTAAGAACCTGACCGTTCTGAATCAGATATATGGCAACATGCTGTCAGCAATGCAGGGCCGTTAATAGCTGGGAATTAGAATAGATTATATATTATATTGTAACCTGATAAATTTGTTTTAGAAATGTCGATGCCCAAAGAGCCGCGGCAGTTGATGATCAACTTGATGTATCTCGTACTGACCGCAATGCTTGCCCTGAACGTATCATCGGAGATCCTGCACGCGTTTAAAACGATCAACCAATCAATTAGCGCATCGAATGCTTCTATCGAAGATAAGAACACCAAGCTGTACGCAGCTCTGGAAGAACAGCAGAAACAAGCTGGTCAGGAAGCTCGTGTGAAGCCTTTCAATGATAAGGCGAAGCAGGTGAAGAATGCCGCTGCTGATATGATCAAATATCTGAATGACCTGAAGGAAAGGGTGATCACTGAATCGGGCGGTCGCGAAGCTAATGGTGATATCAAAAGGGAAGATAATATCGATGCCAGTACCTTACTTCTCGTAGAGAAAAAAGAAGGTAATACACTGAAGAAAAAGCTGGAAGAGCTGAGGACAATGATGATCAGTGTTGTTGATAACAACGTCCAGAAACAACTGTCTAACGAGCTTCCCATTAAGGTGATCGAGCCACAGAAAACTGATAACAATCCTCAGGGTGACTGGAGCACAGGTTATTTCTATAACATGCCGACTATGGCTGTAATCACACTGCTGTCTAAATTTCAGAACGACGTTAGGAACAGTGAGGCGATCATAGTTAACCAGCTGGCTAAAGAGGCTGGTGATATCCAGGTTAAGTTTGATGAAATTCAAGCGATAGCCGTGCCTAAAACAAGCTATGCGTTGGCTGGTCAGAAGGTAGAAGCTTCTATCATGCTGGCTGCTTATAACAAAGCGATCAACCCAACTGTATCTTCTAGCAGCGGCCGTGTTACGAAAGTAGAGAACGGTGTTGCGTCGTGGGAAGTGACAGCTGGCGGTGTAGGTCTGCAAACAGTTCGTGGACAAGTATCGTTGAACATGGGTAACCGTACCGAAACACGTCCGTACGAGTTCCAGTACATGGTAGGTTCTACAGGTGCTTCTATCCAGCTTGATAAAATGAACGTGTTCTATATCGGTGTACCTAACCCGATAACTGTAACAGCAGCTGGTTATTCGCTTGAAGATGTATCAGTTTCTATCCCTGGTGCTACTGTTGCAGCGGGTGCTGCAAAAGGCCAGTTCATTGTAACTGCTGACAAACCAGGTAAAGTAACTGCGGCTATCAACGCAAAAGAAGCTACAGGCACAAAGCAAGTAGGTGCGATGGAAGTTCGTGTGAAATATATCCCGGATCCAGTAGCTGAAGTTGGTGGCAAAATCGGTGGTTCAATGCCGTCAAACCAGTTTAAAGTTCAAAGAGGTATAGTAGCAGCGCTGAAAGCCTTTGATTTTGACGCACGCTTTCAGGTGACAGAGTTCCAGTATAGCATGCTGCCTAAACGTGGTGAGCTGATCGGACCTTTCACCGTACGCGGACCGTTGTTTGAAACGAACAAGCAAGTACAGGATGCTATCAACAGGTGTAAACCAGGCGACAAGATCTTTTTGGAAGAAATCAGAGCTAAGGGCCCAGACGGACGTACCCGCCCGCTTAACCCGATCTCTTTGACTCTTCAATAGTTTTTCATATTTTTAAAAATTAAGCAAATCGTTATAGGATTATGGGTATCCTCAAATCATACAGAATCGTAGCTTCAGCCGCTCTTGTAGCAATGGGAAGTGTAGCCTTTGCGCAAAACACTACCATTATGGACCAAACTCAGACTCAATTCCAGGCAAATAGCGCTGTTAATGAAACGTGGCAGCCTTCACTGGTAACTGACGGAGCATACGATCGTGTTCCGCACGTTGCTAAGCCGCTTCAATGGCAGAATGTTCGCGAAGCGGACATCATGTGGAAGAAGAGGGTTTGGCGCGAGATAGATACGCGTGAAAGGCAGAACCAGGCCTTCCGTTACCCTGGTGACGATTATACCGGTGGTGGTTTCTTTATTGAGATCATTCTGGATGCTGTAAAGAAAGGCAAGATCAAAGCGTATTCTAATATGGATGATCGCTTTACTAACGCACTTACGCTGGCACAGATCGAAGAACTGCTGATCGGTAAACCCGATACCACAATGGTTATCGATCCTATATCTGGTGAAGAAGTTATGAAGATCTCAAGGCGCGAATTCAACCCTGATGTTGTAACTAAATACAGGATCAAGGAAGACTGGATATTTGACAGGAATATCGGCCGCATGCAAGCGAGGATCATCGGTGTAGCTCCGATTCTGGATATCTACAACGAAGACGGTTCTTTCCGTGCATCACAAGCTGTGTTCTGGTTATACTATCCTGAAATGCGCGAAATGCTGGCACAGTATGAGGTGTTCAACCCGGATAACGATGTTGCCCGTATGACATGGGATGACTATTTCGAAGGTCGTTTCTTCTCTAGCAAGGTTATCAAGACAAGCAATCCTTTCGATCTGTCTTACAGGGAAAGGGGTATGTCTAACATGGAAGCCCTGTACGAGTCTCAGAAGGCTGCTGAAATGTTGTTCAACAAAGAACACGATATGTGGGTGTACTAGTCCAGCCACATTGAAAATAAATTTGATCGCCGCGCTTGTCGCGGCGATCTTGTTTTTGTCAAGGACTTTAGCATGTCGACATTAGCCAGTATCTTGCAGGGATTTTAAATGTCCCTAATGAACAGGCCGGTATTAGAAGTGTGTTTATCCCCAGCGTTGCTGCATTTGTACGATACGAAGGATAAGGTTGTTGTAATAATAGATGTATTCAGAGCTACTTCAACCATAGCTGCGGCCTTGCACAACGGCGCAAAGAGCGTTATTCCTGTTGCCTCAGTTGCGGAATGTATAGAAATTGGAAAATCCACTGCCAATAGCGTGACCGCTGGAGAACGTGATGGTAAGATCGCTGTTGGTCTTGAATACGGAAACTCTCCATCGGAATATCCGCGTAGCTTTATTGAAAATAGGACATTAGTGCTTACAACGACCAATGGAACCAGGTTGTTGCATATGGTGCAGGATGCTGCTGTTATTATAACAGGAGCATTCCTGAATCTTACTGCTGTTTGCGAATTCCTGGTGAGTCAGAACAAGAGCGTTATACTTGGCTGTGCAGCCTGGAAGGATCGTTTTAACCTGGAAGACACTTTATTCGCAGGTGCGGTGGCAAGCAAAGTGAGAGAACATTTTGACACGAATTGTGATAGCGTTCGCGCTGCAAAGAGTTTGTATGAGTCTGTTGGTGATCAACCACTCATAGACTTTCTGAAAGATAGTTCGCACTACAGGCGTTTATCGGCTTATGGCCTTCAGGCAGATATGGAATACTGTGCTACGCCGGATCTGCATCCCGTTGTGCCTATATTACGAGATAAAGAACTTCTGGTGCATGTATAAAAAGAGAACGGCCACTTCAAAGGTGGCCGTTCTCTTTTGTGTCAAATCGGCGACGAACGTTTTGCGTACGCAGACTACTGTAAGAACGGGTTGTACTTTTTCTCGTGCGCAATCGTTGTGGCAGGGCCATGACCCGAATGCACAACGGTTTCATCGGGAAGCGAAAATAGCTGCGTACGAATGCTGTAAATGAGCGTATCAAAATTGCCGCCGGGTAGGTCTGTACGACCGATGCTGCCGGAGAACAACACATCTCCTCCTATAACCCAATTGCCGGGTCCGTAATAAAAACTTACACTGCCTGGTGAATGGCCTGGAGTGAAGAGTATGGTTACTTCATCGGTGCCAAGCTGCAATGGTTGTGTTTCAGATAGGAAGTCATCTGGTTGCGGTATATTCTTAAAATCGAAACCAAATAACATAGCTGAACCCGCAGCGCCGTTTAGTACAGGCAGATCTTTTTCATGTACCAGGAATGGGATGCTGTAGCGCGTTTTCAAAGCATCTACGCCAAATATATGGTCGAGGTGTGTGTGCGTGTTGATGATAGCTTTGGGTTGTAATTGCTTTTGGTCAATAAACTCAACAAGATGTTTTGTCTCATTATTGTCATACATGCCCGGGTCTACAATCCAGCATTCTTTCTTGTCGTTGTATATCAGGTAAGTATTCTCCTGGAAGGCGTTAAAGGTAAAGCTCTCGATATATAACATTTCGGTAAGTAATTTTTTCAGTAATTTAGGTATGCAAACTTACTACTTAAGCAGGTTTGAAGTTACTTATGACGAAGGTCGATTTAATAGCATGAATATTATGAATAACAGCCCTAGACCAGTCGTTGCTTCTGCAATGTGGGTAATGGTTTTTCTGATCACGATTTCGAGCATCAGGGTGCATGCGCAGGCCAATCTTGAAACCTTTGGACAGAACAGGGTACAATACCGCAAATTCGACTGGAAGTTTTTTGAAACAGAGCATTTCCGCATATACCACTACGACAATGCCGGTCGGCAACTGGCGCGTTACGTGTCAGAACAGGTAGAGAATGATATCAAGGTCGTGGAAGAAAAGATAGGGGGCCAATTCCCGCGCAAATTCAAGATCATAGTTTATAATTCGTACGACGACTATCGCCAGACCAATATCGGCCGCAAAAACGAATCACAAATATTGAATGTACCAGGTGGTACTGTAAACCTGGTGGGCGATAAGTTGATTGTTTACTTCACAGGCGAACACCTTGATCTGCGCAGGCAAACACGCGCAGGCATGTCACGTGTGGTTATGGAGCGTATGTTGTTTGGTGATAGCTTCCGTGAGATGGTGAAAAATGCCGTACTAACCAATTTGCCTAACTGGACCATCAACGGTTTCCTGGGATATTTAGTAGATGGGTGGGATACAGAAACCAATTCTGACTGGAAGAACCTTATGGATGCCCATCCTAACAAAGGATTTCATGAGTTGTCTGAGATCAACCCTGAATTAGCGGGAAAGGCTTTCTGGAAATACGTATCGGACAGGTATGGCGATAGCGATATGAAAAATCTCCTGTACAACATGCAGCTGAAAAGTAGCCTGGGTATGGGTATCAAAATGAGCCTGGGACAAAAGGTAAAGGTTGCCTACGATTCAGTAATGGCCTTTTATCACAATATATATGCGCTGGAAGCAACTAATAAGGAAGCGCCTGACAGTTCACTTGCGCTTATTGAGATAGATGTGCCAACGAACAGCACAGTTATCAGGAACATAAAGGTCTCTCCCCGCGGTAATGATGTTGCGTATATTGCCTGGAAGAACGGCGAGTACACTATATACCAGCAAAAGACAAAAGATCAGCAGGAACGTTCTGTATTACTTACCGGTGGTCGAACTGACTACAATGAAGTTCCTGATCCGGATTATCCTTTAATGACATGGTCGAACAATGGCTTAAAGCTGGCAATATTGTACAGGAAGGGGAGGCAAACGCGGTTGAGGATATATAACTCTCTGAAAGCAAAGATCGAAACCTATGTGATCCCTGCCAATCGTTTCGACCGCGTGTTAGGTATGACCTTCATGGAAGATGATACAAAGCTGGTATTCTCTGCTATGAAAAAGAGCCAGACCGATCTGTACGAGTTTACGATAAGAGGGTCTAAAATGAAGAATATCACTAATGATGCCTGGGATGATGTACAGCCCTGGTTTGTAAGTGGTGGTTCAAGAAAAGGTATCTTGTTCCTTTCCAACAGGCCAGAGCCTAACCTGGTTGTTCCTCTAGGGGTGAATGAGCTTCCGGTTGGGCCGATGAACGTGTTCTTTTACAACACTAAGACACAGCGCCGCGAGCTGTTTCAGATGTCTGACGTGACGCATGGTGAAATCACACAACCAATCCAATACGGTAGCGATAATTATGCTTACCTGTACGATGCCAACGGGATACAAAACAAGTTTGTGGTGTTGCTGGGTCGTAATAGAAAGAACCAGGACTCTTTTTACTCGGTACCCGTTACCAACTATACACAAAACGTTATAAGCCATCAATACAATCCGGCCAGCAATCAGGTGGCTGATGTGCTGCAGGTGGGTGATAAATACAAGGTATATTTCCGCGAACTACAAATACCCGGTGTTAATATCGAACCCAAAAACCTGCAACCAACCATCCTCGGCACTACTGAGCTTACGAAGGGTGGCAGGAAGCCTTCGTACCGCACGTCAGATGGAAACGTCTATATACCACCTGCGCCAGCTGAACCTATACTAAAGAGCGGCAATGTATTTCAGTCAGAGTTTCCGGAAACACCTGCAGAAACGAAAACCGATACTGCAACCGAGGTCAAGGTAGTGATGGATCCGATTGCGGCTATAGATACAACTCCGGTGCCGCAAATGGATCTCGATGTTCCGGATACGGCCGGGGTAAATGACAGCATCCTTGTTCGCGTTGATAGTACGTATATTAAAATGAAGCCTCAGCCTTATAGGTTGAGCTTCAAACCAGACTTCTTTTCAGTGCGACTCGATAATAGTGTGTTGTTCACAAGATACCAGTCAGTCGCGCAGTCCAGTGGACGTTATATGAATCCACCACTGGGAGGTATGCTCACGGTTAGCCTCGACGACCTGATGGAGGATCACAAATTCACAGGTGGTATCCGACTGCCTATCAATTTCTCGGGAATGACCTGGTTTTTCCAGTATGAGAATTTTAAGAACCGGTTGGATAAAAGCATTTTGTTTTTGAGATCTACCAATGTGGCAAACGAAGAAGTAGCAATACAGATCGACAGTTTGTCGCCTCCGATGATGGTACCGGTCTTACTGAAGCGCGCTACTAATCTATTACAGGGTTCAGTAAGCTATCCGCTCGATAGGGTGCGTAGTGTAAAATTCCACCTGGGATTGAGACAAGACCAACTCACGGTGAAAGCCCAGGACGACGTGGGCTTGTTTGTAGATCCGGTTACACCACGATTGTACTGGACCATGGGTAAAGTGGAATACGTATTTGACAACGCATCAAGGCCTTTGATTAATATTTACAACGGATTCCGCTATAAGTTCTTTGCAGAATACTTGTATAAACTGAATGATGGTAATGGCGGCTTTTACAACCTTGGTATCGACTTCCGTCATTACCAGAAGTTGTTCAAAAACTTCATTTGGGCCAATAGGCTAGCTGGAGCGCACTCTGGCGGTAACCAGAAAATCCTCTACTTTCTTGGTGGGGTTGATAACTGGCTGATGCCCCAATACAGCGGTTACGTGCCAGTACGGCCAACTGAGAACTATGCTTTCCAGGCACTTGCAACAAGCCTCCGCGGATACCTGCAGAACGCGCGCAACGGTAATACTTACGCAGTGCTGAACAGTGAGTTCAGGCTACCGGTTTTGACGACTTTCCTGAAACGTCCGGTTCAGTCCACTGTACTGCGCAACATGCAGGCTATTGCATTCATGGATGCAGGTTCGGCGTGGAGTGGATTATTTCCTAATGCGGACGCATTGCACAATAATATCTTCTTAACCAATGCCAACGTAGCACTTAGTATTGAAGATCAGACGGGTGGGCTTGGGGTAGGTTATGGTTTAGGGTTACGGACGACGCTATTTGGCTATTTCGTCAGGACTGACTTTGCCTGGAACATTGAAGGAAATCCGAAGCCGATCGTCTATGTATCGTTTGGTACTGATTTCTAATCTGAAAATACTCAACAAAAAATCCGCTGGTTACGGCGGATTTTTTGTTTTTGGGCATGGTTGTTTAAAGGCTTTAATTTGACGAATCGTAATAAAATATCCATTGAGCCTGTTTTTATTACTTTTGCTAATTAACGATACCATTTCAGTTGTATGAAATTTTCTAAAGAAGCCAGGATTGGATTGCTGGTCGCTGTATCCCTACTGATATTTTTTGCTGGGTTTTACTTCCTGAAAGGCGCCAACCTGTTTTCCGGTGAGAATGAATATTACGTGTACTACGATGATGTCCAGGGATTACAGCCCTCCGCAAGCGTGCAGGTAAAAGGCCTGAGCGTGGGGCGCGTTTCAAAGATCGAGCTGAATGGTGGTGGTAAAGTAAAGGTGATGCTAGCCGTTAGTAAAAAGATCAAGGTAGTACAGGGATCTTCGGCCACGTTAACTACAGCCGACCTTCTTGGCACCAAGGTAATACGTTTGAACATGGGGGCCAGTACAACAGAATTGGAGGACGAGGCAACGATACCAGGCTCGGTTGAAGGTGGAATGCTAGATAATATCTCGGTCGAGATAGCCCCGCTTATCAAGGACGTTCGTCATGTGGTAGCAGTACTTGATACCGTTGTAATAGGTTTTAACGATATGTTGAACCCGGTTACCCGCCAACGCCTGACCAATAGCGTGGCATCGCTGGATGTAACAATGAGAAATTTTTCGCAATTGTCTGACAAGCTAAACCGGGAAAGCGCTCATCTGGCATCAATTATCCGCAATACCAACAGCTTTACGGGTAACCTTGCTAGCAACAATGAACAGATCAACCAGATGATCCGCAATGCCAATACCACGATGGATCAGTTCTCCAAAGCACCGATCAATCAAACCATCAAGGATCTGAACCATACCATTGCCCAACTGCAGGGAGTGGTAAATAAGGTGAACGAGAACCAGGGTTCGCTCGGTATGTTGGTTAACGACAAACAGCTCTATAACAACCTGACCGAGGCGATAAAAACCCTGAATTTCCTCATGGCAGATATTAACGCGCATCCATCGCGTTACATAAACGTAACTATCTTTGGCAAGAAATATAAAGACACTCACTAAACAGTCGTCTTGCTTTGCACCTTAGCCGTTTATTTATTTTCTGTCTCTCACTTGCAGGAATTCTCCTGTCACAATGGTCTTTTGCGCAAAACCGTACCGATACTGCGGGTAAAGTGCCTATTGAAGTAATGCCCGGCACCGGGAGGCTACAGTATGTGCAAACCGACTCCGGCGCTGTCAATAAGCTGATAGGCAATGTAATACTGAAGCAGGGAGAGAACATGATGTATTGCGATAGCGCCTATTTCTTTCTTGATCGTAATACTGTGGAGGCTTTTGGGAACGTGCGCGTTGTGCAGCCCGGTTCTGAGGCTACGAGTGATTATATGCGCTACCTGGGCAATACTAAGTTGGCCTATATGAAAGGCAACGTAATGCTTACTGACGGGCAAAGCAACCTGTGGTCGGAAGAAGTGGAATATAATACAGGTACTAAAATTGGGGTGTATAACCAGGGCGGTACAGTTCAAAACGAAACAACCACTCTGTCCAGCAATGCCGGTGTTTACGACATGCGCTCGAAGAACGCACGCTTTACTGGTGAGGTTATTGTCACTGATCCGGAGTATCATGTTGTGTCTGAGGACCTAGGGTATAACACTGAAACAAAACTGGTGACCTTTTATTCACCATCTGTAGTGACCAGCGATAGTTCGATATTACAGACTAGTGATGGTACTTATGATAGCAAGAATAAGATCGCGCATTTTATCAGCCGGTCTTCTGTATGGAATAAAGAACAGTATATCGAATCCGATATACTCGACTACGACCGGACGACAGGTATCGGCGTAGCTATTGGAAATGTGATCTCGTTGGATACTATCAAGAAAACGACGCTATACAGCGGACGGTCGGATTACAACGAGAAAAAAAAGACAGTACTTGCCACTATCAAGCCTGTGCTTAAGCAGATCAATGGAAAGGATAGCATATTTATTAGAGCCGACACATTATTCTCAGCGGCAGTGAATAAACAGCGCGACAGTATCCCCGTCACGCGCATAGTAGGAAAGGGCAAGAACGCTAAAAAGGTGGTCGAATATATTGCAGACACCACAGATGCAGACTCGTCTGATCCACGATATTTCATTGGTTACCACCACGTCAAGATATTCTCAGATTCACTCCAGGGAGTTTGTGATAGCATCAGCTATTCGACAGTAGACTCTATCGTCCGCATGATGATAGATCCTATTGCGTGGTCGCGTAATAGCCAGATAACAGGTGATACCATTTTGCTGTACATGGATAGCAGCGAACTGCGAAAGATATATGTGCCCAATAACGCATTCATGATCTCGCAGTCAGGTCCGCCACGGGCCGAGCTTTGGGACCAGGTGCAGGGAAAAACGCTTACAGGTAACCTGAAGAATAATACCATTACTGATATGTTAGTGCGCCCTGACGCGCAGGCCATTTATTATGCAAAAGATGATAATGGTGCTTATATTGGTGTAAATGAGGCTTCCAGTGAGCGTATGCGTATTCTGTTCCGTGACCAGGGGATATATAAGATAATTTTTGAGCAGGACGTAAAACAGAAAATGACCCCTCTCAACCAGGCCGATCTGCCCAATATGAAGCTGAGCCGCTACCAGTGGCATGTCAACAGGCGCCCGCGATCGTTGGCAGAGCTGTTTGAATAGTTTTTTTGGTCATAAAGGAAACTTTCCTACTTTTGCGCCACAAAATGACACGAAAGCTACATAAGTCTAAGAAACACTTACCCAACAGGTAGGCATTGATTGTTATGTAGATATGCAAATACTCAAAAGCTTACCATGGAATGGTAAGCTTTTTTTGATTCAGGAAACTTAAACAACAGCATGAGCCGATTAAGCGAACTGGCCGAGAGCCTGATAGGATCTGAAATTGTAAAGCTTGGTAACGAGATCAGCGCCCGCATACGTAGTGGTGAGCAGATCTATAACTACACCATTGGTGATTTCGATCCGCAGATATTCCCGATACCTGCCGAGCTGGAAGAAGAGATCGTTAAGGCTTATCGCGACAAGCATACCAACTATCCTCCCGGCGATGGTTTGCTGGAGCTCAGGAACGCTGTTAGCGCTTTCATCAGGGAGCATGAGGGAATCGAATACGGTATCGATGAGATACAGATCGCCAGCGGTGGTCGTCCTCTTATCTATTCGATATTCAAAACGCTCGTCGATAAAGGAGATAAAGTGATCTATGCCGTGCCGTCATGGAACAACAACCATTATGTACACATGAATGGTGGCGAGCATTGCGTAATAGAAGCACTACCTCAAAACAACTTTATGCCGCTGGCTTCGGATATCAAGCCGCATATCAAAGGTGCCACGCTATTGTGTTTGTGCACACCGCAGAATCCTACCGGAACTACAATGAACAAGGAAGAGCTGGAACAGATGTGCGATATGGTGATTGCAGAAAATGCATCGCGTGGCGACAATGAGAAGAAGCTGTACGTAATGTTCGACCAGATGTACTTTACGCTTACCTACGGCGAAACTGTGCATTACAATCCTGTATCGCTCAGGCCGGCAATGAAAGAGTATACGATTTTTGTAGATGGTATCTCTAAGGCTTTTGCTGCAACAGGTGTCCGTGTAGGTTGGTCCCTTGGTCCCGCTAAAGTGATCGCCAAGATCAAAGCCTTGCTGAGCCATATAGGTGCCTGGGCTCCTATGGCTGAGCAACTGGCTACCGCACACTATCTCGTGCAAACCGAAGCAGTGAACAAATACTTGTCAAACCTCGGCGCCGAGTTGAGCGAACGCCTCAACAGGATATACGATGGCTTCGTGAAGCTGAAAGAAAAAGGTTATCCTGTAGATGCTGTGACACCACAAGCTGGTCTCTACCTGACCATCAAAATCGATTTGACTGGTAGCAGTTTTAATGGCAAAGTGCTTGAAGACCAGGCGCAGGTGACTCAATATTTGTTGAGCGAAGCTGGGTTTGCAGTAGTGCCTTTCTATGCATTCGGTGCCAACAGGCAGTCGCCATGGTACAGGCTGAGCGTAGGCACATGCCGCAAAGAAGATATCGACGTCGTTATCGGCAAGCTCGACAAAGCTCTGTCGCAACTTCAACTTCAATATTCAAATCAGTAATAAACACACAAGCAGAAAAATGCAGGTTTACAAATTTGGTGGTGCGTCTATCGCAACGCCCGACCGCCTACAAGCTTTGATGCCCATCATTGAGGGTAATAAAGAATCGCTGATCATGGTAGTATCAGCGCTGGGTAAAACGACGAATGCGCTGGAAGCTATTGTAGCTGCAGCTTGTGGCGACCGAAAACAGCAAGCTCATGAATTGGCCCATGTACTGGAGCTTGATCACCTGGATTATGCTAAGGCGTTATTGAACGATCAGGTGTATGCAGATGCAGCAAAGGCACTAAATGTTTTCTTTACAGAGTTGCAATGGGCAATTGACGAGGCTACCGCTGATAAATATGATTACAGCTACGACCAGATAGTGGGTATTGGTGAGCTTTTATCCACCCGCATATTTGCTTTCTATCTGCAACAACAAGGACAAAATTTTGAGTGGGTTGATGTTCGCGACGTAATCCGCACAGATGATACCTACCGCGATGCAAGGGTTGACTGGGGCTATTCGCAAAAACAGGCCGAGCAAGTGATTGGGGAGCTTCTGAAGGCAGGCAAGAATGTGATCACCCAAGGTTTTATCGGGTCTACTGCTGATAACGCATCGGTAACGCTTGGTCGTGAAGGTTCTGACTATACGGCTGCAATGTTGGCTGCGATGCTGAAAGGTGAAGGTGTTACTATATGGAAAGACGTAGAAGGCTTACAAAATGCCGATCCTAAACTGTTCCCCAATACCGTGAAGATAGAAGCCATCACTTATCACGAAGTGATCGAGATGGCATTCTACGGCGCACAGGTGATACACCCGAAAACCATCAAGCCTTTGCAGAACAACGGTATTCCGTTGTATGTAAAATGCTTCCTCGATAAGAATCTGAAAGGCACGGTGATAAAAAATGAAGTGAACAGCATTTTCTATCCGCCGCTGATCGTACTGAAGAAAAACCAGATACTACTGCAGGTTACTACTAAGGACTTCTCGTTCATCACAGAAGATAACCTGAGCGAACTATATCGCATCATCCACGGTTTGAAAGTTAAGGTCAATCTTATTCAGAATGCTGCTATCAGCTTTGTAGCTTGTATCGATAATAAAGAAGACAATGCACGTAAGCTAATAGAGGCGCTAAGCGAGCACTATGATGTACTGAGCAATGAGAATGTTGAGCTGCTGACCATCCGACATCATACTCCTGAGATCATATTTGATCTGACAAAGAGCCGCTATATTCTGCTGGAGCAGAAAACGAGGCACACGGTGCAGTTGGTAATGAAATAATAAAAGCTATTTAGTAGCGGTATATAGCGTGGTTATTCCTAAAGTGAGTGGCCGCGCTTTTGCGTTTTTAAACCCACATCGTTCCAGCGTCTGGCAAAACACTTTGCCTTCCGGGAATGCCATGGCTGATTCATTGAGGTAAGTGTACGCCCGGCTATGTTTGGATACCATTTTGCCCAGAGCTGGCAGTATGTATTTGAAATAAAAGCTGAATAATTGTTTTACCGGGAAGGTCTTGGGCTTGGAGAATTCAAGTATCGCCAGTTTGCCACCCGGGCGCATTACGCGGCTCATTTCAGCTAGTCCGACTTCCAGATGCTCGAAATTACGCACGCCGTAGGCGCAAATGACGGCGTCAAAACCGTCGGTGCTGAAAGGCAACGCCTCGCTATCGCCTTTTTGCAGTTGGATGATCTTATCCAGGTTCTTTTCTGCGATCTTCTTCCGGCCGACCTCGAGCATCTGTTCCGCAATATCGATACCTGTTATTTTTTGCGGGCCGATCTTAGATGCAGCTATGGCAAGGTCTCCTGTACCTGTAGCAACATCTAATATGTGTTTGGGGCGTATCTGAGCTATCTCTGCAATGGCCTTTTTCCGCCAGCCGCGATCAATACCCATCGAAAGAAAATGATTCAGAAAATCGTATTTGCTGGCAATGTTGTTGAACATTTCAGCAACTTGTTCTTTCTTACTTAAATTTGACTGGGCATCCGGAAGTATCTTTGCTGCCGGATTTGATTGATCGTCTAACTGCATTGCTGCAAAAGTACACCAAGCTAATTAATGGAAATACGTTCGGCTAAATATTTGATAAGTAGTCCTAAAGTGGAAGGTTGTCCTAAGCCCGATAAACCTGAATACGCATTTATCGGCAGATCAAATGTGGGAAAATCCTCACTTATCAATATGCTCACCAACCACTCAAAACTGGCCAAAACCTCCGGCAGCCCGGGGAAAACCCAATTGATCAACCATTTTATCATCAACGACGACTGGTACCTGGTGGATCTTCCGGGGTATGGTTATGCAAAGGTGTCGCAGACTCAACGTGCCAGCTGGAGCAAAATGATCGAGAACTATCTGAAACAACGGGAAAACCTGATGACCGTATTTGTGCTGCTGGACAGCCGCCACGATCCGCAACAGATAGACCTTGAATTCTTACGCAAATTGGGCGAATGGGGGGTGCCTTTCAATCTGGCATTTACAAAGGCTGATAAAAGCACCCAGCGCGAAGTGGCTAAAAATGTACGCACCTTTGTCACGGAAATGAAGAAAGAATGGGAGTTCATTCCGCGAACCTTTGTTACCAGCGCTGAAAAGTTTCATGGACGCAAAGAAATGCTTTCATTCATCGAAGAGTTGAATGAACAATTTAAAGAGGAATCGGCGGGCCAATAACCGCGCTGGCATTGATTAAAGCGCGTTTTTTACTATTTTTATTTTTCAAAGCGTAACGTGAATCCTAGACAACTGCTCTTGCTGCTGCTAAGCCTTTTCTCCGTATTGATCTTTTTCAATATGCCGGGTAATAAGACCTGGTTAAACGATCGCGTACTCAACTTTACAGACAAGATCCACGATGAAATGGATATGATGTCGCTGGAAGAGCGTCGGGTATATAGGCTTGGGGCGCCATACAATGCCTCACTGGCAGTTCAAAAAATGATCAAATCGTGGAATATGAAAGAAGAGCCTATCGTTCTTCTTCCGCCAAAGGATTATGTGAAACGTTTTGGGATCGATGTGACGTTCCCGGAGCCGATCGTTTTTTATTATTATACTGGCCTTAAATCTGTACAGCCTATCAGCACAGATGTACTCAAGGCAAACCTGGCGTTGGTTTTTGACAGCAGGGGGACGCTGAACATTGCCAGAGTAAAGAACCAGGAAGGGATAAAGGAAATATTGCAATTGTATAAAACTAATTCAGCCCAATAAGTATCTCATGAACATTTTTGGATTGACCTTTTTGATTGTTGCTCAATTTTTGACTGGCCGCGGGTTGGTTAGCATGTTCAATATTAAACATCGGCCCCTGGAACTATTCCTGGTTTCCAATATCTGCGGCGTAATGGTGTTTTCTGTAGTCCCGTTGTTATTGCAAATGATGTTTATTCCGATTACTGCTGCATCTGTTGCCCTGGCGCTCGGTATCACGACGGTATTGTTCTTTTTCCCTCCATGGAGGAGGTATGATTTTTCGGCTTTGCGTGCCATGAAATTTAAGTGGCCGCCCATATACGAGTTGTTTTTCATTATTCTTTTTATCGGGCTAATGATACCTAGTCTATGGCGTTGTTTTTATTACCCTCCCAATGCCCGTGATATCCTTTCTGGTGCAGAGGCTATGGCAGAATATACTGTGCGCGAGCATACGATGATCAACTCGATCTTTTCTGTAAACCTGGAAAGCACGAATAATCACCTGAAGCCTCCCTATGTCTTGAATCTTCAGATAATTTACAAGCTGTTAGTCTACCCGTTTGGACAGGTATGGTTGAGTATCGTTATCCTCAATTTCTTGACTTGGTTATATCTTCTTCTGCGCAACAAACTGCATCCAGTCATTGCGGGTCTGGTGCTATTGTTTTTTATAGCCTTGCCTGATCCATATGGATATACTTATGTGATCCTGTATGATTATAGCAATGCTATAATGCTTTTTGCAGGTTATTATTATTTGGCTCAATATACAGAGTCGGGTCGGATGGGGCACTTCTTCTTTGCCGTGTTGATGTTTGGCTTTGCAACATTCATACGCAGCGAAACGATTCTCTTCGTTGGAATGGTTTGCCCGCTGTTGGTTTACCTGTTTAGGAAAAATAGTGTGAGCTACGGCAAGCAATTGGGTATGATCGGCATGTTCATGATTATCCCATTTGCGTTCTATTATATATGGATGGGGGTGTTCATTAAACACTATATGCCGGTAGCCTTCGACGCTCAACAGCAAATGGCCATTTCAGCCGACCGTATTCCTGTTTTCTTCGAGCGTATCAAAGGCATAAACAACACCATACTTTTTGGTGGGCAGCATATCGGTTTGTACGGATACTTCATCTACATGTTTCTGCTTGTATTAATATCTGACCTCATTTTTATCAGATCGTTCAATACCGAAGCCAGGATTGCAATATATGGTATGATCGTCATCTATTTTGGAATGCCGCTGCTTGGAGCGCTAGTGCCATGGGTAGACTTGGGTAATACGACAAAGAGGGGCATGTTCAAACTGTTCCCACTATTCGTCTTATATCTTCGCAACAGCGCAGTGCTAGCTCGTCTATCGGCGGCAATAAGGGCGTTTGAGTTCCCCATACGTACCGCAAAAGTCGCGCCTGTTGTAAGACAACAGCCAGTTAGTCAGAAGAAAAGGAAACGCTAGGAATTATTGCTTTGTATAAGGCATCATTTCTTCCAGGTACTTGCGCTCATTCGAGAGACGTGGTACCTTATGCTGTCCACCTAGCTTGCCTTTGTCTTTCAGCCAGTGATTAAAGCCGTTTTTAGGCATTACGTGAACGATGGGCATTCTCAATGCAATATTCTTATGCCTTTTAGCTTCGTAGTCTGAGTTGACTTTTTGAAGCGCTTTGTCCATCGCTTCGGTAAACTGCTCAAGTGGGCAGGGCAGGCTTTCAAATTCTATGATCCATTCGTGTGCACCATTGCTTTCGCCGGTCATATATACCGGTGCAGCAGAATAATCGTTTACGACAGCGCCGGTTATTTTACAGGCTTCCGCTATTGCGTGATCAGAATTGTCTACTATTACCTCTTCGCCAAATGCATTGATGAAGTGTTTCAGCCTCCCCGAAACTCTGATCCGGAATGGATTAAGCGATGTGAATTGTATAGTATCGCCTACAAGATATCTCCACAGGCCGCCGTTAGTGCTTATGATCAGGGCGTAGTTTTTATTGAGTTCTACTTCGGCAAGGCCGAGTGTTTGTGGCTGCTCTTTACCATATTCTTCTATCGGCATAAACTCATAGAATATGCCGTGGTTCAGGAACAATAACATACCGTCCTGGCTGTCCAGCTCATCCTGTGCCGCAAAGAAACCTTCAGATGCGTTGTAGGTTTCGAGGTAGTGCATGTTGCCAGTAGGAACGAACTGCCTGAATTGCTCACGATATGGCGTGAAGCTGACACCGCCGTGTATATACAGTTCCAGGTTGGGCCAAACTTCGTGAATGTTCTTGGCTCCAGATATTTCGAGTATTCTTTTAAAGAGTACGATGGTCCATGTAGGTACGCCTGCTATGTAAGTTACGTTCTCATGGATCGTGGTATGCGCCATCATTTCGATCTTCTGCTCCCATTCGTCCATAAGGGCAATAGAAAGGTCGGGTGTACGCATTACGTGGCTGTAGTACGGCATGTTTTGCAGCATTACGGCCGACAGATCGCCAAAAAATGAATCTGCATTAAGCTGGTTGATCTGGTGGCTGCCACCAATTACGAGGCATTTACCCGACAGCACTTTTGAATCTGGGAACTGGCGCAGGTACAATGCAAGTACATCTTTTCCGGCTTTGTAATGGTTGTCATCCAGCGACTCTTTACTTACCGGGATGAATTTACTCTTGTCGCTTGTAGTGCCGCTCGATTTGGCAAACCAGCTGATAGGAGAAGGCCATAAGATCTTCTGTTCGCCTTCTAATATACGTTCGATATATGGCTTGAGCGTGTCATAATCATTTATCGGTACATGTTTTCTGAAGTCGGCAACAGTATTGATCTTTTCAAATCCGTACTGTTTGCCATACTCGGTGAACTGCGCGGAACCTACCAGGTCGTTAAAAACCTGCAGCTGGGTGTCCACGGGATTAAGCATGAAGTTGTCGATCGCGCTGTGACGCAATTTCATAAATCCTTTCAGTGCCGGGCTAATAATACTCATCTCTTAAAGTCTGCTCCTACGTTAAATATATAAAATCTGTTCCTGTCTTGCTATGTTTTATCTGCCGGGTGTATAATCCTTCCTTTTCAGCTCAAAATGCTGGCCAAGATACACTTTTCTTACCTGTTCATCGGCCGCCAGTTCTTCAGCTACACCAGCTTTAAGGATCTTGCCTTCAAATAGCAGGTAGGCGCGGTCGGTTATTGACAGGGTTTCCTGTACGTTGTGATCGGTAATGAGGATGCCGATATTTTTATATTTCAATCGCGATACGATCGCCTGGATATCTTCTACAGCAATGGGGTCAATCCCAGCAAAGGGCTCATCTAATAGGATGAATTTTGGGTCTACCGCCAACGCGCGGGCTATCTCGGTACGCCGGCGTTCACCACCACTCAATACATCACCGGGGCTTTTGCGTACGTGTGTCAGACGGAATTCTTCCAATAATGACTCCAGCTTTTCCTTCTGCTCGGCCTTAGTCAACTTCGTCATCTCTAGCACGGCTGCAATATTGTCCTCCACCGATAGTTTGCGGAAAACCGAAGCTTCCTGCGGCAGGTAGCCGATACCCATCTGCGCGCGTTTGTACATAGGGAGTTTGGTGATATTCTCGTCGTTCAGGAATACTTCGCCTTCATCGGGCTTCACCAGGCCTACCACCATATAGAATGACGTGGTCTTTCCTGCGCCGTTAGGTCCCAGCAAACCAACGATCTCTCCCTGGTTTACTTCGAAAGAAACGTTGTTGACAACAGTTCGGTTCCTGTATCGTTTAAAAAGGCCTTTGGTGTGTATCCTGAGGTTCAAGCTGCCGGTTTTGGGCAAAAATAGTCAATTCCCCTGCTTTCCTAACTAGTTATCATGCAGGCTTAAATTCCCTGTAAACTATATGCAGAATATATATTTTTGCACATTCTTATGAAAGTCACCCAATATTTAGCTGAAGCAAAAGGACCTATAGTATCGTTGGAAATTCTTCCTCCTACCAAAGGGAAGAGCATCGACTCGATATACAATCATCTTGATCCGCTGATGGAGTTTAAGCCCGCGTTTGTTAATGTAACCTACCACCGTGCTGAGCAGGTTTACAAAAAACGCAACGATGGCAGTTTTGAAAGAGTAGAGATAAGGAAGCGTCCGGGCACAGTAGGTATCTGCGCTGCCATCATGAATAAGTATAAGGTAGAGGCTATCCCACACCTTATCTGCGGCGGCTTTAGCAAAGAAGAAACTGAGAATGCGCTTATCGACCTTCACTTTTTAGGTGTTAAGAATGTACTGGCCCTGCGCGGAGATGCTGCGGCCAATGAAAAATTCTTTACCCCGCACCCGAGTGGCCACCGTTATGCCGATGACCTGGTAAAACAGATCATTGGGCTGAACAATGGCCATTATCTTGAAGAAGACATTATGGACGGCGTAAAGACTGATTTCTGTATCGGCGTTGCCGGCTATCCCGAAAAGCATTTTGAGGCGCCCAATCTGGATACGGATATTATGTACCTGAAGCGCAAAGTAGACCTGGGCGCAGATTACATCACAACGCAGATGTTCTTCAATAACCAGCACTATTACAATTTCGTGAGCCGCTGTAAAGAGCACGGCCTGGAAGTGCCTGTGCTGCCGGGGCTGAAGCCGCTGACCAACAAGCGCCAGTTGAACATGATACCTAGCATTTTCAATGTAGAGGTGCCCGTGGAACTCTATAATGAAATGATGAAAGCCAAGACGCCGGAAGATTGCGACCGTGTAGGTGAGGATTGGCTGTTGGAGCAGTGCCGCGACCTGCTGAAGAATAACGCACCTGTGTTACACTTCTATACTTTGGGCAAACCCCAGGTAGTATATAACGTACTAAAAAGGCTGTTCTAAGCAGCCTTTTTTTATTTCTTTATCGCTCCGAAGTCCGTGAGTACATCCTTGAGTAGGTTTATCCGGACATTGTACCAGTCCTTGGTAGTATCGTTAGGGGCCAGTTCAAAATTCTGTGCGAAGAAGTAAGGATACAGGCGCTGGTCGCTTTTGTTCATCGATTTTTCGTGCTCCTTCATTCTTTCCAGCTTCTCGATATAACCTACAACCCAAAGAACCTGTTTGTTCGGCAGCTTGGCCCAGCCTGTTTTGTAGTATAGTTTGTAGTTGGGTGTTTCCTCCTGCAGCATCATGCTGCGTACAATGCGCTGTGTCCTTTCCGAGAAAGGCAGTTCGTTGAAATAAAGTCTTTTTACGAAACCTACCTGCTCGTCGGCAGATATTTGCAACGTATCGTTCAGCCAGAACTGGTCTATGGCACCGCCCATGCGTTTATTGCCATAGTTGGTAGAATCCAGGTAGTGCTGCATGAAGTTTGGTCCAATGCGGCGGGCGATCTCCTGGAAATAGCCTACGTTGCTCACTTTGAACGCTTCCCTCATGTTCATGTCGTGGTTCCATTCGGCCACGGGGCGCACTACGCTGTCCCATTTTATGATCATTTGCTCGTCTGGCGCGGTTGCTGTTTCCAGCGCTACCAGTGAGTTGAATATTTTGAAAGTTGAAGCCGGGCAGAAGCGCTGCAGGCAACGGTCTTTATTATAGAAATAAACTGCCTCGTGGTTATTGTCGCGCAATATGAAGCAGCCATTCTTGATACCATATTTTTCAAAATGTTTGCCCCAGTCGTCTTGCTCGTGTATGCGCGATTCGCGGCAGGAAGAAGCAAAAATGACTAAAAGGCTGAACAGAAGTACATTAATACGCATGTGTGGTAACCGATTGTGGCGCAAAGGTAAGCGGAAACGCTTGCTATCGGTGTTATTGTAATTTTGCATATTCGTTGATGGCTTTTGTTGCCGTTTTTGTCATGAATTTGGTCTTTTGTTCTCACGGTCGTGATGGTTAGGTTCCCATTGATTGAGTAGCAAGGGTTTGTAATTGAGGGCTGGGTTCATGTCTGTTGTTTTTTGTTGCGTTTGTTGCAGGATTGAGTGCCGGGAAACAAACAGCAGGGAACAATTTGCTGCTGGTCTGTAAAAAGGCGAAGCTGATACCCGTAACATTTTACCACACTGGGTTTGCAATAATGTTACGCTCCTTGTGATAGTCTGTGTGCAGGTTTGGGGGCGAATCTGTTAGTTTTTTCATGGCGTTTTGGGTGTTTTTTCATTTTGTTACAAAGGTTTCGGATTGTTACTCCCGGAAAGCTGCGCTGGTACTGAGTTCTACTTCTAATTTGTTAGCTTTTGTATGTCGTTTTTTGATGTTTTTCCTTTCCTGTCATCCCGAGTTACCACAGTTAATTCCTGCGATAAAGATGCCGCGAGGGATCCCACGCTAAGTGGGTTCCCTCGCGATGAGCAATGACTTCTGTTGAGCGGCTGCTGCTCGTGATGACAGGCATTGGGTTTATGTTTTTTACTACTACAAATATACAATAATTTATTTGTTTTATGAATGGTTAAAAGTAGTTTGAGTTCGTTTAATATGTTTTTTGTTTTTAAGATGAACTTATTATTTTTATTAAAACCACCTTAAACGATGAAACACATCACCGCCCTTATCAGCATTCTATTCTGGAGCGTCGCTTGCGATGCACAGTTGATACTGTATCAGCTGACAGCTACTTCAGGCAGTCAAACGATTGGCGGAAAAACGGTGACAATAACTCCCAACGGAGGGTTACCTGGGTTTCCAGCGGCATGTCTTGGTGTCAAATACAGGCTTCATGGCGGCTCCAGTTTTAACTATAGTTTTTCTACGCCTGTTTATTACACACGGTTTCATGTGACAGGAATGGACGATTCTGCTAATACTGTGGACGTGGCTTCATTTTATCTGAATAATATCTTCTACCCACTTTCATCTCAAGAAGTTACAACTGTTCCCAATTCATGCGGGGTTCAGTTAAACTATACTCCGGTAGTTGTAAATGGAAAACTTCAGGCTATCCAGCCATCCATTGGCAGTACTACAATTCAGATAGACATCAGCTCCTCTTCTCCTATCAACTCGTTAGAAGTTGCGCATGTACCTATTAATGGTAATGGATTTCAATACAATATGTATTTTGCTGATACAGGCACGTTTTTTTACCAGCCCTTGCTGGATACTCTAAAATGCCCAGGGGACAGCTTATACCTACCTTACCGGGTCTACGCCCCTTTTAATACCGGCAATGTATTTACTGTTCAGTTGTCTGACGCTTCAGGCAGCTTCACAAGTCCTACGAGTATAGGCATGCTGACATCAGGCGTGCCGGGCACTATCGGCTGCAAACTGCCGCAAAATTTGCCGCCTGGTAGCGGCTACCGCGTTCGTATAATGGGCAGCAATCCTGTGCGTATATCTGATCCTAACGATACGGCCATACACATATTAGCTAGCCCTTCGGCAATACCCGTTGCTACAGCCAACACTCCGTGTGCAGGCAGTACGCTTAATCTAGGTAGTACTAATGCCGGGACGGGCGTGAGCTACAATTGGATTGGCCCTAACAGTTACACTGCCACAGGACAAACTCCCGGCATTATTAACGCACAAACCAGCCACAGTGGCGACTATATAGTAACGGCCAGCATAGGCAGCTGCAGCAGGAAAGACACGGTAACGGCAACTGTGAAGCCTATGCCTGCCACACCGACCACCGCTAACAATGGGCCGCTATGTCCGGGCGATAGCCTGGGGCTGACCGGCAACAGTGCAACTGGTGGTGTTGGCTATAGCTGGTCCGGACCGGCATCATTCACCAGCAGTCTTCAAAATCCTTTCGTGTTGGGTGTAAACTCCGGCCATGGTGGCATATACAGTGTAACTGCTACGCTCAATGGGTGTACTTCGACTGCGGGCACAACCAGTGTAACCATAAAACCAACCCCTGCCACGCCAACAGCAGGCAGCAACAGTCCCGTTTGTGCGGGTGGTGCGCTTAACCTCAGCGCCAACAGCGCAACAGGTGGTGTTAGTTATAATTGGAACGGGCCAAATGGTTTTTCTTCAACCACACAAAACCCTAGCGTCAGTCCTGCCGGCCTGAATGCAGCTGGCACATATACTGTAACTGCTAGCTTAAACGGCTGCACCTCCGCATCAGGCAGCGCTACGGTAGCTGTAAATAATGTATCGAGCATAGGCGCATATCCCAGTCCCAACGATACAATCTGCCAGATGAACCCATTTGCTACGCTTGTTGCTGTTCCCTTCAACGGTGGCGGCAGCCCTCAACTGCAATGGTTCAAAAACGGCAACCCGATAAGCGGCGCAACATCTCCGAGCTACGCGGCCAGTGGCGTTGCACAGGGCGATACGTTCTATTGCCGCATGACAGCCCTCGGCGTTTGTACAGACCCGTTGGTGCTGTACAGCCCAAAGATAGGCCTGACGGTGTTGCCACCGGCGGCGGCGCCTGGTATCAGCATCGCTGCAAATCCCGGCAACCTGTTAAGTCCCTGGCAGACGGTGACGTTCACCGCTACGCCGGGCGGCAACACAGGCAGCGATCCAAAATATCAGTGGAAGCGCAATGGTAGCGATATCATTGGTGCCACTAGCAACACTTGGAGCGCCAACAACCTTGCAGATAATGACGAGATCAGTTGCGCTATTATCAGCAGTGCGTGGTGTGCTAATCCCGCCAATGACGAAAGCAATAAGATTGCTGTCCATATAAAGACGGGTGTCAATGACATAGCTGGTAACTCATTCTATCGGGTATATCCTAACCCTGCTGCCAATGAACTGACAATAGAAGGTGCAGCAGGCATGCAGGTATCGATACTGAATGTGCTGGGGCAGGAAGTGTACAGCGGTGTTATGACTACTGTTAAAGACGTGATCAATATCTCGCAGCTGGCTCCGGGACATTACGTGCTGCAGCTTTTGGGTGCAGATGGTAGCAGGAGTGTGGTGAAGGTGGAGAAGGAATAACGCACTATACATATACTCGCGTCATTGCGAGGAACGAAGCAATCTCGCGATAACATGAGCTTTGCCTCATTGCTCGACCCCAGGTGCAGTTCAACTACGAATGCCGATGCTTAACGCGTGGCGAGATTGCTTCGGGCGTATCTGCCTTCGCAGATACTCTCTCGCAATGACGTTTTGGTGGGTGGGGCGGATTGTTTCCTGGCGCTGAAGAGTGCGACGCAACGGAGTTTAATAGAAAGACGTCCGCTGGCTGCAAAAGAGAGCTCGGGTATTGTGAGACTATTTCTTTTAATGTGTTGGCAACCAGCGTTGCCCCGGATTTTCGATATTATTAACGGCTGTTGACCAATATCATCCCTCCGCCGCTGGCTTTTTGAGGCTGGGTTTCTGTATCTTTGCCCCCGCTCCGGGAGGCAGGGTGCCGATTGGACGATATTATTGATTTAAATTATCTGAATGGCGGTTCTTTTATTTTTCCTGGGGCATCATTATTTCTCCCTGTTTTTCCAGACTTTTTTCCAGCACCGCTATGCGGCGCATGCGGCTTTCCGTATGAGCAAGGGATGGGAGCGTTTCTTCTATGTCATTACATGGATCATGCAGGGTAGCTCTTACCTGAGCCCCCGTGCTTATGCGTTGATGCACCGCCTGCACCATGCATATGCTGACACCGATAAAGATCCGCATTCTCCCCAGTTCTCAAAAAACCTTATGGACATGATGCTGAAAACCTGGCGTTATTATGCCGCGGTTTACGATGGATCAATGCCGATAGAGGAGAACTATAAGAAGAATGTTCCGGATTGGAAATTCATGGATAGGGTAGGCCACTCATGGGCGTCACGCATTTTCTGGATGGGCGTTTACATTTGGTTCTATGTCACTTTCGCTACCTCGCCATGGATGTATCTGCTGATCCCCATCCACGTATTCATGAGCCCTGTACACGGTGCTGTCATTAACTGGTATGCGCATAAATATGGTTACGAGAACTACGAAATGAAGAATACTTCGGAAAACCTGTTCCCTATTGACCTGATCATGCTGGGTGAAGGTTACCATAACAACCACCACAAACATGCTTCTCGCGCTAACTTCGGCTCGCGCTGGCATGAGATCGATCCGGTTTATCCGTTCATCCTGCTGTTCGATAAGCTGCACATCATCAGGCTGAACAAGGCTTTGCCCGATGCCATTATGGGCGTGAACAGGCTGGAGCGCGATGCAGAGACCTTTGCTGCAGAGAAAAAGAAAGATATGGTTGGTTAATATCCCATTAGGGTAAAAAATAAGAAGAAAGGCACAGGATCATCCTGTGCCTTTCTTCTTATTGGGATATTGAAAACTTATTGTTGGCTCTTTTCTTCCGGCTCTATATACCCTTTCAGTGCGTTGACATAAGCCTCAAATGCCTGGATGCCTTTTTTACTGATCTTGCAGGTGGTGAGGGGGTAGTTGTTGCGAAACGACTTGTTTATTTCCACATACCCGGCCTGCTTCAGTTTTTCCAATTGGGCGCTCAGATTACCGGCCGTTGCTCCTGTTTTATCTTTCAGAAACTTGAATTCAGCTTCTTCAAGCGATACGAGCAATGAAACGACTGCCAGCCTGAGCTGCGAGTGTAGTATGGGGTCTAGTTCCTTAAACATTATTTCCTGCCAGGTGTTCTGTCTTATAACGTGCGTTCAAAATATATCCCGGTATGATATAGCCCATAATAACAGCGGCGGCCAAAAGTAATAACTGCTCCTCAAAGCCCACAAAAAAGGCAACCAGTGCACAGCACCAGCAAGCTATCGCTCCATATTTAAGCGCATTTGCCTCGAGCGCAGCACCGGAAATGAAAAGAGGAATAGCATACAGCATCATCACGATAGGAAAAGTATTCAGCTGCAGTTTACCCTGCATAAATAGCGTTAGTCCCAGCGAGATGCCAAAAGCAGCCCATGCGTTCCCGATCACCCTGCCAACATGCGTTTTTGTGCTCTGGCGGTTCCTGTCGCGGTACATCAGTATCATTTGGCCAACTGCGCCAAAGAACATTAAGCTCCAGGGCAGTGCATTGTATTCACTATTCATCCTGAGCAATATATACTGGCCAATGGCCGCTACACAGACCAGCCACCCCCACAGCAGGTATATATTGCCGTTATGGTTAAACTCTTTGCGGGCAGTCGATATCATTTCAGATATCAGGGCTAATTGCTGTTTGTTATCCATAGATTTAAATGTTTATAAATGTAAATGTAAACTAGTTTATAATTTAAACCAAAATATTTTTCTGTGAAATTCCGGAAACTGAAAAAGCTGAATTGATTTTATTTCCGAATATTGTTATCTTAGATAGGTACTTTTTTCAAGTATCCCATTGTTTGACTGCTCAGCTATATCCTTATGTTGCGAAGCATATCACAGAAACGAAATATCAATCATATCCGCCGCCTGCTGGTAAACATGGCTATTGGCGCCGCGGTAGGCCTGGTAATACGCTGGATAAGAGGGGTGGAAATAGCGCCTATGCTTTGCGCCCTGACATGTGGCGCCGCAGTTCTCCTCAAGATCAATAAAGAAGAGCATTAGGCAACTTCTTATCCTCAAAGGTTTAACACATTATCATGACAGGTAAACCGCTGTCATTTTGCTATATTTGCCCACCTTAAAACAGGAAACGGCAAATAATGCGCAGTGTTTTCATCAAAGAGATCAATTCTTTTTTCAGTTCAATAGTTGGCTATGTGGCGGTACTGGTTTTCCTGGTAGCCTGCGGCTTATTTCTATGGGTGATACCCGATTCAAGCATATTGGATTATGGGTATGCCAACCTCGACCGTTTTTTTGAACTGGCGCCATGGTTCCTGATGCTGCTCATCCCGGCCGTTACGATGCGCTCGTTCGCAGATGAGTTTCGCAGCGGTACTATCGAGTGGCTGTCAACCAAACCGCTGAGCGATATGGACATCATCCTGGGCAAGTACTTTGCATCGCTGGCACTGGTGGTATTCGCATTAATTCCTACACTGGTTTACGTGTACACAGTAGATAACCTGTCGCTGATCGAGAACAACCTCGACACTGGTAGCATCATAGGCTCTTACATAGGTCTCCTGTTCCTTGCTGGTGGGTTTACCGCGATCGGCGTTTTTTGCTCATCGATCACCAACAACCAGATCGTAGGTTTCCTTATCGGTCTTTTTGCCTGCTACCTGTTATACAACGGTTTTGAGTCGCTGAGTAAAATACCCTCGTTTGCTGAAGGCATCGACTATTACCTGAGCATGATCGGTATGTCATTCCATTATGGCTCTATCAGCCGCGGTTTGATCGACAGCAGGGATGTCATTTACTTTTTGTCGGTTATCGTATTGTTTGTTTCACTTACCCGCCTGTCACTGAACCGCCGTACATGGGATACGGCAACGCAAGATTGATAGTTATTCATGGCAACTAACACACAACCTAAAAGAAAAAGTCAGCAAAGGCAGGCTGCTTTCCGCCTGCTGATACTGGTAGCTATACTAGTTTGCATCAACATGCTGGCGGCAAGGTTTCACTATGGGCTCGACCTGACGCGTGAGAAACGCTTTACGCTTTCGACTGCTACCAAAAACCTGCTGCGCAATATGGACGATGTAGCAGTGGTGAACGTTTACCTGAAGGGTAATTTCCCCGCAGGCTTTCAGCGCCTGAGCGAAGCAACACGCGAGCGCCTGCAATCCTTCCGAGAATATGCTGGCTCTAAGATCGTCTTCCGTTTTATCGATCCTTTTGAAGGTAAGTCTGAAATGGAAAAGAAAGCGATATACCAGCAGCTTGTGACTAAAGGGATAATGCCTGTAGAGCTGAACGTGAAAGACGCTGAAGACGGCAGTTCGCAAAAAGTGATCTTCCCGTATGCGCTGGTACAATACAACAACCGCGAAATGGCGGTGCGTTTGCTCGATAATAAGATCGGCCTCACTCCGCTCGAGATACTGAACTATTCAGAGTCTATGCTTGAGTACAAGTTTGCCGGTGCCATTAATAAATTATCATCGCCTGCCAAACCTGAGATCGCATATATCATGGGGCATGGCGAAGCGCTGGGTGCTCACACTTACGATCTGCTGACAACACTTGCCGGTATTTATACAGTAGATACTATTGACCTCGTCAACAGCTTGTACATCTCACCTGTTTATAAAGCCGTTATCATCAACAAACCCACACAGCGTATCGACGACAGGGATAAGTTTAAGATCGACCAGTATGTAATGAATGGGGGGCGTGTGCTGTGGGCTGTTGAGTCGCTCAATGCTACAATGGACAGCATGCAGTTCCATAAAGGAGGTGATGTGAAATCTCCTGAGTTCCTGGCTATGGACTATGGCCTGAACCTGGACGATCAGCTGTTTAAATACGGTGTGCGCGTAAATCCAACCCTGGTTGAAGACATGCAATGCCTGGAGATACCAGTTACCGTTGGTGTCGTAAATAACAATCCGCAGATCGAGTTACGCCCGTGGATATATTTCCCATTATTTACCCCCGAGTCAAGGCATCCTATCGTCAACAACATGGGCGAAGTATTTGGCCGCTTTGTTAGCACAATAGATACTATCGCTAACCCGGAGATCAAAAAGACTATACTGTTGACATCGTCAAAATATAGCAGGGTATCGCAGGCTCCGGCACGCGTGAGTCTTGCCATGGTGCAATTCGCCCCACGTCCCGAAATGTTCAAACAGCCATCTCAGCCGGTAGCTGTGTTGCTGGAGGGTAAATTCAAATCTGTTTTCCAAAACCAGCTTACACCCCAATTCCTGCAGATACTTCGTGATTCGATCAAGCGTCCGTTCAAACCGGAAGCAGACAGCGCAAGCAAGATGATCGTGATCGCTGATGGTGATATGTTGCTGAATGATTTTACAGAATCGATGGGCCCTATGGAAATGGGATACTGGAGATTCACTAAGAGTCTTTACTCAAACAAGGCATTTATACTGAACTGTCTCGAATACCTCACCGACAATGCTGGTCTGCTGGAGGCACGTTCGAAAGACACACGTCTGCGTCTGTTGGATGGTGGTCGTGTACGGGATGAAAAGAATACGTGGCAGGCCCTTAACATTGGATTGCCTATTGCACTTGTATTGATATTTGCGTCGGCCTACCTGTTCTTCAGGAAGCGTCGTTATGAAAAGAAAGCTTAAGAAATAAACAGGGAGAATGAAAAAAAACATTGTCTATATAGTGCTGTTGGCTGTACTTGGTGCGGGTGTTTGGTATTTCCTTTTTAGCGATAAAAATGTGTTCGGTGTCAACGAAGCAGATTTTACTGTTAAGGACACAAATGCTGTCTATCGCATTTACCTGGCCGATAAAATGGGCAACGCGGTAACATTGGAGCGGAAGGAACAGGGATGGATGCTGGACAATAAGTATCCTGTGTTACCCTCATCTCTTGGTGTGTTGATGAAAACAATGGCTACCCAGGAAGCAATGTACCCTGTGCCTGAGAATATGCACAACTCGGTGATCAAAAACATGGCAGCTAAAGCGATCAAAGTTGAGTTGTACAACAAAAAGGGAGATCCTATGCAGGTGTTTTACGTAGGTGGCCAGGTAGGAGAGAATGCAGGTAGCTATATGCTGATGGAAGGCGCTTCGAAACCTTACGTGGTACAGATACCCGGCTTTGAAGGATACTTGAGTCCACGCTATAGCACGAAAGTAGCCGACTGGAGAGATCGTACAGTATTTAACGCCGCGCCTGAAAATATCCAATCTGTCTCAGTCACCTATCCTTCTGAGCCATTGAATAGCTTCGTACTGAATAGTGTTGGTAAGGAAAAATTTGAGGTGAAGATCGACCCGGCGCTGGCTCAAACAGGAACATTTAATGAGCGTAGGGCAACAGTGTATGCAGGTTATTTCCAGAACATCAATCTCGAAGGATATCTGAATGGTCTTCCCGGGCTTGATACTATGATCGCAGCGGCGAAAAAAAGGTGCACGGTGGAACTGGTTACAAAAGATGGTAAAAAACAGCTGGTAGATATTTACTGGAAACCACTTGGCAAACGAAGCAAGAACCTGGATGTGCAGGATCCGGATATCCCTGAGGGCTTTGATGCAGACAGGTTCTATGCTGTTTTCAACAATCAGAAAGACACTGCCATTATCCAGCGTGCCACCTTCGATAAGATGTTCAGAAGGTCGTTTGAATTTTACATGGCCGATCAGCAACCCGCTACAGCTGCAGATACACTACCCGGTGGCTCTGTGAAAATTCCAGTACACTAGTTTTCGCTAGGCTTCGATCGTCATGTCCAGGTTGGATTTCTGCTGCAGGTAACTGTCCAGGTCAATGTATAGGATACTATTGTCTGACCTATAGCGTGCCAGCAGGATCACATCGTAAAATGGGTGATGGTTTACATCCGAATTCGCATTCGGGTATCCGCTTTCCATAAAGTGATGTGCGACTATCCATTTGTTTACGTCATCGCATGGCGCAATGGTTACACACTCAATAATGCTGAAATCAGTAGGCTCAGTGGTGAGGGCATGGCCTACCAGGTGTTGGTAGTTGGCGCAAAGGGCTTTTGCTTCCGCATAGGTTAGCGATTGTTCTCTCATATCCGGTAAAATTTCGCCTCCAAGGCAGGAGGTATCAACACATGCAATCTAAGAAATAATAAAAACAGCTGAGTTGGTGTGGATAAAATAGTTGAGCTGTCGGGCCTATTTTATTGCCAATTATTTATAATGAAATAAATGCCAATATCTTCCATGAAAGTAGCAACGGGACACAATATGCGGGTAAAATACAATGCGAGGAAAAAAAGGGGCGCAGGTAATAGCATAGATCTCAAGGTACGGCCATGCACCCTTCATCAGACACTACACCTGCGCTTTATCGCAAGCGAAACATCCTTATCCTTCTGATGATTTTTTTAGGCCGTTGTTTGAGATCAGGATAATAGCGAAACGCTAAATATATTTTGGCAACTAAATGCCGCTTATGTTGCAGAACTTCTATTGAAATCGGCAGATCAGATCCACACCTTTCAACGTTTCTCCCTCTGTTAGAGAGAGATGCGAAATTAGAGATTAATTTTAAAACGCAAAGACAGCGATTAAGAAAAAAAGATATTTATTTTTTCGATATAGAAACTCTTTGCTGACCTGCGGCTCAATTTTTTACGGCCGGTAAACATACGATGCCGGTTGTGCGCTAATTTCAACTTTTATTACAGTAATGGTTACAGTAGAACAAAGAACGGATACAGGACAGATCTTGAAGTGGAGTAATGGTACATGGCTACAGCACAACGCTGATAAGGCCATTGAAGAATTAGTTATAGATACCAGGAAGATTGCTCAACCCTCACAAGCACTCTTTATTGCTTTAAAAAGCTCACGCCGTGATGGGCACAGCTTCATCAAAGACGCATACGAGAAAGGTGTCAGGAACTTCCTGGTGAGTGTGGAGCTGGATACAGCACCATTCCCGGATGCTAATTTTATCCTTGTAAAAGATACGCTTGTCGCGCTACAACAGTTGGTAGGTGCGCGCCGCAAGCAGTTCAAGATACCGGTTATTGGTATTACAGGTAGCAACGGAAAAACGATCGTAAAGGAGTGGCTCTACCAGCTGCTCAACGAAAGCTATAATACTGTACGCAGCCCTAAAAGCTATAATTCACAGATAGGGGTGCCGCTCTCCGTGTGGCTGATGAAACCGCAGCATAAGCTGGCAATATTTGAGGCAGGTATTTCTCAGCCCGGTGAAATGGAACACCTTGGTGGCATTATCCGGCCAGATATCGGTGTGTTCACCAATATTGGCGAAGCGCATAGCGAAGGTTTTCTCAACACCAGGCAAAAGATCAATGAAAAGCTGATGCTGTTTCGCTATGCGAGCCAGCTGGTATATTGTAAAGATTACCCCGAGCTAAATGAATGCGTAGTGCAATTCATGCACCAGTTAAAAGGGGCGGGAGGAAACCATCTCTCGTTGTTCACATGGTCGCAAAAAGTGGAGGCAGACCTGCAAATAAAGCATATCGTTAAAGATGGTAACAAGGCAAACATAGAAGCCTTATGGAAAGATGAGCAGCTTACGATCACCATCCCGTTTACAGACCCGGCTTCAATAGAAAACGCCATACATTGCTGGTGTGTGATGCTGCTCATGGGCATACCGCACGACGTTATCTCTACGCGTATGATGGCGTTGCACCCCGTGTCTATGCGCCTCGAGTTGCGACAGGGTATTAACGATAGCACCATCATCAACGACTCTTACAATTCAGACCTTACCTCGTTATTGATAGCGCTTGATTACCTGGAGCAACAGAAGCAGCACAGGCAGCATACTGTCATTCTTTCGGACATGCTGCAAATTGCCCGAGCCGATGCAGACCTGTACGAAGAGGTGGCAGAACACATCAGCAGACGAAATATCCAGCGCTTTATAGGCATTGGTCCTTCGCTTTATAAGAACCGGTTGTCGTTCAAAAAGAACAAAAAACTACGCAGTGTATTCTTTAAGTCTACAGATGACTTTCTGAAGAAATTTCACCTGATAACTTTCGACAGCGAAGCGATATTGCTGAAAGGAGCACGGGTATTTACTTTCGAAAAAATAGCAACGCTGCTCGAGCAGAAAGTGCATCAGACGGTGTTATCGATCAACCTTTCATCGCTTACCCATAATCTCAACGTTTTTCGCTCAAAACTGAAACCGGGTGTGAAGACAATGGCTATGGTGAAAGCCTTTTCGTATGGTAGCGGTAGCTATGAGATAGCTAACCTGTTGCAATATTCCGGTGTCGACTATTTGTCGGTTGCCTATACCGATGAAGGCGTCAGCTTGCGTAAAGCTGGTATTACCATGCCCATCATGGTCATGAGTCCCGATGCAACTTCATTCGACCGAATGATAGCCTGGAAGCTGGAGCCAGAGATATTCAGCACGCAATCTCTCAGGGCTTTTACCGCTATGGCGCAAACGCTGCAGGTGCAGGGTTATCCTGTGCATATTAAGTTGGACACAGGGATGCACCGCCTTGGTTTTATGGCGCACGACATAGAGCCGCTGGTGAAAGAACTGGAGCTGAATCCTTATGTAAAAGTAGCCAGTATATTCAGTCACCTGGCAGCCAGCGAAGACCCGGCTGAAGATGCATTCACTGCAGGGCAGGCAGCAGCTTTCGATCAGATGTCAAAACAGATAACGGATCATTTACCTTATAAGCCAATGCTGCATTTGTGCAACTCATCAGGCATTGTTCGTCACCCGGCATTGCATTACGATATGGTTAGATTAGGGTTGGGTTTGTATGGCGTCGAAAGCAGCAAAACGATGCAGAAGCAATTGCGGCAGGTAAGCACCTTAAAAACCATCATTGCGCAAATAAAGGATATTCCAGTAGGAGATACTGTAGGCTACGGACGAAAAGCTGTAGCAACGAGTGAAATGCGTACGGCAACGATCAGTATTGGCTATGCGGATGGCTATCCTCGTTCGCTGGGCAATAGCAAAGCGCATGTACTGATACATGGTAAGCCCGCTAAAGTTATTGGGGTAGTGTGTATGGATATGTGCATGGTGGATATTACCCACATTCCCGAAGCACGCGAAGGCGATGAAGTGATCGTTTTCAGTCCGGAACTGCCTATCACTCAGCTGGCGGAGTGGGCTGGCACCATCCCATACGAATTGATGACAGGTGTATCTCAGCGCGTGAAGCGTGTGTATGAAAATGAGATATAGTTTGTAACTGATATTATAAGCATAAAATGAAAAGGCCGCTAAAAAGCGGCCTTTCTCTTTTGTTATCTGTTATATCAACTACTACCTCTGTAAAGTGATCCTCGTTGTCGAAGACCTTCCATTCTCATCAGTTACCACTACAAAGTACATGCCGCTGGCAAGTGAAGCCAGGTCGATCACTTTGCTGGAAACATTTGAGGCTTTTTCTTCCATCAACTTCTGACCTACTGTGCTGTAGATGCCTACGGTCATATTCACATGGCGACCCCAGTCAACTGTCAGTTTACCCGTGGTTGGGTTGGGGTAGATGTTGGCAGCCTGCATGTTCACGTCGTTGATGTCCATCAGTGTTATGGTCAGTATGTTAGATGGTTTAGACCAGCAGCCGTTGTTGTTGGTTACTGCATAGTACTGGCCAAGTTCTCCCGGGTGGTATTTGCCGTCTTCGCCACCAGTCAGCTGTCCACCAGGACCAAACCACACGAACGAGCCGTTGATGTTAGTTACCAGCATGTTGTGCAGTAGCGAGATGATTGGTGGATTTGGTGTTATAGAGCGTACCATTGTAAGAGGTGCAGAATATCCGGTGTCTGGCAGGTAGCAATCTCCATCTGTTGGAACGATGCGGGCAATTACCACGTCATTGTTCAGCAGGTTGGTAGTGCTGTATACCGGATTGTTCAGGTTCAGCGGGAAACCATTCACCAGCCATTCGATCTGTGGATTGGTACCAGCGTCGGTAACAGTTGCTGTGAATTCAACCAGTGAATCCAGGCATCCTGGGTTGTTACCCTTAGTGATCGTGAAGGTGATCTTCGGAACCTTGCTTGGCGTTACATTCATTTGAATTGGAGCAGAAGTATCCAGTGTGTTTACAACGCAAGGATCTGTAGAGATCAAAACGCATTTCACCACGTCGCCATTCAGCAGGCTGGTAGTATTAAATACAGGGCTGTTAGCGCCGATCACAGGGCTGTTGTTGATCAGCCATTGGAACTGTGGTGCCGGTGGACCCGAATTAACAGGCGTAGCGCTGAACACTACAGGGTGACCAGAGCAGGCTGGGTTACCGCCAGATACCTGGGTAATAGTGATATCAGCAGTTTTCAGCTGTTGCTGGATAGCCGGTGCAGTTGCTGTAGCCGTTGGTATCGCAGCGCAAAGTGAGCTTGAAGTAATAACAACCGATACAACATCGCCGTTATTAAATGTTGAGCTGAATGTTGATGCGTTTGCGCCTGGAACATTAATGCTGTTTACACGCCATTGGTAAGACGGACTCGTACCAAGTACAGTACCGCCTGCGGTATATGTCAGCACCTGGCCGGCACAGCCCGGGTTAGTACCAACAGTCAACGCAATGCTTGCAGTTGGCGTTTTGGTCGTATGGTTTATGGTTATCGGAGTAGTGCTAAGTGTAGTGGTGAAATTATTACAGTTGACAGGTGTCAATGTTACTTGCAGGTAGTAAGAATCTCCGTTGCCTTGGTTCAGCACATTGTAAGTAGCACTGTTGGCACCGGGTATTGGGTTACCATTCCTGAACCACTGGAAGCTGGCGCCGCCTGTATTTGATTGGCTGGTAATGCCGAGTGTTACGACCTCATCAACGCAGGTTGGGTTAACACCACCTACGATACCAATACCTACTGAAGGAGCTACAAAGTCAGGACGGTAGATCACGAACGAGTCAGTGGTAGTGTCTACACCGCAGTTGCCAGGGAAGGCCATGCGAACCCAGATAGTGTCTTTATCACGGAAGGTCCAGTCAGGATACAGACCACCCGCACCAGTTGACGTCCATGAAGATGTATCGTTAACAGGCGCAACTGATGGTCCTGCAGTAACTGTAGGAGGTGCACCCGGAGTTTTCTTGAACCATTGGTACCACAAAGGCAGTGTTGAGCCAACTGGTTTTGCAATAAGCTTCATATAAGTACTATCGCACGATGGGTTACCGATGCCAGGAGCCAGGGTAACATCTACCAGACCTGGAACGATACCGCCGCCACCGCCAGCGCCACGGATGATCACTTCATAGTCTTCAGCTTGTCCGTTGCCCAGGTTAATGCAAGCTGTAGGGGTAGCAGGCGATGCCATTGTTGCTACACGCATTCTCAGCGGTATACAGCTTACAGCTGTCGTTGGCACAGTGAATCCACCCACGCCAAAAGGACGTTGGCCGTTACCGGCAGGAGGCGCATAAATAAGTTCTCCGGGGTCGGTAAATGAGCCGTTGTTATTATAATCGATCCATGCGCGCACGTTTTCGTTGGTGAAACCAACACGTGCTCTGAATTGGTAAGTGGTACCACCAATGAGTTCAACACGATGCTGGCAAGTACGATCAAAATAGTTGAGATTGCCATCTTCGGTTACACTGCCCGATATGGCATTCATCAGAAGCGTGTCAGGTTGTGAAGTGGTTTGTTTAACGATCGTTACCGCACGCAAGCCTTGGCTAGAGTTGGTACCGTTACCAGTTGGGTTACAGAATGCTGCAGCCACGGTAGCACCTAGTGGGGTAGCGCCAAGTGAAGAAATCAAAGATGACCTGGTTGTGGGCTGTCCCGCAATTGCAGTTAGATTCTGTAAGGCATCCCATACGCGCACGCGTTGACCAGGTGTAAAACGATCTTTACAGTTTGAGTAATCCATGAAGTTTCTTGGGCCGTTACCGTACTGTACACCAGTGCACGGGTTTATTGGTACCGGTACTTGCAATGACGGGCAGTCAAAATTCGATTGCCTTTGAGGCTCGGTGTCGGCCACGAAATCATCAGGTGCAGGAGGGCAGGTAGTTGTAGTTCCACCTTCAAATACGTGGTAAAGGTTGAACGCATGGCCTAATTCGTGAGTGATCACCGAATTGCCTACATTAACCGAAGCTGCGAGTACAACTGTACCATCTACAGCAAATGCAGTAGTTTGGGGAAAGTAAGCATAACCCGCGGTAAATACACCGCTGGAGCCATCCTTGCCATCGATCTCAGTTACTATCCAGATATTATAATATTCTGTTGAAGGCCAGCCGGGTACGGTTGCTTTCATTGCTGCGTCAGACAGGCCAGGTGAGCCAACACCGTCAGCATTGTAGGCACTGTTGCTGCTTAAGTCTATACGTTCAATACCGTTGGTGGGCCCACAGTTAGGGGTACGTGCTGCCAGCTTAAATACTATGGGAATGCGCGTTCCACCGTTCGTTTCAAGTAAGTGACCTGAATAAGAGGCCGTAAAAGCCTGGGAAAGATAGTTGACGAAATTTTGTATGGTTGCAATAGAAGGGTTTTTTTGAGTGCCTATAGCCTGCCCGGTATGCACAACGTGTACTACAACCGGTATTTCCCAGGCCTTGTTTCCGCCAAAAGTCGTAACCAGGGCTTGTGGATTGGCCTGTTGCTGCGCTAACCAGGCTGCAGCACTGACATTGAACTGGTTTACAGCAGCTGCATATTCAGGGTTGGTTTGCATCCTCTCCTTATGCACTTTATCAAAGCCGCACACCGGCTGAGCTTTGGATAGTGACACGGATGCTACACACGCCAGGAATAATAGCGTAAATTTTCGTATCATGCTTTTACAGATTTATTAAATCTTGAATAGTTATCTCGTAAAAATAAGACATTCATTAAAAAAATGCTAAAAGATTTTGAGAAAGAACCTTTTACCGTAAAAATCCTGTAAACTTCGCCCGAAGCTTGGTCATTTCGTATTTAATCCTATTTTTGCCAACTTCTGATTATCAGAGTATTCAATAGTTTTCAATAGATATAATCCACGACACCTATGCAATTGAAAGGGTTGGTAAAATTTTTTACCGTTGCGCTTATCCTTATCTCGCTGTACCAGCTCTCATTTACGTTCATTGTTCGTAATGTAGAGAAGAAAACACGTGCTAAGGCAGAACGATTAGTAAAGGCTGAGCAGCCCGGCGCGACTGGCCGTGAGCTGGAAAAGCTGGTTGATGCCCGCTACGACAGGCTGACAGACAGCATGCAGGGAGAAAAGGTAATGAAAGTGCCTCTGCTGAAAGAGTACACTTTTCAACAAGCTAAAGAGCAGGAGCTGAACCTGGGCCTTGATCTGCAAGGTGGTATGAACGTAACGCTCGAGGTTAGCCTCGACGAACTGGTACGTTCTATGTCAAACAATCCGAACGATCCGGTTTTGAACAAGGCAATCGCTGATGCTGACAAGGCAAAAGCAAATAGCCAGGCCAACTTCGTTACGCTCTTCGGCGAAGCTTTCACCAAGGCTAACCCTAATGCTAAGCTGGCTTACCTGTTCACTAAACCTTCAGAGAAAGACATTACCTTGAATTCTACCAACGAGCAGGTACTGGCTAAGATCAATACTGAAGGGCGCGATGCGATCAAACGTACGTACAACGTACTGTTGACCCGTATCGATAAATTCGGTGTGGCTTCTCCAAACATCAATCTCGATGAGAATAAAGGTATTATCACTGTAGAGCTGGCTGGTGTCCGTAACCCTGAGCGTGTGCGTACTTACCTTCAGTCAACAGCTAAGCTTGAATTCTACGAAACTTACAGCAACCAGGAACTGATAAACTCCCTGCAACCTGCCAACGACGCCCTGGCTGCTTACCTGTCAGGCGTTAAAATAGAAGACACTGCTGCGAAAACAGGAACTACTGTTGCTCAAACAACTACTGATTCTGCAACTGCAAAAGCCGGTAGCGATACAGCCAGCCTAACCTCATTGATGGGTGGCGATAAGTCAGCGACGGCCACAACTGCTGCCGGTGGTACTGACTCTGCTTCTAAAGCTAACGCTGAGGTGCAAAAGAAAAATCCACTGTTTTTTGTTTGGCGTCCTAACGTAACCGATCAAAACCAGGTAAACCAAGGTCCGGTTGTGGGCCTGGTACGTAAACAAGATACTGCAAAACTGAACGAGTATCTGAGCCTGGATGTAGTAAAGAACAAGTTTCCGAACAACGTAAAATTTGTTTACGGTGCTGAAGAAAAAGCTGATGTTCGCAACCCCAACGCTCCGCTCCTGTTATACGCTCTGCGTACTGCACCGGGCGGTGGCGCTAAACTTGAAGGTGACCGCGTTACAGACGCACGTATGGATTACAACCCGCTGACCGGAAAGCCAGAAGTGTCTATGAGCATGGACGTTGCCGGTGCACGCAGCTGGAAGAAAATGACTGGCGAGAATACCGGCCGTTTTGTGGCTGTTGTGCTTGATGATAAAGTTTACTCAGCTCCGCTCGTAAACGGCGAGATCCCTAACGGTAACACGTCTATCAGCGGTAACTTTACTGTTGAAGATGCAACCGACCTGGCAAACATCCTGAAATCTGGTAAACTGCCTGCACCTGCACGTATCGTGCAAGAACAAGTGGTTGGTCCTACCCTGGGTGCTGAATCTATTGCAGCTGGTATGAACTCACTGCTGATCTCTTTCGTAGTGATCTTCGTGCTGATGCTGGTTTACTATAACACTGGTGGTATCGTGGCTAACATTGCCCTGATCCTCAACCTGCTGTTTACGATAGGTATCCTTTCTGCACTGCACGCTACACTGACAATGCCTGGTATCGCCGGTCTGGTACTGACCATTGGTATGGCGGTCGATACAAACGTTATCATTTTTGAGCGTATTAAAGAAGAGCTTGCTTCGGGCAAGAGCTATGAACAAGCGGTAGCCGATGGTTATAAGCGTTCATACGCGCCAGTACTTGATGGTCACATCACTATCCTGATCACTGCGGTCATCCTGTTCGTGTTTGGCCTGGGTCCTGTACTGGGCTTCGCTACCACGCAGATCATCGGTATCCTGCTGTCACTGTTCACAGGTATCCTGGTATCTCGTCTTGTTACAGATATCTATATGAGGCGCGGTCGTCACTTCAAATATTTCACTGGTCTTTCAAATGCTATCTTCCGCAAAGCGCACTTCAAGTTTATTGAGTTCCGTAAGATCGCTTATGGCTTGTCTGTAGTTGTATTGCTGTTGGGTATCGCTTCGTTCTTTAATGGTTTCCATTATGGCGTTGAATTCTCTGGTGGCCGTAGCTATACAGTTAAATTCGACCAGGAGCATAAAGTGGAAGAGGTTCGTGAAAAACTGAAACCTTCGTTTGGAGAATATCCTGTGGTGAAAACGATTGGTACTGACAACCAGGTGAACATCACTACCAGCTATATGATCACCCAGCCTGGCCAGGAAGTTGAAGCCCAGGTATTGGCAAAGCTGCACGAAGGTCTTACCAGCTCAGGTATTATTCCTGCCGGTACTAGCATGGATGTGTTCCAGAGCAAATACCTGCAGAGCTCTCAAACAGTACTGCCTACTATATCGGATGATCTGAAAGCAGGTGCCGTAAAAGCTACCGTATTCTCGCTGCTGGCTATCTTCATCTACATCCTGTTGCGTTTCCGCAAATGGCAGTACTCAGTTGGTACTATCGTGGCCTTGTTGCACGACGTTTGCGTTACCCTGGCTGTATTCTCGTTCTTTAAAGGTATAGTGCCGTTCGCCCTTGAGATCGACCAGCACTTTATCGCTGCGGTACTGACCGTTATCGGTTTCTCGATGAACGATACCGTTATCGTATTCGACCGCGTACGTGAATACTTCCGCAAGTCGCCAAATGAGGATAAGAAGAGCGTTATCAACCGCGCTATCAATGATACACTGAGCCGTACGATCATGACGTCGCTGACAGTGTTCCTGACCATCCTGATCCTGTTTGTGTTCGGTGGTGAAGTAACACGTGGTTTCGCCTTTGCAATGTTGATCGGTGTGGTTACCGGTACTTACTCTTCTATCTTCGTAGCTGCTCCTATCCTGGTAGATATGGACAAGAGCGGTGGATTGAAACAAGAAGTAGACCGTGAAGCACGCGTCGAAGAGCTGAAGAAAATGGCTTAATACTATTAAAGTCTAATTGCATAGAAGAGGTCCGTACTTGTACGGGCCTCTTTATTTTTAGTACACCTGTTTGAGATTCAGGAGTGCCGGAGCTGAACCGTGGCGGGATTTTTGTTGTTCTAATACTTACATTTGTGGCAATATGCTGACCAATTTTTTTGAGCACCTAGGCAGGATAAGTATTATGCTGGCGGGCACTATCAATAGACCCGAGAACACCAAGGTGTACTGGAAGGAGTTCATGGAGCAATGCAACGATATCGGAATTCGTTCGCTGCCTATCGTTTTAGTGATCTCTTTCTTCCTGGGTGCCGTACTGACAATACAGACAGCCTACCAGCTGGTGAGCCCGTTGGTTCCTAAACCGGTGGTGGCACAGATCATACGCGACTCTGCTATACTTGAGTTATCACCGACGGTAATTTGTATCGTGTTGGCGGGCGTGGTTGGGTCTAAGATCGCCTCTGAGCTTGGTAATATGCGCGTGAGCGAACAGATTGACGCGCTGGAGATAATGGGTATTAATACCAAATCTTACCTGGTGTTGCCTAAAATTATTGCCGCGGCTATCATGGTGCCTTTGCTGATCGTATTGTCGATCGCAGTTACTATCTGGGGCGGTTATATAGCGGGTATGTTCTCACAGGTGCTGACGCAGGAACAATTTCATCAGGGCCTGACCCAGGGTTTTCTGCCATACAACTTGTTTTTCGCAATCGTTAAGGCGCTCGTGTTCTCGCTCATTATCTCGATCATCCCGGCTTATTATGGCTACTATGTGCAGGGTGGGGCGCTCGAGATTGGCCGTGCGTCAACCACCTCCGTGGTTGTTAGTTGTATCCTGATATTGCTGGCCGACTATGTGCTTTCCGCGCTATTGTTATAAAATATGAAATTCTCATAGATGATGGCCACTTCAGACGAGGTGGCCATTGTCGTTTTAACCCCCGAACGATTTTTTAGGTAAATTGCGCCCTCATAGAATTAGTAACAAATAACACCCCTTGGGGTAGCCATATGAAATCAACGATAAACATAAACGTAGAGCTCGACGAGGAAAAAATGCCGGAAACCATTGAGTGGAACGCTCCTGATGGTGGCGTAGACGACTTGCAGAAGGCGAAAGCTATATTACTGGGTCTTTGGGACGGCGATCAGAAATCAGCTCTCCGCATCGACCTGTGGACAAAGAAGATGATGGTGGACGAAATGAATGATTTCTTTTACCAGACTTTCTTCGGTATGGCTGATACTTACCTGCGCGCAACTAAGAACGCAGAACTGTCGAACGAGCTGAAAGAATTTGCGAAGTCGTTCCTGAAAAAAGCATCAGACGCACTCGAAAAAGAGAACAGCAATAATTAGGTTATTTCATTTTTTTTGCTCCCGATACTTATCGGGAATTCATTTTACCTTTTACATTTACTATATGTCACTCGAACAAAAAGTAATGGAGCAAATGAAGGACGCGATGAAAGCTAAAGACGAAGCTGCATTGCGTACCCTTCGCGCTATCAAATCTGCGATCCTGATCGAAAAAACATCGGCCGGTGCAAGCGATACGCTTACCGAAGCGGACGAAACAAAAATGCTGCAGAAAATGGCTAAGCAACGTCGTGATTCGCTCGATATCTTCACCCAGCAAAACCGTGAAGATCTCGCAGTGAAAGAGCGCGAAGAACTGGCCATCATCGAAAAATTCCTGCCCAAACAAATGTCGCAGGAAGAGCTGCAAGCTGAACTGAAAGCCATTATTACTGAAGTAGGTGCAAGCTCGCCTGCCGATATGGGCAAAGTAATGGGGGTTGCTTCTAAAAAGCTGGCCGGCAAAGCTGACGGCAAAGCGATCTCTGAGAACGTTAAACAGTTACTAGCGGGCGGATAATGGTTATCGACATTATTGGCATTACGCTGGTAGTTATCTTCTTTATACGCGGCTACATGAAAGGAATCATTGTAGCCGCTTTTTCTCTATTGGCCATAGTCCTTGGCATTATCTGTTCGCTCAAACTCTCGCATGAATTTGCCGCATGGCTGGCAGCCAAACATATTGTCACTTCAGGCTGGGCCCAGATCGTCAGTTTTGTGGTATTGTTTGTCGGTATTCTGTTTGGAGTACGATTGGTTGCCAAAGCTCTCGAAACTTCAGCGAGAGCTATGATGCTGGGTTGGGTGAACAGTGGAATAGGAGGAGTTTTATATGCTTTGATGGCTGCTGTCATCTGGAGTGCCTTACTTTGGCTTGCAGCACAGATGAGCCTGATCTCTCCGGAAACCATCGCCGATAGCAAAACCTATTCATACACTGCACCAATTGCGCCATGGACATTTGACAAAATAGGGTCGGTGTGGCCAATGGTCAAAAGCCTGTTCGCCGATCTGCAGCAATACTTTTCCGGAGTCAACAAACCCGCGCATGTGGATACTGCTCGATAACTATGATTCGTTTACCTATATACTGCATCACTACCTGCTGCAGACAGGTAATGAGTGTGTAGTATATCGGAATGACGAATTATCGCTGCAGCAGCTTATTGATCTGAATCCTTCACGTCTTATCATCTCTCCCGGCCCTGAAACGCCTATAGAGGCTGGCATTTGCATGGATGCGATTGCCCACTTTCACGACAAGATCCCAATACTTGGGGTATGCCTTGGTCACCAGGCCCTGGGTATGTTCTTCGGTGCAAAACTAGTCCATGCCAAACATCCAATGCATGGCAAAACTAGCGAGGTAACTCACAATGGACACCCGCTGTTTCAAGGAGTGTCCTCTCCATTCACGGTTATGCGTTACCACTCGTTAGCTATTGAAGAGTTAGATGAAACGGGATTGCAGTCAATTGCGCAAACTGATGATGGAACGATCATGGCGTTTGTACATGAACGTCATCAATGCACCGGTATCCAGTTCCACCCTGAATCTATTGGAACGCCGGACGGCATGCAGCTGCTAATAAACTGGGCTGTGCTGTAACTGCTATCCCCAGATCCATTCAACACTCCCGTGGACATAGCCGATGCCGGTGCCATCTTCCAACCGGACTTGTAGCTTTCCGTCTGGAGTAACGGATAGGATTTCAGCCTTCCACCTGTCTCCATCTTTGCCAAAGGCTTGAAAGCTGCCCTTTCGGAATAATGAATCATTGTACTGCGCAAGGATATCTTCATCTGCCTGCGGGTGAGCTGTAAGCGTTATTATTTCCTGGCGAAGCTGACTCAATAGCTCATCCATATCAAACCTCCGACCGGTTGCCTGGTGCAACGACGTGGCATAGGGTAGCTCTGCCGGTAGTAGCGGCTGGTTTACATTCAGCCCCAGGCCTACCACGGCATAGGTCCAGCTGCTGCCGCGTATTATATTTTCGATAAGAATGCCCCCTGCCTTTTTGTCATTGATAATGATGTCATTAGGCCACTTGATCTGCACGTCGCACCTTTCGTCCAGTTTTTGCAAAACATTTGCAATTGCTACCGCCACCGTAGCACTGAACATGAATTGCCGTTCCAAACTGTGCTGCGGGCGGATAATAAGGCTCATCAGCAGGCTTTCTCCGGGGTTGTCCGCCCAGGTATGGCCTCTTTGGCCCTTACCCTGCGTTTGCGAAGCGGCTACTATTGTCAGACCCTCTTGTGCCGTATCGGCATCTACCAGCCGCATGGCATAGTTATTGGTGCTGTCAATAGTATCAAGTTGAATTATCGGGGCATCCAGAATGGCCTGTAAATTAACTGGCAAAGATTGATTAATTTTGTATGTTAGAATAAGAATTCACCCACAAAAATAGAGATATAGCATTTGGATAAAATAATAACTGCATTACAGGGAAGAAAAAAACCTGCATCCCGCCTGACGCGTAACAGCAAACTTTTTAAAACGATCCTCAAAGCAATAAAGGAGAAAAAAGGAGAAGAAATAGTGTCGCTCGATCTTAGAAAGATTGACGAGGCGGTAGCGGATTTTTTCATTTTGTGCGAAGCGAAGTCTCACATCCAGATCAAGGCAATAGCCGATTTCATAGAAGAGACCGTGAAGAAAGAATGCGACGAAAGACCTTTTCACGTGGAGAATGGCGACCATTGGACGCTGATAGATTATGTGAACGTGGTGGTACATGTTTTTCAACACGAACAACGTAAATTTTACGATCTGGAGAGCCTTTGGATGGACTCAGAACGTATGGAGCACAACGATTAAATTTTCGGTTATATAGATTCATCGATTTCAGCACAATGGAAGATAAAAAACAACGTCCCGTACCGGGAGGCGAAAGGGGCCCGCGAAAAGGTCCCAAATTCAATATATACTGGATCTACGGTATCATATTCCTGCTGCTTATTGGCCTGCAGTTTTTTAGCGGCAGCCTGGGCAGCAACACGCAGGAAATAAGCTTCCAGGACTTTAAGACCAGCTACCTGGATAAAGGCACGGTTGAAAAGCTGGTGGTAGTGAACAACAGCGAAGTAGAAGTATACACCAAAGCATCGGCGCAACCGCAGCAACCCGGCTCACGTAGCCCGTTTACGCGCAGCACAGCGGCTGATCCTGCTATCAAGTTCCGCATTGGTTCTGTAGAAACTTTTGAGAACAACCTGCGCGATGCGCAAGTGAATGTACCGGAAGGACAGCGTGTACGTGTGATATACGAACCACGCGGCAGCCTGCTCAACGACATCCTGAACTCATTCCTGCTTCCTGCTATCCTGATCGTGGCCATGTGGTTCCTGATCATGCGTAAGATGGGTGGCGGCGCTGGTGGTGCAGGTGGCGCTGGTGGTATCTTCAACATCGGTAAGTCTAAAGCGCAACTGTTTGAAAAAGGTACACGCGTTAACATCACCTTCAACGACGTAGCCGGTCTGGACGAAGCGAAAGTGGAGGTAATGGAGATCGTAGACTTCCTGAAGAATCCTAAAAAATACACCTCGCTGGGTGGTAAGATACCCAAGGGTGCCCTGCTGGTTGGCCCTCCGGGTACCGGTAAAACTCTGCTGGCAAAAGCAGTAGCGGGCGAGGCCCAGGTGCCTTTCTTCTCTATGTCGGGTTCCGATTTCGTAGAACTCTTCGTGGGTGTGGGTGCCAGCCGTGTACGCGACCTGTTCAAACAAGCGCGCGAGAAAGCACCTTGTATCGTGTTTATCGATGAGATAGACGCCATAGGCCGTGCACGTGGTAAGAACGTTGTGATGAGCAACGACGAGCGTGAGAACACCCTCAACCAACTGCTGGTAGAGATGGATGGTTTCAGCGGCGATACTGGTATCATTGTACTGGCGGCTACCAACAGGCCCGATGTACTGGATACAGCCCTGCTGCGTCCCGGCCGTTTCGATCGCCAGATATCTATCGACATTCCGGATGTAAAAGGCCGTGAGAAGATATTTGAAGTGCACCTGAAGCCGATCAAAAAATCAAAGAACCTCGACATCAATAAGCTGGCTACCCAGACACCTGGTTTTGCCGGTGCCGATATCGCCAACATCTGTAACGAGGCTGCGCTGATAGCTGCACGCCAGGGTAAAACAGAGGTGGATATGCAGGACTTCAACGATGCTATCGATCGCGTGATCGGTGGTCTGGAGAAGAAGAACAAGATCATCTCTCCTGAAGAGAAGAAGGTGATCGCCTTCCACGAGGCTGGCCACGCAGTGTGCGGCTGGTTCCTCGAGCACGCACACCCGCTGGTGAAGGTGTCTATCGTTCCGCGTGGTGTAGCTGCGCTGGGTTATGCACAATACCTGCCAAAAGAGCAGTACCTGTACACTACCGAGCAGATGAACGACCAGATGGTGGCCCTGTTTGGTGGCCGTGCTGCAGAAGACATCATTTTCGGACAGATATCTACAGGTGCGCAAAACGACCTGGAGCGTATCACCAAGATGGCCTACAGCATGATCAGCATCTATGGTATGAACGATAAGGTAGGTAACATCTCTTACTACGACGGACAGCAGGAGTATGCTACTACAAAGCCTTACAGCGAGGAAACAGCCAAGATAATAGACGAAGAAGTACGCGCCCTGATACTGGGCCAGTACGAGCGCACCAAGAAGCTGCTGAGCGAGCACAAGCACCACCTGCATGCGCTGGCAGAGGAACTGCTGAAAAAAGAAGTGCTCTTCAAAGACGACCTGGAACGCCTGATAGGCAAACGCCCGTTTGAGGACATGACACCGAACGAAGGCATACCGCCTGTAACAGGCACGGTAGGCTCCGAGACTCGCTTCGGTGACAACTCATAAAACAACACAAAACATAAACTAAGAAAGCGGTGGTCACTCACCGCTTTTTTTTATGGTTCCCATTTGCCCCCTTACAAAGGGGGCCGCGCGCAGCCTTGTGCGCAAGCGGGGGATGTAAAAGCACAATAGCGCTGCATTGACGAAGTTTTGCACGCCTTAGTCCCCCTCCTCTTTTCGAGGAGGGGCGGAGGGGTGGTTGCTCAATAGAGGGTGGTTGTCGAGGTTATGCACTTAGCTCCATCTTACTATTAAGCACCCGTTGCGTAGACCTTCCAATAAAAGAATAATCAATTAAGGTCGGCACTCTTGTACGCCTGGATGTCTACTCTTCCCCGTCACCCATACCAAACGTCATTGCGAGGGAATATTTGCGAACGCAAATATGTACGAAGCAATCTAGCCACGCGTTGGGCATCGACATTCGATAGATGAATGCATATTCAATGACCCACTCATAGTAGCAAGCTCGCGTTTGGACTAGATTGCTTCGTCGCTACGTCAGTGTTTCATTGTTTAAGCTCATAGCAGCTCCTCGCAATGACGTTTGGTGGGTGTGACGCGAGATTTGCTTCTGTTCGACGACGTATGGTGGGGCTTTTACATACCCTCTAAATTTTCTATTTTCGTTGTCTTACCCCAGAACTATGCCTTTAAGCCTCAACGAAATAAGGACCCGTGCATTCAACTTCATCAACGAATGGAAAGATGAAACCAATGAAGATGCAGAAGCGAAATCGTTTTGGGATCAGTTCTTCCAGATATTCGGCATCTCACGTCGACGTATTGCCACATTTGAAGAAGCAGTAGCACGCGAGGGCAGGGGCAAAGGCTTTATTGACCTGCTGTGGAAGGGCACGCTACTTATAGAGCACAAAAGCCGTGGTAAGGACCTGGAGCGGGCTTTCACGCAAGCCAAAGACTACTTCCCAGGCCTTAAAGACCATGAGCTGCCGCGCTACATTATCGTCTGCGATTTTTACAACTTTCGCATTTACGATCTCGACGAAGGCACCGACAAATCATTTACGCTCGATAAGCTGGTAGATAACCTCGACCTGTTCGATTTCCTTTCAGGTTACAAGCGGCACATCTTCAAAGACCAGGCGCCTATCAACATAAAGGCTGCCGAGCAAATGGGTAAGCTGCACGATGCCCTGAAAGAAATAGGCTACAGCGGCCACCAGCTGGAGCTGTACCTGGTACGCCTGCTGTTTTGCCTTTTTGCCGACGACACTAATATTTTTGAGAAGGGTGTTTTTTACGAGTTGCTCGATAGCCGTACTGCCGAAGACGGCAGCGACCTCGCACAGTGGATAGCTCAGCTCTTCGAGGTGCTAAACACACCACAGGAAAACAGGCTGAAGAATCTGGATGAATCGCTGGCTGCGTTTCCGTATGTGAACGGTAAGTTGTTTGAAGAGCAACTGCGCATGGCTGCATTTGATAGCAAGATGCGCAAGATACTGCTCGACTGCTGCGCGCTCGACTGGAGCTCCATCAGCCCTGCCATATTCGGTTCGCTGTTTCAAAGTGTGATGGACGAAAAGGCACGCCGAAACCTTGGTGCTCACTATACCAGCGAGAAGAATATCCTAAAGCTGATAAAGCCACTGTTTCTCGATGAATTGTACGAAGAGTTCAACAAAGTAAAAACGAATGCCCGCCAGCTCGATGCTTTTCACACCAAGCTGTCTACACTGCGTTTTCTCGATCCGGCCTGCGGTTGTGGCAACTTTCTGATCATCGCTTATCGTGAGCTGCGCCTGCTGGAAATAGAGGTGATAAAAGCTAAGTTCAAAAACCAGATGGCTACGAACATTGATGCTTATATTAATGTCAATGTCGATCAGTTCTACGGCATCGAATACGAAGAGTTCCCTGCGCAGATAGCGCAAGTGGCCATGTGGCTGATAGACCACCAGATGAACATCAAAGTGAGCGAGGCCTTTGGTGAATACTTTGTACGACTTCCGCTGCGCAAGAGCGCGACCATTGCACATGGAAATGCTTTGCGTATAGATTGGCAAAGCCTGATAAAAGAGGAAGGTGTTTACTACAATTATATTTTGGGTAATCCGCCGTTTGTTGGGAAACATTTGCAAAACGCCGTTCAAAAAGACGACATGGAGTTGATTTTTTCCGGTGTAAAAAATGCTGGTGTGTTAGATTATGTTGCAGCATGGTATTTGCTCGCAGCCAAATATATGGCTAACATAAACTCTGACTGCTCTACTGCATTTGTTTCGACAAATTCAGTTGCACAGGGCGAGCAGGTAGGAATACTCTGGGGAGAGCTCTTTAGTCAGCAGCATGTAAAAATTCAATTTGCTCACCAGACTTTTAAATGGTCAAACGAGGCTCGAGGAAATGCTGGTGTGCATGTTGTGATAGTTGGCTTCGCGCTCAAGGAACGTGCGAACAAATTTATTTTTACTTATGAAGACCCTGCGTCAGAACCCAATGCTATACCGGCCAAAAATATAAATCCATATTTGGTTGAAGGGAAGGACTTGATTGTAATTTCTCGCAAGCAACCAATTTGCAATGTTCCATCTATCAATTATGGAAGTATGGCAAATGATGGTGGGCATCTCATACTCTCTGAAGAAGAAAGGGTGGAAATGGAAAAGAATGACCCTGCATCAAAAGCTTTTATTCGCCCCTTTTTAGGTTCTCACGAGTTTATCAATAACGTGCAACGGTGGTGTCTTTGGCTTAAAGATGTTCTCCCAAGTGAGTTGAAGAAATCTAATGCGACTTTGAAGAGAATTTCAATGGTCAAAGATTATAGATTAAAGAGCACTCGAGCAGCAACGAGGAAACTGGCGGACTTTCCATTTCTTTTTGGTGAAATTCGACAGCCTGAAACGAATTATTTACTGATTCCTGGCGTTTCCTCTGAAAATCGAAAATACATTCCGATTGGCTTTTTGTCAAAAGACGTAATAGCGAGTGATCTGGCACGAACTGTCCCCAACGCTTCTCTGTTTTCATTTGGAGTTTTGACTTCCGTAATGCATATGGCTTGGGTTAAGTATGTGTGTGGACGGCTAGAAAGCCGTTTTCGATATTCAAATAATATCGTCTACAACAACTTTCCTTGGCCTGAAAATCCAAGCGAGAAACAAAAAGAAGCTGTAGAAAAAGCAGCGCAGGAAGTGCTCGACGCAAGAGCGCAATTTCCAAACGCCAGTCTTGCAGACCTGTACGATCCCAACACCATGCCGCCTGCACTGGTCAAAGCCCACCAGGCCCTCGACAAAGCAGTTGACCTCTGCTATCGTTCCCAACCCTTCCCTAACGAAACTAAACGCATTGAATACCTGTTTGAGCTGTATGATAAATACACTGCGGGGTTGTTTACAGAGGAAAAGAAAACTAAAAAGAAAAAGACAACCACATGATCCGTAGCCTTCTCGCCACCCACCAACGTCAACCAAAATAACTTATGAGCTTACTACACTATGTTATCCCTATCAGGCCGCTGAATGTTGAAGAACTGAATAGCAAAATTGCCGCCGACATAGCGGTAGCATTTGAATTTCGCGGAGCTGATACTTGCTATTACTGGGCGCCGGGCAAGTCGACACGGGGAATGGACATTACCATTGAAGCCAACCGTATCGAGATTCGCAACACCATTCTTTCAAACGGTTTTGATTACACGCTCACAAACTCCATTGCGCAGCGAATACTTGAAATGACTGGTGGCGTGCTGCTGAATGAGGAAGGTGATGCTGTTGGTCTTCCGTTGTTCGACCGGCAGACGATAGATAATCTAGAACAGCGTGACTGTGAACTGATAAAAACGGTACTCATTAAGTCGGAAGATATAGTCATCTATGGCCCGGTCAGGAAAGTGTACTTCGGCAAGCGTGTGAAACAAATGATGGAACAACATGAGGGACTGGATCTGCGCGATGCAATATTTGACATGATCCTGAAAGCTCAATGGGGATTGCCCGATTTTGGTTATGGGAATATTATGGAGGTAGGGAATGATGGCAAGCCATCTATTGTAAAACTAATAGTTCCCGGAATCGACTGCCTCGTGGACAAGTATGATTATATCATGCTGCATAGAGACCCTCTGCGGCCGCTGTTGGTAACTAACGAGGTGCTGAACAAGATACTTCCAGCCTCGTGGACGTTAGTGGATGAATTTACTGTTGTTGCGCCTGCGCTTGATGAGCATGAGTGGGGCATGCTGGTCAAGAATGCTGAAGAGTACGATATGATGGATACCTTTCTCACCAAACAGCGTGGGGAAGAATGAAACAGGGGAGCTGTAGCGCTCCCCCTGGCTCGCCGGGCTATTAACCCCGCGAATACAAATGTAAGAAACATAGATTACCAGTTCCTTAATTTTACATCGACGGAGATTCTGTGCCGGATTGATTAGCCGGTAACGCGGGCTTCGTTATTCGCAGGATGCTGCGCTGGGCTGTACCCGGTGGCGAGGGCCTGCGTTTTCTTCGACATAGGCAGCAATGATTTTCGCCGTTGTTGGTGTTCTTCACCAACAACGATATAGGTAATCCGTCTGTATATTTACCTGTCGTAAAGCCCGGAGGACCCTTGAAAGGTTGATCCGGTACACCTGCGATGCCACCGTAAAGCCCGAAAGAACCCTATAAGTTCGAGCCGGGACCAATGCGGTGGCTTTTAACTTTCCGCCGTTGTTGGTGTTCTTCACCAACAACGATATAGGCAGTCCATCTGTATATTTACCTATCGTAAAGCCCGGAGCGCCCTAGAAAGGCCTATTCGGTACACCTGCGATGCCACTGCGGCCCACTAGAACTCAAAAGGTTTTGAGCTGGATCACTGCAGTGGTTTTTTTGTCTTATCACCCCCATTTCCGTCATTGCGAGAGAGTATTTGCGAATGCAAATACGTCCGAAGCAATCTAGCCACGCGTAGGGCATAGAAATCCATAGATCAAATTATATTCTACGACAACTCAACATAGCGTGAGCTCACGTTTGGACTAGATTGCTTCGTCGCTGCACCTGCGGTCCATTGTTCAAGGTCATGGGAGCTCCTCGCAATGACGTTTGGTGGGTGTGACATTGAGGTTTGATGAATAGACTTGGAGACGTACAAGAGTGCGACGCAACGGGGGCTTGATAGTAAAGTGTCAGCTGGCTGCAAAAACTAGTCGGCATGGCGCTACTCAGCAACCACCCCTCCGCCCCTCCTTAGAAAAGGAGGGGGACTGTAAGGATTTCTATTGGGCGGCACCGCTGAGTCCAGGCAGATTCCTCCTGGCGTCGGAATGACAGCCTTGATGAACAACCACCCCTCCGCCCCTCCTCAAGGAGAGGAGGGGGACTAGTGCTAAAATCAAAAAGAGCAACATTGCTGCTGCTCTTTTCGCAGGGTCGGGGGACAGTGCCCCCCAACCGTATAAAGTTACAAAATTCTAGCGCCGGCTGTGGCGTTTGATATAGTCCTGTATTTTAACGCGGCTGTTGCCTACGGCTGCAATGGCTTCGCGCACCTGGTCTTCGCTGCAGTGGAGTGTTTCTGCAAGATACCTCACCTCATGTTCCTGTCCGCCGGCAACGCGGGCGCGATCGCTTGCCCAGTTTCGCTTGCCGCTATGTTCATTTCTAGCCATAACAATCAATTTTGTAAGACAAGGCTAAAAATTCATGCCCTATTGTTAACAGCTGGTCAGGAGCTGATGCGGTAGTGCACGCGCTGCATCTGTAACTCGCTGCCACCTATCACTTTGCTATGGCAGCTGCATAGCTGGCGTATGGAGGTGGCTTTGTTGGGCGCAAGGGCGCTTTCGGGGTAGGCGCAAAACACGCTGAACTGTTCGGCAGTGCTGATGGCGGTGGCCAGCTCTTCGAGACGGGCTGCCGCTTCCGTTTTACCTTCCTCCCAAAGCAGCGGTGCCATTTCGCCAAAGAACCGCACCTTACGGCCGCGCAGGCGGGCCCTGTACAGCAGGCTGTCGATAAGTGCGCGCAGGCGCAGGGGATCGGGCATGCCGTCTACCATTATCCTGTCGAGCATAATATCGGCCACCAGGGGTATGTAGCGGTCGTCGCTTATAAGAGAAGAGGGGTGTATGCCGAGGTCCCGGAGGCGCGCGTCGAGCCCGTTGAGGTGCTGGGCCGTGGCAATGATCACCACGCAGTCGCCGCTGTTGATACCTGTCCCTACAAAGCCCGTCAGGGCGTCGAGCAACACTTCGTCTGAAGTGTATACCTGTAACACATGGTCGGTTTGCGCTAACTCGCCCCAAAACCGATCTGCACTAGCGCGGGTCCACCCGCCAAGGGTTAATTGTTGCATTAAACATGGCCGTTTATGAATCCAAAGTTAACTAACCGGGCAATTCAGAACTGTTAAAAGCGCACAAGTTTTACACAAGCATTACAGCCGCTATAACGCACTGGTAGCCAATCTACAGATAAAATAGTGATTGTAAAAATGCGTAAAAATTTGTATATTTGTTGTGAATAAAATCGCGTAGGTGGAGTTAATGAATTGATTATGAAAGAGGTGAGGTGTGAAGAACCCGTATGCCCACGGAAACCCCCTATCCCCCTAAAGGGGGAATATGTTATTATACGTTCCCCCTTTAGGGGGATAGGGGGTAAATCGGATTTGCACTGTAGTCGTTCAAAAACGACCACAAACTGTAACAAATTGAAGCTGGAGATTGTGCTGGTGGCGGGTTTGCGGGAATTATGTCGCAGCTCATCCATAGGTTTCCGACAACAAAGGGTCAGGCGAAAAAACTGTCAATTCGTGTGAAAAAAGCTAACAGATTCGCCTCCAATGTTAATACTGGCGTGGGTTTAAGCGAGTAACAAAATGCCGGGTTTGTAACAAACCTGCCGGGCTTTAACACGGGCTGTTGGGCTTGTGGTGGCAATACGTCAACAGTTAATGAGTACACCATTCCACAATATGTTAAGTCCTTAAGCTCTGCCATAAACGGTTGTAAGGAGGCTCAAGTGTTAAAATTTAGCTGTTGTTTTAACAGACTAAACCGTAGTAAGCTCTGCAACGCATTGATTTGTAATGAGATGTAGGCATGTCGTTGTTTTGCAGCGCCAGTCACGGTGTAGTAAAATATATGTGAAAGCCGCACCTGTAGAGGTTTTAGCGCGGTTTTTGTTTTACAGTAGGTGAATAAATAGAAATGTGATGTATAGGTTCGACAAAGTGCAGCAGAAAGACGGGACGTGGAAGTTTGAACTGGATGGTATCAACATGATCTTAGAAGGGTATGTAGTAGACAAAGACAGGCATGTGATCCAGAATCCGGAGAAGGCGATAGCCTACTTCAATGTGGCAGGACACGTTTATGGTGTATCCAACCAGTTCAGGACGAATTATTCGGCAGAAGAATTTTATGACGTAATGATGAAACAGTACTCCATCTTTGATAGTAGCAAAGGGGAGAAGCAAGGCCAGGAAGAGCTGCAAACGACGTAGTCGCAAACCGCAATTCAATGATAAGGCCGCTCTGGGAGCGGCCTTATTTCAGTTTCAATTCTTTTATCGGGTACCCCTTGGTATGCCCAGCCTGGCCCTCGGCCCGCGCTCGCGGTAGGCAGCCACCGTACGTTTGATGAAGGTATAGTAGGCGTATTCATTCATACTCCTTAACTGCTCATACGTAGGTCGGAACAGCTGGAGATAAGCCTGGACGCTGTCTCCACGCATACCCGTGATATTGGTTACAAGCTTTTCGTTGAAGGTAAAGTCTATGTACTTCTGCTGCTGGTACCAGGCATAGTGCTTCTGGAAAGCCCATATTTGCTGGTTCTTCTTGCTCAGCGCGCTGAATGGATGGCTGATGGCCTGCATCCCCGTCAGCTCCGGAAACTCGAGGGCTTCTTTATAGAGCTGGTAGTAGCGGATGCTGTCGCTCTTGTAGTCGCGGGCTACGCCTGCTATTTCAACAGCTGCCAGCTGTATAGAGGCCTTTTCCATCACTACCTTAAAGAAAGCGGGAAGTGTACCCTGTGGCAGGCGGATGCGGATGATCTTATAACCGGTCTTTCGGAATTCGATAAGATGGCCCCTGGTAGCGGCCAGTGTAAATTTCCCCTGGTCGTCGCTGGCTACACCTGCATTGGTGTGCAGGTTCAGGATGGCAACATCGTCCAGTGGTTTGTTGTCGCCGGCGTCCACGATCTGTCCCTGTATTGCCTGACCGTATGCAAACGAGTGCATCAGCCAGAGTAACAAGCTGCCTATCAGGGAAATATATGGGCGCATAATCTTTGCTAAAGATAAGCGTAAAGCTAATTGGGCGGATATTCGGTTTTGTTAAAAAAAGATAAAAGCGGTGTCGTTATCTTTGCGGTCCATGTATTCGATTATCCGCAAAGTACTTTTCAGCATTGACCCTGAACGGGTTCACCATATGGTGATGAACGGCTTGAACAAAGCATATTCTATCCCCGGAGGCAGGCAGATGCTAAGAGGGATGTATACCGTCAAGCACCCATCGCTTGAACGTAAGTTGTGGGGGCTGACTTTTCCTAACCCCGTAGGTCTGGCAGCGGGTTTTGATAAGGATGCAAAGTATTCGGATGCGTTGGCTTGCCTGGGTTTTGGTTTCGTGGAAATAGGAACCGTGACCCCGCGTCCGCAGCCGGGTAATCCGCAGCCCAGGCTTTTCCGCCTGCCGGCAGACAGCGCTCTGATCAACAGGATGGGCTTTAATAATGAAGGCTCCAAAGCTGCAGCCCTAAGGTTGAAGAATCGAAAGGAAAAGATCATTATAGGCGGAAATATTGGCAAGAACAAGGATACTCCTAACGAGAACGCCATTGATGACTACATAGCCTGCTTTAAGGATCTTTACGAAGTGGTAGACTACTTCGTGGTAAACGTTAGCAGCCCGAACACACCTGGCTTACGTGCCCTACAAGACAAGGAGCCGTTGATGAACATACTCCGGCAGCTGATGGATCTCAATAAGTCGTTGGGCAATCCGAAGCCACTGTTGCTAAAGATAGCTCCGGATCTGACGAACGAACAACTGGATGATATTGTTGCTATAGTTGCTGAAACCGGTATTCAGGGCTTGGTGGCAACTAATACAACCATCGATCGCTCGAATCTTCAAACGCCGCATGCAGAGGTAGAAAGCATTGGTGCTGGCGGTCTAAGCGGCAAACCAGTGACAAAAAGAGCTACAGAGGTAATACGGTATCTGCATGAAAAGGGCAATGGTAAAATACCTATAATAGCAGTGGGCGGCATATTTACTGCAGAAGACGCAGCTGAAAAACTAAAGGCAGGTGCATCATTGGTGCAAGTATATACAGGGTTTGTGTACGAAGGCCCAGCGATAGTAAGCAACATTTGCAGGAAACTGCAGTCGTAACTGCGTCGTGTGAATAATGAGTTGAGCCCCGCAAATGCGGGGCTTTTTGGGTTATAAAAACGCATTGCTCCCGAAAATTCATTAATTTACTGAAGGACGACGTTGGCGTAAGCGATAAAAGAAATTGCAACTGTAGGTTAATGAATTATAGGGCAATTGTCATGAAATGACATTGGAATGTAATGGCAGCGTCATAGTTTCGTCATATACAAACAGACAATGAGGTGAATTAGGAGAAACATGTTAGATTTATGTTATCCTTTTAAATGAGAAATTGTTTTTTGAAGTTTAATACCTTACTTATGAAAAACGTTTACCTTTTTATTGCGCTATTTGCAATATCGACAAGTGCTTCTGCGAAGGGCGAGTTTCAGCCAATTGTAACTGCAGGACCTGTAGTAAACGGCAAATTTCCTCATTTTGGCAACCAGGTGGTGAATACTGCAACCGGTGGTGGCGGTGGTTCAACGCCGTCGAAAGTAAGCCTGCGGCTTATCGGAAGGACGCACACGAAATTTTCAGCCGGATCTTTTGTGCCGGTGGATTCTTATTACTACCGTTATACAGATGACCGCGGAGGCATTCTTGCAAATGATAATATAGACAACGACGAAACGTTGTTTTATTCCGAAAGTATCTATTACAAATTTGACCCCACGACAGCAGGTTTCATAAATCAACTGAGGCGTATGCAAGACTATTATCCAAATGAAAAGGATAAGGTTCAGTTTTTAACTTATCAACAATGGAACGCCACAAAGGCAGAGTTTAGAGATTCGGCGCGATATGGGTACGAGTATAATGGAGATGGGACGATGAAGCAGTCAACTTTCCAGCTGAATTATGCTAATATGTGGACTAATGACGTTACGTCCACGATTAGTTACTTACCAAATGTTACATCAATGGAATCGCAGTTTTATAAAGCTGCGTTTGTTTACGATGCCAGTGCAAGACTAGTAGAGACGATAGATTCGCAAAGCAGTGGTAATGGTATCTGGCAAAAAAATGAAAAACACACGTATGAATATTCAGGCAAAAGTGTCACTAAGCATTTTCTTTATGAATGGAGCAATCAACAGAGCTCATGGCTAAACAAGAAAAACTGGCAGTACGGATATAACAATGACAACGATCTGATCTACAAAATAGAACAGGAATGGAACGGTGTAAGTTGGGTCAACATCGCGAAGCATGAGTATTCATACGACGGTAACCACAACATGGCGACAGATTTGCTAAAAAAATGGGATAATTCTTTGGGCGTTTATGTTGATGCCAGCAGAGAAATTTGGAACTATAATATTCAAAACCTCCCCGAGCTGATCACAACCAGCACATGGAATGGCAGCTCCTGGATCTATACCAACAGCGACCAACAGTATCGCTTATATTATGAAAATTTCTTTCCCGCGGATGTGAAACAGGTTGTCAGTGTTAACGAGCTCAATATTTACCCGGTGCCGGCAACTTACGTAGTTAATGTTAACCTTACTCTTAATTCTTCAGAGGATATTTTAGTTAGCCTCTATGATATGAAAGGTTCAACTTTATATAGTGCAAGTCATCATTCAGCGACAGACCTGAGGATTGCAATTCCTGTAGCAAGCTTATCTACAGGAACATACTTTTTGCGTGTTGTCGGAAGTAACACTAACGTTGCCCGGTCTATTGTTGTTCAACATTGATCTCACATGTTTTTTTATAAAAGCCGGGTATAGTCCGGCTTTATCATTTCAGGGCGTAGGTCAATATTTTGATTTGTAGCGATTTCGAGCTATTTTAGTATAAATGCGTCATGTAATGAGACTGATCTTGCTGTTCTTGCTCATGATAAACAGCATCTGTGCTTTTTCGCAAACAGATGAGGATGAGGAGCCGGTCCTTAGTCCTAAGATATTGGCATTGGATACAACTCTGTCTGTCGCGAATAAGTTCAACGATGAAATTTCCAAAGTAGCTGCGGGTTATACGCAGGCATTCACTGATAGGTCGCGGCCGAAAACTATTGTGCAGGTATACAAAACTGATGAAAATGAGACCTTGAAGATCGAATATAAGTTTACAACTGATGGCGGCGATAGTGAAGACTCACAGGGAAAGCCATTGGTGAATTTTCAGAAAATAACCGGCGATGTGACGGTCATCTCCAAAATTTATAACTACCTTTTCAATGCAACAGTTGAACCTGCGCAAATATCCGCAGTAAGTACTGTTGGAACTGAGATCAGTTATAAGGGGCAGATGCATCAGCTAATATTGGAGCCGGATGACTATTCGCCGGGGTATTGGTCATTGATATTTGTTCGATAAAAGAAAAGGCTGTGTTACACAGCCTTTTCTTTTATCTCAGTCAGCAGTTAAACATTGCTGTCGGGATTGGTTGGGATGTTGTTGTCCCGGTTGCGATTTCGGCCACCGCCACGTGAAGCTTGTCCGCCTTTTCGGCCTGCTGCGCGTGCTTCTTCCGATGTCCATTCATGGGCTACTCCAAGGGCGTGAGCTGCTTGTCCGCCTTTGCTGGCAATTTCACGCTGTTGCTTAGGATCCATTGATGCGAAACCACGGTTCGACGTCCTACCCGTGCTCCTTTTGTCGTTTTCACGGTTGCTTTGGTCTTGAATGTTTTCTGACATAGTAATTGAGTTTTAATGATGATTTACGTTTTGGCGCCGTGTTATAAAAAACCAAAAAATAATGCCTCGATGGGCTTATTGACGTAAGCGGCTATTAAAGAAACGCTAGTGAATGCAAACAATAGAATTATGTACGACCATGACGATTTTTTTTCACAGTGTCTTTATTTTAGTGTTTTGCGTTTGTTACTCTAATTGCTTGAAATAGAATACTGTTTATTAAATTGGACCGAATAAAATCATGGAAAAATGGGCGTTAGCAGGATTGAGATAGATGAGTTTTTGAGCTTATCGCTGGAGTTGCCGGTGTTCGATGTGCGAAGCCCATCAGAATTTTGCCATGCATCCTTTCCATCTGCATTCAATCTGCCATTATTTTCGGATGGAGAGCGTAAAATAGTTGGCACATTGTACAAGCAACAAAGCCGCCAAAACGCAATAAAAGCTGGTCTTGATTTCTTTGGCCCAAAAATGCGAATGATGGTTGAGGAAGCTGAGGCGATTTGCGGTCAATTCAATACAAATAGAGTTTTGGTACATTGTTGGCGTGGGGGGATGCGAAGTGCTGGCGTCGCATGGTTGCTCGACCTGTATGGATTCAAGGTTTATACCTTGGCAGGCGGATACAAAGCATTTCGTCAGTGGGCATTAAAAAAAATGGATAATAGTTACCCACTTAGGGTAATAGGTGGCTTCACCGGTTCTGGAAAAACGGAGCTGCTGGGCGCGCTTGCTTCTTACGGAGAGGTTGTAGTTGACCTGGAAGATATTGCTAAGCACAAAGGGTCGGCTTTCGGCGACCTGGAAGGCGTCAGGCAACCATCGCAGGAGATGTTTGAGAACATCCTGGCAATGCGGTTGGACGCCGCGATGCGAAATAGCCAGGCAACGGAGAAACCTATTTGGATAGAGGATGAAAGTCAGCGAATTGGACTTGTAAATATTCCTGGTAATTTTTGGAAAGGAATGAGAGGATCGCCATTGTATTTCCTGGAGATTCCCTTTGAACACCGTTTGCAATACCTTGTGAAGGAGTATGGTTCGTTGCCTAAAGAGAAATTGGTGACGGCTATCATGCGCATTCAAAAGCGCCTCGGTGGGTTGGATACCAAATTGGCGATAAACCATCTTTTGGAAAATAACATAGAGGCTGCGTTTAATATTTTGCTGAGCTATTACGACAAGTATTATAAAAAGGCGCAAGCAGCAAGAGATAATTTTGATGGCCGGCTAAAAATTGTGGAATCTGCTTCAGTTGATTCTACAATTAATCTACAAAAACTGCTCGCGAAGATTTAATAAAATGGAAGACAAAATAAAGCTAACTGAGTTCTCGCGTGGAGCCGGTTGTGGTTGCAAAATAGCTCCAGCGGTATTAGAGCAACTACTGGGTAAAAATCAGACACCGCCAGACAGCAGGCTGCTTGTGGGAAATGATACTCGAGATGACGCAGCGGTTTATGACCTGGGAGACGGTAAGGCGCTCATATCTACCACTGATTTCTTTATGCCGATCGTTGATGATGCTTTCAGTTTCGGCAAGATTGCAGCGGCCAACGCAATTAGTGACGTATACGCTATGGGAGGGAAACCGATATTAGCGATTGCTATTCTCGGTTGGCCGGTGGATAAAATTGGAAATGAGTATGCAGCCAGGGTGCTTGAGGGGGCAAGAGTTAAGTGTCGTGAGGCCGGAATTACCGTAGCTGGAGGACATAGCATTGACGCTACAGAGCCCTTTTTCGGATTGGCAGTAAATGGTTTAATTGATATAGGAGATTTGAAAAAGAACAACACTGCAAAAGCTGGCGATTGGCTATTGCTTACAAAACCATTGGGTTCAGGCATTTTATCTACCGCCCAAAAACGGGGTGTTCTCACTGATGATCATTTAGGTGGGATGATCGAAACCATGGAGAAATTGAACACTGTGGGCGAAGCGCTTGGAAAAGTAAAAGGAGTGCATGCAATGACGGATGTGACTGGTTTTGGGCTACTTGGCCATTGCATGGAAGTGGCACAAGGCAGTGGTTTATCGGCCGAAATATATTATGATCGGTTAAAAACTCTCCCGGGCGCTATTGACTACCTGAAGGACCGCATTGTTCCCGATGCAACCTACAGAAACTGGAATAACTATAGTTCCAATACAGCTTTTGAGGGCGGGGTAGATGTAATGCAGGCATTTAGTCTGTTGCCAGATCCCCAGACCAACGGAGGGTTACTAATAGCTGTTGACGATACGTATTTGCCGGAAGTTCAACGACTTCTTGTAAGTTTTGATCTAGCAGAACACACATTTCCCATAGGGAGGCTGATTGAAGCACAAGCCAAAACAGTAACAGTAAAAAATGCATAGTAAAATATATTTTTGTTTAAACTCATGGTTGGTATGAAGCGTTTATTATTCGTAGCTTTTTGGGCTACACAGATTTTAGTTTGTAAGACAAATGCACAAGAAGTATCTATTACAGGGGTAAGTCCGGAAAGTTTTTCCGGAGTGCGCTCTGTTAATAATGGTGAACTGTATTATGTAGCGTATATGGACGCCAATTCGCAGGATAGCGCAAATGTTGCTGTGCGAATATTTGACAGAGGGATGCAGCCCCGTCGAGAGATTAACGTACCTGTTTCCAAAGGTACCCAATTAGCGGCCTCTGCTTTTACCGGTCAATTTTATATTGTACAGCTAGTGAATGTCGGCAATAAAACGCGCACGATGCTGGTTTTGGATGAAGGGGGGAACGTTTTTAAGAGAAAAGACGAGGCGGATATTAAAGCCTCCGCTCTATCTGCTGCCAGATATTCAACCATTTATCCAATTAGCCCTAACGACTACGTTATCATTCGCACCAATCGGGATGGTAAAGCCGCATTTGAAATGGAGGGAATGGATGCTGAACTTACCTCACGTTGGCAAAAGACACTTGATGGAAGGCCGGGTTTTGAGGTCCTGGACCTCAAAACTGAGATGGACCGCATATTTCTTTTGCAGAAAGATGATGCAGGCGTGAGGGAGGATTATTCAGTGCGGGTATTAAACGGCATGGGCGGCGACGATTTTTTTTCAACAGAGATAAGAGAGGCTGAAAACATAGCTATCCCGGCTTTTATTGATGTGAAAAATGGCTTTATCGCTACAGCAGGGATTTTTCAAAGAGAGCCATCGCCAGGCAAATCTGCCGGATTGTTCTTTGCAAAACTAGATCCGACAGGAAGACCTGAAAAATTGCAGTTTATACCATGGAGTCTTATTAAGACGCAAGTGAAAAACAGCATCATTAGTGATCTTGAATCTGGCAAAGCCGGGGTGCAAATTCAAAACGTTATTCCTGACGCAAAAGACGAAGGGTTTACTTTGTTAGGCGAGTTGTATACAAAAACGGCGGGTGTTGAAGCTGCCACTGCAACCTTTTCAGTGCAGGATTTCATTCTGGTGCATATAAATAAAGATGGTCAGCCTGATAGAGTTTCTCAAATATCAAAACCAGTACGTAGTTTAATGGTAAAGGGGGCTGTAAGCAACAAAAACGCTACAGAGCTAGCCCAATGGCTGGATTCAAAGCGGTTTTTTGGCTATCGCGCTGTAGTGCCCACTGGCGACAAAACAGTGATCGCCTATCTTGATAATAAAAAAGGCAAAGCAACCGGATATTTTGCGACCCTTGATTCTATAGGAACAGCCCCACAAGGAAATATTACAACACTAGACTTTGACCGCCAGGAAGGTGGCAATACCAGGGCCAGGAAAACTGATAAATCGGCAGAGGATACCGATATCGAGATATTAAGTAGCACTGAGCAGGATGTTCGTGATTTTGCTGCCGCCCGAGCTGCTAAGGATATTGTACCGGTACAGGACGGGCAAGTTATGATGCTTAATTATACTGCCCCGGATCTCCGATTTTGGATAATTCCTGTGCCTGTGCGACAATAAGTGGGGGTAAATCCCGCTTTTTACGTTTTATAATATGTAGATGAAAGGTCATGAAGTAGCGAGAGCTTCATATATTAATTATTTTTGTAAAAACGCCGTTATGCCGCCCCAGCATGGATTGGATTCAGTTTTTAAGGACCTGTTTGCCCGTGAATATGAGCGATTATGTCGTTATGCATACACCTATTTGCAGGACGAGCACATGTCTGAAGACGTAGTCCAAGAAACCTTCATCAAGATATGGGAACAAAAAAAGGAGCTGATCAGCAGTCCGGATGTCAAGTTTTATTTGATTACAGCCGTGCGAAATAATTGTATCACAGTTATTCGAAAACAAAAGAATCAACGCACGGCATCAACAGACAATACACCTGAACCAGAGCCTGAACCGTTTCTTACCGTTCGCCAGCACCAGGAGCACGAGGCTGAAAATGAACGCCGAATAGCTGAGGCTTTGGATCAGCTGCCGCCCAAATGCAAAGAGGTTTTTCTGTTGGTAAAGATGCAGGGTATGAGTTATAAAGAGGCGGCTAAAGCATTGGATTTGTCGGTGAAAACAATAGAGAATCAAATGGGCAAGGCCATAAGAGTTTTGCGGGACTTTGTGGTTAGTCAGGCAGTGACGCTGGTGGGATTGTTCTTTCTTCTTGGAGATTTGTGGCTGAAATAGGGGTAATAAAATTTTTTTGCGTTTTTAAAGGTGATAACAATGGACGAGCAAGTATATATTAATATAGCCAAGGATGTAAATGGCGAGGCAACTGAAGCAGAACTTCAGCAGCTTAACGAATGGCTTTCCGCTAATCCGCAAAACCTGGCTGAATACGAAAACTTAAAGGCTATCTGGAATCAGTCTGATAGTATACCATCTGGTCCAAAGTTTAATACCGATGCCGCCTGGCTGCGCGTTTCAGGCAAGCTTCAGTTGGATAAAACAAAGAAGCCTAACGTAATATCTCTGCCATGGGTGCGTTATAGTTTGGCAGCAGCAGCGGCATTGCTAATCGGGTTTTTTGTAATTGGCAGGTACCAGGGCGCAAGAGTGGTAACGATCGCGGCGGTAGAAAGTAATATGGACGTGGAACTTCCGGACAATTCGCACGTTATGCTTCGTAAAGGCAGCACATTGAGCTATCCAAAGTCTTTCTCGGGAAGCGAACGTCTGGTTGCCCTTAAAGGAGAAGCGTTTTTCGAAGTCACCCGTAACGAGCAAAAGCCGTTTATTATTGATGCCCAATCGGCTAAAGTTCAGGTGTTAGGAACTTCTTTTGATGTGAAGTGCAGCGAGGCGCAGGCTACTGTGGTAGTAAAAACTGGTAGGGTGCAGATGTCGGATAACAAGACAGCAGCCTCCGTGATTTTAACGCCCGGCGAGAAAGGATTGTTGAAAGATGGGCGCCTGGTTGAGCAAACTGCCAGGATAGATAATGTGCTTTATTGGCAAGCCGGCGCCTTAAATTATTCTAAAACGTCGTTGGTGGAGATAATTGAAGAGCTCAACCAGGTAAAAGACACCGTGATTGCACTTGATCAAAATATGACCGAGGAACAAAAGAAGCAGTTGATAGACATCAGCTTTAAAGATCAGAACCTTGAGGCAATGCTCACCGATCTTTGTCTTGTCTCACAATGTCAATGGTCTAAGAGTGGTGATAGCTACCGGGTAAGCGCCAAATAAGCATGAGAAAGAAACTGCGCTATGTATTTGTTTTATGCCTTATTGTGGCAGCATTTCAGGCAACTGCGCAGAATGGTCGGTTGTTAGAGGTAGCGTACGTTCCGACATTTTCAGAAGGAACCATTGAAGCTTATCTCGCCGATATCCATGATAAGGTACCAGTTCCCATTTCGTATAGCACTTCGTCAGTAAGCCTAACCACGCTTGTTCGTTTGCGCGGCAATGAGCGAACTGTGGGGGAGGTGCTAAATTCAATACTTGTCGATCAAAAGGTATCCGTGATCGAAAGGGAAGATAAAATATTGATCGTCTCGCGCGATTCCCGAAAAAAATACCTTCGATCGGAGGCCTTTGTTATCAATGGCTACATAAAAGAAGAAAATAGCAAAGAGGCTTTGATCGGTGCTACAGTTTATGTTGCTGGCCTGCAAGCGGGCACAGTTACCAACAACTACGGATTTTATAGCATGGCATTGCCAGAGGGCGATCACAAGATCGTTTGCAATTACCTGGGTTTTCGTCCCGACACTTTATTGGTTTCGCTAAAGCGCGACACCCGAAAAGACTTTTTTCTTACCTCTGACAATAAGTTAGCTGAAATTAAAGTAACACAAAAAGGCAAAGAGTCGCACGATCGGACCCATTTTCAACTAAATGACATCGAGGGATCTCCTGCTTTGCTGGGAGAAAATGATATACTTCGCACGATACAAAATACAGCTGGTGTGCAGGCTAGCACAGATGGGATGACCAATATCCTTGTGCGTGGTGGTGATCCGGGGCAAAACTTGTATTTGCTTGATGGTGTGCCTGTTTATTATGCAGATCATATTTTAGGACTGACTTCTGTATTCAACCTGGATGCCATCAAATCGGTTGACTTTTACAAGGACGCATTTCCTGCGCGTTTTGGCGGTCGCCTTGCATCAGTTATCGATGTGAATACGAAAGATGGCGACATGGAGCGTATTGGCGGCCAGTTTAATATGGGCCTTGTGAAAAGCAGCTTAAGTCTGGAAGGGCCGATCATAAAAGACAGGGCTTCGGTCATGCTGTCGGCTCGCCGGACGTGGATAGATGCATTGTGGCGTCCCTTTACAGATGATCTGGGTTTCAATTTTTATGATATCAACGGGAAGGCGAATTATATCGTCAATAAGAATAACCGTTTGTACTTAAGTATTTACACAGGACGAGATCGCGTTTCAACCAAAGCTACCCTCGATGAATTTGACATGCGATGGGGCAATCTCATCGGTTCTGCCAAATGGACAAGCATTATTGATCCCAAACTGTTTGTTAATACGATCCTCACTTATAGCAAGTTCAATTTTCAGCTACGAGAAGGACAGTTCAGTAGTTTTGGAGATACAGGTAAAGTGTCGTTCAATACGGGGCGTTCTTCAATAAACGATTACTCGGGAAAGGTACAGTTGCACTACTATCCCAATCTAAAGCATCATGTTGAGGCCGGCGTAAACTATACGTATTCAGATTTTAATCCCATTTCTGTTGTTTCAGAACAGCAATTCACCACCATGGATTTCAACCTGAACATTAATCGCTTTCAGTCAAATGAAGTGACGCTTTTTGCAGAGGATGAGATCAAAGTTGGAAGTCGCTGGATACTACGCCCGGGTCTTCACTGGGCTACCTGGTTCAATGCAGACTACAATTATTCCGCTTTACAGCCGCGTATGTATACTGCATATAAGCTTGCATCGAATCACACCATCTATGGATCGTTCACGCAGATGGCCCAATACCTGCATTATATCAATAACAATAATTTTGGTATACCGGTCGGCTTTTACCTGCCTAGTACCAGTCGTATTGCGCCTGAGGAAGCGTTGCTAGGTACGCTAGGCTATACAGCAAATTTCCCATGGAAATTTGAGTATAACGTTGAGGTGTATTATAAGGATATCTTAAACACTACAACTTTCGATGCTGGTAAAGATCCGTTCGCTAGTAATATAGGTTGGGAAGATCAGGTTGTACAAGGTAAAGGGTGGAGTTATGGCGCTGAGTTTTCCGTTAAGCAGAGTGTTGGACCATTCCATTTCGATGGGGCTTATACCTGGTCATGGGCCTGGCGCAAATTTGCTTCGCTGAACAATGGGCAATCATTTCCTTATCGTTACGATCGCCGGCATAATATCAAAGCATTGCTGACTTATGAGCCAAACAAGCGCTTTTCAGCCACCGCTAACTGGATGTATATGAGCGGTGAGGCAATTACACTGCCAGATCAGATCAGTCCGGACCTTGAAAACAATTTGGGTGTAAACGTTCAACAAGGATCAAATGGTGGTTATACTTATAATTTTTCGTCGGTGAACGACTATAGGCTCCCACCTATACACAGATTGGATGTAGGGTTTAATTTTAGAAAACAAAAACGCCGCTATATGGAACGGACCTGGTCGTTTGGCGTCTACAATCTATATGGACGGCAGAATGTGATGTATGTAGAGTTGACAAGTGTGGCTAGTACTAATGAATTCCAGTTGACAGGGATAAGCTTTTTGCAATTTGTACCATATGTCAATTACAAGTTGAGGTTTTGAGGATGAGATTATCACATATCGTTTGTGTTGTGCTTATTGCATGCGTTTCGTGCAATAAGAAACTTGATCTACCCGATGTTGAGCGTGGCCGGAAAATTGCGCTGCTCGGTGAACTGGTAGCAAATGAGTCTGTTTATTTTCGCGCTGGACAAAGTGTGCCGGTGTCTTCGGGATCAAGTATGAAGTTTGAAGTACTACAAGGGCTTTCAATTGACATGGCAGACAACTCAGGAATGAACATAACCCTAAGTGGTTTGGAAGATTCATTGACGAAGTATCTCCATACAATTCCGTTTTCGTCCGGTGCTATAGTAAAGCCGGGCAGTGTTTACCATATTTCTGCAACACATCCTGATCGCGGAGTTGCTACCACGGATGTCACGATTCCGGATGCATTTACTGCATTTGTTGCATCCTCCACGAATGCTGTATATGCAAGCGACACGGCTCTGGCCATAGACGTGGTGATAGAGGATAAGGCAGGTGCACATTTCTATGTTATTGAGGCAGTGAAACAACCTATGACTATTACAGGCCACTTTTGGTTTGACAACCAGTGGGTGGCTATAGCAGATCATAAGACACAGTACGACAGTCTTAAATTGGCTGGCGCTAACTTGCAGACGCAATTTGATACCAGCTTTAGTAACACCTACATAAGGCAGAATCTGCATACTGCAGACGTTAATACAGAAAACTTAAAGAGCAATAGTTCTTTTAATGCCTTCCGGCGGATACTGTTGACTGACTACAAATTCTCCGGATCTGACTACACCACGCGGGTGTACCTCAGCATTGGCCAGAATTATTTTACAAGCGAGACAGATAAGGGGCGGGTTTTATTACAAGTGAAGTCTGTATCGAAGGACTATTTTGACTATTTGCAAGCCTACGAGCTGTACAATCCGAATTCCGAATATTTCACGTCTGGTACTCCGGCCAATCTAAAAAGCCCGGTACAAAATGGAATGGGTGTGATTGGGGGTGTCTATAAGCAACAATTCGTATTTGTCCTCGACAAATGGGAGTTTTAAAAAACTTTCACAACAACATAGGGGTTTAACAACTTTCATCGTTTTACTAAAAACATCAGGTTTGTATGAAGAATATGAAGGCGATCCTTTCCCTGGTATTATTGCTCTGCTCGGGAAGCATATGGGCCCAGTCCATCACCATTAGCGGTTATGTTTCCGAAAAAAAGAGTGGTGAGCGTCTGCTGGGAGCTACGGTATTTATACCCGACAGGAATATTGGTACGACAACCAATACCTATGGATTTTACTCGCTTACCATACCTGCCGGCGCTAATACAGAACTGAGAGCTACATACATTGGTTTTGCTCCTTTTACCCAAACCATTACCGGCGAAAAGAATGTCACATTAAATATTGAACTGGATCAGGCGAAAGATTTGAAGGAAGTCGTGGTGACAGCGCAAAAGGACGCGATCCAAACCCGTACGCAGATGTCGGCAATCGACCTTCCGATCGAAACGATCAAATCACTCCCCGCTTTCATGGGAGAAGTGGACATACTTAAAGCAATACAATTGCTGCCAGGTGTGCAGGGTGGCAATGAAGGTACGTCTGGTCTCTACGTACGTGGAGGAGGACCCGATCAAAACCTGATCTTACTTGACGGAGTGCCTGTGTACAATGCGAGCCACTTGTTTGGGTTCTTTAGTGTGTTCAATGCGGATGCAATACGTAGTGTTGAAGTGATCAAAGGAGGCTTTCCTGCTCGTTATGGTGGCAGGCTATCTTCTGTCATTGATATTAACATGAAAGAAGGTGACAAGAACAAATTGCATGGTGAAGGAGGGATTGGCCTTATAGCATCTAGGCTTATGCTCGAGGGCCCTATACAGAAAGGTAAGTCGTCCTTTATGGTCTCTGGACGTCGTACCTATATCGATGTGTTAGCACAGCCCCTCATGCGCGGCAATTTGAAGAGCGGGTATTATTTCTACGATCTGAATGGTAAAGCAAATTTTAAGATCACCGAAAAAGATCACATCTATATCAGCGGTTATTTTGGGAATGACAAGTTTTATGCACGTCAGACCGAAGATAACGGTACATGGGGAGCTTCCAGTTTTAATACGGGATTGCGTTGGGGTAATATCACAGCAGTAGGCCGCTGGAATCACGAATTCTCGCCAAAACTGTTTGGTAACTTAACTACTTACTACAGCCAATATCAATTTTTGATCAGCGCACAGAACAAGAGCACGTTTACCAACGTAAATGAGGACTACCTGTTAAAATACACTTCTGGCATTAACGATAAGGCCGTAAAGTATGATTTTGATTTTCTTCCGGGTCCTAACCATTTTATCAAAGCTGGTGTGGGCTACATAGCACATACCTACAAGCCAGGTGCGCAACAGATCAAGCTGAAATCTAGCGTGCAGGATCTCGATACAACGTTTGGCGTGAAAGACATCAATGCTGGTGAGATCGATGGCTATATTGAGGACGATATTCGGATCAGTTCAAAGCTAAAAGCAAACCTTGGTGTACACTGGACAGGTTTTACGGTTAGGGATCAGCTCTACCAGGCTATACAGCCGCGTGCAGGGCTGCGTTATCTATTGTCTGACGAGATAAGCCTAAAGGCCTCATATGTGCAAATGAATCAGTTTATTCACCTGCTCACTAACTCGTCGATTGGCTTACCTACCGACCTGTGGGTGCCTGTTACAGACAGAGTGCCTGCTCAAAAATCACATCAAGCGGCGATAGGCGCAGCTTATACACACAACACCGGCATAGAAATAAGCGTGGAAGGATACTATAAAACGATGGAGAACGTGTTGGAGTATAAAGAAGGTGCCAGTTTCTTTAATAGCAGCACAAGTTGGGAGGATAAAGTTGAAATCGGCAAAGGAAAAAGCTACGGCGGTGAACTGTTTTTGCAGAAAAAGAAAGGAAAGTTTACCGGTATGTTAGGTTACACACTGTCGTGGACCACAAGGCAGTTTGATAACCTGAATAATGGCGAAGAGTTTCCGTATCGCTATGACAGGCGGCACGATGTGAAGGTTGCGGGTATATACAAACTGTCAAATAGTATTGAGCTAAGTGCAGAATGGATCTATGGTACCGGTAATGCTATTACAATGCCTTTGGGTATGTATCAGGGCCAGGATGGACAGGAAGTGGCTATATACGGCAGTCGAAATGGCTACAGGATGCCGGCATATCATCGCGGTGATGTAAGCGTCAAATTTTGGAAGCAACGAAAGGGCTGGGAACGCGCATGGATCATTAGTGCTTATAATATTTACAACAGGATGAATCCTTTCTATGTCTACAGTGAGACAAACAATGGTAAAACAACATTCAAGCAGATCAGTCTCTTTCCGATAATCCCTTCAATCAGCTATCAATTCAAATTCTAAAAAAGCGGCAATATGAATTTATATAAAATAGTGATTCCGGTAATAGCGCTTGCATTTGCTGCATCGTGTACTAAGGAAGTAAAGGTTGATATTCCACAACATCAGTCATCGTTAGTCATTAGCAGTAGCACATTGGTTGATGATACATTCAGGTTGCAGGTGGGTAAGAGTGTTGCAATTTTGAACTATAAGCCTAGTCTTGACCTGAGCGTTCCCAATGCAACAGTTGTGTTGTACGAAGGCGACAAAGCGTTAGGTTCAATGCACTACGATAACGTAAACGGCGTATACACTTCTGGCAACATTGCGGAGGCCGGTAAAAAATACACGATCAAAGTTTCCGCCCCGGGATTTAATGCTGTGGAAGCTGAGTCAGAAGTGCCGTCTGCAGTAAAAATAAAATCAGTCCAGCGAATTCCCAACGCGCGTGTCGATATTGACGGCGTGCAACAAGACGAGGTACGAATCAGTTTTGACGATCCGATGGACGCGGGCGATTTTTATGTGCTAAGTCTCATTGTTCCTGTGGTAGAAGATTCATTCATGCATGGTAATATATATTCAACCTGCGTCAATACAAATGATCCCAGCGTTGAAAGTATCTATAATGAGAGCATTGATCAGAACACCTGTCTTTCTTCCGATGGGATATTTTTCAGAGATGCACTTTTTAATGGTACTGCAAAAGAGCTGCGAATATTTGTTCCAAGTAATGTTTTGCAACCTGTAGAGGATGTCAATGGGACTTTGTTTTATGCTGGCATCGAGCTTCAACATGTGCCCGAAGCGTATTTTCGTTATCAAAAGTCTTATCGGTTTGCTTCTGAAAATATGGGTAACCCGTTTGCAGAGCCCACTAATGTATATAGCAACGTAAAAAATGGTTATGGTATTTTTAGCATAGTAAGTACAGATTATGCGGAAGTGAAATGAACTAATTGATAATCAATTTGTCTTAAAAGAGCCTCGGTCTTCGGGGCGCTTTTGGTTTGCGTGATTTTATTGTTTCATAACAAATACACTCAATAAATAGTATTGGCTTTTTGTAATATTGCTATCTCGTATCTGCTTGATTGGTATGCTCACCCAAAAAATGATCACGTTTATCCGCTCTATTGGCATCGAAGTGGAATGCACTGCTATCCATGAAATAACATTCCTGCCCGGTATTCTTATTAAGAACGGAAAGCTCGTTGTTGATGAAGCAAAACTGCTTTATCCGGGAGACTTATTGCATGAGGCCGGACACCTGGCTGTAATGCCTGCAGAAGAAAGGAAAATAGCTGGAGGAAATGTTGGAGAAGATAAAGAACGAAGCCAGGCGGGTGGAGAAGAAATGATGGCGATAGCCTGGAGTTATGCCGCTTTGACTCACCTCGGATTATCCCCACAGGTTGTGTTTCACCCCAACGGATATAAAGGAGCATCTGACTGGTACATTGAGCAATACACAAATGGCCGATACATTGCACTGCCAACACTTCAATGGATCGGGCTTTGCTATGATGAGAATAATGCACATGCAAATAATATGAAGCCCTATCCTCACATGATCAAGTGGATTAGGGAATAAATGAACAATCACACAAGATCAAATGAATAACCACGCCATCTATCTCCACGTAAAAGAACTGCTGAACAGCCAGCAGCTTACTGTTGTCCATAATTTGCTTGAGACCGCAAGGTATGCGGATGGCCGCGAAACAGCCACGGCTGCTGCACGAGATGTTAAGAATAATTTACAGGTAGATATGAACGCACCTCAGTATGGCATGCTGCAACAAGTAATACTGGATGGGCTGAATAACAGTATGCTGCTTCGCGATGCTATTTTTCCCAAACACGTTTATCCTTTCCTTATTAGCAAGTATACCGATGGTATGGAATATGGCTGGCATGTCGACAGTCCGCTAATGGGCAACATGATGCGTACGGATATTGCCATCACAGTGTTTCTAAATGATCCGGATAAGTACGAAGGTGGCGAACTGGAGTTGCAATCTTCGTCAGGTACATTGCTCTATAAGTTTGCCGCTGGTGATGCCATTTGTTATCCTTGCACGCAGTTGCATAGGGTTCGTCCGGTTATAAAAGGCGAAAGACGTGTTGCAGTAAGCTGGATGCAGAGCATGGTGAAAGATGCAGAGTCGCGCAAAATGTTATTCGATATACAGCAGGTTATAGACTCGCTTCGTGCGGTCGATTTGCAATCTGTTGAAGCGCATTTGCTACAACAGACCCACAGCAATTTGCTACGGATGTGGGCCGATTAATTTTAAATCCAATCAACTAAACTAAACCATGATCGACAAAGTTCTATTACCATTGCGGTTCGATGCTACGCGCTTACACGCCGAGGTGTTATCATTCCCCGAGGAAGATTGGATACCGCATTTTAATACGCCTTATTACAGTGGCGACTGGAGTGCAATACCCTTGCGCTCCGTCGATGGAGATCCTAAACGAATATTTCCAGACCCGACTGGCAAAGGCATCTACCAGGATACGGCCCACCTGTTGCGGTGTTCCTATATTCATAACGCGGTGTCATCGCTGGAGTGCGAAAAGATCGACGTGCGGCTTTTAAGGCTGAAGGCCGGATCAAGTATCAAAGAGCATAGAGATTATGACCTGGCTTTTGAGGACGGAGAAGTACGGTTGCATATCCCAGTGATGACAAATCCAGCACTGGAATTTTACTTGAATAAGGAATTAGTAACAATGAGAGAAGGTGAATGTTGGTATTTAAATTTTAACCTTCCTCATAGTGTAAGTAACAGAGGTACAACAGATAGAGTACACCTTGTTGTTGATTGCAAGATAAATGAATGGCTGTCTGAGTTGTTTGCATCTGCTACGACTGTTGTATAACAGCTTGTGTTTAATTGCTTTTAATTGTTGGTATTAGAAAATAACACTAGTTTTAACCACCTGTAATAAGACTTGTTAGAGATTTTTTTGAAGGCAGGTGCTTGATTTCTTTTTTTTGCCTTTATACCTAAACATTGAAAACTATGAAGTCAAATTCATATTGTTTCGCCTATTCCTTGTTGTTGTGGCAATCTCAGCTGCGCAGATGCATCTCCAGCACGACACGTGCTACAATTCCCATTAGCTACTATTCCTTAAAAATTACTTGACAAACGCGTAGCTGCGTTGTTAATACATTTATTGATCACCAATTTAAAAACACACTTTAAACTAACACCTTATGGAAGGAACACTCGCGGTAGTCACGACCTGGGCTCCTGACTTCGCACCTAAGAACTGGGCCTATTGTAATGGCCAGCTTCTATCTATCGCTCAAAACCAGGCTTTATTTTCGTTGATTGGCACAACGTACGGCGGCAACGGTGTAAACACTTTTGCGCTGCCAAATTTGCAAAGCCGTACGGCAATCGGTACCGGGCAAGGACAGGGTTTGCCGAACTACACACTTGGTCAGATCGGAGGTACAGAAACCGCCATATTAACGATCAGCAACATGCCAGCGCACACGCATGATGGTAACGTTACCCTTACGCCAAGGGGAAACAATACTTCTGGTGGCGACGAGTCGCCGGCTGACGCTGTTCCTGGCACGCTTGCAAATGCTTATAGTACAACTCCTACAGCATCGGCTTTCATGAAGGCGCCTAATCTTGTAAGCACCAACATAGGAACCACGGGTTCGGGAATGCCTTTTCAAATAATGGCGCCCTACCTCGTTGTAAACTATATAATCTGCATGTACGGAATATACCCTTCAAGAAACTAACTCTTAACCATTAAATCATACATAATGTTTGTTGAACCATATCTCGGTACGGTCACTATATTTGCCGGAAATTTTGCACCGGTTAACTGGATGCTTTGCCAGGGGCAGGCAATGCCGATATCGGAATACACTGCTTTATTCTCACTAATAGGAACTACCTATGGCGGTGATGGTCAAACGACCTTTAATCTCCCTGATTTTCGTGGCCGATGTGCTATTCACCAAGGGCAAGGTACAGGACTGTCGCCGTATTACATTGGACAAATCGGAGGCACAGAAGCTGTTACTCTGTTAAGTACAAATTTACCGACGCATAATCACCCAATTATTAGCGTAACTGCCAATCAGCCGGTGTCCACAGCCGACGGAACTACGGATGATCCTACGAATGCTTACCCTGCATCAGTTGCTAATCACTATAGCGCCGGTTTTGATGGGTCAATGAATTCGTACACATCTTCGGCAGCTACACCGGTAGCGGGAGGAAGCCAGCCTATTGAGATGCATTCTCCATACCTGGCTATGAATTATGTAATCGCAGTAGAGGGGATTTTTCCAAGCAGAAACTAATTTTTCTATCAAGTTTAAACAACATTCCTATGGAAGGAGTAATTGGATATACAACAATGTTTGCCGGCAATTTTGAGCCCCAGAACTGGGCGTTTTGCCAGGGGCAAATCATAGCTATCGCCTCAAATACGGCCCTGTTTTCAATATTAGGAACTGTATACGGCGGAAACGGAACAACAACATTTGGATTGCCTGATCTGAAAGGACGTAGCGTGATAGGTGCGGGCGCAGGCCCAGGATTATCTATGTATGATCTTGGCCAGGTAGGAGGTACACCGACCGTTAGTCTAAACGTAACTCAAATGCCGGCCCACGTGCACCCGGTGTCGGTAGTTGCAGCACCATACTGCCTGGATGATAGTGGTAATGTAGCATCGCCTTCTGGGGCGGCTTATGCATCAAGTACGGGATATGCCGGTGCAGCTACCGTTAATATGGGTACATGTCCTGCACAGTTGCAAATGAGTCCCATGGGTGGTAACCAACCATTCAGCATCGAACAGCCGTATATGGCAATGAATTATATCATTTGCATGCGCGGAGTATTCCCCGCACGGAATTAATTAAGTTGAATTGACCTGAAACTTAGAATAGTAAAAAGGACGGAGTATATCTCCGTCCTTTTACAGGATTATAGGAATAAACGATAAAAGTTCATGACAATTGGAGTTTTACTATCCAGATCAACTGATTACCCGACGATGGGTTTTGATCTGCTGGATGGTCTTCGCATAAAGTTGAATTGCGAGGGAATAAGTGATGTGCGTTTTGTGCCAGAGAACATTGGTTTTGGTGAGGACAAAAAGGAAGTATATGCCAAAGCCGAAAAATTATTGTTGCAGGATGAGGCCGATATTATTGTAGGTTATCTTTCACCAGTAAACGCTGCTTTGTTGCATCCGCTACTTGATGCTGCTGGCAAGAAATTGATAGTATTGGATGCCGGAATGAATTTTCCTTCTGAAGGTCCAGGTGTCAACGCAATACACATTTCCTTGCAAGGGCTTCATGCTTCCTATTTCTCTGGTAAAAAAGCCGGAGAAAATAGCAACAAGGTGATCATGGCCACGTCATTTTATGACGGAGGCTATCGTGGTCCCTGGGCGTATCATCGAGGTGTGCAGGATGCCGGAGGTGCTATTGTAGGTAATTATGTAGCTCACTACAAAGAATCGCAATTTACCATTGCTCCATTCTTAGAAGTGGTGAACACTAATACTGACAGCAGCGTTGCTGCATGCTTCAGTACTTATCTATCGTCACTGTTTGTCAAAGCATTACATGGACAAAATGATGCACTGCAACAATTAGATTTCCATTGCTCGTCATTCATGTTCGAAGAACAGATTGCATCGTCTTACGCATTACCGGCGGGAAGATTTTACGCATATACACCGTGGTTATCTATGCTGGATAATCCAGATAATATTATTTTCACAAACGAGATTTTAGAACGAAAAGGCAAAAAGGCGAATATATTTCATTTGCTTGGTTGGGAGGCAGGGATCGTTGCAGCTCATTTGTTACAACAAACGCAACACTCAAATGCTCCTCTGAAAGAATTGCTTGCTGGGTGGTCATATGAAAGCCCGAGAGGGAAAGTGACCATACACCCTGATACACACTTCGCCTTTGCCCCGCTGTATTATGCCGAGATGAGCCGAACACCGGGAGAAGGTGTTAATATTTCGATACTGGACAAGTTGGAAATAGATGCCGCTGAGCACCTGAGGATGATGAACGATCAGCCAACAGGTGTTACTTCGGGATGGTTTAATCATTACCTGTGTACCTGATATGAAACTCTTGATCCTATGCAACGACCGCATGGCGCTACCCGCCACAAACCGACTGCTACAATCAGGCATAGTAGCTGGTATTGGCATGGCGGAGAGGGAGAGCGAAGTGCATACGATTGTAAGGATGCTATGTGCTAATTACAATGTCTCCTTTCGTCAATTCAGCAAGACTACGTTTACCGACGACCTGAAAGAATGGGTGTCTACCGCCGCTGCTGATGCGGTGCTTGTCAAGACCTTTCCATGGAAGATACCTGCCAATGTTCTGAATGTACCCAAGCAGGGATTTATCAACTTTCACTACGCACCGCTTCCTGCTTACCGCGGCCCCAATCCACTTTTCTGGATGGTGAAGGATGGTGCTAAGGAGGCCGGTGTTTCGGTTCACCGAATGACGGCTGAGATTGATGAAGGGCCAATTCTGTTCAGAAGTACAATTCCGATTCATACAGGTGTCACTTTTGGAATGCTTTGTTCTCAGCTTGGGTTTAACGGAATGGAGCTAACAGATAAAGTGTTGCAAGCGCTCTCAGCGGGCAATATTGCTGAACAAAAACAGGATGTGACTGGTACAAACTGGTATAAGCGACCAAGTCCCGCGGATCTTCAAATCAAGTGGAGTGCGATGGACGCCTATGCAATTCACCGCTTAGTGAATGCATGTAATCCGTGGAACAAAGGAGCAGCTGCATTGCTGAATGGTTGGATGTTGGGATTGACCTATGTAACTCCCGGTCATCTGAAATTGGAAAATGAAATTACACCCGGTACTATACTGGCCATCGATGAGCAAAATGGTTTGCGCATTGCTTGTGCAGGAAGAACGGAAATACGGGTGGATGTAATATATACGGAAGAAGGCTTTATGCCCGGGTTCGCTCTTGCGAATTTTGGAGTGCGGCCAGGGACGTCTTTTCACTTGATTTGAGAAACAATGAAATCACTTAACCATGTTGGATAAACTTAAAACCAGGTCTATGAAAGCAATGCGCTACTTTCTCAGTTTATGCGCTATTTTTTGTTTTGCCCTTAGCGCCAGGGCGCAAACAACCCTCACTGCGGGTGATGTTGCCATCGTAGGATATAACTCCGACGATCCGACGAACGACGATTTTTCGTTCATCCTGCTTAAAGACATAACCGCGGGTACTACCATCAACTTTACGGATTTTGGATGGTGTTCAGGTGCTGGCTTTACGGGGTTCCAATCGGCCAATCCCGCCCCATGTGGGGCCGGAAGTTTTGGTTCCTATTCAGACGGTGCCATAACGTGGACGGCAACATCAGCGCTCACATGCGGGACGCAGGTTAGGGTGCAATGCCGAAACAGCCTTTCGGCAAGCACAGGAACGGTGACAGGGCTACAAGCTACCTTCAACGTGGCGACGGATTATATGAGCTTGGCAATAGGTGGCGACCAGATATTTGCCTTCCAGGGGTCTATGAGTTCGCCTACCTTTATTACAGGTATAAGCATGAATGGAGCCTGGGACGCTACTCTAGCTCAGTGCACATTTACGTCAGGCCAGTCTACGTTGCCGGCGGCACTGAGTGCTTCTACCTCAGTTGAGATTATTCCCGAAGTCGATAACGCTATCTACAATTGTTTGGTGACGATGAATTCGCCAGCCAACCTAAGGGCTGCCATTTTCAACGTGTCCAACTGGAATGTTAATGATGCAGCAACTTTTACCTTGCCGATTTCGTGTACATTCGGTTGTAATTCCAACCTGGCGCCTACATTCACGGGCGGCTCTCCGCAATCGCTTACTGTTTGTCAGAATGACGCTGCAACTTCCATCAATAGTTTACTCCAGGTGAATGATGGCAACTCGGGGCAAACGCTGACGTGGACTATTTCCTCCGCCCCTACGCATGGTACATTGGGTGGTTTTAATTATTCTATCACATCTAACAGCGGTAATTTAACGCCAACGGGGTTGACCTATACACCAACCAATGGTTATAATGGACCCGATGCGTTTACCATACAAATATCTGACGGCATTGCTACCAATACTACTACTATAAATGTTACCGCCAATTCAGCTCCGTCTCTTTTTACTGTGATCGGAGGCGGAAGTTACTGTGCAGGTGGGTCGGGTGTAGCCGTTGGGCTTTCCAATTCAACAATGGGGGTCAACTATCAATTGCAAGTGGGTGGCGTGAATAGCGGTTCCCCGGTAGCGGGCTCTACTGGTTTGGGTATCAATTTTGGTGCGAAAACGACGGCGGGCAACTACACTGTTGTGGCCACTAATGCTACGACTAACTGTTCAATAAACATGAGCGGAAGTGTAAACATCGCTGTCAATCCGCTGCCAACTATAACCTTAGGAACGAACCCAAGTGTTTCGGGCGGTACTACAACGGCCAGCTTACCGTATACAGCTACCACAGGTTCGCCAACGACGTACACTATTACATATGATGCTACGGCTTTAGGTGCAGGCTTTGTAAATGTAGGCTCTACTGCATTACCATCCTCGCCAATTTCACTGACAGTACCGGGATCGGCGGCATTAGCCACTTATAACGGTAATATTCGTGTAATTAGCGGTTCCTGCCAAGGCGCACTTACGCCATTTACAGTTACACTCACCAACGCAACTCCTACTTTCACTGGTGGTTCGCCACAAACGCTTAGTGTTTGTCAGAATGCTGCGGCTACTTCAATCAACAGCTTGCTAGCAGTCAGTGATGTTAATAATGGGCAAACGCTTACGTGGAGCGTGACTTCTGCAGCTTCGCACGGTACAGTGGCGGCATCGTTTTCTACCACATCTACAGGCGGCACTGTTACACCAACGGGATTGACTTATACACCAACCGTTGGTTATTTTGGACCTGATGCTTTTACAATACAGGTGTCTGATGGCATCACAACTGCCAGTACGACAATAAGTATTACTGTCAATCAGCTTCCGACAGTCAATATAGTTACTAACCAAACGGTTTGTGCTGGTTTGTCTACAACGGCTATAGCACTTTCTGGTGCATTGAGTAGTACTACATTCAACTGGACAAATGATAATACTGCGATTGGCCTGGCCGCAAATGGCAATGGGGATATTGCCTCATTTACAACGACCAACGGCGGAACATCCGCTATGACAGGAACAATTGTGGTTACACCTGTTAAGTCTGGTTGTGCCGGAACTACGACAAGCTTTACTATCACTGTAAACCCTGCTCCAACCGTAAATACTGTATCCAATCAATCACTATGTACCAATGCACCGACAGCTCCAGTTACGTTTGCCGGTGCATTAAATAGCACAACGTTCAACTGGACAAATGATCAAGCCTCGATAGGCCTTGCCGGCAGCGGTACAGGCGACATTGCATCGTTTACAGCTATCAATATAGGTACCGCTCCTGTCGTGTCAACTATTGTAGTTACGCCTGTCAAGAGTGGGTGCTCGGGTACGCCTAAGAACTTTGCGATCACTGTTAATCCGACTCCAACGGTTAACACCATCTCTAATCAAACCGTGTGTAATAATACCACTACGACAGCAATATCCTTTAGCGGTGCTGTAAGCGGCACGACGTTCAATTGGGTAAATAATAACACCTCTATCGGACTTGCTGCAAGCGGCAGCGGTGACATCACTTCATTTACTGCGACTAATAGCGGAACTACGGCACTCTCTGCCACAATAACTGTCACTCCGGTTCGCGCAGGTTGTACTGGCACCGCTACCAACTTTACTATAACAGTAGATCCATCACCTACGGTTAATGCTGTTTCCAACCAGGCATTATGTAACGGTGCTTCTACAACTGCTGTGGCATTCAGCGGTGCTCTAAGTAGTACAACCTTTAATTGGACAAATAATCAGACCTCGGTTGGTCTGGCCGCAAGTGGCATAGGTGATATTGCGTCGTTCACAGCTGCCAATAGCGGTACAGCGCCTGTTGTTGCAACTATTACAGTCACGCCGGTAAAAAGCGGATGCACAGGTACTGCTGGCAACTTCACGATCACCGTCAACCCAACACCTACGGTAAACGCAGTGTCAAACCAAACGGTATGTAACAACGCCTCCACGACAGCTGTGTCGTTTGGCGGCGCGGTTAGTGGTACTATATTTAACTGGGCAAACGATAATTCAACAATAGGTCTTGCAGCCAGCGGCAGTGGTGATATCTCATCGTTCACTGCTACTAACACCGGGACAACGCCCGTAGTAGCAACAATAACAGTGACTCCTGTAAGAGCCGGTTGTACAGGTACGCCCATAAGCGTCACGATCACAGTTAACCCTAGCCCAACAGTAAATACGGTATCGAACCAAGTCGTATGTAATGGATCTTCAACAACTGCTATGGCATTGAGCGGAGGCGTAAGTAACACCACCTTCAATTGGACAAACAATCAAACCTCTATAGGTCTTGTAGCGAGCGGTGTTGGAGATATTGCGTCGTTTACAGCTACCAATAGCAGCACTACACCCGTTGTTGCAACTATTACGGTTACCCCTGTGAAAAGCGGCTGCACAGGTACGTCGGGCAGCTTTACCATTACGGTTGATCCTACTGCAACCGTTAATACAGTTTCAAATCAGACAGTATGTAATGGTGCGTCCACGACGGCTGTGGCGTTTGGCGGTGCCCTAAGTGGCACAACATTTAACTGGACTAATAATACGCCGTCCATTGGCCTTGTCGCAAGCGGAAGTGGCGATATCACATCGTTTACCGCAACCAATAGTGGAACGACACCCGTTATAGCCACGATAACGGTAACGCCGGTAAAAGCCGGATGTACTGGTACTGCTAAAAGCTTTACGATAACCGTGAATCCCACAGCCACTGTGAATCCTATATCGAACCAGGCAGTGTGCAATAGTGCTCCAACAGCAATCGTAACATTTAGTGGTGCGGTAAGCAGTACCACCTTTAACTGGACGAATGATCAAACCTCCGTCGGCCTTGTGGCAAGCGGTACTGGTGATATCGCATCGTTCACAGCTACAAACAGTGGCACTGTGCCTGTTGTTGCTACTATTACAGTTACACCCATGAAAAGCGGTTGTACCGGTACGCCCGGCAGCTTTACAATTACAGTTAATCCCACTCCAACCGTAAATACAATATCTAACCAGACCGTATGTAATGCTGCGTCTACAACAGCGGTAGCGTTTGGTGGTGCAGTCAGCGGCACCACGTTCAACTGGACAAATACCACGACTTCGATTGGTCTTGCAGCTAGTGGTAGCGGTGACATTTTGTCGTTTACAACGACTAATAGTGGTACAGTGCCTGTTACCGCAACCATCATTGTCACTCCGGTAAGAGCAGGATGCACCGGCACCCCTGGAACTTTTACAGTAACAGTTAACCCAACTCCGACGGTAAACACGGTATCAAACCAGTCAGTATGCAATGGATCGCCTACTGCGGCTGTAGCATTCAGTGGAGCATTGGGCAGCACTACTTTTAATTGGACCAATGACCAGACTTCGATCGGTCTCACTGCAAATGGTAGCGGTGATATTGCGTCATTTACAGCAGCAAACGCAGGTACAGCCCCTGTAGTAGCAACTATCATAGTAATACCAGTGAAGAGTGGTTGTGCAGGTGTACCTAGGAACCTTACGATTACAGTAAATCCAATTCCAACAGTAAGTACTGTGTCAAATCAAACGGTGTGTAACGGCAGTTCGACAACAACGGTCGCGTTTGGTGGAGTAGTAAGTGGTACGACATTCAACTGGACAAATAACCAGGCATCAATTGGCCTTGCCGCCAATGGCAGTGGCGATATTTCATCTTTTACGGCAGCCAACAGCGGTACATCGCCAGTTACAGCAACAATCACCGTGACTCCTGTGAGGGCCGGTTGTACAGGCACGTCTACAAGCTTTGCCATAACAGTAAATCCGGCACCGACAGTAAATGTCGTTGCCAATCAAGCTGTTTGTAATGGGGCGCCCACAACTGCGGTTAATTTTAGCGGAGCAGTAAATGGTACGACATTCAGTTGGACAAATAGCACAACATCCATCGGTCTCAGCGCAAACGGCACTGGCAACATTGCATCGTTTAATGCCGTAAATGCAACAAGTGCACCAGTTACAGCAACGATAACCGTAACACCTTCCGCCAATACGTGTACGGGCACAGCAAGTACGTTTACGATAACAGCGAATCCGACTCCATCGGTGAATACTGTTTCAAATCAGACCGTATGCAACGGAGCATCGACAACTACGATAAACTTCAGCGGATCGCCTGTAAGCGGTACTAGTTATAATTGGACAAACTCGCTGACATCAATTGGCCTTGCGGCGAGCGGAACAGGTAATATCGCATCGTTTACTGCGACTAATACAGGTACGGCGCCTGTTGTAGCTACCATCACGGTGACACCAATTGCAAATGGTTGTGCTGGTACACCTAAGGTGGTTACAATAACTGTTAATCCAACGCCAACCGCAAATGCGGTGTCAAATCAAACAGTGTGTAACGGAGCCTCTACTACTGCAGTCAATTTCGGCGGTTCCGTAAGTGGTAGCACGTTCAACTGGACAAACAATTCAACATTGATAGGGCTTCCTGCGAGTGGTAATGGGAATATCGCTCCGTTCAACGCAATCAATAATTCGAACGCACCGGTGACTGCTACGATAACAGTTACCCCAACAGCTAATGCATGTGTTGGCGTGATCAGGACGTTTACAATAACCGTAAATCCTACACCGACGGTAAACACTGTTTCAAATCAAACGCTGTGTAATGGTGCATCAACTGCAACAGTGAGCTTTAATAGCTCCGTAGCCGGCACAAGCTACAGCTGGACAAACAATGCATCTTCCATTGGCCTTGCATCAAGTGGAGTTGGGGATATTTCATCGTTTGTAGCAGCTAATGCTTCTAATGCACCTACCACTGCTACAGTGACAGTAACACCATCTGCTAATGGATGTATAGGAACCACCGGATTATTTACGATAACCGTAAATCCAACGCCTGCGATGGCTGCAGTAACGAACCAGACCTTGTGCGGAGGTAGCAATACAACCGCTATAAGCTTTACTGGCCCCGTTAGCGGCTCGACGTTCAATTGGACGAACAGTAATACCTCAATTGGTCTTGCAGCTAGCGGTACAGGTAATATTCCGTCGTTTACCAGCATTAATTCTGGCGCAGTACCACAGGTGGCAGTTGTTACTGTTGGTCCGTCTGCTAACGGATGCATCGGTACGGCTAGTACATTTATAATTACTGTTAACCCAATACCTGTACTAGCAAGTACTCAAACTCCTCCAGCTATTTGTAACAACACTCAGTTCAATTATGCGCCTGGCAGCGCTACTCCGGGAACGAGTTTTGGATGGAGCAGGGCGGCAGTTCCGGGAATAAGCAATGCTGCATCCTCAGGTTTTGGCAGTATATCTGAGCAGCTTGTGAACACGACTCCTAACCCAATCGTAGTAACTTACCTGTTTGTGCTTACAGCAAACAGTTGCACCAATACGCAGAACGTCACAGTAACAGTTAACCCAACTCCCAAGTTGACCAGTCAATTGAATCATGTAATATGTGGTGATAATCCGTTCGTATATACTCCGATCAGCCTTACGTCGGGTACTGCTTACATGTGGAGCAGAGCTAGTGTGGCCGGAATTACACCTGTAACAGGCAATGGCACCGGCGGAATTAATGAGATTCTGACTAATGTCACTTCTTCGGCGCTAACAGTCACATATGCTTATGTTTTAGCGGCAAATGGATGTACAAACAATGAGAACGTTACGCTAACAGTGAATCCAAGACCGCATATTCCTGTTATTACAATTAAATCGCCGGATGTTCTTTGCTCAAAAACAATGTTTCAGAACTTTGGTGCTGCCAGCGCAGCACCGCAGGGGGCTACGTATAACTGGACTGCGACAAACGCCGAGGTTTGGGCTCAGAGTTCAACAAAACAGCAGGCGTTGATAAGTTTTCCGTATCCTGGTACAAGCCATGTTGTTTTGACAACTATGATAATAGGTACGGGCTGTGATTCAAGCGCAACCTACACTGTGGAAGTTGGAACACAAGTGGCGCAGCAGCCAGAGATCATTTATCATAATGGTCGTTTTGTGTGCCTGCAGCATGATATGGATAGTTATCGTTGGGGTTATGACGATAAGATTACGCTAGACTCATCAATTGTTGCCAATGAGACCAACCAGGACTACCTAAATGTTAACCCTGATCTCAATAAAAATTACTATTGGGTGATCACAACAAAGGACGGCTGTTTGCAGAAGTCTTACTATAACGCACCGACGACAATTGGTTCGACAGTGGTTAAGGTGTCTGAACTAAAAATGTATCCTAACCCCGCCAGCGAGACGATAACTGTTGAGTTCGATGTTGTAACCACCGATATCACCGAAATTGCCGTGTTCGATATGGCAGGTAAACTGTTGAAGGTTTTGCCAGCTGGTAATGGTAAGGTGCAAATAGATGTCAGCTCCTTTGCGCAAGGATTCTATTCGGTGAGTTGTGTGAGGGAAGGAACGAAGATCGCAACAGCGAAGTTTATTAAGGAGTAGTGGGTGGTAGTAAATTTTGCTAAACTATTATATTTGTGATCTTGAGGTGATAAAGCATGGTGCCTTTTTTTGATCTCTATTTTTTACTAATAAACAATGAAGTACTTAACCTCACAATTTTTACGAGAGAGAACGATCCAATTGATTAAACGGGTTTCGGTTGCAGCCTTTCTTATGATCGCAATGATCTGTTCTGGTGTTGCAAATTCCTATTCTCAAATTAACGGCCAGGTTCCAACAACTGCAATGGGTGTTTGTAACTCATCGCTGAGTATAGGAGCCGTGCCCCCATATAATGGGGGAGCACTTCCGGGCAGCTGTCTTGCCGCCGGTGCATTGAATCCTTTCTGGTACACATTCAAGATTTCAGCCAATGGTACCCTCGGATTTACGCTAACTCCCAATAATCTGAATGATGATTATGACTTTGTTGTTTACAATATTACAGGGTTATCTCCTTCAAGTGTTTTTACCGGCGCTCCGGTAGTAAGTTGTAATTATAGTGGTTATACAGGTGTTACAGGATGCGTCCCTTCGGGTACATCATCCAGCCAGGGTGCTAACGGCAGCAATACAAACGCGTTGATAAATGTTACTGCAGGTATGAAGATCGCAGTATGTATCAGTCACTATACATCATCCAACCAGAGCGGCTATACGCTTGCATTTACTGGTGGTACTAGCGTACCGGTAAATATTGCTCCAGAACTTGATTCTGTTGCTGTAAATACCTGTAACAAAAATCTGTTTGTAAAACTTGACGCGTCTGTTGACTGCGGCTCGATTGCTACTAACGGTAGTGATTTTTATCTGATGCCGGGCAACATAGCTATTCCTGCAGCGGCAGGCATTGGTTGTGGTCCTAGTACTTTCACCTCGGCGCTACAGCTAACGCTTCCGACAAACATCGCAGCGGGTAATTATACATTACATGTTAAAAATGGCAGTGACGGGAATACCTTATTGAACAACTGCGGACTTCCAATGGACATCACGGAAACTATCCCCTTTACTGTTTCACCTGCTCCGCTACCAACAGTTGGATATTCTATTAGTTCAAGCGCTACACAATGTTTAAATGGCAACAGCTTTTCGTTTAGCAATAATTCTACTATTGCGGCAGGTAGTATGACTTATGCATGGAGCTATGGTGATGGAACATCGGGTACAACTGTTAATGGTATCCGTAATTATACTGCAGCTGGTGCTTATAATGTCAAGCTAATTGGCACCAGTGACAAGGGGTGTAAGGATTCTGCAACAAATAGCGTTATAGTAAACGCCAACACTCCTGCATCGGTAAGCACTGTGGCTAATCCGGGCAACAATATCTGTCCGGGCACCAGTGTAACCTTTACCGCCACTCCAACTGGCGGTGGCGCTTCGCCAACCTATCAGTGGAGAAAGAATGCGGTAAACGTTTCAACAGGTGCAGCATATAGCCTGGTACCTGCTGCCGGTGATATAATAGATGTGGTGATGACTCCAAATGTAACTTGTCCTTCATCGCCAACGGCCACTTCAAGTCCAGATACCATAACGTACAAATCAGCACTGGTGCCTGCGGTGTCGATAATCCAAACACCTAACACCGCTATCTGCCCAGGTACAGCAGTGCTTTTCAACGTCACCCCAATCAATGGAGGACTGACCCCCAGCTATCAATGGAAGTTAAACGGCAACGTTGTAGCCACTACCAGCAACTGGGGCAACAGCAGCCTGAACAATGGTGACGTAGTGAGCGTGGTAATGACACCAAACATTAATGGCTGCGTTTGGCCTACTACCGCTAGTGCTAATTCAACCATAATAGTAAATGCTAATGTCCCAGCTTCGGTAAGCATTGTGGCTAATCCGGGCAATAACATTTGCTCGGGTACCAGTGTAACCTTTACGGCTACGCCGACAGGCGGCGGTACTACACCAACTTATCAGTGGAAGAAAAACGGTTCGAATGTAGGTTCCAATAGCGCGACCTATAATGCTGGTACGACACTGGCGCAGGGCGACCTGATAACCTGTGAAATGATCAGTGCTACCTGCGCGATACCCAAACCGGCAACAAGTAATGCCATCAGCATGAATGTGACCACCACCGTGACCCCTTCTGTTTCTATATCAACAGTGCCTTCGCCTATAGCGTGTATTGGCGGCGTGTTGACATTCGTGGCCAACCCTCAAAATGCTGGGAACACTCCAACCTACCAATGGAAAATAGATGGATCTCCTGTAGGCACCAACTTTCCAAGCTATACCGACAACGGCACTCTGAGCGCGGGCTTGCACACTGTCAGCGTTACAATGACCAGCAGCATTACTCAGTGTATTACTACCGCAACAGCTACAGGAACACTGAGCAAAACGATCACCGCATTAGTGACGCCAACTGTTTCTATTACATCGACGCAGGCGCCAGGCGGTGATGCATGCTCTGGTGCTTCAATTACATTTACACCAACTGTTACCAATGCTGGCACTCCCGCTTACCAATGGAAAAAGAACGGCTTAGTAGTAGGTACCGGCAGCAGCTATGCGCCGGGCACTACTTTGGCAACCGGCGACGTGATCAGCTGCGAAATGATAAGCACTGCAGCTTGTGCTTCACCTACGATCGTGAACAGCGCACCGGTAAATATGACCATATGGCCCAATGTTGCAGCAGCTGTTACCATTACCTCTACTCCTGGCAATACTGTAAGCTGTATAGGACTGCCGGTGACTTTTACTGCCGTTGCTACAAATGTGGGTTCTAATCCAACCTACCAGTGGAAATTAAATGGCAGCAATGTGGGCACAAATAGTCCTACCTATGTAGATGCAGCGCTTACTACTGGCAACACTGTCAGCTGTGTAGTAACTACATCTATACCTTGTTCGACACCAAAGCCGGCAACCAGCAACACGTTGACTATGACGATGAATGCCATAGGCACAGCCAGTGTCAACCTAGCTGTGTCACCGGACTCGGTTGGTTGTGAGAAAACACCGTTTACGTTCTATACCTACCATACCAATAGTGGTGTCAATCCTGCCTACCAATGGTACGTGAACGGATCACCAATACCGGGTGCTGCACAGGCAGTATACAGTAACAACGCCCTGGTAGACGGGAATGTGATAACCTGCAAGCTCACCAGCAGCATGGTGTGTGTCTTTCCTGTAATGAGTCCGCCGATAAGTGTTGAGGTCACTCCCTCGCCGGTACCAACGCTTTCTATTGCAGCCGTGCCTGATGCAGGTGGTATCAATTTCATGGCCACACTGACCAATGGCGGCATTAATCCAACCTTTCAGTGGCGAAAGAACGGCCACGACGTGCCGGGCGCTACTGGTCCCGTCTACAAAGGTATCGGTCTTAGCCCTGCTGATAAGATAAACGTGTTTGTACACTCAAATATCGAGTGCGCTAATCCTGAGTTCCTGCTCAGTAATACTTTGGAAGTAGCTAAAGTAACCGGTATCAACACTGTTACTTCTTCTTTCGATGAGCTGATCCTGTTCCCTAACCCGAATGAAGGAAGGTTTACAGTAATAGGCGCGACGAAGGCTGCTGCTAACATCAGTGCTTCTGTTGAAGTGCTGAATGCTGTAGGCCAGGTGGTATTTAATAATGCTACTGAGCTAAAAGGCGGGAAGCTGGAGATAGATGTGGATCTGGGTGGCCACAACGCCGCAGGCATATACATGCTGCGCGTTACCATCGATGGGCGCACTGACAATCTCCGTTTTGTGGTGAAGGAATAATAATATTCACAAATACTAGAAAGCGCCTCCACTGTCGGGCGCTTTTTTTATTTGTAGTTTGTTGAGTTTTTTCGAGATCCTGTAAAATGAAAAAGGGTTACTTTTCAGTAACCCTTTTCTGTGATCCCGTTGGGACTCGAACCCAAGACCCATACATTAAAAGTGTATTGCTCTACCAACTGAGCTACGGAATCAACCGTATTCCTTACCGGAATGGAGCGCAAAGATACGCAGATACTTTTCACTGCAAAATCTTTTTTTAAATTTTTTCTAGACTAATCTGAAATTGCCTAGTGCATACAATAAATACTTGCATTTGCATTGAAAGTATGCAATGTTCAAAGTCATTGTTTCCCGGTTTGTCATGCAAATGTTCTTTTCTGTAGATACAAGAGTTAACGATTTTTTAATGTCTGTACAAATGGCTATTTTCGAGGCACTCACAATTTTTGTTACCCAAAAAATGAAGAAACTTTTAATTACGGTTGGCTTGGCCGCCGCATTTGCTCCTGCTATTGCGCAGCACCAGGAGCACGGTCCTTCTTATCAGAAATCGGTTTTCGCCGGTCATGAGCAAGTTGGCATTTTAAATAGGGAATCACATGCGGCTACCCGTGAACAGGTGCGGCAGAATTTTCCAGGGTGGAAACTGACTACTGATAAAATCACCGGTGGATTTTCAGATATCTATGGCGATGCAATGGTAATAAGCGGACAATCTCCGCTGGAGAAATCACAGACAGTGATGAGCAAACTGCTAAAACAACTTGGCGTTGCGAACACTGAGTGGAATCTTGTACGTAATGCGGCAGCTCCCAAGGCTCACTATGTCGATTATGAGCAAGTAATAAATGGACACAAAGTAATGTTTACCAAGCTGAGCTTCCGCTTTACAAAAGATGAGAGATTGGTGCGTGTAAACAATACTTCTTTCGGTAAGACAATAAAGAGTACAAGCCCTGTATTGTCCAAAGATGATGTTTCGGCGTCATCTAATATATTGGAAGATGTTGCAGGGGTAAGCCTTTCGTCTGTAGTTGTGGCAAACGACTGGATATGGTTCCCCGTTCCAGCACAAAATGGATACACATTACAACCCGCCTGGGAATTTACAGCGAAAGGTATTGAAGGGGAGGGCAAACCGGTTGAGCTAAATGGCTTTATCGATGCGATTACAGGTGAACTACTTTATCGCACAAACGAGGTAAAGACAATTTCAGATGTCCAGGTAAAAGGCACGGTTTACAAAGCCACTTACGTATCTCCTGCTACTCTTGAGCCTATTGGTAATATTGAAGTGGTATTGGGAACCACAACTGTAAATGCCAATGATACCGGTTATGTAAGTAACCCGGCCAACTCAGTTAGCGCAACAGTCAAACTAAAAGGCCTTTGGTCAACAGTTGTACCGCAAGGGTTATCCACACCGTCATTTTCACAAAACATTACCGGTACCGGTAATGTTTTTGCCCTTCCTGATACTGGGGTGAACGGACGCGCAGTGAGCGCGTATTATCATACGAATAGGGCACATGAAAATGCAAAAGCTCTTTTGCCTGGTTTTACCGGAATGGATGTATCTCTCACCACAAACACAGAACTAACAAGTGGATCATGCAATGCGTTTTACAGTGGTAACAGCATAAATTTCTATGCACCTGGCTTGGGCGGCTGTCCATCTTTCGCGGAGATCGGGGACATCGTTTATCACGAGTACGGACACGGTATCAACCGCACCTTCTATGCTGATAATGGTGCTAACTCAATGCGCAACGGCGCCTTGAATGAAGGCTATGCTGATGTTTGGGCAATGACGATCGCAAAGGACTCAATACTTGGCCGAGGTGCAATGGGCTCATCCGCTAGCTTCATTCGTCGCTATGATGTAAATCCTAAAGTGTATCCGACGAATATAGTGGGTGAAGTACATGCCGATGGTGAGATCATTGCAGGCGCATGGTGGGATGTGGCTCGAAACACAGGTAGCTACGAAACCATGACTGAGATATTTACCGAAGCTTTCCATGATGTAGCTGATGGCCCCACCGGTATGGAAGGTGCCATCTACCATAAGATATTAATATCTGCGATCTTGAGCGATGACAATGATGCGACATTGAGCAACGGTACACCACATTTGCAGGAGATAGTTAGCGCTTTTGCAAAACACGGTATTTACCTGTATGCCGATGCTCAATTGAATCACCAGGAGCTGGCACACCAACCGCAGAATACGCCTATTACAGTTAATGCGTCGTTGACCATTACTAACAGCGATTTCTTCACCGCGCTCAAACTTTATTTCCGCAATCGTGCGGTTGGTACATGGGATTCAGTAGTGATGACCAATAATGGAGGATTTAGTTTTACAGCCCAGATACCAGGCCAACCACAAGGTGCATTGGTAGACTACTATTTCAGCATTTCCGATGCGCTTACAGCGTCTACCGTAAATTACCCAACGGGCTTTAGTCCTCTTCCTCCATCTAATAATTCTAATATTCCTTACCAGTTTGCCGTTGGCGTTTCTAACCGCATACAGATCACCTTTGAAGATGAAACCATGGATGACTGGCAGATAGGAGATGTTCCCGGAGATAATGCGACCGCCACAGGTAAATGGGTACACGCAAAACCAGTGGGTACTTTTTCCAGCCCTAGCAACGGCGCATTTGGTTCTTTCATCACACAAACTGATAAGGATCACACTACCGGAAGTGGTAAATGCCTGGTTACGGGCAATGGCTCTACTTCCAACATTACATCGAATGATGTTGATGGAGGCCGAACAACAGTATATACTCCTGTTTTCGATCTTACTACATTCGTTAATCCTATTATCGAATACTATCGTTGGTTCTCAAACGACAGGTATAGCGGCCAGGAGTCAAACCGCAGGAATGATGAGTGGCTGACTTATATTAGTTATCCTGGTGGTAATTCGCAACAGGTTGAAAGGACTTTGCAAGCAGACCATAGCTGGCGCAGGCGAGTATTTGCTGTCGACCAGTTCTTCCCTGGTCAACGCACCATTCAAATGCGATTTGTGGCCAATGATCCTACAGCTTCTCCAAGTGTAGTTGAAGCTGCTATAGATGATTTCTTCATTTATGATGGCGTTCCTACATCAGTAGCTGATGTAGCACAGCTGAAAGCGAGCATCTATCCTAATCCGGCAGATGAAAATGTGACTATCAGCCTGACCGAAGCAACGAAGGGTACAATTGCTGTGTATGACCTGTTGGGTAAACAAGTAAGTGCATTACAAATGGACGGTGCGAAAACGAGCTATGTGATTGAAACAAGCCACCTGGCAGCAGGCCAGTACATGGTATTGATACAGGGCGATAATAAGACCATTCAAAGCAACAAGCTTGTTGTAACGCACAAGTAATAAGTACAGGTAACAAAATTTAGGGGCTGCTTGAATAAGCAGCCCCTTTTCTTTAAGGGAGATAAAGTCAAAACTTTACTAGTTGGTGTGTGGTTTATGAGGTGTTTGGGTTTATAAAACCTCTGAAATTGCGTTTTACAAAAGCAAAGCTAGGGTGAATACAAAAAGGCGAATACCGTGTTTTCACGGTATTTTTTGGAAAGTCGGGAAAGACATTCTTAGAAATCGACGACCAGCTTCACGTTTATTAAACGTGAAGTAAGCCTGTTAGGTACTGCGTATGTTTGATTGGTTGTCATATCCTGTATCCAGGAATACGATAATGTGTTCTGAATACCCAATAGGTTGAAAACTTCCGCACTTAACCAGATGTTTTCGAACGATCTTAAAGCCTTTTTATTGGGATGTTTAGCGCCATTTAGCAGGAGGGCCGAAAATCCGATGTCTACACGCTTGTAATCCGGCAACCGTAATGTATCGCCATATCTTGCCTTATCGGGAGGGCCAAATGGCAAGCCTGTGGCATACATAAGGTTCAAGTGCATTTTATAGTTCTTCCATTTAGGGAAATAGTCTTCAAAATACATTCCGACCATAAATCGCTGATCGGTAGGGCGGGGGATATATCCAGGTTTGATCGTGTCAATTGTTGTGATCGATGGTGCTGGTGGTTCGCTTTCTGTAGTCGTTGTTTTAACGATATAGTCATTGGTTACGTCCTCTGCTGTTTTCAATACTCCCACGCTAACCCATGATGTGGCATCCTTCACAATATCGCCATATAGCCTCAACTCGCCGCCGTAAGCATATCCCACTGCATTGTTCTGTCCGAAATAGCGGATGCGAACGTTGTCGTATTCGTAGGGTACAATATCCCACAGGCCTTTGTAATAAATCTCAGTGGTGAATTTAAATGGCCTGTTGGCTGTTTTGAAATTGTATTCCGTGCCCAATACTGTGTGGAATGACTTCTGGGCTTTAAGATTTTTGTTGACGTTGCCATCCAGGTCGCGCATTTCGCGATAGAATGGTGGCTGCTGATATAAACCTCCGGCTAGTTTAAAGATTATGTCTTTTTCCCATTTCGGTTTATAAGATACCTGCGCTCTCGGGCTTATCAAAAACTCGTTGTTCAGTGTGCTGTAGTTGAAGCGCACGCCCAGGGAAACCGTTAGTCCAAGCGAGTCATTAAAACGGAAATTATCCTGAATAAATCCCGCGTAACGCATATAGTTGAATGTGGACGCAGAATTGTACACACGTGTCAGCTCCAGCTTATCTTCCATGTACGGCTGTGTGAAACGCGCCGAATCGCGGCGCTCCCATTCATGGAGCTTGTCGGTAATGTCAGTGATGTTCGCGTCCAGGCCCCATTGAACAAAGTGAAGGTTGCCGGCATAACTGCCACGGTGGGCAAGGTTACCGACATTTACTTTTAGGTAGTTGCGGGCATAGGTATGGATCACACCTGTGCCTATTGCATACTTTACCTGGCCAAAATCTTCTTTGCCCAGGTCTGTTTCTAATTCGCCAAGCAGGTATTCGCCAAAAATATCATAAGTCTCCCGCTCGTTTGTCTGAAAGCCGGATGCCAGTAACTTCAATTTGAGTTTTTCTGACGCATGGTATGTGGTAGACCATCCACCAAAACGAGAATCGAATTGGTCTATTTCGCCTCCTTCATAGATCACACGCAACTGGAGTGCCCGGTTGATAAGGCCAAAACTGCTAGTCGCTTCTTCAGGAAAAAACTGGAACCTATTTCGCGCATAGTTGGCTAGTATCTCAGACTCCCATTTGGGGCTGAATTTGTAGTTGATCAATGCCTGCAGGTCTGTAAATGAAGGATTGTATACACCTTTCGTGGGTTGCGATTTTAGCAGGTATTGATTGCTTTTCTGGCGAACGCCAATGAGGTAAGTAAGTTTTTCGTTTTTTGATATTCCCTCCAAAGAGGCGCTAACGCCTAACATACTGGCCAGGATGCGTCCGCCAAATTTTTTTGGTCGTTTATAGTCTACGTCCAATACGCTCGACATTTTGTCGCCGTATTTGGCCTGGAATCCGCCAACGGAAAAATTTACTCCAGATACAAGGTCTGCATTGATGAAACTCATGCCCTCCTGTTGGCCAGAGCGGGTAAGGAAAGGACGGTAGATCTCAAAGTCGTTTACATATACAAGGTTCTCGTCGTAGTTGCCACCGCGAACATTGTATTGCGAAGTGAGCTCATTGTTTGTTCCAACAAAAGTTTTTATCAACGATTCGATACCGCTGAACGGATCGCCGGGAAGCAGAGCGGTTTTTTTAACATCCAGTTTGATAACACCAGGATCCTTTGTGTCAGTGACCGTAACCCCTTCAAGGGTCGTAGCTTCTTTTTTAAGGACGATGTCCAGTCTTTTTACTTCTCCCTCTTTCAGCTGTAATGTTTCTTCTTGTTTTTTATAGCCCACCAGCGAGTAAACCACAGTAATATTTACGGTAGGAACGCTAAGGGAGTATTCTCCCTGTACATTAGATACAGTGCCAATTGCGGAGCCTTTTACGGCGATGGTGACTATTTCCATCGGCCGTCCTTTTTCGTCTTTAACTGTGCCTACCAAGTATCCGTTTTGGGCACTGGCTGCCAAAGATGAAAGAACTACCAAAAAGAATACGAGGGTCTGACGAAGCATATTCAAAATAAACGGGAATAAGTTACGTTTATTTTCCCACCCGTTTCAGTTTTTTTATCATCTCGAGCGGGTCTGGAGCAGTAAATACAGTGTTTCCCGCTACCAAGGCGTCGGTGCCTGCGGCAACAATTTCAGGCGCATTTTCAAGCGTAACGCCACCGTCAATTTCTATGATCGTATTTGCTCCGGCAGCTGTGATCATCTGCCTTAGAGCACGGACCTTATCGAGCGATTGAGGAATGAATTTCTGACCACCGAAGCCGGGGTTAACACTCATGATGAGCACGAGGTCGATGTCTGTAATGATATTTTCTAAAAGGTGTACCGGTGTATGAGGATTAAGCGAAACGCCGGCTTTCATGCCAAGCGATTTTATCGCCTGGAGGCTTCTGTGCAAATGTGTAGATGCTTCGTAATGTATAGTGAGTATGTCGGCACCGGCTTTTTTAAATTCCTCAAAGTATTTTTCTGGCTCGACTATCATCAAGTGAACGTCAAAGGTCTTAGTGGCCAGTTTTTTCATTTGGGCAATGATCGACATGCCATAGCTGATGTTTGGTACAAAACGTCCGTCCATCACATCGAGGTGAAACCAGTCTGCTTCACTCTTATTGACCATTTCTATATCTCTGCCAAGGTTTAGGAAATCTGCAGAAAGGATTGATGGAGCTATTATCGGCATTTTGATCGTTTTAGTTGCGCTCAAAGGTAAAACAAATATGCCGCCTGTTTTATTTGCGAGGTCTTACCTTGTCGGCAATAGCTATTGTCTTGTCTTTAAATTCCCGGCAGAGATAGGTTTTGTTGGGCGCTCCTTTATACTTACGGCTGCTGTTCAGATAGCCAAACATGAATTTGTATTTCCAGTACGGTCGCAGCTCGTATTGAAAGAACGGGTCATCAGCAAACTCAAATGTATATTCCTCACCAGGACTTACCTGGACAAAGTCAGGGTAACGGTACTGTTTCACGAATTGGAGTTTCCGTAATACTCTTACCGGAGTTCCATCGGGATTGAAGACAAAAAAAGAGAAGGATGCTGAGTTTACCCAAAGCAGATCTTTGCAATTGTTTTTTAAAACAAAGCTGTAGTTCACATAGTCATCCATATGGAGTGTGTCAGGCGCTTTGATGGTAAACGTCATGCAACTACACGACTCAGGTACACGCTGTATCCTGACAGAGTCCCTTTTCTTAGAAACTTCCTGTAATATGGTTTTTTGCCTGCCTTTTTTCAAGACAATTACTGTATCGACCGGCTTGCCTGGTTTGGCTGAGCTGGTGGTCGGTGCTTGGCGAGGTTTACCATTGTCTATATAAATAATGGTATCCGGTTTTCGCTTAGCTGGGTTTTTTTCGGGTTGTTTGCCGGCTATTATCTTGGGCTTACCGGTTTTGGGATCCAGGTATACGATGGAATCCTTACTGGCATTTTGCGGAACAGGTTGTAGTACGCTATCTTTTGTTATTCGTTTGACCTGTGCCCATGCATTGTTTTGATGCACAATGCTGATGAGTGTCAAAATGGTCGCTATGTAAAGAGGTCTGCCGGGCAACTACAAATCGTTAAACACTCAAGTTAGTGTTTTTATCAATTACCCTGCAATCTCTTCAGGCCGGCCTGGGCTTCCGGGTAGTCTTTATAAAAGGTAAGCGCCTGCCTGTAATCTGATATTGCTTCCTGCTTTTTACCCATCATTTCAGAACATAGACCCCTGTTGTAATAAGCTTCAGGATCTGTTGGGTCTATTTTCGTCAGCAGGTCATATTGCCTCCATGCTTTATCTACAGAATCTTGCTGCATAAGCACATAACCCATATTGTAGTAGGCGTCTGCATATTGATTGTCCCGGAAAATCACTCTCTTGTATTCGTTTTTGGCCTTCTCATATTGCTTGCTGTCTTGGTAAAAAACACCGCGCGCATAGATTGGAAAGAGGTCCGTGGTATCCACCCTATATGCATTATCAAAATATCTGAGAGCTATCGAATCTTTTTTTGCGCTATATAGCAAGCCTAGTTGGACTATGGCATCTTTATAGTCCGGCGCTACCTGGACAGCAGTTTCAAAGCTTGACCGTGCATTGGCTGTGTCTTTCATGTCTTTATAGGCCATTCCTTTCAGGAAGTATCCCTCGGAGTTGTATACATCCTGCTTGAGTACGGTATTGATCTCGCTAAAGGCCGACTTATAGTCTTTTGTATAGATGAAAAGCTTGGCCATTTTCAAGTGCGAGGCGGGATCTTTTGGGTCTATCTTCAAAGCCTTTTCTATCCACTTCAGTGAACCGCTAATGTCTTTGTGCTCAAACAGCATATCGCCAATTGCACTAAAGTATTCGGCCTTTGATGAGTCTAGTGAAATAGCTTTTTGATAATCCTCAAGTGCGAGGGTGTCTTCCTGCATGTTGTCGAGTATGCTGCCGCGCTCGAAATACAGAGAAGCGTTTTCGGGATCATTTTTGATCTGTTGTGTAATTCCTTTAAGACCCGGCTGCTGAAAAATTGCGTGATCCGTACCGTTTGCACTTTTCTTTTCGCTGCAGGCAGCTAATATATGAGCAAATACAGCCAGCAGGCAGCATTTGAAAAATAAACTCTTCATAGGTGCAAACATAATTTATTGCTGGCACAAAACTGAAGAGGTCACTCTAAACCGCCTGGAAATTAGTCGGATACGGAAACAGAGCGTTTTTGTGTTTGTTTTTGCTTGCGTTTTTTACGCGCCTTTTGAGACATGCTTAATGCCCTATAAAATATCACTATGCCAATGAGTACGGCTACAGGCCCTCCTAATAGGCTCGGCATGTAGTTATCAGAATACCCAACATAGAATGAAAGAATTCCACCGGCAACGAAAAGAATGGCAGAGATCCAGGACGAGCTTTCGCCCATTCTATTAATTGAGCTGATAAACGAATCAAGCAAATTGTAACTGGATAATGAATTTTTTCTGGATCCCATGAATTAAAGGTAGTAAAAAAAAATTACCCTTTTTTGTCATATTGAGGGGGGAACATATTAATAACCGCGGCTGTTGAAAGAATAATAAACAAGAAGGTATATGCCCGGATTGACCATTTCGCCCTGCAAGTTGGCATGAACAGGTATGGAACCCAGCTGTGGGTCTTCTATTGTCGAGGTGTATTTTCGTCCATTGTCGAAGAAATGAATGTATTGAAGGTTGCCGCCTATGCCGGCAAACAATGGTTTTTCCTTTGAGATCGGGAATGTATACTCAGCCGTAAGGGTTACAGCCGGCATTAAAGCGTCAATATATGGTGGCGGGGCAACAGGCACCCTGTTCTCTGTTTTTCCGGTAAGCTCTACACCATTGCCTTTCAGGTAGCTCACACCAACCCCGATGCCATAATGTACCTGGGCATTATTAAGTTGCTTGTAGCTATTCACGCCAATTGTCGCGTTTATTTGTGTAAAGCGCATGTTTACGACCACATCATTTAGTTTCACCAAGGGCAGGCGTATAGCTGTGGCATTGGCGGTCAGCGAAGGGTAAAATGTTGTGTTTTGTGGAACATACCTGAGGTTGAGGCGTGCGCCCAATGCACCCAAAGAGTGGTTATAGTTGCCTACAGCCGCATTATACATTAGGGGAAAATCAAACTGTGGACCCAACCCCAAAGAAACTTGTGCCTTAGCGCAATCTGCACTTGCAAAAAGCAAATATGTTAACGCGATACAAAAACTCCGCATTTGGCGAAAATACGTCTTGTGGTTGTTTGAGTGCCGTGTTTCTTTGACACGGAATGACAAAAACACTGAAAATCTATTGGTTACGATTTTTGGGAAACGCTAGCCGTTGAGCCTTCAGCCTGCCAATAGTTTTAAGGCTTGGCATGGCTTTGTTAAGCTATGTGCGAAAGTATGTGATAACGCTAAAAACGAAGAATTATGAAAAAGTTTGCTTTAATCTTAACGATCGGAATTACAAGCCTTACGGCTACTGCGCAGAACAGTTCACATGAAATATTCGTTGTGCCTACCGATAAAACACCTAAAACAGTAACTGTATTAGGTCGTGATCCACAGTTCCCTTCATTGCGTCATTTGCGCGATGCCGGTGAGGTTTATGATCAGCTGAAAGCACTGGGTAGCAACCCAATGTATAGTGGTGAATTGAATGAGCTGTTTCAAGCTATTGGATATAGCGGTGTAAGTGACCCGGATTTCGGTCGCGAGGACGTGCAGGCATCAAGCGTACCTTATGGTGCAATTGGTATGATGGGCGATGGTAACAACAATTACCACTACAGCATCCTGATGCTGCCAAATCAAACCAGCATTCCTACATGGGTAGTTGATGCTAAAAACAACGGTACTGACCTGATGTTCTTGACAGCTTGTGGTAACTCATTTAACTACAACAACCCAGAACGCGTGAGTGTTGTTGAGCGTGAGACCATCATTAAAGACTTCTCAGGTAAAGGTAAAATGAAAGTTCGCCTGGTAGCTAGGCATAAAGCTGAAGAATGCTCATGGTGTAACAAATGCGATGACGTAGACGGTGAAGAAACGGTACTGCTGAGCGAAGAGAATATCGATGATATTCCTGTAGCACAAGAAGGTTCAGCTTATCCTGTGAAAACTCTGTACCTGGATGTAGACAAGAAAACATTCAAGAAAATGCAGGAAGGTGAAGTTGGTACCTCTGCAAGCAGGGTGAATTTCAACACTTTAAACAACGTTGCACGTCGCCGCTAATTAACAACAATTAATTTTCGGATGCGTTATAAAAAAGAGGTGATCATCACCTCTTTTTTTATTGCTCTAAAAAGAAGAAGGCCCCCCGCCAAAGGAGCCTCCTATATGCATGAAAAAGAACACAACGTTGTTAGCGATACCCACAAGTACAGCTAGGACACAAAAATGCCACATGGCATGGCGCTATCAAAATATTAGAGGCTGCTTAACTACAGTTTTGCATGCGGTTAACGACCGCTTAACAAGAAGATGGGGCCTATTTCTTTTTTTCGATCCACAAAGTGTCGCCCTGTTTCCAGTTGTCGTTTACAACGAAATGGCCGATGGGATTGAGGCATTTTGTATCGTGATCGCTGCACCTTATCATTTCAAAACGGTGCTCTGCATCTACAATAGATGTAACGCGATAATTTTCACGGCCGGGTGTACCAGGGAGGTATATGTCCCAGTCATTGCCCTGGTAAACTCCACTGATGGTTGTTGAAGTTGTGCTATAGTCTTTGAAAACCAGGGTGTCTTTTTTGTTAAGTACAATTGGTTCGGTACCACTATAAATGAAGGTTGTCGAATCCAATGCTTTTCTGTGATTGCCTGTCGCGTACTTTTTTACAATGATATTTCTTACATCCAGCCGAGGATAGCCGGTGATAATGATCGTGAGACCATCAGGATTGCAATAGAGTTTTTTCTTACAGCAACCAGTTGTGACTATGAGCGAAACAAATAATATTGCGAAAGATGACTTCAGCATTAGCTTAAGATATTGGCAAATGTATTTATTACAGTGGCAGCGGAAATAATTCCATTGTCATTTGTTTATAACAAACTGGTTATATGAGTTATTATATTTAATTGTAAACCAAAAAAGACTATCTCACTATTTTGTTTAATCCAAACATATTCTATCTTTAACCATTATGCGAACAATGAAATTTGCTGCCGGACTTTTGCTAGCCGGAATATTGATGGGTAGCTGCACCCGCGAAAATGAAATTGTTGAGCCAGCTCCACGACCTATAGGCGGAAAAGGTGGCAAAGCAGTGCTCGAAGTGACGCCAAAGCACCATGGTAAGGATATTGACTCTGCTTGGATATTTATCAAATATGATGCAGTTAAAGGTCCGATCCTCAATGGATATGATGACACGATCGCATTACCAGTCGATGGTAAAATGACCGCTAAGTTCGACAGCTTAAAATGGGGCGACTATTATATGGACGTAACAGGTTATGACAAAGGCGAAAAAGTCGCGGGGTCAGCTTCATTTTCGGTTATCGACTCTAATGTTCGCACTTACAATACGCAGATAGAAGTGACTGAAGTAACAGGCGCCAATCATCAATAAGAAATACGACTGTAACAGAAATAATAAAGCCACCGTTAGGTGGCTTTATTCGTTAACACCAAATTGCTTTAAATGGTGCCGGGCATGTTTGTGAAGTAGCTGCACCCACATCTCGTAATTGAGATCGCCAAAAAATGGGTTGGTGATCACTCTGTCTGGTGTTTTTTCAAAAACCTTAAAAAAGTCCTCGGTCTCTGTTTTTAACTCCGCCAGGGCATCATCTATATCTTTTTGTTTTGGAGTCTCTGGATCCTCCGGCAAAAGCTGGTTAGGAGTGTTCTCCTTAAACGGCTTTTCGCTCATAAGAAACGCCTGCATTCGCGGTATGTTCTCTTCCGGTGTTACACAATCATATTGGTCTTTGCCATTGGCCTGCCTCAAAGAATAGCTCATATGCTCTATCATTTGATGGAGATTCATCTTTCCCCATAGCGGTTTAGTAGCAGGTTCGATTTGCTTCAATTTGTCGATAAACTCATTCCTCAAGAAATAAGCTTTCGCACTTAAATTCTCCATTATAACAGTTGTTTGATCAGTGATTCCTGCGTGATGCCTTCAGCTTCGGCCTTATAGTTACGAACAACACGGTGTCTCAGCACCGACATGGCCATGGCCTGAACGTCTTCAATGTCTGGTGAGTACTTTCCCTGCAATAGCGAATGGCATTTTGCGCCGAGTACCAGGTACTGCGATGCCCTTGGTCCCGCGCCATAAGCAATATATTGTTTGGCGACGGCGGGGGCAGCATCGGTATTGGGGCGTGTTTTATGCACCAGGCCAACCGCGTATTCCAACACGTTGTCTGGAACGGGTACTCTTCTTATCAGATCCTGGAAATAAAGGATGCCTTCCGCGTCCAGTACTTTGGGCAGCTCTGTTTTTGAAGCGCCGGTTGTAGTACGTACTATATTTACTTCGTCGGCAAAGCTGGGATAGTCTAGCCATATCTGGAACATGAACCTGTCTAGTTGTGCTTCCGGCAGTGGGTAAGTACCTTCCTGTTCTATTGGGTTTTGTGTTGCGAGTACAAAGAAAGGAGCAGGAAGTTTATACAGCGTCCCACCTGCTGTTATATTGCGTTCCTGCATGGCCTCAAGCAAGGCCGCCTGGGTTTTAGGCGGAGTCCGGTTTATTTCATCTGCGAGGATGATGTTGGCAAATACAGGGCCTTTGATGAACCGGAAATGCCTGTCCTCGTCTAGTATTTCAGCGCCTACAATGTCACTAGGCATAAGGTCCGGAGTGAATTGTATGCGCTTGAACGATAGGTCCAATACGTCCGCCACCGTTTTTACCAAAAGTGTTTTGGCCAGGCCGGGTACGCCAACCAGCAAACTATGGCCATTGCAAAGTATTGAAATGACCAACTTGTCTACGACATCTTCTTGCCCTACAATTACATGTCCAATGGCTTTCTTTATCTCAGCAAACTTATTTTTGAGCGCGTTAGCGGCGTCAATGTCTGTTCCGAATGACTGCATGATGTTACTGACTATTTTTAGCTGTATTAGCTTTAATGAGGTAAGTTCTATTATTTTGAATAAACAAACAAATGCAGCTTGATTGTTGTTAACAGAAGCTGTTTGTCAAAACTTAGCAAACCCCGTGATTTACAAGGGATGTAGCTAAAAATCAACTCATAAACACAATAAAAATTACAATGGAATTAACAATAAAAGAAGCCCAGCAGCAGGTAGATGACTGGATAAAAACAACGGGAGTGAGATACTTCAACGAGCTTACTAACCTGGGTATTTTGATGGAAGAGACTGGTGAACTTGCACGACTGATGGTCAGACAGTACGGCGAGCAATCATTTAAGGAAAGTGATAAGGAAAAACTGCTGGCAGACGAGATGGCAGATGTACTCTGGGTATTACTTTGTCTGGCCAATCAAACAGGGGTAGATCTTACCGAAGCGTTGCAGAAAAATCTTGAAAAGAAAAGTGCGAGGGACAGCGAAAGGCATTTGAATAACCCGAAGTTAAAGCCATAACCGCCTGTCGTCATAATTCAGCAATGTTTTATTGCTTTTTTTCGGAGATTTTTTGTTTTTATTAAAACTTAGTTATCTTAGCCCGACAATTATTTCATTACTTTAAAAACATAACACATGAAGCGTATTTACTTATTAATGTTGCTGGCTGCTGGTGTTGCGACAAATGCGTCTGCTCAAAAACAGCCTAACCTGAGCCTGGTTCACTCTTGGGGTAAAACTTCTACTACCGTTCACGTTATCGCGGATAACGACGAAATGCTGATCGATGGCGACGGCGTAGCTAAGATGTATCTGTCTTGGAGCATCATCAACCACGGTGCAACTGCAAACGATACTATCGCTGTATCTGATACAGTTAAAGTGCGTACTGGCTGGACTACCTACAAGATCTCTTGGGGTCAAAATGGCTTCCCTATGGGTATGACACAACACGATACTGTAGGTATGGTGCCGAATCCAAACCCAGTTGATCTGGATCCAGGATCTGCAATTACTACATCACAAAACAACGTTGCACAACAGTGGTGCGATAGCGTATTCATCGTATCAGGTCTTCCTGCGCCTAACAACGCTGTAGATCCAGTTTTGACTAACAACAAAACTTGTAACAACGTTAAGATCACTTACTGGCTGGCTAACGTAAACGAAGTTATCGGTGGCAATGGTCTGCTGATGTACCCTAATCCTGCTAACGGTAAAATGACCATTAAATATGTATTCGCAAACACCGATGCATCTGTACAAGTGGTTGACGTAGCTGGTAAAGTTGTTTATGCTAAAGATCTGGGCAAAAACCTGTCTGGTATGCAAGAACACGCTCTGGACCTGCATAACCTGAACCCAGGTATGTACTTCCTGCGCTTGCAAACAAACGACCAAATCGTTACTGACAAATTCTTTGTTCGTAGCAACTAATATTTTGCTTGAAGCAATGAAAACGGGTAGGTCTTCCTACCCGTTTTTTTGTGCCCTTAGCTGCCGTTTATTTTTTTCGTTAAGCTGTTCAGTACGTAAATTTCGTAATCTACACGCAATCAAGAATATTACACATCCTACTATAAGGGATGTTTCCCGTGCTTGGTCATACTATTGACATTTGTTGGTACATCTGTTCGTTTAAGGGGGTTTTACTTCTAATTTTATCGCTCAAACTCTTTTATTAACTTCTAAAAATTAAATCTATGAAGAGTATTTACTTAATGTTGATCGTTATTGCAGCAGCGTTAAATGTTTCTGCACAAAGAAATGTTGACATGAGCATCAGGCATTTCTACAAATTGGGAACCGGTACGTTTACAGCGGCAAATGAGGTTACCAATGGTACGCATATCTTGTTTGACGGGGACGAACAGTACAAGATCAATTTCGGCTACATTTTTATCAACAATGCCGCAAATGCAGCAGATTCAGTAATGCAAAGCGATACTATTAAATTTAGGTCTTTTATCGGTGGTGGCATACTACATACAGGGGCAGGTCCTGGTTTTTATCTGCCTGGCGGTGTAGCAGGAGGTGCGCAAAGCGGGATCATAACACTTCAGGGCTATCCAATGGCCATAGCACCGGGCGATGCCTTTAACGGTGTTTCAGATGCACTTCAGGTTAGTTTGTGCGACAGTATCTGGATAGTATCAGCAGCCGGATCTCTTAATCCTGCCGTTGAAGCTAATCGTGCAAACGATACAATATGCAATAATGTAATAGTGGATGGCTGGGCGAGCGGCATTAATAACATTGAGGTTGATCTGGACGGTAATGGTCTGTTGGTCTATCCAAATCCTTCGGCTTCGCGTGATATCAATATCATGTACAACTTTGGAGTGCGCACCAGCAAAGCGATTGTTACCGTTGTAGATGTTACAGGTAAAGTAGTTTACAGCAAAAATATTGGCACAAACCTTAGCGGTACTCAAAACATAGCGCTTCACATGGGCGACATTACCCCAGGTATGTACTCTGTAAGGCTTGCCACTGACACAAAAACTGTGGTTGAAAAGATCTGTGTTAAATAGTATTTCTCAACGTGGATTTGACGAAAATGAGGCGGACAACCGCCTCATTTTCATTTGTATATATGGTGCAGGCTATCTTTTTTGTATTTTTACACAATGGTATTTTCGTCGAAGTTGATCGAAGAGGCGGTGAATGAATTTTCGAAGTTGCCGGGCATAGGCAAAAAAACTGCCTTGCGTATGGTTTTACAATTACTCAAGTCTGAGACGCACAGCGTCGATTCATTTACAAGTGCCATCTCACGTATGCGCCACGAAGTGGTTTTTTGCAAGACTTGCCATAATGTTTCAGATAAAGAACTGTGCGACATCTGCGCCAATCCGGCAAGAAATAAGAAACAGATATGTGTGGTAGAAAGTATTCGCGATGTAATAGCGATCGAAAGTACGCAGCAGTATAACGGAACCTATCACTTGTTAGGTGGCATACTGTCTCCGCTTGATGGCATTGGGCCGGAGCGGCTGAATATTGCAACATTGCAACTGCGGGTCAGGGAAAATGATGTGCAGGAATTAATTATGGCACTCAGTCCTACCATAGAAGGTGATACAACTGTTTACTATATAGCTAAACAGCTTTCCGGAACTCCTGTGCAAATTACAACCATCGCACGGGGTATTGCCTTTGGCGGCGAATTAGAATATGCCGATGAGATGACGCTCGCAAGATCAATTGCCAAGCGTCTTCCCATCGACAATTATGTTAGCGTTACCGGTAAGTAGTAAATTACTTAGAGCGTAAAGGATTAGGGATCGCCACAGCGTCTACTTCACGCATTCTTTTGTCTTCCTGGGTTGTGCTGGTAGCGTTGGTTGACGTCGCGCTTTGAGTAGAAGTAGCCGCCGGGGTATTGCTGCCTACAGCTGACTGGTCGGTAGTAGATGATACAACTTTTTGGCTTGAGCATGCAGACGCGCCAACAACTAAGATCAATGCTAATAAAGTCCTGATATTCATAAGTGTAAATTTAAGACAACCGGGGCAATTGCTATGCCATATAGCAGCAGCGTTATTCAATTTTAGTCAAATAATTTTTCTTTTTATGTAGCATGCCGCCGTCCGCTAGATTGCTATTCCCCCTTCAAACACAAACGCTGCAGGCCCGGATAACACCACGTTTTCTGCTGTAGTAGCCGATCTTTTGGTGAAAGACACCTTGAGACTGCCGCCTGGTGTGTTGATCGCAGTTTGAAAGTCTCCCGTCTTATGACCACTGGCAGCTATTGCCGCAGCTGTTACTCCTGTTCCACAACTGTAGGTTTCGTCTTCCACGCCTCGTTCATAAGTGCGTACCGTCAGTGCGTCCTCAGTCTTTTGAACAAAGTTGACGTTGATGCCTTTCGGTGGAAACTGGTTACGGATATTTCTTCCCTGTTCAAATACCGGAGCGTTGGCTACGTCATCAGTCCAGAGTACGTAATGCGGCGAGCCGGTATTCAGTATGCTATGGTCTGCAAATTCTTCTATCTCGGTTACATTCTGCATCTGCAGATTAACTATGTCGCCGGTACTAAAGTTTGCTTCATGTGGACCATCAATAGCAATGAAGGTTGCCTTGTCGCCGATCACACCAAGCTTACGTGCGAAAGCAGTGATGCAGCGGCCGCCGTTGCCGCACATTGTACTCTCACTGCCATCGGAGTTATAGTAAACCATTCTGAAATCATAGCCGTCGGCAAGTTCCAGCAACATCAGCCCGTCTGCGCCTATACCAAAGCGTCTGTCGCATAAAAATGCGATCTGTTGGGTAGTTAGGTGAATCCGTTTGTCGCGGTTGTCTAGCAGGATGAAATCATTGCCTGTACCCTGGTATTTATAAAAATGCAGCTCCATCAGTCTGCAAGTTACCTGTTTCTGAAATATAGTTCTGCCCGGGCGTTTGGGTTGCTACCTCTTTCGTATAGCTGAGAGCGCCACCCCGGGTTGCTGCCTTCCTGGTTAATAGTAGAATGCAGCAGCCTGAAATCATTGATCATGTTTTGCGGGTTGTAGAACAGCAATACGCCACCGCTGCCTTGCCTTGCAAGCGAGTTGTATTGCCATATCTCGTAGGGTAACGAACCATTCTCATTGGCCACAATTTCGCGTTCAGTGGGCCTTCCGTATTTCAGGTATAAGATACCTCGATCTGTTTCGTATCCGGGGCGCGATCCGAAGCCAAACAGTTTGTTTACTTCCTTCACTAATTTAGTATACTCTTCCCACGGTTTCTTCGGATCTTTTTCATTACGCGCTTTCCAGAAGTTATAGATAAAATAGCGCATGTAAGTGTCCTCCGGCTTATTCAAAAAGTTATTGATAGTGCGGATTTCTGTTGGAGATGCAATAGGCAGCATCATCTTCAATATAGCTTTTACCTGGGCAAAACTGTATTTGCCAATGAAGGTGGTGCTTAAGTCAAGAATATTGACGCGCTGCATTCCGGTATCAGGCAAGGTATCGGCTGCAGCTACAGCTGGTGCCTTATTGCTTCTTTGAAAGAACAGCGATCTCGATGTTAATACATGACCTGTGCTATTCTCCAGTACCGTATTTAAATAATAATTGCCTGAAGGAAGCGAGCTAATATTAAACTGCCCAATGAATGGTAACACAGGCGACGCATGTAGCGTGTCGATGTGTTGCAGCTTTAACACGGGGGCATCACCGGCACGGCGGGATATGAAAGCCTTTTGAATCAGCAGGCTATCAGTGGCCTTGTTTGTGTGGTAGAGCTCGGTGTAGAAATGAAGCAGGCGTCTGTCGTCGTTCAAAAAGTTGCTGCTTAAGGGTATTTGCTGTCGTCCGTTTTTTTGAAAAGCAGATTCTGATGAACTGGCGTAGGCAGTATCCAGAAGTTGCAAGCCGCTATAGAATGGTGTTTCTGGAGCTGCTTCAACAGAAAAACTGTCGGTGAATGCAAATGTGTTACCAGCAATTATTGGTTCTGATAGGTGCACATCCAGTACAATCATTCCTGCCGGGATTTTGTAGCGCCGCACATCAATGATGCTTCTCGATGAGGCAGCTTCAAAATTATCATCCGGAACGGTTTGTAACAGAAAATTGTCAACTTTCGAAGTTCCGTCTGATCCGCTTAATACTACTTCGGTTTTTATCCGCGACTGCCAAAAACTGTCTTTGGTTTGGATAAAATGAACGGAAGCCGGATTGATTTGTATAGACAGTTCTAAATAGGGGGTCATCTTTTTGCCGGGTTCATACACATAAAAAATGGTGTGATTAACCACAGCTTCGATCGCGGATGCAGAAAAAGATAGAAACAAAGCAATACAAAGTCCCAGCCAGCGTGTCATTCAGGATATTTTCCGCAAATTAGTTTAATTAGCTTTATTTGCCGTTGTATGTCAGTTATTGTCAGCCCGGTTTTACCTTTTCCTAACATTTATTGGTGGTCGTCGATCCAAAACGCTACCCAGGTTCTTTTCGACATTGGTGAGCACTTTGAAAAAATGAGCTATCGCAATAAGTATAATATAACTGGCGCCAATGGACTAATAACGCTCAGTGTACCATTGACAGAGGGTAGGGGGCAGCGTCGGGCTATGAAAGATGTGCTTATTTGTAATAAAGATCGCTGGCAAGTACAACACTGGCGTACACTGATGTCGGTATATAAACGCGCACCCTATTTTGAGCACTACGAGCCGTCGCTTTTTACGTTGTTCGAGCAACCCTTTGAAAAGCTCATAGACTTTAATCAGGCATCGATCGATTGGATTAAAGCTCAATTGTCGATAGTCGTTGAAAGTTCTGTATCGAGCGAGTATGTTCGGGAGTATAAAGATGCGATAGACCTTCGGAAAAATTTCAAGCCCGGCAAAGAGAAACAAGCTTTGCCCGAGAGTGCATATTACCAGATGTTTTCAGAGAAGAATGGCTTCTATCCCAATCTGAGCATACTTGATCTGCTTTTTTCAGAGGGGCCGTTTACCGCGCAATGGCTTAAGTCAAACAGCCAGCCTATTGCAGCATGGCGGTAGCAAGCGTGGCCACCAGCTAATTTGTGAACTTGCGCATTTTCCAAACGCCGTACATGGCTTCCTGCACAATACCTTTTGTCATTTTAGACTGGCCTTCTGTGCGGTCTATGAATGTGATGGGGACTTCTTTTAGTTTGAAGCCAAGTTTCCAGGCGCGGTATTTCATTTCGATCTGGAACGCATAGCCTATGAACTCTACCTTGTCAAGTGGTATTCTTTGCAATACTTCGCGCCTGTAGCATACAAAACCCGCTGTTGGATCAGATACTGGCATCCATGTGATAAGGCGGGTGTACATAGCACCACCTTTTGAGATAAATATGCGATCCCATGGCCAGTTTACCACTTTACCACCATGTATATACCTTGAACCGATCGCAACATCTGCTCCGGCAACGCAAGCCTGGTGCAGGCGCAGCAAATCGTCGGGGTTGTGCGAAAAGTCGGCATCCATCTCAAAAATATACTGGTAGTCTTTTGAAAGTGCCCATTTGAAGCCAGTAATATAAGCGGTGCCCAAACCCAGCTTGCCGCTACGTTGCAATAAATGTATTTGCTCCGGATGCTTTTTCTGCAGGTCTTTTACAATATCGGCCGTGCCGTCAGGTGACCCATCATCCACTATCAGGACATGGTAATTGCCTGCCAGCGACAATACTTTCAGAATGATCTTACTAATATTCTCCTTTTCGTTGTAGGTGGGTATGATTACAAGTTTGTCCAAGAGGGCACGAAATTAAAAAGCACCAAAATAATGAATTATGCAAAAAGCAACGTTAAATGTTTGTCTTTAACCCTGATTTCTGCAATTTCATACGGTTGAGAATTTCTGATATTTTTTGTTTGGTATGAAGGGCGAAGTCAGCCTGCATCATCCAATCATAGTATTGGGGTTCTTCGGTGAAGATATCCTCAACTTTGCGGCCTTTGTGCTTGCCAAAATTGAAAACTGGATGGCCATCCTTCATTACGATGCGACGTGCATAGTCTACGAATTGCTCGCCACCTGTGAACTCGTGTAGTGCCTTTACTTCGTGACTAAGATCGTTGTAACGATCAAGCTGGGCCTCCAGAACCTCGATAGTTGCCATGATGTCAGCTTCGGCGCTGTGCGCATTTTCCAGCGTTTTATCGCAATAGAAGTTGTATGCTGCGCTAAGCGTGCGGCTTTCCATCTTGAAGAATATCTGCTGCACGTCGATCATGTGGCGGTCGGTAAAATCTACGTTTACACCGGCGCGCAAAAATTCTTCGGCCAGGAGGGGGATGTCGAATTTACTGGATGCGTAGCCACCAAGGTCACAACCTTTCATCCATTCAAATAGGTCTTTGGCTATTTGCTTGAAGTGGGGGCAGTCTTTTACATCTTCATCAGATATTCCGTGGATGGCCGTAGAAGATGCCGGGATTGGCATGCCGGGATTGATCCGTTTTACATACTTATCCCTGGTACCGTCAGTCAGTAGTTTTACTAATGCCAATTCAACGATGCGATCTTTGGCTGCATCAGTTCCGGTAGTTTCAAGGTCGAAAAAGATGATGGGGCGCTTGAGTAAAAGTTGGGCCATTCACACACTATTTTACTGCGAACTTACGCTATTCCAGTCAATTCCGTCGAAAGTTCCCGAGCTCATTAGTAAAAGACAAATAGGTTTCCTCGCATCTTTCAGCAGGTCTTTCACTGTTTGTTCCAATTCCTGCTTCTCGTCCGCCACGATCAGGTCCTCACGGCCAAAATATTTGTGTACGGTTTGTTTATCCAGTTCCGGCAAGCCTTTTAGCGACAACGCATGATGGCTGAAGTAGACCATGGCTTTGTCGGCCGAGTCCATGCTATGCGTATAATGGCTCAGAAAAGGCTCGCTCAAGCTGCTGTAGGTGTGAAGCTCAAAGCAGGCTATCAGGGTTCGGTCCTTCCATGCTTCGCGAACGGCGTCCAAAGTAGCTTTTAGTTTTGACGGTGCATGGGCGAAATCTCGAAATGCAACAACATCTTTGTTTTCGAATATCTTCTCCAGGCGACGCGCGGCACCCGCGAACGAAGCGATCGCTTTATAGCAATCCTCTTCACTTATGCCAAGTTCCATGCAAACTGAAATGGCAGCCTGCATATTTAGCAGGTTGTGGCTACCAAATACAGATACCGGCACTGGGCCTTTGGCTGTATCTAGCACAGCTTGATCCAATTCGTAATGATATTTGGGCATGGAGTAGGGAATGCCATTCAGGTGACCACCCGATCTTGCCATTACATTGCGCACTTCCTCGTCTTTATTGTTGTAAAAAACCGGGCTGTTGGCATCTATGCCCACCAGGTATTGCTCAAACTGGCTTCGATAGTTGTCGTAGGTAGGGAACACGTTTATGTGGTCCCAGGCAATGCCGCTAAGTACTGAAATGTGCGGATGGTAAAAAAATATCTTCGGCCTTTTTTCTATTACCGAGGCGGGGTATTCATCCCCTTCCAGGATGATAATCGGTGCATCGCTAAGTCTTACAGATTCGTTAAATCCCTGGACCTTGGCACCCACCAGGTAGTCAAAATCTATGTTTTGAGTCTTTAGTATGTGCATGATCATTGAGGTAATGGTGGTCTTCCCATGACTACCTGCAACAACAACGCGCTTCTTGTTTTTGCTTACTTCGTAAACGTATTGAGGAAAAGAATATATTGGTACATTCAGCGATTGTGCAGCCAAAAGCTCCGGATTGTCGGCCTTGGCATGCATTCCCAGCACTATTGCGTCGATTTCGCTGGTGATTTTCTCAGGAAACCATCCTGCTTTTTCAGGTAACAAGCCTGCCGCCCCGAGGTTACTCTTGGCAGGGTCGTTGATCTCGTCATCGCTGCCGGTCACGATATTTCCTTGTCTTTTTAACGCCAGTGCCAGCTGGTGCATCACCGCACCACCGATCGCTATAAAATGTACCCTCTTCATCAAAAATTTATTAACTTAGCACAAAGTAACACAAGCTTTTTTTACATTTACATAAGTCAAGTACCAATTATGCAAGCAATTTCTCGTTTTCGTCGTCTGGTTCCTGTAGTGGCTGTTGTTGTGATGGCAATGTTTGTAGCTTCTTGTAGCGGAAGCAAAAAATACGGTTGCCCGAATAAATTGCAGGCTTCGTCCTTTATTCGCTAGTTAAACTGATTTTCACAGTCATAGATAGGTTGGTGCTTTCGCATTCAACCTATTACTGTTTATAGGTGTTGCGTCGCACAAACCCCGGTCAATAATCTTTAAAAAGAGAAAGCCTGCTTAGCAGGCTTTCTCTTTTATTCTGGGTCAATAAAGAACATTCGTTACAGGAATGCATACCCAACATGCAATTGTATGGTCCTGTTTTTCCAGCTGTCGGTCACTCCGGAAGCGCCAGAGCCGTTCATGTTTGAGAAGCCCATGATATAACGTGCGCCAATGTTGATCTTTGAAATATTTGCCTGCAGTCCGGCTACACCTGAAATGTCACCATTCTTGAAAACATCATTAACATCTTTCAGCAAACCATTCTCGTCGCCAATGCTTATAAGGTTGGTGTATTGAGGACCTACCTGGAACCAAAGCGGACCTACCAGTTTAATGTTGAACAATATTGGTATGCTGAGGTTGCTAACTGCAAAACTGTTCTCTTTAGCGGTATCGCTGGCGTTTTTGAAGAACGATGAAGGCAACGAAGATGGGTTGTAAGTAAAACGGGTACGGCTATACAGTAGTTCAGCAGAAACGCCATACTTGCCAAACTTTACACCACCAAAAGCGCCACCGAGAAAACCGGTACGGTATGTATCATCAAATATGCTGCCTTGCAGTTTTGAAAAGTTAGCTCCAAGCTTTACACCCAGGTCAATATCGACTGGCGATGCAGCGGTAACTGCATTCAAAGCCTGTGCGAACGAGAACGCGGGAAACAATAATCCGATAAATGCTAAACGTAACTTTTTGCTGATCATAAACGTGTGTTTGATTGTGAACAAAAGTCGCAAAAACTATGCCTTTTGAAAGTGTTGCGAACTATTTTTCTTCTACTATTAAAAATTCGTTTCTAAGTGGTTGAAAAGCATCGTACAATACATCAATAAACGAATGCCCATATTGTAAAAAATACTCGGTAAAATTTTCTTTTCGCTCCTGCAGGCTATTACCAGGAAACAAACTTTCCTTTAGACGTGTTATGCGTGCAAGCTCTATATGCATCTTCCTTTTTTCGGCGCGCAGCATTTTTTTCTCAAGTACATCCATCTGGTGTTTGATCTTCGCTAATGCAGCTTCGGTAGAACTTCTCAATGTTACATCAAGCGACATCGCCTTCTGTTTTAGTTGAGTCATGATGCTGTCGATTGCATTCATCTCGGCGCCTGTCTGCCATTGATCATTGCCATGATGCAACAAATATTCGCGCACTAGCCTTGCTTCATCCTTAAAGACATCAGTCACTGTTAGTCCAGCTTTTTCACGCAGCTCAGCCTGCTTGGAGTGTATCCATTGCGCAGATTGTCGTAACAGAATAACCGGATAGAATACATTGTACTGTTCAAATACCGATTTGAGTTGTAGCCAGTATGCTACTTCAGCACCTCCACCAATAAAGGCCACATTCGGCAGTATGCGTTCCTGCAGCAAGCCGCGCAGTATCACATTTGGACTAAAGCGTTCTGGATGTTGGTCTACTTCTTCCAGCAGTTGCTCTTTATTCCAGGAAATGTCGCTGTTGATCACTACCCATTCATCGCCCTGTTTTTCTACACGCTCACGAATGTTATCCTTCATATAAAACAGGTTGATAGGTCTTGGGTGAGCCTGCGCTCTGTAGTGTTGTTCCAGTTTCTCTACTTGCGTTGTTACCAGTGCAAAGGCGCTGTGATACTGCAGGTCATCTTTCACAATGTCCACTATTGGCTTTTTGAAGGCCACGTCGTCGGGGTCTAGTACTATCAAACCATAACGTCCGAAAAGTTCATTTACCAGGAACCTGGTTGCATCGCCAATTGTTTTATGTTCTAAGTACGACTTTGTCAGAAGTTCTTTCAGGTCATCGAAATGCTGACCCGGAGGTCCCATTACTTTAAACAGGTCGCTGAGTAAAGGCTTCAGACTAGACGTCGACATCCTGCCCACGGCACCTGTTTGGCCATCTGCATCCCAGCGCCATTTTTTGTTTTGATAATTGAAGACACCCAATTCGTCAAGGTCATTGTCTTCACTACCCATATAGTATACCGGGACAAAATCGTTTTGGGGATGGAGCTTTTTTAATTCTGCAGCAAGCCTGATCGCATGAACTATCTTATAAATGAAATAGAGATAGCCGGTAAGCAGATTGGGTTGATGCGCTGTACAAACCGTGAAGGTCGTTTCATTCCTTAATAGCTCAATGTTTTTCCGAACTGCTTCAGGCGTGTCAATTGTCTCATATTGTTTCGCCAGGGTATTCACCAGCGCGATGCGGTCGATTGTATATTTTCCTCGATCGTTTATAGCCTGCTGTAAACCCGTTGCATCGGGGGAGTATTTTACAAATGAGGTTGCATGCCCGCTGCCCGAAATATAATCGGTAACCAGCTGTGAAAAATACCCCGTATCGGAATATGGCAGGTACGTGAAGCTCCGATGCACTATGCTCATAGTTTTAGCAGGCACGAAGTTAATTGGTGTAGTCCAAACTTAGGTTATGTACCGATAGGGAAATCTGATCAGGCTTTGCGCGGTACAGCGTTCTTCTTGTATGTATAAATGATGTGGCTGCCTTTTTCCACCATCGTCACCTCTACCTCGCGTAGTGTGAAAAGGTTGTTGACGATGTCGTCATAAAGCGATTTAATGCGTTTGGAAAGGCTGCTCTTACCGGCACTCATTCCATTTATGGGTTTTGTGTGGGCAACTTGAAACTGCATAAAACTCTCTCTTAAAATACTTGTAAAATGGTGTAATGATTTTTAGATCCCTTGCTTACCGGTTTCTCTACTGCCGGTACAGCATAAATTTATAAAGAGTTTTTAATAAAGTCAATTCATTTTTTTACTTATTGCGGCAATTGGCTATGACGATTTTACATTGGGTATCAACACAGTAAAATGTGTGCCCACGCCCAGTTCAGATTCCAGCGCTACTTCGCCGCCTAGTTTATCGACAGCTTCTTTTACTATGTACAGGCCCAGTCCCGATCCGGTAGATTTGTGGGATACCCTGTAGAACATGTCGAACACTTTTTCCTGTTGGTCTGTACCAATGCCTATGCCATTGTCCCTCACAGATAACCGGATCTTGCCATTCTCGTTTTTGATGTCTATCTGGACCTCAGGACATTTCATTTCAGGATTGTAATATCTGATCGCATTCGACACAAGGTTATTTAAGATAATACCCATCCTGCTTTTATCGCTGTAGTACGCCTCGTTTTCATCTATGACGGTACGAATCGCTACTGGAGTATCTGGGTTCATGAATCTGAGATTAGCAGTAATATCTGCAAGCAACTCGCTAAAGTTTATTAGTTCGTGCTTAACCTCAAGACGTGCGTTGCGGGAATGGTCAAGGATATCGTGGATAAATCCATCAAGCTTGGCGATGCTACTTTGCAGCATGTCGAGGTAGTCGAGCATGTTGGCGTCTGTAGTCTCATTTTGTGCGATGAATGTAAGGCCAAGCATAGACGTGAGTGGTGCCCGCAGGTCGTGCGATACGCTGTATACAAACCTGTCCAGTTCTGCATTCGATTTCTGTAGCTCCTCGTTCGAGCGCTTTAACGCATCCTCAGAGTTTTTTCTATCCGTTATATCTCTGAAGTTGATCACCAAACCACTTACCGCAGGATCGGCCAGTAGATTGGTAATAGTACCTTCACACCATATAACAGTGCCGTCTTTTCGTACCCTGCGGTGCGCTGGCCGTTCGGTGAGCGAAAGTTGTTTGCTGTGATTGACCATCGCCAGCTTCCTTTGCGCAAGCACTTCAGCCAGATCCTCGGGATGCACAAATTTGTCGGGCGTTATTCCCGAAACTTCGGCAGGGCTATATCCCAATATATTATTCAGTGATTCACTCGCGTAAGTGATATCCCAGCTTTCGTCTATTACGATAACTGCATCAACGCTATTTTCAAAAAGGGAGCGATATTTATATTCGCTGTTTCGTAATGCTATCTCAATATTTTTCCTGTCGGTTATGTCACGGAAGTTGACGACAACGCCAGCTACTGCTGGTTCGTGCAAGAGGTTGGTCGCAGTACCTTCACACCAGATCACAGTGCCGTCTTTTTTTACACGTCGGTATGCAATGGTAGAGGGTTGCCCCGGATTACTCCAGACTTTTCGGTTGGCTGCTGCTACGATATACCTGTCGGCATCGTAGACAAAATCTGTCGCCTTTGCACCAATTATCTCATTGGGCGCGTATCCCATTACCCTGTATACAGAGTCGCTTGCATATACAGTTCTTCCTTCCTTGTCAAGAATCATCAGCGCGTCAGAGCTGTGCTCAATAAGCGAACGAAATTTATCCTCACTGCTTTGCAGTGCTGCTTCGGCCCTTTTACGCTCGGTAATATCTCTGAAGTTGAGAAGAAAGCCAGATACTTCGGGCGTATGCAGCAAATTGATGCCGGTACCTTCACACCAAATATAACTACCGTCTTTTTTCAGTCTTCGGTAAGTGACCTGGAGCGGTTTCCCGGGATTGCTTTCCAGTATTTTCCAATGCTCAGCCATGCGTTCTCGGTCGTCAGGGTGCATTGCATCGCCTGTGGCTTTCCCGAGTATTTCAGCCGCTGTAAAGCCTGTGGTTTTTTCAAATGAATCACTTAAAAAAACCGCCTTGTGGTCTTTATCCATGATCATTATCGTATCAGCGCCATAGCTTATCATGTGTCTGAACTTGCTTTCGCTGGATATTAATGCAAGTTCAGCTTCCTTCATTTCAGTAATATCCCGGAAGTTCACCACCACACCTCTGATCTCAGGTTGATGAAGCATGTTTGTTGATGTTCCTTCGCACCAAATGAGGCGACCGTCTTTATGTATGCGCCTGTATGTTATGGTGATGGGAATACCGGGACTTTCCAACACTTTGTCCCAATGGCTAAGCACCATTTGCAGATCGTCTGGGTAAATGTCATTAAGTGTCTGTTTGCCGATGACTTCTTCGGCATTATACCCAATAACACCATAAACAGAATCACTGCAGTACACGATCTCCTTATGCTCATTGCGTATAAGAATAGCGTCTGAGCAATTATCTATCAGGTACCTGAATTTTGTCTCGCTATCTTTCAGCGCTAATTCAGCTTCTTTGCGCTTTGTGATATCTGCCGTTGTGCCGTCCAATCGTATCAATTCTCCTTTTGCATTAAGAGTAGGATTAAGCCTCGACTCGAGCCACCGTATACTACCATCTTTGTGTCTAATACGATAGTCATGACTGAAGAAGCGCCCAGAGTACATGGCTTCGTTGTTAGCGAATATCCTGGTCTTATCTTCAGGTAAAATTACCTCAAGCCAAAGGTTTGGATTTTGCGCAAATTCGTGCTCCGAGTAGCCATATACAATTCTGCAGCTAGCAGAGATGTGCAAAAGTTTGTACTCCTGCATATCAACGGAATAAAATACTTCTTGTGTATTATTGAACAGCGTTTTTAGTTCATCATGGGCTCTCTGTAACCTTGCCTGTGCTTTTTTTCTTTCCGATATGTCTTGCAGCGTCCCGACTAATTTCAACGGTACGCCTGTTGCCGGATCGTAAACTACCTCAGCCCGACAGTATACAGGCTTTTGCCTGTCTTCGGGTAGGATCAGTGAGTGCTCCATAGCGTGGATGGAGCCGGTTTTTATCGTATGTGCGAGTGATCGCTCAATGGCCTCACGTTCCGATGCGTCAACACGTGCGTAAAAAGCCTCGAAGCCCGGTTCAACAGCTCCTGGCTCGTATTCTAATATCTCCGCAAATTCGTTTGTCCAGTCGGCTTTGTTTGTTACCAGGTCAACTTCCCAGCTGCCGATGTGAGTAATGTGTTGTGAAGACCGAAGGTGTTGTTGCAGGCGGTCTTTTTCTTCTTCGGCTGCCTTTCGCCTAAGAATTTCGTCTTTTAGCAATGTTGCCAGCTGAAGGATAGGGGCATTGTTGGTAGAAGGTTTTGTACCGCCACTGTCATACGATTCACCGATCTCTCTAAGCAACTGCGATACTTCGGAAGCTATATTGCTGTTTGAATAAAATTCGTCGATCTGCTTTAATAATAACTTATCCATCAAGTGTACAAGTGCCTAAATGTTTCAAATGGTGGCGGAATACGCTCGTTGCGCCTAAACGGTGCACAGCCCTTATCCTATTGACTTTTAAATAATTAACTACCTCATAAAATTACGGGTAACTTCTTATATAATCAATTTTCTAAGTGTCGTAGCCCAAGATAAGTATAATATTAATGTATCTACTATTACTGACTGTCTTTTAAAGTTGACTTGGTGAAATGTTATTTTATTTGTATATTTGTTATGTGAAATTTGTGAGGTCTGTTGTGACTTTGGAGTGCTTTCTCAATTGTAGTAAAGGAGCAGTATGGTTCTTTCAAATCGACAACAAACTGTAACAAATTCGCGCCCAATATTATTACCGGCTTGAATCTCGAAGAACGACAATGGACGGCAGAAAGCAGTCGACAACAAATTTGATGGTAACACGCATACGACATATATTTATTGTATAATACCTATCCAGATGGTTTTGTCCAACAGTATTAAAAATTGGGCGGAAGACGAAAGACCCCGCGAAAAGATGTTGCAAAAAGGTGCGGTGTCACTCTCGGACGCCGAACTGCTGGCTATTTTGATCTCGAGCGGGACAAAAGAAAAGTCGGCACTTGACCTTGCCAGGGAAGTGTTAGGACACGCCCATAACAATCTGCACGAACTCGGCCGTCTTGGTGTTGTCGAACTGCAGAAGACAAAAGGTATTGGCGAGGCCAGGGCTATTACAATTGCTGCAGCATTGGAGTTAGGACGTCGCCGGCAAATAACCGAAGGCCTGCAGCGGCCAACTATCACCCAAAGCGCAGATGCGGCTGAAATTGTGATTCCCTTGCTGCGAGACCTGAACCACGAAATGTTCTGCGTACTGTATCTGAACCAGTCGAGCCGGGTATTGCGGCACGAAATGATCAGCAGTGGCGGTTTGACTGGTACGGTTGCGGATATAAGAATGATCCTGAAAAACGCGCTTTTGTACAATGCTAATAAATTGATCATTGCGCACAACCACCCTTCGGGAAACCAGCAACCCAGCCTGGCCGACAAAGAATTGACCAAAAAATTGAAGGAAGCAGCGGAATGGATGGACATTAAATTGCTCGATCATCTTATTGTCGCAGGAACCTCTTATTTAAGCATGGCGGACGAGGGTATTATTTAGTGCCTATTTCTTGTTATCTTGCAACGGTTCATTTCTTATAAATAGAGAAAATTCCAATATAAACATTGCAGGACAGTAGAATTAAAGTCGGAGTATTTGGGGCCGGGCACCTGGGTAAGATACATATTCAGCAGTGGCTGCAGGTTCCTGACGCGATCTTTGTTGGTTTTTACGATCCCGATGATTCACAGGCACAATCTGCCATTTCTCAATATGACGTTAAGCGTTATGACAGTGTTGAGCAATTGATCGATGCCTGCGACGCGCTGGATATTGTTTCCACCACGACCACGCATTACGAGATCGCAAAGCAATGCCTTACCAAGTGTAAGCATCTCTTTATAGAGAAACCGCTGGCACATTCCATTGACGAAGCTGCTGAATTGGTGCAACTGGTAAAGGAAGCCAATGTAAAATGCCAGGTGGGTCACGTGGAGCGTTACAACCCTGCATACCTTGCGTTGGGTGAGCAACCGTTGCAGCCTATGTTCATTGAGGCCCATCGCCTTGCTCAATTCAATCCACGTGGTACCGATGTGTCAGTGATACTCGATCTGATGATACACGATATTGACATCGTGATGCATTTGGTCAAATCGCCTGTACGGCGCATTTCGGCAAGCGGTGTAGCCGTGATCAGTGAAACAACCGATATTGCGAATGCCCGTATCGAGTTTGATAACGGATGCGTTGCCAATCTTACATCCAGCCGCATTTCTCTCAAGAAGATGCGCAAGATGCGCCTGTTCCAGCGCGATGCGTATATAGGTGTTGACTTTCTCGAGAAGAAAACCGAAGTTGTACGTTTGACGGATGACACAGCAAAAAGAGGAATGCTTGATATACCCATCCAAATGGGTAATGGGGAACAGAAATTGATATCCGTCCAGATGCCTGAAGTAGAAGATACGAATGCCATCAGAATGGAACTTTCAGAGTTTGCTCAAAGCATTTTGACTGGCCGCCCGGTAAGGGTTTCTGTTTATGATGGCTTCCAGGCCATGGATGTTGCTCACCAGATCCTAAAAAAGATGAGTCAGCACAGGGAATTACACAATGTTTAATCAGAAATTGCGTTATAACGAAAGAGTGTATCAATTATTGTCAATGAGAAGTGCCTTAACGATATTTTTTTTGGTGTTGCTGATATCTGGATCGGGATGTAATGTCATTAATCCGTCAGAAAGTATACCTACATATGTACGTATAGACTCATTCAGTTTTGTAACAAAAGATTATGCGAGAGAGGGAAGTGGGTCACAAAAAGTGACCAGTGCCTGGGTGTATTTTAACAACCAGGCAATTGGAACATTCCGATTGCCGGCGACGGTCCCCATAGTCATGGATGGCCCGGGAGATGTGAATATTATTCCCGGTGTTGCATTAAATGGTCTCAGTTTCGAGACACAGTATCCGTTCTTTTCAACTTATGATACGTCCATAGCCGTAGCCCAGGGAAAAACTATCTCAATTACACCAAAGATCAACTACCTGGAGTCGGCAAAATTTCAATGGAAAGAAGATTTTGAGCTCGGCATAGGTAACAGGTTCGTGGAGGTGAATAGCGACAAAGCTGAAGATACCAGTATTACCAGGGTAACAGACGAAAGGGTGTTCGAGGGGGGCGGCTCTGGCTACGTCCAGCTCGATTCAAAACACCCGTCTTCTGAGATCATTACAAATGATCCTTTTACCATCACGCAGGGTAAGTCTTACCTGGAACTCAACTACCAGGGAACAACATCATTTGTAGTGGGGCTGCAAACAACACAGTCTGGTAATATCGTGTTTGAGTACATTGGTGGAGTAAAAGCTAAGGATAGCTGGAACAAGATATATTTCGACCTATCGGCATTCACGGCAAAATACCAGACAGGCTCGTATAGGCTGATGATAAAAACAACATTAGACAGCGGCTTGTCCGAAGGCTATGTGCTGCTTGACAATATTAAAGTTGTATCATTCTAAAATAAGTCATGCGTTTTACCCCTCTGAAAAAACGTGCGATTCGGCAATTAGTGCTACTGGATTACGTAGCAGCAGCTGCCGCGTGGATGATATTCTGGACCTATCGTCACCAGTTGCTGGAACAGACAGGTTTTTTAGAAGCATTAAAAATGCTTCGGTTTAGAGATTACGTTTTTGGGCTGGTAGTATTGCCCGGCGGATGGCTTTTTCTATACTTGCTGTCTGGTACCTATTTCGATCTTTACCGTAAGTCCAGGCTCAATGAGGTTAATAGGACGTTGATCTCATGTATCCTGGGCACTATCTTCATTTCTCTTTTTGTATTTGCAAACGATGCCACTGATTATTCCTACTTCATTAGGATGACAGGCCGATACCTTTTGATCCACACAAGCTTTACGCTGTTTTTGCGCCTGGCTATTTTTAGAGAGGTGAAGAAGAATCTCATTAGAGGCAAAGTAGGATTTAATACACTTATCATTGGTGGCAATGCGAAGGCAGTGAACATCTACAAGCAGGTAAGCGAAAGCCCCAAAGTGCTCGGCAATATTTTCAAAGGATTTATCTATTCAAATCTTGAGGCGGCCAACGGCATGAGCAAACATTTGCCGCAGTTGGGTCATCTCTCAGAATTGGAAAATATTATTGATAGCCACGAAATAGAAGAAGTGGTTGTAGCAGTGGACTCGTCCGAGCACCATTTGCTTGAGAATATCTTGACCCGCCTTAGCTATCGCCCAGTTGTGATCAAGGTGTTGCCTGATATGTATGATATCATCTCAGGGTCAGTAAAAACAAGCAACGTGTACGATGCTGTATTGATCCATATTCATCCCGACCTGATGCCAGACTGGCAACGCGTAGTAAAGCGTACACTGGATATTCTGATCTCACTTTTTGCATTGATCATACTATCGCCGGTGTTCTTGTTTGCCGCCATAAAAGTGGCGCTCTCTTCACATGGGCCCATTATTTATAAACAGAAAAGGATGGGGTTGTTTGGAAAGGAATTCTATATCTATAAGTTCCGGTCGATGTATCTTGATGCGGAGCGTCATGGTCCATCGCTTTCGAGCAAGACAGATCCACGTATTACGCCATGGGGCCGATTTATGCGCAAGTGGAGGCTGGATGAATTACCTCAATTCGTGAATATACTGAAGGGGGATATGTCACTGGTAGGGCCACGGCCGGAGCGCAAACACTTTATCGATATCATCAGCCAGACGCATCCTCACTATAGGTATCTGCACAAGGTAAAGCCTGGTTTAACCTCGTGGGGTATGGTGCAGTACGGTTACGCTGAAAACGTGGATGAAATGCTGGAACGTATGAAGTATGACCTGCTATATATAGAGAACTGTTCACTCGCGCTCGATGTAAAGATCATGCTCTATACTATGATGGTGCTATTCCAGGGTCGTGGGAAATAATAGGCCGTTATTGACGCTTAAATATTCAAGACCTTCTCCAACTATAAAGAAACTACCAGTTATCAGCACCGCACCTGTGTTGCCTGCAGCGTTCCTTGCCGCTTTTACAGCTTCATCAACTGTAGGGTATACTTTTCCTTCAAGACCTTTCTCGCTTGCTAACTGTTTTAGCTCATTCATATTTAGCGCCCTTGGAATTTGTGCCTGGCAGAAATAATAAGTGTTGTCAGTTGGGAAAAGGGAAAGTGCGGCACTTACGTCCTTATCTTTTACAAACCCGAGAACAATGTGTTTGTCTTTAGCTTTGACATTGTCCCATTGAGCCAGTACTTCCTTCAATCCTGCTGGGTTATGAGCGACATCGGCTATGATGAGCGGTTGTTGTTGTACTATATCCCATCTTCCTTTCAGCCCGGTTAGTCTTTTTACTTTTCCAAGTGCCAGGATTATGTTCTCTTTCGATATATTAAGGCCGTGGTTGGTTTTAAGAATGTCAATCGCAGCAAGTGCTGTTTTGATGTTAGGTACCTGGTAATTGCCTTTCAGATCCGTTTTCAGATCAAACATCTCCATTTTGGCCCGGTGTATCGCTTTGAAATACTGATACTGCTGGTCTTGTTTTACACGTACGAGGTCCCACTGTGCATCAGCGTAATACAATGTGCTTTGTTTGTGTATAGACTGCTCAAAGAATACGCGTTCGGTTTCCGAATGTTGTTGGCCGATAATAACTGGCACCTTCGCCTTTATGATGCCGGCTTTTTCTATAGCTATCTGTTCCAGCGTATTGCCGAGCACATCCATGTGATCATAGCTGATATTCGTTATGATCGACAAAATCGGCTCAATGATATTGGTGCTATCCAGTCGGCCGCCAAGGCCAGTTTCGATTATTGCAAAATCAACTTCATTTTCGGCAAAGGCCTGGAAAGCCATCGCAACAGTTACTTCAAAAAATGAAGGCTCTACCTGTTCAATGAGTTTCTTGTTCTTTTCTACGAAATCAACCACCCAATCCTTTGACACCTGTTGACCGTCAATGCGTATACGCTCCCTGAAGTCGATCAGGTGTGGTGAAGTGTACAAGCCGACACGATAACCCGACTGCTGGAGTATAGCAGCCAGCATATGGCTGGTGCTTCCTTTACCATTGGTACCGGCAATGTGAACTGATTTGAACTTTTTATATGGTTCTCCCAGTGCTTCACAAAGACTGGTTATGTTTACCAGATCTTTCTTAATAGCTGCAGCGCCTTGTTTCGAAAATTGCGGCAGCCTTTCGTATAAGTAATCGATCGTGTCGTTGTAAGCAGCTTGTGTGTTCATACCGGGTATTAAGAACGGGTTTTGAACACAAAGGTAATATTGCCAAACTGTTCTTCAGGCGCTTCTTCGCTTTTATTGAATTTTACTTTTTCCAGCTTTCTCAGCGCAATAGCGCGTAATTCGCCGTTGCTGGCGGACACTACCTGTTTATTTGTAATAACCCCGTTTTGATTGACTGTTATGCGGATGACCACCTTGCCACCTTCCCTGAATTCAGCTTCAGGTGGAGGAAATGCGATAATGGAGCGACGGCTGAGCGTATGACTTATGCCATTGCCGCTGCCAGGAGTGCCTGTATAATTGCTGGCACCCGGTGTTCCACCAGGTATACCTTTATCGCCGGGGCCATTCCCATTGCCTTCGCCACGACCGGGGATATTGGCCGGACCGGCGTTGCCGCCCGTTCCGTTGCCGCCATTATAGACGTACCGCGGACGTTGGTTCGTATTATTATCGTTATTCTGACGGGTGCTCCGTTCGGTATTTCTTGAAGTGGCCTGTTGTGTTGCCACTTCCCTTGCTTTTACTTTTTGCGTGTGGGCGATCGAGGGAGCTGTGCGATCTTCTGTACGCAATATTTCCTTTGCTGCTGGCTTAGGAGCAGAGGCAGCCTTGTAGGTAGTTGCAACACTTGTTGCAGCGGGGTCTGCTGTATTCATTGGCTGATCGTCACCACTGCCATCTTCGTCTGTTCCCAGGTTCACTTCCATGCCAAGTTCCTGCAAAGGTTCCTGCGCTGCGGGGGAACTATATCTGACAAAAATGAACAGCAGCAATAGTACCACGTGCACGCCCACAGTCCATGCTGCTGCGCGGTTGTTTATATGACGATCTGCTATGTTCATATTATCTAAAATACCTAAACTAATGCTAGAATTACGTTAATGTGCAAAATCTGTTTCGAAATTGCGCATGCGCTCCATAGGCGGATTGTAATAGCCAAATTTTACATTCGGGAACTCCTCGTGCAGCAGTTCCATCATTTGCTTGATACCGATATATTCGCCCGTGTCTGTAACGCCGAGTTTACCTAGGTACCAATCAGGGTCGATGTTGAAGTTGCGCCACTGTATCATGCTCAGGTCTGTATACTTTATCAGTTCACGCATGGCTTCATATTCATCAACACTGTCGGTCATGCCGGGGAATGTGAAATAATTGATAGAAGCCCAGCCACCATGGTTGCGAACGATGCGGATGCTTTCAACAATGTCTTCAAACTTATAGTTGTTAGGCAGGTAGTATTTGGTGTAGATCTCGGGCCTTACCGAGTTGAGACTTACACGAATGCTGTCAAGGCCGGCTTGCATTAGCTGCTCGACTGCCGCTGGTTTGCTACCATTGGTGTTAATGTTAATGCTGCCTTTCTTCGTATGCTTGCGTATCTCGATGATAGACTCTTTTATTGTTTCCCACATCAGCAATGGCTCACCTTCACAACCCTGGCCGAAACTTACGATGGGGTAAGGAGCAGTTTCAAGGTGTGGAACCGTGAATTCTACTATCTCCGCAGCAGTTGGTTTGAACGTCAAGCGATCTTGAGATGAAGTGATGGTTTCTTCTTGCGGTTGGAAAGATATGCAACCGATACAGTTAGCGTTACATGCCGGCGAAGAAGGTATTGGACATTCCCAACGGCCCATGAAATAGTTTCTTGCTGCCGGGCAATGGTAGGTGAGTGCACAGTTATTAGCGAGGTGTTGCACCAGCCTGTTGTGCGGGTAAGCTTCAAGCATGTGTTCTACACCAAGCTCTATCTTGTTGTCATCGTAGCCTTTGCATTCCTGGCGTATATCACGTTCGATGCGTACTGCAGGCACATAGAATTTCCCGTCGTGCCAACCTACTGCGGTGTAGCAGAACAAAGGAAGCGTTTGAGCATCTGGTATAGCTTCAAATGCGGCCAGGTAAAGGCCGGTGTGCGCAGGTGGGATAAATGCAGCTACTGCCCATCCTTTTTCGCAAAGGCGCATTTCACCTGTCTTTACATCGATGCCTATGCCCCTGCGATCAGGTAGCTGGTACAGCGAACCACCATCGGGCAACTCTATCCAATCTTCTTCAGGTACAGGAACCGCATCCCAGCCTGTTCTTCCTATTGCATACAGGGAGGTGTCCTCAAAAGTATTGCCCTGGCCGTCTGCATACAGCAGGTATGGTGAACTTGATAACATGTCTAAATTCAAATTAAACAGAAGCGAGACTACCAATCATGAGGGTCTCTTTGCAACTTGCCTGCTTCTATTTGTGTACTACAAAATTGTTCAAAACGGTCTTTATCGAAGCCAATAGAACCTACAGTCCATTGGAACATTCTATTGTCTTTTAAATTGATGGTCAAGGTGCCAAATCGCAATAGTACCTGTTCGATCTCCGGCCAACGCAGGTTGCGCTTGCGCGAAGTCAGTGGTAGCCTTACTCCTTGTTCGTCAACATGAATAGTTAGAGCTGAGTCCGCTTGCTGTTCCCAAAAGATAGCGAACAATATAGCTGCGCCCAATATTCCGCACATGGCAGCAGGGATGGGGAACTTGCTCATCGCCAGGTAGCTCGCCAGGCACAACAACACCATCAACTCCCCGATGCGGAAAAGGCGATTGACTTTTGGTTGCCTGATCCACTTATTGCGGAGAAGGGCAGTGCCTAATAACAGCACACCGGCCACAAGCAAGCCGATAGTCAGCGTGTGTATGGGTGACTGCAATAAGGAGAGTATAGCCCCACATCCCGCCATGACCAGGCCGGCCATCAGGTGCAATGCTATCACCTGGCGGGGTTTTACCCTGGCTTCAGTAAGGGGCAGTTCAAATGTCATAATGCCCGCAAAGTTAAGCTAAATCAGGCGTTTAGCCCTAAAACTTAGGTAGTTCGAAGGTATCGGCGGCATGCTCCGCTATGGAGTTCATTTCGAGCAGCACACAGTCTGTCTCGGCTATGAGTTCGTGCCAGACCAGGGGCGGCACCTGCAGTTTTGCCGGCCCCTCGACCACCGTGGTTTGCATCTCGGCAGCACCTACGGCTTTCCAGTTAAGGCGCAGCTTACCCTGTAGCAAAACCAGTATTTCCGGCGATTTTGCTGCCGAAATGCCTTTATGATAATGTCTTCCGCTGACGCTACCCGCTTTACGGAAGAGAATGAGCTGCTGTCCCGACCGATCATGTAAATATTCAGCCGTATAGCCACGCTCGTCGCTTCCCACAAGGGGAATTGGCTCGATCATCATGATACGGCGGCATTCTCTTCGGCTACCGGGGCCTGCCCGGCGTCGCCACCTGGCAGTTTTACCTCGAAGTCCTTCAGTTCCTTCATCACATTGCCTTGCAGCAACAGTTTGCCTTCCTCAGCCATCTTGCGCAAACGCCATCCAAGATGCACATCGCCAGTAGGCAGGCCAAACTTGCTCAATGCCTGGGTAACAATGCGCGAGGCCTTCTGGAATTGGTGTGAGCAGAAGCTCATCAGCTGGTTATCGTAATGTGTCTCCGGTTGGGATGCCAGTTTTTTGCCACCACCGTGCGTACGGATACCTGCATTTTCCTCTACCAGTTTGCGCCATTCGTCACCGTCTACTTCTACTTCGGCGTGGGTGACAGGGCGGGCCAGCCTGCGAGCTTTAACCAGTTCTTTAGGTAGTATCTCGCTGATACTCTTAGGATAGAATACTTTGCCTGCTTCGTTAAGGAACGGAAGGTTGGCTATGTTCAACAGGAAGAACCTGCCCATGTGCTTGCTCAGGTAGGGGAGCATCCAATGATAAGCCACCACATCGGCAGGGGCTGGAGCCATCCAAAACCAGGCCTGTGCAGTTTCGTCTTTGTACAAGGCATTTGAGATCTCCAGCAGGCGCTCCATATCGTCCACTTTCAGCTCCTTGTCTTGCGGTATCACTTGCTGCCAGAATTCGGTACGCAGTTCGCTAAAGCTTTGTCCCTCTGCTTTTTGGATAGGGCCAACATGCAGAATATCCTTCATCACGATCACTTCGCCCTGCAGCGAAGGCTCTGACATTACAGCTTCATTCAAGGGAGCCGCTGCCAGGTCTCCAACTACTATGTGGTAAATCATACAGCAAATTTAATGTTCGGTTTCCTGATAAAGCAGAGGCTTAATCCCAGTGTTTATAACGTGTGGAAGAAGATTGTGGAATCCTGTTCAGCTACTGCACATATTTATAAGCGTTGTTCTTCATAGCTGGTCAATAATTAATAGTTGGTGAAAAATTATATAACGATTCTGTGCACGATTTTTTTAGTGTGAGGCGATAAAACGGCCATACAATGAAATTTTACCATATTGTGTACGCGAAAAACAGGATCGTTTCCTGTAGTGAAACCGGGGAAAAGATCTCTGGCAATGAACCCTATTATGAGCATAGTAACGGGCAACTCAGTTTTGCCATCGTTAAGGCGGATAATGAATCGCAGGCCCGGTCGATCGCGAAGTATCTCGCCATAGAGTTGCAGCAGAAGCATAAACCACAGGACGCAGCTAAGTAGCCTGGTATATTTCACCATTTTTAAGATTGTTTAGCCGATGGTCCAAGCTTGTAATTTCTATATTTGGGCTATCAATTATGTCTATGCAATTCAAAAATGCCATAAGCTGGTTTGAGATACCGGCCACTGACCTTGACCGCGCTCAGAAATTCTATGAAACTATCTTCGGCATCAAGATGATATCGGCCGACTTTCCCAATCTTAGGATGCGCATGTTCCCGATAGAAGACCCGATGGGTGTGGGCGGCGCTCTTTGCGATAGCGAGGGCTTTCATACGCCGTCAGCTACCGACGGTCCACTGATATACCTGAATGCCAACCCGGATGTGCAGCTGGTGCTGGATAAGGTAGAAGCAGCAGGCGGTTCGATCATGGTTCATAAAACGGAGATATCTCCTGAATACGGTTACATGGCTGTAATACTGGATACTGAAGGCAATCGCATTGCTTTACATTCGGTGCCTTCTTCTCAGGCTGTTTAGTTTTATAGTGATTAATAATAAGAATGGCGCCCAAAGGGCGCCATTCGATATTTTAGGATGCTGCTACTTCTTCTATAAGGTCTTTCTCTACACGCAGGTTGTCGATAATGAACACCTGGCGTTGCGGCGTATTCTTGCCCATGTAGTATTCCAGCAGTTTTTGTATCTGTGCATCGTGGCTTAGCAGCACGGGTTCCTTGCGCATGTCTTCACCTATGAATTGTGCAAACTCTTCAGGTGATATCTCACCCAAACCTTTGAATCGTGTGATCTCGGGTTTGCTGCCCAGTTCTGCAATGGCGCGCCTGCGCTCTTCGTCGCTGTAGCAGTAAATGGTCTTCTGTTTGTTACGCACACGGAACAGTGGTGTGTCGAGTACAAACACGTGGCCGTTACGTACCAGGTCTGGGAAGAACTGGAGGAAGAACGTCATGATGAGCAGGCGGATGTGCATACCATCCACGTCGGCATCGGTGGCTATAATGATATTGTTATAGCGCAGGCCTTCCATACCTTCTTCAATATTCAGCGCGTGTTGAAGCAGGTTGAACTCTTCATTCTCGTACACTACTTTCTTGGTGAGGCCATAGCAGTTAAGCGGCTTACCACGCAAGCTGAATACCGCTTGTGATTCCACATGCCGGCTCTTGGTAATTGAACCGCTGGCCGAGTCACCCTCGGTAATAAAGATGGTGCTCTCCAGTTGTTTTGCTGTAAACTCTTCTTTGTTTTTGCTTGGCGGATCGTCGTTCAGGTGAATGCGGCAATCGCGCAGTTTCTTATTATGAAGGTTGGCTTTCTTCGCACGTTCGTTGGCCAGCTTACGGATGCCTGACAGTTCTTTGCGTTCACGCTCACTTTGTTCGATACGTTTCTTCAGTGCATCGGCAACGGTCGGATTCTTATGCAGGTAGTTATCCAGCTCCTTAGACAGGAATTCCAGCATGAATGACTTCATAGACTGGCCGCCTTCAGACATGGTCAGCGAACCAAGTTTGGTCTTGGTCTGCGATTCAAATACTGGCTCCTGCACTCGAACGGCGATAGCCGCGCAAATGCTCTGGCGTACATCCGATGCTTCGTAGTCTTTCTTAAAGAAATCGCGGATCACTTTTACATAAGCCTCACGGAAAGCAGCCTGGTGTGTACCACCTTGTGTGGTATGCTGACCATTTACGAACGAGTAGATGTCCTCGCCGTAATCACCCGTATGTGTAATGGCCAGTTCCACATCTTCACCTTTCAGGTGAATGATGGGGTAGCGCATGGTTTCGGGATTGGTCTTGCGCTGCAAGAGGTCAAGCAGACCGTTCTTTGAAACATAGTTCCTGCCATTGAAGTTGATCAGCAGGCCCGCATTCAGGTAGCAGTAGTTCCATACCTGGTTCTCAATGTATTCGCTCAGGAAGTGGTAGTTGCGGAATACCGAATCATCCGGAGTGAAAAATACAGCTGTGCCGTTTGCTTCGCTGGTGGTTGTTTCTTTATGTTCGTTTGTCAGTACGCCTTTTTCAAACTCGGCAGTTTTCATTTTGCCTTCGCGGAAGGCCGATACCTTGAAATAGCTACTCAGGGCGTTCACCGCCTTGGTACCCACACCATTCAGGCCCACCGATTTCTGGAAGGCTTTGCTATCGTACTTCGCACCTGTATTGATCTTACTTACAACATCTACCACTTTACCCAGGGGGATACCACGACCGTAGTCACGCACGCTTACAGTTCCGTCCTGCACTTTCAGATCTACACGCTTGCCGAAGCCCATGGTGTATTCATCTATACAGTTGTCTACCACCTCTTTCAGCAGGATATAGATACCATCGTCAACACTACTGCCATCGCCCAGCTTACCGATATACATACCGGGACGCAGGCGGATGTGTTCGCGCCAGTCGAGCGACCGGATACTGTCTTCGGTATACTGATTAGTTAATTCTGCCATGTCTTTCTTCTTTCCTTTCTGCAAAGAAATAGAATTAGCCGAATTGTTTTTAGAAGGTTTGGCTTTGGCCGCGGGTTGTGCATAATTTTTCGGTTTTTCCACAACCACAGGTTTGGCCTGTTTGGCTTTGGCCGGTGCTTTTGCTGCTGGTTTGGCAGCCGTTTTTTTAGCCGGCGCAGCCACCTTTTTGGTGACGATCTGTGTTTTTTTAGCCGGTTTTACTGCCTTTTTGATTGCGGGTTTTGCGGCAGTTTTTGGCGCTTTTTTGGCTGCAGGCTTAGCTTTAGCCGCTGGTTTGGCCTTTGCTACGGCTTTTTTGGCCGGGGCTTTTGCTGCTGGCTTTGCCGTTTTTTTAGCAGGGGCCGGCTTGGCCTTAGCTGTTTTCTTAGGTGCTGTTTTTTTCATATCTGAACCCCGGTTTAACCTGGGCGACTGATTAAATTGTTACATAATGCGTTATTGGAAATTCATGAAAAATGTGCCACTGCCGGTGTTGAGGACGAATTTGTTACAGAATGCTACTGAATTTTCATCGATTGGGCCGACTGCGGAATTGATAACTTTTGTTGCCGTTTTCGGAGTTTTTAAAAAGACAAGATTTTTGTTGCCGCGCGACGTTTGAGCATGTAAATTATTGAAGGAGTGTGGTTTGCGAATGGCGTTCTCATGGAATGTCGTTTTTGAAATGATAACAGTTGTTGTCGGGGTTTCTGAACCTCAGATTAAACTGATATAACTGATTGGGATTCGAGTCGTTGTGTACAATTGTGTACTTTTTGATGGGTTTGAAAAAATACATCCGGTGTCGAAACACTTCTGTCATCCCGAGTAACTGGTGCTGATCCGGGAGATGCGATGCAGCGAGGGAGCCCACGCTGTGTGGGATCCCTCGCAAAGAGGGCGCAATCATCGATTCAGCTGCAATAGCTCGGGATGACATAGGGTTTCTGTTGTTTACATTTGTTAACATTGTTAGCACTTTTTTTAGAGTAGCAAAAACGTCAACAACGTAAACAGGGCTATTGCAAATATACAATAAATTATAGTTAAATAGAAATGTATTTCCCGCCGGCTCAGCTTTTGCGGGAAATATGTAATTTTCCGCACCGTACGGTTTAAACAATAAATACATGAACGAACAGATACGCCAGCTGGCACCCACCGCTTTGTGGAATCATTTTGCTGACCTGAACGCAGTTCCGCGTCCTTCGAAGAAGGAAGAACGTGTGATTGACTTTGTAAAGAAATTTGGTGAAGTCCTGGGGCTGGAAACCAAGGTGGATGAAGCAGGGAACGTGATCATCCGCAAGCCTGCATCGAAAGGAATGGAAGACCGCGAGACCATTGTGCTGCAAAGCCACCTGGATATGGTGCACCAGAAGAACAGTGACACCACTTTCGATTTCAATACACAAGGTATTGAGATGTATGTGGATGGCGACTGGGTGAAAGCTAAAGGCACAACGCTGGGTGCTGATAACGGTATCGGTGTAGCTGCTATCATGGCGCTGTTGTCGTCAACCGATATTGCGCACCCGCCGCTGGAGGCCTTGTTTACCATTGACGAAGAAACGGGTATGACCGGCGCGCTGGAATTGAAAGGCGGCCTGCTGACCGGCAAGATGCTGCTGAACCTGGATACGGAAGAAGATACCGAGCTGACGATAGGCTGTGCGGGTGGTATCGATGCAACGGCGACTGGAAATTACCAGCAAGTAAACGCTCCGGTAGGAGAGGCTTTTGAACTTTCGGTAACTGGATTGACAGGCGGACACTCAGGCGGTGATATACACTTGGGCCGCGGTAATGCTAATAAGCTAATGAACCGCGTGTTGCTGGAGCTGACAGGCAAATACGATATACGTATCACAGATATCAACGGCGGCAGCCTGCGTAATGCGATACCGCGCGAATCGTTTGCGACGATAGCAGTTGAGGATAAACATGTGGCTGCGGTAAAAGAGACCGTAGCGCAGTTTGCCGAGATACTGCGTAAAGAGTTTAAAACAACAGACCCTAACCTGCTGCTGAGCCTGAATGGTACGGTGATGCCGACGCAGGTGATGGATAAAGAGTTTCAGCAGAAACTGCTGCGCGTGATCTATGCTTGCCCTAATGGTATCTACCGTATGAGCCCGGATATCCAGGGGCTGGTGCAAAGTTCTAACAACCTGGCGCGTGTGTTGGTGGAAGATGGCAGCTACAGCATCCAGTGCCTGACCCGCAGCTCGGTAGAAACGGAGAAGGACGACCTGAGGATGGCCATCACCAGCGCGTTTGAATTGATGGAAGCCAATGTAACGACCGGCGGCGCTTACCCCGGCTGGCAGCCTAACCCCAATGCTACTATCGTGAAGCTGATGAGCGATACTTATAAAGAAATGTTTGGCGAACCGGCACATGTGAACGCCGTACACGCCGGACTGGAATGCGGTATACTGGGCAGGAACTATCCGGAAATGGAAATGATCTCTTTCGGTCCGAATATCTACGGCGCACACTCACCAGACGAACGCTGCCAGATCAGCTCAGTGCAGAAGTTCTGGAAGTATTTGCTGGAGGTGGTGAACAGGATACCGGTGAAGAAATAACTTTTTTGTTGTCAGGTGGAAATGTTGTACTAAATAGGTGTTAGCTTTTAATAGATAAAAGGTGATTAAGCAAAGAGATTTAAACGGTGCCGTAGTTTATGATCTTGACAATTTCAATAATGAGGCGGATTTGGCAACGATATGCAACATTCTGGCTGATACGTATTCAATAAACGTCTTTGACAAACTTGAGGGGCCCGGCACAACTATTTGGAAAATTGAGATTGCAGATCACCCTTTTTCGTTGGTAAATAATACATGGGGGTGTTTTTTGAAGCCGGAGTCAAACGATGCCATAGAATTTACGGAAATACAACTTGAAACGTTTAAGATGCTTTTTTTGTAGCACTCGCCGAGTCTTTGTTGTCAGGTGGGACCACCTGACAACACTTATCATAATTTGGAAATGAACAAGTATAGAACTTTTTGGAGACGGTTAGGAGCAAGCATAATTGACAGCGTTTTGTTTATTCCATATTCATTTATTGAGGTTGAATCTATTTTTTCACAGTTTATCTTCTCAACAATTATTTATACTGCCGTTGTCGCGACCTACTTCATTTTCTGCCATGGAAAGTATGGTCAAACACTGGGAAAGAAGATAATGGGGATAAAGGTTCTGGACGTCTCTGAAGATGCAACTATTGGATTTTTGAGGGCATTTTATCGCGAACTGCCTTGGATAGTAAGTGAAGTAGCTTTGTTTGTGTACATTCTCGTTTTTGTCTTTAACAAGCAATCGATTGAAGGGTATGAGATGACTGAATTCATGATTTCATTTATTTGGATGTGTTTAGAGCTTATCACAATGTTCCTGAATGATAAGCGTAGGGCAATTCATGATTTTCTCGCAGGGTCAGTTGTGGTAAAAGTTTAGTTTAGTTCTCGCCGAGTCTTCTGAATAGGGACTCGGCGCCTTCACCTTGATGCCTGCGAGTCCTTTGCAAGAGACTCGCAGGCGACGAAAGAAATAAATATTTTAATGGAGAAGAGAACATTTTGGGATAATCTTGGCGACCAATCTCAACTATCAATGCTTGGCAAGGGGCTTATCGGAATAGTTGGCGGAACTCTTGTCATGATCGTTACATGTTTTAGGAAATGCGATGATAGAAAACCAATCGGAGTTTTGAACGCCTCAGAAATAGAAGTGGCGTTTATTAAACCCGCATTAGGTGCTGATTCAATTGACCGAAATAGTTATTATACTAAAATGGGAGTTCCGGCAAGGAATGTTGATTCAGTTATCAATTATATTAATAACAGAAGTAAAGGTGGTACAGTGATTAGAACAGTACAAGAAGAGGAGTTGAAATATTTGAACGATAGTAAGAATTATCTATGGCCAAACCCCAACAGTAAGGAGACGTCGTATTATTACGTTGTAAGCGTTGATAGTCCTGATTTCATTCTCGGTGTGAGGGATACTTTCTTAGATGCTATAATAAACGTACCTAACTAAAACTCTGTAATAGTGCTGTCAGGTGTTTCCACCTGACACAGGACACTACCAGTTATGAAAAGAAATGTTTTTCATCTATTTTGTTGCTCAAATCTATCAAATATGAAGAAATCCCTGTTTTTATTTGGCGTTTCATTGATGTTGGGCATAAGCACCTATGCGCAAGATTGTCCCGGCATGAAATCAAAGAAAGACGCATTTACCAACAAAACTGAAAAAACCGGTCGCGTGGTATTGAGCGGCAGCGGGCTCAAATGGAGTGTGGACCTGAGCCAGAGTGAAGGCAAGTCCTCTATGAAATGGGGAATAGCCATGAACGGTGAGGCTAACCAGAAAATAGAAAAAGGCACTCCGCTATTACTTAAGCTAGAGGATGGTTCAGTTGTGACTATACCGACAAGCGAAACAAGCAGTCCTGTTACACAGGCAGCCAGTGGCGGCGCAGGAACTGTCTATGTTTATTCGGTTTATTATCTAAACTTCGATTTGCCTAAAGAGACTTTGCAGAAGCTGGCCAAATCGCCGATCACAGATCTGAAGATAGATGTGCCGGGACAGGAGCTCAAAAGCCCCAAAGTGAAAGGCAAACAAACAGGAAAGCTGCAGGAAATGTTTACCTGTTTGTACAATAGCTAATCTTAATTCACGACTAATAGAAAAAGCCTCCCGAATGGGAGGCTTTCTTGTTTATTATTGTTCGCTTATTGTTCTATCATATCCACGCTACGCTTCAGGAACTCGGTCAGGTCGCTGCCGGTGAGCATGCCTTGTGAGAGCAAGGCAAGATCGTAAGCTTGTTTAGCTAGTTGCGTCTGCTTCTCTTCGGTTTCTGCTTTCAGTATGCGCGTCACCAGCTTGTGGTTGGCGTTGATGGCTACTTTGTAGTTGTCAGGAAGTGCGCCGTAGAAATTCATCGGTCCGCCGCCGCCCATGGCAGCCATATCTTTCATTCGGCGCATGAACTCGTTCATTGTGATGCTTACCGGCAGTTCGTCGGCGCTCTGGCTTTCTATTTCTACGCTCATAGCAGGCTTGTTGATGGCTTTCTCAAACACCGCTTTTACTTTGCTGCTTTCGTCTTCGCTCAGTACGTGCGCAATGGTGTCACCTTTGTCTATCAGCTTGTCGATAACGTCTGCATCTACCCGTTTCAGCGCCGTCTTTTCCAGTTTATGTTCCAGCTGGCCGATGAAGTGGTTGTCGATAGGTGAATCCATCAGCAGCACGTCATAGCTTTTATTCCTTGCAGACTGGATAAAGGCATCCTGTTTGCCGGGGTTGTTGCTATAGAGGTACACCGTGGTGCCGTCTTTATCTTTTTGCAGCACTTCGGCTTTTGTCTTGTATTCTTCCAGCGTAAAGTATTCGTTGGCTGTATTGGTGAGCAGCGCGAAGTCTTTCGCCTTGTCGTAAAACTTCTCATCGCTCAGCATACCGTATTTCACGAACAAGCCAATGTCTTTCCATTTCTCTTCGTAAGCCTTGCGGTCCTTCTTGTATAGCTCGCTCAGCTTGTCGGCTACTTTCTTGGTGATGTGCGCATTGATCTTCTTCACATTGCTATCGGCCTGCAGGAAGCTGCGCGATACGTTCAGCGGGATATCCGGAGAATCGATAACACCATGCAACAGCATCAGGAATTCAGGAACGATGTCTTTTACTTCGTCGGTAATGAATACCTGGCGAGAGAACAATTTGATCTTATTTCGTTGCAGTTCGAATTCGTTCTTCACTTTAGGGAAGTAGAGTACACCCGTCAGGTTGAAAGGATAATCAACGTTCAGGTGTATCCAGAACAGCGGTGGTTCTGACATTGGGTACAGCTCGTCGTAAAAATCGAGATAGTCTTCGTCTGTGAGTTCAGAAGGCGCTTTGGTCCAGATAGGTTTTGTAGTGTTGACGATGTTATCGATCTCCACCTCTTTATACTTCATCTTGCCTGTCTCGTCCTCGCCATCTGGTTCGCGGTCGGTACGCATACCAAACTTGATAGGCACTGGCAGGAACTTGCAGTATTTATCCAGTATCCCCTGCAGCTTGAATTCATCGAGGAATTCTTCTGAGTCGCTGTTGATGTAGAGTATCACATCGGTACCGCGTTGTGTGCGGTCGCCGTCTGTTATTTCAAACTCGGTGCTGCCGTCGCATATCCAGCGTGCAGGTGCTGCGCCATCCTGGTAAGAAAGCGTGTTGATCTCTACTTTATCAGCTACCATGAAGGCAGAGTAGAAACCGAGACCGAACTTACCGATGATCTCGTTAGCGTCTTTTGCATCTTTAAAGCGCTCCATGAATTCGGTAGCGCCAGAGAAGGCGATCTGGTTGATGTATTTCTTGATCTCCTCGTCGGTCATACCCAGGCCGTTGTCGGAGATGGTGATAGTCTTAGCGTCTTTATCGAAGCTCACCTCAACACGCAATTCGCCGAGTTCGCCATTGAACTGGCCCAGCGAAGACAGGCGTTTGATCTTTTGTGTAGCATCTACTGCATTCGATGTAAGCTCTCGCAGGAAGATCTCGTTATCAGAATACAGAAACTTCTTAATGATGGGGAAGATATTCTCGGTATGGATGGAAATAGTGCCTTTCTCCTGCATGGTCTAATGTTTTTTATATTTATGGTTGTCAAAGTTAGATAACAAGCGCCATTCCAAATGGTTCTAACTTGTCAAAATGTCAGCATTTTAGCGGCTTTGAGGCGAATGGCGCGGAGTTTTTACCTTCAGTTTAGAATCATTTGTCATGGATTGGAAAGAACTGTTTGGAAAATATGTCACGGAAATAGAATCTGACTTCAACCGCCTGGCCGATAGGCTGAAGTTCCGGATGGGGTACGTCGATCCGATCCAGATACTGCCGTACCGTACCTATGGCACACTGAACAGGCTGTACCTGAAGGGCAGGGTGCTGGAAGATGAGAAGATTGCCGGGGCAGGGGACAAGGACACCATCCTGAACAACCTGCTGAACATGTATAAACGCTTTGAGAGTGATGAAGTAGTCGGCGCAACTATTAAAGCCGTATTCGGCGAAGAAGAACAGCACGCGGTAACTGATAACGAAGGCTATTTTCATTTCGACCTGGTTCCGGAAAAGCCGGTGATACGCGAGAATCTTTGGCATGGGGTAGACCTACACCTGACCGATATCCCGAAACCATACACTGCCGGCTTCAGTGCAAAGGCAGAGGTGATGATACCGCCGCTGGACGCAGAGTATGGTATCATCAGCGATATTGACGATACAATCGTGCGCACATCGGCAACCGATATGCTGGCCATGGCGAGGACCGTGTTTCTGAACAATGCGAAGACAAGGTTGCCATTTGCGGGGGTGTCTGAGTTTTATAAATCGCTGCAGCTGGGCAGGAATGGCAAGCGTAATAATCCGTTCTTCTACGTCAGTAGCAGTCCATGGAATATGTACGACCTGCTGCGCGATTTTCTTGACCTGAACGAGATACCAGCCGGACCGTTATTGCTACGCGATTTCGGGATGGCCAATAACTCGATACTGAAAAGCGGCGGCGGGCATATGGGGCATAAGTTTGGCGAGATAGAAAGGATCCTGCTCACGTATCCTGATCTGAATTTCGTGCTGGTGGGTGACAGTGGACAGGAAGACCCGAAGATATACCGGGAGGTAGCGCTGCAATTTCCCGGAAGAATACTAGCCATCTACATACGCGACGTGCAGCTTGCAGAACGGGAGAAAATTGCTCTTGATATCTCCAAAGAATTATCGCAGCAAAAGCTGGAAATGGTGATCGTTGATAATACCACCGAAGCTGCAGACCATGCGGCAAAAACAGGGCTCATCTATCGCGAAGCGATACCTGCTATTGAACAGGATAAAGCAGAAGACAAAGGCCAGCTTCCCGGCAAAGAAGAAGCCACTGTTACAGGTGATGCAAAATAAAAACGGCTCCTGTACAGGAGCCGCAGTATATAATTACAAAGTCATGTCCTAGAATTTCCAGCCCAGTGTGAGGGCTACATTATTCAGGCTGTTTTTGATGGCAGCCTGTGGTATCGGTATTATGCCCGAAGGAAGATCGGGATAATAATTCTCGGGATATTTTGCCTGGTAAGGCAGTTCGTGTTCCTGGTATTGCGTGTTCATGAAACCAAGATCAACAAACCAATTGTCGAACCTATAACCAACACCTGCAGAAATGCTCATGCGGTCATCGCCGCCATTTTTTTCAGGATTACCATAGTATCCAAATCCAAGACGCACCATTAGTTGATCAAAACGGCCTTCGGCACCTATGCGGAAATTGCTGGCACCCCTGTAGCGCTGCCTGATCAACTGGTTGATGAATGATTCGCTATTAACAAATGCACCGTCGAAATGGTAGCGTGCAGAAGCGTAGTCTACATACTCATAATCGGCAGTGATGAAACCGTGTTTACCCAGGAAGCCTGTAGCGCTCACGATACCCCTCCATGGAGTAGTAAGGCCATAGTCAAATATTTGTTCGGGAATATCATTGATAGCAGCAAGCGTCTGCTTTCCGCCGAAGGCTTCTGTATTCGTTACTATCGACCTGTTCTGCACATCAGAGAATCCGAGGTATGTAGGCGTGTGTAGTGCGCCGCCTATTCTGAATTTATCTGATGGCTTATAAATGAAACCAAGTTTTAGGTTGATACCAAGAGCAGATGATGATAAGTCTTCAGCAAATGAAAGGCTGGAGAAATTATTGTTGGGGTCGTTGGTTGCATCTACCTCATCAAATACCATGGTGCGGTTGTAGTTCACTGCAGGCAGGCCCAGTGTTGCACCAAGCATCAATTGCTCTTTGTAATTGCCGCCGAAAGAGATGGCGATCTCGTTAACGCCACCACGCTCGCGAAGAGCGCGTTGCTGGAGCACGCCGGTAGTAAAAGGAACTGTCGTGAAAAATTTGCCGCCAATAGTATCCATCAGGAAAGATTGCCAGCCTATGCCAGACAATGTGGATAGGTCCTGGAGGTCTTGCGTATTGTTGATCACATCGAAGTTGGCCGCGTCTGCCACAAATATCTCACTGAACGAGCTCTGGGTGTTGCGACCACCATAGATAACATTACGGTTGAAATCGGCCAGGCGGTTCATGCCTATGCCGAACGATACTGCTCTCCATTTTGCGCAGTCGTAACGTTTCCCACGTGGTGTACGGGTGAATACCGCACCTATGTTGTTGAAGTTAAAGCGTGTGTTGTTTTCGCTCATTGTCTGCCCCTGGTACAGACCATCGATATTGTTGATCTTGAGCGACGGCGTTATCATAAACTCTGAGTTGCGATACACACCGATACCCGCGGGGTTAATACTGAGCGACGTGAAATCGCCACCAACAGAACCCATTGCACCACCTAAGCCCATAGAGCGGGCAGTACCCATAGGTTGTAGAAAAGAGTATCTCAGCGCGTCGGTCTCATCTTGTGCCGATACGGTATAAAAACCTGAAACGCCTGATAATACCAGTAGGAAAGATAAAAGGCGGTTGTTCATAAAAGCCATTTCTGTTTAGACTATGGGACGCGGAAAATGTTTAAACGTATTTAACAAATATCAGAAAAACAAAAACTATACCGCTGTTAAAAAACAATGCGCTATTTTAACAAATAGCGCATTGAAAATGAAGTATTGTTTTTAACGACGACGGCCGCCACCGCCACCAAAACTACCACCGCCGCCTCCGAAGCCGCCACCCCTTGGTGAACCCATGCTTGGAGAAGATTGCATTCTTGATGGAGCTGACTGTTGATATCGCGGAGCTTCATATGAGCGCTGCTGACGTTGTTCGTAAGCAGGTTGTTCGCGCTGCTGAAAACGCCTTGAGTTTTCCATTTGGTTGCTTTGTCCACCACCAAAGATGCGGCTGCGCTGCATGCGGCGTTCCTGCATTTGCTGCTGTGCAGCTGGCTCAGATGGTTCAAAACGCCTGCTTCTCTCTACAGTAGTGCCATTCGGTTCCTGTATAGCGCGCGAAGGAAGTTCGCGTGTTGATCTTACTGAATTTGAAGGATCGTTAGAGATCACAGCGCTGCCGTCAGGGCCAGACATTCTTTGCTGGCGGATAAGGCCGCCCGAAGCCGGCAATGTTCCGCGGCCGGCACGAGGGCCGTAACTGTTGCTGCTTACAGAACTGCGTGGTCCGTATACAGGGCGAGTGCCACCGTATCCGCCATATCCACCGCCGTAATGGTAGCCATCGTAAAATCCATGATTATATCCCGCTCCGTAGCCGTAACCATAGTAAGGGTAGCCGTAGCCATAACCACCGTAGGGATAGCCCCAACCGTAGCCATAACCATAAGGATAACCCCACCCATAGTAAGGATAACCCCAGGCAGGACCACAGCCGTAGCCATAACCCCAGCTTGGTCCCCAACCATAACCAATAGTCACTGTTACACCTGAACCGTAGTAACCTGGGCTGTAATATCCCGGACCATACCAGAATGGGTCATAGAACGGGCTATAATAGCCACCCCATGAATTGTAGCTAAACCTGCGTACACGAGAAGTGTAGTAGTAGTCGTCATTGGCGTCGATGTAACCATCGCCATCGGCGTCTGTTTCGTAGCTACGCCTGTAAGTAGTTGCATTGTCGCCAGTGTTTCGGGCTTCATCGCCTGAGCTTGAATAAGTGTTGTCCCTTTCCTGTTCTTCCTGAGTCCTTGCTGCCTCACGAGCTGCTGCTGCCTCCGCTGCTCTGCGCTTGCGGGCTTCAGCTTCTTTTTTTGCATCCGAGCTGTTGTAGTAGATATCGTCTGTGTAAGTACCTCTTTGCTGAGCGTAGGTCGCAATCTGCCCTAACCCCAAAATCAACAAACCAGTTAAGAGGAAGCGTTTCATTTTTTGAATAGATTTTGCGTTTAATTGCTTAGTGAAATTACTACATTTGCGGCATTCTGCCAATTTGGTAGAACCTCGAAAAGTATGCCAATCTTCTTATGAGCAACGTTTTAACATCACGTGAACAGGATTACGCCCAATGGTACAATGACCTCATCCTGAAAGGCGGCTTTGCCGACTACTCGGCAGTACGCGGATGTATGGTGATCAAACCTTATGGGTTTGCCCTGTGGGAGAACATGCGCGACCAGCTGGACCGCAGGTTTAAGGAAACAGGCCATCAAAACGCTTATTTTCCGCTGTTTATCCCCAAAAGCTTCCTGAGTAAAGAGGCTGCCCACGTAGAAGGTTTTGCCAAAGAATGTGCTGTAGTAACCCACTACCGCCTGAAGAACGACCCCAACGGTAGCGGTGTTATTGTTGACCCGGAGGCTAAGCTTGAAGAGGAACTGATCGTTCGTCCGACCTCAGAAACCATTATCTGGAGTACTTATAAAAACTGGGTACAATCTTACCGCGACCTCCCCATACTGGTGAATCAGTGGGCTAACGTAGTGCGCTGGGAGATGCGTACCCGACTGTTCCTGCGTACGGCTGAGTTCCTGTGGCAGGAAGGGCATACCGCTCACGCAACCAAACAAGAAGCTATCGAGGAAACGGAGCGCATGCTTGAGGTATATGCCGAGTTTGCCGAAGAATACATGGCGCTGCCTGTGATCCGTGGTGTTAAATCGGCCAACGAACGTTTTGCCGGTGCTGAGGAAACTTATTGCATAGAAGCGCTGATGCAGGATGGTAAAGCCCTGCAGGCAGGTACTTCACACTTCCTGGGTCAGAACTTTGCTAAAGCATTCGATGTACAGTTCTCTACCAAAGAGAACAAGATGGAATACGTCTGGGCAACCTCTTGGGGGGTATCTACCAGGCTGATAGGAGCACTTGTAATGGCACATAGCGATGACCAGGGATTAGTATTGCCGCCGAAACTGGCGCCGCTGCAAGTGGTTATCGTGCCGATCTATAACAAAGATGCGGGCGCAAGACAAAAGATAGATGAGAAAGCAACGCAGTTGATCAAAGAACTGCAGACTAAGGGCATTCGCGTGAAGTTCGACAACGACGATACCAACCGTCCGGGCTGGAAGTTTGCGGAATACGAACTGCGTGGCGTGCCCGTGCGTATAGCACTTGGTGCCCGCGACCTGGAAAACAACCAGGTAGAAGTGGCCCGCCGCGATACAAAAGAAAAGTCTTCACAGTCGCTTGACGGACTAACCGACAATATTGCAAAACTGCTGGAAGACATCCAGTCGAATATGTACCAGCGTGCGCTCAATTATAGAACCGAGCATACTACAAAAGCCAATAGCTGGGATGAGTTTGTAAAACTGCTGGATGAGAAAGGCGGTTTTATTTCTGCGCACTGGGATGGTACACCGGAAACCGAGGACAAGATCAAAGAAATGACCAAGGCTACGATCAGGTGTATACCGCTGAACAACGAACAGGAAGAAGGTAAGTGTATCCTTACCGGCAAGCCATCAACGCAGCGTGTGCTGTTCGCAAGGGCGTACTAATATTCGGAAACTCTTGACTATATTTATCGGATAATCTATCTGCATGGAATCATTCGGTAACAAACAGGAGCATATTTTCAATCTTGGAATAGACGAAACGGCCCGGGCTCATATGCTGGAGACCGTACGCTGGGGTAAATTCCTGGCGATACTTGGCTTTATTTTCCTTGGGTTGCTTACCGTGTTTGGTTTGTTAAGTGGTTTTGTGCTTTCTGCTTTCGATCAGAATAACACCTTTAGCGCGGGCATGGGTATCGGTATGATGTTCGTCTACCTGTTGATAGCCGGCATTTATTTTTATCCTACCTGGGCGTTGTACAAGTTTTCGGTGCTGAGTAAACAGGCGCTGGCTACTTACAATCAGCCACTGTTCAATGATTCACTCCGCTACCTGAAAAACGTGTTCAAGTTTTTCGGTATCATCACCATTGTTATGCTGGGGTTATACGGTATCGGTATCGTGTTTGCGGTATTGGGTGCGATGATGACGAACGTTTAGTTGTACATTTTCTCGATCTCGCCCGAGTATTTCTGTTCGATCACCTTACGTTTGATCTTGATGGAAGGCGTTAATTCGCCGCTGTCGATGGTCCATTCGTTTGGCAGCAAGGCGAATTTTTTCACCTGCTCTACGTGTCCGAACAAAGGATTGTATTTATCTACCTGCTTTTGTACAAGGTCTACAACCTCTGGTAATCTTACAAGCTCATCGTTTGTAGCAGGAGTCTTCATGCCTTTGTCCTCCAGGTGTTTCCTGATATGAGTAAGCGCAGGAACAATTAGAGCGCTTACAAATTTCCGCCCGCTACCTATCACGATCATTTGCTCGATGAACAGGCTCTCTTTCATTTTGTTCTCGATGACCTGTGGCGCTACGTATTTACCACCCGCTGTTTTGAATATCTCTTTTTTGCGGTCAGTGATCTTGAGGAAGCGGTCTTCTACCCAGGTGCCTATATCGCCCGTTTTAAACCAGCCATCTTTGTCAACAACCTCAGCGGTCAACGATGGGTTTTTATAGTAGCCCATCATGATGTTTTGTCCGCGAACCATGATCTCACCGTCCTCACCCAGTTTTACTTCTACATTTTGTATCACTGGGCCGATGCTACCTATACGGCGGTCTTCGCTTTTATATTTGTTTACCGAGATCACTGGTGACGTTTCTGTAAGGCCGTAACCTTCCATGATGGTTATGCCTGCCGAGCTAAATATTCGTATCAGCCGTTCCTGGCAGGCAGCGGCACCAGTAACAATGGCTCTCACATTGCCGCCCAGCGCTTCACGCCATTTACTGAAGATCAGTTTATTGGCTAATGACAGCTGCATGCGGTACCAGAGCGAGCCCTGGTTAATATTATCGTATTTGAAACCAAGGCCCAGAGCCCAGAAGAATAACTTGCGTTTGATGCCCGTTAATTCCAGGCCCTTTCCAAAGATCTTTTCATATACTTTTTCCAGCAGGCGGGGAACCGTAGTGAATACGACCGGTTTTACCTCCTTCAGGTTCTCACCTATGGTGTCCATGCTTTCGGCGTAATAGACAGATACGCCTGCGTTCAGGTATACATAGGTCACCATCTTCTCGAAGATGTGATTGAGCGGCAAAAAGCTGAGGGCTCTTTCTCCTTTGCTGGCAAACCAGAATTCGCACATGCAGTCACGAACATTGCTGGCAATGTTGTTGTGCGAGAGCATTACGCCTTTGGGATTGCCTGTGGTGCCTGAAGTATAGATTATGGTAGTTAAGGTTTCGGGCTTGATACGCTCGATCACACGCTCGTCTGGCAGAACGTTTTTTGCTATCAGCTCCTGCCAATGGGTGAGCCCATCCACTTTGTCGAAAGTGAAGATGTGTTTGAGCGTAGGTACCTGGCTAAGTGCGTCTTTAAAACGCTCGTAAATATCTTTATTCGATAAGAAAAGTATTTTTATTTCAGCTTCTTTGAGTATGTAAGCAAGGTCGTTGGGCGCCAAGGTCGGATATACAGGGGTGAGCACGCCACCCGTCAGCTGAACGGCAACATCCGTAATGATCCACTCGGGGCGGTTGGGAGAGATGATCGCGATCTTTTCCTGCTTTTCGGGGTCCAGGTCAGCGTTGGCTATACCTAATGATTCCAGTCCGCCTGCCAGTTTCCGGGCTGTTTCCCAAACATCCGCGCTGCTATAAGTTCGCCACATATCCTGCTCTTTGGCTGCCAGCATTACCGCGTTGGGGTTCTCTTTGGCTTGTGCCGATACTATATCAAAGAGGCGTTTTATCATACTTAAATTTAAGCTTTTTTGCTGTAATTAACTACGGCGAATTAGGAGATGATGTCTACTTTTACCTAATTGTAACAATAGTATGCCATGCAACTGGATTTGGAGCAATTGATACCCACACCGTTAGCTGAAGAAGTGCAGCGGCGCTCGTCGGCCATATGGGGGAGAGAAGTATTTATAAAACCGGGCGAATATGTTTTTGTGCAGGCTCCTTCCGGAACCGGTAAGACAACCCTGATGCATTTTCTCTACGGCAATCGGGGAGATTATACCGGGACTATCAAATGGGAAGGAAAGAGTATGAAGAACTTTGATCCCAACCAGTTGGCCGGCATCCGAAAGGACAACCTCGGTATCGTGTTCCAGGACATGCGACTATTTCCGGAGCTGACCGCATGGGAAAACCTTGAGGTAAAACGTGTGCTTACAAATACAGTGGAACAACTGGATGTGAGGAATTGGATGGTACGCCTGGGTATAGGTGACAAAGCGAATGCTGTTGCCAGCACACTTTCGTACGGCGAACAACAACGGGTGGCGATCATTCGCGCACTGCTGCAGCCCTTTAAATGGTTACTAATGGATGAGCCGTTCAGTCACCTGGACAGGCAGAATATCGAAAATGCGATTGCTCTTATCAAGGAAGTAGTAAGCAGAAATAACGCAGGCCTGATACTAGCCGATCTGGAAGACAATGACTATTTTTCTTACACGCAAAAATTACTCCTGTAATGTCTCAGCGAAGCGTGTTATTGGATAAGTTGCTGCGGCACAATAAAGGCAGGTCGCGGTTATGGTTATCGCTGGGCGCGTTGGTTGCTGGTACCACTCTCCTACTGCTAGCGGTGATGGTGTGGTGGAATTTTACTGAACTGTTGTCTGGCAAGCACGATAACGATAGCCTTGGCAGCACTTTTCTGACAGTAGGTAAACGTGTGACCAATGAGACAATGGGAAAACCCAATGCCACAATTTTTACTCCGGCTGAAATAGAAGCTTTTAAAAGTGCTCCACAGGTGCAGGAAGTAGGCGCGTTGATGTCGAACCGGTTTCCTGCTTATGCGGTAATGAATGCTGCCGTAGGATTTTCGACGGAGATGTTTTTGGAGGCCGTGCCCGAGCGCTTCATGGATAAGCTGCCAAAAGACTGGCATTGGCAGGAAGGCGAAACAGAGGTGCCGATCATTGTTTCGAAAGAATTTCTGAATCTGTACAATTATGGTTTTGCATTGAGCCAGGGGCTGCCGCAGCTTTCCGAGTCGTCGATACAATCTATTTCATTCCAGTTGAAGATCGGTAATTCGATACAAGGTGAAACAATGAATGCCAGGGTGGTTGGATTTTCAGACCGTATCAGTTCGGTGCTGGTGCCCGAAGATTTTTTAAAATATGGCAACGAGAAGTATGCTCCGGGTATTGCTATTGGTCCGTCGCGGCTAATTGTCAAAGCGAAAGATCCTTCTGATCCGCTTTTCGTAAGTTATCTTAAGAATCATGACTACACCACCAATGCTGAACAACTGCGTTGGAATAAGCTTAGGGCTATTGTAGATGTAGTAGCTAGTGCAACCGGGTTGCTGGCAGTATTGCTGATGGGAATAGCAACGATGGTGTTCGTATTGTTTATCGAGCTTACGATCGCCAAAGCGCAAGCATCTATCAAGCTATTGCTGGAGATCGGTTATAGCCCCGAATTCTTAAGTAGTTTCCTGCTACAAAAATTCATTCCGCTCGTGATGGCTGCACTAATGTTTGCAATGCTGGTCGCATTGGGCATTCAGTATATTGCTCATAACGCGCTCCGTGAAATGCAGCTTCATGTTGCTTCGCTTCCGGGTTGGCCGGTTTGGGCAGCTTTCGGTATCAGTACTGTTGTCTTGCTCTTGTTTGTTGTAACTTCAATTAAACGATCTATATCACACACATAAATATTCTATGAAGAACGTTCTTTTCAGCTTTGTTCTGTTTTTGACTTGCTTCGGCGCATTTGCGCAGACCAATATTCCTATTTCAAAAGACCTGGAGGTTGTTGGCATTACACCTAATGTATTGATGCATGTATCGCATATGCAAACAGAGTCGTTTGGCAAGGTGCCTTGCAACGGGTTAATATACATAGTAGGCAAAGAGGCGGTGTTTATGGACACCCCGCATGACGATAAGCTCTCCAAGAAATTGCTCGACTGGTTTGCTGTTACGTACCCTGGCGTGACGATAAAAGGTGTGATCGTTGAGCATTTCCATGCCGACTGCCTTGGTGGTCTTAAAGAGTTTCATAACCGCGGCATCAAATCGTATGCAAACACGCGAACCATCGCATTGGCTGAGAAGAACGGGTACACAGTACCTTTCAACGGTTTTGGCGATGAGCTGAAAATGAAGATAGGCAACGGACGCGTGCAGTCGCGCTATTTTGGTCCGGCTCATACCTCAGATAATATTGTTACCTGGTTGCCAGATGAGGGAGTTTTGTTTGGAGGCTGCATGATCAAAGCAGCCGGTGCCGGCAAAGGCAATCTTGATGATGCCAACGTGCAGGAGTGGTCAAACACGGTAACCAAAATAAAGAATGAATTTGGCAGCAGGACGAAAGTAGTAGTGCCCGGTCATGGCGATCCCGGTGGAGAAGAACTGCTGGATTATACTATTAAAATGTTTTCTGCTAACTAGTTTGCGGCGGCGTCTTCTTCGTTATATGTAATAACACTTTCGCGGTTGCCGTTGATGACGTGCCACTGCTTGTCGGCATCATTGCGCAGGTAGTTGACATCGAAGATGCCATGACCTGTTATGTGTGAATAGAACGCCAGGATCACGTGACTGTTTATCGGCTTGCCGGATATCGCTGCGGGTTCCCAAACGGGCATTTGAGCAATTGCATGATCCAGCCCTAGCGTTTTGATCTCACCAGCACTATTGCTGCTACGGTTGATGAATTTTCGCGCGCAAGGCTTGCCTGTTGAATCGACAGCTATCTCTACTAACACCACTCCTTCGATGCGGTCAACGTCGCGCATGTTCAAAGCTTGTTCAAAGTAGTTTTTTAAGCGTCCGAGGAATACTGCTTTATCGTCTCCGCAGTTGTAGCAATAATCAAAGTCGGGGCAATTGGAAGCATAGTTGATGACTCCCTGAGACTGGGCAGATGCAACAATGGCGTTCAGGGCAAATACAACAACGATCAGCGAACTTTTCATATGCATTGTATTTGTACTGAAGTTACAATCTTTTCTGCCTATATCAAAGGTTGGGCACCTCTGGCTGATCGGGCATTGGCGGCATCATCGGTTCCGGTCCCTGGGGATAAGTGACAGGTTCAGGCCCAGGTTGGCCCGGTTCTTCAGGCATCGGCGGGTCGTTGGGGTTAGGCACTTCGGGTACAGCCGGCTTGTTGGGATCGGGTACTTCCGGTTTTTGTGGTATTTTTCCTGGTTGCTGATCCATAACACGTACGTTTATAATACAATACAATAAAAATTACGCCAACATAACCGTTAACTTTGCACGGTCTATGAGCATCCCATTTACATACGAACAGGCGCAGGAAATATGCGAAGACTTTGAGGACCTTGAAGGTACGGAACTCGTCATCAAGAGTCAGCCACCAGTGAAATGCGAGATCGAGCGCATTTGTATCGCACCTTTCGATAGTATTGAAAAACAGGAGTTTGTAACCGGCTACACAGCAACGGCGGATCCGATAACCGACTTTGTTGCTTATGAGGGCCCCGAATGTGACGTACTCCTGTTTTTACGCAATGTTAAAGATGATAACGATTTGATCGTTATGACCATAGAGGAATATATCACCACAAATGGGGTGAGCTATAATTTCCCCGGCTAATCCCGATTAACGGAAGATCATTTTTTTCGACTGAATAGACCTGCCATCAATTAAAAGCGAGTAAGTATAGATGCCACTCATGCCATAACCGTGCTGGTACATCAGCTCGTTCATGCCAGTTTTTAGTTCTATGCTTTTTCTGAACACTTCACGACCGGTAATGTCTGTTATCGAGATCTGGGCTTCTTTATAAGTGATGGGCTGATGAACCAGTACGGATATCATTGTCGCTTCGTCGCCTGCAGGGTTTGGAACATTTTGCAAGAGCTCGATCCCTTGCTTGCCTGAGCGCGGATCGTTGATACCTGTTGTTGAAGCTGTCAGTTCTCGTGACGGCAGGCTCTCAATGCCGTCGGCATCAACCGACATTACGCTAATGCTGTAGGTGCCAGGCGCAACAGTAAGGGTATGCGTGAGGCCGCCGGTCACTGTATAAACCGAATCCCAATCGTTGGTTGCGGTACGCAGACCGATGCGGTAATGATTGTATGGTACGGGATCAATGATGTTCAACGTGAGATCATTGAGGCCCGTGCTGCTGACGTTAAAGTCCGGACTCTTCGGGCCAATGGCGATCATGCCGGCAGCATTACCATTGATGACCGCATTCCGGGCCAGGTAATTAAAGTCAACAAAGAAGCTATCTATGACAGTGTCAAAATCTGTATCTACGCCCAGAATATCACTAGAGGTATGCTGACGGTCGGTGTAGCCTGGACCATTGCTGGCATCGCCGTGCTCGTTGGCAGAGGTAAATCTCATCGCCGTGAAACCACGTTGACGGAAAGGAATATGATCGCCGCCGCGGCCTATACGATCTTCATCTGTCATTATGCTGATCGTCATTGGAACAATAGCCAGTGGACGAATCATTTCTTTGTATTCCAGTTTGATGAACCTCGAAAGGCCCTTGTGTGGTGAATTAAACCCACCGAAAGAAAACAGGCGTACTTGTGTACTGTCAATTGCATTAAGTCCCGGGCAGCTGGGTGGAGAAGACGTTTGTCCGCATATGATGCCGCCGACAACGTCGTTGTTCATTACAGCTTTGATCGTTATGCCTTGCTGTTGTGCATATTTCGCGAACGCACGGGCGCCAAGCAGGCCTTGTTCTTCGCCGGTAACGGTTGTAAAAACGATCGTGTGTTTGTAGGTGAACTTACTCATCACACGTGCCAGTTCCATCACAAGGGCGGTGCCGCTGCCATTATCTTCCATGCCCTCTGCAAGGCAGGCCGTATCGCAATTATCGCTGCAACGACTATCCATGTGGCCTTCTATAATGATGATCGATTTGTCGGAGAGGTCTGAACCTGGTAATACAGCAAATACATTTCGGTGCCTGGTCTGGGTGCAGACTAAGGTGTCGAATTGCAGGTATGACGGCAGCAACCTGTTTTCACTCTGCGCGCTGAACTGCTGGAACTTACTGTATATCCACCGGCGCGCTGCACCGATGCCCTTGGTTGACGAAACGGTATCAGATGACGTGTTGCGGTTTTTAAACTTTCGCAGCTCCATCAAATAAGACTTCATGGAGTCGGGCGATACCTGTGCCAGGATGCCTTTGCTGATCGTATCCGGATCGTTGAGAACGACACTTGCGGCATAAGATGCCGGATTGTAATTGCCCATCATCACCTGTTCGGCTACAATGTTGGTAGAGGTCAGGTTATATTGAGCATTTGCGTGCAGTGCCGCACACAAAAATGCCGCGAAAACGACAGCAGCTTTTTTCATAAAAGGTTATTGTAACGTGAAAGTTATAAAAAAGCTTATAAAAAAGCGAGGCCCGACAAACGTCGGGCCTCGCTTAATGTTGGGTAGTTCTTTTCTTAAAGTTTATTGTTAGTATCAGTATACGTTCCTTTTATCGTTACACCCGATCCTTTTGTTACGTTGCCGTTGACGGTGATCGTATTGTTGGTGCCGACGAATTCGAGTGTGCAATTGCTGTTCAGATCAAGGTTTCCGTAAATAGTTACGTTGCCTTGTATCTTCAGCGTAGCATTGCTTTTTACGGTGAATGTCTTACCCGATGATCCAAAGGCAAGCGAACCTTGCATCTGGAACATGCTATTGCTTTTCACTTCTGAATTATTGGCGATGGCCATAGTGCCGCAATAAAACAAGCTTGAATTACTGCTTATGGTCAGTGAGTTCAGCGAGATAGAGCCGCCATATTGCTGCTGCTGGTTAGAGCTGATGGTCATATTGGTATTGCCGGTGTAAGCGGGCAGTCCTATGCACGTTGCTGCAATTGAAGGTGGGGTGATCTTAATAATCTTCATGCCTCCTCGGCCTGCTGCAACGAATAAGTAGTTGTCTTTGCTTTTTACGTAATTGATAGAGTTCCCGATTCCGAAACCGAAAGAACCGACCAGGTTGAGTGAATGATCATTGGAATTTTCTATACACACATACGTACCAGCCGCGCCATTTGCTGCAAATATCAGCTTGTTATTGAATGTTACGGCATTGGTTACTATGTCATTACTGTTCACAACGTTTGGCAGACTGGTAGGGAGCGTGATCTCACCAACTTTTGCCCCCGAATTCACATCGTAGTATTTAATGCCACCCAGTCCATTTGCGATCAGCAGATAGTTGCCGTTAAAATCCATAGTGCGTTTTGCCTCTGCAACGTCATTACCCAGGCTGATATTTTTTACGTAACCATTATTCGACTTGTTATAAATGTTAACGCCGCCGGTTCCACTTTGTACAGCATACACGCTACTGTTGGCCGCTACGCTTCTTGCATCTCCAATGTTGATAGCGTTCGTCTGCTGTAAATTAGCAGGGTCGACGATAAAAAGGCCGCCAATGTTACCGGTGGTCGCATATATTTTGTTGTCAGCTGCAATGATGCCCGTACCGGCGTATCCGGTATAATGTACGGTTTGCACGGTCGATGTTGGTGTGCCGTTTTGAAGTTGAATGTATCCCACAACTGCGGGGTAGCTCGAAGAGCCCGGGTCTTTAGCTCCTGCAAAGAAAAGTTTGTTATCCAGGTAAGCTATCGCATTGATGTCGATGCCTGTAAAAACTACGCTGGAAACCAATGTAGGTGTGCTGGCAGTACTGATATTAAAAACGTCGATAGCGCCTTTGTATTTAGCGCCTTCTGTGTTATAAGAAATATAGGCATAATTGCCATTAATCTCTACGTGCGTAGCACGAAGCGTGTCGCCTCCATTAATGGGAGCAGATACCGATGCAACGAGTTCAAGTGGGTATTCATTGCTGGAAGTGTCAGCAGTGGTTTTTTTTTGCTCGCCGGCGCTGCCATCTATTACGATCACACCTGCCTCAGATGTATGGACGCGACTGCCCAGTCCTGAGGCATCACTTTCAATAAGCACCTCGTCTGAAGGTGAATCGTTTTTGTCTTTTTTACACCCGGCAGCAAATGCTGCTACCCCCAACAACCCCACATAGAGTACGTTCTTTAAACTCATTTCAAGCATTTGACGGCAAAATTAATATGTTGTGGGGAATCGGTAAAACAGGTGAAGGTGATGTTCATCACCTGTTTTATGACAACGGTATATTAATTTTATTCCTGTATCTTTCTATTATGAAGCTTTCCGCCAACAGAAAATTGTTTCTGGGTTTCTCACTTGCCATCATTATAGCCATATTCATCGGTGTCGCCAACTACCTTACTTTTCGCCAACAGGCTGTTGAAAGTGATTGGGTTGCGCATTCCTACCGGGTGATGAATAAGATCAACGAAGTACAAAATAATGCGACCGAAATGCAGACGCGGCGTCGGGGCTATCGCGCAACAGGTGACCGTTCTTTTCTTGACGCTTACTATGCGAACCACCAGGCGCTGTTGCCGGCCATGGAGCAGCTAAGATTACTAGTTTCTGACAACCCTGTACAGTCAAAGAATGCGGAACAAGTGATTACATCGGTTAATGCTATCATCCGCTTCTGGGACGGCCTGCCTACCGATGTTTCCCACTACACCCATGAGGATATCGTTAGGATAACCAAAGAGGAGCGACAGTACATGGACAAGGTGCGAGCGGCTGTTGGTATCATGCTGGACGTAGAAAGAAAATTGCTCGATGAACGGCAGGCATCAAACAAAGCTGCTCTCGCCAGGGCGAGTGCAATATCTATCATCGGGACGATCCTGGTGCAGATCATCATCTTGTTGCTTATTTATTTCATCATCAAAGAGTTCAGAAGCAGGCAGAGAGCAGAAGAAAAAGTGCGTGAGAATCTACATGAAGTACACCAACTGAATGAGGCTGCAAATGAAAAGAACTGGTTGCTAAGTGGTGTATCTGCGGTTAATGACAACTTGCAGGGAGCTGGCGATATGGAGACGCTTTCCCGGAATGTGGTGCAGGCATTAGTCAGATACATCGATGCGCCTGCTGCAGCATTGTATGTTTATGATGACGAACGACAGGAATTGGTGATGAGAGCTGCTGCTTCTCTTCCGGGAGACGCGCTTCGCAGGTATAAGATAGGGGAAGGATTGGTAGGACATGCTGCCACTGTTAGAGAAATGCTTATTACGAAAAATGTTCCTGGCAGCTATTGGAAGTTGCAGTCGGCAGCAGGTGGTTTGCAACCCGGAGAAATACTCTGTTTGCCGCTGGTTACAAATAGTGAGCTGAAAGGTGTTTTGGAGATTGCCAATTTTCAATCTTTCACTCCTTCGCAAATACAACTTGTGGATAGTGTTTCTGATAACATAGCTATTGCTATCAATGCTGCAGATGCACGTGATAAGGTAATGGTCTTGCTGGCACAGGTGCAGGAACAGAAAGTGCATCTTCAAAATCAGCAGGAAGAACTTAGACAAACGAATGAAGAATTAACGAGGCAAGCCGAGGTGCTACAGGCATCGGAAGAAGAATTACGTGTACAGGAAGAAGAACTGAGGCAAATAAATGCTGAACTTGAAGAGAAAAATGAAGCGGTGGAAGTGTCGCGCAGGGCGCTTGCGAATAAAGCGCGTGAGCTGGAGATTACGAGTAAGTATAAATCGGAATTCCTGGCAAACATGTCGCACGAGTTGCGTACACCTTTGAATAGTGTTTTGATACTTGCCAAACTATTATCGGAAAATAAATCGGCTAATCTAACAGATAAGCAGGTAGAATACTCCAGGATCATTCATAAATCCGGTACAGACCTGCTAAATCTTATCAACGATATACTGGATCTTTCGAAGATAGAAGCCGGCAAGATCGATTTCCATTTTGAAGACGTGAACGTAAAAGGCATAATGGAAGATATACGGCAAACGTTCACCGTACTAGCCGAGCAAAAAGGTATTAATTACGTTGTTGAAAAGAGCTCGCGTACGCCTGAACATATAGTTACAGATAAGCAGAGACTCGAGCAGGTGATCAAAAACCTGTTGTCGAATGCTTTCAAGTTTACACCAAAGGATGGAGCCGTCACTTTGTCATTCAATGTAGTCAACGGCGCGGGTAATTTTGTTTCTGACCGATTACTGAATTCGAACCGTGCGTTGGAAATATCAGTTGCTGACACCGGGATTGGTATTTCTCCGGACAAGCAGCAGTTGATATTTGAGGCATTTCAACAGGCAGACGGTTCTACCAGCCGTAAATATGGTGGCACTGGCCTTGGTCTTTCCATCAGCAAAGAATTAGTGAAACGATTGGGAGGTGAACTGAAAGTGGTAAGCGAAGAAGGAAAGGGCAGCACTTTTTATATCTACCTGCCGTTGGAAAAGACCGACCTGCAGACTACGCCAGCATCGGATGACCTGCATGCAGCAGAAGAGAGGCAAGTACCTATAGAGGAGCTAACGAATAACGTGATCACTCAGCATGATGTAGCGGACGATCGTGAGCAGATAGGCAAAGGGGATAAGGTGATGCTCATTATAGAAGACGACCCGCAATTTGCAAAGCTGGTGCAGGATTTTGCCCGGGAGAAGAAATTCAAAACCATTGTAGCGCTGAAAGGCGACGAAGGCTTGTACTATGCCAACAAGTACAAACCTTCTGCAATAATACTCGACATGCAATTGCCGGTGCTGGATGGCTGGTCGCTACTTAAGATATTTAAGTCTGACGAAAAGCTGCGACGCATACCTGTGCACGTCATGTCGGCTATGGATAACCTTGATAGGTTAAAAGATTCGGCAATTGCCTACCTGAAAAAGCCAATAGACAAGGATGTGCTGGAAGAAGCATTTTTGTCGATATCGAAGCATATTTCCGCGGAAGTAAAGAAGATACTGATCGTAGCGGGAGAATACATTAAAGATGACACCATCAGCAACGTATTGTCGGAGCGTTATCCCGACGCAGATGTTGTGTATGCTCTTTCTGAGCCAGATGCCGCTCAGCAAATTGAGACGGCCTCATATGATTGCGTGGTTGTAGATATAGGTAAAGACCTGGCCAATGGCACTGCGGAGGCAAAGCGTCTACATACTATGGCAAAAGCGAAGAATATTCCTGTAATACTTTACATCGACAAGGAATTAAGTTCGAGCGATGAATTGCAGCTGAAAAAGATATCGGACGTTGTTATACAGAATTCTGATAGTTCGAAAAACAGGTTGCTTGACGAGTTGGAACTTTTCCTGTATGCAGTAGATGAGCATAAGACGGTGCCACAGGCAAAGGGACCCGATAGGATGATGGAAAAAAGCCTGAAGGGCAGAAAAGTGTTACTGGCTGATGATGATATGAGGAACGTATTCGCCTTGTCAACACTGCTTGAAGAACAGGAAATGGTGGTAGTGGCTGCTGAAAATGGCAAAGACGCCATCTCGCAATTGAACGAACACCCCGATACTGATATCGTGTTGATGGACGTGATGATGCCAGAAATGGACGGCTATGAGGCTACCCGGTTGATCCGTTCCGACGTTCGTTTTAAGGGATTGCCGATCATTGCACTTACGGCCAAAGCCATGCATGGGGACAGGGAGAAATCGATACAGGCCGGAGCGTCCGACTATATCACCAAGCCGGTAGATAGCAGCAAATTGTTTTCACTAATGCGCGTTTGGCTGTCGGCCTAAGAGTATGCCAGAAAGAAATCTTTCGAACGAGGAGCTGAATGAAATACTCCACCTCATACACCGTACTTACGGGTATGATTTCAGGGACTACTCCAAAGCGTCTATCAAAAGGCGGGTGATGCGCTGTATGGAGATGAGTAGTTTAAAAACCGCCTATGAGTTAAAGTTCAAGCTCGCGAACGACCCCGAGTATTTCAAATGGTTTCTGGAGGTGATGACGGTAAACGTAACCGAGATGTTTCGTGACCCGGAGTTTTATACGGAGCTTCGAGCCAAAGTATTCCCTACATTGGCCAGCTATCCCATTATCAAGATATGGCATGCGGGATGCGCAACAGGAGAAGAGGTGTATTCGATGGCCATAATGCTGAAAGAAGAGGGCTTGCTGGATCGTGCAAAGATCTATGCAACTGATATCAACCCTTTGAATATTGAAAAGGCAAAGAAGGGAATAATGCCATTGCAGCACATGAAAAATTACACCCATAATTATATACGCTCGGGTGGACGGGCGGAGTTTTCTGATTATTACACTGCGCAGTACGGGAATGCGATCATCTCAAACGAGCTGAAGAAAAACATCCTGTTCTCACAGCACAACCTGGTGACAGACCAGGTGTTCAACGAGTTTCAACTGATATGTTGCCGAAATGTCCTGATCTATTTCAATAAGGAGCTTCAGAACCGGGTAATAAATTTGTTTTATGATAGCCTTTCTCCATTGGGCTATCTGGCCATTGGTACCAAAGAATCATTGTTATTTACAGATCTGCGTGATAAGTTTGAGACAATAAGCTCAGAGAATAAAATATATAAACGCAAAAAAGGAATCGCTAATAACAAATGATCGAGGTCGTTGCCATAGGAGGATCTGCGGGAAGTTTGCCGGTTGTGATGGCAATACTTAAAGCATTGCCATCAAAGTTTGACTATTCTGTCATCCTGGTCATTCATCGCCTGAAAAATGTGAGCAGCGAAATGGAACGCATACTGGCTGGAACTACTGATCTGCAGATACGTGAGCCGGAGGATAAGGAGCCAATAAAGCCAGGCGTTGTTTACCTTGCACCGCAGAACTATCATTTGCAGATCGAGGCTGATAGAACTTTCAGTCTTGATTACTCTGAGTTAGTTAACTATAGCCGCCCGTCGATAGATGTAACGTTTGAATGTGTAGCTACAATATTTAAGGAAAAGGCTGTTGCGGTACTATTGAGCGGGGCAAATGCCGATGGTGCTGCAGGATTAGACAAGATCGTGCGCAGAGGCGGCGTAGGAATAGCACAAGATCCTGCATCGGCCGAATATAAATTGATGCCCCAGTCAGCTTTAGACAGGAACAAAGAGATATCAAGCCAATCACCAGAACACATCGTCAACTATATTTCAACTATCACTTCATTGCCTAATCGCAAAAAGTAAATTAATGCACAACGATCCACAGTTTACAATTCTATTAGTAGACGACAGGGAAGAAAATCTGATAGCTCTTGAAGAGATGCTGGAAGAACCAGGACGTGTTTTTCTCAAAGCTGCTTCAGGTAATGAGGCGCTGAAACTGGCGCTCAAAAATGAGGATATAGGGTTGATATTGCTAGATGTGCAAATGCCTGATATGGACGGATTTGAGGTTGCGCGATTGCTGAAGTCCAATCCTAAAACAAAAAACATTTCCATCATTTTTGTTACCGCTATCAACAAAGAAGAGCAGTATGTGATGAAAGGTTTTGACGAGGGGGCTGTGGACTATCTGCAAAAGCCTCTGGATATAAATGTAGCTGTCGCAAAAGTGAAAGTATTCGAGCGTCTGTATTTTTATCAACGCGAGTTGAAAGGTGCTTTGCAAGAGGTATCCAAGATCAACAAGCAACTGGAACAGTTTGTTTACGTTGTGGCGCATGATCTGAAGTCGCCTCTGGCGGGGATCATTGGGATGCTGTCGATAATGAATGAGGAAAAGCAGATAGCTGATAGTCCGCAGCTTAAGGAGTATGTCGATCTTATATCTTCGGCTGCGAATCATCTTTCGGAGATGATAACGTCAATACTTGCCCATTCAAAGCAAACAATAGATCAGCAGTCCGTGGAGCGTGTCGATGTAGATGAAATGGTTCGCCAGATATCGCATCTACTTTTCCCGCCCTCAAATGTTTCGATCGCGATCAATGGTAAATTGCCAACGGTGCGTACGCGCAGGCTAAAACTGCAACAAGTGTTTCAGAACCTGATCAGCAATGCTATTAAGTACAATGACAAAGTACAAGGCGTGATCGAGATAGGCTGCCGTGAGAATTCCGATTGCTATGAGTTTTATGTAAAAGACAATGGTCCCGGCATTCCTAAAGAGGACCAGGAGAAGATCTTCAAACTATTTCAAACATCTGCCAATAAAACGAATGGTGATAGCAGTACAGGTGTAGGTCTGAACATCATTAAAATGAATGTAGAAGAACAGGGCGGGCGTATTTGGGTGGAGTCGACACCCGGAGAAGGAAGTAGTTTCTATTTTTCATGGAATGGCATATGATTTAGAAGGCGCCGATCGGCGCCTTCTAAATTACCATTGAACGGTCAGGTAGTCTGCCTTGCCCACGGTGTTGGCAAGGACGATATACCCAAACTTTGATCCTGCCAGGTATTGCGCGGGAACCTCGAAAAGCTTGGTGCCGTTAGCATATCCCTGCCAGTAGTTGCCTACTTGTTCCAGTTCTATATCATTCCAGCCAGCCTGTATCGCCGAACTGTATTGCCAGTCGAGAATTGTTTTTACAGGTGTATTGGCATTGCCTTCTTTATACAGAGCGAAGTACCCCTGGTCGTCGATGAAGAAAGAATAGCCGTAGTCTTCGTTAGATACGCCAAAGGCCAGGCCCATTGCATTGTCAGATGTCAGTCGTGTCTGCACGAGAAAATCCTTTCTTACGTTGGCGCCGGTTACGATAGCCACTGTATTTGTACCGTCCTCGGCCGGGGTATATTCATAATTCAATGCGCCGCCGCTAATGTTTACGAATGCACTATTTGATGCGTCGCTGAACGACCAGTTGTGTGCATCGTAATTAAAGTCGTCGTTGAAGGTCATTTGATAACCGACCGGCGCGGGTGGGGGAGTCGGTTCCGGGTGGTAGTAATCATTCTTTACACACGAACTAAATGCTAGGGTGCCTGCTAAAGCCAGTAATATGATCTTTGCTCTCATCTTTAAATTGGAAGTCTTAACTCATGCAGGGCAACAAATATGCCAGTTGTGTCCTGTTAAAAGTAGACCGTGCGTCTATTTAACAACACTCTAACAGTTCCGAGGCCCTTCGTTCCCCATAATCTTGGAGAATGTCTAAAAAACTGGCTTGTAGGGTGCAATGGTCTGATATTTTACACATGGGTAGCGAGGAAAAGGATTAGTTATGAAAGCGAGTTTAGTATTAGGGATGATTGCGTTGTGCTTAGGTAGTGCTGCCTGTAATAAAGTAGCGTCAGAGAATGAGGCTGAAAGTACAACGTCAAAGACCGCTGTTGACGCGGATTTTACCAATCTTGAAACTGGTGAACCCGTAAATATATCCACCGACAAGGAAACAGGGTACGCACTGGATGCCAAAAGCGGAGAGCCTGTAGAGTTTTATGTAAACATGAATACTATGGATACCTTCTATGGCCGCACCGGTACTGTGGTGAATAACGCCATTTTCCTGAACGAGACAGGTTACTATCAACTTGACGAAGACAAGATCAAGTGGGAAGATGATAGCATGACCGTTGTGGGCACTGATGCCAATACCAGGGCTGCAGTAAAAGAGAGCGAAGCTAATAAAGACAGTGCGAAGGTAAAAGTGGACGAAGACGAACTAAAGATCAAGCAAGGCAATCAAAAAATAAAAGTTGAAGATGGAAAGTCGAAAGTTAAAAGATAGCCGGCTGCAAACTGGCATGGTCTTTTTTATATAAGATGTAATAAAAGCTAAAAACTATGGACAGGCTTGAGTTTAAAGGTAAATGGAATGAATGGCGCGGTAAAATAAAGCAGGCGAATTCGAGGTTGACAGATGATGACTTGAAGTATGAGGAAGGTAAAGACGATGAGATGATTGGTCGCCTGCAACAAAAAATGGGTAAAACCCGCGATGAAGTGATCAAATGGTTGCGATCGCTGGGTTAAGAGTTGCGAGACATATTTAGAGAACGGTGGCCGAAAGCATCTGATACATGCTGCCACCGTTCTTCTTTTTTTATTCAATCTCGTATACCATCGTCAGGTCTTTCTGCATGAAGATCTTTCCCAACTGCATATTTACGGCATTTGCCGCACCGCTGGCTCTAGTTTGTACGGCATCTATAATAAAAAGATCATTCGGTATTGGGGTATTCTGATGTGTTTCATCCACCGATAGCAAATGAAAGCCTTTTACGTTAGCGGCAGTAGCAATGATATTAGCTTTGCTGGCGCCATTCTTCACCGCTTCTGCCACCAAATCGTCCATTCGCTTTGCTTTGTCGGCAATCCCATATTCTCCTACGTAAAGGTTTTTGAAGTCTTTTTCTACCAGGCGGATGATGATGCTTTCATAGCGTTTTAGATCTTCTATGCGCAGGGTGTATTGTTTATTGACCTGGTATTTTGATCCGAACACGGCGTAAGCTTCGCCTGTGTTAAATTGTTGGACCCGCAGTTTGGACTGGTCGATACCAAACTCTTTGAGTACGCTGAGCAAGTCGCGCTCTTTCTCGGCTACATAATTGCTGTTATTTACTTTTTCTTTTTCCTGGAGTGAGATGTGCACATCAACATAAGTAGGTTCATAATACTGCTCCGAATGTCCCATTACCCGTATGTATTTTACAGGTTTTTTTTCCTGCGCGTCGACAGAAAACGTAGCAAAGAAAGCCAACAATAAAAAGGCGGTATACTTCATATATCTTGTTTGTTTTTGGAAATCAAAAACTGTGCAGAAAATTATTCCTTACCGCTCATTCCCTTGAATTGGTGGTGTGTTTCCCTGAATAAAACGTTAAATGTCGTCAGCGAACCATATATAGCAGTGATATATTGCTGCAGATCGATCTTGTCTTCGTCTGTAAGTCCTTTATGTGAGTTTATCTTTTGTTCTATTAGTCTTAGACGGTCGCGCACCATTACAATCTTGTGAAAGAACGTTTCTATCGGTACTTCTTTTGGTTGCAGGCTGTTATCCGATGGCTTGAGTATCATGGTGCCATTGTTCCATTTGTTGGCCATTGGGACTATCTGCATCTCGTGCAGTCGGCGCTCCAGGATATTGTCCAGTGCCTGCTCTATATCAGCGAGGGTGATGTTCGACGATCCTTCGGACGCAGCTCCTTCTATGGCTGCAATCACTCGCAGGTCGTAGTCTTTGTTGATCGATTTTGTGGCGTTTTGAGATTTGAACCAGATGGTATAAGTCTCACTCGTGCTTTCAACGATAACACCACGGCCAAAATGAGGATGCTCTACGCGCGAACCAATACCTAATGTTGTTGTTTCCATCCGTCTATAATAGTTTGAAGTTTTTGGCTTTTGAAAGATGTAAATTTATGGAAAACAATAGCATGGCTATACGCAAAGTTTTATCAGGAACTTTTGTGGGCATTGGCATTTGTGGTACCCTACTTATTCTTTGGACTGCATTGACAGGTATTTACAAGGGAAAATCCGTGCTGGGGTCAACCAAAACCATTACAGGGAAAGTAGCTGAAGTTAGCGAGGGCGGAGCGTATGATGCAGTCTTTCACCTGGAACAATATAAGAGCACGTTCTACATCAACCGTGGCCTGCAGTATTATGACTTCACTCTGGAGGGACTGATGCAATTATCCAAAGGAAAGGAAGTGACTATTTCCTACGTCTCACAACTGTCTCCGTTTGATATGGAAGGACGGAGTGGACACATGAACCGGCTGGTCATTGGTGACAGTGTGGTGTTTGATGAAATGAAAGGTATTCCGGCATACAAAGAATAAAGGCTTACCTTTGATAATATTTTAAAAGAAACTGTATGGATAGTAGTTTTGTAGTTGTAGCCAAAACAGTAATGGAAAACAGGCAAATGCTTGCTGCGCTTACATATGCTTTGAGCGTAAGTAATCCTGAGTTATTTGCTGTATACGAAGAAAAGCTTGCCGAGATCAAAAAGACTCATGAAAGAGATTTTATGCTGATGGATAGTGTGCTGCAAAAGCTGAATGAAAAGGACAAGGAAGAATAAAATTTGGAGTAACTTATAAATGAAAAAGGCACCGTACGGTGCCTTTTTCATTTATAAGTTAGATGCCTGGTTCGGCTTGTCGTCGGTGATCTTTTCCTTTTTTGACTTGTCCTTTTGTTTCTTTTCCTTTTCTGTTTTTGCCTTTTTATTCTCAGCTACTTGTCTCGGTTGTGGCTTTGGCTTGGGTTTAGCCTGCGGCTTGGGCGCCGGACGTTTTTTGGCTTTGCTGACGTCTGCCTGATACATATAAGCGATGTCATCGTTTACATAAATATTGAACGAATAATCGCCGTCTGTGGCGAAGGGAACATCTACATACAGCAGGTTGTCCTCGATCGTATATTTAACGGGTACGCGATCGCTGGCACGAGCCGAAACAGCCATTGATTTGATGAGGTCAGGTTCGCCAACTTCAAAGATCATTTTCTTGGTAGTATCTGCCTTGCCACGCACGCTACCGCGTTTCGCGCTTACGGGATACATCTCATTCACTATTGCAGCAGGACGAATGATCGGTGCCTGTGTGAAGACTGATTTATTTACCGGTGTATCAAGTAACTGCCATTTTTTGTCCTTTGGATAGTGGGTCATGGCAAACAATTCCTTGTCGGTCATATACCAGGCATCTGTAAATGCTTTGGTAAATGAGCGGAATTTGCGATCGGTCCGGCCTACTGACCATGCAATATCTACGAGGTACCATTTCCCATTTACTTCTACCGAATTCCATGTGTGCTTGTTCCATTTATCACTTACTTTCCCAATGTCCCTTGGGTCAGATTTTGCCATACCGCTGATAACTGTGCTCCTGATATGAGCCATATCGAGCATAGCTTTGAACAGGTTGGCATAACCTTCGTCCGTCGTTTCGCGATTGTTGAGCGCCTCCGAAGCTGACGGATTGAAATTCCTCGGATGGCGTTTGCCAACAGTCGAGTAATCGACATTATGCGCTATCCACATGTATATTGCACGCACCTGGTCCTCCTGTGGCAGAGTTCTGTGTTTGGTGAGTGTGTCAACTATTGTTTTCAGATAGTTTCCATGCATTGGCCCTACAGATGCAGCATATTCATCTGTTTTGGAATAGTCCTTTCTGTTTATGCGCTGGGCATCTGCAGAGCAGTAAAGACCGAACGCCAGGGTGGCCGTAATGATCCATTTCTTCATCTCAGTCGGTGTTATAGCCCCAAATTACGGGTTTGTTTTTACAACTTATAATGTTTAGGACACTAAATGTTGGTTTTCAGGCCACTCCGGAGCTCGCATATTGCTGATTGGTACAATATATCGTTATCAGCATTACCGCGAGTAATTCGGGGGACATGTCATGATCCTTTAGCCTGCTTTCGTAGGCGTAACCCATATTTGCCCACTCGTAACTCTGTTTTATGGTGGCTAGTTCGGTGTCTCCTATCTTCAAAACAATTGATCGTTGCCAGAATCCTGTTCTCTTTAGCAGGTAGTTTTTGCCATGTAGAGCAATATTCATATTCCCCCGCCAGTTCATCCGGATTTCGCCGGCCTTATATTCGGCCTTTATGATATCAAACGACGTTTGCCAGAAACCAGAGGGGACGATCTCGTAATGGTCGTGCGTATTTAATGTGATCACTGCTTTTCGGGAAAACCAATTGTTATACTCGACCCGGCCATAAATGTTCCCATTCTCGTCGGTGAATGTGAACCCTTTATTGCGATTGCCGCGTACTGTATAGACCATAAACCGGGATTTGTATTAAGATAGGCATTTTTCATCTAATAGGGCCCGTGAGGCTTGAAAACTATGGATATGGTGCAAAAAAGAAACGCCCGGTAAATCCGGGCGTTTCTATATTATTGAATCGTACTGTTTTATTAATGGCTGAACCAATAACCCAAAGTGAACAGGTAGCTTACGTTCCTTGAGCTTGTGTTCTGCACTGCAGGAGCTGATTGAGTAGCTGCAATGTTTGGAGTGAAGTTATGGCCCATAATGTCACGCAGACCGGCATCAACACCACCACGTAGGAACCAACCGTTAGCAAATTCATAACCCAGATTACCCACCAGACCGTAGTCCATACGTTTCAGGTTATCATCCTCATCGTTACCGATCGACAGGTTCTGGTCTTCATCAAAGCTCAAAGCTTCAATTTCCTGGTCGTTAATAGTGTATTTCACTTTAGATTCAGAGTTTGCACCGGTCAGAGCGGCAGCATAACCACCCGCACCTAATACAACGTTACCACGTCCCACACCAAAACGATAAGTCAGAGTCAAAGGTAGTTCTATATAATGCAGAGCCAGTTTGTCTTTAACTTTCAGTTCATGAAAACCGTCAGGCAATTGAGCCTCTGCACTACGTTGTTGAAGGCCACCTTTCATAATGTACATCAATCCTGGTTGCAATGTCAGGTTGTTTGCAAGGCAGATGTCTGCAAAGCCACCGCCATGATAACCAACCTTCGCCTGATTGGCAACTGTTTCACCTTGATATTGGTCGATATTTTGATTCAAGTTTACACCAGCACCCAATCCCCATCTAACTTGTGCGTTTGCGCTATTAGAGAATGCTAAAACAATCATTGACGCGCCTAGAATACATAGCTTTTTCATAAATTCCATTTTTTGTTCTGCCTACAACGTTAAAAATGCCATGCCAGCCATCCTGCCCGCCAACATTTCGAAAAATTGGGCAAGTAACATATCTGCATCAAAATCCGGCAAATAGCTAAATTGATGCTATGACTCTAACCCTGGTTTCACAACATTTTTTTAACAAAGCACCCTTATAAGCCTGTATAACACAGTGAGGAAGCCTTGACATAAAACTCCCCGGATGTGGCGGTGCAAACAATTTGCGGTTTTGCAGAGCGGACGTTAGGGAATAATGCGTATTTTCGTCTTATAAAAGGGGTAAAAGCACGTTCAATACATCTGCTATGAACAATCAGTCATCTCAATCAGACATCGACGCGAGGCAAGAGCTTGAAAAAGAACGTGATCTGCGAAAGAAATTTGAAGAACAGGCCTCGGCTGCCAAAAAAGAGCTGATGGAAAAAGAAGCTTCCCTTGAAAAGTACAAGCGCCTTCCAGGCAAGGTCGATAAATACATACACAAATCTCATAAGTTTCGACGCCAACGGAATCTATTTGGCGTAACAAGCATTGTACTATTGCTGATTGTCAGCTATTTCCTCATTGAACGATTTCAGAAAGCACAGGAGCTGGAGAACCTGAAAAGAGATATCAAAGCAGCAGGTGCACCTAAACGCATTTTGCCGGGTATCATTACCCAGGAGGCAATGGAGCGCGATGCTGAGCGCCAGGGCGGTCTTTCTGATGAATAGTGCGGTTTGGGGTATATAGTTATACCACAATCTTCTATCTTTGCCGCCAAAATCAAATAATACAACAATATGAGTTTCATTACCAGCATTGTTGCGCGGCAAATTCTTGACAGTCGTGGCAACCCTACCGTAGAAGTTGACGTTCACACCAGCGATGGTTTTATGGGGCGCGCTGCTGTGCCTTCTGGTGCATCTACCGGCAAGCACGAAGCTGTGGAGCTGCGTGACGGCAACAAAAAACTGTATCTCGGCAAAGGGGTAATGAAGGCAGTAGGTAATATTAATGATAAGATCGCTGAAGAATTGTATGGCTGGGATATTACCGATCAACGTGGTATAGACCAGGCTATGCTGGATATGGATGGTACTGCCAACAAAGCAAAGCTGGGCGCGAATGCGTTGCTGGCTGTTAGCCTTGCGGTTTCTAAGGCTGCGGCCCAGGCAACAGGACTGTCACTGTACCGTTATGTTGGTGGGGCTAATGCCAAAACGCTTCCTGTGCCGATGATGAACATCCTGAATGGTGGTGCACACGCTGATAACAAGATTGACTTCCAGGAGTTTATGGTTATGCCAATAGGTGCCTCTACCTTCAGCGAAGGTTTAAGGTGGGGTGTGGAAATATTCCACTCTCTGAAAACTGTGCTGAAAGAAAAAGGTTATTCTACCAACGTAGGTGATGAAGGTGGCTTTGCTCCTGATATTCAGAGCAATGAGGAAGCAATTGAAACAGTGCTTCGCGCTATTGAAAAAGCAGGATACAAACCAGGTGAACAGGTAGGTATCGCAATGGATGCAGCCAATACCGAGTTATACAACGAAAAAACAAAGCGCTATGTATTCCATAAATCTAGCGGTGAAAAAATGACCTGTGAACAACTGGTTGAGTACTGGGTGAAGTGGTGCAAAAAATACCCGATAGTCAGCATTGAGGATGGTATTGCAGAAGATGACTGGAAAGGATGGAAAATGCTGACCGATGCATTGGGTGGAAAAGTTCAGCTGGTAGGTGACGACCTGTTCGTAACCAACGTGAACAGGCTGCAAAAAGGTATTACCGACGGCGTGGCAAACAGCCTGCTGGTGAAAGTGAACCAGATAGGTACACTTACAGAAACCATTGAAGCGGTTACTATGGCCCAACATGCTCGTTATAACACGGTTATGAGCCACCGCAGCGGTGAAACTGAAGATGCTACCATTGCTGACCTGGCAGTTGCCCTTAACTGTGGCCAGATCAAGACTGGTTCAGCTTCACGTAGCGATCGTATGGCTAAGTACAATCAGTTGTTGCGCATTGAAGAAGAACTGGGTGCCAATGCATATTATCCCGGAAAAGCGCTTAAATTTGGTAAATAACAATACCACGTTATGAAAAAGGTGCTGCAGATACTGACCAATAAGTTTCTTTTGACGCTTCTCGCCTTTGGCGCATGGATGGCATATTTTGATCAACACGATTGGGTATCAATGCAGGAGAAGAAAAAGAACCTGCAGGATATGAAAGACAACATCGCCTATCTGGACAAAGAGATAGCGAAGATGGAGAAGGAAAAGACGGGCATGGTATCAGATCCCCAGGTGCTTGAGCAATACGCCCGGGAACAATACCGGATGAAACGTGATAATGAAGACCTTTACATAATAGAAAAATAATAAAGAGGGCCGCTGATCAGCGGCCCTCTTTATTTATATACAGTGCGATTTATCTTGAATTTAAGCTAACCTGCGCCTTGTCATTTCTTTATTGATGAGCGAAAGCTCACGGCCGGTTTGTCCTTTCACTGAAGTATTCTCCTGCGCACGACGCATGAGGTAGGGAAGCACGTCTTTTACAGGGCCATAAGGCAGATACTTAGCAACATTATAACCGGCATTTGCCAGGTTGAATGAAATATTATCGCTCATACCGAACAGTTGCGAGAACCATACACGCTTGTCGCCGGCTTGTAAATGATGAGCGTTCATGTATTTCACTGCTTCCATGCAGCTGCGTTCGTTATGCGTGCCGATAAATACCGCTAGCTTGCTCAGGTTTTCGAGGCAAAACAGTACGGCCGCGTTATAGTCACGGTCGGTACTAGCTTTATCAGGCTGAATAGGAGAGGGATAGTCCATTTCCAGTGCACGAGCCCTTTCTTTTTCCATATAAGCGCCGCGTACGAGTTTGGCACCCAGCAGGTAGCCTTTTTTCTCAGCCTTTGCCAGCGCGTCTCTAAGGTAGCTGAGCGTGCCATGGCAGTACATTTGGAATGTGTTGAAGATCACCACGCGCTTGCGGTTGAACTTCTCCATCATAGCATCAGTAAGGATATTCACCGGTTCCTGGATCCAGGTTTCTTCAGCATCTACTAATACCATTATGTTGTACAGTGATGCTTCCGTGCAGATGTCATCAACGCGTTTTTGAACTCTTTTCCATTCTTCGCGTTCGGCAGTGCTTAATTCTCCCTCTGCATGTATCTTTTCTAACAATGCGAATCTTGCAAAGCCAGTGACCTTCAAGCTGATAAATGGGATGGTTTTTTGAGAAGCGGCGTATTTGATCGCCTTAATAAACTCGGGTACTGCCTTGTCAAACTCTTCTTCACTTTCCTTTCCTTCCACGCCATAGTCAAGGATCACACCTACTCCATATTTACCCAGCACATTTGCAGTATCGGCTGCCTCCTGCATCGTTTCTCCACCGCAGAACTGGTTGAAGATGGTACTCTTAATTATCCCTTTTACAGGTAAGCGCCAGTCAATAGCGAATTGGGTGAGCGCCATACCAATTTTGGTCAGGAATGGAGAACCCATAGAGGAAAAAAGAAAGCGGGCGCGTCTCAGCTCAGCATCGTTGCGGTAGCGAAAGGCGATCTCCGTATTGTCGAATTCAGGAAGCATAATTGTGCGCAAAAATAACAGGGATTGCTGATGCAACGAAATTTCAGGCCTATATATATAGTATGGTATATCCTGATAATTGTCATTGGTAGACAGGTTTTACAGTGCGTCGTATTTAATAATATGTCAGATGATGATTTTTCGTTTTTACAAAACAATACTTATTATTGCACACCCCCCTTTGACGCCAAAGGGTGGAATTTTTTAGTATTTATATAGTTAGAATAGTCATCAGAATGGCAAAAAACCTATTGATAGTTGAGTCGCCCGCGAAAGCCAAAACCATTGAGAAGATATTGGGCAGCGACTTTGAGGTGAAATCCTGTTATGGTCATATCCGCGACCTGGAAAAGGAGGATATGGGCATTGACATTAAGAATGGGTTTAAGCCGAAATATACAGTATCGGAAGATAAACAGAAGGTAGTAAAAGAGCTCAAGTCGCTCGCCAAGAAAGCAGAAGATGTTTGGCTGGCAACGGATGAGGACCGCGAAGGGGAAGCCATCAGCTGGCACCTTTGCGAAGTACTTGGCCTGGATCCTTACACTACAAAGCGCATCGTTTTCCATGAGATCACGAAACCGGCTATTCAAAAAGCTGTGAAAAGCCCTCGTACTGTAAACATGAATCTGGTAAATGCCCAGCAAGCACGTCGTGTACTCGATCGCATTGTGGGTTTTGAAATATCTCCCATCCTCTGGCGCAAAATGAGTATGCGCAATAATCTTTCGGCAGGTAGGGTACAGTCGGTAGCCGTACGCCTGATAGTAGAGCGCGAGCGTGCTATCACCCGTTTTAATGCTGAAAGCAGCTTTAAAGTGGAAGGTTGGTTCCAGGCAAAGGATCTTGGTAATAAGAATGTAACCTTTAAAGCTGAAGGGCCGGATAAGCTGAAAAAGGCTACTGATGCGAAGACTTACCTGCAGCGATGCATCAAGGCAACATATACCGTAAAGGATGTGCAGGTGAAGCCGGGCAAAAAATCACCCGCAGCTCCATTCACGACATCTACGCTCCAGCAGGAGGCGAGCCGTAAGTTGGGCTACTCAGTATCGAAGACCATGTTGCTCGCTCAGAAGCTGTACGAAAATGGTCATATCACCTACATGCGTACCGACTCGGTAAACCTGTCCGAAACCGCGCAGGAGGGTATAAAAAATGCCATCCTTGGCAACTACGGCGATAAATACTATCAGCCGCGTAAATACCAGAACAAAAATGAGTCGGCCCAGGAAGCGCACGAAGCCATCCGCCCGACCGATATGAATACTACTTCGGTAGGCGATGCCGATACGCAAAGACTCTACGACCTGATCTGGAAGCGTACCATGGCTTGCCAGATGGCAGATGCTGCATTGGAACGTACGATCGCCAAGATCGAGATATCGGCTCATCCTGATCCGCTGACAGCAACAGGTGAAGTGCTGCGTTTTGACGGGTTTCTGAAGGTGTATAGCGAAAGCCGTGACGAAGAAGATGGGGAAGAAGAAAATGAAGGTATGCTGCCACCACTGACACCCGGCCAGGTGCTGGATCTGCAGGAGCTGCGTGCAACAGAACGTTTTACACGTCCGCTGCCAAGGTATACGGAGGCATCGCTGGTAAAAAAACTGGAAGAACTCGGTATTGGCCGTCCTTCTACTTATGCGCCAACTATTAGCACCATACAGGCAAGGGGTTATGTAGAGAAGCGTGATAAAGAAGGTGTAAAGCGCAATTTTGAAGTACTGAGTCTGAAGAAAGACGAAGTAACTGAGCGTACTGAAAGCGAGAACACAGGTGCGGAGCGCAACAAGCTGTTTCCGACCGATCTTGGAATGGTAGTTACCGACTTCCTGAGTGAATATTTTGACAAGATCATGGACTACAGCTTTACTGCCAAGATCGAAGAGGAGTTTGACGAAATAGCCCATGGTAAGCAGGAGTGGAACAAAATGATCAGCAATTTTTATGATCCGTTCCACCACGCAGTAGAACATACTATGGAAACTGCCGGTCGCGTGAAAGGAGAACGCGAACTGGGTAAAGACCCTACAAGCGGTAAACCAGTGTTTGCCCGCCTGGGACGTTTCGGCCCAATGGTGCAGATCGGAACTACCGAAGATGAAGAAAAACCACGTTTTGCAAAACTTCGTCCTACTCAAAGCATCGAGACCATTAGCTTTGAAGAAGCGATGGAGCTATTCAAACTGCCTCGTACACTTGGCAAGTTTGAAGGGGAAGATGTGGTAGTAAATATTGGTCGCTTTGGCCCGTATGCACAGCACGTGGGTAAGTTCTATTCTCTCAAAAAGGAGATGGACCCGTACACCGTAGAACTGGAAGAAGTAGCGCCGCTGATAGAAGAAAAACGCAAAGCGGCTGAAGAGAACACCATCAAGATATTTGAGAAAGAAAAGATCAAAATACTCAAAGGCCCTTACGGCCCGTATATCAAACAAGGCCTGAGGAACTTTAAGATCCCTAAAGACAAGATCGAAAAGCCTGCAGATCTCACGATAGAAGAAGTAAAAGCGATCATAGAAGAAGCAAAAGCGAACCCGCCGAAAAAAACAGCGCGCGGAAAGAAGAAGTAATGCGGAAAATTTTGTAACTTAAGAGTGGAAGTGAATTGAGTATGCAGCAAAATAGCAAAGAGATCACCGCGTTGCTGACCCTGATCGACGATCCGGATGAAGATGTGTTTGGAACGGTAGCCGAAAAATTACTGCATTATGGCCGCGAGATCATTCCGAACCTGGAGCAGCTTTGGGAGGTTACCATCGATGAATCGGTGCAGGAACGCATTGAATTCCTGATACACAGGGTTCATTTCCAGGACCTGCAGCAAGAATTTTTTGAATGGAGCCATAGTAAGAATCCGGAATTGTTGCGAGGTGCCATCCTGATTGCCAAATACCAGTTCCCCGATCTGCATATTCCGTCTATCCTTAGCCAATTTGACCAGATAAGGAGAAATATATGGCTGGAGCTCAATAGCTACTTGACTCCTTTGGAGCAGGTAAACGTGTTCAACAGCATTTTATACAACTATTATAAAATGCAGGGACACGAGCTCACTGAGCGCGAACCAAAGTATTTCTTCATCAACCAGGTGCTGGAAAGCAAGCAGGGTAATGCTTATTCTTTGGGCATTCTTTACTTGTCGCTTTGCGAGTTGCTGGACATTCCCATATTTGCCGTAGATATTCCAAGACAGTTTGTGTTTGCATACATAGATACACTTCATCATTTTCTTAGTCCGCCAGACGAAGTAGTGCAGCAAACACAGTTTTACATCGACCCGATGAATGGTATGGTATACACGCAGAAAGATGTGGATGCCTACTTGCGTAAGATCAATGCACGTGACAGGGATAATTATTTCACGCCGTTGTTGTCGAAGCGTATTATTTACAAAATGCTCGAAGAGCTAAATCTGTGTTACAAGTACAAGAGAGAAGAAGAAAAGGCTGAAGAGATACAGCAGCTGATGAATATCCTTGTAGACAATCGCGGAGAATAATTATTCCATTTAGAATGCGACTCCTTACCATCGTGCTGCTATGCTGCTCGTTTAATTGCTTGGCCCAGCCTAAAATAGATTTCGGAAATACTATTGTTGAATTGGGTGAAGTACCGGAAGGTCCTATCTACAACATAACTTGGTATTTTCACAACACAGGCAACGAGCCTTTGGTTATTTCTGATGTGAAAAGTTCCGGCTCAATACTGCTTGTTAGTAATTACGACAAATCGCCGGTACGGCCCGGCGGGCAGGGCTGTGTACAAGCATCACTCACTACTAAGGGATGGGCCAATAATCGTGTCAATAAATCGCTTGTAGTAAAATCGAACGCAAGAGAGATCATCTTAACTGCGCAAGGATTTGTTACAACTGACAGTCTGGATCACAAGGATCGTCCCGATACGTTTACCAATATGGTGACAAATGCTGTTGTTAAAAGCAATGATGTTTATTACAACATACAGCCAGGCGACGTTTTGTTCCAGGACCTTGATTGTGGAGCCGAGTGTGATGCTATTGAAAAAGTGACTGAGGGAATAGACGGAATGGATTTTTCACACTGCGGTATCGTAGTTCAGATGGGCAATGAGATGATGGTGGTGGAAGCTTATGGTGCTGTGAAAGCTACACTTGTAAATGATTTTCTTGCACGTACAAAAGACGCAAGTGGCAAGCCCAGGGTAGTGATTGGCCGATTGAAAGATGAGCAGTCTTCGTTGGCAGACGAGAGTGCAGAGATAGCAAAGAAGTATATTGGCAAAGGATATGACGATGCCTTCGAAATGGGTAATGATAAATATTATTGCTCTGAACTAGTGTACGAGTGTTTTAAAAAAGCTAACAAGAACAAGCCATTCTTCCAGCTAAATAAGATGACCTTTAAAGAGCCGGGCACAGATACCATTATGTCGTTTTGGGTCGATTATTTTAAGAAGCTCGGCAAGCCGGTTCCGGAAGGTAAAAAAGGCATCAATCCAGGTGCTATGTCTCGCAATAAGGACATACAGATTATTCGGCTTCAGCAGCTGTAGCCTTTGTCAATATCGGTCAGCACTGTGGTTCATACACATAAGATCTGCCAGCGCAATAGCGGTGACAGCTTCGACTACAACCGGCACACGTAAAGCAATGCATAGGTCATGGCGACCTTTAACGGTGAATGCTTCCACTGATTGTGTTTGCTTATTCCATGTTTGTTGCTGTTGCGGCGTGCTGCTTGTGGGTTTGACGGCTACCCGGAAATAAAGTTCATTACCGTTAGTTATGCCGCCATTTATGCCACCTGCATGATTTGTTTTTGTTGTACCCTTTGCATCAACTATGGCATCATTGTGCTCGCTTCCTTTCATGCTGGCCGCTTCAAAGCCACTGCCAAATTCCACACCTTTGATGGCGGGAATAGAGAAGATAAGATGACTGATGCAGGATTCTACCGAATCGAAGAATGGTTCGCCCAAACCAACAGGCAGGCCAGATGCTGTGCATGCTACAATGCCGCCTATGCTGTCCTGCGCTTCAACAGCTGCCTGTATTGCTTCTTCAATATTTTTATTGCCTCCAGCTTCTACGAGTTCTGCATGTATCGAGATATTATCGAGTATTTTTTTTGCAATAACACCTGCTGCAACCAAAGCCACAGTAAGCCTGCCAGAAGAATGGCCTCCGCCTCGGTAATCATTATAGCCTTTGAATTTCTCGTGCAGTACGAAGTCGGCATGGCCAGGGCGGGGTGTGTTTTTTAAGGCTTCGTAGTCGGTAGAACGGGTGTTATTATTCTCGAAAAGGATTGTGATGGGAGCACCGGTTGTCTTATTTTGAAACACACCACTTATGATCTTTGGTTGATCGTCTTCTGTACGTGGAGTCGTGCCAGCTGCACCTGCCCGGCGACGTAGAAGGTCGGCTTCAAAATCGCTGTCAACAATATCGATGCCCGGCGGGCAGCCGTCGATGACAATTCCTGCAGCGGGGCCATGTGATTCGCCCAAAATGCTGACCCTGAAAATGCGACCGAAACTATTCATAAGTGTCAAATGCCATGCGCACATGAGCGCCTAGCTTCTGCAAATCTGTGAAAAAATTCGGATAAGATTTATTTACCGAATCTGCATTTGTAATGTAAACTGTGTCATAGGCTCTCAGGGCGCCGATAGCAGCAGCCATAGCTATGCGATGGTCGTTGTGTGAAAATATTTTAGCTGGCTCAAAAGTGCGCTTGCCCTCGATATATAAAGCATCATCCTCAACCGCATGAAATACTTCAAAGGCCTCCAGCATATCAGAGATACTTTCTATCCTGTTGCTTTCTTTATGGATCAATCGATGTACGCCATGTATGCGGCTTTCGCCGGGGCAGCAGGATGCGAGTATGGCTAGTGCCGGGAAAAGATCAGGGCAGTGAGTCGCGTCAAATTCAAATCCTTTCAACGGGCCTTGTTTGACTTCGATCGTATTATCTACAGTTACTTGAGCTCCGGCAAGGTTTAGTGCTTGCAGAATAGCAGTATCTGCCTGTTGGCTGTTGATGCTCAATCCCGAGAACTTAGCAGCACCTGTTAATGCCGCTCCTACCATCAATACAGCAGCACTGCTCCAATCTCCTTCTATGTCAATGGTAATCTCGTTTGGAACGTTGACCCTTGGCTGGATGGTGAAAACTTTGTAGCCATTATGCCCGATCACGTAGCCAAACCGCTTGAGTACAGCCAGTGTAAGATCGATATAAGGAATGCTTTTGAGCTCGTTGACAGTGATGTTTATTGGTTCTTGCAAATCGTATCCCGCTGCAAATAAAATGCCGCTGAGAAACTGAGAGGACAAAGAGCCATCCAGTTCAATATCCTTAGCCTGAAGAGGACCCTGAACCACAAATGGTAGTTTGCCAGAATTGTGCTGAACGGTAACATTCATTCTTGGCAGCACTTCGGTAAACAAGTCGAGTGGGCGTGTTATTAAGCTGCCCGAGCCATCTATACGAATCGCTTTATTCGACAAGGCGGCAATGGGTATGAATAGCCTGGCAGCAAGCCCGCTCTCCCCGCAAAAGATAGAATCTGTCTTCGGAAATATACCATGACTAGTTATCTCAATGCGGTTGTCCAATTGCTCTACATCAGCTCCCAGCGCTTGTATAATGTTAAGCGCTGCATTGTCATCATCTGACATACCCGGGTTAATAATGGTTGTTTTACCATTATGCAGCAATGCGGCAGCGCACACCCGTTGCATCATGCTTTTTGAAGCAGGAACCTGGATATCTCCAAAGAGGTTTCCCGGGCTAATGGCTGCTTGCATAGGTAAAATAGGATAGTGAGTTCTCTATCACATCGAAAGGAATATTTCTTACAACCGCTTCTCCAATGTGCTGCAACATTATGAAGTCGATGGAGTCTGCATTGCCCTTCTTGTCAAGGCGCAATATTTCCATGATCCTGCTCTTGTCAAAATCAAGCGTTATTGGCAATTGATACTTCAGCAGGGCGATCGCAAGTTTATTCTTGGCCGAACTATGCAGGCCATATTTTTCAGAGATGATGCAGGCAAGGATCATTCCTAGTCCTACCGCATAGCCGTGTGGCAGTTGGTAAAGAGTTTCAAAGGCATGGCCGGCAGTATGCCCGAAGTTCAATAGTTTCCTGGCACCGCCTTCCTGTTCATCGGCCAGTACTATTTTGTTCTTCATATTTACACAGCTTTCGATCAGGGTCGACAGTGCATTCGGGTTGTCCCTGTAGTAACCAATGTCCCTTTTTGACAGTTCTGTAAAAAGACGCTCGTCAAAAACCATGGCGTACTTAATTATTTCCGCAAACCCATTACTCCATTCCTTCTCAGGGAGTGTTTTCAGAAAGCTTGTATCGTATAAAATGAACCTGGGCTGCTTGATGTTGCCTACCAGGTTTTTCTGAAGTCCTAGGTTAACCCCGTTTTTTCCACCGATAGCAGCATCTACCATCCCTAAAAGGGAGGTGGGTACAAAACCGAAGGGTACCCCGCGCATATAAACAGATGCAACAAATCCTGCAATATCCGTTACCACACCTCCTCCTACACCGATTATCCAGGTCTTTTTTGTGGTTTTCTGGGCCAAAAGCTGGGTAATGACAGAACTGGCTGTGGTCAATGACTTGTTCTTTTCACCTGCAGGTATGGTGATCACCGCTTGGAACGATTGAAAAAGGCTTTTATACTGACCCGCAATATTACTATCGGTAATGATAATTGCCTGTTTACGGTCGCAAATGCCATCCAGTGCCTCAAAATGGCTATGAAGCATGTATTGGACGGTACCGGTAGGAAAAGTTAGGCTATACTGCATTGGCGGCCAAAAATAACTGAATGTTTAATAAGAAGGCTAATGTTTTGACCCATTTTTCCCAATAAAAGTTAACTCACAAGAGTTGTTAAAAATCTATAATAGGGAGACCGGGGCCTCACCCATATTTCGTACCTTTGCGGTTCTTTTTTAAGTACAATGAGCAGGAACGGTAAAGTTTTGGTGGCGATGAGCGGCGGTATTGACAGTACCGTTACGGCCCTTATGCTGCACCACCAGGGATACGAGGTTGTAGGTATTACCATGAAAACATGGGACTATGCATCGGCGGGTGGCGGCAAAAAGGAAACTGGTTGCTGCAACCTTGATTCGTTCAACGATGCCCGCCAGGCAGCCGTTGAACATGGCTTCCCTCATTATGTACTGGATATACGCGAAGAATTCGGCGATTTTGTGGTGAATAACTTCGTTGATGAGTACATGGCAGGGCGCACACCCAATCCATGTGTACTTTGTAATACCCACATTAAGTGGGCAGCCCTATTGAAACGGGCGGATGCTCTTAACTGCGATTTTATTGCGACCGGTCACTATGTAAAGGTCCGTGAAGAAAATAGCCGTTTTGTACTTTCTAAGGCCAAAGACCTGACCAAAGACCAGAGCTATGTGCTTTGGGGACTTGGGCAGGATTGCCTGAGTCGCAGCCTGTACCCGTTGGGCGACTACCTGAAAACGGAAGTGCGCCAGATGGCCTTTGATATGGGTTATAAAGAACTTTCGAAGAAAGCAGAGAGCTACGAGATCTGTTTTGTTCCAGATAACGACTACCGCAATTTCCTGAAACACCGTATCCCGACATTGGAAGCGGAGGTAGAAGGGGGCAACTATGTTCTGGCAGACGGAAGCGTGGTCGGAAAGCATCGCGGTTATCCTTTTTATACCATTGGCCAGCGAAAGGGGCTGGATATTGCCCTCGGCAAGCCAGTTTTCGTTACTAAGATCATCCCTGAGACCAATACGGTGGTGCTGGGTGAAGCTGACGAACTGCAACAAAGCGGCATGATGGTGAGCGGGCTGAACCTGATCAAGTATGCCGAAATACCGACAGGAATGGAAGCGACTACCAAGATCCGCTACAAAGATCCGGGTACGGAAAGCAAATTGTATCCTGAAGGCGATATACTACACGTGCATTTTGACCACGTAGTAAGTAGTATCGCTCCGGGCCAGTCGGCAGTATTTTATGAAGGGGACGATGTGATCGGTGGCGGTATCATACGTTCGGGTCTGTAGTTTTTCAGCGGATATTTTCCTTCTTTTTATTGGATTTCAGGGGTAATAAAACTACCTGCGTTTCATTTCTTTAGTTATATTTACGGAAATAACTGTACCTGAAGTCTTATGAATAAAAAGATTTTACCTTTTATATGCCTGGCGGTGCTCGCTACTATGTCCATTTTTTCGTGCAAAAAGGCGGATCCTGTGACACAACTGACAGACGAGAATGCAAGGTACATTCCGTTAGAAAAAGGTAAATATATCACGTACAACGTTGACTCAACTATCTGGTATGATACAGCTTGCGTAAAGCTGGTAAAGAAGTACCAGATGATGTACACAGTAGCCGATACATTCACAGACGCGCAAGGCAGGCTGTCTTATCGCATCGATACCCGCATACGTGAGCTAACAGGCCAATCCTGGACGCTGCACGATGTACTGTATGTTACCCCAACCGATGTGAACCTGGAATGGGCACAGAGTGGGTTGCGCCAGGTGAAAATGATATTCCCTGTCAGGGAAAGAGCTACATGGAAGGGAAACTCCTATGTGCCTACCAACGATGCCGACCTGAAATTTTATGATGGTTGGGATTTCTACTATTCTAACGTTGGTGAATCATTTAATACTGGTGAAGTTATTTATCCAAACACCTTGATCGTTAACCAGGTAGACAGGGTAGAGAATGATCCTGAGCGTATACCAGAAGCGCATGCCAGCCGCACTTATGGCAAAGAAGTATTTGCTGACGGCATAGGCTTGGTGTATAAAGAATATATTAGGTGGACCTACAACCCTGAAGCTTATTTCAATAACGACCCTGATCAGCCAAACAGGTGCCGTAAGGGTACCAGCGTAGTGATGCGCGCGGTTGATCATAACTAGTTTCTGTATGCGTTGGTGGGGGAGTCTCTTGTGTTTGTTGGTTTGTGTACAGAGCGAAATATTATTCGCGCAGCCTCAGTATGCCTTTCGCGTAAGTTTTACAGATAAGCAGGGTTCACCTCCGGTTTCCAATCCACAGGCCTTTCTTTCACAACGGTCAATAGACAGGCGCACCGCGCAGGGATTGTCAGTTGATTCTACCGATCGACCGGTATCTACCGATTATATAGATAGTGTACTCACCATAACCGGTGGCATTTTGCACCTTACATCACGATGGCTGAACCATTGTGTGGTACTGACCAATGATTCCACCGACATATTGTTGTTGAATGGCAAGCCCTATATCGCTGCTCTAAAACACATCGCTACTTATCCCACCGGTTTACATAATCGTCAAACTGGTAAAGGTAAATTTGATTCTGAAACAGAACTCTCCGGCCTGGCGAAAACTTCGGCAAGTCCGGCGTTTTATGGAACGACATACAATCAGACTCATACGGTAAACGGCGACCATCTTCATAATTATGGTTTCAGGGGTGAAGGAAAGCTCATTGCAGTTTTGGACGAAGGTTTTAGTTGGGTGAATACTAACCGGGCTTTTGACTACATGCGTAACTCTGGTCGCCTGGTTGACAAACGCAATTTTGTATACGACTCCGATAGTGTCTATGGGTATTCGTCGCACGGTACCTCTTCTTTGTCTACAATTGCAGCGTATGTGCCGGATACATTTGTAGGTGCTGCACCGGATGCGCAATATGCCTTATATATTACCGAATATGCATTGGAAGAGCAGGAGATCGAGCTCGATAACATGCTGGCAGCTACGGAGCGTGCAGATAGCATAGGCGCAGATATTGTTACCGAATCACTCGGCTATAACTTGTATACAAATCCATTTTACTATCCTTTTGTATACGCTGATATCGACGGCAAATCAAGTGTAGCTGCTAAGGCAGCAAATTTGGCTGTAAGCAAAGGAATGATCTTCGTTGCCTCGGCCGGCAACGAGGGTGGCGGCGGTTGGAACTATATACTTACGCCAGGAGATGCTGACAGTGCCATAACCGTGGGTTCTGTAAACGAGTTTAAAGTACCTGCCACCAATAGTGGCTTTGGGCCTAATGCTTCGGGTCGCCGTAAGCCTGATGTTTGTATGGTTGGTAACCCTGCGGCGGTGCTTTCAACAGGTGTCAACGCAAACTTTATTAATGGTACTTCCTTTGCTACCCCACAGCTAGCGGGGTGGGCCGCCTGCCTCTGGCAATCATCTCCAAGCCGTAATGCGTACCAGATAAAAAGAGCGATTGTTGAAAGCGCTCATGCCTATACTACGCCGGATAACCACTTGGGTTATGGCGTGCCCGATTTCAAAAAAGCGCAAGAGCTCCTCGGCATCAAAGGCCCGGCACTTAGCTCAGACAATTGGCTAGCCGTTTGGCCTAACCCATTTACCAAAGACCTTACGGTGAAGCTGTACCATGACAGTGGGGAGGTAGAACTGCTATTGACCGCGATGGATGGGAGAAAAATACTTTTAGAGAAAAGGGTGCTGCATACAAGTACGCATTACCTCACAATTGAGACACCACAGTTGCCTGTAGGGGTCTATTTTCTGACCGTTACAGATGCCGACCGCAAACATACCGTTCGACTGGAAAAAAATTGATCTTAGTCCTTTTTCAGTATTGCAATAAACATGCTGTCAGCTTTATCATCGATGCCGTTGATAAGGTGTTGTTCCTTTAGCTGCATCCCCGCTTGTTGTGCCAGCTGCTCAACAACGTTCTCATTTTCCTTTTTGAATATAGAGCAGGTGATATAAAGAAAGTTTCCGCCACTTTTCAGTTGTTTGGCTGCGTTTGTTGCTATCGTCAATTGCAGTTTTGAGATGTCATCGATAGATGCTTGTTTAAAAAAATAGAGTTGCTCGGGGGTGCGAGCCCATGTGCCAGAACCTGTGCATGGTACATCGGATATGATGTTGTCAAATGGCTTTGTTCCCAGGCTTTCTCGTATCCTTTCAATATTGGTTAAGTCGAGCACTTGTGCGTTGGGTCGCTTATGACCGTATTGACGAAAACGTTCTAATAGGTTGTGGATAATGGTTTCGCGTTTATCAGATACCGTTAGGTCGATATCGCCATTAATGTCTTTCAACAGTAGCGATTTACCACCAGCTCCGGAGCAACAATCCCACCAACGCTCACCGCTATGGGGATGAAAATAGTCTCCGGTCTTTTGAGACGAGGCATCTTGAACCACATAGCTGTCTTCTACAAGTATCTTGTCAACAGGGCTGCCATTGGCAATGCTCATGCAAGACTCATTCATCCATACATAAGGTACGCTGTGTTCCTGCAATAGTGCAGGAACCAGCGCTTTGTCGCGAACCCTGATGAATAACCGCGGTTGTTGTAGTATAGATTGCAACCAGCCTAGTCTTGTGATACCGTCAGATAGTTCCGCTTTAAATGGGGCCAGCTTTTCTATATTGAATGCAATGTTTTGTGCAGCCAGGAATTGAATTCGACCGGAGACGTCGGATGTCTTTGCCTGTTGCCATGCCTCAGGAAGGAAGGATAATACTTGCGACGATTGAGTATCACATAAAAACAACGCACTGTTTAGCTTTTCTTCAAAAGAAAGTGCATAGTCAAAACCTTTACTGCAACGATACCAGCTGTAAGCCATATCGCTCAATATCTTTCGGTCACGACTTCCCAATTTTGGATTTGCCTTGAAAAAGTTTTTCAAGAAATAAGTCAACGGCATTGCACCGTCGTAAGTGCGAACGATGGTCTTGATATGTTGCTGAATATAGCGCATCAGCTATAAAAGTAAAAAACAGCCACGCAAATTCTAATTTAAGCTACCGCTTTAGTTTGCTTTTTAGCTGTGTATTTGGCCAGGAATTCTTCAAACTCTTTTAAAGAAAAGCTGCTAAGGTTATGACGGGCAGTAAGACCGCCTTTTTGAGCGGCCATCACACCATAATAAACATCGTGATAGCCTGCTACAGAGTGGGCATCAGGGTCGATGGATAACAATACTCCTTTTTCCATAGCATACTCTATCCAGCGCCAGTCAATATCTAACCTTCTAGGGTGCGCGTTTATTTCGATCACCACGTCGTGTGCCGCACATGCATCTATCACCATCTTATGATCAATAGGATAGCCTTCCCGCGATAATAATAAACGGCCCGTTGGGTGTCCCAGGATTGTCGTAAACGGATTTTGAACTGCGGCTATCACCCGGCTCATTGCTTTTTCCAACATCATTTTCAAATTGCTGTGTACCGAAGCGATAACAAGATCGAAGGTGTTCAAAATATTGGCGTTATAGTCGAGGCTGCCATCTCCAAGAATGTCGGCCTCAATGCTCTTAAATATCTTAAATGGTGCCAGTTTTGCATTTAGTGCGTCTATTTCCTGGTGTTGCGCTGCAATGCGTTCTGGCGAAAGGCCATTGGCATAATATGCAGACACTGAGTGGTCGCTGATCACCAGGTATTCAAGGCCTTTATCCCTCGCGGCTTTGGCCATTGTTTCAATGGTATCTGCGCCATCGCTCCAAGTAGAGTGGCTATGTATGATGCCCTTTATATCTGGAGGCATGATGATATCATACATCGTGTGCGCCGCAGCCTTGTCCAGGATGCCCGCAGTTTCCCGCATCGCTGGTTGAATATAGGAAAGGTTGTTTTGCGTGAAAATGACCTCCTCGTTTTCGGGTGTTGCAGGGAGAGTGTATTTTTCAAGAAAAGCCTTCATGAATTCACTGCTACCCGTTGTAGCAAACAAAGTGTGATAGAAGGCAGCCGTGTTGCACAAGTGAAACTTAATAACCGGTTGCTCTGGTATGCGTATTATGAGCAGGTTATTGGGATCTTCTTCCACAACCGTGTCTGCAATCGCTTCAAACTGCCTGATGGCAGTTTCCTTTGTGATGTCACTTACGATCTCGACAAATTCTACTACCTCATTTTGCCTTCGCATGTCGCCGGTCAGGGCAAACAGGTTGCCAGTAAATGTTTTTTGGAGCTGTATCACCAGGTGTATTGCAGTTTCCTCAACATCTGCCCACAAGTGAAAGCCCTGGTTCTTACGATAATATGAGATACTTTGAAGTACCCCGTCCTGTGTTTTTGCACCAAAGCCCTTGATGGCAGCCAGGCGGTTCTCATTACATGCATATTCAAGTTCCCCTAAGGTTTCGATACCCATCTCTTTCCATATCACTGATATTTTTTTGGGTCCCAGACCTTTGATGTGCAGCATTTCCAATACTCCCAGTGGCGTTGTTGACATGATTTTCTCCAGCGCGTCTAGTTTTCCGCTCTGTTGTATCTCACGAATCTTTTTACCCGTACTTTCACCAATTCCTTTCTGGCTAAATAGCTGTGAGTCATCCATGTCTTCGATCTCTACAGGCAGCTTCTCGATGTTAAATGCGGCTATGCTATATGATTTCGACTTGAAAGAATTCTCGCCATGTATGTCCATCAATTTTGACAGCAGCGAAAAATGGTCAGCAATTTCGTAGTTGGTCATGAGGCAGTGTTGAAATAAAAAAAACCTGCAGTGCAGGTTCAAAAATAAGTGAAAAAGTATTTTGTCAAGCTATGACGCTAGCTCGTTCTTTTACCCAATCTATTACTTTATGCAACTGTTCTTCACGGGTAAGTACACTGTTGTCAAGTACTATGGCATCTTCAGCCTGTCGTAACGGAGACTCTTCACGGTTGCTGTCGATATAGTCACGAAGTTCAAGGTTATGTTTTACCTCATCTATGGTAATGCTAGGATTGGTTGCTACCAGCTCATCGTAGCGGCGCATAACACGTATATCGGGCTCCGCCGTCATAAATACTTTAAGTTCTGCATCCGGAAATACTACTGTGCCTATATCACGGCCATCCATCACGATGCCCTTTTTCTTGCCCATTTGTTTTTGCTGTGCCACCGCAAAACTGCGCACCTCCCGTATAGCTGCAATTTCACTCACCTTTTCCGCTACCAGCATATCGCGTATCTGGTGTTCCGCATTTTCTTCATTCAGGCATATTTCGGACTTACCTGTATGTTCATTGAAAACAAATGTCAGATGAATGTTCGAGAGAGCCTCCGCTACTTGTTCTTTGTCGCGGATATTAACACCATTTCGCAAAAAATAGAGCGTTATCGCGCGATACATGGCGCCGCTATCTATGTAGTTGTACCCAAGCTTTGCAGCGAGTTGCCTTGCCAGCGTACTCTTGCCGCATGAGGAATAACCGTCTATCGCTACAATTATCTTCGGAGCCTTCATGCTTACAAATGTCAGTTATCCAAACGGGAAAAAAAATATTGTGTTTGTTGTATTAATCCTGTATATTTTAAAATAAAAAAGGCGGTCATTAGACCGCCTTTTTTATTTTAAAATGAAGTATTATTTATTTGTGTTCTGACGCAGATACGTATTGCCGGCTTTATAGGCCTCGCAGCTTGTACAATATTTTTTACCATCACAACCAATAACACCTGGACACGTTGTCGGACACTTATCAGCCTGATGTTTTGCTTTCAGCGCTTCGCTGATACATTTCTCCTTGGTACAAGCACTAAACAGTGTGGCACTAAATATTGCAAGCGTAAAAATGCCGGACGTAAAAGCCGCTATATATTTTTTCATCAGGTCTTCCGTTTGGGTTATAAATGTAATACAGAAATATCATTTTTCATAGCTCAAATCCTAGTTCTTGCTCATTTCGGCAAAGTACTTATGGAAATAGGGAAGTGTCTCGATACCTTTAAAATAGTTGAATACGTCATACTTCTCGTTTGGCGAATGGATGTTATCATTATCCAATCCGAATCCGAAAAGCACCGTCTTTAAACCAAGGATCTTCTCAAAAAGGGCAATAATAGGAATACTTCCACCGCCGCGCGTAGGGATGGGCTCTTTGCCAAACGAGGTTTTAATGGCCTCCGCAGCGGCTTTGTATGCAGCTGAGTCGGTCGGGGTAACTACGGGTTCGCCTCCATGATGCTCGGTGACTTTCACATGTACGTAATCGGGGGCAATACTCTCAAAATGTTGCTGGAACATTTTGGCGATCTCGTGTGAAGTCTGGTCTGGCACCAGCCTCATAGATATTTTAGCATAGGCTTTAGACGGCAATACTGTTTTGGCACCTTCTCCTGTATAGCCGCCCCAAATGCCGTTCACATCCAGAGTAGGGCGCACGCCTGTACGTTCCAGCGTGGTGTATCCCTTTTCTCCCCATACAGCTTTTACACCAAGGTCATTTTTGTATTCTTCGGGATCGAAGGGAGCGTTGTTAAGCGCTTTGCGGTCAGCTTCGCTTAGTTCCTGTACCTTGTCATAAAAGCCCGGAATGGTAATATGATTGTTCTCATCGTGCAATGATGCGATCATTTTGCAAAGGATGTTTATTGGATTAGCTACAGCACCGCCATAAACACCGCTATGAAGATCGCGGTTAGGGCCAGTTACCTCAACTTCCATATAAGCAAGGCCGCGGAGCCCGGTTTCTAATGAAGGATGCTCCATGCTGATCATCGAAGTATCTGATACAAGTACGATGTCTGCTTTCAGTTTTTCTTTATTGCCCTCAAGAAACTTGCCAAGGTTTACAGAACCCACTTCTTCCTCTCCTTCGATCATGAATTTAATATTGCAGGCAAGGGTATTGGTTTTTGTCATTACTTCCAGAGCCTTTACGTGCATAAACATCTGGCCTTTGTCATCGCAAGCGCCACGGGCATAGATCTTTTCGTCCTTGATTACAGGCTCAAAGGGACCACTGTGCCATAGATCCAGCGGATCGGCTGGTTGAACATCATAGTGACCGTAAACTAACACAGTAGGTAAAGACGGATCGATCATTTTCTCTCCATACACAATGGGGTGGCCGGCGGTTGGACAAACTTCTGCATTATCGCAACCTGCATTAAGCAGACTTTGTTTCACTGCTTCAGCACAGCGCGCAACATCTTCTTTGTATTTGCTGTCGGCGCTAACCGATGGAATACGTAACAAATCAAGCAGTTCATCGAGAAAGCGTTGTTTGTTTTGAGATAAGTAGTCGTTCCAAACTTGCATGATCGTGTGTTTAGGGCTCAAATGTATGTAATGCTATTTCTTGTAGCAACTATATCATAGTTTCACCCCAAATTTTCCCTATATGAGTTTTCTTCGTTCGCCTTATGTTCCCGGCGTCTTGTTATTTGCTATTGCCTTTATAGTGGGTTTAATCAGCTATCAGGACTATGGAATGTCTTGGGATGAGACGGCCCAACGGGAAATTGGTAACGTTAACTATAACTATATTATACACGGAGACCGTGCTTCATTAGACAATTATTTTAACAAAGACTACGGTCCTGCCTTCGAGGTAGTGTTAATAGGAATCGAAAAAACACTGGGCATACAGAAGTATCGTGATGTTTACCTGATGCGGCACCTGGCTTGCCACATATTGTTTCTTATTGGGTGTCTATCTGCCTACATTCTTGTGTTTAGAACCTATAAAAATGTCCTGCTCGCAAGCATTTCATTTCTGATCATTCTGTTATTTCCCCGGTTTTATGCACATTCCTACTTCAACAGCAAGGACGTGGTTTTTCTTTCATTTTTTTTCATCACTCTTCTGGCAATTTACCGAGCATTTGAAACTAAAAGGATCAAGTGGTATATCATTGCGGGGCTTTTATGCGGATATACAACATGTATTCGAATATTGGGAGTAATCATGCCTGCTGCTGTAGGGTTGGTGCTGTTGCTTAATGCAATAGTGTGTATAAGGATAGACAAGCAACTTTTGCGACCGGTGATCCTACGGATCGTCTCTTTTGCGTTGTCCTGCATTTTGGCTACAATATTTTTCTGGCCTTTGCTATGGACAGGACCCGTAAATAATTTTATTGAAAGCTATCAACGGATGGCGCATTTTCGCTGGGATGGTACGGTACTTTTGCAGGGCGCCTACGTAAACGCTACAGATCTGCCGATACAATATTTTCCACTGTGGTTTTCCTTAACTACGCCTATCCTGTGGCTTTTACTCGGTGTTGTAGGAATAGTTTGGTTCGTGATCGATTTCTTAAAGAAGCCGGTAATATATCTGACTGATCTTCCCAGAAGCAGTTTTATAGTTTATTTCCTGGTATTCTTCTTGCCGGTTTGTATGGTTGTTATCCTGCATGCGGTTATATATGATGACTGGCGTCACTTATATTTTATTTTCGCTGGTTTTTTGATGTTTGTCATTTTGGCAATACAGAAGCTGCTAGCAACCCGGTTGAAGATTGCTGTTGTTGGTGTTTCAGTTTTGCAACTTGGCTTGCTTGCCTTTTTTATGATCAAAAATCATCCTTTTCAGCAATTGTACTTCAATGAATTGATGAGTAGGAGCCCTGAATATATTCGGCATAATTACGAAATGGATTATTGGGGGGCAAGTACGAAGCAAGCATTTGAATATATCCTGGAACACGATTCTGCTTCTTCAATTCGAATAGGTGGCCCGGACGGCCATTATGCTATTCCTAATAATTTTTATTTCCTTACGGAACATCAACGGAGCCGCATAGTTTTGGTGGGTGAAAAGGATAAGTGGGACTATTTTGTTACTTTTTTTCGGTACCACCCTGAAGATTATGAAGGGCAGAGAACTGTCTATGATTTTAAGGTGAATAACAGCACCGTCTTGCGCGTCAGTAAGCCTGCCAGTAAATAAAAAACGAGAGCTATTTGCTCCCGTTTTTTTATTTAAAACTATCGGAATTTACAGCTTGTTATAGTCCTTGTCATTGTTATTGTTATAACCACCGCTATTGTAGCTGCTGCCACTGTTATAACTATTGCCGTTGTTATAACTGTTTCCGCTATTATAGTTGCCTCCACGTGAGTTATAGCTGCTACGATCATTGCTACTACGATCGTTTCTGTTATTGTTGTAGCTACGGTTCCTGTTAAATCCGCCGCCGCTACCACCTTCCTGGCGATTGAAGTTGCGGTTCCTGTTAAATCCGCCGCCACCGCCTCGATGTGCGCCGCCACCGCCTTGATTCTTTGGTTTAGACTCTTTTACAGAAATGATTGCCCCCATGAAGTAGGTGCAGTCGAGGTTGTCAATAGCATCGTAACCATGGAACTTATCTTCCATCTCTACGAAGCCAAAGCCACGCGGTAAACCAGTTGCACTATCCAGGGGAATCTTGGTCGATTTGATCGGTCCGAATTCAGAGAAAAGTTGACGAAGTTGATCTTCGGATGTTTCTGGGCTAAGGTTGCCAACAAAAAGATTCATAATTAGTTAAGTATTAAAAATAATATGGCATGTTTCATGTGAAGATGAATAGCTTCAGTCGTGCAGGTAATGCCAAATACACCTCCGGATAGATATCCTTGCTAAAGATAGTAAAATTAAATTGCTGGCAATTTATTTCTTAGCCACGATTTTACATGGTGTTAATTGTAGATATTTTTTCCCATATAGATATATAGATTGACTTGAGCTGGCTAAAAAAAATGAGGGAAATTGGCAAAGACCGTCGGCGGCAACAGATTTGTATGCGTAGGGGGTACAACCATATACACATAAATGCGTCAGTTTTATACTTGCCTGCTTTTATTGCTTTTGTATTCAGAGGGCCTAAAAGCGCAGGAAGAAATTTCGTCCAGGGTTATTCTTATTGGCAATGCCGGGGCCTCGCTACGCCAAAGACCTGGTTTTCTTAGGGCTGTTGAAGAAACAATACCCCTCGACAAAAATACAACGGTCGTTTATCTGGGAAATAATATTGACGATGACGGCAATTTTGACGCGTTACGAGCGCAAGCGGAACTTGTAGAAGGTACGGAGGCCACAGCCATATTTGTGCCCGGCTTCCATGAATGGGATGATGGTAAGAAGAACGGCCTCAAGTATGTGCTGGAACAACAACGTTTTATCGAAGGTCTGGGAGAAAAGAATGTGAAATTTCTTCCCGGCGGGGGATGCGCAGGGCCCGAAGAACTTAGCCTGGGGAATGATGCGCAAATGGTGGTATTCAATAGTCAGTGGTGGCTTCACGAACATGAAAAAACCGACATTGAGTCTGATTGTAAGCATCGAACGATTGAAGAACTGAAGGTTGAAGTTGAAGACATTGTTGAAGACAACTACGATAAATTTATTCTGTTTGTCAGCCACCATCCGTTTTATAATAAAGGACTGCATAGTGGTTCGTTTGGCTTTAAGCAGCATCTGTTCCCGCTTACAGATATCACTGCACTAAGAAAATTTTACCTGCCGTTGCCAATACTAGGCTCACTCTATCCACTGGCTCGCAATGCCATAACTACCAAGCAGGATATGAATAACGAAGCCTACCGACAGATGTTAAAAGATATTCCCAAATATCTGAAAACTCATCCTTACATGCTTTTTGCTGCAGGCCAGGAGCGGAACCTGCAGCTGTTGAATTCTGAAGGTATCAATTATATCGTTAGCAGTGCTGCTGGTAAAACCACCCGTGTGCGCCACATGAGACGTGTTCAGTTTGCCGAGCAGGAGACTGGTTTTGCTGTGCTTGAAGTATTGAAGAACAAGCAAGTTCGGATAAAATACTACACGATCGAGAATCAACATGCCGGGTTGGCCTATTCGGGAGACATCTTTAATTATTCGACGATGCCTCCATATGCCCCTGACACTGCAAAAATGCCATATGTAGAGGCTGATAGTTTTGTAGCCGCGGCCAATACTAGTTATATGGATGTTTCAGGCTTCGACAGGTGGTTTCTTGGAGACAACTATCGGAAGGACTGGGCGACCCCGGTGAAGATGAAAGTATTTCATATCAACAAAGAAAAAGGAGGGTTGAAAATTGAAGCACTTGGCGGCGGCCATCAGAGTAAATCGCTTCAGTTGGAGGATCATAATGGTAAGAAATGGACACTTCGTCAGGTTAATAAAAACCTAGAAGAGGTAATGCCCGAGGGGTTGAAAGGAACCGTGGCCAATTCGGTTGCGCAGGACATGATCTCGTCGTCCAATCCCTACGCCTCACTGGTAGTGCCGGACTTGCTTGCAGCGGTCGATGTTCCACATGCTAAGCCAGAAGTTATGTTTGTGCCAAATGATCCTGCTTTGGGCGAGTATCGCGTTCTGTTTGCCAATACGGTTTGCCAACTTGAAGAACGGGAGCCTACCCGCGACGGCGTGCAGGAGTCGGATGCCACTTTTGATGCCGTAAACAAGATCGTAGATCATCACAATTACCGTAAAGACGCAAAAACGATGATCAAAGCACGTTTGGTTGATTTTCTGCTCTCTGATTTCGACAGGCATTACGCGCAATGGAAATGGGGCGAAACTGACACTTCCGACGGAAAGCTATTTTATCCGATTCCCAAAGATCGCGATCAGGCATTGTTCGCATCAGATGGATTTCTTATCAAACAAGCCCGCAAACAGCCAATCCTGGCCTACATGCAAAATTTCGACTATGACATAACTAAAGTTAGCAGGCTTGCGTTTACCGCACGCGATGTAGACATGTTTTTTTTGAGTGAGATGGATGAGCAGGATTGGAAGGACGCTTCGGCAGAAGTGGCAAACAATATCACCGATGATGTCATTAGCAGTGCAGTGTCAAAGTTGCCAGATGAGATACAAGCATTTAGAGGAGAGGATTTTCGAAACAAGTTGATAAGTCGCAGGAATCAGATACAGGAAAAGGGCCTGGAGTATTATCGCTTCCTTTCTAGAAAAGTGAATGTCCTCGGTTCTAATAAAGATGATATTTTCAGTGTCTCCGGCGAAAATTCGGGTTTGTGGGTAAGGGTGTACGGGAGAGATGATGACGGCAGCACTTCTCTACAGTACGAAAGGTGGTTTAATCCCGCAGTAACCCGCGAGATCAGGTTGTATGGCTTTAATGGCAATGATTATTTTGAAATGAATCAGGATACGAAATCAACCATCAAGTTCTATGTTTTGGGCGGTAAAGGGAACGATACATTTAATATGGACGGTGAGTCCAGGAATTTCCTTTATGATTTGTCGTATGAGGATAATGAAGTGGTCGCAAAAAGCCGAACAACAAAATTGTTCTCATCCGACCCGTTGGTAAATGAATACACTTTCAGAGAAATACTGCATAATAAATTTGATTTTCCAGTCATTCGCGCGGGTATAAATGAAGATGATGGCTTTTTATTAGGTATCGGATTAAATCGCGTGAAACGTGGATTTAGAGATTCAGTTATGCATCGGTTGGGAACACTGTTTGCCGTAGGCAACCAGGCATTTCAGGTCCGGTATAAGGGCGATTTCGTCAATTTTTATCGCAACTGGGATCTACAGGCTAATGCAGAATATGTCAGACCCGTGTTGAACTACTTCTTCGGGTTTGGTAATGAGTCTGTTCGCGATGAGTCAAAGCCAATAGATTTTTACCGGGCCAGGTATAATTACCTCTCTGCGGATCTGCTGCTGAAGAAGAGGTTTCTTAACCGGGGAGTAATGAGTTTGGCGGCTGGTCCTACCTATTTTAACTATCAAAATAATGAGAAGCGAAATGAGGGTAGGGTTTTGGAAACGCCATCGGTGGTAGGGCTTGATTCTGCCAGCGTTTTTGAACAAAAGTCATACGCCGGTGGTAAATTGGTTTTTAGCGTAGACAACCTATTCCAGGAGCTGTGGCCCCGAAAAGGTCTGGAATGGAATACCACGCTAACAATGCTGCAACCGCTTGGCAACGCTGCTGATCCATTCTCAAGCGTTCGCTCAGACCTTACATTGTACGCGACGCTTAGCCATCCATCCAACCTGGTAGCAGTTGTCAGAGCTGGAGGAGGGCATGTACTGAGTGACAGTTTTGAATATTTTCAGGCATTTTCGCTTGGGGCGCATAACTACCTCCGCGGTTTCCGGAAAAACAGATTCACGGGCTCTTCAATGGCATATGGCTCGCTCGAATTGCGCTGGAAGCTGCTGGATTTCAACGCGTATGTAATTAAGGGGCAATTTGGACTGGTGGGATTTGAAGAAGTTGGCAGGGTGTGGATGAAAAATGAACAATCGGATAAATGGCATAACTCCTACGGTGGTGGCATTTATCTCACACCGTTCAACGTGCTCATTGTGTCGGCTGTTGTAGCTTTTTCGCCTGAAGATACACTATGGAGCTTCAGTGTTGGTAAGCGTATCAACCTGATATTTATGGGCAATAACTAATTTCTGAAGTTTTTGGTGATTGTCGGCACTTCTGATTGATTACGCCTTGCCAGAGAGATTGTTGGGCTGTGCTTTGTCGGGTATAGATTAGTTTACCATTGGTGTGATTCTTTTTGCGCCAGTGCTGACATCAGTAGGCACCCCGCTGGAGCTTATCAGGCAGTTTAGGCAGCTTAAAGAGCGGGGATAAACCTTGTTTGTGTAAATGCCCAGCAAAAAATCACAAGAAATAGCTTCCAAACAGCCATTTTCCTATTTGTGGAATTAATTACTAACTTTGCCCACTTTTAAACTATTCTTGCATATATGAAGTTGTCGCAATTTAAATTCGACCTGCCTCTAAATCTCATAGCGCAACACCCGGCTAAAACAAGGGAAGAAAGCCGGTTGATGGTTGTACACCGCGACTCTGGCAAGATAGAACACAAGATTTTCCGCGATATCCTCGACTATTATGACGATAAGGATGTAATGGTGGTAAACAATACAAAGGTTTTCCCCGCACGTCTATATGGCCGTAAAGAGAAGACGGGTGCCAAGATTGAAGTTTTTCTGCTTCGTGAACTGAACAAGCCCAACCGTCTTTGGGACGTGATCGTTGATCCAGCAAGGAAGATACGCGTAGGTAACAAACTCTACTTTGGCGACAACGATGAGTTGGTGGCAGAAGTAATTGATAATACTACATCACGCGGACGTACCATCCGTTTCCTGTTCGATGGTGATGAGCAGGCATTCAAGAATGTGCTGGAATTGCTGGGCGAAACCCCACTGCCAAAATACATCAAACGCAAGCCTGAAGAGGAAGATAAAGAGCGATACCAGACCGTTTATGCTAAATACGAAGGTGCGGTTGCAGCTCCTACTGCTGGCTTGCACTTCAGTCGCGAATTGATCAAGCGCCTTGAGATCAAAGGTGTAAAATTTGCCGAAGCCACACTGCATACAGGTTTAGGTACCTTCCGTCCTATTGAGGTGGAAGACCTGTCGAAACACAAAATGGATGCAGAATATTTCCGTGTAGATGAATTTGCCACTCAGATTGTAAATAAGGCAAAGACGGAACGTCGTAAAATATGCTCTATCGGTACCACTACCATGCGTGCGTTGGAAAGCTCAGTAACCGCACAGGGCTTGCTGAAGCCGGCTGAAGGCTGGACAAATCTGTTCATCCATCCGCCCTACGATTTCAATATCGCCAATTCACTGGTTACAAACTTCCATTTGCCTAAAACAAGCCTGCTGATCATGGTTTGCGCCTTTGCAGGTTACGACCTGACTATGGAGGCCTACCAGACCGCCATTAAAGAGAAGTACAGGTTCTTTAGTTACGGCGATGCGATGATGGTCATATAGTAATCCACATTATACTAACGTTTTTAAAACAGCGTGTTCTTTCCTGAGCACGCTGTTGTATTTTTGGTTAAGCATGCAACAGACTATTAAGGACATACTTCAGGCATCGATAGATACGAAACAGCAAGTGCTGAATAGCCCGGAATTGTTAAAAAATGTAGAGCAGATAACAAATACTATAGTTTCTGCGTTCAAAGGAGGAAACAAGGTGCTTTTTTGTGGAAATGGCGGCAGCGCTGCCGATGCGCAACACCTGGCTGCCGAATTCAGTGGCCGTTTTTACTCCGACAGGGATCCTTTACCATCAGAAGCATTACACTGTAATACCTCTTTCCTAACCGCTGTGGCAAACGATTATGGCTACGATGTGGTGTACAGCCGCATGATAAAAGGTATTGGTCGTAAGGGCGATGTATTGGTGGGACTTAGCACGTCAGGCAACTCTGTTAATATTGTCAATGCCATGACACAGGCGAAAGAACTTGGTATGATTACTGTTGGGTTTACGGGAGAGGGTGGTGGCAAAATGAAGGCCGTGAGCGATTTTCTCCTGGATGTACCCAGTAAAGACACGCCTCGTATCCAGGAAACGCATATCACCCTCGGGCACATCATTTGTCAGTTGGTGGAACAAAAATTGTTTTAAAATATTTACGCATGGGAGTATTTGACATACAAGCACAGGTCGATAAAAGCTGGACGCTTTTTCTTGACCGCGACGGGGTGATAAATGACGAGATTGTTGGCTCCTATATTACCTCCTGGGAAGAATTTCGATTTTGCGACGGAGCGCTTGAGGCGCTGAAAACGCTGAATGAAATATTCGGAAACATAGTTGTGGTTACCAATCAACGCGGAGTAGGCAGAGGAATCATGAGCTTTGAGGCGCTGAAAGATATTAGCAATCATATGACCGGCGAAATAGAAGCCAATGGTGGGCGTATCGATAAGGTGTATGCCTGCACGGCCGTAGCCGATACCGATCACAACCGTAAGCCCAATACAGGTATGGCAAGCCAGGCCAAAGAAGATTTTCCACAGATCGACTTTAAACGTAGTGTAATGGTTGGTAACAGCCTTAGCGATATGGAATTCGGCAAGCGCATGGCCATGCACACCGTATTTCTGACTACTAAACATGCACCCCACCAGCTCCCGCACGATCTTATAGACGAGCAGTATCCTTCGCTGCTGGCCTGGGCAAAAACAATAAAGGTGGCTGAGGTGGTGGGCTAATTGCCTGTTTCCAATAGTTTTTTGAGATTGCCGAGCACGATACCCCAGTTTTGCTGGCTGTGTTCCTGGCCTTCCTTATTAGTAATATTATCTTGTGTCACGACCAATGTCGTGACACCTTCGTTTTCAGACAGCCTGTAGGTGATGTTCGCATAGTTTTCCGGCAGGTCGGGTTTTCCGCTCATCGAGCTCCAGTAACTGAATTGCAGCAGTTTGTTCGGGTCCTTATTTAATATAGTGCCCTTGTCCTCGTAAGATTTGCCCTCCCATTCACCAGAAAAGGTCAATGGACTGCCAACTTCCCATGTAGAGGCTACATCGGTCCCGAAAAAGTATTGTTTGACCTGTTTTGGGTCCGTCAGCGCTTCCCAAACCCTTGAAACTGGTGCATTTATCGTAATTTCGGCCTTCGCCATCAGTTTGTCCATATTGGGTAATTTGACCAAACTTATGCGATTATTTGCAAATGTGACTGGCGCCTGAGTATAATTATTACAGCCATTTCTAAGCTTTTGAAGCTCCTGCGTTCAGGTCATTTTGGGAATCTTTCTGCTCCCTTTTTATAGGCAGTGTATTTGTTTTGGAAAATAAAAATAATACTTTACCTTTGCAGTCCTTTTAAATATGGCTAAGCAGTCTTTAATCAAACAGGACGGGACGATAGTAGAAGCTTTATCAAACGCTATGTTTCGTGTACGCCTTGAAAACGGGCACGAAATACTGGCAACAATTTCAGGAAAAATGCGCATGCACTACATACGCATTCTGCCTGGTGATAAAGTAGGTGTTGAGATGAGTCCGTATGATTTGAGCCGTGGCCGTATAATATATCGTTATAAATAAACAATTTAAATAACCAACAAGTCATGAAGGTTAGAGCTGCCATTAAGAAGCGTAGTGCCGACTGCAAGATTGTACGCCGTAAAGGAAAACTGTACATCATTAACAAAAAGAACCCCCGTTTCAAACAACGCCAGGGCTAATTATTAAAAATTTTTGAATTTTATCATATATGGCTCGTATATCTGGTATTGACCTTCCAAAAAACAAACGCGGTGAGATAGCGCTCACGTACATCTACGGTATCGGCCGTAGCACAGCTCAATACATCCTCGAGAAATCAGGCATCGATTTCGATAAGAAAGCTGCCGAGTGGAACGATGATGAGCAGGCTGCTATCCGTAACATTATCTCCAGCGAGTTTAAAGTAGAAGGCCAGTTGCGTTCTGAAGTGCAAATGAACATTAAGCGCCTCATGGATATCGCTTGTTATCGTGGTCTGCGTCACCGTAAAGGTCTTCCTTTGCGTGGTCAGCGTACCCGTACTAACAGCCGTACCCGTAAAGGTAAGCGTAAGACAGTTGCAGGTAAAAAGAAAGCACCTAAGAAATAATAACTGTACCGCTGCCGGATCTGGTGAGGTGCACCGGGGAGGAGTGGTACGCCCGATGTATATCGGTTCATTTTTTGACTACCTTATTTTTAAAACAAAATGGCAAAGCAACAAGCATCTGCTAAGACAGCCGCTAAAAAGCGCGTCGTAAAAGTTGATCCACACGGCGACGTGCATATCAACGCAGCATTCAACAACATCATCATCAGCATCACCAACAAGACCGGCCAGGTTATCTCTTGGTCTTCTGCTGGTAAAATGGGCTTCCGCGGTTCTAAGAAAAACACGCCTTATGCAGCTCAAATGGCTTCACAAGACTGCGGTAAAGTAGCAATGGACGCTGGTGTAAAGAAAGTTGACGTATTCGTGAAAGGTCCCGGTTCAGGTCGTGAAAGCGCTATCCGCGCCCTGGCAAACATGGGTATCGAAGTAGTTTCTATCAAAGACGTAACGCCGCTGCCACACAACGGTTGCCGTCCTCCGAAGAAACGTCGCGTATAATCGCAACATCAAAATCGCAATCATTTTTTATTTATAATCGCTGCTCCGGATCGGATTTTACGATTTTTAAAGGAGACGGGGCAGGAAAACAAAAATCGTCATGGCACGTTATACAGGACCAAAGAACAGAATCTGCCGTATTTTCGGTGAGCCTATCCTGGGATCAGGCAAAAACCTCGGCAAAAACAGCAACCCTCCAGGTCAGCATGGACCTAGCCGCAAACGCAAAACTGCGAGCGAATACGCTATCCAGCTGAAAGAAAAACAAAAGGCTAAATACACTTACGGCCTTCTGGAGAAACAATTCCGTAACACCTACGTTGAGGCTGCACGCCTGAAAGGTGCTACCGGTGAGAACCTGATCAAACTGCTGGAAGCTCGTCTGGACAATACCATCTATCGTATGGGTATCGCTCCTACACGTCCTGCTGCTCGTCAAATGGTGTCGCACAAGCACATCATGGTAAACGGTGAAGTAGTGAACATCCCTTCATACACAATGAAGCCAGGTGATGTTATTGAACTGAAACCTAAGAGCAAGGCTAACACAGACGTTACAGGCCAGATCCGCGGCAAAGGCCAGAAGATCACTTGGGTTGACTGGAACGAAAAAGAAATGAAAGGTACTTATATAGCTCACCCAGAACGTGAAAGCGTTCCTGAGAATATCAAGGAACAGCTGATCGTCGAGTTGTACTCTAAGTAATAATGACACTAAGCTTCCTGCCATCAGGAAGCTTAGCTTGTTTTACCAATTGGCTAAAAATGCTTATATTAGCTTCCCTTTAATAAGGATTTAGCCTAAAACTTTAAAAACAGTAAATCTCAAATCTCAATATGGCCATATTGAATTTCCAAAAACCGGATAAGATTGTTCTTCAGAAAGCTACTGATTTCGAAGCTCAGTTTGAATTCCGCCCTCTGGAACCCGGTTACGGTGTTACCATTGGTAATGCACTGCGTCGTGTACTGCTTTCTTCGCTGGAAGGTTATGCGATCACTGCTATCAAAATAGCAGGTGCAGACCATGAATTTGCAACTATCAAAGGTGTACTGGAAGATGTTACTGAGATCATCCTGAACCTGAAACAGGTTCGCCTGAAAAAAGCCGTAGAAGGCGACGTATCTGGCGAAAGGATCGAACTGAACATCAAAGGCCAGGAAACTTTCACTGCAGCTATGATCGGCGAAGCATTGCCTAATTTCCAGGTAATGAATCCTGAATTGGTTATCTGCAACATGGAGCCAGGTACTACTTTCAACATCGAACTACACATCGGCAAAGGCCGCGGTTACGTTCCTGCTGAAGAGAACCGTCCTAAAGAAGCTCCTGTTGGCATCATCGCCATCGACTCTATTTACACTCCGATCAAGAATGTAAAATACAGCATCGAAAATACCCGCGTTGAACAACGTACGGATTTCGAAAAGCTGATCATGGAAGTTTCTACAGATGGTACTATCCATCCTGAAGAAGCTGTAAAAGAAGCTTCACGCATCCTTATCCAACACCTGATGATCATCACTGATGAGAACATCTCTCTGGATACTAAACGTGAAGAAAAAGAAGCAGTAGTAGACGAAGAAACACTGCAACTGCGCAAAGTATTGAACACTCCTCTGGAAGATCTGGAACTTTCTGTACGTGCATTCAACTGCCTGAAAGCTGCTAAGATCAACTCTCTGAGCGAGCTGGTACAATACACTCAGGAAGAACTGATGAAATTCCGCAACTTCGGTCAGAAATCTCTGTCTGAAATTGAGCAAGTGCTGGGCGAACGCGGTCTGCACTTTGGTATGGATATCAGCAAATTCCACCGTAGCAACGATTAATTAATTCCATGTCAATCCTGGCTATGCCGGGATTGACATTTTTTTTCTAACCAGTACTTCGTATTCCTTGACACGGTACGAAGGAAACCCCGGGTAACCGGAACAAATTTTAAAGTCATGCGTCACGGAGACAAAATCAAAAACCTCGGCCGTACACAATCACATCGTAAGGCCCTGATGTCAAACCTTGCTTGCCAGCTTATCGAGCACAAGCGCATCGTTACCACTCTTACTAAAGCTAAATCACTGCGTGTTTATGCTGAGCCTTTGATCACTCGTTCTAAAGACGATAGCATGCACAACCGTCGTGTTGTATTCAGCTATCTGCAAGACAAAGAGGCTATCAAAGAACTGTTTGGTACAATCGGTGATAAAGTAGCTAACCGTCCTGGTGGTTACACTCGTATCATCAAACTGCCTCGCCGTTTTGGTGATGCTGCTGATATGGCAATGATCGAGCTGGTTGACTTCAACGAGATCTACAACAAAGAAGGCAAAGACGCTGGTGCTAAGAAAACCCGTCGTAGCCGTCGTAGTGGTGCTGCTGCAACTAAGAAAGCTGCTGCTCCTGCTGCCGAAGCAACACCTGCTACAGAAGCTCCTGTAACTGAAGCTCCTGTTGCTGAAGGTACAGAAGAAAACAACGCTTAGTCTTAACTTAAGCATACTGAAAAGGCCTCGCAACAGCGGGGCCTTTTTGTTTTGATACATTCGGTAATTTGCAGCTAAATACGCACTGATGTCTGAAGCGAGCAAGTTGTTCAAAGATGTATTTTTCAAAGCTGGCTTCATCGATGAATTCAGTGATGCATTAGCACACGTAATGCCTGCTTTTGATAAGAGATCATTTGCCCATAAGGTATTCGACAAAGAATGGAAGAATAAGGAGCTGAAACAACGTGTCAGGCATATCGCCACCGTATTGCATACTGTTCTGCCAAAACATTTTCCTGATGCAGCAAGTACCATTGTAGCATTGGTAGAACACTTACAACAAAAGGTAAAGTCAGTAAGCTTTGGCTACATGTGCCTGCCAGAATACATCGAGGTATATGGCATAGATTATTACAAAGAATCGGTAGCAGCCATGGAGGAAGTGACAAAGTTTATGAGCTGCGAGTTTGCTGTACGCCCCTTTATCGTGAAGTACGGCGATAAGATGATGACGAAGATGATGGCCTGGGCTAAGCATAAACACCCGCGTGTTCGCCGCCTGGCCACCGAAGGCTGTAGGCCACGGCTGCCATGGGCAATGGCGCTACCCGCGTTCAAGAAAGACCCATCCGCGATACTGACTATACTGGAGCAGCTGAAGGCAGATAAAGATATCTGGGTAAAGAAAAGCGTTGCCAATAACCTTAACGACATGTCAAAAGACAACCCTGAGTTCACATTATCCGTCATTAAGACCTGGAAAGGAGATGATCCAAACACCAATTGGATCATCAAACATGCCAGCCGTACGTTGCTAAAGCAGGGTCACACTGAGTTGATGGAGTTATTTGGCTTTAAGAAGGATAAAGCCCTTAAGCTGGAGCGGTTTACGATACATACACCCAAAGTGAAGATGGGCAAAGAACTGGTATTCTCTTTCGATATCAGCAATGGCAGCAAACAGCAGAAGATGGTACGCCTCGAGTATGGCATGTACTACAACCGGGCCAATGGCAGCATGTCAAAGAAGGTGTTCAAAATAAGCGAACGCGAATACATGGCAGGTGAGACTTACTCTGTAACACGCAAACAAAGCTTTAAGCCTATAACTACACGCGCATATTATCCGGGGCTGCATAAGGTATCTGTGATCGTGAATGGGCATGAAATGATGGATGCTGAATTCTCGCTAACTAATTAAACTACTCAATAACCACTCCCATGTCTGGAAACAAAGTACTTGAAAGCAAGGCGCTCATTCGCTTCCCGGATTGCGATCCGTTCAATCACCTAAATAACTCACGTTATCTCGATTATTTTATCAATGCTCGGGAAGATCATATCTGGCAGAACTACCAGTTCAATATTTACCAATATGCCAAAGAACATGGCAAGAGCTGGGTGGTAGGACAGAACCAGATCGTTTACCTACGTCCTGCTATGCTGATGGAAACGGTGGTCATTCAGTCGACCATATTGGAGCTTCGTGAGCGCGATCTGATCGTAGAAATGACCATGTGGAACAAAGACAAGACGCAATTAAAGTCGTTATTATGGAGCACTTTTGTACACTTCAACTTTGCTACACAGAAAAGCGATGTGCATGACCAGAAGCTCATAGACTTCTTCAAGCCGTTTGAGAATCCTTTGCCTCAGAAAGTTTCGTTTGAAGAGCGGGTGTCACAGTTGAAGAATAAAGTCTGAGTTACTTGTTGCTGAAGAATTTTTCAGCGGCAGTTTTCCCGTTGTTATACATCAAGTCTTTTTGGACTTTTGATACTTTTTTGACGCGACCGCCAATGTGCCCGGTGCTGATATAAATAGTGCGTGCTCGCTCAGATTCTGGCGACGTTGCTTTGTTCAGTGTTTCTATAGTTACATTGTACAACGCAGATATATAGTAGCTGAAATTGGTAATATGGTATGGTGCAAGTCCATCCTTTGTATATTCAATCTGTTCCGGTCGCTCCAGTTTAAGCCCGAGGGTTTTCATATTGACACCGTTGCTGTCAAAAAGAGTGAGCGGATAATTAGCGACAACTCCGCCGTCTACCAGTACCTGTCTTGATTTGTCTTTGCTTTGTTTTCTATATGCATTGCCGTTACTGTCAAGGAACATCGCACCATAATACAGGGGAATGGATATACTGGCTCGTATGGCTGTTTTGACCGGCATAGAAGGGTAGGTGCCATAGTATAATACTTCCTGCCGCTGTAGCGATAGGTTGGTAGCTAAAGCGTAGAGGTCCTTGAATTTAGGGCTTGTAGCTGCGAGTGTATGGAGCTGTGATAGCGTTAGGTTCGCATTACCGGTTTTGGCGGCTATTAATCTGCCAAGCCATGCTTCCATTGCTACGCCGCGGAACCAGCCATAATTTTTTCCCATTCTTACAGCACCACCAATGAACCCAACTCGGCCATCGTTGAATTCCTGTAGCAGCAACCCATTCAATATGTCCCTAAGCTCATCCGCATTGTAGCCAACAGCCAATAGCCCACCAACAAGCGCACCTGCTGATGTTCCGCCTACACCTTCCAGTCCATCGGTAATCTTTTTTTCTTCCAGTACTTTGATGGCGCCTGCATAGGTTGCTCCCCTGATACCGCCGCCTTCCATAATAAGGTATTTGTACGGTTGAGCGGTCAGGGAATTACAGATCAAAAGGGACACAATAAACAATGCCTCCTTCATACTTCACGGTTATTTTAAGACTGAATATAGCAGTAAAAGTTGAAACAACTTTCTGTCATTTTTCCTTAACGTACTCGGAAGTATAGGTTCGCATTTTTTTAGATGGGGTTATGTTTACCTGTTGTTTCCGCTGTTTGTAATAAGCAGCGATCAGCTGTATGCATATTATAACAAAGGCTATTATGCACAATCTGATAGGCATCATAAACCGGAGCATAACAGGTGCTCCATAAACAATCGCCGCTGCGTATATCGCAATGAATGTAATTAAAACAGCACTCATGGACGCGATCTCAGAATTGATGATTCCTGTTTTCTTGCGCAGCAATATCAGGAATGACGCTATGGAAAGGCAAAAAAGTACCCAGAGTACCGGATACACCCAGGCTTGCTTTTTTAAAACCGCCCGCAATAGATCATGAGCTGGTTTCATGTTCTCTTGTTTTCCAATGTGCTTATTTAGTTCGAACCACTCTCTCTCGTACTTCCCTGTTGAGCTACCATAAAGATAATTTTCGAAAACCTCCGTCTCGGGTTTGATCAGTTTTTGAAAATTGTTATATAGGTAATAACGAAAATACTCGTAAGGGTGTTTTGTAATCAAGCTTTTACCGTATTCAGAATATACCAATCCCATGTGATTCCAGGCATGATAATAATCCCAGCGGGTTAACTGTCTTTTTTTATACATCGCTTGCCTGAGAGGTAACGAGTCTATCCAGATAGCCTGGTAAGAAACCTCATTAGCTGAGGGGTATTTTGATTTGAAGGCGGGGTAAGAATATCGTACAATGCTATCGACCATTCGTACATCGGGATCGTCAGAATAAACAAGAGGCTCGGAGAGGTCGATATGAGGTATTATATGCAATGCATTATTTGCCAGTTGCCATCCACCAAACGCTGAGAATACAGGTACTGCCTGGTCTCTATCCGTGTTGTCAGTTACTTTATTTACATAGCCTATTATCATCAGGCAGGGTAGTAAAGTGGCGGCGGCTGCAAGCCATTTTTTCCTGATCCCTACGAAAAATGCTATTACCATTATTGCCGGGTATATCATGCCGATGTATCTTATCGTAATACAAAACATCATAACTGATATTATGAGTATGTAGGCAATGATGCCAGGACGCTTAACAAACCATAAGCAGGAAGTAATTAACAGTAACGATAACGATAGAAACAGGCTATCGCTTGAAATAAGGTTCGTGGTATAGTATCCGGTTAAAAAGAAAATAATTGCTATTAGAAAGACCGCACGAATATACTTGCCGGTGAGCTTAAATAAATGGATAACACTAGTGAAAAAGAATAGCAAAGCAGATGCGAAAAATGTTAGCTGAACTATAAATACACCGGTAGCAGTTTTTGAAAATCTATGGATGTAATCTAAAAAGTATGAATAGCCTAATGGTCTCGTGCCTCCGTATTTTTTTTCGATGGCCCATCGAATATACCCGCCGGTATCGGAGAACATATCCGGAATAGGATAGCAATAATGAATGAAAATACCCCATAAGATACTTAAGGACAAAAAAACAATAATTTCTCTGCGGATTAAATACAGGCTCTGTAGAAAAGAGAAATCATTATGAATGTTTTCGTAAGAGCGGTCATTGATGTTTTTACTTATAGGTTTGAGGTTTGGCCTTTGCTTTGCCATTATAGTGAAGATTTAGAGGTTATTGGTACCTCAAAACTAATCAGCAAAAAAAATTACGCAAGTTTTTTTTTGTCATGGTTATTTCTTTTTTTGATCGCATGATTTTTTTTAACTGTGTGTCTTATGAAATCAAAAAAGCCGCATCACTGCGGCTTCTGTTTGTCATTGTTTTTCTTTTCGTCTTTTTTCTTTCGCCCTGATTCCTTTAGCATTTTATCAATAAGCCATTCTATTTGCCCGTTCACGCTACGAAACTCGTCTCCGGCCCATTTCTCCAGGGCCTTGTACGTCTCTTCGTCAATACGTAAAACAAAACTTTTCTTCGAGCTCACCTTGGTTACAATTTCTAATCAGCAAAATCAAATTAATTAGTCATTAAAATCAGCGATTCAGACTATTGATATAATGATCCCGCATTTAATACCGGCTGCATACCTTTCTCGCCGCAAAGCACCACCATCAGGTTACTTACCATCGCCGCTTTCTTTTCTTCATCCAGTTCCACAATTTGTTTTTTGCTGAGTTCTGCAAGCGCCATTTCCACCATGCCTACGGCACCCTCTACTATCTTAAAGCGTGCGGCAACAATGGCAGTTGCCTGTTGGCGTTGTAACATAGCACCTGCTATCTCCTGTGCATACGCCAGGTGACTGATGCGCGACTCCAGTATCTTGATGCCTGCAGTTGACAAACGTGCAGTAAGTTCCTGGTCCAGTATTTCGGATACTTTATCGCCGCCGTCGCGTAGCGTTATTGTAGCATGTTCGTCTTCAATGTTGTCGTAGGCAAAGCTGGTTGCCAGTTTACGCACCGCAGCTTCACTTTGTGTTTTTACATAGATCATGTAGTCCGATACATCGTATGCAGCGCGATAGGTATCCTGTATCTGCCATACAAGTACTGCCCCTATCTCTATAGGATTCCCCATCTTATCATTCACCTTCAGCGTTGGCGTTGCCAGGTTTTGCGCACGCAGTGTTAGTTTTTCTGTAGTATAAAATGGATTCACGAAGAACATGCCATTCTCTTTTACACTGCCCACGTATTTACCAAAGAGGTTCAATACACGCGAGTGGTTGGGCTGTATGATCATGATGCCTTTCCAAATGAAGATGGTGGCCACCAATGATGGGATAGCCAGCCAAAGCATGAACACATTGGTCTCGACCTGAGAGAACCCGTATCCCCCAAGCGCCAGGGTGGCGATCGAGATGAACAACGCGAGGTAGCCATTCATGGGTTTAACAACCTTTTCCATACTTTGATATTATTTTGATATCATAAAGGTATTGAAATAACATACACACTTCCAAAAAAATCTTACTGCCTGTGTTATCTAATTGGTTATCACTTGAAAGAAATTGCCGTGATTTTCAAAATCAACCGAATCATGGTTATTTTTGGCGAATGCAGTTGAGCAATGTTGTAGGGCAGCAGCCGGCAAAGACAGGTTTACTAAAAATGTGGCAGGGCGAACATTTTCCGCACGCTTTGTTGTTGGTGGGACAGGAAGGGACTGGGGGCTTGCCACTGGGGCTTGCATTGGCACAATACATTTTTTGCGAGAACAAACAGGATAATGATTCATGTGGCCAATGCCCGAACTGCAGCAAAGTATCCAAGCTGGAACACGCCGATCTGCGTGTGAGCTTTCCGTCAATTCCGCCTAAGCCTAATACCAAGGCTATGAGTCGCCATTACATTCAGGACTTTCGCGAGTTCATAGCTCAAACTCCTTATGCCACTACCTACGATTGGCTACAGTTCATCAACGCAGAAAACAAGCAAGGTAACATCACGGCTGAAGAATGTCGTGAGATGATAGAGCAACTCAACCTGAAATCGTACGAAGGTGGAAAGAAAGTGCAGATCATATGGAGACCAGAGTATTTAGGTAAAGAAGGTAACATCCTGCTGAAGCTCATTGAAGAGCCTCCGGCTGATACCATCATGATCTTCATTGCAGAAAATACGGAGGATATTCTGCCTACGATCTTATCACGTACGCAGATGGTACGCCTCGCGCCTATCTCTGCTTCAGAAATTGCTGACGCGCTTGTGCAGCGCGGACTAGCAGATGCTAAGAAAGCAGCACAAGTTGGCCACATGGCTAATGGTAGCTTTACCGAAGCGCTGCGATTAGTGCGTCATGCGGAGAACGACTTGTTTCCCGACGTACGCACGTGGTTTAATGCGATTTTCCGCAACAACGGTTTAGAAATAGCTAAGTTCTCAGAAGAATGGAGTAAATCAGGACGAGAGCAGCAGAAGAACTTCTTGCATTACATCATACAGCTGCTGGAACAAACTATCCGTGTACGCTACCTGCCACAACACCCGCCGGCCTTGCCCGATGAGGAAGCGCAGTTCGTACAAAAGCTGGCGGCCATGCCGATACCCTTGGAAGTCTTTGGGCAGATGGTGAAAGAAATAACAGACACGATCTATTTCATTGAGCGGAACGCTCACAGTAAAACGCAGCTACATGCGCTGTCGGTTCGCATGGTGTATGCCATACAAAAAAGGCAACTCCCGATATTGTAATACTAAACGGTAACCTTAACGCAACTGAAGTCATAAAAAGCACGCGCAATTTCAATGCACTGCTCAAACTTTATCGGTTTGATCACGTATGATTCGGCGCCTAACTGGAGGCAGTGTGCCTTTTCAATATCATTCATTGAGGTAGAAAATATCTTAACCGGTATATGCCGGTAGTGATTATGGTTCTTCAGCATGCGTAAGGTTTCTGTACCACTCAGCCGGGGCATATTGAGATCCAGCACTATAAGCGAGGGTAGCTCCGTTTCCCCCGCTAGTTTGTCCAGGTATTGTATCACAAGTTCACCGTCTTCAACAAAGGCTATTTCTTTTTCAAGGCCTATTTCGCGAAAAGCGTCTTCAATGATGAGACGGTCTTCCATATCATCATCAGCCAGCAGGATACGGGCAAACTGGGGCATAAGCAGTGTGGATTTTTGCGTTTGATACAAGGTTTAGGCCTTAAATCGGGAGATTTACCCGTTTTAGAGGCGGATAAAGCATTGTTAAAAAAATCATACCACAACAATAGCTAGTGCGTTGACAGACAGGCATCAACACCTGTCATATGTCTATTTGTATATATGAAACTGCTTATTCTTTATGGCAACACACCATAACAGCCTACCTACGCTATTTTTTACTATTTTCGCTGATTATTGATATTTTTCACACTCGGCAGGTAAGCTGTAAGATTTTTTGAGGAGACAGGAAAAAGCTTATCAACCAATTGGTTCTTTACATAATTAGCAATGATGTACAGGATTGCCTGCTGTCAACATAAATATATATTTAAATGGGATGTGGCAATTGTGGGACTGGCGCGAGCGGCAAACCCGGAGGTTGCAAAGGAAACGGAGGATGTAGCACTGGTGGATGTAACCGAATGAATGTTTTTGACTGGCTTAGCGCTTTGCCCCTGCACGATAGTGCAAAACCTTACCCGGTAATAGAAGTAACGTTCAATAAAGGAAGCAGAAAGGAATTTTACCGTAATAATACCAGCCTTATTTACGAAAAAGGCGACTGGATAGCCGTAGAAGGCGTTGGTGGATATGATGTAGGACAAGTAAGCCTTACCGGCGAGCTGGTGAAACTACAGATGAAAAAGTATGGCATTGACGATCCAAATGCGTTGAAACGCATTTTGCGCCCGGCCAACGATACTGATATCGACCTATATAATAAATCCAAAGAGCGTGAACCCGAGGTCCTGATACGCTCGAGGGCTATAGCGCGCAACCTGAAGCTGGAAATGAAACTGGCCGAGGTAGAGCTGCAGGCTGATGGTAAAAAAGCAACCTTTTTCTACACTGCCGACCAGCGTGTGGATTTCCGTGAACTGATCAAGCACTACGCCGGCGACTTTAAAGTAAAGGTGGAAATGCGCCAGATCGGTGCCCGCCAGGAAAGTGCCAAAGTAGGCGGCATCGGCTCTTGTGGTCGTGAATTGTGTTGCGCGACATGGCTTACCGATTTCAAATCTGTAAATACTACCGCTGCCCGCTACCAGAACCTGTCGATCAACCAGGTAAAACTGAGCGGCCAGTGCGGCAGGTTAAAGTGCTGTCTGAATTACGAGCTGGATACCTATATGGATGCGTTGAGGGTATTCCCTGACAATGCGGATGTATTGGAAACAGCCAAAGGCAGAGCCTACCTGCAAAAGCGCGATATCTTCAAAAACCTGATGTGGTACACTTTTTCGGACAGCAATAAGCAGTACCCGATGATGATCACCAGGGTGAAAGAGATACTAGCGATGAACAAGCAGGGCCAGAAACCTGATGAGCTGCAGCCAGTTGAACTGGAATTGAGCAGCAGCAAAACTGGTGTGAAGGTAGATGTAGGCTTTGTGAATGACGTGGGGCAGATCACGCTGAGAGCGCTGGAGCGTGGTAACAAAAAGCGCAAAGGCGGTGGCGCAAACAAACCTCAGCAGAATGCCCAGGGGGGCCAGCAAAGGCAAGGTCAGCCGCAGGGTGGTCAGCAACAGCGTCCGCAGCAGCAAAAGCAAGGTGGTCAGCAACGTCCCCAACAGCAAGGTCAGGGTCAGCAACAACGTCCACAACAAGGTCAGGGTCAACAGCGTCCGCAACAACAAGGCCAAAAACAAAACCAGCCACAACAAAGGCAAGGTCAGCAAGGCGGCCAACAGCAGCAACCTAAGCAGGGTCAGCAACAGGGTGGCGGTCAACAACAACCTAAACAAGGACAACAGCAAGCTGGGCAACAACAGCGTCCGCAACAAGGTCAGCAGCAACGCCCGCAACAACAACGTCCACAGCAGCAGCGCCCACAACAACAAGGGCAGCAGCAGGAAGGGCAACAACCAAAACAAAACCAGCCAAGGCCACCAAGGCCGCCGCGTCCGCAGGGACAGGGTGGAGGAGGCGGCCAGCAAAACAGGCCAAGCGAACCAACGCCGCCACAGGCTGCACAATAATTTGAATGCCCCGCTTTTGGCGGGGCATTTTCTTTAAAAGAGAAAGCCTCCGATATCGGAGGCTTTCTCTTTTAAAGAAAATGGTTGTTGAAACTTAATTCGCGTATTCGCTCAGGAACTTGATGCGCATCATTTGCAATTGTTCAATGCTCACATCGCGGTCTCTGAATTCTTCATACGCATGCTCCAGGTTGTCGTCGTGGCTGCCGCGGAAGTAGTCGAAGATGTCTTCCTGCTCGTATTCATCCAGCTCCTGCTCTAAGCAATAGTCCAGGTTCAGCTTAGTACCGCTGGCAACGATGGTTTCCATTTCTACCAGCAGATCTTGCAGGCTCAGGTCTTTATTGCGGGCAATGGTTTCAAGAGGGATCTTCTTGTCGATGTTCTGTATAATGAACACCTTCATACCGCTCTTATTCACCACGCTCTTCATTACAAAATCGTCTGGTTTGGTGATGTCGTTCTCAGCAACATACTTAGCTATCAGCTCTACGAACTTGCGACCGTAGCGCATTGCCTTGCCCTTGCTCACACCCTGTATCTTCTCTAGTTCTTCTAGCGTGGTAGGATAGTTGATAGACATATCCTCCAGTGAATTCTCGAGGAAGATCACGAATGGAGGCAGGCCTTTTTCCTTTGCTACTTGTCTGCGCAGGTCTTTCAGCATTTCAAACAGCACAGGGTCTGCAGCTGCTGGGCCGCTATTAGCACCTGTTGCATCATCATCTTCTTCTATCGCTTCTTCGTAGTTGTGGTTCATAGCCACCATTATCGAGAATGGCTTCTTCAGGAACTTGTGTCCTTTCTCTGTTATCTTCAGCAGGCCATACTCTTCAATGTCTTTACGCACCAGTCCTTCCAGCATCATCTGGCGGATGAGTGAATTCCAGAAATCAGCTTGCATTTCCATGATCAAACCGCTACCGAACGATTTCAGTTTATCGTGACGGAAGGTTTTGATCTGTGGGTTCGACTTACCGAGAATGATATTTACTACATATTCGATATTGAAACGCTCGTCCAGTTCGTTCACTGTATCCAGTACGATCTTCGAGCTGTCGCGTACTTCAAGTTTTTCTTTCGGGTTGAGACAGTTGTCGCAGTTACCGCAGTTCTCCTGCTTCAGTTCTTCACCAAAGTAGTGCAGCAACAGTTTGCGACGGCATACACCGCTTTCAACATAAGCAACAGTTTCTGCTATCAGTTGCGCACCCATTTCGCGTTCGCTCAGTGGTTTGTCGCGCATCAGGTGTTCCAGCTTCTGTACGTCTTTATGCGAGTAGTACAGCAGGCATTTGCCTTCCAGTCCGTCGCGGCCACCGCGGCCGGTTTCCTGGTAGTAGTTCTCCAGCGACTTAGGTATGTTGTAGTGCATCACAAACCGTACGTCTGGTTTGTCAATACCCATACCAAAGGCGATAGTAGCCACGATCACGTCCACTTCTTCCATCAGGAACTGATCCTGGCGTTGTGCGCGCACCGCGGCATCAAGGCCGGCGTGGTAGGCTACTGCTGATATACCGTTAGCCTGCAATAGGCTGGCTAATTCTTCTGTGGTTTTGCGGTTCAGGGTATAGATGATACCGCTTTTGCCTTTCATACCGCCCTGTATGAATTTTACCATGTGCTTCAGCACCTGCTCTTTCTTGCCTTTAGGTACGATCTCGTAATAAAGGTTCGGGCGGTTGAACGATGAAACAAACACTTCCGGTGTACGCAGTGCAAGATTCTTTACGATATCGTCCTGCACCTTAGGGGTAGCCGTTGCCGTTAGAGCGATGATGGGCAGATCAGGATTGATCTGGTCGATCATATCACGCAGCTTCCTGTACTCCGGGCGGAAATCATGTCCCCATTCAGAGATACAATGTGCTTCGTCCACAGCAATGAACGAAATATTGATATCGGCAAAAAAGTCGATGTTCTCCTGTTTGGTCAACGTCTCAGGCGCCACATACAGCATTTTGGTATGTCCGCTCAAAAGGTCGGACTTTACCTTCTTTTGCTGTGCCTTGCTCAGTGTCGAGTTGAGGAAGTGTGCCACATGGTCCTTGCTGCTATAGCCGCGTATCAGGTCCACCTGGTTCTTCATGAGCGCTATCAGTGGTGATACGATCAGCGCTACACCTTCGCTCAGCAAAGCCGGCAATTGGTAGCACATAGACTTACCGCCACCCGTAGGCATGATCACAAACGTATCTGTACCAGACAGTATGCTTTTGATAATTTTTTCCTGTTCTCCCTTAAATGCTTCGAAGCCAAAATGCTCCTGTAGTGCTTTCTTTAAATTCACTTTCGATTTTGAGGTAGAAGTACCTGCATCCATAACACTAAAAAATTTACCTTAAGTAGCGCTCAATTCATCGGCGAAATATATATGTGATTATAACTGAGGCCTTTGTAAAAGGACTGCGAATTTACGATAGGTAAGTTAAAAAAACTAAAACATACATGCAAGCTTTTTGTAAAATATCGCGTAAATAGTGAAATACAGCCGATGGGATGCTACAGTTTTGTCACAGAAACGTTTGCCGAAAGCCTAAATACCCGCCAAATGGCCCTTTGGGCGTACTTCCAGATCGTCCCGACACTGTTCCAGTAGCTCTGCTATTGTTTTGTTAAATATGGGATGCACCATATCGCCGGCTATTTCTGCAAGCGGAATAAGGGCAAAACCGCGCTCTGGCAAGAAGGGATGTGGCACCTTCAGGTCTGGTTGGTCAATGATCCGGTCGTCAATAAGGAGGATGTCGATATCCAGCGTTCGCTGGCCCCATTTCAGCGTTCGTTGCCTTCCCAGTTCTTCTTCTATCGTTTGAATAGTAGCCAGCAGCTCGCGCGGTTCCAGTATGGTTTCCACGCCTATGGCCATGTTCAGGAAGTCGGGTTGTTCTTCCAGTCCCCAGGCAGCTGTCTCGTACACCTGCGATTGTTCGGTGATTGTCCCGATCCTTTCGCTTATCAGTTTAATGCATTGTCGCAGCCATTCGTGGCGGTTGCCTTCGTTGCTGCCTAAAAGTAGGTATGCTTTATTCAATTCTCAGTCGTGTGTTTTCGATCTACCGTGCGCTTGCATTGGTCATCGCTTGCGCTATCTTGGTTTCGTTCAGCTGTTCCAGCGATTTTATCAACTCCTGGTATTGGGAGTTGTACGGACTGCCGGCAAGAAAAGCGATCACCGAAGCTTGCTCATTTTTTTTCAGCTTTTTCAACTCCAGGGCAAATGCTTCCGGATTTAGTCCCGCCACTTCCATCATTGTTTCCTGCATGATACCTGCGGGGCCATCGCTCAAACTTAGTTTTTTGCAAATGGACACGCATTTGGGCATCACCTGTTTCGGATACATGCGTCCCAGCTCGCGATACTTCGCAAGGTACGCATCGTACTGAAAATACAGCTGGTCGAACTGGTGAGGTGTGAATACGTCTATGTAGTGATCCTTGTTATCGGGAAATGCCTTGATAAAGGCCATATGGTTTTCCGGGAAATCGGGTTGTTTCATCAGCCAGTCGTAGGCTGCTTTGACTTTTTCAGCTTCGGGAGTGAGCGGTCTCTGCGCAACACCGGCAAAAGGCAGCAAACTCAGCAATGCTATATATACAGCGCGTTTCATAGTGCCATAAAGGTAACTCCAATTACGCTTTGGAAAAATGTTTCAATGCTAAATAGGATGGGAGTTGTGATTTGTAATTCGCTGTCAACCTGCATGCGCGAAACGGCTGAGTCGTTTCGCGACCAATATTGCTGCTTACTTAGATATATATGTGGTGTCAGGTGTTTTTTTGCCTGACACCACTCAACGTGTAAAAAACCTTCACTGGAATTAATTCAGTCTCGCTTTCAACTCCTGATCCGAATAATAATTCTTATCTAGAAACACACCCTTCACTTCCGACACCGCAGTAATATTCTCCAGCGGATTTTTTGCCAGCAGAATGCAGTTAGCACATTTGCCTTTTTCAACCGTTCCCCATTCTTTTTCAGCATGCAGGTATTTTGCAGCAGCAACGGTAGCAGCTTCCAATACTTTGTAATTGCTAAGCCCCGCGTCTTTAAACGCCTTCATTTCTTCCACTACCCCAAACCCCGGTACTGCAAATAATTCCGGATCAGCACCAATCAACAAGCCCATGCCGCGGTCCGACATTTCTTTCACCATTTTACGTTTTTTCTCTATTGCTATAGCCTGTTCCTTCCTCGTTTTTTCGATGGCGTCAGTGCCGCGCTTTTTTACATCAGCTGCAAAACCATCTATCCATTTCTGCTTTACCGAATCTGGTATGTATTGCATGCCTGCCCGCTGCAATAGTTGTTCTTCAGGGATCTGCCTGGATACCACCTGGTAATAATCGAAGGTCGGACAGTGGTAAGCATTATTCTTTTCAGCAAGAGCGATATATCTGTTGTAATGGTACTTGCTACTATCATACGCTTCCAGCTGCCAGGCAAGATGCTCTAGTGAGTTATAGCCGCTGTTCAATACAGTTTCATAGTTCACATTCCACAGCATATGTCCGCATACGGGCATCTCGTATTTTTTCGCCGCCTTCATTATTTCCTTAAACGAATTGCTGTCGTTGATGGCGAGCAGTTTCAGATGATCGAAGCCGCTTTTTTTGTAGCCGCTTACCAGGCTATTTGCATAGTCGCTTGTGATGATTGTATCCCATGGCAGCACAGGTGCGCCCAGGTAAAGTTTGGGTTGGTATGGACGATCGCCTTTGTACTTCAGGTGCCAGTCCTTACCACGCATCGAACGCAAGACAGTAACACCTGCTGCAAGGTTCAGGTCAAAAAAACGCGATACTTCGTCCTCCTTAGGCAGGTGGCAATGCATTTCTGCAAGTCCGGGCATCAGGTATTGCCCGGACGCGTCTACTACCTGTCCCTGTGTGTTTATATCCTTGCCTTTGTCTTTGCCTATGTAGCTGATCTTTCCATTGTCAATACAGACTACCTGGTCGGTCAGTACGGTTTCTTTATTCATCGGCACCACATTCACGTGCCTGATGACGATGTCGGCCTTTTTGAAAGGTTGCGCGGAAGTGAACAAACTAAATGTGCTGCAGAAAAGCGTAAAGAGTTTTTTCATTGTAGATGGTTTGTGTGTCTATTAATTGACCGCCGCGAATGATAAATGTATGGGAAAAGAAATGTTAAAGAAAAACTTCTATATTGTAACTGGCTGATAAACTATGGAAACAACTTGCCTCAACTGTGGTCATCAATACGTTGGTAATTTCTGTTCGAGCTGTGGACAGAAAGCCCGCACGCATCGTGTGACATTTAGCACGATTGCCGACGAGATACCTCATACGGTTTTTCATGTTGACAAAGGCTTTTTCTACACCCTGGCGCGGCTGATGAAACAGCCAGGAAAGGTCATTCGCGAATTCCTGGATGGTAAGCGCATCAGCTATTTCCAGCCGCTTTCATACCTGATCATTCTCAGCACGTTCTGTTCGTTTGTGTCACACATATTTATCACCGAAACGCCGCACCCCAAAGTTCTGTTCCCAAACGTTGCTACTTTCTACTTTAAGCATCCTGCTGTTATGTACAGTTCGCTGATACCATTGATCTCTCTGTGGAGCTGGTCATTCAATCGGCGCGCAGGCTATAACTATTGGGAGCACACTGTATTGAATACTTACCTGGTTTCTCAATTTATAGTGTTGCTGATAGCGTACAAATTGCTGATAGCGGCAACGGATCTGCATACGCAGAAAGTGACTGTTATCCTCGTATTGTTCTTCGCCTATTTCGTGTATGCTTATACGCAGTTTTTTGGTGTACACCGGTCACTGAAAACGCTCCCGGTCCGCTTCCTCATGTTTGCCGGCATCGCACTTACCTTGCTTATGGGACTTACCGTCGCCGGTTTTATGACACCCTGGCTGTATTTCAACTAGCTGAGTTGTTTTACCATCACGATGTTTACGTAGTCATTCTGCTCCATAGGGCAAGGTGCTGGTCCTACAACCCGGTAACCCTGGCGCTCGTAGAACGCAATAGCGCGCGGATTTTGATCCCAGGCCCATAGCCACATTTGTTTTTCGCCTTTTGATCGAACTAGACGCTCGCTTTCTTGTAGTAAACGGTGGCCGATGCCCTGGCTGCCAAACCATTGTAATACATACAGTTTGTTCAATTCTGGCGCCACCAGTTCTCCCAGGGGACATTTTTGATCAAACGCTACTTCTACAACTCCTACCAGGTTACCATCATACTCGGCGACAATGATATTGCCGGGATGCTCACTAACAGCTTGTGAAAGTCGTTCTGTGGAAAATTGCCTGGTTATGAAATTGGCATACTCATCTGACACGCCATCAATGGCATAAGCATGGATATAACACTGTGTGTACAGGACCGAAAGTTTCCGCACATCCGACAAAACGGCGGAGCGGTATGTGACCTCTTTGTCAACTGGTTGGCTATGTGTGGCAGTAGAAGTTTGCATGTGCAAATACTTGTTCAAAGATAATGATTTGCCGCTAGTTTAAGTGTTTGGCAAGCAGTTTGTGACTGGGCAAAATGTCGTATATTTGTTATGGTAAAATGATGCACCGTGAAGCCGAAAATCCATTTCCAAGTCCAGCTGGCCACCATGTCACCGGGGCTGGCGGTGAAAATAACCCTCAAAACGTGCAACAAAAACTAACAAATTGGAACCGGAACGCAATACGGGCGCAGCTTTGGGCGAGTAACAAACCGTCCGGAATGTTACAGTTTTTAAAGCCTCAAAACGCGCTGGAAAAGCTAACAGATTGGGGCTTTGATCCTTTGCTGGCGCGGTTTTCAGCCGGTAACATCTCGATCCGGAGAAATGGATGTTTCGGGTCTGGTTTTGTTACCAAACTGTCGTTTGCCGAAATAAACAGGGTGTTTACCGAAACAAACACTGTGTTTGCCGAAACCCCGGAGTATCAATAGCCTTTACCCGTATATTTGCTCCGTATTATATAAATAGCTAAAACAACACGATGAAACAATTTTTCAAGATGTTTTTCGCCTCTATGCTGGCGATGATCGTAACAGGAGTGATCATGGTAGCACTGGTGATCGGTCTGATCGTTGGGGCAATATCTAAATCTGACTCAGACGAATCCAGGGTCACCGTTGCATCAAACAGCGTGCTGCTCATAGACGTAAATAAAGCCTACCACGAGCAGGGCGAAAAGAACTCGTTTGCGGCATTTAGTGATGAAAACTCGTACCAGGCGGGCCTGTACGACGCGATCAACGCCATTAAACACGCCAAAACCGACGATAGGATCAAAGGCATCTATATCAAGTTGACACCGTCAGGCAACGGTTGGGCTACCATGCAGCAGCTGCGTGCCGCAATTGTCGACTTTAAAACCAGCAAGAAGTTTGTATACGCTTATGGCGAGAACATCTCCCAGGGCGCTTATTACATTGCCTCTGCGGCAGATAGCGTTTACGTAAACCCCGTGGGCGATATCGAGCTGAAAGGTATGACCACTACCATCCCGTTTTTCAAAGGCACGCTGGATAAACTGGAGATCCAACCTGAAATATTCTACGCTGGTAAGTTCAAAAGTGCTACCGAGCCATTCAGGGCTTACGAGATGAGTCCGGAGAACAGACATCAGGTTAGCGAATTCCAGGCTGACTTCTGGAGCGAGTTCCTGCGTGCAGCAGCCGAGCATACGAAAACCGACACGGCTATGATCAACCAGTGGGCAGTCTCAGGTGCGATCCAGTTTCCGCAAGACGCGGAACGTTTAAAACTGGTAGACGGTCTGAGATATTGGGACCAGGTAGAGAAGTTGATCAGGACCAAAGCTGGTACTGAAGAAAAAGAAGAGATCAATTATGTGGATATTGATAACTATGCTGACCACGTGCGTGGCAAAAGAAAGATCAAAGACGAGCGTATAGCAGTGCTGTTTGCAGAAGGTAACATTGTAGACGGTGGCGAAACAGATATGCGTCAAGTGGCTTCTAAAAATATGAGAGAGCAGATACGTAAGATCGCCAAGAACGACAAGGTCAAAGCCGTGGTGCTGCGTGTGAACTCCCCTGGCGGAAGCGCATTGGCTTCTGAAGTGATACTACGCGAACTGGAACTGTTGAAACAAAAGAAACCACTGGTAGTATCGATGGGCGACCTCGCAGCATCAGGTGGGTATTACATCTCTTGCAAAGCCGACAGCATTTTTGCTATGTCGAATACTATTACCGGTAGCATCGGTGTATTTGGTATGATGTTCAACGTAGAAAACATGCTGAAGAATAAGCTGGGTGTAACATTTGATGAAGTGAAGAACGCACCTTATGCAGATTTTCCAACTGCTACCCGTCCGCTGACAGCTGACGAAGCCGCTCGTATGCAGCGTTCGATAGATAATGTATACACCGTCTTCAAAAGCAGGGTAGCGCAGGGCCGCAAGATGACCATAGCCGACGTGGATAGCATAGCCCAGGGACGTGTATGGACAGGTAGTGATGCGTTGCGAATAGGCCTGGTGGATGCCATCGGCGGCCTGGATAGGGCTATCGCGAGCGCGGCTAAGCTGGCTAAGATCGACGATTACCAGGTGACTACTTATCCGGAACCGGTTGACAGGTTTGAAGCCGTGATGCGCAGGTTCAAGGGTTCATCGGTTTCGGCAGAGGTACTAAAGGCCGCAATGGAAGAAGAAATGGGTTCAGATTATCAATACTATAAGCAGGTAAAGGCGCTTCGTAGCATGCAAGGCAAGGCACTGATGGCTATGCCGTACTCTTTAACAGTAAAATAGATACGTAGTATAGCCCGTTCGTAGTACCTTTAAGGTGATTTATCATAGAGAAAGACTAAGTTGAAAAAAGAAAGCATTTCGGTATTTGACATATTTAAGATAGGGGTAGGACCGAGCAGTTCGCACACCCTTGGTCCATGGCGTGCTGCCAGGCGTTTTGTGGAAACTATACGTACGCACGGCATCGACAACGTGAGGTCGGTTAGGGTGTTGCTATACGGTTCTCTGGCTAAGACAGGTAAGGGGCACGGCACAGACGTTGCTGTGATCCTTGGTCTTTGCGATGAAGACCCGGTGACGTTCGACGTGAACCAGATCACCCCGCGAATGAATCAGATAGCAAACCTGAAGAAAATGCTGCTCGGCAAGGAGAAAGAGATAGCTTTTGATCCCGCTGTTGATGTGGTGTTCCTGATGGATGAAAGTCTGCCGCTGCACCCGAATGCTGTAACCTTTCTTTGCTCTTTCAACAATGGTAATGAGATCGCTGAAACCTTTTATTCAATAGGTGGGGGCTTCGTGATCAAAGAAGGAGAGGATACGTCCATCAGCGACCAGGTAGACTTGCCATTCCCGATCGAACGCTCTGATGAATTGCTTCACTGGTGCCGCAAAACAGGTTTGAGCATCTCTGAAGTAGTTATGGAAAATGAACACTCCTGGAGAGATGAAGCAGAAACAAGGGCGGGAGTTATGAAGATATGGGAGGTAATGCGAGACTGCATTTACCGTGGTACACATATCACAGGACAGCTTCCGGGTGGATTGAATGTTACTCGTCGTGCTGCAGCTTTGAACAAGAAATTGCTGAAGGATAAACCATACAATAATTACGAAGAATGGCTGGCTGCTATACGTAGCGGTGGTCAGCATTTTCAATATACGCTCGATTGGGTAAGCTGTTTCGCATTGGCCGTAAACGAAGAGAATGCTTCGTTCAGCAGGGTGGTGACAGCACCAACTAATGGTGCAGCTGGCGTAGTGCCTGCTGTGTTGCATTATTACGTTGCTTTCTGCGATGGTCATCACGAAGACAAGATCATCCAATTCCTGCTGACAGCATCTGAGATCGGTAGCATCTTCAAGAAAGGAGCGACACTCTCCGCTGCTATGGGTGGATGCCAGGCAGAGATCGGCGTCTCGTCATCTATGGCTGCCGCCGCATTGACCGAATGTCTTGGTGGTAGCGTACGTCAGTGCCTGATGGCTGCAGAGATAGCTATGGAGCACCATCTTGGTCTTACCTGCGATCCGGTTGCAGGTTTAGTGCAGGTACCATGCATTGAGCGAAACACGATGGGGGCTATCAAGGCCATTACTGCGTCGCAGCTCGCCCTGCAAAGCAATCCTGACAATGCACGCGTATCACTCGATGCGGTGGTCAATACCATGTGGGAGACCGCCCTCGATATGAACCATAAATACAAAGAAACCGCAGAAGGTGGCCTGGCTACCAATATTCCGCAAAGCCTTAGTGAGTGTTAATAGAACAACAGATGAACAATAGCTTCTTATCAAATCTTTTTGGAGAAAAGTACAATGCTGATAACTTCTTCCTTATGGCCGGCCCATGTGTGGTGGAGAATGAAGAAGTGGTGATGAAGACAGCTGAGAGAGTTATTGGGATATGCGACAGGTTGAAGATACCTTATGTCTTTAAAGCATCTTATCGCAAGGCGAACCGTACGCGACTGGATAGCTTTACGGGTATAGGCGATGAGAATGCATTGAAGTTATTGGCTAAAGTCAAATCGACATTCAATGTCCCTATAGTAACAGATATCCACGATGCTTCGGAAGCTGCTATGGCGGCCGAATATGTAGACGTGCTGCAGATACCGGCCTTCCTTTGCAGGCAGACCGATATACTGGTTGCCGCCGCGGCTACAGGTAAAGTTGTGAATGTAAAGAAAGGACAATTCCTCAGCCCGGAAGCAATGCAGTTCGCTGTTGATAAGCTACAGCAAAGTGGCAATAACAATATCGTTCTTACTGACCGGGGTGCCAGCTTCGGTTACCACGACCTGATAGTAGATTATCGCGGCATACCAACGATGAAAACAATGGGAGTGCCGGTTGTCCTAGACTGCACACACTCATTGCAGCAACCTAACCAAACAAGCGGTGTTACCGGTGGTAATCCTGCTATGATCGAGACGATCGCTCGCGCTGGTATAGCAGTCGGGGCCGATGGCTTGTTTATAGAGACACATCCCGATCCATCAGTAGCTAAATCAGATGGCGCTAATATGCTGCGTCTTGATCTTTTTGAGAGTTTGCTGGAAAAGCTCACTAGGCTGAAGCAGGTTGTGAATACACTCTAAGGCAATATATCCCATCCTATGTTTTTATAGGCGGTGCGCCTATACCAACCGGTGTTATTCAGTTGTACGGTGTCTCCATTAAGGAGCGTTGCATAGTGCCTAACAGCTGCTGGTGTTGCTGGCATTCTTCCTATCAATGAAAGGAAGTTACTGTGCCCTTCGTCTGCTAAAGTGTGGAAGTTTATGTAGCGGGCATACTTGTATGTAGGGTTATCAACGCTCTCTCCGAGTTGTCTGTGACCGCTCATTAGGTGCGCGCCTTTCAAGGTTTTGTCTTCTGGATTGTAGTGTATGTACAAGTGTTTTGCGAAGGCGATTTTGCTCAGTAGTTTTACGTGGCCGGTCTGGTTAACGCAAGGTGCATTCATGATAAGATTATCGACCCAGACAGCATCATTAAGCATAGATAGTTTGCTGTTGGCTGCCATGCCAGTCAGCACATTGTTGCCCATGCTATGAAAGAAGAGACTAAGCTTGCCAGTGCCTAGTCTGCGATTAAATTTCATTTGTTTGATCTCGGCAAACACGGGCAAGAAATCCTTATAGGCAATCCTTGCATTACCGATAGCAAAGAAGTAATTGCCCAATCCGCTCTTGGTCGTTGTGATGCTAGGATAGTCGAGCATGATCACGTTGACGCCATACTGGGCGGCAAGTGTCAAACCTCGGTAAATGTCTGTAGTAAATAGTTTACCCATGCCTTCTGTGTAAACAACCCAGTTGCGATTTGACTCAGGCATTAACTGTATCGCTTCACTCAGAGATCTTACTTGAAGTACATGCCATTTGCCATTGTGCGCATATACATAATAGTACCGTAGTTGTTTACCGTCGCGCTCTTCGCTCATGAAGCGCAGTTTGTCGTTTTGCGTGGCACGGTTGCTAACTACTACGATAACAGTATCCGGTTTGGTATATGGGGCTTCAAGTTTTGTCTCGAGCTTTAATTTGTTCCAGAACTCAGGTGTATTAAAATAATCACCCTGTCCATGTGCAGACAGGGTGATCATAATAGTCAGTGCTAGTAATAATCTTCTCATGTTCATGTACTACTTCAGGTGCTGATCGAAGTAGTCGGTTACTTTCTGCATCAGGTGTACACGGTCCTTTCCTCGTACGTTGTGCTCGTAGCCAGGGTAGACGAAGTAATCAACCTGTACGCCATTGTCTACAGCACTTTTTAGGAACTTTATAGAATGCTGCCAAACTACAGTAGCATCATCGGTACCATGTATCAGGAGTAAGTTGCCGTTCAGGTTCTTTACCTTGTCGAACAGTGCTGTGTTTTTATAGCCCAGAGGATTCTCCAGCGGAGTGTCCATGTAACGTTCTGTGTACATCACTTCATACATGCTCCAATCCATCACAGGACCGCCGGCTACGGCAGCTTTAAACACACCAGGGTGCTGCAACATCAGTGATGTGGTCATGAACCCACCGAAGCTCCAGCCGTGTACACCCATACGTTTGCTATCAACATAAGGCAGTGATTTTAAATACTCGACGCCCTTCAGTTGGTCGTTCATTTCTTTAACACCAAGATTGCGATGTATTGCCTGCTCAAAAGCAGCGCCGCGGTTGGCGCTACCACGTCCGTCCATTGTGAACACTACATAGCCATGTTGCGCCATGTATTCATACCAAAGATTGCCGCTGGCAGGGAAAGAATTCTTGATCAACTGTACATGTGGGCCATTATACAGATAAACTACTACCGGGTATTTCCTGTTCTCGTTGAAATTGGTAGGCAGTATCAGCTTGCCATATAATGGTGTACCGTCATCTGCTTTCAGTTCTACGTTTTTGATTTGCGGCCTATCGTAATCCGCGAGTGTGTTGGGCGCATCGATGATCAGCTTTTCGAGACTGCCATTGGTAGAACGGATTAGCGTGCGTTTAGCGGCGGTACTGTTGCTATATACGTCCAGTATCATTTTGCCGCTTTCGTTTGGCACAATAGTATGCGTGCCCGCATCGCGTGTGAGCCTCGATATATTGCCAGTATTCCAGTTCACTGCATAGCCATGTTTTTCCAGCGGAGATTCTTTCGAAGCCGTGATCAATACCAGGTTCTCATCCTTGTTAAAGCCAACGATCTCATTTACGATCCATTTGCCTTTAGTAAGCTGGCGCACCAGTCTACCATTGGTAGTGTATAAGTAAAGGTGCATGTAACCATCACGCTGGCTCCAGTAGATGAATCGGTCGTCGCTACCAGGCAGGAATGACAATGGATTCTGAGGCTCTACATATTCTTTATCTGTTTCTTCAAACAAGGTCTTTGTACGTTGACCTGATTGTATGTCATACTCATTCATCCACAGGTGATCCTGTCCACGGTTGAGAATGCCGACGTACATGTACTTCTCATTGGGGTTCCAGGTTACACTTGTCAGATAATGATCTTTTTCTCCATCAGTTTTAAGGGTAACTGTTTTACCAGTGGTTACGTTATAGACATTAAGGGTTACCTGGTGTGATGTACCGCCAGCCATCGGATATTTTACGTTCTTAACTGTAGCCGGTGTTTCCAGCCAGTTGATAACGGGGTAGTCTGCAACCATTGTTTGATCCATGCGATAGTATGCAACATAGTTTCCGTCCGGAGAGAAGAAGATGCCTTCCTCAATGCCGAATTCGTTACGGTGTACCGCCTGCCCATTCACGATGTCTTTATTTGTATCGTTGGTGAGCTGGATGGTTTTCTTGTCTTTCGTAAATAGCCAGAGATTATTGTCGATCGTGTAGGCGATGTTCCTGCTTTTGTCAACTTTGATGTTTTCTGCTTTCTCTGGAAGCGTTACCCAATTGATCCACTGAAAGCCAGTTGCAGTTTTAGTTCCCAGCTTTATTTCATTTCCATCAATAAAGTAAACCATTCCTTCGCTCAGCCATTGAAAAGTTGGTTGGGCTTTCAACTTGTCCTTGCCATATACATCGCGGTTCAATGTCTTTAGGTCGAACAAAGTGTCTTTTTTGCCTGACTTTAAGCTTTCAGATGTCCAGCCTTCATAGCTTCCGTCTTTTACTGCATAATACAACTTCGTTGTTCCTGGTTCCCAGCTTGGTTGACGCAGACCTTTTGGTGCTAGCGTTGTTGCCATCCCGTTGGTGGCCTCGGTTATTGTGAACTGCTTTTTTTGTGCGGCTATGGGCAGCGATAGTAATAAGACAGGGAGAAGTATTTGAGTTGTCTTGAATGTGGACATTGTATATGTGTTAGCTGAACGAAAGTTATCAGTTGTTTGTCGTTAGACGTTCACCCTTTTCGGGCTAGTTTACCTGTTCTTATTTATTCCCAATACATCCTGCATGGTAAATATGCCTTTCTTACCTGCTACAAATTCTGCGGCAAGTACTGCGCCCAGTGCAAAACCTTCACGATTATGCGCGGTGTGGATGATCTCGATATCATCGATGCGGGAACTGTATTTTACATTGTGTGTACCCGGCACGCCTTCAATGCGGTGTGCAATAACGGGGAAATCGTCAGCTGACTCAGCCTTCTCTTTTACCCAGTGTCTTTTGCGATCCAGGTTATCAAGAACCTGCTCAGCTAATGTTATAGCGGTGCCTGATGGAGCATCCTTCTTCTGTGTATGGTGGGTTTCCTCGATGCTTACTTCATAATCCGGCTGATCATTCATCAGCGAAGCCAACAACTTGTTTACCTCAAAGAATATATTGACACCTACGCTAAAGTTAGACGCCTGCAGGAAAGCTGTATTCTTGTTCAGGGCTTTCGCTTTTGCTGCGTCCAGGCCCTCGTTCCAACCCGTGCTGCCGCAGATCACAGGTGTGCCGGTGTTCAGCACATGCAGCACATTTTCTCTTGCCGATTCAGGGTTAGTGAACTCGATGGCCACGTCTGCATTTTGCAGGTTCTCCGGCGTCATTTCATGACGATTACCGCTACGGATGCGTAACACGATCTCATGTCCGCGTTTGGTGGCTATTTCTTCAATAGCGTGTCCCATTTTTCCGTAGCCGATCAATGCTATTTTCATATTAATGTAATATCAGTGAGAGAATGGTGAAGAAGGCAAATACGATGCTGGCAATGCCATTTGTATTGGCAAAGGCCATGTTGACCTTGCTGAGGTCGTTGGGTTTCACCAGCATATGCTGATAGATGAGCAGTCCAATATAGAAAGCGGTTCCGACCCAATATAGTATTCCGAAATCTCCTTTTAGCCCCGCAGCAATGATGAACATTGCTGACGACGCGTGTAACAGGTTTGAGACCATTAACGCCTTGCTTACACCCAGTGCTGCAGGTATAGAGTGGAGTTTCTGGCTGCGGTCAAACTGTTCGTCCTGCAGGGCATAAATTATATCAAAACCTGCCACCCACGTGAGCACCGCAAACGAGAACAAGACCGGCAGCCAGGCGAAATAACCTGTTACGGCAAGGAAGGCACCTAGTGGCGACAATGAAAGACCAATGCCCAGTACTATATGGCAAAGTGCAGTGATTCGTTTAGTATAACTGTAGAACAGGATCACGAACAGCGCCACAATTGACAAATAAAATACCGTGTCGTTGATAAGCAGGGTAGTAAGTATGAACAGAGCCGAGTTGATGATGGTAAACAACAACGCATGTTCGGGCTTGATGATACCGGCTGGTATTTCGCGCTGTGCGGTACGCGGGTTAAGCGCATCGAATTTGCGGTCGAGGTAGCGGTTGAAAGCCATCGCCGCTGTGCGGGCAAATACCATGCAGAACAGCATCTTGATGAACAAGTGCCATTCAAACGGTTCATTATAGTAAACCACTGCCAGCGTGAAGCCGATTAATGCAAATGGTAGTGCAAATACCGTGTGGCTGAACTTGATCAGCGAAAGGTATTCTTTTACTTTTTGACCGAAACTCACTTGTGCTGTACTCATTTTTCTTTTACATCTACGTCAAAACCGATGGACATCGCTTCTTCTTGTGCATTTGAATAAATGAGCACATTTTTTTTCTGGTGGCCGGGACGGTTCTTACTGTTAAATTCTACTACAACTTCACTTTCCGCTCCCGGAGCAATTGGTTCTTTAGGATAAGAAGGCACAGTGCAACCACACGATGCAACTGCGTTCGATATCAGCAGTGGGTGCTCGCCAGTATTTTTGAATTTGTAAGCGTGTTTCACTACTTCACCTTCTGTAATGGTGCCGAAGTTGTGTTTGGTGTCTACGAAGCTGATTGTTGTTTTAGGCATCGCTTTGCGCTGCGCGTCTTTCTTCTGCTGCTCATCCGGAGTGCCATTCGTCATTTGTCCGGTGCCACCGTTGCCAATACTATATTTATTAAACAAGGCAGTGTTACTTACACCGCTCAGCTCCACCAGTGCTATTACGAATACCGATAACGTGAGAACTGTAAGCAGTATGGTCTTTAATTGTGCGTTCATATGTTGTAAAGGATAAAAATTGTTGTCGTTTTGATGTCTTTTTTAATGGTGACAACGAGTTCGCTATGCTTTGTTGTTGTCGTTTTTAGCTGTTTTGTTCCCAAACCTGCGAAAGGTTTACTAGCATCTCTACCGATTTCTCCATGTCCTGCACGCTAACGTACTCCTGTTTGCTGTGTATGCCCATTTCGCCAGTGAACAGGTTGGGGCAGGGTAGGCCCATGAATGAAAGGCGTGACCCATCGGTACCGCCGCGTATGCTCATACGCTCCACGGTCATGCCGGCGCGTTTGTAGGCTTCTTCCGCATAGTCCATCACTTGTGGCTGTTTATCCAACACCTCTTTCATGTTGCGGTATTGTTCTTTGATGATGAACTCAGTGTTCATGCCCGGAAATTCCGTTACCGTTTCATTTACCAGTGCGCGCAGTCGCTCTTCATGCTGTGCCAGTTTAGCTGTTTCAAAATCGCGGATGATGAACTGAACGCTGGCTTTTTCGATCGCGCCTTCTATATGTACAGGGTGTACGAATCCTTCCATACCGTCGGTGGTTTCAGGGCTCCATTCGTTGCGGGGCAACTTGTTTACAAAAGCGGCGGCTGCTTTAATAGCACTCACCATTTTGCCTTTTGCATAGCCGGGGTGTGCACTTACGCCGTTGAACACAACGGTAACGCTATCAGCCGAAAAGGTCTCGCCTTCCAGGTGGCCGCGTTCGCCGCCATCCAGCGTATAGCCGAATTGTGCGCCCAGCCTTTGCATATCTACTTTGTTCACGCCACGGCCTACTTCCTCGTCGGGCGTGAACAAGATGCGGATCTTGCCGTGAGGTATTTCAGGATGTTGGATGAGGTAGTTTGCGAGGTCCATAATGATAGCAACACCAGCCTTATCGTCGGCTCCCAGAAGGGTAAGGCCCGAAGCGGTGATGATATCGTCACCAATACGCTGTTCCAGGTAAGGATGGTTCTTCTTGCTGATGACCACTGTCGGATCGTCGGGCAGAACGATGTCTTTACCATCCCAGCTCATATGCAGAATGGGTTTTACCCCTGTCCCGCTGGCATCGGGTGCTGTATCAACGTGCGAGCAATAGCATAGGACCGGCACATTCTTCTGGCTGGTAGCCGGAATGGTGGCGTATACATAGCCATGCTCATCCAGTTCAGCGTCTGCAATACCGATGGCTTTCAGTTCTTGCACCAGTATGCGGCTCAGGTCTTTCTGCTTTTCGGTGGAAGGTTGTGACGGCGAGGCCGGGTCGCTTTGCGTATCTACTTGTACGTAGCGCATAAAGCGGTCGGCGACAGTATGTTGGTAGTTAGCTATGCCCATATGTTGAGTTGAGGGCTCAAATTTAGTCATTCAGGCCATAGGTTAAAAGGTAAAAGGGGATAAATGGCGATTGTCTATATATGTTGTTTGTTTTTGTTGATTTTTTGGGGAGAACACCTTCAAAGTTGGCCATTTTTGTTGCCGTTTGTTGTCGTTTTGGGGAGCTTATCAGAAAGTTCTTCGTTTTGTTCCCACTGACGTTTACCGTCGTGGCAATTTGTGCATGAGGTCTACTTTATTCATTTTGATAGAGTTTTATTATAGCAAATATACGAAATAATATGTACATTTGTGTCAAATTGAGCCGGGATGTTATGTCAAAATTGCTTCCGGAATGCTTTAATTAAATACGCTTTGTTGGTTTTGCCAGGCATGCTGAATTCAGTAGTTGCCAAGAGCCAGATCTCAGGGGCGGCAGATACATTCAGCGCGGAAGCTAAAAAGGTCGAAAAGAAGCCGTTGATAGAGTTCCTCAGGCACATAGAAGTGTATTATGGATATGATTTTAACCAGCCACCCAATAACACAAGGCCGCCGTTCGTGTATTCTCACAACCGGCACAATGAAGTGAACATTAACCTGGCCTATATAAAGGGAAGTTATTCGGCAGAACGTGTTCGGGCTACTCTTGCGATAGCGGCGGGTACTTATGTTAATGCCAACTATGCCGCTGAGCCCGGGGTATTGAAAAGCCTCAATGAGGCAAATGTTGGCGTTAAGCTTTCGGGAAAAAAAGGGCTGTGGTTGGACGCGGGGATAATGGTGTCACATATTGGCTTCGAAAGTGCTTACTCGCCTGCCTGCTGGACACTTACCCGAAGTATAATGGCTGATAACTCACCTTATTATGAAACGGGTGCAAAGCTGGGTTATACCAGCGATAATGGGCAGTGGTATATGGCTGCACTTGTACTGAATGGTTGGCAACGCATTCAGAGAGTGCCGACTAGTTCGTGGCCGAGCGGAGGTACACAACTTACTTATACGCCATCTGACAGGGTGACGCTCAATTACAGCACATATATAGGTGACGATAAGCCGGACAGTCTTTCTGCGCTAAGAATATTCCACGACCTGTATGGAACATTTAATCTGACGGACAAATTTGGGTTGACTAGCGGGATAGATTTCGGGATGCAGGAACGGCTGAAACAAAACGGCTGGAGCAATTGGCTAGGGGCTGCAATTATTGCACGGTACAAATTTTCGAAAAAAACTGCATTGGCGGCCAGGGGAGAATACTACCTGGACCGCGATGGCGTAATCATACCAACAACGACATCCGATGGGTTTAATACTATGGGGGCGTCAATTAATTTCGACTACTACATTATGAAAGTAGTTTTATGGCGTGTAGAGATCAAAATGTACGATAGCGAAGACGCTGTGTTTTCTAAAGAAGGTAAAGAGTTGATCCATACTAATGCAGCGGCTACTACATCGCTTTCTATCAGTTTCTAAATGAGTGTACAGGTTGTTAAAAAAATAAACCCCGCCGTCCGACGAGGTCTATTATACTCCCTGCAGCCATTAGTCTACACCATTCCAGCCCAGAGCCTCCGTATTTTCCTTTTCGACAGCGGGGAAATTGCCTGCTTTTCTTATTAACGAAATAAACTCTGTACGGTAACCTTCTTTGTCTTTGCCGCGGCTGCTTTCTGCCAGTCTCAGCGCCGCATCGTAAGTGGATGCGCCTTTGTACTTGGAATCCTTCAACAACATACCGAACATGGCTACAGATGAGGCAAGCCGGATATTGTCGGTAGATAACATGAGGTGTTTGGTGCTGTTAGTTATGGTATGCACCATTTCCTGGCTTGTATTTGCATTGGGCCTTTTGTAGCGGAATTTGATCGTAGCCAATTCACCGGAGTGATTTACAATGCTGCCGTTTTGGTATTTCAACGGATCTACATCGCGACCGAATTTGCTGTCCACACCAACAGGTATGATCTCGTACATAATAGTGACAGTATGACCAGAGCCCATATCGCCCGCATCTTTTTTATCGTCTTTAAAATCTTCTTCGTTCAATATTCGGTTCTCATAACCAACCAGCCTGTATGATTTTACTAACGCAGGGTTGAATTCGATCTGTGCCTTCACGTCTTTGGCTATAGTGAAGATAGTGCCGCCAAATTCTTTCACCAGCGTTTTTTCTGCTTCTTTTACATTGTCGATATAGGCATAGTTGCCATTGCCTTTGTCAGCCAGTACCTCCATTTTGGAGTCTTTATAATTGCCCATCCCGAAACCAAGACAAGTCAGGTAGATACCCTTGTCGCGCTCTTTGGTAATCAGGTCTTCGAGCTCGTTCTCATTGCTAACGCCGACATTGAAATCGCCATCGGTTGCCAGCACTACACGGTTGTTGCCACCACGCATAAAGTTTTCAGCAGCTGTTTTGTACGCCAGCCTGATGCCGGCACCACCTGCTGTAGAGCCACCAGCCTGCAAAGCATCCAGCGCAGCGAAAATGGTTTCTTTGTTGCTGCCTGGAGTAGGAGGGAGCACCAGCCCTGCTGCGCCTGCATACACTACTATCGACAGCCTGTCCTCAGCACGCAGTTTACCTGCCAGCATCTTCAGCGCTTGTTTTACCAGCGGCAGTTTGTTGGCCTCGTTCATAGAGCCTGAAACATCTATAAGGAAGGTGATGTTGGACGGTGGCAGTTTTTCTGTGCTTATGGTTTTTGCCTGCATGCCTATATGCAACAGCTTATGTCCTTTCTGCCAGGGACAGTCTATCATTTCCGTAGTGATAGCAATTGGGTCATAGCCTTTTGGCTGGGGGTATTCGTAGTCGAAATAGTTGATCATTTCTTCCACGCGCACAGCATCAGCTGGAGGCTTTTGTCCTTCATTCAGGAAGCGGCGGATGTTGCTGTACGATGCCCGATCGACATCGACTGACAAGGTGGAGAGAGGATTGGCTTTTACTGATTTGAAATCGTTCTCTGGATCTTTTTTATAACTCTCGTTGCTGGGGTTGTAATATACTGGAGGTGTGTACTTGTATTTGGCCTGGGGGGCAGGGTAAACTCCAGCCATTGTGGACCTTATGCCATCTGTAGCACGTGTGGGCATTTTTTCAATTTCTTCCGAACTTTTGGTTTGCCTGCCATCACCGTATGGGTCTATGTGCGGTGTCTTGTATTGTAGCACAACAATTTCATTGAGTTGTTTAGCATCAAGCTGCATAGCTACATTGACCGTGGTGTGTTTGCCTGATCCAACTATCACATTTTCAGTAATGCTGGTTTTGTAACCGCCGTATTTTACCTGCACTTTGTACCTGCCCGGTGGTAAAGGCTTGATAACGTAAGTACCGCTTTCATCTGTTGTTGCTCCTCCCTTGGTCTGTTTGCCTTGCAATACGGTGACTATTGCAGCGATCATTGGTTCTTTCTTCTCATCCACAACTGTACCTGTAATTGCTCCGCTCTGTGCAGACGCCACGAAGGCCATGCACAGCATCATTAGAAAACTGAAGACCTGTTTCATAAGAATGTCTTTTGTTGGTTTGTGTTCGGTTGTCTCTAATGGGATGCGCGCAGATTTTATTTTCCATAAGCAAACGACGAAAAATTATTTTGTCTATGCGTATTTGACAACGTGATGACATAAAAAAAGATCCTCCCGCGAACGGGAGGATCTTGAATTGTCTATCTGTTAATTAAGGACTACCAAACTTTTGCACGCAGGCTGTCAGGACGATACATTTTATCGCCAGGCTGTACGTTGAATGCCTGATAGAATTCAGGCATATTGCTCAGCGGACCGTTGCAACGCCACAGGTTAGGCGAGTGAGGGTCTGTCATGACACGGTTAGCCATTTCTTCATCCCTTGTATTAGCGCGCCATACTTGTGCCCAGCTCAGGAAGAAACGTTGGTCAGGTGTGAAGCCATCGATCTTCTCTGTGCTCTTACCTTGTTCTGTCTTCTTGAATGCTTCATAAGCAATAGCAAGACCACCAAGGTCAGCCAGGTTTTCGCCCAGTGTCAGGTTGCCGTTCACATGTGTGCTGTCCAGTACAGTATAGCTGTCAAACTGACTTATAACCACGCCCGCTTTTTGAGTGAACTTTGCAGCATCTTCAGGTGTCCACCAATCGTGAAGGTTTCCATCTGCATCATACTGGCGACCTTGATCATCGAAGCCGTGTGTGACCTCGTGGCCGATCACAGCACCGATACCGCCGTAGTTCACAGCATCATCAGCATCCATGTCGAAGAACGGATATTGCAGGATACCTGCAGGGAATACGATCTCGTTGAAAGCAGGATTGTAATACGCATTCACTGTTGGTGGCGTCATTTGCCATTCTGTTTTATCAACAGGTTTGCCCAGTTTGTTGATCATGTAGTCGTACTCGAATGCTGAAGCAGCTATGATGTTTTTAACATAGTTGTCACCAACGATGGTCAGCTTGCTGTAATCTTTCCATTTGTCAGGATAGCCGATCTTCTTGATGAATGTATTCAGCTTGCCCAGCGCTTTCTGTTTAGTGGTCTCAGACATCCAGTCAAGACGTTTGATGCGCTCGCCATAGGTAGTCAGCAGGTTATTCACCAGTGCCAGCATGCGCTCTTTCGCTTCTGGTTTGAAGTTCTTGTCAACATACATTTGGCCCAACAGCTCGCCTACAGAACCGTCCGCAACATTCAATACGCGTTTCCACCTTGGCTTTTGTTCTTGCTGACCGCGAACGGTTTTGCCATAGAAATCGAAATGCGTGTTGTCGAAATTGCTCGACAGGTAAGGCGACATATCGTTTACCGCATGGAAAGAAAGGTATTTCTTCCATACTGGTACCGGAGTTGCCTTCAGTTGTTTTGCAACCTCTTTGAAGAAAGCAGGCATACCTACTATAACAGAATCCTGGCCGCTTATTTTCAGGTTGGTTGCCATTGCCTTCCAGTCGATACCTGGAGTTTGCTGGCTGATACCATCAAGGCTGAATTTGTTATACAGCTTGTATGGGTCGCGCATTTCAACGCGTGTCATAGAAGCGCCGGCCAATGCTGTTTCCAGTTTGTAGATGTCGGCAGCGTCTTTTTGAGCTGTTGTGCTGTCTTCACCCATCAGTCCCAGCATTTTCACCAGGTACACTTTATACGCCTCGCGGATCTTTGCTGTGCGTTCGTCTGTTTTGAAGTAGTAATCACGGTCAGGCATACCCAGGCCACCCTGATAGAACTGTGTGATGTTTTTCGTTACGTTCTTATCGTCTGGTGCTACGTAGACACCGAAGAGCTGGCCAATACCTTGTGTATGTTCCAGTGCCACTTCATTCAAAATGCCATTGGCATCCTGGATGGCATTGATACGGCTCAACACCTCGTTCATCGGAGTGATACCCGCTTTATCAATAGCAGCACTATCCATACCGGTACGGTAGATATCGCCTACTTTTTGCGTGGCGCTACCTGCTTTCGCGTTTTTGTCACCAGCGGCGCCTTCCAGCAGTTCGTGCAGGGCTTTGTAGTTGCCTTCCTGCAATTCGTTGAAGCTACCCCAACGGGTTTCTGAACCCGGGATAGGGTTTTTGCTCAACCATGCGCCGTTCGCATATAGAAAGAAGTTGTCGCCGGGGCGCACGGTAGTGTCCATGTTTGCCGGGTCGAGCAGCTTGCGATCCGTTTTAGTTGTTTTGGTTTTTTGCTCACAAGAGGCCAATGCTAGAATGGCCGCGCCTGCAACAAATGTGTGTTTAAGATTCATCCTGTTGTTTTTACGGGAAACAAATATACAATTAAAGCCATGCGGTGCAACGGCACGCATAGGGGGATAATACGGGTGAAAAATGATTAGGCTATCTGGCGCCAGTCCCTTCTTACGTGCTTTACCTCTATGATACCTTGAAACAGGTATACTTTTTTGGTAGTAAGGCAACGGCAACGGCACCGTGTGCGCAACTGGTCAAGCTTTTCAAAAACGCGACCATCGGCCTCGAACCATTGGCCAATTTCCAGGTCGTCTACCAGCTTGTGGTTGGGTTTGCGTTCGTCATACTGGTACAGCGCTTTAAAAAGACGGGCATCGCTGCAGGTGCTTGCGGCAGGGTTGTGCATATAGGCTACAAGTGCAGCCTCTACGTTTCGCGGAAATACGTTTTTGCCGACATATGGGAACAGCACATGGCGGAACTGGGTTTTCCACTCGGTGCCATGAGGGGCTACTGAATTCTTGAAATGGTTATATGTGAGCAAATGCGCCAGCTCGTGCAGCAGGGTAATAAGGAAGCTGTAGGGGTTAAGGTTGATATTGACACTGATCTGGTGATAAGGAAAATCCTTGGTGGGGTGGCGGTAGTCGCCCAGCACACTCTTGCGTTCGTGCGTTAGTGTAAGGTGTATGGTGTGTTTTTGGAAGTATGGAGCCACCATCTCGAAAGTGTGAGGTGGTAGAAAATTTTCTAATAATTGGAGCGATGTCTGCTGCTTTTTCATATCATTTACCTCTTGCCATCCTGGACAATTGCCAGGTTTCTGCTATAGAATAAACTGCGTATATACCGAATAAAATGAATAACGATGGTTTGTGCACATTGGGTTTGTTGACGAGGGCATAAGTAAGTATCGCAACGATGCATACAAACAACTTCAGGAAAGTAGACGAGTATACACCGCGCACAAAAGCTTCGGGACGTTGACTGATCTGCGCCGTTACCAATACGTATGAAACGATGGCCAGAACCGCCATGATAATGTTGCCACCCATGAGCGCGCCAAATGCATATTGAGGCGCGGCAGCCTTAAGCCAGAAGAAAATGGCACTCAGGATAACGAACAATAATACAATGATCAGTATAAAACGGTTTTTCATTTTTTGGGTTTGTTGAAGGCTTTAACAAGCTGCCACAGCGATACCCCCAACGCTACCAGCGGAAAGGTTATCAGGCACACCGGAAATTTCCAGCCTATCCATTCATCTACTTTTAGGCCCAGCCACACAGCAACAATCAGCAACACCATCCATTGCGTTCCAAGGCTGATATAGCGCATCGTCGTTCTGTATTTGTCTGCGTCGCTCATTTTGTTTTTGTTTGAGTTGCACAAAGCTGGTTATTACAGCTTACATAAAGTAGCTGTACCTGGTTGTGACAGGGCGATAAAATTTAATGGATAAGTTGTGTGTAATGGCAGTATCAGGCCGCAATTTAAGGGTTTACCGTAGAGAAAAAACAAATGGCTGATAAGAAATTTACTTATTGTTAAATTCATCAATCCGAGATGTTTATGAGGGGTATACTTATACCTTTTTTAGCTATTTTTGGTAAGTTGCCGGGCAATCCGTTTGCCGGGCAATATTTTGCCTTATAACGCAGTTATATCATCATTAAGATACCGGTTTTGAATTTTCGTTTTGTATTAGTTTGTTTTTTAATCTGTCTGTCTGTCTTATCCGGAAGCATTTCGGCCTATGCCCAAAAGATAAATACGGATAGCCTTACCCGTGCCCGTCAACGTGTGCTCGATTCTACCCGTGTAGCACAGAAGCAGCGTATGGATAGTACCCGTGCGGCTCGCCAGCATTTCACGGATAGCATCAAAGTCGTTCGGGAGCGCAGGACAGATAGCCTGGAGCGCCTGCGGAAATACCGCGAAAGCAGGAAATACCAGGACAGTGTAGCAAAAGTGAAGCAAAAGAGGCTGGACTCGATACAGGACAGCCGGGCCACGCAGCTGGATGCTCAGCGTGCGGCAAGGCAAAAAGTGACAGACAGCGTCATCGCCTCACGAAAGACGGTGACCGACGCGTTAAAGTCAAAACAGCAAAAGAGAACCGATAGTCTTGCTGCCATCAGGAAATACAGGGAGAGCAAACGCTACCAGGACAGTACAGCTTTGGCACGGGAACAACGATTGGAAACTATAAAGCAGGCCCGAAAGGCTTACAACGATAGCGTGGCCGCTATCAGGAAGGCGCAGGCCGATAGTCTTACCGCTATCAGGACAGCGTCTCTGGACAGCGCCACCGCGGTACGTACTAAGCGGATGGACAGCGTCAAGAACGTGCGAAAGTTAAAAGCAGACAGCCTGGCGAAGATCAAGGAGCGGAGGCAAAAGAACCAGGAGGCGCGACTGAAGGACAAGGAAGAGAAAATGAAGCTTGCGTTTGAGCTGAAGCTGAAGAAAAAACGTGAGGCCTGGAGCAATGAAAAGATGTTGAAGAAACGCTGGAGCTTGCCACGGCAGGTATTCCAGAACACCTATACCCGCTACAATTATTACTTCAACGCGGATAAGAAGATGGACGAAGCGCTGGAAAACATGCAGCGTATGCGAAAGGAGAACTATGATTCCACGCTCGCGTTATTCCCATTTGATCCCGACCGCGACTCATCGGCCCTGGCTGCCGACATGGATAGTATCATCCAAAAATCGTCGGTAGGTATACAGATACATGACCCGCGCACTAAATGGGGGGATGACCTATACCTGTTGCTTGGGCAGGCCTACTACTACAAAGGCAAATACGAAGACGCCAGCACCTCTTTCCGTTATATCGTGTACCTGAGCGAGCAGAATAAGAAAAAGAACCGGAATGCCTCAACCCGTAGCGCTTCCAAGAAAGTGCAACCGCGTACCACAGCCGGAAAACCTGCAACCACCTCGATAGCACAAGCGGACGACCAGGGTATGCTCGACTTCCTCAAGCATCGTTCGGTGCACAATGAGGCATTACTTTGGTTGGCGCGTACTTATACGGAATCCAACCAACCGGGCAATGCAGAATCAGTGCTTGACCTGCTGGAAACAGATCCGAACATGCCGGAGTCTATGAGAGGACGTCTGGCCGTGGAAAAAGCCTACGTGGCGCTGAATCAGAATGATATTAAAGCTGCTACCGAACAGCTGGGGATAGTAGCAAATGATAAGTCGCTGCCAGATTGGCTTCGCCAGCGCGCGGCTTACCTGAATGGGCAACTGTACCAGGAGCGCGGCGATTATTCGGCCTCGGCTATTGCGTTCCAAAAAGTAATTAACCTGCAGCCTAAGATCGATATGGACTTTTATGCACGTAAGAATCTTGCATATAGTCTGATGCTTTCAGGTGGCGACCAGCAGGAAGCAGTCGCATCGCTGAAGCGCGTGCTGAATGATGGTAAATATGTTCCGTACTACGAACAGGTATATTATGTAATGGGGCGCCTGGCTGCTAACAGTGGCAAGCCGGAAGACGCTGTGGTGTACCTGCGCAAGGGCCTGGATGCGCCAAGGTCGACGAAAAAACAAAAAGCACTTTCATACGCTGCTCTTGGTGGTGTTTATTATAATATGCACGATTACGTTGCTTCTAAAAAAGCCTATGACAGTGCCGTAGCCATGGGCGGTGGGGTATACGATAGCTTACTGGTATTAGCTGCACGGCGTGGTATGGCTCTCGGCAATGTGTCAGGCCCGCTTAATACGATCAAGACACAGGATAGCCTTCTGAAGCTAGCTGCGATGAGCGAAAAAGAGCAATATGCTGCTGTGCGCAAATACATTCGCTACCTTGAAAACCAGAAAAACGATAGTGCCTTCAACGCAGAGAATAGAGGTATTAATGCAGCCATGCAAATGGACGCTAATATGGATGCCGGTGGTGGTGGCGGTTTCGGCAACTGGTATTTTGCCAACGCTACGCTCATGCAGCAGGGCTATAATGAGTTTAAGCGTAAATGGGGTGGCCGCCCGCTGGTGGATAACTGGCGTCGTTCAGCGGCGTTGAGCATGGTGAGCAACAAGGGAGATGCAGGTCCGGCGACGGAAGAAGAGGAATCGCCAGACCTGGACGAGAACGGTCTGCCGACGGAGCAGTTTCTTATCGCGGCTATACCTAATGACAAAGGACGGCAGGAGCAAGCGAGGACAAAGATCAGGAGAGCCTATGTAGACCTGGCTGATGCCTATATCAAGCAACTGGAAGATTATCCGCCTGCTATCCAAACGTTGGATACTTTAGATAAAAGATTCCCTGCACACGAGCATAAAGCAGAAGTATTGTACCTGCGTTACCTGGTAGCGTTAAGGCAAAATAAACTTTCGGAGGCACAACAGTACACCAGCCAGATACTCTCGCAATATGGCGATTCGAAATGGGCTAAACTTATACGTCCAACCGAAGACGGCGAAGGCATGCTTGCGAGCACCAATGTACCTGTCGCGTCATTCTACGACGAAACCTACGGTATGTTGTTGCAGCGTCAGTACCCCCAGGTATTACAAAAAGTACGCGAAGGCCAGCGGATGTATACTGATGCCCGTTACCTGAATCGTTTCCGTATTATGGAAGCTATTGCTTCGGTAGGTGTGAATGATTACGACCATGCAGACACCCTGGTTACTGATTTTATTTCTAAGAATCCAACAGATTCATTGCGTGCATGGGCCGACGCTGTGCTGCAGTATATTAAAAGGAATAGGGTAGAGGCTCCTAAGGCTGCCGCCAGCAATCTACAGGCACCGCCCAAGCCAGTACCATCGGCGGCTGATGCCGCAGCAGGTAGTGTACCCGTACAGGCTCCAGTAAACAAGCCTGTTGACCCGGTGGATGTATCATCGCCAGATCGACCCAACATGACCCCGCCAGCTCCTGCAACGCCTCCGGCACCAGTGACACCGCCCGCAACATTCACTTATAATCCGCAGGAGGCGCATTATGTTGTATTTACGTTCAGGAATATGGAGCAACGTGCTATGGGCGTAAAGGCAGCAATAACCGATTTCAATACCTTCAAATTCGGGAAACTGGGGCTTGAGTCCAAATCGGAAATGATCTCCCCCGATCTGGGCATGGTTGTGACCCGTAAATTCCAGAATGCAGGGCAGGCCAAGATATACCTGAACAGCCTGCGCGGCACGGCCCAAGTATTCAGGGAGTACAAAAGCGAGGAATACCAGCTGCTGTTGATCTCGGAAAAAAACTACCTGAAAGTGGCTGCCGATAAAACATTGCAGCCCTATATGCAGTTTTACAGAGCCAATTATAAGTAACAGGGTTACATAGAAATAGTTTATAAGCTGTTGACGAAAGTTGGCAGCTTATTTTTGTATAGGATTTAGTTTTGTGGCCATACGGCCGGAATTTCGTAAATTAGGTAGTAACGATATGGATACGATAGTTAAGAAGACTTATAATAAAGACGAAGAAGAAGAAAAGAAACTCATCCTGCGCGAGTACAGGGCACTGTTGCGTGCCTTGAAACAGCGACTGAAAAAGGGTGACAAGCCCTTGCTGCGCCGGGCTTTTGAGATGTCGGTAGACGCGCACCGCGATATGCGTCGAAAATCGGGTGAACCATATATACTCCATCCACTGGCGGTAGCCCGCATAGTTGTAGAAGAAGTTGGCCTCGGTGTAACTTCTGCCATTTGTGCTCTTTTGCACGACGTTGTAGAAGATACGGAGATAACCCTTGAGGATATTACCCGCGAATTTGGCGCCAATTATGCCAAGATCATTGATGGGCTAACCAAAATATCGAATGTAGTAGACCTGAAGGCAGATACGACCGCCCAGGCGGAAAACTTCAGGAAGATATTGCTGACGCTTGCAGATGACCCGCGGGTGATATTGATCAAAATTGGAGACAGGCTGCACAACATGCGTACGCTGGAAAGCATGAGTCGCGAAAAGCAGCTGAAGATATCGTCGGAGACCACTTATATCTATTCGCCGCTGGCACACAGGATGGGTCTGTACGAGATCAAATCTGAGCTGGAAGATCTTGCTCTGAAGTATACGCAGCCGGAAGTATATACAGAGATCACAACAGGTTTGAAAGAAACCAAGCGCGACCGAACTAAATACATCAATGAGTTCATCAAGCCGATAAAGGAAGACCTGAATCAGGGTGGTTTTGAGTTTACCATATATGGCAGGCCCAAAGCCATACACTCCATCTGGAATAAGATGCGAACAAAGCATGTAGCCTTCGAAGAGGTGTATGACCTGTTCGCGATCCGCATCATATTAGATTCACCGCCAGAGCGAGAGAAGGAAGATTGCTGGAAGGTGTATTCGGTGGTTACCAACTTTTACAAGCCCAGTCCTGAACGTTTGCGCGATTGGATCAGTGTGCCGAAGGGTAATGGCTATGAGGCGCTGCATACAACCGTAATGGGTCCCGGCGGCCGTTGGGTCGAAGTGCAAATACGTTCATCGCGCATGAACGAGATAGCAGAGAAAGGCCTTGCTGCGCACTGGAAATATAAAGAAGGCGCTACCTCTGAGAAAGAAAGCAAGCTGGATAGCTGGCTGCAACACCTGCGCGATATACTCAGCAATCCGGATACAGATACACTCGACTTCCTGCAGGATTTCAAGCTCGACCTGTTTACAGAAGAGATATACATCTATACGCCCAAAGGCGATATGCGCGTGCTACCGAAAGGCGCCACTGCGCTCGACTTTGCTTTTGATGTGCACTCCGAACTGGGGGCGCGTTGTATAGGCGCCAAGGTGAACTACCGATTAGTGCCGTTAAGTCATGAATTGAAAAGTGGCGACCAGGTGGAGATCATCACGTCAATGAAACAGAAGCCATCGGAAGACTGGCTGACGTTTGTGACGACTGCAAAGGCAAAGTCGCGTATCAAGTACTACCTGAAAGAAGAGAAGCGCAAGATAGGCGACGATGGCAAGTATATGTTGCAGCGCAAGCTGGAGCATATGAATGTACCGATGTCGCAGCACAACCTGAATGAACTTGCACAGTTCTATAAAAAGCCGTCGCCACTCGATCTGTACTATGCAATAGCTGTAGGCAATATTGATGTGAAGGAGATCAGCAAGGAGTTTAACGTGCATGGCGATAAGTTGCAATTGCCTGCCAGGGAAGTGAAACTAGAAACGAAGAATCTTGTTTCCGAAGAGGCAACCAAGGCGAAATCATCCAAGCCTGCAGAGCTCATCATCTTTGGCGAAAGCTCGGATAAGATACTGTACAAGTTGGCGCAATGCTGCCAGCCGATACCGGGCGACGATGTGTTTGGGTTTATCACCTCGGGTGAAGGCCTGAAGATACATCGTACCGATTGTCCGAATGCCGCGCAACTGCTGGCACACTATGGCCATAGGGTGGTGAAAACCAAATGGGCAAAGAACAAGGAAATTTCTTTCCTCAGCGGTGTACGCCTGATCGGTTTGGACGATGTGGGGGTGATACAAAAGATCACCAACATCATATCCAGCGAATTGAAAATGAACATGCGATCGATCAGTATAGACAGTGCCGACGGTATTTTTGATGGTACGATAATGGTGTATGTGCATGATCGAGACGAGCTTGACGATCTCTGCCAGCGCCTGGCTACAATTGAAGGGATCAGCAAGGTAGAACGCCTCGAGGCGCAGGAAGAATAATTATTTGTTTTACAATTACATATCAACATAACGTGCAAACAGCACCTGCCAATATTCCCACGAATAAGTCTGGACAAAAGACTTCTAAAGAACTTTATGCTGCTTACCAGGACATCCTGCAAAAATCTGCCGACCTGCAATATGCCTCGGCCGTTTTAGGATGGGACCAGGAAGTATACATGCCTCAGAAGGGTTTCCCGTACAGGGGCCGTCAACTGGCTACAATGGCTGCTATAGCCCATGAGATGGTTACGAGCGAGCGTTACGGCAACGTGCTACATGAACTTTCACAGCGTAGCGATCTTACTGACGTGGAACAGAACAACGTTCGTCTGAGCCTGGAAGATTATGAAAAGAACAAAAAGCTGCCGCAGGAGTTTGTTGAACAGCTAACGCAGCAAACCAGCGCCAGCCTTAACTCATGGATAAAAGCCCGTAGCGAAAATAAATATTCGGTTTATGCCGCCCAACTCGAAAAGATGATAGCGCTGAAAAAACAGCAGGCTGATCTTTACGGCTACGAAGGACATCCTTACAATGCACTGCTGGATGATTATGAGAAAGGCATTACGGTGGCTATTCTCGATCCGGTATTTGAAATGGTGAAAGCACAGCTACCTCCATTTTTGCAACAGATAGTTAAAGCCCAGCAAGTCGACAGCGAGTTCCTGCACAGGCATTTTCCAAAGCAACAGCAGTGGGATTTTTCTATAGATGTGCTGAAGGCGATGGGTTATGATTTTGACGCAGGACGACAGGATATTTCCGAACATCCTTTCACTACTTCATTTGCTCCTACCGATGTTCGCGTGACGACGCGCGTGGATGAGGACAATTATGCTTCGTTGCTGTGGAGCAGTATACATGAAGGTGGCCATGCTTTATACGAGCAAGGCTTGCCAGAAACGCAATATGGAATGCCGCTGGGTTCACCGGCCTCGTTGTCTATCCATGAATCGCAATCGCGGCTTTGGGAAAATTGTGTTGGACGCAGCCTGCCGTTCTGGAAACATTTTTATCCGAAACTGCAGCAATCTTTTCCGGATAGCCTACGGGGTGTTTCGGTTGAGGCATTTTATAAAGGCATCAATAAAGTGCAACCGTCGCTGATACGTACAGAAGCAGATGAAGTGACATATCATTTTCATGTGTTGATACGTTATGAAATTGAAAAGGCTTTGCTGAGCAATGAGCTGGATCCAAAACACCTGCCCGGCGCCTGGAATGAGATGTACAAGAAATATCTGGGCGTAACACCACCAGATGACAAAACAGGGGTGTTGCAAGATGTACACTGGTCGCACGGCAGCTTTGGGTATTTCCCCACTTATTCGCTAGGAAGCTTTTATGCTGCGCAATTCTTTGAGCAGGCACAACAGGAAAACAGCAACCTGATAAACGAGATACAAACGGACCAGTACGGCAACCTGCTGCACTGGCTGCGTGATAAAATACATATACATGGCCGGCGTTATCGTTCGGAAGAACTATGCAACCTGGTAACAGGTAAAGGGCTCGACTTCTCTTCTTTCATGCGGTACATAAGCCATAAATATGCGGGGGTGTATGAGCTAAAAACGTGATGTATGCAACTTGTTCGCTACGATGAACCGCTCGAGAATGATGAGCTGGCCTTTTTGGTCAAAAAAGAGCAAAAGGAGCGAGGCCAATATTTCAAGCTTATCAAGTGGATAATGATGTTTTGTTTTCTCTGTCCGTTCGCCGTAGCCTGGTTCCGGGCGATGGACGGTTCAGAAGATCCGTTTTCGTATGCTGCATATTTTCTTGGCGTTTTTTACCTGGTATGTTTTTCAGGCGGCGGAACTTATTTAGCCTATTATTATAACCTACGAAAGATCCAGTCAGACATAAGGCATAAAACCAAAACCATTGAGCGGGCCCACATTACCCGCAAACAGTTTGTACCGCATACTAATACCTATCATTTCTATATCGACTCTCCCAATAAACTGAGTATTGAAGTGACAGCAATCGATTTTCACCGGCTGGACAAGGGCGATGAACTTAGTATCGAGTATACCACCTACTCAAAAATGTACCTCGGCTATTTCTAGTTTCCTGCCAGCGGCCTAAACTGGTCTTCTAATACGTAACTTTGCGCCTTCATGGTACGGATAGGCAAAATAGTGGCGACGCACGGATTGCAAGGCGCAATTATACTCAAACATATAGCCGGTAGCGGCAATTGGTTGAAAAAAGATGACGTGCTCTTTATCGAGCTGCGTAAAGAGAGCTATATCCCACATTTTGTATTGCAGGCGAAAACAGCCAATGACGAAGAGTATATAGTGAACGTAGAAGATGTGGACACCGTTGAAGCCGCGAAAAAACTGATAGGAAAGCAGGTGTATGTGAAAGAGGATATCCTGGCAGAGGCGGTAACTGATTCACCGTTGTTATGGATAGGCTTTAATCTTGTAGACGTGAACAAGGGCACCATCGGCCAGATCGAAGATGTAGTACAGGCAGGGCCTCAATGGCTGGCAAAGCTTACCATTGAAGGTAAAGAAGTGCTTGTTCCGCTGGTAGAGCAAATGCTGGTAGATGTGAATATGCGGAATAAGTATATAAGAATAGACCTGCCCGAAGGCTTGATTGATGTTTATTTACAATAACTGAAATGAGAATCGATATTATAACGGTACTCCCGGAGTTGCTGACCAGTCCGTTCAGCCACTCGATCATGAAGAGGGCCCAAACCAAAGGCCTCCTGGAAGTGCATACTCATAACCTGCGCGACCATACGCCTTATAAGCAGGCCCAGGTGGATGACTACCAGTTTGGTGGCGGGGCAGGAATGGTGATGATGCCGGAGCCATTGGCGATACTGATCGAGAAGTTACAGGCAGAGCGAAAGTATGATGAGATCATTTATATGACCCCGGATGGACCCGTGTTCAACCAGAAGACTGCCAATATGCTTTCCCTGAAAGAGAATATGATCATCATCTGTGGTCATTATAAAGGTATCGACGACCGAATAAGGGAGCATTATGTGACCCGGGAGATATCCATAGGTGATTATGTGCTGAGTGGAGGAGAGCTGGCCGCGGCAATTGTGGTAGATGCTATTGGCAGACTGATACCGGGTGTACTGAATGATGAGACCTCGGCGCTTTTTGACTCTTTCCAGGACGGATTGCTGGCACCACCAGTTTACACGCGTCCTGCTGACTTCAGGGGATGGAAGGTACCAGATGTTTTACTGAGTGGAGATCCTAAAAAAGTGGACGAGTGGCGTCACGAGCAATCGCTGAAGCGGACCGCTGAAAGAAGGCCTGATCTGTTGAAAAACAGTGATTGGGAGGGTTATAGATATTAATTTTTTGTTTAGTTTGTTTGCGTGGTAATATTTTAATCAGATAAAAGGGTTAATATTTTTTGTAAACTTCATTTTATCTATTACCTTTGCAGACCCAAAATCAAAGTAAAATGGAAGCCATAGCTTTTGTACACGAGCAGCTGACAGGTAAAAAAGAATTCCCGAAGTTCAAAGCCGGTGATAACGTTACCGTTAATTATAAGATCATTGAAGGTAACAAAGAGCGTATCCAGTCGTTCAAAGGCGATGTATTGAAACGTCAGGGCACCGGTTTTACCCAAACTTTCACTGTTCGTAAAATATCTGACGGTGTAGGTGTTGAGCGTTTGTTCCCTCTTTATTCTCCAAACATCGAGTCTATCCTTGTAAATAAAGAAGGTCGTGTACGTCGTGCTAAACTGTTCTACCTGCGCGAACGCCAGGGTAAAGCAGCTCGTATCAAAGAGAAAAAGCACATCGCTGAGAAAAAAGAAACGAAAGCTAAAGCTTAATTATAGATATTATTTATCAAGAGCCGCCTTCGGGGCGGCTTTTGTCATTTTTATAAAATACGGTGTTTTAACGGTATGCCGTTTCAAAAAATAGTATCAATTTTACATTGTCGAGAGATCAAGCACGTATAAGGGAAAATATCTACGCACTTAATCACTTCGATTTAATATAATTACCTTTCACCGTGAGAACGGGTATGGCTGCTTTTTCGGCAGCCATACTGCTTTTAACACCATTTTAGTGTCATTATTAGCTGATATCATAGATTTTCAGCCGAATTAGTGCTATCTTCAGCGCCATCCAATTTAATACCAGTGTCAGTAACAGCCTTAAATAAGAAACGCCTTGTGAAGTTTGCGCCTAAAGGCGAAAAAAGTTTTTACGATACTGTTAAGCAGCGTGTCGACGAGTATTTCCGTGAGCAGGGGATACATGAGAATGCCAATACAGCAATGAAGGTGAAAACTGCTGCGATGCTCTCTCTATATTTTGTACCGCTGATAGTTGTACTCACTGGTCTTGCATCTGCCAGCCTGTGGTTGTTTTATCCTATGTGGTTGTTGATGGGCGTTGGCGTAGTGGGTATCGGCACTTGTGTGATGCATGATTCAAATCACGGCTCTTATTCTTCTAACAACCTGACAAATTCCCTGCTAGGTAGCTTGTTGAATTTCATCGGAGGTTATTCGCGTAACTGGCGTATACAGCATAATATACTGCATCACACTTACACCAATGTAGATGGTCTTGACGAAGACATTATGGGGACGACTCTTATACGCATGTGCCCGCACCGTCCGCACTGGAAGATCCATCGTTTTCAGCATATCTATGCATGGTTCCTTTATTCGCTGATGAACCTGTTTTGGGTAATGGCTAAAGACTATCGCGTATTGTTCAGGTACGAAAGAGAAGGTTTATTGAAGAAAGAAAAGATCACGCTGAAAAATGCTTTGATCGAGCTTTCGTTCTTCAAGCTGTTTTATTTCGCGTACATCCTGGTATTACCAATGTTTTTCTCTGGAATGCCGTGGTATCATGTAGTAGGCGGTTTCGTAGCCATGCACATGGTCGCAGGTCTTTCTCTTGCTTGCATCTTTCAGCCTGCACACGTTATGGAAAGCTCTGAGTTTCCGCTGCCGTCGGTGGATATGAGGATCGAAAATAACTGGGCAGTGCACCAGTTACTTAACACAACGAATTTTGCTCCCGGTAGCAAACTTACCGCATGGTTCATTGGTGGATTGAACTACCAGATCGAACACCACCTTTTCCCTCATGTGTGCCACATACATTATCCTGCTATTTCGCCTATAGTGGAAAGTGTAGCGCGCCAATATGGCCTGGCATATAATGTACAGCCTACGGTTGCCCGTGCAATAATCGAACACGGTAGGATGCTGAAGATTTTGGGCAGAGGATAAACTAGTCTTCAGGTTCACCTTTGGTGATCACCAAATCTTTTATTAGTCCGACCTTTTGCGAGTGAAGTATGGCCTCGTTGCTATGCTCAAAGTAGCATACATCCACTTTATGCTTTCTAATATCATCTATTATCGATTCCACGGCCGGTTTGCGGCTTTTGCGGATATGCCGGAGGTAAACACATAGTACCTGGTTGGGAAAGGCTTCAACTATTGAGTGGTAGATATATGGGTCCTGTTGCGTATCGTCGCCCAGAAGTACAAATTTCTGGTGCGGAAACTCTTTTAACAGGCGGGCTATCCTCATAAACTTGCCCTGGTGCTTGGTCTGGCCGGTCTTCAGCAACTCATGCCATTGTTTTAGCTGACTGAGTAGGAATACGCCTTCAGGTAGTTCATTGTTGCGGCAAAACTCCTTCAAATATTCATACAGGTTCCATTCGCTACTGGACACATAGAAGAATGGGTTGGTCACACCGTCTCCGGAATTAGAAGCTGCCAGTAATTGGTAGTGACGAACTACTCCCTCAAAAGGGCGACGTGTGCGTGCATTTTTGGTAAAAAGTACGTAGAGCCGTTTGCCCATTTTCGATGAATGGGAGACCAGAAAGGTATCATCCACATCAGAAATGAACGCGTACTGGGTAGCATGAGGTATTAGCATCTTGCCTTCTCCATATACACCTTCATGCACGTCAGATATAAGATCTACACGCACCGGATGCCATCCTTTTTCTGCAGGTGTTGGGGTGTGCCATTCAAGTTTGAAAAAACCATCGGTATCGGTTACTGCTTCCGTGATATGACCGCGCCAGTTGACGCGCACTTTCGCGCCGGCAAAAGGTTTGGCCATAAATAGCCTCAACAGCGCCATCGTATTGCTGAATATGAGGTTGCGGTATCGTTTTCTAGGTATGGGTGATGTAGTAAAAACGTGTCCATACAGCAGCATAGCATCATCGTCTCCATAGCCATGGTATACTTTAACTATGGGGTCGGTATTGATACGCAACCAGTTAAGCAGGTGTTTGAATCTTTTTTTTGTGGCCGTATCCATACGTTAGAAAATAGCGGGCGCACTTTTTTATATTGCTTATTGTGCAACAAATAATAACGTGCCAGACAACGGTAAAATAAAAATACTGTTCGTGCTTAACCCTGCTTCAGGTAAAAGCTCCAAGGCTGAATTAGAATCTGCCATACACGATTATTTCCAGGGCGTGCGGCACGAGTATGAATGGTACCAGACTACCGGTGACTATGATGTTGACTCAATACGACACTGGGTACAGACATGGCAACCTGATCGTGTTGTGGCCGTGGGGGGCGATGGGACTTTAAAGCTTGTAGCCGAAGTGTTGATCGGTAAGGATATACCGATAGGCGTTATCCCTGCCGGTTCAGCTAATGGCATGGCTCGTGAGTTGGGGCTGCCTATGGCCATCGACGAGTGCATGGATATAATTATGAACGGGGAGTGCCAGCGTATAGATGTGCTGCGGATCAATAATAAAGAGATATGCCTGCACCTGAGCGACCTGGGCTTTAATGCACAGCTGGTAAAACACTTTGAAGAGAATGACTGGAAAGGAAAACTGGGTTATGCGCGCGGAGCGCTAAAAGTATTGCTCCGTAAGCCGAGAATGCATGTGGTCATCAAAAGTGGCAACCAGCTGATAGCGCGTAACGCCTTTATGGTAGTGCTGGCCAACGCGCGTATGTACGGTACCGGAGCTGTTATCAATCCCGATGGCAACCTCAGCGACGGAGTATTCGAGATCATCATTATGCGGCAGCTCTCGTTTATTGAAGTTGTTAAAATGTTTCTGGGCGGCAAAAATCTCAATCGCGACAAAACAGAAATATTGCCTGCGCAATCGATTGAAATTCAAGTGACAGGAAAAGCCTATTTCCAGGTGGACGGAGAATACCAGGGCAAGGTGACCGGTGTGACCGCTGCTATTGAGAAACAAGCGCTCTGCATTATGCAGCCTCGCAATGTTGAGTAATGCCTTTGGGCTTGGTTTTTTTAGCAGCTGAGGTGGATCGAAAGGTGAATGGTATGATACATCCGAAGACAGAGGTAAGGTTCATCAGTAAGGAAAAAGGGCATGGGGTAGTAGCTACTGCCTTTATTCCCAAAGGCACGATAACATGGATCGGTGATCCGCTGGACCAGGTGTTTACTCCAGTGCAGGTAGAAACAATGCACCCGGTTTTTAGGGATATCATCGATACCTATGCGTTTCGCGATAATAAAGGCGATTTTGTACTGTGTTGGGACCATTCACGGTTTGTGAATCATAGTTTCAACTCCAACTGCCTGTCGACGGCTTATAACTTTGAGCTGGCTGTGCGGGACATATACCCGGGAGAGGAACTGACAAACGACTATGGATACCTAAACCTGACCGAGCCGTTTGTGTGTTTGCCTGAACCCGGCACTAACAGGAAAAAGGTAATGCCAGATGACCTAGTTCATTTTTACCAGGATTGGGATGTGCAATTGATTGAAGCTTTTAAAACGTTCGGTAAGGTGTCACAACCCTTGGCAAAATTTATAGAGCCGCAGTATAAAGATAAGGTGGACTTAGTAGCAGTAGGCAGGGCAGAGATGGACTCAATATTGAATTGCTACTACGATGAGGGGAAGAAGAAGATGGCGGCATAAAGAGTGCTAAACCAAAACTCCATAATATGTCCAAACTTTTCACGCTGTTTGCGTGCCTGCTATTTTCATTAGTGTCGCACGCGCAGAACTGTTGCGTGAACAGCAGTAATTTCCCAATGCTGGCAATGAATATTGATTTCATTGCAGCACATGAATCGCCCGAACCGTTTAATTATTCCCCGGCGAAAGGATCTATGGTCAGTTTCGCGACACTTGATGGTAAAAATGGTCAGGCGTTTTATGTTCCGTCTGACCAGACTGCCACTAGCGTGTTGCTAGTGTTTCACGAATGGTGGGGCCTGAATGACTACATTAAGCGCGAGGCCGAACGTTGGCAAAGTATGTTGGGCAATGTAGACGTGTATGCTGTGGACCTGTATGATGGCCAGGTAGCCAGCGACCAGCCGAACGCCAGCAAACTTTCTTCATCACTCGATAAAAAACGTGCAGAGAATATTGTGAAAGGCGCGCTGGCCAAAGCTGGGAAAGATCGCCGAGTGGCAACATTGGGGTGGTGCATGGGTGGAAGCTGGGCTTTTAATGCATCGGTTCTTGCGGGAGATCGTTCGGCGGCTACGGTGATGTATTATGGTTTTCCGGAGACAGACCAGAAAAAGATCGACCTGCTAAAAAGCGATATACTCTACATGTGGGCATCACAGGATAAATTTATTACCCGGGATGTAATTGAAGGGTTTCAAAACCAGGTGCAGGAAGCGGGGAGGCAAATAACTTTGCACACATTCAATGCCGATCATGCATTCGCTAATCCGAGTAATCCCAAGCATGATAAAATTGCGTCGGCACAAGCCGAAAAGCTGGCTATCGCGTTTTTGAAGGAAAAATTGCAACTGGAGTAGCTGCAAATTGCAGAAGATACTAAAGAAAAGCCCGCCAATAGCGGGTTTTCTTGTTTTATACTTTGCGGTATGCAGCCGAAAATACTAGTTTAGATGCTAAATATTTAACGCATGCGTCAAGCTGTATTGTCGGTTTTATTTAGTGTCCTAAGCTTTATTGGTCTTGCCCAACATACCCAAGTCATAAAAGGTACAGTGGTAGATAAGGAAACGAAAATACCGTTGGTTGGTGTAGCGGTGTCTGTAACAGATGTTCAACCCCATATCGGTGGCGTAACCAACGATGACGGCGAATACGTTATTGCAAACGTTCCGGTGGGCAAGCATACAGTGATACTAAATTATATTAGTTACGGATCGCTGACCATACCGAATGTGCTGGTGACATCGGGTAAAGAGGTGGTGTTGAATGTTGAGCTTGAGGAGTCGTCGCGAAGGATGAGTGAGGTTGTGGTGACCGCCAAAAAAGAACACGTCAACGAAATGGCCATTCTAAGCGCCAAAACGTTTGATGTACAGGAAACGGAACGATATGCCGGTAGCCGCGCCGATCCAGCTCGCATGGCCTCTAATTTTGCCGGCGTCCTCGGTGCGGACGATTCAAGGAATGATATCATCATTCGGGGAAACTCTCCGCAAGGGTTACTTTGGCGGCTGGAAGAGGTGGATATACCCAATCCCAACCACTTTGCGGTACCTGGTACTACAGGTGGGCCTGTGAGCCTCCTCAACAATAAAACGCTTTCCAATAGTGATTTCTTTACCGGGGCGTTCCCGGCAGAGTATGGTAACTCAATAGCAGGCGTATTTGATCTGAAGATGCGGAACGGTAACAAAGACCGCCACGAGTTTACAGGTCAGTTTGGTTTCCTGGGAACAGAGCTTGCAGCAGAAGGGCCAATATCAAAAACATCAGGATCATCGTATCTATTCACTTATCGTTATTCTACCCTCAAACTATTTGAGGGCCTCAATATTAAGATAGGTACCAACTCCGTGCCAAACTACCAGGATGCAGCAATAAAGCTAAATTTCCCGTTGGGAAAGAAGGCAAATCTGTCGCTTTTTGGCATTGGTGGACTTAGTAAGGTCGATCTCATCGTTAGCAACCTGACTGAGCCGGCGGAAGAAATATATGGTGAGTCTGACCGTGATCAATATTTTTATTCCAATACGGGTGTGGCTGGTGCATCGTTTAGCTATATCATTAATCCGTCTGCTTATACAAAATTGGTTGTGGCTCAAACGGGTAGCGACATCGGTGCCGAGCACATCAAAGTGTTCCGCAGCCCGGAATTTGTGGTCGATTCGATGAAGCCAATTCTGGGTTATCAATCCATCACTAACAGCACAGTTGCACACTGGTACCTGAACAAAAAGCTGACTGCCCGCCAGACATTAAAGGCCGGTATCGTTAATAATCTCTACCGGGTGAATTATATAGACTCGAGCAGGCAGTACCCGCCCACGCTACAAGTATGGCAATACCGCCTCGATTTTGTAGGTAGCACCGACCTGGTACAACCTTATATACAGTACAAATACCGTCCTACCGAGGCTTTGACGTTAACGGCAGGGCTGCATGGCCAGTACCTCACCCACAACCAGACGGGCGCCATAGAGCCGCGCGCGGCCATACGTTATCGGGCAGGCAGGTCTGACATCGTGAGTGTTGGCTATGGTTTGCATAGCCAGATGCAGCAATTGTACCAGTACTTTGCCAACTTGCCTATCAACGGACCGGGGCAAATGCATAACTACAATATTGGGTTTACCCGCAGTCATCACCTGGTGGGGGGGTACGAGCACATATTCTCTGATGTGCTCCGCGTTCGCACTGAAACCTACTACCAGTACCTGTTTAACGTACCTATAGAGACACGAGTCGGATCTTCTTTCTCTGCCCTAAACCAAGGGGCATCTTTCGGAAGGCTGTTTCCTGATACACTTGTTAACAAAGGAACTGGCTATAACTACGGCTTGGAACTCACGCTTGAAAAAGTATTCAACCACGGGTACTATTTCATGTTCACCGGCTCACTGTTTGATTCAAAGGCTAAAGGCAATGATGGAATATACCGTAATACAGATTATAATGGTGGCTTTGCAACCAATCTGCTGGGAGGTTATGAGCGCAAATTGGGTAAGAATAGCACGCTGCTTGCTGGCGGTAAGATCACATGGACAGGAGGTAGATTATATTCTCCTCCAAACATTGCGGCTTCAAAAGCCTTAGGTGATTTTGTTGTGATTGATTCTCTAAGGAACACATTGCAATTCCCCGATTATTTCAGAGCAGATGCGAAGCTTGGTGTGCGCATAAATGGCCAAAAACTGACGCACGAACTGGCGATAGATCTGGTGAATGTCTTTGGCACAAAGAATATACTTTCTTTAACATATAGTCATGATCTTGCAGCGCAGGGCAAATATCCATTTCTTAAAACTTACCAGTTAGGTTTCCTGCCCCTGTTCTATTATCGGGTAGATTTTGGATTGGGTAAAAGATCGTCTTAAAACTTGCGGGATCAAGGTGTTATGGCATAGAATTTTAGCCTAAAACTAAAAAGCAGAGCCATGGAAGACAATCAAAAATCGCCGGAACAAAGCCAGGGTGATCTCAACAAACAGACACCGGGTAGGGAAGATGCGGCTAAGACGCCACCGCAAAAAACAGAATCTGAGATAGAAGAGACTGATAAAAAGCGGGAAGGAAAGCATCAGAAGAAGAAAGTGAGTGCGGATGCGATAAATTCTATAATCGGCAGCGCCACAGACCGTGTGCGCTCACATCGTATAGAAGACAGGTTTAGCAATACGGGAACTAATGTTTCCTACACCAAGCCAACTTCAACAGCTGCCGGCGGCACAGGTTACAACTCAGGACAACCAGCGACTGGTCCTCGTACGTCTGGTTCGGATGAATACGATGCAGGAGGTCTCAACCGGGAGGAGCACAAGGATGATGATACTAAGGATACGATCTAATAAAAATTGCCGCCTTCAGGCGGCAATTTTTATTAGATCGTTACAGCCGTTCATAAGATGATTTTTCGTTTTGATCCAGTTGCTGTGTTTTCTCATTTATCTCGCGTATGATCACATCCAATTCTTCCGACGATTGCTTAATGCCCCTAAGTGCGTAGTGGCTTGTTTCGTCGTCAGCCTTATGGAGATCGATAACCTGTATAAGACCGAGTATTGAAGCGACATGATTTCTTACCTTATGCGATTGTATCCAGGCTATTTCCCTTAGTTGTTTGTTTTGTTCTTCTGTTTTCTGGAGATATGTGCGTAGGGGCGTTACATCATGAGAAAAACAGCTAACACCTATTATTTTGCCATTAGTATCCCGTATAGGATTAAAACGGGTTTCGGTGAACAGCGTGGAGCCATTGTCGTTTGCCTCCTGCTCCATGAGAAACTGTTCGCCATTTAGCGCCTTGCTATATAGCCCTTTCCATTTTTCAGTTAGGGCATCGTTCATTTTTGGGTCAAAGATATTATCGCCCACTTTCAGCGACCGATCTATCCAGGTTTCTATTACCGTTAAAAATGCTTTGTTTGCTGATATGAGGTTGAAGTCGGTGTCGACGGACCAGATGAGATCGTCCGTATTGTCGATCATCGCTTTCAGGTTTGCATCGTCAGTTAGTATCTTTTGTTGCAGTTTACGTTCCTGCGTAATATCCCTCGAGAAACAGCTGGCGCCAGTAATGTCTCCTTGTTCGTTGCGTATCGGGTTGAAGCTGGTTTCAGAGGTGTATTCTTCATTTCCAATGACGCTGGTCCATATTGTTTTAAATGTCTCACCCCTAAAAGCCCGGTCGAAGAATTGTGTCCAGGCAGCAAATACTTCGTTGTTGAAATCGGCTTCCGTTATTTCACCTTGTTTTTTGCCGGTCAGAGCGTACAAGTAGGTCCAGAAAGCATCGTTTGCGGATATTATATTGTTTTGGCGGTCTACCGACCAAATTATATCGCTGGTGTTATTGATAATAGCACGTAGGTTCTGTTCGTCGCGCGCTAACTTTTCCTGGGCAAGCTTTTGTTCTGTAATATCGATGAAATAGACCGCCATTCCTTTGTCGAAAGGATAGGCTTTCACCGAAAGCCATAAGCCATAACCAGGCAATTTTTCTTCGAAGTAAGTATTTTCTCTTGTCTGCAAAGCTCGTTGATAACCTTCGTAGAACTTGAGACGCATTGCTTCGGGAAACACTTCCCAGATGTTTTGTCCCAATATCTCACCACGTTTCTTCTGCAGTATTTTCTCAAACTCCTGGTTGACGTACGTAAAGCAATGGTTTTCATCAACCTTAAAGAATGCATCGGTCATACTTTCCAGTATCTGTTCGTTCTCCAATGCCTTTTCTTCCAGTGCTTGTTCTGCCTTTAACTGTTTATCAATGTCTATGGCTACAACCATGAACGCGCGTCGGCCATCAAATTCTGTGGTGTGCACATAAATATGGACGGCAAAGACGGTTCCGTCTTTCTTTAAGTGCCACCATATTCCCCCATCATAGCGCTCAGTATTTAATGTTTGCGCCTTTTGTCTAAAACGTTGTATTTCTTCCGCCGGACGCAGATCATTACCATGCATGTGCAGCAACTCAGCTTCCGAATATCCATATTTTTCAATAACCGCTTTGTTGACTGCTAGTATATTAAGTGTTTCGGCATCGAGAATATACTTGGGTGTAGGACTGTCGAAAAAGATTCTTTTGTAGTCGGAGGTAATGCGTTTGCGCTCGATTGAATGTTGTATTGATTTGCTGAGTAATCGATGGTCTATCTCACCTTTTACCAGGTAATCCTGTGCACCTTCTCTGATCAGGTCTATCGCTAAGTCCGCATCTCCATCCCCAGTTATTACAATTATCGGTGAATCAGGAAAAAGGCTACATACCTTTTTGAATGTGGCCAAACCTTTCGAGTCTGGAAGTCCAAGGTCTGTAAGTACTACTTCTGGAGTGGTTTGTTGCGGACGAATGTCAGCAATGGAAGCGAATCGAATTAGTTGCTTTGATTCATATCCAGCCTTTATGAGCAGGTTTTTCAATAATAACCACGCGTCATTATCATCTTCAATAACCGCAATAGTTTTCATAGGTTGCAATTCTCGTATGTCTAATTTAAGTAAAAATGGGCTGCAAATATCTTCCGGCCTTCAGGCACGGAATTGATTTAATTATGTTTTAATTATTCTTAAAACAATAATTTGTTGTTGTTAAGTGATTGCCCGGATGGTGTTACCCGTGATCTCGATCCTGCCAAAAAGTTCCAACACCCGAAGGTGTGATGATAATAGCTCCTGTGTTGTTTGAAGTAAATTGACGAGCGCAGCTATTTCAACTTCCCCACCCGGGTATGATTGTACCGCTTCGTAAACCTGTTGACCGGTAAGCTTTTCAAGCATTCATTCATAGTTCTAGTGATCTTGGTCGCGCCACTAATTTAGAAAACAGCTGCGAAAAATCATAGCAAGGATGGTTTGTTGATGGCTGCACGCTCCAGACGTATTAGTAATTTGTTATTGGTCTATATTAGCTGTTATGGTGATTTCTTTTATAGCCTCAAGTACAACCATACTGTCGCTGTCCACTGAGCCTGTCTGTAAACCGGCTTCTCTATATTCAAATCCGTCTGCAGTTTCTGCGAGTTGCAGGATGTGACCGAAATAGTCTGCTGGAAAAATATAGCCGGAAATATTCTTAATAAGGAACCCGCTGGTCATATCGGTAGTAACATAAAGGGGATGCACTTCCCACGACACCTCAATGGCACCAGAAGAAATGTTGACCTTGCAGGCAAGCTTTGTCATGATAATAATATTTGAAGCAATTTAATCAATAGTGTTAGGCAATAAATCCGCGCCAGCCTAAACTATTGAGTGGAAAACGATAGCGGCTTATTGATCAACATGTTCTGTTTGTAGAGCTGGCAAGGCTGTGTACTGGCATAGTCTTGCTGCTTTGATATCTAAACATGCCGTAATGAAAAATGAGCAGAACAAACGCAAAGGCGGGTCCAATCCATTGACAGATCCTGAACATCCTGCCGATGGCAGCTCAGGCAGGGCAACTTTTCATCCGGGAACGACAACCCAGGGCGGTTCTAATTTCGGACAGGGTTCATCCTATCTTGCCGGCGAATCGTACAAACAGGGCCGGGAGCGAAACGTGGGCTCAGATTATGAAAACGAGGTCGGCAGGTTGTCAGAACTTGAGCCGGGAGACGAAGATTAAGGGTGCATGTAGTCTGGTAGGAAAACTTTGTAACCTGATCGGCTCTTTTTACTCTAATACTTAAAGCAGGACCAAAAATGAATGTATTAGAAAAAAAGAACGGGCAAGGTGGTTTGCAAAGCGAGCTTATAGCTGAGGTGAGAAACTCAACGCTGACAGAATCGCAAAAGCTACAGCTTATAGAGGAAAAATTCAGGGATATAATGATGGCTCTCGGGCTGGATGTGACAGATGAAAGCCTGAAGGATACGCCTCGCCGTGTAGCTAAGATGTATGTGAAGGAAGTGTTCAGCGGGTTGGATCCAGCGAATGCTCCGGCGATCACGCTGTTTAAGAATGACTTTAGTTATGATGAGATGTTGATAGAGCGCAATATCCCTGTTTATTCTTATTGTGAGCATCATTTCGTTCCAATCATTGGTAAAGTTCATGTGGCCTATATGTCGAAAGGTGAGGTTATTGGTTTGTCGAAACTGAACAGGATAGTGCACTACTTTGCAAAGCGGCCACAGGTGCAGGAAAGGCTGACCATTCAAATTGCTGAGTATCTGAAAAAAGTAATGGGTATAGACGACGTAGCTGTTGTCATGGATGCAGAACATTTGTGTGTAGCTTCACGTGGAGTGAGAGATACCGGCAGCACTACGATCACGAGTAGCTTTCATGGTAGATTCCTGGAGGTAGAAATACGTAAGGAGTTTATGTCATTATTATCGGTTTAAGCAACTAATCATGAAGTTTATAGTACCCATTATAGCGTTGACAGAAGTGACACACAACGTGCGATGCATTCGGATAAAAAAGCCTGAAGGCTACAATTTCGTACCGGGACAGGCTACAGAAGTATCTGTCAACAAGCCGGGTTGGGAGAAGGAGAAACGTCCTTTCACTTTTACTTGCCTGAATGAAGATCCTTACCTCGAATTCACTATCAAGTGTTATACCGATCACGACGGTGTTACCAACCAGGTGCGCCATCTCGAAATAGGCGATGAGCTGATCATCCGTGACGCCTGGGGCGCTATTGAGTATAAGGGTGAAGGCTATTTTATAGCCGGTGGCGCTGGTATCACGCCGTTCATTGCTATACTAAGGAGGCTGCATGTTGATAATAAAATAGCCGGCAATAAACTGTTCTTTTCCAACAAAACCGACCAGGATATCATATACGCACATGAGCTGCACGAGATGTTAGGCGACAACGCGATCTATACAGTGACCGATGGAAATGATGCTAATCACTTGCACGAACGCATTGATTCCACATTCCTCGAAAAACGGGTGGACGATTTCTCAAAGCATTTTTACGTTTGCGGGCCGGACCCAATGATCGCAGCCATCAGGGAAATACTGGAGGGACATGGTGCCAGCCCCGACGCTGTTGTGTTTGAGAAGTAGTATCCAGCGCCGTTGTGGCGCTTATGATAAAACTTCCATAACAGATATACTTAAAAGGCTTATTTTGACAGGAGTTAAATATCCTTAATAACTCCTGCCAATGAAGCTTAAATTCGCTGTAACTCTCGCCCTATTACTATCTATTTACACTCTACATGCGCAACCTACTTTTCGTTTTGCTGACAGTATCGGGAAGCAATACAATATTCCAGAGATTGCTTATGCAGTTGTTTCCGCCGATTCTATTTATGAAATGAAGGTGCTGGGTGTCCGGAAGATACATTCGTCGCTGGTGGCTACGCCCAACGACCGGTTTAGGCTGGGTTCTAATACAAAAGCTATTACTGGCTTTATAGCTGCGCTGTTAGTAAAGCGAGGTAAGATAAGTTGGGAAACGAAGTTCTTTGATCTGTTCCCCGAGTTAAAACAGGGCAGCAAGAAAGAATACCACAATCTGACGTTATTGAACCTGCTCACCTTCAGGACACGGCTATTCATGTATACGTATACTTATGCGCAGCCTGTCAAAGGGCAGTTTACCGGGAGTGCCGCTGAACAGCGGTATCAATTCGCCCGCTGGTTTTTCAAGCACGACCCGGTAACGGCGGGCGATTCTATTAATTTTTCCAATCTTGGATACGTTGCCGCAGGCCTGATGCTTGAAAAAACATCAGGCAAGTCTTACCGGCAATTGATAAAAGAGCTCGGGAACCCATTGGGCATAGAGTTTGGCTTTGGAAGACCTAATGCGACCGACACCAAACAAACATGGGGTCATAACGCTGCGCTTGTGCCAGAAGCCAAAGCCGACGACTATAAGTTGGATTGGCTGGAAGCTGCAGGCAACCTCAACTGTACACTGCCCGGCTATGTAAAGTTTATACAGCTGCAGCTGAAAGGACTGAAGGGGCAGTCATCTATGCTTAGCCGTCAGGAGTTCGACTTTCTGCATTTTGGGATGCCGCGGTTTACCGTAGGCTGGCTCCCTGCTGTCGATAACAAGTATGGCGCTTTTTCCTTCAACATTGGCAATCCAGGTACCTTCCTGTCAAAGGTGTATGTGTATAAAGATATCGATCGGGCGTTCATTCTGTTTGCCAACGTGCAAAGCGATGCGGCTGATGATGGCCTGGATATTTTGTACGACGAACTAAAGAGGAGATACTCGGGACAGTAGCTGATATTGCAGAGCAGTGGCACGTGTTGTATTTTGTGCCCATGTTCAAAACACTTACAACCCTTGCGCTATTGACTGTGTCTTCTGTAGCGATAGCACAACCCGAATTAGGGCTGCATTGCATATATCTTGGCAAGTCTTACGATGTTACCCTAAAAGCTCTGTATAATAAAGACAATATACAATTTGGAGCCTGGGCGCAACATGTCGGAGCTGTTGATGACCGCTATGAGTATGCTTATCGGTCTGCGGGCCTCATGATCAATTTTCTACGTATGAATGACGAGGGACACCTCGGTTTTTACAACTCTATAGGCCTGGGTGCAGCTTATACCAATAATGCTGGCTATGGAGCTCTTTTATACGGCAAATTCGGTGCACGGATACGCATTGTCAATGGTCTTTTTATCTGCGCCGAGGCTGGTGTACAGGCTAGAACGGTACAGATGGATGAAGCGGGGATCAAAGCCTTGTTTGAGATCCCGGTTACTTTCGGTGTCCATTACAAGTTTAGCCGCGTAAGGGATGAGTCGGTGAATGCAGTGATCGATTGACAGTGAATAAAGGTTTCACCCTTGATAACGGAACAACTTCAGAACTGCTGAGTGAGTACGTCTCTGAATGGTGTATTTTAGGAGTAAAAAGGGTATGGCCGAGAACAATAGAAAAGACCTGGTGTTGAATGATCCTCGCCAGGCCAATGAAGTGATGGTTGAATTAATGTTTGAGTTGGTTTGCACGCAGAATGCTTTAAAAGATCTACTGGTAAGATTTCTTGCCAAAGGTGACGAGGCAATGGAGGAAACGATATCCAACATGTACAGCGAACAGTGGGGGGCCTTCAGAGAGGTCTATTTAAATGAACTTGCGGACAGATTTGATATCCAGGATCGGATTTGATGGACGGCGAGAAGTAGGTAATATTTACATAACGATTGCATCACCTTCTGCTATCGCTGAGTTAACACTGTACGAAGAGTTTTGTGCCCAAAAGGATAAGCATGAAAAAGATCTTCGCACTGGTTTTAAGCCTTGGCTGGCTGCAAATGCATGCACAGCAGGCCTTTGAATTCAACGGCACTAATAACTACATTAGTTTTGGTCTCGCTTCGGGACTCGGCTCTTCTACTTTCACACTGGAGTGCTGGTTTAAGAACAAAGGCGTCAGCGCCAACACTACAACAACCGGTACTGGCGGTGTAGCTTCAGTAATTCCGTTGGTGTCTAAAGGACGCGGCGAGTCTGACGGCAGCAACAAAGACATGAACTACCTGCTGGGCATTAACACAGCCACCATGACCTTATGTGCCGATTTTGAAGAAGGTGCCGGCCAGCCTTCGCCGGGGCTTAATCACCCCGTATATGGTGTTACTGCCTTACAAGATACTACCTGGTATCATGCAGCAGTGACCTTCGATGGTGTTAAGTGGAAGCTTTATCTCAATGGCAATCTCGAAGCGGTAGATAGCATTAACGTGCTGCCGCAGGCGGCCAGCATACAACATGCGGCTATTGCCAGCGCGCTCACTTCTACCGGTGTAGCGCAGGGTTATTTCAAAGGTATTATTGACGAAGTACGCATCTGGAACTATGCCCGCACCATGCAGGAGATCCGCGACTCTATCAATACCCAGGTGCCTGCTGCAACTGGCCTTGTTGGCAGATGGGCAATGGATGATGTAAGCGGCACAACCATCGCTTGTACAGGTTCTTCTGCTATCAATGGCAACCGTATCAACAACCCAACACCTGTAGGCACAGGTGCACCATACAACATCACCTTCCCGCCGCCAAACGATCCACCCGCGCAGCCTACTGGTTTTGTACCGGCCGACAACACTATCGGCTACACCGATAGCCTGCTGAAAGTAACCGTTACAGATCCTGATACCAACAACATGAAGCTTGTCTTCATGGGCAGGGAGAAGACGCCAATGATGGACTCGCCAACCTTCACTATCATTCCCATCCCTGATGTGCAGTTCTATACCTCACACATGAACGGTGCCACCAATGCGACCTTCAAAGCGCAAACTACCTGGATACGCAGCAGCATAGCTACAATGAATATTGTATATGCCATACAGCTGGGCGATTGTGTGCAGAATGGCGACAACAACGGCAACGACATCGAATGGAAGCGCGCTGATACTTCCTTCAGGATCATCGAAGACCCTGCTACTACATTGATGCCGTATGGTCTTCCTTATGGCATCTGCGTGGGTAACCACGATCAGTCGCCGGGTGGTAGCGCGAGTGGTACAACTACCTTCTACAACCAATACTTTGGCTCAGGCAGGTTTACCGGCCGCAACTATTATGGAGGCCACTACGGTAGCAACAATGACAATCACTTCCAGCTATTCAGCGCCAGTGGACTGGACTTTATCGCCATCAGCCTGGAGTATGATACCAATGCCGATACCTCTGTTCTCAACTGGGCCGACAGCCTGCTGAAAGCCTATCCTAATCGCAGGGGCATTTTGAGCAGCCACTGGATCATCAACTCAAACGGTACCTGGGGCGGACAAGGCCAGGCTATCTACAACAAACTAAAGAGCAACATGAACCTCGACTTCATGCTGTGTGGCCATATCAACCCCAATGGTGAAGCCCGCCGTTCTGATACCTATAATGGCCACACCGTGCATACACTGTTGTCTGACTACCAGGACAGGACCAATGGTGGCAACGGCTGGCTGCGTATCATGGAGTTCTCGCCTTACAAGAACGAAGTATCTGTAAAAACCTACTCGCCAACACTCAACAAATTCGAGACGGATGCTAACAGCCAGTTCACACTGAGCTACCAGATGAGCAACCTGTTTGATACCGTTGGTGTAGTCACTAACACTGCTTCCGGAACTTCGCCTTCAGTAACATGGAGCGGCCTGAAGGACGGCAAAGAGTATGAGTGGTATGTGATAGTAGATGACGGAATCGCTACCATCAATACACCTATCATGGACTTCTCATTCAAAGTAGTACCTATTGTTGGTGTCAACGATGTGACCAATGCGAATGACCTCCAGGTATATCCTAACCCCAACGATGGCCGCCATGTAATGATGTCCTATCCGCGTACCGCAACTGCCAACATCCAGGTAGTGGATGTAACTGGTAAAAAAGTATACGGTAACAACCTGACCCTGGGCGGACGCACTACACTTCCTGTAAACCTGCTGCCCGGCCACTATTTTATTTGTGTGCAAGTGGAAGGCAAAATGATAACTAAAAAATTACTCGTTCAATAATAGGGCTGTGTCACTGTGACAACTTTGTATCATTATTGGGAAAAGGGATGCTTCTGCATCCCTTTTTTTATTGGTTCCATATCCCATTCATCGCGGTAAGTATTACCGGCTTACCGTCGGTCACTACTATGGTGTGCTCATGCTGCGCCATAAAACCGCCCCTGTTACCTACCATGGTCCAGTCGTCGGCGAGGGTTACAGCTATGGATGAATCAGTAGAAATAAAGGTCTCGATAGCTACTACAGAATTCTTCTTAAAGCGCTGCCTGTTGAACTTGTCGCGGTAGTTGGCTATTTCAAAAGGCTCTTCGTGAAGGCCGCGGCCAACGCCATGCCCGGTAAGATTCTTGACCACTTTCAGACCCTTCTTTTTTGCTTCTGTTTCTATCAGCCAGCCGATGTCGGATATGCGGACGCCGCCTTTGATATTGTTGATCGCTTTTTGAAGAATGTCGCGCGAGGCATCTACCAGGGCCTGGTGGCCATGGATGTCTTTGCCAAGTACGAATGATGCACCATTGTCCGACCAGAAGCCATTCAGCTCCGCAGATACGTCTATGTTGACCAGGTCGCCCTCGGCAAGTATCCTTTTGGCGGAAGGTATGCCGTGGCAAAACTCATTGTTGACACTGATGCAGGTACAGCCGGGAAATTTGTAAGCCAGGCTGGGGGCTGACCTCGCGCCGAAATTGCGCAGCACTTCGTTGCCAAAGTCGTCCAGCTCTTTGGTGCTCATGCCGGGGCGGGCGTAGGCTACCATTTGCCTGAGCGCGGTGGCTACCGCCTCGCTGGCGTTTTTCATACCCGTTAATTCTGCTTCGTTGTTTATTGACATACTCTGCAAATTGCGCAATTATGCTGTTAACAAAACGTTGCAAGTACCCAGGCCGGTTTTGTTACAACAGCCCGGAAAGGTTACCCGCTGAAACCCTTGTCCATGGCTGATCTTCGTTCCAATTTGTTAGCTTTTTGTACACGTTTTGCGTGTTTTTTCAGTTGTTGTCGCTGGTTAGGGTGCATAAAAGGTGGTCTTTGCTGTAATGCTTGCCTGTAAAGAGTTTGGCCTCGAATTCATTACACTTTGTTGTCGTTTTTGAAAGACTACGAGAGCCACAGCCAGCCCGATTCCCGCATAATTCCCATTCCGGTAATTCTCGTCTAATTCCGCGCATTCCAGTATCGTTTAACATAGCAAAAATACATAAAATATACCATATGGACAAGTGTGGCTAACCGGCAATAACTAATAACATTTCCTTATCCCCGCTTGGTACAGAATTGTTTGCAATAGGCTGAGAATTAACTCAGGCATATGAAAAGAGGAACGCAAAGAAGGCCCAAAGGAAGAGCGAAGAAGGAAACAGAGCCTAACCGTACCCGGCAGGAATATGACCAGGGCCAAAGAACTTCGGGCAAAAAAAACAGTGGGGGCATAGCTCCTGCAAAGGTGAAGACCGAGCGGACAAACAACCCGCCGGCAAAGCGCCAGGATGAGAGTTCAAACAGGCGCAGTGAAAAAGATGAGCGGGAAGAAGCAATAGTTGGCTATTATAAAAAGTTAAAATTGGATGTTATGTCAGAGCATAAAAAACAATCAAAACCTCGCAAGAAACACGGTAAGTATGCAGACGAGCACAACCGTATGGATTATGAGGGCGGAAACTACGGTGAGTCGGATTCTACCTGGAAGGCTGACGAAATTGAAGGCGAGCCCGTTAAAGGCAAACCCTCAGATGCAAACAGTGACTCTTCAAAGCGCAAGGGGAGTTCCGGAAGAAACCATGACAAGTGACGTGGTACATTGGCGCGCTTATAGAATGGACTGAGGTGTAAACTATGATAGCAGGTAAGTAACAAAAACAGAAAAGCCGGCAATGCCGGCTTCGCTGCTACCTTCGCCTGGGTATTTTAATTAACATTGTCAATGTCTTTGGTATCAACAGAAACTGACGGCATCGTCAATCCGCTTTCGCGTTTTTGCTGTGCCTGTTTTTGTTCTGCGGCTTTCAAAGTAGCTGGTGATGGGGTAAAAGCCTTTTCTGTATTAGGGTTTTGACTTGGCCTTGCTTCTGCTTGCTCACCTTTTTGTTCCTGTTCGGTACTTGTTCCTGTTTGCTCTGTTGACTGTTCTTGCTGAGGGCGCTGTTCTGCGTTTTCCCTTGTTTGCTCCTGGTCAGGTCGCTGTTCTACATTTTCCCTGGTTTGGTCTTGTCCGGGGCGTTGTTCTGCTCCCTGTTGAGAGTTCTTGTCATTGTTGATCATAATTATATCCGTTTTAAACGTTGAAATACCTGTGTCGGTGTTATGATCGGGAGGAAGAGAGGAGAGGTTGCCGGGTAAAGGCAGTCGCTGAACGCGCGTCCAAAAAATAACAATACGCACAAGGTAGACCTATTACTCCGTGATAACTAATAAAGTTTTTGACCGGCGCGGCTTATGATGGGCAAGGTACTGAGGGTCAGGGCAGGAGCTGAAGAATTATTTTCGATTCGTTGTTCAGTGCGTGTCGAATATCAGGCGTTTATGGCGCTGAGTTGCAAACCGCGCGTAGCGGGGAAGATTCACCGTACAAGATAAAAAGATCACATGCCCAACAAAAACTCTTCAATTACACTGATGGCCGGGTAAGACTGCGGTGCGCCATTGGCTATCGCAAACAGTTCACCTATATAGTCACCATGGCCGGAAGGCAATACCAGCAGCCGCGCGCCCGGCAGCAGGCGCGATAGCTCAAGAGCATGTTCGATACGGATCACGTCTTTGTCGCCCACTACCACAAGTGCAGTCGCCTGTATTTTGCCGATCAGCTCATCGGGTATGTCTTTAAAGTTTTGCATGCGCACGGCATCGCGGTCGTGCATGGTTTGTAGTGCGTTGCTGTCGGGGTTGATAGCCAGGAAAGCCTGCTGCAAGGGGAGGGGCATATTGCTGAGCGAAGCTGTTTTCATAAACTCCCAAAAACCTGGCTGCACGCCCGTCCTGTTGTAGAGTGCCGATGCCAGCACCAGTTTGTTTACCAGTTGCGGATGGCGGATGGCCAGCTGCAGGGTAGTGGTCCCGCCATTGCTGAAACCAAAAATATCGGCCTTTGCTATACCGAGGTGTTGCAGCAGTGATGCGACATCGTCGGCGTCCTGCTCAAAGCTGGTGGGCACGCCCCTGTCGGCGGTGCGGCCATGGGCCTGCAGATCTATACCTATCACGCGGTGGTGTTTTGCCAGTTGCTGCAATACACGGCCAAAGGTCACGTGTATATCCGATCCGCCTCCATGTATCAGCACCAGCGGGCTGCCGCTGCCGTAGACTTCGTAATACATGTTCATTCCGTTTATCGTGGCGTAGTGACCTGTGGTTTGTGCTGTAGCTGTTTGCATGATAATGAAGTTAAGCAGAATGATGAATATTGTTTTCATAAAGCGAAGCTAAGCAGTAGGCGTTTCACCGGGCACGTGTATATGCGACATTTATCGGGCTGCTTGCGATAATGTTGTTGGTGATGAAAACAGCCCGGCAGTATGGTGAACTCATCCGGTTAATTGTTGCTTTTTTTTCAGTCTGAGTGTGCATTTTTTTTCATACCCCACATGCATTTTGGAATGTTTAAATGTAGCAACAATTAAAAATGAATACCCAAAGGTTGCTTCACATTTCTGGCATGCTTTTAAAGAACATTTAGTCCTAAATCTCACTTTTATGGACAAACTGACGTTTAAAGGCCGCTGGAACGAGTTGCGCGGTAAACTCAAACAAGCAAGTGCATCTCTTACCGATAACGATCTGCGTTATGAAGAGGGCAAAGAAGAAGAGCTCATCGGTCGTATTCAGCAGCGCCTTGGTAAAACCCGCGAACAAACCATTAAATGGCTGGAAGACCTTGACAAAGGTGGCAGTAGCTCAGACAGGTTTGGTTCAGACCGCGGTTCAGGTTCAGAAAGAGGTCGCTAAGCCATGACGAAAAGATTTGTTGTTGACCCTGCCGATGAGGTAGGGTCAATTTTTTTGTCGTGGCCCAGGTAGCTATTTGCTCTCCCGCTCCCTGTCTATCTGTGCCTTGAATTCCTTGAGTTCTTTTTCTGAATATACGCCGTTGTTTAGCGCACTAGCACCGCCATCTATCCGGCTCACCACCTCAGGGGTAAACACTAACCGGTTGTTGATGATCAGCGCTACTTTTTGGCCTACCAGCTTCTCAGTTGCTTCTGCCCATCGTTCCGCGCCGTCATCGTCAAGCATCAGCGCCAGGCAGGTGTCCCCTTCATCGCTCACGTATATCTCGGTCTCTGCAATATCCCGGGCAATAACAATAGGCTGCGGATCGATAAAATACACCGCTGTATCACGGTCCAGGGTCATCTTCCGTCCGTTGTCGGCAAGACGGTACCACCCGGTTGAAAAAAACGAATCGGCTTGTCGTAGTGGTTTAAGCTCTGCGTTGTTGGCCAGGCTGCCTGGCTCGTTACAAGCCAGTATAGAAATGAGCAGAAGAACAGATGTGATAGCAGCGGGTGTTTTCATACAGTAAATATAAGCATTGGGATGCGTGTAATATTGATGATTTTTCTATTCGTTGATAGCAATTGTTGCCGCTTTTGTCACGGTTTTTCGTTTTTTGTTTCCGGAGCCGGAACGATTTGTGCCGCAATGCAGACGCAGTGAGCGTTTTTGCTGAAGATCATGCTTCCATGGGTTGTGGTTTTTGTTGCCATTGTTGCCTTTTTTGAGTCACTATTGCCTGGGGAACTAACATGCAGGAACAATTTGCGTCGAATCCACCCCGTCATATCGAACGAAGCACAGCGAAGTGAGATATCTCCCTGAAATGCGGCGGTGCTGCGTGTGCATAGTTTAAGGTTTATAATTGCAAATATACAACTTTTTCTCCTAACGGTGCGATTGTCCTAAACCCGCCATCATTGTGTGTTCTTCACCAGCGATGGTGCGGGATGTGACTGTTGACCTGTATCGTTGTTGGTGAAGAACACCAACAACGGCGGAATTCTGGCACACAAACCTTTAACAATACATATAGCACTGGTGGTTCTTGCCGCGCCTATTTTTGCCGCATGAAGAGGTTTTGCCTGTTGCTGCTGTTGATGCTCCTTTTTGGGGGCAGGGCAGTGTATGCCCAGCAGGTTGACAGCATGCAGGTAGCCGACACACCGCTTTCTAAACGCATGATAGAGTTGAAAGAGGTGGAGGTGCTGACGGATATGGCGAAGTTCAAAAAAGATTCAGCGCTGAAGCGCACCATATACAGAAAAGCCCTGAAGGACGCTGCTACCCATGCCGAACCTCAATTGTTCGGAACACCCGGACAAGTTGGTATATCCCTGGATGGTGGCGTGTCGGCATTTGCCATGTGGGTGTCGGGCAAAAAGAAAAAGCTTAAGAAGTTTTCGGCCATGCTTGCGGCCGATGAGCGGCAGCGGTTTACCAGCATCAGGTACAATGCCGAAGTGGTGGGCAGGATAATGGGGATAGATGATAACTCAGCCCTGGCATTTGTTGACAGTCATCCTATTCCGTACGATTTTGTGCGCGCTGCCAGCGACCTTGAAATAAAGATGTGGATACGCAACGAGTATAGGAACGCTAGCAAGTAATAAGTTATGCAAACCGCATGGCAGTCCCAGCATGGGAAAAATGCGTGTTTCGAAAACTTAATGTCTTTTTGGGTAAATAGGGCGTACCTTCAATATTCACCTGCAGCTGTAAGCTATCCTTCTTAGCCTTCTCTTAGCACCTCCTGCATTTAATATTTCCAGTATGATCCTAAGCAAACGCTATGTGATAGCCGATGGTGGACGATTTACATTTGACAATTTTCCTGAAGTAACGGCAGAGGTGCACGATATTAAGAGAAGCCTGATGCATAAACCACCCTACCATAAATGTGAGATGGTGATCACTTTCCTCAGAGACCATCGTTTGAAAATGCGCTGGATAGAGCTAAATCCGGACGTTGCTGCCATACTCACCGCCGGCGAACTTGTGTCAGGGAATATCGAAGCACTTTTTGAAGCATGCAGGATCAACAAATTATTTAGAATAGAGTATGAGGGGTATATCAAACAGATACTCCAGGATATTAACTAAAACAAAAAACATGAACGCGATACCGGCTTTTATTACAGCATTTACCTGCCGCCACAACAACGAGCAGGTTCAGCTGAATGTTCAGCATCTGAATGATGTTTTTTTTGGGGCGATGCTCGAACAGCAACAGCTTTGTCAGCTGCAGTCTGTGCCGCTATACCTGCAGCCCTTCGCAAAAGTGCCTCTTCATTTGCCGGAAGAGGATAAGGAAGAAGATGCATTTATCAGCTTTTATTGATCTGCCGGTAGAAATTTGAAGGAAGGATACTCATCTTAAAAAAAGCACAAAATGATAACCAGTGTAGAAATATTCGACACGATACGCCGGCTTAGTCCCCGCACGCTCACTTCACGTCCGCGTGTTCCGGTGTCAGCTATTGCCGATGAGTTGGCAATACCGCAGGATGATGTGCTTGTATTGCTTGCCGAATTAAAGAACAGGGGCCTTATCGAAATTCACAAAGGCACAATCGTGTCTGTCAGCCTGACAACCTACGGTGCAGATAACGAAACCCCCTCAGGCGGGTTGCTGAGCTAGTGTGAGACAGCGATGCGCTGAATTCTGTTCACAGAACAACGTTTTATTGATTGCCCTTGGCTGGCGCCAGTATGTGGGGTTGGTTTGTGCGTCAGTATACTTGTGCCGCGGAACGTACGTATCAAAACACAGGCACAAGTACGCAGCGCGTCAAGGCTACGCTGCATGCTTGCGCTAGCATGGGGGCGTCTGGGTGTTTTGTCGATAGCTCGTCTTAGCGTACTTTCAGGCGCATGTTCCGCAAGTTCCTGCCGATTTCCATAATGTTCATACAAGTAGCGGTGACCTTTGCCGTGTTGTTTGTCGTGTACATGGTGTTTGCGGTTTTAGATGGTGGAGAAGCCGATATGATACATATGGCAGGTCTGCTTTTTATTCAGCCGATATTGGCAGTTATATATTCAGCAGCCACCATTTTTGCTTGCTACTTGGTTGGACTGCCGATACGACTAAATGCAACTGTGAACAACTGGTGGCGGAGCCGGCCGTTAATTCCGGTGATCGGTGTAGTTACCGGGATAATGTTATTGCTCCTTTCTTTTCATGGCGATCTGTCGGAAACGGTAACGGTTACGCTCGATGCGGAAGAAGTGACCAAACAGATACCTAACATCACATTGATCCTGACAGGTTGGTTTTTTGTCGCATTCTTCTCTTTACATTTCTTTCCACGGCGTGCAAAGGCAGTGTAGTTAGTCCTGAGTTGCAAACTCAGGAAATCGGGGTCTCTTGTGGAATCTCAGGTTTTGTAATGTTCTCGTCTGGAGTTAACTTAAAGTAGAAGAATATTATCGGCAACACCAGTGTGTAGACAACAATAAGTTCAGATCTTAATCCGTAAGTGTGGTCGCAGTAAAACAAGATCAACGAGACGATGGTGATTAGTACTAATTGAAACGGCGATATCTGGTATTCTATATAGTGGCCTAGCTTGTGCCGAAGAATAGCTCGCCAGTCTCGTAATGCACTTCTCCACGCCGCCTTAACATTTCGGGCGCCGCGCTCCATGTGCGTCCACGGCATGCCAATAAATAGCAATGAGACAAATGTTGAAAGAAAGTAAAGTTGTGCAGCCGACATTAATATTAGAATGACGCCATAGCCACTAATTTCATTGTAGGTCAGTATCGGGCTTATAATGTCCAAAGCCACCTGGTCTGCATACGTAAATACTACTGTGAATACGAACCAATAGAATAGAGCGGCTTTCTCTTTAGTCGTAAGTGCCTTGTGTTGCAAGCAGTTCTTAATGATCAAAAAAGTTGGGAAAACAGACAATATTGTAACCGTTGTAAGAATGAAATTAAATCCTTTAAGTTGTAAGCTGTCATAAAGCAAATACCAATGAAAGAGTGTATATGCATAAATATAACCTTCATTTATTTTAGGAAGTACGCGCTTGCAATTCATGTAAGACATTACCAATGTATAACCCACGATTTCTAATCCAGTAAGTTCGGTCCAGGTGTCCACCTTTTTTGCTTTCCCAAATACCATGAGAGGTGTTATAAAAAGCAAAAGAAAATATGCAACAGGGTTATCTTTTATCAATCGAAATCTTGATTGGAATAAAGACATAAGGATGACCAATATGTACAGAAGAGCACAGTTGAATATTACAGGATTCATGTAGGTGTGGCTATTGCATGAAGATAATGCAAATCGGGAGATTTGCTGGAGGGACGTAGTCAGAAGCTCCCCAGGCTGGCGCAAGTATGTAGAGTTGGTTTGTGTGTCGGCATATTTGTGTCGCGGAACGCATGTATCAAAACTCCGTCAGGTTAAGTGAGCAGGTTACATTGTAGTCGACTACAAAGGTGTAATGTCGCAATTCGACGTTCGAAGCTTTGAAAGTTAGTTTCCCGTTTTGCTCGGTAACGTAAAGTGTTCCTCCCAATTCATCTCGTGTTCCGGAGTGGCCGGCGTTCTGTTGCCATTCGTCGATAGCAGCCTCGTTTTCGCTATCAGGCTGGTTTACCAGTTTGAAGGTGTCGGTGCCGGTCGGCCGTTTGAAAAATTGAATATTCACACTGGTTTCTGTAAGCGTATCAATAGAGAAGACAATAACATCCAACGAGTCGTAATTACGATACCATTTAGACTGTCGTGCTCTGAAGGCAGTATCGTCTACCTGCCATGTACCTGGCGCCGGATAGGTGGGTTTAGGTGTCAACGGATCCTTGGAGCAGGATGCAACAATCATCAACAATGTAACCGCGGTGAGTAAATGGAATGAGTGCATGGCTGGCAGATTTTCAGTTCACAAAGTTGGCACTGCAGGCCTGGCTAACCTAATTGAACCCCGCAACGCAGCCAGTTTCTTTTGGCAGTTTTGCCAATGTACTATCATACGGAATTGTTTTTAGTAAAAAACGCCAATTGGGAGATAAGTTGTCGGGGCGACGTAGTCGGAGACTATGCCGAACGGGTTTTTCAAAAAACACTATCTTGTATCGTATCATGCCTTCCTTATCGATGAGATCTTTTTTTTCCAACCTGTTTGCATTAATAGCAGGTTTCCTATTTGCGCTTCTGCCGGTATTTTCAAATGCCCAGGTCGCTATTTTTCAGAAGACTTATGGTATCCGGGATAGTTCAGAAGGAGCTGTCACTTGTCATACGCTGTCGAATGGAGACTACCTGTTGACAGGGAGTTGCGATAAGCTAAACAAAGGCGCTTTTGCATTGAGACTTACTGCTCTGGGAGACACCCTTTGGTACCGGCAGTATGATTCCCCCCTCAGGGAATACTTTGAGAAAAGCACGCCCACCAGTGACGGCGGCCTTCTCGGTGTGGGTTCATTCAGCAATAGCATATATCGTGGATTTGCCGTTAAGCTTGATTCATTGGGGGCTATTAGTTGGGCTAATGAGTATGCTTATACTAATATTTTCGCTAACAGCAACTCATTGCTAACCGTGCTGGGGACAAAAGACAGTTGCTATGTGATGGCGGGCCATATATATGACTATAACAATAACAACGGCTATGAGATCTATGTATTAAAGGTCAACCCCATGGGCGATACCGTTTGGACCACGCGGCTTGGCGGGCCGGGGGAGGATATCATCCGCGATCTGTGTGAGTTGAGCGATGGCAGTATTATCATGGCTGGCTACACAGATGATCCTGATACCACTAATAAGGATATGTTATTGGTAAAGCTGTCGCCGACCGGAAAGTTAAACTGGGCGAAGGCGATAGGCCCTGCATCTAATGAAGACAACTTCGATGGGGCGAGTACCGTGGCTGCTACATATGACGGCGGTATTATTATGGCGGGTCATAGTAATTATAACTTTGGCAAGAATGAGGTCGTTTTGGTGAAAGCTGATTCTTCCGGAACAATACAATGGAGCCATAGATATGGCAGCCCCAATGATGAGGAAGTTTGTGATCTGCAGCAGGCGCCCGATTCGGGGTTCGTTATAGCGGGGATCTGGTACAAATCGAACAATGATTACGGCCAGGCCTGGGGTGTAAAAACAAATGCAGATGGAAGCCTCGCATGGGCGAAACTGTATAATCCCGATAGTCTTGACGCCGAGTTCCTTTCTGTCAGTATTGCGAAGGATAATGGCTACCTGTTCGCGGGCTCGAAACGGGATAAAACGTTTGACAGGGATATTTACCTGGTAAAGACCGACAAAGCTGGTAACAGCAGCTGCTTTGATTCTGTCGCAAACACCACTTCGAGCCCTGTTGCCATGAAAAGCCAGCCTGAAAACCTTGTGGAGCAACCTACCAATATTGAAGCAATACCTATTTATCTTTTTCAAAGTCGGGACACGCTGGCCATTAATACTTATTGCACGTCTTTGCGAATTGTGGAGGCTGGGCAGGTTGACGAAAAAATCTCGATATATCCCAACCCCGCTGCCGATCGCATAAATATTGCTGGATCCGAACCTCTGCTTGATGGCTGCATCGTCGAACTATATGACCTATCGGGCCGGATGATATTTCAACAGCAGTATCACTCTTCATCTAAACAAGGCAATCTAACCATAGATTGCAGTCATTACCTGAACGGAATTTACATGCTCAGGTTGCAAACGCCTAAAGCTAGTTTTACCAGGAAAATATTGATTGAGCGGTAAGATGTAACTTGTCGCCTCCGCCCAATTTCTATCCCTGCGCCGGCATCCAAAATATTTTATTGATTTTCTTAATGTTTTTCTGTACCTTCGCTCTTTATTAATTTTTTCAATACAATACAATGCAAGAAGGTAAAGTAAAATTCTTCAATGAAACTAAAGGTTTCGGTTTCATCACACCTTCAGCAGGTGGTCAGGACATCTTCGTTCACGTTTCAGGTCTTATCGACGAGATCCGTGAGAACGTTATGGTGTCTTACGAAGTACAAAATGGTCAAAAAGGTCTGAATGCAGTTAACGTTCGCGTTATCTAATCATATTCACGAGTATCATTTACAGTCCCGGATATCCGGGACTTTTTTTTGCCCGGCACTGCTGGCAGCACAAAAATTTATATACATCGCTAAATAATTTCCACAATCGGGGTCAAAACCCTAAAAATCCGTTTGAGTGGAGTATTTTTGTAGATACCCTTTATAACTATCAAAATCAATGCAGTTTACTTATTACGGGCATTCCTGCTTTGCCGTAGAGGTAGCAGGTAAAAAGCTGTTGTTTGACCCCTTCATAACGGGCAACGAGCTGGCCAAAAAGATAGATGTGAACGCCATTGAGGCGGACTATATACTGGTGAGCCACGGTCACGGCGACCACGTGGGCGACCTGGTGAGCATAGCCAAACGCACAGGGGCAACCGTCATCGGCATGTACGAGGTGGTGGCCTGGGCACAGGGCCAGGGCGCGCCGAAGATACACGGCATGAACCTGGGCACGCACAGCTTTGAGTTTGGCGAAGTGCGCATGGTACCCGCAGCACACAGCAGCAGCATGCCCGATGGCAGCTATGGCGGTGTGGCGGCAGGCATCATAGTAAAGAGCAGCGAAGGCAGCTTTTACTTTGCCGGCGATACCTGCCTGACGATGGATATGCAGCTGATACCGCGCTATGGCAAAATGGATTTTGCCGTATTGCCTATTGGTGGCAACTTCACCATGAATGCAGAGGACGCGGCGATAGCTGCAGACTTTGCGCAGGTGACAAAGGTGGTAGGCTGTCACTACGATAGTTTTCCGCCTATCAAAATAGACCACTTGAAGGCGAAAGAAGTATTTAAGAATGCGGGCAAGGAGCTGTTGCTGCTGAACCCGGGTCAGACGATAGAACTGTAAAGGACAAGAGTAAACACACAACAACCCCCGAGGGAGAAAACAACATGGCTAAAGTAATAGCAATAGCAAACCAGAAAGGCGGAGTAGGGAAGACGACCACTTCCATCAACCTGGCGGCAAGCCTGGCAGTGCTGGAGTACAAAACGCTGCTAGTAGACGGTGATCCGCAGGCGAACAGCACCACGGGCAATGGCTTTGACCTGAAGAACATTCAGCTGGGCCTGTACGACATCATGGTGAACGATACGCCGGCCGACCAGGTGATACTGGAAACGGAAACGCCTAACCTGTACCTGCTGCCGTCGAACATTGACCTGGTGGGTGCGGAGATAGAGCTGATCAACCACCCGAACAGGGAGCACGTGCTGCGCAACGCGCTGGAAGAACAACGCAAAGAGTTTGACTTCATCATCATAGACTGCTCGCCATCGCTGGGCCTGATAACGGTGAACGCGCTGACGGCTTCGGACAGCGTAGCGATACCGGTACAGTGCGAGTACTTCGCCCTTGAAGGTCTCGGCAAGCTGCTGAACACGATCAAGATCGTGCAGACACGCATCAACACCGAGCTGCAGATAGAAGGTATCCTGATGACGATGTACGACGGTCGCCTGCGTTTGAGCAACCAGGTGGTGGAAGAGATCAAGAACCACTTCGAGGATCTTGTGTTCCACACCATAGTTCACCGCAACACCAAGCTGGGCGAGGCGCCAAGCTTCGGTAAGCCGGCGCTGCTGTATGATGCCGAGAGTACAGGTGCTACCAACTACCTGAACCTGGCTAAGGAAATACTGCAGAAGAACAACATGACAAAAATTAAGAACGAGGATAAAATATTCGAGGACGAAAATGTCGCAGACCAATAAAAAACAGGCATTAGGAAAAGGTATCCGCGCACTGCTGAATACCATTGACGAGGAAATAAAGACCCCGGGCGAAAAGGCAGCTGTGCCTGCTGCGGCCGGAACCGGTCCGAGTGCGGGACATATAGTGCGTGTGCCTGTAGACCAGATAGTGGTGAACCCGAAGCAGCCACGTCGCGATTTTGACGAGCAGGCGCTGAAGGAATTGAGCGAGAGCATCAAGCTGCACGACATCATCCAGCCTATCACGGTTGTTAAAATAGCGCCTGCCAAATACCAGCTCATATCGGGCGAACGCCGCTGGCGCGCCTCGAAACTGGGTGGATTGAAAGATATACCTGCCTACATCCGCACCGCCGACGACCAGCAAATGCTGGAGCTGGCCCTGCTGGAGAACCTGCAGCGCGAGAACCTGAACGCAATAGAAGTAGCCCTGAGCTACAAGCGCCTGATGGACGAGTGCGACATGACGCAGGAACAAGTAGCTGACCGTATGCACAAAGAGCGCAGCACGGTAACCAACTACCTGCGCCTGCTGAAGCTGCCGCCGGATATCCAGAAAGCAGTTCGCGATGGCAGCATCAGCATGGGTCATGCAAGGGCTATCATCGGTTTGGAACTGGTAGATCAGCAATTGTATGTTTTCCGCGAGGTGACGGAGAAAGGCTTGTCGGTAAGGCAAACAGAAGCGCTGGTAAAAGGCATGGCGCATCCTGAGAAAGCAGGAGCCACAGCTTCCGCCGATCCAGCGAAACTGCCACCTGCATACAAGCGTATCGAAGACAACATGGCTTCGCACTTCAGCACCAGGGTAAAACTGGACAGGAAGAAGAACGGCAAGGGCCAGGTTGTGATAGAGTTTTACAGCGATGGAGACCTGGAAAGGATCATGGAGAAGATGAACCTGTAATGGTTCGAGCAATAGTGATGAGTGATAACGTGCGAATGGAAATTTATGCTTCCCAACAACTGGCAACAAACAAGTAAAGACCACCAGAAGGCGTATAAGCGCATGCTGGAGAAGGGCAATAAGAACAAGATGCTTAAGGCCCTTCCCCAGCTGCACGAAGAGGCATTTGAGCAGGTAGACTGCCTGAGCTGCGCCAACTGCTGCAAGAATTATTCTCCCCGCTTTAAGCAACCGGATATTAAACGCATTGCCAGGCGCCTCAAAATGAAAGAAGGCGACCTGGTAGCCCGCTACCTGAAACTGGATAACGAAGGCGACTATGTAGTACAATCATCTCCTTGTCCCTTCCTGGCAGCAGACAATACCTGCGATATCTACGAAGACCGTCCTAGCGATTGTGCACGTTACCCATACACAGACGAAGACGTGCTGCTGAAACGCGTGCAGCTGACACTGAAGAACGCCACGGTTTGCCCGGCTACGTTCAAGGTGATGGAACGACTACTTGAAATGGAACAGAAATAAAAAAGCCTCGCAAATTGCGAGGCTTTTCTTTATGGTAGTATGCTTACTCCTTTCGGGTTGTATGTTCGTTTAAGCGAATCGAGGATGTGAGCTGTATCTGCAGGTGGTGCAGTTACAGGCATTACCACGTGGTAAGTAGAAGAATCCTGCAATACGCTTTCAACAGTCATACCGTAAGAGGTGTATTTCTTTACTTGCTTGTTGGCGCTAACGCTGTCTTTATAGGTACGCAGTATCACTTTAAAAGACAGCATGCCGTTTTGCAGCTGCATGTTAGATGCCGGGGCTGCTACTGTAGCAGTATCAATCACAGTTGTATCAACGGTAATAACAGCTTGCTGCTGTGGCGTGTCAACAGGTGCAGCAACAGTCTCTTCCGACATCTCGTTGTTGCGGTTGCTGATATACTGTATGCCAAAGAACGCGATCGCAGCAATGGCGATGATAACACCACCGATCAGCACTATAGGGCCCCAGTTTACGCTAGGACGCGCTGCCGGAGCAGTTGTTTTTGTTTCAGTTGTATGAACCGGAGCTGCCTGTGCTTTTTTCTCTTCTGCAACATGCGGTGCATTCTTTACAGTAGGTATAGCCGGCGGTGTGTATTTAAGATGCGGATCGGTAACGAAACCTATACGGCCATTCTGCTCAATGAATTTACCTATAGACGGTATGATCACTTCTTCACCTTCGTGCAACTTTGTTTTAGCATTGGCGCTGAATTCACGCAGTCCGTTGGCCGCTTTAGCTATGCTTATTTGTTCGTTGGTGGCGATGAAGTTAGCAAGGCCATCGTCGATAGAACCGGTAGGGGAGAGCGTTACCTCAAAAGCCGGTGCTTGCAAAGCCTGTCCATCGTATGCGGCAGGTTTTTTCTTCAGCTCCAGCTGGCCAAGACCGTGTATGTAGCAAAAGTTGTTTTTAAGCAGGTAAAGTCCAATGTATTTCGCGATGTCCATCTAAATCTCTTCCGGTATTTTTTTTGAGGGTGTGAAGTTAATTAAACAGGTTTTATATCTGCAAAAAAGGTTTTGCCCTAGAATTTAAGCCTCAGGCCGCCAAATATATTAAATCCGTATGCCTGGTAGTTACGCCAACGCTCGTATTTGTTATTCAATATGTTATTGGCTTGTATAAAGGCAGATAAACGGGGTATAAAACTATATTCAGCGCCGGCGCCTATATCGGCTATGGTACTCAGTTTCTCCGACTGGTCGCCTTTGGCCAACGCATATATTTCATCCATAATCATTACATAGCCTGTTACAGCCAGTTTTGGCAGCGGTTTTACCATCAGGTCGCCCTTTAGCTGCACGCCGGGCAGGTGCCAGGCCTTGTGGAAGGTACGCGTAGAATAACCCGTCCAGGTGCCGCTCAAGCCTACAGAGAAGGTGTTGGCAATCTGGTACCTCACATTAGCCTGCAGGGCTATAGCCGTCACCCTGTCGTACACCACGAGGAACCTTTTTTCGTCGAAGGCTGTATCGTTGATAAACAGGGGCATGTTGTGGTGCTTCCACCAGCTCAGGCGCCCGCCAAAGCTGATATGGTTGCCGACATTGCCTTCTATACCGCCGAAGATCTCATCGCTGCGGGTTTGTTTTACTGTGTATGAATCCCACATATAAGGATTGATAGTCGACAGTTGCTCGAATGTATTTTGACGTAGCTGGCTTTTCCATCCTGCAGTAAAAGCATATTGCGATTGGCCGATGCCAAAGCGGCCTTCGATATCAGGAAGAATGTAAAAGATGCCGCCTTTGCCAACGGTAGGGTAGAGACCTGCATGACCCGAGATATTGCCTTTGGTAAAGCGAACACCCGGCGTCAGTTGAAAGTAGTTATTGGTCTGCTTAACAAATGCATCGTTGAAGCTGGCTATGCCCAGGTTAACACCCATTAACAGAGACAAGGTAGAGTCTACGTCATATGACACAGGCACTGCCAGGTCGAAAGAACGTTCAGAAGCGCCGAATACTGCGTTGCTGGGTACACCATAAGCAGACATGCTGATGGAAGGATGGTAGTTGAGGTCATACAAGCCTTCATCCTCGTTCTTAATATCTGCACCCAGGCGCACACCATAGTATGTCTTTGCTACTGCTTCTTTCTCATAGGTGTATACGTCGTGGTTGTAACCGTAATGATAAAACCGGTTGCGTAAAGCATCCAGGCTGGCATGCAAGGCATGACCGTCACGATGCAAAGTGCCATCGGCATCTATGGAGCTAAGCGACGATTTCTGGAACTCGATATTGCCAGCCTGCGAAATGTGATGCACATTAAGGTTGGTCTCATAGTTATAGCTGTTGAAACTTCCAATGCCCGCATCAAGATATAAAGTCGATAAATTGCCTGCACCGAGTTTTACGTAGTTAGCAAAACTGTTCTCAACAGAGTCGTTGCCCAGTGCCAGGGGGCGTAGCGGGGTAGAGCTATATGTGTACGACAATGATTGTTGTGGTACATCATAATCCATCCTTGGCGTAGTGGTATCTACAGGAGGCAGGTTGGTGGCAAACTCAGGCTTGGGGGTATTCTTCACCTCAGGTTTGTACGATTGCAATATCTCGATAGTTGCACCTTTCAGCAGGGTATCTTTTGCACTGCTGCGTTGAAGCGTCGTGGTATGGCCCTTCGTTTTAGCCTTTGTTTTGGCTTTGGTTTGGGTTGTGCGCTTAGGCGCAGCTTTCTTTTTCCTGCGTTGAGCAGAGGTATCGAGCGTCAGGCCGAGTAATATCAGTAAGAGGCAAAATGTTCTTAATCTCATGAACTTATTCTTCAGACAGTTTGCTTTGTTGTTTTTCCAATGTTTTTACTTGCTCCAGCTTGGCAGATGCTTCCTGCTTCAGCTCGGCGATCTTAGTGTTCTTCACAATACTTTGCAGGGTTGCCTTAGCATTGAAGTAGTCTTTCTGCTGCGCCAGTACATCGGCCAGCAGTATATACGATTTCACTATCCAGTAATCATTGCCTGCAGAGAGCTTAATGGTATTGTTGGCAGCGGTCTCAGCTTCAGGTAGTTTGCCCTGTTTCAGGTAGATCTCTGAAATACGGTAACGTGCTTCAGCGGCTACGGCACCCACCTTCGAAGTTTCTGCTTTCTTGTACGCTGCCAACGCTTCGTCGGTTTTGTTATTGCGTTGCAACGACCTTGCTTTGTACAGCGCTACTGTACTTAGCATGTTCTCATCAAGACCTGGTTGCTGAGACAGTGTATCAGCGTAAGCAGTAGCTTTATCATATTTGCCCAATTCGTAGCTTGACAACATCAGCCCGTTGTAAGCCTGGATCTTACTCTCGCTGCTGGCCGCAGCCCCGCGTAATACGGTATAATACCTGTGAGCAGACGAATAGTCTTTGTTTTGAAGGGCCAATGCCGCTGCTTTGCGGGCGCTGTTCTCTGTAAAGTCATTTCCTGCAGCAGACAGAACAAGGTCATATTCAGCCAGTGCTTCTTTATTTTCTTTTAGCTGCATATGGCTTTCGGCCTTATAATAATGCGCCTTAGCTGAGAAGATGCCGTTAGGATAACGTTGCAGGTACTGCGCCAGTGATTGCTTCGCGTTGCTGTATTTACCAGCAGCATATTGCGCTTCTGCAGCTGAATAGAATGTTGAATCCAGCGAAAGATCTCCTTCAGATGAAATATTGTTTTCTTCCAGCAGCGTAGCGTAGGCGTTAGGCTGGTTGTTCTCAATATACAGGCTCTTCAACGCATCCAGTGCTGCCGGCCTTTCTTCCGACGAAGGGAATTCTGTAACAACATGCTTGTAAGCGCTAATTGCCTTATCTGTTTCGTTAAGTTGTTGGTGCGCGAAGCCGATCTTCATCCAGGCTTTTGGCGCCATTTCCCGACGGTCGAGGGCTTCAGTAAGCGGCATCAGCATAGTTACTGCCTGTTGGTAACTGTTTTGCTCAATATAAGTGAGCGCTAATTCGTACCGGGAGTCTGCGGCATAAGCCGAAGATGGAGTAGCATTGATCAGTGATTGTAGAAGCGTAGCACGCTCTGCATTCTTGCCTTGTAGGCCTAATAATTTGGATTTTTGAAACTTTGCATAATCTGCCTCGGGGCTGTTGCCCGCAATTACTTTGTCGTAAAGAGCCAGGGCACGAGCGTAATCCTTTTGCATGAATACTGCATCGGCTTCGCGCAATGTGGCCGTGAGCAAATAGCTGGCGTCATTATCCTGCGACTGTTGTGCCCTGCCGAAATAACCTTGTGCCGAACTGAAGTCTCTCAGCTGCATAGCTGCGTAACCCATGTTCAGGTAGGCGTTTTGCGGTGTGGCAGAGGCGCTCAGGTATCGTACATCGTCACGCACCAGCGTGGCATTGAGGTATTTTTGTGCATAGCCCGTTACTTCTCCGAAGCGTTGCATGCGGTAGGCAAGCTCCGACTTCCAAAAGTTAGCAGCTGCCTCATACCTATCGTCTTTGGGTTGTTGCAGTGATTCAGACAACAACCTGTCTGCTTCAGAAAGATTGCCAGCTTGTATTTGTTGTATGGCATAGCCATAAGCCACTTTCTGTAAGGTTGCCCAATAGTTATGGTCGCGATTAGTTACGCCCTGCAGCGCTGTGTACGCTTCTTCGTAGTTGCTGGTCTTTAACAGCAGGCTCGACAAAAGTGTTTTGGCTTCGTCTGTATACGGAGAACGAGGGAAATTGCTAAGAAGCGTATTGATGTTGGCAGTAGCCTTGTCGTAATGCCCGGTTTCGTAAGAAAGTTTTGAAGCTAATAGCAATGCCGCCTGTTGCTGGCCGGGGTTGAAAGGCATATCTGCAGCAAAGCTGAAGGCATTGCGGGCGCTTTTCTTATCGCTCGTTTTCAGGTAAGCATCGCCAAGCAGGTACATTGCCGTCTGTCCGAGGGAGTCGCGCGTTGAGCTGAGTGGCTTGAATTTATCAATGGCATTTTGCCATTCATTCACGCGATAGTAGGAATAAGCCATTTCATACAAGTCTTCCTTCCTGATCTTCTCAACATTGTTGTAATAACTTTCGAAATAAGGCAACGCTTCACCATAGCGTTGATCTTCAAACAAAACCTGGCCAGCCAGCAGGTGCAGCTCGTTATCGTAATACGATTTTTCGGGGCGCTTCATTAGCTGCAATGCTTCCTGCAGCGCCTTTTGCCTGTCGCCTGTAAAGTAGTGTATCTCCGCTATGTAATAAGGCACTATGCTCTTATACTGCTTTTCGTTCTTGATCTTTTCGAAGCTTTCAAGTGCCTCTGCAAAATTGCCCTGGTTATAAGCCAGCAGCCCGAAATAATAGTGCCCTGCAGAAGTGTACGTGCTGGCCAGCTGTTTGATTGATGCAAAAAGCGGTTCTGCCTTATCAAACTGGCGCATTGTGAAGTAAGCATAAGCCAGTTCGAACTTTGCATTGGCGATCTCCTCGTTAGTGAGATTTGAAATACCTGCGATCTCATAATATGGTATCGCCTCCGTCAGCATGTTGTTACGGAAATAGTATTGGGCCAGCGCGTAAGCCGTGCGTTGGCGAAAGGCTGGATCGGCCGTTCTGTTGATATAGTTGATCGCAGAATCAACACAACCTTCTTTCATCAACTTCAAATCGGCTACTGCGACAAAATATTGTGCTTTGTCAAGCGCATCCAGTCGGCGTGTATGCGTGCTGATCTTATTCTGCCTGATGTAGTTCAGTGCAGAGTTCGCGGCATTGCTATAGTGTCCCTGTATAAATTGTTCTTCCGCTATGGTTATCCATTTATTCTCCGGAAGATTGGGACTGTGTATTTGAGCCGAAGCCTGGCTACCCATTAAAAGGCACGCCAGGCTTCCGGTTATAATAAGTTTCTTGTTGTAGTTCATTCAATTAGAAATTCCATGTCACATTGAGGCTTGGGAATACAGGTAATTGGTAAACGCGTGTACCAGAGATACGGCTTACGTAGAAGATGTTGTCCCTGTCATATACGTTGGTAACACCCAGAGTTGTTTCGATGTTGGAATATTGAGACAGAGCGAACCTTTTACGTACCGAGACGTCGAGCCTGTGGTACCAGGAAAGACGGCCGCCATTGATCTGGTTGTTATATAATATGCCGATCTGGCCATTTTGTGTGTTGACATTTTGATCGAGCTGATGGTTTTGATCGAGCATGACCAGGTTCTCGTAGAATCCTTGTGTTTGTGTGAAGGGGAATGGCGATCCGATGTTATATCTCGCAGACAGTTCCCAATCTTTTTTCTTGCCGGCGGTATAAGCAGCCAGCAGGTTGATGTTGAAGCGGCGATCGAATGGTGGTGCGTAAGATTGTGCTTCTTTTTCTCTGATCTGCCTGCCATTTTCATCTATGCGAACAACGTTGTTTTTCAGCACCAGTGTTGTATAAACGATTTCCTGGTAAGATACCACACCCCACAAATAGAGTCGGTTCTTGTTGTACCTGGCTGACAGATCTATACCTTTTGCTACGCCATCGCCGGCTGTGAAGTTACCATCGGCCTGTAAGACCTTGATCCTGCTCAACTCGATATTCTGATAGAAGTTTTTATACCATGGTTCGAGGTTCAGTTCTACGTTTTTGATGTCGACCTCGATGCCACCCAAGGCATGATATGCTTTCTGCAAATTCTTGTTCAGTTCGCCGCCATCCACATTTTGCACACCTTCATCCGGGCTCAGGATAAAGCCGGTGAAGAAATTCACGATGTCGCGATCGCTCTTGGTACTGATGATGTTTTGCGAATACAAACCACCCGCAGCTTTCAGTCGTACAGTACGGGAAACGTTGTATTTCATACCCAGGCGTGGCTCTGGAGAAAGTGCGCTGATTGAAGAATAGTACTGCATGCGGAAGCCGGGTTCGAGGATGAACTTGTCTCCGAAGTTTTTGCGGTACATCAGGAACAAAGCTGCCGACGTATTACGACGGTCGAGGACAACTGTGTTGCCGTTCTCATTAAGGTAGTCTAGTGCTGTATGCAAGCCGCTTACTTCCAGACCATATTTCAGCTGGCTATAGTGTGGCATGTAGTAGGTGAAATCGATACCACCTTCAAATCCTTCAATACCACTGCTACGTGTACCATCGTAGGCGCTGTTGGGCGCTGCTACAAAGTCAGCTTCTTTGTAATCGAGGTTGTATTTAGAATAAGCAAAACGACCGTTGATGAGCGCGGAGCTATTGCCCGGTGTAATAACGAAGGTAGTACCTGCGCCAGTGGCTCTCCAGCGGATAGCTGCTTTTTCTGTCAATGAATCTGGATCGATAGCTTTCGCTTTATCATCGAAGTTGAAACCAAATACATTGATCTTACTACCATTGTCGCCATTGAAGGTCACTTTACCGTACAGGTCGGTAAAGGAGTAAGGCAGGCTGCTTTTGAAAGGCTCGCCCAGTCCGCCGTAAATAGAAGAAGATGTTTTATCGAAGTAGCTATGCTTGGCAGAGAGCAAGTAGGTAAAGCCAGCGCCACCTTCGTATTTAGGTTTGGACAGCGGACCTTCCACCATGGCGCGAGCCATGAGCGGAGAAACTGAAACTTTACCGGCAGTGCGGTTTTTGTTACCGTCTTTGGTACGCACATCCAGGATCGCTGAAGTACGATTGCCGTATTGCGCATTGAAGCCGGCGCTCTGGATATCAACGTTGCGGATCGCGTCTGTTTCGAAAACCGAGAATAAACCTATCTGGTGGAATGGATTGTAGATAGTAACACCATCCAGCAGTATGCCGGTTTGAGAAGGAGCACCACCGCGAATGTACAGCTGACCACCCTGGTCGCCGGTGAAGATCACACCCGGAACTACCTGCAGGTATTGAGCGATATCAGGTTCGCCACCTGCACTCGGCATCAATTTGATCTCTCGCGGAGTAACTGTAGTAGTACCCGCGTTGATCTGTGTGGTCTTTTCTATTTTACGGGCAGAAATCTCTACGCCTTTCAGCACACGCTGGCCGCGATTAAGGAAGATCTTTTTATTGATCAGGTCGCCTGGTTTTACGGTCACGCTGATCTTCGAAGTATCGTAACCGATAACTGTAGTGAACAGCGTATAAGTACCTTCAGGTATTTGTGTGAAAGAGAAATAACCGTTCACGTCCGTTTGTGCGGCGAACTTGGTATCCATCAGCACAACATTTGTAAAGATCATCGGTTCACCTGACGAACGGTCGTAAACAAACCCTTTGATAATAGCATTTTCCGTTTGCGCCCATGCGCCAAACGAAAGGCATAATAACAAAGCGGCTACAAGGCCGAAGCGGTTTTGCATAAAATTGATTTTACTATAAATAAGGTTGAAGCCTGAAAAGTACGGTTTTAATCCCGTTTTTAAGGCAAACAAAGATAGGAATTACAGTATCGTGACCAAATGAAAATGCAGGGAATGAAGCAGATACGAGATAAATGTGGAAAAATGTTATTAGGGTTGTGCTTCATTTGTTTTGTTTATTTTTCACCTATGAAAATCTTTTCTGCTCTGCAGATACGGGCCTGTGACGCTTACACCATCCATGCAACAGGCATTACCTCGCGCGACCTGATGGAGCGCGCGGCCGGAAAATGTGTGGAATGGCTGATGGCCAACTTCGAAAAGGAAGCCTTGTTCGTGGTGCTTTGCGGAACCGGTAACAATGGAGGGGACGGGCTGGTGATCACGCGCATGCTGAACCGCCTTGGCTATGGGGCTAAGGCTTTTTTGCTGCAATTCAGCGAGGAACTGTCAACCGATTGTAAGGCCAACCTGGAAAGACTGCAGAATATCGATAGCAGCCTGGTCGATATATTACAACCCGAGACATTTATTACAGATATTCCGGCCAACATCGTGATCGTGGACGCGATATTAGGCACTGGGCTGAACAGGCAGGCGGAAGGTTGGATCGCCAGTTTTATTGGTCATATTAATGATAGACCCAACCGGAAGGTCTCGATCGATATACCAAGCGGTATGCCGGCCGATAACGTTCCTGGAGAAGGAGCTGCCATTATTAAGGCCGATGATACGTTAAGCTTCCAGTTTTACAAACGCGCATTCCTGCATCCTGAAACAGGAACTTATGCCGGAAATGTACATATACTGGATATCGGGCTGCATGAAACTTTTATTTCGTCGACGCATAGCAACTACCAAACCATAGATGAGGCGGATGTGCGTGCTATTTACAAACCTCGTCTGCCTTTTTCTCATAAGGGCACTTTTGGAACCGCGTTGCTGATAGGCGGTAGTTACGGTATGATGGGGGCCATTTCACTGGCGACGAAGGCAGCAGGCCGTGCAGGTGCAGGCAAGGTTCGCTCACTAGTGCCGGAATGTGGCTATAGTGTTATCCAAACCTTGGTGCCGGAGGCAATGTGTGGCACAAAGGGAGAGAAATATATTACCCGCATAGCAGACTGGGAGAATGCGGATGCTATTGGTATAGGTCCGGGTATCGGCACCAAAGAAGAAACGATCAAAGCGTTTGCAAATTTCCTGGAAGCATGCAAGCAGCCCGTAGTTATAGACGCTGATGGGTTAAACATATTGGCAAAACAACCGGAACTGCTTCATAAGATACCGGCAGGTAGCGTGCTTACCCCACACCCGGGAGAATTTGAACGCCTGTTCGGGAAGACTGCAAACAGTATGCTGCGCCTGGAACATGCACGTACGCAGGCTATGAAGTTTAATATCACCATTGTGCTCAAGGACAGGTATACTGCAGTTATTAGCTCCGAAGGTGAATGCAGGTATAATATTACAGGCAATGCAGGGTTAGCGACCGCAGGTTCGGGTGACGTGCTCACCGGTATCATCACTGGGCTTATCTCACAGAAATATGACCCGCATAGTGCAGCAGTGTTAGGCGTTTACCTGCATGGGTTAGCAGGTGAATCTGCATCTCAAATACATTCTGAAGAAGCTATGGTGGCAGGTGATGTGATCGATGCACTGGGAAAGGCTTTTCAAACAATACGATGAGGTCTTAATGCAACAATGCGGCAATGTTTATAGCATTGCCGCATTGTTTTATACCGAATTGACTAACTAGAATTCGTACCCAATATCCCTGCGGTAGTACTTGCCTTCGTATTCGATATGCTCAGCATTTTCGAAGGAAGTAGCTAGGGCGTCTTTTAATGTTTCTCCGTAAGAAGTAACGGCTAATACACGTCCACCGCTGGTAACAGTGTTGTGTTCCTTTACAGAAGTACCTGCGTGAAACAGGATACTACCATGTGCGTTATCAAAACCGGTCATCACTTTGCCTTTAGGATAGCTGCCGGGATATCCTTCTGACACCAGCATAACAGTACAAGCAGCGCGTTTGTCGTGTTTTATCTCTACTTCGTTCAGCTTGCCTTCGTGCATGCTGACGATCAGCTCAACGAGATCATTTTCGAGGCGCGGCATTACTACTTCCGTTTCAGGGTCGCCCATGCGGCAGTTGTATTCTATCACATAAGGATCGCCACCAACATTGATCAGGCCAAAGAAGATAAAGCCATGGTAAATGATGCCTTCTTCTTTCAATCCCTTTACAGTAGGATCGATGATGCGCTCTGTAACTTTCTGCATAAAAGCAGCATCTGCGAATGGCACCGGAGAAATAGCGCCCATGCCACCGGTGTTCGGGCCCGTATCGCCTTCGCCGATGCGTTTGTAGTCTTTAGCTTCCGGCAGACGCACATAATTGGTCCCATCGGTCATTACAAAAACAGAGAGCTCGATACCTGTCAGGAATTCTTCGATCACTACTTTCTTGCTCGCCTCGCCGAACTGTGCCTCCTTGATCATGGTAGTGAAGCTGGCGATGGCTTCCGCTTTTGTTTCTGCGATGACTACACCCTTACCGGCAGCAAGACCATCGGCCTTCAGCACGATAGGCAGGCTGTGTGCATCGAGGTAAGCCATGCCTTCGTCAAAGTTCTCTTCTGAGAACTCGCGATAGCCGGCAGTTGGTATGCTGTGGCGGCGCATAAATTTCTTAGAGAAAGCCTTGCTGCCTTCCAGCTGCGCACCATCTTGCGAAGGGCCCGCAACGATGATGTGTTTTAGTTCCGGATCGTTCTTTACAAAATCCCAGATACCCGCTACCAGCGAATCTTCACCGCCGGGAAACAAAATGTCGATCTTGTCTTCAAGGCACACTCTTTTGATCTCTTCAAAATCTGTTACAGAAAAGTTCAGGTTGCTGCCATATTGTGCAGTGCCTGCATTGCCGGGAGCAATGAACAGTTCTTTGCAATATTTGCTTTGACGAAGTTTCCATGCGATGGCTGACTCGCGGCCGCCAGAACCAAGTAGTAATATATTATATGCCTGCATTGTAATATTAAATGTAACCCTGTTGAAGGGGCAAAATTATTCAAAACCAAGGGTTATCTTTCACGAAATTTTTAAAACTGCTTTATGGAGCAACAAACGGCCAACGGGCGTAAGCACCCGAAGGGATTACCTTTTTTGTTTTTTACAGAGATGTGGGAGCGTTTTGGCTACTACCTGATGCTGGGCATTTTTGTTCTGTATATGATAGATGTAAAGCGCGGCGGTCTTTCCCTGCCCGACAAAACAGCTGATGATATCTTCGGAACATTTATCGCTTTTACCTATCTCACTCCCTTTCTCGGTGGTTTCCTGGCCGACAGGAAGATAGGGTATGTAAAATCGGTGTACCTCGGCGGTATCCTGATGGCAGCCGGTTATTTGGGCTTAGCTCTGCCGGGTATGACCATGTTTTATACTTCGGTGGCGCTTATTATTATAGGTAACGGGTTCTTCAAACCCAATATTTCTACACTGTTGGGTAACCTGTATTCAGAGCCGGAGTATCGTCAACGTAAGGACTCAGGTTACAACCTGTTCTATATGGGTATCAATATCGGTGCTTTCCTTGGCCCGATACTGGCCGCATTTATGCGTAATAAGTACAGCTGGTCGGCTGCGTTTGCTACCGCAGGGGTAGGTATGATCATTGGTTTGATCGTATTCTCCATCGGTTTGAAACACATTCGTCACGCAGACGTGCTGAAACCAGTACAAAAAGAAGATGCAAGTATGGCAACGGTATTTGGCAAGGTGTTCCTGCCGGCGCTTATCTGTGGTGTGATAGGTTGGGTGGCTCCGCACTATGTATTTGGCGTCGAAAACATCTTTGGTAGCAACAGTACCGATGGGTTCATATTTGCTGCCATACCTATTGTTATCTTCTACGTGTCGATCTGGGCAAAGGCCAATGCTACTGATAAACGTCCGATAGCCGCGCTGTTAGTAATATTTGCATTGAGTGTAGTATTCTGGGCGGTATTTAAACAAAACGGCACGGCACTTACACGCTGGGCTAAATATTATACCGATCGCCAGGTGGCCGAATCGGTCGAAGGTCCTGCACGTGCATTGTACCAGGTGGAGACCATGCCCACCAAGATCGACTCTGTTGTGAAATATGACGACCAGTTCCAGGCGGTGAAAGAGGGTGGTAAAACAGTAAAGATCCATGACAGGGATGTGTATTTCCGCAACCTGCCTGCCGACAAACAACCTACCAACGATGAACCGGTTTATCTCATTAGCACAGAGTTATTCCAATCGGTAAACCCGTTTTGGGTTGTGGCTTTGACGCCTGTTGTGGTAGCATTCTTCGCCATGATGCGGCGCAAGGGTAAAGAGCCCACAACAGCTACCAAGATCGCATTTGGTCTTTTGATCTCCGGCTTGTCTACATTGGTAATGGTAGGTGCAGTTTATGCCGGAGGCAATGGTGCAGAAAAAGTATCGCCTCTGTGGCTGGTAGGAGTTTATGGTGTGATCACTGTCGGTGAGCTTTTGCTTAGCCCGATGGGATTATCACTGGTCTCTAAACTTAGTCCGCCAAGGCTGACAGCGCTGATGATGGGTGGATTCTTCCTGTCTACTTCAATAGGTAATAAGATGTCGGGCGTGCTGGCAAGTATGTGGTATGACTACGACAACAAAGCAAACTTCTTCCTCGTTAACTGCCTTCTGTTAGTTATATCTGCCGGACTTGCATTCGCTGCTCTCCGCTGGTTGAACGGTGTAATGAAAGAGAAGAATATTAATTAATACATCAAACAATACAACTGGCGGTGCATTTCTTAAGGAATGCACCGCTTTGTTTATTTAAGTAGCTTGTATGTTATGTTGGTCTCGCTCTCATTGCTTTAGCAGCACCACGACTTAGTTATCCACCACGTAATTCACATCGAATTTCATCTCTTGATTATTTTATTATCTTTCGCGATTATTCAAACAAAAAACCTTTTATGAGCGAACAAAAAGGCCATCCTAAAGGATTATACGTCCTGTTCTTTACTGAGATGTGGGAGCGCTTCAGCTACTACGGTATGCGTGCCATCCTGATCCTTTTCATGACCAAAATGCTGCAGTTCGATTCCAAATTTGCATCGGGCATTTACGGAAACTTTACTGCTGTTGTTTACCTGACCCCACTCATCGGTGGTTTTATTGCCGACAGGTATTGGGGTAACCGCAGGTCTATTTTTACCGGTGGTATCCTGATGGCGATCGGACAGTTTATATTATTCTTCTGCGCAGCGTCTGTATCTACCGATCTGGGTCTGGCCAAAATATTGTTTGTAGCGGGCTTAACGGCACTAGTGTTGGGTAATGGTTTATTTAAGCCAAATATATCAACAATGGTAAATCAGCTGTACGGCCCCGGCGACAAAAGAGTTGATGCGGCCTTCTCAATATTTTACATGGGTATCAACCTGGGCGCATTTTTCTCTCCGATTGTCTGCGGCTGGCTTGCAGACAAAGTAGATTATAAATGGGGCTTTTTTGCAGCTGGAGTTGGTATGGTATGCGGCTTGATTGTTTTCCAGATGCTGAAGGATAAATATATCGTCACTGCAGACGGTAAGCAGATTGGTGGCAAACCAGCAAAATCTGACGCTGCTGCCGCCGATGATGCAGGTGAAAAAGTAGTTGCGTACGACCGTGAAGCAGATTTTGCTGCACAGCAGGATCCTAAACTGTCAACTGCAAAAAAATCAGAATTTACACCGACGCGTATTGGTACCTGGCTGGTTATTTATGCTGCGTTGTGGGCATTCTTTATGCTGGTTGTAGATTTTAACTGGATTAGTACGCTGGTATTCGCTACCTCACTTACGGCTTCAGGTTTCATCATTACCGATCCGAACCTGACCAAGATAGAAAGAGACAGGATCATCGTTATTTACATCGCTGCCTTCTTTGTTATCTTCTTCTGGAGTGCGTTTGAGCAGGCCGGTGCTTCGCTTACACTGTTCGCCGATCAGCAAACTGACCGTATGATATTTGGTTGGGAAATGCCGGCTGCATGGTTCCAATCAGTAAACGCGCTCGCAATCATTCTGTTTGCACCGTTGTTCGCAAGCTTTTGGACAGCCCTCGGTAAGAGGGATAAAGAGCCAGCTTCTCCAACAAAACAAGCTTTCGGTCTTTCATTGCTGGCACTGGGTTATCTTTTTATTGCGATGGGTGTGAAGGGCGTTGACGCTTCAACAAAAGCTTCTATGTTCTGGCTGCTTGGTATGTACGTCTTACATACATGGGGTGAACTTTGCCTGTCGCCGATTGGTTTGTCAATGGTTGCTCGTCTTGCTCCTGCGCGTCTTGCTTCGTTGCTGATGGGTGTATGGTTTCTTGCCAACGCTATGGCTAATGATTTCGCGGGTATGCTGAGCAAGCTTTATCCTGAGGGCGGCCAGGCAACATCGTTCTTTGGTTTCAAGATTGAGACGCTGAACGACTTCTTTATGATATTCGTGGTACTGTCAGGTGCTGCTGCAGTAATCCTCTTCTTGTTGTCGAAGAAGATGCTGAAGATGATGCATGGCCTGAGATAAGAACATTGATAATTTTGAAACGCCCGCTTGATTCAAGCGGGCGTTTTTGTGGGTGATAAAAAGGGTTAATCAGAAATAAGAACTAAATTGGCTCAGATTAATTAAAAGACTATAAATGGCTTCAGAGACACTAACAGTAGAACAGATACAGAATTTTAAGGGGAAGTATCCCAAGCAACTTTATGTATTGTTCATGACCGAGATGTGGGAACGCTTTACCTTTTATGGTATGCGCGCCCTGCTTATCCTCTTCATGATATCGGGCGCTTCCTTCGAAGCTTTTCCAGATGAAAAAGCGAATCTTACCTATGGTGCATACCAGGCGCTGGTTTATGCAATGCCGGTATTCGGCGGCATACTTGCAGACAGGTTGATGGGTTTTCGCCGGGCGATATTCTGGGGCGGTATATTGATGGCGATAGGAAACTTTACGCTTGCCATTCCTCATAACATTTGGTCGTTTTACCTCGGTATGGGTTTCATTGTTGTTGGTAACGGTTTCTTCAAACCTAACATATCTTCGATAGTTGGTAACCTCTACGCGCCTAATGATCCACGCAGGGATGCGGGTTTCTCTATGTTCTACATGGGTATCAACATAGGTGCTTTCCTGGGTAGCCTGTTGTGTGGCTGGATCGGACAAAGCTATAGCTGGCATGCAGGTTTTGCGCTTGCGGGTATTTTCATGATCGTAGGCCTGATCGTATTCCTTACCAATCAAAAAAGCCTTGGACCGATAGGATTACCGCCTGTGCCGGGTAAAGAAGAACAAGTTGCATTGGGAGATATGGCGGACCGTCCACAAGACCAGCCGGCAGAAAGGATCACTGTAGACAAGGCTATATCTAATTACAAAACAAAAGAACGCCTGGTGTTCATCGGTAGCATCATCGCTATTCCATTGTTCGCGCTCCTGTTATATTACTACAAGGTGATGGGATCTGTGTTTGTTCCGTTTGGTTTGATAGCACTGGGTTATATTCTGTACCTGTCTGGCAAAGAATCGCTGGAAGCAAGATTGAAAATATTTGCCGCGCTGGTAATGATCATCTTCTCGATCCTGTTTTGGGGTTTTTACGAGCAGGGTGGTGGGTCACTCAACCTCTTTGCTGCACGTAACGTGAACATGAACTTCTTCGGCATCGAGCTTTCTTCTGCAGCCGTGAACAACTCGGTAAATCCTGTGTGGGTGATCTTGCTGAGTCCAGTGTTCGGTTATATATGGCTGGTGTTGTCTAACAAAAAACTGGAACCAAATTCTCCATTGAAGTTTGCAATTGGGTTGATACTGCTCGGGTTGAGTTTCTATGTTTTCGTTCTTGCAGGACATGCAGCAGGCACAGACGGTAAGATATCGCTGGGCATGTTCGTAGTGGGCTACTTTGTAATGTCTTGCGGTGAGCTTTGCCTGTCGCCTATAGGTTTGTCGATGATCACTAAATTATCGCCTGCAAAAATGGTGGGTCTGATGATGGGGATGTGGTTCCTGGCGAGTGCATTTGGTCAATACGTGGCCGGCCTTGTTGGTACGCTGATGGCTATTCCTTCTGAAGGTGGTGAAGGTACGGGCCTTGCAGTGAACCCGGTTGAAACACTTCCTGTTTATATGGGTGTGTTCGAGAAAATAGCCTGGGTATCTATAGGTTGCGGTGTGTTGCTGCTGTTGCTCTCGCCGCTATTGAAGCGCTGGATGAAAGACGTTCACTAAAATACAAGCCCCGCAGTAGCGGGGCTTTTTCTTTGTAGTACCGGCTTAAAGAGTTTTTTTTGCACTGATATGGACAAATACGCCGTTATAGTAGCCGGGGGAAAAGGCATGCGCATGGGCACAGCCATTCCTAAGCAGTTTCTGCCATTGGCGGATCAGCCTGTACTGCATCATACTATCAAAGCATTTCTTACAGCGTTTCACGATATTCATATCATACTCGTATTGCCCGCCGACCAGGTGAGCTATGCACAGATGATCTTGCAATCGTTCCCGGAGCGCATCGATATGACCATCGTCACTGGTGGGGAAACGCGTTTCCATAGTGTGCAGAATGGATTGAAAGCCTGCGGCGAGAACTCGGTGATATTTGTTCACGATGGTGCTCGCCCCTTAATTACATCTGATCTCATACAACGCTGCCATGAACAAGCGTTGCAAGTAGGAAGCGCTATACCGGCAATCTCGGTTGCAGAGAGCATGCGTCTGGTAGAAGATGAGAAAAGTGTTCCTATCAATCGCGACCATCTGCGTATTATTCAGACTCCACAGACCTTCCGTTCAGAGATCATACTGCCTGCTTTTCAGCAGCAGTATATCGAAATGTTCACCGACGAGGCTACGGTTGTAGAAGCTCATGGCACAAAGGTTTTCCTGGTAGAAGGAGAGCGTAGTAATATCAAAGTGACCACACCCGAGGATATGGTAATTGCGACCGCGCTGCTAAACGATAGAATGCAGTATGACTAGGTTGTGGATGATATTGCTTGTGTTGAGTTGCGCGTTGAATACACAGGCGCAGCGTTACGACAGTAGTATCTTCTCCATGCCTATACAAATGGATGCTGTCACAATTAAAGCTGCACGTGGCGGCTGGGATCTCGCAGGGTTTATCAGGCGGGTGAGAACTGACACGACTTTCTTCAAGGCATTCCATAACCTGCGTTTCATCAACTACACTGCTACCAATGATATCAGGGTTCTGGATAAAAAAGGCAAAGCGTCGGCGTCGCTTTTCAGCAGAACGAAACAGTCGTATGCTAATGGCTGTCGAACCATGCAGGTGTTGGAAGAGCATACGACAGGCGATTTCTACAAACACAATAAGGAACACCGGTACTATACCTCAGAGCTATACGACTACCTGTTTTTCACTCATGGAAAGGTTTGCGGTGAGAAGGAAAGCATTGCAGGCTATCTGGATGAACGGGGCAAAGGACAAATAGAAAAGAACAAACAGAGGCTGAAGATCCTGATGTTCAGTCCCGGGAGTAAAGTGTCTGGTGTGCCTCTGATGGGTGATAAGGCGGCTATTTTTGAGCCGGATGTGGCGAAGATGTATGATTTTAAATTGAGTTCTGACGAATATAATGGCGAAGATTGTTATGTGTTTCGTGCGATTCCCAAAAAAGAATATGCTGATGACGTGGTGTACAATGATCTTATCACCTGGTTTCGCAAAAGCGATTATACCATCCTGGCCCGGGATTATTCTCTCTCATACAAGGCGGGATTATATGATTTCGATGTAAATATCAAGGTGCGAACGCAGCAGGTGGGTAAGCGTTTAATACCCGCACGGCTGGAATATGATGGGAACTGGCATGTATTTAGCAAAAAACGTGAGCGGGTGCGGTTTTCAACCGTGATAACCCCGTGAAAAAGAGATAATTTCGCTTCGTGATCTCCCAGAGCTCCATACAGGAAGTATTGAACCGTGCCGATATACTGGATGTTGTCGGACAATTTGTGCGTTTGAAGAAACGTGGAGCTAACCATATAGCCAACTGTCCTTTCCACCACGAAAAGACTCCATCGTTCTATGTTTCCGGCGCAAAAGGCATCTACAAATGCTTTGGTTGTGGTAAGGGCGGTAACGTGCTCACGTTTGTGCAGGAGCACGAAAAGCTCACTTATCCTGAGGCGATACGCTGGCTGGCAGATTACTACAAGATAACGCTTGAAGAAAGCGAGCGTACTCCGGAGCAGCAACAGCAGCAGCTGGCTGAGGAGAGCCTACGCATTCTTAATGAATGGGCAGCCAGTCAATTCCAACAAACGTTATTGCAAACCGAAGAAGGGCAGACAATAGGTCTTTCTTACTTCAAGCAACGTGGTTTTAGAAAAGAGATCATCGACCGTTTCAGGCTAGGTTATAATCCTGAAGGATACGATCATTTCTATAAAACAGCCATCAATAAAGGATACAATGCCGACTTGCTTGAGAAAGCAGGCCTGGTCAAGAACCGTAGCGGTATGTACCACGACGTCTACCGCGGACGTGTGATCTTCCCGATACAGAGCATGACTGGGAGGGTGTTGGGTTTTGGTGCACGGATCTTGAAGAGCAATGAAAAAGCTCCTAAGTACATCAACACGCCAGAGAATGAATTGTACAACAAGAGCCGCGTGCTTTATGGTATGTACCAGTCGCGGCAGGCTATCGGTAAGCTGGACGAGTGTTTCCTGGTAGAGGGTTATACGGATGTTATCTCGTTACACCAGGGTGGAGTAGAGAACGTTGTTGCCAGTAGTGGTACATCGCTAACAGAAGATCAACTGAGGTTAATAGGTCAGCTGACAAAGAACCTGACCATACTATACGATGGCGACGCTGCCGGTGTGAAGGCTGCCTTACGTGGCCTTGATATGGCGCTGGGGCAAAGCTTCAATGTGAAGCTTGTATTGTTCCCTGAAGGGGACGATCCGGATAGCTTCATTCAGAAAGCAGGTGCGGCTAAGTTTCATGAGTATGTAAAGACGCACAAGCAAGATGTTATCGGTTTCCGCCTCGAAGTAGGCATGAAGGAAGCTGCGAGCGACCCTGTTCAAAAATCGAAGCTGGTAAACGAGATAGCAGAAAGCATCTCCCGTATCAATAAGGCGGAAGACTTTGCGCTGCAGGACCACTATATACGCGAAGCTACCCGCAAGCTGCAGGTGGAAGAAGCTGGTTTCATCAATCTTGTCAATAAGTACATTCGCGAGAAGGTAGATGGTGAAAAGAAGTTCCAGTCGCGACGAAATGAACGTGCTTCAGAACCTGTAGAAGAGGGAATGGATGCGCCGGAAATGCCGGTGCAAAGCATGACGCTCCCTAAAGGCGATGAGCAGCAGGAATGGGAACTGGTGCGTGTGTTGCTGGAACAGGGGGCAAAAGCTTACGAAGGTTCTGAGAATGTTGCTGAGGTGATACACAACCGCGTTGATCCCGATCTTATTGATACCATACAAGTAAGACAGATATACGATGGTTATTTCCATTACAAAGACACTTTCGGCAATTTGCCTGATATCGCTTACTTCGTGTCTCACCCTGATGTAGCCATCCAGCACAGAATGGCAGGCTTGTTCCAGACCAAAGATTCAATGAGTGAAAAATGGAAGACTACTTACGGAATCGAAACGCTGAACGGCGAATTCAACTACATCAATGAAGTGGATAGCATGCTGGCATATTTCGAACTAAAGAAGATCAAGCTGGTACAGACGGAAATAATGAACCGTTTAAAGACGGAGCAAGACATCAACAAGATCACGGCCCTTCACAGGAAATTCCTGGAGTTGAAGCAATCCGAGTCTGAGGTTGTAAAGAAAATGGGAACAGTTATCCTAAAACAGCTGAGTAGGTAGTATGGCGAGGATAATGGCACTGGACTATGGTAAAAAGCGTACAGGTGTTGCCGTGACAGATCCCTTGCAGATCATTGCCACCGGCCTTGCAACGGTAGATAGCAATGAATTGATAGGTTATCTAAAGAAGTACTTTCAGCAAGAGCAGGTAGAAAAGGTGCTCATTGGGTATCCCTTAAATTTTGATGACACTGCCACCGATGCCACTCCTTTAGTGGAAAAGTTCATCGGTAAGTTTCAGCATGTGTTTCCAAACCTTCCTATTCAGAAAGTGGATGAACGTATGACATCGCGCATGGCCTCACAGGCTATTGCAGAGATGGGGCTGAAAAAGAAAGACCGTGAACGCAAAGGGCTTATAGACACAGTCAGCGCGGTCATCATATTACAGGAATACCTCGAAAGCCGCTCCTAATTCGTATCTTTGCGGGCTATAAGAGTTTTTAAATAATGAATTTACCAATTGTTGCATACGGGCATCCGGTATTGAGAAAGGTTTGTGACGACATTACGGCCGAATACCCCGATCTGCAGAAACTGATAGCTGATATGTGGGAAACCATGTACAACAGCAGTGGTGTAGGTTTGGCTGCTCCGCAGATCAACCGTGCTATACGCTTGTTTGTAGTGGATACAGAACAGATAGTTGAAGGGTTTGATGAAGAAGACAAACGCACTTATCCTAATGAAAAACCAATTAAGCGCGTATTCATCAATGCGCACATAGTTGAAGAAACAGGTGAGATGTGGTCTTACAACGAAGGTTGCCTGAGCATACCTAAAGTAAGAGAAGATGTAAGCCGTAAAAAACACCTGAAGCTCCGCTTTATGGACGAAAACTTCGTGGAGCATGTAGAAGACTTTACAGGCATTACAGCGCGCGTTATCCAACATGAATACGATCATATAGATGGCAAATTGTTCATTGACTATATGCCGCCGCTGAAGAAGCGCCTGATGAAAAAGAAACTGGATGATATTACCAATGGTAAAGTAAGAACAGATTACCGCATGCTGTTTGTCAAGTAAAAGCAAACAGTACCTGCATAAAAAAAGCACTATACTCAGTATAGTGCTTTTTCTTTTGGGTCTGAGCCCGATTATATCTTGCGATGCTGGCTGATATAGTCCGCCATAGACTGTACGGATCCCAGCACTTTGCGGCCTTCGCGCGCATCTTCTATTTTAATACCATAGTTGCGTTCCAGCAATACCATTAGCTCCAGGGAATCAATGCTATCAAGCCCGAGACCTTCACCGAACAAAGGCGCGTTATCATCAATATTTTCCGGTTTCATGCCCTGCAGGTTCAGCGAATCGATGATCTGTTGCTTGAGCGTTACTTTAAGATCTTCCATACTATTTTCAAATGTGCCGCAAAATTAAGCGAATCGGCGGCTTTTGCACATTTTTGTTATATAAATAATTTCTGTGTTTTAAAGGGTAAAGGCTTTTTCAACCAGTTGCTGTTGCTCCTGTGCATGCTTTTTGGCAAAACCAGTTGCTGGCGAAGCGCTTGCCGGGCGGCTGATGAAGCTCATCGGGAAGTTTTCCAGGTTTAGCTTCAGGAATGATTGGGCACCCATGTTCGCCGGTTCTTCCTGTACCCACACCCATTCTGCTTTCTTGTACTTTTCACGAAGCTGTTGCAGTTGCGCTACAGGCAGCGGGTAAATTTGTTCCAGGCGAACGATAGCAACATCAGCGCGGTTCTCAGCCAGTTGTTTTTCGCTCAGGTCGAAGTACATCTTACCGCTACACAGCAACACGCGTTTTACTTTTGAAGCGGTCTTAGTGTTTGGATCATCAAGCACTTCTTTGAAGCCACCTGAAGTGAAATCTTCAATAGGAGAGTAAGAACGTACATGGCGCAGGTTAGCTTTTGGCGAGAAGTTCACCATTGGCTTGCGGAATGGCCATGCCAGCTGCCTTCTTAAACCATGGAAGAAGTTGGCTGATGTAGTGATATTGGTAATCACCATGTTGTACTCAGCGCAGTTTTGCAGGAAGCGTTCCAGGCGGGCACTTGAGTGCTCTGGTCCACCACCTTCGTAACCGTGAGGCAGTAACATTACCAGGCCGTTCATGTTAGCCCATTTCTGTTCGCCACTAGAAATATACTGGTCGATCACGGTTTGGGCACCGTTTACGAAGTCGCCGTACTGTGCTTCCCAAACAACAAGGTTGTTAGGATTAGCCATAGCATAGCCATAATCGAAACCTAATACCGCGAACTCGCTCAGCAGAGAGTTGTAAATAAAGAAGGCGCCTTGCTTATCGCTGAAGTGATTCAGCCTGTTGTGCGCTTCGTTTGTCTTCTCGTCGTAGATAACGGCGTGGCGATGCGAGAAAGTACCGCGTTTTACGTCTTCACCACTGAGTCTTACTTCATGGCCAGAGGTAAGCAGGCTGGAGTAGGCCAGCAGTTCACCGGTTGCCCAGTCAACCTTACCTTCTGTTTCAAACAGTTTTATTTTATCCTGCAGCAGCTTTTCCACTTTACGCAGTGGCTTGAATTCAGCAGGCCATTGCATCAGTTTAGTCAGCAGGTTTTTAAATTCATCTTCTTTAATAGCAGTAACCGGTGACTGTCCAAAGTCTTCGGCAGTAGAACGTCTCAGTTCTTTCCACCACAGTTCCGGCTTTTGGTACACGTAAGGCAATGGGTTTTGCTTCACTTCGTCGAGGCGCTTTTGCAGCTCGTCCCAGAAGTTCTTTTCCATATCCTTAGCCAGCTGCTGCGCTTCAGATTCACCGTTTTGCAGCAGGTATTGTGTGTACACCTCGCGTGGGTTAGGATGCTTGTCGATCAAGGCATACAACTGCGGTTGTGTGAACTTAGGTTCATCACCCTCGTTGTGACCATGGCGGCGGTAGCATACCATGTCGATGAAGATGTCTTCACCAAACTTCTGACGGTAAGCGATAGCCAGTGATGCTGCTTTTACGACAGCTTCGGGATCATCGCCATTCACATGCAGCACAGGAGCCTGCACCATAGATGCGATGCTGGTGCAATAGTCTGCAGAACGTGCATCATCAAAGTCGGTAGTGAAACCGATCTGGTTGTTGATGACGAAATGGACTGTACCACCTACGGCATAGCCCTGAAGCTTGCTCATTTGAAGCAGCTCGTATATCACACCTTGTCCGGCAACTGCGGCGTCGCCGTGTATCAGGATAGGGAGTATTTTGCTGTAGTCGTTGTTGTAAAGTGTATCTGCCTTAGCGCGAGCGAAACCAGCAACAACAGGATCAACCACTTCCAGGTGCGAAGGGTTGGGCACCAGTTGCAGGTTTACTTCTTTTCCATGAGGCGTAGTAATGTGCGATGCGAAGCCAAGGTGGTATTTCACGTCGCCGCTACCCATGGTCATGTCGGCAGGCATGTTGCCTTCAAACTCAGAGAATATCTGTTCGTAGGTTTTACCCAGTGTGTTAGCGAGCACATTCAGGCGGCCGCGGTGCGCCATGCCTATTACCACTTCCTGCACACCGAGGTCTGCACCTTCGTTGATCAGGGTGTCGAGGGCAGGGATAGTGCTTTCGCCACCATCAAGGCCAAAACGTTTTTGGCCAATGTATTTAGTGTGGAGGAACTTTTCGAAGATCACACCTTCGTTCAGCTTCTCCAGTATGCGCTTTCTTTCTTTCAGGGTGAAAGGCTTTTGCATCATTTCTTCGAATGCAGCCTGCACCCAACGGCATTTGTCGCCTTGGTTGATGTAGGTGTATTGAATGCCTACGTTGCTTGCATAAACCTTTTTCAGCTTGGCGAGGATGTCGCTCAGCTTTGCTTTGCCCAGGCCAATGAAAGAACCTGCATGGAACTCTTTGTTCAGATCGGCTTCTGTCAGATCAAAGTTCTGTAGTTCCAATTCCGGTTTGCGGTCTTTACGCGGACGGATAGGATTGGTAGTTGCTATCAGGTGTCCTTTTTTACGGTAGGCTTGTATCAGGCTGTATACAGCCAGCTCCTTAGCCAGTTGCTCGTTACTTACAGGTGTTTTGTCTGTCGGCGCAGCAGTAGTGTGGCTGCCATTACCGTTTACTTTCGTTACAGCAAAATCGAATCCTTCAAAGAACTTTTTCCACTCAGGATCTACTGTTGACGGGTCTTTCACATAGTCTGTGTACAAAGACTCAATGTAAGAAGGGTGTGAGCTCATCACGTATGAAAAATCTTTCATCGTATAACCGTTCGTTTGGGTATTTACTCGTTTGAAATTCAGGACAGCCAGATAAAGTCCGGGCTAGCCCCGCAAATTTAATCCAAATAGCTTATGTACAATTGAAGAAATTCAAATAATATATGTACATATTAGGGTTTGTAACATTAGTTTATCAGTGTCCACGTAAACCCGAAACGTATCATGGTATTAGGCAGGCCGTAGATAGGTGCTGCTACAGCATTTGCCCGGCCATTTAGCATCAATTGCAGTTGGTCGGCCATCACATAAGCGCGGAAACGCTTAATGCGAAAGTTAAAGAAAGCTGAGACCTCCGGCGTATTGCTCTGCTCAACCGAGTTTTGATAAAGGAACCGCGCAAACAGCGGTGCATAACCTGCCTGGTGGTAGGGGCTATGATAACGTGCTTCCACACCAGTGGCAATCTGCAGCAGGTTTCTGAACACAGCGGTCTCGATGCTTAATTGGTGCCTGCCCAGCAATAGCGGAACATTAACCGGCCCGCCGCCTGCCACCTGCTGGTAAGCCAGCTCGTTATCTAATACTACCGCGCGCCACCTAAATACCTTTCGCAGCCATACCTGTGTCAGGTTGAATGAAGGTGCGTATTGTGCCGGTAGTTGTTTTTCGTCGAGATAGATGTAGTTGCTGATAAGATAGCTGCGCACACCACCCGAAAGTTTCAGCCAATCGTTCTCAATAGTACCGTAGATTCGGGTAACGCTTTCTTTATTGAACGTAGCCAGTATGGTATCGTAATCGGTTTGGTAGGTGGTGTAATTGTATGGCGCGTTATTGATCTCCTGCCTGAATCCTGCGAGGATATTGCCCAGGCGCGCACTCAGGTTTTTACCCAGCTCGGCCTGCAGAAGTGAGTTGCCAGCTGCCTCGCCCGAGGTATAAAAAATAAGTTTTGCATTGTAAAACCAGGAACCGGTATCAACAGCATCCTTGGTGGCGTCTGCTATAACATAGTTGCTCCAGATAGCGTTCTTTATATTACCCCTGGGATATTCGTCGGTGAATTTGTCGTGACGAATACCAACGCCTGCATTTACGCGAAGCTGGTTTTCGTACTTACCTAGAAAGCCTCCCAGCAAAAGCTGGTTGTCGAACATGATCCAGCGCTGGGTCATCATTACCGAGTCTCTGAGACCATCGCCGATAAAGGAATGCTGAAAGAATGGGTCGTATCGTAGTGAATCCGGTGTGAAATCGCGGAATCGGTACTTTTGCGATTGTGCCTGGAAACGGTGTGTAATGCCAAACCTCGGAGTGAATTTGTATTTATAGTAAGTAGAATCTTCGTTGTATAAAGTATCTGTACGACCAAAGGCATAACGGTGGTTCACCATGAACGAAAAGTCGCGCAAGGTGTTAGATACTGCTGAACGGCGAATGCGTGTATTGGTACCAAAATTATCGTTCTGGAAGTTAACGGGGATGATGATCGGGTCTTCATAATCTGGCGAATCCAGGAAACTAGCACTAACGACCCCGCCATTCTCATCGTTCTGCTCAAGATTATACACCAGTGCGCTGTATAGCTCGTAGTGCTGATCGCGGCTTTGGTAATTGGTGCTCAGGTAAGCATTATCGTGGTTGGTGCGCTGGATATTGTAATAGCCCGGTGACGTGATCTTACGATAGCGGGCCGCAATATTCCAGTTTGGCTGAATATTCTGCGTATGCAATAGTTCCGCTGTCTGCTCCTGCTTACTACCCAATTGGAAGGTGAACGTGGAGTAGGGACGGTTTGTGTTATAATAATAGATGCTGTCCACATCGAAGCGATACACGTCGAATATGTGGTAACCCAAAGTGGGTCCTACCCTGTACTCGGGGGTAAACAGCAGGTTGGTAGTAGGGCCGCCATGGTTGCCCAGGTTGCGATACCAGGGTTGAGAGAATGGCCTGCGGTGAAAAGTGTGTATAGTGGTATCGGGTTCATACAGCTTTTCAGAGTGCAGCTGCCTGAACGATATGGATACCTGCTCGTTGTGCCATTCGTTGGTATTGGTCTTGTTGGTGCTGGTATCGCGCTGGGGTGCGGTAGGGAAGGTGGTAGGTGCACCTTGTGGTTGGCGTTCCTGTGCACTGGCGACGTTGGCGAGCACAAGCCAGCCAAGGGCCAGCACAAAAGCATAATATATCCGGCGGTTGTTCAATCGTAGCGGTTGCAAATTGCTCGCAAAGTTAGGTAATAGCCGTCAGTCTCAAACAGTTACATTCGTTCCACAAGGGCAGTTACCAGGGCTGCCAGCTTGGGTGCGGCAGCATTCGCTGCTTCCAGCACCTCTTCGTGGGTAATAGGCTCGACGTGGCCGTCGATGCCACCCAGATCGGTGATGACGCTGGTGGCAAATACCCGCATCTGCGCATGTCGGGCCACGATCGTTTCCGGAACGGTGCTCATGCCCACCACGTCGGCGCCCATGCGCGCGAGCCAAACGTATTCGGCTGGGGTTTCAAAAGTAGGACCCGTCAAGCCGGCGTATACACCTGTATGTAATAATAGCCCCTGCTCTTTGGCAATGTTCAGGGCCATTTGGATTAATTTTTTATCATATGGCTCGCTCATGTCCGGGAAACGGATGCCCAGCCTGTCGTCGTTGGCGCCACGGAGCGGATGCTCGGGGAAAAGATTAATATGATCGGCTATCGCCATCAGGTCGCCAATTTTGTATTTGGCGTTCATTCCTCCGCAGGCGTTCGAAAGTATCAGGGTATCGGTGCCCAGCGCCTGGAATACGCGGATGGGGAAGGTGATCTGCCCCATAGAGTAGCCCTCGTAGTAGTGGAACCTGCCGGCCATCATCACTACCTGCTTGCCGGCCAGCGTACCAAATACCATCTTGCCTTCGTGCCCTTCTACGGTAGATTTAGGAAAGTCCGGAATGTCGGTATAGGGGATCTCTGCATCTATTTTCACTGTATCTATCAGCCCGCCGAGGCCGCTGCCTAATATTATAGCTACCTGTGGTTTGATCTTCGTTTTCTCTTGCAGGAATGCCGCTACCGCATGCGACCTTTCGTATAAGCTCATGGTTTAAAAGTAGGGTGAAATCGGCACAATGAAAAACAGGCGATGATAATCAAGGGTTTAGATTTTAGGTTGTTGTCTTTTGTTGTCGATTTTCATGGTGAAACAAGCTCACGTCATTCGAGGTTTGTTGTGATTTGTTGTTGATTTTACGTTTTCGCAAAAACATCAAGGGGTTTGTGTTATCCCAGTTTTGTTGTGATTTGTTGCAGATTTCACGTGTTTGATAGTCCGGCAAGTTTTCATGTACGCACATACCTTTAGCATCTGCTATTTATATAGCAAAAATACGAAAAATAATAAAATTTAGAAAATCAACTATTAGTACCCCGGGTTAGGCACGGCATTTACATCACCTACTTCATAACGCAGCGGTGGCAACTCCACGAAGTGGCGTTGTTCTATGATCTCGATAGCGGCTTTGCGCGTCAGGTGTTGGGCAACCATTTCCTTTATTTGTTTGCCGGCAAAATGCAGGATGTCATTTTTCAGGCGTATCCGGCGCATGCAGCGGGCGATGATGTAGAAAAGGACGGAGGAAACACCAACAAGTCCGTAGACAGCAAGGTTGAAATATTCAATGTTCTGCCAGCCAAGGTCGCTATAACCTTTGCCGGTCCTGATCTCTGCAAGAATGTAAAACGGGTAGATCTTTTGCATGAATACCGCGAATGCGATACTGCCCAAAGCCAAAAGATAACAAAGCACTTCAGCGGTTATGAGCCCTCCCTTGCTAACGAGCCTGACTGCGGCAGGCTGCCTGAGCCGTGTGCCTAGCGGATCGATCAGTTCGATCTGCTTGTAGATCATCTCTTTTTGCTCTTTAAAATCGCGGAGGAGGTCTTCGCTCAGTAGACTCATGTGGTTCGTACTCTTTGGGTTATGTCGAAAGTAGACAATAGCCCAGACATCCGGAACTGCTGTGGAAAACAAAGCCCCTTTTCCACGAAAAGAAAGGGGGCGTTACCTTAAAATGAACAAAACTTATACTTATTCTTTTGCAAACTGTATGCCGAAATCAGGGTTATTTGTCATAATAGTCAAATAATTTCCAGACAATAAGCCGTCATAAATGGTCAAAACCCCTAAGTTTTTCGGAACTTCGCGGTCTCAAAACAGGAAGGTGGGATGTGAAAATGTATAACATGTTCTGCTAAGCCTGCTTTGTCTAACGCAATGAAGTACGAAAAAGAGATCAGCCGCAGGCGGACGTTCGCCATCATTTCTCACCCGGATGCCGGTAAAACCACGCTTACGGAGAAACTGCTGTTATTCGGTGGCGCCATACAGGTGGCCGGCGCGGTAAAGAGCAATAAGATCAAGAAGCACGCCACAAGTGACTTTATGGAAATAGAGCGCCAGCGTGGTATCTCGGTAGCTACCTCGGTAATGAGCTTCGAATACAAGGATGTGCTCATCAACCTGCTGGATACCCCGGGTCACAAGGACTTTGCGGAAGATACCTACCGTACGCTGACGGCCGTGGATAGCGTTATCCTGGTGATCGATAGCGTTAATGGTGTGGAGGAGCAGACACGCAGGCTGATGGAAGTGTGCCGCATGAGGGATACACCGGTTATCGTGTTCGTCAACAAAATGGACCGTGATGGTAAGTACCCGTTCGACCTGCTGGACGAAATAGAAAAAGAACTGAACATATCGCTGCACCCGCTGAGCTGGCCTATAAACATGGGTAAGGAGTTCAAAGGTGTATACAGCCTGTATGACAAAAGCCTGAACCTGTTTACTGCCAGCCAAAAAGCAACGGAAGATAACACGGTTCCCATTCCCAATCTTGCAGACAAGCTGCTGGACGAAAAAGTAGGCGAGCGCGATGCGCAACAGCTGCGCGAAGACGTAGAACTGTTGGAAGGCGTGTATGGTGAACTGGATACCGAAGCTTACCTGGGTGGTAAAGTTGCCCCGGTGTTCTTTGGTTCTGCCGTAAACAACTTTGGTGTAAAGGAACTGCTGGATACGTTCATTCGCATAGCCCCATTGCCGCTAGGCCGCGCTACTGATAAACGTTTTATAGAGCCGACTGAGGATAAGTTTACCGGTTTCATATTTAAGATACACGCCAACCTGGATCCACGCCACCGCGACCGTATCGCGTTCCTGCGCGTATGCTCGGGCAAGTTTGAAAGGAATAAATACTTTCACCATACACGAATAGATAAGGATGTGCGCTTCAGCAACCCTTATTCGTTCCTGGCGCGCGAGAAGGATGTGATCGAAGAGGCATACCCTGGTGACGTGGTAGGTCTGTTTGATACCGGTAACTTTAAGATAGGTGATACGCTGACCGAAGGCGAAATGATGCAGTTCACAGGTATTCCGACCTTCTCGCCAGAGTTGTTTAAAGAATTGGTAAATAAAGACCCGATGAAGACTAAGCAACTGGAGAAAGGTATACGCCAGCTGACGGATGAAGGCGTTGCCCAGCTGTTTACCCAGCACGGTGGCAACCGCAAGATCATTGGTTGTGTGGGTGAACTCCAGTTTGAAGTGATACAATACCGCCTGCTACAAGAATACGGCGCATCTTGTGCTTTCGTGCCTTTGGCATTCTACAAAGCCTGCTGGATAACCGGTGATAAGAAAGCCATCGACGATTTCGTACGCTTTAAGCAAAGCAACGTGATGGAAGATAAGGACGGCAACCTTGTATACCTGGCGCAGAGCGAGTGGTTCCTGAACACAGAAAGGCAGAACAACCCGAAGATCGAATTCCACACTACCAGCGAGTTTAAGACTGCAATGCAGAATTAATAACTGGTTTGTTTTACGATATAGTAAAAGGCTGCGTGAGCAGCCTTTTTTATTGAGGTTCCAAATTTGTAATTTGCTGTATGTACGAGAAAAAGAAACTCTATCGCAAGGCTAACAAGACAGCCCATAATTATTACCATAATATCCCACCCGGCGATTTTGCAGATGAGCGCCACACGAAGGTCATGAAGAATTTTGAAGGCTCATTCCAGTCGATGCACGGCAAAAAAGAACGAGGATATGATTACACGCCTTTATTCAAATTCCTGCTGTCGAAAGTTGGGCAGAAATGGGATGAGGTTTACTCGGAGGCAGTATCACGGCTTGATAAGAAGGATCCTGTTTTCTGGATGGTGACCATGCATCCAAAGGAAAATGAGTGGCCGACGATTTGCATTGACGAAAGCTCGTTCTATTCAAAGTTAACTGTGAATGAAGAGGGGATATTGGTGAAGTATGCGCCCGAGTTTACAATGAAAGATTTGCAAGGGCCAACTTGTAACTGCTGCACTTATACGTTTAATGGTGAGTTATGGAAAGATCCTACTGGGGAATGATGTTGACGGCTGCAACATTTTTGTTTTTAATCATAGTTTATCTTTAGGCAAATTTTATAAATGCCAGCAACCCTATGTATTACCGGTTACGGTTTTGATGTAGACGAATATCTCGCCAAAGCTAATTGGGAAGGCTTAACAGTACATATACGTCACAAAGGCGATAAAAGAGGACATTTCGGTAGACTTGGCGTATTCGAGGATAGTGGTTTTTTTATACAGGTCAGTGAATCGGATTTTGAGGATTTTGAAGGTCAACAGAAGGATGCGATAAACTTTCTTGAAACGTTTAGTAAGAATTTTGAGTTATTGTCTACCTATAATATTGACGCACTGAGTTGCATAGACTTCGGGTTGGAACCTCACCCCGCTGGCAATAGATTCTCAAAGTCGTACGCGATCTCACCTGAACTAGCAAAGCTTACTGGTCAATATGGTTTAGAAATTGTAATAATCAACTACTTTACCTACGGCTATACAAACTTCAAAAAAAGAGCAAGAAGGCGCTGGGGGCTTACGAAGGAAAGAACCCCTGTTCGATATGAATACCGGAGGAAGCGATAACGTGGGGAATTATAGAGTATATTTAACTATGCCGCATTTCCTCGAATACCAGTTTAACGACAGCCCTGAATTCGTCGCTACTTTCGATGAATTGCCTTTATGGAGTGCACCATTTGGTTTGCTGCTGCTGAAGCATGTCGAGCTAAAGTCGAATATGACGGTGCTGGATATTGGTTCAGGTGCAGGTTTCCCATTAATAGAATTGGCACAGCGTCTAGGTAATAGTTCTAAATGCTACGGCATAGACCCCTGGAAAAATGCCAACGAGCGAGCAAAGCAAAAGTTGAGGAATTACGAGGTCGAGAATGTTGAAATTATCGAAGGTTCAGCCGCTGAACTTTCGTTTGAGGATAACAGTGTTGATCTTATTGTTTCCAACCTTGGCATCAACAATTTCGACGATCCGCCAGTGGTGTTCAAAGAGTGTGCACGGGTATTGAAGCCTGGTTGCAAGCTGGTATTGACTACTAATCTAGATGGGCATTGGAAAGAGTTTTACGGAGTGTTTGAACAAACTTTGCGTGAGCTGCAAATGAATACAGCACTCGAAAAGCTGGACGCCCACCAGCGTCACCGTGGCTCTGTGGAATCTATTACAGGTGCTTATTTAATAGCAGGCTTGCGGGTGACGAGATCCTTCGAAGAGAGTTTTGAAATGAGGTTCCTGGATGGCACAGCCATGCTCAATCATTCTTTTGTAAAGCTGGGCTGGTTAGCAGGGTGGAGGGAGATAGTGGACGAAAATGAACACCAAGGCATTTTCGCGGCATTGGAAAAGAACCTGAATGAATATGCGAAATCTAAAGGAGAACTGTTATTAACAGTACCCATGTTATACATAGAAGGAACAAAATAGCTTTAGTTTACCACGGCAATCGCCATACCATCATATTCTTTCAATCCTACCATTTGCAGGATGGTTGCCGTGACTGCTTTGTTTTCTGATAGTGTTTTGTTGAAACGTTGTACACCTTGTACTGCAGCGTCTGAGCTGTTTTCATTAAGTACTTTTCCGTTGCGTACTACATTGTCGGCTACGATGACGGTACCTGGGCGCGACATGCTTAGTGCAAGCTCGAAATATTCAGTGTATGGCGGTTTGTCAGCGTCCATGAATACCATGTCAAAAGTGTGCTTGTTCTCGGTTTTCAATTGCTGAAGGATGTCGATGGCTTTGCCTTGCCTGATCTCGATCTTATCTGTTAAGCCTGCCTTGGCAATGTTGGTTTTGGCGACGGCTATATTGTTCTCATCGTATTCAATGGTGATGACCTTGCCGCCAGCGGGAAGCGCCCTTGCCAGCCAGATGGTACTGTAAGCACCCAGTGTGCCGAGTTCCAAGATGGTTTTGGCGTTGCACATTTTTGCCAGCACTTGCAGCAGTTTTCCCTGGTTGGGCGATATGCCTCCGAGTGGCATGTTTGAATTGCCATCTAACAATGATTGTTCAATACCTGCAAGGGTTTCGTCTTCCGGAGCAAACAAGGAATTGATGTAGTGGTCGGTCTTTTCAAAAATAGAGTTGTCCATAGAGTGAAGTTACTTTACAGCGGAGCCAACCGGCTGTTAAGATTTTGTTTATTAGCCCTTGGTTAAAATCACCCTTTTGGACGTAGCATTGAAATGATCGAAAACGTTTAATTTAGCCCGCTATACACAAATCCAATAATGAAACCAATTCTTTACGGAGCGCTGGCGACAGCCACGCTGCTGGCATCGTGCACAGGCAGCGATAAAAAGGAAACCAAGAAAGAAGACATCGTACTCCTGAACAGGGATACCACAGTTAATCCTGCCGATGACTTCTTTGAATATGCAGTGGCCGGCTGGACCAAGAAGAATCCTATACCAGCAGAGGAATCGAGCTGGGGTATCGCCCACCTGGTGCAGAATGAACTGTATGCCCGCCTGCGCAAGATCAATGAAGACGCTGAAAAGAAGAATGCTAAGTCAGGCACCGACCAGCAGATAGGTGATTTCTGGCACAGCGGTATGGACTCTGCGAACATCAACAAGCAAGGCATTGAGCCGCTACGCGAAGAGATGAATAAGATCAACGCCATGCAAACGCCGAAAGACGTGATGGCTATGGCTGCACGTATGCATACGTACGGTGTGGGCGTGTTTTATGGCGAAGGTGTGAGCCAGGATGCGAAAGCGAGCGATGTAATGGCTTATTACATGTCGCAGGGTGGTATTGGTCTTCCTAACCGGGATTATTATTTCAATACCGACGAGCGTACGACCAAGATCCGAAACGAATATCCTAACTACATTTCCCGTGTGTTCCAGCTGATGGGTGTGGATAGCACTACAGCTAAAACGAAAGCCACGGCGATCGTCGCAATGGAAAAGCAACTGGCGTCGCAGTCGCGCAAGCTGGAAGCCCTGCGTGATCCGTATGCCAATTACAACAAGATGGCCATCTCTGACCTGCAGAAGAAGCTGTCGCCGAATATTGAGTGGCCGTCGTACCTGCAGCAAATGGGCGTGAAACACGTGGATAGCGTGATCATCGGTCAACCGGAGTTTTTCAAACAACTGGATAAAGTTGTAGCGAGCGAAAACATCCAAACGCTGAAGGACTATATGACCTTCCACCTCGTACGTACGTTTGCCAGTTACCTGAGCCAGCCGTTCTTCGACAACCATTTCAACTTCTATAACAAACTGATCCGTGGTGCTGAGCAGCCCCGTCCGCGTTGGAAACGTGTACTGGATGCTGAAGAAGGCGCTATGGGCGAAGCCCTGGGCCAATTGTTTGCCAAAGAATACTTCAACGAAACGGCCAAGAAGCGCTATGAAAACATGGTGGAGAACGTGCGTACTGCTTACAAAGCAAGGATCGAAAAGCTGGATTGGATGACAGACAGCACCAAGCAAAAAGCACTGGTGAAACTGGCTGCCATCACCAAGAAGGTTGGTTATCCTAACAAATGGAAAGATTTCTCTGCGTTGAAAATTGACCGCAATTCGTATGTAATGAATGCGCTTCATGCCAACGAATGGTGGAACAATTACGAAATGAATAAGCTGGGCAAACCGGTGGATCGGGAAGAATGGGAAATGACGCCACAGACCTACAACGCATACTACAACCCGTCGAACAACGAGATCGTGCTGCCTGCAGGTATCTTCACTGTGCCTGGCTATAGGGACGAAGAACTGGATGACGCCCTTGTGTATGGCTATGCGGCAGCTTCTACCATTGGTCACGAGATCACTCACGGCTTTGACGACGAGGGTCGCCAGTTTGATGCAAAGGGCAACCTGCAAAACTGGTGGACAGCGAAAGATGAGGAAGAATTCAAAAAACGTGCGGAAGTGTTGGTGAAACAATTCAACAACATGGTACCGGTAGATACCCAGCACATCAATGGGCGCGCCACGCTGGGCGAGAACCTGGCCGATCTCGGTGGCTTGCTGATAGGGCTGGATGCCTTCAAGCAGACCGAGGCCTATAAAAAAGGCGAAATGATCAATGGTTACACGCCACTGCAGCGTTACTTCCTGGGTTATGCCTTGGGCTGGATGTACCAGATCCGCAAGGAACAACTTGCTAGCCAACTGCTTACGGACGTACACTCACCGGCTAAATTCCGCGTGAACGGCCCGCTGCCGAACATACCGGAGTTCTATGAGGCTTTCAACGTGAAGCCAGGCAATAAGCTGTACCTTCCAGACAGCCTGAGGGTAAGATTGTGGTAAAATTTTTATAATAAGTTGAAGCGCCGGCGTAATTTCGCCGGCGCTTTTATTTTGGCATAGATTTTACACTTCATCTAGAATATCCTCAAGCATATGCACATCCGAAAACTACTTATCGCCAACAGGGGAGAGATCTCCATCCGGATCTCACGCGCAGCAACAGAATTGAACATACCTACAGTTGCTGTTTACACTTACGAAGACCGTTATTCGCTGCACCGCTACAAGGCTGATGAAGCCTACCAGGTGGGCGCGGACAATGAGCCGCTGAAACCTTACCTCGATATTGATGCCCTGATAACCATCGCGAAGGAGTCTGGCGCCAATGCCATTCACCCCGGTTATGGCTTCTTGTCAGAGAATGCAACGTTTGCAAAAAGGTGTGCGGACAACGGTATCATCTTCGTTGGGCCGAGGCCGGATGTAATGTCGGCACTTGGTGATAAGGTAACGGCGAAGGAAGTGGCTAAGAAAGCCGGTATCCCGATCATTGAGAGTAATGAACTACCACTCGATACAGAGGAAGCTGCATTGAGCGAAGCTGCCCGCATCGGTTACCCGCTGATGTTGAAAGCTGCTGCAGGTGGTGGTGGCCGCGGTATGCGCGTAGTGCGAAACGAAGAAGAACTGAAGAAGTCATTCCGTGAGGCAAGGAGTGAAGCAAAAAATGCATTTGGCGACGATACAGTATTCCTTGAGAAGTTTGTAGAGAACCCGAAGCATATAGAAGTGCAGATAGCTGCCGATAATCACGGCAACATTGTTCACTTGTACGAGCGCGATTGCTCGGTACAACGCCGTTTTCAGAAAGTGGTGGAAGTAGCGCCATCGGTAAACCTGCGCAACGAAACACGCGAAAAGCTGTATGAATATGCGGTGAAGATCGCCAGTGCGGTTGATTACAATAACCTTGGTACAGTAGAGTTCCTGGTAGATGCTGCCGGCAATATCTACTTCATAGAAGTAAATCCACGTATACAGGTTGAACACACAGTGACAGAAATGATAACTGGTGTGGACCTGATAAAGACCCAACTGTATGTCGCTTCTGACTATAAACTGTCGGACCCTAAGATCGGTTTGGGAGATCAGAATGCTATCAGGAAGGATGGCTTTGCGATACAGTGTCGCATTACAACCGAGGATCCGATCAACAACTTCAAGCCGGACTATGGTACGCTCGTAACGTATCGTAATGCCACAGGTTTTGGTGTGCGCCTTGATGAAGGCAGCACTTACCCCGGTATGAAGATCAGCCCGTTCTTTGATTCGATGCTGGTGAAGGTGAGTACCTGGGGTAATAACCTTTTCGATGCATCACAGAAGATGCACCGTGCGTTGCGCGAGTTCAGGATACGCGGCGTGAAAAGCAATATCCAGTTCCTCGAGAACCTGATCACGCACGAAGAGTTTTATGCAGGTAAAGCAACAGTTGGTTTTATCCAGGAGCATCCTGAGCTGTTCAATTTTGTGGTGCGCCAGGACAGGGGTACTAAGATGCTGAACTTCCTGGCCGATGTTACTATCAACGGCAACCCCGATGTAAAGGTCAAAGAAGAAAGGACATTTGAAAAACCTGTAGTGCCTGAAGCCATTGGTGTAGAATATACCAAAGGCACCAAAGACCTGTTGACAGAACTTGGTCCTGAGAAATTTAGTGAATGGCTGCGCAACGAAAAGAAGGTACATTATACAGATACAACTTTCCGCGATGCACACCAGTCGCTGCTGGCTACGCGTATGCGCAGTTACGACATGCTGAAGGTAGCTAAACACTTCGCCAAACTGCACCCGCAGACATTCAGCATGGAAGTGTGGGGTGGTGCTACGTTTGATGTATGTATCCGCTTCCTGAGAGAGGATCCCTGGAAGCGCCTGGAAATGCTGCGTGCAGCGATACCCAATATCCTGTTGCAAATGCTGATACGCGGTTGCAACGGTGTTGGTTATGCGGCCTATCCTGACAACCTGATCGAAAAATTTGTAGAGCAATCTTGGGAGAAAGGCGTAGACATTTTCCGGATTTTCGACTCACTGAACTGGATGGAGAATATTGCACCGTGCATCGACATGGTGCGCAAGCGTACTAAAGGTATTGCTGAAGGAGCGCTGTGTTATACGGGTGACATACTCGATCCTAAGCGAACTAAGTACACGCTCGATTATTACCTGCGCCTGGCAAAAGACCTGGAAAATGCAGGCTCGCATATACTAGCTATCAAAGACATGTCGGGCTTGTTGAAGCCCTATGCAGCAAAAGAACTGGTGACTGCATTGAAGGAAACTGTGAAAATACCCGTGCACCTGCATACACATGATACATCGTCGCTGCAACCAGCTACTTACTTGATGGCAATCGAAGCTGGTGTTGACGTGGTAGACTGCGCGATGGGTTCACTAAGTGGGCTTACGTCTCAGCCAAACTTCAATGCCATCGTAGAGATGATGAAGTTTCATCAGCGCGAGAATCAATACGATATCAAATCGCTCAACCAGTTCTCTAATTATTGGGAGGCTGTTCGCGAATATTATTATCCGTTTGAGTCAGGCCTGAAAGCCAGTGCTGCTGAGGTGTTCCGGCATGAGATACCTGGCGGACAGTATTCTAACCTCAAACCACAGGCTGTAGCGCTTGGTCTGGGTGATAAGTTTGAAGCGATCAAAGACATGTACGCTACGGTGAACGATATGTTCGGCGACATAGTAAAAGTAACACCGAGCTCGAAGGTGGTAGGCGACATGGCGCAGTTCATGGTGGCCAATAACCTGACGCGTGAGGACGTTTATGCAAAAGGCGAAAATATCTCGTTCCCTGAATCGGTGCAGGAGTTCTTTATGGGTTCTATCGGTCAACCCGAAGGTGGCCTGCCTAAAGACCTGCAGCAGATCATCCTGAAAGATAAAACGCCGTTTACTGACAGGCCCGGCACGCACTTGCCGCCTGTAGATTTTGAACAGGAGTTGAAAGCGTTCAAACAGAAGTTTGGTGAAGACCTTGGAATCTGCGATTTCCTTTCGTACAAGTTCTACCCGAAAGTATTTGAAGAAGGATTGAACTTCTGGAGGGAATATGGTGATGTGTCTGTAGTGCCAACTCCTCTCTTCCTCTATGGAATGAAAGCTGGACAGGAAACAACCATCGAGATCAGCAAAGGAAAGACGCTGCTGATACGCTTACTGAGCATTGGGCCTGTTGATGATAAAGGGAAACGCACAGTGTTCTTCAAGCTTAATGGCCAGACACGCAATGTGGAGATATCAGATAGGTCAGTGAAAGTAGTGAAAGCGGAGAACCGGAAAGTAGATCAAAGCAATGGCAAGCATATCGGTGCGCCATTGCAGGGAATGCTGTCTAAGCTATTGGTGAAGAAAGACGAACCTGTGAAGAAGAACCAACCACTGTTTGTGATAGAAGCCATGAAAATGGAAACGGTGATAGCTGCGCCTTACGATTGCAACATCCGTGACATCGCGTTAGGCGAAGGCACCCTTGTAAATACTAACGATTTGGTTTTGGAACTTAACTGATAGCGGTCCAGTTGCCGGTAATGGCCTCTAAAGCAGGTTCATTACCGGTAATTTCTGCCAATCTTTCAATCACTCGTTCCACCAAAGCATCAGGACAAGACGCACCTGAAGTTATCATGATCTTCAATGGCCTGTTTGACGGCAGGTAATTTTCTGTTTGCTTTTCGGTGTGCGTGTGTAGGTCGAAGTGACGTATGCTTGTCAATGATTCGAGGCAATGCTCATCCTTAATGAAATAGGTAGGCAGCTTTTCTTCACACAGCTCAACAAGGTGCGATGTATTAGAGCTGTTGTAACCACCGATCACAATAGCGAGGTCAGCTTCTGTTTGAAGCAGGCCTTGTACTGCGCTCTGGTTATCGTTGGTTGCATAGCACAGCGTATCGCGTGTGTCTGCAAAACGCTCTGATATTTTATCGGCAGATAGTTGATAGTGCTGTATCATAACCTGTTTCAGGTAATCGGCGATGCCCTGAGTTTCGCTGGCTAGCATGGTCGTTTGGTTTACCACGCCAATACGTTGAAAATCTTTGGTCACATCGAAGCCTTCAGAGTATTGTCCGGCAAAGTCAGTGTAAAACTGCTCAGCAGGCAATTCACCAGTGATGAATTTGGCCAGGTGTTCGGTCTCCGCCATGTCTTTTACTACCACGGTCGGCGTGTTCGCCTTGCTATGAGAAAAAGTCGCACGGGTTTCTTCGTGTTTGGGTTTGCCATGCACGATGATAGAATACCCCTCGGTACCTATTTTCTCCGCCCTGTTCCATACTTTTTCTACAAACGGGCAGGTGGTTTCGTATTTCGAAGGTTCTATGCCTTTGTCGCGCAGCCTCTTTTCCATCTCCAGCGTAGTACCGAAAGCAGGAATGATCACGATATCATCGGATGTCAGGTCATCCCAGTCCATCAGCATTTTGCCACCGGTGTCCATAATGAACGTCACTCCAAGCGCCTGCAGGTCTGCGTTTACACCGGGGTTGTGTATCATTTCGCTCAGCAGGAAAATGCGTTTGCCCGGGTTCTCGGCTACCGCGCGAAAAGCTATCTCAATGGCGTTTTCCACACCATAACAAAAGCCGAAGTGACGCGCAAGAATGATCTGTAGAGAACCAATCTCCAATACGGTTGGAGAAAAGTCTTTCTTCATCTTGTCGGCCGCTTTGCGTTTTTGCTTGATGGCTGTAACCAGCGTGCTGCGGTAATGAACAGGAACCTCGAATGATTTCATGCGCTGCAAATTTACTGAAACTGCAGCAGCTATATGTAAAAGCTATGTTGTAATTAGAATTTGCTTAATGTGTTATTCTTCATCCTCGCCAAATGCGGTCTGTACTACGCCTGTTTTCAGACCGACTTCCTCCTTTAGGTAGCGGGCGAGGGGAGCGCTGAACCCGTGCGTCACATATACAGTTTCTGCACCTGTTGCCTTTATAGCTTCGAGCAGGCCAGGCCAGTCAGCGTGGTCGCTTAGGGCAAAGCCAGCGTCTGCATTCCTTCTGCGCTGTGCGCCTCGTACCTGCATCCAGCCGCTGCAAATACCTGTGGCCGAAGGCTGCCATTTGCGCAACCATGGATTATTGGTGTCAGAAGAGGGCATAATGATGATGCCCCTTTTTACCTCTTCTTTAGGTGTTTCGGGGCGCAGGTAGGTCACGTCAGGAAATGGCCTGGACTGTTGGATAGCCAGGTTCATATAATAAATGGCACCATGACCATAAAACTTGTGTCCGTATGCTGACAGGGCATGAATCAGCCTTTGCGCCTTGCCAAGGCTATAGGCTGAAAGAACACTGTATCGACCCATTTCCTGGTTGCGGAGCACCCATTGATGTATGTTTTCCATGATCTCCGGCTGCGGACGCCATTGGTAGATAGGAAGTCCAAAAGTGCTTTCAGTAATAAAGGTGTTGCATTTCACCGGCTCAAAAGGTACGGTAACGCCGTCGTCTTCCAGTTTATAGTCACCGGACACTACCCAGACTTCTCCCTTATATTCTACACGCACCTGTGCAGACCCAATAATATGCCCCGCGGGATGAAAGCTGATCTTCACATTATTGATACTGATGGATTGGTTGTAATCAAGGGTTTGTATCTGGGTGTCTTCACCAAGACGTGCCTTTAGGAGATAATAGCTATCGGTGTGTGCCAGGTATAGGCGGCTCCCCCAGCGGGCATGGTCGGAATGTGCGTGGGTAGTAACCGCGCGTTGCACCGGTTTCCATGGATCAATAAAAAAATCACCTTCACGGCAGTACAGTCCTTTGTCCGTGAAGGTGATCAAACCCATAATAATGTCTTTAGTTTCTCACCTTGGTGACCTTAACTTCCATGCCAGCCTTCACCTGCATCAGGCCGGTAACTATTACCGTATCGCCCGCTTCAAGACCTTTGGTCACTTCTACTTTATCGCTTGTTCGCTCTCCAAGTTCCACTGTTAACAACTGTGCTCGGCCCTGTTCAACCACTGCTACTTTCTTGTCACGCGTTGTGGGTATTACAGCGTTAGATGGAATTAGTATCGCACTGTAGTTGCTCTCAAAAGGTATCACAACCTCGGCAAACGAACCAGGCACCAATTTGCCGCTGCTGTTGGGTACCAGGGCCCGAACCTTCACGGTACGCGTGGTTACATCAGCACCTGGCTCTATGGCGCTGATCTTCCCAGACAGGTTACCCAACTGGTTGTTATTCACCGAAAAGAATACACCCTTACCAGTAAATAACAGGCCGCGGTATTTATCAGGAACAGCGAAATCCATTTTTAAAGGATTGGTTTGCTGCAGAGTAGCGATCACTGTTGTAGGAGTTATTACAGCGCCAACGCTTATGTTTCGCAACCCAATGGTTCCATTAAACGGCGCCACGATCCTGGTTGTCCTCAGCTGCGCCTCTGCAAAAGCTATATCAGCATCTATCGACCTGATCTGTGTCTGTGTAGTTTCATATTCCTGCCTGCTGATGCCACCAATGCTCAGCAATTCTTGCTGCCTCTCCAGCAGCTTGACTTGCAACTGTCGTTGTGCTCTCAGTTTCTGTATCTGTGCACGCGTATCTGCATCGTACAATTGCACCAGCGTTTGTCCTTTGCGTACGTGCGCACCTTCTTTGAAAGAAATACTGGTTACCCGGCCGGATATTTCGGGATGTATCTCAATTTCCTCGTTGGGTAAAAGTGTACCGCTTGCTTTATAGTCATTTTGAAATACCTCAGCTTTCACTACATAAACTTCTGCTCGCAGGTTGTTGGGCCGGCCAGCTTGTCCGCGGGCCGTTGTGGTGGTGGTTTCTGTCTTTTTGGATTTACAGGCGGTGACCCCGGACACCAGCAGCAGGGATAGAACTGGTATGAAAATTTTACTTTGGTATACAGGCATTAAGTATGTTTAAGTTAAATTACAGAGTGAGCAAAGATATTGATATCTATGCTTTCGCTTAGGCGCTTTAGTCATTGAAATAGTTTCATGCGGTATAAGAAAAAGTTAATTATTCTCTTTCTCCTTATCCTGTTGCTCACGGCAATTCAGTATACGCTGCCCTATTACCCGGAGATAGTGACCTTTTATGATAAGTACGTTTTCCGGCCTTTCCAGACGTTGAGGAATGTTACGATCGGTCTTATACCGCTCAGTATTGGTGATATCCTGTATATCATTGGCGGCGTATTGGTACTGGTGGCAATAGCACGCTGGCTATTTTTCCTTATCAAGATACGGACGCACACACACGACTTTCTTACATCTATACTTCACAGCATCATTTCGCTGGCTATTTTATATGTGATCTTCGTATTGGGGTGGGGAGGCAATTATTATAAGCCCTCGCTTACAACATACTGGGATCTTGATAAACGTAACGGGGCCTACAACTCTAGTCTTATCAGCTACGATGCGTTTTTGATTCAAAAGTTGAATACTTACGCGCCCGCTTATAGATCACTTACGTTTCGACAAACTGAAAAGAGGGCGCGAGAATACTATAGGCAGTACACGGACAGCAGGACGAAAATGTATGGACTAAATGTGAAGCCATCGATATTTGGCTTTTTTATGCAGCACCTCGGCATACAGGGTTACTACAATCCGTTTACCGGTGAGGCACAGGTGAACAGTTTTCTGCCATCTTTCATGTTGCCTTTTGTCATAACGCACGAAATGGCACATCAATCGGGAATAGCAGCTGAAGACGATGCAAACCTGCTGGCGTATGTATTGAGTACTACTACCAAAGACAGTTCATTCAACTATTCTGCTTACCTGAATGTGTGGCTGTATACTCATGCGCGTGTAAGAGCAGTGGACACACACATGGCCAACACTTTTAAAAAGCAGCTTAATCCCATTACAAAATCGCACCTCGATACCCTGCGTGCCATCAGGCGCAAGTTTGATAGCGGCGTAAATGATTACAGCAGTTTCCTGTATGATGAATACCTAAAACTTCACAACCAGAAAGAAGGAATAGAGACCTACGACAAAGTATCGATAAGCGCATGGGCTTGGGAACGCCAGCGCGATTCAATGTCGACAAAGCTCATCAGGCTGCCCTAGCCGCGGTATTCTCCCCACACTTCACGCAGCGTGTTAGATATCTCTCCGAGCGTACAAAGATTTTCCACTGCTTCTATTACCACAGGCATCAGGTTGGCTGTTGTTTTGGCCCTTTGACGGATTGCGTCGAGGGAAGCAGCGGCTTTTGCATTATCTCTACGTTCACGCAGCGAACGCAATTTTTCCATTTGTACGTGGCGGATAGAATCATCGATCTTCAGCACAGGGGTCTGGCCTTCTTCTTTGGCGATGAATTTGTTTACGCCAACAATGATCTTTTCACCGGTCTCGATCTCACGGTTGTATTGGTAAGCAGCGCGGGCGATCTCGTCCTGGATGAAACCTTGCTCTATAGCCTTAACAGCACCACCCATTACATCGATCTTGTCGATCAGCTTCCATGCTGCCGCTTCTATTTCGTTGGTCAGGTTCTCTACATAATAAGAACCAGCCAGGGGATCTACCGTGTGTGTAGCGCCACTTTCAAAAGCCACGATCTGCTGTGTACGTAATGCAATAGTTGCAGCTTCTTCAGTAGGCAATGACAATGCCTCGTCGTAGCCGTTGGTATGTAGTGACTGTGTACCGCCAAGTACCGCACTCAGCGCTTGCAGGGTAACACGAACGATGTTGTTTTTAGGCTGCTGCGCTGTTAATGTGCTTCCGCCGGTTTGTGTATGGAAGCGAAGCATTTGCGCTTTTGTGTCAGTAGCACCTAATGAGCGGGTAATGTGCGCCCACATGCGGCGGGCTGCGCGGAACTTCGCGGCTTCTTCGAAAATGTTGTTATGCGCATTGAAGAAGAAAGAAAGGCGCTGTGCAAATACATTGATATCAAGGCCTTTTTCTATAGCTGCCTGCAGATATGCTTTACCATTTGCAAGTGTAAATGCCAGCTCCTGAACGGCATCAGAACCCGCTTCGCGTATATGGTAACCGGAAATAGAAATGGTATTCCACTTCGGTACCTCTTTGCTGCAATATTCAAATATATCGGTGATCAGGCGCATTGATGGCCCCGGAGGATAGATATACGTGCCCCTTGCAGCATATTCTTTAAGGATATCGTTCTGGATGGTGCCTGATATCTTGCGGATATCTGCGCCTTGTTTTTTAGCGAGTGCGATATAGAAAGAAAGCAGGATGAACGCCGTGGCGTTGATGGTCATGGAGGTGGAAATGTCCTGCAGCTTGATGTCTTTGAACAGTATCTCCATGTCCTCGAGCGAGTCGATAGCGACGCCTACTTTACCCACTTCGCCTTCAGACATTTCGTGGTCTGAATCGTACCCGATCTGCGTAGGCAGGTCGAAAGCAACTGATAAACCCATTACACCCTGGCTCAGCAGGTAGTGATACCTTTTATTAGATTCCTCAGCGGTGCTGAAACCGGCGTATTGACGCATGGTCCAAAGCCTGTCGCGATACATAGCGGCATGCACGCCACGGGTAAAGGGAAATTCACCCGGTTTTTCGTTCATGGTTACGGGCTGGTCGTACAGTTGTTTTATTTCGATACCTGCGTCGGTAATAAACTTTTTATCGCTCACTGCTAATATTTTTAATTGGGAGATTACTTGCCGTTGTAAGACAGCATGCGCTTTGCCTCATCGTTGATGACATCGATCGCCATTTCTGTTGGCAATGTTTCTGTGGTCAGCACAAAATCAACAATACGCTGGTGCAGCTCTTTGGCGGGTGCATCGGGTGGCAATGCCTTGGCGATCTGGTTGATCATATTTATCTCCTGTTCTTTAACACCTTTTACCGTGTCCCACACTTGTTTGGAAACATATATTTGCTGCGACAGGTTGTGTTCAAATTCCGTTTTTATATTGAATATCAAGGTTTGCTGCAGATCATTTACCGTCATCCCAGATTGGTAAATGCGTGGGATGATCTGGCGCGGATGAATACGCTCAATAAAGAGAACCAGCCTTTCATAAGCCTGCAGTCTCAAACGCATGGTGGTTTCCTGGCCCTCATGGAAAAGTGCGATCTGTTTGCGCGTGATCTCCGAAACCAGGAATCGTTTAACGATCAAATAGCTGCTGATCAAAACGATAAGCGCAGGAATGGTGTATTTAAGAATCTCTAATGCGGTAACCATATTAGTCAATTGGTCCGCAAAATAAGCGATTTTCAGCCTGATTGTTACGCCAGTTATATCTGGAAATGCTTTAGATAGCTTCTGGGGTCTATTCTATATGGTCGCTTGTAGCTGTCGTTTTAAGAGCCAGACAGCGTGAAATATCAAGGTTCATATGGCATAGTTTTTTAACGCCAGCAGTAAACCATCTAAATACTTTTTTATGCAAAATCAGGAAAACACTGTAGAAATACTGAATGATCTGGTGAAAGTTAACAATGACAGGATAGCCGGTTACGAACGCGCGATAAGAGAGGCCAAAGACCTTGATGTAGACCTGAAAGCAACATTTGAAGGAATGGTACGCGAAAGCGAAGAATACAGGCAGGAGTTGGAGGGCAAGGTGCACGAGTGTGGCGGCGAAGTAGAACGCGGCACCACCACTTCGGGTAAAATTTACCGCGCCTGGATGGATGTGAAGGCTACGTTTACCGGCAGTGACAGGAAAGCCATCCTGTCCTCATGTGAATTTGGTGAAGATGCGGCACTTCGTGCTTACGAATCGGCCATGCATGCAGAAAATGAATTGAGCCCCGATGTCAGGAGTCTGATCTCTGACCAGCACAGTTCGCTCAGAACATCTCATGACCTGATAAAAAAATACAGGGATGCGCAAAGCGCAATGGACCGATAAAATCGTTACAATCAATCTTTAACCAAAATTGCCAAAATACCACATGAAAAAAATCCTCCTGGCGAGCAGCCTGGCTATGGCCGGTGCATTATTCCTTGCTTCCTGCGACAGTTCAACCTCTGAAAAAATAGAAGAGAAAGCCGATACCATCGGAAGCAAGATTGACGCTGCTGTTGACAATATGGGCAACCGCTTAGACAGCATGAATAAACATGATGCAGAAGACGATGCAGACTTTGTTAAGGATGCAATGAAATCGAACACGATGGAACTGCATATGCTTGCCGACGGTAAATCCAAAGGCACTGATGCAGAGCTGAAAAGTGCTGCCAAAAAGATGGAAGCAGACCATAAAAAGCTCGGAGCAGATCTAAAAGCTTATGCTGCAAAAAAGAACATTGCGGCGGACACTGCGGATATGGATCATGCCAGTCACGATGACGCCAAGGGTGCCGACTGGGATAAAAAATGGGCAAACGATATGGTCGATGATCATGAGCACGATATCAAAAAGTTTGAGGACGTAGAAAAAGAAACGCAGGATGCTGAGCTTAAGGCTATGGTCAGCAAAGCTCTTCCTGTTCTTCGCGAACACCTGGAAACTTCTAAAAAATTGCAACAAAAATTCAACAAATAACTTAAGATCGGGGGTCTGGTAATAGAGCAAGGGTCGGATACGCTAGTACCGGCCCTTCGCTATTATAGCTAATGCTATTATTTTTATTGCATTGATAATTAGTTCATTGTGCGATGCGGCTGTGGATGCTTTTCTACATTTCGCGTTATAGCTGTGTTTGAAAAGTGTTAAGTAAAGATCAAGGTGCAAACTCTACCATATATATTCCATTAGTCTTCAGTATGGAAAAGAGGGTGTAAATAATTATGATGTAAATGCCGGGATTGGCAGAGATTTTTCTATAGTAAGGGTAATTAAAACTGAGAGTTATGCGTTCTCAACAATATAATGAAGCTAACGATAAGGCTACGGAAATGAACACGCTTACCGCTTGTGTAAACAAAGTGGTAAAGGATGGTTACATCGACAGCTTCAAAGTGACCAGCCGTGGATTGTACTCTTGTTCTACTGATAAATATTTCGCACCGGGACAGGTGAAGATCGTCAACTTCTACCGTTTTGAGGGCGAATCTGATCCTGCGGATATGTCGATCCTGTACGTTATAGAATCTGCATCAGGCGAAAAGGGCACGTTGGTCGATGCATACGGACCTTATGCTGACGAGAATGTCAGCAAGTTTATGCGTGAGATTGAAGAAGTAAACAAGAAAGAAGTGCATAGTGATAGCGCTCAAAAAGAAGAACAAAAGCCAGATATCAAATAGCTATAAGACGAATTGAACTAAGGCAGCCAAACGGCTGCCTTTTTTGTATGGAACAAATTTTACGGTGAGAATAGAAATGTTTCACCGATGTCCGACAAAAAGCAAACCGATATCAAAATAGCCCGCAAAAAAGAATTCCAACACCACCTGGATCAACCGGCTATAAGGAGCTATTACAAGGGAACCGGCAAGCTGAAAGGTAAAGTAGCCATCATTACCGGCGGCGACAGCGGTATAGGACGATCGGTTGCAGTGCACTATGCCCGGGAAGGTGCGGATGTTGCGATAGTGTATTTGAAAAGCGACGATGACGCAAGGGAAACCCAGCAAATGGTAGAAAAGGAGGGTCAGCAATGCCTTCTTTTCAAAGGGGATATAAGTGATGAAGGGTTTTGCAAAGAGGTAGTAGCGATGACCCATAAAGAACTGAGTCGATTGGATATTCTCGTAAACAATGCCGGTACGCATGAAGACGATGAGGATCTGAGAAACATAGAGACATCGCAGTTGGTGCGCACATTTGAAGTGAATATTTTTTCTTTCTTCTACTTTACCCAGGCGGCTCTTGAAGTGATGAAAGCCGATAGTATTATCATCAACACCACATCTGTCACGGCGTACCGCGGCAGCGAGCATCTTATCGACTATGCATCTACAAAAGGCGCTATAGTTTCATTTACCCGCTCACTGGCAAAAAATCTTGCGCCGAAAAAGATCCGCGTTAATGGTGTAGCCCCCGGTCCTGTATGGACGCCGCTTGTTGTATACAGTTTCGACAAAGAGCATCTCGAGAAGTTTGGAGAGGACACACCTATGGGTAGGGCAGGCTATCCTTGCGAGATCGCGCCGGCCTATGTCTACCTTGCTTCAGAAGACAGCTCTTACATGACAGGTCAAATCCTCCACATCAACGGTGGCGACGTGGTAGGTGGCTAATATCAAGATGCGGGGAAAAACAGTTTAAACGTAGCGCCTACATCGGGATGTCCATTCGCTATGATATACCCTTCGTGGTTTACCATTATGCGCTGGCATATTGCCAGGCCTATACCTTTGCCCTCAAATTCTGATTGCTGTGTGTGCAGACGCTGGAATATCTTGAACATTTTGGAGATAAACTTATTGTCAAACCCAATACCATTGTCGGATATAGTAATGCGGTAAAAGCTTTTCTGCGCGAGGTCTTTATGAATATGTGTCAACTCCTCACCGGTTGTTTTATCGGCCCTGATGGCGATAACCGGTATTACCTCGTCACGTGTAAACTTCAGCGAATTATCGAGCAACGATTTGAACAGGATATGGAACTGTCTTGGATAACCGTAGAGTTCAGGTAATACCTCCCGGTGTATCACGGCTTTCTGGTTTTTAATTCGCTCGTCCAGCTCCAATAGTACGTTTTTGACCGTCCCATTCAGGTCCACTTCTTCTTTTTCGCCTTCCTCCTTTATCAGGCTGGTCAGGTTCACCATGTCGTCTATCAGTTCCTGCATTCGCTCGGCTGAGGCGCTTATCCTGTCCACTGTGTCTTTCATCTCCGGGTTATTACTATCCTTAAGTAGCAGCAAGCGGTTACTGAATATCCTGATCTTGCGTAGCGGCTCCTGCAGATCGTGCGATGCCGCAAAAGCGATCTGTTCCAGTTCGGCGTGAGAACGACTCAGATCGGCTAGTTTAGTTTGTAGTTCATCCTGTGCGCTCAAGCGTATTTTTAGTTCCTTCACCATCAACAGGAACAGCGCTTGTGTTACCAGACCAAATACTATCAACAAATAGATGAGTGTATTGCTGGCAATTTGCTGGTAATATCGTTTGCCCTGAAATTTCTCCCGAAGCATCTTATCCTCACGCTTCAGCATCTCCGCAATGAAATTGATACTTTCCAGTTTTCGCTCTCTTCCCTGGAAATAATACGGCGATACACCCGGGTTTTTGGTCGTATCGACATATTTCAGGTTGTCCTTGATATCAGACAAACGCAATGCTATAGTGCTCTTCAGGAGTACAAATGTTTTTTTCTGCACTTCATTATCGCGCGTTAGCACTTTGACGTTATCAAGGATGGGTTGGATATGACGCGAAGCCGCCAGCATCTCTAGTATATAAGTACTGTCGTGCGTAAGCATATACCCCCGCTCCTTAATATCCAGCTCTTTAAGCAGGCTTTCCAGCCTGTATAATTGCGTGATAACCCTGTTTGTATGATCTACCTGGTTGGAATAGTCCCTAAGTGCGCCAAACTGTTTTAAAGAATAGATTGACAGTCCGGCCATTATGACGAATGATATAGCAAATGCACTGATGATTACCCTGAACTTCTTTTTCATGTCGATTAAATCTCTACATTTTGTAGAACTTATTCCTCATCTAACTGCTTCAGAAACAGTGATTAAAACAAGCTGTTAACAGTTGTGAAAATGTATAATTTGTTTTTAGTTGATTGTCAATATGAAATTTATGCAAACTAAAAAAATAATCTCTCGCTGAAATTTGGCTTTAAGGTTGCCTTACATAGATAGTAATCGAAAGCCAAAATCTATGATCTCGCAGCAACAAACACAGAAACAACAGCTCAAAATTTTACCGCAGCAAATACAACTCCTCAATCTATATTTCCTTAACACCCTGGAGCTGGAGCAGCGAATAAAAAACGAACTGGAAGAAAACCCGTTTTTGGATGCCACCACTGAAGAAGCTACAGATGAGGCTGGCAAGACAGCTACAGATGTGCAAGACTACCAGGATTGGGACGAATACGGATACGATGACGTACCGGATTATAAGCACGAATATCAGAACTATTTCAGCACCGAGCAAACGCCAAATATGGCGCTCAGCAATGTGGATCATTTTAAAGATGATGCAAAACAACAATTGCGGCTGCTGGATATAACCGAAGAAGAACGCGAAGTGGCAGAATACATCATCGATGTATTGAACAACCAGGGATTAATGGACAAGCAGCTGGATGAAGTTGCCGATGATTATTCTTTCCATAAACAAAGCCTGGTAGATGTTGAGATCATCAGGAAAGGTTTGTCGATAGTGCAAACGCTCGATCCGATCGGGATAGGCGCCTGCAATATCCAGGAGTGCCTGCTGATACAGCTGAAAGCTATGGACTCACGTCGTCCTGACGTTAAATATGCAGCGAAACTGGTACAGGATCATTACAACGACCTGATGCACCGCCAGTTTGAGAAAATACACCACGCGCTCAATATCGACGAAGAAGAACTGAGAGTGATCCTGAATTTTATCGGTTCGCTGAAGTTTTATCCGGTTTCAGAAACAGCATCAAGCTGTGAGCCTAAGAATACGATCATCCCGGATTTTATCATCACCCGTTATGGCGATACGATCCAGGTACATTTATATTCTTCACGCTCGGGTGCTGTGTTTGTAAACCAGTCGTTGTACGACCAGCTTGCGCAACAGTGCAGCGCTGCAAAAGACCGATCTTCTACTCAATACGTAAAAAGCAAATTGCAGTCCGCCCAATGGTTTGTGAATGCAGTAAAACAACGCGAGGATACCATGCTGCGCATCATGCAGTGCATCGTAAATATCCAACGCGATTATTTTGAAGAAGGCGACATCCGCTTGCTGAAACCAATGGTGCTGCGTAACGTGGCTGATATGTCAGGCCTGGATATTTCTACTGTTTCAAGGATCACCAGCAACAAATACGCTGAAACACATTTCGGGTTGCTTTACCTGAAGGATCTGTTTAGCGAGGGTATTGCTGATAAGAAAGGCGAAGTTATCAGTAATAAAGTGATCCAGTCTGTGATCGAAGAAGCAATTTCAGGCGAGGACAAGCGCCACCCGTACACCGATCAGCAACTGGTTAACATCCTGTCTGCTAAAGGTTATAATATTGCCCGACGTACGGTTGCTAAATATCGTGAGCAGTTGCGTATACCCATCGCACAGATCCGTGCAGTGTGGGCATAGATTTTTAAAGAAGACTTTAATTCAATATATTTCCGAAACACACACGTAAGACCTAGTTATGACTAAGATCCTTGTAATTGATGACGACAACGACATGTGCATGCTCCTTAACCGTTTCTTAACCAGGAATGGTTATGAAGTAACGGGTGTTAACAGCGGCAATGGCGCTATAGAATGGATGAAAAAACATCAGCCTGGGCTGGTATTATGCGATTTCAGACTGGAAGATATGACCGGTGTGGACTTGTTGGGAAAAATAAAAGAGATGCACCCAGGTGCGCCAGTGATCATTATTACGGGTTATAGCGATGTAAAAGATGCCGTAGAGGTGATGAAGCTTGGAGCATATGATTATGTAACAAAACCGCTGTTTCCCGACGAAATACTGCTTACGATCAAAAAAGCTCTTTCTGAAAGCCCTGAGGAACAATCCCCTGCGAAAGCATATACTCCTGCTTCCGGCGGTGCGGCTACAACTTCTTCCGCTGGTTCGCCTAAGGCAAAGCAAATATCGAATGGCGACGGTCAGTACATAATGGGTAATAGCCCGCAGTTTGCGCAGATCATGAAACAGATAGACCTGGTGGCGCCTACTAACTACAGTGTGATCATCTACGGCGAAAGCGGTAGTGGTAAAGAAGCGATTGCCCAACAAATTCACCGTAAAAGCAAACGCGCTAACAAGCCGTTTGTGGCAATCGATTGCGGTGCCTTGTCTAAAGAACTGGCTGGTAGCGAATTGTTTGGTCACGAAAAAGGTGCGTTTACTGGCGCGTTGAACCAGAAGATAGGAAGCATGGAAATAGCTAATGAAGGCACCATATTCCTCGACGAGATCGCCAACCTTTCGTATGATATCCAGGTATCTCTGTTGCGTGTTGTTCAAGAGCGTAAGATCAGGCGTGTAGGTGGCAATAAAGATATTGAACTTGATCTTCGTATCATCATAGCCAGTAACGAAAGGCTGTGGGATGCAGCCCGTAACGGCAAGTTCAGGGAAGACTTGTATCACAGGTTCAATGAGTTTAGCATTGAAGTACCGCCACTGCGCGAGCGCAAAGATGATATTATGCTCTTTGCCAACCATTTCCTCCAAATAACCAATGCGGAGCTGGGTAAGAACGTGAAAGGTTTTGCGAAAGACGTGCAGGATATACTGAACAACTATGTCTGGTACGGCAATCTGCGTGAGCTGAAAAATGTTGTGAAACGTGCTACGCTGCTAACTGACGGCGAATACGTAGAAGTAAAATCACTTCCCTTCGAGATCAGCAATTACCAAAAGCTGCAGTTTGAAGCACCATCGGTTGCGCAGCCAGAGTCGCCAATGGGAGGGATGTCAGCTGGTGCCAGTGTGCCTTTTGAGAATAAGCTGAAAAGTGCTAACCTGGATGCAGAATACGAAGTGATACTCGATGCATTGAAGCAATCGAATTTTAATAAAAGCAAGGCTGCCAAGCTGCTAAACATAGACAGGAAGACGTTGTACAATAAGATGAAGCAGTTCAAGGCATTTAAAATGGATTAACACTGTGATTTCATAGTGTTGATCCCCTGGTTGAACGCCGGAAATTGATTTATCTTTTTAGCAATGGTTTTACCTAATTCGAATTTATGCAAAGGCACCCCGACACCGCAGATATGGCAATAGATCATCCCGTCAATTTTTTAGAGGAGGTGATATCGGCCGGGCCTGGGATAACGGTGGTTGTTGATCACGAAGGAAATATTGTTTACAGTAGTCGACAGTTCGAAGTTATTTCCGGCAAAAGCGCTGATGTAAATACTCACCACAATTTTTTTGATTTTCTGCAATCCGGAGAAGCTGACCGACTGAGACTACAGTTGCAGAAGGTCGAAAAGAATGTTGCACTGCAGGCGCAGTATGGTATTTACAGGTTTAGTGCCGACATGGCGGCATGGTACATTTATGCTTCGGGTGTCGAAATATGCGGCGTTAAGTACTACCGACTATTTATGTTGCCCGAATCGTCGAAGCAAAAAGTGCCATTTCTATCTTTTGATTCGCGTGAGTTATACCTGGAGCAATTTAGCGTCCTTGGTTTCGGCACTTTCGAATGGCCTATCGGGTCAGAAGTTGTATTCTGGTCGGATGGGGTATACGATATCTACGAGATGGAGCAGAAACCTGGTGGGATTAATTATGAATACGTAAAAGGCTTTACGCACCCTGAAGATACCAGGCGGGCACACGCCGCGGTGCAACGTGCGCTCGAAGAGGGTGGAGAGTTCAGCATCCAGACGCGCATCCTAACTCCCACACAAAAGGTGAAGACTATTCACTCTTTGGGCAGGGTTATAGCAGACGAATCAGGCAAGCCTGTTAAGCTGATAGGAAGTATCAGGGACGTGACCGAGCAAACGAATATTGAGCACGAACTGGAGAAAAACATTGCAGAATTAAACCGATCTAATAAGGAGTTGGAAGAGTTTGCTTATGTCGCCAGTCACGATCTGCAGGAGCCTTTGCGCAAGATCAGCACTTTCTGCGGCAGACTTGCAGAAAAATACAGCAGTGTACTTACCGGAGATGGCGAAATGTATATGTCGCGTATTCTGGCTTCGGCCGATAATATGCGCAATCTCATAAACAACCTTCTTGAGTTTTCACGGGTTACAAGAGATACACAGCCTTTTGAGCCTATTAACCTCAGTTTTGTCGTACGGCAAGTCAAGTCTGATCTTGAACTGTTGATAGAAGAAACTGGAACGACTATCGATGTAAATGGAGATCTGCCTGCGGTATCTGGCTCTTTAAGCCAGTTAAAGCAGCTGTTCACTAATATCATCGGCAATGCAATAAAATTCCGCAAGGCTGATGAGAAATCCAGGATCACTGTTTCTGCCGAGCCGCTGGATGGCACACAAAAGCTGAGTTATTCATTACCGCTTGCTAATAACTACAGCAAGATCACCATCCAGGATAATGGAATAGGCTTCAGTAATGAATATGCGGAGCGGATATTCCAGATCTTTCAACGATTGAATGGTAAGGCAGAATATCCGGGTTCGGGCATTGGCCTGGCCATTTGTAAAAAAATAGTGGAACACCACCACGGGATTATATACGCAGAGAGCGAGGAAGGCAAAGGGGCTAAGTTTATTATTATATTGCCTGTCGTTCCTCAGAAATAATACAACGCATGAGTGCTGAAAACCATAAGGTAAAAATACTGATCGTAGATGACGATGAAGATGATTTTATCATCACCAGCGAGTATATAAAGCATATACCTGCTACGGAGTATGTTACCGATTGGTGTCCGAAGTATGCTGATGCACTTCAGCATATGATCAAACGCGACTATGATCTTTACTTTGTTGACTATAGGTTGGGTGCAAAGTCGGGTGTTGAACTTTTGCAGGAAGCTTTAGACAATAATTGTGAAGAACCGATCATTCTGCTCACCGGTAAGGGCAACTACGAAGTTGATATCAAGGCGATGCAGCTAGGTGCTGTTGACTACCTTATAAAAACTGAACTTAGCATCGAGAAAATGGAGCGTAGCATTCGCTACGCCCTGGGCCGTGCAGCCACACTGAAAGCACTGAAGGCAAACGAGCGCAAATATCGAGGCATCTTTGAAAAGTCGAAAGACGTTGTGTTTTTGATTGATGAGAAATTGAATTTTAAAGATGTAAATGCAGCAATACTTCCGTTGTTAGGCTATACAAAAGAGGAGGTATTGCAGATGAACCTGGGCAACCTGATAGACCAGGCGCAACACAGGAAATTCTTGCTGCAAACATTGCAAGGACGTAGAGAAATAGACGATTGGGAGGTTGTATTCAAAACAAAAAAAGGAGAGCGTAAATCGTGTATCCTGACCGCGACGAGGGAAGAAGAAACTTCGCCTGTCTACATACAAGGTATCATACACGATATCACCAACCTCAAAAAAATAGAAAAAGCTACGTTGCAGGCAGAAAAACTGGCGGCAACTGGCAGGCTTGTGCGCACGCTGGCTCACGAGGTGCGCAATCCGTTGAATAACATTACGCTGTCGGTGGAGCAGATGCAGCAGGAGGAGAAAAATGACACCATGCTGGTGTATCTCGATATCATTCACCGTAACAGCCGTCGCATAAGCGACCTGATAGGAGAATTGCTCAATACCTCAAGGCCTACCGAGATCAAACTGGGAGTATCTACTATACAAACGGTCCTCGATGATGTCATATCGTCGGCAATAGACAGGCTGACGCTCAAGCGAATCAAGCTTAAAGTGACGTATCCTGACAATGGTCTCCAGATATTTGCCGACAAAGAGAAACTGAAACTTGCTTTGCTCAATATTGTTATTAATGCTATTGAGGCGATGGAAGAACAGAAAGGCACACTGACCATTACATTGGCGCAGGTGCAACAGCAGGCGGTGTTGAAAATCGCTGATGATGGCGTCGGTATCAGCGAAGAGAATATCACACGATTGTTCGAACCTTATTTTACGCAGAAGCGTAACGGTATGGGCCTGGGTCTTGCATTTACACTCAATATTCTGCAGGCGCACAAGGCGACTGTGGATGTGGCATCCAAGGTAGGGCAGGGCACTACGTTCACAATCACGTTCCCGATGGCCGAAAGTGTTGATAGTGAGGTGATGACTAAGCCGGGGATGGTAGAACGCACAGATAGCAAAGGCAATGGCGCTACGCAATAGGCAAATTACTTACGTATAACTGTGTAGAATAAAATGGACATTTCGTCCGCTGTGTCCCGCATTTTTATGTTCCCCAGGCTAATATCTGTTAAATACACAGCTGGCATAGTCTTTTTTATCTATCCATAAATCAAACACCGTACTATGAGATCGTTGCTGTACCTGATCGCTGTGATATTGATAATTGGATGGATAGTTGGTGTGTTTGTTTACAGCGCTAAAGGTTTGATACATGTACTGTTGATCATCGCAATTATCTCGCTGCTGTTAGGCTTTATACGCCGCGGCACGGTTGACTAGCCTCTTTCTCTCTCCATATATCCTCTGTTGTTTTTCTAATTAGCTACAGCCTCACTGTAGCTAATTTTTTATTCCGGAAAATGCTGAAAAAAATCTATTAAGCGGATTGTACTTGCGCAAGTTGTCTATCCAGGTCAGAAAAGCTGATAGGTTTTTCGATAACGCTGTATTTGGCTTTGGCAGGCATTTCTGGCTGTTGCGGGTGGAACGCACTGATCATGTTGATATACATGTCGGGATACTCTTTGGCAAGTTTAGGCGCAACACTCCATCCAATACCATCAGGCAGGTTATTGTCGAGGAAAACTATATTAGGCTGAAGATTTTTAAGAAAGGATACACCTTCTTCCAGGGTGTGAGATAAATACACTTCGTAGTTTTTACGAAGAAAATAGCTCTTTAACAACAGGCACAGATCGATCTCGTCATCTATTATTAGAACTTTTCCCTGGCCAGGCATAATTAGATTTAATAAGTTATCGCAATTGTACTTGAAGCAATTGGTGCAAAAATATATGATTCTTGTATTAACAAAGACTATTTGTCCTGTAACGTAAACAATTGCTGCTAGAAGTAAACAAAAAAAGTGCCTGAAGAATTTGGGCAAACAAAAATTATGCAGGTATGCTGCTGGAATACAACCAATAGCTTCTTAACGCAGCTACAGTTTTTAATAAACTTTCGAAGCTATTAGGCTTGGTTATGTACGAATTCGCACCAAGTTCATAACAGCGACGCATTTCCTGCTCGTTGTTTGTGGTGCTGAAAATTACAACAGGTATGTTTTTTAGCTGCGGATGCTGCTTTAGTTCTTTTAATACCTCACGGCCATCTTTCTTAGGCATATTGAGATCCAGTAAGATGAAGCGGGGAAATTGTGAGCTTTCCTCCTGTGCTAGGCCTTGCAGATATTCCAGTACTTCGACCCCATTTTCAACAAAATGCAATTTGTCTGTAAAGCCGTTTTCCTCAAAGGCGGCTTGCAACAGAAAACGGTCGTCTGCGTCATCTTCGGCTATCAAAATAAAAATCTCCTCCATTCCCGGTCAGTTGTTAGCAAAGTTATTAAATAAGCCAATTGCATTGGGCCTCAATCTAAAAGCGACGTTTATTTATTGTGGCTGTAAAAAATCAGGAATGTAATTTAATGTTTTTGACTGAAAATTACAAAGCACGGGTTAGTGAATACCTGAGGAATATTGTCAACAGAAGAGAATTAAAATACGGTGCCAGCAACGTGTAAGGGTATTTTTATGAAAGGCATAATCTTTTTGTCTTTCTGGTGCCTGGTTTTCAAAACAACTTACACGCTATGAGTACCCCCAATAACGGTCGAAATACCGATCAAAACAGTTTGCAGAATACCAACAACTCCGCATCTGCCACACCCGACCAGGGACGTTCGGCTTTTAGCGCCAGCACTACGCGAAGCGACAGTCAGAACCCCGGTCACGAGTCTTCGCAGTTGGGCGGCGAAGCACACAAGCAAGGGAGTCAGAACGATAAGGTTTCCAACGATCCCAATGAACCCGCGAGACAAAATACCGAGCAGCCGCTGGGTGGCAATAAACAAGGCGGGGGCGCCAGTGGCTACGATGTAGACCGCGAACAAGAACAGGTAAACCAGGAACGCGAAGACATGAATAACGAGCGCGATCAGGACCAGCTGGACGTTGAACGCACTCCTCTGGAACCGGATGAGCAAAAGGTGCCCGGCAAGCAAACTGGTAAGCCGGAAACAGATAATCATTAAAACATCAACTAAATCTTTTACGATGCTTGGTCAACTAATTGAAAAACTGTTTGGTGTAGAGACAATAACTCTAATTATTGCGGACACGGTATCACCACCAGAAGATCCATGTTGCCGCTATATCGACCAATCGTCAGGGGAAATATATTCTGTACTCGGTCGGAATTGCCTTCCAGGCGACTTGGTAAGAAATGCCGCATCAACCCCAGAAACTGCTGCTATTCAGTACTGCAGGATATAGCCAATCAAAAAGTCGAACGGGGATGAGATATTGGATATGGTGCTGCAGAGATCAACCATCTTGCAGCTGCTGAAGACCACATAATGCAGGAAGAATAAAAAAAATAATCGATTGAAGGATTAGAGGCGAGGCTCATCGCCTCTTTTTTATTGCTAATACTTTCAAATGTAAATATTTAACATATTAAAGAAAATTTGCAGTTTTTTAATGGAAGTAATATTTTTATATGTCCGATGTGCCATAGAAGGTCTTTTGGCGCAAACGATTTTTTTAAATATTCCGTCTATAAGTTATAAATCTATCTTATGTTCAAGATTTTTACACCAAGGGCAGTAAACATGTTGCTGTTTTCGCTGCTCCTAACCTTATCCACTCAGGCCCAGATCGCTATCACCGGAAACCAAACCGCTCTTGCTCTTGTTCAAAAACTTGTGGGTAACGGGATAATAGTGACCGGCGCCACGTTAACTTGCCCCGGCCAGGCTAACGGTATTTTTACCACCACCGGTGTAAGCAATCTTGGTATTGACAGCGGTATTATCCTCACCTCGGGGCGGGCTGAGACAAACACCAGTGGTACGGGCGGTAATGGCGCTGCCAGCTTGTTTGCAGCAACAGGCAATAGCGCTGCGGGCGATGCACAGTTAACAGCCCTGGCAGGCCAGTCTACTTTTGACGCTTGTATCTTAGAATTTGACTTTCAGCCATCGGGCGATACGATCAAGTTTGACTACGTTTTTTCTTCTGAAGAATATTTTGGCTTCTCGTGCACTGTGTTCAACGATGTATTCGGATTTTTCCTTTCAGGACCCGGTATTACAGGTTCTAAAAATCTTGCGGTTATTCCAAACACCAATATTCCAATTACCGTAAATAGTACGACTAACCCTGTTACGACTAATGCCGGTAGCACTACGTTGTGTAATGCTATGGGCACAGGATCGCCATTTACGCAGTATTTTGTCAACAATAACAGTGGTTCATACGTTACGCACAATGGCTTTACAACTGTATTTACGGCTATGTCGCCGGTAATTCCGTGTTCTACCTATCACCTCAAGCTAGCAATAGCTGACGGTGCTGATGGAACGCTGGATTCTGGTACCTGGATCAAAGCAGGAAGTCTTACTTCAAACTCCATTTCTATTAAAGGCATAGGTGGTAGTGGCTTGTCTAACCCACGCCCTTATGCGGTGAGGGGATGCCTGCCTGGTACCTTTGTTTTCAACAGACCTGCAGCAACATCACAACCACTTACAATAAAATACCAGATAACAGGTACCGCCGTAAACGGTGCCGACTATTTGCTAATACCCGATAGTGTGGTCATATTAGGTGGGGCAAAAACGGCCAATCGAACGATAAACGCAGTGCCCATTACTCCTGCTACTGGTTTGAAGACTGTAAAACTCCGTGTGTACAACCCGTATTCTTGCGGTCTCACTCCACAGTTTATTGATAGCGCGGAACTGGATATATACGATTCTCTTTATGTAAAAGTGCTGACTAATGATACCGCGATCTGCGTGGGTGAAACTGTGAATCTTGATGCTACTGGCGACAATATTCTTTCTTTCAAATGGATACCGGCCAATGTAGCTAATCCAACCTCGCTTCACACTACGGCAAGTCCCGGCGTAAGCACTTTTTATATGATCGAAGCTACGCTGACAGGATCGGGCTGCCCTCCGGCGCATGATCATGTGCAGATAGACGTTAGGATCCCGCCAATTGTTGATGCAGGCGTCGACAGAACCACCTGCCTCGGTACGGCTGTGCCATTAAATGTAATGGCAACGCCGGCTGGACAGCCTTATAGTTATTCGTGGACACCTATCACCGGTCTTAGCAGTGCCACAATCAAAGATCCTCAAGCTAATCCTACGGTTACCACAACTTATACCGTCAAAGTAAATTCAGGCGCCGTGGGTTGTGAGAATACTGACGATATTATAGTAACTGTGTTGCCTAATGATTTTGTGCTTGAGAACAAAGACACCGCCATATGCAGGGGAGAGAAGGTGCTGGTGCGTGCCATGGGCGCGCCCGAATTCAGTTACGCATGGAATCCTACACAAGGTGTAAAAACTCCGTTCGCACTTATCTCAGAGATCAAACCTGACACCACTGCCGATTATTGGATCACAGCCAGCTATCCTGGTTGTCCCGATATGAAACATCATTTTATTATTGATGTTCAGCCTGTGCCCACGGTCAATGCAGGTGTAGATCGTGAAATGTGTCAGTGGGATACAGTACACCTGCATGCTACATTGCAGCCTGGCTGGTACGACAAATATGATCTGTCGTGGAAGCCGGCGAATGCTCTTATGCGTGGCCAAAAAGAGAAAGATGCCATTTTTGCCAGCGATTTTACGACCGATATGATGTTTGTAGCTAAAACTCCGGTTGGCTGTGCCGATTCCGACATCGTAAAAGTGGTTGTTCATCCGGGCAATTTCGGGTCGATAAAACCTGAGGGTCCTTGGGGCATATGTCCAAATGATTCAATACACTTTGAAGCCGCAGGTGGTGTCCAGTATGATTGGAGTCCAAATATGTTTATTTCTTCGCTGGACGCATCAAAAGTCACGGTTTATCCAACAGCAAAAACTGTGTACACCCTGTACGTCACGGACGAGCATACCTGCCGCGATACGCTTGTTATGCCAGTAATAGTGCATCCCGAGGCCATCGCAGAACTTGGCGCAGACGTAACATTGCACCCAGGTGAAACTTATCAAATGGATCCCCACGGAAATGCTGTATATTTTGATTGGTTCCCGCGCGTAGGTCTCAGCGATTATAACATCGCCAACCCGATAGCTAGCCCGGAAGTGAACACGCGATACCTTGTTACAGCTACTACGGAAAGCGGTTGCACAGTGGTTGACACCATCAATGTATTCCGCCAGGAAACAACGATGGATATGCCCAATGCATTTGCTCCCAGCCGTGGTAAAGAGCTAAAAATTATTAAGCAAGGCATTGCAACTTTGAATTATTTCCGTATTTTCAACCGTTGGGGAGAAAAGTTGTTTGAAACAACTGACGTAGATAAAGGATGGGACGGAAGTTATAACGGTGATCCGCAACCGCTTGGTGTATATATATATAGCATCCAGGCCGTTACAGACACTGGAAAAACATTTAGTAAACAAGGAAATATTACTTTAATTCGATAAACACCCTTAAGGATAGTATATCATGATCAGGAAAAATTTATTTGGACGTGTTAGCCTTGCAGTTGCCCTGGCAGCAACTTTTCAAACCGTACAGGCGCAAGACATTCACTTCACCCAATTTACCGCGTCTCCGCTTATCGTGAACCCAGCGTTCACAGGTAACTTCAGTGGTAAGTTGAGGGCTGCGGCTATTTACCGCGACCAATGGCGTTCGGTAACCGTACCGTTCGTTACCTATGCAGCTTCTATCGATGCGCCAATAGTGAATGATCTGTCTCACGATGACTATCTGGCTGCTGGTCTGCAATTATACAATGACCGTGCAGGCGATGGTAACCTTCAAAACCTGTCGGCATTGGCTTCTGTTGCCTACCACAAGTTTTTGGGTGCAAAGATCGATAAAGTAATATCAGTAGGTTTCCAGGGTGGATATACTCAAAAAAGCTTTGACCTGAGCAAGTTCTATTTCAGTGACGAGTTCAACAACGGACAATTTGACCAGGGAACCAGCGCGGTATATCCAGGTTTGAATAACCGTACAAGCTATTTTACTATCAATGCGGGCGTTAGCTGGGCACATAGCATAAATGAGAATATTGGTTATGCTATTGGTCTGGGAGCTAACAACATCAACACACCTTTTGAGAGTTTTGATAAAAATCCAAAGGCTGATGTTGGACTGGGTATGCGCTACACCGGCCAGATTGGTGCGATCGCTTACGTAAGTGAAAAACTGAGCCTGCGTCCTGCTGTACTGTATCAATCACAGTCTACTGCCAACGAGATCGTTGCAGGTAATGAGTTCCACCTCATAATAGGCAATCCTGAAATACGTTCGTTCACAACAGCAGTATTCCTTGGTGGATGGTATCGCGCGCAAGATGCAATCATGGTAAACGCTGGTCTTGAATACAAAGGCGTTCGTTTCGGTCTTAGCTACGACTACAATAACTCAGATCTGAGGCCGGCATCTAACGGCTTGGGTGGTTTTGAAATATCAATTGTTTATGTAGCTCCCGATCCGCTTGACTTTGCGCGCAAATTGATCTACCCCTGCTCGCGTTTCTAATAAGCAAAAAAAATATAAAAAAGAAAGGGCAAAAATTTTTTAAAGCCCTTTCTTTTTTTTAAACCAATTTATATTTTTATACCCATATAATAATGCTCACGCACATGAGAAAAAACTGGCTTTTTCTAATACTGGCAACGATTCTCGTAACTATTCAATTTGATGCGAATGCACAGCAGCAGCAAAAAGAGAAGTACAGAAATAAGGCTAATGACCCTGTAGCAAAGCTTCCGTATTATAAGAAGCTTCGTTGGGCAGATAATCTTTTCCGTGAAGGAAGTTATTTCAACGCTATTGAATATTATAGCCAGCTCAAGCAAGAGCAGGAGCGTAACTCGTATATCACATACCAGATGGCTGAATGTTACTGGATGACCAGGGATTATGCACCGGCAGCGCACTATTACAACGAAGCCTATGCTATGTCGCCTAAGCTGTATCCTGAAGCTAAGTATAAAGAGGGTGTTATGCTGAAGATGCGTGGTGAATACGAGGCCTCGATCGATGCATTCAACAAATTCATCGCGGATAATCCGAAGACTTACAAAAAACTGAAACTGCGCGCTAACCGCGAGATCGAAGGTGCAAAAATGGCAATGAACTCGATCAAAAATCCCCAGCCGGTTACCGTAGTTAACGCTGGTCCTAACGTGAACAGCTCGTATACAGAATCTGCTCCTTATCCTTTGGGTGATACAGCGCTGCTGTTCTCAACTATGCGTCAAAATAACCCTGTAGAAGTAGATAAACAAAAACGTGAAAGCTATGTTTCTCGTTTCGTGACATCTCGTAAGCAGGAGCGCGTTGAGCAGGTGGATTCTTTCCAATGGCCTATCAAATTTATGGATGGCGATTTCAACTCACCTAAGGTGCACGTAGGTAATGGTGTTTACAGCCCGGGTGGTGATAAGTTCTATTTTACGAAATGTGCTGAAGAAGATTCAATGAAGATCATTTGTAAGATATATGTATCAAACTTCGAAGGTGCAAAATGGTCTGAACCTGAACTGTTAGGTAGTGGTATCAATGAAGAAGGTTCAAATACACAACCATTCGTTGCCAAAGTAGGTAAGAAGGATGTGCTGTTTTTCTCTTCAAACAGGAAACTGCAAAGCCGTGGTGGATACGATATTTGGTATTCAGTTATCGATCCTCGCAACAATACTTATCGTCGTCCGCAAAACGCCGGTAAACAAGTTAACACCGATCGCGATGAACAAACTCCTTATTACGACAGCCGGGTTAGCAAACTTTACTTTGCTTCAAACGGTTGGGTAACAATGGGTGGTTTCGATATCTACTCAGCTGATGGTGGTCCTTCACGTTACACTAACGTAACCAACCTGGGTTATCCTATTAACACTTCTGCAGATGAACTGTATTTTATTAAAGATCCGGTTGGTAAGCCAGATGCTTATGTAGTGTCTAACCGTGTAGGTTCACTGGCTCTGAAAAACCCAACTTGCTGCGATGATATCTGGCGTATTCAATACGAACCAAAGCTGATGGTTCTTGGTAAAGTAATTGACAGGAAAACCAACGAGCTGATGGCTGATGTAGTAGCTAAAATAGTTGATCAGGAAGGTGACATGAGGACATACAACTCAACTGATGGTAACTTCGGTTTCAACATGGCAAGGGGTAAATCTTATGTGATCACTGGCGACAAACAAGGTTATGCTTCTACCCGCGCTTCTATCAACACAATGGATGTTAAGCGTACAGATCCGGATGATACTGTAATGGTAACACTGTACATGGACGAAATAACTAAGGAATACCGTTTCCAGGTTAGCAACGTATTCTACGATTACGATAAGGCTGATCTTCGTCCTGAATCAGCGGCTTCTCTTGATTCGCTGTCACAGTTCCTGAAAGATAACCCATCATTGAATGTTGAAGTTTATTCTTTCGCTGATGCAAAAGGTGCTGATGCTTACAATAAAGAGCTTTCGATCCGTCGCGCTGATGCTGTAATTGCATACCTGGAACAAGCAGGTGTTGACAAAGGCCGTATGTCGAGCCGCGGTTTTGGTGAGTCTATGCCAGCAGCACCAAATACAAAAGGTGGTAAAGACAATCCAATCGGTCGCCAGCTAAACCGCCGTACTGAAGTGCGTATTGTTACCGACGTTCCTACACGCCGTGTACTGTACAACAGTGCTAAGCCAGGTTCTATGGATGATCAGCAGAAGAATCTGATGATCGATGAAAGCATGCAGAATGATTCAGACGAGACTGATACCGAAGACAATGGTACCCCTGGTAATAGGGTAAATCCACAATAAGTTTTTCTAATTAAAGTAGATGGGCCATACTTTGTATGGCCCATTTGTTTTTTGTGCTAATTTGCCGCCATGTACACACAAGTTGATTTGACGGTTGCCGATGATACTATAAAAGAAATATTGATCGCCTTGCTCAGCGAAGAAGGGTATGAAGGTTTTGAGGAAACAACTGAAGGCCTTAACGCGTTTATCAGCAGTGAGCTGTACAACAAGGAGACACTGAATAGTATAGTGGCTCCTTACAATGTTTCTTTTAAAGCTGAAGGAGTGGAAAAGAAAAACTGGAATGAGGAATGGGAAAAGAACTTTCAGCCGGTTGTAGTAGACGATTTCTGTACTATACGTGCTGCTTTTCATGATATGGCCGTCACAACTGCTCATGAAATTGTGATCACTCCTAAGATGTCATTTGGCACCGGCCACCATGCTACTACGTTCCTGATGATGCGGAAAATGAGAAGCCTGGACTTCGGTAATAAACAAGTACTGGATTTCGGTACTGGTACCGGCATCCTCGCTATTCTTGCTGAAAAACTTGGTGCTGCAGAAGTGAATGCTGTCGACAATGAAGAATGGGCATTTATCAATGCCCAGGAGAATGGAGAAGGCAATGGATGCAAAAACGTAAAGTTCTGGCAGGGGTCGCTCGAGGACGTTCCGCAAAAAGAATATGATATTATTCTCGCTAATATAAACCGCCATATCTTATTGCAGTACATGGAGCAATTATCTACGCTGTTATCTGCAGGAGGAACGATATTACTGAGTGGTATCTTGTCGGAAGACGAGGATATAATTACCAGCTCAGCAGTATCGGTCAGGCTGAAAAAGACAGATCGGCAAGAGCTCAGGAACTGGCTGGTGCTGGAATTTATTAAAGATTAATAGCATGGATATTCGTTGTTGTATAGTATTGTGTTTTATAGATATTTTATTCAATTTTAGTCCCCATTAGGTTTTACAAGGTGTAAAACCTAAATTTGCCAGCTTCAACCGTCAAGAATGGGTATTGCAATACTTATAGTTATAGCTTATTTGATTGGTTCTATTCCTACCGCTGTATGGGTAAGCAAGAGAGTATACGGCATTGATATAAGAGAACACGGCAGCGGTAACGCTGGAGCTACTAATACATTTCGCATCTTAGGTTCTAAAGCAGGGTCGGCAGTAATGCTGATCGATATGCTTAAAGGTTTTGTGGCAGTAAAGCTTTCTATCCTTTCGGCTTATTCATGGGGCAGCGAGCCTTTTGTAAACCTGCAGGTAGGCCTAGGCCTTGCAGCTGTGCTGGGGCACATCTTCCCCATATGGGCTGACTTCAGAGGTGGTAAAGGCATTGCTACTCTTTTCGGTATGATACTCGGCATACAGCCGCTTGTTGCTGTTAGCCTCGTTGCTGTTTTCCTGTTTATGCTAATGGCAACGCGATATGTTTCGCTTAGCTCTATAAGTGCCAGCATCGCATTCCCGCTGCTCATCTTATTTATTTTCAGGGAACCAGAAATGAGCTATCGTGTATTTGCGATCGCTACGGCTTGCCTGGTAGTGCTGACACACTACAAAAATATCAACCGCCTGTTGAATGGCAGTGAAAGTAAAGTGCCGCTTTTCAAGAAGCGTCGCATGCGTCGCCGCCAGGATTAACCGCTTTTTAAACCACGATGGTATAAAACTTGTCTTCTGTAACCCAAAGAACTATAGAGATGAAGAAGATAATTTATGCATTAGGGATCTTGCTTACCACCAGTACATTATACTCCTGTTACAGGAATCCGATAACCGGCCGTAGTACGCTGAACCTTGTAGATGAATCTACTATGAGAACGATGGCCAGTAAGGAATACGTTACCTTCCTGGGTACGAACCAACCGGTTCGCGGCACACGCGATGCCGAAATGGTTTCCCGTGTCGGCAACAGGCTGGCCAGCGCTGTGCAAGCGTACCTTTCCAGCAAAGGACAATCAGAACTAATAAATGGTTACCAATGGGAGTTTAACCTGGTGAACAATAACCAGGCTAACGCGTGGTGTATGCCCGGAGGTAAAGTGGTAGTATACAGCGGTATCATGCCGATTGTACAAAATGAAGCAGGCCTTGCGGTAGTTATGGGTCACGAAATTGGTCACGCTATTGCCCGTCATAGTAACGAACGCGCCAGCCAGCAGATGGCTGCGCAATTTGGCGGACAGGCGCTTGGCGGACTGCTCGGTAGCAATCCGGGGTTGGCATCGCAGGTTTTCATGACTGCTGTTGGTGTAGGTAGCCAGGTAGGGTTACTTAAGTTCTCTCGTGACCAGGAGTCCGAGGCAGATCAAATGGGCCTTATCTTTATGGCTATGGCAGGGTATAATCCTAATGAAGCGATAGCATTCTGGCAGCGTATGGCAGCTCAAAGCAAGGGAAACAAACCACCGGAACTTTTGAGCACGCACCCGAGCGATTCGCGCAGGATAGCTGATCTTCAAAAGTTCATACCCACGGCTATGCAATATTACAAGGCCAGGTAACTTTGGAAGCAGTACCATTCTACAAGCAAATATTAAGCTATATATACCCGGTACTTATCCGGAAAAGTTCCAGCACAAAAAATTCTGTGCTGGAACTTTTTTTATATCGTGGGCAATACCAGCTTGGTACTTACGATGCCCTTTATTCTGATGGCGCTCGCTATGTACCTCTTGTCACCGCGTTTAAGGAACTAAAACCGAAACTGCCTGCAGTTCATGAAGTGCTGGTGTTGGGTACAGGTTTAGCCAGCGCGGTTCAAATACTTGACAAGAAAGGTTTTCATCCAGCTTTCACTTTGGTTGAAAATGATGTCACCGTTCTTAATTGGGCTATGGAGTTATTGCCGGATAAATTGAAGGAGAACATTAAGCCGGTTTGCGAAGACGCTGAATTATATATGCAGCAACAGTCGAACAGTTATGATCTGCTGGTAGTTGATGTATTTATAAACAGGGTAGTGCCGCCTTTTGTAACTGCAATACCATTTCTAAATAAATGTCGCCGGAGCATTAACCCCGGCGGACATTTTGTATTGAATTATATTGTCAATTCGAACGAAGAGTGGAAGTTGGCATCCGCCAACATCAATGAGGTTTTTCCCTCGAGCCACGTTATTGATCGTGGCATAAACAAGATCGTTATTGCACCAGTTTAGCCGACTGGATGCGCAATACTTTCCTGTTCTTCTTTTGCACCCTCATTTTCTCTGGCACTAGCTTGGTTATCTCGTCTATCATGCTTTGCAGCAGCGTGAGCTTTACGAAATGATCATTGGTGATCAGGCTGATCTCGCGTACCGGTTCTGGTTCTTCAAAATAGCGAAGCCTTTCCTGTTGGTCTTCTCCAAATTCAAAGGTTGCCAGTTCTGGCAGTACGGTAAGTCCACCGTTCTTGTCAACCATTTTGCGCAGTGTTTCTACGTTACTTGATTCGTAGCGGTAAGGACGGTCGGCCTGCAGGCGTTGTATCTGTCCGCTGCAAAGGTCAAGGACCTGGTTGCGCATACAGTGGCCTTCATTGAGCAGCCAGATCTTGTCAAGGGCGATGTCCTCGGCATTTACCATGCGTTTTTTGAGCGCCTTTTCGTTTTTAGAGAAGTAGGCCACAAACGGCTCCTGGAACAGTGGGTATTCTTTAATGCCGTTTTCCTCCAGTGGTGTACTTACCAGCGCAGTATCGATCTCGTTGTTGCGTAGTGCGGTCAGTATTTGTTTGGTTTCCATTTCCACCACCTCCAGCTTTACATCCGGGTAGGCTTTTGAATAGGCTTCCAGCAGGTTGGGAAGTATGTAAGGCGCTACCGTAGGTATCACCGCCAGCCTGAAAGTACCGGCGAGATTATTCTGCTGGCTCTGTATCAGTTCATTTATCTTTTCGCCCTCTGCCAGTACTATTCTGGCTTGTGCTACAATGGCCTCGCCCATAGCTGTTATCGCTATCGGGTGTTTGTTCCTGTCAAAAAGTTTAACTCCAAGTTCTTCTTCCAGCTTCTGTATCTGCATGCTTAACGTAGGCTGGGTAACAAAACATTTTTCTGCTGCCGCTACAAAGCTTTTGTAGGTTGCTACGGCTACGACATATTCCAGTTGTGTAATGGTCATACTATAGAGGCTATTTATAAGAGCAAACGTACGCTTATTATTGATATAGGCGTTAACTATAATAGGTAACGATTATGGCGAAATAAGTATCTCTTATAAAGTTACAAATTCTATTCATATAAGCAAGCATCTCAAGTTGACCTACCTTTGCAGCGAAAATTTTGAGTATGTCCGTTGTTTCCAAACTCAAACTAACTACCGAAAAGCCGTTGGTATTATTGTATGCTCCGAAAGAAGAGCAGGTGCTGTTTTCTGAATGTGACATTAAGACGCGCTTGCCAAAATCGGGAGAAATAGACCAGGTAGTTGTGTATGCGGTAGATCAAAAAACTTTAAAGGAAGCATTTGACAATATCATCCCGCGCCTGACAGAAAATGCGATGTTTTGGTTGGGTTATCCTAAAAAGTCGAGCGGCCTTAATTCAGACCTGCTGAAAATGGATAGCTGGTCTTTTATTTCGGAAACAGATTACTTGATCACCAGCTCGGCAGCCCTTAGTGATGATTGGTCTGGCATCCGCATCAAAAAGAAAGATCCTAACGCAAAGTATAAGCGCGATATCCCGATGGAAGAGCGCAAAACTGCCGGTATCGATTACGTGAACCGCACCGTCAAACTGCCCAAAGATGCAGTCAAAGCAATGGCAGAATTTCCCGAACTCGAAGCTTTTTTCAATTCCATGTCGTTCTCGCACAAACGTGAATATGTAGAAGCGATCGAAGAAGCAAAAAAGCCGGAAACCCGCCAGCGCCGTATTGATAAAATGATCGAAATGGTAATAGACCTGAGAGATAAAAAAGAAAGGAAAAAGAAATAATATGGGTTATAAAGAAGCACCTGCGGGACAGGTATTGCATTATATCAAAGACAATTTCCTAGGCAAAAAGATAACAGACTCTCGCTCTCCGGCAGGCAACTGGCTGGAGTTTACGCTGGAGCATATTGAAAAAGGCAAGGCAACTATCAGCCTCGAGGTAAAATATGATATGACCAACCCATATGGCAATATTCACGGTGGAATGATGGCACTGGTAATGGACGAAGTGATAGGGTGGAGTGTAGTTAGCTTGGATACCGACAACCATTACACCTCGCTTAATCTGAATGTAGATTTCTTATATGCCATAAAGCAGGGCGACCGCCTGCGAGCCACGGCGGAAGTGATACGTGAGGGCAAAAAGATCATTCACGTGGAGTGCAGGGTGGAGCATACCAATGGTACACTGCTCGGAAAGGCCTCAAGCAATTTGATCGTCACCGGCATGAAGCCTCGGGACGGTGATTCTAAAGTGGCGAATTAATTGCTAGCTTTGCGCACTCATGTTAAATGGTAAGAAAATAGTTGTTGTTCTGCCTGCTTACAGGGCGGCTTTGACGCTGGAGCGTACGTACAACGAAATCCCTTTCGATATAGTAGACGATGTAGTATTGGTTGACGACAATAGTCCGGACAACACGGTTGAAGTTGGGCATCAGCTCGGCATCAAACATATCGTTCGTCACGAGAAGAATACAGGGTACGGCGGTAATCAAAAAAGCTGCTATAAAAAGGCTTTAGAGATAGGTGCTGACATCGTGATCATGGTGCACCCCGACTACCAGTACACACCTAAGCTGATACACGCGATGACCGCTGTAATAGCCTACGATGTTTATCCCGTAGCATTCGGCTCCCGTATCCTTGGTATGGGCGCGTTAAAAGGTGGTATGCCGATGTACAAGTACATCTTCAATCGTATGCTCACGCTGTTTGAAAACATCATGATCGGGCAAAAGCTGAGTGAATACCACACTGGTTACCGCGCGTTCTCTGCAGAGGTGATCCGTTCTATCGACTTCACCCACAACAGCGACGATTTTGTTTTCGATAACGAGATGATCTCCCAGGTATTCATGAACGGCTATGAGATAGCAGAGGTGACATGCCCCACTAAATATTTCGAAGAAGCCTCGAGTATCAACTTCAGCCGGAGTATGAAATATGGCAGGGGCGTTTTGCGTGTATCGATAATCCACTTCCTGCACAAACTGGGCCTGGTAAAGAGTAAACTCTACAGCAAGCCAAAGAATTAATATCAAACGATACCAAATAAAAAATCCCCCGCTATTAGTGGGGGATTTTTATTAGTTGTAGTGCGACTTATTTCATTGTAACAACCGGAGTAACTGTTTTTACTTCCTTTTTTACAGGAGTTTTAGCATGCTCTTCGGTTTTGCTTGTACCGTGTATATCTGCAATGGTTGGTGCAATAACCAGCGCCACGATCGACATCAGTTTGATCAGGATGTTCATAGAAGGGCCAGACGTATCTTTGAACGGATCTCCAACTGTATCACCTGTTACAGAAGCTTTGTGTGGCTCTGATTTTTTGTAGTAGATCTCACCGTTGATCTCAACGCCTTTCTCAAACGATTTCTTAGCATTGTCCCATGCGCCACCGGCATTGTTCTGGAACATACCCATCAGTACACCGCTCACTGTTGCGCCTGCCAGCATACCACCGAGCGCTTCAGGACCTACCAAGAAACCTACCAGCAACGGAGCCATCAGTGCGATAGCACCCGGCAGTATCATTTTTTTGATAGAAGCTTCTGTAGAGATAGCAACGCATTTGTCGTATTCAGGTTTGCCGGTACCTTCCATGATGCCCGGAATGGTACGAAACTGGCGGCGAACCTCTTCTACCATCGCCATAGCAGCCTCACCCACAGCGCGGATGGCCAGCGAAGAAAAGATGAAAGGTATCATACCCCCTACAAACAGCATTGCCAGAACGTTGGCTTTGTAAATATCGATACCATCGATACCCGCAACACCAACATAAGCGGCAAACAGTGCAAGGGCAGTAAGCGCTGCCGATGCAATGGCAAAACCTTTACCGGTAGCTGCGGTAGTGTTACCAACAGCATCCAGAACGTCTGTTTTTTCACGTACTTCTTTAGGCAGTTCGCTCATCTCTGCAATACCACCCGCATTGTCAGCTATTGGACCGAAAGCGTCGATCGCCAGCTGCATAGCTGTGGTAGCCATCATGCCTGCTGCTGCTATCGCAACACCATAAAGACCTGCCATCCAGAACGAACCCCAGATACCACCTGCCAACACCAGGATCGGAAGGAAAGTGCTTTCCATACCCATTGCAAGACCGCCAATTACATTGGTAGCGTGACCTGTAGCTGACTGGCGAATGATATTCATTACAGGGCGTTTGCCCATTGCTGTATAATACTCGGTGATGATGCTCATGAGTGTACCTACTACCAGGCCTATCATAATGGCGCCAAACACTTCCATATTACTAAATGTGTGACCGCGGAGTGTCATTGACTCAGGCAGTATGTACATCACGAGGAAATATGCAACGACAGCTGTCAGCACCATAGAACCCCAGTTACCCAGGTTAAGCGCTTTTTGCACGGCGTCGGTGCTGATACCGGCACTGTCAGATATGCGTACGAACCAGGTGCCGATAATAGACAGGATGATACCTGTGCCTGCTATCATCATAGGCAGCAGGATAGGACCGAAACCGTTGAAAGTGTCAGCAACGCCGGGGTTGGTCAAAACCTCGCGGCCCAGTACCATAGTTGCAAGAACAGTAGCCACATAAGAACCGAAAAGATCGGCGCCCATACCGGCAACGTCACCCACGTTATCACCCACGTTATCAGCGATGGTGGCAGGGTTGCGGGGATCATCTTCAGGGATACCAGCCTCTACTTTACCAACAAGGTCAGCGCCTACGTCGGCAGCTTTAGTATAGATACCGCCACCCACACGGGCAAAAAGGGCGATACTTTCAGCACCGAGCGAGAAGCCCGTCAGTACTTCAATGGTACGCTCCATTTCCAGGCTGTCTACAGCAGAGTCTGGTGCGAAGATCATTTTCAGGATGATGAACAATGACCCCAGTCCCAACACGGCAAGACCGGCAACGCCGAGTCCCATTACTGAGCCGCCGCCAAATGATACCGCCAATGCTTTGCTGAGGCTGGTACGTGCTGCCTGAGCTGTACGCACGTTGGCTTTTGTAGCTATGCTCATGCCGATGAAACCGGCCATCGCGCTAAATACGGCACCGATAACGAAGGCACCTGCGATCAGCGGACTGCTTTTGGGGTTAGCATACCCCATCAAAGCCAGCAGCAAACCCGCAATAACCACGAAATATGTTAAGATCTTATACTCAGCTTTCAAAAAGGCCATAGCACCTTCTGCTATGTACTTGGCAATTTCCTTCATCCGGTCACCGCCGGCGTCCTGCTTGCTTACCCAGGCGCCCTTTGTGAATGTGTACAATAATGCAAGAACACCGAATGCCGGTACGAGGTACATTATTTCCATAAATCGTTGTATATAATTTTTTTGAGTGCGGGCAAATATAACGGATAACATGCGAAAAACATAGGTATTCCGTTTATATGGTTTGGAACGGTTTTTGAACTATTTATAATGAAAGATTTGAAGACATTATGTGAACAGTGTAAGTGGCGTAAGGGCTAAAAGGGAGGGAAAGAAGATGACCGCAGATTATAAGAAATTATCAGATGAAGAATTGGTCTTCCGCTATGCTCACCGCAATGAGCCGGCGGCAGTCAATTGCCTGTTTGATCGCTATGGACACCTGGTATTTGGCGTATGTGCAAAATACCTGCGGAACACAGAGGCGGCCAAGGATGCAACGCAGCAGGTATTTATCAAACTGCTGGAAGACCTGAGGCGATTCGAGATACAGCATTTTAAGTCGTGGCTCTACCAGGTATCAAAAAATCATTGCCTGATGCAGCTGCGCAAACCTATACCTGTTGTTAATAATGAGATCGCCAGCACGGAAAATGTGGAATCGTACAGCGAATTGCATCATAAAATTGAAGAGGAAAGGCTTTACGACAAGCTTGATGCCGCAATTGCTGAGCTGAATACTGAACAGAAGACCTGTGTCGATATGTTTTACCTGCAGAAGATGACCTATGCCGAAATATCGGCGAAAACAGGTTATAGCATCATGCAGGTAAAAAGTGCTATTCAGAATGGTAGGAGAAATTTGAAAATTAAAATGGAAGCTATCAGGGAGGTGAAGTCATGAGCAACGAGGAATTGAAATATATTTTTAGCGAAAGCGCCTGCCTGATACCCAGGCAGATGAAGCGCTACGTGCGAGGCGCCATGAGCAATGAGGAGAGCTATGCCGTAGAGCTGCATCTCAATAGCTGTCCGTTTTGCAACGAGGCGGTAGAGGGCTTATTTGAACAACGTGAGGGCAATGCTACCGAAGTTGTCACCCACCTGACCAATGATTTTTTGAAAGACCACTTTAGCCTGCATCAGCCTAAGGTTCATCTTAATTCTATAGCTCCGGCCCAGCCGCAGCCCATAGCGCCCCAGGTGCAGCCGCGCCGGCGCAAAAGGTTCCATGGCGAAAACATCTGGAGACCATCGGGGCTCGCTGCTGCATTATTAATAGGTATAGTAGTGATCTGGTTTGCAAAGCAACGTCAGCAACTCAAAACCGGCCAGGCTGCAAGTGTGACCGAAACTGTAGCATTGCAAACTGAGCAAAGCGCTGCTTCTTCAGATGACCGCGTATTGGCCAGTGCCGATCTGGTAGAAATGAAAGATGATCCTGCGCCATTACAGGTCGCAGCTGCTGTTAGTAGTCAGCCTCAGCCTGTACAGCCGGCGGTGCAACAACCTCTGCCGCAGCCAGCAGTCGTTCAGCAAAAAGATACAAAACCGGTAGAACCGCAAAAGCTGCCGGAGGCTAAAGCAAAACCTGCAGCGCCTAAGCGCGAAGAAGTGGTGGTAGCACAGTACAAAGCTCCGCTTATAGATAAGCATCAGGCCGAGGCGCCGCCTGCACATGAGACGATAGAAAAGATGCCACCCCGGACATCTAATACTCCTGTAGCTGCTAGCGCGGGGGCATTCAGTGACGATGGGGATAGTGGCGTAGCAGATAAACACAGGGAGAAGGAAGCGGTAGCTAACTTCTCTGCCGACGATCTCTATGGACAGGGAAAATATTCAGCCGCCCTTGATCTGTACAAGCAACAGATGAATGAAGGCGGAAGAGGAAAAAGAAATTACGCAACTCTACAGGCAGCCCGCTGTTACCTGGCTATGGGTAATAAGCAAAGTGCCATTCAGCTCTTACAATCGATAGTAAGCGGAGGCGGTACGCATAAACGTGCTGCAAAACGCATGCTCGAAGATCTTGGAGCCGATAAGGGAGAATAGGTTTTTTTCATGGATTGTTTGTGTGTGAAACAGCCCCGGTAGTTTTACCGGGGCTGTTGTTTTAATATATTTAAGGAGTGAAGTTTCTCAAATACCTGGTGCTCTATACTGCGACAGCTCTTGTGCTTGTGTTCCTGGCGCTCGAGATAGGTTTGTCTTATGCTGCCAGCGACCGGCTGTATAGCGATGTTAAGGAACTTCCCCGCAACAAGACAGCCTTGCTCCTTACCACTAGTAAAACAGATCCGGCCGACGGTCGGTTGCTGCCGTATTACCAGCAACGGGTAGATGCAGCGGCTGAACTGTACGGGACCGGCAAGGTGAAAGAAATTCTCATCAGCGGAGCTAACGTGGGTGAGCCGACCGTCTTCCTGGTTAGAAAAGACCTGTTGGCTAAAGGTGTGCCGGCCGACCGCATTTTTATGGACACCTGCGGTTACAATACTTACGAAAGCATCGTACGCTGCCGTATGTTATTCGCCAGCGATAGCGTCACCATAGTATCGCAACGTCACCATTCTGAACGGGCTTTGTACATGGCCCGGCATACAGGCCTTCATGCAATTGCCTATGCGGCAAGCGGAGATGGCGATGAATTCGTGCCCGGTATCATCCTTCATGAATTTATGGGACGGGTAAAAATGTTCTGGCGGCTGAAGGCCGATCAACAACCGCGTCATTTGCAGGAGTGCCCTATATACAAGTAGGTTTTAATTTATCTTTTTTTTCGTATTTTTGTTATTGAACGAAAATGAGAGATGACGCGTTATAGCCGGTTCAGGATTAATGTGAGATTCCTGGTTGAAACGTCAAAAACGACAACAATTGACGACAAATAAAGGAAGGGTAGGGAGAAATGATAAGATGAAAAACAGGTAATAAAAACTAACAAATTCGATCTGAAAGCTAATCTAGTACTGTCAGACATCAAATAACATAATGTGACATTCTGGAGGGTTTTGTAACAATCAAGAAGTAAGGAGTTATGTAAAAAGATAAACCGCTTGTTGACGGGCAAGCGGTTTAGTACAAGGTTTGTGCGAAGCGTACATGGTGCCAAGGCATATAGGGACCCAGTACGAAATTGATTAAGTGAGGTCAATACTCACACGCTTCACTCACTCTTATCCCCTTGTGTACACCAAATATAATTGCCGCTTTGTAAAAATACAAGCAACTACACATAATAATATTGTTCACATAATATCACCTGTTTTCTCACCCGTATCTGTATCCCTTTCCTATGCGTCTGTTTTGTATTTTCACGCGGCAATCACACAACACACTGATGAATAAACTTATATATGCCCTGCTTCTTGCGGCTGTTCCATGCCTGACACAGGCCCAGTCTAATAGTGAGTACAGTGGCAAGAACAACGAGCTATACTGGAAGAACCGTCGTCCGGATAACGCCTACTGGCAGCAGGATGTACACTACAAGATCGATGCGGAGATAGATGAAACAGCGCATACCATCGATGCTTCGGAAACCCTGGAGTATGTGAACAACTCTCCTGATACACTCACTTATGTTTATTTCCACCTGTTCCAGAACGCTTTTGTAAAGGGCTCTTACCTCCATGACCTGGAGGAGGCGAGTGGGATTAAGGTGCAGATGGGCAGGTATGAGGCCCAAGGGTTTGGTACCGTAGTTCAAAATCTGAAAGTGGATAGTAAAGAGGTAAAGTTCGAACTGGATAACACGATCTTAAAAGTATATCTGCCCAGGCCGCTGTATCCTGGCGGCAAGACCAGCTTTACCATGAACTTTAAAACCTACTGGGACAACGGTGCTACGCGACGCCGTATGAAGATGTACGATGCCTGGGGCTTCAAGCATTATAACGGTGTACAGTGGTTCCCTAAAATATGCGTGTACGATCGCAAGTTTGGCTGGGATACCTATCAGCACCTTAATAAAGAATTTTATGGCGACTTCGGCACCTTCGATGTGTCGCTCAACTTCCCTTCTAACTATGTAGTAGAAGCTACAGGTGCACTGCAAAACCGCAATGAAGTACTGCCTGACGCCCTGCGTGAAAAGTTGGACATCAAAAACTTCAAGAACAAGAAATGGAATGAAGCACCTTCTACTATTACTCCTTATGTAAAGGGCGAGCGCAAAACATGGCACTATAAAGCCAGTAATGTGCACGACTTTGCATTCACTGCCGATCCTTCTTACCGCATTGCAACCACTTATTGGAAAGGTATCGAGTGTGTGGGTATTGCACAGGAGCCGCATGCTGCCGGCTGGCAGAACTCAGCTGAGTATGTAGCAAAGATCATCAAGACCTTCTCTGAAGACATTGGCATGTACCAGTACCCTAAGATGGTGGCTGCTGACGCTGCAGATGGCATGGAATACCCAATGCTGACACTGGATGGTGGCTCGGACCCTGGTTACCGAGGCCTGCTGGTGCACGAGCTCGCACACAACTGGTTTTACGGCATGGTAGGCAGCAACGAAACTTATCGCGCTGCGCTGGATGAAGGTTTTACCCAGTTCCTCACTGCATGGGGTCTTCGCCGCATAGATGGGGATACGCTGGTGGCAGCCAAGCCTAAATCTAAATACCGCCGCAAATTCTACGAGCCGGAGATAGTAGCAGATAAGCGTGTATTCGTTGCTTATACTTATGATGCGTTGAATAAAGAGGAGTTGCCTCTAAATACTCATTCTAACGACTTCCACAATGCACTGGGACATGAAGGTGGTTATCGTGGTGTGTATTACAAAACTGCTTCTATGCTGTACAACCTGCAGTATACTCTGGGTGATTCTTTATTCCAGGCTGCTCTGCAACATTATTTCGATCAATGGCGTTTTGCTCATCCGTATTTCGAAGACTTCCGCAGCTCTATCATTCAATACACCAATGTTGATCTCAACTGGTTCTTTGATCAATGGATCGAGACAACCAAAACTATCGATTATGATATCGACGGTATTAAACGTATCGATGACAATGACAGCTTTGCCATCAAGTTTGAGCGTAAGGGACAGATGCAGATGCCGATAGACTTTACTGTTACGGCAAAAGACGGTAGCCTGCATAGCTTCCACATTCCAAATACCTGGTTTACCAAAAAGACAGACGCGACTGTGTTGCCGAAATGGTATGGCTGGGGCAAGCTGAACGAAGAGTATACAGCAAATGTCCAGGTGCCGTCAGGTATCAAACATGTTCAGCTCGATACCTCGCTGAGACTTGCTGATGTAGACTGGACCAATAACTATAAAACACGTGGTTTGCTGCCAGTAAGCTCTAAAGCTATTGCTACCAAACTTGATGGAGGTCTCGCAGCTCCATGGGATAGGACTCATTATCGTCTTTATGTTCGTCCTGATCTCTGGTGGAACCTGGTTGACGGTGTCAAAGCAGGTGTTCACTTCGAGGGCGACTATCTCTACAGCCTGTACAAGCTAGATGCAACCGTATGGCTCAATACACACTTTTTGCAAGGCGATGACTACCTGGTATTCCAGAGCGAAGATTGGTACAACAGGTATGTGCCTATCAACTATACATTCAATTTTGTAACACCGCTATCTAAAGCTATGCCTCACCTGAAACTGCAGGTGAACAGCAGGTTGCTTGACGGTTTGTGGTATCATCGCGGTGGCTTCAATTGCCAGCACGACAACAATACACTACAGCTATATGCTCAAACTATGTGGCGCCCATTGGCATACGATCGGGATTACCTGATCTATCCGAACGAATGGAGCAGCGCCAGGGCTCATCCAAATTCCTCGGCCAATGCAGTGGCAACGCATAGTTATAGCTATAAACGTGGCGTAGGTAATTTCAGTTTTGCACTGCGTGCACCACTCCTGACAGGTAATAGCGAGGATGATTTCAACTATGCTTACGCCCAGCTCGATGCTCGTAATTACAACAATCTTGGCAAGCTGGAAGTACGCACACGTTTATTCGGTCGCTATGGGACTGGTACCAACGTGCCATATGAAAGCGCATTGTTCCTGGCAGGAGCTAACCCCGAAGAGCTGATGGAGAACAAATACACCCGTAGTGTGGGCTTTGTTCCCAACGACTGGAGGACCATCACCGGTACTGATATGAACCATTTCCAGCAGGGTGGTGGTCTTAACCTCCGCGGTTTTGCAGGTTACTTTGTAGCCGATGATAAAGAAGGTAAACTGCTGATCGGTTATAAAGGCCGTAGCGGTGCTTCTGCCAATATTGAGGTTGACTTCGACAACTATATTAAGCTGCGTCCTAAGTTTACCCGCAACTGGCTGCATACCGATGTGTACCTGTTCGCAGACGCTGGTGCCATTGAGATGAGCAGCGCCTCCGACCTTAATCAATATTGGAACGTAACACCGACCACCACCTGGAGCGCTATTCGCGCCGATGCAGGTTTAGGTCTTGCATTCACTATCAAGAATTGGGGCGTATTTGAAAAGGCCAAGCCGCTCACACTGCGCTTCGATATGCCGATCGTTATTAACAGGCCACCATTCGCCAATCCTGACTACGCGGCCTTCCGCTGGGTAGTAGGAGTGAACAGGTGCTTCTAGAATAGTAAAGACCCGCCAAATGGCGGGTCTTTCTTTTGTGTATCGTTTTATTAACCTTAGTATTTTACTATCTGCTGTGTAAAGCTGGTATGTGTTGTCTGGAATATCAGTGTATAGATACCCGTCAACAACTCTCGCAGGTCAATGTCAAGGCCCGCATTGGGGGCAAGCACCGTCTCGTAGTGAACATAACCATTGATGTCTACCAGCATCACTTCACATTCCTCCATCTCTTTGTTGATTATGTTTATCATACCTCACGATTTACAAGCCCACCACGTGCATAGATAACAATCCTATGCCACAAGGGTTAAATGAAAATTTAAGTTTAGGGCTGCAATGTTAGGAAAAATAACAATACAACGCGCACCTAGTATCCGCGGCCTTCTTTGCGCTCCATATAATTCATGAAGGCTTTGTTGGCTACACGGTTACCGCCCGGTGTAGGGTAGTTGCCGGTAAAGTACCAGTCGCCGTGGTTTTTGGGGCAGGCATCGTACAATCCTTCTATCGATTGATATACAATGTCCACCTCCGCATTCACGTCGTCCGGACGCAACATCTGGGCAATTTTCTTGCTCACCTCGTCGGCCGTAAATGGCTCATAGACTGCCTTTACAAAGTTTTCCTGCTGGAGGTTGTTTGCATCCTGGGCAGTCTTACACTTGTTGAAAGCCTCTTCCAGAATGTTGGTCATGCCCCTTTCCTTCAGCAGTTCTACGGCTGCCTGGAAAGCGATGAAATCGCCCATACGGCTCATGTCGATACCGTAGCAGTCGGGGTAGCGTATCTGTGGAGCTGAGGAAACAATGATGATGCGTTTTGGTCCCAGCCTGTCTAGCATTTTGATAATGCTTTCGCGCAGGGTAGTGCCACGCACAATGGAGTCATCTATTACTACCAGTGTGTCAACGTCTTTTTGAACAGTACCATAGGTAATGTCATATACGTGTTGCACCATCTCGTTGCGCGATGCGTCCTCGGTAATGAAGGTGCGCATTTTAACATCCTTGATGGCGATCTTCTCGATACGAACACGGCGGCTTATCAGTTCACGCATTTCTTCCTCGCTCAGGTTGCGGGCAGTAATACGCTGTATTTTGATCTCGTTCAGGTACTGTTCCAGGCCCTTTATCAAACCATAAAACGCCGTCTCGGCCGTATTGGGTATGAAAGAAACTATGGTGTTTTTCAGGTCGTTATCGAGCATCTGCAACACTTTGCCTGCAAGGTTGCGGCCAAGCTGTTTACGTTCCTTATATATTTCAGGATCGCTACCGCGACTGAAGTAGATGCGCTCGAAGCTGCACGATTTGATCTCTTTTTCCGGGAGTATCTGGGTATGGCTGAAGCTGCCATTTGCCTTCACTATGAGTGCGTGGCCCGGTTTCACCTCATGCACATCTTCCTGTTTCACGTTAAAAGCCGTCATGATCGCAGGGCGTTCTGAAGCAGCTACAACGATCTCATCGTTCTTAAAGTAGTAAGCTGGACGGATACCGTTGGCATCCCTCATCACGAAGCTGTCGCCGTTACCTACAAGGCCGCTACATACATATCCGCCATCGAAATGGCTGGTTGCTTGTTTTAGTACACCTTCCAGGTTCAGAGATGCGGGGTTGGTGTCGTCGGCCATGCTCAGGTAATAATGCACAGTCTCGATCATTGCGCCCAGGTCGCTTTCGCGTATAGTAGTGGTAGGATGAGAGTCCAGCATAGAGAACAGCTCATCAGTATTTACCAGGTTGAAGTTGCCCGCCATAGCCAGGTTGCGGGTGGGGTTGATGTTTGGCTTCAGGAAGGGGTGGCAGAATTCCACGTTGTTCCTTCCCTGAGTACCATACCTCAGGTGTCCGACCATAGCCTCACCCATGAATCTCAGGTAACCTTTCAGCAGGCCGGGGTACTGGCGTATCTCAGGGTACATCTTTTCCAGGTCGCTTACTTCCTGTTGTACATTCTGAAATATCTGGGAGATGGCTTGCGGACCGCTGATGCGCAGCCTGTGCATGAACTGATGCCCTGGCTCAACATTCAGCTTGAGTGTAACTATACCTGCGCCGTCCTGGCCGCGGTTGTGCTGCTTTTCCATCAGCAGGTATAATTTGTTCAGGCCGTAAAAGGCTGTTCCGTATTTGCGGTGGTAGTAAGCCAGCGGTTTCAGCAGGCGTATGTATGCAAGACCACATTCGTGGCGTATCGCGTCTGACATGAGGGTGCAAAGATACTAAGCTTTTGCAAAGAACAGGCTGCCCTTGGATTGAAAATGGTGATGGGCGGATTCTTCCCCCGGTTTCTTAAAATGAATGTTAAAAGCCGTGCTCACCAGCAAGGCAACCCCGATCACCAGGATACAAATAGCAGATACCTTTTGGAGGAGGCCAATACGTTTAATGGTGAGTTTTCTCCGGATAGCATCGGCAAGGAATACCTTGCATACGTCTACCAGCAAGATCAATCCCAGGCAGCTCCCAAAGAGTACAATGCGGTAAAAGCTGGTCGTATTTGCTGTAGCCGTTACTGCCGCCAGCCATGTGATAATAACCCCCGGATTAATGGTATTGATCAGAAAACCGCTGGTCCAGATGCGCAGCAGGTGAGCATTGCTGATCGTCACCTTGGTTTCATTAGGGTTGGGCGGCTTTTGTTTTGTCAACAAGCCCGCCAGTCCAACGACTATCAGGATCCCCGCTCCTACGTATGCTATCTGGCTTTTATACTCATTCAGCATTTCCAGCCAGCTAGCAGCAACATTAGCAATAGTTACATACATAATGTCGCTAAGGGAAACCCCCGCTATAAATGCCAAACCGGCTTTATAGCTGTGGTTGAGGCTGTATTTAATAACAGCAAACAGGGTAGGGCCTACCGAGATAGCCATGAACAGCCCAAGTAATATTCCTTTTAGTGCTGCATCGAATACATGCATGCGGCAAGATAAAAACTAAAACCGATAGGTTTGATAATATGAAACGTTAATAGATGTTTGAAGTTGCGCGAAATGTTGAAAACTAAGCGCGTAGCTCAATAGTCATTGTCCGTTCTTCGGGGGTAATAACCTCGATAGATAGCCATAGATAAGGTTTGGGCAACAGGTTTATTGCTTTCTCCGGCCATTCCACAAATGAATAGCTATCTTTTTGCAACAGGCAGTCTTCTAATCCCGCATTGATCGCTTCATCATCGTCTTTCAAGCGGTACCAGTCCATATGATAAATGACACGATCGGTACCATTATCATCAAAATGATACTCATTAATGAGCGCAAAAGTTGGACTGCTCACAGCATCACGCACTTTCAAATGATCGCAAAGGTGATGTATAAAGGTTGTTTTACCAGCTCCCATCTCGCCGCTAAATGCCAATATCCTGTACTGATTAGCATATTGCCAGAACTGATGAACAGCATTTTCAATATTGGCTAAAGAATAGGAAATTTGTAATGACGCAGTTGGCATGATTTAAAATGCGAAGATACATGTAATGAACACACTATGTCAAAGACTTATTCGACGATAGTAGAAGGAATGACCTGTGGCAATTGTGCGCTCACCATTTCCAAAATGCTGGAAAAGAAAGGCGCGACTAATATTTCCGCCAATGCAGCTTCAGGTGAAGTGAATTTCACCGTGCCTGAAACTCTGGATGTGACCGGTATATATAATACAATAGAGGACCTTGGATACCACGTAGTACGCGAGGAGGATGAAGGAGCTCACGGACACAGTCACGACCATGACAATACCACTTTATACCTGGTAGTTTGCGCCCTGTTCACTATTCCGCTACTGGCCCACATGTTTTCGGACTGGCATGTGCTGCACAACCCGTGGGTGCAACTGGCACTCGCTACTCCTGTCTATGCCATTGGGCTTTATGTATTTGGTACCAGCGCGGTCAGGTCGTTGAGGCACGGTATGCCCAACATGGATGTCCTCATTATTCTTGGTGCGTCGGCAGCATATATTTATTCGTTGATCGGAATGTTGTTCATTCCTGGTCAGGCACACGACTACTTGTTTTTCGAAACTACGGCGTCGATCATAACCCTCGTTATGTTTGGCAACTGGCTGGAGCATAAAACAGTTAAATCCACAACACAGGCAATCGATGCATTGGTAAAGCTCCAGCCACAAACAGCTCGGCTCGTCATTGTAGATAGCCTGGGCAAGGAAACCATGCTGCAGGTTGAAAGCAAGTACGTAAAAGCAGGCGACTTAGTAGTAGTGAACAATGGCGACAGTATACCTGTTGACGGTAAAATAGTTTCTGGCGAGTCACGTATTGACGAACACATGATCACGGGTGAGAGTCTGCCGGCACATAAATCTGTTGGCGATGATGTTGTAGGCGGTACTGTAGTAGTGGATGGCAATTTGCGCTTTAAAGCTACTACAGTCGGTAGCGCCTCTGTATTGTCAAACATAATTCGTCTGGTAAGGGAAGCGCAAAGCACCAAACCGCCGTTGCAAAAACTGGCAGATAAGATCAGTGCTGTTTTTGTGCCAGCCGTACTCGGGATTGCATTACTCACATTGCTGATAAACTGGCTTTTTGCCGGGCATACATTTCCTGAATCGATGATGCGCAGTATTGCGGTTATGGTAATTGCGTGTCCTTGTGCAATGGGGCTGGCAACACCGGCAGCCGTAGCAGTCGGCCTGGGCCGCGCAGCTCGTAACGGTATGCTGGTAAAAGGCGGAGATACATTAGAGCGCCTGAAAAAAATAGAGCAGATAGTATTTGATAAGACAGGGACGCTGACGACTGGCAAATTGCATATTGAATCGTTCAACGCAAACGGAATAGAAGAAGACCAATTCAAGAGTATCGTCTCTTCAATTGAGCACCATTCGTCTCACCCTATCGCAAAATCGATAACAGCTTCGTGGCAGAATGCTCATAAAGTTGGCTTTGAGCGAGTGGAGGAGGTAAAAGGTGCCGGCATGGTAGCTACAGCACATGACGGCACGGTTTGGAAGCTTGGCTCTGAGCGGTGGTTGCATGCAACAGCTTCAGCAGATAAAGGATATGATCTTTATTTGTACCGAAATGACCAATATGCGGGCGCTATTCGCATAGCCGATGAATTAAGGCCTGAGGCAGCAGAAACAGTCGCCGATCTGAAGAGGCTGGGATACAAAACCATATTGCTGAGCGGCGATAAGCGGGAAAAGTGCGAACACATTGCAAGTCAGTTAGGCATTGAAGAAGTTTACTGTGAGCAATCTCCTGAGCAAAAAAATGACATACTTGGTCGTTTGATGGACAAGGCGCCGACCGCGATGGTAGGTGATGGTATCAACGACGCTCCGGCGCTTGCGAAAGCGACTGTTGGTATATCGCTGAGTGAATCGTCGCAGATAGCCATACAGTCTGCCAATATCATATTGTCAAACAACCAGCTTTCCAGTCTGCCCAGGGCTATCAAGTTGGGCATTTATACAGAACAGACCATCAAGCAAAATCTGTTCTGGGCGTTCTTGTACAATGTCATAGCCATCCCCGTAGCAGCGTTAGGATATCTGAAGCCCACATGGGGAGCGGGTATTATGGCGCTGAGCGATGTAGTGCTTGTTTTGAATTCGTTGCGTCTCGGCGTTCGCCGGCTTGACTAGTTATGAGTCGGGCATAGGTTTTGTGTCTTCTTTCTGATTGTCACGTATATGAACTTGAAATACAGGAGCTTTCTTATAACGATGTGTTGCTGTGTGCTTTGCGCATGTGGCAGTTCGCGACACTCTCCCTATGAAGGTGCCAAACGTGTATGCGACGGCAGAGATCAGAATAACGGTATTCGATGGTGGTTGGTAGACAACAAGGTTCTTGATGGGTATTCTGCTATGTCGTTGCCGTCTTATTACCAGGTATACGCATTAGATGCCGGCGAATTAAAACGATATTTTTCGTTGGCCGACCATAACAAATCTACTTTGTTCTTTGTGCCATTAGGTAGTCAGCCTAACTGTATACAATATGATATTACCCGCTCGGATATTTTGCCAGATAGCCTGAAAAAGAAGTATCCGAATTTGGTTTCCCTGAAAGGGAAGGGTGCCGGAGGCAATGATATTCGTCTTGATTATGACGGCAACGTTCTGCAGGGGCAGGTAATATCAGATGGCGAAATGTATTATATTACACCGTTGAATCACAATGGTAAGATCTTTCACATGGTGTACAAAAGGTCTGATACCAAAGAGATAAAGCAAGAATTTGAAAGACCCTGACCGTATAACAGACTATGATTATGGTTAAAAATTTACTACCAGCTTTATTGCTTTTCTGCTGTTGCTCAGAAGTGACCGCTAAGAATAATGATAACCTCTGGCAAAATGCAACGGTAGCTCCGTCGGGCGTTAGCGCAAACGTTAAGTCTTTTACTGCATACCGGCTTCAACTTACGGGTATGGAGCAGCAGTTGTTATCGGCGACAATTGAAAAAAGTATAGTTGTTGGCCTGCCTACTCCTGATGGACGCAGCCGGAATTTCAAGGTCTGGGATGCTCCTGTAATGGAAGATGGCCTTGCTGCTAAATATCCCCGTATAAAAACGTACAGGGGGGTGGCGATAGATGATCCGACAGTTACTGTGCGGATGGACATTACAGTATCAGGCTTTCACGCCATGGTATACGATGGTTCCAATACCTACCTAGTTGATCCTTCAGGAAATGACCGAAACACTTACGTGTCTTATTATAAACGTGATTTTTTGCGCGCTGAATCTGAAGTGCCAGCCTGTGACATGGCTAGTGTTACGGAGCAGGAATTAACTGCCGGCGCTATTCAGTTGAACGATCCCAAAACGCCGTTGAAAGTGAATGGTACTATACGACGTACCTATCGCTTAGCTTTAGGTGCCACAGCTCAATATTCTGCGGCTGTAGCCAGCGCGAATCTTACCAAAGCGGCCGTATTAAGCGCTATGGTCACCACAATGAACCGGGTTAACGGAGTGTATGAAAAAGAAGTCGGCGTTACAATGGTACTGGTGAGCAATACCGACGATCTGATCTATCTCGCAGAAGATGACGGTTATGATAACGCTAACGGAACTACGATGTTGGGCCAGAATCAGACCAAGGCAGATGCGATAATTGGGTCGGCTAACTATGACATAGGCCACGTGTTTAGCACAGGTGGCGGAGGTATAGCAAGCCTGGGCTGTGTATGTAAGGTTGGCCAAAAAGCCCGAGGAGTTACAGGTCAGCCAAAACCTGAAGGCGATCCATTTGATATAGATTATGTAGCACATGAAATGGGCCACCAATTTGGAGGTAACCACACGTTCAACGCAAATTTTAACGCAGGCTCATGTACCAATAATGCCGTGCAAAGCGCAGCATATGAACCGGGTGGAGGTTCTACAGTTATGGCTTATGCAGGCATTTGTGGCAGTGCGAATGATGTAGCGAAACGAAGTGATGATTATTTTCACCTGAAAAGTCTTGATCAAATAACCAATTACCTGGTGAGCGGCGCCACGTGTGCCACGGTTGCGCCGTCAAATAATACACCACCTGTAGTTCCTTCGTTTTCTCAAACGTTTAGCATTCCTTTTTTGACGCCATTCGAACTCACTGCACCTGAAGCCGTAGACGCAGACCATGATATTCTTACATATTGCTGGGAAGAATGGGATCTTGGTGACTTTGGTTCGAGCTTTGCAGCTACCAGTGAGTTTGGACCGATTTTTCGTTCATTTAAGCCCACCGCGTCGCGCATAAGGGTATTTCCTACGCTTGATACACTCCTGAAGAATAAGATATCTTATGTTGGCGAGAAGCTTCCATCTGTGGCGCGTACATTAAATTTTAGATTAACAGTACGTGATGTCTTGAATGGCTACGGCACATTTAATTTTCTTACCGATCAGATTACACTAAATGTAGTGAATACGGGAATCCCATTTGCTGTGACAAGTCCCAATTTTTCCAGTAACTATTGGCAGATAGGGACTAATGTACCGGTGAGCTGGGATGTGGCGAACACCACAGCCTCTCCCATTAACTGCAACGCTGTTGATATTCTATTGTCGGTTGATGGTGGACGCACTTATCCGTTCACGCTGGCATCAGGTACGCCCAACGATGGCAGCGAGACAATCACGGTGCCTTTTGCTCCAACAACGTCGGCACGGGTAAAGGTAAAAGGGAGTAACAATGTTTTCTTCGATCTTAGCAACGAGTCATTTTCGATAAATACATGGCCTGCATCCATTGAACCACTAGAACAATCCGGTGAGGTTGAAATTTATCCTGTGCCTGCGCACGATGCCGTGAACGTATACATTCATAACGATCAGTTGCACAAGGTTGTCATAGTCAACACGCTTGGGCAAACTGTGTTTGCTGCAGAAATGATGAAGCAGATGGAAGTAGACGTCACCACCTGGGCAAAAGGTGTGTACCACGTTCGCCTGGTCAATACAGCCACCAAAGAAGAAATGGTGCGGAAGATAGTTGTTGACTAGACTTCAAGCTCCTGCTTCAGGAAAATACCCGTGATGCTTTCCTTTTTTGCGGCCACATCTTCGGGCGTGCCGCTTGCTACCAGCGTGCCACCTCCGTTTCCTCCTTCCGGACCCATATCTATCACGTAGTCGGCTACTTTTACCACGTCTAGGTTGTGTTCTATAACGAGTACTGTATTGCCGCGATCGACCAGCCTGTTTAATACTGACAACAGGTGTCTGATGTCCTGGAAGTGCAGCCCTGTAGTTGGTTCATCGAGTATATAGATAGTTTGTCCTGTATCGCGTTTGGAGAGCTCCGTGGCAAGTTTTACCCGTTGTGCTTCACCGCCGCTTAGTGTAACAGCGCTCTGGCCTAAAGTAATATAACCCAAGCCTACGTCTTGCAGTGTTTTGATCTTACGGTGCAAGAACGATACGTTCATGAAAAACTCCACAGCATCGTCAACAGTCATTGCCAATACATCGGCGATTGACTTTCCCTTATAGCGAATCTCCAGTGTTTCGCGATTATACCGGCGTCCATTACATTTTTCGCATGGTACATAAACATCGGGCAGGAAGTTCATCTCGATCACACGCATACCGCCTCCCTGGCATTCTTCGCAGCGTCCGCCTTTTACATTAAATGAGAATCGGCCTGCATTGTACCCGCGTATCTTGGCCTCCGGTACCTGTGCAAATAATTGACGGATCTCGTTAAAGAACCCGCAGTATGTTGCAGGATTACTGCGCGGCGTACGCCCGATCGGGCTCTGGTCTATTTCAATAACTTTATCGATATGCTCTAAGCCAGTCACCGATTTATAAGGCATCGGCGTCTGTTTAAAGTTGTGATAGCAGTGTTTACCAAGAATAGGGTAGAGGGTCTCGTTAATAAGCGTACTCTTGCCGCTGCCGGATACGCCACTCACACAAATGAATGTGCCCAGTGGTAGCGTAATGGAAACGTTTTTCAAATTATTGCCGGTAGCGCCTTTCAAAACCAGTTTTTTGCCATTGCCTTTTCTTCTTTCTTCAGGTACCTCTATGTTCAGTGTTCGATTAAGATAACCCGCTGTTGTCGTGTTTTCTTTCACCACGTCATTGGGATGGCCCTGGCTTACTATTCGCCCTCCATGGTAACCGGCATTAGGTCCGATATCTATCAGGTGATCTGCTGCCATCATGATATCCTTATCGTGCTCAACTACCAGCACTGAGTTGCCCCCATCCCGAAGATCTTTTAATGCATTAATAAGGCGTTGGTTGTCGCGCTGATGCAAGCCAATGCTGGGTTCATCCAATATATAAGTGATACCGGTAAGCTGTGAGCCTATCTGTGTGGCCAGCCTGATGCGCTGAGATTCTCCGCCGCTTAACGTGCGGGTAGCGCGGTCGAGTGTCAGGTAATGCAGGCCTACGTTAAGCAGGAAGTGCAAGCGTTCTCTTATCTCCTTTAAAATATCCTTTGCTATAAGGTTTTGTTTTTGGCTAAGGCGGCCTTCTACACCAATGAACCAATCAAACAACTCCTGCAATGATTTAGATGACAATTCGGCGATGTTTGCCTTGTCGATCTTAAACCATAAGCTCTCCTTTTTCAACCTTGCGCCGTCACAAACCGGGCAAGTATTCAGTTGCATATACCCTTCGGCCCAGTCTCGTATGGCTTCCGATGTTGTTTCATTGAACCAGCGAAGCACCATGTTCACAATGCCTTCATAACTGTGCTGGGCTACATGTTCATGATAGGTTTCGGCCTCATCGTCCACATAAGTTATAACCCCTTCTTCATTTCCATAGAGCAGAATATTCAACTGCTTTTCGGGAATATCTTTTATGGGGATGTTAAGCGGGATCTTGTTTTTCTTTGCAAGGATCATGGCCTGTTGATAGGTCCATGCATCACGTTCACCACCGAGCGGAGCAATACCACCATCGTTGATGCTGACATTTCTGTCCGGGATGATCTCGTCCATGTTCACCTGGTATATGCTACCAAGTCCTTTGCATTTAGGACACGCGCCATAAGGTGAGTTGAAAGAGAAGGTATTTGGTGAAGGTTCTTCGTATGACAAACCAGTGTCGGCGCACATTAATTGCTTGCTGTATTGGCTTAGCTTATTCTTGTCTGCGTCGAGTAAAAACATGAGCTCTTTACCCATCTGCAGCGACTTTTGAATGCTTTGACTCAGGCGAGCCTGCGCCTCTGTCTGAACAACTAGCCTGTCGATAACCAGCTCTATATCGTGTATCTTATACCTGTCTAGCTGCATGCGCTCCTTCAGGTCCACGATCTCGCCATCTATGCGCACCTTGAGGTAGCCTTGTTTTCTTAATTGCTCAAACAACTCGCGATAGTGACCTTTGCGGCCGCGGATCAGTGGTGCTAGTAAAACGATCTTACGTCCCGCAAAGTGTTCTTGTATGTGCGACACGATCTCTTCTTCGCTGAAGCGGGTCATTTTTTTGCCCGTGTTATAAGAATAAGCTTCAGCAGCGCGTGCGTATAACAGCCGCATAAAGTCATACACCTCAGTAACGGTTCCGACCGTTGACCTGGGGTTACGGTTAGTTGTTTTCTGTTCTATGGATATTACCGGGGACAGGCCGGTGATCTTATCAACATCAGGTCGGTCGAGATCGCCAAGGAACTGCCTTGCATAGGCAGCAAAACTTTCCATATACCTGCGTTGGCCTTCGGCAAATATCGTATCAAACGCCAGCGAAGATTTTCCGCTGCCACTGATACCGGTAATGACCACCAGTTTATTTTTAGGTATGTTTACGTCAATATTCTTAAGATTGTGCACCCTTGCTCCCTGGACTTCAATAAACTCGTCGAGGGCTTCCTTACCTGATCTAGCCATAGCGTTAAGGAGCCAAAATTAAGAAATGTACTAACGTCGCGCGTTCCCGGTTTTTTTCTAATATTTCCGGGCTATTACATAGTTGACCAGCTCTTTCATGGCCGCTTTGGCATCGGAGTCAGGGTATTTGTCGAGCATCTGCAGTGCTTTTTCCTGGTATTCTTTCATCTTCTTCGTTGCGTAATCTATACCTCCCGACTGCTGAACGTAACTGATAACTTCCTGAACCTTTTCCCGATCAGTATTTTGGTTCTTAATTATATAAATTATCCTTCTTTTGGTATGATTATCAGCGTTTTGCAAAGCGTATATTAAGGGTAACGTCATTTTCTTCTCCTTGATATCGATACCGGTAGGTTTTCCTATGGCTTCGGCGCCGTAGTCGAACAGGTCGTCCATGATCTGGAAAGCAATGCCGATATTTTCACCAAATTGCCTGAAGTATTCGGCTGTTTCTTTGTTGTCCGTGGCTGAGTAAGCACCTGCTGAACAGGCCGCAGACAGCAGGGACGCGGTTTTTGCACGAATTATATCAAAATAGACATCCTCTTTTATATCAAGCTTACGTGCTTTTTCCATCTGCAGCAGTTCGCCCTCGCTCATCTCTTTTACAGCCCTGGATGTTATTTGTAAAATCTGGTAATCATCATTTTGCAGCGACAACAATAACCCTTTCGATAACAAGTAGTCGCCCACCAACACAGCTATTTTGTTCTTCCATAATGCGTTTATTGAGAAAAAATTTCTACGAATCATCGCATTATCAACCACATCATCATGTACTAAGGTAGCAGTGTGCAAAAGTTCTATGAGCGAGGCAGCTCTAAATGTACTTTCATTTATACCGGCAGCGATCTTAGCGGAGAGAAAAACAAACATAGGTCTCATTTGCTTACCTTTCCTTCTGATTATAAAGCGCATAATGCGGTCGAGTAAAGGATTGGACCCCTTTACACTCTCCGCAAACTTTCTTTCAAAAATGGTCAGTTCAGAACCAATAACCTTTTTTACAAGCTCCATTTAGATGGCATATCGTATAGCTTGCAAATGTCGCAGAAGCTTACAATTAATAAAAGTACTTTTTTGGCATAAAACTTGAATAAGCCGTAATTTAAAAGCCAAAAACAATTTTTTAATATTTTTGTTCTTTTCAAAGGTGTACTATACCTTTGGCATATATTTAATAATTTAACCAAAATTGTTTAAATAAACAAATCTGTTATGGTCAACAAAAAGTACCTATTGCTAGCTGGTCTTTGCTCTGCCTTCCTGGGGCAACCGGCGTATGCTCAAGAGAGTGGATCTTCAACGTCAGCCCAATGGTCTAGCCGCGATATGACTTATCGTGGTCAGGGTTATGATGTTCTGGATTCAAGCTACTATTCAAACGGCCGTTTGGATCAGTATCGTCGTTACATGAACCACCAGGATGCCTTCCCTCCTAAACCACGTAACATGTGGGAAGTAGGTGTAGGTGGCGGTGCTTTCAACATCAATGGCGATGTTCCATCATTGTGGTTAACCAATGGCGGTGGCTACGGCTTCCATGCACACGTACGTAAAGCATGGGGTTATGTAGTGTCTACACGTCTGCAGTATATCTACGGCATTGGTAAAGGTCTGGATCATGATCTGGCCAGCCCTCAGTATGTAGGTCTCGAGCCAGCATGGAACGGCGCTTCAAACGGTTATAGCTACACTGCAAACAATCAGTTTGTGGCGCGTAACTACCGCACAGAGATGCACAGCCTGAACTTTGACATCATGGGTTCGATCAACAATATCAACTTCCATAAAGCACGTATCAAAGCATCACTTTATGGTTATATAGGTCTTGGTTTCAGGGCTTATAAAACACGCGTTGATGCCTTGGATGCTAGCCTGACTCCTTACGGAACCGCATTCCAGGATCAAGCTGGTAATGTAGTTGATAGGGGTGAGCGCCGCGATATCTTCGACGATATCCTGGACGGTTCGTATGAAACGTCTGCATTCCCTAACGCTGATGCTGATCGTACAACTATGTTCGACGACAAGCTGGTTGGTTTTGCTCCAAGCATCGGTGCTGGTGCTCAGTTCCGCCTGAGCAAACGCATCAACCTGGCTATCGAAGACCGTTATTCATTCGGTACAGGTGACGACCTGCTGGATGGTCACCGCTGGAGCGGCCAGGCTCTGACTCCAGGTTGGGATGGTCTGAACTACCTGTCTCTGGGTCTGAACTTTAATATCGGTAACAGCCGTACACACGTTGAGCCTCTGTACTGGATGAATCCTCTGGATCATGCTTACAATGAGTTGAGCTACCCACGTCATATGATCCTGCCTGATCCGGTTCTGCCTGATTCAGATGGTGATGGTGTTACTGATCAGTTCGACAAATGCCCTGGTACTCCTGCTGGTGTTGCCGTTGATACTCACGGTTGCCCAATGGATACTGACGGTGATGGCGTTCCTGATGATCGCGATAAAGAACTGATCACTCCAACATATTGCCAACCAGTTGATGCTGATGGCGTTGGTAAATGTCCTTGTCCAGAAGGTTGTGGTACTGTATCTGCTTGCGCTAACATCGGTGCTGGTAGCATTACATTCGACAACAACTCTTCTAACATCCGTACTAGCTCTCAAGCTATGCTGGCTACCCTGGCTGCTCAAATGCAAGCTAACCCAACTTGTAAAGTAGTTATTACAGGTTCTGGTAACGCAAGCAAAGTTCAGCAACAGCGTTCTTGGGATCGCGTTAACCGCATCATCGAGTACATGAGCGAAAAACACGGTATCGATCGTAACCGCTTTATCTTCCAATACGGTCAGGCTGGCGATGCAAACTCTGTAATGTATCGTTCTGCAATGCAAGGTGAAGAAGGTCCTGCTAACGTAGCACCTCCATTCCCTAACCTGAGGAGAGATTAATATCTTCCGATAATGAAAAAAGGCCCCGCATTTTGCGGGGCTTTTTTATTGTCGTTATTTTTTTTAAAAAAAGGTACTTTCTAGAGTTGCTGCTTGTGGTATGCGATAAGACCTTCGAGTGGGGCCTTTTCGATGCTGCCAAGTTCAAATTCGTATTGATCACAAAGTGCTGAGATCACATCTTTGAACTCGAAGGATACAGAACCGGTGAAATACAAAGGTAACTTCCAGCTCTCGCGGTATTTCTGGATGTGCTGGTAAAAGAAATCACCGAGACAATCTTCTATAATATTCTCCACCATAAAATGCCCACGGTTTTGTTTTAGCAACGTTACAAAGGTAGCCAGGTAGCGGTTTGGAAACGGTTCCTTGTACAACTTGTTGACTATTACGGCTATATCATCACCAAACAAATGCTCGAAAGCTGCTCTCAGTTCAGCATCGAACGTATTGTAAGCATAGTACTGAAGTACTTTTTTACCGAGTGCATTGCCACTGCCTTCGTCGCCGGCTATGTACCCAAGCGATACCTGTCGGCTTTTTATCTTCTTTCCGTCATAATAGCAAGAGTTGCTGCCGGTGCCCAGGATAGATACTATTCCTTTTTTTTCGCCACACATAGCCCGCGCGGCAGCCATCATATCGCACTGAACGTCTATTTTCTTAATGCCGAAATATTGCCTGAGTATAAAGGTGAGTTCTTCCTTCTTAGTTTCCTGGCCTGCGCCTGCGCCATAGAAAGCTATACCGTCCAGTTGAGTTTTAGAATTCCAGCCAAGTTCTTGCTCCAATACTGACGTGATCTCTTCGTGTGTCTGCAAATATGGGTTGATGCCTGAAGTTTTGAAGTGCACAGGTTTTTTCCCGCGTTGTATAAAACACCAGTCGGTTTTTGTTGAACCGCTTTCGGCAAGGAGTAATGATGGCATGGGCAAGTATTGATATACAAATTTGCAGTTCCTGAAAACAATTTCCTAATCCTAATCGTTAATGTTCGCAAGCCTCTATTTCCTTATGGCTTAATATTTATGGATTATAATTTAATCAGTAAAATGCTGCTAACTTTGCGCTACTTTTTTGAAAAATGGACATAAAACGGTCGAGTAGGTTAAAAGTCTGGATGCCATTGCTGTTCGCTGTGATCCTTATTGCCGGCATGGTATTGGGTTTTAACCTGCGCGATACATTACGGAAGAAGCGCGATATACAAACAGTTATTGAACGCAACGATCGACTTGAGCAACTCATCGACCTGATCAGCGAAAAATATGTCGATACGGTAAATACCAACCTGCTCTACGAAGACGCGATTAGGGGCATTTTGAGTCATCTTGATCCGCATACAGTTTATATAACAGCCTCTGAGTACGATGAAGTTAACGAAGATCTGGAAGGTGGCTTCTTCGGCATAGGTGTCGAATTCTCAATTATTCGCGACACGATACAGGTAACCTCGGTAATTCCTCAGGGCCCTGCTGAGCGTGCTGGTGTTGGTCTTGGTGATCAGCTTATTAAAGTAGGAGATAGTGTTGTAGCTGGTACCGGAATTACTTCCGAACGCATTATCGGAATGCTGAAAGGTAAACAATACAGCAGGGTGTTAGTGACACTAAAAGAGCCTTCCTCCGGTGAGTTCAAGCAAGTAGCAATCAAGCGCGACATTGTTCCGCTTTACAGTGTAGACGCCAGTATCATGCTCGACAGCATAACTGGCTTTATCAAGATCAACAGGTTTGCAGCAACAACCTATGAAGAGTTTGAAAAAGCCATGAAAGGCCTGAAGGCTCACGGTATGAAGCAGCTGATCTTGGACGTACGTCAAAACCCAGGAGGATATCTTGATGCCGCAACCAATATTGCCGACGATTTTATCGATGATGAAAAACTGTTGGTTTATACCTTAGGCAAAAGCTCTCCCCGAAGAGATTATAAGGCCAACAGGCAAGGCATATTTGAAAAAGGTAAGCTGGCGATACTGGTTGATGAGAGTTCAGCCTCTGCCAGCGAGATCCTGGCTGGTGCCGTGCAGGATTGGGACAGAGGAGTAATTGTAGGCCGCCGTACATACGGAAAAGGCTTAGTGCAGGAGCAGTACGATATGGACGATGGTTCTGGCCTGAGGCTGACCGTTGCTAAATATTATACTCCTTCGGGTCGAAGCATTCAGCGTTCGTTTGCAAAAGGGAAAGAGGCATATGCAGCGGATTTCGCCCACCGTTTCGAAACGGGCGAACTCACGGGAACGGATACCACTAACGAGGGCGATACTTCAATTTACTACACTTCGTCAAAACGCCCTGTATATGGCGGTGGAGGTATCAAACCTGATATATATGTGCCTTATGATACCGCGCGACTTTCATCGGGCGTATTCAATGTTACTTTCAGCGATAATGTCAGGAATTTCGTGTGGGATTATTTTATGCACCACCGTAGCGAGCTAATGAATTATAAAACGATCGCTCAGTACCAAGCAGGGTTTGATGCAGCCGTGTTGGTAGAACGATACGTAGCTGGCTTAAATCAGCAAATGCGCAGATCCACCCAGGCTATCTTAACAAACGCTGCCAGCGCTCAGTACTTCCGGCAACATTTAAAGGCACAGCTTGCACGTATTCTGTTTCAAAACAATGGTTACTACTCCGTGCAAACAAAGAGCGATAATGTGGTACAGCGTGCTCTTGAGACGTTCTACAACCGCAAGTACTCAGCCCTTATAAACAGGTAACTGGTCCAGCCATTTAATGGCGTATACGTCACAGGCATCAGCGCAAAATGTTTGGTGCCCATTGGTCAATACCCAATAAGAACATGGAATAGTGCTATGGTACTGCAACAACTGGTTAAGTGCCTTTTCTGATATAGGCACTTCAGGGGCCTTACACTCTATCAGCATCCAGGGTTGGTGGTTCCTGTCGTGTACTACAATGTCATAACGCTTCATCATGGTGCCTACCAGTATACGTTTTTCTACAGCAATGAGGCTTAAAGGATAGTTCATTATTTCTTTCAGATATCCGAGCATGTATTGCCTGACATGTTCTTCGGGTGTCAGTACCAGCCATCTTTTTCTAACAGGGTCAAATACAAATGTCTTTCCCTTCTCCTGTTTGAATTTTAGATTAATTTCTGAAAAATTGAGGCTGATCATCAGGGGTAAAAGTAAAAACTCCGGGTTAATAACAGACAACAGCTGTTGCGGTATGTTTTTTGAACTAATTTTAATAGAGATATGAAAACCAAACAGGAAATTGTACAAAACTGGCTGCCAAGGTATACAGGACAGGATCTGGATTTGTTTGGCGGCTACATCCTGCTTTGCAATTTTAGCAATTATGTAAAGTTGTTTGCAGACATGCACCAAGTTCCCATTATTGGGCTGGACAAACCTATGCAGTGTGCGACGGCAAATGGGATCACGCTGATCAATTTTGGAATGGGTAGTGCCAGCGCTGCCACTACTATGGATCTATTGTCGGCTATTAATCCAAAGGCTGTGTTGTTCCTTGGAAAATGTGGGGGTTTAAAAAAGAAGAATAAAGTAGGAGACCTGATATTGCCCATCGCAGCCATCAGGGGCGACGGTACCAGCGGCGACTATTTTCCACCCGAGGTGCCAGCATTACCGTCTTTCGCACTGCAAAAAGCTATTTCAACTACCATCAGGGATTACGCACGAGACTACTGGACAGGCACGGTTTACACGACGAACAGACGGGTTTGGGAGCATGACGATGGATTTAAAGATTACCTGCGCCGTATACGAGCCATGGCAATCGATATGGAAACCGCTACGATATTTTCTGTCGGATTTTATAATAAGATACCTACCGGAGCTCTGCTACTGGTTTCAGATCAGCCGATGGTACCTGAAGGTGTAAAAACAGCAGAGGGCGATACCGCTGTGACCAACAAATATGTTGAGATGCATGTTCGCATTGGCATAGATTCTTTGAAACAATTGATCAACGATGGACTGACAGTTAAACACCTGAAATTCTGATGCACGAACACCCGGTTTTATCGGTGCAAGATCTAAGCATCGCATTCGGAGGCGAACAGCAGTTCATTGCTGTAAACAACTTGTCGTTTTCGCTAGGGGCCGGTAAAACGCTGGCAATAGTGGGCGAAAGCGGTTCCGGTAAGTCACTTACGGCGTTGTCATTGATGGGCTTGCAGCCGTCTAATGCAAGAGTTACAGGTAGTATCGAATTAAAAACCGAACGGTCACAGGAGTTGATTGGTGCCTCATCCGTTGAATGGCAGCGGATCCGCGGCAGGCAGATTAGTATGGTTTTCCAGGAGCCTATGAGCTCGCTGAACCCTGTGATGAAGATAGGTAAGCAGCTTACCGAAAGTATACTCGAACACCAGGCGATTTCCACGAGGGAAGCGAAGCTGCTGGCTATCGACTGGCTGAGCAGGGTAAAGTTGCCGTATCCTGAACGGATCTATCATAGATACCCACACCAGCTATCGGGCGGACAGAAACAACGTGTGATGATAGCTATGGCGATGTGCAACAGGCCCGCATTGCTAATAGCCGATGAACCGACAACTGCATTGGACGTCACGGTTCAGAAAGAAGTGGTAGAGTTGATGCAGGAACTGCAACAGCAGAGTAAGATCGCAATGATCTTCATTACGCACGACCTGGCGCTCGCTGCCCAAATAGCAGACGATGCATTGGTAATGTACAGAGGAGAAGCGGTAGAGTATGGAAAGGCCGCTGCAGTATTTCACGCGCCAGAGCATCCATACACCCAGGCGCTGGTAGCTTGTAAGCCGTCTGCTGAACATAAAGGAAGTCCGTTGCCGGTGATAGCAGACTTTATGGAAGGTAGATACAGTGAGGAAAAAGCAGCACGGACATTTCCTTCGCCTCCTATCAATGATAACAAGGACATCCTGGTAGTCAATGATCTCAAAGTATGGTTTGCCGACGAAAAGAACTGGCTGGGAAAACCTTTGCATTATTACAAGGCAGTAGACGGCGTGTCTTTTACTTTGCGGAAAGGAGAAGTGCTAGGGCTAGTTGGCGAAAGCGGTTCCGGTAAAAGCACGGTAAGCCGCAGTCTCATGGGATTATTGCCCGTGCGTGAGGGCGAAATGATCTTTGATGGCAAAGATCTAGCATCTCTTTCTACAGCTCAATGGCGCGAAGTGAGAAAGGATATCCAGATGATATTCCAGGATCCATTTGCCTCGCTTAATCCTCGCATGTCCGTTGGTGATATGCTGATAGAACCGTTAAGTGTGCACAATATTGTGCCTTCCCGAGAGCGTGTTGGCGAAGCAAAACGTCTACTTGACCTCGTACAGCTACCTGCCGACTCGTATAAACGTTATCCGCACCAGTTTTCAGGTGGCCAGCGCCAGCGATTAGGTATTGCCCGGGCACTGGCGCTAAGACCAAAACTATTGATCTGTGATGAAAGCGTTTCTGCGCTGGACGTTAGCGTACAGGCGCAGATACTAAACCTGCTTAAAGAGCTCCAGGCAGAGTTTGATCTGTCTTACCTGTTTATATCCCACGATCTGTCAGTGGTTCATTATATCAGCGACCGCGTGATAGTTATGCGCGCTGGTCAGGTTGTAGAAAGTGGCAATGTCGACCAGGTGTTGACCAATCCCCAGCATGAATACACGCAAAAGCTGGTCGCATCCATAGTTCACTAAGAAGTATAAACGGAAATTTTTGGGATTGGACATTTCTGTTGGGAAATTTCCATATGTATGGCTATATTTACCTAATCTTAACACGTTCCTATGATCTCTATACGTTCTTTCCTACTCGTGTTATTATTACACGTAGGATACTTCGGCTTTGCGCAGACTTCTGTCAATTGCCCGCCCAATATCAATTTTGAGGATGGTAACCTGAACAGCTGGCAGTTTTATACCGGCTCGTGTTGCCCGATTAGTACGCCTACGCTTTCTGGCCCTGTAGCCAACAGGCATGTGCTGACTAACGGAGCGGCTACCGATCCGTACGGTGGGTTCCCGATCGTTGCACCCGGGGGGGCATATTCTTTGAAGCTGGGAAACAACTCAACAGGGTCTCAAGCCGAACGCGCACGCTATTTTGTGCATGTGCCGACGAGTACAACCAAGTATATTCTCATATTCAATTACGCGGTGGTATTTGAGGATCCCAACCATGCGGTTAGCGAACAACCTCGCTTTGAGGTGAAGGCATACGATTCAACTACGGGTACGCCTATTTCATGTGCCAGTTTTGATTTTGTAGCTTCTTCTACCATTCCGGGTTTTAAACAGTCTGCATCCAATGTAAACGTCTACTATAAAGAGTGGACCACTGCCAGTCTTGATCTATCAAGCTACTCCGGCGGAACGGTGGCTGTGGATTTCGCTACAGGGGATTGTTCCCTGGGTGCGCACTTTGGTTATGGCTATATTGACCTCGATTGCAAACTGTTTGAAAGTTTTACCTATAAATGTAACCAGGTTGGTAGCGCAACACTCAAAGCACCTCCAGGTTTCCAGGCCTATACCTGGTATGCGCCAGGTTTTGCTTCAATTGTTGGCACCACTCAGACTATCACGGTTTCGAATGCTGCTACAAGCAGTATTTATCCGGTAGTGTTGACTCCTTATCCGGGTTATGGTTGTGCTGATACCTTGTATGCAGAAGTTAGGTCGTCTATTATTAAAAGTAATGCACCCGACACCGTGCTTTGCAATGGCACTGGTAGCATGCTGATAAATCCGAAGGTTACAGGTAATAACGGACCTTTTACTTATGAATGGTCTCCTGCCGCAGGACTTAGCTGTACCACTTGTGCTACACCTACGGCGACATTTTCAGGTAGTGTTAACTACTATCTGAAGATAACGGATACCGTGGGCTGTTATGACTATGATACCGTGAATATTAAGGTTATTCCGTTCATGGAAACGCACATCGCTGCGCCTGATACAATTTGTCAGAATACAGCCGAAGTCATCCAGACGCACACAACAGGTGGTAATAACATGCTTTGCTATTGGGATCTTGATGCCGGTGGCAGCATTACGAAGGGCAAACTCACAGACAGCATAACAGCCATTTGGGATTATCCTGGGTTGAAGAAGATAAAAGTGGTTGCAGAAGCATATGGTTGTAAGACCGAAGATTCTGATTATGTTTTTGTGCGCAATGCCCCTTTACCTTTCTTCCAGGCCTCGTCGGTTTACGCCTGTGTTGGTGATACGGTATCTCTGAATATCACTAAAGAAAATGCATTCTACTATTGGAAAGTTGATGAAAAGGATGTGACTGATACAACCTATGTAAGTCCACTTAAGCTTGCATGGAGCAGCGGCGGCGAAAAACAAATAAAACTCGGCATACAGAGTGATAGACTTTGTCCGGTTAAAGAGTTTACGCGATCGGTGTTCGTGCGGGCATATCCCGATGCCACCATCTCACTGAAGAACGATTTCTGTATAGGAGGTGTTTCGCAGCTGGCTGCTAAAGCGCATCCGGACTATATCTATGACTGGCGCCCTGTATTATACTTCCTGAACAACAGTACCAATGAAGTAGAGGCAGAGATACCCGAGCCGGGCTATGTTACACTTCGGGTTACTGATAGGTGGCTGAACAAGTGTTCGTCGATGGATAGTGTATATGCCAATCCAAAAGAATGCTGTGATGTGATGATGCCGGATGCATTCACTCCGAACTCAGATGGTCATAACGATCTGTTCAGGTTGATTACACCAGGCAAACAAAGGGTATTGTCGTTTATGGTGGCTAATCGCCGTGGACAGGTAGTTTATAAAGCCGAATCGAACGGGGCTAGCTGGGACGGAAGATATAACGGCGTTATGCAAGATGCTGGAACTTACATGTATTTTATTGAATATATGTGCGAAGACCAGGAAATAAGAAAGAAAAAAGGAAGTTTCCACCTTATCAGGTAGAAAACATCTTGATAACAAAAGAGAAGGGCGGCCATGGCTGCCCTTCTCTTTTGTTACGGGCTGGCATAGTCTTTTCTATGTAACTTATTGAATGAGAAATAGTAAGCTCATCCATTAATAACATATAAGGCGATTTCAATTTATTATTCTTTGGTTTTTGTCATGGTACATTGGTTCATATCGGTAATTAGTAAGCTGCAGGCGTTTCTAAAAATGAGATGGTCGGCAAAATGTAATGCAACACCTTGGGAAATTCTAGGGACTATCCGCTTGATCAGCAGTCGTGACCAGCAAATGCCGATAAACGTGAATCTAATTGTCCGGGAAACCGGTGTGTCGAAGACTGAGGTTAGACGTCATCTGAAACGGCTCAGCAATTCCGACTTTATTTTTTTTGAAGGCAGCGATGTCTTATTATCCTACGCTGGACGCTACTACAACAGCAGTCAATTCATATTACTGCAATAACATATTCCGGTTTGAGCAATACTGCTTTTAAATTACCTTTGCGCCCGTGATAAAGGTGCAGATAGTTAATAAATCGCCGCATGAGCTACCGGAATATCAAACAACCGGCAGCGCGGGTATGGATATCAGGGCTTGGTTACCTCAACAGGTAACGCTTCAACCTATGGAGCGCAGGCTTATTCCCACAGGACTTTACATGGCGTTGCCACATGGTTATGAGGCGCAGATCCGACCGCGAAGTGGTCTCGCCATCAAGCGAGGCCTGTCGCTTGTAAACACGCCTGGTACTATCGACAGTGACTACCGCGGCGAGATCATGGTACCGATGATCAATTTATCGCGCGAGCCCCAGGTTATAACTGATGGCGAACGCATAGCCCAAATGGTTATTGCGCGTTATGAGCATGCCTCATGGGACCTTGTTGACGGACTTGAAGAAACCGTTAGGGGAGCAGGTGGCTTTGGTAGCTCCGGTACTGTATAACCTAATTAAACAGCATTTAGAATACTTCTTAAAAGATGAACATAATTATTCCAATGGCGGGTATGGGCAAACGAATGAGGCCACATACACTTACTACAGCAAAACCATTGCTCCCAATAGCCGGTAAAGCTATCGTGCAGCGATTGGTGGAGGACATCCTGGCTACCAGCAATGAAAAAGTAGACGAGATCGCCTTCATCATTGGTCCCAGCTTTGGTCCTGATGTTGAAAAGCACTTGTTGTCTGTAGCCCAAAGTCTCGGCGCCACAGGGAAAATATGCTATCAGCACGAGCCACAGGGAACTGCACATGCTATCCTCTGCGCAGCTGACAGCCTGAAAGGCAACGTGTTTATTGCCTTTGCAGATACTCTGTTCAAAGCCACGTTTAGCATCGACACCAATAAAGATGCCATCATTTGGACACAGAAGGTACACGATCCTTCAGCTTTTGGTGTTGTAAAGCTCAACGATGTCGGAGAGATCGAAGCATTTGTAGAGAAACCAAAGGAGTTCGTCTCAGACCTGGCCATCATCGGCGTATACTATTTTAAAGATGGTGAGAACCTGAAAAAAGAGCTGCAACGTCTTATTGATGAGGACATCAAGCTGAAAGGTGAATACCAGATTACAGACGCAATGGACCACATGCTGAAAAAAGGCATGAAGTTCTATACTGATCAGGTTGAAGAATGGCTTGACTGTGGCAACAAAGACGCTACAGTTTATACCAACCGTCGTATACTCGACATTAAGAAAGACAGCGAGCAATTGATAGCAGCCTCTGCCAGGCTGGAAAATTCTGTGATCATAGCACCGTGCTACATTGGTGAAAACGTGGTGATTAAAAATTCGGTAGTGGGACCTTATGTTTCTCTCGAAAAAGGAGCAGTTGTTGAAGACTCAAGAATAACCGACAGCATAGTAGGGCAGGAGAGTATTGTTAAAAATATGCAGCTGCAAAATTCTATGTTGGGGAAAAGCGTAAATTACAGTGAAAAGCCCCGTGAACTAAGTCTGGGCGACTTTTCAACTCAAATATGATCGGATTTCGCCACTGGAGACAGGTTTGTCTTTTTGCAATAATTAATCTACTGGTCGCGGGTAATCTTTCTGCCCAGGAACCGGGTGAAACACCCTCGGTTGCCGGGTTGAAAGGCGTTGAAGCAGACGCGCTCTATTTTGATGCGGTAAAAGCACGCATCAAAGGCGATAACGCAGAAGCTGAACGACTGCTGGAACAGGTGATCAAAATAAAGCCTGATGCAGCCGGGGCATATTACGACCTGGCACGTTTAAACCTGCCCGCCCGTCCGGATAAAGCAGTTGATAACATAAGGCGAGCACTTGCACTGGAGCAAGACAATAAATGGTACAGGGCTCAGTATGCTGAGATACTTGCATTCAAAAACGAGTATACCCAGTCGGCTGAGATATACGACAAACTTGCTGCTGAAGAGAAATTTAATGAGGATTATCTCCTGAAATCATCGTTGTTGCATCAGCGTGCCGGCGATTATAAAAAGTCACTGGCTGCCATTGACAAGCTGATAGAAAAAACCGACCGCGATGAAGAGATGATGATGCAGAAATATCAGCTGTATCTGAAAATGAACGATGTGGAAGGCGCTGCTAAAGTGGTGCAGGAGCTTATTGACATGAATCCTTCAGAAGGTAAGTTTTACTCATTGCTGGCCGATATTTATGACAACAATAAACAACCGGAAAAGGCCACTGAGGTTCTGAAGAAAGGGGAGCAGTTGTTCCCCGACGATCCCGCGGTACAGTTGGGCATTGCCGATCATTACAAGAAGAAAAATGATACGGCAAACTACAAGATTTACGTGCGCAAGGCGCTTTTAAATAAGGCGTTCGATGCAGAAACACAGCTCGTTTTATTGGTCAACTACATGCAGGAGATCGGCAACGATGCTGCACAACGCAAAGAAGCGCTTGATATAGCTAAACACATAGCCGATAACTACAAAGACAAACCCGAAGTATTAGGTGTTTATGGAGATCTGTTGTCTATGAATAATGAGCGCGAAAAAGCGCAGGAGCAGTATAAACGATCGCTGGCTATCGATCCTTCACGTTTTCCCGTTTGGCGAAATTTCCTCTTTAACTACTCAGAACGTAAATACGCTGACTCGCTTATCGTGTATAGCGAAAAAGCATTGAAGTTGTTTCCTAACCAGGCAGTGCTGCATATGCTGAACGGCATTGGTTACACTAATAAGAAAGACTACACAAAAGCAGTAACGTCTTTCAACAGGGCTGCTGATATGCAGCCTGAAGAAGACAAGCAGCAACTGGCGGAGATTTACATGTACCTGGGCGATGCTTATAACAGCGCCCGGCAGTATTCAGAATCAGATAGCGCGTTTGAAACTGCGTTGAAATTGGTGCCCGAAAATCCGACCGTGCTTAATAACTATGCATACTATTTGTCAGTAAGAGGTCAGCGCTTAGATGCTGCCGAGAAGATGTCGAAAAAATCCCTCGAACTGTCGCCGGAGCAGGCAACATTCATGGATACTTATGGATGGATACTGTATAAACAAGGTAAATTTGGCCCCGCAAAGGAATATTTGCAAAAAGCTATAGACGCGGATCCGCAAAATGCCGACGGTACCCTTTTTGATCACTTGGGAGATGTTGAATTTAAGATTGGCAACCAGGAAAAAGCCCTCGACCTATGGAAAAAAGCAAAGGAAAAGGGAAGCGAAAATGAACAGCTCAATAAAAAAATACAAGACCGGAAGATATATGAGTAAGTCCACGTTGTGGATGTTATTGCCAATACTAGCGTTGTTCGCATCGTGTAAGGTGGGAAAGCAGCCGGTGCGCAGGCAGGTAAAGATCATCGATTCCTCAAAAATGAAGCGCTATGGCCTGGTTACCGTTGATACGCCGGGTGCAAAGCCTGCAGTAAAGCCGGAGGTTGTGATTAAGAGTCCTACCCCAGAGTCTGGTGTATCCACAGAAAAACAAACGCTTATTAATACACTTAGTCCACTTTGGCAAAAATCAACTTCGTTTAGCACTTTTAGTGGCAAGGCAAAGATGCACTATGCCGGTACCGGCCAAAAGCAGGAGTTTACAGCCAACATTCGTATACAAAAGGATAAGATCATCTGGGTAAACGTGACGGCGCTGGGTGGTATAGTGAACGTAGCCCGTGTGTACATTACGCCCGACAGCATTTTCCTGATCAATTACTTGCAGCGCGAAGCCTACAAGATGCACATTAGCCAGGCTAATAAGCTGTTGCCCGCGCCGGTCAACTTCCGCATCATGCAAAACCTGATATTGGGCGACGCGCTCACCCAGGCCGGCCAGCCGCTGGACGCAAGCGATTTTGGAGGTACTCTGAGTATCGAGACTGAAGATGGTGGTATCAGGCAATTACTGAGTTATAATAAGACGGATAGCACCATGCGCTCGCTACAGATGCGTACCAGGGATAATCAGACTGAAGGCATGATCCAGTATGGTAACTACGACATGGTATCAGGCCACAGATTTGCCACCAGCAGGGCAATTAACCTGAGCAACAATGGTGAACCATATTACCTGGACATGAATTTCAATACAGCGGAATTTGACCTCCCTACCGATTTCCCGTTTACCATCCCCAAAAACTACACGCTCAAATAGAAGTTAAGGGAGTCATAATAATGGCTTTTGTTGTGTAGTTTGCCTGCCAGTGCTTTACATTTGAGCGCGGGATTAATTTCTTTGCTTTATTTTGTTGACATAAAACATACTCTTGGATGAAGGTTGTGATATTTGCCGGCGGTCGCGGAACCCGTATTTCCGAAGAAACGTCGCTGAAACCTAAGCCTATGATAGAGATAGGCGGTAAACCTATTCTTTGGCATATCATGAAGATCTATGCCGCTTACGGCCACACTGAGTTTATTATTTGCCTGGGTTATAAGGGATGGATCATCAAAGAATACTTCGCTAACTATTTTCTGCATAATACAGATATTACTGTCGACCTGTCGAATAACTCGTTGCAGGTGCATAACAATTTTGCCGAGCCGTTCAAGGTATCGCTGATCGATACCGGTTTGGATACCATGACTGCCGGCAGGCTGAAACGTGTATTGCCTTATGTTGGTAACGAACCATTCATGCTTACCTATGGTGATGGCGTTTGTAACGTGAATCTGGACGAACTGGTTAGATACCATAAAGCCAGCGGCAAGATATGTACGATGACCGCCATCCAGGCAACGAGCCGTTTTGGTGTCATTAAGATGGAGGATGATGGTACAATCGAAAGTTTTGAAGAAAAACCAGCTGATTCAGGTACCTGGATCAACGGTGGTTTCTTTGTATTAGAGCCTGAGATCGCTAAATACCTCGATGGTAACATGGAAGATATGATGTGGGAGCGTAAGCCAATGGACGATTTGGCGCGCGATCGCCAGATCAACGCATACAAACACCACGACTTCTGGAAGTGTATGGATACCCTGCGCGATAAAGAAGAACTGGAACATCTTTGGGAAACCCAACCACTTTGGAAGAAATGGTAAACGAACAATACCTACGGTCAATATTTGCTAACAAGCGTGTTTTTGTAACAGGTCATACAGGATTTAAAGGTGCCTGGCTGATACAGATACTGCATTGGCTGGGAGCAGATGTAAAAGGCTACTCGCTGGCGCCTGAAAAGACAAACGATCTCTACAACCAAATTGATGGAGATGAGCTTTGTTATAACTCCATTATTGGCGACCTGCGTGATCTGCACCTGTTGCAAGGCGAGCTGGTACGTTTTGAACCTGATTTTGTTTTCCATTTGGCAGCCCAGTCGCTGGTACGCCGTAGCTATGATCAACCTGTAGATACCTTTATGGTAAATACACAGGGCACGGTACATGTACTGGAAGCTATCCGTTCACTACCTAAACCTTGTGTTGCGCTGATGATCACTACCGATAAGGTGTATGAGAATCCGGAGCGTGGACTAGCATTTAAAGAGGATGATAAGCTTGGTGGTTATGATCCTTATGCTGCCAGCAAAGCTGCGGCAGAGATCGTGATCGATTCTTACCGCCGTTCGTTCTTCCATCCCGACAACTACAATGAACATCGTAAAGCCATCGCATCAGTACGCGCAGGCAATGTAATAGGTGGTGGCGACTATTCAGACGATCGCATTATACCAGACATAGTTCGTGCGCTGGAGTTTGATGAATCGGTTGGTGTGCGCAATCCCAACTCTATTCGTCCCTGGCAGCATGTTCTCGAGCCATTAGGCGCTTATTTGCTATTGGCGGCCCGCATGACGGAGCAACCTGTGGAATTGAGCACTGCGTTCAATTTCGGTCCCAATGAGAGTGATATGCTAAGGGTGGAAGAACTCGTTAAGATATTCCTGACTCGTTTCGGTAAGGGTACATACAAAATGGCAATGAATGTAAAGGCCCCGCACGAGGCTAAGTTGCTTCTTCTGGATAGCAGCAAAGCGCATGATTCGCTGGGCTGGCAACCTAAGCTGGATGCCCAAACGGCTATCGAATGGACCGCCAATTGGTATGCCAGCAGAGAGGATGCAAACACAAAATGTCTTCAGCAAATAAAACAATATTTCACGGAGGGATAAACTTATGTGGCATTTTCACCCACTTGAATTACATGGAGCTTACGTGATCGACATGCCTGCTTTTGGCGACGATCGCGGTACATTCATTAAGACCTTTCATAAAAGTGCGCTATTGCATAAAGGTTTAGAGTTCAAACTGCGCGAAAGCTATTTTTCGTTGTCGAAAAAAGACGTGATTCGCGGCATGCATTTCCAATTGCCTCCGCATCATCACTCGAAGATCGTTTTCTGTCCCCAGGGTGCTATCCTTGACGTGATTGTCGATCTGCGTAAAGGCTCACCTACATACGGTCGTTACCACGCCGAAGAATTATCGGCCGCTAATAACAAAGCCTATTATATACCCGAGGGCTTTGCGCATGGCTTCAAAGCACTGACTGATGATGCGATCACCTACTATCTTGTTTCTTCGGAATACAGTCAGGAACATGATACAGGGATACGTCACGATAGCATTGGTTTTGACTGGGGCGTCGCTAACCCTGTTATCTCGCGCAGAGACCAGTCCTTTGTGACACTGCAGGAGTTTCAAACACCATTCAATATCTAACTCAAAATAAAAAGGCAAGCTATACGGCTTGCCTTTCTTCTTATATAAGTAAACTTATTGTATTACTATCCTGCCTCTGTGCAATAAGCTGCCTGTGTTTGCATCGGCAATCATAACTACATACATGCCCGGGGTGTTGTTGGCAAGTGTCAGCTGTGCCATGCCGTCCGATAGTTGTAGTGCACTGTTCTGCATCAGCCTCCCCGACAGGTCATAGATGGCTATTGCTGCAGGTTGTGTCGCTGTTGTAAAGATGTTCAGTGTACCATTACCCACCCCTATGCGGAATTCGTTTTCGTCAATTGTCTCAATGCCAGTAGCTGCATCTCCTTTGTGTGCAAACTGGGCTGGCCATTTGTAAGGCATTGTAGTGTATTTGAACCATTGGTATCCGCCAATGTTTATGTGTGCTTTCCAGCTTCCTGATGTGCTGTTATAAGCGCTGATGTATTGGCTGAATACCGCGGTCTCTGCATTGTTGGCCAGCCATGGGCCAAGAAAGCTTTGTTCTGACGAGAACAGCGGTATGATCTGTACAGTTTTGTCCGTGCTTCCAAAATCTTCCAGTCGGCCTTGTGTATAACTGAAGGTGTTTGCAGGATTGTTTACATACGCATGTACAAACACTCTGTCAACATGGGGTATAATTCCCACAGCCTGCATGGAGTCAGGCCAGCCAATATAGGTTTCCGTAACACAGCCATCAGTTTGTGCCAGTGCATGTATCTTCTGTAGCTCACTTATGTAAAAAGTATAGGCTCCCTGCACTGTGCAAGGAAGATTATTAGGTGTCAAATAATTGTTGCATATATAGCTAGCCATTGCAGGGCTGGTATTCCAAAATTCAAACTCCAGGTTATACACGTCTATCCTTTCGGTACTGAAATTGTGCAACTGGTTATAGGCGTGAATGATAGTGTTGAAGAACCAGAAGTTTTCGCCAACGGCAGCCACTTGTTGTATGCCGTACTTGGTCTTTGCCAGCTTGATAAAATTGGCCAGCACTTTTGAGCCAGCAACAGATGTTAGGTTGTTTTGTTGATGGATAGGGTAGAGATCGTAAAGAGACAATGTGGTGTAATTGTTCTTCTGCGCGTAGTTCAGTAAACTATCTGTTGACTTTTTGTTCTTAATGATCTTCGCCAGGTTATCGACATATAACCCTTTGTAGGATTGAGCGTTCGTTGCAAATTGAGTGATCATTGCCAGCACTATAAGTAAATGTTTTCCCATACGGCACCAGGTTTTGTGTTAACAACCGATTAACAAGATAACGATAAATATGTTGAATAGCAATAAGTTGCGTATGGCTTTTCGTGAAATAACCTGGTCAGGATCATCCCTACGAGTGGTTTTTAGCTGGCACTCAAATTGTATTAGCTTTGCCGCAATTCTAATTCCTTATGAAACTCAACAAGGTTCTTGAAACTCTCGGTATTGGCCAGCTGAGCCAGGGTGCATCTACAGGCACCAAATGGCTTAAGACAGGCGATACAAAAATCGATTCATACACTCCGGTAGATGGCAGCCTGATGGCATCTGTAAAGAGCGCATCAGCTAAAGAATACGACCAGGTAGTAGCCCAAGCGCAGGCAGCTTTCGAAGAATGGCGCATGTGGCCTGCTCCGCGCCGTGGTGAGATAGTGCGTCAGGTGGGAGAAGCTCTGCGCAAGTTCAAAGATCCGCTGGGCAGACTGGTGTCTTATGAAATGGGCAAGAGCCTGCAGGAAGGCTGGGGTGAAGTACAGGAGATGATAGACATTGCAGACTTTGCTGTTGGCCTGTCGCGCCAACTTTATGGTCTTACCATGCACAGCGAACGCCCTATGCACCGCATGTATGAGCAGTGGCATCCGCTGGGTGTGGTTGGTATCATCAGCGCATTCAACTTCCCTGTGGCAGTATGGAGCTGGAATAGCTTCCTTGCCTGGGTGTGTGGTAATACCTGCGTTTGGAAGCCATCAGAAAAAACGCCGCTCACAGCAATAGCTTGTCAAAATATCATTGCCGAAGTTTTCAAGGCTAATAAAGTACCTGAAGGCGTTTGCGGGCTGGTGATCGGTGGTCGTGAAGTAGGTGAGCTGATGAGCACCGATGCACGCGTTCCTCTGGTATCAGCTACAGGTTCTACCCGTATGGGTAAAGCTGTTGGTGCCGCCGTAGGTGCAAGGCTTGGTCGTTCTTTGCTCGAATTAGGAGGTAACAACTCAATCATCATTACAGAGCAGGCAGATCTGAACATCGCTCTGCGCGCCTGCTTGTTTGGTGCCGTAGGTACTGCAGGACAACGTTGCACTACTACGCGCCGTCTCATCATTCACGAGAAAGTGTACGATACCTTCAAGAAAAAGCTCGTGGCTGCTTACAAGCAACTGAGCATAGGTAATCCGCTGGATGAGCGCAATCACGTTGGCCCGCTGATCGATCAAGATGCTGTTGGAAACTATCTCCATGCACTGGGTGAGATCAAAAAGCAGGGTGGTAAAGCCGTTGTGGTAGGTGGTGTACTGGAAGGTAAAGATTATAAAGGTGGCTGTTATGTAAAACCTTGCATTTACGAGGTGACGAATAACCTGCCTATTGTGCAGCACGAGACCTTCGCGCCCATATTGTACATCATGAAGTATAAAACACTTGATGAAGCGATCGCTATGCAGAATGATGTGCCTCAGGGCTTGTCGTCATCTATCATGACGCTGAATATGCGTGAGGCAGAGCAATTCCTCTCTCACAAAGGGAGCGACTGCGGTATCGCTAACGTAAACATCGGTACCAGTGGTGCGGAAATAGGTGGCGCATTTGGAGGTGAGAAAGAAACAGGTGGTGGTCGTGAAAGCGGTTCTGATAGCTGGAAAGCTTACATGCGCCGTCAAACCAATACCATCAACTGGAGCGACCAGTTGCCGCTGGCACAGGGTATTAAATTCCATGTATAATGACGTTAAATACTATACTATTAGAAGCGGGCATTGCCCGCTTTTTTTATTAGTTTATAATACCAAACGGCATCTATCTCCGTAACATGTCATATGATATTGTATTGACTTATTTGTGACAATGAGATTTAGGAATGCTCCAATTTGGTATCAGATTTGTGCTTTATGTTTCTAGTGTAACAACCACCCTATGAAAAAGCTATTCCTTATCCTTATTTTATCAACTCTTTTGTTTCCGGCAAAGGCTCAGTTGTCTTTAGATAGCTTCTACCGGAAAGGTGCGACCTGGTGCGAATATTCGTGGCATGGCACCGGCTTTGGCAACATTATTTACTTTCAGGCAGTTCTGTATACTGGAAACGATACGCTGATCAATGGTTTAAACTACCATTCGCTATGGTGTGATAACGGTTACGTTGTGAATCCAAAACTCATTGGTGGTTTGAGAGTGGATACCTCCAAAGTTTATTTTCATAAACTCGATACATTGGATGGTCCTGGTTTTGCTCACTTTCACAAAAGTATATGGGACATGCTGCCATGGCATACCGATACATTGTTGTATGATTTCAATTTGCAGATAGGAGACAGCCTGGAATGGAAAAGTGGTGCTAATAAAAAAGTTATTGAAATTGATTCCGTACAGGCAACCAATGGGGTATTCGTAAAAAGGTTTTATTTCGGCAAGGATACATCCTATCCAGAATACTGGCTTAGAGGCCCCGGAAGCAACCTAGGGTTATATATGCCAGGTATAATGTATCCTGTCAGAAACATATCCTATCACTACGATGATATGGTCGTCTTTAATCCCAATCCCAATAATTATGCTTATGTCTGCTTCCCCACAGCTATTCAACAAATAAATAGTACCAGGGATGAACTGGTTTTGTATCCCAATCCAATGGCTGGTGACGAGTTGCAGGTAAAAAGTCCGGCTGACATAGCATTGTTAAGCATAACAGATATCAGCGGCAGAATAAAGTATAGCGGGAAGAAACTTTCCCGTGGTAACCACAGCCTCCATGTTTTTCTTGAACCGGGCATTTACTTTATAAATATCCAGTTTGAAGACGGAACTAAAACAAACAGAAAACTGGTGAAGCAATAACAAAAGCTATTCGCCATTGCCGGCTATAGCTAAATAATATGACATCGCTATTTTGATCTCACCATAAGTATAATCGTCGGGGAGCAGGTCTTTGAGCGGCTTGGTTGCACGTGTTTCGCCTGTCTGGCGGATGAGTGCAACGATCTTATCCAGCTTCTCTCGTTTAACAATATCTGTAGCCTGCAGTTCTCCCGATTCAACAAATACTGCCAGGTGCCCTTCTATGGTAGATAGAGACAACCTCCGTTGAGTGGCGATATCGGCCATGTCATAACCTTCTTTAAACATTTGCAGCGATGCACGTTGTGTATTGTTCGCTATAGGTTTTTCTGGCCTTTCTCTTTTCTCGCGACGCTCGCGTTTGGGATTTTTTAAGTGGATCTTGCTTTCCAGATTGTTTCCCTTTGCAAAAGCCAATACCGGTTTCAGCAGGCTTCCACCGTATTTACTTACTTTATAATCACCAAAGCCGGATATGCGGCGCAACTCTTCAAAGGTTTGCGGAAGGAAGGTTGCCATCTCTACCAGTGTACTATCCGATACAATGATGTAGGCTGGTACGTTCTCCTGCTCGGCAATATCCTGGCGTATCGCTTTCAGTTCTTTCAATAGCTGTGGTGAGTATTCAGGTGCAGCAGTAACGGTTGTTTCTTCCTGTGGCTTCTTCAATACAAGCGTCACTTGCTGTTCTCCTTTCAATATCCGCCTGCTGGCCTCGTTTAGTCTAAGGGTAGGATAGATGCCGTCAGTTTGATCCAACAGTCGTTGTTGTATTAGCTGCCGTGCTACCGTCTGCCATTCTTCTTTCTTCAGGTCTTTGCCTATGCCGTAGGTTTTAATGCTTTTGTGCTCCTCAACGATCTTTGCGCTTTGAGAGCCGCGAAGAAAATCTATCAGGTAATCGGCGCCAAAGCGTTCACCTGTCCGTACAACGGCTGAAAGGAACTTTTGTGCTTCGATCGTAGCATCGCGTTGCTCAAGATTGCTCAGGCAGTAGTCACAGCTGCCGCAATAGGCCGGCGCTTTTTCGCCGAAGTAATTTAATATGTATTGACGCCTGCAGCTTTCGCTCTCGGCAAACTCTTTCATTTGGAAGAGTTTCTTTTTCATCACCGCCGTCTGCTGTGGGTTCTCGTCGATCTCTATGAAACGAAGCAGCTTCATCACATCGCCTGAAGAGTAGAGTAGGATAGCGTCGCTATGCAATCCATCGCGTCCCGCGCGGCCGGTCTCCTGGTAATAACCTTCCATGTTCTTAGGAACGTCGTAATGAAATACAAACCGCACGTTCGATTTATCGATACCCATACCGAAGGCTATGGTTGCTACGATGATCTTTTTCTCATCGCGTTGAAAGGCTTCCTGCACGCGGCTACGTTCTTCGCTGCTCATTCCTGCGTGGTAGTGTGCCGCAGCATAGCCCATGCTTTTTAAGCTGGCTGAAATATCTTCTGTGCTCTTTCTAGAGAGTGCATAGATGATGCCGCTGTCGTCTTTATGTTTGTCGAGATACCTTGCTATCTGTTCCAGCGCACGACGCTTCGGCTGTATGTAATAGTTGATATTCGCCCTGTTGAAGCTCGATATGAAAACTTCCGGACGATGCAGCCCTAGTTTTTCAACGATATCCTGCTGCGTAATTGTATCAGCACTTGCAGTAAGTGCAATAACAGGTGTAGCAGGAAAATGCCTTTTAAGAGCAGCCAGCTGTAGGTATTCCGGCCGGAAATCATGTCCCCATGCCGAGATACAGTGCGCTTCATCAATGGCAAACAGCGAGCAGTTAAGCGACGATAGAAAGCTGCTTAGTTGCTGTTGGTTGTTGAATAGTCTTTCCGGTGCAAAATAGAGCAGTTTGATTTCACCCCGTTTTGCTTGTGCAATAATGCGGTTTTGTTCGTCGGTGGTTTGCGTGGAGTTGAGGTAGGCTGCCCTGATGCCATTGGCTACTAGCGTATCAACCTGGTCTTTCATCAAGGCAATAAGCGGAGAGATCACAACAGTAAGCCCATCCAGCAACATTGCAGGTAGCTGGTAGCAAATAGACTTACCACCGCCCGTAGGCATAATGGCCATCACATCCTCTCCGCTCAACACAGTCTCAATAATAGGCTGTTGGTTGAGCCTGAAATTGTCGTAACCGAAAAAATGTTTGAGTGCCTGCTTTAACCGTGCGCTGTCTACCTTCCCCATGACATGGTGATGTCCAAAACTTACTTAGCTTCAAATACTGCCAGCAGCAGGTTGTCGTTATAGAGCAGCAGGTTTTTACCGTTTATTGCATACCTGTTAGCGCCTTTAAGTGCGGTAAGGATGTATCCTTCAGTTGTCACCCCCTCACATGCCATTTCTGTATACACGGGCTCAAAGCCTATGTAGTTGTATTTACCGATGGCAAATTCACCGCCAATGTTGTTACAACCAGTATGTCCCAGCAGTTGGCTTTTTTTATCCTGCAGGTAGATGTATGGAGTGTTGTTTTGTGAACCATCGGCCACAGGTTTACCATCCATCTCCGAAAGACGCCAGTAAGTATTCATTATCGTAGCCTTTTTCTTTTCTGGTGCCGGTTTCTTTTTGCCTTTTATATCAGCATGTGATGAAAACGGCAAAGCAAGGCTTAAAAATAACAGGAATGCAAGGGCGCGCATGATAGTTAGTTTTGGTGTGTGAAAAATTTCCACCAAGATACGCATTAAACCCCCGATAAGCAATCAGTTACTTAATATCAAGCTCGCACAGATATGTCCTGGTGCCAAACAGGCTTTTGGGCTGTGGATCAGTGGTGTTGGAGTAGGAAAAATGGGTCTTGTCGTAATTGTTTTTCAGGTTGTCATTATGAAATGTCATATCCTTTTCATCATTCCATCTAAACAGGACAAAATGCTTGTCCGTATTCGTAAGCTTTTGAAGTTTGGTTTCTGTACTGGTGTGGGTTCGGTCTGACATACTGACCCAGAAACCTTTAGTAGAAAACCAGATGCGACGCATGCAAGTATTCTTAACGTGAAAGGTTACTGAGCCTGTCTCCTTCTGAACTGATTTAAGACTTATCTCGATACAACGACAATCTTCCTGTGCGGTGACCAATCGTGGTGTAAATAATGCCAGTATATATATAAGGCGTTTTATAAATCTCATAACGCTATGATACATATACATTCCTATAAGAATGATGCCAGCCGGGCTGTGCTTTATTTACCTTACCAGTACAACGTCTCCTTTTTTATCGTGTATGCTTGCATCTGCACATTTGTATTGCAGGTAATAAAAATAGGTACCTACATCCTGAGGTTCGCCCATATAGATACCATCCCATCCTTTGTTTACGTCGCTGGTAAAAAACACGGTCTCACCAAACCTGTTTTTGATCAAAAATGTTACCAGCTCGTTATGTCCTGGCGTTAGTACCCTGAATACATCGTTTTTGCCGTCGCCGTTAGGAGAGAAGGCATTAGGCATATACAAGTCGCAGCATAGCTGGGCGTTGATGTAAGCACTGTCATTGGCACGGCAGCCAATTGTGTCGGTAACCGTCAATACAAGCATGGCGCTCTTATGCAGCGTGGCTGTCGAACGAATGGTTTCGCTGTTGTCAAATAATTCTGCCGGTGTCCATTTGTAAGTATAGCTTTCAATATGTCGGCCGGTGAGAGAGACCGTATCTCCAACACAAATGTTGTTGCTGCTAACCTGTACGATCTCGGCTATCGGCTGTTCCCTGATCACAATGGTGTCATTCACGGGCAAAGAAGCGCAGCCATCTTGTGATACGGTATTGAGGCCTACTACGTACCTGCCCGGTACATTCCATTTCACTACCAGCCTTCCGTCTTTACCACTTATAGTTTCAGCTGGCGCCAATTGCCAGGTGTACGTCGCTAGCTTGCTGTCTGTAGCCTCCAGCTGGAATTCCTGTCCTACACAAAATTCGGCAGGCAAGTTAAAAGTAGCAGGCGGTGCCGGCAGTACAGTCAGCTCCTTAATTCCAACCCCGCGGCAGCCCGGTATTGTTGCAATAACCATTACAGTCTTTTTGCCGGCTTCATTCCACGAAATTTTATACGGGCCTGCGTGTTTACCTGAAAGCACCTTACCTCCATCAAACGACCAGGTGAAATTGCCATCGACTGGAGCAATAACGCCGCTATATGTTGCCTCCAGTGAATCGTACTGGCATAAAGGCTCTTTACTTAATGCAAGCGTAGCGCCAACAACCGAATCAACTTTTACTATGATCTCCGAACGATCGCTACGGCAACCATCTACCATTTGCGATACGTAGTAACTGGAAGTTCCGATCGCGGCAGTGGACGGAACCGGGGCCGTAGGGAACTGTGTTCCACCAGTGGCTGCGCTGAACCATTCAAGGTTAGCACCGGTGGCAGTTAGTGGTGGAGGTGTTGTTTTGTAGCATAACTCTATTGGTGAAACCACCACCGGTGGAACTGGTTTAGCTTTTACTATGACTACTGCAGCCTTTCGGTTGCTTTCACAACCATTTACTGTTTGCGTGAAGTAGTAAGTGGTAACGCCAGGGGCGCCTGTCGTTGGCGTTGGTACTGTGGTATTGGCTGTACCGCCTGTGGCAGTGGCATACCAAACAACGTTTTGACCTGTAGCCAGTATCGCAGCAGGTATATCAAACTGGCAATAGTCTATATTGCTGGCAACAAGTGGTGGTGCCGGTTGTGGTTTAACGGTAACCACAACTTGAGCGCGGTCGCTTTCGCATCCGTTAGCGGTCTGGCTTACATACCAGTTGAAGGTACCTGCCGTATTAGTGGATGGGATTGGCGTTGTTGCGGACCCTGTACCGCCTGTTGGCGTCGTATACCATAGCAAATTGGTTCCTACAGCTACAAGGGGATTGGCTATATCGAATTGGCAATATACTACGCTGGTTGGCACGGGCAGCAGGGGTTTTGGATGCACAATTGCATTGATGGGCACACGCTGGCTTTCGCAGGTATTGATATTCTGTGTTACATAGTAGGTGTATGTAGTGGCTGAAGATGTACTGACTGTTGGTGCAGTGGGGCTTCCTGTGCCGCCGGTAGCGCCTGTATACCACAGTATATTGCCTCCGCTCACCATTGTACTGATGTCCGGAGTTGCAGGAAGGTACTGGCAATAGTTGGCTGTGGTTACAGTTGGGGGACTGGAAAGCGGTACGACAACGACTGTTATAGGCAGCCTGTCGCTCTCACATCCGTTGCTGCCGGTTTGCGTTACATACCAGCTGGTGCTGCCACCTGAGGCTGTGGTTGGTGTTGGAGCCGTAACATTACCTGTGCCGCCTATAGCGGCCGTATACCACTTTAATGAACTGCCTGTGGCGGTCAGTTGTGTCGCCGTTGCAAACTGGCAGTATTGGTAAGATATAGTTGCAGTTGGCGGAACAGGCTTGGGAAGTATGGTTACCGCAATAGAAGCACGAGGCCCTTCGCAGCCGTTAACTGTCTGGCTTACCCAGTAGGTGGTCGTGCCAGGAGTCGAAGTTGAAGGTGTAATTGCAGTTGCACTTCCTGTACCCCCGGTCGCTGTGGTATACCATAACAGGCCGCTGCCAGTTGCTGTAAGAGGTGGTGCAGCTATATCCTGGCAGTGGGTAATATTAGCTACCGTTGGTGCAACAGGTAGAGGATTGATCACTACAAGAGTACTATCAGGCAATGAGGTACAACCATACGCTGTTGAAGTTATTTTGTAGTAACCACTATTTACGGGGGCAACGTTTGTGATCGACGGGTTTTGAGCGGCAGAAGTAAAGCTGTTTGGACCAGTCCATGTGTATGTGGCGCCACTTACTGTAGATGCAGTAAGATTAAGCGTTCCGCCTTCACATACCGGGCTATTGCTGCTAGGGGTAGGAGTTTGCGGATAGCCAACCGTGGCTACAACATATGCGTATTGTGAATAGCATCCGTTTACAATAGACCGAACGCCGTATATACCTGAATGGATTATCTGGGCATTGGTAATAACCGGATTTTGCAGGTTGGATGAAAAGCTGTTTGGCCCATTCCAGTCATAACCCGATGCGCCCAAAACGGTAGTCGCACTCAGTTTGAGTGTAGAGTCCGGGCAAACGGGGGAATTAGTTAGTGCTGAGGGCGCGGTTGGATTGTTGACCGTTACAACAACTGTATCGCGGTTGATGCAGGGGCTTGGAATGGTAGAAGTAACAACATACGATGTAGTAACTGTCGGAGTTGCCTGCGGATTTTTGCAGCCTGTGCAAGTGAGCGATGTTATCGGTGAGCCACCTGGCAATACGGTCCATGTAAATCCGCTGCCGCCATTTACATCAAGCGTTGCATGATCGCCGTAGCAGATAGTTGTATCTTTAGATGCCTGCGTAGCAGGCCATACGTAGATAGGTATGGTAAAAGTTTGGGTGAACATGATACCCGGAGGTGCACACGTCGTATCCTTTACTGTAACCGTGAATATTTTTAAGCCCGTATCTACTGCCGACGGCGTCCATGAAAAACATCCGCGCACGGAGTCGCCCAGCTGATTGGAATAGGTTACGGTAGCTCCGGGGGTTGCAGCAGTATGGTTGTCCTGGGCAATAAGTTTTGCTCCAACAGCGGTAGATTTTGCGTCATAGCAGAAGCTGAACGTTGTAGTCGCACAAGCCTGTACCTGGTTGTTGACCCAGCTGGCATTTACGAATGTAGATGTGGCCGGTGTGACGGTTGGAGGAGTATTGGTACAGTTAAGCACCTGTACCTGTATATCGCGCATTACTGTGCCGATCAGTACACCATTACGGTATTCCTTTACCTTCATAGATACTGTTTGTGCGCCCTGTTCAGTAGGTGTGAAGTTCATAGCGCCGGTATTGGCGTTTAGCGCAAAACTGTTATTTGTCTGGAATGGGTTGGATGGCAATGTTAGTGCGGGGGTTTTAGAAACGAAGGTGCAGTTGGTAGGATTCGTATTGCACGCTCCATTGGTTTGAGGTACCTGGCTTTCAAATACAAGAGAATCGCCGTTAATATCCACCGCGCCGTTATTGTAAGAGTAGGCCTGGTTGATACACACATACGGCACTGGCTTTACCGAAAAGTATGGAGAACTGTTGCCTTGAGCTACGACATTATTCAGCGTGGCTTCTGCATAAAAATTGGGCGTGCCTACCACATTCGATGATGTGTTGCGGGCGTTCAGGTAGGTAGAAAATCTCCAGTTGGTACACCTTGAAGGAAGCGTTACGGTATCTACATACCACCATTCCCTGTAGCCAGGGATGGTGGAAGAAATATTTTGGCATTCTGTAGAGTATCCGGCACAACCGGTTGCTACCGGGGTGCCATTAGCCACGCCACCTGGCAAAACAGCCAGCTTGTCCATGTTGGTTTGGTACGTCTGGTTGGTACACATGTTCCTGTAGCAAAGAACTTGTGTAGTTGGTTCTGTTGACCCCCCACAGTCGCGGTAGAATTTGAATATGACCCGATAGGTAGAATCTGCGATCCATTCGTAAATAAGTTCGCCACCTGCGGCGTGTGATGCTGATGCTTTTTGAGACAGTGCTAGTAACGATAGTAGCACAACTAGGGTTAAGACAAGCTGACGCATTGAATGCAGTTTTAATAAAATTTCGTTCTGAGATCGTTGGGGTGATAAATATAGGGTATTTAATCATATAATTGACCAGCTATTAACGTAAAAACTATTATTATTCTGCTACTTAGAAATGTCAATATCTTTTCTTATCTTGGTTTTTCGAAAATAAGATGTCAATGAAAAAACTGTATGCGATCGCCCTTATTGCTATTTGTTTCGCCTCGTGTGAGAAGAAAGAAGTGCGTCACTGTTATATGTGCGGGTTCACGAAAACAACTACAGATCCTAAATTGTTGCAAACAACGGTAGTAGCAGACAGCGTTAAGCAATGCGACATGACAGAAGAGGAGTTGCGCCAATGGGAGTCTCGCTACCAGGCACGTGAACTGAATGGTGTACAATACAGCGACACGCATTGCAACCAACTGCCCGACGAAGAGAATAAATAATTACCTGACAATATTATGTGAGACACCTGCCCATTGTGGCAGGTGTTTGTTTTATAGGTGCAGCAGTCCGAATGCGTATAGCCCGTTTACGGGTTTGTTGTCCCAAAACAGTTCAAAATCTTCCAATCCTGTTGCTTCGTAACTGGCTTTTACTTCCTGCAGGGTCAGCATTTTAGCATTGTTTACCGAAAGCTGTGGTAACATTCTAGCCAGCCACAAACCTTCCTCTTTATCAACTTTGATGGTCAGTGTCTCCTTGTTGTTGTAAAAGGTTAGTGCAGTCATTTCCCATTGGCTTCCTTTTTTCGATTTGATGACTGTTTCCACATGTGGAAGTTCGCCTAGCCACACAACTTTTGCGGTTGGTTTATTGGCGGTGTGCTCGCCTTCATTCAGCGCATCGAGTATATAATTGGGAGCAACGGTCGGTTTGGGCGTTTTAAAATCGAACCATTTATGCAGTGGCTGATCGAACTGAAGACCGTGCATGTAATTGAACAGCGATTTCTTCAGGCCGTAGCTAAAGCTGTCATGCTCTGCCCCTGTCGGGTCTACGTGTTCAATATCGTTGTTGGCGAAGGTGCCTACAAGTTCGGTTTTCTTTTTTACCCCGAATTTTTCCGGCGCCAGTCCAACAGGGCTGTGCGCGGTCATAGCGAATTGATGCCAGAAAGCTGATTGCAAAATGCCCGCATGGAACATCTGTCGCACCATGTCCAACGAATCGATGGTTTCCTGGGCGGTTTGCGTAGGGAAGCCATACATCAGGTAAGCATGTACCATGATGCCAGCCTCGGTGAAGTGTTTGTTTACCCTGGCTACCTGCGCAACTGTAATACCTTTTTGGATCAGAGCCAGTAGTCGGTCGGATGCAACTTCCAGCCCACCCGAAACTGCGATACAGCCCGATGCTTTCAAAAGCATGCACAGGTCGCGGGTAAAGCTCTTTTCAAAGCGGATATTCGTCCACCAGCTCACTACCAGCTTTCTTTTTATGATCTCCAGTGCCAGTGCGCGCATCAGCGCGGGAGGCGCTGCTTCGTCCACAAAATGAAATCCTGTATTGCCTGTTTGTGCAATGATCTGTTCCATACGGTCGCAAAGCAGCTGTGCCGCTATTGGCTCATACAGGGCTATGTAATCGAGCGATATATCGCAAAAGGTGCATTTGCCCCAATAACAGCCATGCGCCATGGTCAGCTTGTTCCACCTGCCATCACTCCACAAACTATGCATGGGATTGGCTACTTCGATGGCCGAGATGTATTTATCGAGTGGTAATCCGCTGTATTCTGGTGTGCCAGTTTCAGTTTGCGGGTAATCTTTGCACCCCGAATTGTTGACGTACGTGACGACACCATTCACCAGTGTGAAGGTTCGCTTCAGTTGATCCGTCGGGAGCTGTCCAAGTATATGATGAACCAGGTTTTCCAGCGGTGCTTCACCATCGTCCAGTGTAATGAAGTCAAAAAACTCAAAGACCCGTTGGTCCGACAGCGAACGTAATTCCGTATTCGGGAAACCACCTCCCATAGCCACTTTGATCTCGGGATGGTGTTGTTTTAGCCATTGCGCGCAACGGAAAGCTGCATACAAGTTACCGGGGAAGGGAACGGACATGGCCACCAGTTTCGGTTGCACTGCTTTAATATCCCTTTGCAATACGTCGATAGTTAGCCTGTCGATATAAGTGAGATCCTGTTGCAGGATGCCATACAATTCGTCAAAACTGTTGGCCGATCTGCCTAGTCGCTCCGCATACCTGCTGAAACCAAAATAAGGGTCGACACATTCTTTTATTAGGTCAGACAGGTCTTCCAGGTACATCGTGGCCAGGTATTTGGCTTTGTCCTGATTGCCCATGCTGCCAAAAGCCCATTGCAGGTCCTCGGCTTGCTCAAACCGCGAAGCCTCAGGTAAAAAATTGCGTTGGACGATCAGTGGCGCCAGCGTCGGGTTTTTACCTTGCAGGAACTGGATCGCAGCATCTATCGTTCTTATATACTCACTCCTTAGCGCAATGATACGCTTAGTATTTTCGCTCAATTCAGGCTGATCCTGACTGCTGATGTGGGCAAACAGGTTTTCCAATCCCTGCTTCGAAAATAAAGCGAGCGTCACGTCAATACCGAGATCGGCCTGTACAGCGCTGATGTTTTTAGTATTCAAAAAACCTTTCAGGTAGGCCGTAGCCGGGTAGGGGGTATTAAGCTGTGTGAACGGAGGAGTAAATAAAAAAACGGTAGCGCTCAAAATCGGGCGATTTCATGCAAAAATACCGCTAAATACTGAAATGACGCGGATTTGAAAGCAGGGAAAAACTTAACTTTCAACGCCGTATGGAGAGTGACGATATTAAGCCGGTACGCAAGATCATTCATATTGATATGGATGCGTTTTATGCATCTGTCGAGCAGCGTGATAACCCGGAATACAGGGGTAAGCCGATAGTGGTGGGTGGCTCCCCGGAAGGCAGGGGCGGCGTAGTAGCAACCGCCAGCTATGAAGCACGGAAGTTTGGTATACGGTCTGCAATGCCCTCCAAGCGCGCCCAGCAACTATGTCCCCACGCCATATTTGTCTATCCCCGTTTTGCTGTTTACAAGGAGGTGTCGCAACACATCCGCTCTATCTTTCGTCGGTATACTGATATCATAGAACCACTTTCGCTGGATGAGGCTTACCTCGATGTGAGCGAGGATAAGCAGAATATTGGCTCTGCTATAGAGATCGCAAAGCAGATCAAACAAGCCATAAAAGATGAGTTGCAGCTAACAGCCTCAGCTGGTGTATCTATCAGCAAGTTTGTAGCCAAGATCGCGTCCGATATGAATAAACCTGACGGTCTCACCTTCATTGGGCCTTCTTCTATCGAGACATTTATGGAACAACTGCCGGTTGAAAAATTCCATGGAGTAGGGCAGGTTACTGCCGGTAAGATGAAAAAGATGGGGCTGCATACAGGGGCCGACCTTAAAAAGCTCAGTGAAGAAGAACTGGTCCGGTTGTTCGGTAAGTCAGGTCGGTTCTATTATAGGATCGTTCGAGGGATAGATAATCGCGAGGTTGAGCCGCATAGCGAAACAAAATCTGTTGGCGCTGAAGACACCTTTCCTTATGATCTCACAAAACTCGATGAGATGAATGAGGAGCTCATCAAGCTGGCTGAAAAAGTACAGGAGCGCCTGCGTAAACACAAGCTGAAAGGACGCACTATTACCCTTAAGATCAAGTACAGCGATTTCAGGCAGATCACGCGCAGCCGGTCTATCATTCATCCTGTCGACGATGTAGGAACGATACTTCAAACAGCCCAGGAATTACTCATAGCCACTGATCCTGAGAAAGATAAGATTCGTTTACTTGGTATTTCGCTCTCCGGTTTCAGGGAAGATCAACGTTCGGGGAAAAAAGGATGGTCGGGACAGTTGGAATTGTTTTGATAGTGAAGATCAGGCGGTTGGGTGGCATGCTTTATTTGCGGGTTTGTTCATTCAATGCTTACAATATGAAAATCCGCCTGCATAGTTTTTTTAGCTACCTGCTTGTTACACTTTTTGTTTTTGGTAGTTGTAAAACTTACTATACGCCAACGTACAATGCTTACGTTCCAACTCCAAACGCTTCGGTTGAGCGGGGCAAAATGCTGGTGTTAAGCTCGTGCGCCGGTTGTCACTTAGACCCCAATACCGGCAAACTGAGCGGCCGGCAGTTTATGAGCACACCTGGCATTGCCGGCAAGGTGTATACGGCCAATCTTACGCAGAGTACTACCCATAGTAAGATGACGCCTTACAATGAGCGTGAGTTTGCTTACCTGATGCGCACGGGTGTTGCCAGGAACGGACATTACATACCTTACATGCCACGCCCTTATATGTCTGATGCCGATATCAGCGCTATGTATGCCTACCTGCATTCTACAGATGAGGCGGTGCAGGCACACGACGCTGTTGCTGGCTTGACAAATCTGAATTTAATTGGCCATATGGGCTCGATATTATTACCCAAGCCAATTCCATTCCAGGCTTCTGTGTCGGGCGAAGATCCCAGTGATGCAGTAGCATACGGCCGGTATCTTGTGTATAATATCGGATGTTATGAGTGCCACTCGAAAAAAGGCCCGATGTCTATAAAGCATAAACACCCGGAAGAGACCCGTGGCTATATGGCGGGCGGACGTAAGTTTAAAATGCCTGATGGCGACATCCACAGTTCAAATATTACAATGGATATGACAACCGGCATTGGCAATTATACCGCTGAAGATTTTCGTAATGCAGTATTGAAAAACATGGATAAGAACGGCAAACAACTAAGGCCGCCAATGAAGGCTTTTCACCTGTTGAGCGAAAAAGAAGCTGATGCTATTTATGCTTACATCAAAACACTGCCGCCGGTGAATTACCACGCACAGAGAAAGGATGACGCCCAGCGTTAGGCCTTCATATTCTCGCGCATGGTGTCCCAGTAGTCCTTGCCATAGCTAACAAGTATCTCGCCACCGGCAGGTATATCTTTCAGCGCGTCGATATAAATACGGTTCTTGTCGTTTATGTAGGCGCCATTGTTAGTAATGCCTTTTACTTTTTTTAATCCACGTGCATCGTTAGCATACCGGCCAAAGCCGGTGTCTTCGCGGGCATCGATAACGCGATTCTTGTTGATGAAAAATATATAGGCGTTATCCGCGTCCAGCTCTACATCATTCCATGTGGTTACCTTTCCTGTATACTCGGTTATCCGCTCGCCCTTTTTTATGGGCTTCTTTGTGAATAAACCTTTTCCTGCGCCGGGAAGTGTAGATCGTTTAATAGTAAGCTGGTCGTCTAGAAATGCCATATTGGTAGTTGTATTCTTAAATGGTTTGCAAAACAACAGTTTTCTTTCCAAACACTCTCCATAATTATTATGCCTCCTGAGGTGTTTGTCAACTCGTAGTATTTAAGATCTTTTGATCTGTCGTAGGGGTGAAAAAGGCGATCGTCGTTTTCTGTTCAAAGTCACGAACTACAGTATGAAAGCGATAATCACGGTCATTTTGCTCCTGGGTTGTATCCAGGGTTTTGCACAAGGCGATTCACTATCGACGAGAATGCACCGTATGCATGAAGTGCAAATAACCGCCAGTGGCGCCCGTTTGGCCAAACATGTGGAAAGTACACAGATGGGCAAGACCGAAATACCTGTTTCAATGCTACTGAAAACTCCTGCAATAGCCGGTGAGCCTGATATAATAAAAGCACTGCAGCTAACACCGGGTGTAAAGCGCGGTACCGAAGGCAACATTGGCATGTTTGTGCGTGGCGGCGGCAATGATGAGAACCTGATACTATTAGACGGAGCGCCTGTATATAATGCTGGCCACCTGCTTGGTTTCTTTTCCATCTTTAACTCTTCTACACTTAAGGATGCCCAGTTGTATAAGTCGTGTTTCCCCGCACAGTATGGCGGACGATTATCCTCAGTACTCGACGTGCGTACCAAAGAGGGTAGCCTGGCCGATTACAAAGCAGCTGTTAGTATTGGTGCTATAGCTTCATCGGCTACTGTGCAGGGCCCGATATTGAAAGATAAGCTGTCGTTTATTGTTTCTGGCCGTCGTACCTATATCGATAAAGTATTCAGTTACATACCGTATCATTTTTACGATGGTAATGCCAAGTTGACTTACGTGCTCGACGAAAAGAACCGTTTTTACCTGAGTGGATATAAAGGCGAGGATCAATTGAAAACAAAGCCTACTAGCACCGACGGATACGATCAACCATTGAAAAGCAATATGCACCTGGGCAATGAGTCGGCAGTACTGCGCTGGAATAATATTGGTGACAAACACACCTCCGATATTTCCGTGTCATACAGCAAATTCAACTACAACATCAGTGGTTCTATGGATAGCAATAGCCTGGCCATCCGTTCTGCTATACGAGATTATGGGATAAAAGGCGATATTAAATCGATCAACACTGGTGATCATAAACTAGGTGCCGGTTTTTCGCTCACTAATCATTTCTTTAATCCCAACATCGTAAGCAGTAACGGACCGCTGGTGGAAAGGTTTGGAAATCGTGGCGGTAAAAAGATATATACCACAGAAGCTGCTGCATACATATCCGACGATTACAGGATAAACGATGCCTTGCAACTGAATGCTGGTTTGCGCATTAGCGGCACAGCGGCAGAGGAGAAAGCTTATGCCAACCTGGAACCTCGCGTTGGTTTGCGGTACCTGCTTGATGATCGTAATTCGGTGAAAGCTTCATACGCCCGTATGGCGCAGTATATGCACCTCGTAAGCAGTTCGTCCCTGGCGCTTCCAACAGATCTATGGTATCCTGTTACTAAGAATGTAGCGCCGGGCATTTCAGACCAGGTAAGCCTGGGGTATTATCATAATGTTCCTTCTTTGGGACTTATACTAAGTGCAGAGGTTTACTATAAATGGCTACAAAATCTTGTGGAATACAGAGAAGGAGCGCTACTGATATTGAACGATAACTATGAGAACGAGCTGGTTCGTGGCAAGGGCAGGTCGTATGGACTGGAGTTATTTGCCGGCAAAACAACAGGCAGGTTTACGGGGTGGGTAGGCTATTCTTTATCCTTCGCGCATCGCAGGTTCGATTCGCTTAATAATGGTAAAGAATATTATGCCCGCCATGATCGCCGACACGATGTATCGCTGGTAACGATGTATGACATAACCAGCCGGTGGGCAGCGAGTAGTTCAGTAGTGTACGCAACGGGCAGCCCGTTTACTGGTCAGAGCAGTCAATACATTGTACCTAAACCAGACTTAGCAGGCTTTGAGATACTACCTGCTTATACAGGCCGCAATGAGTTACGCATGTCTGCTGCCTTTCGCATCGACCTGGATCTTGCCTATAAATTCAGCTTGGGTAAACGAATCAAAGGCGATGCGCACATCAGCGTTTACAATTTGCTTAACCGTACACAGCCGCATAATGTAACACGAGTTTACGACGAGGCTACCTCCACTTTCAAATACCGCCAGAACGGGTTGTTCGGCACTATAACTACTGGAACGATCAATTTCAATCTCTAACAACGGAATATTTATATGAATACCGCAAAACTATTTTTACCAGTGCTGTTATTTGCAGCGCTAACCAGCTGCAGGCCCAAACCCTTGGATATAGAGGTACCGCAGCAAGAGTCCAAACTGGTCATCTCTGCCAGTTGCATTAATGAATCAACCGTATTGGTTGCGGCAGCCTATTCTGTTACCTCCTTGCGCAACCTTGAGGATACAAGCCAGGATGTTGTGCCGCAGGATATGCTGGCAGATTCTGCCGTAGTAACGATCGCCGCTGCTGGTCAAATACCTGATACGCTGGAACGTGTGGGCAAAGGTATATACGGCAGCCGTACGCTTCAATTGCAGCCCGGCGTAAGGTACACACTTACCGTTATCGATAAGAAGAAAAATGCGGCAGCTACAGCCACGACTACTTACATGCCGAAGCCAGAAATTGAAGAGGTCACTCCCGACGTGATCAGGCATGAACAGGACACTGTTGTAAAGATACATGTGAAGATCAGGAACGTTCAGCCAGGCGATCACTATTTCATGAGCTACAACACGCTGGACCAGGCCCGGGCACTGGTGTTGGAACCTGTCAGTTCTTTGCAATCATTTTCACCAAAACGTATTGAACTGTTCGACGACGGAGCACATGATGGTGTGATCACTAAAACGATCACACTTAATGCCAGCCCAAGCGATACTCTCGTGGTACACATCGGAAGGGTAGACGAACATTATTACAAATACCTCGATGCCTACAAACGTACGGGCTATCTAATAAATCAGGTTACCGGCGAACCTATTAACCTGCCGACCAACATTAGCAAGGGTTTTGGCTACTTTGCCTTATACCGCGCTGAACGCAGGATATTCGATCTAAGCAGGTATTGATGTGAACAATTCTGCTCTGTTCGTCGCGCAAACTTCCCATTTCGTCCGTAATGCCTCTGTAGAACTGTATCCAGTGGGTACATTTACAATGCATGAAGAGAGAACTGCTAACTATAACCCTGGCAGGAATATTGTCAACTCCCGCTGCTATAGCGCAAGTTATCGACCAATCACGCCTGGCAACCGAGCCGCACAAGCGGGAGATACTTGTTACAACGGTTAATGGCGATAGGCGCGGGATATACATCTTAGACAACAATGGCGATTCTGTTACCGGAAAGGTGTTCAAAGTTCCTGTGTCCAATTTCGAAAGATGGGATTATGAAGGTAAGATCCGTTACACCTATTTCTTAAAGGATTCGAATGCTTTTGTAAATAAAAATAAACCGGGAGTATCGGGCCACTTTTATGTAACAGACACTGCGCTCAGTCCAATTAGAAAGTTTGCCCTTTTACCTCATGGCGATGTTGACACCACCTTGAGGCAAATGTTGGATGTGCATGATTTTATTTTGCTTTCAGACGATCATTTTATTTCACTGACCTATTATCAGCGCATTCCAGAAAATATTCCGACGCATCTCAAACCTGCGCCTGGTGTGGCGGTAGTTAGTCCCATTTTGCAGGAGGTGAAGAATGGCGCTGTTATCTGGCAATGGGATGCAACAAAGTATCCGGAACTGTACGAGGTAAGTGTAGAAGAAAATAAGTTTGATGATACTTCCGCTGCATGGGACTATCTACATGTCAACTCGCTTGCTGTAGACCCCAGGGATGGAAACATCATTATGTCCTTCCGTAATGCCAGCCAGGTTATAAAGGTGCACAGGAAAACAGGGGAGATCATGTGGAAGCTGGGTGGAAAGCAAAGCGACTTTGCTCTGGCGGATAGTATGGTGTTTTTACGGCAGCACCATGCTAAATATGTTGATGGAGGTAGATCAGTAATACTATTTGACAATGGCGATGAAAAGATCAGGAAAACCAGCCGTATTGTGGAGTTTGAGCTGGATGAGGTTAATCGTAAAGTGACATCTTTTCGCCAGTTTACCATTCCCGATCTGTTCGTGCCCTACGGCAGTTCTGTACAAAAGATCGGTGACAGATATTTTATGACAACCGGCAATCATGCGCTCCTTGTTGAATATAATTATAAAACCGGCGAGAAGACTTTCGAGAAAAAAATAGAATCAGCTAGTTACCGCGCCTTCAAATACTAGGTGCTACCACAGTTGCCGAAGAGCTGGGTATTTCTCCTGCTTTATATTTCAGTCCTGTTAGCTGGATCGGTTGCATGCCTTTGCTTTGAATTAATACTTTAAACCTGGTGCCCATCTCGATCAGCAGTGTACGACTCAAAAAAGAAGCTTTCCTCGCTGCAAGCACGATGTTGGTTTCCTCCGACAACGTTTGTTGTATATAGTCGTTTAGCCCGAGTGACAGCAGGAAATGACATTGGTCTGTAAAGCCACATTCGCTCAATCCGTTTTTCAAACCCCATAATTGCAGCGCGGAGAAGTTGACGTGTGAGGTGATGTCCTGGCTCCCGATGTTTTCATAAGGATTATCATGTATGAAGTGTTTCTGGTAACAGAGTACAGTGCCCTGGCTTCTGCAAGGTTTATAAAGTTCAGAAGATAAGTATCCATAATCGATGGTGATCACAAAGCCCCGGTCTAAAGCGGTGGATACTTGAGCCGTCCAGTCAAAAGCTTGCAGGTTTACCTCTGTTCGGAAGCCTTCGGGAAGTTCAATGCCAAGATCGGCGAAGTAGGTTTTAAGCTCGTGCCCCGCAGGCTTCAGTACTTCAGTGAATCCATCGATGTAGTCAACAAACACTTCCATAAGATCGTTTTGCATGACAACCTGGTGAACCGGGAAGTTGTCAAACAACTCATTCGAGAGTATGCAACCATTTATTGGACCGATCTCACTAATGGTTTCATACCAACTTACTTTTTCTGATAAATGCAGCTTCTCGATCGCACGCATCGACGGACTTTTCTCGATAATGCAGTATTTCAGATCTGCATACATTTGTTCGTTTCCCTGCAGGTAGGAAAGTATATCGTTGCAAAGTGCACCTGTTCCTGCACCATATTCTACTATCGTAAAGGGTACTTTGTCCAATGCCTGCCACATTTCTTCCAGCTGTTTGCCGATTAGCGCTCCGAACGCTGAGGTGAGTGATGAGCTTGTATAAAAGTCGCCCTTGGTTCCGATCTTACTGCATGTAGATGAATAGTATCCCAGGTCAGGATGATAAAGCGACAGATCCATAAACTCCTTAAAGCTGATCGGTCCTTCGTTGCGTATTTTCTGGATAATGATTTCGGTTAGCGTCATGATATAGCTGGTCTCTTGCTGATCGGCAAAAAAATGCTGCCATGAAGGAGCGCAAATCAAACCGGAAAAAATCGAGGAAATAAAAAAAGCAGTTACATAGTTTGTAACTGCTTAATAATGATGATGAAAATGGCGTTTGGTGGGCTGCCAATAGTTATCAGAGCCTTAAACGTTTCTTCTCTCTTACATGTAGAGCTTTATGGTAGATTATTGGAAAGACCAACAGAGTGAAGATCGTAGCGGTAACCAGGCCACCTATTATTACAATGGCCAGCGGCTTTTGACTTTCAGAGCCAATGCCACTGCTTATAGCCGCCGGAAATAGCCCAATAGCAGCCATCATGGCAGTCATAACCACGGGCCTCGTTCTTGCCTTTACAGCATTGATAATTGCAGTGTCAAGGTTGTTAACGGTTCTGGCCTGTTTGTGAAATTCAGAAATGAGTATCACCCCGTTTTGAACGCAGATCCCGAAAAGGGCGATAAAGCCCACACCGGCGGATATGCCGAAGTTGATGCCCGTCAGGTGCAGTGCCAATATGCCGCCTATCAGCGCAAATGGCACGTTTATCAACACATAGCCAGCATCTTTGGCATTTCCGAACATGATAAACAGCAGCACGAATATCATAACCAGGCTCACCGGTACTACCTGCGCCAGCCGGTTGCCCGCTCGTACCTGGTTCTCAAACTCGCCCGACCAGCCGATCGAATAACCCGGAGCGAGCTTTATATGTGCGTTCACATTTTTTTGTGCTTCGGCAATGGTGCTGCCCAAGTCCCGCTCGCGTACGGAGAACTTAACGCCGATGAACCTTTTGGTGTCGCTGCGATAGATAAACGCAGGGCCGGTTATCTGTTTGATGGTGGCCACTTCTTTCAATGGTATCTGTCCGCCGCTTATGGTTGGAATCATCAGCCGCATGATGTCGTCTTCGTTCTTGCGGTATTGTGGTGCATAGCGAATGCGTATATCAAACTTCTTTTCTCCTTCGTATTTTGTCGTAGCCGTTTTACCACCTATGGCCATTTCAATAACCGCTTGTGCATCTGCCTTGGTAACGCCATATTGGGCCATCCGTTCTTCATCCAGCAATACGCTTATCTCGGGCTGACCTATATTACGAAGGATGCCCACGTCTTTGATGCCGGGTACGTTCTTGATCTGCTCTATTACCTGGTTAGCATATTCATCCAGTTTTGCCAGGTCATCGCCATATATCTTTACCGCATTCGATGCGTTCATGCCTGCCACGGCTTCAGCTACGTTGTCGATAATTGGTTGCGAATAGTTGTAGTTGATGCCTTGGTATTTTTTCAGCTTCTTGTCCATTTCCTCTACCAGGTCATCCAACGATATTTTTCGTTTCCAATCGTCTTTGGGCTTCAGGTTTACCTGCATCTGCACATAATAAAAGCCGCTTGGGTCGGTACCATCATTGCTTCGTCCTGTTTGTGACAGCACACCGTTTACTTCCGGAAATGTCATCAGCTCCTTGCGCAGTGAGTGCACCATGTTTACAGTGTTGTTCAGTGAGTAGCTCATGGGCATTTTGGCCTCTACCCACAGCGCTCCCTCATTGAGCTGAGGCAAAAATTCAGTTCCCAGCCATTTAGCTGAGATCATGGTAAGCGAAAAGATAAGTAGCGACGCGAGAATGGTCTGCTTTTTGTTGGTAAAAGTCCAGGTAAAAGCTTTTTCAACAACCCGGTTTACGCTACGGGTAAATACGTTGTCTTTTTCTTTTACATCTTTTTTAAGCAGTACTGCACACAATAGCGGCACGAGGGTAAGGGTGAATATCAGTGCGCCCAACAAAGCAAAGCCAAGGGTATATGCCAAAGGCGAGAACATTTTGCCTTCCACCTTTTCAAATGAGAAAATAGGCAATAAGGCTGATATGATTATGAGCTTAGAAAAGAAGATAGCTTTACCCATTTGTGTTCCGGTATTACGTATCAGGCCAAGCTTCGATAGCTTATTGAATTTTTCCATTCCGCGCTTGTGAGCCTCATGGTCCAGGGCAACAAAAAGCCCTTCGACCATCACCACCGCACCATCAATGATAATACCAAAGTCAACCGCACCCAGCGAGAGCAGGTTGGCACTCATCCCTTTCAACTTGAGCATCAGGAATGCGAACAGCAACGCTAGCGGGATCACGACAGCGACAATGACGGTTGTACGCCATTCGGCCATAAATAGGAAGACGATAACGGTAACAAGGATGATGCCTTCCACAAGGTTGTGCATTACCGTCTTAGTACAAAAGCTCATAAGTTTATCCCTGTCGTAGAAAGTCTCCATCGTTACATCAGATGGCAATACGGTTGTATTTAGCTCCGCTATTTTGTCTTTTACGCGTTTCAGTACTTCGCTGGGGTTTTCGCCTTTACGCATTACCACGATGCCTTCGACTACATCATCATTGTCGTCAAGGCCAACCTGCCCCACTCGCGGTGCGCTGCTTTCCGCCACATTGGCAACGTTTTTCACTAATACAGGGTTGCCATTGAAAATGTCAACGATAGTGTTCTCTATGTCGGATTTAGAATCGATAAGTCCGATGCCGCGCACTACAAATGCCTGCCCGTTCTTTTCTATCACATCACCACCTACGTTAAGGTTGGATTTGCTTACGGCAGTATAGAGCTCGAGCGGGGTGAGATTGTATTGTTGTAATTTGGCTGGATCGGCAGATATTTCATATGTTTTTTCCTGGCCGCCGAATGCCACAACATCGGCTACGCCGGGCACTGCGCGCAGCTGACGGTCGATAACCCAGTTTTGAATGGTAAGCAGGTCGCGGGTATCGCGTGTTTGGCTTTTTAGTGTATAGCGGAATATCTCACCTGTGGGCCCATATGGCGGTTGAACATCAGGCTCAACTCCCTCGGGGAGTTGTACGTTGCGCAACTGGTTATTTACCTGTTGTCGGGCAAAGAAATCCTCTACGTCATCGTCAAATATCACCTTGATAACTGACAAGCCAAACATAGTGATGCTGCGCACGTTTGTTTTACGTTGCACGCTGTTCATCGCTATTTCTATGGGGGATGTTACGAAACGCTCTACCTCCTCGGCACTTCGGCCATTCCATTCTGTTACTATGATGATCTGGGTATTAGTAACGTCGGGGAAAGCCTCGATAGGGATCTTTATAAAGCTTACAATGCCGGCAATGACTAGTATCGCTACCCAGAAGAAAGTGAAAAACCTATTCTTCAGAGAGAAAGAAATGATATTCTTAATGAACCTGTTCATAAAAAGACTTAGTCGTTTAGCGCATCGTATACAAGCAATCCATTTTTAGAAATAACCGTCTCGCCGGCGTTAATACCGCTTTTGATATATGAAATGTCTCCGACCTGCCTGTAGACGTCTACTTTGCGTGTTTCAATATTGTGCCTGTCTTTAAATACCATTATCCAGTATTTGCTCTTGTCAAACACAATTGCAGATGCTGGCACTGCTACCAATTGGTGATCTTCGATATAGCGTACTGCTACGGTGCAGTTCATCTCAGGCTTTAGTTTGAAGTCGGCATTGGGTATTTTTACCAGCACTTTCATAGAGCGTGTTTCCGGGTCTATGGCGTTGAATATCTTATCTATTTTCCCGTAATAAGCTTTGTCAGGAAAAGCGATCGTTTTTACTTCGGCGTTATATCCCTCTTGTATCCTGGAAATATCGCTTTCGTTTACATTGGCTAGCGCCCATACCTCATTTATTTCTGCAATAGAAAACAGTGGCTCATTGTTGTCGGAGCGTATCTGCTCGTTCTGGTTTATTTTTTTCGTCACGACGAAACCGCTGATCGGCGCCACTACATTGTATATAGAACCGCTTTTAAGGTTGTATATCTTATACACCTCGTTCACTCTATTTAGTTCTGCCTTTGTTTTCTGCAGTTCTTTTTGAGCGGCTATCACATCTTTTTCAGAATTCAGTTTGCCTGCAAACAAGTCTTTTGCCACTTGCAGGTTTTTTTCTGACACTGCAACATCATTCATAGCATCCAGGCGTTCTTTCTGAAACTGGGCTATCTCCGTACTACGTATAGTCGCTAATATTTGTCCCTGCCTTACGTAGTCGCCCAGCTCTACATTGATATTGGTAACGACGCCGCCTACTACGGGGTACACTTGTGCCAGTTTGTTGTTATCGGCCGATATTTTACCAAACAGGCGTATTTCATTCTTCACAGGTTCCATTGTGGCTTTATAGAAGTCGCACTTGGCCATCATGGTGTCACTTAACGTGAATGCGCTCGATTCTTCAACGGTCTTTTTGCTTCGACAGGCAACCAGTAGGAATACCGGGATTGCAACAACAATTAGCCTTTTGAAGATGGGATTTCGTGTGATATGCATTTTTTTGCGGACATTAGAATTGTGAATCAATAGATATCTTTACCTATAGAAAGGTTGAGTTGCTCGGCAGATGAAACCAGTTGGGTTTTGATACGCGCCTGTTCGGCCACTGCCAGGTTGTAGGATTCGAAGAAATCAACAAACTCGATCAGCGAAATATTTCTTTTCTGGAAATTTTCTGTCATTCCTTTTAGTGTGATCTCGAAATCCTGGTTATACATACCTATGAGCTTTTGATATTCCTGCACCGTGTGTGTGTACAGGGCGTAGCTGTTTTGCAGGTTGGTAAGTACTTCCTGCTGTTTTGCTTTTAGCGAGTAATCAGCTTGTTTCGCCTGGTAGCTTGCGGCCCTGATATTTCCCTGGTTCCTGTTCCATAGCGGCAGGTCGATGGATAAGCCTGCATTTACCTGGTTGGCAAATGCACCGCCGCGCTGATCGTAGGATGAATAAAGATTGACATCCGGCACAACCAGTTGTTTCTGGTATCGCCAGTATCTGTCGGCAAGTGTTTTGTCCTGTTCCATGATCAACAGATCGGGATGACTTGAGAGCGCTTCGGTCTTCAGGTCTTCCAGGCCTTTTTGTTTGATATAATTCGTTATGTCTTCGTCAGTAAATCTGAATGCAACAACCGCAGTGGTGCGTAGCAACGTCTGCACCTCTGTTTGTTCATCAAAGTATTCTTTCAGAAGTGCGGCGCGATCGTTATTTAGGTTCAGGTAGCCACCTTTTAGCCGGACGAGGTCTTTGAGTGGCATATTGCCTTTGTGTACTTGTATTTCGTAACTAGCCAGTATCGTATCGAGTAGAGCGAGCTGCCTGCTATATTTGTTCAGTAGTATTTGCTGCTGGCCTATTGCAAACAAGCTTTTGTGAAGGCGATATTTCAGCTGGCGCACAAGATCTTGAAACTCCAGTGCCGCTATGTCGGCGTTCATCTTTGCCATTTCTATTTCCGACTTGCGTTTGCCTCCGAGTATTATGAGCTGTTCAAACTGGAATATCTTTTCCCCGGTTTGTCCTACATGAAATGCTTGGTGATTTTCCGGATCATAGGCATTGAACTCAGCTGTAGCAGTTGGATTGGGATACAGCTTGGCTTGTAATACTTCGGCATTTTTTACCTGGATATTCATGGCCGATGCCAGCAGGTAGTAGTTTTCGTTGAAGAAAAGGCTGTCGGCCTTGCGGAGTGTAATCGTTAATGTGTCTTGAGCAACTCCCCGAAAACCTGAGACCAGGAGACACAATAGTAAAACAGCTGATCTGTATTTCATGTACTAATCGTAGACTAATACACAAATGACCATTGATTCACCTTAAAAAGAGATAAAAACGAATAAAAATCAGATTAAGGGTAGAGTAATTGTGAAAGTATTAGCATTCGTTCCATCATTCAGATAAGAAACTGAACCGCCATGCAATTCAATGATCCTATTGACGAACACGAGGCCCAGGCCAAAGCCGGGTTTGCCCTGGCTATTGTGCCCGCGAAAGAAATGCCGAAACAGATACTGTCGTTCATTGTCGCTGATTATCGGGCCATGGCTTGCAAATCGCACCTCGAGATCAGTTTTGTGAGGAGCTATCATGATGTTGGCCGTATTGCCTGAGCTATAGCGTATGCAATTGACCATAAGATTGGTCAAGGCAGCTTTTAGTAATCGAATGTTTGCTCTTATAGTTAGTGAATGGTCATCGACAACTTCAGACTCATACTCAACAGTAAAAGAAAAATTAGGGTAGAGACGTAGTAATTCCTCAGCAATGTCGAAGATCAGTTCATCTATACGCTGTGCGGCCTTCTGTACGTCAATTCCAGATTCGATCTTGGCAATTTCAAGAAGTGAGTTAATGATCTCACTCAGATCTTTGGTGTCCTCTTTTTGCCTTTCGATAAGAGCCGTCACTTTTATGGGGTCCTTTTCGCTTTCAATACGTTCAAAGTTAGATACCAGTACTGCTATCGGTGTTTTGAGTTCGTGCGAAATATGGTGCACTGCATGCTTTTGAAATGAGAATGCATCTGTCAGACGCTTCATCAATTCATTAAAGCGCTGGGCCAGTATCGATACTTCATCGTGTGTTTCATGTATGATGATTGGTTTGTAATGGGTGTTGAAGTTGAAGTCTCGTATTTGGTTCGTTACGTCCTCTATTGATTGTGTTATCCGCCTGGCCAGGACGTAAGACACTAATACAATAATAGCTACAATGCAGATAAAAGTTGAAATAAGCACGTATCCGAGAAACCGTATCTTTTTATGTCCCGAGGCGTCATAAGCCTTGTCTATGCCGTAGTATACCCGCCCTTTATGTTCTATATATATACCAATAACATCGTAAAGACCTTCCTTCTTCTCTACCCATGGCCTAGACACGCTTAACGCGGAAAGCATGTTTTGCGAAAACGGGATCGGTGTGTCATCAATACTGGAGTAGATGAGCTTTTTGTCCTTGTTGAAAATGAGCAGCTTTTCGTTATAGATGTTGTGTATGGTTACAATATCTAGTGTCTGAATAATGTCTTCATCTATTGCCCTGATGCCCGTCAGGAAATTCAGTGTTGTGGTTATTTTATCTTTCTGACGTTGTTGAAATTCTTCCTCCCTGTTGCGGGCAGACAGTGCGTAAATAAAAAGAAAGGCCGCGCCGGTAAGTAGAATGACAGTGGCCGAGAAGTAGAGCAGTATTTTCTTTCTAATGCTCATCGAAATAATAACCGAAGCCGATCTTGGTTTTTATGGAATCTTTACCAAAGGGTTTGTCAAGCTTTTTGCGCAGGAAGTTAATGTATACTTCAACTGTATTTGTATTGGAGTCGAAAGACGTGCCCCATATTTCTTTCACAAGGTCTCTTTTGGATACAAGTTCGCCTTTTGAAGAAACAAGCCTTACCAATATCTGGAACTCGCGTGGTGTAAGTATTATCTCTGTTCCCTGTCGTGTTACTATGCCGCGGGCGGTATCTATTATTATGTCATCAGCTAATAATTTCCCGCCTGCTATTTCCGTTCCCTCGCTTTTCTTGCTTCGTTTCAATAATGCATTCACGCGAAGCACCAGCTCTTTCATGTAGAATGGCTTGGTGAGATAATCGTCGGCGCCGCTGTCATAACCTTGTACCTTGTCCTCCAGTTCGTCGAAGGCAGTAAGGATAAGAATGGGGGTTACAGTGTTGTGCTGCCTGAAGTCTTTGCAGATGGCATATCCTGTTTTGTTGGGCAGGTTTATGTCCAGTATGATACAATCGTATTTGTTTTTCTTAAGCAGGCGATCGGCCAGGCCGCCATCAAATACATGGTCAACCTCAAAAGATTCCGCACTAAGCGTTTCCCTGATATTTTGATTTATGGTAGCATCATCTTCTACCAAAAGTATCCGTTCCATGAAACTTAATACGCCACAATACTAAGATTCTCAATCTTAAATTGAGCTTAAAACAAGGAATTAATACTTTGAAACAACATTATTTGTCCAAATAGAATAAATGTTTTAATGCGAATGGCTGTTTTTAGGCCAGGTAATGCAGCAAGCAGATGAAATATTTGTCTCGCCCTAAAACCCTGTTACATTCAACCTGCCACCACTAACACATTTTCCTGCCAGCGACGATGTCGGTTTTACATTACCCAGTATGGCGGCTTTAATATCAGCGGCCGTAGCAGCAGGGTGGGTGGAAGCATACAATGCAGCCGCACCTGTTACATGCGGGGTAGCCATTGAAGTACCACTGTATGAGGCATAAGCCGATTTAGCATTCTTTCCTACAACGGTAGGTACGCTGGAAAACACCGCTGAACCCGGAGCCCCAAGGTCTACCTGCGTAGCGCCATAACTGGAGAAATAGGCGAGCGTCCCCGTGGACGTAATAGCAGCCACTGCTATCACATTACTGCTGTTGTAGTTCGATGGGTAACTGGCAGAGACATCGTTATCGGAGCTGCTATTGCCTGCCGCCGCAACAAATAAGATATTGGCTTCATTGGCCCTATCGATAGCATCTTTCAGAGCTTGCGAATAACCGCCGCCACCCCAGGAGTTGTTGGTAGCCACAATACGCATATTGTGTCTTGTCTTCATGTCAGTGATATAATCTACCGCCTTTACCGCGTCGGCCAGGGTACCCCCGTTCTGGCCCAGGAACTTGGCCGAGATCATTTTTACATTCCAGCAAACGCCTGCCACACCCTTACCGTTGCCGCCAATGCCACCAATGGTGCCTGCTACGTGTGTGCCATGGTCATCGCGCCTCAATTCGTATATCTGGTTGTTGTTGCCAACAAAATTCCATCCGTTCACATCGTCTTTATATCCATTGCCATCGTCGTCTTTGCCGTTTACAGTTTCGTATGGATTTACCCAGCAGTTGGCTTTCAGGTCTTCATGGTCTTTAAAGATGCCTTCATCAATAATACCCACCACTACCGATGAAGAGCCTGTATGTCCCTCCAGCCACGCAGCGGCCGCATGGCAGCCATACTGATTGGCGGGTGATGAGGATGCACCATACATACCCCATAGCGATCCGCCGGTGTAATAGGGGTCGTTGGAAACAGCCCCATATGTATATATGAAATTAGGCTCGGCATAGGCCACGCCATCCTGCTGTTTCAAACGTGCTATGGCTTCCTCGACGGAAACAGGCACATGCAGGAAGTAGATCCCGTCTTTATCGCCCGAATGTTCCATGGCAGCCGTTACGATATGCTCCTTCACTTCGGCGCCCAAAGCACGGAAGATACTTTGCTTTATATCATCAGACACATCGCTTTTAAATTTCATTATCACTTCGTTGGCCACTGATGCGCCAACGGGTATTGTGCGTTTAAAGCTAGGCTCGTCTTCGTTGCCGGTAGTATTCTTCACAACATCGGTTTGGTCTGGCTTAGGTTCTTTGCGGCAACCGGTAACGGTTACCAGGGCGAGTGCAATAAAACTCAATAGTAATGCTGATAGTTTCATGTGATGTTTGTTTAGATAATAAATACAGGCGGGTTCTAAGCGAATTTACAGGGTCTTTAGACCCAAGTATTGTTGGCTTTGCACACCTTTAAAAGCTCTGCAGGCTCGACCGGCTGGTTCTATAAAACGTAAGCGCCGGGACTCTAACAAGAGCCCCGGCGTTATAGACTATTTGCCAAGTGCTTATAATAAACTCAGCAGCGGCGGAAGATCGCGATGATAGTATCGCTATATCTTTCTTTGCGGCTCCTCGCTTTTTATCTCTTTCCTTTTAAAATCAAGATCATGAAAGTCGTAACTAAAATCTGTAAGCGGCGATATTGCATGCATCGTCATTCCCTTAGCTTTACCCGCTTCGTCTAATACAAAGTTCACATACGCATCGGCATCCATATTGCGCTTTGTCCACCGCGCAACATAGGTATTGCCCTTCAGGTACAATAATTCACCAGAGATAAATGGAGAGCGGGCCGATTCAAACCAGGGTTTACCGTTTTTCATTTTAATCGTAACCTCACCAAACCAGGGGTCCTCATAAGTTCCCGCAACCTGGTTGAAGTCCGGCTGAGTTGTTTTGCTAGCAGCATCAACCATGCGCCAAATGGAATCTGTAATACCGGTTGCTTTTTTCAGCGCGTCACGTCTTTTGGCCGCGAGCTCTGCCACATGGTCTGTGCCGTTGAGGCCAAGGTAGCTGTCCTTGATTTGGTTGGTAATGGCACGGAATGCGCTTCCTTCTTCCTGGTTGGTGAGCACAATGATGCCCAATCCGAGTTCAGGCAGCATTGTTATTTGTGTCACCATGCCATCTATGCCCCCTGTATGACTTAATTGTTTGTACCCCTTTACATCGTTGATGAAGAATCCTAAACCATACGCCGCGAAATGAGTGTTGTAACGCCCCGGGGCACCGGCCGGCACTATGGTTTGAGGTGTCCACATTTCTTCATGAACGGTTTCTGAGAATAACCGTTTTCCGTTACCGAGTTTGCCATGTGCCAGTTGCAGGGTCACCCATTTACTCAGCTCGCTGATGTTGGAATAGATCCCGCCCGCAGCCTGGGCAACAGGGATCTGGTTTCTGCGTATCACCTGCACGGTCCCGTTTACTTTAGAATGCGGATCAACCACATTGGTTTTATTTTTCAGACCGGCAAACGAAGAAGCTGAGCCGGACATGCCCAATGGCTCAAATATCCTTTGTTCTACAAACTCGCCCCAGCTTTTTCCGCTCACCCTTGCAACCACTTCCCCGGCCACCACATAAAGGTTATTATCGTAGTCGTACTTAGACCGGAAACCAGATACCGGTTTAAGGTATCTCAGGTTGTGTATGATGTCGTTGACGGTAAAATTGCTTGAATCCGGGAACATCATCAGGTCGCCGGCGCCGAGACCTAAACCGCTCCTGTGGGTGAGCAGGTCGCGTATAGTAAATGCCTCAGTAACGTAAGGGTCGTACATCATGAACTCAGGTATATACTCCCTTACTTTATCGTCCCATTTGATCTTTCCTTCATCAACCAATATAGCCAGCGCCGCCGCCGTAAAAGCCTTACTGTTGCTCGCTATGCAAAACATGGTATTTTCATCTACAGGCTTCCCGGTTTTCAGGCTGCGCACGCCATACCCCTTTGAATGTACCAGTTTCCCGTCCTTGACCACCGCAACAGCAATGCCGGGCACATCAAAGGCTTTAAGTGTCCGCTCCACAAGCGAATCTATACCCACACTTGTAATAGGCTGTGCCTGGATATGCGTAAATGACAATAGTAAAAGAAACAGGAAAAAAACCTGGCGCATAGTTGGTTTTGATTTTCATCTAAATGTAATAAGATATAAATGAAGTATAAAGATTGACGTAGTAGCAGTATTAACGCAATGGCCCTCTCGGAAGCGATTGGAACAATATGCCCCGACTATTACTACATAGTGGGATTTATGAGAGGATAGGGGACGATTTAAGCTTTATTATTGCAATTATTAGTGACCCACATCGTTGTTGGTGAAGAACACCAACAACGGCATAAAACGGCATAAAACCAGAGGGGAAGCGTCGTTGCTTTTAGTCCTGAGATGCAAGCCCAGGACAGTGGGGAAATCTTAGGCGGCTTCTAAATGCTCTTTTAACTTCTTTGCAATTTTCTTCCTCAATCGTTCTGTTTCTCCCAGATCAAGAAAGCCTCCATCCGAGTAGTCTTTCCCCTGAATGCTGAAGCTAACAATTTGTTCGTCATAGAACAAATGAACGTCAAAAGGTGAGCCCCACCACTTCCTTCGGTGCGTGAATGAATAATAGTTTTCGTCAGGAACTACTTGTATGCTGAGCTCTGAAAGGAGCCGCTCTATAATTACTTTCTTTTGAGGAAGTGATTTATCACTTGCAACTGAAATGATCTTATATCTATTGGATAGCTTAAATAAGCCGTATATTCCGAGAAAGAAACAAAAGGTACCCATCGCCAACCACCGATTTAAAAACTGTGGTCGTGTCCGGATTTGCCATAAAATGTAGAAGCTTGTGCCTGTAATTGCAAGACACAAGAGATAATAATAATACCTCTCAAAACGTGTCCTTCGTTTTAGTCTTTCTTCAAATTCTACAGCAGTCACAATGGTACCAAGTTATATCGCTAAGTCCTGAGTTGCAAATTTAGGATAGCTGGATGGATTGATCAGATTTATTAACTGCCGCTGTTGTTGGTGATCTTCACCAACTACAGCGAAGGTCTGCGGAATCTTCACAAAGGCATCGGGTCACCTGGTCGAGAGGCCAGAATGTTTTTGTATTTTGTATTTTGAATTTCTGTCGTGTAATGAAAGGATACCAATAACGATGGAAAAATGTCGGCTAAATGATAAAGAAAATAGCTCCATATCTTGTTGTGGCAATATTTCCGATTGGATTCTACATCCTTGATCGGAATGATTGTGAAGATTGGATTAGAAAGAACGTCCCATTGCAGAGTTACACAGGTATAGTGACTAGTAAATTTATCGATTCGAATGACCGAGATATTCCCAAGGTAGTTCTTGATGAAAAATCAGTCCATTCAGTTAATAATATCGATGCTTTTCATGCTCTGACTGTGGGGGATTTATTAATAAAAACCCCAGGAACTTTACGTCATATCATTGTAAGGAGTGGGCGAGATACGGTGATATATTATCAAGAGTGCAATGGAAAGGAGGTTAAAGATTGAAACAGCTACACCAACTGGCGCGGGTCTTCCGCAGGACGACCCGTGTCTGAATAGATCAGCCGGTCTCTGACCGGCATTTGAAATACGATTGCCCAGAATTAACTATTGTAGCATTTCCGCCATCATGGTGCTAGGATGATGCCCAGAACAGGAATCGACCCTACACTCCCCGCGAAAACCGGATCCTGCGCCTAATGCTCCTCCTTATTGCCTTTGATAGCGTAGAGGTAATTGATAATATCCTGCTTGGTAACAGAGTCTCTTATCGGTGCTCCGTATGCTGTTATCATCTTGTTCACTATTTTCTCCCAGGCTTTATACGATAGCTGGGGTTGCATCTCGATATAACGCAACGAATGGCACGGCACGCAATTGGCTTCGATCAAAGCAACGTTGCCTGCCTGTGGCAGTACCGTCTGTACAGATTCAATGTCGATTGGCTCTGGTGGCGGGGCCGGTATTTCTGCAGGTGCGGTCTGTTGGTCCTTGCACGCACAGATTACCAGCAGAAAAACAATTACCGACAAGGTGAAATACCGTACACTCATTTTGCTACGGTTAAGGTCAGTGATTCAATTTCGTTCCTCATATAACCACTCCTGTTCCACTGGTGCCAGGGTTGCGTATCGCCTGCGGCATTGGTAGCCTTTACCACAAATTCAACAGGTCCAACAACCGACGGGGTGAAGTTATACCTCCAACGCCGCCAGGAGTATTTGCCTAAAGAAGGGTCAAGTTTTGCCTCGGTCCAGGTCTTACCCTTATTGTTGCTGATCTCTACTTTAACTATGCCGGTACCATCGTCCATTGCCAGCCCCTGCAATTCGTAGGTTCTGCCGGGTCGCAGTATCGTACCGGAGTCGGGCGAAACAAATATGGAGCGCACGTCCAGTTTATTAATGGGCACCATGTCTTTGGCCAGTGCCTTCGGTTGTTCATTTCCGTTACGACTGTTGCGGGGTACCAAATAGGCCTTGTCCATCCAAAAGCCTTTAAAAGAATCCCTGTGAACAGTGATGTCGCTCAACATTTTTACCCAGTAAGTGGCATACCATCCGGGCACTACCAATTTTAACGGATACCCGTTTAGCAACGGGAGCGGTTCGCCATTCATCTCATAGGCTACCATTACTTCGCCGCCTATGGCATGGCTATATTCCAGTGACTTCACAAAATCGGGAGTAGAGGGGAACACAGGCTGGTCGAGGCCGTTGAAAGAAACGAACTTTGAGCCCGGCCTGGCACCTGCCATAGCAAGTATGTCTTTGAGCTTTACACCTGTCCATTCAGCATTGCCCATGCCACCGTTTACCCATTGTGCCCCGGGTACCCCGGGCTTGAACAGGCTGCGGGCATTGCCAGAGCAGGCACAAACTGCCACCATTTTGTAGGGAGTGAACTTCGTTCTGAGGTCGTGCATGCTGAGCGCAAGTGGCCTGCTTGTATTGCCGTGGATACGCAGCCTGAATGTGTCCTCGCTTACCGCCTCCGGCGGTGTAGGCAAATGCCAGCGAATAAAGAAGACATCATTGGGGGTCAGATCGAGCTGGAAATACTTGAGGGGTGTTTCAAGATTATAAGGGCGTTCGGTAAGCAGGCGCAACGGTTTCTTCCCCGGCGTGACTACCATTTGATTTTCGATGGAATCATGTATCCGCTGCTCTTCTTTTGCATAATCAACAGGCTTCGCCTCGGGGCCACACCCCTGGAGTGCTGATAGTATTATTATTGCAAGTAATGTGAGTGCTGCGTGCTTCATTGGGACTAAAACAGCTGACAAAATACAAACAAAAAAGCACCTTTTCCGCCGTTCCCGCCGTTGTTGGTGTTCTTCACCAGCAACGATATAGGAAGATATGTCCTCGCTTGAGCCAGTAAGTCAAAGGCTGCTGAAGGTGGAGCTGCCGGGCTGATTTCAGAACGTCCTTAATTGCAAACTCAGGACAGCTGAGAAACTGTTGCGGGTTTTCATTATTTTTTTAATAGCAATTAGCTTTCAACAACAGCATACTGATACTCGAGAATATCTCCAGGCTGGCAATTAAGTGTGTTACAAATGGCTTCCAAAGTAGAGAACCTAATTGCCTTTCCTTTGCTCTGTTTCAGGATGGAAAGGTTGACAATGGAAACACCAACCTTTTCAGACAATTCTGTGAGACTCATTTTTCGGCGTGCCATCATTACATCCAGGTTTACGATTATTGGCATAGTCGGGATGTTAAATGGTTAATGATTCTTCGAACGTGTTCATCAAACGATCGTAATTCTTTTCGTTTTTGCCATAAGAAACGAAGCCAAAAATGCAGGCCGAGCAGAAATCAAGTTTTGTCAAGCCATCAACTTCAGTCAAATCGATATAGATATTCTCTCCCCAGGAATAGAGTGTCATTCGCGAAGTAGCAAACAATGTTCCTGTTGACTTATCTGCGTAGCGCACATTAAAGCCAGCTTCTGTTAAAACCTCTGCCATTTTATCGAACAGGATGTATTTAGGCAGGTCAAATTCCTTCTTGTGGCGAACCTTGCTGGTGAAGAAATTATAATTACTCGTGAAATATGCCTTAAACCTTATGTTTCGTCGGGCCAGTAAAGTGAAGGACATGATAACCAGGTTAATTATCGCTAGTGCCTCAATTATTTTAAAGTTCCAACGAGTGAGAAGTAAAATCAGTGATACGTAGATCAGGGCAAAGGCGACACCCTTTCCAAGGTCTTTCTTCATAAAAGCTGTTTATGCAATTTTTTGAGAGGCAAATGTATCAGCCATTTAAACGAAAAACAAGTATTTTTTAATGTTTTTCGATAAATGATTGAATTTCCTTTTCCGCTGGATTTCGCCGTTGTTAGTGTTCTTCACCAACAACGATATAGGAAGATCCGTCCACCGGTTCCCATCACCTAAGCTTCGATGGCATGAAGATCGTTTTTGAAGTATCAATAAAATATTGTAACTTTGTTATTATTATAAACCGCCTCTTTCCCGGTCGCTAAAGCCGGAGAGGGGATTTTAAAAACTATCATCATGAACATGAATCAACACAGCTTTGTGTGCGAGCTGCTGCGGCACGGCAACAAATGCGAGGCCTATAAAACGGCCTACAGACCTCAAAATGAAAATCCCCGTTCTATCGAGTCGGCAGCCAACAGGCTGATGAAGAATCCCGAAGTATCAGCAGCGATTACAGAGGCGCAGGAGCGGATGCTGGAAGAAGCGCGGCAGGAGCTAAAAGAAAAATACGTGGCCGAGCTGCTGACCGTGCAGCGAAAGCGTGAGCTGCTGGCGCAGATAGCCGAAGGCAAATGGATGGAACAACCACCTCCTGATCATATAGAAGGTCAGCGCGTACCTGTAATGGTGCCCACCCTTAAAGAAAGGCTGAAGGCAATAGACATGGACAACCGCATGGATGGCAGCTATCGTGCAACGGCACAAAACCAGGCTACAGAAACTGGTGAGCTACCGCGTGCACAAAATGAAACGGAACTCATACCGCCTGCCCGTGAAAAAGATAAAACGCAACAAAACACAACAAAGCAGCCTGTAAAGGTTCCGGCAGCTATCTATGTGCCGGTAACAAACAATAAAATAGAAAAGCCCGCCATAGAACCGCAGGTAGTGCCTCCGGCCCCGTATCTTAATACACCGCGATTTCCCGCAGAAAACAACAAAACGCAACAAACCCGTGGGTTACGAACCGTCCGGCAGATATGAGGCTGGCGTGAATGCCCATAAAAAAGAAGCTACCATCGTAACTCCTTTTCAAGGCGCCCCTAACTGGAACAATATCGAACCAGTTAATGACCATTTTGAGGCGTATTTGTGAACTAAGCGGTCTGACCGAGGAAAAGAAGAATAAGCGGGAAAATATTTTATGTGCTGAACTGCTTCGGTCAAGGAAAAAAAATAGCGTAACTCGCATTTAGTTACAACTTACTTTTCTTCAGCCTATTGCGAATATGGCTACTGACGACCAATAAAAAATAGAAAAAAGGTATTGTGATTACAAAAATTAGGCTTTCGAGAACGAATGAAAGCCAATCCCAACCTGCGAAAGCCGACATGCCACCAACAAAAGTATATGGTGCAAATAATATTTCAATTAGCGGTGAATTAAAAAATTCATTTGATGTGTTTTGCATTCCCCTAACTGCAAAAACATTTCCCAAGATGAGATAAAGAATAGCAAAAATCAATGCAATTACAAATCGAGTCATACATATCAAAGATAAATCATGCATGGAAATATCGTTCGATAGTTAAGGACGGTTCTATACTACCGTATGGGTAAAAAGCAAAACCCGCTCAGAGAGCGGGTTTAAAATGGTGCCCAGAACAGGAATCGAACCTGCACTCTCTTGCGAAAACCAGATTTTGAGTCTCACTAAGATTTCACTCTATTGATTGAAAATGAATGCTTTTTGATGATCAATATTTATGTATTTGTCGTTTTCTAACCTTAAAGCAAACATTAGTTTAGTGCAATTTTTAGTGCAATTTTTTGACACCAGATTAGTTTCAATCGTCTACCTATAAAGTGTGTCCATTAAACTTTCAGATGCTATTCTATATTCGCGGGTATCATACTCAATCTTCCATCCTTTAGGCCACGAAATTTCATTATACTCCCAATTATGCTCTTTAATTAGCTTTAAATAATTGCTTTGATAGCCGAGCTTAGTCATACTATAATCGGAGTATATATTTCTGAAATTTTCGACCGTGTCAAAGAGCTTTTGGATATATGAATCGTCATATTTTTTTGCTGAATTGTGAGGCTCCGTAAATTTGAAGTGATAGTTCTTGTCTTTAGGATAGTCGGTGTACTTGATTATTTTAGTTTGGTTTAAAAGAAACTTCAGCAGTTTGAATAGGCTTTCGCCACGTATGGTCTCATTGCTATAAATTTCTGGCAATTCTCTTTGTAAAACTCTGTCCAAATGATGGGGAACAATTATATAGGTTGACTTGTATGTTGAAATATCATACGATTCTGATAGGTGACCTAACATCAAATATCTTTCGGAGTTTTCAAGTCTCATTTGAAAGTAAAACTTATAGGTCTTGCTGTCGGATAAAAATGATAGCAAATTTACCTCAGCGGTATTATACCGGCCTTTTGCTGGTTTCGTTAACTCATCCGCCGCGTTTATAACTACTTTCCGAGTAGTTCCAACAATGCCACCCAGAATGTATATGATGAGCGGACTTATCAACATAAGAACGATTATTACTCCCAGCATTTTGGTAGATTTTATATCACATGATGACATAAAGATATACTGCCATATTGATTTTTTAGATATTACATCTCAGCAACAGTTCTCGTGGTACAAACGCTAAAATCTGCGAACCAGCTCTTTTTGTCGTCGGTATCTGCTACACTCGCTATATAGTAATATAGCAATGGCGAAGACAGATAATACGAAACCCGGCAGCGTCTATCCGTTCCTGGATATGAGGACACCAATGGCTAACAGTCCTCTTTGGCCTGTCAAGCTCACGGTTAATATAAAAGGGCAACAGTTCAGGGTTGGTCTGAAGCTGTACAGTACGCAGGATGTATTTGATAAAGCAATAGCTGGGAAAGGTGGGATGCCGAAGGAAGCAAAGATTTTAAAGGATGAGATTGATAAGTACCTGGAGAAGGCCAAGACCATTCTCAAGGACTATCCGAATGCCAATAAGGCCAAGTTTATCAAGCTATTCAAGTCTGAAGCTTCTCTTCAGACCGGAGGTAAATCGCAGTTATCAACTCTGTTTCAGGATAAGATCGATGAACTAATTGCTGAAGATAATGCCGGAAGTAAAAGTTTTTATGAGGAGGCCCTGAAAGTGTTCTGCAAGTTCAGGAAGAACCCTTGCATTGAAGACGTAGACGTTGCCTGGTTAAAGGCATTCAAGGCATGGTACATGAAAGGAGGCAATTCAAAAGCAACTGTTCAAATCCATTTGAGAAGCCTGAGACATATATACAATAGGGCAATCAAGGCTGGAGTGGTGCCGGTTGGTTTATATCCGTTCAAGGAATACAAGATCGGCACGACATCAAAGTCCAAGGATGTGATATATCCCGAACAAATCAAGCAACTATTGACCTTCCAAACCAATGTTTACGGGCAGAAGCGTGCTAAAGATTACTGGTTCTTCCTGTACTTATCATCAGGCATGAACATCAAGGATGCGCTGAGTCTAAAAGGGGAAAATCTGAAAGGTGATGTGATAAGGTTTGTTCGTTCCAAGACGAGTGAGACTAAAGCTGACGTCGAAGAGATCATCGTTTACCTCCATCCTATGGCTAAGGAGATATTGCAACGATGGGGTGACCCTAATACCGATGATTACCTCTTCCCTTGTTTTAGGGGTTCTAAATCAGATATAGAAAGGAAACATCGTAAAGACGTTTTTGCAAGATGCCTGAACAGGTCACTACGTGAAATAGGAGAGGAACTTGGTTTTGAAGTAAACCTGATAACCAACTTGGCAAGGCACTCTTTCGCGACAAAGCTGAATATTGATGGGTTCGATACCTCGATGATTAAGGACTCCATGGGCCACTCATCAACGCGGGTAACTGAGCATTACATGAAGACGCTACCGCTGAATAAGTACAAAAAAATATCTGATAATCTGCTAGACTTTTCAAATGAATAATTATGGAGAACAAAATCGAAACAATCGAAGATGTAAAGAGTTTCTTTGCGCAGTTAGCTGCATAAGACCTGAACTTCCATCCTGACACACCGTTCGAGTATTACCTCAATGTTCAAACCAGACAAAATACGTATACAAATGATGAGGCGTGTTTAAGGAACGAATTGCTGCGTCAATGTTTTCAAGTATGTGAAACAACTGGTGTCGATATTTATGAGGTGTGCTTTGAGATTTTTAAAATGTATAGTCCAGTGTCGTTGTAACGTCCGAATAACAACCGCGATGAATAAAGTTTCTGTTTCCACGTGTATGCAAATCTGAATGCCACGAAGAGTCAAACATAGAGCTCCATTCGGTATATTTGTGGAAATACCATGTCAAAATTGACATTTGTCTTAATTTGTTCCGATGGATTTGTGGCATCTAAAGGATTTGGAAGCTAATAGCTGGAGATTAAGAAGCATTATGCACAATAATGCTCAATCCGTATTGGACGAACTGGAATCCCAATTGGATAGACTGAGTGCAGACGGAATATCGGGTACTATATCCAGTACGGCTGGCGTAGATGAAATTTATAAAAGTCTTTGGGAAGGAATAGAAGCAGAGCCAGATTTTTTGGTAAAAAGGAACGAGGTTCTTGACGAGAAACAAAAGGCGATTGAGAGCAAGTACATTTTTTCAACTCAAGAAGCATTAGAGGACCATCCCTCTGGAAAATTTCATACAACTTTAAAGCCTTTTAGTAAGTGGTCAGCCCAAGCGTCAGCATATTATATGTTCAAAAACGGATTGGATTTGGTTTTGTCCCACTTCTTACACCACTTTCTCGTAAATCACAACAATGTATGGATGCTTCGAAAAGATTATGAAGTTGCACAGATTTTAAGAGAGGTGGCCACGGGTGTTGCAGAAGCCAAATTGGTTATCAGTATGCAAGATAAAGAAGACGTTGTCGTGACAGCTTCATCTAAGCTTATAATACGAGATGGTTATCCTGAGAAAATATTGCAATCTTTAAAAAGCTACTTTCGAACCCAAGACCAGGCAAATTTGGCGTTATTACTTAAGGGGCAAGATGTTAGTGATAGAGTTGTTTTTCAGTCACAACAAAATTTGCTGGCCGACGTGTTTTTGCGCTTACATGATGCAAAGATTATACTGGGGACGAAGGTAAATACACAAAAATTTTTAGCGCAGTACTTTTGTTACACGGACATCGATACAAATGAACCTAAGCCATGTCAGTTTCATTCCATTGCTATAGGAATGTCCCCCAATCGAAAGAGAATAGGGGAAAATACCGCCCGAATTCCACTTCCATTTTTAGAAGAATAGCCACTACTATTTTAGTACTTTTTTTAATTAAGTATTGAAAGCGTACTGCGTTGGTTCGTCCCTTTGCTGAAACTTTTAGCAAATGGAAAAACATGTTTATAGCATCAGGAAAGAACAACGGGGTATTGCAAACCTTAAATATCACCCGTTTTATGAACTAATGCAAATTGTAGGTACCGACGTGTATGAGATAGGTACTTATAGGCATTTCGGTTTGTCTGACCAGGTTTTAGCGACCAAAGACGGTCGAGTGCTTTCCAATTGGGTATATGTAGAGGTAGCTCATAAGATGGGATTGGAGGAAATCGAGGTCGTAGTCATTGATGACGTTGATGAGGAAGATATACTAAGGCTAATAAATCTATATGGACGGCGATTGAAAAAGCTGAAATATGCGGTCGCCGTCTGTGGACAATATATTGAAGATTTTTGGGATGAAGGGAAAGGAAAATCTTTCTACGACGAAATTCCAGGTAATAATTCAAGAGACAAGATTGCTTATCTGCTCGGCGTTTCGGTAGGTACGTATTCGTCGATATGCAGAATTTACAAGCATGACCCGGAGCTTTTGGAAAAAGTTGATAGAGGTGAAGTTACAAATGAGTATGCGCTCAATTTAGCTAACCAAGCAGAAGTGAAAGATGCTAACAATAAGCTCAAAGGTCCTCAAAAGCCTAAGTCTTATAATGCGGAAGACGATACGCCTGAACCGGGACCGATACTTTCAGTCGTACGTTTTAGTAGTATTTCTCTGGTCGTGGAGGGATACGGGGAGATTGTTCTTGCGTGGGAAGGTGAGATTGTTATGGCTTATCTCGATGGGAGCGCATTAGGCGAAGCGATTTTCAGCCCTTCAAGTCCCGACCATGGTGAAACCTTTCATTATATAATTCAAATACCAGGAATTGGAAGCTTGCATCTTATGGGTGTTGACTTCAGACGCTGCCTGGAATTTTTAAACGTTAATAAACAAGGAGGTAAAAATGAAAAAATCGATTGGTTTAAAAATTAAACGTATCCCCATATTGATAGGGTTTTATTCAGGCCTTAGATGCGGTGAGGTTGGTGCAGAACGAGCAGGGTGGAAAAATATATTTTCCTGCGACATACAGCCAACGTGTGCTGACGTATTTTTCCAGCACAACGACGAGGGACTGTATCTCGTTGCTGATGCTACGCAACTTACAGGCAAAAACGTCTACGAGTACATAGTTGAAAACGGGCAAGGTGAACTTATTATGGATGGAATAGATTGTGTCCTCTCAACATCAAGTTGTAAAGCCATTTCGCGGTCGAACAATTACGACATGTCGTTATCACCTGATGCCTATTGTTTCGTTGACCAGCTACGCCTCATTGACGAAATTCATCCGGCTACGTTCGTTATTGAAAACGTAGATGGAGTTGATGATGTGAAAAATAGATGGCTAATGGCAGAATTTGAAATGCGTCTACGCTCAATGAAGGATTATATCGTTATTAGCGCTGTGCTGGATGCGAGTGAATATGGTGCGCGTCAAATTAGGAAGCGGCTGATTGTGATAGGCGTTCGCAAAGATCTTGATATAATGCCTTCGTTTCCCGCTCCCAGTGTGCCTGATTATTCAAAGGTTTCTTTTAAGGCACTGTTCCCATACCTGGATGGCTTCGCAAGCGGGCAATCCGTCAAGCGATATAAGTCCTCGGACACTCAAATGTTTGTGACTTTAACAGCCCACGATGATACCTGGACATTTGAAAATGGGAATCGACGGCAGTTTAGGTCTGCAGAAAGACTAAAGCTCGTTGAGATGGAGCACTATTGCCTGGACCATCTGCCGATTGTGTGGCAAAAAAGCCTGCCTGGTAACGCTCTGCCTCCATCATTGGCCAAAGCAATCTTCGGTCATCTCAAGGATGAGGTGTTGTATAAATCACCGACTTGGAAATAAAAGGTGTCGGAGCAACCAGGTTTGCCGTTTCTTAAGCTATTTAAAGATTAATGGAACAAGAGAACACAAAATCGGAGCTGAATCCCGATCAGATTGTCGATGAAATGATCCGCCAGCTACTGGCAAAACCTGAAAGTGACGAGGAACTAGAAATCGAGCTGTTTGGTTATCCTGCTGATTACCTGGATGACCCGATGCAGAAGCGCAGACGCCTGAGAGAGTATCGGGAAATCGAAAGAGATTACGGTAAGTACATTGAATTTGAAGTGATGACCACGTGCAATGGCAATGTAAGAATTGGGATTGCTTACAGAAGCAAAGCACCGCTGATGTTGCTTGATTTCGGCATTCGGAAAGCCTACATAGCAACGAAGAAATTGAAATACTTACTGGACGTATACGCCAGCAAAAGCTATATGCGCAGTTTCGGCAACAAAGAAACATTTATAATAAAACTGCCAACTAGACTGCTACTGGACAATAGCAATGTGATGATGTAGGTTTGTGTTTTCATTTTAAAGCCCTGGCGATCGCCGGGGCTTTTTATTTGAACTTAAGCAGTTCCTGTATTGAAACTTCCAGGTTTTCAGCTAAAAGAAAGACATGGGAAATGCTGGTGTTTATTTTGCCAAGTTCTATCCTGTTGATTTGACTATACTCTAATTGGCATAGGTGGGCAAGCTCCTGCTGGGAAATACCTTTCTTCTCACGAATCTCCCTGACCCGTTTCCCAAACTTCAGCATGATGTCCGTGTTCTTATAATAGTTGCCCACGGGACAAAATGAAAGAACGCGTAACGTTTATATTGAGGCAAATTTGCCTCAATATTGTTTTTTGGGCTATTTTCGACTTACAGGGCAGCCGAAAACTGTTTAGAGTAGGCGTTTCACTATCTAAACCATTTTATGAAAAAGTACATCGTTACGGCGTTGAGTTTATTTGCGGCATTCAATCTTTCCGCACAGATTACGTTAGAAAAATCTTACCCGGTCAATAATGGTGGGAACGCCAATGATAATGACCTACAAGTCATCAGACTTGAAATATCGGGACACAAGTATGCTTTACGCGACCTGCAGGCGAACCAAGTTCGTCTGTATAATCTTGACCATTCAATCTGGAAGACAATTAATGTTACACTGCCAGCTGGATATTCTACCTGGTCTCATAGCTATATTTCTGAAAGACTTTTTAACCTCGATGCTGCAGTTGAACTGTTGGTACGTTTCAGTCCCGCCACGAGCGGAGTTATACCTAAAATGATCGTTTTGAGCGAAAACGGCGGGACACTCTATACGATTGATTCTACTAGTGACCATAACATATTCACTACTGGGAATGACTACAAGTTGCTTGTACAGAAAATCCCGAATAAATGGGAGGTTTATGCGCTGCCAGGCTCAATACCTTGTGATAAATGTGGAAATGGCCTGGGATTAGGTAAAGTGCTTCAGCCAGGAAATGGTGGTTCATTAGGCGAGCCAATACCAAACCCATCAAATGGCAACGTGGAAATTAAGTATGAATTGCCGGTTGGTACTAGGGAAGGTCAGATTGATGTTTATAATACAAATGGTCAAATAGTTAAGAGTTTTCAAGTTGATGGAACCTTTAACAGCATTCGTCTAGATAATTCCAGTTTTACCAGTGGCGTTTATTACTACAGTTTAAGGAGCAATGGTCAAAGATCAGAAGCTAAACGGATGATAGTGGTGCCATAAATTGAAGGCTGTTTTACGGAAATATGGAGGGAGCAAATTTGCTCCCTTTTTCTTTGCAATTCACTTGCAATTTTTAGCATTTCCCCTGAGCCAGCTTGTTCCTTTTCCTGTTAAACTCGCTATAAATCGAATAAACAATGGTAACGAAAGAACAAATCAAAGGGTGGAACGAAGCGGCAATCAATGGAACAATGCCCGATGAAGAGAACCCGATTTTTGCCTTTGGAATGACGAGTACGAAGTTGCTGGTCAAATTCCTAAGCGGAGAACTGGATGCCACCACAATGATGCGTCATGAGCTACGTAATAGAGGGCTAAATGATCAGGGCATCTATATTGGATTCAATCAAAAGGAAGGAGCATGAGCGCACTGAATCCATTTGACAAGGGAGGGAAGCCTAATGCAACATTGGCAGACAGGATCATTATTGCAATCATGTTTGGTCTATTGGCGATTACGGCCGTGGCGATACCGTTCTTGATAATTGCATGGTATCAGAAAGCGAACGATAGACAGAGAGTTATATTCTGGGTTTTCTTTCTATTGTTGGCTTTCGCCGGATTTGTCTATAAAGCGTGGCTTTATAGTTAATAATCAATATATTGTGTTCACCTTGTCCTGTCATCCTTAACCACATAAAATCGATAGAATGGCCCTCAAGGATATAAAAATCATCGTCGGTTTGGCGATGAAGGACATGCTGCTCTTGGACAGCCTGGTTACTGCATTGGAGGTTTCAGATACAGTCCAAGTGGCTGCGAAAGCAACTACGAATGACAAATTCATCAATCAGCTGTCAAAGTCAAAGCTCCGACCATCGGTTTGCATAATAGACTTTAGCATTCCGAACTCCTACAAATTGATACGGGATTTGAAATCTCGCTGGCCAAGGATGAGACTTCTTGTCGTGGTTTCAGCGTACAGCCAATACACTATTGATGTGCTGATTTTTCAGAAGGTAAATGGATTTATTGGCCGGAATGCCTCCGTGAAACAACTGATAGACGCAATAGGCACCGTCAAGAAAAATAAGTTCTATTATTCACCGATAGCCAAAGAGAAGCGGTTTTCAGCCATTAAAAACAGAGAAATTTCGGTACCGAGGTTAACAACCAGGCAGGTTGAATTTCTGAATCATTGTGTGACTTCTGCCAACTATGTGGAGATTGCCGAGAAGCTTGAAATTAGCGTCCGTGGAGTAGATTCAATTAGGGACCTTTTGTTTGAAAAATTCGGCGTCAGGAATAGAACTGACCTTGTCATGGAGGCAATCAGATCAGGAATCGTCTCTGTGAACTAACAAATTAATGGCAGGCATCAAGGTGGGGGGACTTGAAAGAGTCTCCCTTTTATTTTTTGGACAGGTGGGGGGACCTTTGTAGGGCTATCAAAAAGCTCTCTCGTGTGCTACCTTTCTTCTCAAAATACCCACTAGCGATGTTCACTCGTAGTAGAGTTGTTGATGTGGGCAGCAAAGCCTTTTACTTCGGTAACTTTCTTTTCATTTTGGTCACTATCGATTTCTAAGTTGCCAGTGAAGTATGCCAAAACTTTGTCATTACTCGCCTTGTTGATTAGCGTTGATAATGCTACAACCACGATAACGAGAACGGTGCAAAAGATAATGAGGGAGCCCAATTGTTTGTTTGTCATATAGTACATTTTTCACAAAAATACGAAAATATATAATGTGACCTTTCGGTAAGTGGTCGGTTTAATATCGGAGGAGTTTGCTTTTTTTGAACTTGTTGGTATAATGTAAATAGCACCAAATGATTTCATCAAACCCCAATGCGTTTTTGACATGGACAACAAACGAGATAGCACCGAGAACTGGGAGTTCAGTTTCTTAGGAATGAAGCTGAGGTACTCGAATCCAACTTTCAAAGGGATTATAATCCTACTTCTTTTATTGACTTTTTTTGCGGGTCTGGCGCTTTCGCTTCATAGTGTTTAAACATAATGAGGTTGATGAATAGCGTGTCTGCCATGTGAGGACATTATCCAGTTTTCTGAACTTTTTCGGAACTTGCACCATCAATGGAAGAGAAGTTCACTTTATCGTTCCGGCACAACAACAAGGATTTTGAGCTCGATGCTAAGTTTATACGCCTCGGTTATATTCATCAGTTTCATGTCAGTTTTGAGGACCGGAATTTGATCGTTGAGTTCGATGAGGAGCGAGATTATCGAATTATAGACCCAATCGGCAATTCAACGAAGGCCTTAGACACCCAGTTTCTCCAGGCTTTGGTGAATAAGATTTCCTCCCTTCATTGATATACGTAGAACGTAGCATGTATCGTTACTAAGCCGACATATTGAGATAAAATCCCCTGTCAATCTTGACACTTTTCATTTAAAGCTGAATTTCGGCTTTGGTTTCCTCATAGTATATAATGTGCTGTCATCATTGCAAAAGCTTGATAACGGGGAACCGAACAGCCTTTATGCCAGTTTTATAGAGGTCAATGTTGACCTTCGACAGGTCATTTGACCTCTGATGCTGGGAAGCCAGGGAAAAACTTCCAAAATCTAGTCCTCGGAAATCCGTTGCAGCTAACATCGCTGGAAAGAAACAGTGATGGAGAATTACATACATAAAAATCTTTACGTTCTACCAGACGCGCAGAATACAGCAAAAGCAACAAAGGTCCCCGAGCCGACAAAGACGTCAAAAGCTAAGATAAAGGTCGAGGTTGACCTGGTCCTTCCTAAAAAACTGGTGGAGGCAATCGAAGCAATGGTGCTGTCGAACATAATGACAAACAAGTGCCTGAAGCTTGTTGATATCATCAGTCATAAAGCAATGACTGAACATAGGACTCTCAGTGCATTCGTTCCTTTGTCTAAGAATTACTTCAATAAGACCTTTAACCATGACTATTACAATGATTTCCTCAAGGCTCTAAAGCACCGGAAAATCATTGAATGTGATGAAAGATATGAGCCGGGGACTTCGAAGAGAAAAGGAGAATGTAAATCTTACAGGATAAATCCGGAACTGCTCGCCGGCGAATTTGTGATTGTTACTTATAAGGAGAAAAGAAAAGATAGTATTAATGCATCTTGGAATCATCTTCCTCAAAGGGATGATTCCAATACAGATAGTAATAACGATAAAGAAATAGAAGATTCTAATTCTTATTCTTCTCCTGTTCCCATACCTATTAGTGGCCGCTTTTTTAAAGGAGGTGATGGTAAAGGTCTGTTTGGTTCCCGTATTTATGAAGAGATGGTCATTAAGGACCTCTGCGTACTATCATATCAACCAGAAAGAATCATGGCAATAGCTAAGCAGCACGCGGCTGGCATGGGCGCGGATCTTCTGGTTGATGAAGATGTTCTGACCTGGAGTTTTGAGGTCGTAAATAACATTACCGGTACAGAATACTTTACTACAAGGGAAAAAGCCTTGGATTTGTGTAGAAGCCGACAGCTGTCCCTTATTCAGGATAAAAGGAAGTTTTATATTGATGACCTCGACAGCTTAATAAATGAGAAACAAATGGGCTTTCTCGATTGTTGCAAGTGGCAAACAGCAATGTTAGAGAACAGAATGTTCTATGCTGACCGGAATGAGACCAACAATCGGCTTGACCATAATCTGACCGGCATTTCCCGGCATGTCCTTAAAACAATAAAAGAAGACAATGATTTGGTTGAGATAGACCTCAAGAATAGCCAGTTTGCTATCCATGCATTCTGGATGAAAAGAGAAGGTCTGTATGAACTTTATCAGGACGTCAGGAAGTATTATCAGTTTTGTGCCTCGGGCATGTTGTATGATGAAATAGGGAAGAGGCTGAATCTAGACCGCAAAGATGCAAAGGACCTGATGATGGCGCTGGCCTTCGCAAGTTTCAAATATCATAGTCCCCAGAAAGAGTGGCTCAAAGAAATGTTTCCCAATGTGGTTAACCATATCGATGGGTTTAAAAGGACGAATGGTTCCGAAGCGTTTGCTGTAGAACTTCAGAAACAAGAGTCCAACATCTTTATTGATAACCTGTATCGGTCTATTAAGGAGCTCGGCATATTCTGTTTGCCAAAGCATGATTCTTTCCTCGTCAAGCGACAAGATGCTGGTGTCGTGATTGACCTGTTACAAGCGTTCTTTCAGTCTATCGGATTTGAATGCGCGCTTGATATAGAGGGGAAGAAGTATGTCGTACACGGTAAATAATTATCTGTTGGGAAGTTGGAAAATACTTTCTCCAACAAAGACTCGGGAATCCTGTTCCCTATACCTTCAGTTTATGATTCAATGATACAACAAGGAGATGAACTTATTTGGTCTGTATTAAGCACCGACAAACGATGTGAATGAAACAAGTGAGGGAATAGAATAAAACTTCCTCAAAACAAGTCCCGGCAGTTTAGAATCTGGCATCTTCGAAAGACAATACAATGAAGATAGCAAAAGTGAACGGCGAACGATTTACTCGTGCAACATCAAGAAATTCCTGCTAATCTAAAGCCTTAGGGAAGGGAAAATAAAAACATCAAAATCTCAATCGTTGACACAGTATTCATGCATCTTCGGTTTATAAAATTTATAGAAAATATGGACGTTAAACAACAATTTATTAAAATGAAACAAGAGAATAAACAAGTCGTAGTGCCAGCAAAAATTTTGTCTGCATTGGTGATATACAGAGTGACTGAAAAGATAACAGGACCTTTTGATCAGTTCGTGTTATTGAATCTGGAGAAGTCCAAATTTTTTAAACAGAAAAAGACAACTAATGAAGAACGCGATGCATTTGTGTTGAAAGTGGCAATTATTCTAGGCCAGTGCGTCGTAGAGGCGCTTAATGGCACTTGGTCAATGCAGACCGGCAATATTTTCGAAGCACAAGTCGTAATTGACCTTCCGCAACAAGTGGTTCATTATGACCCGTTTGAAGATGCAGCAAAGTTCATTACAGATCCGAAACGGTTCCCGTTGAAGATAGCATTTAGAAACCTTATAAAACAAATAAAAGAAAACCAATAATAGAATGAAAGAACAAGAACAAATGACCGACGAGATAGTAGCGCAGTTGGTCACGCAAACAGAGAAAGAGAAATTCGTAGAGTACCAAGATGAGGTGGCGGATTTAGGGCCAAGAGTATCAGATGAAGTCCCTGCTGACGTTCATGTCAAAGACCTCGAAGATTTAATGGCCAAGGCAGCCTGGAAGGTTCAATTCGAAACGGCACCAGCCTGGCTGAGGACTTACCTGATCACCGACTTTGGGATATATCTAGGGAAGATAATCAATAACATCAATCCATTTTTTCGGTGGTATAAAGGTGATGGTGAACAATTGCCGGTGTTAATGCACCATGACGGCTCAACCTTTTCTCCGTACGCAACTGTTCAAACTTTTCTTGAGCATCCCAAGAGGGGTTTTATTGATAGTGCAATATTGAAGGTACTCGAAGGTAAAGCACATCCGTATAGTTGGATGAGAATTTATGAAACAAATAAACGTGAGCTGATCGAACGCAGCTAAAAACAATGAATCGTGTAAAAGGTGGTTACAAAAAGAAGAAGAACGATATTTTTGACCCGGCCGGAGTTGTCGCGGCAGCAATGGAAGTATATCGTAGATATGGCGGCTTGCGACCGCCATATAATGAACGAATTTTGGCGCAACTAGAGAAGGGGCAGGAGGTAAAGGAATACCGAACGGCGGATACCACTCATAGAAAAGCATACTATCTCCAGTTTGGAGCAGTTTTTGGCACTTGCCTTGTCACTTGCTTTAGAGGCAAGTGGAGTGCTACGAGCGATGACCCATTGGACTATTCTGTGCATTTTTCAATAAATGGCGACAAACGGAAAATTTTTCCTTTCAAAGAGGCCAGGACCTTTCTTGAGAATCCGGAAACAAAATCACTGCTATATCGTTTTCTTGAATTTAAGAAGGCGGATGGCTGCGACAAGAATATGGATGTTGCTGCTGAATGGATAAGATTGACCGAACAACACGAACCATCAGAAACTGATCGGCCTATGACGATTGATAGCCGGTATCTCTATTGCGGACTGCTTCCTGGTATGGAAAAGGACTTTTTAGGTATTAGGCAACCTTTTGGGGAGCAATACGTAAATGAACTGACCGACGTCATAAATAAAGGCTACCGGGAAGAGTACCTCAGTTTCACGAAAGAAGAGCAAACCAATGTTATACTTCGGATAAGCTCGTTATACGGCAATTGTTTCGTAAAACCCTTCGATGGCAAATGGTGTCTCGATGCGGAAGATATGATGGACTATAAGCTGGAGTTTACTGTAAAGGATAACAAGCTGTCTTTTTATCCATTCCGGCAAGTCGAAGGATTTCTCTTTGATGACAATAAGTTCAACCTGGCGGTTGCGTTCTGGGGCATCAGGTCGCTCTTAACGGGAACGACAGAGGACTTGCCAAACTGTGAAGGCAAAGAAAGGTTCTCAATGCCGGCTATGTCCGAAGAAATGGAATCCCTAAATGATAAGAGCGCTCATCCTTTTAAGCTGGCGGTGGAGTGGGAACGGCCTCATGCTACAACTCCGGCTGTGCAAGAGGGGCACGATAACGATGATGAGGCATTCCATAATCGTATGACTGAGATGGTATATGCCATAAAGGACCAAGCAAAGTTCCCTCACGATTATGGTAAGGAATTGGTAGAATGGATAGAACGTTATTTCAGCTATGGCATTAAAGATGGTTTTAACGACGCTGAGGTGGCGGATAGAAACACGAAAATAATGAGCTGGGGAACGGCCTTTGGGCAATGTATGGTTGAAGCTCATGGTGCACGTTGGATACCTTCAGACGATGAAGAAAATTTAGTCGGCAGCCGTGTAGGTTTGGTTATTCAAGGTTTGACGCTGCTTGTATATCCATACCATGTTATTGCAAAATATCTGAAAGGTGAAGAAGATAGCTTGATGCAAACATTTTTAATGTTCGATGAGTTTAAAAAAGACCCAGGCGGGTTTCTGGATGGTTTAAACGTCGAGCGACAAGGGCGAGCTGCGTAGAGCCTATAATCAAGATGAAAGGCAATAAATGTATAAAAGCTACGTCGTGACTGAATACGATAAAAAGGGCTGAATTAAACAGCCCTTTTTTGTATTTCTTTTCAGTGGTTTTTGAGATTAAAGAGAGCAAAACCGTCTCCCAAGAAACCGTGCGAATAAGTGAGGTGGGATGGTGGCACGTAAAGAAAATACAGCATAACTCTCTGCGCTTCTTATGAAGTGTTTTGGAGCTTGTTCTTCCAGTCTTTTGTTTCATCTGAGCAGATGTCAAGGAAATCCATCAGAGCCTCTACGTCGTCAAGTATGGTGTCAAAATGGACGTCCAGGCCGGCATGCTGCTGGCGCATATAGTCAAAGAAGACTTTTCGAAGGTTACGACACATTCTTTCAGAACTATGGTCGTGAAGGAAATACCTGAACTTATCAAGGAGTTCTTGTGAAAAAAGGCCATTTTTCTGTTCATCACTCATATAAGTGAATATAGCCGACAGGGTGATCGGCTCGATGCTGTTTGCAAAAGATTAGCGTGTTGCTATTCAGGTCTATATTTAGCCTGGGCAACTATTGGGATAAGGGCGATTTCTGATTATTAAGTGGTGAATGTCAGTATTACATAAAAGAAACGCACGATTGGTTTTTGCCCTCTTTGAATGAGAAATTGAAATGAATTGGATCACTGCTGTTCAATTATTGATTATGGAAATACTCTAGACGTTTTATTCAAGGAACTCAATACACATTATAGCGTTGGTATTCATTCAGTTAAGTGTAAGTTGGATAAATCTCACAGTGTCTTTAGTTGTTGTAATTTATAATGTTCACATTATTTTAGCATTACTGGGGGTGTCTTTTTGTACCTTGAACACACCTCTTTGGTGCAAAAACAATTTTCCATGAGATTTTTTTTCTGCTTTTGCTTCTTGGCAATCTTCCTACACAGCTGCGGGTTTAAAGAACGAGAACAGACCATTGCTCGAAAAGAACAGGAAATAGAGGTAGTGCAATCCAAGCTATTATTAAAGGAACAACAACTGGCTGAAAAAGAAAAAGCTTTGCTCGCCAGGGAACTGTCCCGGGACAGTACGTACAAAATTGCCGATTCCTCAAACCAATACGAGCCAAGGATCGTCGGCAGATGGTTGGTGAAAATGAACTGCACTGAAACAACCTGTGAGGGTTCTGCAATAGGTGATATCAAGGTGGAACACTGGGATATAGAATATGGTGAAGCCAATTCCGTCACTGTGAAAGCCTATGCCGACAAGACGTTAGCGCGCATATATAATGGCAATTATAACAGCGGTGATGGATTACGCCTGGCTCACGAAAATTCCATTAATGTCTCGCTTTCTTTTACTGAAAAGGGCAACATGGAAGGGACAAGGGAAATAAATCGACCTGATTGCAAGATTGTTTACGCCCTGTCTGCCGAAAAAGCATTGTAATTCACCAATAGTTCAAGTATGGTATTACTATCCGCATTAGATCTTTCTCTTCCTTTAAAAAGTCCTGTGATCATATTTTCACTGGTTCTTTTTATTATTCTTTTCGCTCCTATTCTGCTCAACAAAATAAAAGTCCCTCATATTATAGGTCTCATTGTTGCTGGTGTAATCGTAGGACCTTACGGATTAAACCTTCTGAATCGTGATAGTAGTATTGTTTTATTTGGGACGGTAGGACTTCTATACATCATGTTTTTGGCAGGATTGGAAATGGACATTGCGGAGTTCAAAAAGAATAAGAAGACAATTATATTTTTCGGGTTGACTGTTTTTCTATTGCCCATGTTGCTGGGCACAGTTGCTGGCTATTTCCTTCTCGAATATAGTTTCATCTCTTCGCTGCTCCTGGCCAGTATGCTGTCAACACATACACTGGTTTCATATCCCATCGCCAGTAAATATGGCATAACGCGTAATCGTGCAGTTACACTCACTATTGGCGGGACGCTAATAACCGATGTACTTGCTCTGTTTACGCTCGCAGCCATAGCAGGAATGGCAAAAGGAGAAGTTTCTTCGGCTTTTTGGGTCCGTTTAAGTGTGTCATCAGTAATTTTTGTAGCCATAGTGTTGTTCATTTTTCCGCTAATCACCCGCTGGTTTTTTAAAAACTACGAAGACAGCGTTTCCCAATACATCTTCATACTTGCCATGGTGTTTCTGGCTTCATTTCTTGCACAAGCTGCGGGGCTGGAACCAATCATTGGTGCATTTTTGTCTGGCCTTGTTTTAAATCGCTTTGTGCCGCATTCATCACCACTCATGAACCGAATAAACTTTGTAGGCAATGCGATCTTCATCCCCTTCTTCCTTATTAGTATAGGCATGCTGGTGGATATAGCCGTATTTGCCAAGGGGTGGGGCCCACTGAAAGTTGCAGCAGTGATTATCTGCATATCCATCATCACACGTTACCTCGCTTCGCTGTTCACTCAAAAAGTGTTCGGCCTTTCAAAAATAGAGCGTAAGCTTATCCAGGGACTTAGTTCTTCGCATGCGGCAGCCACACTGGCAATCATCCTTGTCGGCTACAATATCATCATCGGTGAGTCCGATGCTGGAGAGCCCATCAGATTATTAAATGAAGACGTGCTCAATGGCACAATCCTTCTCATCCTCGTTAGCTGCGCCCTCAGTTCTTTTGTAGTTGAAAAAGCCTCGAAAGATCTTGCATTAGAGGAAAATGATGGGGCTGAAATTTCTGAAGCGGAAAGTGATGAAAAGATCCTTCTCTCCTTAGCTTATTCAGAGCTAGTGCCTGACTTGGTTGACTTGGGTATAAGACTACGTCCAAAGAAAGCTGAAGTGCCTTTGTACGGGCTCCATGTAATCGATGACGATAATATTTCTGATACCAGTAAACGAACAGGACAAAAAATACTCGAAAAGGCAGTTTCGCAAGCCGCGGGTTCAGGCAATAATATTATCTCGATTACACGATATGATTCCAGTATAAGCAACGGTATTGTGTATTCGATCCGGGAACACAACGTCACTGATATCGTTCTTGGTCTACATAAAGGTGCAGATGCAAAAACATTTCTTGGAGAGAAAACAGAAGCCATTATCAGGGATACCTTTGAAACGGTGTACATCTATAAACCAGTTCAGCCGCTCAACACACTAAAGCGCCTGGTCGTAGTGGCGCCTCCAAAAGCCGAAACAGAAGCAGGTTTTCTTCACTGGCTGCACAAGCTATTGGCGTTTGCAAAAGAGGGTGGTATGATGATAACGTTCTATGCCGAAACACAAACGCTTTCGTTTATTCAGGGAGTTACGCAACACAACGGTGAAGCACTAAGCATTTCTTTCAACGACTTTAACAATTGGGACGATTTTCTGGTCTTCAGTGGTGAAGTGAAAACAAATGACCTGTTTGTCATCATTTCCTCCCGAAAAGGCAACAGCTCGTACATACCGCAGCTGAGTAGACTACCTCATTATTTATCTAGTTATTTCACCACCAACAGTTTTATACTGTTATATCCGAAGCAGATCGAATCGGGCATCAACATGGAAGACATAGAGCAGGTGGATAGTTCTCTGATCGAAACCATTTCTGATCAAGTAGAAGCAATAGGAAATGTCGGTAAGTATTTAAGGGGAATATTTAAAAAATAGCAATATTATACTATTCCTATATCACGTAGGTGCACTGATCACTAATAAGCTCTTCGAAAGAGTAGTCTCGCCACTCCCACACCAAGGTTCCACTAATCATTAATATCGAAAATTGCTCATTTCAGACAAATATAATAGACATCTTAACAGGTTAAGCGCTAATTATTCATTTAACACAGCACATTAAAATTCAATTAGCGTGTGCACGATGGCACACATCTTTTACCAGAACAAGTCTGTTCTTTAGAAAATTATCTATGAAAAATCAATCTTATCAAAAATGCATTGATGCCTGTCTAAAGTGTGCGTTGGCATGCAACTATTGTGCTTCTGCGTGCTTGCAAGAAGAAGAGGTAAAGAAAATGGCTCACTGCATTCAATTGGACATGGAGTGTGCTGCAATATGCTATGCGGCAGCGCAGGTGATGAGTATAAACGGCCAGCTTGCTCAACAGATATGTAGCTTGTGTTCTAACATCTGCAGAGCTTGCGGCGACGAATGTGGCAAACATGCTGCGAATCATTGTAAACAGTGCGCCGATGTTTGCAGGGCGTGCGCCGAAGAATGTGCCAAAATGTTCGATGCGGCTGCATAGTAACTCAATAAATATCTAGATGGAAAATTATTTTCCCTGTAAATGAGCAAATTATAGCAGTCTTGTCATTGGAGTGCACATAAGTTGCCATACTATTTTCGTTCGACTGAATTTGAGTTTAGCCATTTAAGGTAAGCAAAGCCCAGCATGCCAGAAACTAACGAAGCACCAATCACTGAAACTTTTGCTATTAGCTGAATGCCTGGCAATTCATAAGCCAGAGTGGCGATAAATATCGACATGGTAAACCCTATCCCTGCTATCATGCCCATTCCCCAAATGTGTTTCCATTCTACGTTCTCTGGTAAAGCGCCAACGCCTAAACGGACAGCTACGATGCTAAACACAAAAATTCCGATTGGTTTACCTAAAACAAGCCCCATAAAGATTCCATGATGAACTATCGACGAATAAATGAAACCCAACTCATTAGGAATTATAATGGCCGTGTTCGCAAGCGCAAAAATTGGAAGAATAATAAAGTTCACAGGGTCATGCAGGGTATGTTCAAGTTTATTGATCTTTTGCAGTGGGATGGCAAAGGCCAGAAGTATTCCGGCAATTGTTGCATGAATTCCTGAATTGTAAACCAAGTACCAGAGAACTATCCCGAGTATGAAGTAGGTGCGGTACCTGGTTATCTTTAAATAGTTCAGCAAGCATAACGCAAAGAATAAACCTAAAGCCGCGAATAGGTACGGTAAATTAATAGACGCAGTATAAAACACGGCGATAGCGAGGATACCTCCCAGATCGTCGATGATAGCGAGTGCGGTAAGGAATATTCGCAATTGTAGCGGTGCTCGTTTCCCTAAAAGTGACAGTACACCCAGCGAAAAAGCAATATCCGTCGCCATTGGTATTCCCCATCCGCTACTAAATGGAGAACTACCGCACCAAAGTCCATAAAAGGCAGCAGGTACCACCATACCGCCAACTGCTGCTATTATTGGGAGCACTGATTTTTTTAAGCTCGAAAGCTCACCCACCAGAAGCTCACGCTTTATCTCCAATCCAACCAGGAAGAAGAATAAAGCCATTAGACCGTCGTTTATTATGTGCAGGATTGAATGAGGCACATGAAGGGGAATATTTACATGCAATTGCCGTTCCCAAAAAGCGATATACCCTGAACCCCAGCGGGAGTTACTAATCAACAGTGATAAAAAGGTGACACTGATAAGAACAATACCTATGGCACGGCTATCGTGGATGAATTCCATGACCGGAGATATAAATGTTCGTCGAAAGAGCTTTAGGCGTTTTATTACTCTAAGCATGGCTTCAAAAGTACAATTAGTGGCGTGTTTTGTTTCTGGGCGAGCCAATTGCTTTTAATAAAACATTGCTTTGGGAACGGCTAAAATAACACCCCAGCAAATAATCACTAATCAATCAGCTGCATGACATTGATATAACTAACAATTTTATTAGTGTGATCGCCATTCACAATGCTGGTCTCGACGGCATCGGATACCTTATTCTGGCACGACACTTCTTTCTGTTTTACCATTACAGACGAAGATTGTTGAGAACGATTAGGCGACGATATTGCACTATCTATTGCTTACCATGTATAAATCGGTTCCTTTGAAAAGGTGTCGTGATGTAATACTCGCGATTTGCTATCACGTTATTATTCTATTAAAATATGCTTAAAAGCCGAGGTGCTGCATAATCATTCCTTACCTTTGTGTTTTACCTATACCGTCGCCTGATACACTTCTTGCTATTTCATATAGCGTTCGTATTCTTTTAGGCATACTGCCATACTTTCAGCGGGTATTATATACTGTGCAAAATCTTAACGCCGTTGTTTACGGCCCAAGAATATTTATGGGAAATATTTGGAAACATGGTTATTAGAATAGTACAGTCGAAATTGGGGTAGTTTATGACTCCGCATGTCAAGTTGGAGGCATTGCCGAACTTAGTGCGACAAATAATTGAAACAAGAAACAATGTCGTCTTCGACCGAGGACATTTTGTAGGCTTCAGCAATTCGAGCCTTGATGTTGAATTTGTTTATTACGTAGAAAATTCGAATTACAATTTCTACATGGATCAACAGCAATTGATCTTTTTGACATTGCTGCTTTATTTGAAAAAGAAGAACTCGAGTTTGCGTACCCGGCGTGGTCATTAGTTATCCATCGTAAACCCGCATCTCTTATAGATGCATAAAAGCAACAGTATGCAAAAGCGACTTTTTATAGTGTCTAACAGATTACCAGTCAACATTCAAAATGACGAACAGATTAGCGTTTCGTCGGGAGGATTGGTTTCGGCAATTAGTAGTTATTTGAATGGTAACAAGAATAACATCGTTGACGTTACCGAAAAGATATGGGTAGGCGCTCCTGAATGTAGCTTTGGCACCTGGGCGAAACTGGAAGATAAAATTCCTGAGTCGGGCTATACCTATAAACCAGTATTTATAGGCAAAAAGGTTTACGAAAGCTACTACAATGGCCTTTCTAATTCAATGATATGGCCTTTGTTTCATTATTTTCCGTCTTACGCCGAGTATAAGGACTTGCATTTTGAGGCGTATATCCAGGCAAATAGAGCTTTTGCTGATGTATTAGCCACGCATCTGCATCCCAATGACATCGTCTGGATCCATGACTATCACTTATTGCCTTTGGCGGAAATGTTACGCGAACAATTTCCTGAACTCACAATAGGTTTTTTTCTTCACATACCATTTCCGTCTTTTGAGATATTCAGAATAATGCCTAGAGCATGGCAAAAGGCGTTAATTAAGGGTATGCTTGGCGCGGATCTGATAGGGTTTCACACCATCGACTACGCAGGCCATTTCCTTAAATCTGTGCAAATGATTCTCGGATTGAGTAATGATATGCATACAATACGTTACAATAGCCGCCTTGTTAAAGTGGATATATTTCCCATCAGTATAGACTTTGAAAAATTTCATGAATCGTATAGTGCGAAATCTATTGTAGAACGTCGCAATGTTTTAAAAGAACAATTTCAAAGCCGAAAGATTATTTTTTCGGTCGATAGGTTGGACTATACAAAAGGGGTATCAAGTAGGTTACGCGCTTATGAGCAATTTCTGTCGGATTTTCCAGAATTCAGGGAAAAAGTAGTATTTGTTATGGTTGTTGTGCCGTCCAGGGATACGATTTCCAAATATGCGGAAAGGAAAAAGATGATTGATGAATACATAGGAGATCTCAACAGCCGCATTGGCAATATTAACTGGCAACCTGTTATTTATCAGTACAACAATCTGGACTTTTCAGAACTTCTTGCTTTATATACAGCTTGTGACCTTGCACTAATCACGCCGTTGAGAGATGGTATGAACCTAGTAGCAAAAGAATTTGTAGCAAGTAGAAAGGATAAATGCGGCGTACTGATTTTAAGCGAAATGGCTGGAGCAGCCCGAGAACTGACGGATTCTTTGATAATAAATCCGAACGATACTGCTGAGATAGCTCAAAAAATAAAACAGGGATTAGAATTGAGTAAGGAACAGCAGTCGAGGAGAATAACAAACATGCAGTCAAGATTACGCGAATATGACGTGCGAACTTGGGCAGCTGACTTTATTGAGCAGTTGCTTAATGTAAAGAATAAACAAAATGACTTTGAAATTAAATTCCTTGATAGCAATTCCAAAATTGAACTTGTTAGTAGCTTTCAGTCTGCAACCAGGCGACTTCTTCTGCTTGATTACGATGGCACTTTGATGCAATTGAAGTCACATCCATTAGCTGCTGAACCGACAAAAAACATATTAGAAATACTGAGTACTCTAGGATCAGATAAGAGGAATGATGTAAACATCATTAGCGGGCGAGATAGTAGAACGCTAGATCAATGGTTGGGTGACTTACCTGTAAATATTATTTCTGAACATGGTGCTAGCTTCAAATTGAATGGCGGTACCTGGGTGCGAGAACCTTCCATCAGTGATGAATGGCTTGAACCAATTCAGGCCGTTATGATCTCATATGCGAAACGCTGCGTTAATTCCTTTGTCGAGGTAAAGGATTTCTCTGTCGCATGGCATTATCGAAATGCCGATGAGGAACAAGGGACAGTGAGAGCAACCGAATTATTTAGTGAACTATTAGATTATACGAACAACCTGAATATCCAGGTTATACGAGGACATAAAGTTATTGAGGTGCGTAATAAAGGGATAAATAAAGGCACGGCAGTAAAAAGGCTCCTAAATAATATTAAGTGCGATTTTGTTTTGGCATGCGGCGATGATACAACTGACGAGGACATGTTCGCTATTTTGGCACGCGACTCCAGGGCTTTCACAATTAAAGTTGGATCTGAGGCATCTTATGCGAAATACAATTTGCACACGCCGCATATGGTATTGTCAATGCTTGAAATGTTATCTGGTACCGCTTTGGCAAATTTGGCCATTTAATATCTTTAATTATGTTTAATATAACAAAAGAAAGTGACGTTTTAACAGAGAAATTCTTACAGGCTGTTCACAGACTATATGGATGGGAATATGATCCAGATGAAGTTGTGCTTGCTGAAAAACGGAAAACTTACGGTTGGATTATCGAAGAGTATATTCTAAAACCCTTAAGCGGCAACACAAAGCTTTCCATTAGTGACAGATTGCAGCACTTGCCATTTCCTCCGCCAATTAGCACGATTAGTGATTTTCTGTATGTTCAAGCTCAAATGATTGCTGTGACTACATTAATGAACGCGTCGGAAAGCATTGAGGAGTTTAAAGTACTTTATAAGAATACCAGGTCCCACAATAATCAAGCTTATTCAGGGTGAACTTTTAGCAGAACTTGTTACGGTGAAGAGATATAATGATAAGTAACAATAAATGAACGGCAACTTGAAGATGTGCCGTAGGACGACATTTGATGTTACAAAGCATAGTCGATGATAATTGTTGAATAATGCAAAGCTTGTTCGTCAGGATTAACTGTTAGCTAGAAATACATTGTGTCAAATAAAGCGAAGATTAGAAAATGAGAAAACGCCTGAAGCTATCCATCCGGGAGAAGCTGAAGTATACTTTTGATGTTGCCACCAATGCTCGTATAAGGGCAAATATTCTTGAAGCGATTCCTTTTTGGATAGCCGCCAGCATTACCGGTACAGTTGCTGTAGTCTATACATTTCTTTTCGACAAAACAGATCAATTCCTCCACAGACTGCTTGAATGGCATAAAAGTGGAATTTTTATTTTAGCTCCACTAGCATTCCTTATTTCATGGCTGCTTGTAAAAATAATTGAGCCCAATGCAGGTGGTAGCGGGATTCCCCAGGTAATGGCTGCAATTGAAATATCATCGGGTAAAAATTCCCATAAAGTGTCGAAATTGTTGAGTCTGCGAATTGCGTCTACAAAAATAATTTCCAGCATGTTTATGGTCTTGGGAGGTGGTGCTATTGGACGTGAAGGACCGACAATACAAATAGCTGGTTCGATTTTCAAGTCTGTAAGTAATCGGATACCAGAGTCCTGGCCCAAACTCTCACAACGAAGTTTTTTATTGACTGGTGCGGCCGCGGGGCTGGCAGCGGCTTTTAATACGCCATTAGGCGGAATTGTGTTCGCTATAGAAGAGTTGGCTAAAGTCCACATAAGTCTTTTTAGGACGGCACTTTTTACTTCTGTGATTATTGCAGGGCTTACTGCTCAGGCAATGCTCGGACCCTATTTATTTCTTGGATACCCTGATGTGAAATCAACAGGCTCATTAATCTTTTTCGGTGTCTTTGTCGTGGCAATTATCGCAGGCATCGGAGGCGCCTTAATGTGCAGTTCTATCCTTATGCTATTGAATTGGAAGCGAAAGTTATCTATTGCAAAGTCGATTGCGTTCATCCTGTGTGTCGGTCTTATCGTTGCAACTGTTGCCTATTTTTTTGATATATACATTCTTGGGTCAGGCAAAGACTTACTTAATCAAACACTATTTACAAAGGAAAAATACCTAGGTATCGTAACGTGTTTTGCAAGAGTGTTAGGACCGGTATTGTCCTTTTCAGTGGGCGGTGCGGGAGGTATTTTTGCACCCTCACTTTCTGCAGGTGCTTCGATTGGGAGTTTACTATCGGAAATTCTTCATTTTACCGGTGCAAATGCCAATTTGCTGATTCTAAGTGGAATGGTGGGGTTTCTTACAGGGGTCACTAGAACCCCTTTTACATCAGCAATTCTGGTGCTGGAAATGACGGACAGGCATAGCGTAATATTCTACCTAATGCTTGCTAGCGGGCTGGATACCCGGTGTGTACCTGGTGCGTATGGAAGAAAACGGCAAAGCCATCCATACCCAAAGGCTCACCATCAGTCACTAATTGTTTTGCAACAGGGCTTCCCTATTGGGAAGCCTTGTTTTTTTTATTAAATTCATGATACCTAAAACTGCAGCTATGACCAGATACACTACACTCACCCTTGCTTTTTGCTTTTTGTTTTTGCCTTTTATGCGCGCCCAGAAATACCAATGGGTGAAAGGTGGTGGCAGCAGTGCGGCCATACAAAATAGGGACGAGGAAGTTAAACACATGTGCACGGACGATAACGGCAATATCTATGTTTTGTCTGAGGTTGGCGATCATAATATCGAAGCCGATACTTTTTTTATGGCCAGCGCTTTCAACACCAGCATGAATCCAATCCCACACATTTTGTTTACCAGCTATACCTGCGGAGGGACTATGCGTTTTGCTAAGTTGCTTGAGGCCAAAAATAGTTGCCAACCCAAAGGGATAGTATATGGCAATGGTAAGGTATACATAACCGGCCTCATGATAGGCGATAGCAAAAGAATCGGTTATGACGCAACTTTCAGCCCTCAGTATCAAACGATGTTTTTAGCAAAATTCGATACGAGTGGGCAATATGCTTGGAATAAGTTTGTAGGGGATGATGTTATTGCCAATCTTACTTCAACAAGCACGGCCGCCGGAGCTTTGGCAATAGATGGCCAAGGCAATATTCATCAATACAATTACATAAAGTCTGGATTGGAAATTGCTCCTTCAGTAATTACTACAGCAGGTAACTACGACATTAAGTACGATGTAAACGGCAACCTGCTAAGTGCAATAAAACTACAACTCGCCGACACGGGTTTTTTTGTTAAGAAAGTTGAGATCGATAAACAAAACAACAATATTTATGCTTTGATGGCCTTGGGAGGTGGTTCCACTACCAAATCAGCGAGTTACCTGGTTGCCTACGACCCGGCAGGCAATATACTTTGGCTGGATTCACTGAAAGCCTATACAGGGCTGGCGAACCTCCGGTTCAAAGCGGAGGAGGGGTTATACGTTATTGGTGGTGCTAATCCCTTGAAAACTTTTGATCTCGGTGGGCTGACTGTAACTAATACATATCCTTATGGAGCTTTATCTACTATATCTAAGGTTGATCCAAGCGATGGCAGCGTTAAATGGATACGTCAGGTAAATGGCTCAACCGGCGTCAATAGCCTTGCGGATATTGAGCTGCTTACCGGTAATAAAATAGCTGTGTCGGGTATTTTTAATGGCAAGGCAAAGTATAAAACAGACAGTATTGTATCACCACCTGGTGGTACTACACACCCTTTGTTTGTCATTATAGACACGGCAGGCAACCTGGTAAAGCTCGACCAGTTGCATGCTACGGGAGGCTACAATTCCGGGTCTGTAATGACGAAGGATAATAAGAACAATGTGTACATTGGCGGTTATACGTCTACCAGTATAACGGCCACAGGGCTTACTACACCCTACTTCACCAATGGCAGTACCGATTTTTTTGTAGTGAAGTATGGTTATCAATGTTGCACTGCGCCACCAGTAGCCAACTTTACTGCTGTTGTTCCTAATGGCAAGGTGGGTTATTTTACCTACACAGGTACTTCTTCTTACGACAGCCTGAAATGGAATTTCGGCGACGGAGGTATGGATACTGCAAAGAGTCCCTCGCATGCATACAATGTCAGCGACACGTTCATGGTATGCGTGACGGTGTACTCTGAGTGTGGTACAGACACCAAATGTCAGAAGGTGGTGATCACGGTGGGTATAGACGATCTTGCGATGGGTGCCATCAGCATTTACCCCAACCCGATGAACGGCTTGCTTACCATAGAGGGAGCAGAGACGGGTGCAAAGATCTCTTTACTGAACATGCTGGGCCAACAGGTATACAATGGAGTGATCAACAGCAGCAAAGAATCCATCAATACAGCTAACCTGCCTTCCGGTAATTACATCTTGCACTTGACGGCTGCAAGTGGAGAAAGAAGAAGCATCAAACTGACTAAAGAATAAACCATGCATGTCACGTTTCAGTTCAGTTGTTTTTGCCGTCTTTGAAATACTAGGTCGAAGTTAGATGGATGATAGAAGATCAGCGGAACAAAAACGAGTTTGTTCAATGTATCGTTACGTCGTACATCCGATTTCGTTTTCTCGTGATGTCAGTTGTTAATGCCTGACCGTTTTACGAGAACTCTCCAACCTATACACTGGAAAATCTATGGTGCACATCATTTGACCTTTAATCTTTCCGCAGAGCATACAAGGCCCTATTCTTGCATCCCTATTTTATGCCGTATTTATATTCTTTATTAGATTCAGATAGAAGAAGTATCTACAGAGGTAATACCAATTATATCCTTTTAAGAATATCCTTACAGTTATAAATAAGAATGTAAGAAATGACATGCCGGATTGATGGTACGCATCCCTTCGAGACAGGAGGTGGCATGTGCTATTAAAAGGCAACATGCCATTGGAACCTGAATCTAAGCATGGCAGGCTTTTCTATATTCACCTGCCAGCGAAATACCATCCCCTTTACTGATAAGTAACAGCCTTTCCAAGAGGCCATGCTTGTAATCTACCGGGTCGTTAGCCTTGAGGAACGTTGCCCGGATTTAGGGTTATCCGACGATTGGCAGAATCAACCTTCTGCCGCCAATGAGTTGAATGGGTTTGTCAATATCCCGTTCGGTCAAGTTATAGCCAACACCGAACTATATATTCTTTTAAATACTTGAGAGAAGTACTTAAGCGCATATTAGCCGATGTTATTTTGCCGGTAAAATGGAGATAAAGCGTTCCATGAGTCAACATTGATTGTTCGGGAATTGCATTTTGGATAGTCAAATTCCTGCCGGAACGTGAATAGAGTAGTAGATTGTTAGGAAAGGAGAAAATAGGTCAATGTTGACCTCCTAAAGGCCAAATGACGTGATTCCTGTTGGGAATAGGTAGAAGTAAAAAAGCCCGGTATAAGCCAGGCTTTTTTTATAAAGGGATTAGAGAGAGACGTGTTTATCTGGTTTGCGGCCAGACCATAAAGCTGTAAAATCAAGTTGGTGTAACAAAGGATATTGATGCCATTAACGAGCGATTAACTATGCTGCAGCGGCATTGTGGTGGCTGTAAGTGAAAAGAAAAAGCCAGCCTGAGAACAGACCAGCCCCTATAAACCCTATCACTATGAAAACATGTTGAAGTTAGCACAGTTTAAGTTACAAAAATGTCAAGATTGACAGTGCGTATTTCTTTAATGTGATCCCTTGGTTTTGGAATGAAAAAGGTCATTTGACCTATTTGATTTTGTAACCAAGTTCCTTGGCTTTGGCTAAGAATGGCTGGATGTTGGCCAGCGTGAACTGGTTGCAGACAACGATTTTCTTGTCCTTCAGTTTGATGACATGCTCTTCTTTGAAGAAGTACCTCTTGCTGGTCGGGTCTATAGTCAACGCTGTATCAACATCCTGAAATATGCCAAAACGTTTGAGGAGGTCGTCAGGGAACGCTTCTTTTAATTTCTTATAAGTCATGCCTGGATTGTCAGCGACGTACTGACCAATAACTGCTCGAACCAATGGCCCCTTACCGTATTCTTCGCCCTGGAACTTATACTTTGAATTGTCCCTGGAGGGTGCGGGTAGCTCGAAGCTCACTTTTGGCTTTTCAGTTTCTGCTTCCTGTTTTTGTTCATCGACAGGATTTTCAACTTTTGCTTCAGGTTTTTCCTCCTTCGCCAGCGTGTCAGCGAGGGCGTAAACAGTTTCAGTGCCATCGAAGAATTCAATGATTTTTCCCTCGGTTTTGAGGCTTCTCAAAAGGTTATAGAGTATGATTCCTTTGATGCCGGTTAGTTCGGAGAGCTTTGCTTTTGCGATGTTGGGATTCTTCTTGAGTGCTGTCAGAATTTGCTTTGTGTTTTCCATACGATTTTGATGTTTTATACAGCGAGTGTATTGGGAAAACACGGAAACGGGGTAGGAAAGGGGAGACTTTAGCGAATCGCTTGCGAAAATGTGGCAATTCATGTATTTTTATTTATCCCAAGTGAAGGCGATACCCCGGCAATAAAATGGACGCGTAATCAATGAGGAATACAATCATATTGCATATACAACAAGCACTACTCGCGAGGCAGGCTTTTTTCTTTAGAGAACAGGATATTCAACTGTATCTATTTAATTATTTAGCAGCTACCGGGGCATATGACAATGTTTTTTTCGAATATCATATCCCAGCCCAGTTGCTTCCTGACTACTTGTGGAATGATGTCAACAATGTGTACATCGATATTGTTGTTGAAAGCAACAACACCTATTAGCCAATAGAGATAAAGTACAAGACAAGAAATCAGGTCACTCCGCATTTTGTATTTGGAGAAAATGTGGAGGTATTACTTGGCCAACATGGAGCACAGAATATTGGTTGTTACGATTTTTGGAAAGACGTAAAGAGAATTGAGATTTTTGAGCAACGCTTTCATAACGTCGAGCGGGGGCTAGTTCTATTTGTTAGCAATGATTCAACCTATCAGAATGCTCCGAATCTTCCTCATTTCGGATACGCTCCATTTTCTATTCATGAAGGAAGGCAGGTTCACGCTGGTACGAATCTGAATTGGAATGGCGTACCAGCAGTAGCCACCGGAAGACCTGGATTTGCCTTGAATAATAATTATGTCATTTCTTGGGCGCCACTTCCACTTGATCAGCATTGTTATATTCTAACATAAAGATTGTGCATCCAATTGAAGGTAGAATAGTGGTCTTAGCAAAACATGAGGACAAGGTATATTATTGTAACACTAGGTTCATTTTTGCGAAGGAGTTTTCGGGAACATTGCAATCGCAATTTACTCAATGCAGGGTAGTTTCATATGATAAAGCGAGTGCCACTTTAGTTTTAAAATACGAATTGGGCAGGGTTTTGAGTAGAGAAGACTATTTAGCGAACTCTGGTGCCAATAGAGACATATTCGGATTGCTTGCCGTTAAGAGCATAGTATTGCGAAGCCCGTTAAAGCTGCGGGAACCCAATGTCAGTAGTAGCAAGAGAGAGCCAGGGGACACGTCCTTTGCTAATTGGCCTACGAGAACGGTAGTTGTAGAGTTTCAAAATAAGCCTTCAGCACTGGACAGCACTTCGCCAAAACAACTCAGTCATTCAGGTATGCTGAAGGTCAAAATTACTGACCTGGAGTTTGACGACGGCGCGATTTCGTATTCTACAGATCTAAAAAGCATCGGCAGGAACATTGAAGTTCGTATAATTAACCCCTTTAGTCGTAAAGAGTACGATTCAATAAAACCATATTTCGCAAAGCAACTAGGGCAGAAAATGGTTGTTATCAACTATAGGATTAAATATACGGCGGAGGAGGTTATAGAGGTTCACGCAGAGTCCGCTGATTTAGATAGGATTAATGATTCTCTCATTGAGAAGGTCGTCGATTACGCAATTGATGATTCCATGTCTAAAATTGCCCTAGATAAGATGGCTGTAGTAGAAGATGTATTTAAAGACATTTTACCTGACAAGCTTGATTTAAAATCGTTGATGGAGAAGATTGCTTCGGAGAGCAAGACAAAACATCATCAACATTTGCAGTTTTTAGCGGAAAATCAAGACCAGTCATTGGTCAAACTGAAAATGACAGGAAAGCCAGTTTCTTTCCTTTTTGCGCTTGCTACTGGAAAGGCTAGGTATATAGTTTGGGAGACCTACAACACTGAAGAGGCTACATATATTTGGCGGATCGGATTGGCAGAAGATTTTTCAAAAGCGATGCAAATAATTGAGGATGATATTATAGAAATGAGAAACAGCCGAAAAAGAGCCTATCGGAAGGATAATCGAGATAATCCTGATTTCACGATCATAGAGCATCAGTATGGTCTGCCGGGTAATGGTTTTGACAAATGGAGAGCAGCTTTTGAAGTTTTTGTATTGTGATTCTTCCCCTTAATATTGAATTTGTTTAAATGGGTTATTGTCCCAGTCGCGGGCAATTTGCGAAACATTTACGTTTTTCCGGTTGCAGTTGTTTGGCAGCATCTTCTATGTTCGAGGTATACAAAGAGGATTTATGAACGCAAATGACCAATTCAAAGGATCGCACAATTACTCTTAAACGATATTCAAAATATCATCAACTAAGTTCCTGACGGAGTCATTTACTTCATCAACAAATTGAAACCTCTTTTTTACTTCCAACCCCAGTTCATCGCGTAAAGGCAGTCCATCATTTCCAAGGACACAATCAAATTTAATTACCTCGTAAATAAATGATTTCGAACTTTGAAATTTCTTGTACTCGTTTTCGTCTAAGTGCTTTTTGGGAAATCCTACTTGCAAGGGCATCTTGCGAAATGCATAGTCAAAAAGACTTTTATAGTAGGGGTCTTTCTTTTCTCCCAATCCAGCCCCATCGAGTACTTCATCAATTGTTTCGTCCTCTCCCCATTCCCGCTTATCACATATCTTGCGACGATGAAAGAATCGAGCCATAACAGTCATATCGATGTCGCAGAGAATATCATACACAAAACCAAGTGAACGAAAGTACATGAACTGCCTAAGCCAATCAAGTGGTTTAAGCTTCAGAAATAGATCTGATAGTTCGAATGAAATCTGGCTATAAAGCCGTTTAAATTCAAACGGCTCTGCTGGGTTTAGCTTATTAAACAAGCGATTATAAATTTCTCTGGCTTCGCCAAATCGCCCAGAGTCTTTGTACTTATTGGCTAACTCAAAATAGAAGTGCTTATGCTCATAGTCAGCTAAATTTTCCTTGTCAATTATCTGTAATAGATACTTGATGCCATCCTCCAACGGCAAACTGGCCGCATATAATTTATGAATATCAATATAGACTGGCTCATAAGGAGAAAGAGCTATTCGGGAAAACACTCTTGAATACAATTCTGTACGTAGATGTTTTTTGCTTTTATCTCTAGAATAATAGTCTATAAGCCTTTTAGCAACTCGAGTGTACTCGTTTCCAGAAAAACCAAACATTGAGTCTGTTTCTTCCAAAAAATCGATGGCTGCAGTGTAGTCTTGTTGATTCTTTATCTGTGTAGCCTGTTTCAACAAGTCAGAAATATTATACTCCTTTTCAACCATGATGGTGGGTTCATCAAGCGCTATAAAAACTCGGTTACTCTTAAACATCAGTTTTGGATAAAAGGTTATGCAATGATCAATTGGAGCTCCGTTACATAAAATTATCCAGTTTCCTCAGTCGGACAAGCTTATTCTGGAAACTATCAACCATAAAAGGAGGTACAGTCCAGATACATGCGTAATGTTTTTGGGCAGAACTTCGTCAATGAAAAACCTGAATTTTCTATTTAATCCGTCTATGCGGCTTTATTGGAATATAGGTTTACATAGTTAATTGCGAAACATTAGCAATTGGGCGTTCCTGGTTCGGAAAATGTCTTCTATACTCGTCAGTATAAAAGATGAATTTATGAATGCAAATGACCAATTCAAAGGACATACGGGGACAGAGAATTATTACAAGCACATTTTAGGAATGCTTTACACCGATGGCATTCAAGCTCTGTGCGAAACATTTAATTGCTTTTGGTTGTTGGACCTGGTTTGTTCCTATCAGCCTGGATTGAGGAACGAAGAATTCCAAGTTTGGCATTTGGGTGTCAATGAAGAAGGTTCAGCAGTTGTTCTCTGCACTGATGGAAACAATAGGTTGCTTGCTCACCAAGGTATTCCATTTACTGATTTTGGCGCAAAAGAGGTTACTGTTTGGGTTGAAGGCAATGTTGTTTTGCTGCCGAGCGAACATTGAAGAATCCATAAACTAAAAGAATTGCGAAACGTTAGCAATCCCGGCGTTCTTGGTGAGAGAAGTATCTTCTATACTTACGGTATAAAAGATAACAGGAATGGAAATGGTAATCAAGATTGGAGATAAGGTAACGTTTGACACGGACAAGATAGAGCAGTTTAAAGCTGAAACTTCATCACCGGACAAAGCGGTTCAGGATTACAGGCAATTAGTTCTTGCTGGAGTTGACCAGGTTGGCATCGTGAAGGAAATAGGATATTCCTTGGCAACTGTGGAATATCCTGACGGATGGGAATTACCTATTCCAGTCAAGTATCTTATTGTTCTTGTGGTCTAGGATCAGTATTTTTATTGAGTCAATGACTAGCGCTAGCCATAACACCGTTTGTAGACTGTGCAGAAAGGAAGCTGCACTACAACAAAGCCATATCTATCCAAAATTTATATTGAAATGGCTTAAGGATTCCGGGACAGGATATATCCGGAGCGGCGAAAATATGAACATTCGCCGCCAAGACGGTTTTAAAATGCCATTGCTTTGCACTGATTGTGAAAGACTGTTTGGTAATTTTGAAACCTATTTTGCAGCGTCAATATTTTACCCTGTAATTGACAAGGACGACAATTTTTCATACGATGAACGATTGTTAAAATTTGTAGTTTCCGTTATGTGGAGACTAATGCACCATTCATTGATAGATGACCATAGCGGTCTTCCTTTTTATAACGAAGTGCTGAGGGCAGAAAAAATATGGTCAGAATACCTGCTAGATGATAAACCCCCAACGGAATTCAATCACCTTCACATGTGGATTGGCGTTGATATTGAACAGCCTGACGGAAGCATTCAAGTTGAAATGCCATCCCGATTGGTTCAGTACCTGGCCAGAATGGTTGACAGCGGTATTACAGACAACGGAGATGATTTTTGCATGTTTTATCTAAAGCTTCCACGGTTTATTTTCATAATTCCTTTGACGACATACGATGAAAGTAAGTGGTTAAATACCAGGATAAGTCCAGCAGGAGGGCTATTTGCTATTAAAGAAGCGGGAATTGCCGACACAGCGGTAGGTCAATTCATACTCGGACGACCCTTGAAACTAGAAAAGGCAATGAACCAGATGAGCTCAGTTCAACGGCAGAAGATGAGACAGGCTGGTGTTGATAACAGAGAAAGGTTGAAAGAAAACGATCTGGGCGACATTTTAACCTATCAGGAAAACAAGCAGGCCAATAATTGAATAATAATTATTTTTCTTGAAATTCCTCAAAGGTTGAAAAATTCTTATGGTCTCGACCTTTTACTTTTGCCAATTTAGTTCCATTTATTCGTGATTGAATATAGGCAACGAGATCATCAAATTTGTCTATTGGCAAATTATAGATTGTCCTTGTTGCAGGTACATTGAACTCTTTCTTCAATAGTCCGCCGAAGACATGATATTTGACGCCTCCTTTTCCAACTTCATATTCTTTGTATTCATTATAGCGTTGAATAAGGTGGCCAACATAAAGAGCCTTTTTCGCATCATAACCGATGCAGTCGGGTGGATATTTTTGCTTTACGGTCTTCTTGTTATTGTTTATAGTGATTTTGTTCTTATCACCTACGATAGCATTGTGGGTATTTGAAACGTTGACTGTTTTACTGGCTACTTTCGGTGCAACTACTGGTTTAGAGAGAAGAGAAATCTTCTTCTTAAACACCTCGGGTTGACTAATATCTCCTTTGGTAATCTTCGAATGACAGTTTCTGCAAAGCAATAGGAGATTTTGCTTTTGATGATTTGATGGGTCTTCATCAATGTGATGAATCTCGAAATGTCCTACATCATCGTTTTCGCAAAACGGGCAACATGAGTTTATCTCCTTCTGTAGTTCTGCTCTAACTTTAGCTTCTTTGGGAATCTTTGTTCTGGTTTTTGTATTGGTCATTTTCAAAGGCTTTTTATTGTATAGATAGTGGGAGAACTCAGCGCATTCGCTGTAATGTTTAAAGTTGGAGATTTGAAGTTTATTTGTTCTTCTTTCGTTGTCCCAGTCACCTGAAGTGCATGCTTGGGGCTGACCTTCAAAGTGTGCGATGCTATCCTCAAATAAATTAATTTCTGGACAGGCCCGTTGAAAGTACCAGTGATTTGCACCCTTTATAATCGTTGGGCCCTCACCTTGGACCTCAATTTTTTCATTGAAGTACTTATCTGACAGGTCACCATGGCTCTTCATTAGATCCTCCCATGTTCCTAATCCATGACGAACCTCTTTGTAATATGAGAATAGATAATTTGTAAATGCTGCACGCTGGCAGATATTTAGTAAAGGACACCTATTAGGCAGCTTTTTTGTCTCACTTATTTTAAAATACTGGTCTTTGTTCATGGTGACATTAATCGATACATACATTAATAGCTCGTAAGTTGTTTATATAGAGCGTTTTGTTGTGACTATTAAGCATTAGTAGTGTTATGGATGCCTCACGTTTCACGTAGTGATGAATAAATGCTTAATAATTCAAAGTGTCTATTCTTTCCAGTCATATTTCGTTGTATCACACCCGCATCTTATTTTCTTGGCGACATTGTCATAGTTTTTTATTGAAACTTTCGGCCGCTTGCATGTTGATTCTTGGCAGTAAAATATCGTTTTCAACTCTTTTATGTCTGCCCAAAAAGCCTTTAAATCTCCGAGTTTTGGATTGAACGGATTATCGTGAGAAAGTAGATTGCCGAGTAAAGATGAATTTGAAACACGCTCTATAACTGGTGTTTTTAATTTTAAATCCGCGCCACCACTTTTATTGATTTTTGATTTTAGCTCGTTTAGCAATTCGTCAGGCATTCTTTTCTCGTTCACCTCATTCAACCTGAAAGAAACTTTTACATCCAAGTTCAGGCAAATGTCTTTTAGTGTGCTTTCTAAGTATTTTCTTATCGGATTTCCTAGTGTTTCTACTGTACCATTAGCCAAGCCGGTTTCAACAAGTTCTTTTAAATCATTTGGATTTTCATCTAAATGTGTCCCATTAGTTTCAGTCCATTTAATTTGACCAATTATCCAGCCTTTCTTTTTTGCTAATTGTCGGATATAGCTAAACCATTCAGCTTCGTGCGTAAGAAGGATTAGTTGATAATCCGCAAATTTTTCAAATAGCAGATCCGCAAAACGTTTTCTGTGTGTTGAATCAAAGCTAGATATAACGTCGTCTAATACTATAAACTTGTTAGTTTGATTAAATGCAATTACAGATGCCAGGAAAAAAGAAATACCAAAGCAATTTAGGTGAGATTCGCTGAAGTACTTTTGAGGTGGGGAAACCCACTCGTCGTTATATTTATATTCAATCGTAATTCCATTTAGTTCATCATCTTCGCCAATGGTAACAATCCTGATTTCATGAAACTGTTCACCAGGATTCATATACTGATAGAAGCCGTTTATGTGCCCGGAAAATTTATTTATGAAGTTCTCTAAACTTTCTTTTTGTCGCTTTACAAATTCATTGTAAATAAGCTCTAAGGTGTTTTTTTGATGTTCCAGTTTGCTTTTGTCATTTTCAAAGCGTTTAATTTTCAAAAAAGCGTCTTTGGCGGCAGATATATTTGCAAAGAGCTCTGTTGAATTATCGCTTTTTATGGCAGTTTGTATTTTTTCAGTTCTTTCGGAAATGTCGTTTTGTATTTGGAAATCGTTTTCTATTAAGATTAGAATATCATTTGCCGGTAATTTGTTTCCAGATGTAACCTTTTCATTGGCTGCTTTTTGATATTCGGTTAATTTGATCTTTAAATTGTTGATTGACTTCTTTATTTCTTCATTGCTAAGTTCATTTAGCAACGTGTCATTCGCAATAGTTTCCAGACGCCTCAGTCTCTCCGTAGCAATATTGTTCACAGATTGTTTAGCGGTGTCGAATGCTGCCTTTTTCTTTGATGACTCTTCAATATCTTTAAGTCTCTTTTGAATGTCAGCTCTTAATTCTTCAAGATTTTTAGGCTGAAGACATAGAGGACAGCTATTGTCTTTATGGAACTTTTTGGATATTACTGTGTCTCCGGTCCTCAAGAGTTCGGCCAAGAATGTTTGCATGATGCTCTGGACATCATTTGCAATGATGTTGAACTCTGAATAATATTTTTGATATTCACTATCAATAAATGTTATTTCTTCTTTAAGAGTTGAAAGTGTTTTGCTGGTTTTTTCTAGAAATTGAAGTTCTGCTACTTGACCTAGATGGGATGGCTTCTTTATGTGATTTAAAACAACATCGACGTCTTCAATTGAGTTTACACTGATGCCTGTTTTTAAGGGTGCGATAATCTCATTTATCTTTTCAAAAAGATTCTTTTCCTGACTAACGGCAGCGCCAATCTTTTCAATGAGAGTTTGTTTTTGGGTATTTACTTGTGCTTCAAAGTTTTGAGCTTTTATTTCTGATTTTATCGAGTTGAATGCTTTCCTTAGGACATCTTTTGTTTTGGTTACCTCCGAAAAGCCAATAATATCGGATAAGTATTTGAGCTTGTCTCCTTTAGTTTGGTCTATAAAATCTCGCAAAAATTGATACCTAAGTAGTAAGTTCTCACTCTGAGATTCCGTATGATATTTTTGAAAATCTCCCGATGAATTGGATAGTTCGGATATTAGCTTCCCCCTTTTAGTTAATAAACTTTTCGTTGCATCAAGTGCATTTTTGTTGTATGCAACGGCAATTGAAGATGTGTCGGATTCAACTTGATGTGAATTTCGTAATGCATCTTTCAAATCAATTTCACTGCCGGCTAAGTGTGAGACTTTGTCCGTATAAAACCATTCAATAGCGTCTGAAATACTGCTTTTCCCGGTTCCATTGTCGCCGTAGAGCAATACGGATTTTTCATTTAATGGCAACGAAATGGAAGTTCGTATTCCTCTGATTCCCGTTATCGATATGTTTTTAATCTTTATTGCCATTGTTATTTCTGATTTTTACAAGTTCATTTATCACGTTCTTATCGGTAAGTTTACCATTGTTATATAATTCTGCTAAACTATTGGCAATGGCTTTGTCTACGTCTTCAATAGAATCGACTTCTTTGAAGAATTCATCTAAAATTTCCTTTCCCGATTTTATTTTGTTTTCTTCCATTGTGTTTTATTTAAAGTAATTCCAGTCAATTTTAAGATCCGTTTTTACGGTATTATTCAGTATTTCAAACCCAGTTTTGTTGTTGCAAATCGGGTATACTCCAAAATGCTTTACAAAATTTAGAATAAAGTAGCTTTCCAAATCCTCTACTCTGAAGGACCAAATATTTCTCAACATTTCGATATTTATGTAAGTAAACCATAGAGGTTCAATCTTTTTGTAGTTGACCAGACCTACATTTTTCGACTTGCCTTCAAAATGTCCGATTAATCTGCTTCCAATACTGTTTGTCCTTCTTTCGCTCATTCCTATATATAGCAATCTTGACTTATCAAATGGGTATTGAATTTCGATATGAGAAGTGAATATGAAATACAAACCAGTAATACCAGCCAATGGCTTAATGTTCTTCGGTTCAAACTGCATTGGACTATCGAAGTATATACTAACAGTGCTTTTTTCCAGTTGTTCGCTCATATCACACGATTAATGGTACAAATGCTTTCATCGAAGCATATGTTCGTCGCCATTAAATTAATGAAATCAGCACAAGAATGTCGTTGATTGAGATAAATTCAGATCGGTCTGGCCAAATTATAGGCGCTTTTGCACATGGTTGCTGTATGGGTTGTTTACATTGACGTATGTTAACAAACGCTTAACTGTCATTTTAACATATTTTATTGTCTTGCATGGTAATTGTTGTCTCAAGTACCCTATAAAAACAAGGGTTTATAATTATGGAAAACTACTACAATGTAAGTCCAGCCACTGGTAAACCATCTGGTGTGAGAGGATATGAGTATGGAGATGATTTTATTGTCATTTACTTTACAAGTGGCGCAAGATATACTTACACATATGGTTCGTGTGGCAACGGTCATGTCGAAACAATGAAACGTTTAGCTGATGCACAGAGTGGCTTGAACACCTATGTCACGCGACATAAACCACCGTATTTTTCAAAAAACTGAGGTATGTAGAATGGTGCGGTCAAATGACCTATATCAAACCCAGATGGCGGAATTGGACCATGCCGGATTTTATTCGGCAAGACGCGCTGAATCTGGTTTACACCAAAACATCAAAAAACTGTCCCTTTCGGAGTTTAGTGCAATTTTTAGTGCAAGAAGATTTTGGAGAAAAAAATAAGGAGTTACAACTGTGTGTAACTCCTTGATAATCAGGGTGCCCAGAACAGGAATCGAACCTGCACTCCCTTGCGAAAACCAGATTTTGAGTCTAGCGCGTCTACCAATTCCGCCATCTGGGCAATACTGAGCCGTTTGGCATCAGCGGGATGCAAATGTATCTATTCTTTCCTGTATGCGCAACAGATATTTTTTCCTGAAATAATAGTCTTTTATGCGGAGTAATAGTTGCTTATCGTGGTTGCCGGAATTGTACTGCTGGGTGAGGGGCGTCACCTCCTGTTGCCACTGTTCCAGTTGTTCGGCAAGGGTATCTGTGGCCGTTTGGCGCAGTATATCATTGTCCGGCTCCATCTCCCAGTCGCTGATAACCTCGTTCAGGTCCATCATTTCCATCAGGAAGGCGGGAGGGAGGTTGTACTTTTCCTCGTCTTCCAGCAGCTGGTGTTGTTTGAGGATATATGCGGTGGTAGCGTCAGGGTTATTGAGCATCTTAAATGCATCGTTGTTGAGTGCAGCCATACGCAATGCTTCGGCGCGGGTGCTGTCATCGGCCGTTGCAAATCTGTCGGGGTGATATTGGCGACTCAGCTCATAATACTTCTTCTTCACAATAGCGGCATCGGGGTTAAACGACTCAGCTATACCATACAGTTCAAAGTAATTAACCATGTAGCAAAGATGTGAGCATTATATTTGTTGTCAAAATTAAAACGGCAATGCTTCGTATAGGTCTGATAAAAGAACGCAAGACACCACCGGATAACAGGGTACCGCTGACGCCACAGCAATGCGCTCGTATTCAACAGGAATATCCCGTGACCATTGTTGTAGAACCTTCGGATGGACGCTGCTTTACTGACGATGAATATCGTGCAGAAGGCATTGAACTGACCACAGACCTTACCAGCTGCGACGTATTGCTTGGTGTAAAAGAAGTGCCTATCGATCATCTCATTCCCGACAAGACCTACTTCTTCTTTTCTCATACCAAAAAGAAGCAACCTTATAACCAAAAGCTCATGCAGGCGCTTATCAAGAAGCGCATCCGCATGATAGACTATGAATGTCTTACCCATCTTGATGAACAACGTGTGCTTGGCTTTGGCTTGTTTGCCGGTATTGTTGGTGCTCACAACGGGTTACTGGCATACGGCGAGAAAACTGGCCTCTACGAATTACCTGCCGCATACTCTGTAAAGAACTACGACGAGCTGAAAACCATTTACGGACAGGTAAGGCTGCCTAATATCAAGATCGTGATGACCGGTTCTGGTAAAGTAGCAGCGGGTATACTCGAGGTTATGACCCACTTCGATGTGGAGTCAGTAGAGCCGGATGACTTCCTGACGCATGAGTACGATTATCCCGTATACACACACCTGAAAGGTAGTGCTTTGTACGCCCGTAAGGATAATGGTCTCTTTCACCGTGATGATTTCCATGCTCATCCCCAGGCTTACAAGTGTCTGTTCTCAAAGTACATTCCTCAAACCGATATCCTGATGAACGGTATTTACTGGGACCAGAACATAGCGCGCCTGTTTGAAAAGCCAGATGTGCAGCGCAACGACTGGCGTGTCAGCGTGATCGCAGATATCACCTGCGACATAGATGGCTCAGTGCCCATCAACGTCGGTGCTTCTACGATCGCCAACCCTGTTTACGGCATCGACCGCAAGAACCTGCAGCGGGTAGAGCCATACCAAGGCGACAAGAACGTCATTGACGTGATGGCGGTTGATAACCTCCCCAACGAATTGCCTTGTGATGCCTCTCATTACTTCGGTGCGCACTTCGAGAAGTTTGTGTTGGGCGAGCTACTTTCTGGTAACAGCGACATCATCAACCGTGCAACCATCTGCGAGAACGGGAAGCTGACCAAGTACTATGAGTACCTCAGCGATTACGCCTATTAGTGGGCTTTACTCATCAGGTTGGCCACAGCCTCGTCGATAGTAGGGTATTGGAATTGGAAGCCAGAGTCCAGCAGCTTTTGAGGACTGAGGGTACTGCTCTTATATAGTTCCTTGCTCATCTCACCGAGGGCAAGGTTGAGCAAGGGAGTAGGTACGTGAGCGGTGATATTAAAACCGCCCTTGTTCTTAGCTATGGTTTTCATCAACCGCTTATAGCTAACTGGCTGGGGGCTTACTGCATTGTATGCACCGTTGTACTGGTCGTCTGCTATAGCAGAGTACAGCATGCGTACATGGTCGTCAATGTGGATCCAGCTCATCACCTGTTTGCCGCTGCCTATGATGGGCACCAGCCCAAACTTGACCGGCTGCAGGAACTTGGGAAATGCGCCTCCGTCCTTACCGAGCACATGCCCAAACCGGAATATGGCCGTGCGCAGAAAGTCATTAGCCGACATACTGGCCTTCTCCCATTTTACACAGGTCTGCGCCAGGAAGTCAGCGTTGGGTGGGTCGGTCTCGACAAAGGGCTTTCCCTTCTTATCGGCGCCATAGTAGCCCATGGCTGAGGCTGCAACCAGCGTGCGACATTCGGGGGCGTATTGACGTAGCTGAGAGACAAGGAAGTTGGTAGCTTTTACCCGGCTGTCTACTATCTCTTTCTTGCGTTTCTTGGTCCAGCGTTTGTCGGCTATACCGGCGCCGGCCAAGTGTACTATGGCATTGACCTGCTTGAGTGCGCCAACGTCAATTTTATTTGCGGTGGGGTTCCAGTAAGCATGGGTTATTTTGGGTCTTTTCTTCCGCTTTTCAGGGTGGCGGGTGAATATAATCACATGATAATCATGCTTTATTAGTTCGGCGGTTAAATGCCGGCCTATGAAGCCTGTTCCTCCCGTTATGCCTATGGTTTGAGTCATGCAGATTATAAAAATATTTTGCAATCTTTATACAATAAACCCTATGCCCATCCGTTTATTTGAAAAGCCGTTTACAACATGAACAAAACTTTACAAAAAAACTTAACTAAATCTACATCAAAAAAACCAGCAGTGCTCGTGGATAGTGAAAAAAACAGTGAAGAGCTGATAGATCTGATGAAAGACATGAAACACATTTGGCAAGAGGCTGCCGAGGACCTGATGCAGCCGCGCCCGGAGGCCGTGGCACAGCTGCTCAAAAAAGTGCTACACTAGCTCGATCACCGTTATCTCCGGCATGATGCCCAGCCTGCCGGGGTAGCCCAGGAAGCCGAACCCGCGGTTCACATACAGGTATTGTGCGCCCTCGCGGTAGAGGCCTGCCCATTTCTGGTATACGTACTGTACAGGGCTCCATTTCAGTCCCGGTATCTCTACGCCGAACTGCATACCGTGCGTATGGCCGGCCAGCGTCAGGTTGATATCAGGGAACTGTTTCCTGACCTGTGCATCCCAGTGCGAGGGATCGTGCGACAGCAATATCTTGAAAGGAATATCCGGACCTACCCCTGAGTGGGCGCGGCTCAGATCACCATATTTCGGGAAGTTGGCTTTGGCGCTCCAGTTCTCTATACCGAGGACTGCGATCTTATCGTTGCCCCTTTCCAGCAACACGTGTTCGTTCATTAGGAGGCGCCAGCCCATTTTGCCGTGTGTCTCTTTCAGCCATTCCAGGTTTTTGGATTTGGCTTGTACTGACGGCCATTCTATATAGTCGCCGTAGTCGTGGTTGCCGAGGGTGGAGTAGACACCCATGGGCGCCTTCAGTTGCGAGAAGATGTCTGTATACGGTTGTATCTCGTCGGCCTTGTTGTTTACCAGGTCGCCGGTGAAGAAGATAACGTCGGGGTTTTCGGCCATTACCAGTTTTACACCACGTGCCACCGCCTCGTGCTTGTCGAAGCTGCCGGAATGGATGTCTGATATCTGCACGATCTTCATTCCTTTGAATGATTCAGGCAGGTTGCCGAACGCCAGCCTCACTCGCCTTACTTTATACCGGTACCTGTTGGTGATACCCCAGATAAAACCACCCAGTGCCACACCTCCCAGTAACAGCGCTGCGCGCTGCAGGAAAATAGACCTGCCTATATTGGCACCTGCTGAAGGTGAATTTGAAGCCAGTGTAGGAAGACTGGTAACGATCCAGGTGAACAGCCTGCGCAGCTCGTCTATCAGCATCACTACCAGTATCAATACCTTACCCACCATAAAGCCGATGGTAGTGGCTACGTAAATGTTGCGCAGCATATGCGGCAGGTTGGCCCAGTTGATGTGGCGGAACATAAAGAAGCTGATCCACGCAAACAGCGACAGTAGCACGTAGAATACCATCACCCCCACGCGACCAGCATAAGGCAGGGTACGCACCGCGCTCCTCACTACGATAAAGCTGTAAAACTCGGCCAGGGCCAGCAGGAACATGATTATTGCAAAGCGTTGTGCCATAATTTAAAACTTCAAAAATTCTTCAATTTGTTGTTCTATTACCAGCTGGGTGGCCGGCTTTAATATGTTCCCTTCCATGTCTATCTCCTCGTTTATGCGGCTAATGGGTAGCTTGTTGTACAGCACATTCACCCGAAGGTAGTGCAGTATGTTGGTCATATGATCCAGGCCGCGCAGGTTGCCGGCGCGCCCGTCTGCTACGCCTACGAGCATGGCTTTTTTGTACCACCAGCAGTTGCGGATGTCGCTGTTGTCTATCATCAGCTTCAGGATGCCGGGGATGCTGCCGTTGTACTCGGGCAGCACAAATACAAACTTGCCCGATGGCTTGAAGTACTGATCTTCCAGCTGTGTAAGGTCGGTGCCTGTCTCCCATACGTTCCTGTTCTCCAGGCTCACCAGGTGTACGTTGTCGGTGTGCTGGCTCAATATATTGTAGTAGAGGGTGGCAACCCTCAGGGTCATGCTGTCGTTCCGGTTCGTTCCCGATATTATGGTAAGCATCTATTGGACTAAGATAGCGCAAATGTACAGCGTTTGGGGCTGACAGCTGTATAGGCTTATGTGAACGGGCAATTGCCGGGGTTGATAGTCATCGACCTACCCGCTGTGCACGCTTCTACAGCATCCCCCTTCCAAAACAAAAAAAGGGACGCAGTGGAGATTGTTCGTGCGTCCCTTCTTAATATAGCCATGTGCCGCTAGCCTGTGCGGAGCTGGTGGAAGTCTATGACGTTGGAAAGGAGGGTTTTCCAGGTTTCGGCTTTGCGGCGGTTGTCCATCATGTCGGCGGCGCCGTCTTCTATCTCGCTGTAGAAGGCGAGGGCGGCTATCTCGTTCTTTTTCGAGTACAGCTTTAACTCAAAGGCGCTGATGTGTTCTTCAACCCTTGTCTTGCCGCTCTTCAGGGTTTCAGATCGCTTGCTGCCCAGGTTCACTATCTCACAACTGTCTATCGTGCCCAGGTCTATGTTGCTGTAGCTAAAGCCACCCTCGCGATAGACGACATAGAGCAGTTGTTGTTGCTGCCTGTCGAGGCAAATGGCGCGGTTGCGGAATAGCTCCGTCTGATCGATATGCAGCCTGTAGCGGGCTGCCAGCTGGTTTATCTCATTAAGCATGTCGCTTTTCATTTTCCTTGTTTGCCGGCTGGCAGTATAAACGATCAGGCCTACAATAAGTACAATAACTAAGATGATCGCCGTAGCGATGAGAATTGTTCCGTTCATTTTCTTTCGGTTTTTGGATAAGTGAGTACAACAGGCCGTAGCCTGCAATTCAGTCAATGCTTATGCGCTAGCGCGCAGGGCATTCACCAAAACCAGTGTTTGGGAAAAGTGAGCAGGAACCTGTAGGCGGTAATATGAAAGGCTACCGCATCGGTAAATGTAGTTGTGGCATGAAGCGAAAAGCTATCGTCGAGGTAAGAGAGGTAGCGCGAAAGCAGGAAGGTTTTGGCTGCATCTTTTACCCGCGCTGCAGTTTGTACGCGGAATTGCGGCTGCAGGTGCACGGTTTCGGACGGTGCGGAATTGCTTATCTCTGCCTTGCTGACGCCCTTTTCAGAAGCCTCGATTTTCCCGGTTTCTTGCCATGGTGCAACTACTTGCTGTGCGTTCGGCAGCAGGTCGCTTTGCTTTGCCGAGAACCCGGCGAAAGCAAGCAATGCGAATGCAAAGCAAATAATATATGATATGCGAAAGCGTAATTGCACCTTGCAAAGGTACGATTTTCAGCGGGGACGGTCTTTATGACCCTATAGACGAAGGTGTAATGGTAATGTTAAGCTTTGCCTGCACGCAGCGCCAGCTCTTCAAGCTTTTCGCGCAGGTGTTTGATGTTGGCGGGTTTGTAGAGAAAATCGTTGAAGCCTGCATCGAGTATTTGCTCTTTTTCGTTGATAGAGGCAGTAAAGGCAATGGCGTGTGTATTGGCTTTAGCCGACTCTGAATAAGCACGGATGCGTTTGATGGTGTCATAGCCGTCGGCCTCGGGCATATGTAGGTCTAACAGGATAGCGTCGAACTGTCCCGACAGCCATGCATTGTAAGCCAGCACACCGTTCTCTACGATGACAGGAGTGACGTTGAGCGTGGAGAGCTGCTTCCTGATGATGACACGGTTTACCTCGTTGTCTTCGGCAACAAGTATGTTGAGCTTGCTGAGGTTGACGGCTTCTGTAGCGTTTTGTTCTATTACAGGTGCCTGCGCTTTGGTGAAGTTGATGGTAAAGAAGAAACGCGAACCTTTGCCTGGTGTGCTCTCCAGTTCTATCTTACTATCAAAGATGGGAAGTAGTTGTTTGACGATCGGCAGTCCAAGGCCTGTGCCACCATACTTCCTCGTCACGTGCGACTCTGCCTGTGCGAACACATCGAAGATGGCCGCGTGTTTGTCGGGGTGTATGCCAATGCCGGTATCGGTAATGGAGAACAGTACACCTATGCTGTCGTCGGTTTCCTGTGTGCAGTCCAAATGGACCGTGATGCCACCTTGTTCTGTAAACTTTATCGCATTGCCGATAAGATTGTACAATACCTGAGACAGACGCGTAGGGTCGGTGCTGACAAAAAGTTTTTGAACGCAGTTGTCGATGACCAGGTCGAACCTGAGGCTTTTGGCTGTGGCCCTTATCTTCAATCCGGCACAAACATTCTGCACAAATTCATCGAGCCGCACAGGTACTTTTTCCAGTTCCAGCTTGTCGGAGTCTATTTTATTAAAGTCGAGCACGTTGTTTATGAGCGCCAGTAGATCGAGCGCGGAAGAGTGGAGTATCTTCAGGTTTTCCCGTTGCCTGTCTTCAGGTTTGTCGTCCATCAGCAGTTCAGAGGTGCCGATAACAGCATTGAGCGGCGTGCGCAACTCGTGTGAGATAGTAGAAAGAAAGTTGGACCGTGATATGGCCAGCTGGTTGGCTTCTTCTACAGACACATGCAGCTGGTCGTTCAGTTCTTCCTTTTCCCGCAAGCTAGACCTGAACGCTTTGAAGAAGAGATAGTGCGCGACAATGATGGTAACAAAGTTCAGCACTACTACTATCTCAAACCCCGGTGATGCGATCTGTTGTGGTGCATTGGCCGTATATATGTCCAGCTTGTCTCCCAGTGTCAGCACCATCATAACCGGCGCCACACCAAGGAAGGAATAGATTATACCCCAGGTACTCCCCAGCATATAATACCCGCTCAGTATGATCATGAAGATGAACTGCAGGGTGACAAGATTGATGGCGTGTGTGAAGACGAAAACGTTTACCCAGATAGTGGCAGTACCGGCTATTAGCATGACCTGAGCAACTGCTTTCATCCTCGTTGGCATTCCCAGCAGCAGTTTTACCAATGCTACATACACCACCAGTGTGATGGCCGCACGAGTTGTCTGCATGGTTTGCCCGGCTACTAACGCAGTAATGCCGGCAACAAGGATCTTAGCTAAAGTAAATAGTAATACAGTAAAAATGATCTTAATGCGGGCCTTGGCGAAATTGTCAGGTTCCGCATCAAGAGCCTTTCTTAAAGACCAATTGAAAAAAGACAGAGGTCGTTGCATCAAATAGCAGGTATAGTAAAGATAGCAATACTATATTTAATGGATTATATAGTATTGTAAGTTTTATATGTTCTCCCGCCAATCAAGTTACAATTGCTATTAGCTGCCACGCGTACCGCCAGTGCGAACAGGCTTCTTAGAAAAGCCAGATGCACCTTTTCCGGGTTTGGGAGCCTGCTGCTGTGCGGGCTTGTTTGATTTGGCAGCTTTTCCGCCCTTCTTTTTGTCTTTATGGTTGCCTGAAAGTAGTGACATCTTGATCCGATTATGGAGCTAATATAATGAGTATCGCGAAAAGCAGTTTGTTAAATTGCCTATTATATTTGGCGGATGAAGCACCAACTCGATGCATTGACCACCACCCGCGGAGTAGCCGCGTTGCTGGTAGTGGTGTTTCACTTTGGGTGCACGGTTTTCCCTTTCAACCAGGCAGAGCATTTTTTCAGGAGCAGTAACCTGGCAGTGGGGTATTTTTTCGTGTTGTCGGGTTTTGTGATGTATTATACTTACCACAACCGGCGCAACAGCTTCAGGCCGTTTATGGAGAAAAGGTTGGTGCGTATAGTGCCTGCTTTTTATATAGCGCTGGCTATGTCGGCCGTGCTGATCATTGCAGAAGGTATTGGCTCGGGACCTATGTTCCTAAAACAGATGGCGCTGAACCTGACATTTACGCAGGCCTTCTTCCCCGGCTATGCACTTACGATCAACTCTCCTGGCTGGTCGTTGTCGATAGAGATGTTTTTTTACATCCTGTTTCCTGCACTGATAGCGTTTGCTAATAGAGAATCGCGGCGCTTTCTGTGGTTTGTGGCTACGTTTTTTGTGCTGTCGCAGGTGACGCACCTGGCGATGGTTGCAAAATATAAACCAGAGTGGGGCACAGCCTTTCACGAGTTCGTTTATTACTTCCCGCTGTTTCATTTCAACCAGTTCTTTGTTGGTATGGTGGGCGGATATCTTTTCTTCCAGTATAAAAAGCGCGGTATTAAGTACGCATCGGTCTGGCCATTGGTAGCTATTGTCCTCCTTGTGAACTTTATGCCGCGCTCAGTCAGCCTGCATAATGGTTTGCTGGCGCCGCTCTACATGCTGCTGGTGTTGGCGGTGGCATTGCACAACTCGAGCTGGTTGCGCTGGCGGCCACTGGTGTTTTTGGGCGAGGTGAGTTATGGTATCTACATCTTCCAGGAGCCAGTACACCGGTATGCCGTGAATCTTAACGGCAGGTACCTTCAGCTATCAGAACCGGTGTTTTTTTACACGTACACGATAGCACTGGTAGGTGTTGCTGCGTTGTGCTATCACCTGGTAGAAAAGCCCATCAGAAATATGCTGAATAGGCCTTAGTTTTACTAAATCAAGAGCATAACAATGTACAACCCGTTTTCTTCAAGGCTGCTGCTGGCGGCTTTTTGCTTGCTCATTTGTATTAGAGCCGGGGCAAAGAGCAGTTACCTCGATGCTTTTATTGCCCGTGCAAAACAGCAGTATATGATCGTAGAGTTTGATGGTCTTTGGAAAGAAGACAGGCTTACCGCACCGCTCATTGCCAATGGTACCATGTTCGATGTGGATGTTTTGACATTGGAAACGATTGTTGAATATAGGCCCATGCTCATAACATTGCATGTTGGAGGTTATGAACTGGAGCTGGCAAGGTATGACATCATCACTCCTGACTTTTCGGTAAATGAGGCTACGGCCGAAGGATCAATGCCTTTTGTTTATAACCCCGGGGTATATTATAGGGGCGTAGTAAAAGGAGTTCCCGGTTCGCTGGCGGCATTTTCATTCTTTAGTGGTGACGTGTACGGGCTTTTTTCGTTGCCCGGCGGTGGCAACATGGTCGTAGAACAGGTGAAAAAAGGAGTGACGGCCGGTAAGTACATATTGTACAATGACCGCGACCAGCAACTGTCTGCTTCAGTAGGTTGCGGTACCGATAAGTTGCCTGCCCTGCAAAAGCCTGCAACGCAGAATAAGAACGCATTCAGTTCCTGCAAGGATGTAGAGTTCTATATAAAAGCAGACTACGAAACCTGGCTGGATTACAGTAGCAATACGACCAACGTGGTGAACTACCTGACAGCTGCCTTTAATACCGTCGCTACTCTTTACCGAAACGAAGCGGTGTACATTAGCCTGAAGCATATAGAGGTTAATACGACGGCGGATATTTACCAGACGCTAACCCTTAGCTCATCCACTTTTCTAACCACGTTTGGTGATGAAACGCAAAACAACCTGTTTGGGGCAGACCTGGCCATGCTCGTTTCTACACGTGGCGGTAATATGGGCGGGGTAGCCTGGTTGGGTACGATCTGTTTTCCATACAACAGTTTTCAGAGCTCAGGTCCTTATGCATTCTGTAATCTAAAACAGGATGCACAGGCGTTGCCTGCTTATAGCTTCGACATACAGCAAATGGCCCACGAGCCCGGTCATAACCTGGGTGTGATGCACACGCACAATTGTGGCTGGCCGGGAGGCGCTATAGACGCTTGCGTGCCTGTTGAAGGCAGTTGTGCTGCTCCGAGTCCGCAGTACCCACCCGGTGGAGGCACCATTATGAGCTATTGCCATACCGTGTCAGGCGTTGGTGTTGATCTTACCAAAGGCTTTGGCCCTCTACCCGGCGACACACTGCGTGACGGTGTTGCTGCCGCAGCCTGTGCCGACTATATCGTTAATACGCCTGTTATTGCTGCCAATGCAAACGTTGTAGCAACTCGCGAGTGTGTAGACGGAGACGGTGTCACACACTACCTGAATGATGGCAATAACGATGATGAGGCAGATGACAGGCTGTTGTTGAAAATAGAAAAGAACGGAAGCCTGATAGGTACAGTAGATGATGCAGGCTTTGAAGTGAAGGTTGTTACTTTTCCCAACCTTGGTTCAGGCAATGGCACCAACCTGCTGCTGCCGCCGGGGATGAATAATGTAAAGACCTTCCATGCTGCTATCAATCGCTATTGGGAAGTGACGCCCATTACCCAGCCACCGTCGATGGTAGAAGTGGTCTTCCCTTTTACGCGTACTGATGTTACCGACGCAGATGGCAGTGTGAATGGTAATATTCCGTTGATCGCAGGCGATATGACATTGTACCAGGCCAAGTCTCCATTGGATCCGAACCCGGCGTTAGGTTTTGCTACAGCAGCGCAAAACGATATCATCATATACAATAGGGGCGTATCTCCATCGCCTGTGCAATGGATGCTATCATCTGTTGCGGATACTTTCTTTGCGCATTTCCTTACCAATAGTTTGAATGGTGGTACTGCATTCTATACTTATTTCCCGGTCTCTGTCGACGATGTGAAAAAGGCCAATTTTGCTGTATTTCCTAATCCCGCAGCCGAATATTGGAATGTGTTGAGTGCATCTGATGCCGAGCTGCAACTGCATGCAGCTGATGGCAGGACGATCATATCGAAGAAAATTTCAGCGGGTAAAGTAGAAAAAATAGATGCCTCGAAACTCGCTCCAGGACTGTATTTCTACAGATTGTATACAGATGCGAATGTTCATAAAGGAACGTTAATCAGGCAATAATTTTTTTATCAATCAAAATATTCTTCCTAACATTGCACCCATGAACATGATGTCGAAGCAATATAAACATTGTAAACACCCACGTAGCAACGAAGGGTACGGCATCGTATTGATATAAGACAATAACAATAAGATAATGTGCAATACGCCCTTCGGATACACCGAAGGGCTTTTTTTATTCACCTGTTTAAACAAAAACGAAGATGAAACTGATCAACAAAAAGATCTGCATGGGCAAAGACATCGGTATCCACGGCAATATGTTCGGTGGTATACTTATGGCATGGATAGATGAGGCAGCCGCCGCATTTGCAACCGAGTACTGCTGCACACCAAACATGGTGACGCTGCGCGTGGGTGAACTCCATTTCAAACGTCCCATAAAGGTGAACAACCACATACGTGTATATGGTGAGGTCGTTTCATTGGGTAATACATCGATAACGCTGGATATAGAGGTGCGCAAGTTCAACCTGTATAGCGGTGAGGAGATAGTGGTCTGCACCACGTCTATCACTTTTGTGCGTATAGACGATGATGGCAATCCTACGCCTATTGGTGAAACGATAAAAAGAAAGCACGAACAGGCACTGGTATTGGTATAAAAAAGAAAGCCCTCCTGCAGGGGAGGGCTTTCAATAATTATTCGTTGGAGACTACCATCCGTCGCCGTCGAGCATATTGCCGATGCCGCCCAGGATGCTGCCTTCTTCTTTGCGGTTGAAGGTGCCGTATGACAAAATGCGGCTTGCCAGCCTGCTGATAGGTAGGGTTTGTATCCATACTGTACCCGGTCCGCGCAGGGTTGCGAAGAACACGCCTTCGCCGCCGAACAGCGTATTTTTTATTCCGCCTACAAACTGGATGTCATAGTTTACGTTTTGCGTAAAGCCTACTACGCAACCTGTGTCTATTTTCAATACCTCACCCGGTTGCAGGTCGCGCTGCATAACGTGGCCACCTGCGTGCACGAATGCCATACCATCGCCTTCCAGTTTTTGCATGATGAAGCCTTCGCCGCCAAACAGGCCGGTGCCCAGCTTGCGCTGAAACTCGATACCGATGGCCACACCTTTTGCAGCACAAAGGAAGGAGTCTTTCTGACAAACCACTTTGCCGCCCAGTTGTTGCAGATCTATCGGGATGATCTTACCGGGGTAGGGCGATGCGAATGAAACACGCCTTTTGCCCTGGCCCATGTTGGTATAAGTAGTCATGAACAGGCTTTCACCCGTGAGCATGCGTTTGCCTGCTGAGAATAATTTGCCAAGCAGCCCGCTTTGTTGCTGACTACCGTCGCCAAAGATGGTAGACATCTGTATGCCATCGTCCATCATCATAAAGCTGCCGGCCTCGGCAACCGCTGTTTCTTCAGGGTCGAGCTCTATTTCCACATATTGCATTTCCTCACCGAAAATGCGGTAATCGATTTCATGATTGTTGCGCATGTATTGCAGTTGTTTTGTCAAAGCTATTAAATATTAGAATTTGATTCAGCTATAAAGGCTTGTTAAATATCGCCCGGTGGTATAGTTGTTTAGCCACAATGGCAAAACGGGGGATTATGAAATACCATAGGGACAAATCGGTAGATAAAAGGCAGCCAACACATAATCGCCAAAAAGGTGATGAGGCAGCGAAGTATGAACAAGCAGTTAATGAGCAGGATGTGCAGCCTGAAGGTGCAAAATACAAGGGCGTGAAGCACAGCAAGAGCTCAGGCAAAGGCGGGCAACAATCCGATAAGGGTAAGGACTCTCAAAAGGATACGCGTTCTCGCAGCAAATAACGTTGGGTGATGAATTTATTTAAGCTGTTACACATGTAGCAGCTTTTTTTATTTCTTCAGCCCTCATCGGCATTGTAATATTTTACCAGACAGCTTCGTATAATTGCGTAACTTTCATTAAATCTCACAAAGCATGGAAAACTACGAGAATCAAAAACCTTTTGTTAAAGCAACCGTTTTAGAAACCAGCGCCACTAGGCCAATTGCCAAGACCTTTATGGCAAACGTGTTTTTATGGATGTTTGCGGCACTGGGTGTCTCCACGTTTTTTGCTGTATGGTTTGCCAACAGCCCTGCCATGTTGCAGATGCTGATAAATGCTGAAGGCACAGGCTTGAACTTCCTTGGCTGGGCTGTGATGCTGTCGCCTATCGGGTTTGTGCTGCTGATGTCTCTGAGGTTTCAGAGATTGTCAATGCCGGCAATGATCACACTGTTTATGCTGTTTGCGGTTATCATGGGCATTAGTCTTAGTTTCACTTTGCTTGCCTATACTGCGTCTTCGGTTGTAGGTGTTTTTGCAGCATCGTCGGCTATGTTTGGCGTAATGGCTGTACTGGGTTATACTACAGATAAAGACCTGACCAGCTTTGGTCGCCTGATGATGATGGGATTGATCGGGATACTGATCGCCTCTGTAGTCAACTGGTTCATGAATAACTCAACACTTGATTATATCATCAGCATCGTAGGTGTGATGGTATTTACCGGTCTTACCGCTTATGATGTTCAAAAGTTGAAGCGTATTGGTGAAGGCGTGGAGTATGAAGGCATTGATACAACCAGTGCAAGAAAGATGTCGGTACTGGGTGCAATGACACTGTACCTTGACTTTGTAAACCTGTTCCTGATGCTGCTGCGTTTATTTGGCCGTAGGGACTAATGTGATATTTGAGTTAAAAAGGAAAAGCCGCCTTAATGGCGGCTTTTCCTTTTTTTGATAATGTTTTATTGAGTTACTGCGCTGAAATATCCTTCCGTATTTAGCTGGTCTTTTATCGTCCGTTCCCATTCCGCCTGTTTGGTTTTTATCAGGCTGTGGTTGGTCTCACGGTCATATTGCTGCTGCATCCGGCTACGGTCCTTTTCAGATTGCTTCTGGATGGCTTCGAGCTCTTTTGTGAAATTATCGGGTGTAAAATGCGCTGCCTTCAGCTTTTTCATAAGCTCGCAGGCTGCAATGGCCGTGATGTCGAAATGTATTTGCTCATGCGCTAGCAGCAGTTCGGTAGAGTTGTTGGCACGCCACCAGGAATTCATTTTATGGAAATAAGGAATTACTGATATGTTCACCATTTTGTGCCTGTTGAACGTTTGCAGGTTGTATTTGATCTGGATGCCGCTGTAGGTAATGGCGCCTGCCAGGCTCATTTCATCGGGGTCGCCCATAAAGTCTGAGCGCCTTAGTGGACGGGTCGGGTCGTATACGATCAGGTCAGCATCATCTGTTTCCGTGAGCATTTCTACGTTTACGCTAATGCCCGGGGTGAGTGTTGGTTTATTATCCTTCAGCCAAATGTCCATGTCTTTCATGAACTGTTCAGTCAGCTGAGTTACCAGCTTGCCGATATGCTCACTGGCGTCAATGCCTGAGCTTACGTATGAATTGTAGGTGTATTGATTGAGCTTCACGCCGTCTGAGTAAAACTCCAGGTCGGCACTGAGGTCGGCCTTGTGCATGTTGCCTTTAAAGCTCTCCTCGATCTGGAAATTGGTGATATGCAGATCGATAGGCATGGTGCCTTCGTTTTGCCTGAAACCGTGTTGTATAAAATTGTATAGACCTTTTGCAGTACCACCCGGGAGGTTAAGCGTCACCAGCTGGCGGGCAGAACCGGCGTGCATCTGGCCAATGTTACTGGTATCATCGCGGTTATCCACCACCGAAGCAATGTAAAACTCCCGCGGGCTGTAACCCGAAGTTTTAGCGGGTTTGATGATCTTGGTACTTGGCGGCAAGTGAAGACCTTTTGACAGCATTGCCAAAAAGAAAAGAAACACTAATAATGGTATGAATACAAATCGCCTCACCGTTCAAAGAATCTTCTATCTGAAGTTACGAAAATTATCAATGTCATTTCATCATGCGTGTGTTAATTCTTATTACCACTTAAAAACGCAAAATGGGGGCAAAAGCCCCCATTTTGCAACAATATGTTTTAAGTATCAATCATCCAGCTTCAATACCGCCAGGAATGCTTCCTGTGGTATATCTACCGAACCTATCTGGCGCATACGCTTTTTACCTTCTTTCTGTTTCTCGAGGAGCTTACGCTTACGGCTGATATCACCACCATAACACTTGGCAGTTACGTCCTTCCTCATTGCAGAGATGGTTTCGCGCGCTACGATCTTGGCACCGATGGCAGCCTGTATCGCGATCATGAACTGCTGACGTGGTAACAGCTCTTTTAGTTTAGCACACAGCTTGCGGCCAAAATCTTGTGCACGGCTGCGGTGTATCAGGGCGCTCAGGGCATCCACTTTATCACCGTTCAGCAGGATATCCATTTTGGCGATATCGCTTTCGCGGTAGTCTATCGGGTGGTAGTCGAATGACGCGTAACCACGGGTAGAAGATTTCAGCTTATCATAGAAGTCAAATACGATCTCCGTCAGTGGCATTTCAAATATCAGCTCAACACGTGTTGGTGTCAGGTAGTGCTGGTTGATGAGGATACCACGCTTGCCCAGGCAAAGGCTCATGATGTTACCGATGTAATCGGGCAGGGTGATGATCTGTGCGCGAATGAATGGCTCTTCGATACGGTCGAGACGGCTTGGGTCAGGCATCTCGCTCGGGTTATTCACGATCACGGGTATGTCCTTGTCGCGCGTCAGGTAAGCTTTAAAGCTTACGTTCGGCACGGTGGTGATCACCGTCTGGTTGAACTCGCGTTCAAGACGTTCCTGGATGATCTCCATGTGCAGCATTCCTAAGAATCCGCAACGGAAACCAAAGCCCAGCGCTTGCGATGTTTCTGGTTCAAACGTCAGCGAAGCATCGTTCAGCTGCAGTTTTTCCATACACTCACGCAGCTCTTCAAAGTCGTCGGTCTCAACAGGGAAGATACCTGCGAATACCATCGGCTTCACCTCTTCAAAACCTTTCACCACTTCCTGTGTAGGATTGGCAACGGTAGTGATGGTATCACCCACCTTTACCTCTTTGGCATTTTTGATACCGGTAATGATATAACCAACATCGCCGGCCGATACGCTCTGCTTCGGTGCTAGGCCCAGTTTGAGCACACCCACCTCATCCGCAAAGTATTCGTTGCCGGTATGGTAGAATTTTACTTTATCGCCTTTCTTCAGTGTACCATTTACAATACGGAAATAGGCTATGATACCGCGGAAAGAGTTGAACACGCTGTCGAAGATCAGGGCCTGCAGTGGAGCGTCAGGATTGCCTTCGGGTGCTGGTATGCGTGCAATGATAGCGTCCATGATGTCTTCGATACCGATACCGCTTTTACCGCTCGCCAAGATGATATCTTCAGGCTTGCAGCCGATCAGGTCAACGATCTGGTCGGTTACCTCAGGTATCATCGCACCTTCCATATCTATCTTGTTGATGACAGGAATGATCTCCAGGTCGTTATCCAGTGCCAGGTACAGGTTGCTGATGGTTTGCGCCTGGATACCCTGGCTTGCGTCTACCAGCAGCAGAGCGCCTTCGCAGGCAGCCAGCGCGCGCGATACTTCATAGCTGAAGTCCACGTGGCCCGGAGTGTCGATGAGGTTCAGGCGGTATTTCTGGCCTTTGTGCTCATAGTCCATCTGGATGGCGTGACTCTTGATAGTGATGCCTTTTTCGCGTTCCAGGTCCATATCATCCAGAACCTGCGCCTGCATGTCGCGTTCGCTGATGGTTTTGGTGTGCTCAAGAAGGCGGTCGGCCAGGGTACTTTTACCGTGGTCAATATGGGCTATGATACAGAAATTGCGAATATTTTGCATGCTATCGTAAAAAGAACGGCAAAGGTACGGAAAATAAGGGCTTTAGCGTTATATGTTTTAGAGCTTTAACAGGTTGAAACAGAGATATTTTACCCGATAAAAGCGATGAAACACCCCATTTGCCTATTTTTAGTAAATCATTTATACCTATGAAACTCACTCAACTCATTTTCCCCGCCCTGATAATGGTCTCACTCGCCTCATGTGATGGCTGCAAACGCGATAATGATATCAATGTGCCCGGCGGCAAGGGCGGTACCGGCATACTGCGCATCACGCTCCAGCACCATGACAGGATACTAGATACTGCCGGCATTGTGTACATGGCCTATGGGATGGAAGCACCCGGCGATGGCAAATATGCTGATTCTGTCAAGTGCATTAATGAGAACGGTCAGCATGTGGCTATCTTCAACAATCTGCGTAAAGGAGAATATTATCTCTACGGTAAAGGCTTTGACTCAAAAGCCGGAGCGATGATCGCAGGTGGAAATGGCTACCTGCTACGTGAGGAAAAGACGGTTGATTATGTGCTGAGTGTGTCTACACACCTGTAACGCAAGAATGTTATTTCGAATAGGGATAAATAAAGAATGGCAGCCCGGAGGCTGCCACGTGCTTCATTTAGCTTCGCCTAACTAAACCGCTTCTGCCTGATGCAGGTAAAATATGGTAGCATATACATTATGTGCTTCCTTAATGCCTTCGAGTGCCTCCCTCCGTGAGATGCGCGTGTTGATCCGCAATGAAGAAAGGAACGGCAGCGATAAAATGCTGTCGAAAACGCCTGCTCCTTTATACTCCAGTTCGGGTACTTGCTTCAAAAATTTTTGCACGCCGGTGTGGTTAACATGGTGCGACAGAAACCTCTTAACGCCCGCCGAGTGCCTGTAAAAGTCAACGATCTCATCGTCGCTGGGGCTGCCTGCGATTATCCTGGACGCTTTGTCGATCAATTCGTCCAGCTGCTTATCGATGAGATAGTATAACTCTACATGCTGCATTGCCGAGGTATTACGACACAAATGTACCCGTAGCTAAAAATAAAACATATGATGTAGGTCACCATAAAACCGATGACCTTTATCAGCTATTTCAATAATGTGTTATCTATTGTAGGTACCTGAACAGCTATCCTGGCTAAAGCCACTCACAGCATAGGTGAATACCATGTTGTTAGGTGTAGAGAACGTGATACTTCCCTTAAACGTAATGCCCGTAGCCACTGATTGGCTTGGGATAGTAATGACATTAGCGCCCGTCAGCTCGCCGGTTACCGTATAGCCTTGTCCCAAACCGGCAGGGTTGTGTATCCGGGCCGATTTATTGGAGGCAGGAGAGGAGGATATCACGAGGCTGTCGACTGCGTAAGATCCGCCAGAGCAGGAGTCTTTACCCTGCCAAACACCAAAATACTTAGTAATGCTTAGTTGCTCGCACAGCTCACCTTCAAAGCCCGCTGGGCATTTACAGGCGCCGTTCTCGCATACGCCTTCGTTCTTGCACTGTATCTTTACACAAGGGTCGGTTACGGTTTCACAGTTAGTACCGCCATAGCCTGAGGGGCACTTACAATTGCCGTCAACACAAATACCATTGTTTTGGCAAAGCACGTCTTTACAAGAGTCTTTGGTACAGGCAGTATAGGTTACGATCAGGAAGGCACAGCAAGTAAAAAGGGCTGAAAGCAGTATGCTACGGATTTTCATGTCCGTAAGGTAGGAAAAAGGTTTTAATGGCCGTTCTATATCCGGTATTAGCATATATATAGAGCGCAAATTCAAATATAAATCTCCCATTTTCTTTTAAAACTCATTTTCGGTAACTTGCAACGCTTTTAAAAACTAAAACTCCAAATATCTTTTGTAATGGCATTTGATCTCGACCTGGTCCAGAAGGTTTATCAAGAACTCCCAGAAAAAGTAAATGCGGTGCGCTCTCTTATCGGTCGCCCGCTTACTCAAGCAGAAAAGATCCTTTATGCGCACACTTACGAACAAGCCGCTAAGGCTTACGAGCGTGGCAGGGATTATGTAAACTTTGCACCGGACCGCGTGGCGATGCAGGATGCTACCGCGCAAATGGCGTTATTGCAATTCATGACCTGTGGTCGCAACCAGGTGGCTGTGCCCAGCTCAGTACACTGCGATCACCTGATCCAGGCGAAAACAGGTGCTACTGAAGATCTTGCTACTGCAAACGAAGTGAACAAAGAAGTTTACGACTTCCTTTCTTCTATATCTAACAAATATGGTATCGGTTTCTGGAAACCAGGTGCAGGTATCATTCACCAGGTAGTACTGGAGAACTACGCTTTCCCTGGCGGTATGATGATCGGTACGGACAGCCATACGCCAAACGCGGGTGGTCTGGGTATGATCGCTATCGGTGTTGGTGGTGCTGATGCCGTTGACGTAATGGCCGGCCTTCCATGGGAGCTGAAAATGCCTAAACTGATAGGTGTGAAACTGACTGGCCGCATGAGTGGCTGGACCTCGGCTAAAGACATCATCCTGAAAGTTGCAGGTATCCTGACCGTAAAAGGTGGTACAGGTGCTATCGTAGAATACTTTGGCCCGGGCGCAGAAAGCCTGAGCGCTACAGGTAAAGCTACTATCTGTAACATGGGCGCTGAGATAGGTGCTACCTGCTCACTGTTTGCTTACGATGAGAAAATGGGTGACTACCTGAAAGGTACCAACCGCGAAGACATCGCTAAACTGGCAGATGGCGTTAAAGATTATCTCCGTCCTGATAAAGAAGTTTACGACAATCCTGAAATATTCTACGATCAGCTGATCGAGATCAACCTGGATGACCTGGAACCATACGTGAATGGTCCTTTCACTCCGGACCTGGCTACACCTATCAGCAAAATGGCAGAAGCGGTACAACAACACGGTTGGCCTGACGCGGTAGAAGTTGCCCTGATCGGCTCCTGCACCAACTCTTCTTACGAAGACATCTCTCGCTCGGCATTTATTGCTGAAGACGCGATGAAGAAAGGCCTGAAGTCTAAGAGCGAATTCACCATCACTCCGGGTTCTGAAATGGTGCGCTACACTATTGAACGTGATGGCATGCTGCACACATTCGACAAAATGGGTGGTGTAGTATTGGCTAACGCTTGTGGTCCTTGCATTGGTCAATGGGCACGTCACATGGACGATCCTACCCGCAAGAACACGATCGTTACTTCATTCAACCGCAACTTCGCAAAACGTAACGACGGCTTCGCTTCTACGCACGCTTTCGTTGCTTCTCCTGAAATAGTTACTGCTTACGCAATATCTGGTCGCCTGTCTTTCAACCCACTGAAAGATAAACTGATCAACGATAAAGGCGAAGAAGTAATGCTGGATGAACCTAAAGGCTACGAAATGCCTCCAAAAGGTTTCTCGGTAAAAGACGCCGGTTACCAGGCTCCTGCTTCTGACGGTAGCAAAGTTGAAGTTCTTGTTGACCCTGCAAGCACACGTCTGCAACTGCTGGAAGCTTTCTCTGCTTGGGAAGGAACCGACCTGCACGGCATGAAACTGCTGATCAAAGCGTTCGGCAAGTGTACTACCGACCATATCTCAATGGCAGGTCCATGGTTGAAATACCGCGGTCACCTTGATAATATCTCTAACAACATGCTGATCGGTGCTATCAACGCCTTCAACATGGAGAGCAATAAGGTGAAAAACCAACTGACAGGTGAATTTGGTGAAGTACCACAAGTACAGCGCGCTTACAAAGCTGCTAACATCGGCAGCGTTGTAGTGGGTGATGAGAACTACGGTGAAGGTAGCTCTCGCGAGCACGCAGCAATGGAGCCACGTCACCTCGGTGTTCGCGCTATCGTGGTGAAGAGCTTCGCACGTATCCACGAAACCAACCTGAAAAAGCAAGGTATGCTGGCGCTTACTTTCGCTAACAAAGAAGACTACGATAAAGTGCAGGAAGATGATGTGATCGACATCATTGGCCTGAAGCAATTTGCTCCCGGCGAGCAGATCGTCATGGTGCTGAACCACAAAGACGGCAGCATGGATGAAGTAGTGCTGAACCACACGTACAACCAACAACAAATTGAATGGTTCCGTGCAGGTGGCGCGCTTAACGTTATCCGCCAGGAATTTGCGCAATAAGTCTAAAGAATAATCGTTTGAATAGTCCCGCCCAAAGCGGGACTATTCTTTTTTAACAAAGACTGGCACAGAATTTAGAAGAATTTGATAGAAAGCTATGAGTTTCTTAGCTTTACAATATATAATATGTACAGCCGCTTAACCGATATCAAGAACTTTATCGAATGGAAAGCCTTCGGGGTGTGTACCGCCATTGGTGAGCGTATGGGCGTGGCTACGTCACGTATCAGGCTGTGGTTTATTTATATCTCTTTCATGACGCTGGGTTCACCGCTCATCATTTACATGATACTGGCCTTCTGGATGAATCTGAAGCGCTATATCTGGCTAAGCCGTAGGAATCCGCTACGTTACCTTTAGTTTTTTATCTCTACCGACTTGATCAGCCTGGTCTTGTCGTTGTAAAAGTTTACCTTCTTTATTCCGGGGTATTTCGGAATGACAGCTAATGCCATTGGGTAGAATTTGTAGTTCACCGTGCCTTTGTATAGGTCCAGGTTGCAGTAAGCCTCGATGAAATCGCCGGCTTTGGTGTCTACTCTCTTAAAGCTAAGTTTTGAGTCTTTGCGGGTCTCAGGCATCAGCAACACCAGCACGTTCTCCTTGGCAAAATGCGGTGTATCGGGTCGGTTAGTTTTGCCAAAGAACTTGTCGAAATGCTTACGCTGGGTAATGACGAAACAGTTTATACCGGGCTTCAGGTCTGAGGCGTCGCCCACGAAATCGTAGTTGTACAGTGGTTTTACATTGACAAGCTTTGGCTGGGCAGATGCCTGTATACTGCTGAAAAGAATGGCTGTAATGGCTATAAAACGGTTACTGTAACGCATGTATAAATGTAGAAAATTCCTACGTTTTAACTGTTTAATCCTCTTGTTTTCAGTAACTTTGCAGCCGTCAATATAGTTTTCAACCTCAAAAACAGAAAGGAAGGTACACCATGCCAGTGTTACACAACCGCATCTCGAACGAGGAACTGAAGAAGCGTATGCTGGAAGAAACAGAACCGCGTACCACAGTTTCCTTTTACAAGTATTTCAACATCGCCGAGCCACAGGCATTCCGCGATGAACTCTACCAGAAGTTTTACGATCTCAAGGTTTTCGGCCGCATCTATATTGCGAACGAAGGCATCAATGCACAGATCAGCGTACCCGCAAGCAACTACGAGGCTTTCCGGGATACTCTCTATGCATCAGCTCCGGAGCTGAATGGTATCAGGATGAACATTGCCGTAGATGACGACGGTAAATCGTTTTGGGTGTTGCGTTTAAAGGTGCGTCCTAAGATAGTAGCAGATGGTATTGAAGACGCGAGCTTCGATCCGGCGAAAACAGGTGTGTACCTGAAAGCGAAGGAGTACAATGAACTATCGTCGAAAGAAGATACCATCATCGTTGACATGCGCAACCACTACGAATATGAAGTGGGCCATTTCGAGAATGCAATAGAGATACCTTCAGACACTTTCCGCGACCAGCTGCCTATGGCAGTCGAAATGCTGCAGGACCAGAAGGACAAGAACATCATCATGTACTGCACAGGCGGTATCCGTTGCGAGAAAGCCAGCGCATATATGTTGCACAATGGTTTTAAGAATGTATTCCATGTTGAAGGCGGTATCATTGAATATACACGCAAGGCTAAGGAGCAAGGATTACCTGTAAAATTCAAAGGCAAGAACTTCGTATTTGACGAAAGGCTGGGAGAGCGTATTACAGACGACATACTGGCACAATGCCACACATGCGGCAAGCCTTGCGATAGTCATACCAATTGTAAAAACGACGGCTGTCACCTGCTGTTCATTCAATGTGAAGACTGTGCAACCAAACTGGAAGGTTGCTGCAGCAACGAGTGCCAGGAAGAAATGCACCTGCCAACAGACGAGCAGCGCGAGCGTCGCGCAGGTCGGGAAAATGGCCCAATGGTTTTCAACAAATCGAAAGACCATCCATTGCGCAAGCATCGCAGCGAATGGAATATACCAGCGCACCGATCGATAAGAGAAGATAATGAATAGAAAAAAGCCCCGCAACGCGAGGCTTTTTCATGACGTAAAATTGACAATATCGTTTGTGAAAAGTTGAAGGAGTGGGTTCTTAGTAATAAACACACTACTATGGAACTTCAAGCATTTCTTACCGCTGACTACCTGGACATAGTATTTGATAACCGCAACAAGCAATATGGTGGTTATGTTCTCAGGAAGACTTATCATAAACGCGTGTTTACCAGTCTTACTTTCATTCTCTTTGCAACAGGAGCCTTTTCTGTGTACGCCCTTGTAAACAATGATGCTCCGGTTAGAAATGTACCTGTTCTTATCTCTTGTCCAATCGGGCCAACACTTTATGAACCTCCCAAATCAACGCCGAAGCCGCCAGCCGCGCCTACCGGTGCGCCAAAGACTGATATGGTAAAATTCACAACTCCCGTAATTGTCGAAAACGATGTTGTTGAGGAGTCGCCAACCGACCTTTCCACTAAAGTAGCCGGGCCAATCAATACAAATGGTAAAGAGGGTACAGTTTCAATAGTAGGAGATAGTGACACAGCTTCAGCACCGGTCGCAGATACTAAACCGGTCCTTCCGGAAGCACCGATAAAATTTGCAGAAGTAATGCCTGAATTCAACGGCGATCTGAATGACTACCTGGGTAGAAAGCTTATGTACCCGACTGTCGCGCGCGAGAACAGCATAGAAGGCACAGTGATCGTACAATTTGTTGTAGCTGAGGATGGTAGCGTATCGAATGCCAAAGTATTGCGCAGTTTAGCCGGGGGATGTAGCGAAGAGGCCTTGCGGGTCGTGAACAGTATGCCGAAGTGGAAACCCGGAAAACAAAATGGGCAGCCCGTAAAAGTGTTTTACACACTGCCCATTAGGTTTGTATTGCAATAGCTAGTCGAAGTTCAAATCTTCGTCAATATTCAGGCTATCGTGGAGTTTTTGAAATTCTGATTTTGTGAGCGGGCCAAAGGTCTTATTGTGGTTATGTGATATGATCCAGTAATTAAGCTTGTTAGAGAATATCTGTATATAGTACGGCTCTGTCCTTAAAGTACTTTCAGCTTCGCGTATATCTTTCTCTATTTCGTCTCCAGGTAGCTCGAAAGCAAGATAATGGGCGTGTGTTTTGAAATCGGGTCGTTGCATTGCGATAATAAAGTCGTCGTTATATTCATAGTCAACTACTTCACCATAAATATTGTCTCGCACGCTACCTGAGTGTCTCAGAATAACTTTATCTCCACCGCCTTCCCATCGATAACAATAATTTCCCGAGAGTTTCTTCGAGGAGTCGCTCATGTTACAGGCAACAAGCAATATTGAAAATGCAATAAGAAGACCTAGCCTTGCCATCAATTGAGCATATTTTCCAGCTTCCTGCGATTTAGGATAACGATATTGCCGTCTTTGATGTCGATCAGTTTCTCGTCCTTGAAATCGCTGAGTGTGCGGATAACGGATTCTTTGGCGGTGCCGGTAAAGTTGGCCAGGTTCTCGCGGCCTATTGCAATCGTGCTGTCGTCAGCGTCGCCCTCTTTTTTAAACTTCTTAAAAATGGAGATCAACGCATCGGCGACCTTCTTACGCAGCGAGTTGTAGGCTACTCCTACCAGTTGCGCTTCGCGTTCTGATACGTTGTTGGCAAGTAGCTGTATGAATTTATGCAACACCTCGCGGCTATTATTGAGCAGGTCTTTAAAGTCAGATGCCGGAATGAGCGTCAGTTCCGCCTCTTCCAGTGCCTGTGCAGTCTCTTTATACAGCGATTCTTCGATGATCGAAGTATAGCCAAAGAAGTCACCTTCAGTATATATGTTGGTCACCAGTTCCTTTCCGTCGTCGTTTGTCTTAAATACCTTCACCTTGCCTTTCTGTACATAGAATAGGTTCTTAGGGTGGGTGCCTTCGTTGTACACCACCTGGCGTTTTTTGTAACGCTGGCTGCTGCTTTCGTCGGTCAGGCTTTTCAGCATGTCCTTGCCATTCACCGAGATCATCAGGTTGTTTAAACCTTCCAGTCCCGGGCCCATATCCTTTTTCAGGAGGTCTGCTTTCTTCAGACGGCTTTCTACGGCGTTCAGCAGTTCTTCAGGGCCGCTAAGTGGTTTTGCTATATAATCGTCGGCGCCAAGCTCCATTCCTTTTCGGATATCGCTGCGCTCGGCTTTTGCTGAAAGAAAAATGAACGGAATATTCTGTGTTTCGGGAAATCGTTGCAGGGAATGAATAACTGCATAGCCATCCAGCACAGGCATCATGATATCACAGATGATCAGGTCTGGCTTTTTGTCTCTTGCGAGCAGAATGCCCTCCTTGCCATCGGCAGCGGCTAATACACGATAATTGGATAATTCCAATACTTCGGTAATTACCATGCGCACGTCCGCATTGTCGTCAATTAATAGGATAGTCTTCATTAGTTGCGTAATGGCTCGGAGCGCGGGTAGCGCTATAAGTCCGATGTTAACTTTGTAAATATACTACGCGAAGCAAAAAGTCCAACTTATTCCCATTAGTAATAGATTAAAACCAGACTGGAGCAGGGATTTATTGTTTCCGTAACTTCGCTGCGCGTTATATGTTAGACATTGTATTGCAGGGAGAAAAGGTGCAGCTATTGGCAGAAAGGGCGATGTATTGGCCTGCACAAAAAATGTTGGTGGTGGCTGATCTGCACTGGGGTAAGAGCGCGCATTTCCGCAAACATGGTATAGCGATCCCGGGTAATACACAAACGCAGGATGAAGTAAAGCTGGCTAAGCTAATAAGTCAATACAGCGTCGAACGTCTTGTTATAGCCGGTGACATGTTTCATAGCAAGCATAACAAAGAAGTTGATGTATTCTCGCATTGGCGTAAAGGACATGAGGATCTCTATATAGATCTTGTTACCGGTAACCACGATATACTGCCGCAGGAGATGTACGAAGGATGGAACCTGCAGTTGCACACGCATGGACTAAAAGTCGGTCCGTTTTTCATAGCCCACGATGTACCGGAGGATTGTCCAGACTTTTGTATTCATGGTCACATCCACCCGGCTATACGCATTAGCCGGCGCGGACATAACACTATTAAACTATCCTGTTTCTGCGAGGACGAAGACAGGTTTATACTACCCGCGTTCGGGCAGTTTACGGGTACCCATGTTCTCGATCCAGCAGAACACAAACACATCTATGTGATAGCTGAGGAAGCAGTTATGAAATGGACCTGACAGCGGCGATCCTGATATTAATCATATTTATTATTCTGCCAGAAGACTGAAGGGTTTTTTCGTTAGGTTTGCACCCTAAATTTTTGACATGCAGCAATCTGTATTTGATCTTATGCAGCAAATGGGACATGAGCAGCTCGTATTCTGCCATGATCCGTATTCGGGACTGAACGCTATCATAGCTATACATAATACAACGCTTGGCCCTGCGCTGGGTGGTACACGCCTCTGGAACTACAACAGCCACGAAGAAGGTGTGATCGATGCACTTCGCCTGAGCCGCGGTATGACTTACAAAGCTGCCATCAGCGACCTGAACCTGGGTGGTGGTAAAGCGGTGATCATCGGCGACGCAAACAAGATCAAATCAGAAGGCCTGTGGAGGCGCTATGGTAAATTCGTAGATAGCCTGAATGGTAAATACATCACAGCAGAAGACGTAAACACTTCTGCACGTGATATGGAATACATCTCGCTGGAAACAGAGCACGTAACTGGTGTGCCTGAGTACATGGGTGGTAGCGGCGATCCTTCGCCATTCACTGCTTACGGTGTTTTCGTAGGTATGAAAGCCTCTGCTAAGAAAGTTTGGGGTAACGATAGCCTGGCCGGCAAGAAAGTACTGGTACAGGGCGTTGGTCACGTAGGTCAGTACCTGGTTGGACACCTGATAGAAGCTGGTGCTAAAGTGATGATCTCTGATATCAACGAAACACGTATCAAAGAAACCACCGATAAATTCAAAGTAGAAGTAATCAATAACAGCGACATTTTCGCTAAAGAATTCGATGTGTACGCTCCGTGTGCCCTGGGTGCTACGGTAAACACCGAGAGCATCTCAAAAATGAAATGCCCGATCATTGCCGGTGCTGCCAACAACCAGCTTGCTGAAGAACGTGTTCATGGCCCTATGCTGATAGAAAAAGGCATCCTGTACGCTCCGGACTTCCTGATCAATGCCGGTGGCCTGATCAACGTAAGTGCTGAGCTTGACGGCTACAACCACGAGCGCGTAATGGGCAATGTAGAGAAGATCTACAACCGCACACTGGAGATATTCAACCTGTCAGAGAAAGAAAACGTACATACTCAGGCGGCTGCGATGATGCTGGCGGAGAAACGCCTTGCAGATATTGCTAATGTAAAGTCGAGGTTATAATAAAACTTTTCATATTTCTAAAGAAATGCCTCCGTTGGGAGGCATTTCTTCTTTAATTTTGCCGTTCCTAATTTGAAACGCTATAAAAAGAATATATAACAGAACAGAAAACTATGGCACAACTTCAATTACCTAATCAGACGAACTTCTATAAAGGCAAAGTGCGCGACGTGTACACGATCGCCGATAAGTATATGGTGATGCTGGTAAGCGACCGTATCTCTGCATTCGATGTGGTACTGCCTCGCCCTATTCCTTACAAAGGACAAGTACTGAACCAAATAGCAGCGCAATTCCTGGATGCTACAAAGGACATCGTTCCTAACTGGATGATCAAAGTTCCGTTGCCGAATGTAACTATCGGTTACAAGTGCGAAACTTACCCAGTTGAAATGGTAGTGCGTGGATACCTGACAGGTCATGCATGGCGTACATATAAAACAGGCAAGCGCGAACTGTGCGGTGTAACTATGCCTGAAGGCATGAAAGAGAATGATAAATTCCCTCAGCCGATCCTTACACCAACGACTAAGGCGCACGAAGGCCACGATGAAGACATTTCTCGCGAAGAGATCATCAAACAAGGTCTTGTATCTGAGAAAGAATACGAGCAACTGGAAAAATACACGCTGGCACTGTTCGAGCGTGGCACTGAGATCGCTAAAGAGCGCGGCCTGATCCTGGTTGATACCAAGTACGAATTCGGTAAAATTGGTGATACCATTTACCTGATCGATGAGATCCACACACCGGATTCTTCTCGTTACTTCTATCTGGAAGGTTACGAAGACCGCCAGAAGAAAGGTGAAGCTCAAAAACAACTGTCTAAAGAGTTCGTTCGTGAGTGGCTGATGGAAAATGGTTTCCAGGGCAAAGAAGGCCAGGAAATACCTGAGATGACCAACGAAGTAGTGAACCGTATTTCAGAGCGTTACATTGAGCTGTATGAGCAAGTAACCGGTAAGACCTTCATGAAAGAAGATATGAACGAGCAGGAGATGAACGACAAACTGAAAAACGAGATCGAACACCTGCCGCCAGTACCACAACAAATCGGAACACTGTAATAACAAAATAATCCAAGCCCCTTTCAGGGGCTTGGCTCATATATTTTATGCCTGGAATAGAAGCAACACAACGAATTATACGCTCGCCACGTGGCAGCGAACTGAATTGCAAGAACTGGATATCTGAAGCAGCATTCAGGATGATACAGAACAACCTGGATCCTGAAGTAGCAGAACGTCCTGAAGACCTCGTAGTATACGGTGGTATCGGTAAAGCTGCCCGCGACTGGAAGAGCTTTGATAAGATACTGGAGCTACTCAAAGACCTGAACGAAGACGAGACCCTGATGGTTCAATCAGGTAAGCCTGTAGGCGTACTGCGTTCGCACAAAGATGCACCACGTGTACTCATTGCCAACTCTAACCTTGTTGGTCGCTGGGCTACATGGGAACATTTCCGTGAGCTGGAAGCAAAAGGCCTGATGATGTATGGACAGATGACCGCAGGTAGCTGGATATACATTGGTTCTCAGGGTATCGTACAAGGTACGTATGAAACATATCTCTCGTTGGCTAACCAACACTACAACGGTACGCTGAAAGGCACGCTGAACGTGACGGCGGGTCTTGGTGGTATGGGTGGCGCTCAGCCACTGGCCATTACTATGAACGAGGGTGTATGCCTTGCTGCTGAAATGGAAGAATGGCGTATGAAGAAGCGTGTTGAAACACGTTACCTCGATAAATACACCAGCGACATCGATGAGGCCATTGACTGGGCACTGAAAGCCAAAGAAAACAAAGAAGCCATCTCTATAGGTGTTTGTTGCAATGCTGTTGATCTGCTGCAAAGGTTGATAGACAGGAACATTACACCTGATACGCTGACCGACCAGACATCGGCACACGATGAACTGATCGGTTATTTCCCTGAAGGGCTGACTGTAGTAGAAGCAAATGCTCTGCGCAGCAGCAATCCTGAAGAATACTGCTCACGCTCGCTGGATACGATGGCGAAACATGTACGCCAGATGCTGGAACTGCAAAAGCGCGGTGCCATCACATTCGACTACGGCAACAACCTCCGCGGCCAGGCACACGACAAGCGTGGTGTCAAGGATGCGTTCGACTTCCCTGGTTTCGTACCTGCTTATATCCGTCCGCTGTTTTGCGAGGGTAAAGGTCCGTTCCGCTGGGTGGCGCTGAGTGGCGATCCTGAGGATATCTACACTACGGATAAAGCGCTCATGGAGCTCTTCCCAGAGAATAAAGGTTTGCACCGCTGGTTGCATATGGCCAAAGACCGCATCGCCTTCCAGGGCCTGCCTGCACGTATTTGCTGGCTGGGTATGGGTGAGCGTGAGAAAGCTGGCCTGCTGTTCAATGAACTCGTGCGGACAGGTAAGGTTAAGGCGCCGATCGTTATTGGTCGCGACCACCTGGACTGTGGTTCTGTCGCATCGCCTAACCGCGAAACAGAAGCCATGAAAGACGGCAGTGATGCCGTAGCTGATTGGCCGATACTCAATGCATTGATCAATACAGCTGGTGGCGCTAGCTGGGTGTCTTTTCACCATGGTGGTGGCGTGGGCATGGGCTACTCGCTGCACGCTGGTATGGTGATCGTTGCTGACGGTACCAAAGACGCTGAAGAGCGCCTGAAGCGCGTACTGTTCAACGACCCGGGTATGGGTGTGTTGAGGCATACAGACGCCGGCTATGAGCTGGCTGAAGAAACCGGCAAGAAATTCGGACTGGATATCTAGTCAGACTCTTACTATACTTGACCGGAAAGCAAAAGGCAATCGCTCTACGCTTTCCGGTTTTTCTTTTGTACCATGATAATACTTAGTTTTGGCCCATGTCATTTAGAATAGGACAAGGAATTGATTTTCATCAATTGGCTGAAGGCCGCGAGCTATGGCTCGGTGGCGTGAAAATACCTCATACCAAAGGCGCCGTAGGTCACTCAGATGCCGACGTGTTGCTGCATGCTATTTGCGATGCTATGCTAGGTGCACTTGCCCTTGGCGATATCGGCAAGCACTTCCCGGATACGGACGCGACTTACAAAGGCATCGACAGTAAGATACTGCTGCAGCGCTCGTACGAGCTAGTGCGTGCGCGTGGCTATAAGCTAATCAACATCGACAGTACTTTGCTACTACAGGCGCCCAAGATCAAGCCTTACGTAGAGCAGATGCAACGGGCCATTGCGGACATCGTAAACCTTACTATTGATGATGTATCTATCAAAGCTACTACCACCGAAACACTGAGCTTCATCGGTCGTGAAGAGGGTGTGGTAGCTACTGCCAGTGTGCTGCTGCAGAAATATTAGTCGTAACTTCATGGCATATAACTAAGACCTATGAAGCTGAGACTGCTCCTTGCGCTGCTGGTACCTATCGTGTTCTTCTACTCGTGCAACTCCGATACAAATGGTGTTGGCCCCGGTGTGAACGGTGCCAACGGCAATGTTGTAGTTGCCACCATCAATGGCGATACATGGGGAGCCGAAAGCGGTTACTATCAAACTTCCACCAACTTCACCCTCGAGATCATTGGTGCAAGAAGCAGCGGTGGGCGGATTACATTGGTAGTGTCTCCTTATAATGGCCAACAGACCTACCAGCTCAACGGCATCACCAAGATCATGTTTTCTGAAAATGGGGTAGAGTACACGTCTACTACCGGGCAGATCACTGTTAGCTCTGATGATGGCCAATACATTGAAGGTTACTTCAACTGCGAGATGATCAGCAATACAGGCAGCCAGAGCCTGACGTTTAGCAATGGCCAGTTCCTTGCGCCACGCAGGTAAAACATAGAAAGCCGGCAGACAAGCTGCCGGCGTGTTCCATTTTTCTATAGTCAGTTTAAATAACTCCGTTGCTCAGGTGAGGCTTGGCACTGTATGCCATGTCGCTGGCCTCGTCTATGATGGTGAGGATGCGGTGTTTCACATCATCGCTCAGGCCATCAATATTCTTATCGAGGAAGGAGCGAAGATCGTCCAGGTCCGGACCACCAGTGCGGCCCATCAGGCTGTTGAACCTGTCTTTCAGCTTGTCAGCGGTGTCAGAAATGTCAGACCTTAGCTCAGAACCTTTAGAAGGGGCCAGTAACAGCCCGGCTACCAATCCAATAACGGCGCCGGCCAAAAATCGTGATGTGCTCATATGTGTAGTTTTAAAATTGTTTCTCTAGAATATCCTTCTCAATACGAAAAGAATCAGGCCGACCACGACAACAACCAGCAGGATACCAGCCCAAACACCGGCTTTGAAGATGTCACCTATTAATTGACAACCTGTTAGCGATACGACCAGCAGTAATAAGGAGGCTAAACTCAGTTTTTTCATAACGTTGATTTTTGTTTATTCGTGCCCATCTTTTTCAACAGGCTATAAATCTGCAAAATCATGCCAATGGATGAGCTAGTTCTCTGGACCTCAGAGCTAGCTCGCAATTGCGCCTCTAGTTTGTTATCGATTGTGGTCGTTTTTGGTGTCACACTGTAACACTGTTACAGCCGTTTTAGGACCATAAAAGGCCGGTTTTTGTTACAAATGTCGCTTTGGCGAAATGCCGGAATGCTTGCTGGTAATGCGTTTGGTCGCCAATTTGTGTCAATTTGTTGCCGTACTGGTACCCCCTATAGGGTTATCGTCTGTGCGGTCAAATGGTAATCCGGAATTTGAAACGCAGGGTTCATAGCTATATTTTTCTATAGCAAATATACAATAATTTATTTATAATTAGACGACGCTATTAGCCTTCTTTTGTAGGACGCACCCATCCCGGGCGCCGGCTAAGTGGTACACTCAATATCATTTCGAGCGCCATAACGTGCTGATAGCCGAAACCATGCTGCAACGAATATACCTGCGGCTGGTAAAGCAGCCCAAGGGACATAAAATGCAGCGGATGGTATTGGCCCGAAAGGCAAAAACCCACTCCATCGCTGTTGTATACTTGTTGGAGACTGTCTGTGCCAAGATATCTATTGTAATAGCCACTCTCTTGGTTGAAATGGCTAAAGCTGATGCCATACCCCGCAACTATATTTCTTATCACATGGTTATTGCGCAAGGTGATGAAGGTAGACAAGGCGCTTTCGTCCCAGTAGTAATCAGGGTCTTTGCGTTCACCAGGTTTGGCTGTGACAGCTAAGCCAACATTCAGCCACACAAAGCGGTTGGCAGCATAAGTATAAGAACCGCCCATGCCCAGGCTTGGAGCGGCTACCTGCGAATATCTGCCATTGGGTAGCTTTATACTAAAATGGCAGGGCGACGGAAGTGCGAAATGCAAGCGCTTTGCGCCAGGCTCATGGATCTGTAAATATTTGCTCTGGGCTGTTGACGGCTGAGCCATGATCAGCAAAAGGCATAATAAGGGAACGTATCTCATAGAATGGGAGTTGGTAAATTGGTAATACCAAAATAAGTGTTTTATCGTCAGCGTTATAGCTCAAACGCAAACCTGGTATTGCTCCAGAACTCATCAAGGGCGATGATGCGTGGTTTGAGGAAGGATATAAGGGCAGGCCAGTCTGCCGGTTCGAGGATATTGTGACCTATCGAGACGGTGCCGATACGGCTATATACCTTGCCGTAGTCATCATGCACTTCAGGTTCCCAGGTCCAGTCTTCACCGGTGGCGTCGCGCAGCAGGTGTTTCAAGGTCAGTATTTGTTCGTAATGCTGCCGACGGACGGCTGGGTCGATATGGTTGAGTACGATAGCAATGCTGGCGCGTTTGCTATCAGCATCCATTTTAAAGCTGATGCCTGGCACACCCGTTTTGTAGTTGATCCAGTTCACCTTGTCGCTGCCCGCGGGGGTGATGGGCTGCATATACCTACCAAATGTCGTCCAGAATGCCTCTTTCTTTTGCGCTATTTCCTGCCTGCTATACATGAGCTGCAAATTAACGCAAGGCAGCTATCCTGTCCAAAAATGCTGTCATCACATTTCCCCCTTCTGAGGGTGAAATGGAGTATTGTACTAGTTTGTTGGATTATATGATTTTGGATCGCGCACAGAATCAGGCAGCGAGCTTTTCTGACCATTGGGTACAGGCTCTGCTTTTGTCTTACTGTCAAAATCGAAACCCTTAGTAGCGCATCCCGTCAATACCAGTACACTCAATACGCTCATCACTATTATCTGTTTCATACTCATGGTATAACGTTTTTACAAGCTATTAAGCTGCAAAATAATGCCATGGTCCCCCTCCTTAATTTAAGGAGGGGCGGAGGGGTGGTTGCTGATGTTAGCCCAGCAGCCTACCTGATATTCTTATACGTTTCGACATAAGTGAAGACCGTGCCTGATGAGTTGGGTTTGACTATAGTCAGTTTCAACTCAGTAGTAGTTACATGCAAGTCAAATGTATCGGGGTTATCGTCTACCAGGGCTATCCGGGTGTCGTTGTTCAGCAGTGCATACTTAATGGCAGTAGTCTGCGGATCGTCGGGGCATTTGTTAGCGCCCTCATCTTGTGTAGCCTTGCCATTGCTTTTGAACTCGGCAATATCGTCTTTCTCACACTCGTTCCAGGTGCTCATCAGGTCAAGGGTCGTGTCCTTGCCGTTGTAAAAAGTAGTGGCGGTAGAGGCTGTTACCTGCCATCTGCCATCCATCAGCAGTTTTTTAGTTGCCGAGCTGTCTTCTTTTTTACAAGCGGCCATAAGAACCGCTCCACAACAAATAGCAATCAACGAGCCCCTGAATTTCATAAACCTGATTTTATGCTAATTTAATAGTAGGAGCCGATTAATGCAAGACGGGCAGCAAACGCTGCCCGTCTTATTATTTCCGTTACAAACAAGGCCAATAGCAACCCCAAAAGACAACCGAAAATTACTCCACCCTGTCTGTAACCGGGTCTGGAACTTCGCCCAAAAATTCAACCCATGCTTTCTTGATACAAGGATAATGTTTAGCTGCTTCAACCAGGTTCATAAATGCAACAATATTGTCTTCAAAACGTTTGGCAAGCACGGCATCCACAAACCCACCTTCGGGTGTAAACGCTTTATGCGCCATAGCCAGCGAAAACATGTCAGGAAAAACCCTTGTGCCCAAATGCTCCAACGGAACCCGTAAGGTCCAAAGCGATCTATTTCCACCAACCATTGATGGTGATGCCGACATCAATAGCGCATGCCGCTCATTGAAGGGTTGGGGACGAAACCTCGAAACCCAGTCAATTGCGTTTTTCAACAGCCCCGGCATTGAACCGTTGTATTCGGGAGATGCGATAATGAAAGCATCGTTATCCAGCAAGCGCTTTTGGAATTCAATTGTTCCTTTTGGCATGCCTTGCTGCGTTTCAGCATCTTGGCTATAAGAAGGCGCGTCAAAATCGCTCATGTTGGCAAAGTCGACGATCCCTCCATTCTTTTCTATCACCTGGCTGGCCAGCCTAGCCAAATGGGTATTCAGCGACTCGCCCCTCAATGAAGCCGAAAAAACAAGAAAACGCAGCGGTTGCCGCTCGCGGTAAGATTTAGGATCGTTTGTCATCGTTTACTTTTTATTTTTTGTGATCGTGCCGTATTTGCCGTTATGAAGATCCAAATATGCTTTGGCGATCTCATCGTGGGTATTCATTACAAAAGGGCCGTCAGCCACTATCGGTTCTGTATACCTTTCGCCCCCAAACAAGAGAAAGTCATTTGCGTCTTTCAGCTTATTTATGATCTCGATGGTACCCCCGCTTCTGTCAAATTCAATAAACTCGCCTGCCTCGTATTCTGTGTCGTTCACCATCAGTTTGGTTCCTATGGTAAAGGCTGCGTACTCAATTTGGTCTTTCGTATCCAATACAAACTCCTTGCCTGCCTGCAGGTGTATGTGGTATAAAAACTGTAATGAATAGCCGGGAATTTTTGAACTAAGTTCACCATATTCGCCGGCAATTATTTTAACCCAGCTAGCCCCGTCCTCCAGCAATTGCCGGGGTACCTCGCCAGCCTGTAAAGCTATGTATTCAGGTGGTTCAGCTTTATTCTTTGCCGGCAGGTTGATCCAAAACTGAAATCCGTGAATAGCCGCGTCGCCGTGTACCGGGTCATTACCAAGCCGTTCTTCGTGTATGATACCGGTGCCCGCTTTCATCCACTGCACCCCGCCAGAATTTACTTTGGCGTAGTTGCCCATGCTGTCGTAATGCTCTGACTCACCACTAAGAAGGTAGGTTAGCGTGGCTATGCCTCTGTGTGGGTGGGGATTAGTACTCTGTTTTTCGTCTTCAGTACTTGGTCCCGGAGGAATATGATCAAAGAAGACAAAAGGCCCAACGGCTTCAGCATACCTGTTTGGCAGCAGCCTGTATATGACTTGCTTGCCGATATCCTCCCGTTTGCCTTGAGTGGAGAAGCTTATGTTCTTTTTCACCAGGCCAATTTACGTTGTATTGTGCAATTGCTGATTGTTGAGGTTCATTCGCTTTGCCGCACCCCGCCCAGCACGATAGCAATAATTCGTATATTTAGCAGGAACACAACCACTATGCAGTTTTACCTGGAAACACCGAGACTTATTTTGCGCGATCTGCTGCCTTCAGATGAGGAAGGTATGTTTGCTTTGAATGCTGACCAGGAAGTGATGCGCTATGTAGGTGCAAAACCGCTAAATGACATCGAGCAGGCGAGAGAGGCTATCGCTTTCATCAGGCGGCAGTACGAGACCAATGGCATAGGACGCTGGGCGGTGATTGAAAAAGACTCGGGCAGCTTTGTGGGCTGGGCAGGGTTGAAGCTCATGCAGGAGCCTGTGAACGGGTATGTGGATTTTTATGACATAGGTTACAGGTTTATGAAAAGCTCATGGGGTAAGGGCTACGCTACCGAGGCGGCCTCTGCTACTTTGCAGTATGCCTGGGAAGTGATGCGCCTGCCTGAAGTGAATGCCATGGCCAATGTCGACAATGTGGCATCGCGCAGGGTGTTGACGAAGATCGGGCTGCAAGAGAACGGTTTGTTTGAATATGATGGTGATCCGCACGTGTGGTTTGAAATGGGAAATCCAACATTACTGTCGCCTCGACTATAACCTTTTCCCTTTTTAAGCTACGCAATACGTTTCTTATTGTAGAGCTTTATCCTTATCTCGCTGCAGTATGTGTACTGAACAATCAGTTTGTTATAGCAATATGTATAACTGTGTTTAGTATAACCCTTGTGTCGCCACAGACTTCTGGCAGCAGAGCTAGTAATGATTGGCAAACAATCCCTGTTAAATTTTGAAACCGCTGCTCGGCGACCTTAACTTTATAGTAAGCGTTGCTGCTTCAGTTTTTGATTGAAAACGAAGGCAACAATGACCGAACCCTAAACATTTGTCCACCATGAAAAACTATCTCCATGAAGTACACCATAGGCTGCCTGGCGGCCCTAACTGTATTTGTATTTTGCGGCTGTAGCGATGAACCCAAACAAGTACAAAACATTCCCGTCAACAATGAAGATGTTGTGTTGTGTTCGGCACCGGATGAGAGCCCGATGCCGGCTTCTACTATGCCGAAGGAAGACCCGGCGCTAAAGTTTCTGCCAACGATAGCCAATGCAACAGAGCAAATGGATGAGTTGCCCGAAGGAATGGTATGGGTGCCGGGTGGGGAATTCAGCATGGGCGCAACAGTAAGCGCTGATGAGCAAAAGCACGAACAGTCGTATGGCGATGCCTTACCTGTTCACCGTGTGCGGGTGAAAGGTTTTTTCATGGATAAAACAGAAGTGACCAATGAGCAGTTTGCTGAATTTGTAGCGGCAACTGGTTATGTAACCATAGCCGAAAGAACACCCACCGAAGACGAATATCCGGGTGCACAGGAACAAAACCTGTTTGCGGGGTCGATAGTGTTTACCCCGGTTGCAATAACAGACAAAAACGATCACTACCGCTGGTGGAACTACGTACGCGGTGCCGACTGGCGACATCCGGAAGGTAAGGGCAGCGATCTGAAAGGCAGGCAGAAACATCCTGTAGTACACATAGCCTGGGTAGATGCCTGTGCCTATGCACGTTGGGCGGGTAAACGTCTGCCAACCGAAGCTGAATGGGAATTTGCCGCACGTGGTGGTGCTGCCGGCGAGCTATACAGTTGGGGCAACAGTTTTCAACCCGATGGCAAATGGATGGCCAATACCTACCAGGGCAAGTTTCCCCAGCACGACGACGGCCGGGATGGCTATACCGGCACAGCGCCGGTAGCACATTTTGCGGCTAACAAGTATGGCCTGTATGACATGGCCGGCAATGTATGGGAATGGTGCAGCGATTGGTACCGGCCCGATTACTACAGCTCATTGTCGCAGGAGACTGCTGAAAATCCGCGTGGGCCTGGCTCCTCATACGATCCTGATGAACCGGAAGAAAAGAAAAAAGTGCAACGCGGTGGGTCTTACCTATGTACCGACGAGTATTGTACACGCTATAGGGTTGGTACCCGTGGAAGGGGAGAGTACAGATCTGCATCCAACCATGTTGGCTTCCGTTGTGTGAAAGATGCTTATACCAATTCTATCGCGTCTAAATATTGATAAACCTTAACCTGAAACAACCTTATGAAAAACCTGATCAGAAGAGAATTAAAGCACCTGGTGCTTCCCGCCATTTTTCTCGGAATGGGCAGTCAATTACAAGCCCAGGAAAAACCTAACATCCTTGTCATTTTTGGTGATGATATTGGTATCGCCAACATCAGCGCATACAGCGATGGGGTAATGGGATATGAAACACCCAACATCGATCGTATAGCAAAAGAGGGGGTGAGATTCTTACACTATTATGGAGAACAGTCGTGTACCGCAGGGCGTGCAGCTTTTCTTACCGGTCAGCACGGTATACGTACTGGTTTGACCAAAGTGGGTTATCCCGGTGCGCCCATGGGGATGAGCCAGGAAGACCCGTCTATAGGCGGCTTTATGCAAAGTCTTGGTTATGCAACAGGGCAGTTTGGTAAAAACCACGTTGGCGATCGGAATCCGAGCCTGCCAACGGTGAATGGTTTTGATGAATTCTTTGGTAATCTATACCACCTCAATGCAGAGGAAGAACCTGAATTGCCGGACTATCCCAAAGATCCGGAGTATTTAAGAAAATATGGACCGCGTGGTGTGTTGCGTTGCAAAGCAACAAGCAATGATAATACAATGGAAGACCCTCGTTTTGGGAAAGTGGGAAAACAAACTATTGAAGACACAGGTCCCCTAACAAAAAAACGTATGGAAACCGTAGACGATGAAACCTCTGATGCTGCTATCGACTATATGAAACGGCAGCACGCAGCAGGCAAGCCATTCTTCTGCTGGTTCAATTCAACACGTATGCACTTACGTACTCACGTGCGGGCATCGCACAGGGGCAGGTATACACACGGCGATAGCGAGTACATAGATGGCATGATAGAACACGATGAAACCATCGGCAAAATACTGAAGGCGCTGGATGATATGGGTATCACCAATAATACCATTGTTGTTTATACTTCAGACAATGGTCCCCACATGAATACCTGGCCCGATGGTGCGATGACGCCTTACCGCAGCGAAAAGAATACTAACTGGGAAGGCGCATTCCGCGTGCCTTGCCTGGTGCGTTGGCCTGGGCATATCAAAGCAGGCACTGTGACAACCGAGCTGATGAGCCATAATGACTGGATACCAACATTGTGTGCTATTGCCGGTGAACCAAACATAGCCGACAAATGCCTGAAAGGATACAAAGCCAACGGCAAGACGTATAAAGTGCATCTTGACGGATATGACCAATCGAGATTCCTGACTTCAGTAGGTGGCACTCCGGGCAATAACAACGGTGTGCATAGCATGCGAGATAAGTTTTTCTATTCTGACGATGACGGCTTGCTGGTAGGGTTGCGGCAAGGCGATTATAAATACGTATATGCAGAGCAGCGGCTCGCAGGAACCATGGGAGTATGGGCTGAACCATTTACCAGGCTGCGCCTGCAGAAGATATTTAACCTGTACCAGGACCCTTACGAGCGGGCCGATATAACTTCAAATACTTATTGGGACTGGAATCTCAATCATGTAGGCGCCGTCTATGGTGCGATGGATGAAGTATTCAAGTTTGCTGCATCGTTCCAGGAATATCCGCCACGCTCTTTCCCTCCAAGCTTTGTGCCTACGAATATCATGGAAGAAGAATTGAAATGGATCAAAGGCGAGCGGAAAATAAGAGAACGAACGGATAGGATAAAACGAGACGAGAACTAATGAACTGTAATGAAGCTACTGTGGATACATATTCTATTGCTTATGGTCGGCACCAGGTGCTTTGCGCAGGATTCAACCATTACCAACTACAACTTCTGGCTTGGGTTTGAGTTTGATCTGAACAGGCAGAAGGACTCCCGATGGGGTGCATGGGCAGAGGCCAACATTCAGCGGGCGAATTTTATAACAAATACGCAGGGCTGGTATGGCAACCTTGGTGTTAGTTACCACATGAAAAACTATAAAAGTATAGCTGGCGGCCTGGCATTGCAGTATAATGTGCCTTACGATGATGCCTGTTTGCCCTATGCATTTCCTGATTACCGGATATGGCAACAGTTCATGATAAAGAATGCGGGCAAGATCAATCCTGATTTCAAATGGGCTAATCGTTTCCGGTTTGAAGAAAAGTGGCTTGGACGACGATATGACAACAGCACACGTGACGAAGGGTATGACTACTTCAAAAATGAGCTTACGCTTCGCTACCTGATACGCGTTTTGTATTACCCAACCAAGCGATTTGGATTCGTGTTGAATAATGAAGCTTTCTTCCGGCTGGCATCATCTGTGCACGGCGAAAAAGTCTTTGATCAAAACAGGACCTACGGAGGCATAGTGTATGCTTTTGACGATGAACGGGACTACAGGGTGGAGATCGGATACATGCAGCAGAATGTTTGGAACGCAGCAGACGAACGAGACGTAAAAGTGCGTGTAAACCACGTGTTGCGAATAATGTTTCACATAGAAATGCCCTCATTTTAAATAGAGCCTAAAAACGAAAACAGATTTGCAGAACCTGTCACTATGAAATCACTTGCGCTCATAACATGTCTTGCCGCTATCCTGGTCTCGGGCTGCCGACCGCAGACCGAGCCAGCTGCTGCAGGCAAGGCCTCGCAAATGACAACAGATCCGTTGCCTTCGTGGAATGATGGCAAAGTGAAAAGCGCTATCATTGATTACGTACATAAGGTTACCGACAGCTCTTCGGGAAGTTATATACCCGTAGCTGACCGAATCGCTTCGTTTGATAACGATGGTACGCTTTGGGCTGAAAAACCATTGGTACAGGAACTGTTTGCCTTTGCGCAGGCCCGCGAGATGGTGACCAAAGATGGACGCCTTGCTAAAAAGCAGCCGTTCAAAGCAGTTATTGAAGGCGACAAAGAATATTTTCACAAAGGCGGCGAAAAAGCATTTGTACAGCTGGTTGACGCCACTCATACCGGAATGACCGAGGTGGAATTTGAAAACGCTGTCAAGAACTTTTTCACTTCTGCAACTTACCCGCCACGCAATGTTCCTATCTGGCAGATCACTTATCAGCCGCAGATAGAATTATTGAACTACCTGCGGGCTAATGGATTTAAAACGTACATCTGCTCTGGCGGTACCGTGGAGTTTGTACGGGGCATATCAATGGACCTGTACGGAATACCGAAAGAACAGGTGGTTGGTACCACTTTCAACTACAAATACGTAGACAGCAGCCGGAGCATTATGAGACTGCCCGGCTTAGCACATTTTAATGACAAGGAAGGTAAACCAGTGACCCTTCAACGCTATCTGGGCAGGCCACCCGTTTTTGCCTGCGGTAACGAGGGTGGAGAAGGAGATGTAGAAATGCTGCAATTCAGCCAGAGCAGTAAATATCCTTCGTTGCAATTACTTGTCAACCACGATGATTCAACCAGAGAATATTATTACCAGGAGAAAACCAACTGGTCGCTGGATGAAGCTGCTAAGAACAACTGGCAGGTTATCAGCATAAAACACGATTGGAAAAATGTCTATCGAGCAGAGAAACGATGACCACAAACCTCCCTCACCCTGAAACCAAAAACCATGAAACAATTTTTATTACTGATCATTTTATTACTGTGTTTAATGGCCTGTCTGAATACGCTTTTTGAATGACCTGTTTCTGTGTGCTTTGATCACAAGAGGCTATTGTCCATAAACTATCGTCATTACTATGAAAAAAATAATGATCAGGGCTGCAATATTGATTGTAATGCTTATGCAACTATCTTCTTACTATTTAGGAGCGCAAAATAAGCCTAACATCATATTCATCCTCATGGACAACCTTGGCTATGGAGAAGTGGGATGTTATGGTGGCGGCATTTTACGCGGTGCTCCCACACCCCGCATCGATAGGCTAGCCACCGAGGGCATGCGACTGCTCAATTTCAATGTAGAGGCACAATGTACACCCAGCCGGTCTGCGATCATGACTGGACGCTTTGCGGTTCGGTCGGGTACCCATTCGGTACCTATGGGGGAAGGGCTAGATGGTATGACCGAGTGGGAAGTGACGATAGCGGAGCTATTGTCACAGGCTGGTTACACGACCGCGCATTTTGGTAAATGGCACCTGGGCAGTGTGAACGGGCGTTTGCCGAATGACCAGGGATTTGACGAATGGTATGGTATTTCGCGCACAACAGATGAAGCATTCTGGCCTTCTTCACCTCAAGCTACAGCTGCGGGTGCTGCCATGCCCTACATCATGGAAGGTCGCAAAGGCGAAAAAAGCAGGCAACTACAAGTATATGACCTTAAGCAACGCTCATTGATAGATGCAGAGCTAACGCGCAGGACGATTGATTTTATGAAGCGGAGCGTACAGGCCAGAAAGCCATTTTATGCTTACGTGCCATTTACCCTGGTCCACTTTCCTACACTTCCTAATCCTGAGTTTGCCGGAAAAACAGGATACGGCGATTTCCCGGACGCTCTAGTAGAAATGGATGCCCATGTTGGACAGATATTAGATGCGATAGACGACCTACACATTCGCGAGAACACCATTGTTGTATTTACCAGCGACAACGGCCCTGATGCCAGTTTTCCCTGGCAAGGAACCTCGGGACCGTGGAGTGGCTATTATTTTACGCATATGGAAGGATCGTTGCGTACACCATTCATCGTTCGCTGGCCCCGCCACGCGGTTCCCGGCAAGGTAAGCAATGAGATCGTGCATGAGGTTGACCTGTATCCGACATTCGCATCTATCGCCGGTGTCAACATTCCGAACGACCGGCCGATAGATGGAGTGGATCAATCTGCTTTTCTCTTCGGCAATTCAGAGGTATCGAACCGTGATGGTTTTCCCGTGTTTGTGTCAGACCGAATGGAGGCTGTAAAATGGAGGAACTGGAAAATTGTATTCTATGAAAATGAGCGCGACTGGTGGTCGCCGCCTGTCCGGTTAGGTACGCCTAAAGCATTTAACCTGATCACAGACCCTAAGGAAGAATATCCTGAAGCATCCATCCGCAATTCATGGAATGCCGTACCTGTAATGAAGATCGTTGCTGCATTTGAAAAAAGCCTGGAAGCATATCCACTGATAGCGTCAGGAACGCAGGATCCTTATATTCCTAAGTATGTGACAAAATTCGGTAAAAATAGAAAGCCCTAACCTTAACCTTTGATCATGAAAACAATAAAATTCGGAATGTATTATGCCTTTACGATATTGGTAATATTCCTGTTTACAGGTAGCTCGTGGGCGCAATTGAAGGGACATCACTTACTAGGTGACTACGGTTTGAATGCCGGGTCGCAACCACCGCCGGGTTTTTCTGCTTTTGCTGTTGGTTACAACTACAGGGCATCTGAGCTGAAGAACGACGACGGCAACGTCGTGCTTACTATTCCCGAGATCAGTGCTGCGTTCGTGGGAGGTGGCGTAGGCGTGGTGACCAATCTTAAAATTCTAAATGCCAACTATGGGGCTTCTATACTGGGCGCTTTTATGTCTGACCGGATAGAGGGCAACCTGGCGGAGAAGGAAATTCCAATGGCCTTCACTGATCTGTACATACAGCCCATACAACTGGGCTGGCATTGTAAAAAAGCAGACTTCCTTGTAGGTTATGCGGTGTACATTCCAACCGGGGAGTATCAGTTAGGCGGGGGAAGTAATAATGGTCTCGGCATGTGGACCAATGAGGTATCAGCCGGCGCCACTTATTTTTTTGATGAGAAAAAAATGTGGAGCATTTCATCCATATTTTTTTACGAGATACACACGGACAAGAAGAATTCTGAGTTAAGGGTGGGTAACATTTTTAACGCCGAAGGCGGTATTGGAAAAGCGTTTTATCACAAGATCAAGAGCACGCCGGTGCCAATGATATTTCATGTTGGCGGCATTTACTACGGGCAGTTCAAGGTGACCAATGATGACATACCCATTGGTCCGCGTGTGTTCACCGGCAAGAGAGACAGGATATGGGCCGGCGGCCTCGAGGGCATGATTTTTCACCCTAAACTAAGGACCTCGATAGATTTTCGCTGGCTGCATGAGTTTGGTGCTCGCAACCGGTTTGAAGGTGATAGCTATCTGCTTACGATCGGTTATCTCATTAGATCGTACGAAAAGCATGCTGCGCCGGCACCTGCCGCTTCCGAGACGGCACCGGCGGAATAGATCGGGTTCTCAAACTTTGCCGATATGAAACAGGCATTGAAAGGTTATATAGCATTGAGTTTGCTGTGTATGCAGCTAGCCTCCTGTTCTTCCTCACTGGACGTGATCAGCGACTATGACAAGGGGGCAAACTTTTCCAATTATCGCACCTATGGTATAGACGAGTTCTCTACACCGGAAGAGCTGAGCACTGAAAACAAAGAACGCATACTTACTGCTGTAAGGTCAGAAATGTTGAAGAAGGGTTTTACAGAAAGTACCTTGCCTGATATGCTGGTGCATGTCTCTGCTATATTTCACTATGAGGAGTCGGTACCGACCTCAAGAGATTACTATAGCTACGGCGGTGTATTCAGGCCCTATGTGTGGGGCAACGGCGCTGGTGTAACAGCTTATACCACCTACGACGTCAAAAATTACATTGATGGCTCGCTGATCATTGATATAGGGGATGCTGAGACACAACGCTTGTTATGGGAAGGCATCGGCAACAAGGAAATATATAGGGAAATGGTAGACCCGGTCTCTGAAATACCTGAGGCGGTAAAAAAGATCATGGCCAGCTTTCCTCCAGATAGGTAAAGTTTATGACGAATAAAAGAGGCCGCTGTAAAGCGGCCTCTTTGTAAAATAGTGTTTATGCTAGCGTAGCCTGTACTAACTTCTCGATATCGAACTTTCTCATTTCCATAAAGGCCTTGGCCGCTTTTCCCGCTTTGGCAGGGTCGGTCATGAGTTTGCCGATGATGCTTGGAACTATCTGCCACGACACGCCAAACTTGTCCTTTAGCCAGCCGCACATGCTTTCAGAGCCGTTTTCGGTCAGACGGTCCCAATAGTAGTCTATTTCTTCCTGGGTATCGCAGTATATAGTAAACGACACACCTTCGCTGAACTGGAACTTATGCGCATGGGCACTATCCATGAACATGAACTTATTACCATTGAAAGCTACTTGTGCGTGTTTAACCTTGCCGGCTTGGTCGGGTTGTTCATTGTCGCCATAACGCATGATGCCATCCAGCTTCACATCTTTGAATATAGAGGAATATTGTTCGATTGCTTCTTCGGCGCGACCGTATTGCTCGCCTACAAACAGCAGGCTAGGTGTGATCTTCTGACCAACATCGCTCATTTTACCTACAGACAATTGCCAGGATATGCCATACTTGTCGTTGATCCAGCCGTACTTCTCACTCCATGGATACTTGTCAAGAGCCATCAGTACCTGTCCTCCGTCGTTGATCATTGCTTCCCAGATGCGATCTATTTCTCCGGCATCTTCGCTCAGGTAAAAGAACGAGATAGAAGGATTGGGCTTGTACTTCGGGCCGCCCTCCAACAATATCATCCGTTGTCCCGAAACTTCTATTTCGGTAACGATGGGAGACTGCGAAACGATCTTCGCGTTGGCAAACTGGCTGCAATAGAAGTTAGCTGCTTCTTGTGCCTGGGCATCGAACCAAAGGCAGGGTGTAATTTGTTGTTGCATGGTTTTATTTTTTGTTTCGGGAGTTTTTTCAAACCGATTTGTTGACCGGCTGTGTGAAGGTACTGAAAAGAATAAAGGCAGCCTTGTCGACTGCCTTCACTGTTCATGGAGATAGAGTTGCGGTTTTGCTTTTAACAAACACTACTCATTTCATTATGTTTTACACTAGCTTTTTGAGTGTTTTGCGATTGCTTGCTCTTTTTTCTGCGGCCCCACCAGATAAGCGTGCCGGTAATAGGCAGCGAGGCAATAATGAGGCTGGCAAAGAAGGCCAGCATCTTGCCGGGCAGGCCTAGTACGGCACCCACATGGATGTCGTAGTTCATGCGCATCAGTTTGTCGCTGCCTTTAAGGTCCTTAAGCGTCCCCAAACGTGATCCACACTCAACTCGCGCAAGCTGTGCTGGTCAAAGTAGCGGTAATCTATCTTCCAGTAAGTAGTAGGGTCGGGATTAACGTTTACCGCTATAGACGATGAATCGGTTTCTGGTGTATGCACTTCGATCGCCCCGTTGGCGGGTACTCCTTTGTACAGTTGCAACCATATGCGGTCCATCGCGGGCATATTGGTCGATGCAGCTACAGGTGTGTCTTTAGATCCGGGATCGACGTACGGTTTCATGCTGCCGCCACCTGAAATGGCGCCGTAGTACATTTTGCCGAACCATTCAAAGCCCCATACAGACCCCGTAATGGCAAATACCAGTGCAAGCGATGCTACATAAAAGCCAAGCACATTGTGCAGGTCGTAATTCTTTCGACGCCATTTAGCATTGAACTTGATAGAAAAGCGTTGCCTCCTGCCTGCCTTGTTGCGTGGCCACCAGAGTATGATACCGCTGATAACCATTACCAGGAAGATGAGTGTAGCGCTGGCGACAATTACATGGCCTACTTCATGTGGCAACCATAAGTAAAAATGCCCATCCAGTATGAAGCGGAAAAATGTTTTGTACTCATCACTTACTTTCAATACCTCGCCTGTGTACTGGTTGATGTACACAAAATAGTAATAGTCACCGGCCTCGGGTTCAGCGTAAAATATTGCTTTTGCAGCACGCGCCTGCCCCTGGTACATGATGGCGTGCACATGCTTACCGGGTAGGGCGTTTCCAGCTATTTGCTGTATTTGCGATGGGCGAAGGAAAGCCTTGTCCTGCTGTTCTACGAAACGATAAGGCTGTGTGGCATTCTGTATCTCGTCCTGGAAGGCATAGATGCAACCGGTGATGGCTATGATAAAAACCACTAGCCCGGACGAGAGTCCGAGCCAGAGGTGCATTTTGCCTATGAGTTTTCTTGCGGTCATTAGAATTTGTATGCGATTGAAACGCGGTAGTTACGTGGAGCCTCTGTTTGCCAGTTGTATGCGTTCAGCCATGCGTAGTAAGAACCGCTGTACAGGTATTCATTCAGGATGTTGAATACGTTAGCAGTTATTTTCAGCTTGTCGTTCTGCCAAAACAGGCCTCCATCCAGTTTCAGGTAATCATCGATCTTCTTACCGTCTGGTGATGGATCCCAGTAAGTGTTACGGTCGCCCAGGAAGGTGCCACCGGCAGAGATACCTGCGCCACGCAGTATACCTTCTTGTACCTGGTAAGTAAGCCATACGTTAGCCGTGTGTTTAGCGAAGCCGGGCACTATATCTCTAACCTTCATGATGCTGCTGTCTTCAAGGCTTTGTGCTACTTTCAATAACCTTGAATCGGTGTAGGCATAGTTGGCTACCAGGTTCAGGCCGGGAGCTATGGTGCCGCGCAGATCGAATTCGATACCTTCCGATACTTTTTGTCCTAATTCAATGCTGAGGCCTGATCCAACAGGTTGGGTTGGGTCACTTGTTAGCTCATTGTTTTTGATGATGCGGTAAACAGAAGCGTTGGTGCTCCATTTGCCACCGAACCATTCTTTCTTGATGCCAATCTCGCTATTGTTGCCTGTCATTGGTTGTACTTTGCCACCATTGCTCAGTATGCCGCTTTGAGGGATGAAAGCCTGGTCGTACAGGGCATATATTGAAGTCTCTTTGTCGATAGAAACACTCAGTCCGGCGCGTGGTGTGAAGTGTTGCGCTTTATCAGGTGCACCGCCGTATTGAGATTGTTTTAAGTCTGTGTAACGGGCAGCAAGTGTCAGGCGTACTGTGTTTTTAAAGAAGCCCAGTTCATCTTGCAGGTACAGGCTGGTATATGCCTGGTCTATTGTTCCCCCCGTTTGTGCGCGTTCAGCCAATGGTGTCTCGCGGTCGAATTGAGGATAGCCGTTAACAGGTGCGCCCAGGTCAGGGTTACGTGGGTCGAAGAATTTAGTAGAGTCATCCAGGTTATGGCTTTGACTCCAATCGGCCATGTAGTCTTTGTTGGCCATATCCAGGCCACCCAGTATGCGGTGGCGGATGGCACCCGTTTGTACATCGCCGTTTACAAATGCCTGGCCCATGGTCATGCGGCTACGTGCATCCCATATACCAACATTGCGGATCATTGTGCCATCAGCATTCACAGAAGTAGGCCACATAGAAGAACCTTCCTGGTCGTACATAAAACGGCCAACCTGTGCGGTCAATTTCCAGTTGGTGTTGATGTTGTGTTGCAGGTTTGCATACACGCTGTGATCATGAATTACAGTACCCGGCATACCTGAAGGCAGGGTTGTGAAGTCAACAGGCAGTGTTGCAAAGTCGTTGGGGGCAAAAACATAGAATGAACCTACGTTGCTCATGTTGGCGCGCTGGTAGTTGTATTCCAGCGTCAGTTTTGTTTTATCGTCCAGCTGGTAAGAGATAACTGGCGCAATAGTATAGCGGTTGTTGTATTCGTTGGCGCGGTGCGATTTTTTGTTTTGCGCCGCCATGTTCAGCCTGTACAACAGTTTACCGTTCTTGCTCAGTTTGCCATCCAGGTCAAGAGCAGCGCGGTACAGGTCAAAGCTGCCCATTGTGAATGAGGCCTCGCCTTTAGATATACCGGTGGGCTTTTTCGTTACAACGTTGTACAAACCGCTTGGGTCGCCGCTAGAGAGCATGAAGCCAGCAGGACCTTTTACGAACTCGATGTTCTTCACAAAGCTCATATCCTCCGTCAAGGGGCCCCAGTAAGAGTTTACTACATTGAAACCATTGCGGAAGGCTTGTATCTGCGAGCCGCGAGCGGTAATGTTGGTATACATGTCGCCCCAGTGCTCCATGCGCACCAGGCCACTCACGTTACGTATCAGGCCATCGCTCATGCTGATGACCTGCTGGTCTTTTAATGCGTCTATGGTTACCACCTGTATGTTTTGAGGCACTTCCAGCAGCGGCGTTTTCAGGCGCAGGCTTTGCGAGGCGTCATCCTCTTTGTATTTATTTGCGTTGCCGCGAATCACTACTTCGTCAAGTTCTTTTGCATCATCATTTTTCTTTTCGCCGGTTTGTGCGAAAGCCGCTGTGCTACAAGACAGCAGGAATAAAATAAAACTACGTTTCATCGATTGGTGTGTTTAGCGCCGCAAACGTAGATTCATGTAGCTACAACGATTTACACAATCGGGAAAAGGCGGTTTCAATAATGGGAATATGAATTTGTAGAATGTGAGGTTATTTATATGTATTGAGGTGTAATAATTCGTCGTAGGTTGCGTTTTGGTTAAAACACCTGCAAAATGACAAAGACTTTCAGCCTGGCAACCCTTGTATTAGCGAGCTTTTCAGCCAACGCACAGCAAACGACCATCGAACCTGTACCGACACGTGAAAATAAACTGGCCTTCAAGGTATATAACCTGACAACCTTCCGCCCATTTGTTGCAACTGGCAATCAACAATTCGCGCATGCGTTCAGGGAGCACGATTACCTGCAGCCAACTGTAGCCCTGCGCATACAAAACAAGAGAAAAAATTTTCACGAGATCGAACTGTCGGAATTTTCCATCCGCAAAAGGAAGGATCAGTTTATCCAGTCCAACCCTTATTACTTTCCTGTAACAATGGCAGGTATGGAAGTTACTACCACATCGCTGGCAGCCCGGTACGAGTATACGTGGCCATTCTTTAAAAAAAGCAAAGAGAGTTTTGTACCATCAATAGGAGTAGCAGGCGGATTGTTTTACGAACGGTTTAAAACAACGCCTTACACCACCGTTGTATTCCCAACTACAGAAACCATGGCCGGTATGCGGGGCTTTATTGTTCCGCGGTTAAACTGGTATGCAGGTAAACGTTTGTTCTTTGACCTCAACGTTCCTGTGTGCCTGTTGCAAGCAGACTACCAGCACAGCGATCAAAAAAATCCAACCATACCTGAAGCTATGCAAAGTATGGGGGTGATCAATTTTGACCTGTTACCCAAATATTATTCCTTCCGTATAGGAGCAGGGTGGAAGATATAATATCCGTCGGCACTACATCTTTTCAGCATCAGGCAGTGTCCATGTCTTCTTAAAGAACGAAGGGTCAGGACCATAGATCCGGAACAGTAATTCAAACTCCCTGTCCGGATCTGTTGGCACCCAGTTCTTTTCATTGTCTGCAGGTGCTTTCGGTCCAAAGTAAAGTGTTGCGGAACCATCTGCGTTTTTCTTTAGTCCGGGACTCAAGGAGGATCGGCTGACCGTAGACATGTTGCGAATCAAGCAATGAGTTTCACGGTCGTATAAAGTGATAGACCAGTAGTTTTTAGCTGGGACGTTAGCTGGCACTGTCAAGCGGTAGCTATTGCTTCCTTTGTAGGGTTCGCCGTTTTTGTCTTTTATATTCAGCAGGTAGAATTGTCCTTCACCCAGGTGCTTGGCGCTGAAAAATTCGAAAGTCAATGCCACGCCCCGCATATCTACCGGGTAGCTATTAGGGGTAGTGAAATTATTTTTCACCGATTCGCCGAATTCGTCGGTTACCGGGAATGCCCATTGAGTGCCCTCATAGAAAGGCGTATGGAAGTGAGACACGTATTGTGTCTCCAGCCACTCGTGTGCATCTGCGGCTGCTTTGTCGAATAGCTTCACAGTTTGTGCATCAGGGTTGAAGGCTCTGCCTTTTTCAATGCCGATATACTTGAGTATGTCGATCATGGCTCTGTCGCGCTCCAACCATATTTCGCTTTGTATCACCCGGTTCAGCGACTCGAAATATCGGTGGTCATATTGTATCAGAGAATTGAACTCTTTTCCCATGGCATCGATGAAAGCTGTTTGGGGTGGATTGGCCGCCTGGCTGTAAGGATAGAATTTTATCTTCTTTGCATAATCAACTGCTGCTTTTACATCAGCATCACTTCCTGTTTTAGGAATAGACCGCAGTAATGCATAGCCGTGGTAAGTGTAAGAATGCATAGGCAGATAATCTGATGGGATGCTTCCCTTATAGTCGGGTGGTAAGATCAGATATTTGCCTCCTTTGCCTTTGTCCAATCCTGCAGGACCAACGTCATCGATAGCGGCCTGCCATATATCCATGATCGATCCGTTGATAACGCCGCCATTGGCCGGAGGTATTTCTAATACCATCGGCCAATCTTTGGTATCGAAGAACGGCATTATGTAAATGACGTCGGGGTTCGGAGTGAGTGTCTGGTTTTTCCAGTCAAAGAGCTTGGACCAGTAGAGTATCTTATTATAGTCGCCGCCATTTTTTTTGAATTCCTGCAACATCAGGTCAAAGTTGACCACGGGCATGCCCCAGTTGACTGCTTCCATCGCGCGCTGGTATTTCACTTGTTCCCTAATATCGTCCGGGCTGGCTGTGCTCGTATTCTGAAGGTCGTTAAAGGCTGTCATGCAGATAGTGATTAGGATGATGGAGAATATTTTTTTCATGGTGTTTATTGTCGGGGTTTTCGGAGCTCTGTTGTTTTATGCTTGTTTCTTAACAGCCGGCGGACTCCAATGTTTGTTGAGCACCTCTTCTTTAGGCCAGTACATGCGAAGTAGTAAATTGAAAGGACCGTTAGGTGCAGGCAGCCAGTTGTTCTGCTTGTCTTTGCCGGGATCATCTTTTTGGATATAGATGTCCACCGATCCGTCGGCGTTTTTCTTCAACGGATTTCTATCACCAATTGCAAAACGACTGATAGAATTAGTTACTAAAAAACCTTCCGGCGAATACATTGTCAGGCTCCAGAAAGCATTGACAGGAGGTTGTTTGCCGCCATCAAAGTGTAGTACATAGTTGTGTTTTGAGCCATCGTATTCCTGTCCGTCAGCATCAGTAAATGAACTGGGGTACATGGCGTCTGCATCGAGGTTAGCGCCAAGTCCGCCAAAAGCCACACCGCCGCGCTGCTTGTATGCCATTCCATAGCTGCCCAATCCATAATTCACAGACCACCCGTTTACAGCTTTGGCATTTCCAAGGGCATTTTTATGCAGGTCAGCTTTTGCCCAGCTTGGAATTGTACTCATCGAGTCCTGTTCTGCCTGCGAGAATTTTGCGAGGTCAAATGTGGCGCCAGGCGCTATGCCCAGCGGAGCTAGTTTTTTCATCATCTCTGCATCAGCCGGGGCGGGGGGATTATTGATCATCAGTTGATTCAACAGGTTGAAATAGTCGGCAATGGACATACCGGTAACAATATCGTTAGGAGATTTTTGCGGAATGGTTTTATCCACCGTGCCTGTTGGAGGCGTGTATGGCTTGCCATAAGCGCTCAGTGGCGTTAGCTTATATCCGTCCTGTATCTTTTTTACAACAGTAGCACCGTCTTGTTCACTGTTCACCTGTGTGCGGCCTACCAGCCATACGATGTTGGTGGGTGCCTTAACCTGTTTCAACGAGGCAGGTACTGTGCCCGTCCATTTAGGTCCGCTGATGAGATAGGTCTGTGTCTCTGTTCCCGTGGTTCGTTTGCCGGGCGAGAAGAAAACATTGGTCCAGGCATCGAGCATAGGGAAGAGATAATACCTGTCGCCGGTGTTGGGCAGCTGCAATACCATGGGGTCTTGTTCCAGGTCTAACCATGCCATTGAATAATAAGTGTCGTTGTTGGGCCTTACCACATCCCGGAACTTATCGTTTGGGAATGTATTGGCGTTAACGAGTTGATTGACCGGCGCGAGTAGACGTCCTTCGCTGATCGGTCGTTCCACATTGGTCATTACCTGTTTCGTCACGTGCATCACTACCAACGGGAAACCAAATTCATATGCCTCTTTTGCGGTTTGGATCGTCGCATAGTCAGAAGCACCATCAGTAGTAGTTCCTGATTTTTCCTGACCTTGTCCACATGAGGTGAGTATTACGATGATCAACAGGTAAAATAGGTTTTTCATATGGTTGGGTTTGATGAGTATTACGCAACCTGCAATTTAGCGTGCTGTGCAGGCGATCAACGCCCGATGGAAGTTGCGGCTGCCAACTATTCAAAAGAGATGTGCCAACGATCAGGAAGGGTTGACAGCTCGCTTATCCAAACACCTCATTGTTTTTTGTACCAGCAGCCTGCCAATGCTCATCATGTCGTACGAAAAAGGCGATCCAAATAGAGCGCGCCATTCGTTGCAGTACTGGTTGAAGTGCAAGCAGCGCAGCAATAGAAACGCCGAGACACCAGAAGATGCTATTATCTCTAAAAGACAGTCCCAGGGTTAGCGCCCAGCCAATAAAAATAGCAGCCAGCAGCATTACTGAAAGGCCGTAACTCACGTAGCCTGTGCCGAAGTAGAAGCCCGTTTGCAGTTCGAAACGCTGACCACATTCCGGGCAGTGTTCCGGCATGCGCATAGTAGTTTTGATATGGTAAGGATTGCTGCCGGTAAACAGGTTTCCTTTCCTGCATCGCGGACATTTGTTGGTCAATACGCTCCATAAAAGTCCCGACTTTTTTTCTTTTTTTTCTGCACACATAAGTTATTATTTTTTAAACCCGGCCGAAGGAACTCTTTCTGAATCCCTCTGGTGTTATACCGGTATATTTCTTAAAAAACTTCGTGAAGTGCGAGCTGTCTGTAAAGCTCAGCTTTGCAGCTATGTCGGCAATGCTGATGTCTACATTGATAAGCAGCCGTTTGGCTTCCAGCAATATCCTGTCGCGGATCACTTCTCCTGCCGAGCGCCCTAACAGATCTTTACTCAATGCGTTCAGGTGATTGGGCGTAATGTAGAGTAACGCAGCATAGTCTTTGGGTAGGCGCTTCTCCGCATAGTGAATATCAACCAGTTTGCGGAAGTTGTGCAATAACAACTGGTTCTGCGGTTTGCTAAGGCTTTGTTCTGCTTTCGATACGCTACGGCTCACAAGGACAAACAACTCAATGAGATATACCCGCAACAGGTCTGCACTTTGTGCTTCGTTGCTGTGCACTTCTTGTACTATTTTTTTGAATGTCGTTTTTACTCCTGCAAATGTTTCGGCGTCAAGCGCTATCACACAATCGTCTGCCACACCCTGGAAGAAAGAAAATGCGTCAGTATAATGACTGTTCATCAGAAAGTGCTCAAAGAGGTGTTCAGAAAAATTGATGACGTAACCATCGGTCTCGCCTTCAAAGTTCCAGCTATGCACCTGTCCCGGTTTCATGAAATAGATCTGCCCGGGCGCAACCGGGAATTGTTGAAAATCGATGGTGTGATGCCCGGCACCTTTGGTGAACAGCACCATATGAAAGAACGAATGCCTGTGTGGTAGCGGCAGGTTGGGATGGGCCTCCAGGTAGCTGGCAAAAGGTTCGGCTATGATCTCGTTGCTGAGTTGATCCTTACCCTGCAACGAGCAGATATCATAGACCGGGATTGTATTTTTTACCTTTTTCACTATACTACAAAGTTACCGTGTGCCCATATAGCGCGCTTGTATAACTCATTGAAAAAATGGTATAATTTACTGATTTGGGCAAAGTGGACTGTAGCGGCTTCATTTTTTTATGCGCATAGTTTAATTATGCAAGGCCAGTTATTCCAGTTCGTCTATCTCATCCTGGCAATTGTCGGGCTGGTGATGGTAGCCAACAGGTTGAAGATCGCTTACCCGATAGTGTTAGTGTTGGGTGGGCTGTTGCTTAGCTTCACAGCCAGGTTCCCGAAGATCGTGATTGATCCACATATCATGTTCTTCGTTTTCCTGCCGCCGCTGCTATACCAGGCCGCGTGGGAAACATCGTGGAAGGAGTTCTGGCGATGGCGACGTGTAATTACCAGCCTGGCCTTTCCTATCGTTATCATTACTGCAACTATTATTGCTTTTACATCTACTGCCATCATTCCGGGTTTCACGCTGGCGTTAGGTTTTTTGCTCGGGGGTATCATATCACCTCCCGATGCCATTTCGGCAACTACCATTATGCGGCAGGTACAAGCACCGCGGTCGCTGGTGAGTATTGCAGAAGGTGAAAGCCTGCTGAACGACGCTTCTTCGCTTATTATCTTCCGGTTTGCCGTGGCAGCTGTCATTACAGGGCAGTTCAACTTTGGCGAGGCGGCAGGAAGTTTTGTGCTGGTCATTATTATGGGGGCATTGATCGGTATTGCCATCGGTTACCTATTCTATTTTATACATCGCTACCTGCCTACATCGCCCTCCATGGACATCGTGCTGACGCTGATTACTCCGTATAGTATGTACTATGTGGCGGAGACAATGCATTTTTCAGGTGTATTGGCCGTTGTGTGCGGGGGCTTGCTTTTGTCGGGCAAGCGGCAAACCATACTGAGCTACCGCAGCCGTATAGAAGCCACCAATGTGTGGATGAGTATGGTGTTCGTGATGAACGGGCTGGTCTTTTTGCTTATCGGTCTGCAGTTGCCTTACATAGTTGACCAGTTGGGCGCCATTAGTCTGAACGCTGCCATCGGGTATGGACTGGCTGTATCGGGCATACTGATAGCTACACGTTTTGTCTGCAGCTTTGGTAGTGTTTTGTTTACGAGATTCGCTGCAAAGTTTATTACCGTAGCCGATCCCAACCCCGGGTGGAAAGCGCCGGTGATACTGGGATGGGCAGGTATGCGCGGGGTGGTATCTCTGGCTGCGGCCATGTCCATTCCGTTGGTGGTGGCTGGGGGAGAGGCGTTTCCCTTCCGCGATCTGATCCTGTTCATCACCTTCGTCGTCATTTTAATAACGCTGGTTGTTCAAGGACTCACGCTGCCCTGGCTGATGCGACAGATCAAGATCGATGATAAATTCAGCACCATACCTGAGAATAAACAAGAGCTGATCATACAACGCGAACTGGCGAGGCGTTCGCTGCATTACCTCGAAGAAAAGAATGGCTCCGATTGTTATACCAACGAAAACCTGGCTAACCTGCACGACCGGCTCCGCATTGATGTAAGACTATTGCGGTTGGAGATGACAGAGCGGGAGATAGAGGAAGAGAAGACAATAAAAAAATACCAGGAAGCCTACCTCGATCTGCTGAACTTTCAGCGCAACCTCCTGAAGGAAATTAACCAGCGCGCTGAATTTGACGAAGACCTGATACGTAAATACATGACGCTGGTGGATGTGGAAGAATATAAACTGCGTGAGCGGATAGGTGTGAGGGGAGGGTTGCGGTAGTATTCTACGCCACCATTGCAAATTTTACATTCCTCCTTGGCTGGTTTTGTCACCAACCGAAATATTGGGTGCATGCCTTACCTATTGTATATTTGTCATCGTTTTGACAAATAATAACACTGGCCGGAGGCAAAAGTGAAAAAGGCATATTATTTGCATTGAACAGAAAAAATCGGTTGTGCCGGCGATCAAGGCGCCTGTTGGATGCCGTATAATTTGTCATAAAACCTGACTGAAGTAAATGAAGACATTAATCGCTGTTTTGTGCTTTTGCCTGTTGGCAATAGCTTGTAAAAAAACAGAAACCAATAAACCGATTGTAACTCCTACCCCCAAATCCATGGAGGAACTGCTTACAGATGCCAGGTGGGTACTTGTGCGTGTTTATAGTACCGCCCTCGATACGCACACTCATGACACGGTAAGGGGCGATTGGCAGCTTCACCCATGCAGTCTTGATGATACAGTTTATTTTACCCCTGTTACTAAGAAGAGGGTGTGGCATGTGGGTAAAGAAAGATGCAGTGAGCCGTTTGTGGTAGACAGCAACAGTAGCTGGGAGCTGACGGGCAACGTGGTGAAAACTTTCGGTGGATTTGTGGGCGATGTGGATTATACCATCGAACGGCTAACGGCCGACAGTCTTATCTGGCATTATGGGCATATAGGTTATAGTACCAGTCAGACAACCATGACTTACCTGGACAGGAAATAATTGCCAACTACATAAAAAGCCCCGCACGACGCGGGGCTTTTTATGTTTTCCTCCTTCGGTTGGTGTGTCGCCAACCGAAATGTGAATGAATATTTTGCCGCTGCACATCTATCGGCATGTGGGCAGTAATGCTACCTCAAAAAGGAGGTATTATAAATGAAATATTAGCTATTACGCCGCCATCGCCATTGGCATCGAAAACTTCACATCCAGGAACAGGCCAACGGGTTGCGGTTCGTTCACGAGGTTGATAGCTTCGGAGCTATTGATGTCGAACACCAGGCTCGAGGCGGTCAGGATATCTGCCATCACCGGGATGACTTCAAAGTCGGCGGTGCCATCTTCCAGGTTCAGCCTGTTGCCGATCACAATAAAACGATAACCCGATGCTACCAGCATTTCATGACAATTCTTATCAAAGCTCCTGTACATAACGTAGTTTTTTAATTGCTTTGACAAAAATAGGCATTTGTACAACATGTCCAAATTTATTTGTACAAATGTGCAAATTTTAATCCGGGGTCAATCTTCGTCGGTTTTGTCGTACATCTTCAGGCCTTGCTGCAGGCGGCTGATGGTTTGGGCCAGGCGGTTCACCCGGGTCTCTTCTTTTTTGGCCGAGTAGATCCAGTTGATGTAGTACTTGCGCTGGCTTTCGGAGAGCTTGTTGAAAAATGCGAGTGCTTTGGGTTCGTCGTGCAGGCACAGTTCCAGTTCGGCCGGTATCTCCAGTACATCGGTGTCGGGATATAATATTATATGCACCTTGTCGCCGGCTTCCTTTTTTATCTTCTTCCTTACCTCGGCTTTCACCGGCAGGAACAGTCCGCCGCCGCTCATGGGAGCCAGGTGGTATTTCTTCAGTTCAAAATCGTCGATGGTTCCCTTCACCCGCACCCAGCCTAAAGGGGTATCGGCCGGCCGGGCTACCTGCGGTATGCGGGCATAGGTCCAGCCACCTTTGCCCTCAAAGCGCTCCAAAAGAAAGTTATCGTCAACGAGTGGTTTCATGCCATATATAATCCAACCCGAAATTAGGCTAACATCCCTGAATGTCAAATATGGATATAATTTCGTATTTTTGTAATGGATGAAACCGGAGCCAGGTACATCCCAAAACTATAAACCATTAGAACTATCGACTGCTTCGCCCGGGAGCTGACCGGTTGCGATGCCGGCACCACACGTTACCATCAGTTACCCTCCCAACTGGTATCAACCACTCCAGCGACAACAAACGACAACAAAATTGACCGGGTGGGCGATCACAGGTTCTTGTGCTTCAATAATCGCTTTAAGTGTTGTGATGGAGTTTGCAATTGTTTGCAGGAAAAATATACAAACGTCTACAACAGATACGTTCAGGCCTCATGTGAGTATAGGCTAGCAGCTGCGAATGTGGCGGGGTATTCCTCAATGTGTACTCCACAGTCCACCCGGTCTGTATCGACGAGTGTAACCACAGCTTACGGTAATAGTTTAGCAAAGCTGACCGGCCTTGCAGGACGAGTAGCAGGGGTAGCGGTTTATTTCAAAATAAATTGGAATCTGCAAATAGTCTTGATGTTCAGTGTGTTATTGGAAGAAATGCTTTAAATGACAAAGATGTGCTAGGACTAGCACATCTTTTTTCATTAATCACACACACAACTGAAAACTGCTTTCATAATGACAAGTAAAAGCTGGTATCGGCTCTTACATATTCAAGTCATTGTTTAAAGATCTTTGTTTGTTACACCTTAATAGGTATAAAAACCGTTCCAAGGTTTGCGAGATGGAAGGGCGGACAGCAAAAAAATACCCTTCTAAAGTTTTGCTTTAGAAGGGTAATAAATAGTCGTGTTAAACGTCTTTTTCTAGCGGTTGCCTTGGTTGCCTTGTTGAGAGCCACCTTGGTTGCCACTGCGGCCGGATTGTGAACCACCCTGGTTGCCTTGTTGAGAGCCACCCTGGTTACCACGATCTGATTGAGAGCCACCCTGGTTGCCGCCTGAAGTATCCCTTCTGCTAGGGTTTGTAGTTCCCAGATCCTCATCTTCGTCTTCTTCAAGACGATCAGACTGGTTACCCTGGCGCTGAGAGCCACCTTGCTGCTGCTGGCCACCCTGTTGAGTACCTGTGCGCTGCTGTTGGCCTTGCTGTTCCTGTTGTCCACCTGTAGACACATTTTGTTGCAGGTCCTGGTCTGAAGAGCCCAGACCGCGGTTAGGATTAGAGCCCTGTTGTTGGTTGCCCTGCTGACCGCGTTGTTGCTGGTCTTGATTTCTGTTTTCTGCCATAGGATGAAATTTTGAAAGATTAAAAGCGATGATATTTTAAAGTGGAATTGCGCATTACCGCCGATGTAGTGTAAAGAATATGCCATCAGTTTGAAGGCAAGCGGCCGCTGTTCATGCCGTTTAGCGACTGTTTTCAGCATATTATGCTGATGGACTTACACTACCGCATCAACCTCTGCAATTTATGCGTGAAGGCTTGGAGTAGATTGGGCGGGTGGAGAGAGAGGTTAAATTTAGATGAAGCGACGCTATGGGCTAAAGTAGGGCTTCAAGTCGATGCAATGCAGAAGAGCCGGTGTAGAAAATAATGCACTAGTTGACAGGACGTAGTATGGTTGATACCCCGAAATAAAAGCTGGTGGCTTATCAATATGCTGAGAGGGGCGATTAGGCTGTGTGTTTTATGTAATTTATTGGTTTAGTGATTGTTGGTTGTTGTTATTTAAAGTTGTCAGGGTTAAATGAGGGTGGATCAAGGAGTTTTACCGCATTTGGTAGTGTACGGTATTCTGGTTGGTTTGGATATTCGTGTTAGGGGGAGTGAGTTTTTATGGGGTGTTTTCCATGATTAGCTAAAGTGATGCTTTAGGTTGATTGACGGGAGCTGGCAGTAAGTTGGTCGATGGGATAAGTGATTATACATGGTGGTTGACAAGTTAATTTACGACCGCCGAGACTGGTTGATATGGGTGTTTTAGATTGGTCTAAATCGGTAACGACTTCGAAAGGGAATGGAAATCGACAGCTTTATTATGCGGTCTGGTAGTAGTATAATTCCAAGTAAAAAAGTTTAATTCTATTTGATGTTTAAGTGTTGATTTTTAAATGGTTATATGATGTTGTAAGCATTGGTTATTCAAGTGTTTTAGGTTTGGCTAAAATGATTGAAGTTATTCTTTAGGTATATGAAATGGCAATAAAAAAGCCCGAACCTTTTTGTGGTTCGGGCTGGAAGAAGTTAAGCATCATCGTCTTCGCTCGCGTTGAATTGTTTTCGGTACGCCTTGATGAAGATGGCACCCAGGTTTTTGTGCGGTGGTACATAGTCATCAAACAAAGACTTTAAGTGACTGTTCTTTTTGGCAGAGAAGTACGTTTCCAGTTCTTTCCAGGTGGTGATCCAGTTAACGTTCTTTCCGGCCAGCAATTGGTTATTGATTGCTTTGATAATCGGCTCATTGATGTTCATGGCACCTACCTGCTTAGAGGAGATGATATGAGCATCGGGCGACGAGTTTAGCACAGTAGCCAGGTTGTGGTAGCCACCACACGAACCCAGGACCACGATCCGGGTCTCTTTCTGCAGTCTTTCCAAAGTCAGGGGCAGGTGGTAGCTGTGACCACGGTGCACCATGATGGTAGGATGGATATTCTTCTCAGCCAGGAATTCAGCCAGCTTTTGTTGGGCGGTTTCGTCTTCCGGCTCTTTCAGTGGCAGGTTGGCGTAGATCGTTATTGGTTTGCCGCTGGTTGAAGTGATGGTTGACCAGTATTGGCTGTTCGTCACTTTCCACTTACCGTCCTTAAAGTTACCCAGGAAGCTGCGGTAGGAGTTTATGCCGTCCTCGTCGCCATAAAAGAAGAACTGTTGGTAAACTGTCCCGGCTTCATCGTTGGCTGTCAGGTTCTTATACTGCACCAGGTTGATCGGAGGCAGGTCCAGCAGCTGCGACTGGCGAATGGCTTCCTCCTCGGTCGATCCTTTTGCTCCCTCAAACAGGGTAGACAGCAGGCCATAAACGATGATACCCTTCCGGCTACGTTTTTCGAACGACCTCTCATAGTTATTCTTTACTTCCTGTTTCAGGAAGTTGGACAGGTCGGCATCGTCTACGCTGCCAAAAGCATCGGCCACGTCAACCGCATCTTCCAGATCATCTTCTTTGCCGTTCTCTAGATTCGCTATGAAGTCCTTCATCAGTCCGGTTTTGTTGTCCGGGGTCATTGTTGCCAGGAAGGTATTCAGTGTGTTATAGCCAGCGCACATTCGTATGAATGTACGGAAGCGGTCGCGGTGAAGAGTATCGAGTAGTTGGTCGCCTGAACGGGGAGTCATACGCTCCAGCATCCTTTTGAAGGTGCCCAGGAAACTTGAAGTATAAATTTCATCAGAACCGTATACCATGATGAAATACAATGCTTCAGGTGCAAATCCTTCTATGCATTTGAACCTTGCGGGGTCAGGCGAATCGTGCAGCTCGTTCATGGTGCGCACATACTTTAACCCACGGTATTTCAGCTCGTCGGTGTAGCTGTCTCCACCTAATTGCTCATTCTGGATCTTCAACCTCACCAGGTTCTGGAAGAACTGATCCTGGTCAGAAGTTATCGCATCTATCTCCGCTATGGTCTTACGGCCGTTGTGAATATCACTCAGAAACGGCATAGCCTTAAGTGGTGCTTTAGACTCGTTGGCAATACGCACTATGGTTTGTACCAATGGGTCCTTGCTGCGGCGCACAGCGCTGCTCAAGGTGTAGTTGGTAGACGAGGCAAAGTTGTATACCTCCTGCGGAACTACCCTGGCGGCCGCAGCGATGGTTGCATCGGCATACGATTCTTTGGCAAATTCTGGCAAGCGTTTGATCAGGAGCTTGGGCTCGCGTGTGCCCATTTCGGTGTACACATAAGCTACTTCTTCCGATCCGTCTTCGAAAAGCAGGCGAACATTCTCCAATGTATAGACATTGACATTGTTCTTGATAAACTCCATGGAGTTGCCTTCGTGCTTGGCAATGATCATGTCGCGCATGTTGTTAACCACGCGGCGGTAGTAGTAAGGGTCAGTATTTACCCGGGAATTGTACTTGCGCAGCATTTCCCAGAGGGCGTTCAGGTAGCCGATCTTAACCTGGATCATCCGAGCTGGGTCAGCACCATTTGCCGGAATGTTCTCGATCATGATCTGGTAATGATCTATGTCTTTGAGTAAGGCTTTGGAGATGGCATTGTTAGCCATGGTGTCATCCTCAGAGTAGATAATGATGCCATTTACGGCACCGTCAGACACATCTGCCTTTTTTTGCTCGTCGTCTATTTTGCTGTGTATATATTGTGTTTGCCGGGGAATGGGAGCTATCAGCGTATCAACATCATAAATACTGAGCTCCTTCTTTTGTTGCTTCTTTTTTCTCCGTCCCTGGGCTGAAGAGTCGTAATGTGTGAGGGACAGCATTAAAATAAGCAGTCCCAGCATGCGCCATGTGATCCTTAACATATTTTGTTCCTTACCGGAGTAGTAGACCGGTCTTTTAGTGATCGATTAATACCTATTATAATAAAGGCGGTATTACTGCTGCATAATACAGCAAAAATACCGCCAACCGTGTTAAAAATATGGTAACTGTCCGTCGTTGCAAGGGCCTACCACTCTGGATAGAGCGGGAATGCTTTCATGAACTCGTTCACTTCGTTTTTAACTCTATTTATAACGTCATTATTATCAGGAGCCATTAGCACTTTGTCCAGCCATTCTGCTATTTGCGGCATGTGTTCTTCTTTCAGGCCACGAGTTGTAACTGCGGGCACACCTACACGGATGCCGGAAGTAACGAATGGGGATTTGTCGTCGAAAGGCACCATGTTCTTGTTCAGGGTAATGTCGGCCTGAACGAGGGTGTTCTCGGCTTTTTTGCCGCTGATGCCTTTGTTGCGAAGGTCGATGAGGAGCAGGTGATTGTCGGTACCACCTGATACAATATGATATCCCTTATCGGTAAAAGCTTTAGAAATGGCCTGCGCGTTTTTGATAACCTGCTTTGTGTAATCCATGTACTCGTCCTGCAGTATCTCGAAGAATGATACAGCCTTGGCTGCGATCACATGTTCCAGCGGGCCGCCTTGTGTACCTGGGAAAACTGCTAGGTCTATCAGGGCACTCATCATGCGGGTCTCGCCCTTTGGACCTTTCACGCCCCATGGATTTTCGAAATCCTGTTTCATCAGGATGATACCACCGCGAGGACCGCGCAGCGTTTTGTGTGTGGTGCTGGTCACGAAATGACAATCATCGAATGGGCTGCGCAGGTGGCCTTTAGCGATCAGGCCGGCAGGGTGGGCGATATCCGCCATCACCAGTGCGCCGACTTTGTCGGCTACTGCACGGATGCGGGCATAATCCCAGTCGCGGCTATAAGCAGACGCGCCGCAGATGATCATTTTAGGTTTATGTTCGATCGCCTGTTTTTCCAGGTGGTCGTAGTCAATTGTTCCTTCTTCTTTGGTAACGCCATAATGTACAGCGTTGTACAGTTTGCCCGAGAAGTTAACCGGAGAGCCGTGCGTCAGGTGGCCACCCATGCTCAGGTCGAGACCGAGGATAGTATCGCCCGGTTGCAGGCAGGCCAGCATCACTGCTGCATTGGCTTGCGCGCCACTGTGCGGTTGTACGTTGGCATAGTCAACCCCGAATACTTGTTTGATACGGTCGATGGCCAGTTGTTCGCTCTTGTCTACCACTTCGCAGCCACCGTAGTAGCGACGACCCGGGTAACCCTCAGCGTACTTGTTGGTCATTACGTTGCCCATAGCCTGCATTACCTGCATGCTGGTGAAGTTTTCAGAAGCTATCAGTTCCAGGCCGCGGCGCTGGCGCTCCATTTCTTCATGTATCAGTTCAAATATGGCGGTATCGCGTTGCATGTTTTTGAATTTCGGGTTGCAAAGTAGTGATTTAGGGGTGAAATGTATAGACTAAAATGAATGGTTGGTTTATATATGTGTTGTAGGTTTTTGTAGATCTTTTCGAGGAACATCGTCGAAATCCGCCCAATTTGTTGCCGATTGTTGCCGAATTGAGGTCTTTTTAAGGGAGGCAACGAGATCGCTTTGCTAGGTTGTTGTCGTTTTGGGGTGAATTTAAAATGGTGAACGACTTTTTGAATGAACGAATGAGGGATAGGTCGTTCAGGTACAAGTTCATCGCACTGCATTTTTATTAATACAAAAATACAATATTTTGTACATATTTCCAAAGATGACATGTCGAAGTATTGCAAGCAGATGCTTGTGTAGTTTTGGGGCTAAGCGAGACGCTTAGACCAGACACGACTAATCAGTAACGATTAATCCTCGTCGCGCGACACAACTCCGCTACTTGTTATTATATACTGTTTCACCGAAGCTGGAGGGGCGGTCGCATAAAACCTGCGTGCAGCGGTTAAACGGCTTTTGTCGATCTCGGTAAAACTGACCGAATTTGACTGGTTGCCACCGAGAACAAAAAATGTCTTATTGCTTTCAGCAACGTACAGCCCGACGTGAGATCCTGCAGGACGTTTGAACACCAGTACGTCTCCCAATGAGGGTTTTGGACTTGTGTTGCCCCAGTGTTCAAAACTTTTGGCTCTTAAGATATCATAACCCGTAAAAGGCATCGGCTTGTCCGTGATCTTGCATAGGTGGCTCATGTACAGCGCACACCAGGCCATTTCATCGTTTTTGTAAATATTGGAGACGCCCAGGTCTTTGGCCATATTCATAATGACCGGGTTGTTGCTGCTGGCTCCGGGATATTCTTTAAGACCGATGTAGTTCAGCGAGGCCACAATTAGTTTGGGCAGAGCACCGACTTGCTCCATGAATGAGTACTTGGCGGGTAGCATGGTGAAGGTTTTTAGTTGCAACTGTAAGTTAAGAAAAATGATGAGGTAACGCAAGTCGGCAAATGGAGTGAAAACACCTGGTAGCACAAGGCTTTTATCTCGCGAAAGTCGGGAATAGTTTTTATGCACTGATTACTAGAGCACCACAATCAAACTCAGCAATAAAAAAAGAACCACCATATGAAACCGAGGGATTTTATTACAGAATGGGAACAGGCAAAAATGAAATTGAAAAGTCAGTATCCCCACCTGACCGAAGATGACCTTGAATACCAGATAGGTAAAGAAGAAGAACTACTGCAGCGCCTGGAGAAGAAGACCGGCAAGACACGTGATGAGATCACTAAGTGGCTGCATATAATGGGCTAGTCAACGGCATTATTTTTTTGCGATTTCGTGAAAAAAGTATCACTATGAAACGCGATCTTGAAAAATCGGGTAAACAAAAAGGCTTATTTGATCCTTTTAGGGATTTTTTTGATTTTGATAATCTTATGCCGACATGGGGGCGACGAGGAAACGATATGCCGGCTGTGAATGTAGCAGAAGATGATAAGTCCTATACAGTTGACGTCGTTGCACCCGGGTTCAAAAAAGAGGATTTTCATGTCGACGTGGAAAACGATATGTTGACTATTAGCGCTGAAACACATTCGGAGCCAACGATTGAGACTAAGAGCAATAACCGACATTATACCAGGCGGGAATATAATTACAGCTCGTTCACCCGATCGTTCCGATTGCCCGATAACGCTAAAGACGACAAAATATCGGCCCGTTATGAAAATGGCGTGCTAAAGCTAGATATACCTAAGAGTGAGGAACAATCAAGAACTTCCAAAGACATACCGATAAGATAAAAGAAGAGCCGCTGACTAGCGGCTCTTCTAAAATTATTTATTGTCTTCCTTTCCCCACAAGCCTCTGCTATTTTCCCTGGCCTCGCGCTGCAGGTCCAGGAACTGATCAGCATATTTTACATTGGGGGGAACCGTATATACCATAGCGTAGCCCAGTTTTATCAGCTCTGCATTCAGGAAGGTGCCATCTTCAAGGTAGACATAGGCCAGCGTACGTTGATACTTGTCGGTGCGGGTAACATCGTATTTCAGTTGCACACGTTTACCCGTCAGGTAGCTTTTCAAAAACTCTTTGGCTTCTTTGCCATAGTAGCCGATCTTCTTGTGCCCGGTGTTGCGCGACTCCGGCGCGTCCACACCTATCAGGCGCACTTTTTCGTTGTCATCAATCCAGAAGGTATCGCCATCTATCACCTTCGTGACCTCGTGCAGTTCTTTTTCTTCGTCACTTTCCTTTACCTCGCACGAAGCAATAAACAGCAGCGGCACCAGCAGAAAAAGTAAAAGTTTTGAACGCATGTCTGCAATATAAACAACACAACGTTTATGGACGAGTCCACTGTATTTTTACTGCAGAGAGTTTATCGAGCTCCAACCGGGTATCTGAAATAACGGTGAACCCGTTCTTAATATAGAAGGGAAGGGGGGAGTTGTATATTTCCCCATTGTATTTCCTATCGTTATTGTGGTCGGCCACCCATCCGTTCAATATATTATTATTGAGTTTGAGCAATTCCAGCAGCCAGCCGCCTAAGCCCTGCTTTTGGTGGGCACTATGTATGATGATGGCGAACCAGTTGGCGTTGTCGCGCGTGAATGTAGCCGCCCAGCCTGCCAGCATATCCACATCATTAAGTAAGAGGTAGTGTTTGGCCTCAATGAGAGCAGACAGGTAATCCTCCATATCCTGGGGTGTTTGCATTATCAGCTTAACAGGATACTCCCGGTTCCATATGCTGCGTAGGGCCTCTTTGTATTCAAGCGAAAGAGTATTTGTTTCTATAGTGCGCATATGCACTAAGATACAATTCGCATGCCTTCGTATAAAAACAAATAAAGGGCTACAACTGCAGCCCTTTATCACTATAAGATGAGGTCAAATTATTTCAACACAGTCCTGCTGATAACGATCTTCTGTACCTCGCTGGTACCTTCGTATATCTGCGTGATCTTGGCATCGCGCATCAGGCGCTCTACGTGGAATTCTTTCACGTAGCCATAACCGCCGTGTATCTGTACGGCTTCGTTGGTTACCCACTGTGCAATCTCAGAAGCATACAGTTTGGCCATAGACGCAGACAGGGTATAGTCTTGTCCCTGGTCTTTGGTCCATGCTGCTTTGATCACCATCAGACGGGCGCCTTCGATGGCAGTTGCCATATCGGCCAGTTTGAATGCTACAGCCTGGTGGTTTGAAATTTCGGTACCGAAAGCTTTACGCTCTTTAGAATATTTCAACGCAAGTTCGTAAGCACCGCTGGCAATACCCAGCGCTTGTGCGGCGATACCGATACGGCCACCCGCCAGCACTTTCATCGCGAAAGTGAAACCGAAACCGTCTTCACCGATGCGGTTCTCTTTCGGAACTTTTACATCCTGGAACATGATGCTGTGCGTATCGCTACCACGGATACCCAGCTTGTTTTCTTTAGCACCTACGGTTACGCCCGGCCAGTCTTTATGAACGATCAGCGCGTTGATGCCTTTATGTTTTTTGTCAGGATAAGTCTGCGCGATAACCAGGTAGTAGTCTGCAGAGCTACCGTTTGTGATCCAGTTTTTGGTACCGTTCAGCAGGTAATAGTCGCCTTTGTCTTCAGCAGTAGTGCGCTGAGATGTGGCATCAGAACCGGCTTCAGGTTCGCTGAGCAGGAAAGCACCTAAAGCCTGGCCGCTAGCCAGTGGCGTCAGGTATTTTTGCTTTTGCTCTTCGTTGCAAAAGGTTTCAAGACCCCAGCATACCAGCGAATTGTTTACGCTCATACATACAGAAGTAGAGGCGTCGATCTTAGAGATCTCCTCCATGGCCAGTACATAAGATACGCTGTCCATGCCCGAGCCACCGTATTTAGGGTCAACCATCATACCCAAAAAGCCAAGCTCGCCCAGCTTTTTGATCTGCTCTTTAGGAAATTTCTGGTGCTCGTCGCGCTCAATAACGCCTGGCAGCAGTTCGTTTCGCGCGAAATCGCGGGCAGCCATCTGTACGGCTTTCTGCTCTTCTGTAAGTTGAAAATTCATATTAAATAATATGTTGTAGTCTTAATAAAGTGGTGCAAACGTACAGCTTTTACCCGACAAACTCAACCCGGTTACCAATTGATACCGATAGCTTCATACTCAGGTTTCAGCAGGCTGTAACAGGCCGAATCCTGTATGTCACCATCCTTGCAATAATGCCCCCGAAGCAAGCCTTCTTTGGTGAATCCAAGACCCTCGACCAGTGAAGTAGATGCGATGTTGGCAGGTCCGATAAAGGCTTCTACCCGGTTCAGGCCCATTTCGCCAAAGCCATAATGGAGAATAGCTTTCACAGCTTCCTTCATTAACCCCTTCTGTTTGAACGATTCCATATCTATACCATAACCGATCTCGGCCCGGCTATGGCGCGCCTGCCATGTGTGGAATCCGCACTTCCCGATAGTTATTCCGACTTGCTTATCTATAAGCAGGAAATTGCGGAAGCTAATGAAATGGGTTGTCATGCCCGACTGGTGTTTGGCTTTTTCCAATTCCAGTAATTGCGGTGTCAGTGCCAGTGTTGACATGATCTCATCGTCTGAGGCTTCTGACATAAAAGCTGACCATAACTCGGGCGTCAGCAATTTCAATTCAAGTCTTGGTGTGTGCAACGTGTGTGCTGCAGACAGGACGTTGGTAGATGTTGTACTCATTGTTTTTGGTATTAGGTATAAAGAAACAGCCCGGCGTTTGCCGGGCTGTTATGAAAACTGTTAACTAAGTTTAGTTTGTTAAGACATGTTTTCCTCCCGACAGACAATACGGTTGCGATACCACTCATTGTTTGAGTAGTTGCGCATGGACGTATTATTTATTGCGGTTGGTTTCATTGTACGAAGCAAATATAGCAATTTTTTGTTACAGCTGAACGCTCTTTAGTTCATCGCGATAGTCGATGATCATTTGTCCTACCTGTGTAGGATGGTCATCATATTCTTCGCTTTTCAACAGGAATTCTTTGTCGTTATACCAGACCTTATTTTCCATACTGTTGGCATCGCTGGTTTCAATATGCGTTGCATTAGTAAATGAGCCGGCCGGCGTGGTAACGCTCTGGTTCAGCGATTTTACCACTACCGATTCGTCGTTCGAATTGGTCCACTTGTCATTTACCGCTGCGCTGAATTTGTAATCCATTACAGCCTTACCTCCTTTAAAAACGTACACACCGTCAGAAGTGAACTTCAGGAAGCCATATTGAGTTTTGTTAGGATACTTCATTTCCGCGAATAGCCACTTTCCATCGCTTAATGTGCTATCGCGTAACATGGTGAGCGTGTAGTCATAGGTGGCGATCACCTGTGTGCCGGTAAGGCTGTCGTAGTCAGTTCTTGTATAGGTGAATTTCGAGCCTGCTTTTACCCCAGTTGTTGGGGTCGGGGTCGGTGTTGGGTTATCGTCATCGTCATTATTGCAGGCAACAAATACCAAAGAACCGAGGAGAAGAGTGAGAACTTGTTTTTTCATAATACTTGGTCGTTTGATGACAAAGAAAATAATTAATTATATAAAAATCAATAAGCAGTTGGCCAACAATTATCTATTTATATAAGTATAGTATTTGTGTTTATGCTTGTTTGTTGAAAAAGAAATAGCCCGGCATAAGCCGGGCTATTTTTAAAAAACGATTTTCAGTACAAATGCTTTACAGGTCTACGCTTTTCAATTCATCACGGTAGTCAATAACCATCTGTGACGATTGTGCTGGGTATTCGTCATATTCTTCGTGCTTGAGCATAAACTGGTTGTTGTTATACCACATTTTATTTTCCATGCTGTTGGCATCACTGGTTTCTATGTAAACGGCATCGGAAAATGAACCATCCGGTACGTCAACAGGGGCATTTATAGCCATTACCATGGCGGTTTCGCCGTTCGAAGTAACCCAGGTATCATTGACGGCAGCATTGAATTTAAGTTCCATTGCTGCCACACCATCTTTGAAATTGTACAAGCCATCGCTACCAAATTTAAGCAGGCTGTACTCCAGGGTAGAAGGTGTATTGGTTACAACTACAAACCAAGTTTCGCCGTTGATGTTGGTATCGCGCACAACGAGGATGGTGTAATCAAACGTATTTTCTACAAAGGAGCCGGTTTGATCAAAATCACTTCGTGTAAAGGTAAATTTAGAACCTACCTTGATCGTGTTCGTCGGAGTAGGCGTAGGTGTAGGTGCGGGCTTGTCTTCGTCATGACAGGAAGCGAATGCTACTGCAGATAGTATTAGTGTAATGAGTTGCTTTTTCATAAGGTGACACTGTTTATTAATGTAAAGGAACTGAATGTATGTTAAAGCGAGCTCAGCTATTAATAATTGTTGGCATGTCTAATCTATTAAAGCTCAGCTGCGCGCAAGGCTAATACATGGATAAGCGAAAACTATCTGAGGTGTCAATTAATGTATCTACATTTGTTGTGCAAACAACGAAATAAAACAAACTTTTAAAACAACAATTATGAAAAGAGCACTTATCCTTTTCGCCATCGCCCTGGCTCCGTTCGGAGTTATGGCACAGAAATCAAACGGCAAGCTGATAGCGGTCAACACCGCAACACCATCAAAATGGGGGCTGGACAAAGGTCACTCTAATGTGAAGTTTAGTGTAGAACACTTGGTGATATCAGAAGTGGAAGGCAACTTCAAAATGTTCAACGGTAGCATTGACGCACCTACTCCTGATTTTACCAATGCTAAAATAGACTTCACGGTAGACGTTAACAGCATTAATACAGACGATGAAAAACGTGATGCGCACCTGAAAGGCGACGACTTCTTCAACGCTGAAAAATACCCGGCCATGAAGTTTACCAGTACTTCTTTCAAAAAACTGAAAGGCAACCTGTACGAACTGGAAGGTAACATGACCATTCGCGACGTGACCAAAAAAGTAAAATTCGCAGTGATCTATGGTGGTACTGTCAAAGATCCATGGGGCAATACTAAAGCAGGTTTCAAGGCTTCCGGCAAGATCAACCGTAAAGAGTTTGGCCTGAAATGGGGGGCTGTTACCGAAACCGGTGGTGCAGTGGTAGGCGACGATGTGAATATGGTGATCAACGCAGAGTTTGCGCAACAAAAAGGATAAACGAGCTTTTTATAGTGTGGTGGTTTTAAAGACGGCGGCGGGTTTTCCCGCCGCTTTTCTGTTTATGGAATCCGCGGAATTTTTCATCTTTAGGGTAGTTAACCGTTTGAAACCTGGACCAGTTCAGTCAACATAACAACCAAACCGATGAAGAGCTGTTGCTGCACTACCGCCGTAGTGGCGACAACCACTGGCTGGGTTTGCTGTTGCAGCGGTATACTTTGCTGCTGCTGGGTGTGGCCATGAAATACCTGAAGGATAAAGAACTAGCGCAGGATGCGGTGCAGCAGATTTTCCTGAAGGCGCTAACGCATTTACCCAAAGACGAAATACAGAATTTTAAAGGATGGCTGTATGTGCTGATGCGCAACCATTGCCTTCAACACCTGCGTGACAGGCACTTTCATGCAGATGATTCCGCACTGGGAAACGTTTCTGCTACCATTACTGATAATGAAGAATTGAAGCTGAAAGAGTATACGCTGGAACAGATGAACGCGGCGCTGGAAGAACTGAACGAAGAGCAACGGAAATCAGTAGTATTGTTTTACCTGCAGAAACAGAGTTATGAGCAGATCATGCAACAGACCGGGTTTAGTTTTGCACAGGTAAAGAGCTATATTCAAAACGGTAAACGCAACCTGAAACTGATACTTTTAAAGAAACTGGGAAAACGCTAAATGAGCGGATTGGACGACATATTGAACAATGGCCATAAGGGCAAGCTGCCGGAGGAGATGCTACAGGCATATCTGGAAGGTAAGTTGGGCCCTGAACAGCAACATGAAGTAGAGAAATGGCTGGCAGAAGAAGGTATGGAGAGCGATGCCGTAGAGGGTTTAAAGGAGCTGCCGGCGCGTGAGGCCAAACAACTGGTAGACCGTCTCAACTATGACTTGCGCCACGAGCTCGGTAAAAAGACACGCCGCCATAGCGCTATTAAAGACAATCAATGGGCCTGGCTGGCGATACTGATAGTATTAATGTTGTGTGTGCTGGGGTTTGTGGTGATAAAGATGATGGGTAGATAAGCCGTGATCATTTGCAGCACTCAGCACACCTAATATTAACGCCTTGTTCAATATTTAACTTTTAAAAAAGCTGTACCTTGCAGCAGGCCTAAAAGGCCGTTTTTTGCATGGATCTTTCGGGTAAAAAGATAGTATTGGCCGTAACCGGCAGCATTGCTGCGTATAAAACGCCTGAGCTGGTGCGCCAGATGATCAAAGCAGGTGCCGAGGTGAGGGTCATTACCACTTCCGCAGCTGAGAAGTTCGTTAGCCCGCTGTCGCTGGCCACGGTGTCGAAGCACCCGGTGTACAGCAATGTAAGCGATGGTGCTGCCTGGAATAACCACGTGGAGATGGGCCGCTGGGCCGATGCCATGGTTATTGCACCCTGCAGCGCCAATACCCTGGCTAAAATGGCCAATGGCCTTTGCGACTCGTTGGTAAATGCGGTTTATCTCTCAGCAATATGTCCCGTTTTTGTAGCACCAGCTATGGATGAGGATATGTGGCTGCACCAGAGCACCCGCAATAATATTCTGAAAATACGTTCTTACGGCAATCATATCATCCCCGTAGCACATGGTGAACTGGCCAGCGGGCTGGTAGGTGAGGGGAGAATGGCCGAGCCGGCCGATATAGTAGCTCATCTTGCGAGTTTTTTCGCGAACCAGGGTAATAAACCCCTGAAAGGGAAAAAAGCGCTGGTAACTGCAGGCCCTACCTACGAAAAAATAGACCCAGTGCGGTTTATTGGTAATTTCTCGAGTGGGAAGATGGGTATTGCCATTGCTGAAGCCTTGGCTGATAAAGGAGCTGCAGTAACGCTCGTGCTGGGACCTACACATTTACAGGTTTTTCATGCAAACGTGAATGTGGTGAAGGTTGAGAGTGCAAATGAGATGTACGATGCCTGTATGTCGGTGTTTGGAGAGACGGATGTAGCTGTATTAGCCGCTGCCGTGGCAGATTACAGGCCAGACCAGGTAGCTGATCAGAAAATAAAAAAGCAGGGCGATACGTTAGATATAAGGCTGACCAAAAATAAGGATATTCTTGCCTCGTTGGGGGGAAGTAAGAAAGCAGGGCAAGTCTTGGTTGGTTTTGCTCTTGAAACGACCAACGAACTGGAGAATGCTAAGGGTAAGTTGGATGCCAAGAACGCAGATATGATCGTGCTGAACTCGCTGAAAGACGAAGGCGCCGGTTTTGGTCACGACACGAACAAAATAACTTTGGTAAGCCGCAACAACCAGCAGGCACTGCCTTTGCAAAGCAAACAGGAAGCTGCCGCGGCTATCGTTAACTATATTGTGGAATTACAACATGCTGAAAAAACTGTTTAGTGTAGTGCTGCTAAGTGCAGTAGTGATGACGGTGCAGGCACAGGAGCTTAACTGCAAAGTAAAAGTGTTGCATAATGCGATCCAGAACGTGGATAAAAGCGTGTTCACAGGTATGGAACGGGCTATTACCGACTTTTTGAACACCCGCAAGTGGACCAACGACCAATATAATGTTACTGAGCGCATCGATTGCAATATCATGATCAACATTACCAAGAAGGTAGAGGATGATATTTACGAAGCGACTTTCAATATACAAGCGTCGCGCCCTGTGTACAATTCAGGTTATGCCAGTCCGATCGTGAATTTCGTGGACAAAGACCTTGTATTCAAATACACCCAGTTCACACCGCTGGAGTATAACGACAACCGCATTTCCGGAAACGAACCACTGGTGTCGAACCTTGTGGCAACACTGGCTTTTTATAGCTATATAGTATTGGGGCTCGACTATGAGAGCTTCCAGAAAGAGGGTGGCACTGACTTTTTCAAGAAGGCACAGAATATCGCCAACAATGCACCTGAGGCGAAAGGCATTAGCGGCTGGAAACCTGTTGAAGGTAACCGTAACAGGTACTGGCTGATAGATCAAATACTCAACCCAAGGTTCAAAGTATTCAGGGATTACTGGTACACACTCCACCGCGAGTCGCTGGACAACATGTACAATAAACCTGAAGAATCGAGAAAGCTGGTGACCGATGGCCTGGTGAAACTGGCCCAGATGCACAGAGAAAATCCCGGCTCGATCCTGGTGGCGTTCTTCTTTGGCGCAAAAAGCAATGAGCTGGCCAGCATAGTATCGCAGATACCTAAAGAACAGCGTGGCATCTACATCACCATGCTGCAACAAATGGATGTGCCTAACGCGCAAAAGTATAACGCCCTCAAATAGTCAATGAAAGCTTCTTACCTGGTATTGCCGTTACTGCTGTTGTTTTCCTGCAAATCGTGGCAAAAAGACGAACCGCCTTTGCCGCCTGCAAAGATGAAACAGATATTCCTGGACCTGCACCTGGCGGAGGCGTACAGCAGTATGCTGGATGATACGCTGCACCAGTCGAGGAATAAAGATATAGACAGTCTCGCCGTGTTTTATACAGATGTATTTGCCCACCACAACGTAACCCGCGAGCAATTTGTAGAGGGTGTGAACTGGTATAAACAGCATCCGGAAGTGATGGATACGTTTTACAAGAGCCTCATAGATGATGCTACAAAACTGGAAGGGCGTTATATAAAATAGCTATTTCAGATCGGCCAGCGCTTTGCTGATACGCAGCATACCTTCTTTCAGGTTTTCTATCGATGTTGCAAACGACAGGCGTATGCAGTTTGGTTCTCCAAATGCACTGCCCCATACAGACGTAACATGCGCTTTATGCAGCAGGTACATGCTGAAGTCCTCATCGTTATTGATGGTTGTTGTGCCATCAGATTTACCGAAGAAAGAGCTGATGTTAGGGAAGGCATAGAAGGCACCTTCCGGATAGTTGATCTTTACACCGGGCATGGCTTTCAGTGCACCGATCACGTAATCACGTCGTTCGCGGAAAGCTTCTACCATCTTGTAAGTAGGTGCCAGGTCGTCTGACAGGGCTGTAATAGCCGCACGTTGTGTAACCGAATTGGCACCTGAAGTGAATTGTCCCTGTAATTTTTCGCAAGCCTGCACCAGTTCTTTAGGTGCGGCAAGGTAACCCAACCTCCAGCCCGTCATAGCAAAGCCTTTTGACATGCCATTCACTACAGCCACGCGGTCGCGCAACTCGGGGAACTGTGCGATAGATTGGTGTTTACCTGTATAGTTGATGTATTCGTAGATCTCGTCGCTGATGATAAAGCAATTGGGGTAACGCTTGAACACTTCTGCCAGTCCGGCCAGCTCAGATTGAGAATAAACGCTACCGGTTGGGTTGCACGGAGAGGAGAAAATAAATGCTTTTGTCTCTTCACTGATCGCTTCCTCCAGCATTGCAGGTGTAAGCTTAAAGTCAGTGTCGATGGTACAATTGATGTATTTAACCTTGCCTTCAGACAGTTTCACCAGCGCGCTGTATGTTACCCAATAGGGTGTTGGTATTAGCACCTCGTCGCCGGGATTTACCAGGCTGAGTATGGCATTGGCCAGTGATTGTTTGGCGCCGGTAGATACAATGATCTCGTCGATGCCATATTCAAGATTGTTATCTCTTTTCAGCTTTTTAGAAATAGCAGTGCGCAGCTCCGGCAGGCCAACTACCGGCGTGTACTTGGTAAAGCCATCGTACATGGCATGCTCTGCGGCTTTTATGATGTGGTCCGGCGTGCGAAAATCCGGCTCTCCGAGGCTAAAGTCTATAACATTAAAACCCTGCGCTTTCAACTCGCGTCCAAGCTTAGCCATTTTTATTGTCTGGGGCTCGGATACACGGTTTAATCTATCAGCTAATTGCATGTCTGGTCCTGCTATTGAGAACAGCAAATCTAAAGAAGCGTTGTGTAAAAAATAGGATTTATTTAGGCTTAGTGCTGAACGCCACCACCAGTGTAATACAGGTATAGCGACAGCGCGATAATTACCGCCAAAGCCACCGCCAACAGGATAATGGTATTCTTATAACCTTTGTTGATGGTCTTTACTTTGTGCAGTTCGCTAACGTTGTTCAGCACGTTCTCCATGCGAGAAAAAGCTGTTTCGCCCTTCACCACATAGTCATAAGCGCCATATTTCATGCTGTCTATAGCCACGTCTATTTTATCCTGGCCAGAGAGCATGATCACCTGTGTGCCCGGATATTGTTCCTTTACTTTTTTCAGCACTTGTACGCCGTTCATGGCGTCTGCTTTGTGAGAATTCAGATGATAATCCAGCACAATGATCTCGGGGTCGAGGTTCATGTGTTGCAACGCATCTTCGCCGTTGTCGTAAACCCTGATATCATAAAGGAAGCGTTCAGACAGATAGTCTTTCAACATTTCGTTCTGGATAGGCTCATCGTCTACCAGGAACATGTGGCGCTTATTGTTAGCCATAGTGCTGTGTTCAATTTCGTAGAAAAATAGAAAAAATAATTACAAAACAAAAATAACGATCAGTGATTGTGGTCACTAAGAGTTAGTAATATCCGGGCTTCTCAATTCCTCAAAAGCTTTTTCGCAAATGCGTTTCAGGTTGGTTACCAGTTCAGGCAAACGCTCGTAGTGTGCCGATTCGCCTGCTGTCTGTTCTATTAAAAATATATGACTAACATCTTCCTTCACGCCCATATACGACAGTTGCGGTTTCAGTGAATGAGCAGCAATTTTAAGCGATGGATAATCCTTTTTGTCAAGTGACTGCTCAACGTTGGTCAGTAGTCGCGGACCATTCTCCAGGAACATGCCTATGTACTTGTTCATTTTGTCCACTTTGCCGCCGGTGAACTGTTTCAGGAACTGCATATCGGTTACCTTATTGGGCAGGGGAGGCATTTGTGGAGAAGCTATAGGCTTTTTCTCCAGGTCAACCTGCGGCCTCGGCAACCTGTTCTCAAGTACGGTTGCCATCTTCAGCAATAATTCGTCAGTCTGGAATGGTTTGGATACATAAGCGTCCATCCCGGCATCGAAATATTGCTTTACATCTTCCTGCAGCACGTTGGCGGTCATGGCTATTATTTTCACATTGCGGGTAGGTGCTTGCAATTTCTTGCGAATGATGTGCGTTGCCGTTAGTCCATCCATTACAGGCATTTGTATGTCCATCAGCAGCATGTCATATTGCTCCTGCTGTACGCGGTCTACAGCCTCCTGTCCGTTTACGGCAATATCTATAGTTATTCCGGGTAGGATCTCCTTCAATGTATCCTCAGCAACCATACGGTTAAACTCATTGTCTTCAACAAGTAACAGCTTCACTTTGTTGAGACGCTGCATAGTATCGTCGTCTACTATGTCTGCAGAGGCAGCTACGGACTGGATGGATGATTCCTCGAACGGAATGATCACAGTAAACGTAGTTCCTTCGCCCAGTTTGCTCTTTACTGAAATTGTACCTTGCATCAGTTCTACCAGTTGGCGCGAAATGGTCAGTCCCAGGCCTGTACCACCAAATTTTCTGGCCACGTCTGTACCTGCTTGTGTGAAGCTTTCAAATATCTTATCTACATAGTCGGGTGCAATACCAATACCGGTGTCGGTAACATCAAACTGTATCCAGATCTTACCGTTCTCAGGTTTCTGCAGTTTTGCAGACACCTCCACATAACCTTTCTCTGTAAACTTGATGGCATTACCTGCAAGGTTGATCAGCACCTGGTTGACACGGGTCGGGTCACCTACGATACGGTTAGGTATGACGGGGTCTATTTGCAGGCGGAAGTCAACGTTTTTCTCTTCAGCTTTAAGCAGAAGCATGTCGCGCATGCTTTGCGCGATCTCGCGCAAGGCGAAATCTGTTTGTTCGATAACGATCTTGCCAGCTTCTATTTTGGACAGGTCGAGAATATCGTTGATAATAACCAGCAGGTTGTCGGCCGACTGACGTATGGCATTGAGGTATTTTTTTTGCTCGTCGCGCGGCTCGCGGCTTAGCAGCAGGCGTGTCATCCCCACGATAGCATTCATTGGTGTGCGTATCTCATGGCTCATATTGGCCATGAACTGCTGTTTGAGGTTGGCAGTGCGTTCGGCCACCTCTTTTTCTTTTTGCGCCAGTTCTATCTGCTGGCGGGTTTGCAGGTTGCGCAGCTTGTTGAAAGTGGTTTGTTTGAATATCTCCTCCTTCAGCTCCTCGTAAGCTTTCAGGTGATGGAAAGCTTTGGGTATATCGCCCATCTTATCATACAGGATAGAAAGGCCTTCGTGTACGCTCATCACGTCGTGTTTCCGCTGGTATTCATCGGCCAGCTCGAATGCCGAATCGAGGCTTTGCAGTGCCTGGCGATAATTGTTTTCCTCCATCATCATTCGCCCTATGTAGTAATGGCAAATTATCTGTACCTCGACGTTACCAAGTTCCTGTGATTGCTCGAGTGCGTTGTACAAGTATCTCGACGCCTCGGCAAAATTGTTCATCTTGTAGTACACCTTTCCGACTCCGCTGATAGACGTGATGTGCATGGCGGTGTCGGGTTCGCTATGATCAAGGTTGCCTTCAAAATAGCGTAGTGCTTCGTCGTACTGCTCTTGTTTGAAGTAGATATTCCCGAGGATATTGTACAATGAGTTAAGGCGATGCACATCGTTGGCCTTCTCGAAAATAGGCAAGCACTTCAGCGCAAACTCCAAAGCATTTTCGTAGTCGTTCAGATCGTAATTGATATAAGCGATACTGGCCAGGTTTACCGACTGCGCTACTTCGTCGCCGAGGTTCTCGTTGATAGCAAGGGCTTTTTCAAAGTAGTTCAACGCTTCGGCAAGCTCACCCTGGTCGCGGTAGATATATCCAAAGTTGTTGAGTATCCTTGCTTCCAGCGGTTTATGGTTTATCTCGCGCGCCACTTTGAGTGCCTCTTCCAGGATCGCGATGCCGTCATCATACTCGCCCTGTTGCCAGAAACACCAGCCCTTCAGGTTAAGGCCCCGGCCTTTAGCAAGCCTGTAGCCGCTTTTCTCCGATCGCGCGATCACTTCGTCGGCTATCACCGCTGCCTTGTCTACATCGAAGTTGCGCACTTCCATGGCCATTTCAATCAGCGTGTCGATGCGTGCCCGTTCGTTGTGTAGCGAGTCGTATATTTCCTGGAGTTCTTTATACCTGGGGGTGTCCATAGTTGACTGTTGTCGTATAAAATTAAAAACCCCTTGCTGTTAAGCAAGGGGCTGAATATTTCGTTGCAGTTAATTATCCGTTCTTTGTTTGGCGAATGAACTCTTCGTGGCCTGGATCTTCGAAGCTGGTATATACAGCGCACCAGTGACCGATCAGAGAAAGACCCCATGCAGCGGTGATCCATGCTGGCCAAGGGTAAGCCCAACCTTCTACGCCCTTGTCGTAAGTCAGCCACATAATGGCAGAAGCTATCAGGAATACGATAAGATGAATAAAGAAGTTACGTTTTTGCGTAGCGGTCGGCTTTATTTTTTGAGGCATCAGTTGTTGGATTTTGCGCAAAGATAATTGCTGGGTATGATAAAACGAAATCAGCTCATTACCTTAAAATAAGGTGATATATCATATTTTTTCAACAGACTTTCGTCTGTTTCCGCGTTTCGCGCTTCCAGTTCATACTTGTTGTTATAGTAGCCGCTTCTCAAATGCTCTTTCATATACAGCCAAAGGAAGCTTAAGAACCCGTGCTGCTGAAACTGGTCGACATGTTTCAGCTCGTGGATCAGCCAGCGTTTATTTCGTACAAACTCAGCTGTATTCACATTGTGCAGATGTATTGTCTTTCCTATGACCATGGCCAAATACCTGTAGCCAAGCCTGCGTGCCGCCACCGCCGCTATCCAGGAATTCTGTTTTATTGAAATATTTTTCATGTTTACCAGGTTGTAAGTTATCAGATTATTACCCCCAAAAGGATTTAGTCATACGTTTTATGAAGAATATTTTCTATTTTCCCCTGTTAATTCCAAGCTAAAATTTTCATGCCTCTCAGGCAATGATCAGTTAATACTAAAAATGAAAAGGAAACTTTTACTCATTACAGCACTGTTTGCCAGTGCGCATTCGTATGCCCAATACATTGATGATAATCATGTTGGGCCCGTTAAGCTAGCCGATGTAGCTGAGGAATATTATCGCAGCGAACGACATGAAAATGGGGAAGCTGAAGAACACGCTAAAGATGGTATTAAAGAAGAAGACAAGGACTATCATTTCGGACGCTGGTATTGGTATTGGAAGAGTCATACCGATCAGAATGGCTACCTGGTATCGCCGTTGAAGACCTTCACGGAATGGCAGAAATATAACGCGGGTGGTGCGATGGCCAAGACAACCGTGGCTGATATGTCGAACTGGCAATTCCAGGGTCCTACGTCTTCTGACGGAGGATATCGTGGTATCGGGCGTATAAATAACATAGAGTTTCATCCTACACTTGCAGGTACTTACTGGGTATGCACAGCAGGAGGTGGTTTATGGCAGACAACTAATGATGGCGTAAGCTGGACTTGTCTTACCGATAAACTGCCGGTGTTAGGTACATCTGATCTTGAAGTGAACCCACTCAATCCCAATACTATGTACCTCTGTACCGGAGACAGGGATGCGAGCGACAGCTATAGTATAGGTGTATTGAAATCTACAGATGGCGGCGTGACCTGGAATGCTACTGGACTTACCTGGTCAACCTCACAGACACGTTTGACAAACTCACTCGTGCTAAATAAAATAGATACAAATTCGCTGACGCTAGCTACCAGCAATGGTATCTATAAATCGTACAACGGCGGTACTACCTGGGCGCAGGTACAAACAGGGAATTTCAAACAGGTATTGCAGCACCCAACGGATACAACAATATTATACGCAGCCAATACAGGCAGCAACAGTGCCAATATATACCGTTCAAAAAATGGTGGTGCTACATGGGCCACAGTTACGCTGGCAGGGGGAACGACAAACAAAAACCGTATTACCCTGGCTGTAACTCCACAGAATGTAGCTATAGTGAAAGCTATAGTGGCAACGAACAATGGAGGGCTGGAAGGTATCTACAGTTCTACAGACACAGGCAAAACGTTTACAAAAACATACGGACCGACAGGTTGTAATGGTGACCTGTTGGTGGGTACAAACTCTAACAGCCTGACCACTTGCGGTAACCAGGGCTGGTACGACCTGTCGATAGCTATAGACCCAACTAACTCGAACAAGATATTTGTCGGTGGTGTGAATACAAGATATTCAACCAATGGCGGTACCAGCTGGAGCATTGTGACACAATGGTACGCACAGGCGGCAGGTGTGGCAGAAGTGCACGCAGATAAACACTGGCTCACATTTCATCCGCTGGTGCCGGGTAGAATGTTTGAGTGTAATGATGGTGGTGTTTACAAGACGGATAATCCTGCACCCACCTCGTTATGGGTTGATCTGACCAATGGAATGGGCATCACGCAGTTCTATCGCAACGCAGTTGCTGATACAGCCGATTATCAGTTAGGCGGCGCGCAGGATAATGGTACCAAGATGAACCAGCTCGGTGTATGGAGTGACCCTTCAGGCGGCGATGGCATGAACTGTGAAATTGATTATGCAGATCCCGGCACCTATTACACAGCTTACCAAAACGGCGATCTGAACCGCTTCTCTCTGACATTGGGTGACGATGATATATCCAGCAATATACCGGGCAATCCTTCTGGTGCATGGATAACACCGTACATCATTAGCCCGCACAACCACTTTGATCTGCTGGCAGGATACAGGCATATATATTACAGTACCGATGCCGGTACATCATGGATATCGATAACAGGTAAAAATCTGACCACGAACAACCTGGAAAGGTTAGCCATGGCTCCGTCGAATGACTCGACCATCTATGCGGTAGCTGATAACAATAGCAAGAAGGTATTTTATACGCATGCATTTGTTGGTGGCCAGGTAGACTTTGATTCCATTACTTGTCCGAACGCAGGTGCGAATATTACAGATATATTAGTAGACGCAAAGGACAATAAGCACTTTTATATAACATTGGGCGGATACAACAGCGACCAGATAGTAGAGTACACCTTCAGCACAAACACCTGGAAGAAAATGAATACTAACCTGCCGAATGTACCCGTACATTGCATTAACATCGATACTTCAACCAATATTATGTATGTAGGTACAGATCTCGGTGTTTTTTACCTGGATACGGTCAATAAGCAATGGGCGACTTTCAATAAAAACCTTCCAAGCATAGAAGTGACAGACCTTGGTATCAACTACAAAAAGAAAGAGATCTGGGCGTCAACTTATGGCCGCGGACTTTGGAAGTCGATCAAGCAATCGTACGTGGCAGAAGATACTACAACCGACACTACCAATATTGTAGCCATTGTACCGTATGCTCCGGATAATGTTGTGGTAATGCCTAACCCAAGCGAAGGCAGGTTCTCTGTAAAAGCCACTAATGAAAAACTATACGGCCGACAAGTGAAGCTAGTCATGCTGGATGCAACGGGTAAACAAGCTTGGATAGATGAACAAGTGTTTAGCGGCAGTGGTTTACTCCATGTCAATGCGCAGGATGTGGCAAAAGGAATTTATCTGCTCACAATTACCGATGATGCAGGTATTATCAGTCGAAAGCGTGTCGTCGTAAGATAACATTTTAGAAACCCGGCTCACAAGGCCGGGTTTTTCATTAATAGTTGATTGGGTACTGTCACGAGTTTGTTAGATAACTTGTCACGCTTAGGTTATCTGATTGATGTCAAATATATTTATGTATTCCTGCAAACATTTATGACATGAAAAAGCTGTTACTATTACCTATCGTATTAATTGCATTTTGTGCTAAAGCACAACCCTCAATGGTGGAGGAAAGCAAAGCCCCTGTAAAACTTAGCGATGCTGTTTCAAGCTATCTAAAGTACGAACGGGCACCAGCCTCATCTGAATACGACGATGACGGCATTAGAATGGGCAAAGCGATAAAAGAGGGTAGAGATCATCATTTTTCTCGCTGGTTATGGTACTGGAAACAGCATACCGACGAGAACGGTTATATGGTATCGCCAATGACCACCGCTCGCGAATGGCAGAACTACCTAAAGAAAAATGACGGGACTGCAGCTAAAGGTACTGGCATCAACATGTCAAACTGGTCGTTTACCGGACCTTCGTCAACTATCAGCGGTTATAGAGGGATTGGTCGAATAAATGCGATGGATTTTCATCCGACGAATTCTAATGTTTTGTGGATAGGGGCAGCAGGTGGAGGAGTTTGGACTACCACTAACAATGGTGTGTCTTGGACCTGCCTTACCGACGATCTGCCGGTGATCAGCGTATCGGATATAGACGTTAACCAGAAGAATACGCAAACAATATACCTGTGCACAGGAGACCGCGATGGTAAGGACCATTTTAGTATGGGCGTATTGAAGTCGACCGATGGTGGAAGCACGTGGAATGCTACTGGACTGCAATGGAACACATCTCAATTGCGTTTGGCCAACACACTGGTCATTAATAAGGTCGACACGAACGCACTGATATTGGCTGCCAGCGATGGCATTTATAAATCGTTTGACGGCGGAGCAAACTGGAATAATGTGCAGCCTGGCAATTTCAAGCAGGTGCTGTATCATCCTACTGATACGAACATTGTCTATGCTACCAGCTTCTACACCGTCGCCAATAACACTCCCGCGCAAATATTCCGCTCGAAAGACGGAGGAAGCACGTGGCAGCAGGTAACTAGCTTTTCTCAATCGTGGCGGATAACACTGGCCGTTACACCTGCCGACGTGAAGGTTGTTAAAGCCGTTGTCGCAAGTTATGATCCCGCAAAATGGCGAGGTCTGCACGGCGTTTATTCGTCGGTAGATACGGGCAAGAACTTTACCCTGTTATTTAATGGAAATAACTGTACAGACAATATACTGAACAATGACGTGCAGGGAAATGGCTGTACAGGCCAGGGCAACTACGACCTGGCTATTGCCATTAGCCCTGCCAATGCGTCACAAGTATATGTGGGTGGAGTAAACACATGGTATTCGGCCAATGGTGGTTCCACCTGGACGATCGTAAACCAGTGGACCGGATTCCTGGGGTCTATAGCGGTTGTACATGCAGACAAACATTTTCTTGGGTTTCACCCACTGATATCCCAGCGACTGTTTGAATGTAATGACGGAGGTATTTATTGGACAGAAAGTCCGCAAAGCCTCGTCTGGAACGATATCAGCAATGGTCTCGGCATCACCCAGTTTTATCGGAATGCTGTTGCCGATCTTGCAGGATATGTATTAGGAGGAGCGCAAGACAACGGTACAAAGTCGTGGGATAACACGAGCTGGACTGATCAAACCGGAGGTGATGGAATGGATTGTCATATAGACCCAATAGATCCGGGAACCTACTATACAGGGGTGCAATATGGTAAGATATACCAGGTATCAGGCGGCTGGCCCACCGTTATATCTGATAATATCCCCGGGCAGCCTGATGGCGCATGGATAACACCCTACCTTATCAGTCCTTTCAATAATTATCACCTCGTAGCAGGCTATCAGCGTATTTATTTTACCGACGACCAAGGGGCTACCTGGACCTTAGTAACCAACGGACCGCTCAACCCAAGTAATAAAAACATATTAAGGCTCGCAATGACCCAAGCCAGTCAATCCACCATTTATGCTGTTATCGATTCATCGAACCAGATATACTATACGCATTCTTTTACGCCTGGTAATACTGCAAGTTTTACCCAGCTGGCAATTCCATACAATGGAATGATCTCGGATATCAAGGTGGATCCTAAAGACAAAGATCATTTCTGGATCACCTTTAGCGGGTTTAATGGTCCGCAAGTGGCTGAGTATAATGCAGGATCGTGGACGCAGATAAATGCCGGTTTGCCTAATGTACCTGTGTTGTGTTTCGAAATAGACACGTCAAACGCGATCCTCTATGTTGGTACTGACGTTGGTGTGTTTTACAAAGACAGCACACTGACGCAATGGGACCAGTTCAATGTCAATCTGCCTAGTGTGCATGTTACAGACCTGGGGATCAACTACGTAACCAATAAGATCTGGGCGGCTACTTATGGCAGAGGCATGTGGAGTTCTCCAAAGCAGGAATACAACAATGGTATCAGCACAATACCTTACGCCCCTGATGCATTTTTGCTGTTCCCTAATCCCAATAAGGGGGCGTTCAGGCTGGCGGCAAAGAGCAAGGCGATAAATGGAAATGTCGCGTGGCGCCTGATCGATAATATGGGCAGGGTAGCGAGAAACGGAACTGGAACGATTGATGGAAGTGGTGCAATGGAGGTAAGAGCTACCAATGTGGCATCAGGAACTTACACTTTTGAATTATTGGGAGATAAACAGGTACTCGGACGACAACAGGTTACAATATTCCAATAAGAACTGCAATAAAAAAGCCCGGCTAAGCAGCCGGGCTTTTACTATTCAAATGATATTGATTAAGCGCGTTGTGGAGCGGGTTTAATGGCCTGCTGCAAAGAGAAATAAAGACCAAACAGTAAGCCATTGCCTACCAGGTCGCTGATAACTGTATTGCGGAAGAATGGTAACGCCATAGTGTATGTTTTGGCCAGGCCAGCAGCGCCGGTTCCCCAATAGCCAGAAAGGAACACGCCGAAGTTAGATACTGCGAAGAACAGCACAGAGCTCATCAGTGAGAAGCCCAGTACCTTAGAGGTTTTCACATTGCCCATGAACATACCAAGAACGGTAACGATAGCCATTGCACCGTATACCCATATTTGCTCCTGGCCATAGAAACCTTTCATAGTTACCAGCTTGCCATCAGCCATATAGGTAATGGTGCCGAACAACTGGAAATAAAGATCTGAAATGAACATCGCCAGCAACGGTAGTATGAAAGCAAGACGTTTGTTAGCAACAACAGCGCCTGCGAAAAGACCAACAGCAGCAACCGGTGCAAGGTTATGCAGGTCACCGATCTCGCGGTTTACAATACGTGCCAAAGCAGCCATAGCGATAAGAGCGCTTGCCAGAAGGATATTAGTGTAGTTACGTTTCATTTGTATTTGTCTCAATTCTGGGATCAAAAGTAAAAAGAAAATGCACAATTTTCGTCGTGCATTTTCCAGTTATTCACATTAAAGGCCTTTGCCATGGCAAGATTTGTACTTCTTGCCGCTACCGCAAGGGCAGGGATCGTTTCGTCCTATTTTAGGTCCAGCCTGTACGGGACTGCGTTTTACACCACCTTCTTCTTCGTACACATCGTGTTCATCAGCAGCGTAATCCTGGCCAGCTTCATCTATCTCCTCCTTATTCATGTGCATATGGCTCATATCGGTTTGGGGAGGTGCTTCCTGTGTAGCCTGTGGTGGCTGTTCCTGCATCGGGATACCAGCGCGCATCAGGAAAGACACGATATTCCGGTTGGTTTCCAGCATCATCTGCTTGAACAGGTTAAATGCTTCGAATTTATAGATCAGCAGCGGGTCTTTCTGCTCATACGATGCCATTTGCACCGAGTTGCGCAGATCATCCATAGCACGCAGGTGGTCTTTCCACGCATCGTCTATCAGTGCCAGTGTCATGCTCTTTTCCAGTGTCTGTATAACTGGTAATCCTTGTTGTTCTACAGAGTCTTTTAGGTTGGCATACACTTGCAGTCCGCGCATACCATCTGTGAACGGTATCACGATATTTTCAACGCGGTCGCCGTTCTCTGCCTGTATTTGCGCCAGGGTAGGAGTGATGTGCTCACGCAGCGATTGCATTTTGCGGGTGTAGAAATCCTTCACCTGGTGATACAGTTTATCGCCAATAGTATTTAGGTCACCTTTTGCAAACTCTTCGGCAGTTACCTCAGGTTCCACCGCCAGATGCTTCATGGTCTCAATGCGGAACATTTCAAAGTCGCGGCTGTCTTCAAACTGGGTAGCCATGTCCATGGCAACGTCATACATTGCGTTATCGAGGTCGATAGACAGACGGTCGCCAAAAAGTGCGTGGTTGCGGCGTTTGTAGATAACGTCACGTTGGGCATTCATGACGTCATCATATTCCAACAGGCGTTTACGTATACCGAAGTTGTTCTCTTCCACTTTCTTCTGCGCACGCTCGATAGACTTAGTGATCATGCTATGTTGCAGCACTTCGCCTTCTTTGTGTCCCATTTTGTCCATCAGGGCAGCAATGCGTTCAGAGCCAAATAGGCGCATCAGGTCATCTTCCAGAGAAACGAAGAACTGCGAAGTACCTGGATCGCCCTGGCGACCGGCACGACCACGCAGCTGGCGGTCTACACGGCGGCTTTCGTGGCGTTCTGTACCAATGATAGCCAAACCACCTGCCTCTTTTACGCCGGGGCCCAGTTTAATATCCGTACCACGACCGGCCATGTTGGTGGCAATGGTTATGGCGCCGGCCAAACCAGCTTCGGCTACTATCTGCGCTTCACGAGCGTGTTGTTTCGCATTCAGTACGTTGTGTGGTATCTTTTTCGCTTGCAGCATACGACCAAGCAATTCAGATACCTCTACCGAAGTAGTACCTACCAGTACAGGGCGGCCTGCAGCTTGCAAAGCTTCTATCTCGTCGATAACAGCTTTATATTTTTCGCGCTTGGTTTTATAAACCAGGTCTTGCTGGTCATTTCGCGCTATTGGCAGGTTGGTAGGTATGGTTACCACTTCCAGTTTGTAGATACTCCAGAGCTCACCGGCTTCAGTTTCGGCTGTACCGGTCATACCGGCCAGCTTATGGTACATACGGAAGTAGTTTTGCAATGTTACAGTCGCGAAAGTTTGCGTGGCAGCTTCTACCTGCACATTCTCTTTAGCTTCTATCGCCTGGTGCAGACCATCGCTATAGCGGCGGCCGTCCAGTATACGGCCAGTCTGCTCGTCTACGATCTTAACTTTACCCTCCATCACCACATACTCCACATCTTTATCGAAGAGGGTGTATGCTTTCAGCAATTGCTGTACAGAGTGGATACGATCAGCTTTGATAGCATAGTCTTGTAGCAGGTGATCCTTGCGCTGTGCTTTTTCTTCGGCGCCTACGCCCATTTTTTCGATCTCTGCCAGTTCGCTGCCGATATCAGGCAGTACGAAGAAGTTAGGGTCTTCGCCAGCGCCTGTAATAAGGGCGATACCTTTTTCAGTAAGGTCTACGCTGTTGTTCTTTTCGTCGATCGAAAAGTATAGTTCGGCATCTACAATAGGCATATGGCGTTTTTGCTCGCCTATGTAGTAGTTCTCAGTTTTCTGCATTATCTGGCGATTACCTTCTTCGCTCAGATATTTGATAATGGCACCGGTTTTTGGCAGACCACGGTAAGCGCGGAATAAATGCAGACCGCCGGTTTCTTTATCGGTTTTTCCTTCGGCTATTAGTTTTTTAGCTTCTGTAAGGCTGCTGTTGATCACGCGACGTTGTGCCTCCAGCAGGCGTTCGATGCGCGGTTTCAAAGCATGGAATTGTTGTTCGTCGCCACGAGGCACAGGACCCGAGATGATGAGCGGTGTACGTGCATCATCTACCAGTACGCTATCCACCTCATCTACCATGGCGTAATGGTGTTTACGCTGCACCATTTCTTCAGGTTGATGCACCATGTTATCGCGCAGGTAGTCGAAGCCGAATTCGTTGTTTGTGCCCCAGGTAATATCGGCCATGTAAGCCTTACGACGCATTGGCGAGTTAGGCTGGTGTTTGTCGATACAGTCTGTTGTAAGACCGAGGAACTCAAACAGAGGGCCGTTCCATTCCTGGTCACGACGAGCCAGGTAGTCGTTCACTGTAACGATGTGTACACCTTCACCCGCAAGTGCGTTCAGGTAAGCGGGCAGGGTAGATACCAGGGTTTTACCTTCACCCGTTGCCATTTCCGATATTTTACCTTCGTGCAATATTGTACCACCGATCAACTGCACATCGTAATGCACCATGTTCCAGGTTACAGTACTGCCTGCAGCTTGCCAGGTGTTTTTGAAAATGGCTTTGTCTCCTTCGATGCGCACATGATCACGCTCCAGGGCCAGGTCTTTATCGAGCTCCGTTGCCGTTACAACCAGTTCTTCATTTTCTTTCAAACGACGAGAGGTTTCTTTTACAACAGCGAAAGCCTCTGGCAATAATTTTTCCAGTATTTCCTCTATTAGTTCATCACGACGTTTGATCAGTTTATCAACTTCGTTGTAAACGGCTTCACGCTCGTGAATTTCTGCTTCAGGGTGTTGATCAGCAGCTGCTTTTTGTTCTGCGATCTGCGTATCTATGTCTACCAGGTGCTCTTTTATACGCTGGCGAAACTCCTGCGTTTTGTTTCTGAGTTGGTCGAGAGACAGTGACTGGTATTCGTCGAAATAGCGGTTTATCTCGGCAACTATCGGCTGGATGCGTTTTACATCTTTGTCTGACTTGCTGCCACCAAATAATTTTGAAAGGAAACCTAACATCTTAAAGTTTTATAATGATCTAATGTTGTTCTTACAACCGCAGGCCTCGTTGACTTTTTATAATGCCGCGAATTACCATAAGTATCAAAAGCCGTGCAAATTCAAAAAACTGACAGGCTGGCACTTAGGGGGTTCAAAACTACGCCAAATAGGGCATTTGAGCAATGGTAAACGGGTGATTATTAGAGGGTATAAAAAAAAATTTAAGGCAAGCTCTTGCAAGGCAAGTTTTTTTTTATGTATTTTGGAAAACAATTTTGAAAAAAGCGTTCAATTATGAAAAAAACCTTCATCCTCGTTACAGCTGTGTTAGCTTCGGTTTTTATTGCTAATAAAGGTTTTGCACAGGACGATGAACTCGTTGGAGTATTCCGCTGGTACAATCCGGTAGATCAGAATTACATTACAGTTGCTGACGGCCAATTCCAGGAAGGTCAAATGCTGAACTGGAACTGGAAGAACAAAACGTTCATGTTCAGTGCATATCGCAACCCGGCTCCAGGCCGCGTAGCTATATATAGCTGGTACAATCCTGACACTAAAGACTATGCAAGCATCGCTGAGGATGAGTTCAACGATGATCAAATGATCAAAATGGGTTATACTAATAAAACCCTCCAATATTACGCTCTGACTCGCCGTGGTCCTAACACGATCCCAGTTTATCGCTGGAGCATTCGCAAAAATCACGACTGGGTTACTATTCCTGAAGAAGGTAACACTGATGCCTACTACAAAAAAGGCTACAGCCGTAAAACATTCCAATACTTCGGTATTCCTCGTAGCATTGATGCTGCGATCTACAACCAACTGTAAGCTACAGAGTTGATAAAAAATTAAAGGCTGCCGATCGGCAGCCTTTTTTATTCCTTACAATACCTGTACGATCAGGAATTTGAGATACTGGGTAGTCGGCACATGCCACAGTATCGGGTGGTCTGATGCCTGCGTTTGCCAGGTCACCTGGCGGATCTTGCGGCGTGCGTCTTTTGCTGCCATCTCAATCGTTTTCAGGAACATATCGGGCGGTACCAGGTTGGTGCATGAGGCCGTCACCAGGAATCCGCCGGGTTTGGTCAATTTCATACCGCGCAGGTTGATCTCTTTATATCCGGTTATGGCTTTTTGTATATTCTCGCGGCTTTTGGTGAAAGCAGGGGGATCGAGCATTACAACGTCATAGCGTTTTCCATCCTTCACCCATTGTTTCAACACGTCAAATGCATTTACAGCTTCAAACTTACAAATATCCCGGAAGCCGTTCAGTTCTGCATTACGTCTTGCTGTTTTTACCGCATTCTCCGAAATATCCAGCCCCAGTACGCTTTGGGCGCCATAGTGAGCAGCGTGCATAGAGAAAGTACCGGTATAACAAAAGGCCTCCAGTACGTCGGCATCTTTTACGATGTGCTGTATTGCGCGACGGTTGTCCTGCTGATCGAGGAAGTAGCCGGTCTTTTGGCCGTTCTCTATGTCAACATGAAACTTCAGGCCATTTTCGTTGAGGATAATATTGGTGTCGAATGGTGCAGACAGAAAGCCCTTTTGTTGCGGCAGTCCTTCTAATTCGCGAACTGGCACGTCATTACGTTCATAGATGCCTTTGGGCTTAAATATTTTCTGAAGGGCTTCCACAATGGCAGGCTTCCAACGATCTATACCAAGCGCCAGTGTCTGTATGACAAAATGATCATTGAATTTGTCGATGATCAGCGCCGGAAGCTGGTCGGCCTCACCAAATATCAGTCTGCAGTTCTCTACATAGCCTATTTGTTTGCGGTATTCCCATGCCTCCAGTATGCGATTATAGAAGAATTGGTCATTCACTTCTTCATTCTTATCGCGCGACACCAGCCTGATACGTATTTGAGATGCCGGATTAATATACCCTTTGCCAATAAAAGAACCGTTATATGAATATACTTCTACTATGTCGCCCGGTTCGTAACTACCATCACTGTCGCCCAGCTCATTGCCAAATATCCATGGGTGGCCGTTTACTACACGGTCGCCTACCTTCTTTCTAAGAAAAAACTTCGCCATCCTGCAAAAGTACTATTCGCCGTTCACTATTTTTGTGGGGTTAGGGTTTATGCTGCAGAAACTGATTATCAATAATTACGCTATCATCGATCACCTCGTTATTGAGCCTGATACAAGGCTCAGTACCGTAACGGGAGAAACAGGGGCGGGTAAGAGTATTATTCTCGGCGCTTTGTCGCTCATCTTAGGCGAGCGCGCCGATACTACGGTGCTCATCAAAAAGGACGAAAAATGCGTTGTAGAAGCACATTTTGATGTTAAGAATAATAACAGCTTCAAGGCTGCATTGCTTGACGAAGAGCTGGATGATGAACCCCAGTGTATCATTCGCAGGGAGATAAGCAGCGCCGGAAAGTCGCGAGCTTTTGTCAATGATACTCCGGTTACGCTTAACGTGCTCAACAGGCTTACTTCTATGCTGGTAGATCTCCACCAGCAATTCGACCACCTTGCACTTGAGGATGATCATTTCCAGATGGATGTGATAGATGCTGTGGCGAAAAATGGTGACTTGAGAAAGCGCTATACGGACCTATACCGCCAATTCCGCAAGCTCGCGGAGGAGATAGCTTCAAAAAAGACGCAGCAGGAACAATGGCAGAAAGAATCGGATTATAAACAGTATCTGTTGAATGAGTTGACCGAGGCTGCGTTCAAAGAGAACGAAATAGAAGAGACCGAACAGCAGTTGAAACAACTGGGCCATGCAGAGAAGATACTCAATGTTCTGCAGCTTTCACGGATGACGCTGGAAGAAGGAGAGCAACCCCTGGTGAACGAACTCAAACGCATCAATCAGCAACTTCAGGGAATCGCCGAAGTAATGCCGGCCTCTGTATCATTGCAAGAGAGGCTCGCGTCCGCCCACGCGGAGCTAAAAGATATAGCAGGCGAACTACAGGACCTCGAAAGTAAGGTGAGTCTTGACCCGGAACTGATGCAGCAGATGCAGGAGCGCCAGGATCTTGGTTATAAACTGTTTAAAAAACACGCAGTACAAACTACAGCAGACCTGCTACAGCTGCAGCTACAATTGGAAGCCGACCTACAGTCGAGTTTAGACTTGAATAACGATATTGAAAAACTGCAGCAGCAGCGCGATACTGTTTTTAAACAATTGCTAGCAGAAGCAGAAAAAATGTCAGCTGCACGGCAAAAAGCTGCTCCTGAAATTTCTGATAAGGTGACAGGTTTACTTGCGCTGGTTGGTATGCCTAATGCAAGATTCGAGATACAGCTAAGGCAGGCATCAACTCCTGGGGCTTACGGTGTTGACGAGATACAGTTTATGCTTGATGCCAACAAGAGCGGCCAGCTGGTACCGGTGCACAAAGCAGCCTCTGGCGGTGAAATGAGCCGTATCATGCTTTGCATCAAATCGCTTACCGCGAAGGCAATGCATTTGCCCACGCTGATATTTGATGAAGTAGATACCGGTATATCGGGTGAAGCTGCAAGGCAGGTGGGTATTCTGCTGCGCGATCTGGCTCAGTATCATCAGGTGTTGTGTATCACACACCAGCCTCAGGTAGCAGCAAAAGGAATAACACATTTTTACGTGTATAAAGACAGCGCAAACGCCCAGCGCATCACCACAAAGGTGAAGGTATTGCAACAAGACGAGCGTGTACTAGCAATAGCACGTATGATAGGCGGCGAACAGCCCAGCGACGCAGCTATGCAAAATGCCCGCGAATTGGTGACTGTCTAAAGTTCATTACAATAAAAAAGAGGGAGCATGTGCTCCCTCTTTTCATTTAGCTAATGCCTTTTAGCGGATTATTATTTTCTCGTGTGCAAACTGCATGTTGTTTGAAAGTATTTCCACTATATAGCTGCCTGTTGGCAGGTCTGTGCTAATAGTTGCTGTGCCTGAGTTGTCAATTGCTGCTGATCTGTTCCAAACCGTGGCTCCGGCCATATTTACTATGCGCACTGTTACGTTTTTGCCAACCAGTAATTTGTGCGTGGTATTGATCGCAAATTGGCCGTTACTCGGGTTGGGAGCTACCGTTACCAGGTCATTCACCAGTGGAACGTTGTGAATAGCTGTAGTTTGTGAAGGGTCGTGTTTTTTTGACTTCCACATAGAACGGCCGTAAGTAGCAGCCCATATTTCACCTGTGTTATAATTGATGCCCAGGTCAGTTACTTCTACAACCGGTAAATTGTTTTTAAAGGGTACCCATTCTATGACGTTATAATCGCGATAGTAAACGCCGATATCCGTGCCAATGTAGATGGTGCCATTTGACGTATCGGTAGCAACACAATTTACCGGCACGTTGGGCAGTTGTTCATTGTGAAGCAGCCATCCAAAGGTTGAATCATACTCCGCAGCTTTGTTTGCGCTGTACCCATTATAGGTTATCCAAAGACGTTCTGTCCTCGGGTCGATATGAATGTCCGATACATTTCCTCCTGGCTTGCTGCGTACCTTCCAGCTTGTTCCTCCATCAACAGTGCCATAAATGGTGTTATTGGCGAGAACATAGATCTTATTTGGGTCATTGGCATTAACGGTTATCCTGTTTGCGTTGCCGCCAAATGTGCTGGATATCGAAGTCCAGTTTGTACCGCGATTGACAGATTTGTAGAGGCGGGTATAACCGGCGTAGATAGTATTTGAATTTTGCGGGTCGATGACTATCGGGGTTATCCATGCGCCGGTTGGTTGTCCGCCTGGAATGTTGTTCGAGATGTCTGTGAAGTTAGTGCCGTTATTAATGGTCCGTTTGAGTTCGCCGTATTGCTGCGAAACGTAGAATATCTTGTTATCCGTATAGTCTATCTGACATTCCATGCCATCACCACCCGCAAGTTGAGAATAGGTAGTGCCGGCAATGCGTTTAGTGCCGTTATCTTGCGCACCCCCAACTACAAAGCTGGCATTGTCGCTTACAGCATTGCGGTAAAACTGGGTGATGCCTAGCCCGTCGGTGAGGTTTGTCCAGAGATTGCTGTTAGGTGCATAGGTTTTGAAGATACCCCCATCATTGCATTCGTAGAGTGCTTTTGGGGCAATGGGGTTGTATGCGTGAAAATGTTTGTCGGCGTGTATCAGCTGAACACCCGGCATAGAGTTGTTCCATTGGTTCGATAAGGTCCAGCTATAACCACCATTGTTTGAGAACCAGGTGTTAACTCCGCCTACAACTATTTTGTTGGTATCAACCGGGCTAATGGCAAATGCCAGATCGTACCATGCCTGGCCACCGCATGCATCACCCTTGGGAGTGCTTGCCAAAATATTAGTGCTGCAGTTGGTGCCGTCGCTAAATATTTTCACCAAGGTCTTAGCCGTGTCGCTTGAGCGGTAAATACCTTCAAGTCCGTAGCTGGCATTGCCGACCACCGCCTTTACAACGTTAGGGGCAGCGGGCGATACGGCCATCATAATACGGTTGGCGCCTACCAAGAAACTCGTAGAAGGCTGCCATGTGGCTCCGCCATCGGTAGAATGGTAGATCGTGTTCATAGTAGCTGCATAGAGTACATTGGTATCTGTAGGGTGGTACAATACTTGCCTGAAATCGCCGGCTATGGTCATGTTCCAGGATGCTCCGCCATTGTAACTTTTGTACATACCGCTGTTGGCTGCCAATGTGATGGAGTTGGTATCAATGGGGTTGATCTCAAGCCAGTTGGTCGACATCATGGCGCTTGTAGGCCATACTAAGCCCGTTGTATCCCAGTTAAGGCCTCCATCATATGATTTCAAAACGCCCACACTGAAATTATCTTTTGCGTCACGATCTCCCGTACACAGGTAAACGGTATTAGGGTTGGCAGGGTTGAAATCAATATCGGAGACTCCAAGTACAGGCAAATAGTTGCTGATGATACTCCAGTTCACACCGCCGTCTGATGTTTTCCATGCACCACCGCCTGCGCTGCCAATCCAAAATGTATTGGTGTCAGTAGGGTGAAAGGATACTACATTAATACGTCCTACTCCATTATTACCTGTTCCGGTAAATTTGTCCGGGCCGGCAAACTGCCAGGCCGATTGGTCGACAGCGGTAGTTTTGTTGCCCGTATTTTCCTGATTAATGGTGCGTGCAGCCATCCAGTTTTGCAAAGGGCTTACCATGTAGCCATTATCATCCAGGTGTCTTTCCCAATACCATAACCAGCGGCTGAAATGGTAATTCTTGCCTTCTTTCAGGTCGCCTTCCTCATCTTCGTCGTGGTCGTCGGCGATACCGGTGTTGTTCCTTTCCCAGGCGTTAACAACATCCTGAAGTTTTAAGGGCTTTGTTTGATCAAACCCTCTGAGCCAGGGTTGAGCGTTAGCCGAAACGCCGAACAAGAAAGCGGCGCCAAGCAGAAGCAGTTGTTTCATTTTTGTTTTAAGGCATTACTATATCCTTTGCCCTCTTGATATTTTTTACGGACAGGGAAAGCCATGCACTTTTAGTTGTTTTGAAAAATATTGTGTTGGTTGCTGTTTCCGGGATGGAGGAGGGGACCGGGTATTTGCCACCTGGAACAGGTAGCAGTTCTAAGGTATCATTTTTTTTGATCTTGTTGAGGGCAATTGGTTCAGCTGTATATACAATTCCTTGTGCTGAAACAGATTGCTTCTTCGCCCTTGCTTTGGCTATAGAACATTGGATCCAATCACCTTCGCTTCGCCAGAAAAAGGTTTCAGGGGTTTGGCTGCTTTTCCAGACTATCAGTATCCTGTATTCATTAACAGGTTCCATCCCCGGTGCTCCGGGAAGCGTGCGCTGCAATGTAGCCTGAAGCGCTTTTGCGTATGTCTCACCGTTTTTTACACCGGTGGTTTTTTTTGTTTGTGCGCATGCTGAGAAACCGATGACAAGAACAGAAAATAGCGCGGCCGCTGAAAGTTTTAATTGCATACCCTGTTTTTGGAAACGGCTAAAGATAACAAAAAAAGCTACCCGGCGACTAACCAGGTAGCTTTAATAAGGGAATGCAAAGCATGGATTATTTCTTAACGATCTTCATTTCATTGAGCAACCATCCGGCGCCACCAAGTTTTTCGATAATAAATAATGTATAGCGTACATCTAAACTAATGTTGCGGCAAAGATTAGGGTCAAAGTACAGGTCGCTCATGGTGCCTTCCCAAATGCGGTCGAAGTTGGTGCCGATCAATTCTCCCTTAGCATTCAGAATAGGACTGCCTGAATTACCGCCTGAAGTATGGTTGCTGGCGATAAATGCAAGAGGTACTGTACTATTTACTTGCCATTTGCCGAAGTCTTTAGCCTGGTAGAGGTCTTTGAGCTTTTGCGGCATGCGAAACTCTTCGACTTCAGGATTGTCTTTGGCAACAGCTTCGGTAAGGTTTGTTTGGTAAGAGTAACCTGCCGGGCCATCGGGGTCAATGCCTTGTACAGTGCCGTACGTGAGGCGCAACGTCAGATTGGCATCTGGATAAAACTGGCGGGTGTTGTCCAGCTTCATCTGACCATTCATATATAAACGGTTTAGGTAGGCCATAGAGTTGTAATAGTTATTTAATCCGGGTAGCACTTGCGCCTGCCTCATTGTATTTATGGCAGAATATAGCTGCCATGCAGGGTCGGCAAGAATCCAGGTGCTGTCTTTCGGGTTGACCGATGTGGCCAGGTTATTAAGTTTTGCTTTGTCCGAGGCCAGCGAACGAAACACATAAGCTGCCCATGATTCGTAATTACGACCCTGCTCAGCGAATTGTTTCGAAAACGCTGGCGGCACACACGTGCTACACTGTTCAAAATACATCGGCATCAGGGCTCTGAAAACCTGTTTGTCGGTTGCGACATCATAGTTTTTATAGAAACCGTCTGATTGAGCAGCAATTTTAGCCAGTGTGTCCTGCAGGGAGTTGCCATTGATACCGCTGCGGTATACCTTAAGTATCCGGTCAAGGATAGATGCCTGCTGCAGAAGTTCTACGCCATATACAACCTCTTTGATGTACTCATCTTGTTTGATAAGCGGATTGGCAGCCTGTGAACGAGCGCCGATCTCGGCCAAAAGATCATCCAGGTAGGGCATTTCGGTATCCGTATTAGCCCATCCCTGGAATTTAGCTTCGTATGCCTGTTTTTTTGCAGGTACGTTGTTCAACTTCAGGCCTCTTACTTCGCCCTGCCATTTTTTCCAGCCGTTGGCCAGTGATGCTTTTTTCGAGGTGTATTTCAGGAAAACGTCGCGTGATTGCTGCATGTTTTCATTCCAAACATCCAGCTTTTTTGTGCGTGCCTCGATGCGGATCGGGTCTATTATATTAGCAATATGATTGAGCTGGTACGAAGAGATATATTCCATAGTTGTACCGGGGAACCCATAAACCATAGTAAAGTCACCTTCTTTATATCCAGATGCATTGATAGTGAAGAAAGCGGGGGTAGTGTAAGGCTTGTTGTCTTTTGAATAGTCAGCAGGTTTATTGTCTTTACCTGCATAAACGCGAAACATGCTGAAATCGCCTGTATGGCGTGGCCACATCCAGTTATCGGTATCGCCGCCAAAAGTGCCTACGCCGTTGGGCGGGAAACCCACCAGGCGAACATCACGAAATGTTTCGATAATGCTTACCCAATACTGGTTACCATTATAATATGGTTTGATGCTTGCGTCGAGTTTGGTTGTAAAGCGATAACCTGCTTCCAGGTTTTTGATCCTTGTTGCTATAATGCTGTCCCGTTGAGGCGTGTTTAGCGTATCGGGCAGCCCGCTCAGGATGTTTTGGGTTACATTTTCCATTTTTCGGATAAAACTGACAGTAAGACCGGGGCAGGGGAGCTCCTCGGCCTGACTTTTGGCCCAAAAACCGTTGGCAAAGTAGTCTTTTTCTTTGCTGCTCAGGCCCTGAACGGTGCCGTATCCGCAGTGGTGGTTCGTCAACAATAGTCCTTTGGGCGAAATGATCTCGCCAGTGCAGCCTTTGCCAAAAAGCACCACGGCGTTGTTTAAGCCGGTGCCGTCTTCGCTATAGAGTTTTTCAACGGGTATCTGCAAACCCATTTCTTTCATGTCGTTTTCACGAGATTTTAATGTCGGTGGAAGCCACATCCCTTCCTTTGATTGAACCTCTGTCGAGCCAACTAAACCAATAAATAGAGCGGTCTTACTAATAAATGAGCCTAAACGCTTTGTCCGAAACATTGAAATTTAATTTTAAAAGAAATAAATATAGTGCTTTGCTATAAAAGTTATTACGTAATTGTTATATTAGCCCAATAGAAAGTGAAATTCTTGTCAGCATTATGAGAAAACGCCTACTCTTTGTAGCACTTTTAATAGTGTCGCAGCTTGAGATATTGAACGCCCAAATCATGTTCGAAGCTCCGGACACTGTGTGTGTACGCCAGCCGGTGCAGCTTATTAGCAATGTTCCGGGTGCGGCATCACACTACTGGGGTTTTTGTTCAGGCTACCTATTGAATACCCCTACGGGGCTCAATCTCGGTAAAACTCCTTATAACGTGGATGGTCCTACAGACATTGATATCGTTAAAGAAGGGGATAATTATTATGGCTTTTTAGTGGCCGGCAAAACAAATGAATTTAAACGACTTTCGTTTGGTAAGGATCTCGGCAGCATTCCGGTTGTCACTAACTATGGCAATTTTGACAATGCTCTGCCCCAGGCGCTGAACGCCCTTCAGATAGTAAGGGATGATTCGATGGGTAACTGGCATGTTTTCGTTACCGGTGGTACAAGTTCTGCAAATTCAGAAATGGCGCGTATCGACTTTGGCAAATCGCTTGCTGATACTCCTAACATCGTAAACTTCGGTAACTATACCGGCATGCTGAATGCACCACATTCAATGTTCATTGCTAAGGAAGCGGGGAACTGGATAGGTTTTGTGCTCAACAAGGGTGATAATAGCCTCATCCGGTTCGACATGGATACCAATATCTCGCTAACTCCAAGGTATAAAAATCTTGGTCCCATAGTTCTTAGTGATGGTCCACACGATCTGGCTGTAATACGAGAAGTTGGTAACTGGCATTTTTTCATCACCAACGAAACCAATAACAGCGTGACCCGCCTTGACATCGGGCCGTCGCTTAACATTAGCATAGTTCCGCCTCCTCCTACAACACAGGTTAATACAGGAGACTTCCAGGGCACACTTTTTGCGCCTAATGGTATTACGCTTATACGGGATTGCGACAATCTGCACGCTTTTGTTACAAACAGGGGATCGCATGAACTGGTGCGTATTGATATTCCCATTACGACAGATATTTCAAGTTACAACGCCAAAAATTTTGGTAGTGTCGGAGGCCTGTCAGCACCTTCGGGTATATCCCGCGTGGTACGCGAAAGGGATAACCTATACGGCTATATTACCAACTATGCCGATAGCACGATCACACGGATCACATTCGCTCAGTGTAACAACAGCAGCATACCATTCTCAACTACAAACAGGCCTCCTGTATATACTTACGATGCACCGGGATATTATAACATTTACTACGCAGTAAATGAAGGTACACCTGATATGGCTGTACAGTGTAAACAAATCGCAGTATTGAGAATTCCTCCGATGGAGCTCAGCAATGATACGACCATCTGCCAGGGAGATACTATTATGCTGCGTGCTCTGTCTATCCAGGCGCTGAACGTAACCTGGTCACCAAACTTCAACATTTCCGCTACCGACGCGATCGATGTTAAAGCATGGCCTGACTACACCACACGTTATAAGATCACTTTCCCTTACAGAGATGGTTGTATCGTAGATACAGCGATCGATGTAACCGTTCATAAAGTGAAAGCTGACGCCGGTCCTGACCGTACACTGATCGACGGTGCTTCGACACTGCTCGGCGGACCATTCACAACAACAGGAACATGGTATGCCCATGTATGGCAACCCGCCCAGTTCATCAACAACAACCTGATACTGAATCCGACAGTTAATCCGCCGTACGACTTTACTTACTTCCTTACTGTGACAGATACCAACGGTTGTCGCGACGTAGATACAGTAGTTGTTCGTGTTAACTGTACTGATCTTGTTCTTCCAAATGCATTTGTGCCGAAGATGAGCGATCGTAGTGACATAAGCACCTTTGGTCTGTCAAATAAGCAACTGATCAAGCTGAACCATTTCAGGATATTTGACAGGTGGGGTAAAATGGTATTTGAAACAACAGATGCAACCAAGCGTTGGGATGGAACTGTGAATGGCGAAGATGCACCGATGGGCGTGTACGTGTGGGATGCGGATGCCTTCTGTATATCGGGGCAGCGGATACAGAAATCTGGCAACGTGACGCTAATAAGATAAGTTGCCGGTGAGTGAGGTTTTTTGTTAACTTGCTCACATGTCGGCATACTTATTCGAGATAGAATTACAAACAATAACAGAAGAACTGAGCAATATGATACCTGAACACAGGGAGCATATTGCTCAACTTTTTTCACAGGGTCGCTTGTTCTCCTATAGTGTTTCGCAAAACCGCAAAATGGTGTGGTGCGTTGTAAATGCCGAAGATGAACAAGAGGCAATGGAAATGGTAGCTCGATTCCCGCTTTATAAATTTTTCACAGACGTTTCTTGCCACCCATTGTTATTTCATAATACATTGCCAGCTTCTCTACCTGACATATCGCTTAACTGATATGTTAAAAAATAGTTTTATCCATTGATTCCCCCTATTTTTTTATAAGTAAAGGCAATGAGCATTTCCTTGCCAGATAAAGTTTTTCGGCCGAACTTTGCCCTTCCAAAATCAAATACGAGAAATGAATAACAATGTTGTTACAGTAGGAAGCAAGTTTCCGGAGTTTAGGAAGAAGTCAGTTGTGTCTATCGAGAAAGGTAAAGAGTTTAAAGAAATAGGTAATGACTATTTTGAAGGAAAATGGGCAGTGATGTTCTGGTGGCCAAAAGATTTTACCTTTGTTTGCCCTACCGAAATAGCAGAATTTAACAAAGCATTTCCCGATTTTCAGGATCGCGACACTGTCCTGTTAGGTGCTTCTACAGATACTGAATTCGTGCACCTTGCATGGCGCAAAGATCATAGCGACCTGCGCGACCTGCGTTTCCCAATGATCGCAGATACGTCAAAATCACTGGCCGAAGCACTGAATATCCTGGAACCAAACGAAAAGATCGCATATCGCGCTACTTTCATCATCGATCCTCAAGGTATTGTTCGCTGGATCAATGTTAACGACCTGAGCGTAGGCCGTAACGTTGCCGAGGTGATCAGGGTACTGGATGCGCTGCAAACTGATGAGCTGTGCCCTTGTAACTGGACCAAAGGCGAAGAAACACTGACTGCTAAGCAAAAAGCGGAAGCTGCAGCGATCAACAATTAATGTAACGCTTAGTATATATCCACCTCTGAATAAAACCGGAGGTGGATTTTTATTTAAATACAAACGATATGCAAAACGAAACCATCGCAAATATGTTTAACGACCTGGGAATAGACCCGGGGCACGAGAGCATAAACCTGCAAAAGCTGGCTGCTGTCGACAGCCGTTTTTTGCGCGATACGAAGCTGAATGTGAGTGCTGTGCTTGGCAGCAGCAATATGAACCGCAAAGAGACGACATTGCTTGCAATGGCTACAGCAGTGAATGAAAAGAATGATGTATTGACCAAAGCATTCGAGCAACTGGCAATAAAGGAAGGTGCATCAGATGCTGAGATCGCAGAGGTTCATGCCTGTACCGCTATTATGGCAACCAACAATATTTTTTACCGCTTTAGGCATTATATGCATGATGTGGAGTACTATAACAATACCCCTGCAGGACTTCGTGCTAGTGTCATGATGAACCCTGTGCTTGGTAAAGAGTTTTTTGAGTTGATGAGCCTGGTAGTTTCAGCTCTTAACGGCTGCGAACGTTGCGTTACATCGCATGAGGGCTCTGTGAAACAGCATGGCGCCAGCGAGCCGCGCATTTACGATGCGATCCGTCTCGGCTCTGTTATCAAAAGCCTTTGCGTGATCGTTTAATAAGCTCTGAGATAGTATTTTGATAAAGCCCCTGTTGGGGCTTTATTTTTTAGCTGGCTAGCGGAAAGAACACGGTAAATGTACTGCCTTTGCCTTGTGTGCTTTCTACCTTTGCGCGACCACCGTGGGCCTCTACCATTGCTTTCACATAGCTGAGGCCAAGGCCAAAGCCCTTGACGTTATGAAGGTTGCCTGTATGCGCGCGGAAGAATTTTTCGAAGATACGGGTCTGGGTCTCCTTGTTCATGCCGATACCGTTATCCTTAACCTTAATAGCCAGCATATCGCTGCTTACCTCGGTCGATATCTGTATTTCAGGTTGTTCTCTGGAGTATTTAATGGCATTGTCGAGCAGGTTGAAAATGATGTTGGAGAAGTGTACCTCATCGGCGTCTATTTCAAACTTGGGCGCCTGGAGGTTTAGGGTGAGTGTACCATTTTTCTCCTGTATCTGCAGCGACAGGTTGTCGGCTACCTTGCGTATAGTGTCGTGGGCATTGATGCGCTGTAGCTTCAGTGTTATATCTTGTTTCTCGATGCGGGCGGCCTGTAGTATTTTCTCTACCTGTTTGTTCATCCGCTTGTTCTCATCCTTGATCATGCCGCTGTAGTAGCGTATTTTCTCGGTATCGTGTATCACCTTCTCATTTGTCAATGCGTCGATTGCCAGAGATATAGTGGCCAGTGGGGTTTTTAGCTCGTGCGTCATGTTGTTAATGAAGTCCGATTTGATCTCAGAAAGCTTCTTTTGAGTGAACATGGTACGCACGGTAAGTGCAAATGCAGAAGTAATGATGCCGGTAAACAGGATCGATGCCGCGATCATCCAACCCATTTTGCGAAGTATATAATTGCGGTCTTCTTTGATGTACAAGTGCAGGGTTTCCCGGAAGTTTGCCTTCTCAGGGGTGAGCAGCACATCGCGAGTAGATTTGTAATATTCTGGCAGAAACCCAGGAGAGTTAACAATAGGCGCCTGGAAGATATTGGTGATACTGTAGTCGAAAGGGTCTTTAATGTTATTATTGACCAGTGCGCGCTGGATGCCTTGCTGTACTTCGTCGGGGGTAAGTATTTGCGTGGTAAAGCTCTGTAGGTAAAAATTCTTGGTCTCCTCGTTATACCAGCCTACGTTGCCTGTGTATTTAAGGAAAAGGTCATGAAAGTTGGTGCGTATTTGCAGGATAGCCCGGTTAATGTCTTGTTCGCGCTGCTTTTGCCTGAGGGAAATAGCATTGTTGATCCACGACATCTGGATAAAGATGATACCCAGCACGGATAGAGTGATCAGGACTACGATGAGCGGAAATATTTTCTTCATGCTAAAGCAAATTTACTACCTGTGCACTAACCCCGGCTGCCAAACAAAACCTTTGGCTTCAATTTAACGCAGTTTTTTAAAAATTTATACCAATAGCCTTGGGCCCAAACAAGGGAAATCATCGTTAGGCAGCCGATAAACGGTAAAATTTACCTCCAAAAAGTTTCGAAACATCAGGATAATGTTTAGTTTTAGGTGTTAATTTACAATGGCTATGAAATTTTATTTACCGGTCCTGACTTTGGCGTTGACTTCCCTAATGGCGTGCAAAAAAGTAGAGGTGCCCCAGGGGAAAGAAGAGATGGTGCGCGGCAAGTGGAAGCTGGAGCTTGACAATGATAAGGGTATTTTGAAAGAATACACTTTTTACCCAACATGGGATACGTCTAAGAAACCAATTGATACGCTATACACGTCTAACTCAAGTTCAGAAACCATCCAGGATACAATACGCAGGGTAAATGGTTTTCCTGAGTGCAAACTTGATGATTTTCTGGAGTTTGGCGAAGGTATTGACGGTGTTTTGAATACCGGCGAAAAGAAATGCCCTAGCGGTGAAACGAGCGAAGTGCCTATAAAGTGGGGTTTCAAGGATAATTACACCCGCATGTATATTTACGAAGCCGGTGAGATGTTCCTTGGCAATGATGACCTTGTAGGAGATGTAGTAGAACTGTCTGAAAGCCGTATCAAATTAAGGTACCAGGTTATACGTCCTGTGTTCTTTAATGGGGTATATATGCAGGATACGGCATTCTATACAATTGCTTTAAAAAGATAACGACCAGAGGATGATCTTATAGCCACCGGTCGAAGCCGGTGGTTTTTTTATTTACTAATTTATAACAGGGCGTAATTTGTACCTTTGCCCCGTTTTTAAGCTACAGATTCTAGTTTATGATACATATAACACTACCGGACGGATCGGTTAGAGACTACCAGGAAGGCGTTACAGCGTTGGATGTTGCCAAATCGATAAGTGAAGGACTGGCCCGCAAAGTGCTGGCTGCTGAGGTAAATGGCGAAGTGCGCGACGCAATGCGCCCCATTAATGCTGATGCAAGCTTAAGGCTGCTGACGTGGGATGACAAAGGTGCAAAATCGACCTTCTGGCACTCGTCTGCCCATCTTATGGCCGAGGCGCTCGAAGCCCTGTTCCCCGGTGTGAAGCTAGGTATCGGACCGTCTATCGACAATGGTTTCTATTACGATGTGGATCTGGGCGACAGAACAATAGGTGAGGAAGACCTCAAGAAGCTGGAAGATAAGATGCGCGAACTGGCTAAGAAGAACAGCTTTTACCAGCGCCAGGATGTACCGAAAGACAAAGCGATAGCCTATTTTACCGAAAAGGCTGATCCATATAAGATCGAGCTGCTGCAAGATTTGAAAGATGGCGAAATAACCTTCTATACGCAGGGTGATTTCACTGATCTCTGCCGCGGCCCGCATATCCCGAATACAGGTTTTATCAAGGCTGTAAAGCTTACCAATATTGCCGGTGCTTATTGGCGCGGTAACGAGAAAAACAAAATGCTCACCCGCATTTATGGTATCACCTTCCCCGCGCAGAAAGAGCTGGATGAATATCTCGCATTGCTGGAAGAAGCTAAAAAACGTGATCACCGTAAGCTAGGTAAGGAACTGGAGCTATTTACCTTCTCTGAAAAAGTAGGTAGTGGCCTGCCTTTGTGGCTACCTAAGGGTGCTATGCTCCGCGAACGCCTGCAGCAATTTTTGCAGAAAGCGCAGATAGAAAGCGGTTATTTGCCGGTTGTGACACCACATATCGGCAGCAAACAGCTGTATGTTACTTCTGGCCACTGGGAAAAATATGGCAAGGATAGCTTCCGCCCGATAACAACACCCCAGGAAGGAGAGGAGTTCATGCTGAAACCAATGAATTGCCCGCATCACTGCGAGATATATAAATCTTCACCAAGATCGTATAAAGAGCTGCCATTGCGCCTTGCTGAGTTTGGTACTGTGTATAGGTACGAGCAGTCGGGCGAATTGCATGGCTTGACACGTGTACGTGGCTTTACCCAGGACGATGCGCACCTGTTCTGCCGCCCAGACCAGGTGAAAGAAGAATTTAAGAAAGTGATCGACTTGGTGATGTACGTGTTTACCTCGCTTGATTTCGAAAACTTCACCGCCCAGATATCATTACGTGATAAGGAAGACCGCAGCAAATACATAGGATCAGAAGAGAACTGGCAAATAGCAGAGAACTCGATCATGGAGGCTGCTGCTGAAAAAGGGCTGAAGACCGTTGTAGAATATGGAGAGGCAGCCTTCTATGGCCCTAAGCTTGATTTTATGGTGAAAGACGCGCTGGGCCGCAGCTGGCAGTTGGGTACTATCCAGGTAGACTACAACCTGCCTGAGCGTTTTGAGCTGGAATATGTTGACTCTGATAATAGCCGCAAACGCCCGGTAATGATACACCGTGCACCGTTCGGATCTATGGAGCGCTTTATAGCTGTATTGATCGAACACTGTGCTGGTAACCTGCCTTTCTGGCTGGCACCGGTACAGCTTAAAGTCCTGCCTATCAGTGATAAGTTTGGTGGCTATGCCGAAGAGGTAGCTGCCGTATTGAAACAAGCTGGTTTAAGGGCAGAGGTTGATGACCGCAACGAAAAAATAGGCAAGAAAATACGCGATACAGAACTAATGAAGGTGCCTTATATGCTTGTTGTAGGCGAAAAAGAGATGAATGAAAGGATGGTAGCAGTACGTAAACATGGCGAGGGTGATAAGGGAACTATGGGCCTGGAAGCCTTTGCTGAAGAGATGAAACAGTTGGTTAACACACAATTAAGCGGAAGGAAGCCGGTTGCAATGGCATAAACTTTTTATATGTCGGCCATATAGATTAGTAAAACAAATCGCTATTTTTGACATCATTTTTAACAACCATTAATGCAAAAAAGACCAAAAGGGAAACCATATTTTAAACCAAGAGTACCACAAAATGAACATCGCCTGAACCGTGAGATCACCGCAGCAGAAGTGAGGGTGGTGGGCGAAGGAATAGAACCGGGTGTTTACCCGCTGGCAGAAGCCCTTAAAATGGCTGAGGCACAGGAAGTTGACCTGGTAGAGATATCGCCGAATGCAGTACCTCCTGTATGCCGTCTTATCGACTATAAGAAGTTCCTTTACGAGAAGAAAAAGAAAGATAAAGAACAAAAGGCCAAGTCGAAACAGTCTGAGGTAAAAGAGATCCGCTTTACGCCGAATACTGATGACCATGACTTCGATTTCAAAGCAAAACATGCTGAGAAGTTTTTGCAAGAAGGTAACAAAGTAAAATGTTATGTGCAGTTCAAGGGTAGGGCTATCATGTTCCAGGAACGCGGAGAGCTGCTGCTGTTGAAGTTTGCAGAGCGCCTGGCCGAGGTCGGAGCTCTGGAATCAATGCCGAAAATGGAAGGTCGCAGGATGTTTGCGATATTTACTCCTAAGAAGAAGAAGTAGTTACGATAGCGTTCGTTATTGAATTGTTATTGTGAAAAAAAAATTTTTGGGACTATTGTTTGGAATTGAAAGGCAGCATATCTTTGTACCTACAAAAGACAACGAAAAAATAACAAGCGCGAAAGCGTTATATTATAAAGATGTTTTCATGGTGATAGGGTTTATAGGGGCTGGCCTGTTCTCAGGCTGGCTTTTTTATTTTAGATAATATTAACGAAATCCGTTTTGCCATAATCGTATTGCAAAGTATCTTTGCATCAGTTTTCATAGTGATAGGGTTTATAGGGGCTGGCCTGTTCTCGGGCCGGCTTTTTTTATTATCTTAGAACATCTTAAGCACTAGCACAACCTTTATGAATTTTGCTTCGTATCGCCTTATCGCGGCAATTCTGTTTGTTATTTCTTTTTCGGCTGCTAACGCACAACCTCTTTCTGTCTATACCAATATGCAAAACCAGGTAATGGTTTGGGACAAAGGCATGTTGCGTAAGATAGATTACCTGCCCCCTGTAGAGTTGAAAACCGGCCGCACCACGATCCCTTATCTCGACAATTCAAGGTCATTCAAAATATACTATAAGGGTGGAGTGCGTACTGTCAACAGCGGCTTTACAAACGAATTCAAGGTAAGTGACAATCTGGCCATATTCCTGAATGCGCGCACATTACATGTTTTTGATAATGGTGAAATCAAACAGCTCACCACCTATTGTACACAGTATTTCATTGGTGATAGCATTGTACTGTTCTTTGATGGCATTCGCAGTGAATACAAAGCGTACTACAACGGTGAAATCTATGGTATCGAAAACTTCCTTGCAGGCAATCCACTAGAGGTAGTAAAAGTATCGGATAACCTGGCTGCTTATGACAACTATGCTAATCAATTCAGGATATTCTACCGTGGCCATATCATCAACCAGGAAGACTATGCAGTAACGAGTTTTGAAGTGGGCAGAAATACAGTTGGGTATGTTGATATAAACAGGCAATTCAAAATATTTCATAACGACGAGACCTATGTGGCTGAAGACTTTCCGCCAACAGAGTATAAGGTGGGAGACAACTTAGTTGCTTATGTCTCCAACGATGGGTACTTCAAGATATTTTACGATGACAGTGTACGCTCTATTGGCTTTTTTACTCCCGATTTCAGGGTGACCGATAATATGGTTGCTTACAAAGACCCGAGCGGCTATCTGCGGGTTTTTTATAAGGGTACGGTGTACACCTTAGAGCCGTATTACCCTGAGAAGTTCGTAATGCAATACAACTCTATTGCTTACGTAAACAGGGCAAACATGCTTCGCCTTTTCACCGAAGGTGAGGTGTATGATGTGACTGCCGCTGAAACTGAGAGCTGGGAACTAACTTATGACGTGCTGAAATACCAGATCGGCCGCAATATGTTCCGTATCAATTACAAAGGGGTAGAGTACTAATCTTTCAGGTACCGTTTTACCACACGCAATGTATGTGTGCGCTTCTTAAGAGAGGTGCTGATGATACCACCGGGGTCTATCCTGTCTATTACAACCCTTCCGCTGGTTTCTGTGGCGTGAATGATCGTGTGGTCATTAAGCAGCAGACCAACGTGAACGATCTTTCCTTCAGCGTTGTCGAAAAAAGCCAGGTCGCCGCAGTGTGCATTTTGTAAAAAATCTACGGTTTCACCTTCCAGCGCCTGCTGGCTTGCATCGCGGGGTATTGGCTTTCCGCAAAGTTTGAAGGCCATTTGACTAAGACCAGAGCAGTCGATACCTGCTATCGAACGTCCTCCCCACAGATATGGAGCATTGAGGTATTGCAGAGCTGCTTGTTTCAGATTCTCCTGGGTAACCTCCAGTTTTTTTATAGTCAGCTTTTTGCCCTTGAACTTTCCTACCTGGTTCATTACGGTAGTTTTGCCATTTTTTACTCCAAACAGTTCGCTGCCTATGGGCAACCATTGTTCGCTGTGTTCAAAAACAAGACGGTCTCCGTTGCGGGCTACAAAAAACTTCGGCGCTCTCCTGTACTCTTTGTAAGACACATAGGTAACCTGTCCTGTACGGCACCAGCCTTCATATCCTTCCCATTCGCACCTGATGCGCGCCCAGTCTTTATCATTTATTTCCAGAACTTCGGCGCGTTCGCCAAACAGCATCTCGTTTACTTGTTCGGACCGGTGTGAAGGCTCAGCCCGCACGGGCATTACAGATACATTACAAAAAGCGTAGGTTAAGACCATTGGAAACTACTTACCGCAATATTACTGCTTAAACCACTGATAGTTGAATAATTCGACTACCTTTCACTTCTCTTTTACAGTTTTTCTTCATTTCCTTTTACAGAAAATCTTTTATTAACTTAGCACGCTAAATTAAGCCTAACTATATATGTCCGTATTTTGATATTCATAGGCTGATTGAAATGGACCAAATTATTAGACTAAACACTCAAATTCAAAATGGATTCTACAATTATTGTTGCCATCACAGCGGTGGTAGCTGTCCTCATAGGTGTCTTTCTCGGTAAAGCCATATTTGCAAAAAATACCCGCCAGCAGGTTGAAGAGGCCGAAAACCAAGCCAAAAAACTTATTGATGACGCTAAAGCCCACGCAGAAACACTAAAAGAGAAGAAAATTCTCGAGGCTAAAGAACACTTTTTACAACAGAAGAGCCAGCATGAGAAGGAAGTCATGCAGCGCAACCAGAAAGTTGCTGAGGGCGAGACACGTATCAAACAGCAACAGCAGAGCCTGAATGACAAAAATGCCGGCCTGCAAAAGCAAATAAACGAATACGAACAGCAGAAGTTGAACCTTGATAAGCAACTGGAAATTGTGAACATCAAGCGTACTGAACTGGAACGTCACCAGGAAGAGCATATCAAACGCCTCGAGAAGGTGGCCGGTCTTTCAGCTGATCAGGCTAAGACCGAGCTGATGGAGGCTGTGAAAGAAGAAGCTCGCACCCAGGCTATGGCCCATGTGAAGGAGATCATGGAAGAGGCTAAGGTGAACGCCACGAAAGAAGCTAAAAAGATTGTTATCCAGACCATACAGCGTACTGCTGCTGAGCAGACGATCGAGAACGTTATTACGGTATTCAACCTGGAAAGTGATGAGATCAAAGGCCAGATCATTGGTCGCGAAGGTCGTAACATCCGCGCTCTTGAAGCCGCTACCGGTGTAGACCTGATCATTGACGATACCCCCGAGGCTATCGTACTGAGCTGCTTCGATCCGCTGCGCCGCGAGGTAGCACGCCTGTCGCTGCAGCGCCTGGTACAAGACGGTCGTATACACCCGGCACGTATCGAAGAGGTGGTGGAGAAAACCAAGAAGCAACTGGAAGAGCAGGTAATGGAAATAGGCGAACGTACCATCATCGAGCTAGGCGTACACGGTCTGCACAAAGACCTTGTGCGTATGGTTGGTAAGATGCGTTTCCGTTCTTCTTACGGTCAAAACCTGCTGATGCACTCTAAAGAGACTGCGAACCTTTGCGGTATCATGGCGGCAGAACTGGGTCTTGGACAAAAAGTTGTAAAATTGGCAAAACGTGCAGGTCTGCTGCACGATATAGGTAAGGTGCCTGACGAAGAAACAGAACTGAGCCACGCACTGCTGGGCGCCAAGCTGGCGGAAAAAGCTGGTGAGCATCCTGCTATCGTAAACGCTATTGGTGCGCACCACGACGAGATGGAAATGGCTTACATCATTTCACCAATCGTTCAGGCTTGTGATGCTATTAGCGGTGCACGTCCAGGCGCTCGTCGCGAGATGATGCAAAGCTACCTGCAGCGTATCAAAGACCTCGAAAACCTTGCTATGGCTTACAACGGCGTTGAGAAAGCGTACGCCATACAGGCGGGCCGTGAGCTGCGCGTAATTGTAGAAGCAGAAAAAGTGACTGATGCTGACAGCGATCGTTTGTCGTTTGAAATAGCCGACAAGATCCAAAAAGAAATGCAGTACCCGGGCCAGATCAAAGTAACGGTTATCCGTGAACTGAGAGCCGTGAATATTGCACGATAATAACTTATAAATAATTGGTTTGGAATGGCTGCCCTGAGGCAGCCATTCTTGTTTTTTACAGCTCTAACCTTAGCCTCCATCAAAAGCATCTCGCTACCTTGATCTTATTAGCCTTACCCATGACTTGGTTACCGTCACCGAACGCGGAAGAAGGGCTGGCTTACCACAAATGATAAATACTGTGTTTGGATAGTTGCCGGCGATGCAGTACTTTTCATGCCCGACCAAGTACATACGTTTTTAGTATTTCCACATCACGCATTCTCAGGTAAAACTGACTAATGGCATGACAGGAAATACTTTTGACAATAAGGATTTGGATCTTGCTATTGAGCTATATCAAAGCGCAGAACAATTAGCAGGCATAGGCAGTTACGAGATCAGACTTGCCACAGGAGAGATGGTCTGTTCCGAAAATCTCTGCCGCCTGCTTGGTCGTGAAAAACCAACCATTGGGTGTTCTTTACCTGATTTTCTGGCAATCGTTCATCCTGATGATCAATCTGTGCTTCAGGAACATTTCAATAAGGCACTCGACGATAGTAAGCCTTTCGAGATCGAGTTTCGCGTGCTATATACTGAAAGGGAAGTAAAGGTGTTTTACCAAAAATGCAAGATATTGACGCGGCAAAATGGCGCGTCCTCTATGGTAGGCATAGTTCAGGACATAACCGCACGCAAGAATGCCGAATTGATGTTCCAGGAGCAGGCGCACTTCATCAATAAGGTAGCCGAAACGGCACCGGATCTTATCAGCGTATTTAACCTGCTTGAGCAAAAGCTCGAATACCTTAACCACAAGAACTCTGACGTATACGGTTATAGTGATGAGGAGATGATGGATATGGAGCGAGCCAGGCAACATGCCCTTGTTCATCCCGACGATAGAATATTAGTGAGGGAATATTTCGAAAGACTCGCCAATGAGCCCACCGATGCTGCTCATATTGTGGAATACAGGGCATTAGATAAGGATGGCAGGGTGCAATGGTTCCGTTCAAGAGGAAAGGTATTCAAGCGCGACCTCGCGGGTAATACAACGCATTGTCTCAATGTAATTCATAACATTACCGACACTAAACAGGCAGAAGCCAGCCTTCGCAAAAAAGAAGTCTTACTCAATGAGGCAGAGCGAATAGCTCGTATGGGAAGCTGGGAGCGCAATGTCAAGACCGATGAACTTATATGGTCAGATGAATTGTATCGCTTGTTCGGTCTCGAGCCGGCCAACGTGCCGCTTTCCATAACGTTCTACCTGGAAAATGTTGTGCACCCGGAAGACCGGGAACTTGTAGCAACCTATATGGAGTTGTTCCTTAACGGAAATACCGACCCGGTGGAATATCGTATTGTTCGCCCCGGAGGCGAAGAACGATGGATTTGTGTAAAGACACAAACGGAATACGATCTGGAAGGTCAACTATCCTTTATTCGCGGCATCAGCTCCGACATTACACAGCAGAAAAGGGCAGACCAGGAGTTGAGAAACCTGAATAAGGCACTTGTGAGAAAGAACAGAGACCTTCAAAATCTAAACGCGGAACTTAGCAGCCTGGCTAATATTACAGGGCAAGAATTGAAAGATCCTTTGCGCAAGGTCTATTCGTTCCTCGAAATGATTGCCAATAAGGAAATAAATCGTCTCTCAGAAACAGGCAGGACCAATTTGCGTAGAGCCCAGGCCTCATTGCAACGTATGAGCCTGCTGACTGATGATGTTCTGGCATTTACAGAAGTTAGCAATCAGAAGGAATCGAAATCGAAGATAGACCTGGTACAAGTTGTGAGCTTTGCGGCCAACAAGCTGAGAGATAAGATCGAAACGTTTGAAGTTGTGATAGAGTATGGTGAGTTGCCGGTCGTGAAGGGCTTCCGGGCGTTGCTTTCAAACCTGTTTTACCATCTTATCGACAATGCCATTAGGTTTAGAAATGAAACAGCAAGACCGCGTATTACGATCACAGCCGAAGTAGGCAATGGTAAGGCTATAGGCATTGCAGATGCAACTGAAGATGGAGAATACCTGAAAATACAGGTAACGGATAATGGACTTGGTTTTATGCAGAAAGACAGCGAACAGATATTCAATATGTTCTCACCATCGCAGGGCAGGGATCGTGGGCGTGGTGCGGGAGTGAGCCTGGCTATCTGCAAAAAAATTGTGGATAAACACCATGGCTTTATCATGGCTACCAGCCCGGATGGGGAAGGGGCTGTATTTACGATCCTGCTGCCTCTTTAAACAAAAAGGGCGCAGGTTAGTAGCTACGACTTCAGGTACGACCAAGTTCCCACATCTATAACTACGCCTGCGCTTATCTTGAATATTGCCAGGCAACAATCTAACAAGGAGATTGTCACTTAATACTGGTAGAATGTAAACGGAAGATTCTGTTCGGTAGAACAGGCGTTTGTAGGAATAGATGCAAACTGGGGCGCTTGCACAACAAAAGTAATAATGATATTTCAATTTTGCTCTACGAAGACAATCTCTTGTTATTGTCTTTGTGTTGCATTGAACCAATAAAAAGGCATGGCTATTATCGCCGCCATGCCTTTTTATTTTAGTGTCTTTTACGCACGTTCGCCCAGTGACTGCTCATTTGCAGTTTGTTGGCCTGAATTATTCTCATTATTGCCGTTGCTGTGATTGCGACGGCTTTCCCCTGAGGCTTCGCCGCCCCTGCGGCCTATTTCAGCCATGTGCTCGCGGTTGCCGCTTACGGCATGTCCGCCCTTGCTGGCTATCTCGCGTTGCTTTTGCGGATCCATAGAGGCGAAACCACGATTAGATGTTTTACTTGGGGTGTTTCCTTTGCTACTCTGATTGATGTCTGCCATAGTACCCGGTTTTGAAAGATTAGAAGTGGATTTTATTGCGTTATAAACTTTTTATAATGGCTATTTGAACGGCGCCTTCATAGCGAAGGATATCGCCACCGACGCCAGTGTAACGGCCATTATTGTTATGCTGGCGATGCCTAACCAGAATTTTCTTTTCTCGTTTGTCCTTATCTCTTTTTCAATGTTCATTTTAACCTACTTTTAATGGGTGATGAGTTGGGTTCTAAGCAAATAAGTCGCTGTCCAGTGCGTTTGGAATGCCGGCAATCCCAAAATGAGGAGGACATGCGCGTAAATACTTTCCTTAAAATCTGACTATGTAAAATGGATTTCCCCTTGTGTATCAGCCTAAAGCGGCGTAGGGAGATGTAGATTTATTTCTGTCGGTTCATCAGAGCATCTCGACGAGCGACCAGATACTAAATATACTAAAAAAGACATGCCAAGCAGCAATAGCAAACTTCCTTTTCCGGTTGTCTGGAATTTAGGCCCCCCCAAACCCGGTTTTTAGTTTTCTCATTTTGTGCTATTGTAATTACGTCCTGTGCAGAGATAGCAAGCTTGGAAAAACCTTCGAGTATTCTACCGTGGATGAGCAATTTTAAATAGTTTTTTTTGCGTTTGTAATGTGTATTTGCTTTTTATTTATGATAGCAATAATTTGCTGAATTGTTGTTTGAGTTTTATGCACTCAAATCTGTTTGGTTGAACGCGATTTTGAAGAGAGTGCTTAGCAAAAACAACAGTTAGAAAATGTTGGGAATACTGTTGAGGTGACCGGCAATTAAAAAGAAAAGCGACAATAAATAATTATTGTCGCCTCGTTTCCATAGTGGCAGGTAAATGCTTTTGCCACCTAATAAGGCTAAAACACTATGCCACCATGAATGTTAGTTTTGGTCATTTGTACAGGCGGAAACGTTGTTCCTATGCTGTTTTCAGCTGTGCTGCTGGTAGTATGTGCTGGTCTATCAAATAGCTGCTCAGGTCTCTCGTATTGCAGCATTTTTAATGTTGTAATACGGTTTTGTCCGGGCGGACATGGAGCTCTAATTGTGGAGGATATGCCATTTCTGGGAGCAATACGTGCTAGGAGTAGTAAGGCTGAGCAGATCGTATATTTAAACTCCGAATATTGCTGTGATCTGGAATTACCGGTAATTGGCTGAAAATCGCCCAAACAGCGGTTATTTGGGCTCTTTCGTCATCCAGACCACTATAGCGATCACTAGTCCAAACAGAGCAATAGATCCTAATAAATAAAACATGAGGGACCAAAAATAGCCCTTTCGTAGCAGTTTCTTTAACATATCGGCTCTTAATGACTAAAGAGTTGTTAAAACAACCATAGTAGTGTCATTTTCATAGGTGAAATCCAACACTGGCCGTTTAATTGATGTCTATTAAATAAACGCCATTGTTATGGACTCGAAATTTGTAAGCAACAACAGGATGGTGATGATCAGTATCGTTAGCTTCTACCTTTTACTGCTAATGGCAGCGATCATATTCACTCTTATCCACTAGAAGCAAAACAAGGAAGTTATAAGGGCCCTTATATACACTTGTTCAACCATTCGCCCCTGAGGGCATGCGCTTTAGTCGCCCGGTGTAAAAAACTTTAGTCTTACGCTACAGGGCACTATTATTCTCCCAAAAATAGTTTAGTAATACTCTGCATGTGATGTGAGGCTTTGCCTTTACTCAATCCTGAAAACCACCGGCATAGTAAATGGCACCCTAACAGGTTTCCCACCTTTTTTACCCGGTTTCCATGGCGGCATGGTGCTGATAACGCGCAAGGCTTCAGCGTCCAGGGAAGGGTAGAGGGGTTTAGCTACCCGGATGCTGTCAAACCCGCCTGTTTCGGTTACCACGAACTTCATCATTACTCTTCCTTCAATATCCTCGCTTTCTGCGTCCTTAGGGTAGCGCAGGTTTTCCATCAAGTATTTTTGGACGTTATAGGGGGCTTCTGGCATCGGTTCGAAATAGCCGCAAACAATACTGTCTTTTTGTGGCTGGGCGCCCGCGAAATGCGCTGAATTTATAAATATGATGAAAAATAATATTTTATTCATGACTGAAAAACAAAGTTAAATCGGTAGTGTTAGACTATCCGTCTAAAAGACGAATTTCCCTCTAGAATCCATACTTTTGACCCTCTTTCGCGCAGCAAAAGCAATCTATTAAAATTTCCTCTCAAAATATTTTGCTGTATAAAAACTACTCATTACCTTTGCAGTCCCAAATTTTACGGGTTAGAAGATATTTATAAGTATGTCACAGCGTATCAGAATAAAGCTGAAATCTTACGACCACAACCTGGTTGATAAGTCTGCAGAAAAAATCGTTAAAACTGTGCGCAATACGGGAGCAGTGGTTACAGGCCCTATTCCCTTGCCAACAGAGAAGAAGATCTTTACAGTGTTGCGCTCGCCGCACGTTAACAAAAAAGCTCGTGAGCAGTTCCAACTGTGCACTCACAAGCGCCTTTTGGATATCTACACTTCTTCTTCCCGTACAGTAGACGCGCTTTCGAAGCTGGATTTGCCAAGCGGTGTTGAAGTAGAGATCAAAGCGTAACAGCTCGAAGGAGCAAGAAGAATAGACGTTCTTTAAAAATTTGATAAACAGTTTATCCCGGTCCACACATTAAGAGCCGGGCGCTAAACTAAAATATAAGAAAATGAAAGGTATTATTGGTAAAAAAATCGGCATGACCAGCGTTTTTGAGCCGAATGGAAAGCAGACCGCCTGCACCATTATCGAAGCTGGCCCTTGTGTGGTTATACAAAAGAAGACCGTGGATACCGACGGTTATGATGCGCTGCAGATCGCTTTCGGCGAGGCTAAAGAGAAAAACACTCCTCAGGCGCTTATCAATCACTTCGCTAAGGCAAATACTACGCCTAAGTCAATCGTAAAAGAATTACGTAACTGTTCCATAGATAAACAAGTTGGTGAAGCTATCACTTGCGAGATCTTTGCTGAAGGTGACAAAGTATCTGTTGTAGGTACTACCAAAGGTAAAGGCTTCCAGGGTGTTGTAAAGCGTCACGGATTTAGCGGTGTGGGCGAGGCTTCACATGGCCAGCACGACCGTCAACGCGCTCCGGGTTCTATCGGTGGTTCATCATATCCTAGCCGCGTATTCAAAGGTATGCGCATGGCAGGCCGTATGGGTGGTGACCGCGTTAAGGTTAAAGCCCTCCGCGTTGTAAAGGTATTCCCTGAGCAGAACTACATATTGATTAGCGGTTCGGTTCCAGGACATAACGGATCTATTGTTTTAATTCAGAATTAATTAAGTCATGCAAGTTGACGTTTTAAATAGCAAAGGTGAAAAGACCGGCCGCACGGTAGAACTGCCGGACGATATATTCAATATCGAACCAAACGACCATTGCATCTACCTGGCAGTAAAGCAATACCTCGCTGCACAGCGCCAGGGTACGCATAAGACAAAGACTCGTGCAGAAGTGCACGGTGCTTCTAAGAAACTTCACCGCCAAAAAGGTACAGGTGGTAGCCGTAAAGGTAACATCCGTAACCCTCTTTATAAAGGTGGTGGTACAGTGAACGGTCCTATTCCTCACCTGTATGGTTTCAAGCTGAACCGCAAAGTGAAAGACCTGGCTAAGATGTCAGCTCTGGCACACAAGGCTCGCGAGAACAAAGTGGTGATCGTAGAAGATCTGAAACTGAACGCTCCTAAGACAAAAGACTTCTCAGTTATGCTGGGTAGCCTGCAGCAAGCTGGACAGAAATCTCTGTTCGTGCTTCCGGAATACGATCAGAACGTATACCTGAGCAGCCGCAACCTGTCTAGGAACAAGACAATGGTACTGAGCGACATGAACACTTACGACCTGGTGAATGCACAGGTAGTGATCTTCACTGAATCAGCTGCAAAACTGTTCAGCGAGCCGGTAGCACAAGAAGCATAATTAGTAATAACGAATTTTTCGTAACTCGAAATAATATAACAAATGAAACCAGCTGACGTTTTGGTAAGCCCGGTGATGACCGAAAAGGTTAACATCCAGATGGAGCGTAGCGGTCGCTACACCTTCGTAGTAGACAAAAGAGCTAACAAACTGGAGATCAAGAAAGCTGTAGAAGAATTTTACGGAGTGAAAGTGAACGACGTGAATACAGTGGTGGTTCCAGGTAAACTCAAATCCCGCTTCACCAAAGCCGGATTCATAAAAGGTATCAAACCTTCTTATAAGAAAGCAGTGGTAACGCTTGCAGAAGGCGATTCGATAGATTTATTCTCAATATAAATCGAAAAAAAGAACTAGAAAATGGCACTTCGTAAATATAAACCGGTAACAGCCGGTACACGTTGGAGAATAGGTAACGCATACGCTGAGGTTACCACTAATGAGCCTGAAAAAAGCCTGCTGGAGCCTATTAAAGGTACTGGTGGCCGTAACGCGCAGGGCCGTCGCTCTATGCGCTACATCGGTGGCGGAAACAAAAAAATGTACCGCCTGGTAGATTTCAAACGCGATAAGAAAGATGTACCGGCTACGGTTAAAACTATCGAGTACGATCCAAACCGTACAGCATTCATCGCTCTGCTGGTTTATGCAGATGGTGAGAAGCGTTATATCATTGCCCCTCAAGGCCTGGAAGTTGGCGCTACAGTAGTAAGCGGCAATTCAGTAGCTCCTGAGGTTGGTAACGCTCTGTTGCTGAAAAACATGCCTTTGGGTACCGTTGTTCACAATATCGAATTGCAGCCTGGCCGTGGTGCTTCTATGGCACGCTCTGCAGGTACTTACGCTCAGCTGAGCGCTAAGGAAGAAAAATATTGCGTACTGAAAATGCCATCGGGCGAGCTGCGTAAAGTGCTGAGCACTTGCATGGCTACTGTTGGTACAGTATCAAACAGCGATCACGCGCTCCAGTCTATGGGTAAAGCAGGTCGCAACCGTTGGAAAGGTATCCGCCCACGTAACCGTGGTGTAGCGATGAACCCTGTGGATCACCCAATGGGTGGTGGTGAAGGCCGTTCTTCTGGTGGTCACCCACGTAGCCGCACTGGTAAATATGCTAAAGGTGAAAAAACACGTAGCAGGACCAAAGGCTCTAACAAGCTGATCATTCAACGCAGAAACGGTAAGAAACTCTAATAATAAATTGAACCTGGTCTCCGCAAGGGGATAGGAAACAAAATAAAAAGTCAATCAATGGCTCGTTCAATTAAAAAAGGCCCGTACGTAGACGCTAAGCTGGAGAAAAAGATCACAGCGATGGCTGATGGCAAAACAAAGAAAGGTGTAATCAAAACGTGGAGCCGTCGCTCTACGATCACGCCGGACTTCGTAGGTGCAACTTTCGCCGTACACAATGGCAATAAGTTCATACCTGTATATGTTACCGAATTCATGGTAGGCCATAAACTGGGTGAGTTTGCCCCTACGCGTAACTTTAAAGGCCATAGTGGCAGTAAATAATTAAGTAAATAAACATCTGGTCCGTCTTCTGGCGAGGCCGCAAAGAAATAAATAATACAATGGAAGCTGTAGCTCGTTTACGTAACTATCCTACATCGCCCCGCAAAATGCGCTTGCTGGCGGATCTGGTGCGTGGTATGGATGTAGAAAAAGCGCTGAACACGTTGAAATTCAGCACCAAACATCCTTCAGTACCTCTGGAAAAGCTGTTGCTTAGTGCAATCGCTAACTGGAGAGTGAAGAATGAAGGTGTCGACGTGGCCAGTGCCAATTTGTACGTTAAAACAATTTTTGTTGATGGTGGTCGCACCCTGAAACGCATGAACCCTGCTCCGCAAGGCCGTGCATACAGGCTGCGCAAGCGTAGCAACCATGTTACTATCATGGTTGACAGCCGTGCATCACAAAACGTAAACGCATAATTTTTTAAAACATTCCTATAATATAACAACGAATGGGTCAAAAAACTAATCCTATAGGTAACAGGTTGGGCATCATCCGCGGATGGGACTCAATGTGGTTTGGCGAGAAGAAGGATTTCGGCCAGAAGCTGGTTGAAGACCATAAGATCCGCACTTACCTGAACGCACGTATCAATAAAGGTGGCGTATCACGCGTCGTTATCGAGCGTACCCTGGGTAAGCTGATCATTACCATCCATACTTCTAAGCCTGGTATCATCATAGGTAAAGGCGGTTCGGAAGTAGATCGTATTAAAGAAGAGCTGAAAAAGCTTACTCATAAAGATGACGTTCAGATCAACATCATGGAGATCCGTCGTCCGGAACTGGATGCAACTATCGTAGGGGAGACCATCGCCCGCCAGCTTGAAAGCCGAGTTAGCTACAAGCGTGCGCTGAAAATGGCTATCTCTACCGCTATGCGTATGGGTGCTGAAGGTATCAAAATTAAAGTAGGTGGTCGTCTGGGTGGTGCTGAAATTGCCCGCTCTGAAGAATACAAACAAGGCCGTACTCCATTGCATACTTACCGTATGGACATCGACTACGCTTCTGTATACGCAATGACCGTATATGGTAAGATCGGTATCAAAGTATGGATCTGCAAAGGTGAAGTACTGGGTAACCGTGATCTGAATCCAAACTTCTCAGCTAGCGCCGGCGAACGTCGCGGTGGCGAAGGTAGGGCAGAAGGTGGCCGTGAGCGTGGTGGAGACCGCGAGCGTGGTGGAGATCGTCGCGGTGGAGATCGTCGCGGTGGTGGCAATCAGGGTGGTGACCGTCGTGGTGGACGCCGCTAGTAGAAATAAAATTTCGTAGAGCAACTTTATAAAATATTGTAACAATGTTACAACCTAAAAAAACGAAACATCGTAAAGCGCATAAAGGCAGGATCAGGGGTAACGCACAACGCGGTACGACTGTAGCCTTCGGTTCGTTCGGTCTGAAAGCGATGGAACCAAAATGGATCACTAACCGCCAGATCGAAGCGGCTCGTCAGGCAATGACGCGTCACATGAAGCGTGAAGGTAACGTTTGGATCCGCATATTCCCGGATAAACCAATTACCCGCAAGCCACTTGAAGTGAGGATGGGTAAAGGTAAAGGTAACCTGGAATTCTGGGCAGCAGTAGTAAAACCGGGCCTGATCATGTTCGAACTGGACGGTGTTCCGATGCAGGTAGCTAAAGAAGCCCTGGAACTGGCAGCACAGAAACTGCCTATCAAAACCAAATTCGTAGTACGCCGCGACTATGCTGGTGCATAATCAACGCTATTAACAAATAAATATTAAATAGTTTTTATCATGGCAAAGGCAAAAAAAGCGAAAGTGGAAGATTATCGTTCAATAGATGATCAAGCCCTTTCTGCAAAGATCGGCGAGGAAGAAGTGCGTTTAAAGAAACTGCATTTCAGCCATGCAGTTAACCCGATCGAAAATCCGCTTACAATTCGCCAGCTGCGCCGTACCATCGCGCGTATGAAGACAGAGCAGCGTAGAAGAGCATTAGGTTTCTAATAAATTTTTTATAAATGTCAACAGTAACGACAGAAAGAAAACGTAGGAAAACCCGTATAGGTGTAGTGAGCAGCAACAAGATGACTAAAACCATCACTGTAGCTGTAGAGCGTAAGGTGAAGCACCCTATATACGGTAAGTTCGTTAAAAAAACGACAAAATTCCATGCACATGACGAAAGCGGTACTGCCGGTATCGGCGATACAGTTCGTATCATGGAAACTCGCCCGCTGAGCAAAACTAAGCGCTGGCGCCTGGTAGAAATTATTGAAAAAGCTAAGTAATCTTATTTAAAGATGATACAACAAGAATCCCGGCTCAATGTAGCCGACAACAGCGGTGCTAAAGAAGTCCTTTGCATACGTGTGTTGGGCAATTCGGGACAAGACTATGCCGGTATCGGTGATAAGATAGTTGTAACCGTAAAAGACGCTATCCCTGGCGGAGGTGTTAAAAAAGGTTCAATTTCTAAAGCGGTGATCGTGCGTACAAAGCACAAACTGCGCCGCAGGGATGGTTCGTACATCAGCTTCGACGACAACGCTGTTGTACTGCTGAATAACTCAGACGAGCCACGCGGTACCCGTATCTTCGGCCCAGTAGCCCGTGAACTGCGCGATAAAGGATACATGAAAATTGTTTCCCTGGCGCCTGAAGTATTGTAAAAATATCGTACCTTTGCAGCCCGTTAGAATGGGCGGCATGAAAAAACGATTTAATCCATAATTGTGAAAAGTAGATTTCAACCAAAATTCAACATCAGGAAAGGCGACAACGTAGTTGTTATTGCCGGTGATGATAAAGATCGCAGCAAGCCACGTAAAGTGATTGCCGTTTATCCACAAAAAGGCCGCGTCCTGATCGAAGGCGTAAACATGGTGACTAAACACCTGAAGCCTAATGCTCAAAACCCGCAGGGTGGTATCGTGCAGGAAGAAGCTTCTATCAACATCTCTAACGTGATGTTGTGGGATGCTAAAGCTAAAGCACCTGTACGCATCAAGCGCGAGCGCAAAGAAGGAAATTTCGTACGTATATCTAAAAAAACAGGGGAGGAGGTTAAATAATGGCAACGACAACATATATCCCTCGTTTACAGAAAAAATATAGGGAAGAGGTAGTTCCGGCTCTGATGAAGAAATTCGGATACTCTTCAGTAATGCAGTGCCCACGTCTGGTTAAGGTTTGCCTGAACCAAGGTGTTAAAGGTTCTGTATCTGACAAAAAACTTATCGACGATGCGGTAAACGAAATGACTAACATCTCTGGTCAGAAAGCGGTACCAACTCTGTCTAAGAAAGATATCTCTAACTTCAAGCTGCGTAAAGCTATGCCTATCGGCTGCCGCGTTACACTGCGTAGCAACAACATGTTCGAGTTCCTGGATCGTATGATCTCAATTACTCTGCCACGTGTTCGTGACTTTAAAGGTATCAATGAAAAATCGTTCGACGGCCGTGGTAACTACACTATGGGTGTTACAGAGCAGATCATCTTCCCTGAGATCGACATCGACAAGATCGCTCGTATCAGCGGTATGGATATCACTTTTGTGACTACTGCACGTACAAACGAAGAAGCATACGAACTGCTGAAAGAGCTGGGTATGCCTTTCAAAAATATCAAGAAAGACAATCAATAATCTTAGATAAAGACTAATAATGGCTAAAGAATCAGTAAAAGCCCGCCAACGCAAACGCGAACGCATGGTTGCCCAGTACGCTGAAAAGCGCGCTGCGCTGAAAGCTGCAGGAGATTTCGCCGGTTTGGATAAACTTCCAAAGAACGCTTCTCCAGTACGCCTGAAAAACCGTTGCCAGCTTACAGGCCGTCCGAAAGGCTATATGCGCCACTTCGGTATCTGCCGTAACATCTTCCGCGATATGGCGCTGGATGGCAAAATACCAGGAGTACGTAAAGCTAGCTGGTAAACCCCTGCCTCGCTGGTTGCGGGGAAAGGAAAGAACGTTTCAAGGTCGGGAGATGACCTCCTGATACCGGTAACAAATTAATTATTACAAAACACTTAAAAAGAAAAATGGTAACAGATCCTATTGCAGATTTCCTGACACGTATCCGTAACGCCCAAATGGCTCGTCACCGTATCGTGGAAATCCCTGCTTCGAATGTTAAAAAACGTATGACAGAGATCCTTTACGAAAAAGGTTACATCCTGAAATACAAATTCGAAGACGATAACAAACAAGGCCTCATTAAGATAGCTTTGAAGTATGATGCAAACACCAAAGAACCAGCTATCCGCTCTCTGGAGCGCGTAAGCCGTCCGGGTCTGCGTCAGTATGCTAAACCTACTGAGATCCGTCGCGTAATGAGCGGTCTGGGTATTGCGATCGTTTCTACTTCTAAAGGTGTAATGACTGATAAAGAAGCACGCGCGCAAAACGTAGGTGGTGAAGTAATGGCCTACATCTATTAATAGAATAAACTTAAAGGGCTGATACATTAAGCTGAGCCTATACTAAGCTGACCGGTCAGTCCAATTTTGAAACTAATTATAAATATCAAGTACGATGTCTCGTATAGGTAAAAAACCAATAACGCTTGCACAAGGAGTAACAGTAACTGTAACTCCGGCAAACGAAATCGTTGTAAAAGGTCCGAAAGGCGAACTGAAAGAAGCGATCGATCGCGATATTAAAGTTGAAGTTAACGGTACAGAAGTAAACGTTACCCGTCCTACAGACCAGATCCGTCACCGTGCAATGCACGGCCTGTATCGCTCTATAGTAGCCAACATGGTGAAAGGCGTTACTGACGGCTTCAAAAGAGAACTGGAACTGGTGGGTGTGGGTTACCGTGCTGCTATCACAGGCCAACAACTGGATATGGCGCTGGGTTTTTCTCACAACATCATCTTCGATCTTCCAAAAGAGATCAAAGCCACTACAGTTTCTGAAAAAGGTCAAAACCCGAGGATCATCCTTGAGTCTACAGATAAACAATTGCTGGGCCAGGTAGCTGCTAAGATACGTAGCCTGCGTAAGCCTGAACCGTACAAAGGTAAAGGTGTGCGTTACTCTGATGAGATCGTACGTCGCAAAGCTGGTAAAGCTGCTGGTAAATAAGAATAGTTAACTCCCGCCTCCCCGTAAAAGGGGAGGTGTTGGAATTTTTAAATTACAAACTCCGGTAGCTCCCGGTAAGACGGGAAGCCCGTAAAATTTGAATAAAATGTCAACCGATCAAAAAGTAATTCGCCGCCAGAAACTTCGTTGGCGCATCCGCACCAAGATCAGCGGTACTGCACAAAAGCCACGTCTTTCTGTGTTCCGCAGCAATAAAGATATCTATGCGCAACTGATAGATGACGCAACAGGCACTACGCTTGCTTCTGCTAACTCTCGCCAGAAAGATATCGCTGCTCAAAAAGGCACTAAATCAGAACTGTCTGTACTGGTAGGTAAAGCTATCGCAGAGAAAGCTAAATCACTGGGTATCGAAGTATGTGTGTTTGACCGTGGTGGTTACCTGTACCATGGCCGTGTGAAATCAGTAGCTGATGGTGCACGTGAAGGTGGTTTGAAACTTTAATAACATTGTTTAACTTTTTCTTTTTCGAATAATAATGGCGAAGACACAATATAATCGCGTAAAAGCCGGAGACCTGGAACTGACTGAAAAGGTGGTGGCTATCAACCGTGTGGTAAAAACCACAAAAGGTGGTCGTGCATTCAGCTTTTCTGCACTGGTAGTTGTAGGTAACGGTAACGGTGTAGTAGGGCATGGCCTGGGTAAAGCGAAAGAAGTTCAGGAAGCTATCACTAAAGGCATCGACGATGCTAAGAAGAACCTGATCAAAGTGCCGGTAATGAACGGTACTATTCCTCACGAGCAGTTAGCTAAAGAAGGTGCTGCCAAGGTGATGATACGTCCAGCCGCACACGGTACGGGTGTTATCGCAGGTGGTAGCATGCGTGCAGTTCTGGAAGCTGCAGGTATCACCGATGTGCTTTCTAAATCTCTGGGTTCTGCTAATCCGCACAACGTGGTAAAAGCTACGTTCTCTGCACTGGGTCAGCTGCGTGAGCCAGTACAGGTTGCTAAACACCGCAACATCAACCTGAAGAAAGTATTCAACGGGTAATCTTTAGAATTTCGAATTTTAACTTTTGAATTTTAATAGCGTCATGGCTAAGATCAAAATAACACAAACCAAAAGCGGCATCGACCGTCCTGAGCGCCAAAAGCGTACGCTGGTGGCACTGGGCCTGCGTAAAATGCACGCTTCGGTTGAAGTAGAAGCAACCCCACAGATCGTTGGTATGGTTAAAACCGTACACCACCTGGTAAAGGTTGAAGAAGTAAAATAATTTTATTTAACTGATTTGCGAGCGGTTTTACATTCCGCGCAAGTTCAAAAATTGTAACAGTATGCAACTCCACAACTTAAAGCCTGCAGAAGGCGCTACTCAGAAAGGCAAACGTATTGGTCGCGGTGAAGGTAGCGGTCATGGCGGAACAGCAACAAAAGGTAACAAAGGTCAGCAAGCTCGTACCGGTTATCAGTCTAAGAAAGGTCACGAAGGTGGTCAGATGCCGATCCAGCGCCGTATGCCTAAACGCGGTTTCAAGAGCCTGAACCGTGTTGACTACAAAGTATTCAACCTTGGCCAGATCGATTTCCTGGTTGAGAAATACGACATCAAAGAATTCTCGCTTGATAATCTGTATATCAATGGTTTGATCAACCGCACCGATGCAGTTAAGATCCTCGGTAACGGCGAACTGAAAACCAAAATGACGTTCAAGGTGAACTCCATCAGCGGAAAAGCTAAAGAAGCGATCGAAGCTGCAGGTGGTTCAGTAGAACTCATCTAAATTATTCCCGAAACGAAAAGACGCATTTGGATAAGTGCGTCTTTTATCGTTTATTCGCATTTCACATTTTTGATTGATTAACAACAGTTCACGTGAAGAAATTAATTGAAACGCTCAAGAATATCTGGAGTATTGAGGAGCTCCGTAAGCGTATCCTGTTTACAATATTGCTTGTAGCTATTTACCGTATCGGTTGCTATATAACCCTGCCTGGTATCAACCCAAACCTTTTAGCACTTGAAGGCAGTAAAGAAGGTCTCCTTGGCCTTTTCAACATGTTTGCGGGCGGCGCCTTCAGCCGTGCGTCTATTTTCGCACTGGGTGTAATGCCTTACATCTCTGCTTCTATCTTCATGCAGCTGGCTGGTATCGTAATACCTCAGATCGCTAAGATGCAACGCGAAGACAGCGGCCGCAAAAAGATCAACCAATACACTCGTTATCTCACTGTACTGGTAACTGCTTTCCAGGCAAGCGCATACGTTGCTTACCTGCGTACGCAAACTGCCGGCGCTATCGTAGCTGAATTCCCTCCATTCCTGTTCTGGTTGTCAACTGTAGTAGTTCTTACTGCTGGTACACTGTTCGTAATGTGGATGGGTGAAAAGATCACTGACAAAGGCATCGGTAACGGTGTGTCGCTCATCATCATGGTGGGTATCCTGGGCCGTCTACCTGAATCTCTGCTGCAGGAGTTTGCTGCTCGTAACCTTGGTGGCGGCGGTGGTCTGCTGATATTCCTGGTAGAACTTGCTGTTTTCATTGCTGTGATCGTAGGTCTTATCCTGCTCACGCAAGGTGTTCGTAAAATACCTCTGAACTATGCACGTCGCATCATTGGTAGCACTAACGCTGCTAAAGAAGTGTCTGGCGCACGCGATTTCATTCCTCTGAAAGTGAACTCTGCTGGTGTTATGCCGATCATCTTTGCGCAGGCTATCATGTTCATTCCGGCAACTATCGTAGGCTTTGCACAAAACGAAACTGCACAAGGTTTTGTAAAGGCGATGTCTAATCCTCAGAACCTGTGGTACAACGTAGTATATGCGGTACTGGTAATTGCTTTCACTTATTTCTACACGGCGTTGATCTTCAACCCGACTGAAATGGCTGATAACCTGAAGCGTAATAACAGCTTTATCCCGGGTGTAAAACCAGGTGAGCCTACTGCTGACTATATCGGAACTATTATGGATCGTATCACTCTTCCGGGTGCTGTGTTCCTGGCTATCGCAGGTATCATGCCTGGTATAGCTGGCCTGCTGGGTATCACTAGCGGTTTCGCATCATTCTTCGGTGGTACTTCAATGCTGATCGGTGTAGGTGTTATCCTCGATACTTTGCAACAAATAGAGAGCCATCTGCTGATGCGCCAATACGATGGTCTGATGAAGACCGGTCGTATCACTGGCCGCCAGGCGACAGCTTCTGTGTAATATGATTTAGTGTTTGTTATGATACATATTAGAACGAAAGACGAAATTGAGTTAATAAGAAAAAGTGCTTTATTAGTTACTGCCACCTTAACAGAGGTGGCAAACTTTTTAAAGCCGGGCATCACTACGCTCTCTATCGACCAGATGGCAGAGCAGGTGATACGCGACAACGGTGGTGTACCTGCCTTCAAAGGTTACGGTCCTGCTGACAATCCGTTCCCGTATTCATTGTGCATTTCGGTGAATGAGGTGGTAGTACACGGTTTTCCCAGCGATTATGTGCTGAAAGACGGTGATATCATTTCTGTTGACTGCGGTGTATACATGAACGGCTATTATGGAGACCATGCCTATACATTTGCTGTAGGTAACGTAGCTCCTGATGTCCTGAAGCTGATGCGCGTTACTAAAGAAGCACTGGCAAAAGCAGTATACGAAGCGCGCGAAAATAACCGTGTAGGAGATATCTCTTATGCAGTAGAAAACCATACTTCAAAGTTGAATGGATTTGGCGTAGTGCGTGAGCTGGTGGGTCACGGTGTAGGTAAGAAACTGCACGAAGATCCGCAAGTACCTAACTATGGCCGCCGCGGCGATGGTAAGCGCCTGAAAGAAGGTATGGTGCTGGCTATCGAGCCAATGATCAATCTCGGTACGCATAAGGTCCTTACCCTTGAAGATGGATGGACCGTGGTAACAGCCGACGGCAAGCCTTCTGTACACTACGAGCATACAACTGCTGTACGTAAGAACAGGGGAGAGGCGCTGTCAAACTTCGCGCCGATAGAGGCTGCTGAAAAAGCAAATGCCGAATTAAACAGTTCTTATCACACCCAGAGCGAGGTGACCGCATAAAACTTAATTTTAAGCCCCGATTTCGGGGCTTTTTTCTTTACGGCTAATGAATCCCTTCGAATACTATTCCGGCCAGCTATCGGTCAAAGAAACGCGGGCAAACACGTTGCAAAAGCAGATCAACAACCTGTCGACGTTACGACTGCTAAGTGGCTGCGTTTTGCTGGTGATCGTGTACTTCGCTTTCAAATATGATACTGCTCCTTTCTGGCTGGCGGTAACAGGCTCATTTATCGCGTTCCTCTACACGGTGAAAAGACATGGCGGTTTTAAAGACAAACACAAACTTGTACTCCTCAACATCAAGCTCCTCAAAGATGAATTGCAGGCGGTAGAAGGAAACCACTCTGCTTTTCTCGCCGGTAAAGAGTTGATGGATGCCTCACACCCGTATTCGTACGACCTAGACATATTCGGAGATGGTTCTGTGTTCCAGATGTTGTGCCGATCAGTAACTCACAGTGGTTATAAGGCGCTTGCACAACTGTTGCAATCGCCTTATGCGTCGGCAGAGGAGATAGCTCAACGCCAGGCAATAGTAAAAGAATTGTCTTCCAATCCCGATCTCTTGCAAAGCTTCCGCATCACAGGCGCTGCAGGCGAAGAAGGTGTCAAGGATCGTGAGCACATTCTCTCATGGATGGAGCTGGAGGATAGTTTCATCAGCAAACCATACCTTAAGATCGCTTCTGTGGTAGTTCCATTGGCTGCTATCGTGTTTTTTGTGCTGTCTATCATGCAGGGCACATTTCATTTGGGCCTGTTGCTGGTTCTTGTTGCTAACTGGACCATCCTCGGTATTCATTCCAAAGACATAAAACGTAACCACCTGCTGGTCGGTCGTAGTGCTAAGCTCATTGACAAATACGACAGCCTGTTACGGGTAATTGCATCAAGCGATTTTCAAAACGAGATGTTGCAACGTTGTAGCGTCGCGGCAAAAAAGTCTTTGGCGGAGATCATGCAATTCCGCAAGCTGGTAAACCTGTTTGACAGCAGGGCAAACGGCATGGTCGGCCCGCTGATGAATTCGTTCTTCCTGTTCGACATCTATTGCCTTCTGAAGCTCGAGAAATGGCGTGCGCAAAACAGGCAGTTACTCAGTGCAGCATTCGACTATGTGGATATTTTCGATGTACACGCAAGCCTTGCGACGTATGCCTTCAATCATCCCGCTAACAATTACCCGGCAATAAACCCAGAACAAACCGCCATCATAGCTAAAGACGCAAAGCATCCGCTCATCTCAGCTAAAGCTGCAATTGGCAATGATGCAACAATCGGCATCAATGAGCGGTTTTATTTACTTACCGGCGCTAACATGACGGGTAAAAGCACATTCATTCGTACGATAGGCGCCAACCTTGTTTTAAGTTACGTTGGTGTGCCAGTGCCCGTAGCTGCCTTTACGGTGCCGCTGGTAAGGATATACACAGCCATCCGTATCTCTGATTCGGTGCAGGACGATGTGTCGTATTTCAAGGCAGAGCTCAACAGGCTGCAACGCATCATGCACGCAATAAAAGACGAAACACAACCGTACCTCATTTTGCTTGATGAACCGTTGCGTGGTACAAACTCAACCGATAAGCAACAGGGAACGCGTTCAATAGTTGAACGCCTGATAGCACACCATGCTATAGGCATCGTTGCGACCCACGACACTGGCCTCTGCGACCTTGAACAAACACACTATGGCAAAATATCCAACTATCATTTTGAGAGCAGGGTAGAGCAGGATCATCTTGGGTTTGATTACAAACTCAAAGCCGGTTGTTCTACATCAAACAATGCGACAGTCTTAATGCGGCTGATGGATATTATATAACTATGCCCGGCGCGGCTTCCAGTACCTTCATCAGTATCTGCTCGTCGGCAGTCAGGCTGGTCTCATTGCCACACTCGGGGTCTCTGAATTTTGACAAATACTTGTGCAACGTCTTGTTGGTATAATGGTCGAGGATAGCTGGATGAACGTAGTATTTCTTGCACACTGCGCGCGTGTTCCCCAGCTGTTTGGCTACGATATCCAACGCATGTACAATATTATTCTTGATCGCGGTTGCTGTTTCAGCTATGCCCATTTCTTTGAAGGCGCCAAGTGCATGCAATGAACCCGCCCACGTCCGGAAATCCTTGGCTGTGAAATTGCCGTTGCTGATCTGGCGAATGTAATTATTCACCATCCCCGAATCAATCGACCGGCGTTCGCCATTTTCATTGATGTATTGCAGCAATTCTTTGCCCGGTATATCCAGGCACTGCCTGATGATATTAGCCAGCTTTTTGCTTTTTAGTTTCAGGTCGTGAAAGATGCCTTTCTTCCCTTTAAAACTGAATTTTATTTCGCTGCCCTTGATAGTGACGTGCTGACTTTTCAAGGTTGTCAATCCAAATGATCCATACAATTTCTCATACATGGCATTGCCTATCCTGATACAGGTACACTGCATGATCGAAACAGCAGTGGCCAACATTTTCTCCAGCGGTAGTCCCGGTTTTGAAAGGTCTTTTTGCAGTTGCTCGCGTATGGCAGGCAGCGCTTTGCCAAACTCCTGCAGCTGCGAATATTTGGTATGGTTGCGGAGCTGATTCCATACCGGGTGATATTTATACTGTTTCCTGCCCAGCTTGTCAGTACCTGTTACTTGCAGGTGCCCATCTTCTATCGGGCATATCCACACATTCTCCCATGCTGGTGGTATTACCAACCGTTTTATACGGAGCAACTCCGCTTTGTCGGTAATTTGTTTGTTATTGTATTTGTAGTAGAATACGTCATTTTTTTTAATCCTTGTTATTCCCGGCATCGTGTCTGACACATACACGAGGTTCACGGCTTCGGCGCTTTTTACTGTGTCTCCTGCCAGCCCTTTTAACTTTCTTTTAGTCAATTTTATGCCTGTCGTCGTTTCCATAATCCAGCTACAGGATGCATAAAATTTCATGCCCTTGCGCTAATACTCTGATACACATGCAAAAGCTCAAATGCTAAAGCATTGCAAAAACTACAGAATAAAAAAGCGCTCTGAGCTATAAAGCAAAGAGCGCTATCTTTCATGCACGTAGGGTTTACCGGGTGATAACTATTTTCTTCGTCATGTCTTCATCCTTATCACTTTCTACTGTAAGGAAGTAAACACCTGACGGATATTCTGTACCCTTGAAGGTTATTTCTTTTATAGCTCCTGTTTTGTACGCTCCGTTATACAGCACAGCTATTTCCTTTCCTGAAACATCATATACCTTCAACTGAACATGCTCGCTTGCTGCAAGCCTGAACATGATGGTTGTTTGATCGTTGAAAGGATTGGGATAAACATCCAGGTAAGATGAAACTGTTTCGATTGGATTCTGAACCGTGTTGTTGGCAAATTTTGCCCCGTCGAAGTTGCAGGCCTTGTTTGTACCACAAGCAGCTAACTGGTCGTCATGTCCTGCAAGGTGGTTGGCAACTGTGTTGAGCGAAACACATTGTGTTACGAAGCCGTTCGGGCCTTTATGGCAGATGGTTACTTTATCCAGGTGGTTACCGCACCTTACATCTATCACGCAAACTTTCACGCTATCCGTTGCAGAACAACCGTTAGCATCTGAAATAGTCACATAGTAGACGGTTGATGTTGTCGGACATACGCTCATTGAAGCATTATGATTACCATTGCTCCATGTGATCTGTAGCGGAGGTACACCACCGCCTATTGCTGTTGCTGTAAGGGTAGCACATGATGAATCCGGATAACCCCAGTACACTGTTTGGTTTGAGCCTGCATCAACTGTAAGAGCGGGTGGTTCAGTTAGGGTCACGCTGGCTGAATCTTTACAACCGTTAGCATCGGTCACTACTACTTTGTATGTAGTGGCTGATAATCCTGTGGCGTTTGTGGTGGTTTGGCCATTGCTCCACTGGCGGGTATAAGGTGGCGTGCCACCGCTTGCACTGCTGCTGGCAGTACCATCATTGCCGCCATGGCAGGATACGCCATAACCGTTGTAGTTAGAAGTTACTTGTGCAGTAACAACGAGATCCGGTGTGTTTTCAATCGTAGCACTGGCTGTAACAGTACATGCTGCTGCATTGCCATTGGTCACGGTTACGGTATAAGTGCCGGGACAAAGATTGGTACGCGATTGAGCTGTCGATGCGCTATTGTCCCAATCGAAAGTTGGAGATGAACCGTTGGTAACAACTACATTCACAGCACCGTCGCAAGCGTTGTTGCACGACACATCGCGGCCGTTATAGTCGGAAGTAACAACTACCTCAGCATCGAAGAATGGCTCGCCCAAACCAACTGCATACCATGCATTGGTGGTTTGCCTTACCTGGTTAGAACATTCGCCGTACAGGTCGATAGCTGCCTGTATGGCACCATCCTTGGCGTCTGCATATTGCGAGAATTGGCTCAAGTACATGTTATTGTTGCGGTATGCTATAGAGCGTGCATCGCCTATACCAATACCGGATACATCATAGTTATCTGAGTTGTCGTTAGTACCTGTGCCGCCTACGGTCAGTAAGTAGAACCAGAAGTTCTGTACGCCACTGTTGGTATGCACGCCGCCATTGTCATCGGTACCGGTGTACCAGTTAGTCCCGAGATAAGTATCAGGCTGACCTTTTGATTTTGGGTTTGACATGCTCCTGATGTGCTTATTAGTACGTTCTTCACCCAGCAGCCAGTCGTTTGAACTAAATACCCAGTTTTCGATCACTTCGCCGAATATATCGCTGAACGATTCGTTCAGTCCGCCAGGTTCGTCCTGGTATTCAAGGTTGGATGAATAACCGGTAACGGCATGCGTAAATTCATGGCCTATGATATCAATAGTAGCGTAAGAGTTGGCCAGCGTGCCTGCATTGCTCAAGCCTACTTTCATGGTGCTGCCGTCAAACGACATAGACGCGTTGTTGGCAGTATAGCAAGGGTTTGGTGGAGGCGTGCAGCTGAAAATGGCATTGATATAGCCATTCACTGCACCGCCCGCATCATCATACGAGTTGCGTGAGTGAACGTTCAAATAATAGCGATAACACCTTTCTGATTCCCAAAGCACGGTACCGCCAAAGCGTTCGTTCATAGTAGTCCAGGTGTTGGTAGTGTTTTCTATTTCAACAACATTAGCCGTTGTGGTCGCACTGTTCCAGTCGCGTACATAGAATACCGGGTGCCCTGGGCAATTATCGCGCAGGCGGTAAGTACTGCCGGAATAGTTGTCGGTATTAATTGGTTTCGTACCGTTGAAAACGGTGTTCACAGACGCTGCGGAGCAGTTCGATTCCAGCGGCAACGTTTGCAATATGGCTCCTGTCTGCGCATCTACATATATACGCACAACATGATCAGGGTCCGCAGAATGTATATCATACCTGTAAGCAAGGCGATAGTTGTTGAACTCCTTGTTCACATACCAGTACAGTTCTGCTTTTGGATAGTATGTCGCATTCGGATCTTTCTTGCGGTCGCGCAGGTCTTTGGTCCAAAAGTCGTCTTCCCATTTATACCTTTTAGCGCCAATAAATTGCTTGGCTTTTTCCAGGCCCTGCACCTCCGTAAGTGTTGGTGTTGGTGAAAGATTGGCAGGTGGATCCAGCGCTAACCCGTTGAACGAGGTTACATTGCCATTTTTCGAGTGTACCATGTAGGTGCTTTTGTCGATAGGAATGCCTTTAAAGGTTTGTATGTAGCGATAGTGATCAATGCCCAGTTCGTCTTTTTCCTGCTTCAGCAGTTTGAACTCGGTAGGTGTTTTTGTGTTTACGCTTTCTCTAAGCCATGGTAGAAAGTCTGCTGTTTTCAATCGTGCCGTTGGCGCCATGCGCGCAAACGAAGGGTAGGGGCTGGTGGCGGCCATGCGTACATAACTGGAGCCGTTGATGATGGCGCCCGCCTCCTTGCCATGATACTCACGCCCCTTTGTTTGGTTGTCTTGTGCAAAAGACGGGATTGAAACAGACAGACATGCTGCCAATAGCAATGACTTAATGGACACCTGTGTTGGTCGGTACCCTTTGGTCTTCTGGTTCCTTCTCATTGTGTTGGTTTTATGGTGAAACAATAGGAAAACGGTTACTACAGGCAAACCATTGACTGCCGGGCATACGATCTCGGTTAAGGCCATAGCGCACTATGCTCGCGGCTCAATAAAATTTACTGCTCGTACTGGGTTACGTTCAAAAAAAATCTGGGTGATTACTCTCTAATAAAAAACTTGGCGGTTTATCCCTTTTCGAAGAAATGATTAATCCTTTTTCATGATGACTTCCTGATGACAAAACTAAAGCATCACCAGCGACAATATCAAAAATATTATTGTGCGTCTCTGCCAATTATTCTAAGAAATGACAATAAGAAATTCATTTTCAATAACTAGGGGTAGCATTATTTTTTTGAGAAGGGTTGAATAAAGGTTTTAAGAAATTGTTACTGATTTTTTTTTTGTTGGTTGGTAATGTCGGTATGTTTCTAAATAATGAATTATTTTTTGTATATTTGTTATTGAAAATTTAGTGCCGTAAATAACCTATTCAATCCCAATCAACCATGAACTACTGGAAACCTCAACACGAGGTATTCATTCGCAGCATGCAGAAGCACAAAGATCCAACCAAGGCATACCATACTGCATATCCCAAAGCTAGTCTTGCATCTGCGAGGATAGGAGGGCACAGGCTATACAACTATCCGCATATCCGGGAACGCATTGAACCGATAGTGCGGGAACGCAGAGCGGAAAACAAACACCCAAACTCCCCTCCTCAGATGAGGAGGGGACGCTGGCAAATTCGCTTGCGAATTTGCCAGCTGGGGTGGTTGAAAAGTTGGGCATTAGTACTACCGCCGAACAAAGAAATGTAGTTGTTCAAAGACCGGTACAACCGAGCGTGAGCGAGCTCGTGAATTCAAATGAAAAGACATTATTTCATGAACAAACTGTAACAATTTCACCCACAAACTCAGCACAGATGCACCGGTACGTAATCTCAAAACCGTCTGCATCACCCCCGCTGTAACAAAAACAATATGGTCAATACCTACGTAATTAGCGAAATCAATAAAATCATACAAAATCAGCGGTTCAGACTCCGTACATTGTAACAAATGAAACACCTCCTAACATTCATATTAGCAGTTGTAACACTTCCTGCCTTTGCACAAACAAAACTGGTGGGCAAGGATGCCAAGTTTGTGCTTGTGATACACGGCGGCGCGGGCTCTGTAGCCCGTAACAATATGACGCCGGATAAAGAAAAAGCCTATACCGAGGGCCTGCAACGTGCCCTGACCGTTGGCTATAACATATTGGTGCGCGGCGGCTCATCGGTCGATGCCGTACAGGCTTGCATCATGGTGCTCGAGGATGATTCGTTGTTCAACGCGGGTAAAGGCGCTGTAATGACCCACGAAGGCCGTTGTGAGCTGGACGCCTCGATCATGGATGGTAAAACCCTGAAGGCAGGAGCCGTAGCAGGCGTCACTACCGTACGCAACCCGATATGTGCGGCAAGAGCAGTGATGGACAACAGCAAACACGTAATGATGGCCGGTAGGGGGGCTGAACTGTTTGCGGAACAGAACCACTGTTCGATAGTCGACAACAGCTATTTCCACACCGAACGCAGCCGCCGCGCGCTGGAAGGCGCCATTCGTGCCGACTCGCTGAACGAGATCAAACAAAAGAAATCGGTGAACGATCCTGAGAACCGCGACCATAAATACGGAACAGTGGGCGCTGTGGCACTGGATGCTCAAGGCAACCTGGCCGCAGCTACCAGTACCGGAGGTATGACCAACAAGCGCTTCGGGCGTATTGGCGACAGCCCCATAATAGGCGCCGGCACCTATGCTGACAACAACACATGCGCCATCAGCTGCACTGGCTGGGGCGAGTATTTTATCCGCCTAGGTATGGCCAAAGCCGTAGCCGACCGCATAGAGCTGAAAGGCATGAAACTGGACGATGCCGCCAAAGAAATGATACTGACCAAACTACCTGCCCTGGGCGGCGACGGTGGGCTGATAGGTGTGGACAAAGAAGGAAATATTACCATGCCTTTCAATACCAGCGGCATGTACCGTGCCTATATCAAATCGACCGGGGAGAAGGAGATATTGATGTATAGGGACTAATATGACGAATAATTCAGCCCCAAACAGCTATTTTTGCGGGCACTTAAATACCGGTAATGAATCTGGAATTCAATAAAAACGAAGACGCTATGAAGCTGGCTGTTAGCCAGGTGAGGCAGCGTCATGCGCAGGTGAGCCTGGGCGGTGGTAAAAAAGCGATCGAGAAAGCACGCGAGAAAGGCAAGATGACGCCTCGTGAACGTATACAATACCTTATCGATAAAGACAGCACGTTCACCGAGATAGGCGCCTTTGCCGGATGGGAAATGTACCAGGAGCATGGCGGTTGTCCTGCAGCAGGGACGGTAGCCGGCCTGGGTTACGTGTGCGGCAGGCAGTGTGTGATCGTAGCCAACGACAATACAGTAAAAGCCGGCGCCTGGTTCCCGATAACCGGTAAAAAGAACCTGCGCCTGCAGGAGATAGCTATGGAGAACCATCTGCCGGTGATCTACATAGTAGACAGCGCAGGTGTGTACCTGCCTATGCAGGACGAGATATTTCCCGATAAAGAACACTTTGGTCGTATCTTCCGCAACAATGCGCAGATGAGCGCCATGGGCATCACCCAGATAGCCGCGGTAATGGGCAGCTGTGTAGCTGGTGGCGCCTACCTGCCTATCATGAGCGACGAAACGCTGATGGTGGAAGGCAATGGATCTATATTCCTCGCCGGTCCTTACCTGGTAAAGGCAGCGATTGGTGAAGATGTAGATATACAAACACTGGGTGGCGCTAAAACGCATACCGAGATCAGCGGCATAGCCGACTACAAATTTGAAACAGAAGCGGAGTGCCTTGACCAGGTGCGCCGCATCATGGATAAGATTGGCGAGCAGCCACGCGCCGGTTTCGACCGCGTAAAACCTGCAGCGCCTAAGAAAGACCCGAATGAGATCTACGGATTGGTGTCGGTTGATAACTCAAGGCCTTACGATGTGGTTGAAGTGATCGAGCGCATGGTAGATAACTCTGAGTTCGACCAGTTCAAAGAGGACTATGGTAAGACCATCGTGTGCGGTTATGCACGTATCGATGGCTGGGCTGTGGGTATAGTGGCTAACCAGCGTAAGATCGTGAAGAGCGGTAAAGGTGAAATGCAGCTGGGTGGTGTTATCTACAACGACAGCGCCGACAAAGCAGCACGCTTTATCCAGAACTGCAACCAGAAGAAAATACCACTGGTGTTCCTGCAGGATGTGACGGGTTTTATGGTGGGCAGCCGCAGCGAGCACTCTGGCATCATTAAAGACGGAGCTAAGCTGGTGAATGCAGTAGCTAACTCTGTAGTGCCTAAGATCACGATCGTAATAGGTAACTCATACGGTGCCGGCAACTACGCTATGTGCGGTAAAGCCTACGACCCACGTTTCATCTATGCATGGCCTAATGCCAAGATAGCGGTGATGGGTGGTGAGCAGGCTGCTAAAACGCTATTACAGATACAAGTGGCCGCGCTGAAATCGAAAGGGCAGGAGATAGACCCTGAAAAAGAAAAAGAACTGCTGAAACAAATTACAGACCGTTATACTTCGCAAACATCGGCTTATTACGCAGCGGCCCGCCTTTGGGTAGATGAGATCATCGACCCGATAGAAACCCGCCGCGTAATATCAGAAGGTATCAACGCAGCCAACCACAACCCGAATATGAAGGAGTTTAAGACCGGTGTGTTTCAGGTGTAAAGCTGAACGTATGAGTGCGGAAGAAATGATGAGACTGATTGGTGGGTTAAAAGTGCAACATGGTGCCATTTTTAATCCACCGGCATCTCGAAGCGACATAGAGTTCTTTGAGCGTAGTATGCAACTTGAGCTACCCGATGACCTGAAACTATTGTATAGTCTCTCTGATGGCTTTGACATTGGGATGTTCAGGATCGTTCCATTAACTGAGGCGTTGAATTATGCTTCGGAGCTGAAAAAGGGACAGTTTTATTTGGCCGAGTACATGATATATTCAGATTGTTGGATCGTTGACCTGGGTAAAGGAAATGGTTATGAAATAAAGAACGATCAGGATACTGGTAAGCGCTTTGGTGAGATCACGGCTTTTTTATCAGCGTTTTTGGAGGGTGGAGTGGAAGGTTTGTTTGAGCAAAGGGTTGAAGTATAAATATGAAAACAGGAATAAGCCTGATCTTGTTACTTCTTTTATCAGTCTTGCATAGTGAGGCGCAGACTGATACAGTGTTCTTTGATAAAGACTGGAAGCGGGTTTCAACTTCTGAAAGTGCTGCCTATGTTCGTCCACCTGCTGTGAAGCTGGCATCAGGTAAATATCAGGTTGTTGATTATTTCGCCAACACTGCGCAGCCGTTGTTGGTAGCTGAGTATCTTGATAAAGATCTAAAGACTAAAGATGGCTACTTTATTTCTTACCATGAAAATGGCCAGATGGAGTCGGAAGGATATAATAAGAACGGAAAACGTGAGGGACACTGGATAGGTTATTACAAAAGCGGGGTAAAGGAATATGAAGGAGAAATGCGCGATGACAAGTGGAATGGCGATTTCGTGAGCTATCACGATAATGGTAAGAAACAAAGTGAAGGGACGAGATTGAATGGCGCATATAATGGATTCTGGAAGTGGTATGCCGAAGATGGAAAAACATTGACATTCTACGCGAACTATAAAAATGGTATTTATCACGGCGATGTTGTGAGGTATCATAAGAACGGAGCAATTGCGAGACAAGACCACTACAAGAATGGAAAATTGAAGTCCGTTAGATGTTACACAGAGGCTGGTTCAGATGCAGCCTGGTGTGCAGATAGAAAATACCCGACCTTTCCAGGTGGCGATGGACAATACACGATATTTGTAGAGAACGATAGCCGTTATAAAGAGTTTAGAGAGAATAACCCGAAAGTTAAAGGAACGGTCTATATCGAGGCATTCTTCGACGAAACCGGTAAGATGTATAAGAGTGATGTTGTGCAGTCGTTACAGCCGGAAGCTGATACTCTTGCGTTAGAGATAATGAGGTCTATGCCGGACTGGATACCAGCCCTTGATGAAAGCAACAGGCCTGTGAAATCGACGCGAAGGCTTGATATAAAATTTTAGAGAATGAAGGCATAGTTTTATTATGCTATTTTTGATTTATATATACGATTGAATGATAGAGTTAAGGAATATTCGTAAGAGTTTTGGAGAGAAGGTGGTACTGGAAGACGTGTCTGCCGCTATGGAGCCGGGCAAGGTAAACCTCATCATTGGCACCAGCGGTAGCGGTAAGACCGTACTGATGAAGTGCATGATCGGCCTCATACATCCTGACTCGGGCCACGTGCTCTATGAAGGCAAGGACATCACCAACATGGAGGAGAAAGACCTGAAGGATATTCGTATGCAGATAGGTATGCTGTTCCAGGGCTCAGCTTTATTCGATAGTATGACCGTGGAGAACAATGTGCGTTTTCCCCTCGACATGTTCACTAAAATGAGCCGTGCTGAAAAGCGTACCAGGGTAAACGAAGTACTTGCCCGCGTGAACCTGGAAGGCGCAAACAAGAAATATCCTGCGGAGATTAGTGGTGGTATGAAGAAGAGGGTTGCCCTGGCGCGCGCGCTGGTGCTTAACCCTAAATACCTATTCTGCGATGAGCCCAACTCCGGCCTCGATCCGCAAACATCGCTGGTTATCGATAAACTTATCAAAGAGCTGACCATAGAGTATAATAGTGTTACAGTAATCAATACCCACGATATGAATACCGTAATGGAAAGCGGTGACCATATTGTGTACATGTATAAGGGCCACAAAAAATGGGAGGGCTCTAATAAAGACATTATCTACAGCAAAGACCAGCAACTCAATGACTTCATCTTTGCCTCCGAATTCCTGACCAAGGCCAAGGAGATGAGTATGATGGAAGACAGAGGACACATAAAATAAGAAGCGGCGCGTAAGCGCCGCTTCTTATTTTGTCTAAAGCAAAAGTTATTGCTTTAGGATCCTTTCAACAGCAATGGCCTCCGGTCCCCGAAGCTGAAGCACATAAGTTCCAGGTGGAAGTTCTTTGATATTAATTTTAGTGCGGCTGTCGTAGATAGGTACTCTCTTCACGATCTGTCCCAGAGCATTAATAAGAACGCCATTGGTGTAGCGTTTTTCGTCTGCATATATCAGGATCTCATTAATGGTAGGATTAGGGTATACTGTTATGTCACCAGATTGTTTAATGTCTTTAACTGCGCTATACATATCGCGTTCGATTTTTATGTTGTCAATGATCCAACCGTCCAGGGATTCAACCGTATCATCGCTTATAAAACGGAAACGAACGAAAGCAGAATCGGTTGGCAGGCATGGATAAGAAGTTCCTTTGACTGGCAATCCGTAGAAAAACTGGAAGCGTGAATATTGCCACCCATTGCTAGTGCCATTAAAGGCCGGCGTACCATTTAGAAGCGTATCATTCCGTGAGTAAAAATTCTCTGTCGTGATGCCGCTTTCCATCCAAAACATGGTGTCAGCATTGCAACTGTCAAGTAGGTTCAACCAGTTGAAGCCGTCAGTGGAATATTCTACAACTCCACCATCATGTTTCGACGTAGTTTGGTACTTATGCCAGAAGCCGATGATCATGTTGAAAAAGCCACCTTGCTGAAACTTTAAAACGAACGCGTCGTTGGCATTGATAGGATAGAAGTTGGACGTATCCGTCATAATAGCATAGTCTGAGGTTTTTCCTCCCGAAAAGAATGCTTTGGAAGTAGTGCCTATTTTCCAGAGCAAGGCACCCGTGGTGTCGATGCTTTCCACGTGTTTTGTACGGATCAGCGAGTCATTTATCTCAAACGTAAATGTGGTTGAATCGCCCGGGTCTCCATCGATCATGTGTTGTGCGAAGGCGGCTGGCGCCTGCGTCCCAATAAGGAATACGATAAAAAGTATAAGTCTGATCATAAGCAATGTTTTGAAAAGGAGAGGTAGCGTATAGCTACCTCTCCGAAAGTTATTATTGTTTTTCTATCCTCTCAACAGTACTTCCATTCTCGCCACTTAGCAGCATAAAATAAATACCAGCAGGCAGGTTGCTTACGTTGATCTGAGACTCTTTGCTGTCTAATTTATATTCAGCGACAAGTTGACCCATGGTGTTCATCAATCGTGCTGTTTTATAGACATCTTTATTCATCTTAATAGTCAACGCAGAATTAGTCGGATTAGGATATACCAATACCGAGTTCTTTACATTCTCAACTTCCTTCACTGAAACTGTAGCCAAGGTATTCAGCGTGGTGTTGGTGATCACCGGATCGTTGAAGTCGAAATAGATCGCAGCGTTGTTCTTGAATTCTGTACCTAATGCCAGTCCTGTCTTCGTCTTGATGCTGAAAGAAACCATACCATTGCTGCCCACTTCGTCATCTTGCTTGGCAGGCAGGTCTATGTTGTTGAACTGGAAACGTACTTCACCTGTTTCGCTCATGGTTATATCACAAGGATGCGATTTGTAGATCGGGGTCAGCGTGCTCCAGTCCAGGTCAGCATCCAGCTGGTCGAGGATGAAAATGTTCTGTGCTTTATAAGTACCCAGGTTCTGGAAATGGATCATATACTCCAACACTGAATCTTTATAGGTAATGTTACCAGCGGGACCATCTCCTTTAGGACTTACCTCCTTAAAGTTCGGGTCGTAAGATCCTACGGTTATCGGCGTATAGTAATTCACGTTATTCCAAGGAGAATAGTCGCTTAGCCAGTTTGTAATAGGTGCCGCATAAGCAGTGGTATCGGTAAAAACCAGGCTAGTGTTCAACGGAATGCTTGTCGGCATTGAGTAATTAACTGTAAACGCCTGAGAAGCAGCTGGGGCTAAGCTTAACGATCCAGTGAGCGGACGCCAGTTGCCTGTGCCGGTAAAGAAGCCACCGGGTACAAATGTTGGTGCGCCGATCTGGCCGTCTGTTTTATATCCGCCGGCTACAGCAGGTTCAGCAACGGTACCCATGTTGGTGATAATGCATTTTTGCAGGTAGGTAAAACCGGGCACAGGACAAGTAAAGTTCCATGTGCTGATGTGCATATCATGCAGCGTGGCTGTATTGTTCGCAAAGTTTACCGCTGTACTGCAGTTAGCAGCGGCGGTTACCGTTACAGGAACAGCGTTATTTTGGCAGCTGGCCAATGGATATGCCGCTTTTACAGTCTCTGATATTGTGTAAGATCCTGTTGGTGCTTTAAAAGAATAAACACCAGCTGAGTTGGTATATGCATAACCTAAGCCACTGGCGTGTATCTGTATGTTGGGAATTCCAAGCTCGCCTGCATCTTGCGTGCAATTGCTGTTGGCATCATTGTAAACCGTACCGGTAATGGTGCAATAACAGCTATTATTGCTGGCGTTGTAGGTTAGGATGGTTGATTGAAAAGCTGTGCATCCGTTGGCATCTGTCACGGTTACAGAATAATAACCGGGTTTCAGACCGGTGATCGTTTGTGTGGTTTGAGAATTACTCCAGTTATAGGTGTAAGGCGCTGTGCCTCCCCATACGTTAGCGGTGATACTACCATCGCTATTGAAGATACAAGACACCGGTGTGCTCGAAAGAGCCGCATTCACAGGTGAAGATTTGGCTACTGACTTCGATACTGTTTTCGAACAGCCTGCATTGTCTGTCACTTTTACAGAATAGCCGCCCGCAGCCAGGCCCGAAATAGCTGGCGTAGTTGCACTGTTGCTCCATAGATAGGAATAAGGCGTGGCACCACCAGTAGCGGTGGCAGCCAGGCTACCGTTTGATAGTGTGCAGGTAGCATTGATCGCGCTAACGCTCACCATCACGTTGTTGATGGGAGGGACGTTTACGCTGCCTGTCCTCACGCAGTTGTTGGCGTCAGTTATTTTGAAAGAATAAGTGCCGGCGGCCAGGGTAGTGGCTGTGGTAGTAGTTTGCGCCGGAACTGTGAACCATTGAATGTTGTAGGGAGCAAGTCCGCCTGTAATTGACAGTGTGGCGCTTCCTGTTGCACTGGTACAAGAACTTGGTGTGGTAGTAACCTGGGCGTTTACAGGTGTTGAGCTCGATAGGTATTGACTATTTGTGCCAAAACAACCGTTTGCATCGGTCACCTTTACGGAGTAAGAGCCTGCTGTAAGGCCTGTTATTGTTTGGGTAGTGCCGCTATTGCTCCATAAATAAGTATATGGTGGTGTACCACCTGAGCCGAATACTGTTGCACTACCATTGTTTTGAACGCAGGTGGCCGGCGTTAGCGTGATGTTGGCACCTATGTTTACAGATTGGGCAACGTTTACATACCTCATTGCTTTACATCCTTGCGCATCCGTTGCGGTTACCGTGTATTGGCCTTTGACAAGACCGCTTATAGATTGGCTGGTAGCCGTGTTAGACCACAAGAAACTGTAGGGAGCAACACCACCCGTCGGTGTGGTTGCTGTTGCCGTACCGTTAGTACAGTTTGCGGTGGTGCTGCTTACTGTGAAATTGATGTTGTTCGTTTCGTAAATAGTGACTGAATCGTCTGAGTACGAACAGCTGTTGGCATCGGTTACCACCAGTTTGTACTGCCCGGCGGCTATAGTGAGCGGGTTACTTGTTCCAACCAGTGTGTTGGTTTTGTCGTACCACTGATAAGTGTAAGGAGGTAAGCCGCCGGTAACAGTGGCCGTCAATGTTCCTAATGCCGGACATATCACAGTAGGATTGTTGGTTGAGACCAGGAATGGCGGGGCACCCTGGTAGCTTGCTTGTGCCGTACCGGTGCTACTGGTAGCAACCAGCCACACGCCAGCTCCTGAATAGCTGGTTAGCACTGCTGTGGAACTAGTTACAGTCTGCGTTATTGGTGTGCTCGCCGATCCTACCCACCAGTTAACTGTTATAGGCGGCGTCATGCCGGTAAAGGTTGCAGTTAGTACACCATTGTTATTGCAAGGTGGTGTTGTAAGAGCTATAGAGGCCGTTTGTGCATAAGAGGAGACAGTAGTAAAGAGCGTTGCAGATAGAATAATAGCTACGCTTAGTAATGTTTTCGTCATAGGTTAATATTTAGGAGTTTTAATAAGGTTCCAGGAAACAGGGACATCATTAGAAATAGCACTAAATAATACGGTCGACCGTGGTCAAAGCAGGATAGTGAAATTGGTTACTCCCTTTTTCAAGCGTTATATGATCACACCTTAAAATGGAGGCGGATAGAGGAGTGCAGTAAGAAAATGGAGAGTAAGGTTTTTTACATAGGCATAGATTTTTGAAAAAAATAATATTAACTGATCGATAATATTAGAAAAAAGACAGGCCTATCGTGAAAAAGGTTTGTCACAAATTTGTAATATGGGAAAAAGTTGTTAGCTTAGAGAGGTAAAAAGAAAAAGACCGGTGGAAACCGGCCTTCGAAATCTAGAATTGATTACCCATTACAGATTTAAACTTCTTCAATGATGGTGCGGCTTTGGCAGCACCATTTTTTATATCGAGAGAGTTGTTTTTGCGCTGTTGTACTAAAGAAGACTGGCACATTTTGAAAATGGTTGGCTGCCACTTAAAATTTTTTAGACTTTCAGAATTGTTCTCATATAATACGGATTTGCTTTTGGGCTTATTTAGCTTAATTTTGCCCGCACTAAAGAAAAATCTATAGCTCATGGCTGTTTTAGTAAATAAGAACTCAAAGGTGATCGTGCAGGGTTTTACCGGCACTGAAGGTACCTTCCACGCTACCCAAATGATAGAATATGGTACTAATGTTGTGGGCGGTGTAACTCCGGGTAAAGGTGGTTCTAAACACCTGGATAAACCAGTATTCAACACAGTAAAAGACGCGGTAGATAATACAGGCGCAGACGTTTCTATCATCTTCGTTCCGCCTGCTTTTGCAGCCGATGCTATTATGGAAGCAGCTGATGCAGGTATCAAAGTGATCATTTGCATTACAGAAGGTATTCCTGTGCAGGATATGGTTAAGGCCCGCGATTTCCTCCGTGGCCGCGACAGCAGGCTGATAGGTCCTAACTGTCCTGGTGTAATTACTGCAGGCGAAGCGAAAGTTGGTATCATGCCAGGCTTCGTATTTAAGAAAGGCAAGATCGGTATCGTATCTAAATCAGGTACTTTGACATATGAAGCTGCTGACCAGGTAGCTAAAGCAGGTATGGGTGTTACAACGGCTATCGGTATCGGTGGCGACCCGATCATTGGTACTACAACCCGCGAGGCGGTAGAACTGCTGATGAACGATCCTGAAACTGAAGGTATTATCATGATAGGTGAGATTGGTGGTAACATGGAAGCTGAAGCTGCAGAATGGCTGAAAGCTAACATGCGCAAACCTGTAGTTGGTTTCATTGCTGGCCAGACAGCGCCTCCGGGCCGTCGTATGGGCCACGCTGGTGCCATCATTGGTGGTGCTGATGATACTGCTGAAGCTAAAATGAAGATCATGGCTGCTTGTGGCATTCACGTTGTGGCTAGCCCTGCCGACATTGGTAAAACAATGGCGCAGGTAATGAGCAAAGCTCCGGTAGCTGCCAACTAGTTTTTTAGAAGGACCTTATATATCATAAAGGCTGCCCGATTGGGTGGCCTTTCTTTTTGTCACCTTGTCAGTGGTTTGGCCTGGTCTGCTGAAATTTGTTGCCGTTTGTTGTCGATTTGGGGTGGTTTTATGAAAATAACAATGACAATTTGACAATTATCTGGCTTTTCTGGAGTGCTTCATTTGGGTTCATAGCGGTAAAATTTATTACTGCAAATATACATCATTTAAGTGATTATTCCGCCAGCTTCTTAATGGCCTTGAGCATATCGATGCCTTTTCCCAACACAGGTGCAAACAGATCACCTTTCTTTTCGATGCGCTTAAAGATGTTCTCAATATTGAAGTCGGTTGGGTGCAGACCTTTTTTTACTTCCTTCCATTCAAGTGGGGTAGATACAGGTGCTCCAGGTTTTGGACGCAGGCTGTAAACGCTGCTCAGCGTTTGGCCGCGGCGATTTTGCAAGTAGTCTATGTATATCTGGTCTTTGCCGCGTTTAGATAGCGACCGCTCCAATGTTGTGAAGTCAGGCAGCTGTTCCTGGGCAAATTGCGCGATCATCTCTGCAAACTGCTTCGCTTCTTCGTAAGTATACTTTGCGCCGAGAGGTACATATATGTGTAATCCGGTGGAGCCCGATGTTTTACAATAGGATTCTGCACCCGCCTTATCCAGTATTTCCTTGATCACCTGTGCACACTCTACCACCTGGTCGAACGTGTTTTTTTCAGACGGATCTATGTCCATGATGAAATAATCAGGATTATCAGGATGTTTTATGGTTGAGTTCCATGGATTTATCTCAATGCAACCAAGATTGGCGATGTACAGTAGCGAGGGCTTGTCGTTACAAACCAGGTAGTCTACGGTTTTGTTTGAACTTTCTGACCAAACCGGGTAGGTTTCCATCCAATCAGGCGCATGTTCGCCTGCATCTTTATGATAAAAGGCTCCTCCTGTTATTCCGTTAGGCGTTCGCATCAGCGATTCCGGACGTCCTTTCAGATATTTGATCATGTGTTTAGCCATCTCGCTATAGTAGTTGATGACATCACCCTTGGTATAACCTTCGTCGGGCCAGTATACTTTATCCAGGTTGGTCAGCGCCAGTTTCTTGCCGCCGACGGTAGTTGTTTTCTCCATAGCTTTTTCTTGTGCAGTAACAGGTTCTGTTTTGTCTTTAGCAACTGGTGCTTCCAGTTTTACTTCTTTAGCTGCTTTGTCCTTCCGCAACCCCATAAATACCGGGTGTCTGCGGTTGCCATCGGCCGTCACTTCGGTAAACTTAAGATTGCAAACCAGCTTAGGTTTTACCCAGGTAACAGGCGAGTTAACTTTCACCTTTTCGTCGAAGGGGCTTTCATCAGTTTCCAGCTCCTGCAGTTTGGCGTGTACTTCTTTCAGTGTCTTCTGCGTAAAGCCCGTACCGGTATGGCCAATGTATTTGAGCTTGCCTTTTTCATAGCTTCCCAGTATCAGCGCGCCGAAATAGCTTCGCCCGCCGCGTGGTGCCGTATAGCCTGCTATCACAGCTTCGTCGGTCAACATGTGTTTTACCTTTAGCCAGTCACTGCTGCGGCTGTCTTCAATATACCTGCTGTCGCCGCGTTTGGCTATCATGCCTTCCAATCCTTGTTGCTGCATCAGCTCGAAGAATTCCAGCCCGTAGGTTTCAATATGGTCGCAGTATTTAATAATATCGCTTTCAGGCAACAGATCTTTGAGTATCTGTTTTCGTTCTAGTAGCGGACTGTTCTCCAACGATTTTCCGTTGAGGTACAATATGTCGAACACGTAGTAGACGAGGGGAGTAGTTGCAGGATCGTATTGCTGTATGGCCTGGAAGCTGGGCATGCCATTCTCTCCGAACGCTACCAGCTCACCATCCAACACCATTTTTTTCTTTATCCGATTCAGTTCATCAAATACAACGGCATATTCATTTTCAAAAGCCAAACCGTTGCGTGAATACATGCGCGAGTTTTTACCATTCACTTCTGCTATGGCGCGGTAACCATCCCATTTTATCTCAAATATCCATCCTTCGCGATCGAATGCCTTATCGTGTAGCTTGGCCAGCATTGGCTTAATGAAATCGTTGTATTTCGAAGGTCGACTGCGAAATGTTGGTCTGTAGGCAGACTTCAACTCTTCTTCAGGCTGCTCTTTTTTTTTACAGCGACAGCTTTCTTAGCGGCAACCTTTTTTGTTGCAGCTTTCTTTACTGCTTTTTTAGAGATGGAGATGGTGCCTGCAGCACGGGCTGCTGTATATGCTAACGAGCTTTTCTTTGCGTGGTCTTCTGCATTGTAATCATCGTCGGTAGCATGGTCGTCGCGATGCTTGATGAGCAGCCAGCTTTTCTCATCGCTTTTCAGTTTCACGAGGGCAAACTCACCTTTCAACTTCCGCCCCTTCATTCGAAACTTAATACTGCCACTACGAAGACTTTTCGCAAACTGTGTCGCGGAAATAACCTCTCCTTTTTCGTCCACCGGGTCATATGTACCATGGTCCCAAATATCTACGTGCCCGGCGCCATAATTACCGGGAGGTATATCGCCTTCAAAACTGGCGTACTCCAGCGGATGGTCTTCTACCATCATGGCCAGGCGTTTGTCTTTTGGGTTGAGGGAAGGGCCTTTGGGCACGGCCCAGCTTTTCAACGTACCATTTAGTTCCAACCTGAAGTCGTAGTGCAGGTGCGAGGCATGGTGCCGCTGTATCACAAACGTGAGTTTATCGTTCTGCTTGTTTGCTTTGCCGGTAGGCTCAGGTGTTTCGGTAAATTTTCGCTTCTGCTTATATTTTGTCAGGCTCATGCTTACGATGCTTTTTTACGCTCCAGGCTTTCTTTAAGTTGCGCCATCAGGTCTTTAGACTTGCTCTTCACCATCTTGATCGCAGTTTTTTTAGGTTTTACGCCGCTGGCCTTGGCTTCTATCATGTTCATCAGTTCGGCCGAATAGGTGTCTTTGTACTTAGTGATATCAAACTTTTTTGGCGTGAGCTGGTTGATAAGGCTTGTTGCCATTTTCAACTCTGCGGCCTTAACCTCTGTTTTTTCCGGTATATTCAGATCGCTGGCATCGCGTATCTCCTCAGGAAACCGCAGTTTGAACAGTATGATCATATTGTTGGCCTCACGCAGCATACAGAAGTTCTCTTTTGTGCGCATTACGTACGTGCCCAACGCAACCTTACCGGTTTCTTTAAGCGCTGCGCGCAATAAGGCATAGGCTTTCTCTCCGCCTTTGCCAGGTTCGAGATAGTAGGGCGAATCGAAGAAAGCGGGATCTATTTCCGTTTCTTTCACGAACTCCTGTATCTCGATCATCTTGCTTTTTTCGGGGCTGGCCTTTTCAAAGTCCTCGTCGTCCAGTACTATATATTCACCTTCGTGTTTATAGCCTTTTACGATATTGGCCCATTCTACCACCTTGCCGGTATTCTCATTTATCCTCTGAAACCTAATGTTTGAGTGGTCTTTTTTGTCGAGCATGTCGAGGTCGAGAGTACTCGACTGTGTGGCGCTGAATATCCGTATCGGGATGTTCACCAAGCCAAATCCTATTGCACCTGTCCAAATAGCACGCATAGCCTGTATTTTGCGTAAAACGTGAAAAAAATATGCCTGTGGCTGGCAGAGTTTGTCCAGGGGAAACACAAGTACTAGTCAACGGTTTATATACCGTTAATTAAGTAATGGCTCATGGGGTGTTTTGTCCACAGCGCTATTTTATCTGTTTGCGATACAGGTAAAGCGCCAGTACTCCGAAGATGAGATTGGGAATCCAAACGGCAATAAGCGGGTTGAGGCCGCCCTTGGTGGCAAAGGTAGTAGACAGCTGCATAGCCATGATATAGGTCGCGCTGATGACGATACCCAGTGCAAGGTGAAGACCGCTACCACCTCTTACCTTTTTGCTGGCGATACACACGCCGATGATGGTAAGAATAAAACCGGCAAAGGGCTGGGCAGTACGCCTATGCTTTTCTACGTAAAAGAAATTCAGGGTTTCGCGGCCGCGGAGTTTTTCGCGGGCGATGTACTTGTCGAGTTCGATGGTATTCAGCGCCTCTTTGATCGCATCGTCTTCTTCAAGATCAGATGGTTTGAAGTTAGGGTAGGTTTTCTTCAGCTCCGGTACAAAGTCCAGGCTTTCTTTCAGGCCGTCGTTCTTGCGGATAGTGACGCCAAACAGTGTCCATATTTTCTTCACGCTGTCGTAGCTGGCGCGTTCAGCCATTATCTTTTCTCTTAGCAGCTGCCCTTCGATCACCTCGGCTGTGAAACGGTAACCTACATTGGCGGTGTAGTCGTAACTCTGCACAAATACGTAAAGGTCTTTTGATAAACGCAGATGTACATTGCGGTCCGACATGATAGAAGCACTATGTATGTACTTATCTTCAAACGCCAGGCGCTGTTTGTTGGCATTCGGTACTACCCAGTGGTTGGCAAACAACGAAAGCGCGCAAAGAAAGCCCGCCCCTATGAGATAGGGACGCAAAAATCGCTGGAATGATACGCCGGAGGCCAGTATGGCAATGATCTCAGACTTATAGGCCAGCTTAGAGGTAAAAAATATAGTGGCAATGAAGATGAACAGCGGGAACAACAGCGCCGATATGTGTGGGATGAAGTTTTTGAAATAATTTAGGATCGCCATCGCCGGCGCCTTCTTCTCCACAAAGTCTTCCACCTTTTCCGAATAGTCGATAACACAGGCTATCACTGCCAGTATGATGATGGCAAAGAAGAATGTGCTCAGGAATTTTTTGACTATGTACCAGTCGAGTTTTTTCATGCCCGGTATTCGGCTCTAACGTTATAAGCGTTGTTTAAGTATGGGTATCATCTCATTTTTCCACGACTGGAAATCGCCCTGCAAAATATGCTGACGTGCCTGCTTTACCAAATGCAGGTAAAAAGCCAGATTGTGCACGCTGGCAATTTGCAAGCCTAATATCTCACTGGCTACGAACAAGTGACGCAGGTAAGCCTTGCTGTAGAAGTTGCTGCTGTGGCAGTCTATACCGTCGTCTATCGGGCTGAAATCTGTTGCCCATTTCTTGTTTTTGATGTTGACCACGCCCTTGCTGGTGAACAGCATACCGTTACGGCCATTGCGTGTAGGCATCACGCAGTCAAACATGTCAACACCGAGTGAGATGTTTTCGAGGATGTTCCAGGGCGTACCCACACCCATCAGGTAGCGTGGTTTGTCGGCTGGGAGGATCTCGGTACACACGGCACACATCTCATACATCTGCTCTTCGGGTTCGCCTACAGAAAGGCCGCCTATAGCATTACCGTCACACTCCATGCTGGCGATGAATTCTGATGAAGCCTTGCGAAGATCTTTGTACGTGCTGCCTTGTACGATGGGGAACAGGGATTGTTCGTAACCATACTTCGGTTCCGTTTCACCCATGGCCTTTACACAACGGGCTAGCCAGCGGTGCGTCAGCTCCATCGATTTTTTCGCATACAGAAATTCTGAAGGGTAGGGCGGGCACTCATCGAAAGCCATGATGATGTCGGCGCCTATGGTACGTTGGGTAGCTATTACATTCTCTGGCGTGAACAAGTGTTTTGACCCATCGATATGCGACTGGAACATTGCGCCTTCTTCATTCAGCTTCCGGTTATTGGACAGCGAGAATACCTGGTAGCCTCCACTATCGGTAAGAATGGGTCTGTCCCAGCCATTGAATTTGTGCAGGCCGCCCGCTTCTTCCAGCACAGCCGTTCCCGGACGGAGGTACAAATGGTAAGTATTGCCGAGTATGATCTCTGCCTTTACCTCATCCTTTAGCTGCGATTGCGTCACTGCTTTTACGCTGCCTACGGTACCCACAGGCATAAAGATGGGCGTTTCTATCACGCCGTGACCGGTAGTTATTTTACCTGCCCGAGCGGATGAGTTCGGATCATTGGCCTGTAATTCAAATTCCATTTTCTATATGGTCGCAAGTCGCAGAACGGTGGTCCCTGACTTTTTTGAAGTTGTTTGTGTTTCTTTGTTGCGTGTTGATACAGGTGCTCATATTCCTTTATTTGCTCGTCATCGCCATACAAATGGGGTACGTATTGTACCTCTATTCGCATTTCTTTCTCATTCGCGATGGTGAAGCCGGTCCAATCGATCCTCAGCCTGTATCGGTAGTGATCTGTGCAAAGAATGAAGCAGACAACCTGCGTCAAAACCTGCCTTCGATACTGGCGCAAAGATACACGAATGCGGCAGGTAAAAAGGCTTTTGAGGTGATCGTAGTAAATGATGGTTCGACAGACGATACCGAAAAGGTATTAAATGAGCTTAGTCAGCAATATGATAATCTCTCGCCTGTAACTATTCCAGCAGACGCGGTACGTGATAAGCCAGGTAAGAAATATGCGTTAGGCAAGGGTATTGAGCATGCCAGCCATGAAATGCTGCTGTTGACCGATGCCGATTGCAAGCCGGTCAGCGACCACTGGATCAGGACCATGACCGCGCCATTGCACGAAGGCAAGAAAGTTGTGGCAGGCGTGGGCAGGTACTACGAGGCTCCCGGCCTTCTGAATACGTTCATTCGCTGGGAAACGTTGCATAGCCTGTTCCAGTCGGCCAGTTATGCAGCGGCCGGTAAGCCCTATATGGCAGTGGGCCGCAATATGGCGTGCACTAAAGCTGCTTTTCACGAAGCACAGCACTCCAAAGTTTGGGATAAACTTCCTTCAGGCGACGATGACCTGATGATGCGCGCGGTAGCTCACAGCAACAATACTGCAGTAGTTATCGATACGGATGTACAGACCTTATCACTGGCAAAAGGCACGCTGCCAGATTATGTAAAGCAAAAGCAACGACACCTTTCGACCGGTAAATACTACAAGCTGAGTGTGAAGCTGGCGCTTGGTGCCTACGCCTTATCGCATGCGCTTAGTTGGTTGTTGTGTTTGGTTTTGCTGCTGGCCGGGAACTGGCAATTGGCGCTTGGCGTGATGATTGCACGGTGTATAACATATTACACTATATGGCATGCCGTAAGCCAGAAAATAGGCGAAAAGATGTCTTTTTCTGCCTTTTTAGTTGGGGATGCTGGCTGGCTGGTGTATAACTTTGCATTCGCGCCCTACATACTTTTCAAAAATAAACAGAGGTGGAAGTAATTCTTAAATATTTCGACGATTTTTCTGAAGCGCAGATAGCACAGTTCGAACAGCTGGAGGCGTTATATAAGGATTGGAATGAAAAGATCAATGTCATATCGCGCAAGGATATCGATACATTGTACGAGCGCCACGTGTTGCATTCGCTGGCTATTGCCGCGATATGCAATTTCCACAAAGGTGCGCGTATAATAGATATTGGTACAGGAGGCGGCTTCCCCGGTATCCCGTTAGCGATATTCTTTCCTGAAGTAGAGTTTGTTCTGGCCGATAGTATCGGTAAAAAAATAAAAGTAGTGCAGGGTGTGGCCGATGCAATTGGTTTGAAGAATGTAACGGCAGTGCATAGCAGGGTAGAAGATGTGAAGGGTAACAATTTTGATTTTGCTGTGTCGCGGGCTGTTGCCCCGCTTGGCGAGCTGTGGCAATGGGTGGAGCGTAAAATAAAACCCGGAAAACATAGTGATGACTTGCACGCCGGTCTTATCTGCCTTAAGGGCGGCGACCTTACAAAAGAGATAAAAGAGTCGGGACTGGAGGCTAAAGCACAAGCCTGGAGCGTGCATGACATCTTTCCAGAGCCTGTGTTTGAAGAGAAGTTCGTGATCTATGTACCAAAATAAGAACCCTGTGAGAATTGTTTTATTACTGTTGCTTCTGCTCGGACCAGTGGCCTATGGCCAGCAATCGATACCATCGATATACGGTCACGCAGGTATTGGCGGTGTACCGGGAAATGTTTCTCTTCTGATCGGTCTCAATGCCTGTGTGTCTGATCATATTATTTCCATCGGCGTTTCAGATAACTACATGAGGCCGGATAATCTTCCTTCAGATTATGATGGCGGTAACACCATTTTCGCATCTCGTCCGGATAATCGGTATTTGTCCTTGCAATTGCAGTATGGACGAATGTTCACCCTGCCAACCCCAATTGTGAGGTTTGCACTACGCGGTGGTATTTCAATTGGTAAGGTGGAAGACATCGTAGCGTATACCAAAAGGGACCGGGGATGGTTGTTCTATGGCAGCAACTATGATGCTGTGTATGAAAAGAAGATGGCAGCGGGGCTCGTGGCCAATCCTCAGCTCGAGTTTGCATTTACAAAAGGCTGGGGGCTTGCTATTGGCACGTTCGCAGATATCAATACGTACAAGCCAACCGGCGCAGTATACATTTCGACGATCTTTGGGCGGTTGAGATGAAAATCCGGACACTCCTAATTTGCACGTAATTGTCCTGCTTGCGTATTTATTTTTTCAAAAGAATTTTGTTGTTCAAAAAAGTTTTGTATGTTTAATGTAAGCTGTTGTAGAGCAGCTTATCAATTGATTCGTCCCGCATAAGGGATAAGAGAGCATTAACCCAGTTTACAAGTGCAACAAAACACTTTCTTTTTTGAAAGGGACAAAGAGGTCTCTTTCTTGCGGGACGGAAATTCCTTCGCGGGTACTAGTTATAAGCGCCGCATAGCTGTCCATGAGATTAAGCGATTATCTTGCATCACTTCTCTGCCGTCGATATACCTAAAACAACTAAACGTTAGCCAATGAGCCAGCCTGCACCAGGTTTTAAGTTCAAGCGAGTGATGGTGGTGGATGATGCCTCGATTGACCGTTTTCTTGTAGAGCGTATAGTGAAGAAAACCAGTTTTGCCGAGGAGGTACTTAGCTTTGAGTCAGCGAAAGACGCGCTGGAGGGGCTGAGTCAGACAGCCGACACTGCACCGCAGGTCATATTCCTGGATATCAATATGCCGGGTATGAACGGCTTTGAGTTCCTGACTGAGTTCGAAAAGTTTCCGGATAGTTTCAAACAAGACTGTTCCGTGGTTATGCTCACATCTTCCCTTCATCCAGACGATAAGCTAAAAGCCGCTCACAACCCTCGGATCAAGTGCTTTTTGAACAAGCCCCTGAAGCCTGAGTATCTCATCAATCTCGAACTCTAGGACGTCCGCTATTGGTCTTCCTGTTTCAACCTGCGGTCAACAAAAAATGGTGCAAAAGGCACCAGGGATGATACAAAGACCAGCGTGGTTTTTTTGAACGACCATTTGTAACCGATCCATACCTGCAGCAATAAGATGCCGTATGCAACAAACAGCACGCCGTGCAGCCAGCCGGTATATTTTACCATTTCGGGCATGCCGGCCATATATTTCAATGGCATAGCAATGAACAGTAAAATGAGGTAAGAAACCGCCTCTATCAATGCAATGGCGCGAAAGCGGCCCAGTTTTGAATCCAGCATAGTTGCAAATTTAGGGGTGTATGGGCACTCTGCCATGGTTTACGGGCCTAAGAAACGTTAAACTGCCTGCCCATACTCTGAAAACAATTCTTATTTTTGCGCCCACAAATACGATAAAAACACACATTATATATGGGTCGGATATTTGAAGTACGGAAATCAAAAATGTTTGCCAGGTACGATAGGATGGCAAAGCAGTTTACCCGTATCGGTAAAGAGATCGCGATAGCTGTTAAGAAAGGTGGTCCTGATCCGGACACCAACCCGATGCTTCGCCGTATCATGCAGAACGCTAAGTCGTTCAACATGCCTAAAGACCGTATCGAAGGCGCCATCAAAAACGCACTCGGTAAGGATACCAGCAACTACGAAGAGGTATTGTTTGAGGGTTATGCACCACATGGTATCGCTATACTGGTAGAAACCGCTACTGATAACAACACCCGTACTGTTGCTAACGTTCGCTCTCACTTCAACAAAGGCGGTGGTAACCTCGGTAACAGCGGCTCTGTAGGTTTCATGTTCAAACACCTGGGCGTATTCAAACTGAATCCTGAAGGCCTGAATCCAGAAGACCTGGAGCTGGAACTGATAGATGCAGGACTGGAAGAGCTGGGTGAAGACAGCGAAAATAACCTGATCGTGCGTTGCGAGTTCAACTCATTTGGCAGCATGCAAAAGGCGCTGGAAGAAAGGGGCATTACTCCGATATCTTCAGAACTGGAATGGATACCGCTGAACACAGTGGAAGTATCTGAAGAACAATCAGACGAAGTGTTTAAGCTGATGGAGCGACTGGAGCAGGATGACGACGTGCAGCGTGTGTTCCACAACATGGCGTAATAAGAATGTCATATTACAGCGAAAGCGGTGGCAGTTGCTACCGCTTTCTGCTTTACGATAGTAACTTAGAATTATAAACTAAGACCTATGAAGAACTATAGCCTATTGTTGCTCGCTTTTGTGTTTGTTATATCCTGCAAAAAGAAAGACGAATTCACTCCTAATCCAGTGCCCGAACCTGCGCCACTGACTGACTTCTTGTATTTGCCGGTGAAGGATGCTGAGTGGCGAATACACCTGCAGACTACAGTGATTGATGATGTGCTTTGGTGTTCAGGGCAGAAACCAGGGGATAGAGACACCGCTGTGCATTGGTATTTCACGATAAAAAGCACGGGCCGTGATACGTTAGTAACTGGCGTAAAATATTTCAGGTATGACGTAAGCGGCGATTATGTATATACAAAACAGCCTTGCGACACAATTTGGAAAAACGCAAGTTTCGGTCCTCTATTTTTAAGAGAAGATACTGCAGGGAAGAAAATTCTGGTTCTTGGTGGCGATGAGCCGGTTGTAGATTTTTCTTTGGAGAGCGTGGGAGAGGACGCATCCGTTTCACAGCTTTGGCCCGCAAGTTTCGTTAGTGGAGAAAATGGGATCATTATTAATGGGCAGAAGTCAAAAAGTTGGGAAGTCTCTTATAAGTATGATAAGAAAGCAAAGTTCTTTTATAAAGGATACGGTATCGGAAGTCAGGTAGGCGTGCTTCCAAGGTTTTGGCTTACTTGGATGGACCCCATAACCTTAGATTTCACCTACAAAGGAAAAACAAACCATTTCGATTTTGAATTACACCCATGACGGAAAAACGCTGTTCAAAATGTGGTAAACCTTTCGGCTGTAAAGCCGATGAGCGCGGCTGCTGGTGCGAGAATTTGACACTTTCTACAGAAACATTGGTACAACTGAAGGCTGAGTACGATAATTGCCTTTGTCCTGATTGCCTGGCAACCTACCAGGAGTCTAGTCAGCAAACATCAGGCGGGCTGTAAGCTATTTTTTGTGTACGTTTGCTACCATGAAGCCTGCACGCTCGCTGCCCATATTGATAGGACGTAAACCCTTGCTGGAAGCCCTCCAACAAGGGACGATGATTGAAAAGATCTTCCTGCTGCGCAGTGCTACCGGTCCCGAGATCAATAGCATCAAACAGCTGGCACGCGAGCGCAACATTCCCATCAGCCAGGTTCCGGTCGAAAAACTGAACAACCTCACCAAAGCACAGCACCAGGGTGTTGTGGCATGGACCAGCCTGTTGCACTATGTAGAATTGCAGGATGCCATTGATTCAGTTGTAGACAAAGGCGAAACGCCACTGTTTGTGTTACTGGATGGTGTAACAGACGTGCGCAATGTGGGCGCAATTGCACGTACAGCTCTTTGTTGCGGCGCGCAAGGCATTATACTACCAACTTCTTCATCAGCTTCGCTTACCGAAGAAGCGATCAAAACTTCAACAGGAGCTTTACGCAAGATACTGCTTTGCCGTATTCCTTCTGTACAACAGGCCATCGATGTATTGCGCCTGAACGGTATACAGGTGCTGGGCACGCAAATGCAAGGGGCAATACCTGTATTTGAGGCAGACATGAAAATACCATCGTGCGTGGTAATGGGTGCCGAAGATACCGGTATCAGCAAGGATGTAATTAAGCGCGCTGACACGCTGATCAAGATACCTATGGCGCAGCAATTCGACTCGCTCAATGTATCCGTAGCCACCGGTATGATCCTCTACGAAGCCATGCGCCAGCGCTTATTGTCGTAAGCTGGTGTGCCTTACCCGTTAGAAAAGTTTTTTTGGAAATCTGTTTTTGAACTCTACATTTGCAATCTCAAAGGTTCCTGCCGTTTGGCGGGATGAAAAGGGAACCAGGTGAGAATCCTGGACATTACCCGATGCTGTAAGCTTCATAACAGCCTTTTGCTACCTGAGCCACTGTCTTTTAATGACGGGAAGGCCGCAAAAGGTGAAGTAAGTCAGAAGACCTGCCTTTAGAAAAAAACGTTAGTTATCGCTGCTTTCGGGAAAAAAGGCAAGGTAAAATAAAGGCTCTTCCAGCTTTTTCTTATACCAATCAGTGTCCCCCGTAGCCGCAATTGAGATTGTATTTAAAAACCAATTGATATATGCGCAATTTTACACTCTTAACCATTATTGCTCTTTTTCTGGGCGTCAGCGCGCAGGCGCAGACTGTTGCCAGCTTCGATACTTTGACGCTGCCAAAAGCAGACACTTTTTACGTTAACTACAGCTCTTATGGCGATGACCTGGGCTTTGACGACGGCTTGGCGCACTTTCCTTGCGTTTACGATACTTTCCCCGGCGGATGGCAGTACTGGCAAAGCGGTTTTGCTTATAGCAATATGACCGATAGCCTGACCGCTGGTTATACAAACCAATATTCGGCTATTACCGGAAAAGGACATAACGGCTCTTCTCAATATATCATTGGCTGGGATGTGATGAATAAAATTTACTTGAAAGGCAAAGCAGTTGGTAAACCAGTAAATGGTTTCTACCTGGCCAACACTGCCTATGCTTATTACAGCATGCGCGATGGCGACATGTTTGCCAAGAAATTTGGTGGCGCTTCAGGCAACGATTCTGACTATTTGGTTATTACTGTACGTGGTTACCTGGATGGTGCGTTGAAAACAGATAGCGTTCAGGAATACCTGGCTGACTTCACCAGTTCTGACAACACTAAAGATACTATTTATCGCGGCTGGCGCTGGGTCAACCTGTTGACACTGGGTAACGTAGACAGCCTGCAGATCGAACTGACTTCATCTGATATGGGTGCATTCGGTATGAATACCCCCGGATACTATGCTATTGACGATTTTACCACCTACGAAACAGCCTCTGTAGCTTCATCACCATCAACACACGCCGCAAAAGTTTACCCTAACCCGGCTGCCGGTCAATTGTTCGTTGAACTGAAAGACGACAAGATCAGGCATTTGCAGATCACCGACATGACGGGTAGGGTAGTTGCCGGCTTTGAAGCAAAAGAAGGAGTAAATTTGCTCCCGGTTTCGTCGCTGCCTGCTGGTGCTTACCTGCTGAACATGTGGGGTGAGTCGCAAAAAGCTAGCGTGCGTTTTGTAAAACAATAACCATGCGTACAATTCTCTCTCTGATAACACTTTGCCTGGTGCAAACTGCCACTGCGCAGTTTGCACCGCAGGCCGGTGTTGCCGGAACAACCGCGATATCTAAAACCAGCGGTAAGTTCACCGGCTGGGCCACTGGTTGCGCGCTGCAGCGTGGGTGGACCGATATCAATGATAAGAGCCAGGGTTATGTTACATCTGGCGATAGCAGCTGGGCTATTGGAATTGCTGATGCAGTTCCTGTAAGTATTGGCGACAGCGGGGTGGCTACACTTACTTTTGCGAAACCGCTCTACGACGGTGCCGGTCCTGACTTTGCAGTGTTTGAGAATGCATTTCCAAACCCGCAAGACCCTGAGATGGCCTTTCTTGAATTAGCTTTCGTTGAAGTGAGTTCGGACGGTGTTAACTTTTTCCGGTTTCCCGCGATCTGCAATGCACCCACATCTCCACAAGTACCGGGCGCTGGTGTGTATATGAATGCAAGGCTGATCAACAACCTTGCAGGCAAATACCTTGGCGGTTATGGTGTGCCTTTCGACCTGCAGGAACTGACAGGTACTTCAGGTCTCGATATAAATAGCATTACCCATGTGCGTCTTGTAGACGTTGTTGGGTCTACCGGTGGTCATGCTTCGTATGATAGCGAAGGGAACGTCATCAACGAACCTTATCCCACACCATTCCCAACAGGAGGCTTCGACCTCGATGCAGTCGGGGCATTTTACCAGCATGGGTTGTTTCCAATGGGTATAGGTACCCCCGGTGTACAAAAGAACTACGTGGTTTATCCTAACCCTGCAACAGACCGCCTCGTGTTGACCAGTGATGAGCCGATGCAGGCTATGCTGACGGATATTTCGGGCAAGCAATTGACCACTATCAGTTTGACCTCTGGAGCAGCTGAGATATTTTTGGATAGCTATACCAAAGGCATTTATTTGGTTGTGCTGAGTGATAGCAAGGGTAACAAATGGGTAGAAAAGATCACCAAATTATAAGAGCATATTGCATGGCGCTGCTGATCTTCTTCAGCGCCTGCGTAAAAGACAAGCCCGCAGAACCTGCATTGCCCGTCAATACTGACACGGCGGGCAACGTGTACATAGTATGCGAAGGCAGCCTTGGCAATGGCAATGCTTCTTTGAGTGTGTACCAGTCTAACGACGGACAGATCAGCAACGATATTTACCAAGCCATAAATGGTCAACCGTTAGGTGATGTGTTTGAAAGCATGCAGCGCATCGGCGATAAATTGTTCCTCTGCATAAACAACTCCGATAAGGTCGTCGTAATAGAAGCGGCCAGCAAAAAGCAGGTGACTTCTATATCGGTTCCCAAGCCTCGTCACATCCTCCAGGTAAGCGATACCAAGGCCTACGTTTCAACACTGTTCTCCAATAAGGTATACACCATCAATCCGCAAACCTATGAGGTAACGGGTTCGATGGATATGCCGGCACAGAATACGGAGGCAATGCTGTTCTATAAAGGAGCAGCGTATTTCTGTACCTGGGATACGGCTGTGAATAAGATATACAAGCTCAATCCAGCTACAGACAAGATAGAACAGGAAATAACTGTGGGCGGCTACGCTCCTCATTCTATCATTACCGACAAGTTCAATATGCTTTGGATATTGTCGGGCAATGTGACTAAAGGTAAGCGTGCTGCTTTAACGAGAATAGACCCGGCAAATGGACAGACCCTGGCTGTGTATCAGTTCCCAGAAAAAGCAGATCCGATACGCCTGGTGACAAATACCGTTGGCGATGAACTGTATTTTATTTCGGTAAACTATAAAGGTAGTACCGAGTATAATGGCATTTACAGGATGGGCATCCTGGATGCTGCGATACCTGCCCAGCCGTTCATTGCTGCAAAGCAATACCAGTATTTCTGGGCGCTGGGTGTAGAGCCGGTAACTGATAAACTATACATCGGCGACCCTAAAGGGTTTATTCAGAAAGGTTCGGTGTTGATATACAGTAACGCAGGCGAGAAGGAAAAAGAATTTGCGGTAGGTATAGGGCCCGGTCACTTTTATTTCGACAATAAGTAAACAAGCATGTATCGGTTCTCTGGCATAGTAAAAGCAGGCATGGTGTTAGCGATAACACTGTGTTATGGCTTTGTGTCAAATGCCCAGGTGCGCGATACGCTTGGTGAGATACGGGTAAAAGGACGAAGGAATAAACCTGTATCTAACGACGACCGTCTAAATACGTTTTCTCCCGGGCAAAAAGTAACGACCATAGATAGCTTTACACTGCAGCAATACCAGTTTCAAAACATGGCCAACTTGCTTGCGCAGCAAACGCCGGTATTCATCAAGTCGTATGGCTTTAATGCACTATCTACACTCAACTTTCGGGGTTCTTCGGCTGCTCAATCGCAGGTATACTGGAACGGTATACCGATACAAAATGCGGCATTAGGTATGTCTGACATATCGTTGCTGCCTGTATCGCTGATGGATAAGGTCAATATAGTATACGGCAGTTCATCGGCGCTATGGGGCAGTGGCAACGTGGGGGGCGCATTATTGATCGAGAACAACAAACCGGTATTTGATTCGAATGGTCGGGCGCAACATTCCGTGTCGGCGGTAGCTGGTAGCTATAGTCAATATCAACTGGGTTTACGCTCGTCTTTAAGCACGCGCAAATGGTATGTCGCAGCTAATGCCTTTGGCCAGACGGCGCGCAATGATTTCTCTTATTTCGATCCGGAAGATAAAAGCCGGAAGCAAACGCTCAATTCCGACCTGCAGAGTGGTGTGGTCATGCTGAACGGCGGCTATAAGATCGATGACAGGAACACAATTAGCCTGACGGGTTGGTACCAGCAATATTACAGGGAGATACCGCGTGCCCTGTTTGAACCGGTGTCGATAAAAAGCAGGCGCGATGAATCGTTAAGGCTTTTACTGGACTGGAACAGAACTGGTATTAAACTCACAACTCATGCTAAACTGGCGTATATCCGCGACAATATGGTATATGAGGATACTACGATCCAGCTTAAGTCGGTCAACAATACAAGCCAGGTATATGGCGAGGCTGGCGTAAAATATCGTTTCAATGCACACCACCAGTTATTGGCCTTCACTCCCGTTCATATTTCTGTTTTAGAAAGAGGGCAATACAGTGACGCAAAAACACAGAACCGTGCAGCCCTTGCCATGGCTTATGCGTTTACGCACCTGGACGACCGGTTAAATTTCTCAGCCAGTTTGCGGGGCGAAATGATCAATGATATATCTGTATTGCTTCCGGGGGCTAATGGGTCTTTTGCCATTGCACCATGGCTAATGATACGAGGCAATGCACAAAAGACCTACCGTGCCCCAACGCTAAGTGAGCTATACTACCAACCGGGTGGCAACGAGGAGTTGAAGCCGGAAAAGGGATGGAGTTTTGACGGTGGTTATGCAGTGAAGACTAGAGGATCAAACGCGCTGGTACTTACGCATGACCTGTCGGTGTTCACGAGGCTGATAGACGACTGGATCATATGGTTTGGAGGGGCAGTATGGACGCCGCACAACATTGCCTCAGTGCACAGTAGAGGGATAGAAACAGAAAACAAATTGCAATGGCGCATACAGGCATGGAAACTGCATTTGGGTGTCAACACTGCTTATGTGCTTTCTACTACGGAGGAAAGCGATCTGCCGGGAGATGGTAGTATAGGCAAACAGATACCATATGCTCCACGCTATAACGGCCAGGCAAATATTGGGTTCACCTGGAAGTCGCTGTACTTGAATTACAATCATACCTACACGGGTTACAGGTTCTATACTACTGACGAAAGCGGTTACATTCTTCCTTACAATACGGGTAATCTACAGCTGTTTTATACAATGTATATACGCTCCAAACCTTTGCAGTTGACGGGACAAGTGAATAACGTATGGAACCAAAGGTATGAGGTTGTAAATGCCCGCCCTATGCCCGGTACTAACTGGCTGCTGGGCGTTCGCGCTACTCTGGCTGACTAGCAACCTTTGCTGGTCCATATTTCGAATAGTCAACGATAGGATCTTCCTCCCACACAAAAAAATAGCCAGAGTGCACCACCCGGAAGATGTTGAATTCACGCTTTAAGTAATACTCATTGTTGGCCGTGACATTTTTGTACGCAACCGAGGGGATGTAATAAAGTATGTTTATAGCCCAGAGTAGATAACCAATAGCAGGAGGAATATGTATTTTTTGAAAGCGATAAACAAGCCAGGTGAACAACCACACCACAAGGAAATAGACAATAAGATCTGCTGCCAATGGTACCAGGAAGTATTGCACACAACCGCCGCCACCCACACATGGTGCTGTATAAGGTAGGGGAAACCCATACATATTACTCACTGCCAGGTCGGTCTCTACACGCCACCACTTATTAAATAGCATGAAGAAAATAAGCGACAGTGGAAGCACAAACCTTGTTATCAGAGGTTTCATCGTTTGGCCTGGTATAGATGAATTGATTTTTTAGCCTATTTTTCGCTTTATTACGATATGTCACGATCCATATTCCGCCGAAAATCACTTGAACAGATTGAAAAAGATTGCGCCACGGGCATGACCGATGCACATGGCTCAGCTGGCCTGCATAAAGTGCTCACTACGCGTGACCTGACGTTTATGGGTATCGCGGCCATTGTGGGAGCGGGTATCTTTTCAACTATCGGTAAGGCCAGCTTCGACGGTGGTCCGGGTATCGTGTTCCTGTTTCTTTTTGTGTCAATAGCCTGTGGTTTCGCGGCCGTTTGCTATGCTGAGTTTGCTAGCATGGTGCCGGTATCGGGGAGTGCGTACACTTATTCTTATGTAGCCTTTGGTGAGATCATTGCCTGGATAATAGGTTGGGACCTGCTAATGGAATATGCCATCGGTAATATTGCGGTGGCTATCTCGTGGAGCGACTACCTGACGAGTTTGCTCGACGGGCTGGGTATGCATATACCGGACTATCTTACGATGGACTATTGGACCGCCCAAGAAGGCGCAACGGAGGCCGCGAAAGCCGCCTGGAATACAGCTCCCATGTTTGGCGAGGTGAGGTTTATTTGTGACATACCTGCGTTCGTAGTTACAGTCATCATCACTTCGATCATTTATGTAGGTATTAAAGAATCGAAGCGGACCACCAATGCGATGGTAATACTGAAGATGGCGGTGATATTTTTAGTGATAGTGGCTGGTGCATTTTATGTGAAGCCAGATAACTGGTCACCGTTTATGCCAAATGGTATTCCCGGCATTTTGGGTGGTACGGCCGCGGTATTCTTCAGCTACATTGGTTTCGATGCTATATCTACTACCGCAGAGGAATGCCGTAATCCTCAGCGCGATTTGCCAAAGGCTATGTTCAACTCACTGATCATTTGTACTATTTTATACGTGCTGATAGCACTGGTGTTGACGGGTATGGTGAGTTATACGGAGTTGAATGTGGGTGATCCCCTGGCTTATGTATTTGAAGCCAATGGGCTTGACTGGCTGGCTGGCGTTATTGCCGTGAGCGCTGTGATCGCCACTGCCAGTGTGTTGCTGGTATTCCAGCTAGGGCAGCCCCGTATCTGGATGAGCATGAGCCGCGACGGCTTGTTGCCTCCTGTTTTTTCGCGGATACACCCGAAATACAAGACGCCTTCGTTCTCTACTATACTTACTGGTTTGGTGGTTGGTATTCCTGCACTATTCTTAAATCTAAACGTGGTAGTAGACCTGACGAGTGTGGGAACCTTGTTTGCTTTTGTATTGGTCTGCGGCGGTATCCTTCGCCTGCAGGAACAAAGAAAGAATGCGGTGCATAGACCGAACGTCGACATTGTTAATGAAAGTGGAGAGCAGCAGGTAGTACCGGTTAGCAAATTTCAGACACCGTATATAAGTGGTAGATGGATCGTGCCGTTGTTGTTTGTGACAACAGTGATCTTATTCGTGACGTACTACCCCGGCGGCATTTCTGCTTTCTTTGATACTGGTGATAAAACCGGTTGGGAGGCCATAAGGGAAAAAGTACCTTATGTGATGTTTGCAATTGCTTTCCTCGTTATGGCTGTACTCTCATTCCTGAAGGGATTCTCACTGATACCAGTACTTGGATTTCTCTGCTGTTTCTACCTGCTGTGCGAATCAGGCACTTCGAACTGGGAACGTTTCCTTGTTTGGCTGGTGGTTGGGCTCATCGTTTATTTCCTTTACGGTCGTAAGAAAAGCAAGTTGAGCGAGCATAACAAAGCGGCATAGTCATCACTATGCCGCTTTGTTGAGATTATCTCTTAGTTAGATATCATCGTCATCATCTTCGTCTTCATCATCGTCGAAGTCGAGATCGTCGTCTTCGTCAACTTCAATATCATCGTCATCATCGACGTCAGCATCCAGGTCGTCATCATCGATGTCGTCAAAGTCATCAATGTCATCGTCATCATCATCCTCATCTTCGTCCGGATCTGCGCGCATGAGTACACGGCTGTGTTCAATGCATTCAACAGCGGTCATCAGTTCAGCTGTGGCGGGTTCCCGCGAAATAGTCTTGGTCAACATGGTAGATGTTTTAAATTGTTTTTATGATTGATTAAGGTGTGCCCTCTGTTATATTGTCGTTGTCTTCGCTTCCTAAACTATAGTAATTGTTCTCTTCGTCTTCTTCACCTATCTTTTCGTTTTTGTCGTCACTCTCGCTGCCAGGTACATCCAGGTCGCTGCCCATATCATCAAAATCACTGTTCTCACTCAGTCGTTCTCCATCCTCGTCCAGTTCATCCAGTTGTCCACGTGCAATGTTCGCATCGTCCTCGTCGCTCAGTAAAAGCAGGTCTTCTGCAGTCACATCCGCCTCAGTGCCCATCACTATTTTTACTTCATCGTCTTCATCTTCCGTCTTAGTTAGCGAGTCGCCACTCACCAGCTCTTCCTCGTCAATCGATGAGATGGTGGTATCGGCCATGATACCCGGAGGCGGCGGTGTAACATTTTCCTGTCCGGGTATATCGCGCGCTTCGGGCAGGGTAATATTTTCCTCAGTAAAGTTAACCTTTCCTGTGTTGTTTTCCGGTCTCGTTATATCCTCATTTTCGGGATAATGCGGATATCCCGGCAGGTCTTTATCGTCTTCTTGTCGTTCGTTTTTGGGCTTCCTGCTCATAGTATAGACGTTTAATCAGGCCATAAAAAAGCTGTGCCGTGAAATCACAGCGGTTCCAGTTTTCCACCCTCATATTTCGACCAGTCTATATCCTTCCCCATAGTTCCCCTGAACCGTCTGAAAAATGATTGTTTATCAGTGATAGACACGAAACTGTCGACCTTGGCTGGGCGAGGATTAATACGCGGATTGACGTACCGGTAGGCAGCTATCGAATCGTTCACAAACGGGATGTGGTATATCGGTGTGCCAAATCGGCGACGGGTATACCCACGCAGCATGAACGATTGAAAGGGGTCTGTAGCTAGTGCGATGGTTTTAAACCCGAGCTGTTTTGCCAGGAGGTAGGAATAATACACGTTTTCAGTGCTGTGCAGCGCCAGCGTATCGTAATACATGTGCTCTGCCGGTATACCCAGTTTTTGTCCGTACAGTCCCATAATGATGGCTTCTTTGTAAGGCGAGTAAACGGCGCTGCCTGAGTAAATAATATTCTTGGTGATACCGTTCTTGTACAAGATCCACGACCACATAACCCTGGCCTTCATTACAGAGTCCCAACTACCATTTTTGAATGGTACACCCGGTACAATGATCGCATCAAATTGCTGGACGTTGCTCGTGCTGGCACGGTACCCCGTTTGCTTTTTGTTTGATGCACATGCAATTAAGCATATCGCAAAAAAAGCAATGATCAACGAGGGTAGGAAGTGTGGTCTCAAGCCGGATGGTTTTAGTGTAAAGGCCGCAAAATCATGCCAAATATAAATGCAATGATTAGTTATACTGCTCTACAATATTTTTCAATTCATTGAGTTTAAGCAGTGCTTCCACTGGTGTCAACCTGTTGATATCGGTTTCTGAAAGCACCTGGTTGATGCGCTTCATGTCTTCCGATAAGCCATCGAAAATATTGAGCTGGAAATTAGGTGCCGGCAATATTTTCTTCACCTTCTCAGTAGTTGGCTCTGCACTGCCGTGTTTTTCTTCCAGCAGTTTCAGTATCTCTTCTGCTCGACTCAATAATACCGGTGGCATACCAGCCATGCGCGCTACCTGTATACCGAAGCTGTGCCTGCTGCCACCGGGTGCCAGCTTGCGCAGGAAGATCACTTTGTTGCCTGTTTCTTTGTGCGTGATGTGGTAGTTGCGTACACGAGGTAACTGTGGTTCCAATTCGTTCAGCTCGTGGTAGTGTGTGGCGAACAGTGTTTTTGGTTTTGTAGCGCTGTTATGCAGATGTTCTACAATAGACCATGCAAGCGAGATACCATCATAGGTGCTGGTGCCGCGGCCTATCTCATCGAGCAATACCAGGCTACGGTCGCTCAGGTTGTTGATGATGCTGGCGGTTTCGTTCATCTCTACCATAAAGGTACTCTCTCCACCACTCAGGTTGTCGGATGCACCTACACGGGTAAATATCTTATCAGTTAGCCCAATGTCTGCAGCATCCGCTGGCACAAAGCTTCCCATATGCGCCATCAGCGTGATGATAGCGGTCTGACGCAGCAGTGCCGACTTACCACTCATGTTGGGGCCGGTAAGGATGATGACCTGCTGTTCTTCTTTATTCAGTTCAATATCGTTGGCTACGTAAGCTTCTCCCGGCGGTAGTCGCTGTTCAATTACAGGGTGACGACCCGCTTTAATAGACAACGTAGCTTCATCGAGTAGATTAGGCCTACGATAATTATATTGTTTGGCGCTTGTAGCAAAACATAGCAGGCAGTCTATCTGCGCTATGATATTGGCATTAGCCTGTATCGATGCGATGTATGGTTCTATCTCAGCTAGTAGTTGTGTATACAGCTGCATTTCGATAGCCAGTATCTTTTCTTCAGCACCCAGTATCTTCTCTTCGTATTCTTTCAGCTCGGGGGTCACATATCGCTCTGCATTGGCCAGCGTCTGTTTCCTGATCCATTCCGCAGGCACTTTGTCTTTGTGTGTATGCGTTACCTCAAGGTAGTAACCGAATACATTGTTGTAAGCGATCTTCAGAGAGCCGATACCGGTCTTTTGCGCTTCGGTTTGCTGTATTTGCAGCAGGTAAGATTTACCACTACGTGATATTGTTCTCAGTTCATCCAGTTCTTTCGATATGCCTTCTGCTATCATGCCGCCTTTGTTGGCTTGAGCGGGCGCGTCTTCTATCAATACAGTGCGTATGCGTTTCTGAAGATCAGTGAGAGGCAGCAGTGATTGAACCAGCCTGCACAATGGATCATGCTCAGACGCGAGACATTTATCTCGCATCTGCTCCATGAATTGCATGCTCTTAGCCAGCTGCATCACCTCGCGTGGGTTGGCTTTCTTCAATGGTATCTTGCCCACCAGTCGTTCCACATCGCCTATCTGTTTGATCAGCGTCAGTAGCTCGTGGTTGAGGTCCTGGTCTTTTATGAAATGTCCAACCAGGTCAAGCCTTTGGTTAATGCGGTTGATATCGTACAACGGAAAGATAAGCCAGCGTTTCAGCATACGTGCACCCATTGGGGTGTATGTATTGTCAAGAGCGTCGAGCAGGCAGCTGCCTTTATCGTCACTGCTGTGCACCAGCTCCAGGTTGCGGATCGTAAACCTGTCCATCCACAGGAAGTCATTGGCAACGATGCGCTGCAGCGAATTGATGTGTTGCAGGTTGGGGTGCTCGGTATCTTTCAGGTAATGCAGCGCAGCACCGGCAGCGAGTAGCGCAGCCTTCATGTCTGACACGCCAAAACCTTTCAGCGATTGCGTCTGGAATTGCTGAAGCAGCAGGTCGTAAGTATACTGCTCCTGGAATACCCATTCATCCAGCAGGAAGGTGTAGACCTTCGTATCGAATTGTTCTTTGAAACGTTTTTGTTGCGACTTGGACAAGACGACTTCCGAAGGCTGGAAGCTTTGGAGCAGTTTGTCCATGTACTCCACGTTGCCTTCGGCAGCATAAAATTCACCCGTGCTTATGTCGATAAAGGCGACACCGCAAAGTGGCTCGCCAAGGTATAAAGCAGCAAGAAAGTTGTTGGTCTTATTTTCCAGCAGCTTGTCGCTAGTAGCAACGCCGGGTGTCACCAGTTCGGTCACGCCGCGCTTTACGATACCTTTTACAGATTTAGGATCCTCTAGCTGGTCGCATATGGCTACACGATAACCGGCTTTCACCAGCTTATGGAGGTAGGTATCCATCGAGTGGTGGGGGAAACCCGCAAGGTCGATCGATGCAGCAGCACCGTTAGAGCGCTTGGTGAGTGTAATTCCCAATACGCGCGAAGCGATGTGTGCATCCTCGCCAAATGTCTCGTAAAAATCGCCCACCCTGAACAGCAAAACAGCATCGGGATATCTTGCTTTAATATCCCGGTGCTGCTTCATTAAGGGCGTTTCCTCTGGTGCCTTCTTCGTTACTGCCATACCAGCTACAAACCTAAGAAATAGCCGCTACTGGTTTACCAGGAAGTCCCTCGAAAACTCAAGATTATATCCACCTTTTTTCCACGGAATGCTTTGCCATTCGGCTGTTGGACGAATATTGGCTTTGTTATTTCCCTCTTTTACCTCAAGAGGGAGGGTAAAGCCCGGTACTGTATTCTTAAAACGGTAATGCAATTCTTTTTTCTTGATATACCAGTCTACGGTGGGGATGCTCGTCGTCCGCAGGTATTGATCAAAAAGCGGCTTCAGCTCAATGCCGGTGAAATTGATGATAAAATTCTCTATTTCTGCGCTGGTCACGGTTTGGTGCCAGTAGGTCTCGTTCATTTTGCGCAGCAGCTGGCGGAATTTCGCATCGTCGTTCATCAGCATACGTATCATGTGTACTACCGCCGAACCCTTGTCGTATTTATCAGACGAGCCATCGTCGTGCACCCCGTAGTCGCCAATAACAGGACGGTCATTGCGGATGTTCAGCCATTCGCCGCGGGTGTACTGGAAGGCCTTTTCCTTGCCGAAAGCGCATTCAGCAAACAGGGCCTCGGTATAGGTCGTGAATCCTTCGTGCAGCCAGTTATCGGCAAAGTCCTTGGCCGTGATGTTGTTGCCATACCATTCATGCCCGCTCTCGTGCACGATGATGAAATCGAACAGCATACCTATACCTGAGGCGCTCCGGTCTATGCCCCGGTAGCCCAGTTTGTATTCGTTGCCGTATGCTACAGCACTTTGATGTTCCATCCCCAAATAGGGAGCTTCTACCAGCTTATAACCATCCTCATAAAAAGGGTAGGGCCCCATCCAGTACTCAAAGCAGTGCAACATTTGTTTCACTACCGCAAAATGTTTGCGGGCTTTTGCTTCGTTGTGGCGGAGTACATAAAAGCTCAGGTCTAGCTTACCTTTTTCGCCCATGATGGTATCGGTCCAGCTCACGTAGTCACCGATGTAATAGGTGGCGTCATAGTTGTTGATAGCGTTGTCTACCTGCCAAACCTGCTCACCGGTAGTGAGCGATGTTTTTAGCTTGCCGTTGCTGATCGATACCATTGTACCAGAGCCTTGCTTATAGTTTGCAAATGGCTTTACATTGATATCCATACTTATCGGCTCATCTCCCTGGTCATCTTTACAAGGCCACCAGCTACTTGCGCCAAGGCCCTGGCACGCCACCGCCAGCCAGGGTTTACCGGTACTATCCTTTGTCCAGATAAGCCCGCCATCCCATGGTGGAAGTTTAGCTTCTCTTGGTTTGCCGTGATATTTTATTGAGAGTGCATACTTGCCTTTTGCCAGGGTCTTAAATGGATGCTGTACCCACCATACATTTTCCTCCTTTACAAAGGATAGCTTAATGTTCTCATCGACGCGCGAGCCATCGCGAATGAGTTCTATTTCGTCGATCACAAGTGGTTCCTGCAGATCGATCTGCATACTGTCTGTGGGCGTGTTTGTAATGTCAAACACTATGATGACCTTACCTCGTATCTCTTTGGACGCTGTGTCTAACAATACATCCAGGTTGTAATTTCTCACATCCCACCAATTCCTGCCACTTCCATTCCCACCTCTTAAGCTATCCTGACGGCTATAAGCAAAAGTGGTATTTGCTGAGAGCAAATACCACATGCATATTGTTACCGTGAAGAAAATAGTTCTCTTCATGTTGTTTTATTATTGGGCTGCGATGTCAGTTACTTCTACATCAAACATCAGCACAGTGTTTGGTTTGATAGCACCACCAGCGCCTTGTGAGCCGTAAGCCAGTGTAGAAGGGATGTACAGGGTACCTTTGCCGCCTTTTTTCAGCAGCGCAACACCTTCGTCCCAGCCTTTGATCACCTGGCCCATACCCAATACGAATGAGAATGGTTGTACGTGTTGGAAAGCAGGATCAACGTTAGAGTCAAATGTTTTGCCATCCAGTGTTTTACCTGTGTAGTTCACAGTTACTTTCTGGCCAGCCTTAGCGTTTTCGCCAGCACCCGGCTTGTCTATTTTATAGTACAGGCCAGAAGCAGTTTTTTGTGCTTTGATGTTGTTTTTAGCCAGGTAGTCAGCGATGATCTTGTCATCGATGCCTTTTTGCGCAGCCGAAGCAGTTTCCTGGTCTTTCATCATCTGCTCCTGTGTTTTTACAGACACCATCGAGATGTTATAGATGATCTTTTGCCCTGTACCGCCCCTGAACCATGTTGGTTTTTGGTCGCCCATAGGTATGCTGTCCGCCACCATGCGGAATACAGCACTGTCGCCAGCAGTAAGCAGCATCAGACCTTCTGGCAGGTCGCCTTTGAAAGACGGAGCCGGCAGTTGGTAAGGGACAGGCTTGTTATCCATAACCGCCCTGCTATCGTACAGCAGTGTATCGCCTACAGATGTACCGTTTGCCGATACCCTGATGTGCAGTTCCAGGTAGTCGCCCACTTTCGGCGTCATGCCTTCTTTTATGTCGCGAACTATTTTATACTCCAGGTTGTTGGGAGTTTTTGTGAAACCGTCGTTTGCGGCAACGACAGGTGCTTTATCTGCTTGTTTTTTGTTTTTCTGAGCGTACGCCGCAGTGGCAGTACAGCCGATAAGGCCGAGAACGAGAAGCTTTTTCATTTTTGCTTTTTCCTGGTTTATTTAAGATTGTAGATATACTATTTAATGTCCAGCAGTTCTACGTCAAACAACAGAACTGAGTTTGGCGCTATCGGGCCATTGCCTTGTGGACCGTAAGCGAGGGGAGAAGGTACAAACAATTTTGCTTTGCTGCCTTTTTTAAGCAACATGATGCCTTCATCCCAACCCGGTATCACCATGCCCTGGCCAACGTTGAACTGGAAAGGGTCTGTATGCTGGAACTGTGGATCAACATTCGAGTCGAATGGTTTTCCGTCCAGTGTCTTACCTGTATAGTTAACGCTTACTGCCTGGCCTTTTTGAGGTGTTGCTCCAGTGCCTTCTTTTTCAACAACATAGTACAAGCCTGATGCCGTTTTTTGAGCAGTAATGTTATTTTTTGTTAAATACTCCTGGATGATGCGGTCGTCAGTCTCGGCTTGTTTGCCAGCGTTAGATTTCATTTGCTGTTCTGCCTCTGCCTGAGATTTTACAGACACCAGGACAACGTCATACTGGATCTTCTGACCGTCTTTCATGAACGGAGGCATTTGACCGCCGCTGGCTTTTTTGATCGAATCAACCGGTACGCGGAAAGATGCGCTATCACCGGCAGTCAGCATGGTGATACCTTCTTCCCATGCACCTTTGAACTGCGCAGGGCCCAGTACGAATTCTGCAGGTTGGCCGCTGTTGATGTCGCGGCTTCTCAGCAGCACCGTATCGGTCTTGTCGTCTTTGTAACGGATGGTGATGTGCATAGCTACCACATCGCCCACGATAGGTTTGCGGTCGCCTTTTTCGTCTTTTATTATATTGTATTCAAGTCCTTCTTTGGTCTTTTTATAGCTGCCGCCGCTTTTGCAGGCGCCAAAACCTAAAACAGCCACGCTCAGCATGGCAACGGGTACGAAACGATTTGTCATGTTTTTAAATTATCGGGGGTGAATATCGGACAAAATTTCTTTAAAACGAGTAACAGTATCTATAAAACTTAACGTGGAGCGGCCGCCGGAGGCATTGAAGTGACCGCCGCCGCTAAAATGCTCGCGGGCGAATTTGCTGACGTCAAAATCGCCTTTGCTGCGGAAAGACATTTTCACTTCGTCGTTACGCTCGGTGATCAGCGTGGCAAAGCGCACGTGTGAGATGCTCAACGGGTAGTTGACAAGACCTTCGGTGTCTCCCGTAGTAATGTCAAACAGCTTCATGTCTTTGCGCGACAGCGCTATCAGGCCTGCGTTGTACTTGGGGAAGATCTCCATCTTTTCTAACAGCACATATCCAAGGAACTGCATCCTGCGCAGCGACCACGAGTCGTAGATGTTTTCGTGGATGGGGCTGTGATCCAGACCCCGGCGTTTCAGGTCGGCTACCATTTCGTGCACGCTGGCCGTGGTAACCGGGAAACGGAACGAACCGGTGTCCGTGAGTACACCGGTATAAAGACATTTTGCTATCGTCGTGTCTATCAGGTCGGTATCGTTGGCAAGTTTGATAAAGTCATACACCATTTCGCAGGTGCTGCTTTTTTCAGGGATGCTCATACCATAGTCCCACACCGGGCTGGGCAGCAGGTGGTGGTCTATCAGTATCTTGGGCTGTGTCGCTTCCGCCAGCTGCGTGGTCATGTGTTTGGTACGGCTGAAGTCATTGAAGTCGACGCCAAAGATCACGTCGCTTTCCTGCATAGCCTTTATGGCCAATTTCGATTCTGCTTCGAAGTTCAGCAGGTTTTCTACGCCGGGCATCCACATCAGGAACTCGGGTAGCTCGCTCGGCGAAACCCCTGTCACTGTATGGCCCTTTTTTACAAGGTAGTGGTAAAGACCAAGCATGCTCCCGATCGCATCACCATCAGGTTTGTGGTGAGTGGTAATAAAGATCTTCTTGGGTGTCTGAAGTAACGGGAAAGCATCCTGGATCGGTCGCATTATGGATATTCTGATAAGAGCGCAAAAATAAGGAGTTCTGCTTCATTTGCGCCTCTGCTGCGCCAAAATCCAAATTATCCCCCTACCTTTGCGGCGTCAAATTCAAAGAATATATTTTATGTCTAACCGCACCTTTACAATGATCAAGCCGGACGCAGTAGGAGCCGGTAATATTGGTAACATTCTGCAAATGATCAACGCTGCAGGTTTCCGCATCGTTGCTATGAAATATACACAGATCACCCTGGCCCAGGCTGGTAAATTCTACGAAGTACACGCTGAGCGTCCTTTCTACGGCGAACTGACTGAGTTCATGAGCAGCGGACCAATAGTTGCGGCCATTCTCGAAAAGGAGAATGCCGTTGCCGACTTTCGCAAACTCATCGGTGCTACTAATCCGGCACAGGCAGACGAGGGTACGATCCGCAAACTGTACGCAAAATCGATAGGCGAGAACGCAGTACACGGTTCTGACAGCGACGAGAACGCGAAGATCGAAGGCGACTTCTTCTTCAACGGTCTGGAACGTTTCTAATATTATCTATATAATATAATTGATAAACGGCCTTGCACCTGCAAGGCCGTTTTACTTATCAGGCATCTCTAAGACAGTATAGACGGCAACGTTTCGTCAGTGACGATTAAACGTTTACCTTTGCCATTCTTTATATAAAATCTCGAATCATACAGCAATGCATAACGCTTATTTTCACTACGCAGAGCCTAAAAATGAGCCTGTACTGAACTATGCTCCGGGTAGCGCCGAGCGCAAAGCACTTCAACAAGCCCTCGCCGATCTGAAAGCAGAGACACGCGATATACCTATGTATATTAATGGCAAAGAAGTGCGCAGCAACAGCCAAAAAGAAATTCGTCCACCACACGAGACTGGCCACCTGCTGGGACATTTCCACGAAGGTACCGGCGAACATGTGAAGCAAGCCATTGATGCAGCACTGGCAGCCCGCCAAAGCTGGGCTGATATGGCCTGGGAACACAGGGCGTCTATCTTTATGAAGGCTGCCGAACTGCTGGCTACAAAATACCGTTGGAGGATGAATGCTGCTACCATGCTGGGGCAGAGCAAGAACGCTTACCAGGCAGAGATTGATAGCGCTTGTGAACTGATAGACTTCCTGCGTTTTAATGTTCATTTCCTTACACAGATATATAACCAACAGCCTCTTTCACCACAAGGTTTCCACAACCGTATGGAATACCGCCCGCTGGAAGGCTTTATCCTGGCTGTAACACCATTCAACTTTACAGCCATTGGCGGCAACCTGCCTACTGCACCGGCTATGTGCGGTAACGTGGTAGTATGGAAACCTGCCAATACGCAGATATACAGCGCCAGCGTGTTCATGGAGATCCTGCTCGAAGCAGGTCTGCCTGCTGGTGTCATCAATCTGGTTTATCCTTCGGGCCCGACCATAGGTGATATCTGCTTCAAACATCCTGATTTCGCAGGTGTACACTTCACCGGTTCAACCGGCGTGTTCCAGACAATGTGGAAAACTATCGGCGAGAATATCGCGAACTATAAGTCTTATCCACGCATCGTAGGCGAAACAGGTGGTAAAGACTTTGTAATGGTGCATCCAAGCGCCAATGTAGATTCAGTGGTAGCTAACATTGCCCGCGGTGCGTTTGAATACCAGGGCCAGAAATGCTCGGCTGCCAGCCGCGCCTATCTGCCGTCGAACCTTGCTGAAGAAATAAAAGAGAAACTGATAGCTGAAGTACGCACCATGAAAATGGGCCGCGTTGACGACTTTACCAATTTTGTGAACGCTGTTATCGACGAGAAATCGTTCAATAACCTTGCGAAATATATAGACGGAGTAAAGAACAGCGCAGGCAAAGCAAAGATCATTTGCGGTGGTAACTATGATAAAACAAATGGATGGTTCATCGAGCCAACCATTATCGAGGCTATGGACCCGTATTATGTAACCATGTGCGAAGAACTGTTTGGCCCCGTAATGACCATTCATGTGTACGATGCTGATAAGTGGGAAGATATCCTTCATGTAGTTGATAATACATCCGGTTATGCATTGACAGGTGCCATCTTCGCACAAGACCGCTACGCACTGGAAACGATGACAAAGAAACTGGTAAATGCTGCCGGTAACTTCTATATCAACGATAAGCCAACCGGTGCAGTTGTAGGGCAACAGCCATTTGGCGGTGCGCGCGCTTCGGGTACCAACGACAAAGCAGGTTCTATTTTGAATCTGTACCGCTGGCTGAATGCCCGCACAGTAAAAGAAACCTACGTGCCGGTTACCAACTACAGGTATCCGTTCCACCAGGCAGATTAATTTGCCAATAAGTTCTATACCGCTGAGCCTGCTTGATAGCAGGCTCAGCTTTTTTAGGCCAATAATGCCTACTTTAGCACAAAGTCTGCAGATGTTAGGTTTAATATTCAAACTGATCGATAAATTCCTCGTTCCGTACGTTGGAAAAAAAGAAAAGTACTATGCCTTCAGGCGACTCTATGAGCTCAGCATACGGGGCATGAATATTGGCGGCGGCAGTGACGTGCACGACAGTGGTGAGTTTGCTGTATTACAACTGCTAAAGCAAAAGTTTGAGTCGAAAGAGAAGGTGGTTGTTTTCGACGTTGGTGCCAATGTCGGCAACTATGCAAAGGGCATCCTGGATATTTTCGGCAGCAGCAAGGTTGATTTGCATTCCTTCGAACCTTCGCCCAAGACCTTTGTTAAGCTGGAGGAAACACTTGAACCTTATCGTGGTAGCAATATACACCTGCACAATTTTGGTTTGAGTAACACTGCCTGCGAGATCGAGCTGTTCCAGGACGCAGAGCTGTCAGGCATGACCAGCGTATATAAGCGACGTATGGATCATTTTGGAAAGGATTTTAACATCGCTGAAATGGCCAGTTTTTCCGCCCTGGACGAATTTTGTGTTGATAACGGGATTGAGGCGATCGACTTTTTGAAACTGGACGTTGAAGGTCACGAGTTGAAAGTGCTGGAAGGTGCATCAAATATGCTACCCAAAGTGAAATATATCCAGTTTGAATTTGGCGGCTGCAATATAGACTCGCGCACTTTCTTCCAGGACTTCTACTACTTACTGAATAGCCAGTTCGACATCTACCTGATATTGAAGGATGGCATTCAGAAGCTGGATGGATATAAAGAAACTTACGAACTCTTTATCACCACCAATTTCCTTTGCATCAATAAAAGCTTATAAAAAAAGCCTGCGAAGAGCAGGCTTTTTAGTTATTTCAATTCGCAACTAGCATTGACCATGGCGGGCGTAAACGTAAATTGTGGTATGCCACCCATGCTTGAGTCTGCAGTGAAGCCCCCCAGCAGTGCGTTTAGCATTGTTGCGGTATAGGTCTTGAGCGTCGACTCGTTATTTTCACACATGCGTTTAGCATTTTTATTGGTCTGGTCTTCGATCACGAAATTAATAGTCGTATCGTAGGTAATAACGCCCACGTTGCATTCGCAGGTATGGTCTTTCTTGCACGAGGCAAATATCAGGCTTGCAAACAATGCAAGTGTTGCAATAAGTGGGAGGTTTAGCTTTTTCATTTAATAGTAGTTATACGGTTCAAACATACATTTTTTGTGCCGCTTTTTACAGCTTTACGGATTTCCATTTGCCCTGTCGGAAAATTAAGATCGCCGCTATGGCGATCGCACTTTCAGCAATAGAGATGGCAGAGAATACGCCGACAGGCCCCAATTTCATCACAATAGCAAGTACGTAGGCCAGTGGTATCTGGAACATCCAGAAGCCAAACACGTTCAGTATTGTGGGGGTCCTGGTATCGCCGGCGCCGTTGAAGGATTGGGAGATAACCATGCCGTAAGCATAAAAAATGTAGCCAAGGCACACTATCCGAAGGCAAAGAGTTCCATTACTCACCACTTCTTCATTGTTGTTGAAGATGCGCACTATCGGTTCGGCCAGGAAAAAGAATAACACTGTGACACCCGCCAGGAAAAGCATATTGAAATAGGCCGTTCTCCATACTGATCGTTCGGCACGCTCGGGTTGTTGCGCGCCGAGGTTTTGCCCGACCAGGGTTGCGGCCGCGTTGGCCATGCCCCAGGCGGGTAATATGGCAAACACGATCACCCGGATGGCGATCGTATAGCCCGCCAGCGCATTGCTGCCGAAGTGCGACAGGATACGTATCAGGAATATCCAGCTGGCAGATGCAATGAGGAACTGTGCCGTTCCGCCTGAAGCGATCTTTAGCAGGTTACCCATAATAGGCGGGTCCAGCTTCAGGTGTTGCGGTTTTACTTTGATAATTCCTTTGCCGATATATAGATGATACACCTGGTAAAGCACACCTGTGCCACGGCCGATGGTTGTGGCCAGGGCGGCGCCGGTCAGTCCAAGAGCAGGTATTGGTCCAAACCCGTTAATGAGGGTAGGGCAGAGGATGATATTCAGGATATTGGCCAGCCATAGCGAACGCATAGCGATCGAAGCGTCTCCGGCGCCGCGGAAGATGCCGTTGATCATAAACAGCAGCATGATCACGAAATTGCTACCTAGCAAGATCTGGGTATAGCGATAATTTTTAGCGACCATTTCCGGCGCGGCACCCATTAGTAACAGCAGGTCTTTGGCAAAAAATATACCGAGTATGCTTATCAACAATGCTATTACCAGCACTACATAGATAGCCTGCATAGCTGCGTGCGATGCTGCATTCATGTTCTTTTCCCCAGTGCGGCGGGCCACCAATGCAGTAGCACCCATGCTCAGGCCGATGCCGATGGAATAAATAATGGTGAGCATTGATTCTGTCAGTCCTACGGTAGCTACTGCCTCTACACCCAGCTTGCCTACAAAAAATACGTCTACTACGGCAAACAGCGATTCCATCAGCATTTCCAGTATCATAGGTACAGAGAGCATGAAGATGGCTTTATCGATGCTACCGGTGGTAAATTCTTTCTCCTGCCCGGTGACGGCGGTTTTCAAAAGGCCAACAATATGTAGCGCACGTGATTTTTGTGCACGTTCAGTCATGAAAGATGTTTTTTGGTTGATGATGAATAGCAGGGTTTGCAAAGACCGGGCCTGCAGTATCGGGATTAAAATGCCGGGTCCGGGTCCGGTGGAATTAGAACACCATAGTTCGCTGAAATTGAAGACAGCAAAGCTAACCGGGTTTTTCCTAATCGCCAAAAGACATTAAAATTTTTAACTGCGGGTAAAAAATCATCATTTGTAGCAAACATTTTTTAAAAATGAGATGTCTATGTAAAAAAACACCGTCATGACCTTTAAGTTTTTACCCTTACTCGCACTGTCTGCGATATTGTCTGCGCAGGCTATCGCGCAGTGCATAGATCCTTTTGCTTTGAATGTTTCACCGGGTGTTATCTGCACCGGCAGATCGCTCACTCTCAGCGCAACCAACTATCCGGGAGCTACATATACATGGACCGGTCCTGCAGGTAGCGGTATCGTACCCGGCGGTCCGTCGTCTCAAACACTTACCGGCGTCACTGTGGGGGGGCACAGCGGTATATATTCGGTTACGATGACGCTTGGCGCGTGTACCTACACGGCTAATGTCAACGTTTTCGTTCAGATCACACCCACCATAAATAGTGTAAATCATAAGTCGCCAATTTGTGTGGGAGAGGATGAGGTCTTTGTTGCCAACTCGGCCAGCGGCATCGGTGCTACGTACGATTGGGCTGGTCCCGGAGGTTGGGCTTTTACGAGTACTACAACCAACGTCGCTACTCGCGCCGGTATGACACCTGCAGATGCGGGTAATTATAGTGTAACCGTTACCAGCACAGCGGGATGTACGTCAGATCCGTTCATCGTTCCGATAAATGTTCACCCGCAGGTAAATTCTGATTTTGCTACAACCGTGATGTTAGGTTGCGATGAAGATTCCGTCAAATTTACCAATAACTCTACCGGTCACAATGCAAGCGAGTGGACATTTGGTGATGGTGGTACTGGAATAGATTCAGATCCATTGCACATTTATAAAAGCCAGGGCTCCTATACTGTGAGACTGATCGTAACGAATGGAGTTTGCCGTGATACCAGTTTGCAGATCGTCAATTTCAATCACAGTGTTAAAGCCAACTTTGTTGTGAGCGACGATAGTATTTGCCAGAACACACCGATCACATTCACCAATACCACAGCTTATGTGCCTGCGATTCTTCCCGGTTATAAATGGAACTTCAGGGATGGTGGAACAGATGCGGTCGTGGATCCTACCTATGTATATGCGAGGGCGGGAGAGTACAGGGCTAAGTTGATAGCAACAGACTATATTGGCTGTATGGATTCTACCGAGCACCTGATAGTCGTAGACTCAACCGGTGCTATAAGTTTTGAATCGTCTATCGACGAGCTTTGCGCTGGTCAAACGCTCAACTTCTCCGGAACATTTATGCAGATAGGCAATACAGGTACCACGTGGACAATGGGTGATGGCAACGTTGTGCATAACGTGCCAGGTTTTAACTACGGTTATGACCGGGCTGGCATCTATAATGTTGTTTTCGAGGCAATGTATCGTGTGTGCCCCAAAGTGCAATTCAACAAGACGATCATAGTAAAACCCTTTCCGATCATTGACCTCGGTCCCGATACAAGCATCTGTGTAAATGGCAAGCCGGTGATCCTTACAGATCGTATCAACAATGGTAACCCCCTGGCAAAATGGAAATGGAACAGCCGGGGAGACAATACCGGTGCGTCAATTGTAGCCCGTCACCCGGGCGCATATTCAGCAACGGTTGAGATCGATGGTTGCGCTGCTACAGATACTGTAGTAGTGGCCAACAATTGTTATATCAACGTACCTAACGCATTTACACCGAACAGCGATGGTCATGACGATTATTTCCTGCCGCGTCAACTGTTGTCTTCTGGTGTAACGGATTTCAAAATGCTGATATTCAACCGCTGGGGACAAAAGGTGTTTGAATCAACTACTGCCGACGGCCGTGGCTGGGATGGCAGCTTTAATAATACCCCGCAACCACTGGGCGTGTATGTGTACCTGATAGATGTGAATTTTGTGAACGGCGCCCAGGAACACTACGAAGGGAATGTGACACTATTACGATAAGAGGAATGTCTCTGAGAGAAAAAAAGCCGGCGTTTGTGCCGGCTTTTCTATTTATTGTATAAAGTCATTGCTTTGCTCAAGCCTTGTGAGGCGAAACATTCTATGGCCTCTATACTTTTTAGCACGCCATCTTTTACGGCGGGCATCTCGTCACTTTTCCAGCGGCCCAGAACAAACTCCGCCTGCCTGCCTTTCGGGAAATCGTTGCCGACGCCAAAACGCAACCTTGGGTATTGTTCTGTTTGTAGCAGTAATTCTATGTTTTTCAGTCCGTTATGGCCGCCGCTGCTGCCGCCTGACCGCATGCGAAGTTTACCTACTGGTAAAGCGATCTCATCCACCAGCACCAGGACGTTTTCTAATGGTATTTTTTCTTTATCTATCCAGTACTTTAAAGCCTTGCCGCTCAGGTTCATATAAGTGGTAGGTTTAATAACAAAAAAAACTTTGCCTTTCCACTTACATTCTGCCATAAACGCATGTCTACTTAAGTTGAAATTGCCTCCGTGTTTAATAACAAAGGCGTCGGCGACGTCAAATCCGATGTTGTGGCGGGTACTGTCATACTCCGGACCGATGTTTCCAAGCCCGGCAATTAAAAATTTCATGGATGCGAAGATAAGGCGGATTTGTTTGCAGAGATTGTGGATTAAAACGATAAGAATTTTTGCTGAGTGTTATCGAAATCTTAACTTTTTTAGTATTTTTAAGCGGGAAGTACCAGCTTCTCTAAAAGATATACTACATTATTAACCTTTATATTTAAACGCACAAAAAATCTGAACATGCGTAAATTACTGTCCCTCGTCGCGCTCTTAGGTTTAATATCTACCAAGGTGCTCGCGGTGTATTACCCTATAACGCAGTATGCATCAGGTAGCCAGACTGTGAACGGAAATTTGATCACAGTTACTCCTGTAGGTCCCGGTAACTGGCCGTCATCTGCCACAAGTTATTGCGGTGTAGGTCCGTATTATGCTGGTGCCTATGGTGCTGCGCAGGGATGGACGTACCATTTTAATACCCCGGTAACGCATGTCCGTGTAACTATGGTTGAGCTGCACACAGCCGATGCTATCCTTTTTTCGATTAACGGTACACCAAGGCCCGTTGCAGCAACAGACCTGACACACTATCCCGGTCCATGTGGTATGAATAACACATTTACCGTGACTGGTAGTGGTGAAGTGACATCCACAAGCCCGGGTGGCCTTGGAGCAGGTGCTATTGTTACACTCGAAAATACTCCTAACCTCATCAATGATTTTACTGTATACAACAACAGTTCAAATCCTAACGGCGTGGTTTACCAGATCGAGTTCCAGATCGACAGCTGTTCGCAGACATTGAAGGTTACCAGCAACAATCCTTGCGCCAACAGGGAACTAAAGCTGAGTGCTACTAATTTCCCCGGCGCTACGTTCAACTGGCATGGCCCACAATTGTGGACAGCAACTGGCCCTAACGTAAGCCGTAACCCAATATTGCTGAACCAGGGTGGCTGGTATGCAGTAGATGTGACATGGGGTAGCTGTACTTTTAAAGATTCTACTGAAGTTATCGTAGCTACAAAGCCAACCCCGATCCCGCCAAACGTAAGCGTGAAAGTTGGTAACAATCCAACTTGTAAAAATATGCCGCTGGAAGTAGAAGCAGCATCAACAGGTGCAGGTGGTATTCAATACTACTGGTATGGCGGTAGTCTTCCGGGATTGTTAAACAGCCAATCGCTTGTATTCCCGAACATTCAGCCTACTGATGCGGGTACATATCGCGTATATGCAATATCGCAGGCAGGTTGTGTTTCGGATACAACTATTTACCCGATCAACATGCTTCCTGATGTTACGGCCACAATGGGCGTAACCTACACCTATGGTTGTACGCAGGATACAGTTAAGATCACAAATAATTCTACCGGTAACAACAAGACCTACATATACTTTAACCCGGTTAATGGCGGTATTCCAACAACAAACCTTGTAGATACTTTAGGCAATCCACTTACGATCATCTACAAGCCACACGTATTGACCGATACCATTCCGGATACGGTGGACGTGAAGATAGTGGTTGGTAATGGTGTTTGTAATGACTCTATGACACAACGAATCATCTTCAACCACCCGGTAAGGGCGGCGTTTGATGTATCGGGCGACACAGTTTGTCAACATACGCTGATTGACTTTTTCAACAAGTCTTCGGCTGCAACTGGTCCTACACACACCTACTTGTGGCAGTTTAAAACTAAGTTCGGAGATACCGCGCAAACTTTCGACGCGCAATTTACCTACCATGAGCAAGGGGTATACCTGGCGACGTTGACTGTAACCGATTATCTGGGTTGTAAAGACTCAGCGCAGCGGTGGATGTTTATCGATTCCACGGGGCCAATATCTTTCACTGTCAGTGATAGTACGGTATGCGCGGGTGATAAGATCAACTTCTCAGGTGTCTATGAGCGCTTCGGTTCGGTGACCCAGCTGTGGGAATTTGGTGACGGAAACAAAGTTGCCGATACACCGATCACACAACATGGTTTTGATATTCCTGGTACCTACCCGGTTAAGTTTACGACGTTCAACCGCGTATGTCCGGATGCTACCACTACCCGCGATATGGTGGTGCATGCCTATCCATTGCTCGACCTCGGTCCGGATACAAGCATCTGTCCTAATGGTGCGCCGGTATTGATCCGGGATCTTTTCAATGCAGCTAATCCGTTGGCAAGATATAGGTGGAACACCGATGTGAAACGTGATACAACTTCAGACCTGCTGGTTCGTCATCCAGGTGTGTATGCTGCTTCGGTTGAAGTGGACGGTTGCGTTACTACTGACAGTATTATGGTATTTAAGAATTGCTATGTGAACATTCCGAATGCATTTACGCCAAATGGCGACGGTCTGGATGATTATTTCCTGCCACGCCAGATACTGTCGAAAGGTGTGAAGAATTTCTCTATGACCATCTTCAACCGCTGGGGGCAGAAAGTGTTTGAAACATCTACCATCGATGGCCGTGGCTGGGATGGCATGTTCAACAATGAACCTCAGCCGCTGGGTGTTTATATCTACCAGATCGCTGTTACTTTCAAAAACAACGTATCTGAGAACTATACCGGCAACGTGACTTTGTTACGATAAAATGAAACACTTCTATACGAAAAGGGCTGCATCTGCAGCCCTTTTTTATTTTATTACTAAGCCGTATTAATCCCCATCATACCATTCGTCTTTATCGCCGTGCTTCCAATAGTTCACATTGTCTTTGCGGGCCTCTTTCGGACCTGAAACGCACGACGAAGCGAAACTCAGGGTCAATACAGCCGCTACGATATAAATTAGTGTTTTCATACCTCTTCGTTTTATCCCATCCATTTGCTAAAAAACATCTACCATCGGGTGTTAAAACCCCTTAAAAAGCACCAAATAAAATATTAAATGTGCTCTTATATAGCCGGTTCACACGGCACGCCGTTTGCTATATATTGATCTTGAGGGCTGTGTGAAACGAGGTTCATATGGTTTAATTATGCAGTTCGGCCCTTAAATTTTATCTTAGCAGCAGCAAATCAATTGTTCATCCTTAAAATATAAACGGCGGTTTACCCAACCAGCGTACCATAGATTCAGTCTATGTATATGGTAAATTGATAAAACGCCCGTTACTTGTCCGTCGCCTTGGCATATAGTGTACCCGGTCAGACTAGTGAGTTACAAGAGCTCATCCAGGCATGTATCCGCAACGAGCGGAGTGCACAGGAAAAGTTGTACCACTTGTTCTATTCGCGCATGATGGGCGTGGTGAGGCGGTATATTGATCATCAGGAGCAGGCAGAAGAGGTACTGAATAATGGTTTTCTCCGCGCCTTCCAGAAAATTGAACAGTATACTTTTCAAGGTTCTTTTGAAGGTTGGTTAAGAAAGATAGTTTTCCACGCTGTTTCAGACTATGTGAAACAAAATGTACGTTATAATGAAAAGATCGTGCTGGTGGAAAAAGATCAGTTCATACATAAAGACCACGCAGACAGGATGTATTACAACCAGCTGCTGGAGCTGGTACAATCCTTGCCGGATGCTACTAAGGCGGTCTTCAATATGTATGTTATGGAAGGGTTCTCGCATAAAGAAATTGGCAAAATGCTGAACATTAGCGAGGGCACTTCAAAATGGCACCTGTCCGAAGGGCGCAGGATGCTGAAGGATAAGATAGAGAAATTGCAATTGCATTATAAAAAATAAAATTTTATCCAGATGGATAAAAACATGATAAACATAGATGACCTGTTCAGGCAGGGGCTCAGCGGAGGCGAGGATAAAGAGCGCCCGGGAGCCTGGCTGCAGATGCGGGAGCTGCTGGACAAAGAAATGCCTGTTGCTGCAGGCAATACGACCAACTGGCGTCGTATGTTCGGCTATGCAGCCGGGCTGGTGTTACTGGCCTCTGCCAGCATTGGCGGTTATACAGCCTATACCTCTTTCAGGGATGCAGAAAAACAACTTCCTGCGACGGTTGCTGTTAACACAACTAATCCAGGCGGCTTTGGCGGTTCGTCTGCCATGGTGGTAACAGGCAAAACTGAACAAAAAATTGAAACGGCGACTGCTATTGCAAATAGCACGTCAAATATCCCTGCCGGCCAGGCAATAGATAATAACGGCGTTGTCGCTAAAACACACAACAGTCAGCAAACTGTTGCTCAACAACCAGTTGTAAACACAACAAAACGCAACATTTCCGGCAAAACCGTTACAACTGTAACAACGGTTGCGGCCACGAAAACGACAACAAACGACAACAAACTTGCCGAAACGCGAAAAAATACTGCATCAACAGGAAAATCAAATATCAACCAACCGACTGTAGCTATCTCGATCGGTGGCGCATCAAATGCATCAAATGCGACGGCTGCTAAGGCTACTACAACACCTGTTGCGACTTCAAACTCAGCTAACAAGTCTTCAACTGCAACAACCAGCAATACTCCTACACAGGAAAAAATGTTTGCATCTGCGGCTCCGACAACAAATGACAACAAAAAGCCTGTAGCCGCGCAGTTGCAGAATAAGCCGTCGGCTTCGGTAGGTGCATCAGCTGCAAGCAGTGCTAAAAACGAAGTGGCTAAAAATGATAATCACAAGAAAAACCTGATCGATAAAGTAGAAGAAAGGGAAACGTATGATCGTAAGACAGGCTTGTGGAAAAAGGATACGATCGACCAGGGTAAAGTAGAATGGAAAAAACAGGAAGACCTGATAGTGGCGAACGTGGATAAACCTGCTGACAATACCGCAACCGCTATAGTTCCTGCTGCTGCAGTTGCAGTAAAATCAGAGAACGAAGCAGAAAAGCTGGTTGCTCTGTCTAACTTCCGTACCTCCAGCAAAAACAGCAACTACGAAACCCATAACTTCTTTGAAGAGATGGTGAAGAATGCCAAATTGCAACTGGGCGGTGTTCGTTTCTATCCCGGGCTGATAGTAGGTATCAATACGGCGCTGAGCGGTAAGAACAGCATGACCGGCTTCCAGGTGGGTGTAACAGGTAACTTAAGCCTGAATGAGAAATGGGGCATCGTTTCTGAACTGAAATACATGCAACGTTTCAAGAATGGCAACAGGGAAAGCAATCGTAACGACTACATAACCAACACGCAGTCAGTTAACAATGGTCAGAGCTATCAGTGGGATTCTGTTGTGAGCTATTTCACATATCCTACGGTTAGCAGTGTTGAGCTTCCTGTTATGTTTAAATACTCTCACAATCGATTCAATGTGTTGGCTGGTGCTAACCTGGCTTACTATATGGGATTCAGTCCGAACCATGTTGAGCAGCCTTATCGTTTGACAGGTGCTAAGCCGCCGATCACTCCTGCAGAAGGTGGTGCTATCATGAGTTCTTCTGACTTTGGTTCGCGCTTCGGAGTTGGCTACCTGTTCGGTGTAGGTTACCAGGTGTCTCCAGCTGTGCAATTAGATATGCGCATGAGTCAGTCGGTATGGGATAACGCTGCAGGTGCCGGTGCTGCAAGGGTATCGAAAGAGGTTTTCCAGCTGCCTTCACTGCAGTTCAACATGAGCTACCGCTTTAGCAGCAACAAGTACAAACCTTACAGACAACAATAAAAACGATATTATTCATTCGACATCGCCGCCGCTTTCATAGCGGCGGTTGTGTTTTTACCAAGGTAGTGTTCTATCCTGTTTTCTACCAGGTAGATCACAGGGGTAAGAACGAGGGCCATAAAAGCCTTATAAGAGTAGTTAACAAGGCTAATAGCCAGCACACGTTGCCAGGTCCAGTCCCTGCCTATTTTAAAGGCTATAAACAGCACAATAAAGCTATCTACGAATTGGGAGACAAGAGTAGAGCCCGTGGCACGTAGCCAGACTTTTCTTTCACCGGTAGCCTTCTTTATCTTATGGAACACCCAAACGTCCAATATCTGCGCAACGAGGAAGGCTACGAGGCTGCCAATGATTATCCACATGCCCTGGCCAAATACGCCCATGAAAGCGGCCTGCATGTCAGGTATCCCGGCTTCCTTTTGGCTGCCTATCCAGAAAGATCGTTCGGCAGGAACGCTGATGGCCATATAAAACATAAGGAAAGCATAGCAGATAAGAGCCACAGCGATATACGAGATACGGCGTACGGCTTTTGGGCCGTAGTACTCATTGACGATATCGGTCATCACAAATTCCAGCGGCCAAAGAAGTACGCCTGCCGTGAGTGTATAAGTCAGTCCTTCTTCTCCAAGTAGGCTAAAGGGTTCTGGTTGTCTTCCCAGCAGCAGCTCCAACGAGAATAGTTTGCCACCGATACATTCAGCTATCAGTGCATTGGCAACGAAGAACGAGGCGAGGAATATGAAGAGTTTGGTAGGCTTGTCGTTCAGTATGTTGTGTATCATAAATGACGGATTGGGCCGTAAAGCTATTTCATATCGCCCTAAAACAAAAGGCACGAACAATAGCTCGTGCCTTTATAATATTATATTAATCTACTTATCGACCTGGTATTGGTACCGAAATGTTTATAGGACGTGCCGGGTACATTTGAGAGTACCTGTTGTAATACAGCTCTGGATGGGTCGCGAGCGGAACATCACCTAACAGTTGGATACGTGCTTTGCCAAGATCTACACCGCCTAAGAATCCTGGTACAGTCGGACTGAAAACCCAGCCATTGTTTTGCCAGTAAGAGTAACCGCCGCGATAAGGATCGTAGAAGAAACGATAGTCTGGGAAGTACACGTGTTGCTTTGCTCTATAGCCGTGCGCCGGTGCCCATGGTGGAGGTCCGCCCTTTACACGCCCGGTATACACTCCTGGTTGTTGTGTTCTAACTTTTACTGACTTGCCTTTGTATACATTGGGATTACCCTTGTTTACTTTAGCGGGTTTGCCACCACCGTGTCCCTGGTCATGGCCCTTACCTTTGCCTTGTGCAGAGCCCAAAGCTGGCATCATGACCATCAGTATTCCTATGATCGCTCTTCTTAGTTTCATCGCCTTAATGTTTTACTGATGAGCGACCAATACCATGCCATCCGGCGTGGAGCGGCTGTTAAAATGATGAGCTTGAACAACTCAGTATCAAAAAGACATGAGCAGAACTCATGCCTTTATTAGTCTTAATCTTTGTACTACCTCGGTATCGGTATCGTAATGTTTACTACGCGTGACGGATATATATTCGAATACCTATGATAGTAGAGTTCCGGATGAGTCGTCAACGGAATACCATTCAATACCTGGATTCGTACTCTCCCCATGTCTACGCCGGACATGTATCCCGGCATGTTTGGACTGAAAACCCATCGGTTGCCGTACCAGTAAGCATACCCGCCACGGTAAGGATCATAAAAGAAACGATAGTCGGGAAAGTAAACGTGCTGCGTAGCTCTGTATCCGTGCGCAGGAGCCCATGGTGGTGGCCCGACCCTGCGTCCGTAGCCTGGATATCCAACAACTCTCCTGTCATATACTCTTACAGGTCTGCCTCTGTAGCCTCTATATATATATGGATTACCCGGGTAAACCCTAACTGCATTCGGAGGAGGGCCAGGGTGGCCATGCCCATGACCTCTTCCATGGCCATGCCCATGACCATGTCCTTGGGCAAACCCGAAAATCGGTATCAAAACCACCAGCATCCCCGCTAACAACTTTCTCAATTTCATCGCTCATAGTTTTTTATGAAGCGACCAATACCATGCCATTATTGGCGATTAACCAGATGAGCTTGAATGTTTTACAATGACAGGTCCCAGTCGTCGGCAAAACGTGCATTAGCCTGCTGGTCTGCAAAGTCCAGGTTAGTTTCGTTATAGCATTCGAAGTAGTTCCAAAAGATCTGCTTTCCTTTTAAAGGAAACATGCGTTCTCCTAAACGAACGAACCCTATCTTATGCAGAACATTCTCTGAACTTTCATTTCCGGAAATTGTTCGTGCGCATACCGAATCCAGATTGAGATTATTGAAAGCATAGTCGATCAGTCCGCTCGCTATTTCTGTGGCCAATCCTTTGCCCCAATGTTGAGGTAGCAAAGAATAGCCGAGCTCGTACAGATTTACTTCAGGTACAAAATAAAACCCTGCACGACCAATGAACTGGCCTTTCTTGTTGGATACATAGCCGAAACTAATACCATGTGCATCATGATGTCGCATGTATTTTTTCAGCCGGTCTTCCGTTAGTTTTTCTGTTTCAGGACCAAAATGTGGTGGGATAAATTGCATAGCGTCAGCACTACTACAGAGCTGACAGAGACACTCGAGGTCGCTGTGAACGAATGGGCGTATATTGGTCCGTTTTGTTTGTACAAACATAGCCCGCGGTTTTAGTTACGTGAATTTACGAAAACTCACTCCAAAAAACCTAGAATTCTTCCTCTTCTTGTGACATTTTTAACTCAACCAACTCGGCCGAATTACGGTACATTTTGATGATGGTAATATCGTAATTATTGAGCCACAGCTTAGTACCTTCTCTTAATTCGCCTTTATAGTGTTCGGCGATGTAGCCGGCCAGGGTCTCATAGTGCCTGTCTTCTTCGAAACGGTAGGGGAGGTATTTATTGATGTCGGAAAGCTTATGGTGCGCGCTGATCAGGTAAGTGCTTTCTGATATGCGCTGCACATAAGGTTTTTCATTGTCGTACTCATCCTGTATCTCACCAACCAGCTCTTCAAGAATATCCTCCATGGTAACGATACCGGCTACCTCGCCAATTTCATTAGTTACTACTGCCATCTGGAGCCTCTTTACCTGCAGTTCTTTCAGCAGGTCTTTGATCTTTTTATTCTCAGATACAAAAATGGTCTTCCTGATGAGCGTGCCAATGCCGGAAGGAGGGGTAGTAGAAACCATGGTCCTCATCAGGTCTTTTGTATTGATGAAGCCTTTGATATCGTCTATTGTTCCGTCATATACTGGGTAGCGCGAATAACCTTCTATGATCGCAAAATCGATAGCCTCTTTAAGAGAGCTGCGCATCTCGATGCCAGTAATGTTTTTACGTTGCGTTTGTATATCCCAAACCCTCCGGTCATCAAAATCGAAAACGTTCTGGATCAGTTCCCTCTCGGTTTGCTCAATAGCGCCTCCCTCCTGGCTTTCACTAATGATCATTTTCAGCTCTTCTTCGGAGTGTATTTCTGAACCATGAATAGGTTGAATGCCGATCAGTTTCAGTATCAGGTTTGCCAGGCCATTCAGCATCCATATAAAAGGACGGAAAACAAAGTGGAAGACTTTAAGCGGCCATGCAACAGCAAAGGTTGTCGAGGTTGGGAACCGTATAGCGACAGACTTCGGGGCAAGCTCCCCGAAGATAATATGCAGAATCGTGATCAACGCAAAGGCGATCGGCAGCGCCAGTTTGTGTGCAGCCTCTACCGACATGTCCAGGTTCATCCAGTCAAATATCTTTAGTATGATACCAGACATAACGTCTTCGCCAACCCAACCTAAGCCAAGACTGGCTAGTGTAATACCGAGCTGAGTGGCGGCCAGATACGCATCCAGGTTACTGACAATAGATTTGGCAGCGCCTGCCAGGCGTTTGTTGACGTTCGATTTAACTTCGATTTGGGAGGATCTAACCTTTACAATAGCAAACTCTGCAGCAACAAAGAAACCGTTGAGGAAAACCAGGAAGAGTGTGAGAAATATGTCAAATATCATGGCTGTGAAGCAAAGCTCCAGTGCAATTTTTGCCTAAAGTTATGGTTGAAAAATCATTTTACGGTTTTATTTAAATATCGGGCCGCTTTGCGGGCGCGATTCCACATTCCCACAGAGTTATGATATAATAATTTCTCAGGGTGAAAAACCAACTTCATATAAGCTAATAACTGTCTTTATTAATGGTTGTTGCATAGTGAATACAATTTGAATTCAGGCTTGGCATGGTTCTTTTTACTACTTAGGCAGATGATGATAATAGTAAAAATTGGAGTTAGTTAAAAAGAAGGGTTATGACAACGAAGTATTTGATGCCGTTTTTGATGTTTGTTCTGAAGTATTTCTTTGATATTGAAAGAGAGATTACCTACACAGTGATCACAGCAGCCACTGTTAGGATACATGATTGTAAGGAGGTTATACATAACCTGGTAATGCTTCACAAATAAAACCAGAGCGCGGTTTACGGAAAACAAAAAAATTCTCTAACCTCGAAAAACGTTATTTATGCGGATTCGGATCTTAATGACAGGTGCAGAACAGGAGTACATGCGAACTGAGGCAGAAATGCTTAAGGACCGGGGCTTCCTGGTATACACCTGCGAGGAAGAGAATATAGAGGAGGCTATATCTGAGATCAAGCCAGACCTGGTTTTCGTAAATCCCCACGATCCCGGGTTGCATAGTACTAAGGTTTACCACGAACTGTTGGACAATATTAAGTACGCCAGCATCCCGGTGATCTATACACTTTCAGAAGACGATGTTTACCTGGTGAACCGCAAACGCACAGCAAGCCGCGATAAGCGTAACATGATAACCGACAATATAGTTGACGGTATAAAATGCGCCCTGCTTGCCGATAGTATAACGCCTAAGAAGCGCGTCCGGATCAACCGAAACATCCAGTTCCCTTATTATGCTTTCAGGGCTTAATTAGCCCTTATCCACAGAATGTACGCCCGGGCCAATGATAAACAGCCCGAAGAACACAAATGCCAGCTCAATTGGATGCGACGCTTCCATAAAAGCTTGTCCTTTATACAGATGACTTGCCGCAGCAACGATCATTGTGCACATCAGGAAAAATGCACTGGGACGGAAAAAGAATCCGAGTATCAGGAACAATCCACCTACGGTTTCAGACGCTGCCGCCATGAAACCCCAAACCTCCGGGTAGGCGTGAACACCAAAGTATTTCATATTAGTGCCGAGCTTGGTCCACTTGTCAGGTCCTGCAAACAGTTTAGTGTATCCATGCATGATCATCATGAAACCAATGCCTGCGCGCATCACTAATAATCCGGTGTCCTGGTATCTGCCCAGTTTCGACAGTATTGCCATGTTGTGCTGTGAATTTCCGTTAAAGATAATTCAAGCGCTGATACGTCAAAGTACTGAGTTATACTCCTGATGTGGATTGCTACCTGCTACGCTGCCGTATAAAGATCTGCGTGTAGAACGTAGTACCGTCTTTTCCTTTTATAGCACCGATACCGGTCAGGTTGTAGTTGCCTTCAATATTCTTGCGGTGGCCGGGGCTGTTCAGCCACATGTCTACTACTTTTTCTGCCGTGCGGGCGCCATAGGCTACATTCTCTGCCCCTGCATTACTACCGGGCAACTTGCGCATCAGCCTGTTCAGCCGGTCGTCGAAGCCGCTGTGACCAAAGCCGGTATGACCCGTGGCCATATTCCGGCTGTGTTTCTCAGCTTCGGCGCTTATGGCCGATACCATTTCCAGCTTCGCCAGTCCGTGCTTCTTGCGGTATTTGTTTATCAGCACTAAAATGTCCTCTTCCATGCTTTGTGCAAAAGCAGAAGTGCCCGCCAGCAGGCAGGCCATCATTATCCCTATTTTCAGCTTCATTATCAGGAATTTACCATGTTCGCATGCTCAACGTTTTTGTTGCGCAGGTCTACACCGCCTTCGAGATATGATTTGAGATTGGCCAGGTAAAATGTCCAGCCGCATTTGCAATCCATATGGTATTTCACCTTTCCTATATCTGTAGTGGGTATCTTATCCTGCGTGAGCATCACAATCGTCTCATCCATAAACGTGCCAATTTGCACAGTTACATGCGCGCCCCCTGCAAAAGAAAACTGAATTTTATCAACACCGTTGGCGTACAGCACCTTTCCTTTTTCCACTACTGTGTTGTCGCGCCCATGCCACCACCACTCATAAGTGTCTTCTGCATGAAACTGCTGAATATTTGACAGGTCTTTTTTGACAGGGTTGTGAAAAAGCGCCCTGCGCAGGAACCATTTTTCCAGCTCGTCGGCACGCGTCCATGCGTAGTAAACAGCATCAACGGGGGCTTTTATGTTGATCTTCAATATAAAACGGCTCCAGTCGTAAATAGTGTCTTTGCTCATGTGGCGTTGATTTATAGGTTGTATTATAAAAGTTGTTCCAATGTTTCTGAACCTCAGATTAATCCGATTTGACTTATTAGACCGACGCTATTGTAGCGACAGCTTTGCAGCCGAATTTGTTACAGGATGTTGTCGTTTTTGAAACTAACATTTGTGAAAGGATTGATGAATTTTTCTATTCGTTGATAGCATTTGTTGCCGGTTTTGTCATGGATTTTGTTTTCCGGAGCTTCAGTGTTGCGGCAGTTTGCGCTCTAATGCAGGAGTAAAGCGGGTTGGGATTGAGAAAGGATGTTTTCATAGCGTGTTTTTTGTTGCCGTTGTTGTCAATTTGGTGTTATTCCCTGTGAGGAAACAAACGGGAGAGAACAATTATTTCGCATTTGGTGACCTGATCGTGCAAGGCATAGGCCCAGTTTTTTATTTATTACAAATATACAATGATTTATTTATTTTGTTGTGCAGTAATATAGAAACTCCCCTCCTTAAATAAGGAGGGGCAGTTTGCAGAGAGCCCGAAGGGCTCGTTGCAAACCGGGGTGGTTGGATGGCTGAGGAATGTTCCTTCAGCGGAAGTTTAAATTCTCAGCGTTTCAACCACCCCGACCGGCAACGGGCTGTTCGCCCTCTGCCGGTGTGCCCCTCCTCATCTGAGGAGGGGAGTCTATTACTACTCTGGCGCGAGTGTTCCGCAGGATCACTCGTGTCAAACCAAATCAGCCGGTCTCTGACCGGCATTCAAAGAACCGCAGCCAAATATTATCTTGTAGCATGTCCGACAGATATAAAGTACACGAAAGCTGGATGCCACATTTTATTACAACAACAGTAGTTGGATGGGCAGATGCTCTTAGCAGAGAAGCATACAAGGACATAATCATCGACAGTCTGAAATACTGCCAGGAAAACAAAGGGTTAATTGTACACGCATGGGTGATCATGAGTAATCATCTGCATTTAATAGTCAGTGCGACAGACGGTAAGCAACTACCGGATATCGTCCGTGATTTCAAAAAGTTTACAAGCCGTTCGCTGATAAATGCTATTGATCAAAACCCACAGGAGAGCCGAAAGGAATGGCTGATGAATATGTTTCGGTTCGCAGGTGGAAACAACAATGCGAATGAGGGACATCAATTCTGGCAACAGGACTATCATCCTATTGAATTGAGTAATGAATATCTCACACGTCAGCGACTCAACTACCTTCACGAAAACCCCGTCCGCGCCGGTATTGTTTGGGAGCCGCAACATTATAAGTATAGTAGTGCTGACGATTATTACAACAATAAGCCGGGTTTATTAAAACTTGAAATGCTTTTGTAGTTAATTTCAGCTCTTGTATTTCAAATGCCGGTCAGAGACCGGCTGATTTATTTAGACACGGGTCGTCCTGCGGAAGACCCGCGCCAGATGGGGCTACACCCGCCTTATTGCTACATCAATCCCGGAAAACCTCCAATTTTATACCCCTGTTTTCAGGGGTTTTCTGACCGGTAGATTTTTTTTAGCTTAGTACAAAACTATCTGCATGAATTACCGGACCGCCAGTTTGTTCTTTCTCTTATTGATAATATGTGCACATGTAAGCATTCGCGCACAGGTTTATTACCCTATAACCCATCTTTCCGGAGCGCAATCGATAGGCAACCGAACGGTAACAGTGACCCCAGTTAACAGTCCCCCTAATGGTTATAGCTGCGTTGGACCGTATGCTGCTGGGCAGGCTGTTAACACAGGTTGGATGTTCACGTTCTCAAACCCAGCTAATTATGTAATTGTAGAATTCACTCAAATACACACGGGAGAAATTTTGAGTTTTTACGTTAACGGTAGCCATTATTTTCTGAATTCTTCCATGTTTTCGAGTTCTAGCTGCGGCCCAATAAATACTATCACAGTGAATTCGTCAGGGGATATTCAGGGCGTGGGCAATGTCGCAGTACATTTTACTAATATTATCGCTATCGATTCTATACGTGTCATGGAACCAACATGGGCTGGGGGCGGTAGTCTTTTTAGTTTCCAATTCGGTGGTGATACTACGGTATCTATAAAAGAGCCTATGCAAGACACCCTGCTCTGCTCTCTTGATAGTATTAAGCTGGCGTTTACCACCATGGGCAGGTTTAAGAGTAACAATGTGTTTACTGCACAACTTTCTAATGCTGCGGGCAGCTTCGCTACTCCCATTAATATCGGTACCCGTTCGGCAGATACTACAGATACCATTAAATGTCAGATCCCCGTAAATACGCCTACAGGTACCGGCTACAAGCTGCGCATCATCTCTACTAACCCTGTAGATACTTCTGACATCAACATAAAGAACATTGCCATAGGCAATGCACCGCCACCCAGCCTGAATGCGGCAGCTAACACACCGGTGTGTTCAGGTAGTACGCTTAATCTTACGGCCAATACAACAGGCAGCGGTTATAACTGGAGCTGGGCAGGGGCTTTGTCCTATACTTCTAATGTGCAAAACCCTTCTATCGCCAATAGTACCGTTACACAGTCGGGCGATTATATAGTGACTGGCAGGCTGCATGGCTGCATAGGTAAGGATACGGTGACTGTAACAGTCAACCAGTCGCCCGCAGCAATAACTGCCGGCAGCAACAGTGCTGTTTGCGAAGGCGGAACTCTGAGCCTGACAAGCACCAGCGGTGGCGCAGGTGCTACGTACAGTTGGACGGGGCCGGCAACCTATACAGCAGGCGTGCAGAACCCATCGCGCGTCAGCACTACCACAGCGCACAGCGGTGACTATATAGTAACGGCAACGCTCAATAACTGCGATGCCAAGGACACGGTGACCGTGTTGGTAAAACCCATGCCCGCCGTACCTACAGCAACGAATAATGGCCCGCTATGCCCCGGCGACAGCCTGGGCATGACTGCGAGCAGCACCACTGCAGGTGTAAGCTATAACTGGAATGGTCCTGCATCGTTCGGCAGCGGTCTTCAAAACCCTTATGTGCTGAACGTAAACTCCGGCAACGGAGGTGTATACAATGTAACCGCTACGCTGAATGGTTGCACTTCTTCAGCAGGTAATACAACCGTTATTGTAAAACCTACACCTGCTACGCCAATGGCCGGCAGCAACACGCCGATATGCGCGGGTGCACCACTCAATCTTACTGCAAATGGTACAGCAGGCAGCGTATATAGCTGGACGGGGCCTAACGGATTTACATCAAACCAGCAAAATCCTGCTATCAACCCGGCGACACTAAATAATGCAGGTATCTACAGCGTAACCGCTACGCTGAATGGCTGCCCCTCAACAGGCGCAGGTAGTACAGTTGTCGTGGTCAATAACGTATCGAGCATTGGTGCCTACCCGAGCCCGAACGATACCATTTGCCAGCTGTCGCCCAACGCCAGCTTTGTGGCTGTGCCCAATAACGGCGGCAGCAGTCCACAGTATCAATGGTACAAGAACGGTAACCTGATGACAGGTGCAATGGGGCTCACTTTCCCGGCAACCGGTATAGCCAACGGCGACAGCTTTTATTGCCGCATGACAGTGACAGGGTTATGCAGCGCGCCGCTTGTATTGTATAGCAACAAGGTAGGTATGACGGTATTGCCACCAGCTCCTCCGGCTACTATCAGCATCACAGCCAATCCATCTACACCACTCAGCCCATGGCAAACGGTGATGTTCACCGCCACGCCCGGCGGCAATGCAGGCAGCAACCCAACCTATCAATGGAAACGCAATGGCAGCAACATAGTTGGCGCCACCAGCACCACCTGGAGTGCTAATAATCTCTCAGACAATGATGAGATCAGCTGCGTAATAACCAGCAGTGAGTGGTGTACCAACCCCGCCAATGTAGAAAGCAACAAGATAGCAGTGCACATCAAGACGGGCATCAACGATGTTGCAAATACGCACTACAAAGTATATCCTAACCCGGTTGCTAATGAGATGACCATAGAAGGCGAAGCCGGTATGCAGGTATCGATACTGAATGTGCTGGGGCAGGAAGTGTATAATGGCGTTATAATTACTGTTAAAGACGTTATCAATATCTCGCAGTTTGTACCGGGTAGTTATGTGGTGCTGCTGACGGGGGCTGATGGTAGCAGGAGTGTTGTGAAGGTGACGAAACGATAGCTCATATTATCTTCTTCTTTCTTTTGGCTTGAACCAAAAGAAAGAAGCAAAGAAAAGTTCAAGGCTTAGCGACTCAAGCTAAAAAATGCCTGCACTACGCTGCATTGAAATAGCTTACTATCGTCATTAGTAGTAAGTGCCAGGCAATGTTGATCTGGTCTGATAGCGCTACTGTGACTTTCAATGCGGCCGCTGCGTTCCGACATTTTTCTTAACGCTTTCATCGCTCATGCCGGTTCTTATGTTGTAGAAGTCCCGCCGTTGAAGGGTGCGACCCCGCCGATTGGGCGGGGCAGGCAGCAACGATGCTCAATAGCAAGAAATCAGCTGGCTGCAAAAAGTTATAGAAACAGGAAAGCCATCCGTTGGATGGCTTTCGTTAATTATTTTGATCGCTGATTATTTAGTGAACTACACCAGCTCCTTCAGCTTTTCTACTACCTCGTCCACTTCAGTTTTGGTGTTGTGGCGGGAGAAAGAGAAGCGGATAGGTACCATGGTTTCACTGCGGCCATTGCAGATGGCTTTGATCACGTGGCTTACAGAGTTGGCACCGCTGCTACAGGCACTGCCACCGCTTACGCAGATACCAGCGATATCGAGGTTGAACAGCAGCATGTCTGACTTGTCGTTTTTAGGGAAGCCGACATTCAGTACGGTGTACAGGCAGCTACCATTAGTATCGCCGTTAAAACAGACACCGGGGAATTGCTCCTGCAATTTCCCCGACATGTATTGTTTGAGGTCTTTGATATGATTGCTGTCGCTTTCGTAGCGGTCCATTGCCAGCTCCAGCGCTTTGGCAAAACCTACGATGCCATACAGGTTCTCCGTACCTGCACGCATGTTGCGCTCTTGCGCGCCGCCGCACAGCAGTGGATTGATCTTGATATTCTCGTTCACATACAACATGCCCACGCCTTTAGGACCATGGAATTTATGGCCTGCAGCGCTCACAAAGTGTACGTTGATAGTTTTCAGATCGATGGGGTAGTGACCGATGGTCTGCACCATATCGCTGTGGAAGATGGCGCTGTATTTTTCACACAGCTCGCTAACAGCTTTTATCTTCAGCAGGTTGCCTACTTCATTGTTGGCGTGCATCAGTGTAACCAACGTTTTTTCAGAGCTACCAGCCAGCAGTTCTTCCAGGTGCACCAGGTCTATATGACCGTCTTTACCCAGTTTCACCAGGCTCAGTTTTGCCTGGCCCGATTTATCGAGGTGCTCTACTGTGTGCAGGGTAGCGTGGTGCTCGATAGGAGAAGTGATGATGTGTTTACACCCCAGATCGCGCACAGAACAATGTATGGCCGTATTGCTGCTTTCCGTACCGCCCGAAGTGAAGAATACCTCACCCGGGTTGCAGTTCAAAATGCGGGCTACAGATTTACGCGCTGTCTCGATGGCCATCTTGGTTTCACGGCCATAAGAGTAGATGGATGAAGGGTTGCCAAACTTTTCTGTCAGGTAAGGCATCATAGCATCCAGCACTTCCGGATCGAGCGCGGTGGTAGCAGCATTGTCGAAATAAATACGGCGCATTAGCAGTGGGTAATTTTAGCTTGCAAAGTTATGAAATATATGGGTTTTGGGCAATGATATGAGCAGGTTTTATGACTTGTATTTGCATAGTTTTTATGTATTATGAGCCTGCGTTTACGCATAAATATTACCCATATCTGGGTATTTCAGCACTAGAAGGCGCGGTCTATTTTTCGGGTCTAAACTAAAAGCCAATTTTATGACCCGGGTACTTTCTCTAATTGTATTATCAGTTTTCTTCGTTTTAAATAGCTACGCCCAGAAAGCAGAAGCCATCAAGATCAAAGACGAAACCTACTATGGTGTGCGCAGCATACCCGGATACACCGTTACCGGTACATATAAGTACGAGGGGAAAGGTGAACCTATCATTCAACTAAATCCCGATGGTACCGGTTTGTTTCAACGTCATGGTGTACCAGCAGATAAGATAAAATGGTGGATAATGGCGGAGTCAAACGGCACGGTTAAAACCAACAAAGGAGAGTATGGCCAGCAGCACACACTGATCACCGAGCTGCAGGAAGACATCTACCAGACCGTAAGCGGTGGCCGCCAGGTAAAGGCATGGTCGGCAGGCGACTTTGATATGCACATGGTTACCATCAAGTACGATGAGAATAAGATCTATATCTTAGGCGAGCGTGTGAAAGACGCGAAGTAAGAAATTTTATTAATGTATTATTAAAAAATGCCGTGCGAAAGCGCGGCATTTTTGCTTCTGGTTACAATCATAGTTGATTGAAAAGCAGTCTGTTGGCATGATTTTTTAACAGTCTAGATTATGCCACATAGTAAGGATAATAAATGTGAAGTGTATTACATGTGTTTGCCTTGCATTTAAGACGTTATAACTTTATTAGCTCTAAAAGGCCCTCGGGTTCATGCTGCACGACTGTCAACAATTATTTGAGACCATAAACGAAGCGATCATTATCCTGGATAGTGATGGCTACATAAAAGACATCAACCCCGCCACATCTCAATTAACAGGTTATGCAGCCGACGAATTGATCGGTCAGCCATTATACAAGATTTACAACGGTGAGGAAGACCGTGTGCGATCGGAATACGAACTCTCGCAGGCTAAATCTAAAGGCAAGTTTATATCTGAAGGCTGGAAGCCGACAAAGACCGGTGGCCGCTTTTGGGCACAGTTGTCGCTGGCGCCTATTATCGATAAACGAAACAATAATTTTTCAGGCTATAGCATCATCCTTCGCGACTTTTCGGAGCGTATGGCACGTGAGTCGGAACTAAGGAAAAGTGAAGAACGTTACCGCCTGATGGTGGAAAGCGTGAAAGACTATGCGATCTTTCTGCTGGATACAACCGGCCACATAGTGACATGGAATGAAGGCGCCCGCCGTATCAAAGGCTACTCGCCTGATGAGATCATAGGCAAACACTTCTCGGCGTTTTATACCCAGGTCGATCTTGATGAAAAGAAGCCTGAACGTGAGCTGGTGATTGCAGTGGCTACCGGCAAATACGAGGAAGAGGGCTGGCGTGTACGAAAAGATGGGTCGTTGTTCTGGGCAAACGTGGTCATAACTGCGTTATTCAATGATCAGAACAAGCACATAGGCTTCTCAAAAGTAACGCGCGATCTTACAGAACGCAGGCAGAACGAAGAAGCATTACGCCAAAGTGAGGAGCGCTATCGTGGGCTGGTAGAGCAGGTGAAGGATTACGGCATCTTCATGATGGATGAAAAAGGGCGTATCGTTAACTGGAATGAAGGGGCAAAAAATATTAGTGGATATGCTGCCGATGAAATAATCGGCAAATACTTCTCTACGTTCTATCCTGAAGAAGATATACTGAACGATAAGCCGGCGATGGAATTGCGCATAGCAAAAGAAGAAGGTAAGTACGAAGAGGAAGGCTGGCGCATCAAAAAGGACGGCAGCCGTTTCTGGGCCAGCGTGGTGATCACCGCTGTATACAATGCTGAAGGGTCTCACATCGGCTTCTCCAAAGTAACCCGCGACCTTACCGAACGGAAAGAAGCAGAGCGTGCACTGCACGAAAGTTTTGACCGCTATCGCAACCTGGCCAGTGAACTGCAGGTGACCAACGCTGAACTCTCTTATACCAACCGAGAACTGGAACAATTCACGTCTATCGTATCGCACGATCTGCAGGAGCCTATCCGTACTATTAAAAGCTTCCTGCAGTTGATAGATATGAAGCTGGATGCGGCGCAAACAATAGATTTGAAAGCCTACATAGGTAAGTCGATAACCGCAGCTAACCGCATGCGCGAACTGATCAATAACTTGCTGCATTATTCTCAGCTGGGCAAGATGGAACTTATTACAGAACGTGTCGCTGTAAATGATATTGTCAATGAAGCGCTGCAAAACCTGAAGAGTTCTGTTGATACCAGCAATGCAAAGATCACGGTGGACAATAGTGTTGAGATAGTAGAAGGTGATAGGGTGCAATTGGTGCAACTAGTGCAAAACCTGCTGAGCAATGCATTGAAGTTTACCGATACAGATAAGCCAGAAGTAAGGATCAGGGCAGAAAAAGAGAACGGGCATATTAAATTTGCGATCTCAGATAACGGTATAGGTATTGAGCAAAGTGAAATGATCAAGGTTTTTGAAATATTCAGACGTTTGAACACGCGTAAAGAATATCCCGGCACTGGTATTGGCCTGGCTATCTGTAAAAAGATCGTAGACCGCCACCACGGCAAGATATGGCCCGAGTCTACTCCGGGTAAGGGTACCACCTTCTATTTTACTATTAATGACACAACAACTGCAAATCAACCGACCACATGAATAAACAAAAGATCGTCATAGTAGAGAACGACCAGGACGAACAGTTCTTTATGCGTGAGGCCTTCGAGAATTCGGGGTTGTTTGACATTATAGCCATTGTAAAGAATGGCGATACGCTGCAGGAATGGCTTGCCGGGAACGGCAACAACCTGCCTGATGTGATCCTTTCAGATCTTAATATGCCCGGCAAGAATGGTTACGATATTCTCGAAGAGATGAAGGCAAATGCCGGTTACTCGAATATTCCCATTATCATCACTTCCACTTCTTCTACAAAAAATACTATTGATAAGGTAATGAGCCTGGGCGCTGCAGATTACATGGCTAAGCCCGATACCTTCATAGAATACGATCCATTCGCAAAACGCCTCTACGATATCGTAGGGTCGAAACAGCTGGAAAAAAAATAGGTTGCCTGGACAGGCAACCTCTCGTGCGAAACCTATATTGGTTTATTGTTTGATAAGCCGGAAAACACGAACCGGACTATTCAACCGTAGAATGTATACGCCCGTGGGCAATTGTGATATTGATATGCGTTGATCTTCGATCTTTCCCTCCTGAACGAGCTGTCCTGTGGCACTGATAATGGAATACTCACCGTTGATAATGCCTTGTACATTTACAACATCGTTTGCCGGGTTTGGATAGATATGCAACCCGGCGTTGCTGATGTCTTGCACGCGCGTTGCGCCCGTGCGTAACTGAACCGTTGACCACGCTGACGAGGTAAATATGCTATTGCATTTTGTGCGCACATGCAGGTAGTAGTCTTTTCCATCAGCAGGCAACTCCAGCTCCACGAATTCGGTATAAATGGTAGCGCCAAAGGCAGGGCCAACTGCATTACTTGTAGTGGCGTATTCGTAACCTACGGCAGTAGGAACAGGATCCCAAAATGCATAGGGTTGGTTAGTGCCTAAATTATTTACCTGTACGATTGGCCCGTAACAAACCATCTTTGTAACAAACGAGTCGAGGCGCCATCCTGATTTGTCGACAGCAAAACATTTATTGCGGAGGTGGAAATAGTATTTTGAATTAGGCATTAGCTTGTTGACCTGGGCGCTGATGTTTGTGGTCGATGTTATACCGCTTGTAGGCGGCTGGTTGCTGAAATTAACTGCATATTCAAACCCGCCGGAATTGGGCATCAGGCTCCATAATACGTTGGCTGACGAATCGGTGATATTACTGATCAGCACGTTTGTTGGTTTTTTACATTCGGGCATTGTGAACGACTGACTGATCCAGTTCGACTTGTCAGTAGCGGCGCATACGTTCCTAACGTGCGCATAATAGGTCTGTCCGGGTGTATGACCTGTAAAGTTAACAACCGGTGTAGTGGTGGTTTGAAAGACGCTGCCGGGGTTGGTGGTCACCTGGTCGATCTTATATTCAAAGCCCGTAGATACAGCAGGCTTTATCCAGCTTAGGGTACCGGTACTGCCGGTAAGGTTGCTGGCCACGATGTTGGTTGGAGGATAACAATTGGTGAGTGTTGCGAACTGAACAGTTACCCATGCAGAGTTGCTACTGCTGCATTTGTTGCGCAGGTGTACATAATAAGTGGTGTTTTGCTGCAGGCCCGAAGCGTTGAAACCGGCTGCGCTGGTTGAGGTACCGGTTCCGGTTGGGCTAGTTGCAGTTTGGTCTACCACGTATTCATAGCCTGCAGATCCTGAAACAGTGTTCCAGCTTACCACAGCCGATGTTGGAGTAATATTGGAAACACTAAGCCCTGTAGGAGCACTACATGCATTGTAGGTAATGCGCAGCTGGGGACGTACAGTGCGTTGATAGCTTAGTGTAGTAGAATTGCTGGTGCCCGTATAAGAAATAGTACGATTGCTGATCGGGTCTTTATTCCATGATATGCCGTTGTTGAACGGGCTACCAGATATCATGGAGCAGTTGTGGTGCACTGATATTTCCAGCGCGCCACCGGTGTAGGTGAAAGGCGTTGTGAACGTATAGTCAATGAAACCCGTAGCCGATGCCATGGTTTGCGAATTGGTATTATACACCTGCGTACTGCTGGTCGTAAGCGTACTCCACGACTGCGGGGCGCCTGGCACTGATGTTAGCGAGGAGTTCTTTATCCATATCTCGAAATGATAATTGCCATTGCTGGCTGCGCTGTTTGCTTTGTACCAGGCCAGTTTGGTAATTACGGATCCCGGCGTGATGCCTGCTGACGTTAGCTCTGATTGCGTATACAAGTAGTGGTGGCGCGAGTAGTCGTTAGAACTGGATGCAGACGATCGGTATACAGGCCCGGGATCGCCTGTAGAGCTATTGGATGACGTGCCTGATTGAGCACCTGCGCCAATGATCGCTGTTTGTTGACTGTGAGCAGCATCAACGATCAAGCACAAAAAAAGCGTTAAAAAAGGACCGCGAAAAAACGTAAAACTGGGTTTCATAAACAAAATATTTGATGACTTTTCAACATCAAATTTTATGATTTAATCGCAGCATTATTAATTAAATGAGTATTAAATTTGCTGTTGTAAAAAATGATTAAAATGTACTTAAACTCCGTGCTGAGAGCGTGTTTTTATGAATCTTTTTCGCAATTTGTAAGGTTGTTTTAATTTATCTTTAGCAACAGTATTAAGTCGTTTAACTTATTTTATCATAAAGGTTTTTTTGTTACTGTGTGCAGTTAAGCTGTTTTTAACATTTTTTCGTTGCACAATGGCATGATGTTCATTGATAAATAGGCAAAATGAGTGTTATGAGACTTTCAAGATTATTGTTGCTGGCGGCTATTGGTTACGGTATCAATGCCTTTTTAAAGACCCAGCGAGGAAAAGATGTGAAAAACGATTTGATGCACAGGGTGGACGGTTGGAAAAAGGATGTAGAAAACCTGGTTTCCAACATAAAAAACAGGAAGTCAACTACTTCATCGGTTGACTCTTCAATAGATAGCAGTGTAGGTTCTATGTACTAAAGAGTTTTTCCGGCACTGGCCGGAAGCAATGCAAAAGAAAAAAGGCTGTACTGATACAGCCTTTTCCTGTTTATGCGCTAGAAGAAGAATTTGCAGCCTTATCCCTTCTTCTGTGTTGAAAGTACAACTGGGGCATTTACCTGTGGTCCACTAAACTGTTGCCATGCATCCAGCTGAACGAGTTAAGTAATGTTTGTTAGCGCTTTGGTGTTTGATTGGCCGGTATGTATGGTGCAATTTTCTTTCCGTAACCTGCAAACGTCGATATCACCAACAGCAGCAGAAGTAACAGGAACACGATCAAAAGAAAACTGCGCATAAGCACCGGGCCTTTGTGCAAATGTTGTAATAGGTTGATAGCCCGCAAAATATACGTGCGTCTTTAACGCTTGCTTAGCATGTAGTTAACGACCTCTTAGCATGAAAAAAGCCCCGCGCAATGGCGGGGCTTTGATTCTCTGCTATTTAGATGTTAGCGTCTGATCGTGAAGCGAAGCACATCAGTTGTGCCGTTATCGCCCACTTTTAATATGTAAAGACCTTCGGGAAGTGTACCAGTTTCGATTTCTACAGTTTTTGCATTTGTGCTCCGTGTCCTTTGTTGTGTCCATACAACCTGTCCAAGCGTGTTTACTATCTCAAGCTTTAAGCTGTGTCTTCCAACCGGCAAGGCTAGTGTAAAGCTGCCGTTGTTAGGATTGGGGTATATCGTTAAGCCGTTTGCTGAAGTGTTGTGAATTCCTGTAGCAATGTTCATAGTTATGGCACTGCTTGGTGTATCTATGATGCAGGTATCGCTGCAATGTAGCACACAGGTTACAATATCGTTGTTGGCAAGTGTAGTAGTATTAAACGCTGAACCGGTTGCGCCAGGTACGTCGTTTCCGTTTATGCGCCACTGGTAGGATGGAGTATCGCAGTTAGCAGGCGTTGCGGTAAATGTCACATTGAGGCCTGGCCATGCGTTAGTACTTGGGCTCGCTACGATGCTCACATTCGGTTTGTTGTAAGGAATGATGTCAACATAAATAGTATCCACTTGTGGTGCGCAACCCGCCGGGAGTCCGTTTACAACAACTTCGTATTGCGATGATGTTTTTGGTGCAGCAGTCGGGTAAGCGCAGGTCGTACAATTGAGGCTGTTCATATCACCCGATATTGGCGTCCACGTGAATTGCCCTATGCCATTTGTTTTCAGATCCACTGTAGCATTCAGGCATAAGGTGGTGTCGACGCCAGCATTCACTTTGTTCCAAGCCATGACTGATATGATGTACATGTTGGAATAAATAATACCCGGGACATCGCAGGTTGAATCATGTACCGTCACAAACAAGTTGTATGGTCCGGCTGCGTTGGCAGATGGTGTCCAGCTAAATGTTCCGGCCACAGAATCGGTGCCTTGGTTGGTATAACTGACGGTTGCACCCGGGAATGGTGCGTTCATGGCATACAGCCTGCTAGTGGGACTGCCTGTCTTGAAGTAGAAACTGAAGCTTAGGTTTTGCCCGATACAGGTGCTGTAAACACCACCGGGCGGTGTGCCTCCGACCAGGTTAAGCGCGGGCGGGAACCATGTAGAGGGGCAACTGTATACATTTACCGGCATTTCGCGCATGATAGAGCTTACAAACACACCGTTCCGGTATTCTTTCGTTCTAATGGCTAATGCACTGACGCCAGCCTGGGCTGCACTAAAACCTATCTGCCCGGTTTGCGCGTTTATGGTGAAGCTGGTGCCAGTCTGGAAGGGGTTGGTTGGTATACTGAGTGCCGGTATAGAGGAAACAAAACCTACCGGAGCTGCTGCTCCTGAACAGCTGGTAATGCCCGTTAAAGGCTGAATTACCTCGGTCACCAATGAGTCTGCATTCGGATCAACTGCGCCGTTGTTAAAAGCATATGGTGTATTCTGACAAACATTTATAAAAGGCTTAACGCTGTAATAAGATGAACTATTTCCTTCGAAAGTGCCCGTGTTGTTGAAGAAAACTTCAACATACATGTTTGTAGAGCTGGAGTTGGTGATATTATTAGATGTATTCCGCGTGGCGAGGTAAGTGAATATTCTCCACGAATTGCATTGAAAAGGGAGGGTCGCATCGGCATAATACCAAACCTCTTGATAGCCAGGTATTGTGGACGACGGATTATCGCATTTGGTTTGTATCTGTGAACATTGAAATTTATAAGGTGGTACCGTCATGGGGTACTTGGTCAGTGTTGTAGTGAAACTCGAAGAATTGCAGCTGTTGCTGAAGCATAGTGGCAAAGTACTTGGTTCCGTTATTCCTCCACAGTCGCGGTAAAGTTTGAAGTAGAAACGATAAGTACTTCCGGAGGTCCACTCATAAAGCAATTCGCCACCTGCGGCATAGTTGGCTTTTGTGGTAATGGCTTGAAAACATAGTATAACCATGCATAACAGACTCGATAAAATGGGCTTTTTCATATTGTTGGTTTACGGTACTTAGTAATATAGCTATTACTTCCCGCCTATCATAGACACATTTTTGGGCCTGATGGTTTGAAATAAAAGATAGGTCTTTCCATCAAATTCAATATACAAAGGGGCTCCGGAATACCAGCTTTGACCAGGCTTTTTTGTATGTGCCTGTATGTGCAGGTGCGGTTCAAGACTCATACCTGAATTGCCTACTTGTGCCAATGCCTGTCCTGCGCGTACTGTTTGTCCCTCGGAAACAATTACGCTGCCTTTTCTGAAGTGTCCCATGAAAACATAGAATGAGTCCGTCTCGATCAAAACAGCATTCAGGTTGCTGGGGCCACGCTCGCGGTGGGGGGGTATATTGTCAGGGTTATCGTTGCGCACGTTTACAATGCGTCCCGCACAGGGACTGTAAACGGTGTCGTTGAAGATGTGATAGTCTTCGAGCCGATTAGAGAATATCTTTTTTGCCCGGTTGCCACGTTCGTCCAGTCGTGCGATGTCGATAGCGTAGATGGCACCGCGGTAGCTGTAATGAAACAGGTTTGCGGGAAGGCCTTTGCCGCCTTGCAGAATAAAGTACTTCCCGGTCTTTAAGGGAAATTGCAAAGCAACCGTTCTGGGCTTACCATTAATTCCTGTGTAATACAGGATGCATAAAAGAATTAATAGGGAAGCTCCGGAGATGTTCGCAGCTTTTTTGCCCGCACCCGGTTTTCTGTGGTCTTGTTTATTTCGGGTCATTCCGATAAAGAGCGTCAGGAAAACCAATGCCGCGAATACGTATTTCAGATAAACCGACAGGTACACCCAGGTACCATAGAGGTAAATAAACCAGCCCGTTGCCAGCCCCAGCAACAAGGCCGGCCAGCTATCGCCAAGATAGCGTGCAGACGCCCGCCATACCGTTCGCAAACTTGCGAACGCGGTAAGCAGGGTGACAAACAACATGCTGTAAACGATCATGACCGGATATCTGAAACAAATTATACCTACAATGGCAATTCGAGAAAGGGACTTTTAGGCTCTGTGAAATGCTGCTTGCGGTACACAGGTTCGCCATCGATGGTGGCGTGCATCTCCAGCATAGTGATATCCTGTTCGCGTGCAGTGGCTATCAGCTTACGAAGCAGTTCGCTGCAGATGCCCTGCCTGCGATGGGCAGGTGGAGTGTACATGTTCATTACATATCCAACCTTACCGTTGGGGCATTTATAGTTACCTGGTTTGGTCCATATGGCCATCGCGCCCACGCCTGCTACAGCGCCGTGGTCGAATGCCAGCCAGCAAACATAGCTGCCATCAACGACCGCATGTTCAAAATATTCCATAAGCAACCCGCGCAATTCGTTCTCTGTTTCTGCAGGGTGGGGGCCAGATATCTCGTTCAAAAATTCTACCCTGAGGTCAACCAGCAGGTCTATATCGTCAGTTGTAGCCAGCCTGTATGTCAGCATTTAAATAAACGATTTTAGTATTTTGGCGATTTATTGTAAATTTGTATTATGATTAGTTTGCCAATTACAATAGTAAATGAATGTACGAAGTCTGTATAAATTTATTATTTGTTGACGTTAGTGCGACTCAAAAAAACGACAACAAATGACAACAACGACGATCATAATCTGTTTTATATCAATAGCACATGCAGGAACTGGTAATAGCCTCTAACAACGCCGGAAAGATCAGGGAGATACGATCGATGATAGACAATATATCATTGCTCTCTTTAAAAGACATTGGCTTTAGTGACGAGATACCTGAGCCTTACGATACGTTTGAGCAAAACGCACATATAAAGGCTGAAACGATACACCGGTTCTCCGGCAAGAGTGTGTTTGCCGATGACAGTGGCATTTGTGTTCCGGCTCTGGGTGGTGCGCCAGGTGTTTTCAGCGCCCGGTATGCCGGAGTCGGTGCCAGCGACGAGGATAATTTGCAGAAATTACTGGCCGAAACGGCAACAAAAGACAACAGGTCGGCCTACTATAAAGCGGTCATCTGCCTCATCTGGAAGGGCGAAACCCATTATTTTGAAGGTGTATGTCATGGCAGCTTGCTGAGTGAAAAGCGGGGTACCGGTGGCTTTGGTTACGATCCTATCTTTGTACCCGACGGCTACGAGCAGACTTTTGCAGAGCTGCCGCTGGATGTAAAGAATAACATCAGCCATAGGGGCAAGGCAGTGAGGGCCATGGTGGCATTTTTAAAAGAGCAAACAGGACGATGAAGTTTTCGATAGGAGATAAAGTGGTATTGAAGCGCACGGGCGAAGAAGGCCGTGTTGTAGCATACATCAATAAACAAATGGTGGAAGTGGAGGTGAACGGGACCAGCTTTCCTGTATATCTCGACGAGGTGGACCATCCTTACCTAAAGTGGTTCACGGAAAAGAAGCCTAAAACGACAACAAAAGACAACAAATTTCCAGAGCAGCTGCCTGTAGAAAAGGCAAAGCAACGACCTGTAAGACTGGCCAAAGGTGTCTATTTGTCCTTCATTCCCACCTTTAAGCCAAACGAGATGGAGGACATAGTGGACCAGTTAAAAATTCACCTGCTGAATGAGCTGCCACAAACGGTTCATTTCAATTACGAAGTGAAGCTGCTGCAAAAAACGCTGTTCAAGCTGGAAGGTAAGCTGCACGGCTTTGGTAATGTTTACCTGCATACCATCGACTTTGGCGATATGAACGACCAACCGCGCTTTCATTGGCAGCTCGACGATCTTGAGCATCCGGAGATGAAGTCTGAAGAGGGTATCGTTCGTATTCGCCCTGATAAGCTGTTCAGGCAGGTATCAGATATGCTCGAGAACAATGAACCCTCGTTCAGTTATCAGCTGATACCGGAGTTCATGCGCCGGAAAAACTGGACTTACCCAAGGTGACAGCACAACAAAAAACTGTTCAGCCGTCGTCACGTTCAGCCGTCTACGAGATCGATCTGCACATTGAAAACCTGGTGTCCACCACAAAAGGTCTTTCTAATGCCGAAATGCTGGAGATACAACTGAGTGCATTAAAGCAGGCCTTGAATGATGCAGTAATGAATCGCCAGGAACGGCTAATGATCATACACGGGTTGGGCAGGGGAGTGCTACGCGATGAAGTGCATAAAGTGCTGGCCGAGACTCCCGGGATAGAACGGTATGTAAACGAATGGCAGGGCAAGTATGGATTTGGCGCTACAGAGGTATTCTTCGATTACCTGTAGTTAGTTCTGGTGCTGCTGGATGATCTGCTCCAGCGCAGCCGCACTCATCACACCTGATTGACGCCATTTGATCACTCCCTTCCTGAAGAGTATCAGCGTTGGTACGCCCTGTATCTGGAAATATTGGGCGGCCGTCTGGTTCTTGTCCACGTCTATCTTCACGATGGTAAGCTCATCGCCCATTTTGGTTTTGAGCTCTTGCAGTATCGGGGCCATCATCTTGCATGGGCCACACCATTCGGCTGTAAAGTCAACTAACACCGGCTTATCAGATTGTATCAGTTCCTGGAAATTCGCAGACATAGCCTATTGTTTATGTGAAGTGTAAAATTACTATACCAACCCTAGTCCATTACGTTATCAACCTTCTGCAGGTCATTGTGTATGGCTACGCCCGCCTTCGTCCCTTCGGCCGCTGCTACAACTACCATGTGCATATCGTACGAGGCATCGCCGGCTACATATACCCCGGCAATATTGGTCTGCTGCTTGCGGTTGGTAACAGCGGCGCCCTTCCTGGTGCAGTCGCAGTTGAGCTGTTGCAGTAGGTCTGAATTGACGGTATGCCCTTCGTTTACAAATAACACATCGCAATCTATTGCCTCTCCATGTTTCAATATGACCTGCTTAAGTGTAAACCCCTCGTATTCCAGTCTTTCTATCCTTTTGCTTATAACGGCTATGCGATTGGCTGCGAGGTCTGCACGCTGCCTGGGACTGAGATACCGGGCGCCATCGGTAAACAGCGTAACTGTACCCGTTAGCCTGCGTAAGGTAAGCGCCATCCCATATCCATTAGTACTGTTCGAATATACTCCTATTGACTTGTGCTTAGCCTCCCATCCATCGCAGAACGGACAGTGGAATACTGAGCAACCCCATAACTCTTGCATGCCGGGAATGTCGGGAATGACATCCGTGACCCCGGTGGCCAATAGTATCCGGCGGCACACATGGTGGCCCCTCTTATTATCCGTTAACTGGAAGCCCTTGTCTTCCAGCGATCTTGCCGTGATGACACGGGCATGCCTGAATTGGACGTCGTATTTTAAAAGTTCTTCGTCGGAAGCCTGTAGGAACTCAGCCGGTAACATAGAGTCGCGGGTAATGAATGCATGTATACCTTGCGATCGACTGTTGCGTTGCTGCCCTTCGTCGATGATAAGTACGGTACGATTGCAGCGAGCCAGCACTACAGCAGCACTTCGGCCGGCAGGGCCGCCACCTACTATTATTACGTCCCAGATCTTGTGGGTCATTGATTTAAGCCTTTGTGGCTTAATGCATTTGGTTGTGCTAAAAATTGTACCAGCAAGAAAGTTAGTTGGACAGCAGGCGGATCTCTACCCGGCGGTTTTTGGCGGCATCTTCTTCCGTCACTTCGTTTTCAACAAGGGGGCGAGATTTTCCAAATCCGCGGTACTCCAGCCTGTCGGGTGTTATGCCTCGCCTCACGAGGTACTCACAGATATGTTTGGCGCGATTTACAGAAAGGGCTTGTTCAAGCGTATCCTCGTCGAGCGCGTCCTGGTCCTTTTTCACACAGCACACGTGCCCTTCCACTTGTATCCTGACGGTGGGGTTGTTCGCAAGTGCCTGGTACAGTTTGTCGAGTTCCGGTATGGACTCCTTGACCACAACATGACGGTTGGTGTAGAAGTAGATATTCTCCAGCGGAAAGGTTTCCCCCGGTTTAAGAGTCGTGAGTTTCAATTCTGTCGACGTCAGGGGAGCAGCAGGCTTTGGCGATACAGTTTTTTTTGCCGGTGGTGGTGGTGTGGGGTGTGGAGGGATGCTGTCGCTCAGCAAAACAATATCTACTCGCCTGTCGGTGGGGTATCCGTCGGTTTGTTCAATATTGCGTTTCACCTCGCCTCTGCCCACCAACAGTTTAATGTGAGATGTATCAATGCCCATTTTCACCAGGTAGTCCTGCGTGTTAGAAGCCCTGTTCCTGGAAAGGTTGTCGTTGTATTTGTCAGTACCGAGGTAATCTGCATACCCAACTATGAGGATATTTTGCTGCGGTGTGATGCGATCGTTGTACAACCACTGATCAATGCTGGTAGTGGCTTTTTGTGTAAGTGCCGGATTATCAAGATCAAAGAAAATATTGAGCGTGTCATTAGATTTCTGTGCAAATACTGCTGGTGGCGTGAACACCAACAAAAAGAATGCAATATATCTATAGATCAAACTCATGTATAGTAAGCTGGTACGATTGTTTATTTTATAAGTTAAACCTTTTACCATGGAACACACAACAAACCTCGATGTTTTTTTATGGGGTATTATCGGATTGATGGGTAGCACCATGACCACATTCCTCATCCTCGGCTGGCTCAAAGGTATGTATTGGGAGCGCCAGTTAAAGCTGAAAAGACGCCACAGGTAGGCGCCTTTTCAAATTTTAACCTATTTCTTACGCATTTTCGCGCTGTCTTCGGCAGACATAGTATTTGACTGAAGTCCGGTGTCCAGGTTTCCTTCATAAACGGGTGCATTAGGGTGGGCCGGATCTTCGGGAGAATAGGTGGCAGGCGCCGTGCCGTGCACATTTGTTGTGTCAATAGGCGTGCTGCTTCCATCCTCCGTATCGTTTCCACAAGAGGCGGTCACCAGGCCCAGTGCCAGGCAAAAGGCGATCTGTTTCGATTTGTTCATGTTATCGGTTTTTGCAGTTCATGAATTATTATAGATCAGCCTCATAAATATTATGCCCGCTACCTGATGAGTGCTGCTACATCCGGGTCTCCGTCCAAGTTACTCATCTGGCGCATGATCCCGTTGTGGCGCCATCTTACCCAGCGGCTCATGGGTTTCACCGTATACTTTTTAGGGTTGGGCAGGCTTGCGATGATCATGGCTGCCTCGGCTCTTGTGAGGTTTTTGGCAGATTTATTAAAATATGCCCTCGAAGCGGCCTCCACACCAAAAATGCCAGGTCCCATTTCAACGACATTCAGGTATACCTCCAGGATGCGTTTTTTACCCCAGGCCAGCTCGATGCCTTTGGTATAAACTACTTCGGGTGCCTTACGGATGTAGCGCCATATCCCGCTTCCCTGCCAAAGGAACACGTTCTTAGCAGTTTGCTGGCTGATAGTACTAGCCGCTGCGCCTTTGGCGCGCTTGCGTTTGCGGCGACGCTGATCACCGTTCAGGCTTTTGTCAATAGCTTTCCAGTCAAAACCTCCGTGGTCAGGAAATAGCTGGTCTTCGCTGGCTATGGCAGCAAGCTTGATGTTTGGGGAAATTTCATCCCAGCTTACGTAGTCTCTTTTGAGTCCATATCCAGAGACCAATGCGCTGACCTGGGTAATGGTGACAGGCGGAAAAATAAACCTGCAGACCACCAGGTATACGAGCGATGCAAGGAATATGTATAAAACGGCTTTTAAGAAGCGAACAATAAAACCGGGCTGTTGTTTGCGTGCAGCTGTCATAGCAGAATTGAACTTGAATTATTTTGCCTTTACGTATTTCCAGTTACGGATCTTTCCTTCAGCCATCCACTCGATAGCAGTGGCGATGCGTTTATCACGGGTTGCATCCGTCTTGGCCTCGTTTACCCAGTCCACGTAGTCTTTCTTATTCGTATGGCTGAAGACATCGTAGGTTTTACGGGCTTCTTTGTTTTTTGCCAGCGCTTTTTTAAAGTCTTCATGAATTTGCAGGTCTTTGGGAGAAGTAGTTGGCTTGGCTTTTTCAATATTGATACCTTCTTCGTTCAGCTTTACTGCAGCCTTGATGTACGAGATGATGATCTTATCAGCGGGCAGGTCTTTTTTGCTGGTGATCGATCCCAAACTACCCATAGACGTTTTGCCAACTTTCTCCAGTATACCGTGTGGATCGTCCATGATTGAAGCCTTCCAAAAACCGAAAACGCAGTGCTGTTTAAAAGAAGCCATGCTGCAAACGATTCCCTTGTATTCGAAGTGAGGCATTCCCCATTTTACTGTTTCTGTTATCTCTGGACAAGCCTTATGCACTAAAGCTCTCAAGTGCTCCAATACCGGCTTGGCAAAGTCTGCAGACTTTGCGATGTAAGCGTCTATTCGTTTATCAGTATGCGCCATTTCACTGTTATCGTTAAAATGTATGAAGTGCGAAGCGGAGGCAATTATTAATTATCAACTATGCAACTGTAGTTATATGCATTGTGGTTCAAGGTCCATTGGTAACCTTCACATTTTGCCTTTGCTTCCTGGTAATCGGTTTCGGTAAGGCGATAGACCTGTGTTCCATTTTGAACCGTGTTTTCAGTACAGTAGCAAATAAATGGTCCTTTACGGCAGGAGCTCATTATTATAACAGCCAGCAGAACTATCCAAACTCTCATGGCTCAAATATAGTAAAGTTAGCGCCAGTGGCTGTGTTTGCTTATATGTGTCGGCTAGATACCGCAATGCTATCGATTGGAAGGATAACAGCGAAAGTTGTTCCTTTGTTCTCCTGGCTTTCGAACGTAATTGAGCCGCCGTGGTCCTGAATTATCTGTCGGCAAATAGAGAGGCCCAAGCCAAACGATTTTTCGCCTGCGGTGCCATATCGTTTCGCGTCTGTGAACATGTCGAAAACTTTGTTCTTCATATTGTCAGGAATGCCTATGCCGGAATCCTTTACCGATATACGAAGGTTGTCTTTATCCCTCTCAGCTGTTACTATGATCTTAGCGCCTGTATTGCTGAATTTAACAGCATTGATCACAAGGTTATTGATCACTCTCCAGATCTTCTCTTTGTTGATGTATAAAGAGATCGGGGCCTCCGGCAGGGCAAGATCGATCGTTTGTTTTTTTTCATCGGCCTTGAAACGTAAAAGATTGATGCTATTAGCGAGTAAAGCGTTTATATCAACCCATTCTTTTTCGAGTGGTCCGGTTTGTTCTGGGGTAGCTGCTTCAAGAATGTCCTTCGTTAAAGTCATAGCATTGGAGCATGCTTCGTTGATCAGCTCCAACAGTTCCTTTTGATCGGGGGTGTAGTTCTCATGTTCTGTCAGCAAGAACTGAGTCAGTGCAAGTATAGCGGATATTGGATTCCTGATATCGTGTGCGACTACGCGCAGGATGCGGTCTTTCTCTTTATTACTTTGTTCCAGTTCTTTCAAGAGTTTTTCCAGGTGCTGGTTCTGGGCATTTATCTGGTCGTTGAGCTCTGTAAGTTTTTCAACGTTCTTTTTTGATTTTCTCCAGTTAACGTAAATAAGACCAAGGATGATAATTGACAGCACAGCACCAACTATCATAAGAATGATATAGTTCTGCTTCAGTTCATTATTTTTCTTCAGGATCTCCAGTTCAAACTGCTTGTCCATGTTTTTGAAACGTTCGTTTATGTCCGTTTCTACGAATTCACGAGTAACACTGTTGATAGAATCGTCGATGTGTTTGTGCTTTAGAAGAAAGTTGAATGCAACGGCAGGTTCTCCTTTCTTTTGGTGGTATTGCCACATAAGGTCGTACCAACGTAGCGTCACGGCATTGTCGTGCAGTGTGTCAGAAATTGTTTTTACTTGCTGAAGCAAACCACCGGCCTTGTCCATCTCGTTATCGCTTAATTGAAGAGCGGCAAGTTTCAGGCGAGTTCTTTGGGCATCCACATTGTCATGCAGCAATAGGGTATTAGTATCGATACTTCGTTTATACAGTGCCTCTGCCATGCTGTCGTTGCCCTGGCTAACATAGGCGTCTGCCATGTTCCCATACACCACTGCCTTGGCAGTACCATAAACTGCGGGGTTGCGTTCGGGGTATTTTATTTTCTGTTCCTCGACAAACGCGATCGTTTTGTTGAAATAATGCAGGGCAGAGTCATAGTCGCCGGTTTTGGTGTAGCAAAGTCCAACGTTATCCAACAGCTCTTGCCGGCGATAGAAGTAAAGAAAAACATCAGGGCATTTATCGGATTCATAAAAAGCCTGTTTGAATTGTTCGCCTGCTTCCGCATAGCGTTTCTGTTTGTACAGGATCATTCCAAGACGGTAGCTGTAGTCGCTCAGACCACAGGAATCAAGGTTGTTCCTCACTAATGTTTTGGCCTTGTAAATTCGACCATAAGCTTCACTGTACTCTCCCCGCGATAAGTGCACGTCACCTTTAGCGTAGTTGGCCTCAGCCAGCATTTTACCGTATTCCTTTTCGTTCTGTTCAGCTATCAGCAGCATGCTATCAGCATATCGCGTAGCCTTATCCAGTTCCTTCAACCTGTGATTATAGGTATTGAAAAAGAAAGCGTAGTAATAGTATTTATCAACAGGAGATATTTTGTTCTCGGTGGAGTAGGCTGAGTCTAGGTAGTGCAGCGCTCGTCGGTGAAAACCAGAATCGCCGATCTGTACTGCCTGCTCGAGGTAGGCAGCCGATGTTTTTGAGGGTTGCTTATCCTCATATCTCGCCTGCTCTTTACAGGAAGTAAAGCAAACCAATATCGTTGCGCTGAGTAAGAGTATTAAGCTACGGCCGATCAGCAAGAGTTTTTAAGTTACGGATGAGCGATAAAGTAGTATTCTGTATTGTGTTTATAAAGCTCTCCAAATTCCCTTTGTGATAAAGAAGGTTTCTCTGCTAACCAGTTTTTTAATGTTGATATTTTCATTCCGTAGCCATGCAGCAGTTCAAACAACTTGTCCGGTGTTGAACCGTAAAAGTCTGACGCTCCAAGGCCGTGTTCAAATATGATGATCGGTTTATGCCTGGTGATGGTTTCTTTTGCTCCAAGCAATACCAGCATTTCACCTCCTTCTACATCTATCTTCATTAGTCCGGGCTTGTAGTCGGCAGGCAATACATCGTCCAGCCTGTCTGTCTTTACCTCTATCGTGGTGTCGGTCTCATTCGGGCGATCGTACTTGCGCTTAATAAGCCCGCTGTATGAAGGATTTGACACAACATAGTTGAAAGTAGAAGTGCCTTTCCTGTCACTGACGGCGATATCCATTATGTTGCAGCCGGCTCTACTATTATATTTCTCTTTCAGCTTTTCGTACATGTCCGGTATTGGCTCAAAGGCATAGTGAGTGCCATTTGGCGAATACTTCAGTATGATGTCCAACACTTCACCTTTATGCGCGCCTACGTCAATGCAATTAGTGTCGGGCTTGCAGACCTTCTTAATGATCTTATTAGTTAACTTATCGTACTGCTGATTTTTTGTAAACGCTATCGGTATCTTCTTAACGATCTGTTTCAATGCCTTTTTCATACACGCCCTCTATAGGAGGGCTAAGGTATTAATATTTTCTTTTTTTTAAAACTTAAGGATATATACATATGAAGCTGCGATAATTTATGCTGGTATTGTTTTGGTGGCCTATCGGTAAAACATCCTTATGAAGTACAGGATAGAGTTTGAAAACAAAGAGATCAGGTCAATACATCCCACTGAGCAGGAGCTACCTGCCAAGGAAACTTTTCACGAAGAAAAAACAGGACAAACGATCTGGGCTATAATCGAAGCATCATCTGACGATGAAGCAAGAGAAAAAGCCGACCGACTGGCAATCGAACTGCAAACAGGCCAGACAAAGGACCAGATCAAGGGCCGGGAAAACAGCTTCTGATTTAGTTCTCAGGTCATTGTTTATAGTTATAATAAATATCAGTGCTATCTGCATGCAGGTGGTTAAATTTGTTTACACCCACTAGACGGTCACAACATGGAAGAAAAATCCCGCACATATACTATCCTGATGCTAGAAGACGATGCAGACGACAGGCATATAACAGAGTCAACATTGTCTTCAAACGAACACAGCATTGATCTTGTATTTCTTGTAAATGGACACCAGGTGATGCAGTACCTTACAGACTGCGGATCGGGCAAGCATTTTGCCTTTCCCGATCTGATATTGCTGGATAAAAATGTGCCGCTTCATGGTGGGCTCGACGTCTTGCGTGAGCTGAAAGCGCATCCGGTATACAAAAAGATACCGGTAGTGATGGTGAGCGGAACTGCTTACCCGCAAGATGTAGCAGCGGCATATGAACTGGGCGCGAATTCGTTTATTCAGAAGCCGGCCAACGACAGGCTGACACTTGAAAAGATCAGTTCGTTTGTGAATTATTGGTTCGATACAGTAGAGTTGCCAGCAATGGCGTAACGTCTAAAAACATAAAAAGAAAACCCCGGAATTAACCGGGGTTTTCTTTTTATGCTATAATGAAGATCAAGACCTTTTGCTTCTGTCTGTAGCTGAAGTGTTGGTATTGCTTGATGTTGATCCGGTTGACGCAGAGCCGGGAGTTGTGCTGCTGGCTGCCGAAGAAGAGCCAGTGTTCCTCATGCTATCGCCATAGCTCGAATGGTCGGTAACCCGCAAACGGTTCTCAACGTTATGCACACCAGAAATAGATTCCGCCAGGTCTTCAGCACGGCGCTTGGCCATACGGTTGTCTACCGTGCCAGATAATACAACTTCTCCGCGTGTTACTTCAACGTTGACTTCTGTTGCGTCAACGTAAGAGTCATCGCTTAACCTGTCATTTATGTCTTCTTTGATCCTTTCATCAGAACGCTGGTAACCGCGAGGCCCACGTCCGCGATGATCATGTTCCTTGTCCATGCGACGACGGCGTTCTGCCTCTTCGTCTCCAAACCAGGAAGATACTTCATCAGAAGCGCGGTCCCACCAATTACGGTCACGATCATAGCCCCTGTCGCGGTTGTAATCTATATCTCTTCTTCGGTTAGGGTCAGAACCCATGTAGCCCTCATTTCCATAGCGTCCGCGACGACCAAACGAAGCGCGTTGAGACTGGTCTCCCCAGCCTTGCTCGGAGTGAGTATCATAATACGGGCTATTGTAGCCGTAGCCAGGGTTCCAGCGGCCATATTCACCGCGTTCGTAGTCGCTGCCATAACCAGAGTTGGCGCTACCTAAATTGCCGCTGCGACGTTGCCAGTTACGATTATAGTCGCTGCCATAGCCACCTGACGTTGGATTGTACATATCGCCGTAACCTGACTGTGAACCAAAGTTAGACGACCTGCGACGCTCATTGCGGTATCCCTGGTCGCCGAAGCCGCGGTTATAGTCTCTTTCATAACCTTGTTCACCCCAGTTTTGATTGCCGTAACCTTCGTTGCCATAGCTCGATTGTTCGTAGTTTGTTGACCCGCCACGGAGGCGTCGGTCGTATCCCTGGGCGCCATAATCCTGGTTTCCATAGTCAGACTGCCCCGAACCACGGTTTTCGTAGTCCTGTTGTCCCCATCCCTGGTTGCTGCTGCTAAAGTTGCCGGTGTTGTAACTGCTTTGCGAGCTTTGACCGTAGCCCGAACCAGTATTGCCCCAATTGCCTCGGTTGCCCTGATTTTGATCAAAGTCAGACTCACGATTGGCTCCCTGGTTTTGGCCATAGTTGGTACGCTGCTGCTTGCCGCTTTCGCGTTCGCGGCGATAGCGGTTTTGATTTTCATCCCAGTCTGAATTGGAGGAATGGCTGCTTGAGCCACCTTGCATGAGATTGTTGTCTGCCATAGCAATGGATGTTTTTAAGAAATGAGTATAAAATGATTTTGCTTTGGCTGCAATAAAATTATACCCTGCGGTATAGCAGTGAACCGCAATTGCGATGGGGAAGTGCTTACACATTCAGCCAGCCGCTTCACACAACTGTCGCAAACTGGCATGAAATAATCGTTAAGCAAAAAAAAAGTGCGCCGGGAGGCGCACTTCGAATATAAGCTGAAACTCTTAATTGACACGGCAGCGCGCCCTGTCACCGCAAGGTTCAGCCATGTAAGAGTAGTACAATTTATTATTGCGGAATACCCACACGAACCATTTTGAATCACTGTTCAAAGGATGTTTGATAACAGCCGATTTACCAGTTTTGTTTTCTTCAGGCTGGATGTGGTAAGCAGTATTGTTGTTCATGTCAGAATATGTTTTCAGGATATTCATGATGCTTTCGCTTTCATCCTTGTAGCCTTCCCAACCAATGATGGGACCTGCCAGCAAGCCATCTGCCGGATATTTCTTTGTTGCCTTGTAGAACAAACCAACGTTTGAAAAGTAGATATCGATCTTGTCTTTTGAGGTAGTTGGATTGATGGACACGGCATAATCGCATGAAGGTGCATGTTCGCCAAATCCTACAGGGTTACGGTCGATAACTGCCAACGCTTTGGTCAGCTTGGTATCATTAGCCATTGACACTACATATTCCCTAAGGTTAAAGTAAGAAGTGGCTATCGCAGTGTTGATCACTTCATCTCCCCAATTTTCGGTAACCGATTTATATATAGGCGCTGCGAGGTGATAGATAGCGTCGCGGTGACCATCAATGTTGTATGCTACGTCATTGATCTCGTTGAGGATATTAGACATTGACACCAGCTTTGCAGGTATTGTTACATTGCCTGCTGCCATATTCTTCACCATGTTATCAAAGTCCATAAGGAAGCGGTTATAATCGTTTTGCGTAATGTGCCCAGAGTCGCTTACTTTATATAGCGCAGCCATCCTGGCGCAAAATTGTTTACCGGGGCTTTCGGCAGAATAAAGTTTTTCTACTTTTTTCGTGTCAAAACCTTCGTCGGTGTAGATCCTCTTAGACTGTGCAAAAGCAGCGGTGGAAAGAAATAGTAAGCCTAAAGCCAGGTGTGCGCGTTTCATACTACAAGTGATTTGATAGTAATATTAAATAATAGTTGCTACTAATTCAAGCCTTTTGTGTGCTCAGGAGCAAGTTTTTTTAAATTTTAAAATATTTAATTGCTAGGTTGTTGTAATGTGTTGCTGCGAGTGGCAAGGTCTTTGCAATTCCATCTTCTAAACAAACACAAGGATGAAGAAGTTGCTACTACTTGGGTTCACCGCAGTTTTTGCGGCTGCTTGTAATAATGGAAATGACGATGATAATACGCCAACGCCATCCAACATGGCTAAGGTGAAGTATACCAATGCTTGTATTAGTACCGGCGCTTTGCGGGTACAGGTGAATGACGTCGCTCTTCAGAATGTGAATAGTCTTACCTACCTGGCAAGTTCGGCGTACATCAACGTAACACCAGGGACTAATGTAAAACACGGCTTTGTGATCGAAGACTCCAACCTACCGTTGGCTAGCGTCAATAACGATCTTGTGGCTAATAATGCATATAGTGTATTTGCAACCGGTACCGTTACAAGCCCATCTGCTATAGCGATAACGGATGACCTTACCGCGCCCCCGACCGGGAATGCTAAGATCCGGTTTGTCAACCTCAGCCCTGATAATCTAAGTGAGTCTGTGTATGTGGGACAAACTAAACTGGATTCCAATGTTATGTTCAAGCAAGCCACGCCTTTCAGACAAGTGGCAGCCGGCAGTTACCAGATCATCGTTCAGGACCCAGCCAACGTACCGTCGAGCCGTACACTGTCGGGACAACAGTTAGATGCAGGTAAAATATACACACTAATGATAACCGGAACAGTGGCGGGGTCGGGTAGTGCAGCTCTTACACTCACACTGGTTAATAATCAGTAAGATATTTATCGAATGAGAATGGAAAGCCGGTGTATTTCAACCGGCTTTTTCGTTTACAACTATCGATTTTGAATTGTCGCAGCTGTTGGGCTTCTCTTCAATACAGGTTTTTAACATAATCTCACAAAGCTCGTTCTGCAGCAGCCGTAGGCTGGTACGATAATAGTGTCTGTTTTATAAACGACGATCGTATGGACATCATTATAGAATCACCGGGATTTAAGGCCAGCAGTAAGCTGGAAAATTTTATACGAGAGAAGGTGAGCAAGCTTGAAACTCACGCCAGTAATATTGTGAGGGCAGATGTCACTTTGTATTCGGGCCCAGCAAGCGACCCGGCCAGTTTTCATTGTGAGATCAGGCTGGAAGTGCCGGGCAAGGATCATTTTGTTAAAAAAAGCGGCGATACATATGAGCGTGCAGTTGTAGAAACAGTGGATACGCTCGAACGTGTGATGGAACGTAGCAAAGCCCGTTCGAATGAGAGGAGACAGCCAGACAGAAGTGTTTCTCCTGACGCGTTTACGGATGAAAATGCACCATTAGATATTGATGACGTAGATTAGGAATTGCAGCCTAAGATCTTAGCCCCTGGAAAGGGGCTTTTTTACTCAGTAAAATGCTTCTTTGACTCAAGCTTTTAGTATACCTCGAGCAACTTCTCTTCTTCTACTTCGTGGGGAATCTCCTTGGATGACCAGGCGCGCGCATTGTAGCTATCAAACTGTGCAGGGTCAGTATGCGCAAAGAAATTTTTCTGTTCTGCCTCTTTTTCCATTTCCACTAACCTTTCAGAATAGGTATAAATCTCTCTCATGGTGGTTAAAATTTTTGCAAATTTAAGGAAGATAATTCAAATAAATACAATGTTTTCCCGTACCTTTGCGCCTCCTTAAACAAAACGATCCCGTGAAGTATGGCGTATACTTTCTTCTACACTACAGAAACTGAGCATGGACCGGCGGCTATTAAGTTCGAGGCTAAGACTCCAAAGATCACCGAATTTGAAGTGACAGTTTTGAATCATGATGTTCAGCCGTTTAAGTTGGAGCTCATGGAGGACGAATGGATACCTGTACAGTTGCCTGAAAAGCTCAAGCCGCTTGAGGATGAGATAAAAGAAATGGCAAGGAAATTTCGACGCTAAGCCGCTATATCGCTAACTTTGGGTTATGAGCGAGATGGATGATTTTCTGAAAAGTCTTAAGGCCTTAAGGGATAGTCTGACAGAGCTACAGGCTAATACAGATATTCTTCTGCGGCATGCACCTAAAGAGGAAGTCAAGAAAACATTTCGCGATAGGAGCATAGAGGAACTGGAGGCTTCCCTGGAATATTTTACACGCCACCAGAACTACGAGATCTGCCAGGCGATCAAAGAAGTGATAGACGAAAAACAATCTACTTCAAATCTTACCAACGAATAATTGTAACGAGCGGAAAACGGGACTCGAACCCGCGACCCTCACTTTGGGAAAGTGATGCTCTACCAACTGAGCTACTTCCGCTTTTCTGTTTCTAAGCTACTAAATACTGGATTTTGATGCAAGCGGCTATAAGCGCTATGGCATAGATTTTACGCCTTCCGCTGTGCAATGGAGAGAAGCCTTCATTCATAATCGCGAGTATTAATTTCTTAAAAAATCAAATTATGGCAACAAAGACAATGGGGCAAATGGCAAGTAAAGTAGCATCAAACACAGAGCATCGCGAAGGTCCGGTAGCACGAGCAATTGAGGAGCAAACAGCAAAACTGCCTTCAGATATTTTTCTGTGGAGTTCATTAGGCGCAATGGGCGTGGCTTTGGTTGCGAAACTTATGAAGCGCGACCACCTGGCGTTATTTATTGGTCAATGGGCTGCACCATTCCTGATCATGGGTTTATATGACAAAGTTGTAAAAACACATGGCCACGATAAGGTGGACAAATGAGGCGTCTAAATAAAATGAAAATAGCCCGGAAGCACCGGGCTATTTTCATTTATGTTGGTTGAATCACTACCTAATGTTATAATTGAATGTGAGACCGTATGTTTTGTCACCGATGAAAGGTGATATTCTGTAAGCTTCATTGCCGGTTACCTTATTTTTATGCAGGTGAGGCACCAGGATTCCGGAGAGCGTACCTAGTGCCGTTCCGAACAATAGATCGGTAGGGAAGTGTTTACCTGCTTTATGTCTGAGGTAAATCGTTGTTGCTGTGGCAGCTGCAGCGCCACCATAGAGCACATATTTCAAATCGGAACCTGGATGGTAGTCGGAATATACCTTGGCGGTGTAAAATGTCGCTGTAGCAACTAAGGCCACGTGACCCGCTGGGAATGCGTTGCGCAAATTGCCGTTTGTTTTGTCTTCGTCCGATATCTCAGCGCTGTACGTCTCGGGCCTAAACCTGTCAAAGAAGTAAGTGCCACCGGTATAGACAAGCCCTGTTATTGCCATTGCTTCGAGGTATAGAAAACTAATTTTGAGCGCGTCTTTTCTTATCTCCCTGTCGGCCATGAGAGCAAACGGTACGGGGATCGATCCATAGAATAAGTAATTGCTGGCTCTATCGGCGGCCGGGTCATGATGGCCGGCCGCCCAACGATCAAAAACGTTGATATCATTTTTATCAAGCGCTTTGATCTCTTCGAGTGGCGTCGGGTCTTTGCTGTATATTTTAGAAAATGCATAGAGCGACCAGGCAGCCCCAACTGCGGTTATGGGAATATCGACCGCTTTGTTGATTTTGTAAATACCACCGGGCATTGCGGGAGGTCGATCTTTCTGTTGCAGGTAAAATGCTGATTTTGCATTGTTTAGTGCAAGAACTTCTCCTCCTACAAGGGTTTCTTGTGCGCGTATCAGCGTGGGGCCTAGCATTAAAAGCACGCCTGCCGCAAATTTCTTCATCATAGCTGTTTAAGATATTCTTAATCAGCTGATCTATATTTCCATGCCAACGGCTGTAGGATGGCTTTCCTTTATTGAATCCCTATTTCGAAAAGAACTCGTTTATCCGTTGCGCATATTGCTGGATTTGTTCGGGAGGATCGTGACGTATTATCCAGGAATACTCTTCACCTTTTACATAGGCTGTTATTGAGTAGTCAATACCGTCAGCTACAGTCGTGCCATAATCTCCATTGTTGTGCGCCCACATGACGTCAGGTATGTTTTTCAACAACGCCCGACCTGCAGCGATCTTTGATGTCTCGGGATAGTCATAAATATGCTCCTGGTCGTGAGGGGTGTTATCCTTCAAAACCTTGTCGGGATAGATCATATAATAGTCTGAAAATCCAGCGAACCCACCACTACGGTGCAGCGAAAGGCTATCGGCGCCGGCGGCTTGTTCGCGAGTTGTCTTTTTACAAGTGTTCGACGATAAAATGAATAAGCAACCTATCAAAAGAAAGAAGAAACGCATTGGCAAACTTTTGGGTAAATATAATTTAAACCCGCTTCAATGGTGCTGCATGATTCGTAACTTTAAGTAAAACCCCACCTTTATGCAAACAGCATTGATCATCATCGTTTTTGTGTTGTTCCTGGCAATGGTTGCTATGGGACAAAGACTGGCACAATGGATCTTTCAAAGATTCTTTGCAGAAAAAAAAGACTCATTACCAGCAGATATGGGAAAAGGCTTTGGCGATTAATGCCACTCGCTATTTTCAATGTATTACGACCTAGCTGTGGAAGGTCGTAATTGTGTATCTTTCTACTAAGGTAAATCGTTGCCAATTTTATTTATGATTATTGGCACGGTGTTTTAAACTCATTAGTCGCAAGGTTGTGAAGAATGGATCAGAAATAGAATGAACTGCAGATGAACAAAGGATTGTAAAAATTTCTGAAACAAATAATTAGCAATCATAAAAAAGGACAACACAAATGCTGTCCTTTTTTTGTTTTATTATTTGTTCATCTTAGTCCAGTGGATGGTGTTCTTTTGCGTGTTTCAAACCAGCTTCGCTGGTGAGATCTAGCCGTAAAGGTGTAACTGACACAAAATTATTCTCCACAGCCCACCTGTCGGTATCTTCTTCGGCTGATTCGAGCGGCGTTACGGTAAACCAGTAATGCTTCCGCCCCATAGGATCCACGCCGGGGACAATTTTACCATCGTATAGCCGCACCGATTGACGTGTCCATTTCATGCCGATCGGCCGTGGGGGGAAGTTGACATTATATAGTGCTAATTCATTTTCCTCGAGTAATAATGCCAGCGTTTTTTCTACAAAAGGGGCGAGCGCGTCGAAATCAGGCTCGTCTTTGCCTACAGGCGTACTTAGCGCGATCCCTTTAATGCCGAGCAAAACCGCTTGTTTTGCGGCAGCCAGTGTGCCTGAGTGCCACATCGAATTGCCAAGATTTGGTCCCATATTGATACCGGAAAGCACCACGTCAGTCTTCGAAAGGTGTGTGCCCAACGCCACGCAATCGGCTGGAGTGCCATTAACCCGGTAGGCTTCAATTCCTTCAAAAGTAATGGGGGATTTTTTTAGTGAAATGGGACGGGAATGGGTAACAGCATGCCCCATTGATGATTGCTCTACATCGGGGGCAACTACGCGTACCTCGCCGAATTTTGTTGCCACTTTGGCCAACGCCATTATGCCCGGACTGTATATTCCGTCATCATTTGTTATAAGGATCCTCATGCGCGAATGTGCAACAGTATCATGCCAGCCTGAAAGCTGGTACATTTTTAGTGAAGAGGCAATACGTAAGATTGTATGTATGAAGGTTGCTAAACTGTTGCATAACCCTAATGCGGGAGACGGTGAATATTCGAAGGAGACGTTAGTATCGTTGATAGAAAACCATGGTTACAAATGTTTGTACTCTTCGACCAAAGAAAAAGGCTGGAAAGAAATAGAACCGGAAGTAGATTTCCTGGTGGTTGCAGGTGGAGATGGGACAGTAAGAAAGGTAGCTACCGAACTCTTAGATCGCAAGGTCATTGATCGGAACTATCCAATTGCCGTGTTGCCCCTGGGAACTGCAAATAATATCGGTAGAACCTTTGGGTTTGAAGCAGATGAGGCTACCGTCGCTTCATGGTCAGAAGAAAACATTCAAAAAATAGATGTCGGTAAAGTCCAGGGCCTTCCAGAGGACATCTTCTTTATTGAGGGTTTTGGATTCGGGCTATTCCCGAATCTCATGAAAGAAATGAAGAAAAGAAAGGACAAGGAGGAGCACACATCAGAAGAAAATATTATCAACGCTCTAGATGTGTTGCTGGAACTTGCAAAAACATATAAGGCGCGACCCTGCAAGCTCGAGCTCGACGGCGTAGACCATTCGGGAGAATTTTTGTTGGTTGAAGTAATGAATATCAGGTCGATTGGTCCCAATCTCGATTTGAACCCCATGGGAGATCCATCCGACGGCGAATTTGAAGTGATCATCATCCCCGAAAATCAGCGGGAAAAACTGGTACGTTATATAGAAGATAAGCTGGCTGATGATGAGACCGCTTTTAGTTTCAGTGCCCTTAAAGCTAGTGATATAAAAATAAAATGGGATGGGTTGCACCTCCATGCCGACGATGAAATTCTGAAAGCCGATGCCCCGGTCAAAGTGGAGGTTGCAGTTCAGAAAAATGTTCTTGAATTCCTTGTTCCCGACAACGAGTTTTAGCTCATGGTGAAATAGTTCGACGGCATCAGGTTACCTTTGCCTCAATTATGTCTTTATATACTACTGCCGCGCCCGTTACAATTACCTGCCATAAACGTCTTGCACCTTATCTTGAAGCAGAGGTGAAAGAATTAGGGTTTGAGATAGAAGATACGTTTGTCACCGGAGTGCGCATCAAGGCTAGTATCAATGACTGTATAAAGCTGAACCTCAATCTGCGCTGTGCAAGCCAGGTGTTGTACAGTTTGAAACAATTTCAGGCATACAATGCCGACGATATTTATCAAGGATTATCGGGCTTTCCCTGGGAAACCATTTTACACCCCGAAGGTTATTTTTCTGTAACGAGTAATGTGCTGAATGATACTATTAACAACAGCATGTTTGCCAACTTGCGTGTAAAGGATGCAATTGTTGACAGACTGCGTACCAAAACGGGGAAACGACCCTCAACTGGCGCAGAGCTTGTAGGCGCGGTGGTACACCTCTTCTGGAAAAACGAACATGCAGAGGTCTTTGTAGATACGTCTGGAGATTCACTCGCCAGGCATGGCTACCGAAAGATACCCGGTAGGGCGCCAATGCTGGAGGCACTTGCAGCTGCCACAATAATGGCGACCAAGTGGGATCGGAAATCGCCTTTTGTCAACCCTATGTGCGGATCTGGCACTGTGGCTATTGAGGCCGCGTTAATAGCGACTGACACGCGACCAGGTGTTTTTCGAACCAATTATGCTTTCATGCACCTCCAGGGGTACGACGAAAACGTATATTTAGAAGAGCGGGGAGCATTAGAAAGAAAAATAAAGGAAGACGCTGACGTTCGCATCATTGCTACAGACTACAGCGATATGGCCATAACAAACGCACGAAAAAATGCACTGGCAGCAGGCGTGGCCGACCTTATAGAATTCTCGGTTTGTGATTTTGCCGAGACGCCAGTACCCGAGGGCGGTGGTGTCGTGTATCTCAATCCCGAATATGGAGAACGCCTGGGAGATGTTCAGGAATTGGAAGAGACATACGCCCGTATCGGCGATTTTATGAAACAGAAGTGCAAGGGATATCACGGTTACATCTTTACCGGCAACCTCGAACTGGCAAAAAAGATCGGTCTGAAAGCAAGCCGTCGCATTGAGTTTTATACAAGTACCATCGATTGCCGTTTATTGGAATATGAGCTGTATGCAGGTACCCGGCGTACAGATGCTTAGTATCTTTGTAAAGACGTGAAACGAATACTGGTAATATCACTTGTGCTTTGCTCTGTAGCTATTGTTTTTGGCAACGGTGAAGGCGAGGATGTTGTGCCAGTTTCGGTCGCAGCATCTACGCAGCGTCCCGGCGACTCTGCAAAGGGGTATCAATACCTTACTACTGGCGACTTTTTGAAAAGTGGGGTGCCGTATAAGTTCTATACCTATGTCAACGGCAAAAATGAGACGAATCTGCTGAATCGCACAGGCATGAACGCAACCGTTGGTCACGGATACAATGTTGTAACACATAACGGCGTCGACATGGTCATACCTACATGTATGCAGTGTCATTCCCATACGTTTGAAGGTAAGCTGGTAATTGGGCTGGGTAATAATTCACTCGACTTTAGTAATACCAAACTGGTAGATTTCAGCAAACGACTGAAATTAATGAAGGCTGTTGCGCCTAAACAGTATAGTGCAGCTAAGCCTTTTTTCACGTCTTTTACCACAACCTTCCCGCTGATGGAAACAGAGGTGCGTGGCGTGAATGCTGCCGATAAGCTAGCTATCATTCTTGTATCGCACCGTGATCCGCAGACGTTAGAGTGGAGTGATAAGGCTTTGCTCGATGTTCCTGAAGAGGTGATACCGACTGATGTGCCTGCCTGGTGGCTCATGAAGAAGAAGAATGCGATGTTTTACAATGGCTTTGCCCGGGGAGATTTTGCCAAGTACCTCATGCTTAGTAACCTGCTTACGGTTTCAGATTCATCAGAAGCCAGGGAAGTGAGTAATCATTTTGGTGATGTGCTGGCATTCATTAGATCATTGCGTCCGCCCGTATATCCACAGGAAGTCAATAAACACCTTGCGGATGAGGGCCGGGCTGTCTTTAGTGAGAACTGCAGTAAATGTCATGGCAGTTATGGCCCAGAGGACCAGTATCCTAACTTACTGATACCTGCATCAATCATTCAGACCGATCCTACACTGGCAGATGGCGTTCAGCTGAACGTGCCGTTCATTCAGTGGTTCAGCAAGAGCTGGTTCTCGCAGGGAGAGAACGCTCCGTATATAGTGCCTTTCAACGGTTATATAGCGCCACCGCTTGACGGGGTGTGGATAACAGCGCCTTACCTGCACAATGGATCAGTGCCAACTATCGAAGCATTGCTCAACAGTAAACTACGACCCAAGTACTGGACTCGCGACTTCAACAATCCGGTATATGATTATAGTGCAGTCGGTTGGAAGTACACAAAACATGAAACACCCATTGCTAAAGTGACTTATAACACGACGCTAAAAGGCTACAATAATGCGGGACACTATTTCGGAGATCACCTTACTGATGAGGAGCGCAAAGCTGTGATAGAATATCTGAAAACATTATAAGCGAATCCGCGGCTTGTTTTTTGTAGAACCCTTATAAAAAACTGCTATGGCCACCCATGAATCATATCATATCAGCGGTGAGAACCTTGTGAAAAAGGTGAAGGAACTGATAGATCAAGGTAACGTACGTAGGGTTACCATAAAAGACAAGCACGGCAAAGAATTCATGAGCTTTCCACTGACCGTTGGGGTTATTGGTGCATTGTTGGCACCTATAATTGCGGCTGTAGGTGCAGTAGCAGCATTGGTGGGGGAGTGCACCGTTGCTGTAGAACGTGAGGACTTGCAACAACCCAATACAACAACCGATGCTTCATAGCTCGGTTAAGACAGGATTAATCAGTTAGGCTGTGGGATGTCGCCTGCATAATGCCGCCAATTACAGCTAATATTATTCCAACAATAAGTATTGCATTATCATATGGACAGCCGGCTGCCTTAGCGAGGGCACCAGTGAGTACCACAAGGATGCCGGCAAATACCATTTTCCCGGACGCTGTTGAGAGGAAAGGTCTCATGCTTTTGACGTTTTCTAACAAGAGCAAAAAACTGGTGCCAGCCTCGGCATTAACACTATTTTAAGCTGCCGGGGTTAAACTTCCCTTCTCCCTACCTGTCTTATAATAAATTGAATATCCATGAAGAGACTTATGTTGGCGCTGGCACTGTTTCTCGGTGTGCAGGCAGTATCAAATGCGCAGGAAGTACACGACCGTAAAGGCGCGCACAGGAATATGACCCCGGAACAAAGGGCTGAAAAACAGACTGAAAGGATGCAGCAAGACCTGCAGCTTACAGACGCGCAGAAAAAGGCGGTGTATGAACTGAACCTGCAATCGGCTAAAGAGATGAAGGCGGCAAGGGCTGAGGGCGCCGAAATGAATAGGGAGAAGTTCAAAGCGATGCATGAACAAAAGGATGCCCGGTTGAAAGCTATCCTGTCGGCTGACCAGTTAAAGAAATACGAAACCATAAAGGCTGAACGCATGAATAAGATGAAGGAGCGGCAGGGGGATAAAGGATTGAGACAGGGTTAAGAAAGTGAGTAGTGTTTTGTTTCTATGCAACGGGGATGCTGAGCATTCCCGTTTTGCATTTTAGCCATTGGGTTGGGCAGTTGATTGTTTAGTCAGCGAGTTGCCCGTATTCAGGGCCTCTATAAATTCCAGCGCAGCTTTGTTGGCGTCGTCATGCCGCTCCATCTGTCCCATGTGGCCACTGTGGAGCGTGACTAATGTAGCATTGGGGACCTGCTCGCTTATATGAACACTGGCTGCTGCTTTAGTGAGGCGGTCCCTCTTGCCCGCGATCACTAACGTTGGTACCTTGATCCTGTACAGCCAGTCTTCAACACCCCAGCTGAACATGGCCAGCATCCCTCGCGAAATTACTGTGGGGGCTGTTTTTGCCGACAGGAAAGAGATCATATTCAGCTGCCTCCAGGTTTGCCTGCCTGTAAAAGCCAGGAAGCGCATGGCCAAATGGTGTGTTCCATTCAGGAAACTCAGCCATCGCAAGGTCCAAAAGAGCGGAGACAAGATGATGACCATGTAGCATATAGGAGTTAACACTGGTCTTCTGAGCAAGGTCATAATTCTTTTTAGTGGTGAGGTGCGCACGGGATTTATGTAAGTGGTATGCTGCAGGATCACGGCTTTCACTTCAATAGGGTGGGCACTCATAAATTTGCCGCAGTAGGTTTGCAGGATCATTCCGCCCACGCCGTGGCCCCAAAGGATTGCCTTGTGCGCGCCGGCGTGTTTAATGACTGCATCCAGGTCGTTGACCATTCTTGTCAGGGAATAATCCTTATCGACGGGGCGTGAAGATCGTCCCTGCCCGAGCAGGTCTACAAAGATGAGCCTGTATTGTTTTTCAAAGAACTTCCTTTGGTAGAACCATTCCCTGTGGTCAGAATTCCATCCGTGTACGAATATGATGGGCTGGGCATCTTCGGGACCATAATAGTACACGCATATTTTAGTTCCGTCGGGCCGCCTTATATAGTCGCGGGTGCGGGTGCGCCAGAGATTGGGTTTGCGCCCGTTTCTTCCCCATCGGCTAAGAAGCAGAGCAATAGGATATCTGCCAAACAACAAAAACGCAGCAATTCCGGCGGCCCAGTATAAACAAGTCAGCGGGTACAGCTGGTTAGCCGCATAGCGGTGTATGTACGCTTCATAACCCAGGTAACCATCGACCGCTAGTAATCCAAGCGACAGAAAATCAAACAGTAAAAACCACAACATCGCAAACGGCATCGGTCTTTGCTTTTGTGATGGCGGAAATAAACTTGTGCCAATTTCCTAACTCTTGATATCCATTGGCTTTTCGCTTTGTTAATGTTTGGTGGCTAGCTGGTCAATGCATGCTAAAAATTGAACCGTACACCGGCAGAAACATCAATACGCGAAAGGCTTTCGTATTGATTCTCTGGAAGTTCTTCGTGCTGGCTGGTACCGTTAATTTCTACATCATAATAGGTCAGGTTGCCTGTCAGCAGCGATACTTCAGCACCCAGGAAAATATTTTCATGAACGGCAAAATCGGCAGCCGCACCAACCACCACACCAACAGTAGCACTTTGAAGTTTGAGTGGCGTGATCTGTAATGTCTTATCTGTATAAGATAGATAGCCTAAAGAAAAGGTGCTGACAAAATGGAAGATCTCACTTTCTGAGATATACCTAAGGTTAAAAGTAGGGCCTACATAACTTACGGTTATGTCATCGCTCATTTTTCCCTGGATGAGGTTGTAGGTTGCAGTATCCAGCATTTCAATATCCATTGAATTGCTGGTGCGATAACCGGAATACCTGATGCCAACGCCAAGCGCGCGGCTAAAAAAGAATGAACCGTCCGCCCCATAGTTATAACCCGGTTTTAGCTTCTCCACATAAGTCCTGAAACCGGGCGGAACCTGGTCGCTTACTTTGGCAAGCCTGTAACTCCAGCCGCCTTGGAGGCCAATGCGGAATTTAGGGTGCTCGTTGAAGCCCCTGTAACGTTGGGCTTGAGTCGTGCTGGCGGCTGCCAACAGTGTAATAAGGATGAATAGTTTCTTCATAGTGTGTTGTTGTTGGCCGAAAAATATAAGTTCTGCAGCGTATTTTAAAACTCGTGCCCAAAAACGGGCTGTTATACCGCTTTTTATTTGTGAGATTGTGGTTCGGTATCTTCTATTTCCGTCAACAAACTTTTGTGTTTGCTGGCTGCTTTGTGCTGAGTATGCTGGTCGTATTTAGAACGTTCTGTAGCTAAAATATTAGGCAGGCTTTCTTCACCGCGTATGGGCTCATTCTTTCTGTACTGGTTGAACATCAGGAAGGCCATTCCTGAACCCAGTATAATTAGCAATATGCTGACAGTATACATCAGCTGGTCGCTGCGTTTTTCTGCTACGTGAAGTTCGGTGAGGAGAACCTCGTCGTTTTTCATCTGCAGATCCTTGTTTTTTATTGCCAGTTCCTTATTAGCTTCCAGTTGCGCTATTTCGACTTTATTACCTGCAGCAAAAACCGAGTCTTTCACCGTCAGGTATTCAGCTGTGACCTCAAAGGCTTTTTTGTATTGCCCGATCGACGCATAGGCTTTGGCGAGTTGAATACTGAATTCTATAAAAGCTGCAGGGTGTCCTATGGTGCGGCACATATTCGCGCCGGTTGCCAGGTAATCGGTAGCCTTTTTCAGGTCCATGTTTTTTTCCGGGCCAGTCTTTGCCATTCCGCTTTTGAACAGGCTTGCGCCGATGTTTCCCGTGCACACAGCTAACTGGATTTCGCCTCCGATCTCTCTACTCAGGCTTAGTGCCTCGTTTTTGTAGAGCAAGGCGTTTTGGTACTCACCAAGGTTGTCATAGGTTTCACCAATAGCGGTCAACACACTTATGGCCGATTTAGCGTTGCCCAGCTTTTTATGCGTTTCGAGCGCAGGAAACAAATGTCTAAGCGCAGCCTCGTTATTTCCGGAAGCGCTCAGTACCAGGCCGAGATTAGCCGTGGTACGTGCCATGTTTAATGTATCACCAACACTTGTATAAAGCGTTTGCGCTGTCTCGTAATATTTGCGTGCTTTTTGATAATCGCGCTCATCAAAGTATATGCTCCCGATGTTGTCCAGTACCATCGCTACGCGTTGCTGGTTGTTAGTTAGCTCTATGGTGGTGAGCGCTTTGAAGTAGTGGGAGAGTGCGTTTGCACGATCGCCCTGGTCGGCGTACACATTGGCAATGTTCACCTGGGTGGAGGCAATGCTTTGCGGTGAGTTTTGTTCTGTAAAAAGCGATAAAGCTTTGTTGTACCCCGCCAGTGCGGCTTTTTGATCGCCTTTGGCCTGGTGGTTTACGGCAAGACTGTTGGTAGCGATCGCAATTCCCCATTGCCAATGCAATTGATGTGAAAGCGCCATAGCTTTTTGGGCATAGACCAAACCTGAATCAGGCGCGACAATATGATAAGCGTAGGCAATATCATTAAGCATTTGCGCCTTGTTGGTGTCTTCTTCAACCGCCGGCAATGTGCTAACCAGGGAATCAATAAAAGGTTTCCCCTGCTTTTTTGCGCTCATGGTTAGGGGTAGTGCCATCATGAGTAGGAATAGGTGTTTCATCTCTTATTTGTGAAATCGGTGATTGGGATGAAGATAAAATATTCTAATTGAAAATCAAGTAGTTATATGAAAAATATACTTAATGGCTTTCGGGTGTTCAGTGTTATTGACTATTCATCCCTAAGCAACAATTATTCAACAAAAAAGTTGTTGCAAACAGCCACTTTAGGGACTGTTTTTGTTACAAAAGGCGGACGGGTAAAAAGACGAAATGCTTGCCTGTGGCAGCTTTGGCCGCCAATCTGTGTCAATCTGTAGCCATGCCGGCACCCCCTGACCGTTTGGGCTATTTAGATAATGGTTGATCCGGTCTTGTTGACGTTGAATAATATCGTCGTGGGTTGGCCAGGAATAGCCGGCTTCTAACCTGCAGTCAAGCTCTATAGCTTTCAATACTACAAATGGGTCCATGTCCTGTTCTGCAACTTCTATGCGTCCCTTCAGCCTGATGGCTCGTTGCAAAGTGATTTCTCCGCGAATGATCCCGGCAAGCAGAATTCTGCGTTCATAAACGGTAGTAAGGTCATTTGCTATCCGTGTCCCGGCAGCAAGTTCGAGTTGTTGCATCGCTTTATTGCGCGCGCGTTCAAATACAGGCTCTATACGCTCACGAATGTGGGTATATTTAAGTAAACGGTTGGCTGCCTTGCGGGCGGAGGTGGGAGATACGCCCGGGTAAGCATCGTTGTAGGCTTTTGTTTTGTTTCCGTGCGCGAGCATGCCGTGAATGAATACTTCATGCTGAGGTTTCCAATAAGGTTGTCTCATGGTGATTTCAGGGTTTAGGTTCAATACAAATATACGCTAATTTAATGATATTTGTTGCGGCAGATCGGCTGAAAAAGCAAAAGGCGGTTGAATCCCGCCTTTGCTCCACGTAATAAATCGTTACTCAACAACAACAGCCTCAGGCATGCCCATAACACCGCCCTTTTTCATTATTTCCTGCAATTCAGCACTGCCCATAAAGGATGGCAGGGTAGAAGGATCGGTCATGCTGAATACGATGTACACGTTGTTAGGCTCTCCCGATTTCTGTCCCACAGCCATGAGTTTAAGGCCTGCGGCCTGGCGTCTCTCTTCGTCTGCGTCAAAAACTTGTTTCCATGTTGCGTAGTCTTTTACCTTGTGATTGACAATTACTGTAGCCATAAATAAAGGTTTGATTTTAATGATGAACGATTATATGTTGTTATGTCTTGCTATTGTGTTACTAATATCCAACCGCTTACGAAGTCGTTATTGTTTACTGCCACGCCACTGTTGTTTGCTATACAGTACCCAACAGTGTAAGTGCCTGGCGCAAGCACAACAGTAGCGGATGCCGGGACAACGGTTAGCAGAGTGCTGACCTGGCTGACTAAGTATCCTCCGGTATTAAAATTTGTTATTGGACCTCCATTTTGCTGATAACATAAACTTGTTGAGATGGTGATTGGGCTGCCTGATGCGAGACCCAATGCAGCGTTTGCGGAACCGATCATCCGCAGATAGCCGGGAGATAAAGTGAGAATAGTGGTAGGACCGACAAAAGCAAACCCCGGACCGCTGGCGATAGACCCGATAGGTCCGTTGAAGGTGGCCACTGTCATTACGCCCATAGAACCGGGAGGGCCCTGGCTGCCCGAGTTTTCTGAGTACAAGGCATAAGGGACACTCAATAGCTGAGAGGTGCCAATGGCGATATAGTTGCTGCCGCCGGCAGGGTCTATTTCTACCAGCATCCATTTGTCGCCGGCGGCCCATACTACACTATCCATAGTATTGCTATCGGGTGTACCACCACCTACGGATAGATTGTATAGTCCATAACCGTTTGTGGTGACGGTGTGTGTTTCCCGGTATCGCAATGCGCCGTTGGCGCTGTCGTTAATTATGCTGAGCCTGATGCCAAGTGCCTGATTGGCGAGCGGTGTTCCGTTATTATTGCGTGCTATTCCCTGGTAATTGAATTTTTTTGGTGCCTGGGCAAGCAACATTGTAGACAGGCAGCACAATGTGATGTATAGTAGTATTTGTTTCATGAATGGTAGGTCTATTTCGTGTAAATTCTATTTCGATGGTCCAACGGATCATGTATTGACATGACCATGCATCAACCAGGTGCAGGCTATGCGGATCAGCATATGCTTTTCATACGCAATGGATTTTAGATGAACAGAATCCTGAAGCAATTTCTTTTGCCAAAATTAGCTACAGATAGCAACGAAGAAACTCTGCAAAAACGGGGTATAGTCGCGCTGACACTGCAAACGGGTGGATGTCAATTACCATTTTTGCAAATAAATATCAGGGCTTGAGACCACCAGTTTTTCTTCTTAACTTTAAGTCATGAGAATCAGCCTGATAGGTCTTTTTGTGTTCATGTCTTCGGCATGCTTTGCACAACAAGAGTTTGACTGCAAAGCTTTTTTAGCACAAGAAATAAAGGACGAAACACCTGAGCAGGTCATGAAGGAATGCCAGAATTTTCTGCATTGCGGCCTGGATAATACTGATATGACCTTATTTGTTCAGCCGGCGGCTATAGCCAGCATTAGGGTGGATGCGACGAATAAAAAGGAGCAGCTTACTTATGGGTATATCCTAAAACAGATACAACAATTTACTGAGGCGGAAGATTATAAGAAGTTTAAAAAACTTCCCAAGCAGCAGGCGCCGAAACAAAACCCATGATCGGGCCTTTCAGTAAAACAATCACAATTAATGCTCCGGTTGACAGCGTCTGGAAAGCGCTTACCGATAAGGTGCTGATACAACAATGGATGTCGGAGACACCTATCGAAATTGTTACCGATTGGACCGTTGGAGGTTCATTTATTATTCGCGGCAAGCATTATAAAGTGCCTTTTGAAAATAAAGGGACCGTATTGCAGTACGAAGCAGGAGTCGCACTGGAGTACAGTCATCTGAGTTCGATATCGAGGCTAAAGGATGAACCGGGGAACTACACCAGCATCGCGTTTAAGTTGGAGCCTTCGGGATCGCAAACAACGCTCTTGTTTACAGCCAGCAACTTTCCTACAGAAACCATCTACAAACACCTGGCCTTTTACTGGAACGTAACCCTGGAGAAGATCAAAAAACAGGTTGAGGCGGCGGAATAGTACCTGTTTAATGGTTTCTTAGCTGGCGGCCGTAGGGATATTCAAAATTCAAACTATCCAGGTCCCATTGATCAGTATTGATATTGCGTTCCAGGTAGATGTTGCAATTGTGTTGCGGCTTGTTTTCAAAAAACGTAACAACCAGGAATTCCGGATTGGTTTCGTCTATCCAGCCCATTACGTTTAAGAAAACCAACGAGGAGCGGTATTGTAGCTTTTGTTGTGCCTCTTCATTTGTTATTAAGGCGATGTTTGCATTCTGAATAATAGCAGGGAGATCAATGTCCGGAAGATCCTCGTGTTTTCCGATGAACAAAGTATCCGGTAATTCCTTGCCATTTTTGTACACGGCTTTTATATACTCAGCTATGGCTTGCGCATAGGCTGCCGATATTCTGTCCTGGCCAAGTGGCAGTCTTTGTTTTGAAACAGCCTTGGAGGAGTCGTTTGTTACAGCATAGGTAGTTGCCTCGCCTGTTTTTATTTCAGGAGTACTGCAAGAACATACTTGCAAAAAGATGAACAACAAAAGAGGGACCACTAATGCTGCTGATCGAGACATTACCGAATTTAAGAAAAACTTGCTATCTCTTTTTGCCTCGCTTTTTGGGTTTACCGTACTTCTCTTTCATCTTGTCCGCGTGCCGCACCTTTTTGTTTACCTTTTTATTCTTGGCCGATTTCTCGTGAAAGGCCCCACCACCTTCGTCTATCTTAGGCAGTTTGATAAGGTTTGTTTTCATAAAGACCTTCGGTTTTTCATCCTCAGTCAATACGTCTGATATCTCGAGATCTTCGGGCAAAGGCAGGATTGGGATCTCGTACTTCATGAGCGCCTGTATCGCTGCAAGGTCTTTATCTTCTCTTTCGGTAATGAATGCAATGGCAACACCGCGCTTATCAGCACGTCCTGTACGGCCTATGCGGTGTATATAGTTCTCCGGCACATCGGGAATATCGAAGTTGATAACGTGTGTTACCTCAGCTATGTCAAGTCCGCGCGCAACGATGTCTGTTGCAATGATAAAACGGAAAGTCCCTTCCTGGAATTGTTTCACGGTATTGAAGCGATAGTTCTGCTCTTTATTTGAGTGTATCACACCCATAGTTTCACCATACTCCGGCTGCAGCTCTTCGAAAAGCGTGTCGGCCAGTTTTTTGGTTGCAACAAATACCAGCACCTTGCTCATGTCTGCATTATTGTCGAGCAGGTGCTTTAGCAGGTTGCGCTTGGTGTAGAAGTTCGGAACCTTGTACCCTTGTTGACTTATGTTTTCCAGTGGAGTGCCTGTTGGGGCAGCTTCTATCTTTTCGGGATCGTTGAAGTACGTGCGCATCAGCGTTTCTACTTCTTCTGTAATGGTCGCAGAAAAAAGCAGGTGCTGCCTTTTGGCAGGCAGCAGGTCGAGTATGTTATTCAGCTGTGTATGGAAGCCAAGGTTGAGTATTTCGTCGGCTTCGTCTATCACCAGTTTTTTGATGGTCTTCATGTTTAACGAGCCATCGTATGCAAGGTCTAAAAGCCTGCCGGGTGTTGCCACTATTATATCAACGCCTGCTTCAACTATAGCCTTCTGAGGACGGATGTTTGTACCGCCATATATACCTGCAACTTCCAGGGTTAGGTAAGTTGTCAGCTTCTTCACTTCCTCCACTACCTGCTGCACGAGTTCGCGCGTTGGTACGAGAATAAGTAGTTGTGTTTCCCGCTCTTTCGAGAATTTGAGCAAACGCAGACAAGGCAAAAGGTAAGCAAAAGTTTTACCGGTACCTGTCTGAGCAATACCACACACATCCCTGCCGGACATGACAACGGAGAATGCTTTGCGCTGGATAGTTGTGGGAACATCATATCCCAGGTCGGTAAGCGCATTACGAAGGGCAGGGTTGAGATTCAGATCGTCAAAAGTCATATGAGCAGGTATAGCAGTTATTTTTTCTTCTTTTTCTTTCCAAGTTTTTCCGCCGCTTTTTCATTGTCTTCAAGCAGCTTACGCCAATTGTCATTTGGTGTTTCTTCAGAGAAGACGATGGTCTCTCTATAGTCGTTCTTATCGATCTTCATTTCCTGGATGTCTTTTCCAAGGTACTCCTGTATCTCTTTCAGCACAGGTAATTCTTCTGTGCTGCAAAACGAAATGGCGTGACCTTTCTGTACACCACGTCCTGTACGGCCCACGCGGTGTACGTAGTTTTCAGGCACATCGGGGAGATCGTAATTCACTACATAGTCAACATTGGGTATATCGATACCACGGGCACTCACATCTGTGGCAATAAGCATTTTGACGGTGCCTTTCTTGAACTCGTTCATTACCTGCAGGCGATGCTCTTGTTCCTTGCCGCCGTGCATGGTCAATGCTTTGATGCCAACACGCTCCATGGCCGCCAGCACTCTTTCTGCGCGCACCTTAGTGCGAACGAAGACCAGTATTTTATTCTCAGGATATTCCTTTACCAGGCGCTCCAGGAAAAAGCGTTTGTCGTCCATCTCTACATAGGCCACAGCGTGGTCTACGTTTTTGGAAACCGGGTCTTTGGGCGATACCTGTATCCTGATGGGATTGTTCACTACCGAATAAGCGAGGTCTTTGATCTCATCATCAATGGTAGCTGAGAAGAATAAGGTCTGGTGTTTGCGTGGCAGCTGCCTGATGATGTGTTGAATGTCTTTAATGAAACCGAGGTCCAGCATATGGTCGGCTTCATCCAGTATCAATATCTCCACCCGGCTGAGGTCGATGAATTGCTGGTGGATGAGATCGAACATACGGCCCGGCGTGGCAATAAGTACATCTACACCCTTATCAAGTTTCTTCACCTGCGGTTCCTGGTCAACACCTCCGTGCAGTCCCAGTATGCTTACTTTGGTATATTTCCCAAGCTGTTTGAATACGTCGGAGATCTGTATCGCCAGCTCGCGTGTAGGCACCATCACCAGGCAGGTCACCTGGCCGGGCCTTTTATCCCGGCTGCGTTGCTGAAGCATGTGTAGTACCGGGATAGCAAAAGCAGCAGTTTTACCGGTGCCTGTTTGCGCAATAGCTAATACATCGTCTCTCTTTAATATAGAGGGGATGGATCTGAATTGGATGTCCGTGGGACGCTTAAAGCCAAGCTCTTCCAAACTCCGTTTGATCTCGGGCGAGATATTATATTGCTCAAATTTCATCTATAGCAGTCTAGCCTGCAAAGATAGCTGTTTATAGTTTGGGGGAGGTGAGGGTGTTAGCACTGCATGCGAAGCAGATGCTTAATAATAAATTTGCTACTAACTCGTTCTAGTATAAACCATTGATATGAAGTATTGTTTGCTGTTAACCTTATTTGCAATTTCTACCGGCCTGCTTGCGTGTAAAAAGACCTATACCTGCGTTTGCGAAGGTGGGATTATATACCAGAAGTACGAAAAGGAAGTGAAAGCATCTAGTGAATCGAAAGCAAAAGATAAATGCGAAGCCGATAATCCCCCGCCTAACTCACCCGATTTTATATACTGCAATCTGAAATAGTCAATAGCCCTACTTCAGTTTCAGAGCTGTATCAATCATCTGTTTCAGCACTTTGATATCGATATCAGCCAGCTTGTTGATGTAGAGGCAACCAACACCGGTTTTATATTTGCCCAGTTTCTCAAGGGCGGTTGCTTGTTTTTTAATGTCCATCGTTAGATAGATGGACAGGTTGGCTTTGCGAGGCGCAAAACCTATCAGGAACCAGTCAACTTCTCTGCCTGAAGCTGGGCTTTTATATCTCTTATCGCCAAAACCGATGATCGAGGCGCCCCACATTTTGGGTTCTTCGCCGGTTGCTTTCTTCATCATTTCCAGTATCACCAAGCTGTCAGCACGTTTTTGCTCATTCGGCACATTATTGATAAAATCTTCAACACTGGCAGCGGTAGCTTTTGTTTTTATCTCTGCCAGTTTTCCTTTTTTCTCAGCCATATAGGAAATGATTGTTCACGAAAGTATTGAATTTCCGCGCTTGACTAGATTCCGTCGAGGAAAATCTTACGAACCAAACTTGTCCAGTCCCCTGATCTCTTCTTTGTACTCAGAAGGCAGCAATAGGTTCTTCAGCATCCAGTCCATCTTCATCAGTTTGGTTACCTTGTACACTGGAAGCACGGGTGTTAGCAGCGAAAAATCACTGAAGTCCAGCATCTGCTTTACCCTGTCTGGTATCACCAGTTTTTGTCCTTCAATGAGAACCCTGAACCGCAAAGCACCCAAATGTTTTTTGTATTGCTTAAATAAGTCGAGCGTGTACGGACTTTTCTCAAGGTTTGCCTCCAGGTGTGCATCCCTGGCCGGTAGCCAGGTTAGATAATCAGGCGGCAGGTCTTTCAAACCCATCCGCAAGCCAACGCGGTAGAAAACGTTGTAGACCTCCTCCTTTTCATCGTTGGTTAGCTTTCGTTCGAATAATTCGTAAGAAGCAATAGAATAGTGTATGAGCATGAACAACACGTCGCGGTAGGCCCAGTCGGGAATGGCCGCGCCTCGTGCTGCTTCTACCGCGACATGTATGTTGCGGATAGTGTCAATTGCTTTGTTGGCTTCGGCAGTTGGGGCGAATATGATCTTCCTTGCATAGCTAACGGTGGAGAAAAGGCGACCCAACGGATCGGAAGGAAGCTTGCCTGTGAAGTACAGCCAGTGCACCGCCTTATTGAGCGCAAACTCGGCTGCTGCGCCTGCAAAGATGAACAGGATGGTATCCGCATTGCCCCAGATCTTCCGGACGATCGAGTCTTTTGCAACGAACAAGGATGTGCTTTGGCTTTCCATAGCTACAGCATTGCAATATGCTTGCCAAAGATGTTACTCGCGAGAGAAAGTATATTCCTAAAGTTTTGTTGTAATTGCCGAAACGCGAAGCAATGCTCGTGTTTGTGTTAACTTTAGTTGATCAATCACACCTGGTCATGAAACAGTTTTACCTCCTATTAGCATCAACTGTAATTGTTTCTTCCTGCAATGGGCAGGATAATAACCCGCAACAGTTAGTTTCCGGCCATTCGAAACTGGTTAAAACACAAGGAACAGGCAAATATGCCAACATCCACTGCAGCCTGCAGGATAAAGCAGGAAATCTTTGGTTCGGTACTACCGGGGAAGGTGTTTACCGATACGATGGAAAAAGTTTTACCCAGTTTACTACGAATGACGGCCTAAGCGGTAATACCGTATGGTCGGTTTTAGAAGATAGATCGGGCAATATTTGGTTTGGAACGGACAACGGCGCCAGTCGGTTTGATGGGGCGACAATAACCCGTGTCCCGGTCGCGCTTTCTATTAGTAGTGATTTAACACTGAGTAGCGCTTCCGGGAAAAATCCATACGAGAAGAATGAGGTCTGGAGCATGATGCAGTACAAGGATGGCACGATCCTGTTCGGCAGCCGCGATGGAATGTATCGTTATAACGGGAGGTCTTTTAGTCGTTTCCTGGATGATAAAAACATCATAAATAGTGAAGGGCTCAACCTGAAGATGGTGGATTGTATGATACAGGATAAAGCCGGTAATATTTGGTTTGCATCGGGTATGTTGCCCGGCAGTGAAGGTTTGATCAAATATGACGGCAAGAGTCTTACGAGGTATAGACCCGGTGGTGAAGGGTGGATCCGTTATGTGGTAGAAGATCGCCGGGGCGGTTTGTGGATAGGCACCAGGCACAACGGAGTTTGGCGCTACGATGGAAAGGATTTTACGAGATTTATGGAAGGTAACGACATTGGACTGGCTGCCCTGGTGGATAACGCCGGTAATGTTTGGTTTAGCGGTGGCGAAAAAAGTGATGGTTATTCCAGCGATGGTAATGTTTGGCTTTACGATGGTGCGACTTTAAAGAACATTGCGGCTAATAGCGTGGGTAACTACGGCGTATGGACCATGCTGGAAGATAAAGCCGGTAACATTTGGTTTGGTACCCGGAACACAGGATTGTATCGGTACGATGGCAAAACGTTCACCAGCTTTTCTGAGTAAACCGATATACTACATGAGAATCCGTAACTTCCCTTTATGAAAATAGCCCTCGCATCACCCCCAATACCATCCTCTCTCGAAGCCGGTTTGCAGTCGCTGGAAGACCTTGTTAAGAAGGCAGCCAGTCAGCAGGCAGAGATCATTTGTTTTCCTGAATCTTTTTTGCCTGGCTACCCTGGTATGGGTTATTCACGGGAAGATCGAACTGCAGAAAGGCTAGAGCCGGCTCTTGAAAAAGTAAGAGACATTGCTGCACGACATGCTATCGCCATTATCATTCCCATGGATTTGTATGTTGGCGATGAAGTGTTCAACGTGGCTCATGTTATATCGAACACTGGCGAGGTTCTCGGTTACCAAACCAAAAACCAGCTCGACCCTTCAGAAGACAATATATGGAAGGCTGGCACCGAGCGCACCATGTTTGAGGTGAACGGGTTGAGATTTGGCATCTCGATCTGCCACGAGGGATTTCGCTATGGCGAAACGGTGAGGTGGGCTGCACAACGCGGTGCGCACATCGTGTTCCATCCGCATTTTACCGGAAGCAACGAGTCTGGACCAACGTTGACAGAGTGGGGCAGTATGGCCAATCCTTACTATGAAAAGGCCATGATGGTTCGCGCGCTCGAGAATACCATCTACTTTGCCAGCATCAACTATGCCTCCACTTACCCCGAATCGGCCAGCGCAGTGATCGCACCCGACGGCAGCCTCGTTGCACACGAACGCTATGGAAATGCTGGTGTGCTCGTGGTAGATATAGATCTCGCTAAAGCAACCGGCTTCCTTGCTAAGAGGTTGAAGAATGAGTTGTATGGAATGGGTTCAGAGGTTTAATTCCAGTCTATTATTTATTTGCCAACCCAAACCGTTTCATGTTCGAATCTGAAAAAGGGAAATAGTCCAGCACATCATATTGCCACACGTTGGTAGGGAATATTACCACCAGGTTGGCTGTTTTATCGCCTATGTTTTTAAACGCATGCGGTACCATTGGTGGTATGTTGACGATGTATGGAGCTTCTATGGTAAACATTGTGTCGCCAAGGGCATAAAGTATTTTCCCTTCCAGCAGCACATGCGATTCTTCACCCTGGTGTGTATGCATGGGCGGCGCGCCACCGGGGAAGGTTTCTGTAATACCGATCACAAGGTTTTTGTAGCCGTTCTTGTAGCCTTCCATTACGTGCACGTACTCGCCGGGACCGGGATTAATTACGGGCAGCTGGTCTAGCGTTACTGCATGGTCCTTCCAGTATTTCATTTCGCGGGTTTCGTAACCAGCCGGTACCATTCTTCTTTCAAGCACTTTGTGAGAATGGTGTTGCTTGTGCAGGTATTGGATGATAGAATCCGGAACTGTTTTTACTTCGGCCACCAGACCATCTATAGAAAAGGTTTCTTTAGCAGGATCGTGGCTGTGTGGATGGTCATGACCGTGGTGTTCGTGTTCATGATCATGCGCGGTATCGTTATTGCCTTTCTCTTTGCAGGAGCTGAAGTAGACGATCACAAATAGAGCTGGAAGGAGCTTAAAACAGCTTTTGATGTTCATGGTGAAGAATTATAGACATCTAAGGTAGTTGTTATTTGTTTAATATGATGACGATGCTTCTATTTCTGTGCATATCGGAAAAGGGTAACAGCTGAGCTCGTTTAACGTGGCAAGGAAAGCGAAAAACTAAAGAATGGATCTGGCGTTTTGCAGGGTGGCTGGTGTAATATTGCGCTTATAAATGCATCATCCAGGGACGCCGAAAACTGTATAGAGTAGGCAATGATCTTAACGATAATGTTATGCCTAAGTATGTGATCGAAAGAGCTATTCCCGGTGCGGGAAATTTCTCTCCTGAAAAACTAAGAGAGGTATCACAGGCCTCCGCAAAAGTTTTGAACGAGCTTGGCCCGCAAATACAGTGGATACAGAGCTATGTTACCGCTGATAAGATCTATTGCATTTACAATGCCCCGAATGAAGAAATGGTACGCAAACATGCTACACAAGCCGGCTTTCCCGCCGATTCTGTGGCCAAGGTGTCTGCCATTATCGATATGGTGACGGCGGAGTAGACAAGCTTTCCGGTTGAGGCTTGCGTTCTGTTTTAGCCGACTTTTTTATCAGGGCTATAAGTCCTAGTATTGGTCCTACCGCCAGCAGCGTATAAATGTATCCGGCATTTTCCGGGGTGCGCAGTGCGCCTACTAGTTGTATGCTCACAATGGTGATCGCAAAGCCCATGCAGGTGACAATGGTGAGCGAGCTGCCTTTTACACGTGCTGGCGCCGACGTTGCTACGAGCGTGGAAAACAAAGGCGAGTCAGCAATAACGGCCATGCTCCATATAAACAGGAAGATCAGCAGCAACAAAGAAGAAGACGTCAATAAGATGAGTGGAGAAACAAGACAGCATAAACAGGATATCAATAGAGCTGCAGTGGCCACTTTTTTCGGTCCAAAGTATTGAGACAAGTATCCACCCATCACACACGAAATACTGCCGGAGGCTATAATGAAGAATGATGATAGAGGAACGTTTATAGCCGACTCGGGGTGATAGCTGTTATGAGCGGCGAGTATGACTGGTACGAAGACCCAAAAGGCATACAACTCCCACATGTGACCAAAATATCCCAGGGCTACGGCCTTCATCTCGTTATTGCGAAAGCCTTGTAGGAAAGATGATATCTTGAACTTTGCGGCTGGTGCGCGATGCGGGCCATCGGGAACTAGCAGCATCAGGGCAACACCGCCAACGACCGCCAGTAGCGAGGTAGCGTAAATAACATATTGCCAGGGTAAGGCGGCGCCAATGCTCTTGAGTAGGTGTGGGAAAGCCGTACCCAAGACAAGTGCCCCCACAAGAAAACCCAGCGATTTTCCAAGGCCTTGTTGGTAATGGTCGGAAGCTATTTTCATGCCTACCGGATAAATACCAGCAAGGAAGAAGCCAGTCAGAAAACGAAAAAGTATTAACTGGCCGGCGTTGATACCATTAAGCGTGACCAGCGTATTTACAGCAGCAGCGATTAGCGAGCATATAAAGAACACGCGGCTGGGGGAGAACCTGTCGGAGATGCTGAATACAGCAAAGACCAGTGTGCCTGTTATAAACCCGAATTGTACTGCGCTGGCAATATGGGCAAGATAATCTTGTCCTACCTGCAATTCGCGGGCGATGTCGGTGATAACAGCATTGCCGGCAAACCACAGCGAGGTGCAAAAGAACTGCGCAATAACAATGACCGGCAAAATAGTTTTCATACAGAACTCTCTGTTGTTGAATGAATTTACATCGACAAAACATGAGTTGCAAACACCGGTTGATAAGAGGACGGGTTGACAAGGGATTATTAGATAAATTTGGTGCAGGATTCGAATTCAATATGCAAGACCCAAAAGATTATAGCAGCATCAGTCCATCGGCAAAATCGCTTTTGCTGATGAAAGGTTATACGAACATACCTTATGCACAGCAGACAGCAGCCTTGATGCAGGGCCCCGAGATTTTTGATCTGAACTTTGATGAGAAAGACTTTTGGTTCTGGATACGCGTGATGCATTTTGAAAGCCGCTACTGGAGTATCGACCAGTTGTTGCAGCAAACGGATATAAAGAATATTCTCGAATTATCGTCGGGTTATTCGTTGCGTGGACTGGACCTATGCGCCAAAGACCAAACGATACACTATATCGACACCGACCTGCCCGAAGTAATAGCAGATAAGCAGCAAATGATCGACCATCTTGGGTTGAATAAGGAAATGCTACAAGGCAAGCTGGAGCTGCAGCCGCTGAATGCTTTGGATGAGGATGCATTCAATGCCGTTGTCTCACGGTTTGACGGACCGGTCAATATAGTGAACGAAGGGCTGTTGATGTACCTGAACATGGAGGAGAAAGTGCGCTTGTGTCAAACCATCCATAACGTATTGAAGCAACGAGGTGGCTGCTGGATAACCGCCGACATCTATGTTAAACGTTCTACAGAGATGCGCGCAGAACTACCCCAAAGTAAAAGTGAAGCGGCTTTTATGGAGCAACACAACGTAGAGGAGAATAAGTTTGACGGCTATGAAGCTGCAGCTGAGTTCTTCAACGCGCAAGGTTTTGAAGTGGTGAAGGAGGCTGTGCCTGACAATGAAAAGCTGAGTGTGCTGCCTCAGGTGCTAAAAGTCCTTCCCGAAGAATGGCGCAATAGCAAAGAGCCTCCCCCCAAGATACAGGCTACATGGATGCTGAAGGCGGTGTGACGATAGGCGCTTAGCGCCTTACTGGCATAGCTTTTTTGCTCCTGTCAGTATAATTATCACATCTTATGAAGAAGATCATCTGGCTACCGGCAGTAGCCTTGTTTTTAAGCCTGAGCTACTACGCGCCTGCGCAGGAGGTGAAGCAAAAAGTGAAGAAGGGTGCTAAAGCGGTGGGCAATAATACGGCTGAGGCCGCTTCGAAAGCCACATCGCGGGTCAAGGACCAGAAGCTAAAAGACAAAGTAGCTCCCAATGGCGAAGACGTGTACGTTAACGGTCATGGCAAGTACTACTGGGTGAACAAAAAAGGCGGAAAGCGGTATATAAATGAAAACCAGTTGGTGAAGAAGGTGAAATAATAACCCTGGTATACGATCTCATTACTGTGCGGATCTCTTGAACAGGATCCGGCAATGACTTTTATGTAATACAAAAGCCGCCCGAAAGCGGCTTTTGTTGTTTGTGCGTTATTGCCCTACCAGACCCTGTATATTTCCCTTGAGCCTGTCAGGTACATGTCGTGATAGCCCTGCATTTTTTCCTGCATCTTTTTCATCTCCTCGCTGTGCTGCATGTATTTTTCGAAACTTTGCTCATAGGCGGTAAGGTTTTCATACTGGCTTACCATAATAACACGGTTGTACTGGCCAGTCATATCCGTCATGATGTTCACCAGTTCTTTATTACCCTCCATAGCTTCTTTAAACATTTTGGCCACCTTAGAAGCCTGGCCTGGCTTGCAGATAAAGATGTCGTGTACGATGATCATAAATGGTGTTTTTAGAGTGAGGTATTAAAGCTCCGAAGAATATTTAGAATAATCAGCTCTGCCGGAAAAGATAATATCAAGACCCGCCTGCATCAGAATAAGATCGATGCGAAGGCAGATAGGGTCGTTCCACTTTGGCCCCCTGTGTAATAACCGAATACGCTGCTTACCGGCGATGCTTCTACAAAGATCACCTGGCAGTTCAAACGCACATTGCGGGTTTTGAATGGATAGACATTAAGGCCTAAGAGGTATTCATTAGAGTTTTTGAACGAACCGAATATTTGTGATGTGGCGCAGTACACTTCCAGTCTTTTCTTGATTGGGAACCCTGCTAACTGGATCATGAAGCCATCGTCGAATATAGAATGCTGAGGTAATGGACCGTCAGCATTGAATTTGTCGAGTGTTCTCCTGTAATACTCGGCCTGCAGAAATAGACCTTTGTATTTCAATCCTGCGTCCATCGACCAGAGCGTATAGTTTGCCTCCTGTATGGTGACATCAGGAGCAAGTGCGCCCGAGAGAAAGAGCAAGTTGCCGTCGGAGATGCGGATGGAAGTGTTGTCTGGTGAATTTTGGCTTAGGTCATTATACCTGTCTTCCCGGTGGTGTGCAAAAGAAGAACCGAAGCGGGTTGCCAGCTTCTTATGATATTCCCAGTCGCCATATGCTCCTCTTGGACCGAATTCATCGGTAGTAGGCAGCCAGTACAAACTGGCACCGTAACCCAGCTTACGATTGAATTTACCGGCCGCTATGCCCAGCTCGCTAAGGTTTTGCCCAATGGTTACGAAATAGTGCAGCGTGTTGATCGGTTCGCCGGTGGCCCAAATGGCGCTGGTGAACCCCGTCCTGAAGTATTCATCGGCCATCACCCGGTCCGACCCCAGCCAGTAGGGGTGTGAGCCCTGTAACGAACGTGTGCCACCCAGTGAGTTGATACCCGCACTCAGGTTGAAGTACTTGTGAAAGCGGTAGCTCATATTACCTGCAATAGCCACCTGGTTGGTAGCGTTCACTGTCCAGAAGGTGATGTTGTAATTGAGTTTAGGCACATAGATCCACCCCGTCATGAACGCCTGCACGCGGTGCCAGATGATGTCATTCCTGCCGTCTGTTTCCTTTTGGTTGCCCAGGTGGTCGTAGTAGGTTTGCGTGGCCGGCAGCTGATTCAGGTAGCGAAACAGCATATAGCCGCTTATGTTCAGCGTGCCGTATTCCGTCTTTACCACCTGGAAGCCGCGGCCGGGAGTAATAGCTCCCCAGTAGTCAACATTATAGCTATGCATCGAGTCGAGCTGGTGCGAGGTCAGCAGGGTGTCGTTTTCCTGGGCCTGCAGAGAAGATGTGGCAAGGCAGAAAAGCAGGCAGCTCGAAATTAATCGGAGCAACTGTTTCATGGTATGATGAGTTTAGGTGGACGCAAAAGTTTGCCTGCCTAAAGTTACAGCAAAATCAAAGTCAGCTTTCGGCTGAGGTTGTTATGGGCATCATCAATTTTGTTGTCGATTGTTGTCGTTTTTCTGTCATGGTATTTTCGTTAGGGTTCTATAATCTATTGCTGGTTAATTGTTTGCTGTGGATTTGCCTGACATGGACATGGTCACTTTTGTTGCCACGGCATCTTAATGGCTTTGTGGACAATTGTGTGCCTTTTTGAGCAGACAAAATCATTCACAGCTTGCCTGCTTTTGGTTCAAATGGTATTAGTGCAAATATACAATAAATTATTTAAAATCACATTGCATCGAATGCAATATTCCTGACTTTCTGATTGCGCCCTTAATGACAAAGGGCATCTGAAAAAATGACAAAGGTCAGTGATCGTTACCCCTGTTCGTCCTTAATTGCATCCGTGTTTGAATCATATTATGTAAACCTAAAAGGAATGCAATGAAAAAGAATCTGGGCTTTACCGATGCTATTATGAGGGTGGCGGCAGCATTGGCGATAGTAGTTCTATACTTTACAGGTGCTGTCAGCGGAATTGCTGCCATCATACTTATCGCTTTTGCAATAGTTTTTGTGATCACCGCCTTTGTTGGCTTTTGCCCTTTATATTTTCCATTCCGCATTTCAACACGTAAAAAATGAAGCATGAAATAGAAACCCAATGGATGGGTAAAATGCAGTTTAATGCATTGGTTAACGGGCACACTATAGTAATGGATGCGCCAGAGCGGGCGGGTGGCGAAGATGCAGGTCCTATTCCCAAACCATTTGTGTTGTCGGCCCTTTCGGGTTGTACGGGTATGGATGTGGTAACCCTGTTGAGAAAACAAGGCAGACAATTGCAGGACCTTAGTCTAAAAGTAAGTGGCGAGATCAGCAAGCAGCCTCCTATTGAATACGTGGCTGCACATGTTGTTTACGAAATGAGGGGCAGTGAGGCCGATGAGACTGCAGCGCTTGATGCTGTTATGCAATCGCAGGAGCGGATCTGTGGGATAAGTCACATGCTGAAGAAGATCATTCCTGTTACCTGGCAGGTGGTGTATAATGGGAGAGAGATCTTTAACAATATGCCGCTCAGACAACCTCAGTCAGTCGAAGGTTAGTACAATTTTGGCAAGGGTTACATTCCTGCTTCAATCAATAGCACATTGAATTTATGACCGTCTGGATCGGCAAAGGCGAAACCGTAATGATTGGTTTTATCTCTCCCTGGTTCGTTGAAAATGGTACCTCCGGCGTTCTTAACTTTTTCTGCCCATTCCTTTACTTCCGCTTCTGTTTCTGCCGAAAGTGTGAATATGATCTCGCTTGTGTTTCGTGAACCGGGTGTTAAATATTCATCGATCTGTGAGCCCTGTTCAAAAAAATGGATCACAAACCTATCATCGCCAAACAGAAAACTGGCGAGCTTAGGGTAGGTGTTGGGGCCATTGGGAGTAAACCCCAGTTGTGTATAGAATTGCCTGGTGCGTTCTGTATCTTTTACACTAAAATTTGCCCATATTTTTCTTGCTTTCATACTGCTGGATTTTTGAGTGATCTTTTAATCTCATGCTAATGTAGCACATCAGTTTGAAGTGCTGAGTAGTTAAGTTTTACTGCTGGTTGGATGCAGGTTACGCTACGTCGGGGGAGTTTTTTCACGGAATTTTTAGAGACGCCATCTCTATCTGTTAAGGTTGGAAACGGCAGGGTTTAATACTGTTAAAGCTGCTGAATATTAGGCACTATGGCCCAAAATTAGTGCCTTTGCCCTGACCATTGGTGATTCTTATGAAAAAGAGAAAGGCTATAGTGAAGAAGGTCATGATGAGTTTAGGCATAGCCCTCGCAGGACTTACAGGTTTTAAAGCCACGATACAACAGCAAAAATCTGCTGCGGCTGAAATAGCCTACGTGGCAAAGGTTAATAAGAAATATCACAAACCAAAGAGTATAAGCCGTGATAGCACGGATAGCGAACATGAAGCCGAGCCTGAAATAGACATCAGCACTGACCTGGGCTTTTACAAAGCCGTTCTTAAAGAACTGGGTGTGAAAGAGACCAAAGAGAAACTCAAGTTTCTAATGGCCTGGAGGCAAGGTGAAGGTGGCAAGGCGAAGAACAATCCGTTCAATACGTCGAAACACATTCCGGGAACCGCGGATACCAAGTATAATTCGCATGGCGTAAGGAACTACCCGAACCGTAAGATCGGGCTCGACGCCACTGTGGCAACGTTGAGGTTAGGTCACTATAAAGAGATAGTTGATCTGCTGAAGAAGGATGCGGTTACAGCGATGGAGATAGCACGTAGTAAAGCCCTTAAAAAATGGGGTACAGGTGCGATGGTGATAAAGGTGCTGAAAGGTGGTAGCGTTAATCCCCCTGCGATCGCGTAGCGGCTTAACAATAACTGTTAGAATAAATGATGCCGGCGGGTCCTTTGCAAGAGACCCGCCGGAGAAGAAAATTTTGATCGGCTGCTTTCACGCATCGTGAAACAGATTATTCAGTTTGCGCAGTCGCATTGACGCGGTTATTTGTGCAATTCCCAATATTATCAAAGCAATTGCCGTATAGGTTGCTATAGTGAGACCGGCGAATACTGGATTGCGAATGAGCATGAACGCAAACATAGCGCCCAGGAATCCAATGAACGCCAACCAGCCCCACTGCGAGTCATGTTGTTTACGCAATTCGAAGGCAGTACCTATTGCCATGATAGCCCGGAATAGTATGCCAAATCCTACATATAGCGGCAAAGCCAACATCGAAATGGCGGGAGTGGATAGCATTAGCAAGCCAACGAGCATATCTACAATACCCACAGCCAGTGTCCAGCCCCAACCTGGCAGCACCTTGCGGTTGGACAGGGCATACATGATGGCCATGATACCGGAAAGTAAAAACATGCAGGCAAACAAAATGGCCAGTGTAGCATAAGACGCTGCCGGAGTTCTCAACGCCCACACGCCTGCAATAATGAAAAGAATACCTGTGATAAGCGGGAGGTACCAATGACTGATGGCTTCCCTTACCGGCTGTTTCATGATCTAGTGTTTTGGTGAGAAGCTGTAAGTTAGACCATTGCTGGTTGGCGCCTGTGTAGAAGTTTGCCATGAAATATTTAACGTGCTGACTATGTATCGTCTTGGTTTTTCTGTTGACGAGCTTTGAGAGGGGACGGCATTGTATTTGTGCAAACCTTAATTCAAAAAACTATCACCATGAAGTTAACTACACTGCTGCTCGCAGGCACGCTCATCTGTTCGTTCCCGGCAGCCAATGCGCAACACAACCATGTTATAGTATCGCCCGATAAATTACAGTGGATGGATGGACCTCCGGGCCTGCCTGCAGGCGCTAAGGTTGCAGTGCTCAGTGGCGACCCGGCAGCAGCGGGTCTGTTCACGGTTCGCCTCAAGTTTCCGGCTGGCTACGTTATCCCGGCACACTGGCATCCTACCGATGAACTGGTAACCGTTATTTCCGGCAAATTCCAAATGGGAATGGGTGACAAATACCAAAAGAATGGTCTCTCGCCTCAGCGCCCGGGCAGCTTTATGCTGTTGCCCGCAAAAATGACCCACTACGCGGGTGCAGATGAAGAAACCATTGTGCAAGTGAATGCCATGGGACCGTTCGAGATCAACTACGTTGACCCGAATGATGATCCGCGGAAAAAGGTACAACGTTAGTGCCCAGGCTTGCTAAAGCTGATCATGAAAAAGCTCTGCTGTTGTGTCATTATCGCCGCCAGCCTATGGGGTTGTGGATCAACGGGCGATAATACGCAACAGGTAGCCGATACTGTGGAAACTCCCGCAGCTAGTCTGCGGGAGGGTACAGCGGATGTAGGTTTTTACACGCTCTTCAGCCTGGCTGATGCTGAAAGAATATTGGGCGAACCCGCGCGTTTGTCCGACAGTGCAACCAGTGTCGTGGCAGACACGCTTATTTTCCAAAACACCTATACTGCCATTGCCGCCGATAAAAAGAGCGGAAAGACTGGCAACATATATTTTATGTACGAGCAGTACAACGATGCGTCCACAGCGCATCGTTTACTGGCGTATTACAAAACCGCCAATGAAAAGAACGGTGCCCAAACCGTTACAGGCATTGGCGATGAAGCCTGGTTCCATACCGATGGGCAAAACTTTTACTTCATCATGGCTCGTAAGGGCAATAAAGCGATACGCATGAAGGTGAATAAACTCACGCTAATACCTCTCTTGATGCGTTCAAGGCGGTAGCTAAGGAGGTTGTTGACCGGATGTGATTAGTTGCAAACTCAGAACATGGTTATATTTTTATGCCCTGATGCAGACAACTACACTATACCGCCCGGTGAGCCAAAAAGAACTAGACCTTATAGCCGAAAGCGGCTGGAAGCGTTTTCCGCCACGGCTGCCTGACCAACCTATCTTTTATCCTGTCACTAACGAGGAGTATGCAGTGCAGATAACGCGAGACTGGAATGTGCCTGCCTATGGGGTTGGGTATGTTACAAAGTTCGAGGTCGATTCGGCTTACCTGGAAAAGTTTGCGGTGCAAAACGTAGGCGGGCAATTGCACGACGAGCTTTGGGTACCGGCAGAAGAACTTGACGAATTCAATGATCATATTATCGGGGTTATAGAGGTGACTAAGGAGTTTAGATAGAGCCTGTCCGAATTTGAAAAGGCAGCATAACTACGTAACTTGATATTTCTATGAACGTACAAGACCAGATCAAGGAATACATTGCCAGCCAGCCTGAAGCCAAACGCAGCGATATGCAAGCGCTGCACCAGCGCATACTTAAGGCGTTGCCGGGTTGTAAAATATGGTTCTTCGATGGTACGAACGACGAAGGTAAAGTCGTTAGCAACCCTACCATAGGCTATGGCTCGTACACCATAAAATATGCTAAGGGAGACACCAGGGAGTTCTTTCAAATTGGGTTGAGCGGAAACACCGCCGGGATATCTGTTCATATCATGGGTATTAAGGATAAGACCTACCTGGCCCAAACGTTTGGCAAAGACCTGGGCAAGGCCAGCGTGACCGGGTACTGCATCAAGTTCAAAAAGCTGGCAGATATAAACCCTGATGTACTGGAGGCGGCAATACGGTATGGGGTGGAGGTGACGAGTGAAAAAGCCGGTACCGCGTAGTTGAAGACTACGCCGGGCGGACACCTTGATCTCTAAACTAGTTACGACGGCAACTACTTTTTTCTTTTCCTATAGTCTCACGGTTCGCAGCCAGCCGGGTTGTTGCACTTTGTTGTTTTCTGCAAAAAATTTCGGTGTGTTCAGATAAGGGGCCGGAGGTACTGCCCGTGGTTCTATAGCCGGCTTCTCAATTTTATTGTTTGTTACCGGTACATAAATAGCTGTGGGCAGCTTTAGGGGCTGCTTTGTTGTGTTTTGTTGCGTTTTGCCTGTTTTACCGGCAGGCTGAGTGTCTTGCATTTCATTTTGCGCCGACGGCTGCCCTCCAGGTTCTGTAGTCTGGCTTTTCGTGGCCACACGGTAGCTGCCGTCCATACGGTTATCCATATCTATCGCCTTTAGTCTTTCTTTAAGGGTGGGCACCATTACGGGCACACGCTGGCCTTCTATATGATCCGGGGGCGGTTGTTCCATCCATTTACCTTCGGCTATCTGCGCCAGCAGCTCACGCTTGCGCTGCACCGTCAGCAATTCAGCTACGTACTTTTCTTTCAGCACCTGCCGCGCCTTTTCCAGCATCCGTTCCTGCGCTTCTGCGATGGCTGCCGACACTTCAGGGTTTTGCATCAGCCTGTTGGCGGCCGATTCGATGGAGCGGGGATTTTCATTTTTGGGTTGGTAGGCCGTTTTGTAGGCCTCGCTCTTGTTGCCATGCCGCAGCAGCGCGCACACAAAAGCGTGTTGATTCATGTTCATGACGATAGTTTTAATTCCTATATCCCAGCCTTCGTGCAGACTGAGAAAACAGGCGGTTTATAATAATAGCAAAGATACTATTTATAATTGATAATGTAAAATTAAAAAAATATAACAACAACCTTCGTTGGGTCGCATTCCGCCGAATGGCCTTGATGCCGCCGGGTGCCTATGCAGGAGGCCCGGCGGGGAAGGGATATACGTTATTTTGATTGTATTTGCTGCGGCAGGAATGTTTATCTTCGTCTTATGGGCCATAAAAAGGTTTGCTTGTTGTGTAGGAAGGCTTTCAGTATATATGGTAACGAAAGCAAAGAGATCAATATGACTTGCCCGGAGTGCGGTAACGAAACGGTATTAGTGGCTCATCGTTTCCGCCCGCCAGCTAGAGACGACTTGAAGAAATGGCAAGTGGTAGAGTTTTTGATCAATAATGGTTTTCCGTATCAGCATGTGTATGAAGCATGGACTGGAAGACCGAATGAAGGGTTGGTGACCTATCCGGAAAACATGAAAGCGGCAGAAGAATTTGTGATCAAATATCAAAGCCAGGTAAAGGAAGTGGGCAAATAGGCGCTGGCTATCTTTAGCTATTTCGCATAGTGAAGTGCGACATACCCGGACTCAAACACTTTTGATTTGATCAAGTTTAACTGCAATTTCTCCGCCGGGCTAACCGTGTCAAACAGCCTTCTGCCTTCTCCCACTATCAAAGGCTGCACCACAAAACGGAATTCATCTATCAGCCCAAGCTCCAGGAGCTGTGACGGAACATCTACACCGCCAAGCAATATGTCTTTGCCTTCTTCCTGTTTCAGCTTCAGTATTTCCTCCTTCAGGCCTGTGCTGACAATCCTGGTTTTCGGGTGTTCTACCTTATCCAGCGTGCGCGAAAAGACAACGATGTTTTCGACGGCGTCGAATGCATGGGCGAAATCATTCATGGACTGTGTTGACCCGGAATGGGTTTTTGCCATATCGGGCCAGAACGGGACCATCAGTTCATAGGTTTTACGACCATACACGAGTGTATCCACCTCGCCCAGCATGTGCGCAAAGTATTCGTGTATCTCTTCATTACCGATGCCCTTTGTGTGATCCACGCAGCCGTCCAGGGTGGTGTTGATGGCGAATATTAGTTTTCTCATTTTGGTAGGTTTGACTTTGAGGAGGGGATTTTGATAACCGAATTTATAATATCAAGTCCTGAGTTGCAAACCCAGGATGGCAGGGTTGCATTATTTGTAATAATGTTTATATATTTATTGTTACTAAAACGTACCCTCTTATGGAACAAGCAAAACAAGGAATGCCGAAATGGCTAAAAGTAACAGGAATTGTATTGATTGTAGTTGTTGCCATCGGCATGTTTGGCGGCGATGACGAAACTAAATCGACGGCGAGCGAATCAGCTTCGTCCGCTCCCGTAGAAAATGCTATGCGGGTAGATGCAACAGAAATTGTAAATGCCTATATAAAAAATGAGGTTGCCGCTGATAATCAGTATAAGGGCAAAAAAATGATAGTCGCGGGTACAATTGCTGATATTGGCAAGGACATAATGGATGATGCATACATAACGATACATGCGACTTCTGACGAACTGCGTGCAGTGCAATGCACGTTTGCAGACCCTCAACAAGTTGCGTCTTTATCAAAAGGACAGCAAATTGCAGTTAAAGGTGTGTGCAAAGGACTTATGATGAACGTACTAGTTGATGATTGTGTTTTAGCTAATTAATTGCCGTATATTTTATTGTATCACTATGTACTACTTTTTCAATGATGTTCCGTTGGAACTAATCAATTCCTCTTCTAAGGAAGGCGATGTAAATATACTTATTGGTGAGAATGGTAGTGGTAAAAGCCAACTCCTGTCACAACTAGCAAGCCGATATATTCGAAATCATAAAAAGGTAATTGCGATTGCAAACTCTGTATATGACAAGTTTCCAAGAGCCGGGAATGGTTTGTATTTGTTAAGAGATAGAGGAGGACGAAAGCGTGTTAGAACATCCGTAAAAAACGCGTTGATAAATATATCTCCCGAAGATTTTACGAGATTAAAAAATGCTGCTGAAGCATTGCGATTTGTGGGCTACGAACCACTCATAGGAGTCAAGAATATTTCAGTGTCAGTCGATCAACTAGAGTTTGCTTTAATTGAAAGAAACACGAAAATGCAGACGTCTGATAGCGATGAAGAATTTCTCGAGCTTATACCCAATGAAGGCATTGAAGAGTTGAAAGCTCTTCTGTATAAACTTCAAAGTTTTCAACAGGAGAAGATAATTTGGTTGTCATTTAACGATTTTTCATTTCATGAAGTAGACAAGGTCACGTTTATTCAACTTCTAAAGTGGGAGCGCCTGTTGAAGCGGCTAAAATTGGTGAATTCAATTGATCTTTATCTGAGGAGAGAGAACAGCGAAATCCCTTTATATGACGCCAGTTCCGGTGAGTTGAGTTTTATTTCTTCGCTGATTTATATTGCTACCCTTATCGATGAAAATTCTGCCATTCTAGTTGATGAGCCAGAGAATAGTTTGCACCCTCGATGGCAGAAAGATTATGTGAAAGTATTACTTAGTCTATTCAGCTATTACCAGCCCAAAATTGTTATAGCAACGCATTCGGCGGTTGTGGTTACTGGAGCTGAGGTGTTCAATCCCTCAACACAAGTTTTTAAATCGAAAAATTTTCAGTTTTTTAAGAAGGATAGCGATCCCATTAATATTGAAGAGGCCTTCTATGGATATTTTGATGTAATCACTCCTCAAAACAGATTTCTTTCAAAACATTTAATCGATTTGTTAAATCGATTGGCCGAAGGTGAAGAAACACTTGATACAATTACTCAAAAGTTAGCCAAGATTGAGAACGATATTTATCAGCCATCTCAAACTAATTTGATATATGGTGTTAGGGAAATAGCTCAAAAGATTATTAACAAACCAAATAATAACAATGAATCAACACCCCTCAACTAGCGGCTTAAAGCTTGACGAAAGCGATTTAATACTAATCAAAGAAGCGATTAACAATGGGGGAAAAATTTGGGAAAATGAAGTAATTGAGCCAGTCAAAAAGAAAATTAAAGCATTTTTTCGACAAGCATTAAATGAGCAATGTTGCTATTGTAGACGAGATACAACTGACGAATTTAATATGGTGTTGGACATTGAGCATATATTACCTAAGTCGGTGTTTAATCATTTTATGTTTTCTCCGTTTAATTTGAGCATTTCATGTAAGCGTTGCAATATGGAGATTAAGAAAGAGGATACGTCTTTTCTATTTGACGTTACTTTGGCGAAAGAACAACATGACGACTCATCCAACTATCAATTCCTTCATCCAAATTTTGATGTTTACGCTCATCACATAAATGTTGAAATTTATAGATATGGTGAAAGCAGGCTTATTAAATATGTCGTGTTAAGCAACAGTCTCAAAGGAATATACACTAAGGAGTACTTTAAACTTGACTTGTTGGAAAGGGATTCGTTTGATTCTGCACAAGGCTTGGATGTGCAAGAGCTAAAATATTCTCAGTTGATGGATCGGGAAATTATATCGGAAATTGAACAGTTGTTTAAGGGCCACGGGTAACTCCGTTATCATTCACCAATTTATAGATGCGAATCCCTCCCCGTACCTTAATGCTCCATATTTTTCTTTCATCGCCGGGTCTCCTGAATAGGAACCCGGCGCCTTTACTTTGATGCCGGCGGGTCCTTTGCAAGAGATTCGTCGGGGAATTAAGAAGGTTAACGGCTATTTATTATATTTACTCCTATGAGAAATACCATATTGATTCTATTGCTATGTTGTCTTGTTTCTTGCAGTAAGAAAACAAATCCTACAACACCTACCAATCCGCCAGTTAACACTCCAACCTCGAAGTATATACCTAACTGGTATAGCGGTGATACTCTTTACGGAATGCTTACCGACACAATGGGGCAATTCACAGGTAAATATGACACTGTATATACAAAAACGGTAGCTGATACCAGCTTCATAATCTACAACGGTGTGCAGTACTACATCTGGTGGTCACCCCTAACAAGCACGGACACATTTAAAAATGACCAGTTACAATATAGTAATATGGCTATAAGTGCAACAAAAGACACGACTGGCATTGTATCGCATAACTTGTTGAACTCGGCAACGCCACATAAGTACAAAGACCAACAGGGCGTTACTAACCATCAAAAACAATTAATATTGGTGAACGACAGGTCTAAAATCAATTTTAAAGCATGGAATGGGAGTTATCAATCAAGAACAACCCATTAGCTTAATTGTCTCTCTGTTTAATATGTCCCTTATAGGACTTGGCAGCATCACCTTGACGTCGGCGAGTTCCTATTCATGAGGCTCAGCAATGACAAAAGCTTATTGAATCAGTCCTCTGATGGTGTACAATGCATGTCCACGATTTCGATAGTTGGTTTGAGTATATTTTAGATTTTCTGGATCATAACACCATACTTCCCTCATTATACCGATTACTACTCCGGATGTGTTTAAGATTGGTCCTCCAGAATAGCCAGGAATACCCACACCGTTAAACTCAATAAATGGAATTTCGCTGTTATTAATCAAAGAATTTCCTATTGAAAGAATCTTGCCATGGTTTGCTTGTAAAGCACCAGTTTTATCGATACTCGCCCTTATGTCCAAGCCAATATAAAAGAAGCTATCGCCAAGTTTGTAGTCTAACGCGTTTCCCATCGGCAAGGGAACTCGGCATATTTCTTCGACTGCTTCTAAGACTACGATATCAGCATCAGGGAAAGAATATTTTGGTTTAAGTTGAATTACCTTATTATGAATTTGGCTGAAAACTTATGTTGTCGGAGCCTCTAAGTACATGCAAGCATGTAAATACATATGTGGTTTTTAGAGCTACAAAGCCAGTTCCTGCCGTAATTGAGTCGTCGACTCGCACCATCCCTATAGATTTTTCGTCCAAAGAGATTTTTTGACCATGCACTTTTGCAACGTTCAAGATGGCGATTCCATAACATATTGAAGCCGCCATGAAAAATTTATCTCGAAATTTCATATTGCAAATTAAACGCTATTGGCAATACTGTATCATTGATCCTCCTCCGGCTTTAACACTCCATATTTCAAATAATTCCTACCTTTGCGCACCTAAATTTTGATAGGTTGGGATAAGAATGTGCGGAAGAATTTGGAAGTGAAGGGCTTATCTTTTACCTTTTGCCCCCCGAGACTGACCAATGGCTAAGTACAAAGAATACAAACAGCTGAATATGCCTTCCATAGAGCAGGAAACCCTGCAAAACTGGAAGAAGCACGATACTTTCAAAAAAAGCGTCGATAACCGCGATGGCGCCGACGACTTCGTGTTTTACGAAGGTCCGCCCAGCGCCAACGGTATGCCCGGTATTCACCACGTTATCTCCCGCACCCTCAAAGACTTAGTGTGCCGCTACAAGACCATGCAGGGCTACCAGGTGCGCCGCAAGGCCGGCTGGGATACGCACGGCCTGCCTGTAGAGCTTGGGGTAGAGAAGGAGCTGGGTATCACCAAAGAAGACATCGGTACCAAGATCACGGTAGAAGATTATAATAAGAAGTGCCGCGAGGTGGTGATGCGCTACAAGGATAAGTGGCAGGACATTACTGAAAAGATGGGCTACTGGGTGGATATGGAACACCCGTACGTAACCTTCGACAACGAATATATTGAAACCTTGTGGTGGGCGCTGAAGCAGCTGTACGACAAAAAGTACCTCTACAAAAGCGTCAGCATACAGCCGTATTCACCCGCAGCGGGTACCGGTCTTAGCAGTCACGAGCTGAACCAGCCGGGCACGTATAAGAACGTGAAAGACACCACCGTGGTGGCCATGTTCAAGATGATGGATATAGACCATCACCTGCAGAGCGCTTTTGCCCGCGAGATATTCAACAAAGCTGCTGAAGCCTCGGCTACACCGGATGGCAAGCACATCATGGACGTGCACTTCCTTGCCTGGACAACCACGCCATGGACGCTGCCCAGCAACTGCGGTCTGACTGTTGGTCCGAATATCGACTACGTATTAATTAAGACCTTTAACCAATATACCCACCAGCCTATCAACGTGATACTAGCAAAAGCGCTGGTAGGCAAATACTTCAAGCCCGAAGGAGAGAACCACGAAATGTTCACCTACGACGCGGAGAGCAAAGTGCTTCCGTGGAGGGTAGTGATGGAGTTCAAAGGCTCGCAACTGGAAGGCGTACGCTACGACCAGCTGCTGCCGTTTGACGGTAACACCCGCGAAATAGCAGGCGGCGATCCGTGGAGGGTGATCACCGGCGACTTCGTAACCACCGAAGACGGTACGGGTATCGTACACACGGCCCCTGCTTTTGGTGCAGATGACTATCGCGTAGGCAAGAAGAACAACATAGGCATACTGACCATGGTGGATAAAGAAGGTAAGTTTCACGACTTTACCGGCGAGTTCAGCGGGCGGTATGTAAAGAACTATAAAGACGACAGTGACTATAAGGACGTGGACGTAGACATAGCTGTAAAGCTGAAGGTCGGCGGCCAGGCCTTTAAGGTGGAAAAATACGAACACACGTACCCGCACTGCTGGCGTACGGATAAGCCCGTTATCTACTATCCGCTGGACGCATGGTTCATCAAGACCACAGCCGTAAAGGACAGGATGGTGGAGCTGAACAAGACCATCAACTGGAAACCTAAAGCAACAGGTGAAGGCCGCTTTGGTAACTGGCTGGAAAACATGGTGGACTGGAACCTGAGCCGCAGTCGCTACTGGGGTACTCCGCTGCCTATCTGGATAACAGAAGATGGCAAGGAAACCAAGTGCATCGGCAGCATCGAGGAGCTGAAGGAAGAAGTGAAGAAGGCAGATAAGAAGCTGGACCTCAACCAATTCATCGACGATAAAACCCTCGACCTGCATAAACCTTATGTAGACCAGATAGTGCTGGTGTCGAAAGACGGCAAGCCCATGTACCGTGAGCCAGACCTGGTGGACGTATGGTTCGATTCAGGCGCTATGCCTTATGCGCAGCTGCATTACCCGTTCAGCAAGCACCCTAAAAGGGAGCTGAAACACAACTTCCCGGCAGATTTTATAGCCGAGGGTGTTGACCAGACCCGCGGTTGGTTCTACACCCTGCACGCACTGGGTGTTATGCTGTTCGACAACGTGGCTTATAAAACAGTGGTTTCTAACGGTTTGGTGCTGGATAAGAACGGCAACAAGATGAGCAAACGCCTCGGCAACGTGGTGGATCCGTTCGAGACCATAGAGAAATACAGCGCCGATGCTACCCGTTGGTACCTCATTACCAATGCATCGCCGTGGGATAGCCTGAAGTTTGATATTGAAGGTATCAGGGAAGTACAACGTAAGTACTTCGGTACCCTTTACAATACGTATCAGTTCTTTGCACTGTATGCCAATGTTGATGGCTTCACGTTCAAAGAGAAATACATACCTGTACACCAACGTCCTGAGATAGACCAGTGGATCATCTCATCGCTCCACTCGCTGGTGCGCGATGTAACCAAATACATGGACGACTACGAGCCTACACAGGCCGGACGCGCTATGGAATACTTCCTTGACGAACACCTGAGTAACTGGTATGTGCGCCTTTGCCGCCGCCGCTTCTGGAAAGGAGAATACGAGGCAGATAAAATAAGCGCCTACCAAACCCTGTACGAATGCCTGGAAACATTATCGCTGCTGATGGCGCCGATCGCGCCTTTCTTCGCCGACTGGCTGTACCAGAACCTGAATGGCATCACCAAACGTCATGAGGCAGAATCTGTACACCTTGCCGATTACCCGGTGATAGACGACAGCGTAATAGACACCGACCTGGAAGAGCGCATGCAACTGGCGCAGGACATATCTTCTTTAGTTCTATCTATCCGTAAGAAGGTGAACCTGAAAGTACGCCAGCCGCTGCAGAAGATACTGGTGCCTGTAATGAGCAGTCATATGCAGGAGCAGATAAAGAAAGTAGAGGAATTGGTCAAGAACGAGGTTAACGTCAAGTTAATTGAGTATCTTGTTGACACAGAGGGCTTTATCAAGAAGAAATTAAAGCCTAACTTTAAGCAGTTGGGCGCCCGTATGGGTACAAAAATGAAGGCTGTGGCCGCCGCCATCGGGCAGATGGGACAGCAGGACATTACCACTTTAGAGAAGCAAAAAACGTTTGAACTGATAGTAGAGGGCGAACCGGTAGCCATAGGCGTAGAAGATGTTGACATCATAGCCGAAGACATACCGGGCTGGTCGGTAGCCAATAAGGATAACCTGACCGTGGCCCTCGATATAACCGTTACTCCCGAGCTGCAAGACGAGGGCAATGCCCGCGAGTTGGTGAACCGGATCCAGAAGATAAGGAAGGAATCTGGGTTGGAACTGACTGATAGAATTGTGGTTACGATAGAAGAGTACGAGCCATTAAAGTCTGCAATTATTAATTTCAGTGATTATATTTGTACGGAAATTTTGGCAGACAACATTCAATTAGTGCCTGATATACAATCTGGTACCGAAATTGAGGTAAACGAAGCAACTCTTAAAGTGTTAATATCTAAAAACTCTTAAGTTATGGCCACTAAAAAGAAACCGGTCAAACAAGCTAAAAACGCAAAGGCTTCTGCATCAGGCGCTAGAAAAGCTGCGCCGGCTAAAAAGAAAGTGGCTAGTAAATCCGTGAAGGCTGTTCCGTCAAAAAAGGCGGCAGTAAAAAAGAAAGCAGCTCCTGCCAAAAAAGCTGTTACCGCAAAAAAGGCTACCGCCCAGCACCAGGCGTCTGGTAGAAAGACACTTGTGAAGAAAGCGGCTCCTGCTAAAAAAGCGGCAGCAAAGAAGGCGGTTGTTGCAAAGAAACCAATAGTTAAGAAGGCAACAGCCAAAAAAACAGATCCAAAAATTTCGAAGACATTGAAAAAGACGACGAATAGCAAGACGACGGCGAAATCAGCACCGGCAAAAAAAGCAGCAACCCCAGTAAAGAAAGTAGCGGCAGCTCCGGCTAAGAAAGTAACAGCGGCAAAACCAGCACCGGCTCCGGCAAAAAAAGCAGCGCCAGCAAAACCGGCACCAGCTCCGGCTAAAAAAGTAGCTGCAGCTCCTGCTAAACCGGCTCCGAAACCAGTTGAAGTAAAGAAACCTGAAGTAAAGAAGCCAGCACCAAGCCCGGCGCCTGTAGTTGCAAAATCGAGCAAGAAAGGAGCACCTACTCCCAAGACTCCTACCAAAACAGTAACTACATTTGCAAAGAGCGCACTGCCCAGCAGGCCATCATCGGCCAGCGCTTCTGTGCAGAGTGCTCCGTCTAAACAAGCTACTCCAATACGCGCGATAGATAAGAAACCAAACGTAGTGGTGGCGCACCGCCGTCTTGAGAACAAGGCGAAGGAAGCAGACAAGGCGGGCAAGACAATGATCAATTATCAACCTGAATATACACGCAGCATTTTGGACGAACCACAACAACTTCAAGGCCCAGTGTATCGCTATAGCGATGAAGAACTGGCTGAATTCAAAGAACTCATCACCGGCAGGCTGGAAAGCGCCCGTAAGGAACTTGCTTACCTGCAAGGGTTGATCACCCGCAAAGACGAAGCGGGCACTGAAGACACCGAGAACCGTTATGCCAGCATGGAAGATGGCAGCGGTGCCATGGAACGCGAACAACTGGCCCAGCTGGCAAGCCGCCAGATCCAGTTCATCAACCACCTGGAAAAAGCGATGGTACGTATCGAGAACAAAACTTACGGTATCTGCCGTGTAACAGGTAAACTGATCGACAAAGCGCGTCTGCGTGCTGTGCCTCATGCTACACTGAGCATCGAAGCAAAGAAGACAATGACCAAGTAGTACAACTATTAAGTGCAAATAAATTGAAAAGCCGTTACGATCGTAACGGCTTTCTTTATTTTATCTCGGTTGATTGAGCTCGGGGTTGGATGTTTTACCACTGGCAAAATTTCGTAGCGTGTAGGTAAGCGTCAGCATAAAGTAACGCTGTAGTACATTGGTAAAGCTATCCTCAATATAAGTCTCGGTGACCGTGCGGCTGATAGCCCTGTTCTGGTTCAGGATGTCGTATACGCTGAGCCTCAGGTCCAGCGAGCGATCTTTAAGAAACTTATAGCCCAATGCTGCATTCCATAGCAGGAAGCTTTGGTTGAAATCCTGGGTTAAGCCTGTGTAAAGGTTATGGGTTGCATCTGTATTGAACACAAAACGCTCCAGGAATACATAATTCAGTCGCAGGCCTGCCGTGTGGTAGTAGTAAGTATTATCGAGATCGGTTTGCAGGGTATTCTTTACTATGTTGTAATTGCCACGGTAGCTAAGTGTAAAATCCAGGTTCTCGTTGATGTTGCTGCCTAGCGTAAAGCCGGCGCTCGTGGTATAGTTATTCGAAAAGTTTCGTTCATTATTAATGATAGCCGGTGTATGGCTATAGCCAACGCCGCCATTCAGGCTCAGGTTGCTTTTAATAGCTTTTACAGGAAATGCGTAGGTAGCGAAGATGCGCGCGTTCATATAACCATCGAGGTTCACCGGCATATTGATCTGCGTACCACGGTTCACCAAAAAGCCACTATTGATCACGGTGTCTTTGGTAGGAATGAAGGTGGCATTGCCTATATAATCTTGTGTGAATTGGGCATTACCAAATACAAAGAAGCTGCGCGAAGTACGTGTGTTAGTAGCGCTATAACGTGCAATGAGGTTGTGGTCGTAATCCTGCACCAGGCTGGGATTACCGGTTTTTAGCAATAGTGGATTAGATATGTCAACAACGTTTTGCAATTGGGTGATGCTGGGAGCGTTTGTGCCCGAGCGGTACATGATGCGCAGATTTTTATTTCTGCTAAAGCGATAGTTGAACATGGCATTAGGCAGAATGTTCCTGAATGAGCGATCGATATCAAACATGGTAGGGTAGGTCTGGTGGCCCTCCAGGTTGGCGATCTGTCCATCTACACCTACGTTAAAATTATAGTTAGTGTCGTTGTAGCGATAGCTTAAGCCTCCACGTTGTGTCAAATAAGTATTGTCGAATTTATTGGAAAGGGTAGGGTTGAGTACATTGTATTGTCCGTCGGCTGGGTTGAGGTTGAACGACTCTTTATCTGCATCATTATTTGTGTATGACGGCGCGTAGTTGACCATCAGCTGGCTTTTCTTTGATAGTGGCTCTGTATAATTCAGATTGCCGGAAAGCGTGTATCCTCCGGATGTTTGGTGATATTGTTGATCGAGCAAGCTAGTGTCGCCGTCTGCAAATTCGTTAAGCGAGAATAACTGGCCGTCGCCTAGTTTGTCGTTGAGTTGGGTGCCGAAGTTGAATGAAATGGTACGTCCCTTCTTGGCAAACCTGTGGCGGTATAGTATGTTGTTAGAAAAATTATAGCCGCTGTTGTCAGACGTATCACTGTTTACGGTGCGGCCAAAGAACAGACCGTCCTGCGTATTGTTGCCATTTAGTATTCTACCATACTCAGCATCCTGGAAACTGATGCGTGGTGTAATGATCAGCGAATTCGCTGAGTCGATGGTGTATTCGAGTCGTCCGTTTAGCCGATGGTTAATATTGCGGGCATTAGTAAAGCTGTTTTCGTCGTATACCAGGTTGCTATCGTCGGTATTAACGTACTGACGTGTAATAGTGCTCGTGTTATCGGTGTTGGTATGATTGAAGAAATAACTACTCGATACTTTGATCTTTTTGCCCCACTCGTCGCTGTAGTTCAGTCCGATGGCGCTGGTGGTCACAATACCTCCCTGCTGTGTCACCAGGAAGTTGCTGCCGTCACCACCGCGATTACCACCCCTGAAGCCACCGCTGCCACCACGTCCCTCAGACCCACCCGGGCCGCCACCTCGTGGTCCGCCACCGCCGCGGTTCTGGCTGCGGAGGTTTGCAGTTACACCGAGCAGGTCATCGGAGCTGAAGTTTTGTTGGTTGATGTTATTCGAAAGACCGAGGACTGTAATACGTCGTGCGCCTTTAAAGAAATTGATATTGCCACCTACGTTATAGCGATCGTCTGTGCCATATCCGGCATATACTTTACCGAATTTGCCTGCGTTCTTGCCCGGCTTGGTAATAATGTTGATGGTCTTACGTGTCTCACCCTGGTTAAAGCCGGTAAACTGGTCCTGGTCACTTAGCTTATCAAATACCTGCACTTTATCAATTATCTCTGCTGGTAGATTCTTCACTGCTGCATTGGGATCATCGCCAAAAAATGGTTTACCGTCGACCAGTATTTCTGATACCTCCTCGCCATTTACCTTAAGTGTGCCTTCATCGCGCGTTACGCCCGGCATTTTGGTGACCAGGTCTTCGGCGTTGGCATCGGGGTGGGTTTTGAAAGAGCTGGCATTAAACTGCGTGGTATCACCTATTTGCGTTGCCTGCACCGCCTGTCCTTGCACTACCACTGTTTGCAGGGTAGAAGCGGCAGGCTGCAGCGCAATGGTGCCGAGGTTAATGTTTTGATCGTTGATAGTAATGGTGCGAACGTGTGGCGTGAATCCAATATAAGATGCGTGAAGCCGGTATTGGCCGGGAGTTATATTGTCTATGTAAAAATTGCCATCCGCGTCAGTTACAGTACCGTTCTTCTGCGAGGTGTCGCTAACCGGCGCTACGAATACGTTTACGCCGATCAGGCCTGCTGTATCTGCCGCTTCTATTATTTTACCATTGATGCTTACTTGTGCAAATGAATATCCTGAAGCAAACAACAGGAGTCCTGTCAATAAGAGCCTATTTCCCATTCTGGTTCCATTCTAAGGGTTAGATATGCTGCAAAGTCAAAAGTTTAACTGTGCAGCAAACAAAAAATATGCCCTTAGTAGGAAGTGAAGTAGGGAATGGGTCTGCGCTTAACCGGTTTTTTAGATCGCGAAGCCGGGTTGAACATGCTTTGCAGCACGATACGCTCGCCAAGAAAGTCTATAGTAACCTTTCGTTGTTTCTCAAGAATGTTGTTGCCAAAGAAGCCAACTGCATCATCTCTTTTGAAGTAACCCTCCTTGGTCTGTACTACCATATATGGGCTGTTCAGGTCGAGCTCGCATACACGAAGGCCGCTGATCTTTACTACCTGCATGTACACGCTACCGCCAACGCCCTTGCCGGCTACAAAATTGGAGTGGTTCATATAAGGTGTCAGTCGCTTGAGTTCCTGCCATTGGCTGTACGATACATTGATGTAGTTGTTTCGGCTGGGCTCCATACTTACAGCACTGTTGTAAGTAAGATAGGTGTCAAAAGTATCGTTAAGCCGTACGCTGAAGCGGGGAATACCATCCACTATTTTGAACGGCATTGTTTTCTGCCGTCCAACAGGGGCCCGCATATTGGTAAAGGCCATTGTCTTTTGGTAGAAGTCAATAGTAACAGAGAAGTTCTTTAAAAAGTCGGTTCCCAGGATCCCATCTATTTTCTGGCCGTTGAGCGTGACAAAATTGCTCAGGTCGCGGCTGGTGATCTCCATGTTTTTCACTGACGCTTTATCGATATCAATGGATTTGATCGTATGAAGCCTCACGTTTTCTGTACCTGCGGTACCCTCTACGGTATCTTCTTCACGTATCACGGGTAGTTTTAGCATATCTGCCGTACGCGTGTCAATGACTGTAGTGTTTGCGCCCGTATTTATCAGGAAGAGGTACATGGTGCGGCTGCCGTTGATCTTGGCTTTTACAAATATTAGGGACTGGGCATACTGAAAAGGCACTGTAGCCAGCGCCGGAGGGCTCACTCTCTTGGTAGCGGTTTTTTGCGCATTCAGCACAAATGCATGACAGCAGAGTGCGATGGAAAAAAACATGAAAGAGCGTATAAAATTCGCTTTCATGATAAGAACTGTTAGTCGTTAATAGTAACACAAATTACTTGCCAACAGACAACAGTTTTTCCAGCTGCATGTCATATTTCTTTTCTTTATCCGGTTGTGCTTCAATACCATTCTCGTTCTCAGCGAAGATCACAGTGCCTTCGTCGAGGTAATTGTTCTTTTCAAACAGCTGTATAGTGAGCTGTGCTATTTCATTGGTAATGCGCTGCTGCTCGGCCTGTGGGGAACTATACAGTTCTTTATCGCGTAGTGTCACGATAACATCCTGGTGTTCTTTTACCTCTATGCTTACACCGTTCACTGTAGGGTAGCGTTTAAATACAGAGTCTTCCATCTGCCGTACCTGGGCGTCATTGGAACCCAGGTCTTTACAGCTTAATAGTATTGCTGAGCATGAAGCAACAATAAGTATAGAATTGATGAGCTTGTTCCCCATAGACTAATAAAGCTACGGCTTTTTAAAGTTTTTTAAGAAAGGTGTTGCAGAAACGAAACACACGTTCTATCTTTGCCGCCCGCTACGGCGGAAAGCTCTTTAAGTGATGGTTGCAACTCGGATGGCGAATAGAAATATTCAAAACAGATTTGGTAGAAAAGAAAAGCTGCCTATCTTTGCAACCCCAACGGAAAAGGGGGTAGTTCTTAAAGCGATTGACGGTGAAGTGAAACGATCAGGATGAAGGTTCTGAAAAAAAAATCTGAAAAGATTTTTTGGAGTTTCAAAAAGGTTTTCTACCTTTGCAACCCCAACGAAAAAGGGATAGTTCTTAAAGCGATTGACGGTGAAGTGAAACGGTTCGGAATGAAGGTTCTGAAGAAAAAAATCTGAAAAAAGATTTTGCGGTTTCAAAAAGGTTTTCTACCTTTGCAACCCCAACGAAAAAGGGAAACAAAAAGTTCTTTAAAAAGTAACAAAAAAGATACACGGTTTAAGGCCGGGATGAGGTTCAACTCCTTATGGTATAACAAGAGTCAACAGTAGTGTTGACAAGATCTTTGAAAGATTGGGAAGCAACAGCAAATGAGATGAAGTTCTCATTACAGGTAAGACCTACTTTAAGTAGTAGGCCAATTAAGCGTAACAAATTAAGTTACACGTCTAATTTCCAAATAACGCAAATTTTTAATGAACGTTAGAGTACAAAATTAGTCAGTGAACAAACAATCTTTACAATGGAGAGTTTGATCCTGGCTCAGGATGAACGCTAGCGGCAGGCTTAACACATGCAAGTCGAGGGGCAGCACGGGTAGCAATACCTGGTGGCGACCGGCAAACGGGTGCGGAACACGTACGCAATCTACCTTTATCTGGGGCATAGCCCGAAGAAATTCGG